>NZ_CP172947.1:0-3515595 GCF_050545135.1 Enterococcus sp. AZ170 | reverse complement strand
ATGGTGACCTCCTTAGTTTAAAAGCGAAACAAGCCGCTTAGCTCTGACAGAAAAATAGGAAAATATGACGAAGGTGTTTTTTGCCTTATTCATAGGTTCTCTTTTTTCTGAAAAGCTGGCTTGTGCAGCTAGTATAGAAATAAAAGCGTAACGAGCACTTTTTCAGAAGAACGAAATAAATTTTTGTATATAAAAAGCAGAATAAATATAAATAGATAAGCAAATAGAATTTTAGCATTTTTTCGGAACTTTTTCCACAGGCAAATTGTGAATTGTGGAAAAAAAATTCACAGAGGGTTATAAACTTATCCACAAAGAGAGAATAAACGGTGGATTTCTCATCAAAAATTTATTTATCCACAGCACGTTCTGCAAAACAAATCCAAGGAATACAGACTTTTCGCAAAGTTATGCACAGCTTAAAAATAGGATGTGTATAACTTTTTAACAACCTGTTTTTTTGTGTAAAAGTGTGGAGAAAACTAAAAATGAAATGTGCTGCTTAAAAAAAACTATCCACAAGTTATCCCGAATGTTTTTTATTTTGTGGATAACTTATTTCGTTAAGTGGAAAAATTAATTTCTTAAAATTTATTGACAAATATACCCAATACTAGGTATACTATCAAAGTATGTCTATGTATTGATGGATAGTTACAATTTCAGGAGGTGGAACAAGAGATGAAAAGAACGTATCAACCAAACAAACGCAAACGTCAAAAAGTTCACGGTTTCCGTAAACGCATGAGCACAAAAAATGGTCGCAACGTATTAGCGAGCAGACGTCGTAAAGGCAGAAAAGTTATTTCAGCATAATCTATGTTGATTTTAAATAACGAATCAAGTTCAAACTAAGAACCCTTTATTATCTTCACAATGTATGTGTGGAAATAATAAAGGGTTCTTTTGTTGTGAATCACCACGATTGGCTTAGCCAGAGTGGATGATGAACAATACTTGGCGAACGTAGTGAGCGAAGTTACCTAACTAGAGAATCACTACATCAAGATAGCACTTTAATAAAAAGCAGAGAAAGTAAATAGCTAGAAAAAAACTGAGCTCATGGAGCTTAGCCAGAGTGGATGATGAATAATACTTGGCGAACATAGTGAGCGAAGTTACCTAAGTAGAGAATCACTACATCAAGATAGCACTTTAATAAAAAGCAGAGAAGTAAATAGCTAGAAAAACCGAGCTTAAGGAGCTTAGCCAGAGTGGATGATGAACAGGAATAGCTATATCTAAGAAGCGTAGCAATCTAATTAGTGAATTGCTAAAAAAACAGAAAATGCAGCAAGTGATTTTTCCAAAAGTATTTCGCTACAACAAGAAATAAAGTGAAAAAAAAGCAAAAAAATGATACTATATGAATTTGAAGTCATTAATACTAAAATCTCTGGATATTTTCCCTGAAATTTGAAAAAAAATGACCGAAATATGCTATTATTATAGAGTGAGTAAAAAAGAACGATAGAAAGAAACAAAGGGATGCAGATGAAGAAATCCTATAGAGTAAAAAAAGAGAAAGAATTTCAAACTGTCTTTCAGCATAAACAGTCTTGCGCAAATCGAAAATTTGTTGTATACGTATTGGAAAAACCGGAACAAAAACATTTTCGGGTCGGAATTTCCGTCGGGAAGAAAATCGGTAATGCCGTAGTTAGAAATGCTGTAAAGCGTAAAATCCGTACATCGATCTACCAATTGAAAGAATCAATCGATCCGATGTGCGATTTTATTATTATTGCACGACCAGGTATCGACAAGTTAACATCTGAAGAAGTTCATAGTAATATCAAGCATGTTTTAAAACTTGCAAAAATTTTGAAATAAGAGAGGAACAGTTTTGTGAAGAAGTATAAACGCTTATTATTGATGGCAGGTTTAGTAACGCTTGTTTTTGTATTATCTGCCTGTGGAACAGCTCCGATTAACGAGAGTAGTACAGGAATTTGGGATCGCTATATTGTCTATTATTTCGCTGAAGCAATTAAATTTTTATCCATTTCAGCAAATACAGGTGTTGGGATCATCCTATTTACATTAGTGATTCGGATTATCTTATTACCATTGATGCATTTCCAAACCAAAAGTATGCGCAAAACACAAGAATTACAACCTAAATTAAAAGCGCTACAAAAACAATATTCATCAAAAGATCCAGAAACACAACGTTTATTCCGTGAAGAACAACAAAAACTATATGCAGAAAATAATGTAAACCCATATGCAGGTTGTTTACCATTATTGATTCAGATGCCAATCATGATGGCGTTATATCAATCCATTTCTCGCGTTCCAGAATTGAAGCAAGGAAGTTTCATGTGGTTGAATTTAGGTCAACCCGATCCCTATCTAATTTTACCGATTCTTGCGGCAGTCTTTACATTTGCCAGCAGTTATTTAACAAGTATGAGTCAAATCGAATCAAATGCTTCATTGAAAATCATGAATTTTGTCATGCCCGTTATGATTTTTGTGATGGGGATGAGCTTAGCCAGTGGACTATCTCTTTACTGGGTGGTTTCAAATGCTTTCCAAGTAGGTCAAACTTTATTGATCAACAATCCATTCAAAATCCGCAAAGAACGAGCAGAAGCAGAGCGACAAGTAAAAGAACGCGAGCGAGCATTGAAGAAAGCAATGAATCCTAAGAAAAAAAATAAGAAAAAATAAAAGGAGGTTTTCCAGATGCCGGTTTATGAGGGAAACACAATTGAAGAAGCAACAAATAAAGGGTTGCACGCACTGAATTTGTCAAAAGAAGATGTAGAGATCAACGTGATCACAGATGCTAAAAAGGGGTTCTTGGGTTTTGGTAAAAAATTTGCTCAAGTATCAATTGAACCTACAGTCAGTGAACAAATCGCAGAAGCCATTGAAGAGACAGTTGAAGATATCATTGTGACTGATGAGGAAGTCAAAGCTGAGACAGCTTTTGAAGAATTATTAGTGCATAAGGCTGATCCCTCAGAAACAAAAGTCTTGGAAAACCTAGAAGATGAAGAAGCAATCACTGAGTTAGCTATGTATTTAACCGCGATCTCAAAAGAATTGAATGCACCAGCTTTAGTCCGTTTAGAACGTAAAGATGGATTATTGGTTTTCCATTTAGATACAGATAAACAAGGGATTTTGATTGGGAAACACGGAAAAGTTTTAAATGCGATGCAATATTTAGCACAAGTTTTTGTTCATCGTGCTGCTAAGAATAAATTGTCTGTAGTGGTAAATGTTGGTGATTATCGTGAAAAACGCCAAGCGATTTTACAGCGTTTAGCGGAAAGAACAGCAGAGAAGGTTAAACAAACAGGGCGTCCAGTTTTTCTAGAACCGATGCCAGCATTTGAAAGAAAGCAAATTCATTTTACGCTAAGCAAAGATGACCATATCAAAACGCACTCAGAAGGCGATGAACCTTATCGTTACCTAGTTGTTGAACCAGTTAAAAAATATTAATAATAAAGTTGATGACCCTTTAAAAAAGCAATTTTTTAAAGGGTCATTTTTTGTTGAAATCACGGTACAGCACTAAAAAACACATTGACAAATACTATGAAACAAAGTATATTTTAAACGAAATCATTCTTATCAACGTACAAAATACGATGATAAAGTAGTTGGAGCATTTGTGCTTCTTCCAGCCTGGTTCTTTTAGAATCAGGTTTTTTTATTTTATCTATATCAAGCTACATGACAAAACTCATATTAGATGATGACAACATAATCTAACGAAAATGATAAATCTCCTGCATAATAAGTTTATCAACTATTAAGGAGAAATTATTATGAATAATCAAACAAACAGAGTCGAAGAATTAGAACTGGAAAATGAAAACCTACGTTTAAGGTTAGCCGCAATCAAAGAAGAAAATAAGGATGCTTGGACGCGTTGGGTTTGGGTGCTAGTTCTTTTTATAGGGATGTTAGCTGGCGCATTTCATACAATAGTTTAGTTAAAAAAGCGGGTAAAGCCAACTGTTATCCGCTTTTTTATTCTATTGATCAACCTATTATTAGTATGAGAAAACTGAACTACAGTACTATAGGCGAATATTTCTGCGAATGATGTCCCTTGATATGCTACATATTTTTTTCAAATATAGCAATTGTTTACAGTGTCGGTTCCATATTTAAAGCGATTTTTTTTAATATGGGACAATTAAAATCACTATATTAAAAACGTTAAATGTAACTCAAGGATTAAAATTAATTATTTTTAGTTAAAAAAACATTGCCCTATAGATGGATGGATGTTAATGTAAATACAAGGGAGGTGATAATATGAAAGATAAAACAAACTATAAGCTGAATGTTTTTGTGATTGGTGCTGCAGTAGCACTTTGCGCATGCTTAGCAGTTAGCGTACAGCCAGCATTTTTATCCTCTACTTTAGGACTTAATATCTATGCTTCAAAGAAAGTCATTGATATTATTTCAGCAGCAGGAAGCATCTGGGCTGTGGTAGGCATTGTTGCAGCTGTAATAGGCGGAGGTGGCATAGGTGTTGCAATTTTAGCTTCTGCGAAAGCATTAGCACAAAGATACGGGAAAGCAGCAGCGGCAGCGTGGTAATTAAAAAATGAAGGTTGAAATAAACTTATTTCAACCTTTCTTCATAATATTTCAATTTTCAGAGTAGAGCTTGTTATGAAATGTTAGTATACAAAGATTAGTAAATTGGAGTTAAAATTATGCAATTTTTTATTCGTCTATTAAATAGTAAATTTGAAGATCCTATAATACTTTATGTATTAGGAGTCTTAGCTTTTTTTTCATCTTTTATCTTAGCTTTTGTTGGAAATTTGATAAGCGAAAGTTTTTATTTTTTATTTGTCAATTTTTTACTCTTGGAATATAATTATCCGAAAATTCGTCAAAACTTTTATAACAGTCAGATACAACACTTTATGTATTCTAATAAAGTATTAAATAAATATCTTTTTTTTGCGGAGTTATCTGATAATTTATTATTATTGTTGGTTATACCATATAATGTACTCTTTATTCTATTTTCTCCATCAATGACTGTGGCAATTCTTTTATCAATTATCATTAATTTGACAATTTTAACGGCTAGATTATTAGATGCTCATGCTATTTTATCAATGGTTTTTGTTTTAACTGTTGTCTCGATGTGGTATAAAAATGATTTTTTATCATTACTGATCCTGAGTACTATTTTAGTACTATTTTCATTTATGCTGAACAGAGCTGACCTGTATGTAAAGCGAAGCTATAGAAACAAATATAGTGCTCCAGTTAAGGAAAGACAAATAATTAAAATGAATTATTTGTTAAAATACCTAGTCAGGTTACCGCTCATAAAAAAATTAGAATACATAGTAATTATAGTTGTTGTTCAAATAATGAGTTTATTTAACTTTAAAATAGTTACAGGAATAGATTTCTTTGTATTTCTTTGTATTTTGGAGTTTGAATTAATAACAGATGGTTTTTTTAAAGATATTCATCAGCAAGCTAGTATGTACTATTTTTATAAAAAATTAGGTGTATCAAACTTTAAGTACTATACATTAAGCAGATATTTTTATAGTGGAATTATTTATTCTGTGATGTTGTTACTTCCTATAAAAGATTATTCCATATTAGGTTCTGTTGTTTTGATAGTAGTTACTTTGTTATTGTCATATGTTTACTATACTTTTTATGTAAAAAGCATTAAAACGAATTCAAAAAAGAATAATGGATTAAGCCAGTTTGTTATTTTTGTAGGTTTATATGCATTATTTTTATTAAAAAACCATTATTTGATTTAGGAGTATCTTCTATGAAATTCATCTATAAATATTTTTTATGGTCGTTATCAATTATTATTATTTCGATAATGGTTTATTTTTTTTTTCAACTGGTTATGCCTATTTCATCTGGAACAGAGATTGTTGAATACAGAGTTAGAGGGTGGGCTTATTCTAAAGAAATTATAGCTAATAATATAAAGAATTTTATTCAGTTCCAATTGCTCTTTATTGTTGCACCGTTGCTTGTATTTATGGATATTTTTATGAATGTATTGCAAATCTACGTATCTAATCAATTGATAGGAACTGTTGCCACATTTAAATTAATAGTTGTACATGGGTGGATTGAGCTTCCTAATCTCCTACTATATTCATTTCTTTCAGTATATAAATTTTATTTACTGTGGAAATATAGAAAAATAGGAATAATAATAAGTTTTATGAAAGAGAATTATAAAATATACTTATGTTCAATTTTAGTGATTGTAGTGTCCGGTATCTTGGAAGGAGTTATTTAATTGAAAGAAGCCAAAATTCTTTTAAAAGATGTTGTGAAGACATATAAGGATCAAACTGTCATGTTCTCGATAAAGTACTTAGAATTGAGTCAAAATTTATATTTTTTTACGGGTCAAAATGGTATTGGTAAGAGTGTATTTTTAAGAAGTATATGTGGCATAGAAACATTCGAAGAGGGAACCATGAAGGTTAATGGAGAAAAAATTTTATATTTGACTGATAAGTCCGTTGGGTTTAATTACTTGACTGTTATAGAGAATATTGAATTGATTCATAAGCTTCATGGAGTTGTTTTGAATACAGAGAATTTAACTCATATTTATGGAAAGAAGCAATTGAACGTACTAGCTAGAAATGCTTCATTAGGAATGCAAATGAAGATAGGTTGTTCTTTGTTATTTATAAAAGATCACTGGGATATAATTGTATTAGATGAGACATTAGCAAATATTGATAAAGAGTCAAGAGATATCTTTTATGATCTTTTGGATAAAAGAACTTCTGAAGGAACATGTGCTATTGTTGTTACACATAACGAGTTGCCCTCATCTAACAATTTATCGTATACAAAAATTACTATGAATAAGGAGGGGATTTCAATTGTCTGAAAAATCCAAAAATTTAGGATTAAAATTTGTAATGGTGTGTGTTTATATATTGTCATATATATTTCTAACGTTTAATCTGGCGCAGAAAAATCAAAAGGTAAACAATATTCTTATACAAGCTAAAGAAAGCCTAGACATATCTCAAGCTTCTTTTTTGTTCTTTGTAGTAATAATAATAATTCCTTTTATATTATTAATGCTTCTTGCTACTTATTTTTTTATCAAAATATTATTTAAGCTGTTTTATAAAAATGAAAAGGAATATAATGATCAAATTTTTATCTCCTTATTGCTCACAAATATCGTAGTTAACACATTAAGTCTACTATTCATCAATTTTTTATCTGTACCATTGGTAACCCTGCTTATGCCTATTCTAGACTTTATTTTGTTCGTTTATCTTTTTTATTCTTCAAATAAAAATTTTCAGGCAACTAAAGGATTAGCCATAGCAAAGGTGATTTTAGTGGTTGCTAATTATGTTATTGGTTTAGTTTTTTCATAAAAAGTATGCTATTTCTAAAAATAGATCGATTCTTTTTAGAATTTTACTAGTAAAATAATTTCAGGAGGTGAGAAGTATGTCAACAATTCATTCGTGGCTAGGTGGTTGGTTTGGAGGAGGGGAAAGAGATTTTTAATATTTAAATAAGATATTGAAATATTAATAGCTAGAAAAAGTATTAAACTCAAGATAACCATGATTAGTAAACTATTTACTTACATTATAAAATTCTCTTTAAAATACGTATAGATAAAATTTTGATAGTATCCGAAAACGTAGTTTTTAGTTGTCACAATTAAATTGAATTAGGAGACTTAAATAAGTGGAAAAAATGAAACAAAATAGGTATACATCATTGATTATTGTTATTATTGCTGTTCTATTAATGACTATAGTTACTATTTTTAACAAATCAACAGCAGAGAAGAGTGATTATCATGAGAATATCTATCAAATTGAAGTCATTAAAAAGGCAGAACCAATACATTTCAAAGGATTAGTTCAACCAGCAAGAATAAGTAATCTTTTTTTAGATTCATCTTTAGGAGTCATTACTAATTTGTCTGTGGTAGATGGTCAGGAAGTTAAAGAGAAAGATGTTATTGCGACTTACCAAAATGCTGCTGTTGAAAATCAAGCGACCGAACATGCACAATCTTTAGATAAATTACATTTGGCAGTTTCTAATGCACAAGAAAATTTAGATCGTGCTGTTCTAAAGCAACAAGAATTACAAGACAGATTAACTATTGCTGAAAGTCAACGTGATAGTGTTGACACTAAAAGTCATGAATTTGAAGCGAAAAAATCTGAACTGGAGTTAAAAGTTGAACAAAGCCAACAAGCGCTAGAAGCACAAAAAGATGTAGTTGTACAGGCGACACAAGCATTAGAAAGTACAGGCGTTGAATTATCTAGTACGAATACGATTATTGAACAATCTCAAAAAAAAGTAACACAAGTTGTTACATCTGCGATATCTGGGATTGTTCATGTTGATGAGAAAGGTCGTGCGGATTCAAGTGTTCCGTATGCGGTAATTGTTAGCCCAGAAACAATCATTAAAGGAACCGTAACCGAATATGATTACAAAAAAATAAAGAAAGATCAGCAAGTTACTATCCGACCCATGAGTGAAAAAAAAGAAATAACCGGGGTTATTACAATGATTGATCAATTGCCTGAAACATTTTCAAGTGACAAGGCACAGTCAGCTGATAAAAATACTGTCTCCAATTATTCGTTTACAGTAGCACCTAAGGAAAATTTGAATTATGGATATACGGTTCAAATTGTAATACCAAGTGATACGTTAGAGATCCCTAAAAAAAGTATTCTCAAGCAAAGTGAAAGAACGTTTATTTTTTTATATAAGTCAGGTAAAGTGTACAAGAAAAAAGTTAAAGTTAAAGAGGGAGAAAAAAACTATATAGTTGAAGAGGGTTTGGAAGAGAAAGATCAAATTGTGGTTAATCCTGACAAAAATTTAAAGCAGGGTCAGGAAGTGAAAAAAAGTGATTGAACTAATCGGTATTAACAAGTATTACAAGAATGAAGAGGAACATCATCATGTTTTAAAAAATATTAATTTACGAGTTAAGAGAGGCGAGATGATTGCGATAATGGGTCCTTCTGGTTCAGGGAAGTCTACTTTAATTAATGTATTGGGCTTTATTGATCAGAAGTTTGAGGGACAATATTTATTTGAAGGTGAGTCGTTTATGATTACTAATGATAATAAGTTATCTAAATTGCGTAATCAGACAGTAGGATTTGTTTTTCAAAATTTTAGTTTGATTGAAAATAATACTGTATTTGAAAATATTGAATTGCCATTACTTTATGGAGGTTATAATATTTCGAAAGTGAAAAATAAAGTTTCACAGATGCTAGTAAAAGTCGGTCTGAAAGAAAAAATGTATAAATACCCGAAGCAATTATCTGGGGGACAGCAACAACGTGTGGCCATTGCTCGATCATTAATCAACAATCCCGAGTTTATTATTGCTGATGAACCAACTGGAGCGTTAGATACACAAACATCCAAGGAAATTATGGATTTATTTGTTCATTTGAATCAAAAGCATGGGGTCACGATCATTATTGTGACTCATGATCCAGAAGTAGTTACTTCTTGTCATAGACTGATTAAGATTAGAGATGGAGCAATTATTGATGATAAGGAGCTATAAACATGAACTTCTATGTTAATTGGCGTTCAGCTTTTAGAGCTATTAAAAACAGTCCTAAACGTAGTATATTAACAATATTTGGAATTATTATAGGTATTTCTTCAGTTATTACTATACTATCAATTGGTCGTGGATTTGAAAAAGATATGATAAGAAATCTAACGAAAAATAACTCAAAAAAGATTGAGATTCTGATTAATTTTAAACCATATGAATCTAATATTTATTCAATGAATACAAATTTTTTTCAAGATTCAGATTTGACGATAGTAAAAGGGGTTCAGGGTGTCGAAAACGTAAATTATACTAAAAATGAAGGAAATAGTATATCAAAAGAAATTTATGTAAGAGAAAAGAAAAAAGATCAACAAATAGAACTAATTAAAGAAAATGGTAAAAAAGTGAAATATGGCAGGACTCTGACGTCATTTGATAACGCTATTCTAGAAAAAGTAGCCTTAGTTGATTCTACTCTTGCTAGTGAACTTTTTGGTTATGTGCCAGATGCATTAAATCAAAGTGTTGAGATTGATAATCAGCTGTTTAGGATTGTAGGTATATATGAGGGGATAGATCAAGCCGAGATGTTTTCTATATCAGAGAATAATATTCAAATTCCTCTCAATACGTATACTTATTACTTTAGTGAAGAAAAAAATAAATCTAGTATAACAATTACTTTAAATGAAGGCGTAAAGCTAGATGAAGTAGCTTCAGATGTTATCGGACATTTGACAGGAAAGGGTAGTATGAGTACATTTGGGGACTACCAGATATTTGACACAGGCAAACTTACTAAAGGGATTGGATCGGTTTTAAGTACAATTACGTATTTCGTTACAGCAATTGCTGGTATATCCTTGCTTATTGCGGGAGTTGGTGTAATGAACATGATGTATACTTCTGTTTCTGAACGAACAAAAGAAATTGGGATTCGTCGTGCTTTAGGAGCAACAAAAAATTCTATCAGGATTCAATTTTTACTAGAAGGGTTAACATTAACGATTTCAGGAGGACTTATTGGTTATTTTTGTGGAATGTCATTTGCTTATGCTCTTGGCGCATTACTTAAGATAACTGTAACTATAGATATTTTTACAATTATACTTGCTCTTGGGGTATCTTCAGCAATTGGTTTGCTATTTTCAGTTGTCCCAGCTTCTGAAGCGGCTAAAAAAGATATAATAGATATTTTAAAATAGTTACTGTTATGAAAAGTAAACGAACTGTTCTTTTTAGAAGTAATAAAACAGGTACACTGGGGCATCTTTCGAACGAAATTCCCTTTAATTTGGAATATTTGTTAAAGTGGCTAAGGAAATAATAGACAAAAATGTTAATTCCTTAGCCACGTTCACTCAGTCACATAAAATCTGAATAATCATTGGAACAGCAGTTAAGAACCTCCTCCTCTTGTTACGTTTATTTTAAAGAGAATGTAAAATAAATGCAAAGTTAAAGAACAACCTTCTTAAATAAACAATGTTGCGAAAAAATAAAAAATATGCTATTCTATGTCATGAAATTAATAGGAATTGACGCAGTGAAAGTGCTAGATCCAACCTGAAAAAATAAGGGGTGGAGTGGGCGCTTTTTTTGTAGCCAAAAATGGCTTCATACATAGTAATTATTACGCAAAAAACATCTCAATCCATCAATGAAAGGAAGTTAATCATGCAACAAATAACGCTAGAGTTCGATACAATCGCCGCAATTTCAACACCGCCTGGTGAAGGAGCAATCAGCATTGTTCGTTTAAGCGGTGATGAAGCAATCAAGATTGCCGATAAAGTTTACCAATCTGGAAGTAAACAATTGTTAGAGGTTCCCACACATACAATCCATTATGGGCACATCCTTGATCCCAAAGATGATAGCTTGCTGGATGAAGTGATGGTTTCAGTGATGCGGGCACCAAAAACATTTACTAGAGAAGATGTGGTGGAAATCAACTGTCACGGTGGGATCGTCGTTGTGAACCAATTATTGCAGCTATTATTAAGAGAAGGCGCACGTTTAGCTGAACCAGGTGAATTTACAAAGAGAGCCTTCTTAAATGGTCGAATGGATTTGTCACAAGCAGAAGCTGTGATGGATTTGATTCGGGCGAAAACAGACCGAGCGATGCACGTGGCTTTGGATCAATTAGATGGAAATTTATCTTCCTTAATTCGTTCTTTAAGACAAGAAATTTTAGAAACATTAGCTCAAGTTGAGGTAAATATCGATTATCCCGAATATGATGATGTGGAAGAATTAACGACTAAATTATTACTTGAAAAAGCAGGTTTTGTTAAAGCCCAGATCGAAGGGTTACTAACAACAGCTAAACAAGGAAAAATTCTGCGTGAAGGATTAAGTACGGCGATCATCGGTCGTCCAAATGTTGGGAAATCAAGCTTATTGAATCATTTATTACGTGAAGAAAAAGCCATCGTAACAGATATCGCTGGCACAACGCGTGATGTGATCGAAGAATATGTCAACGTCCGTGGCGTTCCATTGAAATTGATCGATACAGCAGGTATCCGAGAAACGGAAGACATCGTAGAGCGGATCGGTGTGGAACGTAGCCGTAAAGCATTAGCTGAATCTGATTTGATTTTATTGGTCTTGAATCAAAATGAACCACTAACAGCAGAAGATCGTCAATTATTGATAGCAACAGACGGATTAAAACGAGTGATCCTACTGAATAAGATGGATTTACCTACTCAACTAAATCGAGAAGAATTAACACAACTTGTTAATAATGAAGAAATTTTACCTGTGTCAGTCTTATCTAACACAGGGATGGAACAGTTGGAATTAAAAATCGCTGATCTTTTCTTCGGTGGACAAACTGGAGAAAAAGATGCAACCTATGTATCCAATACCCGTCACATTGCTTTACTAGATCAAGCAGCGCTCGCATTAGATGAAGTGATTCGAGGAATCGAAGCTGGAATGCCTGTGGATCTCGTTCAAATGGATATGACACGTTGCTGGGACTTTTTAGGTGAAATCGTCGGTGACAGTGTTCAAGACGAACTAATCACCCAATTATTCAGTCAATTTTGTTTAGGAAAATAGAAAGGAAGAGTCGATGAATCAATTTAAAGCAGAATCGTATGATGTAATCGTAGTCGGAGCAGGGCACGCAGGCTCAGAAGCGGCCTTAGCATCCGCTCGCATGGGCAGCAAAACGCTGCTTTTAACAATCAATTTAGATATGGTGGCCTTTATGCCATGTAATCCGTCTGTGGGAGGTCCAGCTAAAGGCGTCGTGGTTCGAGAAATCGATGCCTTAGGCGGCGAAATGGGTCATAATATAGACAAAACATACATCCAAATGCGGATGCTAAACACTGGAAAAGGTCCGGCCGTTCGCGCCTTGCGCGCCCAAGCGGACAAACATGCTTACGCTACTGAAATGAAACACACGATTGAGCGTACGGACAACTTATCATTAAGACAAGGAATCGTGGAGCGCTTGCTCGTAGAAGACGGTATTTGCAAAGGCGTTATCACAACAACAGGCGCACAATACCAAAGTAAAGCGGTGATCATTACAGCTGGAACTGCACTGCGCGGAGAAATCATCATCGGTGAATTGAAATATTCTTCTGGGCCTAACAATTCTTTACCATCAATTGGTTTAGCGGATCATTTAAAAGAGCTAGGCCTTGAAATGGATCGTTTCAAGACTGGAACACCACCACGTGTGAAATCTAGTACGATCGACTATTCAGTGACAGAAGAACAACCAGGCGATGAAGAACCAAATCATTTTAGTTTCAGTACGCCAGATGATGCCTATAATTTAGATCAACGTTCTTGTTGGTTGACCTATACGAATGAAGGAACGCATGAAATCATTCAAGACAATCTACACCGCGCACCAATGTTTACCGGAATCGTAGAAGGAGTAGGCGCACGTTATTGTCCATCGATCGAAGACAAAATCGTTCGTTTTTCGGACAAACCTCGTCATCAACTATTCTTAGAACCAGAAGGCTTGAATACAGAGGAAGTCTATGTTCAAGGGCTGTCAACTTCTTTACCAGAAGATGTTCAAACGGATATACTACATTCGATTGCCGGGTTAGAAAAAGCTGAAATGATGCGTACAGGCTATGCAATTGAATATGATGTGGTCGTGCCGCATCAATTGCGTCCAACCTTAGAAACAAAAGTCATCGACGGCTTATTTACAGCAGGTCAAACCAATGGCACGAGCGGTTATGAAGAAGCAGCAGGCCAAGGATTGATTGCAGGAATCAATGCAGCACTTAAAGTACAAGGCAAAGAACCATTCGTGATGAAACGTAGTGATGGCTACATTGGTGTAATGATCGACGATCTAGTAACAAAAGGAACCAACGAACCTTATCGTTTATTAACATCAAGAGCGGAATACCGGTTGATTTTACGTCATGATAATGCAGATTTACGTTTGACAGAACAAGGTCATGCTATTGGGTTAGTGAAAGAAGACCAATATACAGCCTATCTTGAAAAGAAAAAAGCTGTTGAAGCAGAAATCACACGCTTAAGTTCAGTCAGAGTGAAACCTACAGCGGATGTACAAGCATTTTTAGAGGCAAAAGGATCTGTTCCATTGAAAGATGGAGTCTTAGCCAGCGACTTCTTAAAACGTCCGGAAATGTCGTATTACGAAGTGACAAAATTTATTCCAGCAGCACAAGAAGAACTGGATAATAAAGTGATTGAACAAGTAGAAATTCAAATAAAATACGAAGGCTATATCAAAAAAGCGTTGGACAAAGTTGATAAACTAAAACGAATGGAAGCCAAACGAATTCCAGAAAATATTGATTACGAAGCAATCAACGGTTTAGCGACAGAAGCCAAACAAAAATTACAAAAAATCCAACCAGAAACAATTGCCCAAGCAAGTCGGATCAGTGGCGTCAATCCGGCTGACGTTTCGATTTTGATGGTGTATATCGAACAAGGGAAAATAGCGAAAAGAAATGAGGAAAAGGCTTAGTATCAAGCCTTTTTCTTATGCTCAAAACTCTTAATTTAAAAAGGTGTAATCTTATCAATTCTTTTACTGCCGAATTTAGGTAAGATGTGGTTATCAAAATGTTGTTTGATACGTTGGATAGTGGTTTGTTTTAAGTCTTTAGAGTGCTGCTTAAACCATTAAGGAAGATGATATATACATGGCTATGTCGTGGCTAGAACCTACTGCGTTTATCTAGAGATGTCTTATTTCATCTCAAAAAAGGCTTAGAACTCACTGAACAAACTAATGATGAGAACTTAGCACCAGTTAAGAACGGTATTTATAACCGTAAAACTAAAGAATTAATGCCATTTAGCAAAGATTATATATTTTTATCCACCACAGATACCGAGTACAATAAAAAAGCTAATAATCCAAAAATCAAAACTAAAAATGGAACATTTGACATTGAGGAATGGCTTTATGATATCTCTAATCATGATGAGGAAGTCTATACTTTATTATGGCAAGTAATTAGTGATGTGGTTAATCCTAACATCTCTAGATGTAAATCTATATGGTTATATGGGGAACGTGGTAATAATGTTAAAGGAACGTTTCAAGAACTTATTACTAATTTAGTTGGTTTGAATAACGTGGCCAGTTTAAAAGTGAAACAATTTAATGAGCGTTTTGCTCTAAGTAATTTGATTGGTACTATGTGCTGCATTGGAGATGATAATAATCCGAATGAGTATGTAGATGATGTGAGTAACTATAAGAGTGCTATTACAGGCGATACGTTATTAATGGAAGTGGAAACACAAACAATCATTTTCAGACGTTTATAAGGGTACTATTATTCAATCTATGAACGGTTATCCTATGATTATACGTTTAAAATAACGCCATCTCTAATAGCTCTTATTTTCTCTGTAGTAGGTTTAAGCTGATATTTGATAAGCTTATGAGTTATTGGTATAAATAAAAATTTTAGATCAACATCATATTTCTATGAAAAATTAAACATAATATTTAGCTCAAAAAGTATGCACACAAAATAATGCAACGTTAGGTGTCGCGTTGCAGCGTTACAAAGCTATTTAAGAGTGAGTTTAACCCTAGTATTCATGTTGGGAATTGTCGGTGTCAGAGCCTAAGAAACCCTAAGATAAATGCTAAGAATTGTTAAGGTTAATACTAATATTTACTAAGATATAAACGTGGTAAGACGTGGTATAGGATGCTTGGGATTACTCAGATTTACTATTGGTAATTATTGGGCTTGATGCTAACAAATGATAGCATTTTTTACTTATTTCATGATGGAGAATGATGAATTTATTATTTTAAATTGTAGGAAAATGTTGGAAAGTAGAACCTCACAAAACCTTACATTTTTAGATTAGTATGAAGCTGATAGAACTTGTCAAAACTTGACATATTTCATATATAAAATTACTTGGTAAGGAAATAGCTTCTAATATTTTTTTGCCTTCTTAACATAAAGAAATTTATTGTGTATAATAAGTGAAGGTAAAGGAGAGTGCATTCATGTCTATAAAACCTCATAAAGGTCTCAGTGATTTAATCACAGTATTGGATGGAAGAAATTTAAAACTAGATGATAATACTGAAAAAACACTTAAAGAGATTAACTATTTTCAATTAGTTAACGGTATTGAGAATTTGTTATTACCAATGGATAAACAGTTTAATGGTGGAAAAAAAGAGTTTAGAACAGAAAGTATATCTGATTTTGTTGCTATTTATGATTTTGATAAAGAAATGAGTAGCCAACTTCTTCATATAATATCTAAATTTGAGATGAAATTAAAAACATCTTTAGCACATAATTTCTCTAAAATTAATTGTAATGGGATTAATAACACAATGGAGTATACAAATAAAAATAACTATCAAGATATTTCTCAAGATTGTAATTATCCATTTAGACAATATACTGGTGATAGCGTGACGTATCAATATGAAAGTATTCATTATAGCTTTGATAATTTCAAGTTATTCAGGACTGATTTTCTTGATAAATTGATAAGAGATAATGATTTCATAGATAAATCATTTTATCGTTCATCTGAATATAATCCAAACAATCCTTGTGATGTTGCCTGTTTTCATAATGATAATAATGTTGCAGTTCCATTATGGGTTGCTATACAAACTTTTGACTTTGGATGTTTAAAGAGAATGATTCACTATTTGAAACCAAATGTCTTAAAATTAGTATTAAGAGATTTTGGTCTGAATCCAACAGATCGTTTTGTTTTTCTTAATACATTAGATATTATTCATCAACTTAGAAATGCTTGCGCTCATTTTTCTTTATTATTTAGATTTAAAACATCTTCTAATATAGGAATAAGTAGGGCATTAATACATAGATTTAATCTCACTCCTAGTAAATGGCAACATCCTGCTACAGGTCTAACTCTTTATGATAGTTTAAAAATATTAGGATTCTACGAAGATATAACACCATTAATTAAGCCCATAAGAAAGATATTATATAGAAATAATAGAAAGTTTAGCTCTAAGTATTATGACTTAAATGAGCGATTATTAACGGAGATGGGGCACTCACAATACAAGGAGTGGAAAAAAATGATAAAAAATAGTTGATTATTGTTTTAAACGATGATATTCTTTATGTAGAAATGAATGCCTCTTAAGAGGACTGTATAACACCCCTTGACGGATATGAAAGTATCTATCAAGGGGTTAGTTATTTTTATGTGCCCACATAAATTGGATTTACTTTTGAATGCCATGTTGAATGCTATTCATATTAGAACTAATAACAATTAATGATATTTAATAGAAGTAAGTTAGAAGTTTACACTCTAATTTGCTTCTTTTTTATATCTGAAAATAGAGTAATTTAGACTATATCGAACAAGGGAAAATAGCAAAGGTACAACCAGAAAAGGCTTGATTTCAAGCCTTTTTTTGTTTCATGTGAAACATTTTGTCTCTATTCGTCGTAAAAAAGCTCGCGTACTGTCGAAATCTAATCATTTTGCATTAAGTTTTTTTATAACTATTTTAGGGAGACTTTTAACAGTAAAGTAAAAGTTACTCAGAACAAATATGAAGTAAGATCAAGGTGTAAAGAACATGCTAGCTATAATTTATCTGCTTTACATAGATAGCAATAACAGTCTTATTAATCAAAAAATGAAGGAGCAAAAGAAGATGAAAAGTATGGAACAAATGATCAAATGGATGTCAGATCGAAAAGGAAGAATCACTTATTCTATGGCGGCACGCTTAGGACCGAATAGCTATGATTGTTCTAGTGCTGTTTATTTCGCGTTGATCAATGGAGGGTTTTTATCAGCTGGAATGATGGGAAATACGGATACTCTTTTCTCACATCTAGAAAATGCCGGTTGGGTTCAGATTCAAGTAGATACAACAGGCAATTATCCTGCAAAAAAAGGTGATATTTTTATCTGGGGAAAACGTGGAGCATCTGGTGGTGCGGCAGGTCACACAGGTATTTTTATAGACAACAGTGACAACATTATTCACTGTAATTACGGCTACAACGGCATTACAATCAACGACCATGATACAATTTGGCGATTAAATAGTTGCCCTGAGATAACGATTTATCGCTATAATAAAGAGGCAGATTCATCCTCACATCTAGTCACTGCAAATGCTAAACCTACTCCACAAGAGACACAATCACGGTTAATCCCAATGTCAGGGACATTCTATCCAGACCGAAAATTAGCAGTAAGCCGAGATACCAATCCAGATGACAAAATTAGTCCAGCACTGGCGTATTATTTACCGAAAATGGCGATCAACTACGATCATTATCTGCATAGCAATGGCTATGTTTGGATCAGTTATGTCAGTCCTGGAGGTGTACGCCGCTATGTTGCAGTAGGACCAGATGATGAGCGGACCGATACAACATGGGGAACTGGCTTCTTCAATTGATAAAAAAACTGGATTTCTATAAAAAATAAAAAAGAACAGATAGCTCAATTGGTTACAGTCAATTTTAGCTCATTTTGACTATACCGATCCTACTATATTACATTTAGATTGTGCGTTAAGCTGCGTCAATATTGATGGCAAATGGACTTCCAATCAATGAATCTGTCTACATTACCGATCAGTCATTTACACAGTTGATCGAAGAGCTGAAAGCACATGACATAAAAGTGGAAACCTTAGATTATGAGGTTTCTAGAATATTCGGTGGTTCATTCCGCTGTACCACACAAGCATTATTAAGAACAACCAACGAATCAAAAAGAGTATAAAAAACCGCAACTTCAGATTTTCGCCAAATAATAGTAAAAAAGAAACCAATCTTTCACCACAAAATAGTCACAATCTCCAGTTATTATTAAGTCATACCAAACAAACAACCCTAACAAAACACTTTTTCATTTTTTAACTCCTTTTCCCACTCTTCCCCGAAGAGTGGGTTATTTATTGTGAATCACTGCGACTGGCTTTGCCAGAGCAGATGATGAACAATACTTGGCGACCAAAGGGAGCGAAGTTTCCATACAAGAGAATCACCAGCAAGTTATGACTTCACGAAAGTACAGAAGAGGATAACCGGAATAATCATAGCACGACTGGCTTTGCCAGAGCAGAAGATGAGCAATACTTGGCGACCAAAGGGAGCGAAGTTTCCATACAAGAGAATCACCAGCAAGTTATGACTTCACGAAAATACAGAAGAGGATAACCGGAAAAATCATAGCACGACTGGCTTTGCCAGAGTAGATGATGAACAATACTTGGCGACCAAAGGGAGCGAAGTTTCCATACAAGAGAATCACCAGCAAGTTATGACTTCACGAAAGTACAGAAGAGGATAACCGGAAAAATCATAGCACGACTGGCTTTGCCAGAGCAGATGATGAACAATACTTAGCGACCAAAGGGAGCGAAGTTTCCATACAAGAGAATCACCAGCAAGTAATGACTTCACGAAAGTACAGAGAAGGATAACCAGAAAAGACAATAGCACGATAAGCTTTACCAGAGTATCGTTCATTTTTTATATTACTATTTAGTATGTTTTCCTTTTCTTCTCTTCCAGAAAAGGAGGGACCCGGCTGTGCCTGTTATAAAAGCACCTAGTCCTTGTCCCAATAAAGAAGTTTCTGTACCTGTATTTGGTAATCTTCTTTCAGAACGAGTATTTGGTAGTTTACTGTTTGTAGGAGCTGAAGTTGTGTCTATTTTTTTACTTATGACAACAGTTGTTTCTTTCTCCTCAAGTTTCTTCTTAGGTTCTACTAATGCTGCTGGTGCCTCGGTTAGCTGGACTGCAACAGGTGCTTCTAGTGTATTAGGTTTAGTTGGTGCAGTAAGCTCAATTGGCTGTTCTATCGGAGGTATTACCGGATCAATTATTTCTGGTGTTACAATTTCTGGAATAATTGGGGTGTCAACGATGGGAGCTTTTTCAAATTCTTTAGATTGTTCTAAAGGAGCTATATCCTTAACATCTTCCAAGTCGTCTAGTGCAACAGGACCATTAGGATGGCTGCTTTCCTCAGCTTTTTCACTATCTAATGCCACATTTGTTACATCATCAGAAATACCTAATTCTACAATTGAATCCGGAGGAGTAGACGCACGCTTTTCTGTTAGAGTAGGTAGATTAATTCCTGTGATTGGTTCAATTATTTTAGTTGAAGCAACAGCTGGCGCAGATACTGGATTAGGTTGTTTTGCTCCATTTTGTACTTTCTTCGGCATATTGATTCCTACAGGTTTTGTAGGAGTCAAAGACATATCAGGAACTTCGGGAATTTCTGGAGCATTAATTTTTTTGAGTACTAGCGTGTCTAATTCAGTTTTAATTGTTTCTAGGTTAATAGGTGGAAGGATGACCGTGCCAATAGTATATTGTGTGGATAATTCCCAAGAAACTCCTATAGGTAAAACAGCCCATTCTATCCAGGGGTAGAGAGAGTAAAAATCATCTTTATTATAAGGATATTCATAAAAAGTTTCTAAATTTTTTTCATAAGCACTTATTATAGTCGCAAGAATGTGATTAACAGAATCTGGAATTCGATCTAAGTTTCGGGGTAGTTTAACATTATTGCCCGTTGCTAAATTGAATTCTTTAATAGCAGTAGCCATGGTCGAATTGGCTTCTTTCCATTTAGTAGAAACATCTTTTAGGTAATCAGCATACTTCTTAAGTTTATCAATTGCTTCACCTGTAATTGACTTATAGGTTGATACAAATTCAGCCCCGTCTTCTGATGTATTTAATGATTCTAAACGTTCAGTTGGATAGCCAATAGGAGTATAATCACGGTTTCCTGTGGTGTTAATAATGTCAAGCCAAGAATCTAATTCTTCGTTAGGATCTCCAGCATTTCCTTTAGACCACCCTTTAGTGTATGCATCGAAAGCCTCAGAATAGTTTTTGTATGATTGGTAATATTGCTGATAGGCGCTAGCACTGTTTTTATTAGTTTCCATCACCTGTTCAGCTTCCGCAATATAGTTCATTAAAGTAGTTTGAAAATTTTCTGGTCCATAAATAAGGTCATGAACGATTTCTGGTTTAATAGAACTAGCATTGTAAAGCTCATTTTTAGTTTGATATTCTTCAATGATTGGCCAGGACTCATTTAAAGCTTTAGTTAAAGCTAGTTTAGCTGTGTCATATTTCGTTTGCCATAGTGCTAAATCAGCAGGAATATTATCAAGGTTTTCAAATGTAATGTTATCAGCTGGAAAGTCATTAAGAATGTTATCCATTCCCATTTTGGCAGCATTGATTTCACTTGCAGCAGTAACAGCTTTCTGATAAGCATCAAGTGCATCTTCGTAGGGTTTTCCAGCTGTAAGGAAGCTTTCTTTTGCAAGATCATACTTGGTTTTTAGTTTAGTAAAGAGTGCTAGGGCGGTATCATAGTCTGCATTAACAGTGTTTAATTTTCCGTTAGCTATTTTATAGTCAGCATCAGCCACTTTCCATGCACCATTGGCGGCATCGTATGCTTTACCAACCTCCTTATACTTTTCATGAAGTGTTTTAAATGCATTTTCTGATTCTGTATACTCTTTTGAAACAGCCGTGAATTCTTTTTCGTGGACTTGTTGCTCATTTTTCGCTTCGCTTAATTTAGTCAAAGTCGCGGTGTAAATTTCTAAAGTTTCGCCATATTTAGTTTTTAGACCAGCATAGTAAGCAGCTAGATCTGCATATTCTTCCTCGCGTAGTATAAACGTTTCTTTGGCTTTAGAAATAGCTGTTGTGGCTGTTGTATAAGCCGTTTCAGCAACAATGTATTCGGTGTTTAAATCAGCAAATTGTTTCGTTATCTTATCGTAATTTACTTTTGTTTCAGTGTATTGTGTTTCTAAAGATGTGTATTGTTTTTGGGTTACGTTCAATGTTTCACCTAGTTTGGCGAAAGATGTTTCAGCTATAGTCAGGTCGGTTTTTAGCTTGATTAAATGCTCTGCTAATACGTGATATTCCGGTAAAATAAGATCATATTTGGTACGTGCTGCTTCATATTTTAGCCGCGCTTCTTTATATTTTTCGTTCACCTTAAGATAGTTCGTCTCAATAGTCTTGAAGGCTTCTGATCCATTTATAAATTTCTCTGATAGGGCATCATAGGCTTCTTTTAACTGATCATACTGGACTTTTACTTCAGCAGATTCTGTGAGCGCCGCTTGATAGGCGCTTTCTGTTTCAGCATAGACACTCGTTGCTTGTTTGTATTCAATACTGAGTGCATGGTAGTCTTTTTCTAATTGTTGATAGTCAGCAGTTGCTTGATTACATTGTGTTACAAGAGTATCATGCTTTTGTTTGAGCGACTGGTAAGATGCAGCAAACAGATGATAGTCAGCGCTTGCTGTTTCATATACTGTTTGAATTTCTTTAAATTTCGTAGTGAGTAGCTCTCCTTGTTCTTTTACTTGTTGGTATTTTTTGCTTACTTCGATATAGCGAGCATTATTTTCGTTATAGGCTGCTAGGGCGGCGGTATATTCTGCAGCCCCTTCTTTATACTGTTTTAAAATTACCTCTGCGTCTGCTCTTTTTTCGTTATAGATAGTCAAATCAGTTTCATAAGTAGTGAGTGTAGCATCGTATTCAGCTTTTTGTTGATCATAGGCTGTTTTAGTTGTCTCATATGCTTTGGTTTGTTGATCGAAGGTCGTTTTTTTTGTTTCGTACGTTGTGCGTTCCGTTTCATATTGAGTTGCGATTTCTTTTAATTGACTAGATAAAGTCTTATAAGTTGTTTTCGCTTCTTCGTATACTTGTTTCGTAGTAACGTAATTTTCTTTGATTTGATTATACCCCGCTAGTTTTCGCGCATAATCATTGATTGATATCGTTAAATCGGACAGCTGTTTTTCGTAAACTGTTTTATCAGTCATATAACTTGTGTTCGCCTCATTATATTCTGTTAATAGTTCGTTATATTTTTCAAGGTCTTTATCATAATCAGATTTTACTTTAATATAGTCCGTTTTGGCTGTTTCAAATTCTATTTTTAAGGTGTTGTATACCTGTGTTGCTCCGTTTAATTCTGTTGCTTTGGTATCATAAACTGTTTTTTCAGTATTGTAATTGCTAAGCAGCGTTCCATAAGAAATTTTTTGTGCGTTATAGTTTGTTAGTTGAGTGTTGTATTTATTTTTTTCCTCATTGTATGCTGTTTGAACGGTTTGGTAAGCTGTTGCAGCATCTTCGTAAATTTTTCGATTCGTTTCGTACTTACTTCGTAAATTTTCGTAGAGTATTCTTTTTGCTTCAGCATCTTTGTTCAAGGCTTCATATTTAGCTTGCGCATCTACATACTTTATTTGCTTATCCAAAAAAGTTGCTTCCGCCCTTTGATAAAGGGCTTTTTCTGTTTCGTAAGCCGCTTTGGCTTCATTATAAGTTTCAATATGTGCTTCGTAGCTGGATTTGTTTGTTTCATATGTAGCTTTATGTGTGTTATAAGTCTTAGCCGCTGCTTCAAAAATCGTTAACTGTGTTTGGTAGGTTTCTTTTAGTTCGTCTAAAGTTGTTTTAAGTTGATTTGCTGCAGCATACGTTTTATCAGCTTGGTTTTTATGGGTATCATAGTCTTCTAATGCAGTATCGTACGCTTCTTTTGTATCCTCGTATTCTTTTTTTGCAGTTGTATATTCTTCTAATATACTCTTATAATCTTTTTCCAACGTTGCTTGAACAGATCGGGTCTGCTCAACTGCTGCAGCTAATGCGTGTACTGAGCTACCAGAGCCGATTAGAACCGTACTTGAAAATAATATAAATTTAAATGAACCTTTTTTCCATGAGTCATTCATTAAAGCACACTTACCTTCCTTTTTTGTAATAATGTTAATATAGTAAAAAATCAAAACTTTCGTAAATATAATGATGAACAGTGTTTGTTAGTATAAATCCAGATCAAACAACCCTAACAAAACATTTTTTCATTGTTTAACTTCTTGTCCCGTCGTTGCCTAAAGGGCAGGTTTTGTTTATGTAAGTAAAAAAATTCTCCTTCTTAAAAAAAATAGTAATTAGAAAAAGGCATTATAACCAATCTTTCTATTAATAGTATAACTCTTTTTATAACATATTTGTATTCTTATGTAAAAAATGATAAAGTTTGAATATATAAAGGCTTGAAATATCTTTTAAAGAGGAGCGATAGAGTGAAAAAGAGGAAAATAAATGTATTGATGCTTGTGTGTTTACTAGTACCTATTTTTTTAGGGCCGATAAATGCCTATGGACTGGCTATGGATGTAGAGGGAGTTGAGTCAACTAGTGCAAATACCCAAAATTTACTGAGAAATGAACCACTAGACGAAACGAGTATGTCTAGTACACATGTAGAGGCTGTAGAGGAGGAGCATCAACTGTCAAATCCTGATGCAGAAAAAAAGAATCAACTCAATGTTACATGGGTAGGCGTCGATGGAACAGAGACTAATTATTTGAACGAAATTTTTACACAAGAATATTGGAAAGGGCTATTACGCGTTAGCGGAACTGTTCCAAGGGAAGATCATGCTGAAATACGCTATATTATTGACATGGGTAGTGATTTTAATGGAACATTATCCAGTAAAAATCCTGAAGTAGGTGTACATAATCTGCCTCAAAATGGACAATGGGAAATCATCAGTACGTCATTATTAGATGAAGCAACAGAGTATTGTGAAGAAATAGATGTGGTACTTGAAAAAAAAGAGATGAACAATCAGAAAAGTAGTTTCGAATTTAATTCTATTCAGTTAATTTATGGGGAGAGTAGAGAAGAAGTAAAACCATTAACCTTAGTCTTGACTATCCCAACTGAAGAGGAAGAAACACAAAAAATCCCTGAAATAAAACCTGAACAACAAGGATTATCCCCAATTATTCATGAATTACCGGATATCAAAAATAATAATCAACCTGTAGCCAATCTTTCCATTTCAGAAGTCTACTCTAACCGTACGCCATTGGCAGGTGAATACTTTGATATGACTGTTCGGATCAATAGCGGTAGTATTGGTGAATCAGATGCACCAATTAAAAACACCAAAATTATTGTTACTTTACCTGATACTATAGAAATTATTTCAGTACCAGAAAGTAATGTTTATCAAGTAACCACGGAAAATGTAGGTTTAAATAAACAAATAACGATTAACTATTTAAAAGAGTTATCCGTTGGAAAGATGCTGACACTACCTTTTGGTTTGCGTTTTAAAAGAGGCGTTAGTTTGCCTACAACAACATTGAGTGGGTTAATCAAAGTGAGTGCAAATAATGCAAATGGAAAAGAAAAAACGCTAGATGGTATTCACCCAAAAATCAATGAAAGCGTGAATCATTTGATTGCCGAAAAAGATCCAGACGCGGAACCTATAGAGATCCATACATCTAAAATAAAGATCGTTCCTGAATCAGAAGTCGGCGGTGTCAATATTAAAAATGGCAATTTGCATATTGAATTCCCAGCTGAAATTGAGCTCTATAGTGTAACCTATCAAGGAATGAATTATCCTGTAGTTGGACCTGAAAATGGACTTTACAACGTAGTTATTCCAGTTGGAGATATCAATGTTGAAGGTGCAGTGACTACGGTGGATTTAACCTACGAATACCCGTATTCTACAACGGGAATGCCCAAAAATCATGAAATCAAAGCAACTCTGAAGGGGGAACGTTTGGACGGTACATTTGTAAATGATGAGGTCATTTTATCAGAAACAGTGCCAGCTTTAGGAGATTTAAGCGGTTACCCTGGCATTAAATTTTTTACAAAAACAGCGCCTAACAGAATGCTTAAAGAGAAAGATCAAACATTGGCTTATACACTTTCATTTTCACCGAAATTGGATATGAGAAATAGTTATTTAGTGGACGATCCTCTCAGAAGTTCAGATGAGATAGATTTTTTTGAAGGTTTCCGCTATCAAAGTTTTTCTTGGTCAGCACAAAAAAGCAAAAATCCGGGAATCACAGGATTGATTAGTACAGAATTATTTTACCAAACTAAAAAAAATAACAACTGGGTTTCGATGGGACCCACAAGTCTAGGCAATACAATTCAAGTATCAAGTTTAGGTCTGGCTGCGGATGATTATATTACCACTGTAAAGTATGTATTTACTTATCAAGGGTCAAAGAACATCCCTAAAGATGCTGGGAAGGTGTCAATTTCAGCAGTTGGTAAAACCATGGAAGGAGTGAAAGATCCTACTCTTTCACTAGTAGATGGTTTGACCAATACGTTGTATATTTACGGAGACCGCAAACATGCGAATGCATCTGAAAGTTCCTATGAGCCTTTTGTACAAGGTGGCTATGAAGCGAATCAGGATAATAAAAATAATACGCAAACAGCAACGACAATTTTTACAGGTGAAGGTGCATATCCTGGCTATTCTGGATGGGAGTCTCCTTTTTATCCGAGGATCAATGACATTGGTTCAACCTTCAGCTACAAAATTCGTGTCAATAATGTCTTAGGCTCAGGGAAATTGAAAGATCCTATTTTATATATCACTGTACCCTCGAGTATCACTATTGAAAATGTAGCATTAACGAATCCACAGAATGATCCAGATGCGCAAATTGAAATCAAACAAGTGAGTAATACCATACAACTGGTGACGATTCGCTACAATAATGATTGGCGCAACAATGAAAACTATAACGCTGATCACGAGATAAAAATCACCGCAAATGGCTCCAAAAATGTAAATAGCATGGAGGAATTCAATAATTATTTAGTATCAGGAGATGCCAAACAAAATTATGACGGTGGAGCCGACTGGGTTACAGGTGTTCCTGGTGTGGGAAATGTTGTAGCAGCAATGTCGAAAAATCGAGTAGTTCAATTCAATCGTTCAGTTGGGTTAGATAGTAAAATGGAAATTTCCAACAACGGTGCTGATTTTTCTCGTTTTATTCACCTGTTAGATCAACAAGGTACAGGAACAGATGTAACGTATCGACTAACGGTTCCAAACAATGGTAATGTTAAAATCAATGAATTGCATGTCATTGATAACCTTCCGAATCCTCAGGATACCATGACTATCTCAGCGGATGGCCGTCATTCTACGATAGGGGGACAGCTGAAATCGATCACATTAGCTGATGGCTCTTATCTAGATGGAAATTATGAATTATTTTACTCATTAAATACGACAGCTGAAAATAATCTAAGGGAATTAAATAATTTAACAAACGATCAATCTATATGGCAGTCTTGGGATGGTCAAACGCCTTTGGATAAGGCCGTTTCAGCAATTAAAATCATCAAAAAGGATGGATTAGAGAGCAATCAGCTCGTTTCCTTCCGCTTGTCATATCATATTCCAAAAGCAACAAATGATCTAGAGACACTTTGGAATAGTTTTGCTGTTGGTGGTAGTTATGTCGACGGTACAACCAATACAACTTTAGAAGTCGGAGAACCTGTAAAATCTGGTGCATACCTTGCTGCAGACGAACCAACTAAACAAATAGCAGGCATTCTTTGGGCAGATGAAAATATGAATGGACTAAGAGAAGAGTCTGAGATAAGAATTCCTGATGCTGAGGTTAATCTTTATGACTGGAATAATGATTTGGTTGAAACAACAAAAACAAAAGAAGATGGATCCTATGAATTTAATCGATTGTACAATAAAAAATATCGAATAACAATTAAACGAGTCAATTCAAATTTCAACTTAACAACGTATCAAGCGGGTTCCGATAAAACGATTGACAATGATTTTTTAGAACTAGATGGAGCCAAACAGTACGGAGAAGCTTTTGTTGACCTACCAACAGAAGAAAAACCGCTGGATATTGATGGCGGATACACGGAACCAACTACGATTGATGGATATATCTGGTATGATAGTGATCGTGACGGGCGACAATCGGCTGGTGAAGCTCCTACGAATGATATCACCGTTTCTCTTTATCGAGTAGATAATAATAGACAAAACTTATTTGTAAAAAAGGTTCAAACTGGTGCAAATGGCAAATATTATTTTACAGGTTCAGATATCAAACCTGGAGATTACCAGATTCAAGCAGAGATTCCGGTTGATTACGTCCCGACAATCAAAGGAGAAGGAACGGAAAAACAAGTTTCTAAATTTAATCTTAATGGGAAAACAGATAGTATAAAAGTGACAAAAGGCCGCAATGGTGAGTGGGATTTAGGCTTATTATTAGCGCTGCCGACATATACAAAAATTGAAGGAAAGAAAATTTGGAAAGGGGATAAAAATAAAAAAAGTGAACGGCCTCAATCAATCAAGGTTCAAGTATATCAAGATGGACAAGCTTACGGGAATCCGTTCATAGTAAACTCGAATCAGACAGATGAATGGTCATTTTCGCTAGAAGGATTACCAGAATATAAGGTACAAAGCGATCAAAAATATAGTTATACAATGAAAGAAGTTGATGTTCCGGTAAACTATACAAGTGAGGTCGACCATACAAGCTTAACGATTACCAATACCTATATCGGTGATGATACTGAGAAAGAACCCAATTCCAGTGATACTGAAGAAACGACAGGTGAATCAACGAGTAGTTCAAATAATGCTAGTGAAGAAAAAATAAGCCCAATTGAAGGGAACAATTCTACGAGTTCCTCTTATCCTATGAGCAAAAATTCTGAACGGAATGAAACAAATAGAAATAAATTACCAAGAACAGGTGAACAACCACAAAATTATTATTTTATGGGGATAGCTATATTAATCGGAACTATTGGGATTCTGTTAATGAAAAGAAAATCTCTCGAAAACTTAAAATAAGAATAGAAAAAGCAATAAAACATGAAAAAATTCATACTTTAAATAAATAGTTGTACTAAATAATCCAAACTTTCAACACAAAATTATCACAATTTCGCGATAATATATAGTCATACCAAACAAACAACCCTAACCAAACACTTTTTCATTTTTTAACTCCTTTTCCCACTCTTTCCCCGAAGAGTGGGTTATTTGTTGTGAATCACTGCGACTGGCTTTACCAGAGCAGATGATGAACAATACTTGGCGACCAAAGGGAGCGAAGTTACCATACAAGAGAATCACCAACAAGTTCTCACTTCACAAAAGTACAGAGAAGGATAACCAGAAAAGACCATAGCACGATAGGCTTTGCCAGAGCAGATGATGAGCAATACTTGGCGACCAAAGGGAGCGAAGTTACCATACAAGAGAATCACCAGTAAGTTATGACTTCAAGAAAATAAAGAGAAGGATCACTAGAAAAAAATTGATGTTCATTTTTCGAAAGAAGCATTGATCTATCCGCAGTAAACTAAAGATATAAAATGAAGGAGCGGATGATCAATGCTGGAAAATAAAGTAGAGCAATTTAGAAAAGCACATAAAAAAGACCAACCACTTGTTTTAATAAATTGCTGGAATGTGGCAAGTGCGACTGAACTAACAAAGAAAACAATCAAGTTGGTTCCAACTAGCAGCTATGCAATGTCTACTCATTATGGTTATCAAGATGGTGAAACAATGCCTTTTACAGAAATACTAGACTATATTAAACAAATGGACCCGATCACTAACTACATCACAGCAGATATCGAATCAGGATATGCCTCAACACTAACAGATCTAGCAGAGAATATAGAAGCGCTTATCAATATTGGTGTGGTTGGCATCAATATCGAGGACAAAAGACCAAATACAGAAGTTTTATATACAATTACCGAACAAAGTGAGCGATTAGATTCAATTAAGCAACAACTCAATACGATAAAAAAAGATCTATTTATTAATGTTCGAACGGATACCTATTTTACTGGAGATATCATTAAAAATAATCAAGATGAACAGGTGCTAAACCAAACGATCCATCGAATCAAAGCCTATGAAAAAACTGGAATTGATGGTATTTTTATACCAGGATTAAAAAATAAAGAACACATCAAAAAAATAGCAAATGAAACCACAGTACCACTCAATATCATGCTGGATATTCATGAGGATTCTATCGAAGAATATTTGAATACAGGAATTTCTAGAATCAGTTTTGGCCATCGATTTATCTACTTTATAATGAAAATACGAGCAAAAATTTAAACCATTTTTATACTGCACTAATTGCTGATATAACACAATACGAAGAACAAAAAAGCATCGAATTATTCAAAATAAAGTAGAAAGGGGAATGTCCAATGATCAGCGAAAAAGAAAAAAAAGACTATTATCAAGCGTTATTAGCAAAAGATTCAACCTATGACGGAATTTTCTTTGTGGGTATTAGTTCCACAGGTGTTTTTTGCCACGCAACGTGTCCCGCAAGAAAACCGAAGTATGAAAACTGTACATTTTACGAAACAGCAGAAGAGGCTCTTCTATCGGGTTATAGACCGTGCAAACGATGTAAACCGTTATCTTTTCCAAGAGAAATTCCGCCATTCGTTCAGAAAATGGTGGAGCTAGTGGAAGAAAATCCCGAAAAGCGTTGGAAAGACCAAGATTTCGCTGATTTAGGCATTCACTCAATGACTGCGAGAAGACAGTTTAAAAAAGTTTATGGCATGACATTTGTACAATATGCACGTTCAAGAAGAATGGGAATCGCCTTGAAATCAATCAAGAATGGTGAAAAACGAATCGACACGCAGCTAGATGCGGGGTATGATTCTCCCAGTGGCTTTTATGACGCTTTTTCAAAAATCATGGGAAGAAACCCGAAGCAATCACAAGAAATCAAGGTATTATCTGCTGATTGGATCGATACGATTCTCGGACCAATGATGAGCATTGCCGATGATGAATACCTGTACTTACTTGAGTTTGTCGATCGTTGTGGCTTGGAAAGAGAAATCGAACACCTCCGCAATCGGATGAATGCTTCGATCGTTCCAGGAAAAACGAAAATCAATGAACAGATCAAAAATGAATTAGCATTGTATTTTGAGAAGAAGCTGGATGAATTTCAAACACCCTATTTGTGTTTAGGTTCTGATTTTCAGAAAAGTGTTTGGCAAGCATTGACAGAAATTAAACGTGGTGAAACGTCTTCTTATAAAGAGCTAGCAGCGAAGATCGGTAGTCCGAAGGGCATGCGAGCGGTTGGGAATGCTAACGGCGCAAATCAGTTAGCAATCATTATTCCCTGTCATCGGGTGATTCAGACAGACGGGAGTCTAGGTGGCTATGGCGGCGGGGTAGAGCGGAAGAAATGGTTGTTGAAGCATGAGCGGGAGTATCTCATTAGATGAATGACCGTCTAAAAAGCTATATTTGAAACGTTTTTCTAAAATAGGTTGACGTAAAACGAAGATAAAAAACAATAGTAGAAAATAAAAGATTATGAAAGTAACTGATTCTATGTCAGTTACTTTCATAGTTTATTTTAGATTATCTAACAGACTTCCTTTTCCTATATACCAAATATAAACATGAATCTAATAGGAACATCAATCCAATAATACTCTCACTTACTTGAATTTTTTCACCAGTTTAGCGATAATTTTATTTTAAATTATATTAATTAGATAAAAAAGAAATTGCTTCATTCAATAGAACCATACTAGGAAGGCATTGGCTGGGGAGTTACTGACCAATTCGACATCTTCTGAACGGTTCTTGTTAATGGACGTGATTTTCCATCCTTTACTTGTTGTCCATAGTTCTGGTTGAACGATAAAAAAATGAGTAGGAGATTTTAGGATTTCAGTTGTTGCAGCTTTTTTTGTAATGCCTGTTCTGATTGGTGAGTAGTTGTTGGACAATATTTTTTTGTGAAGATGAGGGTTAAGGTTATTGTAAATAATATACCTGCTATTTTTTTGAAATCCTTCATTGTACCCCGTACTCCTTTTTTCTGTTTGAAGAGTCAATAATTCTTTGTGAATTTTTTAAACAACAGATAACGATAAGCTTAAAAATGCTAAGAAGCTTTTTCTATCTTCTTTAGATAATTATGTGTCGTAATAATGACAGATATACAAGAGAGAACTAAAAGAACGCCGATAATATCTAACACGATTGAATAGCTGTGACTTTTGATTTTAATTGAACTTATAAAGATAGTGGAAAGCAGCAAAAAACATGCTTTCCAATAGTTTGGATTTTTCCCTTGAGAATTTAATAAATAGAGACTCACTACACATTGCAATAGAATTAGTAGTAGGTATATTTTCATATCCATAGAGTGGCTATAATAAATAAACGCACTTTGTCCTGTGATGATTGTTCTTACTAAGATATATAATGTGGTGGCAATTTGAAAAAAAATGGTGTATCTGATTGTTTTTTCTAAATGATATCCTTTGATTGGATGTACAGACATGTTTGGCTCCTTGTTTTGCTTTATCAGAAAAATTGATAAAGTGATTTTTATTTGATGATTAGTTAGATTTTTTAACACCAGCTTTATAATGCACGATAATAATTTTTGAATCTATTGTCCTTTTTATAAAAATGTCCTTAAATGAACCTCTTGGCTTTCAAAAAATAAGTAAAAGTCCCATCATGTTCTGAATTATTTTCTCATCTCTAAATAAAACTGCCATAAAAAAACCATCAGAATGGCACCACTGATCGACAATAAGAGGATGTTGTACAATTCAAATGATTTACTTGAAACAAATACTAAAAATAAATAAGTAATGAACAACGCTACCCCAAGAAGAATGGTTAAGACTAGTAGGAGCCTCTTATAACTGGAACTGCTGAACCATTTTAGTTGCCGCTGTGCTTCTTGTCCTAGAAAATCTTCTCTAGCTGCCAATTTTTTGTGTATAGCTAAATTCACAGTATGGATAAAGTAAGGAAGAATTAAGAATAAGCTGATTAATCCGTAATATTTTATACGATTATTGATTAATAATGTAACGATAAACATAAAAAAGGTAGATAAGATTAATAAATGTTTTCTCATGTTAATGCTCCAATTCATTCAATTTTTGCTTATAAGCATCTGTATAAAACCAGAATAGAACGGAGGAAAATATTATTGAAGCTAAAGCGAGAATTATACAAATTAATTGCAAAGCAACGCTATTTTTTATAGCTAAAAAATAATAAGGACTCAGTATCTCTTTTGCTTTTAGATTTTGGATGAAAATGACAAATACTACGAAAATCGTAAAAATAGTAGTGAATAATTTACCAATTTTAAAAGAAAGTATTTCCTTATTAAAAATCTTCTTAATTATATTGAGGTGCTCAGTTTTATCTGCTATTTTTTTTGAAAATATATTAAAATGACCTATCATAATGGTGGACATTATGATATCAAAAAATAAAATAAGTATCATAAAAATAGAAAATAGACCAAAGTAAGGATCGTTATATAGGCAAATACCGGATAAAATAGTGAATAACCACCACTTGTTTTTTAGTTTGTTTATCATGAACTATAGCCTCCCAGCCAAAATTTAAAGTTGAAAAGTGTTACATCTAGATTTTTCGGATAACTAATACTCATTAGTGAGAGAGAGCTTTTTTCTCTAAAATCCCAGTAGTTAAATTTAACTTGAAATTAAACCTACTCCTGCCATATTGCTCTTCGTGATTGGTATTCCCTTCACAAACAAAGGCTATATAGAGAGGAAATTCTTGAAAATATAGTATCTCGTAGTCAACAGGTTTGTCTACAGCATATAAGAATTCACCTTCCAAATCTAAAGCAATGACATTTTTCCTTATCTTATTTAGCATAACTAAAAGTAAATTTTTTAAAGGAAAATACCCAACTTGTATTAGTTCATTAAATGTAAGAAACTTAGAAATTCCTTGGTATAACCAGTTGATTTCTCCAGTTTCAAGATTGTATTTCATTCTACAAGTTCCGTCTACTTCAAAATAATGTACAGAGGTTATTATAAAATTTTTGCCGACTTCAGCATAAATTAATTTGGATTCTTCATTATAAGAGGCAAAGAACACTTTATTTAGTTTGATGTCAATTTTTTCTCCATCCAAAGTCCAAGAGATAAGCTCATTATTGTATACTAAATTTTCCACGATAAATTTCCCCTTTAATAGAAGCTTTATTTTTATAATTTCAATTCGTTCTAGATCATCTATCTTTTGATTAACTTGAAAATTTATTCTTATTATGAAGCATTGTAAAGCTATTATTATCTAATAGTAGAAAATAAAGTATGAAACGGCTAGAATAACATCTTCCAGATTCGCCATACATTATTTAATACTTCATTTTGTTGATCAGTTAGCGTTTTTATGAAAGTTTGAAAACTAGATTCATTGGTATCGCTAATAGTATATATTTGATAAGCAGTTAACATGATTGCTAAAGAAAATAATAGTATGAATTAATTTTTATTGTTAGACATGTGTTTGTCCTTCTGTTATAAATTAATGCTAATTCTTCTTTGTGGGGTTTAATTTATCAAGATTTATTTCTTTCCACTACTTTATATGTTGGTTTGACAAATATTTAGTAATAATATAAATAAAAATAGTATAAAAGGTTTTGTACGTTTCCATTTACTCCTTCTGCTTTTATAACTCCGGAAATCTCCACTTTGTATAAAAAGTCGTTGCTAGACCAGGTAAAAAAAACAATATACCATAGCTTACTAATAGACCTAAAATGAAATTAAAAAGCCCATTCATAGGTACGTGACTGAAAAAGAGCATTGAAGGAAACACTATAGGCGTGAAAAATAGGAAAAGAAGATTTATGAAAGTCTCTCTAGACATTTTTTCATTCTGATTTACAAGATTTTCTTTTCTAGCTTTTCCTTTTTTTATATACGTGAAGATCGTAATGTATCCTGATGTTATCGGAATGATGAAACTAAGAAACCCCATTATTAGGATTAAATTAATTATATTGAGAGGAATAACCTCTAGAGTAAACTGTTTGTAGTGATTGTAGATATTTTGAAGATATAAAATGACTCCCATACAAAAAGCTAAACATGCAAAGAGAAAGAGAACGATAAGAAAAAGGATCGATTGAGCTTTTTCAAAATGTTTTCTTATTTTGTTTATACTAAAGAAGAGGCAAATGACAGAAACTACTATAAAAACAGTAGATATTATTTTAACAATACTAGGCACAAAACCTATGTATTCATTAAAGTAATGAGTTATACCAAAAACAAATAACGGACCCAGTAGTATCCAAAAATTAGTCAGTATTTTTAAGCTATCTGAATCATGTCGGCCAGATTTTATTGATAGTGTATATTCAAATAAATCTTCTTTTTTAAATTGTTTTAAATTAAGATTCATTTTGTTTCTCCATTTGTATGTAGTTTTTGATACTGATTGAGATGATTTACGTTATTCTACAAGAAAAGGGCGCTGACGGTGTTTTAGCTGGACATTGATCGTAATGAGTAAGGCACGCATACTTTAAGCTCCATACAGGTTGATAATGCTCCCTGACAAGTGATGAGAGTGACAGAACAAGTTCGCTATTCTGCTACCTTTATATTAAGTTTAACATAAAGAAAGAATGAAAATTATTTATAATCGAAAATATTGTTGGATATTTATTTATTAGATTCTTCAAGTCCATCTTTATAATCAATTATAATATTATTAACTTCTATTTTACTTAAATCTTCTCCGAAGTAGGAGTCCTTTTGGGGAGATAATTTAATGTTTTTAGACCCTAAAAAAATAGGTAAAATAGTCTTAGGAGAAATAATCTCATCATTTATTTTCTTGTAATTATAAGGATAATCTCCCTCATCCTCTCCATCAATTGTAGTTAAGTCTAAATGGTATTCGAAAGAAATATTTTCGATTTCCCTATCAGTATTATTCACCAAATACATTAATGTAATGAACATTTCATTTTGTTTATCATAAGTTCCACCATACATGATTGTGGAGATTGGTAAATCTTGGACCTCTATTTCTTTTTGATTAAATAGAAATTCTTCCATTTTTTTTGAATCTTTAACAAGTGCATCATCATATATTCTAGGAATAAAAAATTTATATTCTTTTAAATTAATTGTTTTACGCTCGGTATCCATAGAGCTCTCTTTAGCTTGATATTTTTCTAAAAGACTATCCCTTGTAGAGTCATTATTACTCTTAGTGTCTTGACAAGCAGTCAAGAGGACTAATCCACCTACTAAAAGAACTATTTTTTTCATTATTCCCCTCCATAGTTTCATTAGAATCAAAATACTTCGAACACGAACTCTATTTAATTTTAACATAAAGAGTGAACGTATATTTTCGTTTGAAAGAAAAAGTCAAAAGTTGCTCTAAAAAAATAGTTTCTAATTCTAAGAGGTAATAAGTAATTAATTTTTTTCAAAGCAACACCTCAATTAAAATTTTCATTTTACGAATAGTCTGTGAATTGGGTGTGGTATATTAATGATATATCTGACATAATTTGGTTGAAGTGAAAAACTGTGTAACTATCAGAAATGTAATAGTTACACAGTTTGTTATTCTATATGTCTAAGTTTGTTACTTTAGTTACCTTATTATTTTTTAGTTCTATAGATAGAGATTCATATCCTTTTTCTAATGTATCTCTCCATATCAATACAATTAGCCCATTTCCATCCTTTTTCATGCTGTCAGGCTCTCCAAGCTCGTTTATTACCTTATCAAATGAATCTTCTTCTGCTATTTTTTTAATCTTCTTATCATCAGGCATCGTTAAATCAGCACTGTTCATTTTGATAAACGATAATTCATTTTCTTCTGGAGAGTATATTAAATTCTGAATATAGTCTTTTGAAACAACTAAAATTTTAGAAACATTGTTATCCTCAGTTTCTTGGAAAGTATAATCATTTTTTTCAGCAAATCTTTTCAATGTTTCAGTATTGGATTTTTCACTTTTGGTGGAAACATCCATTGTCTTAAAAATGTCTGGGAAAGAGTTATATGTTTTCTTGTTGGAAGATACGAATAGCCATCCTCCGATAATAGCAACAAGGGCAACGCTAATTAAAGTAACAATAAAGTTTTTCTTATTTTTCAAAATTTTCTCCTTTTTTGCTATTGCCTATTTTATAAGTTACATAGATATATTCTTCCTGCTGTTGCTTCTTTTTTTCTTCGTATTCTATCCGAATAGCTTTCATATAAGCGTAGTGGCGAAACAACAAGATAATACCGCATAAAATGAGTATCAATTCTAAGTTTCCCCAAGTAAAGGAACTGTAGCTAGAAAAAATATTAGTAAAACCTGAAGCTAAACAGCAAACAAATATCCACCATGCAGTTGAGTTTTTTGGGAAATTTTTTTCTTTATTTACTAGCCAAAACATTACAATAGTTTGAATAACCGCACGAATAAGCATTCCGCTTACGAGTAGCCCATATAAATAGTATTGACTCCCAGCCCAAAATCCAAAAATAACATTAAATATAGTCATTATCACTTGGACAAAAAGAAGAATAGTCGCCATAGTATCTAGTTTATCTCCAGGATGTTTACTTTGCACTATTTTGTAGCTCCTTTACAGTTAATTCATCTGTATCATAGTTTATTTCGTTACAATAGTGAATGACTAATTGGTAGTTATCATAGCGATCATTTCCAAAGTCAATTAAATCTAGCCGCACATCATTCGGAAGAAGTTCTTCATAGCAGTTTTTGTTGGTTCTTAAAGCACCCGTGAAGTATTCCTTTCCAAATAAAGATAATGTAACCCCAAATTCAATTTCCTTGATTGTTTTTTCAGATTGTTTAAGTAGAGCATACTCTAATATCATATTTTCATTTTTAATAGTCATATTTCCAGTGATGATTACTAGTTCATTGGTAGGAAATTTGTCCTTATTTTGTTCTAGAAATTCTTTCCAAGCTATAATGTAATTTTTATCAATGGTCACTGTATCATATTCAGGTGTTTCTTGTAGGTATTTTGCCCATTTAATGTTCATTGGTGTTATCCACCTTCTCTCCATTTATTTCTAAATCTGTTATTTTAAAAGTGATATCTGGACCTTTATTTTCCATTAATAGATCTGCGGATTTTAAAGGAGCATCTCCAGAGAGCGCTAGTGTCAAAAAGTTTTTTGGCGCTAACTCAGCAAAATCATCTCCCTCTAAAGTAAGTTTTGTAGGCGATACCTCACCTATATTCTTAAACTTAGTAGTGACAGTTAGACTTATTTTCTTTATAGTTATATCCGAAGTGTTTATCATAAAAGTTCCCAATGTATAAAGTTCTTCTTCTGGAGAATAATGTAATCCGTATAATATAATATTTATTTTTTTAGATAAATCTATATCATTTTGTTTTTTTAGAAAATCAGATTCAAAAAAATTATTAGTTATAAATATCTGTTTCTCGTCTTTTTTTTGATTTTCTGTTAATAGGAGTTTGTACTCTCCAATTTGATAGCCATTATTTAGATAATCTTCTTGTTCCTTAGTAATCATTTCGTTGCTAGTACTAGCTGAAACATCGGTATCAGTGGTATTTTTACAACCGATAAAAAATATAGTAGTAAAAACTAATATAAGTACATAGCCTATTTTTTGTTTTAAATGCATGACACCATTCTTCCTTTCAAATTAAAGATCAGTATCTAAATCTATTAGGTCAACTTTTTTTCCAGATAGACCAATACCAATTAGCCCTGGGGTACCTATTTCTATTCCATCTGATGCTAAATTAGCTTTAATTTTGGCTGAAGATACCATCACCTGATAGTAAAGTGACTATTAGGTGATGGAGATACTATTGGGGTCAACTAAACTTTATATTCTATTTGTAAACCTTTTGATTTTAAATCTTTTATAAACAGAGAGTAGTTTGTCGTATAGCAATCAATAGTAATAATTTTTTTCCCACTTGAAAATAGTCTTAAATTTTTATGTGTATCTATTTCCACTTTTTCAATTTGACTAAAAGTAAGAGTCTTCCTTTTTTTTAATATAAATTGAATTGTTATCTCTTCCTCTGTCACATAGATTTTCCATCTGTTTGCACCGATTAACATTAGAAAACCACCAACAAGGAAAAATGTAGCAATACAAAAATGCCCAATAGTAACATTCCCTTGTTTAAAGAAAATCGAAGATCCGAAGAATAGTAATAATAACATTCCTGCTAAAATCCAGAGTTTACAGGCATTTTTAAAAAGGTTGAAATCCTCAATTCGTAGTTATTCATACATTCCCCTTTCCAAACAAAACGTAGTTTAAAATTGTTGAGACTGATTATTCTGATAGATGAGTAAGTAGAGTTCCTCTTTTTAAATTCGGCAGATAAATAACCTTTAGAGTGTCTCCTTTTTCAATAGGTTCTGAGGTATAGAATCTTAAACGAACTGTTTCTCCATTTTCCCCCGCAATTGTGACCACAGTTGGCTCTCTTCTGTTTCCGATACCTGCACGAGTTATTGCTGTCCCTTCAATTAATTGATAGTCTTCAGTAAGCACAGCAGGTAAATCTTTTAGTCCAGGCAAAATATAAGACCAAAATAGTATAACAGTAAAAATATTCCCAGTAATCTTAATAAAGATATCAACTTTTCCTTGATGTTTTTTTGTATATTCAAAATCTTCTTTTTTTACTTTAGTTAAATCAATAAAGCTTTCTCTAAAAATAGTTTTTTTTACGACCACAAATCCTGCAATAGAAAAAATGATAACTAAAGTGTAGATTAAAAATAAATAGGATTTAGACAAAACATTCCTCTCCTTATATAGTTATTTAATCCAAACAATTAAAAAGTGATCTGCATCTTTTGAGATAAACTTTCCTAATCTATGGTCATAGTACCTAGCCATTGCATAATTCAACTCACTAATTTCACCAGGTTGTAACCAGTAAAACCAAAGAGGTGGTTTGTCGGTGTGCCGAATAACGCTTGCCCAAACTCATCAAATCCATAGTTTTCAAGAGACTGTCCAGTGATCGTTAGTTGTCTTAACGGACTGCCTAAATCATCTAACAAGAAGTACTCTTCTTCATTCTTTGCCAATAAGTCATTATCCCATAACTACTGTTCTTTGTCTTCATTCACTTTTCGTTCTAAAAGATTGTTATACAGTTTCGTTAAAGCTAAAATATACTTAATTTGTTTCAGTGGTTCATTCTATTCGGTGTGATTCTCATCAAATCAACTTTATCCGCCACTTTCAAGGCAAGCTTGAATTTCGAGTTACTCCAGATTTGATCATTCACCACACCACTTGGTTTTTGCGTCGCAAGGATCAAGTGAATCCCCAATGAACGCCCAATACGAGCAGTGGAAACGAGTTCCTTCATAAACTCAGGCTGTTCTGATTTTAACTCGGCGAACTCATCTGAAATTAAGAAGAGGTGAGGCATCGGCTCTTCAACATCGCCGTTTTTATATAATTTTTGATACTGATTGATATGATTCACGTTATTCTCCGAGAAAAGGCGCTGACGGCGTTTTAGCTCGGCATTGATGGAAATCAAGGCACGCATACTTTGAGCGCCATCTAGGTTGGTAATACTCCCTAATAAGTGAGGGAGATTACGGAACAAGTTCGCCATACCCCCACCTTTGTAGTCAATCAGGAGGAAAGCCACATCGTAAGGATGGAAATTCACGGCTAAACTCAAAATATAACTCTGTACGATCTCTGATTTACCAGAACCTGTTGTCCCAGCGACTAAACCATGAGGTCCGTGGGCTTTTTCATGTAAGTTCAAGTAGACAATATCGTCTTTTCTACGTAAATCTAGTGCTACGGCTAATTTTTAATTAGCTGTATTCTGTTTAATACTAACAAAATAGGGAATAATATTAGGGAGATAAAAGAAAAAAGTAAAAAACTACTAAAAATAGTAATTTTTTACTTTGAAAGTGACTCAATGTTTAACTTTTTCTTTTTGTCTCAACTCTGTAATTTGGTGCTCCATTTTCGTCAAGGTTTGCGTAAAGTCATTATGAAAAATAGAGAAGATTTGTGAACAAGCATAATAGTTACTTGCGATTTTTTTCTTGTTTACTGGTCTTTGTTTATCACTAAAAAAATCATTTAGTAGATTCAGTGCATTTTGCCAAGAATTGAGTTGTTCTAAAAGGTCATGTAATGAGTAAATATCTTGGTGGCTAATACTTTTAATTGGTTGATTTCTGTCGTTTTTAATATCTAACTGTTTTATTGTATTCAATGTGATTCTCCTTCAAATTTTTTTGGAGAATTTCTTAAATGTATGACATACTCAACTTTCCTAGGGTGGAGTTTTAGTTTAAAAAATTCATTTCTTAATCGTTAAAGCTCTGCTTCTTTTTATTTATAGTCAACTCTCCTTTTTATTCGATAAAAAGAATTTAATGTTCGTATTAATGAATATATGATGCCATAAATAGAATATTCAGTCGATGGTTTTATTTCGTTTTAAGAATTATTTGTTCAATTAAACGAATTTATTGTGTTGACTGTAGAATATCTACACTTTATACTGAGGATATAGTTAGTAGAAAATGGGAGGATAAGGCAAATGCCGATAATTTATAATCGTTTATGGAAGTTATTGATAGATAAAGAAATGACAAAAACACAGTTACGTAAAGAAATTGGGATAGGAACGGCTACATTAGCGAAGCTTTCTGCAAATGAAAAAGTATCGATGGATGTTATTGAGAGGATATGTGTGGCTCTTGATTGTCAGCCAGGGGATATTATGGAGTTTGTTTCTGAGAAATAACATATTTTTTACTAGTATAAGTTTGATAAAATGAGTGTATTATAATCTCGATAGAACAGATTTAATATTGTTCTCAAGAAAAATTTACTGAGATATTGTCCCAGTCTTCTTCTGAATTAACTTTATCTAAACTGATTTCTAAGTCTTTAAAATACCAAATATAAAATACCTTTCCGTTATATTCATAATCGAAAACTTTATCTGCTTCTTTCCCATCAACACTTATTTTTTTTACCTTCGGGTTAATGCTTACACCATAGGAGGGCTGACGTGTAAGTTTATCGTTTGTGTTCCCAACAATGTTTATTTTGATCATTTGCTCAAGCCCAAAATCTTTTTCCATTTTTTTCTGAGCTTTATAGTCAAAATAATTTTCAGATTTTGTTTCTAATAGTATCTTTTTTTCATCTTTATCTTTGTATGAATGGAAAATAAAGTCGTTTTTTACTCTGTAAAATGCATCAACACTATCGCGGTATTCAATTTTTGTGATCCTGTTGGTAGGTTTAACAAGATAATTTGAAGTGATACTGTCAGCATCTTTTCTGCTAGTGTTAGTAAAAATAAAATATCCAGTTAGAAAAATACATAGCAGAATAAAATACTTTATTAAGTCATGAAAATAGAATTTTTTCATGTTTTATATCACTCTCCATAGCTTTAAAAAAACTTATTCTTCCATTTTTTAAGTTATTTTTTCATATAAATGAGTAGGAAACAGTGGAAGCATACCATTAAGTTGTTTCCACTGTTTTTGGAATCTATTACTCAGTGGTTATAACGAATTCATCATTCTTATCATTATTTTTAAATCATTGAAGTAGTAAAAATATAGCTGATCTTTTCCTATTTTGAAAGGAATGATTTCAGTAGGTTTTTGATTGTTCACTTTAATTTTGTTCACTTCTTTTTTAGTGGATAGAGACCATGCGAAATTAGGATGATTTTTCATCGTTTTTGTAGTATAAGAATTGCTGTACAATGATAAAAATGAATCTTGTTCTTCTATAATATTTTTATTTTTGTACACTTGGTTATCTATGAATTCAACTGGCGTTGGTCCATAAGATAATGGGTTTGAATATGTCTTCTTTCCATCCTTTTCTTTGGTTCTAAATCTCAAAACTGCAAAAAATTCACCACCATCATCAGCTTGAAATAATGTTCCATAAAAAATACAACTTTCTTCATCTTCAATTATTTTTATGGTTTTCACTAACTCAAAATCAATAGGTTTACCGTCTGCTAAGGTATTATGTTTTATAGCTTCTGCAAGTGTTGGATAGTACCCTTTAATGTAATCATCTTCGTTGAACTCTTGATCACCTTCTGTAACATGCTCAACTTTAGTTGTATTATTTTCTTCACTATTTCCAAAGTTAATACATCCTTGTAAATTAAGGACACATCCACCTAATAGTAAAAAAGTGAGTATTTTTTTCATAGTTCCCTCCGTATGCTAGGTTGTAGCTCATAGTAGGTATGTTAGAAAATTTGTATAATTCTAGGTTGCAACGGTGTGGAATCACTTTAACTAGTTCTTTGGAGTATTCAAGCAAAAAAGTGTAAATATCTCATTATCGATAAGTACACTTTTTTACTCTATAGGTTAATTTGTTATAGTAAACTCGCCGTTATTTTTTAAATCATCAAAGTAATAAAAATATAGCTGATCTTTCCCTATTTTGAAAGGAATGATTTCAGTAGGTTTTTGATTATTTACTTTAATTTTTTTCACATCTTTTTTAGCTGTTAATGACCAAATGAAGTTAGGATACTTTTCTACACTTTTTATAGCGTAAGGGTCATTATTTATAGGTAAAAACATTTCTTGTTCCTCAACAACACTTTTATTTTTGTACAACGTATTATTAATAAAATCATATGATGGACTATAGGCTAGAGGATTTGAATAATTTTTCTTGCCATCCATTATTTTTAACCTAAATCGCATAACCACAAAGATTTCTTCCCCACCAGGTTGAATTATAGTACCATAAAAGTTACAGCTTTTAGTATCTTCAATAATTTTTATAGTTTGCTTTAGTGTAAAATCAGCTTTTTTTCCATCTGCAAAATTGTTGTGTTTGATTGCCTCGCTAATTGTTGAATAATAATTATTGATGTAGTCATCTTCATTAAAATCTGCATCATGATCGGTGATGCTATTTACTTTGGTTACATTATTATCCTCGTCACCAAAGCTAATACATCCTTGCAAACTAAGGATACACCCTCCTAATAATAGAAAAGTGAGTATTTTTTTCATGGTCCCCTCCTTATGATAAATTGCAAATCATAGCGGATGTAAACTATGGATTTTTGCCAAACATATCTCCTAATTTAAAGAGTAGTTGTGAAAGAGCTGCTCCAGCTGGTCCAATTAAGAAATCATCAAGAACCACTATACTCGTTGAATCATTTACTATAATAGATCTTATTTTTCAATAGGTATGTTTTTTAGTTTCAAAGTTTTTATTAATTTAGAGTAATTTACAACTTTAGGATCAATAGTCATAATTTTTTTCCCGTTTGAAAATAATTTTAATTCTTTTTGTAATCCTATTTCTCCTCGATCAATTTCGCTAAAAAGAAATTGATGACTTCTTTTAAATATAAATCGAGTTTTTATAGTTTCTTCGGTTACATAAACTCGCCAACTATTTGCCCAGATGGATCCTAAAAGACCAATTAAAAAGAAAATTAAAGCTAAAGAAAAATGACCAACAGTAGCATTTTTGAATATGCTAAAAAGTACAAACAAACCTATTCCTGTAGCTATACATATTTTTAGCATTTTTTTAAAAGCGTTGGGAATTTCTAATTCATAATTATTCATAGTAGTCCCTTCTCACCATTAATAAAATACATGATTTGAACAATATTTAAGATTGTTTAATTAAGGTGGCATATTTTGAATGAGGTAAATATTCTAATTTTAATTGATCACCAATTTTGATGTTCTTTAGCGAATAAAAGTGTAGCTGTATAATTTCTCCAGTTTCTGAATCTTTTATATTCACTGATTTTGGAAATGCTCTATTTCCTGCATATCCATTGCTCGTAGCATTTCCAATAATGGTAGAGTATTTTCCAGTAACAATTACTGGGATATCCAATATTGCTGGGAAAATAAAATAAAATAACATAAATATTAAAGCTGAACCGACAATTATTTTTGCAGTTAGATCGAATTTTTTTTCATACTTCTTCATAAAATCTTGTTTTGAAGCAGCAGCATTCTCATATTTAATTAATCTTTCACCAACAATAAGCTTTCTTCCAAATGTAAAACTAAAAAAAATGAAGAGTAAAACTATTGAGTAAATTAGTATCAAAAAAAATCTGTTCATCTTATCTTTTCTCCCTTGCATACTTCTTTTATTTACTGGAAAAATAAGTATACATTAACTAAGTTGTTAATGTAGCTAGTCTAAACAACTTGATGCACTAATAATAGGGGTAATATTAAACCATTCTTTTATTTTATCTGCCATTGCATTTGCAGTCATACCTGCAAAAAATCCAGGACCAAATTCATCAAATAAATCTTCCATAAATTTTTGGAAAAGTTTATTCTCTAAAAGACTATTATCAAATTTTGCTCCTTCTTTTAAAAGTTTATCAATGAATGATTTTCCTCCACTACCTCCAGAAATCCAATCATCAATTTTATCCCACTTAGGAATATATTTTCCTACAACACCGCCAATACCTCCGCTAACTAAAGTGTCTACAGCTATTTTACCCACAGAACGGTCATTAGTTCCAGTTAATTTCTCTAGGCCTTCTCCTACTAAAGTTGAAGTACTTGCTCCAATAGCAGCTCCTGCCACAGGTCCAAGGTATATAGAGCTAACACCACCAGCGGCACCACCAACGGCTGCACCAACATAAGATTCTACACTCGATAATTCAAAATTCCCAGTTACTACACCAGCTACCACATCACTTACTCCTTGAGAAACTACTCCGACCACTGCTCCAACACCTGCAGCAATTGCATCATCTAACCCAAACCACAACCCACTTTTGTCTGTTTTGTTTGTAGGGGTATTCATGGAGTACGAGTAAGGATTTATACTTTCGGGTATAGTTAGAATACCCAAAACTGGATCCCAAGATACAAAACGTCCTTGCTTCTGATCATAATATCTAGCTTGCGCATAATTCATTCCACTAACTTCATCTTGTTGATACCCAGTAAAACCAAAAGGTTGATTAGTTGGTGTATTGAATAGACTCTGTCCAAATTCATCGTAGGCATATTCTTCAAGAGACTGTCCAGTATTTGTTAACTGACGTAACGGGCTGCCTAAATCATCTAACAAGAAGTATTCTTCTTCATTCTTTGCCAACAATTCATTATCCCATAAATACAGTTCTTTGTCTTCATTCACTTTTCGTTCTAATAGATTGTTATATGGTTTTGTTAAATCTAAAATATACTGAATCTGTTTTAATGGTTCATTGACTTTTTCAACTGTTTGACCTGTTCGATTTCTCAAACCGTTATATTGATAGGTTGCTTTGTCACCTGATGCAGTGGTCACTTGTGACATCATATTTGTCGCATCAAAGGTAAATGATTTAGTAACTTGATTGTTAATCAATTCTTCTACAAGGTTTCCGCGTTGATCATAGTTAAATTGTTTAGTTGCTTGTGGTGTATTTTGTTTGATTAGCTGATTCAAGGCATTGTATTGATAGGTTGTTGAACCAGTTGATTCTTGTTTACTTGTACGGTTGCCAAACGCATCATAGGTGTATTGACGTAAGACTTCTTGGTCTTTTGATACATGTGTCAAACGTTGTAAGGCATCGTATTGATACTGATAGTGTCCGCTGTCTTCAGTCAAACCTTGACGTTGTTTTTCAACCACTTGTTTATTGCCTGTTTTATCATAGTGGTACTGATATTTTTCCAGAATTTCTTGCTCTTTTTGATGAATCAAGGCACTCAGTTGATAAGCAGGCGTGTATTCATAGTGTGTTGTCACTTGATTTGGTAAAGATTTTTCAATCAAGCGTCCTTGGGTATCATAGTGATAACGATAAACCTGATCTCCAGTGTGCAGTTCGGTTAGTTTATTGGATGGATTGTAAACATATTGTACTTCTTTGCCATCTGGATAAACTAATTTTGTTCGATTGTTTTGCCCGTCCCAACTGTATTTCGTCACTTGTTGATCTGGCGTTTGAACTTCTTCCACACGTCCTAAAGCATCTAATGTCATTTGAGTGGTGCCTAACCAGTCTTTCACCGCTTCCAATTTACGTAAAGGATTATACTGCATGATGACTTCTTTACCATCGGAATAGTTCAATTTTTGAACTTGTCCTGTTTGGTTATAGTCTAAAACTGTTTGATAGCCATCTTTGTCTGTTTTCTTAATTAATCGATTATTTTCGTCATAGCCATAGTATTCTTGGTTGCCTAAAGCATCTGTGACAGAGGTCACGTTTCCTAGTAGATCGTATTGATACTGTGTCACACGATTTTGTTCAGACACTTCTTCTAGTTCGGCATCAATCAATCCGTATTGTTGAATGGTGGTTAGGTTGCCCACCGTATCATAATCATAGTGGGTTTCATTGCCTAACGCATCTTTGACGAGAGTAAGATTCCCTGTCGGAGAATAATCGTATTCCGTAATGGCTCCCGCTTCATCTTGATACAACACAATTCGATCGGCAGCGTCATAAGAGAACTTCCGAGAGTTGCCTAATGGATTGGTAATCGCTGTGACACGATCTAAGGTATCGTAGGTATAGGTGATTTTACTTTCTTCACCTGTCCATTTTTCAATGACGTTGTTATTCAAGTCATACACATATTGTTCTGTTTCACCGGCAGGGTAGGTGACTTGTTTTAAGTTGCCACCAGGATAATACGCATAAGACGTGATCCCACCGTTTGCGTCCGTAACGGTTTCTACTTGTCCAAGTGAGGTATAAGAAAAAGTGATTTCATTTTCTAAGGCATCTGTTTGGCGGACTAATTGTCCCAACAAGTCGTATTCAAAGGTTGTTGTATGGTTTAAGGCATCGGTGATTGTTGCGACTTTTCCTAGCTTGTTATAGGTATAACGAGTGGTCGCACCATCGGCTTCAACCATCTTTGTCCGTCGGTTTAAGGCATCATACGCAAACGTTGTCTCTTCACCTTTAGGAGAGCGAATACTGGTCACATTTTGATTTTCATCATAGTCATAGTGAACGCTGTGTCCTTTGGCGTTAACGACTTGGCTTAATTGGTTGTATTGATTGTATAAGTAAGCAGTTTCTGCGCCGTTTGGTTCTTTAATTTTGGAGATATTCCACATCAAATCATAATCCATCTCCGTCACGTGTCCAGATTGATTCGTGATAGCTGAAACTTTTCCTAACTCATTGTATTCTTGTGTGATGGTTGTCCCATCGAAGTCTTTAACGGCTGTCACTTTATTGATTTCATTGTACGTATATTCGCGTGTATTGCCTTCATCATTTGTAACTTTCGTCAAATTACCTTCTGAATCATACTCAAATTTCGTTACGGCACCCGTTGGATTCGTGGTTTCAATGACTTGATTTTGGTTGTCGTATACATAGTGAGTAGTTCCTTGATTTGGGTATTGGATACTTGCTAGGTTGCCACGTTCGTCATAAGTAAAGAGCATCAGACTACCGTCGGGTTGTTTTACACTGACTGGTCGATTTTGTTCATCATAGGTCGTTTCAGATGAGCAGTTTAAAGGATTTTCTACTTTCAATAAGTTGCCGTTTTCATAGGTAAAGGTATATTCGCCACCGTTTGGTTGTTTCATATAGATTGGGTGGTTCTGTTCATCATATTTTATTGTGGTCACTTCGCCTAATGGATTGGTGACATTGATTAGATTTCCTTGTTCGTCATAGCTATATTGTGTTTTATTGCCTTTTCTGTCGGTTACAGAAGTAGGTTTATTCTGTTCATTGTAGGTGGTGATTTCCTCACCGTTCGGATAAACGACTTTCGTATTTCGGTAGTGTTTATCTCGATAGTAGGTGACTTTTAATCCGTTTTGTTCGGTTACAACGATTGTTTTGGCTTCATCATCGTACTCATAGGTCATGACACCACCATCTGGGAAGGTTTGTTTGGTAATTCTTGAGAGATAGTCGTATTCATTTTTGACTAATTCAATTCTTCTTGGATTGGTCGTTGTTGTGAGTTTGCCATTTTCATAGCCGTAACGGACGATCGCTTTATTTGGTAATGTCACTTCGGTCAAACAATCATCTACGTAGGAGAAGCTTACTTTCCGTTTGGCTTGATCTTTGATACTAGTGAGTAACCCATTGTCATCATAACGGAAACGAATGAAGCCACTAGGACTTTCTACTTTTTTCAATCGTTGCTCTGAATTGTAGGAGAAGCGAATTTTTTGTCCAGATTCTGACTGTTTAGTCACTAGTTGACCCTTGGTATTAAAGTGATAATGGGTTTGGTCTTCTGTAATTAGCTGATAGCCTGTTTCTTCTTTTATCACAATGTGGCTAGGGAAGAGAGAAGAGTGGTAGTTGTTTTCTTCTAAGGATTCATAAAAAACAACATGACCATCTTCCATCATAATTTTCAGTTCGTCTGTTTCTTCGGTCACACAGACTTCAAACGGATGGACCCAATTTTTTCCTAAAGCCCCTTGGTACTCGTCCATTGCGTTATACGTACGGGTGAAACTCAAAGGCACGTCGCCTTGAATGATTAAATCTTCTTTGTCTGCGCTGAAGTTTCCAGTTGTCAGGTTGACTGGATCTTTACTGTATCTGGCACTGGTTACTTTTAAGCCTTTAGACGTTTCAGATACTCGTTTTAGAGTCTTGTCTACATTTGACATAGACATGCCGTTTTTTAAGCGCATTTTGGATAAGGATTTTTTAAAGGCATCAACGCTTTGGGCAGTGAAGCCGCCATTGATAAACGATTGGTATTCTTTAAATAGACTAGCGAGTTCATTGGCAGCGCTAGTTAGTTCAGAAACATTACTAGCCGCAGCTCTGTCTAAAGTTGGTAAATCATTTTGAAGCTTTTCAACATCCCGTTGTAATTTTTGTAGTAAATCCTGAAATTTATTTTTCTCTAATTTAAAGCTGCTGGTAGCACCAGATAAACGCCCACTTTTGGCTTCTGAGGGAACCTGAGATTCTAATGAACGAACAGTCGATACTTTAGATTCCATTTCGTGACTGAATTGTTCTGCTGTTTTGAAGAGTGATTCATATTGTGTTTTTAATTCGACAATAGCCGATAAAAGAAACACGCGATCTTTTCCTACACCCATTTTTTCTCCTCCAATTTCTTTTTTTATTAAGAAATAGCTTTATCCATACTATTTGAAATATTGCGATCTTGCTCCTCATAAGTATCAACAGCACTTAACAGGGCTTGGCACATCTCTCTGAAAAAACCTTCTGATGCAATAATAATTTGTTCTTCTGCTTTGAATTGCTGTTTGATCTCCGTGACAAATGCTCCTTCTGACTCATTAAGTAAAGAAGATAGTTGAGAGACTGCGCTCTTAGCTGAAGATAAACTAGAGTTGATTTGGTTTTCTATATGACTGATTTCACTTCTTGCTTGTCCGTAATTTATATCTACTTTTCCCATTTTTATTCCTCCTAGTTTAATTAGCAGCTAGTATCCACATTCATGATAACTGCTTCATAATCTTTGATTACATTCTCTGTTTGGTTGAATAGCTCTGTTAACCTAGAAACTACATCGGAGTTAACACCGTCCATTAAACCTTGAATTTTTGGTGTTAGATTATCTGTGTTTAAAGAGCCTGAACTTAGTTGATTTGTCAATTCAATCACTTTTTTATAAGAATCGATGATTTCATGATGGCTTCTTTTTAAATCTGATGTAGTTTGCTCAAATTCATGATTAATTACTGCTATTTTTCCACTCATATTCTCACTCCTTGATTTAAATGCTGGCTATCTGAGCCATAATATTGGTTAAAATATCTTGTTGTGTATCTTGATAGGTATTTAATTCTCTTATTTGATCATCAATGCCTTCTACAACTTTTCTCACTTTTTTTATATTCTCATCCATTGCTTTGATTCCTTTGGGCAGTTGAGAGGCTTGCTTTTCAGCAATAACCCCTTCAAATACCTTAGGAACTCTTACTTGTGACACAATTTGACTAGATAGAGCAGAACTTTTTTTCTGCTCTATCTGAGAAATTGCTTGATCGAATTCACTTTTTTTGGAGCGGAAGCTAGAAACAAGGTTATTAGCTTTAGAGATTTTCCCTCTGACTTTCTCAGCTTTTATTTGAAGTTCTTGACGGCGTCTATTTTTTTCAGCTTGTTCTGCTGCTTTTTTCGCTTGTTCATGTGCTTTTTCTTTACTATCGCTCATTTTAATCCTCCTTTTTATAATGACAAGGATACTTTGATTTTTTCAGCATAATCATTTTCAATAAAGTATCCTTCAGTATCATCCGGTGTTGGATCTCTGTAACCGATGTTTGAGGCTTTCAGTTGACCTTGGTCACCAACTTTCCCAAGTACAAGACCTTTGTCCACTTTTTTGAGTAATTTGCTTACTTCATCATAGCCGCTTACAGCATTGAAGAGTGATCCGTAAAGCAAGTAAATACCCATCTGAGCACCATTTTGTAAGATTTTGGTAAATAGTTTTTCGACATCGGCATTCATATCTGCTAAGAAATAGGAAATATTTGGAATAACAATCACCATTGGCTTGATGGTAGTGAGGTACTCTTTAAGGTTTCTTACTTCTCCATCTTCTTTCATATCATCAAAATCGTCTTCTCTATCTTCCATCAGTTCTATAATTTCTTGACAAATAGGTAAGAAGTCCTCTTTATTTGAGCTATAACGTTTGGCACTGGCTCCAAGATTCATAAAGTTTTCCTCCTGATCATCTAAGATGACATACTCATATTTACCAGTCATGTTAAGGAATTGCTGGATGCTGCTTAGACTGCTAATAATACGTTCATATTTAGGAGCAAAGACAGCTAACTGCTGATAGGCATCTAATGATTTTGCTACAGGTTCAACGGTGTCATAGTTTAAGCCCATTGGTAATAACCCATCAGATACTAATTGCTGTGCTTGTTTCATTTGTCTGAATTCTTCAAAGTAAAGCACTTCTGGCACCATCGGAATCGGCTCAGGTCTAGCCCCAGTCCAGTGTTGATCCATCTGGCTCACTTCTTCTTGAATCGCTTCAATAATTTGTAACGTATCTTCACCATCTGATGGAAGGGCAGTCTGGAATAATTCAGGTTCTTCCAACTTGATCAACCCACGACCAGGCAAGTCATCGATGGTCAATGTTGTTCGTCCAACGATTGCTCTAGGCTCACTATCATCGATCATTTTTAATACGACTTGTGTTTTGATATTACTTGAAAGAGTCGCTCTCATTGAATTTTGTCTACCTGCAGATAGGAGTAAATGAATCCCAATTCCGGCACCTTCACGAGCGACCTGAGTAATAACCTTCTCAAGAATCTCTTCAAACTTGGCACCTTTCATTCCTTCAAATCCATCTAACAGAATAAGGATAATCGGTTCTTCTTTCCCACTAGCTCGTTCATACATATCCAAACTAGCCACAGAAAACTCACTCAACAACTTCTTACGGCGTTTCAATTCATCATTGATCCGTCTCGCAAACTTCTCGATTTTCTCTTCTTCATCAATACTCATCGTATCTGCCACATGCGGTAATTTCTTCAACGGCAACAATCCATTCGTCCCAAAATCAAGCAAGTAAACATTCAATCGCTCAGGACTATGCACTCTCGCCAAATCCATCACAACCGTCTGCATAAACGTACTCTTACCATACCCAGGACTACTAAACACGGTCATATGACCTTCTTGCGTCATATTCAAACGCAACGTATTCTGTGCCTGCATACTCGGCACATCCACCACACCCAAAACAGGTTCAAGCGGCTGTTTCTCTGTTAACCATTCTTCTCTAAAGTCCACAGGATGAAGAGTAGAAGAAGCAATTCGTTCTTCCAACGGCGGTAACCAAGGTCTCGGTAGTGGTGTGATATTTTCACGTTCCGCCACTTCATGAATCCCATCAATAATGGCATCCAACTCAGTTGGAATCTGTTTCACATCATCCGCATTTTCGAGTCCACTTAAATCTTCACTCAAAATCTCATACTGACCAAGATCGTTAACCAAGTAAATCGTATGATCTTCAATCTGTTGGTCATCTTTCTCAGGCTGATAATCCGCTCCACTCCAAGCACTTTGGAACAATTCATAAATCTCATTATTCCCCACTTGCAAGTAGGCACGCCCAGCTTGCGTGATTTCTGCCGCATCTGGTGTTTTCAACATTTCCATCGAATCGGCTTTATCCGCCACTTTCAACGCTAATTTAAATTTCGAGTTACTCCAAATTTGATCATTTACTACACCACTTGGTTTTTGTGTCGCAAGGATCAAGTGAATTCCCAATGAACGCCCAATACGAGCCGTGGAAACAAGTTCCTTCATAAATTCAGGCTGTTCTGATTTTAACTCGGCGAACTCATCTGAAATTAAGAAAAGGTGAGGCATCGGCTCTTCAACATCGCCACTTTTATATAATTTTTGATACTGATTGATATGATTCACGTTATTCTCCGAGAAAAGGCGCTGACGGCGTTTTAGCTCGGCATTGATGGAGATTAAGGCACGCATACTTTGAGCGCCATCTAAGTTGGTAATACTCCCTAATAAGTGGGGTAGGTTACGGAACAAGTTCGCCATACCTCCACCTTTGTAGTCAATCAGTAGGAAAGCCACATCATAAGGATGGAAATTCACGGCTAAACTCAAAATATAACTCTGTACGATTTCCGATTTACCAGAACCTGTTGTCCCAGCGACTAACCCATGCGGTCCGTGGGCTTTTTCATGTAAGTTCAAGTAGACAATATCGTCTTTTCCACGTAAACCAAGCGGCACAGCTAAGGTTTTATGTGGGGAATGTTCGGCCCAACGTTGCGTGACATTAAATTCATCAAATTTCTCGATGCCGTACATTTCTAGGAACGTCACCGCTTCAGGAATACTTGATTTCAAGTTCTGTAAATGATTCAATGGCGCGAGCAGTCTTGGCAATTGTTCTTTATTAAATTCAGCAGGGAAGTGATCCAATTGGAATGGTGTATTCTTCAATTTGCCTTCTTCTAATAAAAGAACCCCAGTATTACGGTCACGGATATCGATAACGGTTTTGATATTATCCGATAAACTACTCATCACATCTTCCACGAAAATCACGCTACAACCAAGTTCACTCGGATCTTCATTGAAGAATTCCATAATGACATGATCCAAAATTAGCTTCTCATCAGTAATCATCACCACATAGTGAGGGGAGAAGATTGTGCTATCCCGGCTATTGCGGTTTTCTTCCATGGAATTTTTACGGTTTTTCAAAATTTGATTCAAACTATTCAAGACTTGGTCACGGCTCCGTTGGTTATAGACAAACCCACGCACATTCACATCTTGCATCGTTGCATGAGGCAACCAACGCATCCATTCCCATTGGTCTTTTTCGGCTTCTGGGAAAATCGAGATAAATTGTAAATCATGGTAGCTATGGAAGACAGATAATTGATTGACTAATAAATGAAGCTGTTCTAGCACTAAGTTTCTAGGGCCAATATACCCAACAGGTCCATTGACTAAATTGGCTACGATCGGCATATCCTCAAGCTCTAAGCTCTTCGTATAAAGCTCATACCCACTTTTTTCTAAATCATCGGTTTCTTTCCCACGTTCTTTGTTTGAGTAGGTAATATCACTTGACGATTGCAGGGTTCCTAACCCTAAACGGTAGAAGAGAAAGTCAAAGTGTAGTGCTGTTTTTTCATAAATTCTTGGGCTGTAAGTTTTGGTCATCTCCAATAGTTCTGAAACGTTTGGATAGTGATACAATTGCCCTTGTTTTTGTTCTTGATTTAATTGGTGTAATTCTACTGACTTGTCGACTAAATATTTTTTATAGCTCACTTCACGATCGATCAAGCTTTGTTTGTGTTCTTTTTTTGTTTTAAAGTAATTCGTGATCGAGAAGATAATCGTGATCAAGGTCGTTGCGGCACTGGCTAAAACGAATAAACCATTTGGTCTGAAAAAGGCCATTGCCACCGTTACCATCAACATGACGATTGGTGGTAAAATCGTTTTGATCAGTTGATCTTGTTGTTTATTGTTCGGTTCACTTGGGGCATTGATCGTAATTTTTTCCTCTGGTTCACGGTAAATGATCCGCGGTGAACGATGGAAATCTGGGTAATCTTCATAGACATCGTAACGCGATGTGTAAATTTCACAGAGGTCTGATTTGATGATCGTGCCTTCTGTGGCATGGATTTCATGAGTAAAGACTTTCAATGTATGGTGTAGGAAAGACAGCTCGTCTCCTTTGCCAAGTAAATAGTCTGTCCCAGTAAAGAGTTGATTATTGATCATCAACTCGCCAGATAAGACGGTCAACAACCATTGATCTTCTTGTTTTTTCAAAATAGCTGAAATCGTTTTGGTCACATCGTCTTTCGGTAATTCCAGCGTAGCGCCTTTATCAGTACTTAAAATCAGTTCTTTTTTATCTAATAGGTCAAATACATGCATCTTCGTGACAGGTGCTAAAATGATTGTGACTTGTTGCTCATCAGATAGTGAAAGGGTAAGGGGCGAGTCTAGTGATAAGACCTGTTCTTGACCTTGGTGTGTCAAGATCCACTCCTCTTTCATTTCGATCGTTAATTCGTCTACTTCTGTTAGTAAAGGTAGGTGAAGAGAGGCTTGATTGTCTGAACCGATCCGTTGTACTTTTTCTTCATCAAGGGGTAGCTGATAGCGATAGCCTTGAAGGTAAAGGATGGCTTGTGTCTGTGTCATCTAGTTTCCCTCCTGAGCAGTCGATCCTTGTGTTTGTTCCGCTTGCGCTGCAGCATTCACACTTTCGTCACGTTTTTCTTTGTATTTTTTATAGTCGGCTTCTAATTTACCGATGGTTTCTTCTTTTTCAGTTCCAGACATTTTCGTGTCTTTTCGAACTTGTTCGATTTTTTGCGTAATGCCGTATAAAATCAAATCAGAATCTTCTAAGTTTTTCGCTACGTCTAAGGCTTCATCCAGATTCCCACGACCATTTTCGATCCAGTAATCTAAATAATTTTCATCAGAACGTAGTGTTACGTTATTTAAGATGACTTTTTTCTGTTGTTCTTGTAAAGCTTCCCCTTGAATGAAGCTAAAGGCTAGCTCATATTTTTGAGTAAATGGAATGCTGGTTGTTTTAACAGGTTCCAATGTTGTGATAACAGCTTCGTAGTCATTTTTCAAGAAGGCTGTATCTGTGTTTTGCATCCGATCTAAGAACGGTAAACGGAAAAAGAGTAAATAGACTAATGGGATCACCAAGATAGCAGATAACACAGTCATCCAAATCGATAATTGTTTCATCACTTGGAATTTTGTTTTGCTGACTTTTTTGGTTGTTTTTGCTGTGTGTTCCATCGTTTGGTCATACATTTGAACGAGGTATTCTCTGATGTCTTCAAAGCTTTCTTTCTTCAAGATCGTTTGGATAAATTCAGAGCCTTTTTTGATTTCTAATTGTCCTTCATAAAGCTTAGTAAAATCGTCTTTCTTTTCAAATAACGCAATGATCAAGCTTTTGTATTGTCGTAATAATAAGTCATTGCTCGTCACTGTTGGCGGCATTTTTCCTTCTAGACCGCGGTAGGCGATTTTGGGCTGTAAGTTGTAGTCAAACAGCAGGTTTTCCGGGTGGATAAAGAAGGTGAGTGGTAAGTCTAATAGTTGCTCAACCGCAGCCATATTGGTCATGGCGCGTAGCTTATCTTCTTTTGATCCTGCTTTTAATTCGTTGAAGGTAATGCGTTCTTTTGGCAAATCATAGGTAAATGTTACAGCGTCTTCTTCCCAATGGATGCTTGTATCCATTAATAGTGGGTGAGCGACTTTAAGTAAGGCTAAATCCTTTTCTTCGTTGACTTGAACTTCTGATTTTCTTAACGCAAGTTGCCAGTTTTCGATTGTTTTCTTAAATTCATACGTATGTTTTTCAATAATGATTGCGACCATCGTTTCTTTCATTGCTTCCATTTATTTACTCTCCCAACACTTCAATTATGTCTCCGTCTGTAATCGGATAATCTTTTAATTTTTTCTCTTCATCTAGAAGAATTCCTTTATTCAATACTTTGATTTGGTATTTTTGGACATTTTTTTCTTTTCCAAAGATTTGATTTAATTCTCGAATGAATCGAAAAACGGTAATGTTATTCGGGATTCTTAAATCGACCATTTTTTCTTTATTTTTCTGATACAACAACGTTACGTTGATGTGTTCTGTATTATCCGCCATGAGTTTGTCCTCTTTTTCTGTTGTGATACAAAAGTAAGGTAACGACTGTCACTAATGCTAATCCTAAAATTAAAGGAAACAAAGCAGGGGGAGAAGAAACGGTGGAGACCGTTTCTTCTTTTTTCACCGCTGCTTGGTTCTGTTCAGTTCCTGCAAATAGTTGTGTCGCATCTAGTTCTTTTACTTTTGTTGCTTTTGTTAGGAAGAGCTTAGACATGTCTTCTTGTTTTTGTTTTTCTTCTAGTGCTTTTGCATCGCTTGTTTTTTGGATCATTTCTGCTTCGAACAGGCGATCTTCTGCGACGAAGCTTTTGGTTTTGCCATCGTCGACTTGTTCTTTATTCAAGCGATCTGTTTGTAATTCTAAGTTGTTATCAAGTAATGTTTCTTCTGCGTTAGCCGTAACAGAAAAAGAAATGAGACTGATTCCTAGTAAAAATAAGGACATTCGCTTTTTCATTTTGAGGCCACTTCCTTCGCTTTACGTCTCGGTTTCCAAATAAAAATATTGAATACGATCAATGCTGCGATCGCTAGTAGATATAAAATGATCTGAATAATATTCAAGGCGTTATTTGCCAAGATATCTGCTAGGTTATTTTCACCGATCGACAATGGATTGATGGAGCGAATAAGATCGACCATCGGGTTATTGCCTTTGGTTTTTCCAATGGCGTTGGTGACAAAGACATAGCTGATAAATAGGAAAAGACTTAAGGCAAAGCCTGCGATATGGAATTGCTTCAACGCATAGTGATTCAATAATGAGAAAATCAGCATAAAGAGTACGATCATCATGCCCCAAACGATTTGGGATTCTTTCACGATTCCTAATTCACTGATACTTAACAGACTTAAAATCAAGCCAATGCCGATAGCACTTAAACTGAGTAGCATTGTTTCCAGCAGGTTGTCTTTGAGCCAGAGTTTTTCTCGTTTGAATTTATTCTTGACTTTTCTTGCGACAGGTTGCGTAGCAAAGAGGTAAGCGATAAATAAGCTCAACGTGTACATGATCAAGATCCAAGTGAAAGGTTCGTTGACCTCGGTTGTTTTGATGGTTGCTTCCGCTTTTCCGTTCACTGGATTGGCGATAAATTGTAGTAAGGTATTGTTTGGTACGCCGTCTTTATGAGCGTTGTTCAGCACTTTGATAAAGGCTGAAACGAAATCATTGTTGTTGGCTAATTCTTTGTTTAAATTGTCCATGATCACATCGGCATTAGCAGATAGATCTTCCCCATTTTTTTGTGCGGTTTGGACTTCTTTGTCGAAAGATGTGAAGACCGATTTAACGCTTTCGGCTTCTTTAACATTCATATCAGATGCTTCTTTCAGCATTTCAGCTTGTTGTTTGATCGTTTTAAGCATCGAGTCGATTGCAGATATCTCTGTGTCTGTGGCAGCATTATCCGCTTCAACTTTCAGGTTAGATGCTGTGGCTTCGGACATATTCTTTTGCCAGTCGGCGATTTGAGCTAAATGATTTTGGACATTTTCGTTTAGACTCATAGTATTGCCTTGAATATCTTGAAGCTTTTCACCAATGCGACCAGATTGACGATCGATATCGTCGGCTTGGCGACGTAGTGTTTCAAGCTTGGCATATTGGTCTTTGTAATGACCTGTCGCGAAGGTTCCGTTAAGGACTTGTTTGAACATTTCCGTCATGTTCATGTCCAATAAGTTGTTGAAGACATCGAATGGGTATTTATCGAAGTCTTTTAGTTCTGCGTTGACTGTTTGATACAATTCGATTGTTTTTCCTAATTGTTCTGTATATTTTCTTTGAGCCCTTTGGTAATTGGGTGTTAAAAAGGCAGATAGATCGGTTGTCTGCTTCCAAGTAACTACATATGTGCCTGCCACTGCTCTAGCTGTATACGTGTCAACTTGAGGTGTATCTTTTGGCGTAACTGCCTCAGTTGATTGTGCTGACTGACTTGTTTCTTCAGTAGAAGTACTCTCAGTAGTTTGGTTTTCTTGGGACTCAGGCTCTGTTTCGTCGGTCGTTACATCAACAGTTGGTAGTGCTCGTGTAACTGGTGCATTTCCATCATTATCTGGATGAAGCACTTTTACCACTGAAATTGGGATTGTAGGTGCACCGTTAGTCTCTTCAAAATCAGCTGCAAAGGTGTACTTAAAGTCCATGTAAGAACTAGTAATTGGAATCTCTTCACCAGCAGGATCAACTTGGTCGGTACCATTATTATAAGTAAGAGATGCAATTTCAGAAGGAATTTCACCAAAAATAATCTTTCCATCCGTTTTATAGTTTTCTGTTTGGATTCTGAACGAATGGGGGTTTTCAATAGCATCTTCTCTTTCCTTAATCAAATTATCATAGGTTGTTCTCAACTTCTCATGATATTGACTTTTACTGACTGTTTCACTATCGACTTTCCATTCCAATTCTTCGATTTTAGGATTATCAGGATATTTATCATTGGTATCGCGAATTTTTTGATTGATTTTTTCTATAGTAGCCAACATGCCAGAGTTTCCATACATAGATGTTCGAATGTCATCAATAGCAGGGTTTTCAGTATATGGAAAATGACCATATAAAAAGACTTCATTGAACTGATTAATATCTCGGGTATCTTGTTTAAAAGGTAGACTGTCCAAACGCTCTTGCATCTTCAGCAGGTAATTATCATTAAATTTAGTAACATCTGAGAGTTGACCAGAATCGTAATCCATTTTTTTAAGGACATCTCTAAACGTCACTTCATCTGGAGTAGTGACTCTAAATTGGTTGAAGAACTCTTCACTATAAGTATCAAAATACTCATTCTGAATAGCGGTCAATTCATCAATCTGCTTTTCAACATCTGCTTTAGAAGCAAGTAGTTGTTCATTCAATGCATTCATCTGCTCGATATAACGGCCATTTCCATCATCTGAGGCAATGAAATCATCCTGTAATGATTGATTCAAGCTTTCTAGTGTGCTGTATAATTTGTTTGTTTCAGAACTTAACACACTGTCATCCATTGAGGTCAAAATCTTAACAAACTCTTCGTAAGTCAATTTTCCATCAGCCCGTTGCTGTAATAACTGTTCTAGCAAAGTAGAAAAATCTTGATGGCTACTTACGAGAGACTCAGGATTTTTAATAAATTCAGTTAATGTATTTGTCAACAAGTCATTTGCTTGTAGGGCACTTTGAGACTGTGAGGTAATACCTGGTAAATAGTCTTTAAAATTAATCGTCGGTTGGTAAAGAATGTCTTGAAACTTCCCAACGGAATCTGTTTGATTTGTATACACTTTTTCAATATTTTGTTGTGCCGTATACAAATTATCAATGATACTCACCACATATAAATCCACAAGCTGTTGGTTCAAATCATTGACGATTTTTCGGCCAACACTTCTTGATTCATTTTCTAAAGTAGCATTACCATTCGCATTGATTTTGTAATTGACTTGAACTTTTTCAGGTGCTTCGCTGTCTAATTCTAAAAGCTTGCTTGAGAAATTACTTGGAATCGTAACAAGTAGGTTATAAGTGCCAGTTTTTAAACCATTCTCGGCAATTCCTCGACTCACTGTGAACCAGTTGTATGTCGCATCTTTTTCGATTTTCTTTACGTAATCTGCGCCTAGGTTATAGTCTATGTTATTTTTGTTAATCCCGTTATCTTCATTTACTAACGCAATATTCAACCGCATATCTTGATCTTCTTTCGCTTTATTCGCAGAGATATCGGTAAAATCGCGATTCATAAATATCAGCATAATAAGTAAAATTACAACCATCCAAACAGATTTCAACATATAATATAGTTTTTTACTGTTCATTTATCATTCTCCTAAACAAAAGAGGAACAGCGAGGAGCAAGTGCCCTCCCTATTCCTCAGTTATGTGTTTCTTATAGACCTCTTCCGATTGCTGAAGAGATATTTTGATCTGTTTCTTCTACAATAGTAGCAACTTCGTTCAATTGTTTGTTGATTTGATCTAATAACTCAGCGAACTCGCTTACTTTTGGTTTTAAAGCAGTGAATTGATCGTTAAAGCTATCAAAACCGCTACCTTCCCAGTTTCCCTGAATCGTATCTTGTTCAGATTGTAATTTTTGTAAAATATCTTGAACTTGTTGCGAACCGTCCGTATATTTTGTTGCAGAAGTTCTAAGTTCTTGTGGGGATAATTTAATTCTATCGCCTGCCATTTTTCATTCCTCCAAATTGTTATTTTAGAGAGCACTATTTGTGCCCGCTAGTTACCTAAACGTTACCATAAAAAGAGGCTGTAAAATACTTAATGTAATAAGTTGCGTGTTTTAGGTAAAAAATAACAAGGGTAATAGAATTATAATTTACCTTTAAGGAAATTTTTTAGATTTCTGTGGTTTTTATAGTTATCTAGAAGTCTGAAAAATAAAAAAAGCCTATACATTATAGACTTTTTCTAGCTTTTAGGAACGTTGCATAGGATACTTTTAACTCCTCTTTAAATGTTCTGCTCATTGGTAAGGAAAGGTTATTTTCTTGTTGTAGACCATCTTCAAATTGTTTAACGAAGATTTCATTTTTCGCGATTTCAACAATATAGGTCAAATTCACCACATAGCTGCCATGGATTCGAGCAAATAAATGTTTATCTAATTTAGCGATGATTTCGGCCATCGTTAAATACGTCTTATAGATTCGTTCCGTCGTGTGAATGTATGCGACACGTCCACTTTTTGCGATATAGACAATTTCATTCATCGGCAATACAACAAGTTTTCGATTAAATGAAAACTCAAAATAAGCATGAATCGCATTAAAATAATTCCTTGCTCGATCCATGGTTTCCAATAAACAAGCACTTGAAATTGGCTTCACTAAATAATCAAAAGCTTGCACTTTGAACACATCTGGCATCCGTTTAATATCATCTGATACAAAAATGATCAATGCTTCTACATCAAAGGCTCGTATTTGTTGGGCTAACGCAACACTATCTGTTTCAGTCATTTCAATAGAGATAAAGTATATATTATAACTTGTCCCGATTTCGTTGAGGTGTCGTATCAACTTTTCACCGTTACTAAAAAAATCAAATTCGTATTGCTGAGAAGTGTGCAGATGGATTATCTTCTCAATGTTTCCTATTTCTTTCTGGTTATTATCACACAATGCAATCTTCAATCGCTCATCTCCCCTTGAGTATAAGATTAAAAATGTATGTTTATAAAGTATTTATCACTTTTCAGTTGCTTTATTTTGGTCAATTACAATTGTAGCATATTTTTTTTACAGAAATTCTCAAAAATTGTACGAAAAGCGGTGTTTTTAGAGAATTTGTTATAATCTTTATCAATAAATAAAAATGTTAATTGATTTTTAAGAAGGCTATTCCTATATATGAAGCGTTTTTTTTGTTAAACTAACATAGAGTGACGAGGGGGGAGATGAAATGGAAATACGTTACAATTCAGATGGGCAACCAATTGGCTATTCTGTAACGAATTGGTCAAAAAGAGAGTACCCAACAAAAGCTATACTAGAGGGAACCTATTGTGATTTAGAAAAAATAGATCCTAAGCAGCATCTCGAAGATTTATATCAAGTTTATGGTCCAACGAGTCCAGCTAAGAACTGGACATATTTACCAATGGAGCCATTTGAAGATAAAGCTGAATTTTTTACTTATTTAGAGTCAATTAGTCGATCACAAGATCCATTTCATTATGCGATTATTGATAAGTTTAATAGAAAAGCCATAGGCACGTTGGCTTTGATGCGAACAAATAGAGAGCAAGGGACGATCGAAGTAGGATATGTTATCTATTCTGATCAATTGAAACAAACGCGGATCGCTACAGAGGCCCAATATCTTTTAGCTTGTTATGCGCTAGATGAGCTAGGCTATCGACGTTATGAATGGAAATGTGATGCCTTGAATGACCCTTCCAGAGAAGCTGCCACACGTTTAGGGTTTGTCTTTGAAGGAATTTTCCGTAATGCTGTGGTTTATAAAGATCGAAACAGAGATACGGCATGGTTTTCTATCATTGATAGTGAATGGACACAAACGAAATCCCGTCTAGAATCATGGTTAGCTCCTAGCAATTTTACGGCTGATGGCCAGCAAAAAAAGCGCCTGAAAGAATGTTAAACACAAAAATAGTGTATTTGAAAGGAAATGAATCAAATGAAAAAAATAGAAATTCAATTAGCAAAGATTCCTAAGCCTGCCATTTTTCCGGATGTTGCACCAACCTTTTTAACGGATGAAACAATGGCTGAAAGAAAGCATAAGCTTTTGGAAAATATGAAGTCAGAAGATTTTGATGCCTTAGTGGTCTACGCGGACAAAGAGCATGGCGGGAATTTTGAATATTTAACTGGATTTATTCCTCGTTTTGAAGAAGGACTGCTTGTTTTGGATGTTACTGGAGCATGCACACTACTATTAGGCAATGAAAATCTCAAAATGGCAAAAGTTTCACGGATCGACAATCAATTAGTCCACTATCCGTTGTTTTCTTTGCCGAATCAACCGATGGATAACGAAGTGAGTTTGGAAAATATTTTTGAAACGATTGGCTTATCGAAAAAGAACAAGATCGGCGTCGTCGGCTGGAAAATGTTTACCGCAACGCAATCAGCTAATGATACACTATTTGATTTGCCTTATTTTATTGTTCAAGCTCTTTTAGCAAGTAAGAGGGAGGAGGCAGTTCTTAAAAACGCAGCGCATTTATTTATTCGAGGAGATAAAGGAGTTCGGATAACAAATAATGTAAACGAACTTGCTCATTATGAATATGGGGCAAATCTATCATCCAGTGCCGTATTAAACGCAATGGATGCCGTTGAAATCGGTGTAACTGAAGCTGTTTTAGGGAATAAATTAACAGCGGAAGGACAAACGAATACAGTTGTGACAATTGCTGCAACAGGGCAACGATTTGAATATGCCAATATCTATCCCACACACAAACAAGTGACATTAGGCGATCCACTATCTCTGACAACCGCCTTCAAAGGTGGCTTGTCTAGCCGTACTGGATTTGTTGTAGAAAATGCAACACAACTCCCAGCAACACAAAAAGAATACGTAGAAAAGGTAGCAAAGCCATACTATCAAGCAATTACAGCTTGGTTGGAAACCATCAAGATCGGTATGTCTGGAAACGAACTTTATCAAACAATTGAAACAGTCTTTCCAAAAGCGGATTATCACTGGCACTTGAATCCTGGACATTTAGTGGCAGATGAAGAGTGGATGTCGTCACCGATTTATGCTGGTTCGGAGGAAAAATTGAAAAGCGGTATGATTTTACAGCTAGATATTATTCCTTCTGTGTCAGGCTTCACTGGAGTAAGTGCTGAAGAATGCGTGGCTTTAGCAGATTCGGATCTACAAAACCAAATCAAAGAAAACTATCCAGAATTGTGGCAACGAATCACGATCAGAAAAAAATATATCAAAGAAACCTTAAACATCGATCTAAGTGAAGATATTATCCCGATGTCTAATACAGTAGGCTATTTACGGCCATTTTATTTAGCAAAAGATCAAGCGTTTCAATGTGTTAAATAGCAAAAATAAGGATCAACCTGTCATTTGACGTATTGATCCTTATTTTATTTTGAAAAATCCATTGTTACACGTGAAACATTTACTTTATTTCTTGTAAAACGATGTTATTTTTCAGTTCCTCAACATTTTCAACCGAAACATAACCTACCGCTTGCTCCAAAGCATTACTCATGCCACAAGCCATCCCATAACGGAGCGTCTCTTCGATCGAAAGCCCCTGATCCAAAGCAAATGCAATCCCGCCTACTGTCGCATCGCCAGAACCTGTTGGATTGATGCTATTGATGGCTGGTATCGTTACATCAAAAATCCGTCCCTGGTATTTTGCGACAGCGCCATCTCCGCCGCAAGAAACGAGAATAAACGGAATATCTTGCAATATCGGATGGGTGAGTTGTCTAATAACTTCCTGTTTGTTTACAATTGAAAGACTAAGTAATTCTGCAAATTCATGAATATTCGGTTTGATAAAATAGGGTTTAATCGTCCCTTGTAAGACATTTTTAAGCTGTTGGCCTGAAATATCGGTTAGAATTTTCACCTTTGCTCCGAGCTGTTCATATAACTGTTGTAAATAGTCTTGGTATAGTCGTTCGTTTTTAGTATTGGCTGATCCGCATAGTGCGATGATCGGTCTTTTTTGTTGTGTAAAGGAAAAATCAATCACGTTAGCAAGTACTTTTTGGGCAGTTTCGACCGTTATCACGGGCCCAAGTTCTACGATTTCGGTTTGATTTTTCTCGCGATCCATTATCGTTACAGCATTTCTAGACTCACCTGGAATGGGGATAAATACGGATTTAAAAGCTTCTTGTTCAAGTGCGTTTCGAATCAGTTCTCCATTTGTCCCAGCTAAAACGCTCATTACTGTTACGTCACTGCCTAAAATTGCCGCTGTTCTGCCAGCGTTGATTCCTTTACCTCCGACGGCTTTGATCGGATTACTACAACGATTCATTTCACCTAAAATAAATGTTTCTGCAAAATAAATGGAATCCATTGATGGATTAAGTGTCACTGTTAAAATCATAATTGCTTCTCTCCTTCAGGTCCTTCGTTAAACTGGGTCCCCGAAAGAGCTGTGAAACCCAGTTTAACTTTTTTTATTTAATAGTTTTCCATAAGATTGATAGAATTTAAATGTTTGTTCGTCTATTTTGTCATCCGTGATCACGTAGTCTAGATCAGACATTTTATAAAAAGTATAGACATCACTGACGTTGAATTTTGTACTGTCAGCTACCACGACTTTTTTCTTCGCATTTTTAAATGCTGCCCGCTGTACGCCACCTTCTAGATAGTTGGAGGTGGTGACATTATTGTTGTAAATGCCATTTGTTGCAGCAAAAGCAATGTCGATATTGATGGTCTCGAATGTCTGCTCAGCATGTTCTCCGATAAATTCTTCTGTGATCGGTGTAAAATCCCCCCCTGTTAATAAAATCCGATAGTCCGTGTGTGCAATAACATAATTAAACGCGAGCAAACTGTTTGTCACAATCATCAAGTTTTGCTTTTGAATGAATGGTAGGGCATATAAAATAGTCGTCCCAGCCCCAACAAAAACAACTTGATGGTCCTGAATCAATGAATTCATGATCTTCCCAATGTATTCTTTTTGCTCGATATGTAGATTAATTTTTTCATGCGTTGCCAGTTCCTTATCTTTACGATCGATTTTTTGAGCACCACCGTATAAACGAACGAGTTGATTCGTGTCGCTCAATTCAGTGATATCTCGGCGAATCGTCATTTCAGAAACTTGAAGCTCTGCTGCAATATCGGATACGGTCATAAAGGTATTTTTTTCTAATAATTCTAGAATATGGGCATGACGCTCTCTTTTTAACATAATATGCTCCCCTTTTTGTTCGAAAATGTTTATCTATTACATTTTAAACGTAAAATGAACAAAAAACAATCGAAAGAAAGCGTTGACAAACCATTTAACAAGTTGTATTCTTTTTGTATAAACAAAGTTTAACATATATTTACAAAGTTGAACATAAAAACTTTGAATTGAAGCAAAATGAAGGAGGAATTACAAAGATGAAACAGATGTTTCAACCAGAATTGATTGATTTGCACATAACGGTTCAAAATGAAGAAGAATTATTTGAACTTATTGCAAAGCGATTGCAGCAAACAGGGTATGTAAATGGTGGTTATTTGGAAGGAATCAAGTCAAGAGAACAGGTATTTCCGACTGGACTGATCACAGAATATCTAAATATCGCTTTACCCCATTCTGATACAGACTATATTGAAAGGCCTTTCATATATATTGCAAGAACAACAAAGCCGATCAAGGTCAAACAAATGGGCGATAATCAAGAAATGGAGGTGAGAGATCTATTTTTCTTAGGAATCAAAGAACCTACAAAACAGGTTGGCTTACTGCAAGAACTAATGATTTTATTCCAAAATGAAGCGTTTGTAGAAGAATTAAAAGCGATAAGTGAAAATGAACAGCTTTTCAACTTATTCATGAAGCAATGGGAGGAAGTAAAAAATGGCTAGAAAATTAATTGTAGCATGTGGCAGTGGTGTCGCAACAAGTACTACGGTAGCAGAAAAAATCAAGAGTAAATTCGATGAAGATGGAATTGACTATCCTGTAGAAGCTGTGGATTATAAATCGATCTTACAAGAATTACCAAGTGCCAGTATTTATGTTTATATTGCAAAACCTGATGACGAAGTATTAGAAGAAGCAGAGAAATTAGGCGTTTCAGTGTATGCCGGCGTACCATTTTTAACTGGTATGGGCGTTGATACTATTTATGAAGGAATCATCAACGACACGAGAAAGTAAAAAAGAAGAGTCTGTATAAACGGTGGGAGCAGAAGCAATCACTACGCTTCGATCACATCAAATTCTAAGTGCTAAAGCACTAAGATTTGAAGGCTTCGGAAATAAGCCGAAATTCACAAAAATTTGAAATACAATTTTCGTGAACTCCTTCTTATTGCTGTAAAACACAACGAAGTATGAGTTGATGTTGTACAGTACCTACGTGGTTCTCGGGATTAAACACCCCTGTCCCAACCTCCCGATAGTTGTGAGAAAAGGCTAAGCTCTTCTCTCAGCATTTATAACATACAAATTAATCATACCAAAAATTTTAAAAGATAGGTAGGTAGAAGAGATGGAAATTTTTCAATCTGTGATTGATTATATATTAAATCTGGGTTCAGCAATTTTTGTTCCGTTGATTATCCTGATCATTGGGCTGATTGCCCGTATGCCATTGAAAAAGGCCTTTATGTCAGCCATTACTTTAGGGGTTGCCTTTACTGGCATGAGCATGGTGATTGGATTTATGTCAGATGCGGTAAGTCCAGCGTCTGTTGCAATGGCTAAAAATACTGGAATCAGTTTGCCAGCACTTGATTTAGGCTGGACAGGAGCTGCGAGTATTACCTGGTCTTGGTCTTATGCTTTTGTCTTTTTCGCCGTCGTTTTGGGCGTGAATTTCATTATGTTATTGCTAAATTTAACCAAGACATTAAATGTCGATATGTGGAATGTTTGGGGCAAAGCTTTAACGGCTTATCTGGTCTATTTTATTAGCGGTTCGTTGGTTGCAGGATTTATTGCGGCTGTCATTCAAGTTGTATTGGAACTGAAAATGGGCGATATGTTCCAGCGTCATATTCAAGATTTAACTGGAATTCCATTAGTAACAGTGACGCATTTAATGAACATTTCCGCAGTGTTGATGTTACCAGTCAATATTGTGATGGATAAAATTCCCTTCTTTAATAAAAAAGCAGATACATCAGCTTTAAAAGCAAAAATTGGGATTTTTTCTGAAAATAGTGTAATGGGTTTTATTATTGGTGTATTGCTTGGTTTTGGCGCAGCATATGGTATTTCTGGTTCATTGAATTTAGGAATCCAAGTTGCGACAGCAATGGCTTTGTTTCCAATGATCAGTAAGATGTTCATGCAGTCCCTTTCACCGTTAGCGGATGCGATGTCTGAAATGATGAAAAAACGGTTCAAGGATCGTGAAGTTTATATTGGTTTAGATTGGCCGATTTTAGCAGGACGTTCTGAAATTTGGGTAACAGCGATTATTTTAGTCCCTGTTTTTATTGGATACGCGATGATTTTACCTGGTAATCAAGTGTTGCCTTTAGCCGGAATCATTAATTACTCCATTGCGGTCGGGGGATTATTACTAACTGGCGGAAACCTGTACCGCATGATCACGCTGGGCATTATTTATACGCCGCTTTATTTATATGGCGCAACGTATCTGGCACCAGTTTTGACAGGATTGGCGAAGAAAACTGGAGCAGTAGATTTAAAAGGTGGCAGTATTACTTGGTCATCTATTGAAGGACCGGAATTTAGAATTCTTTTTGCAGAGGCGGCAAATTTAAATATCCCAGCTATTATTGGGTTTATCATTTTTATAGCCATGTTTGTCTGGTTGTACAAATATATGGCAAAAGAACCAGTTCCAAGTCAACGCTATGATGAAATCAAAAATTAGGGAAATGCTAGAGAGGACTGGATCGTATGAATCAAAAAACAAAGTGGATGATGTTACTATTTTTGGCTATCTTATTGTTTATAGGCGCGCTATCCCTGAATAGTATGCCGATGTATTTTCTAGTCATGTTTCTTTCCTTTTTCATCTATAAAAATGGAAATGCAGTACTTTTCAAAGAATATGATGAAAGAAAAAAACAAAAATATGAAGAATATAAAGTCGTTCAGCAAGCGGCAAAAGAAACGATCCGTACAGGAAAATTATTAAAAAAGAAGGAGCTGTAATCAATTATGGCAGATGGCAGAATATTATTTGAGCGTGAAAGAGAAGATATGGCAAAGATTGTACAATTGATTTTTGAACGTAAGAATACAAATGTAGCAGGCGGCAACTTTTCCTTTAAGACAACTGATAAAGCAGGCAAAGAATTTATTATTATGACACCAACGATGATGTCACAGGCATATTTAGGCCAAGTGTCACCCTCACAGATTTTAGTGGTAGAACCTCATACAAGGAAAGTTATTGCAGGTGAAGGTGGCTTGACTCGGGAAATCAATATGCATGAAGCAGTATATGATGCGAATCCAGAAATTAAAGCTGTGTTGCATGCCCATGCTCCTAATAGTATGTTTTGGGCAACGAGCGGATTGGATATGCCGAACTTAACCGAAGCTACGCAAAAAGTAGAATACATCGAAGTATTAGAATTTGAACCGAACTGCTCAGAAGAATTAGCTGAAATCGTGAGTAATCATATTAAAACAATGGCCAGAAAAACATTACCGCATGAATTTTTACTAGATAGTCATGGTGTGTTGATCACTACTGGTGGAGAAACAGGAATGGAAGCAATCCATTCTGCTTTAGCAATCCTTGACACCGTTGAATGGAATGCTGAAATTGCTTATAAACAAACAATTTTCCAAAAGCTAGGAATTTTGGATGGTTACTATTCTAAAGGAGTGAAAATTGGTACGATTGCCGATTTAATGAACCATGAACCGATTTATAATCAGAAAATCAAAATCACGGCTGGTGGAGACTAAAAAAAGCGAAAATGAAGCAACTGGTTTAAGATGTTCTTACATTTTAAACTGGCTGCTTCTTTTTTTTGCTGTAAAAAAGAGCGGGATTTTTTTGTGGTATATAATAGAAAGAAACATTTTATTACAACTACTAAAAATCTTGCTAAAAACATTGCAAGAAATCTCTATTTGCGTTAAAGTAAGAAAAGACAACTGTGAAACATTTTCTGTTTCACGGAAGGAAGGAAACATATGAAACCTGAAGAATTTAAACAATTATTAAGTCAAAAAGCGATCCAGCTAACGGATCACCAAATGGAGCAATTTGCCCGTTACTTTGAATTACTTGTTGAATGGAATGAAAAAATGAACCTGACAGCAATCACGGAAGAAAAAGAGGTGTATTTAAAGCATTTTTATGATTCTATTTCACTAGCCTTTTTCGAAGATTTTTCAACTAACAAATCAATTTGTGATGTCGGTGCAGGTGCAGGATTTCCTAGTATCCCACTGAAAATCGTTTTTCCGACTTTACAAGTAACGATCGTTGATTCTTTGAATAAACGGATCACATTTTTAACTGAATTAGTCAATGAATTGAAGTTGGAAGATGTCTCTTTATATCATGATCGTGCAGAAACATTTGGTCAAAAGGTTGAATTTCGTGGCGCTTTTGACTATGTGACCGCTCGAGCAGTCGCTCGTTTGAATGTGTTGAGTGAGTTATGTCTGCCGTTAGTTAAGAAAGAAGGTTTTTTCTTAGCCTTGAAAGCAGCCAAAAGTGAAGAGGAAATTATTGAAGCAAAACCTGCGATTGCGATTTTAGGTGGTAAATTTCAAAAAGAAGTGTCATTTGAGTTACCCATTACCGAAGATGAACGTCATATCGTTGTGATCCAAAAGAAAAAAGAAACCCCTAAAAAATACCCAAGAAAACCAGGGTTACCAAATAAACAACCAATCAAATAAGATGGAGGGACACAAATGGCACGAATAATTTCTGTAGCGAATCAAAAAGGCGGTGTCGGTAAAACGACGACCACTGTGAATCTGGGTGCTTGTCTTGCTTATTATGGCAAAAAAGTGTTGCTGATCGATATTGATGCTCAAGGAAATGCAACAAGTGGAATCGGTGTACGTAAACCAGACGTTGCAACAGACGTTTATGATGTATTAGTCAATGAAGAACCAATCAAAAATGTGATTCAGCAAACCTCTAGAGAAAATTTGGATATTGTCCCGGCAACGATCCAATTAGCTGGAGCTGAAATTGAATTGACGTCAATGATGGCCAGAGAATCTCGCTTAAAAGCGGCTATTGAAGAAATCGATGATATCTACGATTTTGTTTTGATCGACTGTCCACCTTCATTAGGACACTTAACGATCAATGCCTTTACAGCGAGTGATTCGATCTTGATTCCCGTACAATGCGAATACTATGCTTTGGAAGGCTTGAGCCAATTATTAAATACTATTCGTTTAGTTCAAAAGCATTTTAATCCGGAATTACGTATCGAAGGAGTCTTGCTAACGATGTACGATGCCCGCACGAATTTAGGTGCTGAAGTTGTAGAAGAAGTCCGCAAATATTTCCGTGAGAAAGTGTATGATACGATCATTCCTAGAAACGTTCGTTTGTCTGAAGCGCCAAGTCATGGTTTGTCGATTATTGATTATGATCCCCGTTCACGTGGTGCCGAAGTGTACCAAGCACTAGCAAAGGAAGTGTTGGATAATGAGTAAAGGAAAAGGTTTAGGCAGAGGTATTGATGCGTTGTTTCAAGATTTTGCTAGTCTAGAAGATGTAGATGTCCAAAAAGAAGAAGTCATTGAAATTCCTTTAAATGAACTTCGTCCAAATCCATACCAACCGAGAAAAACATTTGATGAAGCATCTCTTCAAGAATTGGCAAATTCAATCCAGCAGTCAGGTGTCTTTCAACCAATCATCGTTAGAAAATCTGCTGTTAAAGGATACGAAATCATTGCAGGCGAGCGACGTTTCCGTGCATCAAAACTAGCAGAGAAAGAAACGATTCCTGCTATCGTTCGTGAATTTGATGAAGAAGCAATGATGCAAGTGGCCGTTTTAGAAAACTTACAACGTGAAGATTTAAATCCATTAGAAGAAGCAGAAGCATACGATATGCTGATGAAGAACTTGAAGCTGACCCAAGTAGAAGTCGCAGAACGTTTAGGAAAAAGCCGTCCGTATATCGCGAACTACTTACGCCTATTAACATTACCAACACAGGTCAAAGAAATGGTTCAAGGTGAAACTTTATCAATGGGACAAGCCAGAACCTTACTGGGATTAAAAGACAAAGACTTGATTTTAACCTTGGCAAAACGCGTTGTGAAAGAAAACTTGACCGTGCGTCAACTAGAACAAATCGTTAATGATTTAAATGAGAATCAAGGGAAAAAGATACCAAAGAAGGACAAGAAAAACAGCAAGGACAAACCATATTATATTCGTGAAAGTGAAGATCGTTTAATGGATAAATTTGGTACGACTGTTGCTATTCAAGAAAAAGAAGGCAAGGGGAAAATTGAGATAGAGTACCTTTCCCAGTCTGATTTAGCAAGAATCTTAGACATCTTAGAGATTCACTTTGATGAAGCGTAAGACGAAAAAAAAGAGTGCAGAACAAGTTTGGTGAATGAAGTGAGACCCAATAGTTAGACCATAACCCGACCGAAGAAATTTGGTCGGGTTTTTATGCGGTCATCCGTTTGCGATATTGAACGGGACTGCAGCCGAGCCTTGTTTTGATTCGGTGATGATTATAGTAATTAATCCACTCTTTAATTGCCCTCTTCAACCTTTTAAAGCTTGTATAAATCACACCATAATAAATTTCTTGCTTTAATAGACCAAAGAAGCTTTCCATCGGTGAATTGTCAAGACAATTCCCTTTTCGGGACATGCTCTGGAATATTTTTTTCTCCGCTAAAGGCTTTCTATAACCATTCATCTGGTAAGCCTAGCCTTGGTCAGAATGGAAAGTCCGACGATAGGGGCAGTCCGCGGTTTGTTCTATGGCTTCTTTTTGAGCATCAAGAACGGCCTTTGCATTTGGTTTTTCTGATATTCGATAGGACAGAATTTCCCCGTTAAACAGATCTAGGAATGGGTCTAAATACAGCTTCTTGATGACAGGTTTTCCGTTCGTATCTTGTTCATAATACTTAAATTCAGAAGTATCAGTTGTAATCTTTTGATGAGGAACCGAGGTAACAAATCGTCTGTGAATCCGATTCTTTGCCACTCGTCCAACAGTCCCTTTGTAGGAATTGTACTTACGTGATTTGCGTGTAAACTTTACGCTCTTCAGCCCAAGCTTACGCATGATTCGACGGATTTTCTTTTGATTTACCTTTACTCCCTGTTCGTTCAGGGCGATTTGAATCCGACGATACCCATAGTTCCCATCGTTTTCTTCGAAGATTTCTTGAATGGTTTCCTCTAGCTTGGCATCTGGATTCCCACGATTCAATCGCTTTTGCCAATACATGTATGTCGCTTTAGGAAATTTTGTCGCTTCAAGAAGAATCGTTAATCGGAACTCCTTTCGGAGTTCGTGGATGATTCGTGCATCTCGTTCTTGAGTCGATCTGGGATATTCATCCCTAAAGCTCGGAGCTTTTTTACGAAGGCCAGTTCTGCACGAAGCAGTTCATTTTCTCGTTCCAGTTCTTGTTCACGCGTTAACGGCCTTTTTGGTATTTGTTTCTTCTTTTTCTTAGTCATTGAAGGCCTTCCTTTCAGTTTCGGTAAGAGACCTTCAATGCCTTCACGCAGAAATAGTTGGTGCCAATGTTGGAGTAGATTTCCAGATGGCAATCCATATTTCAATGCGACATTAAGGTAAGAGTCACCGCTAGTCAAATAATAGTGTATGACATCTTGCTTGAATTGGGAAGAATAAGTTTGTTTATTTTTACGTCGGTTTAAGGCATTAAAGTCCAATTTTTCTACAATCTTTACCCATTTTCTTACTGTTGAATCAGCTGGAATACCGTATCGGCGAGCTAGAGCCACATACCCACCTTCTCCCCTCTGATACGCTTCAACTACTGATTTTTTAAAGTCATAATCATATTTAGCCACTATAAAAAGCCCCCTAAGTTAGATTTTCTGGTCTAACTTAGGGGGCTCACTTCAGAAACTTGTTCTGCACTCTTTTTGATTACCGTGAGCGATTGAAAGATAACCAGTATTAACTAGGCTTTAATGACAATGCAAGAGCTTGGTTTGTACGGAAATGACTAATTTTAGATAGAAATATCTATAAAAATTACTATATGCCAAAATAAATATAATTTTTCTTGTTTTTATATAAAATAAGAAAAATTTATAATTGTTTAAATTAAACCATATTAAATTATAAGAATCTAGTTTAATAGGTGCTTAAGTTAAATACTTATAATATGAGTATACAATACATAATTTGTGCATGTCAATGAGGAATAAAAAAATAACAATATATTTAATTTATATATATTATGATCGTGACAACAGAGTAAATCATACGCTTAACCTCAAAACGTTGATAAACAGCTACCTGATTATACAGCGCTACGATAAATTATATTTAATTTTCGTAGGTTATTAATAAATATAGGTGCTAAATGAATTTACTTAGTTCTATACGCCGTCAAATAGACCGTCAAAAAATCATTAAACTTTCTACTATATTACCATAAAAATTATGACTTTCTATATTCTTCCTTTTTTTAATCTTACAAAAAAATATAGACTTACAAAGAAAATTTAAAAAAAGAAAACTTAGTCTATTTGTATTTTGGAAGTAATGGGCAATTAATATTCATCTTTTTATTTTATATAAACATTTTTAATTCGTTTAATTTACTAAAATAATTATTTTTTAAAGTATTATTTTACAACTATTCAATCATTAAACCGTCATATAGCCGTCATTAATGAAGTATAAATGTCCATATAACTAAACATCTAATATGTTTTTTCTTATTTTATATAAGAATAGGAAATTCTCGTTAGCTAAGTTTTATGTATTCTGCAGTTTAAAGCATGTATTACATTTATCTATCTAGAGAATTTTATCAAACGTAAATGGTTGGAATTTACTATATATAAAAATTAAGAGGAGGATTTTCCATTATGAGGAAAAAAATAATTATATTGACTGACACACTAAGTGCAAATGGACTGTTACAAAATAGTTTATTGAATATGGATTACGAAATTATGGTTTCAAAAGATATATTGACTCAGCCAAAAGATAAAGAGTTCTACTTTCTGCAAAATTTTGATCTCATTATTTATCAACAGTCAATGTACAGTGGCTTAAAAGAATCGTTTTTAGATAATTTAGCGTTGTTGAACAAACCAATTGTAGTTTTAACTTTTGAATCAGAACAGATTAACAAGTCTAAGTATCTCAATAATACTAATGTGAGCTTCGTTCGCTATCCAATATCGGTCACTGATTTAGCAAGTAAATTGGCTTCTATTTTTGAGGAGGTTGCGGGTCAAGCAAGTAAAAATAGTCAAGGAAGGGCAGTAGACGCTTCTATTGACAATACTCAAAATGCGTCATCTTTTTCAAATGTAGTGAAAGTAAAAAAACAATATTCTTTCCAATTGAAAGATCGTACCTTGATTATAGACAATTGGTTGATTCCATTGACTAAAAAGGAACATCAAGTATTAGAACATTTTATAGAATCAGATCAGAGAGTCTTTTCAAGTCAGTCCTTGTGTGAAGCCATTTGGACAAATGCTAAACAAAAAAATAAACAAGCGCTGTTAAGTAATTTGATTAATCGAATCAAACAAAAAATAATGGAAAAAACGTCGATTTTTGAACCCTTTATTCTAAATAAAAAAGGTATTGGCTATTACTTGAATCAAGAATTTGTGGCATTAGATGAACAAAATAATGAAAAAATAAGAGAACTGCTGGTAGGCAGTGTTTAACCCAAAAGGATTAAGTAAGAAGGGAAGCGGGAGATTTGGCTATATTTAACAAAAAAAGCAAAAAAAAAAAGAACCATGATGATGATTACGAGGAATATTACGATGAATATGACGAATACGATGAGTATGATGATTATGAGGAATATTCTGATGATGAATTTGAAGAGGAAACTTATGAGCCTCCGAAAAAAAGTCGGCCAGAAACTTCAAATAAAAGAGAGCGTTTGGACAATACTATGAGAAAACAAGAACAAGAAGCTCAACAAGAACAAGCTGCTGTAATTGAACATTTAAAGAATGAAAACCAGCAATTTCAAAAGGAAATGCAACGTCAACGAACCATGGCGGAACGATTAAAGGCGGAAGTTGAAAACAAACAGCAAGAGATTGATCAGCTAACCATGCGTTTGACAAGTTCTTCTAAGTCTAAAGAAACGATTATCGCACTTGAAGAACAAGTGAAGCAAGCAGAAAATCTAAGGATTCAATTAGATGAACAACTATTAGATGAACGAAATAAATGCATTGAGACGGAAAAACAATTGCGTCAACAAGATTTAATGAAAAATCAAATCGCAGAAGTTTTGATGGAAGCAAAAGAAAAAGCACAACAAATTATTGAACGTGCCACCATTGAAGCTGATCGAACAGTAGAAGCTGCTAGGCATGAAACCAAAAAGGCTGTTTCAGAAGCCTCAATCGAGTTGAAAATGATCAATCAGGAAGCGGCAAATTATCATACACGGATATTACGATTGCAAAGTGAAACAAGCGTACTGATGGAAGAATTGTTAAGCAAATCTAGTCGACTAGCTGATCAATCACTAGAGTAAGGGAAAGGGGAACAAGAAGTGGTTTATCAAAATATTATGGTCGATATCTATCAAGCCGCTTCTCCAGCAGTGGGCGAGCGCCTTTTTGATGATGATATGTTGCGGGATATTTATTATATTTGTGAAGAGATTTTTCAAACAAAGAATAAAAGAATCCCTTATCCTCAAAAAGAAGTTGAAGAATATTTTGAAGAATTTCACACCATAATTTCTTTTTTTAAACATGTAGAGATTACTTTAGATTTTGTCGATCTTGATTGGTCTGCTTTATTAGATGAGCTGATCCATACATTCCCTCAGATTGCGTGGATCGGCGGTTCTAAGGAAAAAGAAGACAATCGAGTGGTTTACTATATCGACTTTGTCCCGATTGCCTATAGAGAGAGCGGATTTCCTTTTATGGTCAATTTGCTACAATCTTTAAAGCAACAATTATACGATAATAAAGAAGATATAGATGTGCTGGAAGCATTTGCCTATGAGATTGAAAGACTCGTAGCAAAATTTATCAAACCTTTTAAGACCGTTAGTTCTGAATCTACAGAAAAAATAGAAGTTGTAGAATACGGTGAGGGTGATGCAACTTATTTACTGAAGTTAGAAGAATCCATTAGTAGAGAAAAATATGCAAAAGAAAGAATGCGGCTTGCAAATAAGAAACTGGAAGTTGTCATCGATCAAATGGAGCGACAAAATCTATCCAGAGCAATGAAAGAATTAAGTAAATCAACTAGTGATGAAAATGAAAATTGGGATCAAATTTTAAGAGTTGATTTGAGAGAATATTCTCAATTACTACAAAAGGCTAAATTTCTAGAGCAGTCTTGGATGATGAATAAAGAACTGGTTACAAAGTCCGAAAAAATGACGATTTCAGATAATCAACTAACTTATGAAAGAGAACAAGTAAGAAGTTTTAAGGACTCAGTTTCTACAAATGAAATTTACTTGATTTTAGATGAGTGTAAGTTAATTGAGTCAAGAGTCAAAATTAAAAAAAAATCTTGGTTCCGTCAGCCTCATGTTCGGATCATGAAAATGGATTATGACAGTATATTGAATAAAGCTGCTTATTTTGATTTGATACAAGGTGAAAATTATTTGCTTGAACAAATAGTATTGAGCGAGGAGTCTATTGTTAACGATTAAAAGAATCATTTACGAGAATCTTTATGATTTAACGTAAGGAGATGAAGAGGATTGGGAATAGTCGGCTTTTCCCATCCAATCTTACATAGTTTATTGAAGTATCGACTCTTTTTTAAACAATATTGAAAAATAAACATCATCATATAACAGGTCAATCAATGAAAATACTACCCGCCAGTAAAGTAAAAGAAGATCGGTTGACATAAATAAAAAAGAACTAATTACTTGGAAATAGTACTTCTATCTATGGTCATTTGATATATAGAACTGCTAGACTTGATTCTTTTTTAATACATAAGATTTTACTATGCAGGGAGTTTAAAATGTAATGATTAATAAACGAAAAACACTTCATTTGGTGATTTTAGTGATAGTATTTTTTATTCTATCGCTGTCATTTATGTTTATTGGAACTGAAATTGGCTTAGCTGTTTCGGTAAAACCGATTTTACCAGAAAATCAGCATGATCCAGAAGTAACTTATTATGACCTTAGAATGAATCCTGGTCAGGAACAAGCATTGCAATTAGAATTGACCAATACGTCAAATAGACAACAAAAAGTTACCATGCAAATCAATGATGCTACAACTAATGAAATTGGGGATATAGATTATTCTGACCGTTCCAAAATCGTTTCAAGAGATAAGAGTTTGGAGACTTCGCTAAAAGATATTGCAACTGTTGAATCAGAATTGACAATTCCTGCAAACAAGTCGATGACAGCAACAGTACATTTAAAGATGCCCAAACAACGGTTTGACGGAATGATTCTAGGTGGAATCAAGGTTGTTTCAGCAGAAAAATCAATTGAACCAAGAGAGGCTGTTCCCGAAGAAAAAAAAACATATATTGTCGCTGTGAAGCTAACGGAAACGGATGTTCCTGTTGTCGCAAAATTAAACTTATTAGGTGTCGTTTCAGAAACTAATTTAGGTAAAAAGGCTATAAAAGCAACTATTCAAAATGATCAAGCCATAAATGTAGAAGATATTGAATATATAGCAAAGATTTATAAAAAAAACTCAGATAAAATTATCCATCAGGCTAAAGTAACGGGTTATCGAATGGCTCCTAATTCAAGTTTTACTTTTCATATCGCTGAGGAAAAGCAAGTATTTCAAGATGGAACATATCAAATTCATCTGACGGCTAAATCTAAAGCAACGAATCAGGAGTGGGAATGGGATAAGGAATTTAAAATTACAAAGAATGAAGAAAAAAAGACAACGAATACAGCTATAGGTTCGGATAAAAGTAACCTAATGCTGTACATCACTATTTGTGTTATGACACTTAGTGCATTGCTAATATTTTTACTAGTACTGTTGATTTCAAGGAAACGCAAAGAAAAACGCTACGTAGAGGCTCTATACCAAAAAAAGAAAAAAAGAGGACGCACCAATAAAGCTAGTCAACAGGTTCAGAGACCAAGAAATAATAAACTAGTTAGTACTAGGAAAAAACGTCCTATAAGTTCTGAAAAGCCGAGAAGGCCTAAAAAAACAATCAAAATAGATTCAGACTAAAAGATCTACTGAAAAAGAGAAAAACTAGGTGAAATCTGTTGTTATTGTTTTAGATAACAGAATTGATTATCAGAAAATTATGGATCAATGGTTTTGAATCATGAAAAAAGGATTTTTAGTATAGCGATTTTAGGAGTTGGTGGATATGAACGAAGCTGAGGAAAATACCTCAAAATTAGGAAGAAGAATAATCAAAAAATATATTCTCCATCAAAAAGTTAACCCTAAACTTTTAGGAGTCGAACTTTTGAATAAGCATTTAGATACGCCAAACGAAGCATATTTATCGTGTAAATTGATTTTTAAAAAAGATATTCGCTCATTAACAGAACTTGAGCAAATAACAAAAAAAATTTATGAAACTTGGACAAAAAAGAACAACCAGTTACTTATAAAGAAAATCAATGTATACACATCGACTGCCTATATCGTATTAACGTTTACAATAGGTTTTTATGAGGAAGCTCATGTAAAACAATTAAGGGAGTTAAAAGAGTGCGCCAAAGAACTTATTGAAACATATGACAACTTAGTCAAACAGGAAAAAGAAGCGGAGTATAACAAGAAAGAAACAGAACTTTATAGCGCTTTAGAAAAATTTGGACAATTAACGAAAAAGATGGAAGCCTTAGAAGACAAACTGATAAAAAATGAATCCATCGTTATGGATTCTGGTGAGTTATTGAAAACGGAACTTACAAAGGTAAGTCAAACAATAAAAGAACAACTACACCAAGTAGACTCTAGTACAGAGAATGCCCCAAATAATGCTAAAAAGAACAAACGAGTTAAAGAAATAACCCCTAAGGTTGTAGAAGCACCTTTCAAGAAAAAAGCGGTGAAGAAAGAGAACACACAAGTACGTAAATATATGCTCGATCGTTCTAAGCAATCGTCAGAAGCTTTAGAAGTCCAGCGTTGGGTATCAACTCAACAATTAAAAAAGAGCACAAAGAGAGAAAAAACAACAAAAAAAGAAGGATTAAAAAAAGCAGTTACAAAACTTGAGATGGATGTTTTAAAATGTTTCACAGAAGGTGAAGAGGGAAGTAAGAAACACATGGTACCGAAAAAAAAGTTTTTAACTTTAAAAGCAAAAGTAGAATTTATTGATTATTTATGGATGTTGTTGGAACTAGAAGGGAAAGAAGAAATTATTATTGCGGATAAACTGAGTTGTCGAAAGCTGATTGAAGAGTTAGGTCAGTTTATGGAAAGTGTAGAAAAGGTGGCTACAGGTCCGACAATATTTAGTTATTGGGTGTATTGTTCGCAAGAGATGTTGGTCAAACTAGAAGGATATGCTGTACTAAAAGATTTTTTAAGTAACGCTTTAAAGTTTAATACAAATACAATGCTTAATGAATAATTGATCTGCAGGAAAGGGTGGTATACAAGAAACTAGAACGGTTTCAGATGTATGGGCTCTCTTTCTTTTTCAGCATAATATTATCTAAATAGTAAGTGTACAACAAAAACATGACCTTAAACTTCCAAAAATTCCTTTTTTTTCCGAAATTTTTGAAACTGAGTAAAAAAAAATATAATGCATACTTAGTTAAGAAAATTGAACGTATTGTAAAGTCTTGATTGGACTTATTTGGGAGTAAACGAGAAAAGAAATCCACTGCATCGATTTTAAATAAACAGTTTTTGGGTTTGTAAAAATAACATATAACAATTTAGAAATTTGTAAGGATTGTTGATTCTTAAAGCATTAAAAATTAAATTTTAGAAAGGATCTTTGTTATGGCAAGAAGAGGGGAAAATATTTATAAAAGAAAAGATGGGCGTTGGGAAGGCAGATACATAAAAGGCAGACAGCAAAATGGGAAAATTCATTATGGCTATATTTATGGCTATAAATATTCAGAAGTAAAGCATCAACTTATCTTAAAAAAATACGAGAAACAGACAAACCATAGTAAAAATCTGCTTCCTTATGAAGGGCAATTACTAGATTGGTCGAATTATTGGTTAGAGACATTCGTTCGTCCAACCGTAAAAAGTAGTACATACGCGAGCTATAAAAATAAAATGAACGTCCACGTATTATCAAGAATTGGATCAATTAAATTACAAAAACTAACGCAGGCGGATATTGATTCTATGCTTAAAAAGATGGATAAAACACTAAAAGCAAGCTCAATTAGATCAATCGTCTCTGTGTTGAAAAACTGTCTAAGTAAAGCAGTCTCGTTAAAATTATTAATAGAAAATCCATGCCTAGGTTTAGAGCTTCCAAAAATAAGAAGAAAAACAGTTCAAGCATTATCTATTAAAGATCAAGCGAAGTTAGTCCAAGAAATCAATACGAGCCAAAAGTTTTTTTCGATTATGCTTGCATTGCAAACTGGACTTCGAATCGGAGAGATTTGTGGGTTAAAATGGGAAGATATCGATTTTGAAAATAACACATTGGGTGTTAATCGAACAGTGCTTAGAATCCAGATAGAAGATACATCTGGAAGAAAGACGGAAATCGTAGAAGTAACGCCTAAAAGCACTAATTCTCAACGAAAAATTCCTATTAGTAAGTCTTTAAGGAAAAAATTATTGGAACTTAAAGCGATATCAAAGAGTGATTATGTCATTTCAAATAAGCATAAGGCTCTTGAGCCGCGCACGATTGCGTATCGCTTTCAAATTATTCGGAAAAAAATTGGTTTGGAAAATTTTTCTTTCCATTCTTTAAGGCATACGTTTGCTACACGGTGCTTGGAGGCTGGAGGAAACATTGCAACAATCAGTTCTCTATTAGGACATTCATCAACAAAAATGACACTAGATTGTTATACGAATTCATTTTTTTCAGAAGAACGACAGCTTGTAGAAAAATTAGAATTTGTTTAATGCTCTATGGAGATAGCTAAAATAGATACTGCTTTGTGTTTCATAATAGACAGAGCAGTATCAAAATATCAGGATTTTGTAGAAGAGTAAAAAATCGTATAAAGTAGCTGATCCAGATCAGTGATGTCCTTTTTTTCGTTGTAATTGGTCAAGATAAAAAAATACTTTCCTTGTTTTCTTAAATAGGAACAATCTACATTGCTAATGATCAAATCATAAAATTTATTGTCTACTAAAGGTTCTGCTTGTGCCAAAGCGGTCAATTCTATATATTGGATCCACCAGTCCGTAATTTTTTTTTTATAGAGTAAATCACCTTCAAGAAATATTCCGACAGAAATTTTAGGTTTGATACATTCTTCATAGAAACTTATGGCATGAGCATACTTAGTAATAAGGACAGTATCACGGGTCTCATCTACAAAAATTACTGGATAGGTTTCCTTTAAATAATCAATAAAACGATAGACAGTCATAGAATGTCTAGATTGTGCCCACTTGGTATCATTCAATTCCCAATAGTAATCAATATGACCTTTGAATATCAAGTGATGATAACCAGTAGAAGTTAGATAATAATGAAGAATTGAGCTATGCGTATGATTTAAGCAAGTATCGGGGTAAATTTCTTTCATAAATTTTAAAAATTTTTGATTTAAGGTTCTGATAAAAAAATTACTGTATCTTTCGATCAGGTCAAGTTCCTTTAGACAATGAGCATTAGCAGGGATGATTTCTTCACCAAGCATGAAGAGCAATAGTAATATAGTTTCACTAGGAAGCATTTTAAAGGAGTAGTAGACTAAAAATAATCCTAATACTTGATCGATTCTTTTAAATAAGTGAGTCTTTCTTAAGGCCTCTATAAATCTTTTTTGACTATTGATAGCTGTCTTATTACTGAAAAAAAAATCTTGCTTGTTATAATCCTGTATTATTTTTTGTGCATTTCTTCTTTTTAATAAACTTAAGTAAATAATCAACTTTTTTCGTGCTAAAAACGAAATCGGTGTGCCTAAAATCTGTTGAATACTATTGACTGTTTCATAGATTCGAGGATCAATATTGGGAACTTTCAACTGATGTTTAGGATCCGTAACTAAGTAAAGAGAGGTGAAAAAAAACCGAATCTGTAACTCAGAACCTAACAAATATCCATTTTGGATAGATAAATCAAATTCAGCTAATAAATTGTTCAATTCATTGAGTTTTCTAAAATAGGTTGAGTAACTGATGCCAATTTTTTCACATAAACGGCTAGTATCAATGGTTCCATATAGTAATAACTCTTCCAATATTCTATACATCGGTGCATGGATAATCATTTCATTGTATAAAGTGTGAAGAGAGTAATCTGGTTTTGTTTGAAATGTAATAGTTTGTTTGTTTACTTCAATGGAAAAGCATCCATTTGATTTTTTTGCGAGGGTGGCTAATCCTTCAATCAGTTTTGAAAGAAAATAATCACCAATATTTAAATGAGCCAAAAGCTCCTTTTTTGTTGCAGTACCACCAACATTGCTCAAATAGATCAATAAGTCAATTTGATAAACTTCCACTTTTTCTAGTAAGTCAAATTTTCTCATAGTAAAACTCCTTTAAATGCCAGTATGAGGTAAAGGGAAAGTACGGCTTTACAGTGTTACATGAATAAGAAATCACAAAAAAAGCCTTTACTATCAAGGACAAACCCCTTTTCGCTCTATCTCTGTCCGCAATGACAATGACCTCATTATCCAACATAAATACGGTAAACACAATCTAAATTAAAAGGGTTTATTTTTGTTTTTTTGAGGAATAATACTATTTATTTCTTGTAGACAATTATTAAATACATAAAAAAGGTGAATCAATAAAATAGCTTTGCTTGATTGCCCAAAAAATGGTATTGTATCTTTGTATGTTTATGTCTGATTTTCTGACTATTAACGACTATTTTTAGAAGGGATATGTCTGTTATGTATGATCTTGGTGATATTGTAGAAATGAAAAAGCACCATGCCTGTCAGGCAAATCGTTGGGAAATTATCCGAATGGGTGCTGATATTAAAATAAAATGTACCAACTGCGGTCATATCGTGATGATGACACGCCGAGACTTTGAAAAAAAGATGAAAAAAATTTTAGAAAAAAAACTAATAAAGGATAGTGAATGATCGATGGCATTAACAGCTGGAATCGTAGGTTTACCTAACGTAGGGAAATCTACCCTTTTTAACGCAATTACAAAAGCAGGAGCGGAGGCAGCAAACTATCCGTTTGCAACAATTGATCCGAATGTGGGAATGGTTGAAGTACCAGATGAGCGCTTGCTGCGTTTGACAGAGTTAGTGAAACCTAAAAAAACAGTACCAACTACTTTTGAGTTTACAGATATCGCTGGGATCGTAAAAGGTGCCAGTAAAGGTGAAGGTTTAGGAAACCAATTTTTAAGTCATATTCGACAAGTAGATGCGATTTGTCATGTGGTACGTTGTTTTGACGATGATAATATTACTCATGTTGAAGGACGTGTAGATCCCTTAGCAGATATTGACACCATTAATTTGGAATTAGTATTGGCTGACTTGGATTCGATTACAAAACGTTATACACGCGTGGCTAAAATAGCTAAAACAAAAGACAAAGATGCGGTGGCAGAACTTGCTGTCTTAGATAAACTTAAGCCTGTTTTAGAAGAAGGCTTATCAGCAAGAACGATCGAATTTACTGAGGATGAACAAAAGATCGTGAAGAGTTTATTTTTACTAACAGCGAAACCTATTTTATACGTAGCAAATGTATCCGAAGATGAGGTGGCAGATTCAGATAATAATCCGTACGTTCAGCAGGTTCGAACATTTGCAGCAAATGAGCAGGCAGAAGTGATTGTTGTTTGCGCCCGTGCAGAAGAAGAAATCGCTGAATTAGATGATGAAGATAAAGCTGACTTTTTAGAAGCCTTAGGCATTGAAGAGTCTGGTTTAGATCAATTAATTCGTGCAGCCTATGATTTGTTAGGGTTAGCAACATACTTTACTGCTGGTGAGCAAGAAGTACGTGCATGGACTTTCCGTAAAGGAATCAAAGCTCCTCAAGCGGCCGGAATCATCCATACTGATTTTGAACGCGGATTTATTCGTGCAGAGACAGTTTCATTTGATGATTTAAATACGTATGGCAACATGCAGGCAGCAAAAGAAGCAGGTAAAGTTCGTTTAGAAGGCAAAGAATATATTGTGCAAGATGGCGATGTTATGCTTTTCCGCTTTAACGTATAGTAAAAAAATTGCTAAAAACTGTTTTTCTCCCTAAAAAATATGTTAGAATACTTTTTAGGTAAAGACTGCCCCGTTGGCCACGGGCGAGGAGGACGCAAAATAATGGAATCAGAAGCACTTCGTGATATTGTTTCAGAAAATCGTGAACTTGAACAAAAATTAACAAAGAGAAATGAACAATACATCTTTGACTTAAAAAAATCGTTAGTTGCTGCTAATCTTTCAGAAGAAGCACGGACACTTGCTTTACATGAAATTCTACCTCATCTAGTAGAAGGTCAAAAAAGCGGAAAAACTGCACGTCAGCTTTTCGGAACGGTGGCTGAACGTACAGAGTCTATCTTAAGTAAGCCCGAAGAACTTCCTGAATCGACCCCAGCTTTGATGTGGCTGGACAATACGTTATTACTATTTGGAGTAATGACGATTATGTTCTCAATTATGATGATGTGGTCTAAAGGAAAATCACAACCATTGGGATTATTAACCTTGGTGTTGGCCTCGATGGCAGGTGGGTATGTGTTTTATCTAATGTATAAATATGTTTACCAATATGATCGTCCTGGTGTGGATAAATCGAAGCGCCCTGGTTGGTTTAAAACGGGTGCGATCTTGGTTGGAGCGATGCTTTTATGGCTTGTTGTTTTTGCGGGTTCCGCAATGCTGCCAGCGGTCATCAATCCTATTTTAGATCCAGTTATTGTGATTATCATTGGTGGAATCTCTTTAGGTGTTCGTTACTTATTAAAGAAAAAATATAATATGCGCAGCAGTTTAGCGCGTTAAAGAATACAACCAGAAGAGTCTTGGTTTAAAACTAGTGATAGTTTTGATCAAGACTCTTTTTTCTTATTGACTAAATCAAAATACCGTTAATATAAAATAATTCAAACTAAAAGGGTTCATGTTTGAAAGAACAGCCTCATCACGCTACCATAGAAACTAGGAATGAAATTTACAATTTATTTTCATTATGAAGAGGTGGAGCAATGAAAAAATGGATCAAACAACATAGTCATTTCCTGGTTTTTCTGAGTTTTTTTATATTAAGTGTATTGTCTTTATATATTGTTTATCTCCAAAATGGTCGTATCATGATTGGTGATGATTATCATTTCCATCAAAATCGGATCGAAGGCTTGGCGGAGTCTTTAAGGCATGGCATATTGCTGCCCAAAGTTAGTTACTTTTTTATTGGAGGATATGGGTATGCATCCAGCTTGTTTTATCCAGATTTTTATCTGTATTTTCCAGCAATTTTACGTATCATGGGCTTTTCACTCGCAACTAGTTTTGTCATTTTTTCGATTGGAATCAACTTTGCTACATTTAGTTTAACCTATGTATCTGGAAGGTATATGGGATTAACGAAAGTAAAAAGTTACTTATTCTCATTATTGTATACGTTATCGATTTACCGTTTACAAGATTTTTTTAATCGCCAGGCTATTGGAGAGCTGTTGGCAATGGGCTTTTTCCCCTTAGTTCTAGCAAGTTTATATCTATTGAAAAATGGAAAAGAGAAGAAGTGGCTGTTGTTGACAGTTGCTATGACAGGAATTGGTTTAGCACATTTCATTTCATTGGAAATTGTCAGCATTTTTATAGGAATGTACATTCTTTTAAATTTGAAGCACTTTTTAAAGAAAAAAGTCATTGTTGCACTATTAAAGGCTGCCGGAGTGACTATTTTATTATTGGCTTTTTATTTAGTGCCCGTTTTTGAACAAATGAGTCATGTGACATTTCAAGTAACATCCAATCCATTGACATTGATATCAGATAAAAGCTACTCTTTGAGTGAGTTAGTGGCCAACAGCTTTAAAAATAGCGTATTTCATGCGTCTTCAGCAAATATAGGCGTTATCTTGTTGTTTGGTTTAGTCATCTACACCGGGATGCTTTTTAAGGGCAATTCACCCAGTCGTGAGTTGGTAATTCTTGCTTTGCTTTTTATGTTTATGACGACAGACCTTTTTCCTTGGAAGCTTTTCGACCATACACCGCTTAATACGATTCAGTTTCCTTGGCGCTTCTTATCAATCGTGACCTTATTGCTAGCATTTCTTATTGCAAATGATGATATCGGATTATTTAAAAAATTTCCAAGTAGTCAGATAATCGTAGTTATGGTTATTTTAATTGGAGTTGGATTGTATGAAAAAGAAAGTATTGACACTGAAGGAAATCGTATCTTATCACACCATTCATACGATCAAACAAATAGTTATTATATCGGTGCGGGACATGAATATTTACCCAAAGAAGTTGATTATACTACTATTAAAAAAAATAAAAAACGAAAAGTCGTTTATGATGCTGCTGAAATAGAAGTAACAAATGTTAAAATGACCTTTGGTTCAGTGGCTTTCGATTATCGTACAAATAATACAAAGGAAACGACTGTTACTATTCCGTTTATCTACTATTATGGCTATCAAGCTAAAATAGTAAGTGAGGGTAAAGAAAAAATAATTTCAGCATCCTTAAATAAACAAAATGGTTTAGTCGATAGTCAATTATCTAAAAAAGGGCGTGTTTCTATTTCTTATCAGACAACTTTTGCTCAAAAAGTTTCTTTAAGTATCTCTGTGTTGACTCTGCTGGCTTGTATAGTATGGAAAGTTGCGCCCATGCGTTTTACTAAGTTAAAAACAAAGGAATAACTACAGTTATCCTTTGTTTTTAATAACAAAAAAATGAGAAAATACTCATGTTTTGAGAAAAGGAAAGAAAATTTCTGTAAACGGGGAAATGTGGTTGACTTACCTTTTATTATCTGTTATTTTCTTATATAAAATTAAATAGAGGAGTGGTCTAGAAAATGTCTAACTGGGAAACAAAATTCGCGAAAAAAGGTCTTACATTTGATGATGTTTTATTGATTCCAGCAGAAAGTCACGTATTGCCTAATGAAGTGGATATGAGTATCCAACTAGCAAAAAATATTAAGTTGAATATTCCTCTAATCAGTGCAAGTATGGATACTGTAACGGATAGTAAAATGGCCATCTCGATGGCTCGTCAAGGCGGCTTAGGCGTTATTCATAAAAATATGAGCATCGCACAACAAGCTGACGAAGTTCGCAAAGTAAAACGTTCTGAGAGTGGCGTGATTATTGACCCATTTTTCTTAACGCCAACAAATTTGGTAGCAGATGCTGAAAATCTAATGAGTAAATATCGTATTAGTGGCGTTCCGATTGTCGAAACGATGGAAAATCGTAAATTAGTTGGGATCATCACGAACCGTGATATGCGCTTTGTAACAGATTATCAAATGAAAATCGATGAAGTAATGACCAAGGACAACTTAGTAACAGCCCCAGTTGGCACTTCTCTAAAAGATGCTGAAAAGATTCTACAAAAACATAAAATCGAAAAATTACCAATCGTTGATGAAAATAATCGTTTAAGCGGTTTGATCACCATCAAAGATATTGAAAAAGTAATCGAATTTCCAAATGCGGCGAAAGATGAGCATGGTCGTTTGCTAGCGGCAGCAGCAGTTGGTGTGACAAGTGACACATTTGAACGCGCGGAAGCTTTATTGGAAGCAGGAGTAGACGCAATCATTATTGATACAGCTCATGGGCATAGTGCAGGTGTGATTCGCAAAATCAAGGAAATTCGTGATACATTCCCAGATGCGACATTGATTGCAGGAAATATCGCGACAGCTGAAGGAGCTAAAGCACTTTATGATGTAGGTGTGGATGTTGTTAAAGTTGGGATCGGACCTGGTTCTATTTGTACGACTCGTGTTGTAGCAGGTGTTGGTGTTCCTCAACTGACTGCGATTTATGACGCTGCTTCTGTCGCACGTAAATATGGAAAAGCAATTATTGCTGATGGCGGGATCAAGTATTCAGGTGATATCGTAAAAGCTTTAGCTGCTGGTGGACATGCAGTTATGTTAGGAAGTATGCTGGCAGGAACAGACGAATCGCCAGGTGAATTTGAAATTTATCAAGGTCGTCGTTTCAAAACATATCGCGGAATGGGTTCACTAGGCGCAATGGAAAAAGGTTCAAGTGATCGCTATTTCCAAGGTGGCGTCAATGAAGCAAATAAATTAGTTCCTGAAGGTATTGAAGGCCGTGTTGCCTATAAAGGTAGCGTATCAGATATTGTTTTCCAACTGATTGGTGGGCTAAAATCTGGGATGGGCTATGTTGGTGCGGCAGATTTAACACAATTGCGTGAAGAAGCACAATTTATTCAAATGAGTGGGAATGGATTAAAAGAATCTCATCCTCATGATGTACAAATTACTAAAGAAGCACCTAATTACTCTGTAGAACAGTAAGAAAATGAAAGAACCTCCTACGCCAAAGAATTCTGGTATAGGAGGTTTTTTTATTATTGGACTGGTCGCTCGTCTTTTGAACCATAATACATGTGCAAAGGTTTGGCCTTTTTTCCTAACAATTCTTTGGAAGGTAGAATCTCATAGCCATCATTGCGTAAGTGGTCGATTACGGTTGATACAGCATCCACAGTTTCTGGATGAATATCATGCATCAAGATGATCGTATCATTGTAGGCCGTTTCATCGATCCGTTTAATGATTGCCTCAGCATTATGACTTTGCCAATCTTGCGAGTCTACAGACCATTGAATGATCGGCTTACCAATTATAGTAGCTACTTCTTTATTGACTGCTCCATATGGCGGTCTAAAGTCAGTTGGCAATTTTCCGATAGCGTGATAAATGGCTTTATCTGTATTTTGAACTTCTTCTGTCACTCTTTGAGCATCAACACTAGTTAATTGCGGATGTGAATAGGAATGACTAGCTACTTCGTGGCCTTCTTCTGCTACACGTTTTACTAGTGCTTCATGTTTGACAACATTTTGCCCTAACATAAAGAAGGTAGCTGTAACGCCTTTTTCTTTTAGGATATCTAAAAGTCTAGGTGTCGTGTCAGGATTGGGGCCATCATCAAAAGTGAGTGAAATGTACTTTTTGTTTGGATCCAAAGGCTCTGGTACTACATCCTTAATAGAAGCTGTATCGATAAATTGAGGATCTACATAGCCAGCAATCTCTTTATAAGGCAATGTGATTTCTGTTTTGCCAGATGAATTTTCTGCTAGAGTAAGACTGATTTTATCAGAGTAATAGGTGAAGGCCGTTTCAGCTAAAGAAATGCTTGGCATATTGAGAATGCCATCAATAATAGCATTACCGTCAGGGCTTTCTGACAGTAATTTTTGCTCGATGACCTGTTGAACAGCTAAGGCATTTGCTTCACTTATAAAAATATCCTGCAGTGTCAATGGTTGTTTTGTTTTTTGATTGACGAATGCGGGCTGTTTTCCCAGCTCAGTTTTCTCAGACCACTCGTTTTTTTCTTGATTCCATGTATAGGTATCAAGAATTGGTTGGTACCCAACCAATTGTTCATTTACTTTTATCCTCTTTATATGACCAACAAGTTTGATAGGTGTTTCTTTTGAACTCTCTTTGTGAGCTGCCTCTATCAAAGTTGTTAATTCTGAATTGATTTTTGGTAGTTGAGGAATAGCCTCAGTTGTAAGAGGTTCGTAAATCAGTGTTTGAATATTTTTATCTGTTTTTTCTTGCTCAGTACTTTCAAGTTCATCATGTTTTTGAGAGGTTCTGATCTTTTCCAGTAATGCATGTTCTTTGTGTTCGTATTGACTAATATCCTCAGCCTGACTTTCTTGTTTTGGATTATGTTGTATAGCATAAGTTGCGTAAACACCACCACAGATTAAAATGAGTGAAAGTCCAGCAATTGATGTCAGAACTATTTTTTTTGTAATATTATGTTTATTCTTTTCACGCCGACTGTTTCGAGTAATTCGTGAGTGATTTTTTTTATGCATAATGTTTGATCCTTCTAATTATAAATTTGACTGTTTTTAGTAATCCAAATGTATCATTATTGATTTATAGTTTCAACAGCCAATGAGTTAAATTAGTGATTCTTTTTATTTATTTAATTAATTTCAAATTACCCATATAAGGCACTAAAACTTCTGGAATCGTTACAGTACCATCTTCGTTTTGGTAGTTCTCTAAAATAGCAGCGACAGTCCGACCAACAGCTAAACCAGAACCATTCAAGGTATGCGCATATTGAACCTTATCGTGTTCATCGCGGTAGCGGATCATGGCACGACGTGCTTGAAAATCTTCGCAGTTTGAACAAGAGCTGATTTCACGATAGGCATTTTGAGCTGGAATCCACACTTCTAAGTCGTAAGTTTTAGCAGCAGAGAAGCCCATATCGCCAGTAGCAAGTGACATAACACGATACGGTAGATTTAATTTTTGTAAAATATCTTCCGCATTAGCAGTCATTTTTTCTAATTCTTCATAAGAATGTTCTGCATCACTGAATTTCACCATTTCTACTTTGTTAAACTGATGTAGACGAATCAGACCTCTAGTATCACGGCCAGCACTGCCAGCTTCAGAACGGAAAGATGGGCTTAGTGCTGTAAAATAGATTGGTAAATCTTTCCCATCTAAAATTTCATTATTGTAATAGTTGGTTAGAGGAACCTCCGCGGTTGGAATCAAGGTCATATCTGTTCCTTCTAGCTGGAAAACATCTTCTTTGAATTTAGGGAATTGCCCAGTTCCAAACATAGAATTGCTATTTACGATATACGGCGTCATCATTTCAGTATAGCCATGATCATAGACATGCATGTCCAGCATAAAGTTATATAATGCGCGCTCTAATCTAGCACCTAAACCTTTATAGTACACAAAACGGCTACCTGAAACTTTTGCTCCTCGCTCAAAATCAAGAATGTCCAAATTTTCTGCTACATCCCAATGGGGTTTAGGTTCAAAGGCAAAATTTCTAGGCTCACTCCAGCGACGGACTTCAACATTATCGTTTTCATCTGCTCCGACAGGCACTGAGTCATGTGGAAGATTGGGTAAGGTGGTAGAAATTTCTAGAAGTTTAGCATCGATTTCTTCGATTTCAGTATCTAGCGCCTTAATATTGCCGCCAACTTCTTTCATTTCAGTAATTTTTGCTGTAGCATCTTCTTTGTTTCGTTTTAGTTGTGCGATCTCTGCAGAGACATCATTACGGTATTTTTTTAATTCTTCTGATTTTACTAATAAGTTACGACGACTTTCATCTAATCGTAAGAATTCTACTAATATCTCTTCTTTTACACCACGGGTTTTCAACTTTGTTTGCACGTCATCAAAATTTTGACGAATCATTTTTACATCTAACATAATAACTCCTCCTTAATATATAGGTAACAATATTTTACTGTGCTACATTTTGTGCTTTTAACCTCAAATGAAAAATTGGAAGCAATCTTTCGTTCAGCCACCATATACCAATCACTATAAGCTCATGGAAGTGTAACGAGTGGGTTATCATTAGCTGAAAAAATAGGATGTAGCACTTTTCATCACAGGCACATCTGGTTTTTCTGAGGGGGACATTCGCTTAGCTGGTTAGAATTGCAGTAAAATAAAAAGCCACTCCATCCCCAGAAAAAAATCTTGGGACGAAATGACTTGAATTTCGCGGTACCACCCAAGTTCAGCTGTACGCTGCCCTTGTTATGCAGGTAACGGCTGCAGGCCGGTTTGACTTATTTCATCAAACGCATAGTAATAGAGACGGACTTCTTTATAGTAGAATATTTGCTTTCACCACCGCAAACTCTCTTTGATTCAAGACTACAAATACTTTTTCTCTTTGCTTGTCACTAGGATACAAAACTTTCTTTTGAATGTCAACCTCAATTAATCAGTTTCGTTGTAGAGGTAAGTGGATGATGAAAGATGTCCAATGGTTATCAGAAGTAGCATAGATGTAACCGCCATGTAAGGCTATAATACTTTGGGCGATAGCCAAACCTAAACCTGTTCCGCCGGTTTCCTGTGAACGAGATTCTTCTACGCGATAAAAACGATCGAATAATTGATCTAAAGATTTTTTCGGAATCGGAGGACCATCATTTCTAACCGCTACCACCACTTCAGTGCCCACTTTCTCTACATCAATGACGATATTTTTCCCGCCTTTCCCATACTTAAGTGCGTTTGATAAAAGGTTATTGAAGACCCGTACTAGTTTTTCAGTGTCACCATCCATTTTTATGGAGGCCGGATTAGCATTCACTTGAATCGTCATAGCATTTTTGCTTGCTTCCAATTCGAAATCAGCAGCAAGTTGCTCAATCAATTGTGCCATATCAAAACTAATTGTATTAATAGGAACAGAAGGCTGACGAACCTTTGTATACTCAAATAAATCGTCAACGAGTAGTTTCATTTGTTTTGCTTTCACATAAGCTGTATGGGTATACTTCAGCAGATCTGCTTCATTATGAAACTGCCGATCTTCAATCAATCCTAAATAACCTATAATAGAAGTTAACGGTGTTCGTATATCGTGACTTACATTTGTGATCAATTCATCTTTTGATTTTTCTATTTTCCGTTCGTCTTCAATTGCGGCAACAGTACTGTCTACCAGACCATTAATACTGGTTACGACTTTTGCTAAATCACCGCTTAACTCAAAAGGAATACGATGATCATAGTTACCATCGGCAATGTAATGAAGTTCACTAATAATATGACGCAACTGCATTTGACGGTAACGGCGAATCAAGCGCCAATACAAGACACCGACATCAACAATAAAAAAGATAGGGATCACAAATTTACTTAAGCTCCAAAATAAGTCTGTGTTTAGTTCTTGGGCAAAGGCGCCTTTTGTTGCCCAGATGATTCCTTGTAATGTCTGACTGCCGCTAAGAATAACTGTGATTGAGACATTTAATAGAAGTAACAGGATAATCGTGACAATTCCTTCAGCAAGTAATTCACTAATTTCCTTTGATGTTAAGGTAATTCGTTTTTGCTTTTCAATTTTCTTTTGTCTAACGAGCATCGATCTTATATCCAACTCCCCAAACTGTTTGAATGACTTTTTCTCCACCAGTTGCTTCTTCTATCTTATCCCGCAAATGACTTACATGAACCATTACTGTTTTTGCAGAAACAATACTTTCTTGTTGCCAGACGCGTTCAAAAATTTCATCAGCACTAAAAACACGATTCGGATGGCTAGCCAGTAGATACAAAATACCAAATTCTAAGGCGGTTAGCTGAATCTCCTTTCCATCAACGGTTTTTACTTCATGGGAATCCTTGTTGATGATCAATGAACCAGTTTCAAGAATATCAGGTTCATCCGCTTTAAGTTGCATTTGGCTACGTCTCAAAATAGATTTAACACGTGCCATGACTTCTAATGGATTAAAAGGTTTTGTAACGTAATCATCTGCTCCGGCTACAAGTCCCTTGATTTTATCCATATCAGTTGTTTTGGCGGTTAACATGATGATCGGGATCTGTGACTCTTTTCGTAATTCTTTCACAACTTGCATCCCATCCATGATCGGCATCATGATATCCAAAATAAGAAGGTCGATATCTGCTATTGTCCGAATCTTAGACAAAGCTTCTTTTCCATCATAAGCTTTTACTACTTCATAGCCTTCGTTGTGTATATAAATACTCAGCAGTTCTACAATTTCTTTGTCATCATCAGCAACTAAAATTTTCATATCATTCATTTCCCCCATTATATAGTAGAATTCTTCTCCTTCATTCTAACAAAAAACTGAGAAAATTGACAAAAACAAAGCGAAGTTATGGGAAATTTAGAATCTGTTACTAAAAATTAAGAAATAACTAAAAAAATAGGTTTTTCTGCTTAAAAACGAACAATAAAGAACAAAAGTAATAGAATAATCGGTAACGAAAAAAACTTTGAAAAAAATAGAAATTTTAGTTGACCTAAGCCCAGAAACTTGGTATATTATATCTTGTCGCAAGGCACCAATGAAACACGCCGAACGATAGAAATAACATAACATCCTAACGGGTGAAAAAAACTTTAGGAATCAGAAAAATTATTGTTGACAAATGATAACTGACCTGATAAACTAATGAAGTTGTCTCAGAAATGAATGGCAATGAAAAAGAAATAAAATAACAATTCAGGTTTTAAAAAACTTGAAAAATCAGGAAAAAGTTGTTGACAAATAACAACAAACCTGATAAACTAATGAAGTTGTCGGCGAAACGTTCGATAACATCAAGCAGAAAAAACTTTGAAACTTTTGAAGAAAAGTGTTGACATCAAATCAAAGATTTGATATGATATAAAAGTTGCTGCGAGGTAACACGGTAGACCTTTGAAAACTGAACAAAGTAAGACGAACCAAATGTGTAGGTTGTTTTTACAACGGTAAAAACAAACAACAATTTTTAACAAGCAAGCAATATGCTAGCAACCAAATGAGCTTATCGATCGCAAGATCGTGTTCAACTTTTATTATGAGAGTTTGATCCTGGCTCAGGACGAACGCTGGCGGCGTGCCTAATACATGCAAGTCGAACGCTTCTTTTCTACCGAGTGCTTGCACTCATTTGAAAAGAAGAGTGGCGGACGGGTGAGTAACACGTGGGTAACCTACCCATCAGAGGGGGATAACACTTGGAAACAGGTGCTAATACCGCATAATAGTCGACACCGCATGGTGTTGATTTGAAAGGCGCTTTCGGGTGTCACTGATGGATGGACCTGCGGTGCATTAGCTAGTTGGTGAGGTAACGGCTCACCAAGGCCATGATGCATAGCCGACCTGAGAGGGTGATCGGCCACACTGGGACTGAGACACGGCCCAGACTCCTACGGGAGGCAGCAGTAGGGAATCTTCGGCAATGGACGAAAGTCTGACCGAGCAACGCCGCGTGAGTGAAGAAGGTTTTCGGATCGTAAAACTCTGTTGTTAGAGAAGAACAAGTAGGAGAGTAACTGCTCTTACCTTGACGGTATCTAACCAGAAAGCCACGGCTAACTACGTGCCAGCAGCCGCGGTAATACGTAGGTGGCAAGCGTTGTCCGGATTTATTGGGCGTAAAGCGAGCGCAGGCGGTTTCTTAAGTCTGATGTGAAAGCCCCCGGCTCAACCGGGGAGGGTCATTGGAAACTGGGAGACTTGAGTGCAGAAGAGGAGAGTGGAATTCCATGTGTAGCGGTGAAATGCGTAGATATATGGAGGAACACCAGTGGCGAAGGCGACTCTCTGGTCTGTAACTGACGCTGAGGCTCGAAAGCGTGGGGAGCAAACAGGATTAGATACCCTGGTAGTCCACGCCGTAAACGATGAGTGCTAAGTGTTGGAGGGTTTCCGCCCTTCAGTGCTGCAGCTAACGCATTAAGCACTCCGCCTGGGGAGTACGACCGCAAGGTTGAAACTCAAAGGAATTGACGGGGGCCCGCACAAGCGGTGGAGCATGTGGTTTAATTCGAAGCAACGCGAAGAACCTTACCAGGTCTTGACATCCTTTGACCACTCGAGAGATCGAGCTTTCCCTTCGGGGACAAAGTGACAGGTGGTGCATGGTTGTCGTCAGCTCGTGTCGTGAGATGTTGGGTTAAGTCCCGCAACGAGCGCAACCCTTATTGTTAGTTGCCATCATTCAGTTGGGCACTCTAGCGAGACTGCCGGTGACAAACCGGAGGAAGGTGGGGATGACGTCAAATCATCATGCCCCTTATGACCTGGGCTACACACGTGCTACAATGGGAAGTACAACGAGTCGCTAGGCCGCGAGGTCATGCAAATCTCTTAAAGCTTCTCTCAGTTCGGATTGTAGGCTGCAACTCGCCTACATGAAGCCGGAATCGCTAGTAATCGCGGATCAGCACGCCGCGGTGAATACGTTCCCGGGCCTTGTACACACCGCCCGTCACACCACGAAAGTTTGTAACACCCGAAGTCGGTGAGGTAACCCTTGTGGAGCCAGCCGCCTAAGGTGGGATAGATGATTGGGGTGAAGTCGTAACAAGGTAGCCGTATCGGAAGGTGCGGCTGGATCACCTCCTTTCTAAGGAATATTACGGAAACTTACACATTCGTCGACACTTTGTTCAGTTTTGAGAGGTTTACTCTTATAAATAGAAGATATCAATTGATTTTTTCTATTCATATAGTTCTCTCAAACGAATTGTTCATTGAAAACTGGATATTGAAGTAAAAAAGTAATCAAAACAAACCGAGAACACCGCGTTGAAGAGTTAATTAACTGTTCGAAGCTTATTTTATTGGTGACGCCTCTATCGCTAGAGAAACGAACCAAACAATTGACCGTAAGGTCATAAGGTTAAGTGAATAAGGGCGCACGGTGGATGCCTTGGCATTAGGAGCCGATGAAGGACGGGACTAACACCGATATGCTTTGGGGAGCTGTAAGTGAGCTATGATCCAGAGATTTCCGAATGGGGAAACCCAACATCTTTTATAGGATGTTACTTTCCAGTGAATACATAGCTGGTTAGAGGTAGACGCAGAGAACTGAAACATCTTAGTACCTGCAGGAAGAGAAAGAAAATTCGATTCCCTGAGTAGCGGCGAGCGAAACGGGAAGAGCCCAAACCAACAAGCTTGCTTGTTGGGGTTGTAGGACTCCGTTGTGGTAGTCTGTCAAGATAGTCGAAGAACCTGGAAAGGTTCGCCAAAGTGGGTAATAGCCCCGTAGACGAAATGTTGGCAACACCTAGGAGGATCCTGAGTACGGCGGAACACGAGAAATTCCGTCGGAATCCGCGGGGACCATCCCGCAAGGCTAAATACTCCCTAATGACCGATAGTGAACCAGTACCGTGAGGGAAAGGTGAAAAGCATCCCGGAAGGGGAGTGAAATAGATCCTGAAACCGTGTGCCTACAACAAGTCAAAGCCCGTTAATGGGTAATGGCGTGCCTTTTGTAGAATGAACCGGCGAGTTACGATTGCATGCGAGGTTAAGGTGAAGAGCCGGAGCCGCAGCGAAAGCGAGTCTGAATAGGGCGAATGAGTATGTAGTCGTAGACCCGAAACCATGTGATCTACCCATGGCCAGGTTGAAGGTGTGGTAAAACGCACTGGAGGACCGAACCCACGTACGTTGAAAAGTGCGGGGATGAGCTGTGGGTAGCGGAGAAATTCCAAACGAACTTGGAGATAGCTGGTTCTCTCCGAAATAGCTTTAGGGCTAGCGTCGAAGTTAAGAATGATGGAGGTAGAGCACTGTTTGGACTAGGGGCCCATCTCGGGTTACCGAATTCAGATAAACTCCGAATGCCATTCATTCATATTCGGCAGTCAGACTGCGAGTGATAAGATCCGTAGTCGAAAGGGAAACAGCCCAGACCACCAGCTAAGGTCCCAAAATATATGTTAAGTGGAAAAGGATGTGGGGTTGCACAGACAACTAGGATGTTGGCTCAGAAGCAGCCACCATTTAAAGAGTGCGTAATAGCTCACTAGTCGAGTGACCCTGCGCCGAAAATGTACCGGGGCTAAACATATTACCGAAGCTGTGGATCACACCTCTGGTGTGATGGTAGGAGAGCGTTCTAAGGGCGTCGAAGCTAGATCGTGAGGACTAGTGGAGCGCTTAGAAGTGAGAATGCCGGTATGAGTAGCGAAAGACGGGTGAGAATCCCGTCCACCGTATGACTAAGGTTTCCTGGGGAAGGCTCGTCCGCCCAGGGTTAGTCGGGACCTAAGCCGAGGCCGAAAGGCGTAGGCGATGGACAACAGGTTGATATTCCTGTACCAGTTGTTTTTGTTTGAGCAATGGAGGGACGCAGGAGGCTAAGGAATGCATGCGACTGGAAGTGCATGTCCAAGCAGTAAGTCTTGAGTAGAGTCAAATGCTTTACTCTGTACGGACAAGCTGTGATGGGGAGGGAAATAATAGTACCGAAGTTCCTGATGTCACACTGTCAAGAAAAGCTTCTAGTGAGAAAACAACTGCCCGTACCGTAAACCGACACAGGTAGTCGAGGAGAGTATCCTAAGGTGAGCGAGCGAACTCTCGTTAAGGAACTCGGCAAAATGACCCCGTAACTTCGGGAGAAGGGGTGCTGACTTCGGTCAGCCGCAGTGAATAGGCCCAAGCGACTGTTTATCAAAAACACAGGTCTCTGCAAAATCGAAAGATGAAGTATAGGGGCTGACGCCTGCCCGGTGCTGGAAGGTTAAGAGGATGGGTTAGCTTCGGCGAAGCTCAGAATTGAAGCCCCAGTAAACGGCGGCCGTAACTATAACGGTCCTAAGGTAGCGAAATTCCTTGTCGGGTAAGTTCCGACCCGCACGAAAGGCGTAACGATTTGGGCACTGTCTCAACGAGAGACTCGGTGAAATTTTAGTACCTGTGAAGATGCAGGTTACCCGCGACAGGACGGAAAGACCCCATGGAGCTTTACTGTAGCTTGATATTGAGTGTTTGTACCACATGTACAGGATAGGTAGGAGCCGATGAACCCGGAACGCTAGTTTCGGTGGAGGCGCTGGTGGGATACTACCCTTGTGTTATGAACCCTCTAACCCGCACCACTTATCGTGGTGGGAGACAGTGTCAGGTGGGCAGTTTGACTGGGGCGGTCGCCTCCTAAAGAGTAACGGAGGCGCCCAAAGGTTCCCTCAGAATGGTTGGAAATCATTCGCAGAGTGTAAAGGCAGAAGGGAGCTTGACTGCGAGACTTACAAGTCGAGCAGGGACGAAAGTCGGGCTTAGTGATCCGGTGGTTCCGCATGGAAGGGCCATCGCTCAACGGATAAAAGCTACCCTGGGGATAACAGGCTTATCTCCCCCAAGAGTCCACATCGACGGGGAGGTTTGGCACCTCGATGTCGGCTCGTCGCATCCTGGGGCTGTAGTCGGTCCCAAGGGTTGGGCTGTTCGCCCATTAAAGCGGCACGCGAGCTGGGTTCAGAACGTCGTGAGACAGTTCGGTCCCTATCCGTCGCGGGCGTTGGAAATTTGAGAGGAGCTGTCCTTAGTACGAGAGGACCGGGATGGACTTACCGCTGGTGTACCAGTTGTTCTGCCAAGGGCATTGCTGGGTAGCTATGTAGGGAAGGGATAAACGCTGAAAGCATCTAAGTGTGAAGCCCACCTCAAGATGAGATTTCCCATTTCTTTAAGAAAGTAAGACCCCTCAGAGATGATGAGGTAGATAGGTTGGAAGTGGAAGTGCAGTGATGTACGGAGCGGACCAATACTAATCGGTCGAGGACTTAACCAAAGAAACGAAATAAAAAAGTTTTTCGGAATGTTTGATTCTATTACTTCAATCCAGTTTTGAGTGAATAATCACTCAACTAAATAGCAACAACACCCAGTGTGGTGGCGATAGCGAGAAGGATACACCTGTTCCCATGCCGAACACAGAAGTTAAGCTTCTTAGCGCCGATTGTAGTGAAGGGTTTCCCTTTGTGAGAGTAGGACGTCGCCACGCTAAAGTGTTGTCTTGGAGGTTTAGCTCAGCTGGGAGAGCACCTGCCTTACAAGCAGGGGGTCGGCGGTTCGATCCCGTCAACCTCCATTTTTTGAGCCGTTAGCTCAGTTGGTAGAGCATCTGACTTTTAATCAGAGGGTCGCAGGTTCGAGCCCTGCACGGCTCATAGGAATATTTTGCGGGTGTGGCGGAATTGGCAGACGCACTAGATTTAGGATCTAGCGCCTTACGGCGTGGGGGTTCAAGTCCCTTCACCCGCATTTTTAGTCTTGTTTTTAACTAGGCGCTTATACGCCGGCTTAGCTCAGTTGGTAGAGCATCTGATTTGTAATCAGAGGGTCGAGGGTTCAAATCCTTTAGCCGGCATCCAGACTGCGGAAATAGCTCAGTGGTAGAGCACCACCTTGCCAAGGTGGGGGTCGCGGGTTCGAACCCCGTTTTCCGCTTAGCTTGTTCTTTCGCCGGGGTGGCGGAACTGGCAGACGCACAGGACTTAAAATCCTGCGGTGAGTGATCACCGTACCGGTTCGATTCCGGTCCTCGGCATTGCTTTGAAACACTATAAATGTCAATTGTACAATTGACAGAATAGATGTTGGCAAGTACGAAGTAGATGAATTCATCTGGCTTTGATCCTTGTTTTAGCACCCATAGCTCAACTGGATAGAGTGCTTGACTACGAATCAAGAGGTTAGGGGTTCGACTCCCTTTGGGTGCATAGTTGAAATGTCTGACTACGGTTTAGAGGGTAGTGGTACTAGTTCCTTTTAAGCATTTAGTCTTTTTTTATTATTATAGCTACGGGAAGTAGCTCAGCTTGGTAGAGCACTTGGTTTGGGACCAAGGGGTCGCAGGTTCGAATCCTGTCTTCCCGACCATTTTGTCATTATTTAAACCTGCACCAAAAAAATTTTTTAAGGTGTTAGGTACTGAGATAAATGTGTCGAAGAATCCGCTAGAATTAGCGGATTCTTTTTTATTGTGCGCTTTAATGCTTATTACGGGGTCGAAGCTATCAGCAGCTTCATAAGATAGGTTGCAACTTGAGTATACAAGAACTTTAGCAAATAATGCTTGGTTAAACAAGTGTTTGATATAATTGGGTGCAGTAGCATACACTTTATGGCAACCTTCGATCATCTCAAGAATTCGACTATAGTTCTCTTTTGCATGTTGACCATAATTAACATGGAGCTTCAATTGGTTATCAATACCGATAAGTGAATTTTTCAAAGTGGCTTGTTCCTTTTTGAAAAGTTCGATTGGAATTGCATCTTCATAATGGGCTTCTAGTAATTTCCTTTGTTTTCTTTTTTGACCACTCCTTATTCATTTTTTTGTGTCTCACCAATGTCTTACCTCCCTTGTCAAATAGTCTTTTGACCTCTTCTTTTTATTATATAGACATGGCTCGCAAAAGTCTTTATTCTTATCTAAATAGGACGAAAATATATAGTTCGTCCAACGCATTCCATGCTTTTCTTTTGCATCTGCAAATATTCGTTCAATTGTCTGTTTTCTCTTTCTATACATTTCTTTATTCAACGTCGTATGGCGTTGATGTTCAAGTTTGTCCATCAGATCAGCCCAAACATATCGAGTCACAACTTTTTGATGTTTTTCACTCAGAGTACAGGGTTCAAGTAATGGACAATGAATGCAGAGTTTTGGATTAGATTTATACGTTCGATAGCTCTCACGAGTGATTGTTGAAAATGACAAATGACTTATACCTTGAGAACAAAAATAAATATCATTAAACATAAATACTTCATAATCGAAGTAACCACTTTTGAAAAGTATAACTCATGTGGTTAATAAAAGTTAAACATAATAAAATATATAGTGGTACTGATTAGTATTGAAATCAATATATAGATGGAGGTGTGTACTATGGCTTGTAAAACACGCTCATAATAGACTTTAACAGTTAGACCAGAGCTTGGGACAAACACCCATGAGGGCGATCGCCCTCACCGAACAGAATGAAAACGAAAGTGATCGACCTGCAGGCTTTTTCCTGTCATACTTAGAGATGACAGGAGTGGCTTGTAGGTCGATCACTTATTGAGGTTCTGCTCCAAGTAACCTTGAGGGACAAACTAGATCATTCTACTTATTTGCACCAATCATTAGGTCATAGAACCTGCGTATAAAAATAAATTGTTTCTATAAGTAGAATAACCTCTTCTGTAATTTTTTTCAAGGAGGAATGTTGAAAATGGAAGATGTACTTCGTTCTTGTTGTGCTGGATTAGACATCCATCAAAAAGTAATTGTTGCGTGCATTATTCGTTCTGCTGAAGGGAAAAAACGCCCAGAAAAATTCTTTGGTAGTTTTGATACGACAACTCGTGGTCTTTTTGACCTATCTGATTGGTTGACTTCTTACGAAGTCACACATATAAGTATGGAAAGTACCGGTGTTTATTGGAAATGCGTGTGGCGGATTTTACAGAATCATTTTGAGCTGCAGTTAGCGAATCCTCGTCACATCAAAAATATTCCAGGAAAAAAACGGATATGAAAGATGCGGAATGGATTGCTCGTCTCACACGATTAGGAGTCGTTCCTACAAGTTTTGTTCCACCAGAACCTATTCAAGAATTGAGAGATTTAACACGTTATCGCAAACATTTAGTGGAAGATTTGAATCGGGAAAAAAATCGCGGACACATGGTAATACAGAATGCTGGAATCAAATTAACCTCGGTGATTAAAGATATCTACGGAAAATCAGGTAGAGCGTTGCTCTATGCTTTAGTAAAAAACAGGCCAATCACAGAAACACTCATTTTAGAGTGTGTTTATACAACATTACGCAGAAAAGTGCCTCAATTGCTTGAATCCCTAGAAAAACAATTAGTAGAAGTCGAAGAAACAATAAACGACTATCTCGTTCCTTATGAAGAATACGTAGAACGTTTAGAGGAAATCCCTGGAATCAATCGAAGAACGGCGGCAGTTGTACTTGCAGAAGTAGGAATAGATATGTCTGTTTTCCTCTCATCTGGGCATTTGGCTTCATGGGCAGGAGCGAGTCCAGGAAATAATCAAAGTGCTGGAAAGACGCGAAGTAAACGGGTAGGAAAAGGAAATTCTTATCTAAAAAAAGTCTTAGCACAAGGGGCACTGGCGGTTTCCCAAGGGAAACCTACTCGAATTCAAGCATTTTTCTTTCGAGTAAGAAGAAATGCTGGACACAAAAAATCGGTTGTAGCGACCGTTCATTTATTGTTACGTATCATTTATCGGATGTTTTCCGATCAGTCCCGCTATGATGAACTTGGAGAAAGTTATTTAAAAAATAGAAAGAACACTCTAATATATAACTGCTAAAGTGTTCTAGACCAATTATGGCTAACTACGCATTAGGTAGGAGGTAGCCTTTTTTTGTTTTTTTTACGAGTTTAGTTTTCGTATAATAAGTCCTAACGAAAAATCCAGATACCAGTCAAATTGATTGACATCTGGATTATTTTTAAAAATTATACCACAAATCAAGTCATTCTTCCTCTAGATTTTAGCTTTCAGTTAGAAAATAATGATATCGCATTCGCTATTGATCAATTAGTTGAAAGTATTCCCGAGGCACATTTTCTTCCTTTTCACCATCAAATGGGCCCTTCTTCTTATCATCCGAAAATGATGATGAAGATGATTTTATGTGCCTATACACAATCTGTGTTCTCTGGTCGAAAGATTGAAGCTTTAACGAAGGATAGTATCCGGATGATGTGGCTCACTCAAAGTTATCAGCCGAGCTATCGAACGATCAATCGTTTCCGTGTGAATCCCTTAGTGAACGCACTCCTTCGGGAGTGCTTCGTCCAATTCCGTAGTCAATTAGTCAAGGAACAATTAATCGATGAAGATGACATTTTTATAGATGGCACAAAGATTGAAGCCAACGCAAATAAATATACCTTTGTTTGGAGAAAATCCGTTGATAACTTTGACAAAAAGCTCACTGAGAAATCAACCTTCCTTTATAATGAATTTTCGAAATTATTCTATTCGTACAGATAAGTATGGGTTTACACGGTATTTAAAACAATATGAACGTGAAGACTGCTCGAATAGTCCTCTTCGAAGCCAATGTACAAAAGCGAAGAGTAACAAGAATTGTGGGATTCATAAGAACATGAACTGGGAATACTTTAAAGCGAGGATTCAACAGCTACTTTCAGAAGCAAAAACAGGTAAACTCTACCGTCAACGAAAAATTGACGTTGAACCAGCTTTCGGACATTTGAAAGCTTGTTTAGGCTTCACTCGGTTCTCTGTTCGAGGAAAACAGAAGACACATAATGAAATTGGCTTTGCGTTAATGGCTGTAAATTTAAGGAAATATCGATTGAATAGACCCAATAATAAACATGATTCTCCCCATAATCTAAAAAATAGAAGACTGAAAATCTTTTTTATGATTTTCGGTCTTCTATTTTTTGGTTCTTAGGACTTACGTCCCAAACTCTAGTTTGCATGGTAGGAATGGGTGTTGGAATATACTTAGTAAGATACTGTATTTGGAACAGTTAGAATAGACTAATTCTGGCTTTTTTTTTGTATTTTAAGCATAAAATAGAAGAAAAAAGTATTTCTATAATTTCTTAATAAACTGTGAATAAAAGAAAAAATTTTGTTGCTTAGCATAAAGTATTAAAAAAATGCTGGCTTTTTATTAGAATTAAGTTAAAAAAGGTGGAGATTAAATGGGTGAAAGGATGAGAATGTTTATTGCATTATTCTTATGTAAGAAAAAATGTATTCCACAAAAGAAATTATGTGAAGGAATTATAAGTGAAAGTCATTTTTCAAATATGATATCAGGTAAGTATCATTTTGACCAGCAAACATATTTTTTGATGTTAGATAGAATGCAGGTATCAAATCATTTTAAAAATATGAGATTAACAAATGAGTTATTTAAACATTTTTTTATTGATAATATTTATGAGATCGCTGATTTATTTTCAAATTGTCAATTTGAGTCTGCAATGTTCAAATTAGACTGTATTAATTTTGATATTTTCTATTCTTTAATCAATAAAATGTCTGAATTAATTTCTTCAGAAGATTCAAATGTTATAGAACTAGTTTTTTGCTTAAAAAAAATTTATGAAGGAGCCTCTGCTTGTAATGAGCAGTTGATAAAAATAGGAAGATGTACGGATAGTATCGAGAAGAAAGTGAATTGGCAAGTTGAAGAAGTTATACAAATTATGGCAAGTTTAAATACAGAGGTCGAAAATACTGTTTTTCAAGATGAAGTGAGTGATTCAGACTGTAATCAAAAGCAATTAATGCTGCTTATCATGGAGCATATAACAAAAGAAAGCTTTCAAGATAGTCTAGAATTGATTGATAAGAATAATGAGAAATTACCTAAAGACAATTTTCTAAAGATCATTAAGAGTTTTTGCTTGTTAGAAATTCGCGAAAAGGAACTTGCAAAAGAAGAATTAAAAAAAGTCAAAGGAATAATTTACAATAAAACACTAGAGCATATTTATATGTATTGTTGTATTAATTTAGAAGAAAATATTAATTTTTTACATTATGAAGAGACAATGCTTTTGTGTTGTAGTTTTTTTTGTAACAATCATGTGCTTTTATATCAAAAAGCTGCTATTAGAAGCTTGGCCCATTTTTATTTTAATCATAGAAAATATAAAAAAGCTGCTGAATACTTAATAAAATCAGAAAAGTTGACTAAATATACTATGTGCAACAAAAAAGTTCGTTAATATAAAACAAGAATTCCTTAAATAAATACTGTTTGAATAGGTAAAATGAACAAAAAATTATTATAGCAACTTAGGAAGGAGAATGCGATATTCTATATAAAAATGTGATTAAAAATGCAAAAAATAGTCCTTATAAAATTATTTTTAAGTCAGGGAAAAATGAACTAACTAATAAAATCTTATATGAAAAAACTCAATGTTGTATAAATTACTTCAATGCCCATAAAATATTTGATCAAAGTATATTAATTGAATTTTTTGATGAGATTGAAATTATTCCTATATTGATAGCTACAATTACTTTAGGAATAAATGTCTGTTTAGTTGATTTAAAAAGAGAAAGTAAATCAAAAAAACAACGTAGAATTATTTTTCATCCAGAAATAATTATTATGGAGAGTGAGAATGTATTAGTTAATAATGAGATTTCTATCAAGTCAATTTATTCCTCAAAGTATACTGGAAATAAAACTGATATTGACTATTTCATTGAAGATAGACAAGTACTGACCATTTTTACTTCAGGTTCTACAGGTGTACCCAAAGGGATTAAAATAATGATGTCTAATATTTATTTTTGTATCGAATCTATTTTAAAGATATTGAAACTAAGTTCGGAGGATAGAATTGGTCTATTTCTTCCGATTACATTTGATTACGGATTGTATCATATTTTTTTTACAGTAATTAAAAATTGTAGATTAGAATTCTTTTCTGAAGAGTATTCAGAGTTTGCGCTGCTGTCTTTTATTTCAGAGAGAAAAATAACTTTTCTGCCCTCATTACCTAAAACGACAACAAATTTAATCTGGTTGGCCAAAAGAAACAATTTGTTGAATATGTTGTCGTTAAAAACGATAACAAACACAGGAGAATATTTATCTCCTTCAATACAGGAACTAATTTGGGAACAAAATCTAAATTTAAATATCTATTTTATGTACGGCATTACGGAATGTAAGAGAGTTTCTATTTTAACTCCGGAAGAATTCAAATTTAAACCAACTTCTGTAGGAAAACCATTGCCGGGAACAAAAGCTTATGTGATAGATCATGAATCAAATAAATTAAGTGAATATGGTTATGGCGAATTAGTTGTAGAAGGACCAAGTGTTACATTTGGATATTTATCAGATAAATCAACAGAAGAAGCTATCCACTATTTTGAGATTGATAAAGCGCGATATTTTAGAACTGGAGATCAATTTTATATTGATCAGCAAGGTTACTTATTTTTTGAAGGGCGCAGTTCAGAATTTATCAAATATAATGGCTATCGGATTGATCCATTTGAAATAGAATCAATCGCAATGAAAACCCCTGAAGTGGTTTTTGCAAAAGTATTTACACTTGATGACCATTTCTTTTTGGTCTATCAGGGAGAATGTTCAGAAAAAATCGTAAGAGATGGATTAAAGTTTAAACTCGATAAGTACAAAATTCCTAAAGTGTTAAAAATAAAAAAAATGCCATTGACCTCTAACAGAAAAATAGATGTTCTAAAGCTTAAAAAATATTGTGCTGAATTGGAGAGCCCTACTGAATGAAAAGTATAAATATATCAAAACATTTCAATAACAAAGCTTATCAGAAAGATGATCTTGATAATGAGGCTATGCTGACTTTATTGGGTACCGCTTTTCCTTACCCTAAAAATATATTTAGCAATCGATCAGATTATAAAATTTGCTATGATGAAGAATTAGATAATTTTGAAGCGAAAAATAATAATATTAAAATTGAAGCAAAAGAAAAATTTGATTATCTGGGAATCATCGCTTTGGGGTTGTATGGTGATTATATAGAAAAAGTCGTTGTTGGATCAGAAAGAGGCGAGTATGAAGTAGAAGTTAATTTCCCGAATTTTAGCAGAACATCTGTCAATTTTGAGAATACTTCTATTTTTTACACAACAAAATATGTTATTTCCCAACACCCAGAAGCAAGAAAAATCAATCAACAGGCTTCTGTTTTTGAGATGAAGGTACCTTTAGATTCAGAATATAAAGTAGACTATATAAAATTACCAGATAATTTATGTATTCGGATTTTTGCAATCACATTATTTTAAAAATAGAGGGGTAGATTAAATGTTACAAGAGCCACAGTTTAATTGTTTTGAGATGCTTTTAGCAGAAAAATTAAAAGCTATGAATTATGAATTTAAACATTTTTTTTGGAGAGCTGGTTTGGAATATGGAAAGCAATGCCACTCTAATTTATTTACAATCGCTACCCAAGATCATTATTATGATTACTATTTCTTGAACTATTTTGGTATACTTCTTGAGGAAAAAATTAATCCTGCTATTGAAGTGGAAATAGAGCAGAGTGGGAGTTATATAATTAAACTAGATTATTTTTTTCTGAATTACTGTAATATGTATCAAAAAGAGCATCATATTCATGCATTCATAATAGATATAAACGAAGATCTAGTTTCGATTCAGGATAATTACTTTGGCTGTGAGAAAATCATAGAGAAGGAAACCTTACTATCATGGTGGAATTATTCCCAAGAATTTGTTAAATGTAAGTTTGTTCGAATAGAAGTAATAGATGCGGCAACTTGCAAAGAGATTAGTACGTTAGAAGCATTGCAACATAATATAAAATTGATGACTGATCAGAATATATATCAGTCCTATGGGGATTACCAGTTTAGTTATGGATTCGACGCCTTAGAAAAAATTGTAACAGATATTTTAAAAGCAATAGTGAACAAAGATTTTTACAGACTAGATAGCTTCTCAGAAGGAATTGATACTATTCGAAGAAGTAGGAAACAGGCAGCCGATTTTTTTGAGCTTAGAGGTGAAGTAAAAATTCGATCTCTCTATCTTAAAATTTATACTAAATGGTCAAATGTATTTATGTCTATTTTAAAAATAATCGTATCAACTTGTATTCAAGAAGAAATTTATGACACAATGGAGCGATTATTGAAAGAAATAACAGTAATGGAACATGATGCAGTGGATTTTTTAAAAGAAAGGGTCAAAGAGATAAAAAATGAATCTTGAAAAAGTAATCGAAAACTACGGCAGCCCCGTATATATCTATGATTTGAATATAATTTCGAAAGCATATACACGACTGAAAAAAGCTTTACCAAAAGATAGTACTATTTTATATTCAGTGAAATGTAATAACAATCCAGGGGTAATTAGGCATTTAAGTAAGTTAGGTAGTCACTTCGAAGTCGCAAACAAAGAAGAATTTATGCTATTAATAAAAAATAATGTAGAACCTAGCAAAATTCTTTTTACTTCTCCGGCAAAAACGTATAATGAAGTACATTATATGATTTGTCATGGACTTAGTCTGATTTCATGTGAATCTATTCCAGAATTTGAAATGCTCAACCATCTTTGTATGTCATTAAATAAAGAAATTGGCATTTTTATTAGGTTAAACATTTCTTCAAAAAATAGTCACTCATCATTAAAAATGGGGGGCAGTTCGAGTCAATTTGGCATAGATCTCGAGGTTTTTCTAGAAAATATAGACAGGTTTAAATCGGGACACATTACAGTGAAGGGTATACACAGTTTTTTTGGTAGTAATATTACAGACTTGAATGAAATAGTTTCAAATGTAGAAGCGATAGTGGAAATAGGAAATAAAATTGAGCACATGGGTATTTCTTTACAGATGCTAGATTTAGGTGGTGGATTTCCAGCCCCGTATGCAAGTAATGATAATGCATTTGAGCTTACTTCCCTAAAAGAAAATCTTGAAAAATGTTTTATGAAGATTGATAATCGAGAAAGTAAGAAATGTTTCTTTGAATCTGGCAGATATTTGACTTCTGAATCTGGAGTTCTTTTAGGGAGTATTTTATATAAAAAAGTGAGCAAAGGCATACCGTATTTGATTTCAGACGTTGGAATACATTGTTTGAACGGGTTTTCTGGAAGTAGGAGAACACTACCACCTAAAAATGATATCAATTTTATGAATAGTAGCCGGGGAGAAAATTGTTACAGATTAGTTGGGCCGTCATGTTCTCCTTTGGATATCGTTAATTCTCGCGTTGAAACATCAAGAGAGATTTACTCGGGAGACCTATTTTATATAAACAATGTTGGAGCATACGGTTTATCCTCTAGCTTAATCAATTTTTTAAGCAGAGAAGTACCTAAAGAGATTTGCTTTTACAATAATCAAATTGTTTCTATTTCTCAGACTATCATTGAAAAAAGTGAAATTGAATTTTAATTAGATATCTTATAATATTTGGACGTTAATGATCTAAAGTATACATTGTTTTACGTTATTTTTAAAAGACAAAAGAGTTTAGTTAACAGCTTGAAAAACTTAATCACGCTAAAAAAATTTTGGAAAACAGAGATAATCTAGTTTACCTTTTTCTAGTACTTTATAATAAAAGAAGATATTAATCAGTATCAATTTTTGAAAAAGGAGGATAAAATTATGAGAATTAATTCGAAAAAAGAAGTGAAGTTTGATTCAAAAAAAGAAATGAAACTTTATATGTGAGAAGTTGGATACAAATATGTTTTGTGATGAAATAGAAAATGGAAATATTTTTCTGAACTATAGCCGCGAACTGTCATTAAATTATGATAGTTCGCGGCTATAGTTTTTTTGAATATTTTATAAAAAGCGGTAAAACAAAATGAATGTTTGAAATATGGATTTATATGTATGATAAAAATCTTCTTTTGACCTTTATCTAAATTATTAACTTCAGTTCCTATTTTTACTATAATCGTTAATAATCAAATTCTTTTTTTGTGGAAAGGCTTTGGTAAAAAAATAAATAGTTAGCATAGTAAAATATCGAAAATAACAGGGATATTTGGGAGGAATGCCACCAGACAAAAGATAATTTTTAAAGGTTTTGAAGTCAAAAATGTAGATTGGAGTTATAAAGTGGAAAAAAAATTGGAACGTATTATAAATAATTATTTATATGAAGACATTAAGGAAATTCAAAAGAGTGAAAATTTAAGAAACCTCGGATTAGATTCTATGTCGTCAATTGAGCTTCTGATTTCAATTGAAACTGAATTTGATATTCAAATCCCTGACAGCTATTTAGTTCCTGGAACATTTGAAAATTTTGAGAAGCTTAAAGAGACGATTGAGAGCATACTACTGCCTTGACCAACAATTTTGAAAAGAGGAGAAGGGTTGAAGGAAATAGAAAAAATCAAATACTGCTTTTTTGATATTGATGGAACGATAATTACAAAAACAAATGCCAATGTAAAGCCAGTTTTAAGAAGAGTAGAGCAGTTAAAAAAATTAGGAATTATCTCCATTATTATTAGTGGACGAGAATATGATAGTCTAGAAGAATTTGTAAAAAAGGATCAAATAGACCAATATTTTTATGAGAAATCTTTGGGTCAGTTCGGAAATATTACCTATTCAGAAAGTGGAAAAAATCAATTTATTCACAGACTCAATTCGGAAAGCATAGAAAAAATAATTACGTTTGTTACTAGAAGAGGATATGATTATGCAATTGTCTGTCCAGAACACATCTATACTATAAATAAAAAAAGTAGAATAAAATATCAAATGGTTTTTCAAGTAGCTTCAAGTAGACTAGCCGAGATATCAAGTGATTTGCTTAAACAAAAGCTAAAAGAAGAAGCTGTATTAAGTATTTATATATTTCCTAACACGTCATTTAACTTGGAATATTTAGAGGTAGAAGGTGTAGTCATAAGACAGTACAGAAAGCTTAACACCGTAAGGATTTTTCCTGAAATAACAAAAAAAGAAGGGGCAGCACAGTTTCTTTTTTCAGAATTTAAGGAATCTACATTTCAGAATACGATGTTCTTTGGAAACGATAAAGATGATGTTGAACTGTTAGAAGCAGCTAGTATTGGAGTTAGTGTTAGAGAATCAGAATCAGAAGCAGTAGAAGCTTCAAATATTTCTTTAACAGGAGAATTAGTTTGTTTTTTAGATTTATTTATTGAAAAATTAATCAATTGGAGAAAAATATGAAAATCAGTGAAATGAAAAAAGAATATAGGTTAGTTACTTTGTTAGCTAAATATTATTTAGATGAAAAAGAAGAGCTTGAACTAATTCATTTAATGGAGAATGGATTAGATTGGTCCGTTGTTTTAGGTCAGTTGGCAATACATCGGATTTTCGGTATTTCTTGGGCAACTGTAAAGAAATACTGTTTTAAAAAAGAAAATTTTTTGTGTTCCTATGATCGATTTATAACGATTTTAGATCAGGAAAATAAATTATTGCAAAGCATTAACAGTGCACAAGAGAAACAAACGCTTAGGATTACCCAAAAAATGACTGAAGAAGCGATTGAATATGTTTTAGTCAAAGGTCTTGCCCTATCTGAATACGGGTATCCAGAAGATGTATACAGAAGTTTTAATGATAATGATATTCTTGTTAAACAAAAAGATCTAGATGCTATTGTCAGAATTGCAAAAGATGAAGGATATGTTTTTGGAAAAAAGGACTATATTCATAATGGAATTAAAGAAGCCACCAGAAAAGCAGTGCTGATGAGGCCTCTGTCTTCTCATGAAATTTATCCATTGATTAAGCAAGTGGATAATGAGTATCTGAATTATCATATTCTGGACTTTCAATTTTCGTTAGATTTATTTTCAACCAATAGAACAGATGAGTATGTAAATAAGATGCATGGTAGCCGATTTTTATATGCTGGAAAAAAAGATAAACAATCTTTTTATTCGTTGAGTTTAATCGATTTGCTTCTTTTCGTCTGTATCCATTTCTACAAAGAAGCTGTATCATTGGAAAAAGTTAAAACCTACAAAGATTTAGCGCTTTATAAGCTTTGTGATGTTCATATTTTGATTCATAAAGTATTGAAAGAAAAAAAACTAGATTCTTTTATTACCAGAGTGGAGGATTTTCAAGTATCTGATGAAGTACTCTATACTTTTTCAATTTGTAATGACTTCTTTGGTTTAAATGAACCTTCAATTTTAGATCTAATAAAAGAATATCCATCTGCCAAGACACATGAATTGTATTCTTTTGATGGGAAAACAAAAATAATTGATTCCTTGCATATTGGAGAACGTGTTTTTGACTTTAATCGTATGGAAAAATATCAACAATTCAGAAAGGAATGAGGCATTATGAAGTATGACTTTAAGTACCATTTACCTGTGGAGGTTCACTTTAAAAAAGGAATTTTGAAGGAGATTTTAGAATATACAAACAGACTGAATATGTCTGCTATCCTAATTCTGACAGATGAAGAAATTAGTAAAAAAAAATGGTTTGAGAAGATGCGGGAAGATTTGTGTAAGGATAGTATCAGCGTAGATGTTTGTCCTTATGTAGTATGCGAACCTACAGATCAGTCTATTAATGCAATTGCAGAAATATGTATGGATTGTTCTTATGATGGAATCATCGGAATAGGCGGTGGCAGTTGTTTGGACTCGGCAAAAGCTGTCAATATATTATTGAGCTCTAAAGCCAATAATATTGAAGACTATCTCGTCCCAAACACAACTTTGGCTGAGAAAAAAATTCCTATGATTTTGATTCCGACAACTGCAGGTACTGGTGCCGAAATTACCAGAGGGACTGTACTATATGATCAACAGCATAAAATTAAGCGGGGATTTAGTAGTGGAGGGTGCTTTGCAGACATCGCGTTGATTGATCCACTAGTAGCAAAAACATTGAAAAAAGAACAGATTGCTGCCTCTGGAGTAGATGCCTTGTCTCATGCACTAGAATCTTATCTTGTTAATGATAAGAATGAAATTTGTCGTTTATTCTCAATCTCTGCACTAAAGCTTATTAGTATGAATCTTGAAAAACTATATCAAAATAATCAGAATGAAGAGGCTGCAGAAAATATGTTTTTAGCAAGTTTGCTAGCAACGATGTCTTTCGCAACTGGTGTAGGTCTAACTTTTTCACATCATATAAGTGATGTATTGGGACCAACATATAAAATACCACATGGTTTTGCGAGTGTATTTACTTTAGTTGAAACAATAAAGCAACTTCGTTCTAAGGATAAGAAAATCGATGAAAAAATGAAGAATATTGAGACTGCAATTGGTAACAGTTGTATTGAACAGACTTTGATAGAAATGTTTGAAAATCTGCAGGTTCCACATTTTACTGAGTATACTGATCCTATTAATGAACTAGAATTAGATAGTTTGTATAACAAAATAAACTCAAGTGATTACAGAGGTGTAGCTTTAGAAAACAGAGAGTTAATGATTGTTCTGAGAAAGTGTTTACAGAAAGAAAAACCCTAAGAACGATAAAATGAAAATAGGAGGGAACTATGAAAATAATTGGTTTTGGAGGATCAACTCATGATTTTTCAGTTTGTTTAGTTGAAAATGGAGAAGTGAAAATTGCGATTGAGGAAGAACGGTTGGCAAAAAAAAAGTATGGGTACGGCTGTGAGTTAAGAGAGAATCTGGCTTATAAATATGTTCTTGAAAAAACGAATACTAAAGAAGCCGAAATTGACTATTTTGTCAGTAATGACTTATTGAATAAGGACTATTTTGATTGTGTAAAAGGGAAGATGAATCAACTTTATAATCATCACTATACACATGCAGCAAGTGCATTTTATGAGTCTGGATTTGAAGATACAGCTATTTTGGTGATTGATCATAGTGGCAGTATCATAAAGGACTCCAAAGGGCTTTCTACGGAAACTATTTCATATTATAGAGGGACAGAAAATAGAATTGCACTTATGGATAGAGTAAGTGGTGATGGTGAGATAAAAAATGGAATTGTAAAAAAACCGAATAATTCAATAGGTTATTTTTATTCTATGATAGCAAAAATGCTTGGATGTCAAAGCATGGGTGGAGATAATAAGATTCACAGTGAATCAGGAAAATTGATGGGCCTATCTTCTTATGGAAAACCTGTATATAAAGAGGATTTTGAGCGTTTTATTCGTTTTGAACAAGGGCAGGTAGAGATTGAAGTTGAGAATATCAGACAATACGTAGAAAAAGTTTTGGCTGAAACTAAAAGTGAGCAGGAAACTAAAATGAATTTGGCCGCTACTGCTCAGAAGATATTAGAAGATTTAGTAGTAAAATGTGCAGATTATTTATATGAAATTACTAAAAGTAAAAACATATGTATCGCTGGAGGTGTTGGATTAAACGGATTAGCAAATCAGAAAATTTTAATGGATACAAAATTTGAAAACATCTTTATTTGCCCAGCAGCAAATGATGCGGGTACCTCAATAGGGGCTGCTTTATCAAAGTTTTATGAAAAAAATAACTGTTCAAAAAAAGAGATGAAAAATAATTTTTATGGTTTCTCGTACAATAACGAAGAAATAGAACAGAGCTTGGAAAAGCAGCAAGATAAAATTTTTTACAGTAAATTAGCGAACGGTGAAAAGCTTGCAGCAAAACTCATAAAGGAGAATAGGATTATTGCTTGGTATCAAGGAGGTTCTGAATTTGGACCCAGAAGTTTAGGCAATAGAAGTATATTGGCAAATCCTTGTAATCCGAAGATGAAGGACATTTTAAATAATAGAGTAAAGTTTAGAGAAAGTTACCGGCCATTTGCTCCTGCAGTGATGGCAGAACATGAAAAAGAATATTTTGAAATGATAAAAAGCAATGAGTATATGTTGCTAATTCCGGAAACAAACAAAGAAGTGATTTCTCGAATACCCGCTGTGGTTCATGTTGACGGAACAGCAAGAGTACAATCTGTAACGAAAACGTTCAATCCACAATTTTATTCAGTTATACAGGAATTTTATAAACTGTCCAGTATTCCAGTTGTTTTAAATACATCATTTAACATTAAAGGTCGTCCTATTTGTGAAAGTCCACACGATGCAATTGATTGTTTTTTGGAGTCAGATATTGATTATTTATTTATGGGGAATTATTTAGTATGGAAAATTTAAAGAAGCAGGAAAAAGTTATGTTAAGAAATGATGGAAAACTTGAAAAAAATAAAGAATTCACAGAAATTTCTGATTTTCCAGAATATATAGAGATTCAATTTTCCGGAAAATGTAACGCCTTTTGTAAGGTATGTCCACATCCACAGGTTAGAAAAGAAATACCTCTCGGGAAAATGGAAGTTCAACTGATTGATCGGATTTTAGAAGAATGTCAACATTATCGACATAAAATTATCAACATTGAGCCTTATTTGAATAATGAACCTTTTTTGGATAGAGATTTTTTAAAGACACTAAGAAAAATTAAAAAAATAGGTTGTAATGTAGAAGTTTCAAGTAATCTTTCGGTTCTTAACTACGAAACAATCGATGCTATTGTGGAAGAAGAGCTTATCAGTGAACTAAGATGTAGTATTTTTGGTTTTTTTTATGAGACATATCAGTCGATTATGGGGTTGGACTACATCAATACATGGAATAATTTCTTTTATCTTCTGAAAAAAGTAAAGCAGAAAAAATCATTAATGACCATCCAATTCACCATGATAGATAAAGTCGGTTTAATAAGCCAAGAAGAAATTACTGTTGCAAGAAAATACTTTAAAGAGTTGGGAGTAAAATTTAAAGTTTATCCGTATTTAGATCGCGCTGAAAATAATGGTAGTAAAAATGAAAAGACGTTTTTAGAAGATAAATACAAAGTTGTTGGCTGTAAATCGGATTATTTGAAAAATCGATTGGCGATTAATTACGACGGTACAGTATCGTTATGTTGTCAGGATTGGAGAAAGCAAGTAATTATTGGCGATTTGAAAACTCAAACTATAAAAGAAATATGGGATTCAAAAAAAGTTAATAGCATAAGAGAGCAAATATATGGAGAAACAGATCCTGCGAAAGCCTTTTTTTGTCAAAAATGTGAATTAGCTTTATTGGAACAGGTGAATGTAAGATGAGAATTATTTTAGAAGGAGTAACAGGATCAGGAAAATCAAGTGTTTTTAAAGAATTAAGATTGAAACAAATGAAACTAAACACGCTGGTGTTATCAGAGTATTATACACTTAGAACATTTGAAAAAATGGCTAATAAATCTGAGTATGTATTTGATCAACTTCTAAGTTTCATAGAGCTCCAAGATCAGCTTTTTTTTGAAGCACAACTAGATAAAACATCAAATGGACAGCAACAGAAAATCAGCGTCTGTTTTGAAGGGTTTCATCTAAATGCTTATTCACGAGAGTTAATTTCGGAAGATGAATTTATAAGAATTGATCAACGATTAAAGAAACTTGGATTTAAAACAGTATTTTTTGAACTACCAGAAACATTACTAAAGAAGCGTTGTATTGAGGAAACCTTAATGTATAGGAAGAGCGGGTGGAAAAACTATATTGAAGCTTTAGGTGGAAATGAAAAGGCGCTAAAAATTTTTACAGAAAGACAGTTGCTGATGATTGAAAAACTCCAAGGAGTTGCGGGTGAAGTTTTGAGGATCGACACCAGTGAAAAAGATTGGGAATACTATACAAAGATAATTCTTTCAATGTGTGAAATGAGGAAATGACTAGATGAAAATAATGATGCTATCAGGTATAACTGGTTCAGGAAAGTCTACTTTATTTAAAAAAATGATGATGAACTGTGAAAAACTAAATTTTTCATCCGTATTTTTTTTGTCAGCTTACCACTCTCAAAACGCATGTAAAGACTTAGAAAAAAGTTTGAAGGAGTTCTATGAAACCATAGAGGAATTTCTTGCGACACTTGAACGGATGGAAGGAAAAAAAGAGATAGGTCTGCTTTTGGAAAATTCTATGAGTAACAGTTTTATAGAAAATGAGACAACGAAAGAACTAGAAGAGCGAGTACTGGATAGGTTAAACAATTATGATACAAAACAAGTATTCTTGCAGCTTGAGGAAGATTCTATAGAGAAGAGATCCGTATTGTTAACAAAGAAGTACCGCACTCCAGCGTGGAGTGCTTATCTAGATTCGTTTCACCTTAATACCCAGGAATTGACTCAGATGTTTAAAGAAAAGCAGATAAAACTAAAACAGGCACATGCAAAAAATGACTTAGAAGGTTTCATACTGAACACTACCGCTATGGAATGGCAAGACTATGTAGATAAAATGATAGATTTTTGGCAGTCTTGATTTTACTATAGATAATGACTGTAAATCTAGAAGGAGTAGAGGAAGAATGAATGATATAATATATGAGCTTTTTAATAGAAAAAAAGAATTGAATAAGAGTAAAGGATACACATTTTATGATTCTCAATTTCATTTCTATTCACCGAACAGTAGAGATTTGGATAAAATTGATAAACTAATTGAAGACTATTCACATACTGGAGTCGACAAAATGAATCATACAAGACAGTTTGAAATAGTTATGATTACTTCTCCAGTTCTGTTTGAAAACATGTTCATTAAATTAAAGAACATGGAACATAATCTAATAAAAACATTTAAAGACGGCATTTTTCATAAAGAATACCTAGTTGGAAATGAAAGTACAATCTATATAGAAGAAACCGGGAATCCATGCTACCTAATATTAAAAGTAGATCTATGTTACTTTATTATTCTAAAAAATGAGGTTGACCTTAATTTGGCATTTAGGGTGGTGAGAGAGGTTATTTTTAGAACTTCTGAAGATGATGGCTTCATAATGTTTCACGCTGGAGCAGTTGTTTTTAAAGAAAGTGGAATTATGGTTTGTGGAGATAAGGCTTCAGGAAAAACAACGATGCTACTTTCACTGATTTTAAATGGAGCGGATTATATTTCTAATGATAGACTGTTGGTAAAGGAAACAAAACAAGGTTTTTTAATGAAATATTTTCCAATTTCTATGAGAATCGGCCGTGGAACGATAGCTGCTATTCCACAACTAGCAAAAAAAGTGAATGATAATGGTCAAAAATGGAGCAGGCCGCAAGTTGAAGAAATTAGAAATCAAGTGAATCTAGATGAACGTGAAGATTTTGGCTCGGCTGTGAAACTCGAAATTACTTCGAAAGAATTAAAAGAGCTATTCGCCGTAAATCTGAAAGAACAGGCTAATCTAAAAACAATTATTTTTCCTAAAATAAATCTGAGTATATCTGACATACATGTTTCAGAAATGGACAGTAAGAAGGCGGCGACATTATTGCAGGAACAATGTATGAGCCCTTTGGATGAAAATTGGATTGAACCATGGCTAAAAAAAAGAAGAGAGACCGATCAATTCATTTTAGAGTACTCGGAAAAATTGGTTGACCATATGATTGAACAAACAAAGGTTTATCAAATTGAGTTTGGGAAAAATATTTTTAATGATAGTCAACAGCTATTAAACGATTTTGAATAACGGAAGGAAAGTAGATGCAAAATAATAGTCAGAAATTTACTGAGATCCTTACTGGGTTGGCTAATGAAGGAACACAGTTTGCTTTAGATAGTGGGACTAAGGATATATATACTTTTTTATACCAGCATAAATTGACCCCGTTCTTTTTGAGTTATCCTAATGTATTGGCTGAAATGGATTTTGGTGAGGGAAAAAAAACTAGGGTATGTTTGAAGCAATATGAAAAAAAATTACTTGGAAAGAGTGAGAAACATTTAAAGTTGTTAGTTGAGTTGGCTAGTATATTTAAACGATCTGAAATCAGCTGGCTTCCTCTAAAGGGAATTTTACTATCAAAACGTCTATATAATCATTATCATATGAGAATAGTTGGAGATATTGATCTGTTGATCAGGAAAAAAGATATCTACACTGTGGCAGACAGTCTAGAAAAAAATGGATTTTTTATTAACAGAGAAGAAATGGAAAAAAGTTTAAACAATCACTACCACTATACTGCGTTTAAACAGGATATTCCGATTGAGATACATTGGAATATTGATTATGGGAACTTGGATTATCCCGATATCTTTTTTAAAGAAGCCCAAACGAATTATCTGCTAAATGAAGAGATAGAAATAGTAAGTGATGAAAATCAAATTATTTTGGCACTTGTTAATATTAGTAAAGACTGGTATACCAGAACTTGTTTATCCAAATATTTGGATTTGATTTTCTTATTAAAAATCGGGAAGTATGATTGTACCAGCTTGGCGAATAAGATTGAGCACTTTAAACTTAAAAATAGAATTTACCCAATAAAAATAATTCTTCAGCAATTATTTTCTTACTGGGGGATGACAGAGATTACCAGTAAACCATCACTACTTACGAAAATAGTTACAAAGTGCTTTATTAGATGTGAAGATGTGCTGCGATTAAAGCCACCTGCAATCTTAATACGAAAATTAGGAGAACAAATTATGTGGGATACTGCAAGTTATTATTATAGTTCAAGAGGAGGCCCTATAAAAAAATGTTTTTAGTGTTATTTTTAGTTATATTTTTTAGGTATGTAAGAATTAACTATAATATTTTATGGACATTGAACAAGTTGAAAACCCCCGCATTGGTCGAGGAACTCGATACTGGTCTCTTCACGTTGAATATTTGTATTCCATGTTTAAGAGAACAAAGTATTATTGAAAAAACCATATCAGAATTATTATCTTGTTTTAAGATTGTGAATGTTAGAATCTATGTTGTAACTACTTCAAAAGAAAATAGTGAAAAAACAGAGAATTATCATTATTTAGAAGAATTGGCTTGGAGTATATGCAAGAGGGAAAAGAGCTTTTCAATCTGTGAAAAATATAATCATTTATTTGATAGGGAAGAACTCATATGGATTTGTGAAAAGTATCAGTCAGAAGAATTCAAAGATGTTTTGGCATCTATTCAAGCAATCTATTCAGATAAAAAAACAACGTACGAAACAGTAGTAGAATCGATAAAAATAAACAATTGGAAAAATGTTATTTTACTAGAAGAAAAAAACGATACCAGCTGTATGGCCTCTCAAGTTAATTATTGTTGGAAGACTATCAATAATGAAAGTAGCGAGAAATCTCCAAATGACTATTTTATGGTCTATAATGCTGATTGTAAACCATCGACTGATTTAGAAGCCTCACTTGTCAAAGAGATAAAAGCCAATGAATATCCTGATGTGTTACAGCTTATAAGGGTTTATACTTTAAATTATTCACAATATTCTGGGATAATTGGCCATTATTTAAAAGGAAGTGCACTTTATCAGTCTAGGTGGAGTCTAGGTTATGAATATCCTATGTTAAAAAGAACTTCTGATAATTGGAAAAAACAATCTTTTATGTTTAAGTTAAGAAGTAGATACATGATTGGGCATGGAATGACTTTCCGAATGGACTTTTATGGGCAAATGGGAAAATTAAATGAAAAAACTAATTTGGAGGATTTATATACAGGTTATTTATTAAGTTGCCTGAAAATTCCGATAATACCTATTTTAGCTATTGAAAATACATTGAATCCGAGTACCATCTATTCATTATTTAATCAAAAAATGACATGGTTTTCAGGTATGTTTGATGTATTCAATTATAAGAATTATTACAAAAAAAATCACAAAGAAAATTATTATCGTTTACGTTCATACTACTTTACTATCTGTTTTCTTATCAGAGATACCTTCTCATGGCTGTTTGGGCCATCGATCTTGATTATCTGTTTGTTGCTTTCATTTACTAAACTGCCTTATTTTTTGCTATTGAGTACATTGATAACAGCAAATGCTTGTTTTTGCCTATTGCTCCAATATCAGCTAATGGAAAGAAACCTAATTAATAAAAAAAAATATAATTGGCTGTTCACGGCAATAGGAGTTGTATTTTATTCTTTTACAAGAAATTTGCCTGCACTAACATTTATTTTGAAGAAAATAAAAATAAAAAATTACAAGAAATACAAAACAGATAGGTAATAATTTTTTATGAAGGAAGTGAGAGCACTAAATGGAATTTACTAAATCAATAAAAGAGTATTATGCTGCGCAATCATTGATTGTCGGTGGCGTAAAGAAAATGAATAAATTAGGACCAATAGAAAAATTTCCCATTTATTTTTCACGAGCAAAAGGTTCTATTGTTTGGGATATTGATGGAAATGAATATGTAGATTTTATTTCTGGAAAGGGTGCGATAATATTAGGTTATGCAAATGATGAAGTGAACAGTCAGGTTGTTAATCAGATAAATATGTCTAATTTTATGCCATTGAGTAATCCTATACAAAATGAACTGGCAAGAATAATCAATGAAAAAATTCCATGCGCAGAAAGGGTCAGACTTTTTAGAACCGGATCTTGTGCGGCCTCTGCGTTGATAAGATTAGCCAGAGCATATACTAAAAAAGAGATTATTCTAACATCAGGTTACCATGGGTGGCATGATACTTTTACTGGGGTACGAAATGGAGTTTTAACAGAAAATAGCAACTATACATTGGATTTCCAATATAACGTCAATCTTTTAGAAAAACTTTTAGTCAAATATTCTGGCTCAGTAGCGGCTATATTTATTACACCGGAACTCTGTTTCTTTGGTAAAGAATTTTATGAAGAATGTTTTCACCTATCGAGAAAATATAACACCCTATTCCTATTTGATGAAATAAAAACAGGTTTCAGAACGAGTTTAGAAGGATTTCAGAGTAAAATAGGAATAATTCCAGATGCAGCTACTTTTAGTAAAGCTATGGGTAATGGATATGCGATTTCTGCAGTAGCAGGTTTTGATAAGCTGATGTTTGCCGAAGAAGAAACTCATTTATCTGGGACATTTGATACAGAAGCATCTTCTATAAGGGCATCGATAAGTACAATTGAATTGCTTGAAAAATATAATGTCGCTTCATATATAGAAAATTTAGGACGATACTTTGCTGAAGAATTGGACAAATTATTTTTAAAAAAGAAATTCCCAGCAAAATGTTTTTACAAAGATGCTTCGGCTTTTCATATCATATTTGAGACTGAAGATTTAGGGAATGAATTTTATGGAGAATCGATAAATAGAGGAATCTTGTTTTATTGTTTTAATAATGTTAACCTTAATTATTCACACAAAAAACATCAAATTGATGACGTTTTGAATAAGCTGGTCAATGTTATTGACGTTTTGACATTTGATAAAGGACTTTTAACGGAATCTGCTTATAAAAATTATTTGATTAAAAATAGGTTTGTATCTGAGTATGAATAACGAATTGATTAAAGAATATCTATCTGCAGCCTATGATAGTATGCCAAAAAAAATTGAACGAATTCAATCAAAATTTGAAACGAATAACCTATATCTTCTAAAAAATGGCAAACAGTGCAGAGTCTTAAAATTTTATAAATCTAGGCACTCATTTGTAACAGATACAAATTGTTTAAAGTTGATTTATGGTGATTCGTTTATTTTAAATAGGCGTATAGATAATGAAACATCAACAACTAACATTTATTCGGTGATAATGGAATATGTACCTGGAGAAACAGTCCAATTTAATGAAGAACAGTCCTCGGATACACAAGTCAAACTGGCCCGAAAAATTGGTGAAGCATTATGTTGTTTCCACAGATATTCTAGACAGCTAGTCAATCAACAGACAGGTACATTTTTACCTGTAAACTGGAAGGTATATGTTAATGATAGGATTAAGCAGTTTGAGTTAAATTTGCAAGACCGACAACTGGGTCTTGCAATAAATTATTTGAAAGAAAAAAGTATTTTTAATCAGACCAAAGAAGAAATGACCTCTCAGCTTCTCCATAACGATCTTCTTTCAGATAATATTATCTACAATCATGTAAAAGATCAAGTTTACCTAATTGATTTTGAACGAGCGATTGTTGGACACTATGAGTATGATTTTGCTAAGTTGTTTTGGCGAACCTTTCACTTTGATACTTCAACAATAAAACATTTTTTACACGGATATGGAATAGATAGGATTGATGAGACATTTGAAAAAAATCAAATTTTCTATCTTGTTTTTCATATACTCGAAATGATTAGTTATTTAAATAGTCAAAAAGAAACTATAGAAAATAAGAAAACCTACGAATCAGGATACAGTATTTTAACATTTCTTATTCAAACTGATTTTAATATCTATCCCTCATCTGATGATTTGTTGGATGATGGAGGGTATGGTAAATTTCACAAATGATGTTTTTTCGAATGCTGTTTCAGCAACCGTTATAAAAATACAAATGAGGATAGGATAGATGAAAAAAACATATAATATTATCCAATATTTTTTGATTGTTACTTTTTTCTGCACAATATCAACAGTTATTGCAATAAAAATACCTGTTGATATTAGAGCGACAGAAACTATTACATTAGTAAAAAAGAGCGAATCAAAAAGTTATCGTTTTATAGGAAATGGGAACATAATTACGAATCAGGTATATGTTTATAAAGAACGAAATCAAGATGTTCAGGTAGGGAATGTGGTTGATCAAGAGGGAACGTATATTTATATTGATTTTCCCACTGAGGAACACGCAGAGTTACACTTACGTCTAAAAGAAAAATATATTCTTGAATATACAACGAAACAACTTTCACTTTTAGAATTATTATTTTGCAGAGGAGGGAAGACTTTTGAATAGAAAAGAAAATTTTATCAGTACCTATAAATTTATTGATATTTTTTTGAAGGGATATAAGGGAAACCTGTTGCTTTTTTTTATTAGCTGCTTCTTTGATTATTTTTTATATATTATTACTCCGATTATTTTTGGTTTAATGCTGGATCAAATTGTCTACTACAAAAATATCAGTTTATTTTTGTCAATAAGCAGTCTCATTATCGTGTTTTTATTTTTTTATATTTTTCTCTATGTACATATGTATAAACAACACGATATTCTAACTACTGGTTTCATTATGAATGTCAAAAAGAAGGCTTACGAGCATCTGTTAGAAAGTAAATCAATATATTTTATTAATAAAAAAGCAGGTGAAATTGTTACTATTGTTAATCAGTATAGTAATGATTGTTTGGCATTTTTGATAAAAGACATTATTTTTAATCTAAATAATCTTTTTAATGTCATTTTTTGCCTAGCCTATATTTATATAATGAATGTTCAACTCGGATTCCTTATCTCACTGCTTATACCAATATCGGTATTTTTTTCTACATTGTTAAACAAGAAAATAAATAGCTTGTTTAATAACAATAGAGTACTTAAAGAAAAATATGATGGTAGAATTTTTGACTTGCTGGCTAATTTTACTGAAATAAAATTTTTGAGTGGAGAAAAAAATGCTATAAAAATATTTAGCTTTGAAAATAACAAACTTCTAGATAACAAGTTAAAGGTAGATACTTCGATAAATAATTTGAAAATTCTTTATGAAGGGATCAACCTTATTATACAGTTGATCATATACAGCCTTTTAGCGATGTTTTCTTATAGAAACCAATTAACAATAGGAATGATTTCAGTCATTCTCATCTATTTTTTTGATATAGGAAAATGTTTATCTGCTATTGTTCATTCTAACTTGGTTGCACAAGAGAGAATAAACAATATACATGAACTGAAGATGTTTCTTCATTCAGAAAGTGAAAAAGAGTATGATGGTTATGATGATATCCAAATAACTGCTGGGCAAATTGATTTTTGTAAAGTCAATTTCAGTTATAAAAAGAAAGCGGATATTTTAAAGGATCTGTCACTCTCAATGTCTCCAGGAGAAAGGATCGCAATCGTTGGTGAAAGTGGTAGTGGAAAATCTACGCTAGCATTATTACTATTAAGATTTATGGAGATACAGTCGGGTGGCATATTTATCGATAATCAGGATATAACAAAATTTTCTGTAAAAAGTTTGAGAAGAAATATTGGGATTGTTCAGCAACAGATATTAGTATTTCCAGGAACATTAAGAGAGAACATCACTATGGGCAAAATGGATGTTAGCGATGAAAAAATTCTTGATGCCTGTAATCGAGCAGGCTTAAATGATTTCCTTCGAATGCAGCCAGAAAAATTGGATACTTGGATAAGTGATACAGAGAATATTTTTTCTGGGGGACAACTACAAATGTTAGGAATTGCCAGAATTTGTCTTGAGGATCCAGCCATTCTCATTTTTGATGAGGCAACGAGGGGATTAGATAAAATATCTGAGGCAAAAGTTTTAGCTTCGTGGGAGAATTTGACTCAGAACAAAACAGCTATTATGATAACCCACAAATTGAGTAATACCAATTATTGTGACAGGGTGATTGTGCTAAAGGCTGGGGAAATCATTGAAACAGGTGCGCCGAATGAAGTATTAATACGGTCAGCTGAGCTAAAGAAACTATTTAATACAGGAGGGGGATATGATTAAGGAGAATGGGTTAATTAAAACTAAGGTCAGTTTATTTAAGACATTTAATTATAAGGGACTGATAAAAAGAAAGCTGTTATTATTCAGTGGACTTCTGTGTTTGTTGCTGTCTGGTTCCCAGTTCTTATTTCCACTTCTGTATAAAAGTTTCATTAATGAAGTAATTTTGGAAAAGAAAATTGCAGTATTGCCACAGTTACTGTTACTGTATGTAGTTGCTTATGTTGTTAAAAGTGCGATAAATATGATCTATTTTAAGGTGAGTTACAAAAATGCATTTGCTCTAGTTAGAGGAGTGAAAGAGCTATTATGGAAAAAAGAGATTTCCAAAAGTCTATCTGCATTGAATGGGCTGGATATCGAGGATAAATTCATAAATATCGAAGCGGATACAAGACCGTTATACACTTTTTTATCCGAACAAATTGAAGGATACATTGTTCAGCTTTTTACAGCGGTCGCAGCAATCCTGTTATTATTTTTGATTAATCTAAAACTAGGTTTTTTAGCATTAATAGTCTCAGTGATTTCAATTGTAGTGGACGGAATGATTTCAAAAGCGCAAGGTAAGATGAATTTGGAGAACAGGGAAAATGATCGGACGATTTCAAATTGGATTAAAAATTCTGTTTATGGTTGGAAAGATATTAAGGCCTTTGGAATGCAGAACTTTCAGATGGAAAAATTTAGTAAATTAGTACAAAATTACGCATCGTATCATCGGAAATGGACAAATCTTTGGGTGATTAGCAATAGAATTCTTCCAAGAGTAAAAAATGAATTTATTGCAAAATTTAGTTTATATTTTTTTGGCGGATTGTTAATTATACAAAATGAAATGACGGTAGGATCCCTATTGGTTTTTATATCCTACTTCAATTTTTTTCTCCAATCTATTAATCAATTGACTGCTATAAACAACAGCCTGAATAATGACAAGCCATACTACGCTAATATCTCTGCAGAGTTGAATACTATTCAAACCATACTAAAAGTTCCTCAAAATGAACGGATACTTGAGAATATAGATTCTATAGAATTTGAGAACATTTCTTTTTCATACAATCATAAACCTGTGTTGAATAACTGTTCATTTGTTATTAATAGAGGGGATAAAGTAGCGATCATTGGAAATAGCGGTTCTGGAAAGTCAACATTGATGAAGTTACTTGCAGGAATTGTTTTCCCTGATCAAGGCAGAATTCTTTTATCAGGAAATGCTATCAAAGAAATTGGAGAAAGTACCATATTGAAGAGAATTGGCTTTGTTTTTCAAGATGCCAATCTTTTTTCAAGTACGATCGAGGAAAATCTCTTTTTTGGTTTGGATAAAAAGAGTAGGCTGCAGCATCAAATGGACATAGAAAAAAGTAATTTACTGACTTTTGTGCAGGAATCTTCAGCAGGTTATGAGCGTAACATTGGTGATAAGGGGATGAAACTTTCAGGTGGTCAGAAACAGAGATTGATGATTGCCCGACAAGTGGTTAGAGAAATAGAAGTTCTTGTTCTTGATGAGGCGACTAATTCTTTGGATTTAAATAATGAAAGAGGCATTCTGTCTGAATTGGATACTATTTGGACGCACATAAGCACCCTTATCATTATTTCTCACCGTAGGTCTACTATAGAGAAGTGTAATCGATTCTTAAAAGTAGTAGATGGCAAAGTTATAGAGCTTGACAGGGAGGAGGCGCTGTTAGGTGTTGAATAGTATGGAACAAGAAATGATCGCAAAAAATAATAACTTAAAAAGTTCCAACCTGGATGAATATCTGGAGAATCATATTTTACCGATTTACTCAGAATTTGATCAGGGACATGATCCAGAACACATCATGGAAGTTTTAGAACGATCTTTGAGTATAGCAAAGCTATTTAAATTTGTAGATTTACAGGTAGTGAAAATAGTAGCATATTTTCATGATATTGGGTTGAATAAAGGACGGAGAAATCATCACTACTATTCTGCTCAGTTATTGGCACAAGATCCAGTTATTTCTCGTAAATATTCTGAAAAAGAAATCACAATAATGATGGAAGCCATTGAAGACCATCGTGCTTCCAATCGTGGGAAACCACGGAATTTATATGGCACTATATTATCACAAGCAGATAATATTACAGATGCATCGAAGATAATAAGGCGAACCTTAAGCTATGGGAAAGATGTATTCAGTCATTATGATGAAGAAAGTCAGATTATGCGCGCCTATTTCTATCTAGTAAATAAATATTCTGAAGGTGGATACTATGAAATGCAACTCGATATTCAAGGAGATCAGGAGCGTCTTTTAAACTTGAGGGAAATCTTAAAAACCTATATTGGGTTTAGAGCATATTGTGTAAAAATAATGAAAGAGGAAACTGAAATCCTGACTTTAAGAGAATAAATAGCATGAGCATATTTAATTGTCCAGATAAAATATAAAAATAGTAATGAAGGCTGAATAATTTATCAGAGGAGACTTTGATCAATCATTCAGTTTTTTTAGTTTATTATATCTTTTAATTAGTAGTGTAGTAATGAAATATCAAAATTTTATTATTAAAATGAACTTTATTACCAAAATAGAGACCGTATTTTGAAAGGTATTCTTTATAGAGACAAAGGAATATTCATGTGATTAACTATACTAAAGGTTAGCATAAAATAATCAAAACAAGGAGAAGACTGAAGGAAAAATAAACTGACTGCTGACATCCACGAAAAAGCATCTAAATCTTTTAAATATGCTACAAGAAAATGGGAATGTATTTCAATAAATTCTCTAATAAGGGGGAATGACAGAATGATCAAAGTAAATATTAAAAATCAGTTTAATAATAAAGCTTTTCAATGCAGTGAAGATGGCAAAGAAGTAACTCTAACCCCATTAGGTTCTGGGTTTCCTCTACCATCAGCAAATACTTTTGAAAAAAGCAATTATGATATTCATTACGCTGATGATTTAGATAATTTTGAATGTAAAGGAAATATTGTTGATATTCACTGCAGTGACTCTGTTTCAGTAGTGAGATTAATAGCATTAGGTCTTTATGGAGATTATCACGAATCGGTTGTTATAGGGGAAGATAATAAAACGACAGAGTATAAAGTAACCTTCCCATTTATGCACCGGACTTCTTTATCTGAAAAGGAAGCAAAATTATTTTATACTTCTGAATATGTTGTATCGCAAAGCTCTCTTTCTGGTGTTGTCAAACAAGGAATATCACTTTTTGAAATTGAAATCAACTTGTATCAGCAAACTAAAATTAGTTTCATAAAGTTTCCAAGGCACTTAGGGGTACATATTTTTGCAATAACATTATTCTAAAATAATGAGAGAGAGGAATTAGATGAATGTTACAGGAGCCTCAACTGAACTGTTTTGAAGTACTCATTGCAGAAAAACTTATAGAATTAAATATTGATTACAAAAATTTTTTCTGGAGAGCAGGATTAAACTACTACAAAAGCCAGAATAATGAAAAGAACATAGTCAACGTTCAACCATATTATTACGACTATTATCTTAATAAGTATTTTGGCATTCAATTTATTGAAACCATTAATCCACCTATAGAAGAGATAATAAGAGATCAAGGAGAATACTTAATAAAATTAGACTATTTCTATTTGAATTATTGTCATATGTTTCAGAAAAACCATCATGTTCATGCGTTAATTATTAAAGTGAAAAAAAATATGATCTTCGTTCAAGATAATTATTTTAACTATCAAGATGAAGTTGAGCCTGAACTACTTATTTCATGGTGGAATCAATCTCAAAAACACTTGAACTGCAAACTGATTGATCTGAAAAAAGCAAAACATACCTCAAAAACAATCAGTACTGTTGATGCTATAGCGGATAATTTAAAAATAATGACAGAGGCAGCACAATATGAGAACTATGAGAACTATCTATCTTATTGTGGCTTATCTGGGTTGAAAGAGATGACTACGGATATCGTAAGTGCAATAAGAGAAAGAAACTTTATTGCGATTGATTTCCTGTTAGAAGAGATAGACAAGATCTGTAGAAGTAGAAAACAGGCGGCAGACTTTTTTAGATTAAGAAAAAGACAAAATTTGGAAAATGAATATTTAAATTCTTATAGTAAATGGTCGAATATATTTTTAACACTTATGAAGGCAGTGATAGCAGAAAAAGCAAATTTGAAAGATATTGAGAAGCAATTTAAGGAGATCGTTCACTTGGAGAGTGCGATTATTGATATGTTACAAAAAGAATTTGATATATTAGATAGTAAGGTAAGGGATTAATTCAGATATATGAAAGTTACCTGTTGCTACTTTTGTTATAGCGGAATTTTATTTGAGTGCTATTATCAATTTCTTAAACTAGATGGAGGGAAGGGTCTTCTCCTAAGAAATGCGATACTAGGTTTAAGTTATACAAGAGGCTGGTCTAGATTTACATTCGTATTGGCTTCTACAAAGCTTTTAAGGCTAAACAATCTACTAAGATGGTTTGTGAAAGCTTAGAAAAAAAGTGTGAGATAGAGTTAAATAGCCTTTGACGGCATTCCAAAATGTTAAGATTGGCAAGGTCAATGATGTTAAGTTTGGTAGTGAGGATGGCTAAATTTATTGAGAACACGACAAAAATGGAACTGAGATTATTTTTATTATGTTTGAGATGAAAAATGAAGGTGATGAGACTGAAACTAAAAAGAAAAATGAACGCTTTTTCAAAGAATTAGACAAAGATAAAAATGAGAAAAAGGTGAATAGGCTATTCTCGTTTCTATGCTTGAAGCAGATAATGAGCTTTGATAGTAGATGTTTCCTAGGAATATGAAAAAATGTATATGATTCGTCCTCAATTCTTTATTCCGATTATCTCGCTTCTTAGAAATGCTGTACTTAATTTCTTGGAGTATAAGCAAGAAGTAGTTTTTATGCGGGAGCAAAATATAGATATTACTAATTTTGAATAAGAGCAAGATGTACTCCTCTCTTCTGAGAATAATTTGAGAGTGGCAAATAATAATGCTGAGGATTTAACGGTGAAGAAAAAGTTTGATAATATTCATAGAGGAGTGATTTGAGATGAAACTACATAAATTGAATAATAAAAAGCATTTATTACAATCGAACCGCGAGAGGTTAAAATATCTTACTCCTCATCTCAACCCCATTCTTCTTGAGATGTCTGCTGACTGTCTGTCTATGACAACCATATATATCAGCTAGTTCATATATGGTGCAACTATCTTTGTATTTAGCTACTATTTCAGAAATCTCCTTATCAGATAATAGCTTCTGACGAGGTTTACTAGATTTAATATCACAAATTATCTCGTCATATTTCTTCAAATTGTTCTTACAAGAATTACCAGCCTTATATTCCATTATTCTATCAGTAAGGTTTATATCAAGGACCGATAGGGCGATTGAAAGAACAGAGTTTTCACTCTGTTCTTTTTTTCTATTTAAGTTGATTTAGCAGTGAATTACTTGAATGTTTATCTTTTCTTATCAAATTAGGCATTCTCCTTTATTAAACAGTTGAAATTATGTATAATTAAGGTCAGTATTAGTCAAGGGAAAAGGATGAGTGTGATGAGTAATCAAAATACTTCGGATTTAATAGAAGCATATTTAAAGAAGATACTTGAAGAAAGCAGCAAGATTGAGATTCGCAGAGCTGAAATGGCTCATTTATTCAATTGTGTTCCGTCCCAGATTAATTATGTCATTAATACACGCTTTACGATTCAAAGAGGCTATTCAGTAGAAAGTAAACGCGGTGGTGGAGGATATATTCGGATTGCTAAGGTCCAAATTTCTGATAGTGATCAATTACTAAAACAAATTGCCAAGTTTACAGGAAATGAGCTTTCAGAAAAGGATGCACTGATTTTTATACAAAAGTTATATGAAGAAGAAGTAATCACCAAAAGAGAAGGAAATCTGATGCTCTCTGTCCTGGGTAAACAAGTTTTAGGCAAAGCAGGAAAAAGTGAAGAATATTTACGTGCTCAATTGATGCAGTCGTTTTTAGAACGTTTGAGTTACGAGGAGGAATGATAATATGGATGAATTATTTACAGAAAGTGCACGAGCGGTTTTAGCGATTGCACAAGAAGAGGCAAAATATTTTAGGCATCAATCTGTAGGCTCAGAACATTTATTATTGGCACTAGTTCTAGAACCCAACGGTATTGCAGGGAAATCACTGCGCCAATTAAATGCAGATAAGAATGATATTCGTGAAGAAATCGAACATTTAACAGGATATGGAACAGTCAAAGCATATCCTAAAGGAGCTTATTTACCATATTCTCCTCGTGCAAAACAAATTTTTGCTTATGCAGGTGATGAAGCGAAACGATTGGGTGCACCGAATATTGGAACGGAACATATTTTACTAGGTCTACTTAGGGATGAAGATATATTAGCGTCACGTATATTATTGAATCTAGGTTTGAGTTTATCTAAAATGCGTCAATTACTAATGAAGAAAATTGGGATAACTGACCCGCAAATGAGTGGTAATGTTGGACGCCGCCGTAACAATCAAGCTCAAAAAGCAGCACCTAAAGGAACACCAACACTAGACTCATTAGCTCGTGATTTGACAAAATTAGCCCGTGAAAAAGACTTGGATCCTGTCGTTGGGCGTTCACAAGAAGTCAGACGTCTGATTCAAATTTTGAGTCGCCGGACAAAGAATAATCCTGTTTTAGTCGGTGAACCTGGTGTTGGTAAGACAGCGATTGCGGAAGGATTAGCTCAAAAAATCGTCAATGGTGAAGTTCCAGAGGATATGCAGGAAAAGCGTTTAATGATGTTAGATATGGGGGCTTTAGTAGCAGGTACTAAGTATCGTGGAGAATTTGAAGATCGACTGAAAAAGGTGATTGACGAAATTTATCAAGATGGCGAAGTGATTTTATTTATTGATGAATTGCACACGCTGATTGGTGCGGGTGGTGCGGAAGGTGCGATTGATGCATCCAATATCTTAAAGCCAGCTCTTGCAAGAGGAGAGCTACAGACAATTGGTGCCACAACATTAGATGAATATCAAAAATATATCGAAAAAGATTCTGCTTTAGAACGTCGTTTTGCTCGTGTACAAGTGGACGAGCCGACACCAGAAGAAGCTGAAGAAATTTTAAAAGGTCTACGTTCGCGCTATGAGGAACATCATGGGGTGGAAATCACAGATGATGCATTGCATGCGGCTGTTCAGTTATCTGTTCGTTATATCAATTCACGTCAATTACCTGATAAAGCAATTGATTTGATGGACGAATCCTCCGCCAAAGTTCGTTTGGATTTGGCTGATGAACCTTCTGAGGTGAATAGTTTACGCATTGATATTGCTCATTTAGTTCAAGAAAAAGAAGCTGCAATTCAAGCGCAGTCATTTGAAAGTGCAGCAAGATTACGCCAAAAAGAGAAAAAAATGACACGGAAGCTAGAAAATATTCTCTTATTAGAACAAAAAGAAGCTTCTGGCTACGCTAATCGTGTGACTGAAGAAGATGTAGCGAACGTTGTTTCACAATGGACGGGTGTACCGTTACAACAATTAGAGAAAAAAGAAAGTGAACGCTTACTTGAATTAGAAAGTATCTTACATCACCGAGTAGTTGGTCAAGATGAAGCAGTTCAAGCTGTGTCACGTGCAATTCGCAGAGCTCGTAGTGGGTTAAAAGATCCAGATAGACCTATTGGCTCATTCATGTTCTTAGGTCCAACAGGGGTTGGTAAAACTGAGCTTGCAAAAGCGTTGGCTGAAACAATGTTTGGCAGTGAAGATGCCCTTGTTCGTGTCGATATGTCTGAATTTATGGAGAAATACAGCACTAGCCGTTTAATTGGTTCACCTCCAGGTTATGTAGGATATGAAGAAGGTGGTCAGTTGACTGAAAAAATTCGTCAAAAACCATATTCTGTCATTTTACTAGATGAAGTTGAAAAGGCACATCCCGATGTTTTCAATATTTTATTACAAGTATTAGATGATGGGCATTTAACAGATTCTAAAGGGCGTAAGGTCGATTTTAGGAATACTATTTTGATCATGACCTCAAATATTGGCGCAACAGCAATTCGCGATGAAAAAAATGTTGGCTTTAATGTCCAGGATTTAACTAAGGACTATGGCGCAATGCAAAAACGGATCATGGAAGAGTTGAAAAAAGCTTTCCGTCCAGAGTTTTTGAATCGTGTTGATGAAACAGTCGTCTTCCGTTCATTGGATCAAGCAGAAATTCATGAAATTGTGAAGATCATGAGTAAATCGATTGTTCAACGTTTGCGAGAGCAAGATGTGAATGTAAAGATTACGGCAGCTGCAATTGAGGTAATCGGTAAAGTTGGTTTTGATCCTGAATATGGAGCGCGACCGATTCGACGTGCATTGCAAAAAGAGGTCGAAGATCGTTTGAGTGAAGCTTTACTATCTGGACAAATCCATCTAGGTGATAAGGTGACCATTGGCGCAAGTAAAGGTAAAATAACGTTGAATGTCAAATCACCTAAACCTGAACAAATTTTACAAACAATATAATCAATAATTCGCTGTGCAAAACGAATCTGTTTTGTACAGCTTTTTTCAATTGAAGTGGCTGTAGAGTATTGTTTTTGTGAAAAATGAGCGTTAAAATTACTAGAGGCTATTGGAAAGTTTGTGAACCTATGCTACTATGAAACAGTTGTTAGAAGGCTGGTAAATAGAGATGAAATCATATAGAAACTAGCTTTATTTTTCAATTGATACTAATCGGGTCCATTCAGCTTTTAAGGGAGGATACAAAATGATTGAACTTATTGCAACTGCTGAATCAGTAGAACAAGCAGAGGCGTTATTGGCAGTTGGGGTAGACACTTTATATATTGGAGAAGAAACATTCGGGTTACGCTTGCCGACATCATTTTCGCGTGAAGAGCAGCAAAACATTATTGAGATGGCTCATAGAGCAGGCAAAAAAGTGACGGTTGCACTGAATGGAATCATGCATCCGGAGAAAATGAAATTGGTACCTGAGTATTTGAATTTTTTGCAAGAAGTCAAAGCGGATCAATTAACTGTAGGAGATCCTGGTGTTGTATTTGTGATCCAGCGTGATGGAATCGAGATTCCATATATTTATGATGGTGAAACTCTAGTGACCAGTTCCAGACAAATTAATTTTTGGGCGAAGCGTGGCTCGATAGGTGCAGTCTTAGCACGAGAAGTTCCTTTTGAAGAAATGAAAGCAATGAAAGACAATTTGCTAGTTCCAGCTGAAGTGCTTGTATATGGTGCTACATGCATCCATCAATCAAAACGTCCGCTGTTGCAAAACTACTATAATTTCACAAAGAATGATGAGTCAACCAGTAAAGAGCGTGGCTTGTTTATATCCGAACCCAAAAAAGAAGAAACACACTATTCAATTTATGAGGACAGCCATGGTACACATATTTTTGCGGATAACGATGTGAATTTAATTGGAGAACTCGAAAAGCTTCATGAACATAATTACACAAAGTGGAAACTTGACGGAATCTATGCACCAGGAGAAAACTTTGTAGAAGTAGCGAAATTATTCGCAGATGCAAAAGAACAAATCAAAGTAGGTCTTTGGTCAAGCAATCAGGCACAAAAAGCAATTGAACAAATCAAAGCCCTACATCCAGAAAACCGTGGGTTAGATATTGGTTTCTTTGATTTAGATCCAGACGAGATAAAATAAGGAGAAAAAACACATGACAAACGAACGAACACTGAAGCGTCCTGAGGTCTTAGCACCAGCAGGGACGCTAGAAAAACTAAAAACAGCTATTCATTATGGCGCAGATGCAGTTTATATCGGCGGTAACGCATACGGCTTGCGCAGTCGTGCCGGCAATTTTACAAAAGAAGATATGATTGAAGGCGTAGCGTTTGCTAATGAGCATGGAGCAAAAGTTTACGTGGCGGCAAATATGGTCACTCATGAGGGAAATCAAGAAGGAGCAGGGGACTTTTTCCGAGAAATCCGTGATGTTGGTATTTCTGCAGTAATCGTATCTGATCCGGCTTTGATTGAAATTTGTGCAGCGGAAGCACCGGGCTTACCGATCCATTTGTCTACACAAGCTTCAGCTACCAACTATGAAACACTGGAATTTTGGAAAAATGAAGGATTAGAGCGTGTTGTTTTGGCACGTGAAGTATCGATGGACGAAGTGGCAGAAATCCGTAAAAATACGGATGTTGAGATCGAAGCGTTTATCCATGGGGCAATGTGCATTTCTTATTCAGGTAGATGTACGTTGTCTAATCATATGTCAATGCGTGATGCGAACCGTGGTGGTTGTTCTCAATCTTGCCGTTGGAAATATGAGCTTTACGACATGCCTTTTGGTGGAGAACGTACAAGCTTAACGGATAAAGGTGAAGTAGAGGAAGAATTTTCTATGAGTGCGGTCGATATGGCTATGATCCAACACATTCCCGAACTGATTCAAAATGGTGTAGATAGCTTCAAAATTGAAGGCCGAATGAAGTCCATTCATTATGTTTCAACAGTAGCCAATGTTTACAAAAAAGCGGTCGATACCTATATGGAAGATCCTGAAAATTATGAATGTAAACAAGAATGGATCGATGAGCTGTGGAAAGTTGCACAAAGAGAACTTTCAACTGGTTTTTATTATCATGTACCGACAGATGAAGAACAACTATTTGGAGCGCGTCGTAAGATTCCTCAATATAAATTTATTGGAGAAGTCATGGCATATGATCCAGAAACAAAAGTTGCAACGATTCGTCAAAGGAACCATTTCAGTGTAGGCGATGAAATTGAATTTTATGGTCCTGGGTTCAATCACTTCCATCAAACAGTAGAAGTTATGTATAATGAAGAGGACGAGTCGATCGATCGAGCACCAAATCCAATGATGATTTTAACGATGCCGGTTGAAAAACCAGTGGCTGTTGGTGATATGATTCGTAAGAAGAAATAAATACTATGATTGAGGGATTCGCTATTACAGCTTATCCCTTTCATTGCAAGGAGGATAAGTAACTATGTCAAAAGAATATGATTATATCGTCATCGGTGGTGGGAGTGGAGGAATTGCTTCTGCTAATCGTGCCGGTATGTATGGCGCTAAAGTATTACTAATTGAAGCTAGTGATATCGGTGGAACATGTGTCAATGTGGGCTGTGTACCTAAAAAAGTCATGTGGCAAGCAAGCTCAATGATGGAAATGGTAAAACGCGATACACAAGGGTACGGAATGGATGTAGAAGTAAAAGGCTTCAGCTTTAAGAAGCTTGTTGAAAATCGTGAAGCGTATATTGATAACTTACATGCGGCTTATTACCGTGGATTAGATAGCAACAAAGTAGAGGTTTTAGCTGAGTACGCTACATTTATTGATGATCATACAATTGAAGCCGGTGGTGAAAAGTATACAGCACCTCATATTTTGATCGCTACAGGCGGACGACCTAAAAAATTAGGCATTCCTGGTGAGGAATACGCGATAGATTCTAACGGTTTCTTTGCTTTAGAAGAACTACCAAAACGAGTTGTATTTATTGGTGCGGGCTATATCGCAGCTGAACTTGCTGGAACCATTCATGGATTAGGTGCGGAAACTCACTGGGCATTTAGAAAAGAACGGCCATTGCGAGATTTTGATGATATGCTATCTGAAAAAGTAGTTGAACATTACCTTGAAGATGGAATGCACATTTATCCGAATTCAATACCTCATTCAATTGAAAAACTTAATTCTGGAGAATTAGTGATTACCTTTGAAAATGGGACTAAAATTACGGCAGACAGTATTGTTTTCGGAACTGGTCGCCAACCAAATACAGATAATTTAGGATTAGAAAATACCCACATTAAATTGTCGGATAAAGGCTATGTGAAGGTTGATAAGTTCCAAAATTCAACACAGGCTGGCGTTTATGCAGTAGGAGATGTGATTGGAAAAATAGATTTGACACCAGTTGCTATTGCTGCAGGAAGAAGATTATCCGAACGTTTATTTAATGGAAAAGAAAATGAATATTTGGATTATGAAACAATCCCTACAGTTGTCTTTACTCATCCAACAATTGCGACTGTTGGACTAACAGAAGCACAAGCAAAAGAAAAATATGGTACTGAAAATATCAAAATATACAGCTCAACATTTACACCAATGTATTTTGCACTAGGGGAGTATCGCCAAAAATGTAATATGAAATTAGTTTGTGCAGGTGAAGAAGAAAAAATCGTTGGACTACATGGTATTGGCTTAGGTGTCGATGAAATGCTTCAAGGTTTTGCTGTTGCAATCAAAATGGGTGCTACGAAGAAAGACTTTGACAATACAGTAGCGATTCATCCGACAGGTTCAGAAGAATTCGTGACAATGAGGTAAAAATTAAAGTCAAAAAGTTAAATTTTAATTAAATGGTGTTGCCATATTAATGGTATAATGATGGTATAAATAATTTAAGGAGCTATTTTTTTAAGGTTGGTGAATTTTATGTTGGATATAAAAAATGAACTTGGAAAAAAAATTCGGCTAATACGTGAGCAGAAAGGCTTGAGTAGGGAAGCATTTTGTGGCGATGAAATTCAGTTGACGGTTCGGCAGTTGTCGAGGATAGAAACAGGGGAATCTTTACCGACATTACCTAAGTTGACGTTTATCTCGCAGAACTTAGCAGTACCTATACACCATTTAATTGACGAGAAACATATGGAGCTACCTAAAAAGTATTTACAATTAAAATCATCATTGTTGAAGACAAGCACCTTTAAAGAAGAAGATAGAATTACATTGAAAGAATCTTACTTCGACAAAATTTATGAGGAATTCTATGATGCTCTACCTGAAGATGAACAGTTATCAATTGATGTACAACAAGCAGCAATGGATGTTAATTTAACAGAAAACACTGACTTTGGAACAGGGATTCTTAGTGAGTATTTTTTTCAACTACAACATAAAGAGGAATATTCTTTAAATGATTTGTTGATTGTTAACTTATATTTCAACTGTATTTACTACAAAGAGTACGATGAAAATCTTTTTGACAAGCTTTTAAACGATGTGATATCACAAGTTGACTATTCAGTAGATATGGAATTATTTCTAGTCAATACTATCTTGCTAACCGCTGTAAGTGTTATTATCAAATATCAAAGCTACAGCGAATTGGACAAGATTGTGAAGATATCTAATTTGATTATGCAAAAAAGTAAAGATTTTCATAAAAAACCAATCATTGACATGATTGAAGGAAAGTATCTGCTTTTCTCTGAGAAAAATGTAGAGAAAGCAAAAGAAAAGTATCTTTTAGGGGCACAAGGAGCTGAGTTTTTTGGTGATCAGTTACTTTCTGCTAAGATAAAAGAAGAGTGGGAAAATGATTTGGCTACCAATAGTTAAAGTAACAGTTACATCTATCGTTCTCAAATTGGATTATGGAGGCTGATTCATTCTCAAAATATAATTAATTATAATTTTTAAGTTGCTGTAATGTGTGTGAAGCATATTACAGCAGCTTATTTTTTTTCGGTTTTATCTAAACCTACAGTTCAGGACATAGATGTCATGTTAGAAAAATGAGAATCACATTATACTGAATACATCAGTTAGAGATAAGAAATGAAGGAGGAAAAAAGATGGACTTCTCTATTTTTTTAAAAGTATTGTGGTTTTCGGATTAAATAGTAAATAAATAAAATGGACATGAATGTCATGTTGAAAAAATCAGGATCACATTATACTGAATACATCAGTTAAAGATAAGAAATGAAGGAGGAAAAAAGATGGACTTCTCTATTTTTTTAAGAGTGTTATGGTTTTCGGACTAGAAATTAAAAACGGACATAAATGTCATGTTGGAAAATACATAACTAAAATATACTAAACTCATCGATAAACATTATGAAAGAGAAGTGAGTTGAATATGGGGAAAATTGAATATTATATAAAACAAGAAAAAATTACTCAAAGAAAGCTTGTCATCGTCAATAACTCTGAAAAAGAGAAGCTATTTCAATTATTGTTTGAAGATGAATTATTTAAAATAATACACTTATATGCAAGAGAAATAAAAGAATATGTGTTACAGAACGATGCACCAAAAAGTATCAAAGTTTTAGAAATTCATTAGAGGAGGAGAAAAAATGATTAATGTCAGAAATCTATCAAAACGCTTTAACCAAACTATTGCATTGGAAAATGTCAGCTTCAATATAAAAAAAGGTGAAATCTTTGGATTCTTAGGACCTTCTGGAGCTGGGAAAACAACAACAATTAATATTTTGACTGGACAGCTACAGGCAGACTCTGGTCAAGCCAGTATTTTAGGAAACAAGGTAAACGCTCTTAAAGGAGATAGTTTAGAAAATATCGGTATTGTAAGTGATAAAAGCGGATATTATGAAAAATTATCATTATATAAAAATCTGTTACTTTATGGAAAAATATTCAAACAAGATAAAAATAGAATTGAGACATTGATAAAGCAAGTTGGACTCTTTGAAAGTAAAGATAAGCCTGTAGAAAAGCTGTCAACGGGAATGAGACAACGAATGTTGTTAGCGAGGGCCTTAATTAATCAGCCGAAAATTTTATTTTTAGATGAACCAACAAGTGGATTAGATCCCTCTACTTCTAAAACAATACATGAGCTTTTACTGAAATTGAAACAGGCTGGGACTACAATATTTTTGACAACGCATGATATGAATGAGGCGACATTATTATGTGATAATCTAGTTCTTTTGAATAATGGAAAATTAATTGAACAAGGGACACCTACAGAAATCATCAAAAAATATAACACTGATAAGAAATTGAAAGTAACTTATGTGAATGGAGAAAATGAATATGTTCCTTTTTCAATGGAGAAGATCCTTAATAAAGGAAAAGAAATTTTTTCAGTTCATTCATGTGAGCCAACGTTAGAAGATGTATTTATTAAATTGACAGGAGTGAAGTTAAATGTTCAATAAAATCAGAAGTTTAGTGTGGTTAAGGACAAATATGTTACAGACGAATAAGAATTTGTTGATTCAAATTTTGATGCCATATGTATTGTGTCTATGCTATAAAAAATTTATGAATATGGACGATCAAGGAAGTATTTCTATTGTATTTATGTGCTTGGCTATGAGTTTTTCATTCTCAATAGGAAATATGATTTCTAATACTATTTCAGAGGAAAAAGAAAAGAATAACCTAAAAACATTAATTTTATCTGGGGTAACTGGTACAGAATACATTTTTGCGACACTTTTTTATCCAATCGTTTTTGGTATTACATCAATTGTTATTTTGCCAATACTAGCAGGAGCAGATTTAGATCAGCAATATTTTAGCTATATTGTAATCAGTATACTAACTGCAATTGCAGTTGTCTTAATTAATTTACTAGTGGGAATTTTTTCAGAAACGCAGTCCAAAGCACAGATTAATTCATTACCAATTATGTTCATAACGACGTTGTTACCTATGTTTACAACGGCTAATGAAACATTAGCAACAATTAATGAATATAGTTTCATGGGAAGCTATACAGGTTTCTTTGCTAACCTAAAAAGTTCCCCTTTTGGAGAAAAGAGCTTCGTCATTTTAGTAGTCTGGATTCTAGTCTTATTTGTTGCAAACATGATTGTGTTTAAAACCAATAAAAGTGGGCTATCTTTCTCAAAAATTTCCAAAAATTCTGAGAACCGCTGGGTTTTAAAGACCAATAAATCATAAAATTAATTTTATGCATCTGAATTTAGAATCTAGTTTTTGTACTATTTGAGGAGGTGATGTGAAAGAAGAAGGTAATCGATTTGAAGTAGCATTTGGTTCGTCATTTTAAAACGGTGTTTTGCATCGTTTAATAAAAATAAACTAATTGATAGGAAAGGAGATCCAGCATGACAAATTTAATTATTTCAATTTTACCAGCAGTACTTATTATGCCATTACCATTCTTTTTTTAAAAAAGTGTGAGAGAAAATGAAGGAAAAAGAGAGGAGGGAGAAGAATGGGATTAGTGATCGCAGGAGCATTTGTAGCAGGCTACATTTTGGGAAGCCGTTAATTAAAGGAATCTCTGAAATTATGATAGATAAGAGCTAACAGTTATTTATACACATTTAACAATAAAAAATTAGGAGGAAATTATTATGACAGAATTTAGTATTGAAAAAATGGAAGATGTGACTACACCAGTAGATTGGTTAGGTTGGGGGATTTTAGGCGCAGGAATTTTGGTTGGAGTAGCAGCATGCTAATTTTTAAAGGAGGAGAAAATATGATGACAGAATTTAATATTGAAGAAATGGTTGACACAACAGTTGCTGCAAGAGATTCATTGGATTATGCACTTGTTTTTATTGCAGGTGTTGGCTTAGGATTAGCTATTTGCTAATCGACTAACTAGATTTTTGAAGCAGCATTAAATAGCTGAACAAAGGATGGGCAAAAATGGTTACTCATCCTTTGTTTAAAAAAATTTATGAGTTATATACATAATTTATTAGCAGGGTATTTTTTACTAGTAAATAAAAAAATCTATAACGGAGGTAGGAGAAATGGAAGGGACGATCCAATTAAACAAAGCAATTTTTGTGAAAAAGATGCATCAGTCCGCTAACTATTTTGTTTTCAATAGCACGAATAAAACAAGTTATACCTTTGGTGAAAAAGAAGGGAAATTGTTAGAAGCGTTAGAGAAGCCTAATTCTTTTGCTAGTGTGGTAGCAGAAAATCAAGCTCTTATGCAAGGAGAACAAATTAAGCGTTTTTTACAAGTTCTGAAAGACAATGGCTTTTTAAAAAGTAGCGAGTGTAAGAATACAAATAATTTTTTTAAATACAAAATTCCATTGATAAATCCTAGCAAATTTATTGAACCTGCTTCAAAGGGAGTTCAAAGAATCTATCAATTATTTACAGCTCTTCAGGTTCTATTGATGGGTCTAGGATTGGCAGCATTATTTTTAACAGGAAAACCTTTGCTGGAGGATTTAAACCAAATTGACTTTTCTATTTCTTTTGTAGGGGGAAGTATTTTTATTTTCTTTTTATCACTCTTTATCCATGAATTAGGACATATGCTCACGGCCTTATATTATAATTTACCTGTTCCTGAATTAGGTATTATGTTTTATTGTTTTGCTCCGTGTGGTTATGTGGATATTAGTGCTTTAAACACGTTGAAAGCAAAATGGCCGCGATTGAATATTTTATTAAGTGGTATTTTTATGAATACTACACTGCTGGCAGTGGGGCTGCTACTATACTGTTTAAATCTCAACAATCAAGTAGGATTAGTGTTGATTTTAGTTAACGTCTCTTTAATTATTGCTAATTTAATGTTCTATTTAAAATTAGATGGATATTATATTTTAACTGTGTTGATTGAAGAACCTCAAATAAGGGAAAAAGCCTTTCAATATATTCAAACTTTGTTTTCTAAGACAAAAGTGAGAAAAAAATTTGGCTTGGTAGATAGCATTATTTTGGTCACTTTTGCAGGAGTATCATTGATTTATATACCAACGTTTATTTTGACATTGATAACTAGAGTCATTTCAATTATTTTATAACATTAGGAGGATAAAATGAGCAATTACTATTTGAATCCGTTTGTCTTTATATTGGAAAGGGAGGGGCAAACATATATTAATACTCCAATTGGCTATAACTTCTTTTTAACAAAGGAACAAGAACACTATTTGAGCAATAATGATGTTTATAGAATGGAGTGGGCAAGTGAATTATTTTCTGAGGAGGAATGGGCAGAACTAATCAAAAATAAATGTATCATTTCAGATGAAGTTGATGTCGCCAAACAAGATTCAAGAACAAAAGCATTTTTTACTTCTCTTAATTTAGAAGAACAGTACGAGGAGATCAAGATGAAACACGTGTTGATTTTAGGTGCTGGTGCAATAGGCTCGTATCTGGCATGGGGATTAGTTACAGCAGGAGTTAAGCAACTAACGATCGTCGATTATGATGAAGTTGAAGCTAGTAATCTGAACCGACAATTGCTATATAAGCAATCAGATATAGGCAAATTGAAAATAGACGCATTAAAACAGCATTTATTAGATATTGATCCTTCTTGTGAGGTAGAGATCATCAATCAAAAGATTGATTCTAAATGTGATGTAGATAGACTAATTGAAGCAAAACAGTTCGATTTACTTGTAAAAGGTGTGGATACACCGGCTGAAATTTCAGAATGGGTTTTTGACTCAGCAGAAGAGCATCGCTTGGCCTACACATCTGGAGCTACAATTGGCATTAATTTAATGTACGGTCCAAGCTTTATTCCAGGGTATTCTGGATCGTACAAAAATATTTATCTTGAAGGGAAACCCTTTTATTCAGAGATGAAAACTACCTTGATTACTGGGAAAGGTGTCTCAGCAAACTTTGCAATCGGGACAGTTTCAGCCAAGATATTGCAAGAATCATTGAAAATATTACTAGGTTTAAATGAGTTACTAATATATAATAATAAAATTGTTTTGGAACAAGCTTTGACCAACCAGATAAGAGAAGCAAAAATAAGAAAGCGTGGAAGAAACAGTATGGTATTACTACTTTCATTAATTTTAACAGTAGTGTCTTTTGCCATACCAGGAACCAATTATTTGGTGCTATTCTTTATCTCATTTTTAGTCATGATTCTTTATAGAAAGAAACCAGTAAATGTTTTCAAATATGCGTTTGCTTGTGGAGCAGTGTCTGGTGGTGCAATAGGTCTTAATTTGTTGGTTTCACTGATAGGAACTAATCTTGAAAAGCCATTATCTATTGCTAGTAATTTAGGATTTACATTATTTTCGATAGTATCAGCTATTTGCTTGAACGTTGTCTTGTTTTGTTTTGTAAGTGGAATTTTTTTATACGGGAATAACAAAATGAATAATTGGAAAGGAAGGATTTAAGATGAAAAAAAAGATTGCGATTTACAGTTTAGTCGGCATTATGCTACTCTCGTTTTTAGGGTTAGGAATAACATTGTCTACTAAAGAGGAATCAGGAAAGCTGTTTTACGTTTCAGTAGCAGGTATCAGTGTATCCTCAGTATCAGTTTACTATTTAAGAAAAGATGGTATTAAAGGGAAATGCAGAAGATAAAATGTTAGTGTGAATGTATAAAAAGTTGGGACTATATTAGAGATACGAACCTCTAATATAGTCTCAACTTTTTGAGTTATCTCATTCTTAATTCGTTCGGTTCAAAATAAACTTAGTTATCGTTAGCAACGTATTTTTAGCGTCAGACTCTGTATCTGGTAGCTTTTCAATACTGCTTAACGCTTTTTCAGTATATTTTGTTGCTAATTCTTGTGCCTTAGCAACACCATCTCGGCTGTGAACTAATGAGTAAATTTGCTTTGTTTCGTCTTCAGTCAGCTGCTCCTTTTTCTCAAGTAGTGGCAATAAAGCTTTTGAATCTTTTTGTAAAGCATATAAAAGTGGCAATGAATAGATTCCTTGGCGGACATCTTCCAGTACTGGCTTGCCAATTTGTTCAGGGCTTTGGGTATAATCCAAAACATCATCGATAATTTGAAAGGCAATCCCGATATTTTCCCCGATGGTCCCGCAATTTTTAGCAAAACGTTCTGAGGTCCCACTTTCATATGCACCGACAAAACAGCTTAGTGAAAAAAGTTCAGCTGTTTTACCAGAAATATTCTCTAGATATTGCTTGATCGTCATATCAATATTGTAACGATTGTCCATTTGACCTAATTCACCGCTCAATATTTTTTCCATACTTCTAGAATTCAGTTGAATACTCTTTAAAGAAGATGAATAGTCAGCAAGTAGTTTAAAACAGCTGACAAATAAATAATCACCAGCATAAACGGCTGTACTATTACCGAATTGAGAACGTATAGTTGGCAAGCTGCGTCTGATATCTGAATCATCTACAATATCATCGTGAATCAGCGTTGCAGTGTGCAGTAACTCGATTGCGGCAGCTAAAGCAATAGCTTTTTTGCTCTCTCTATTCTCGCCAAATTGTGAAAATAAAAGTTGGTATGCTGGTCGTAATAGTTTGCCGCCAGAGTGGATCATGGACATAACAGCATTTTCGACCTCTTTATTTTTTAAATTAACGCTATTTTCCATCAGCTTCAGTGTAGTATTTAATTCTTTAGCTAGTTCAGGATATGTTTTCCACATAGGATGAATGTTCATAAGATGACTCCTTCGATTGTACTCAGTCAAGCCAAAATGTTATTGGAAATATTGGCTCCATTTATGTTTCGTTGTCGATTCGTAATTTAATTGAAATTGCCGTAAGGTTTGAACATGGCGTAATAGGTAATTTGCTGCTATTCCTATCGCGATTCCGGATAGTAAGCCGATAAATGAAAGAAACGGTAGATAAAGCATCGGAGCCCACGATTGAGCAAAGAAACAAGTGGTCAATAGTTGTCCAACATTATGTAAAAAACCGCCGGCTGCACTGATTCCGATAATACTGACACGTTTTGGGCCTAACTGCATGATGATGAGCATACCTAAATAACTAAGTAATGCACCACTAGCACTGTAAAAGAAGGTAGAAATTGTACCACCAAGTAAGGTTGTTAAAATCAGGCGCATACAAACTAAAAAGAAACTATCTCTTTTGCGCATCGTGAAAATAGCAATGATCGTAATCAAGTTTGCTAGCCCTAATTTTGCACCTGGAGCGAAAGCAAAAGGATAGGGAATCATATTTTCTATCAATCCAATTATCACACCTTGAGCGACTAACATGGAAATATAGATATTTTTTTGTAATTTGCTCATAGTATACTGGCGATGTTTAATAAATCAAACTGCCATCCTCACTCCCGTCAGAAGCCTCAACTGTAATGAATAAGTTGTGGGGTAAACACGCGATCGGTGTTTCGCCAGCTTTAGATATCCACCCTCGCTGTACGCAAATTTGATCTCCGCAATTTGTTTCAACCATACGGATTCTGTCACCGCTCACTTCTATTACATTATAATCACCATCAGCTGCTTCATATTTATATGTATAGGTGGGACCATCTTCTTTCAATTCAAAGACTTTGATGACTTCTCCATCTACTTTTAAGACTGCTTGTTTTGTTGCATCATCTGTTCCAGTATTTTGTATACCAAAAACAACAAGAGGCAAGAAAGAGCTAATTGTTAAAAGTAAAATAATGGCAATATCCCAAGGACGTAAATAACTTTTCTGAATAAATTCTTTTAAATCCAACTCTTTCCTCTCCCTTATAGTTTTTATTGTTCTGTATTCTATCATAATGAGAAAAGAAAGTTCTAGGAGTAAACCTAGAACTCTCTTAGACTTTTACTATAAAAAGTAATTATTTACTGGTATATCTGGATTTAGGTGTTCCATACCACCATTTACCTAGTGTACGTTGTACCCAAGGGATAACCCAGCGGTCTAAACCAAGTGCGCGTCCAGAGCCATTCATTAAAGCGAAGGCTACAAAGATAAACCAGATGTTTACCCAATAGAACATACCTGATAGACAGAAGGCAATTGTTAAACCGATTGTAGCTGCACTACTTATCCAAGTGAACAATCCAGCAATCAAGGCTAAAGCAATCAAGACTTCAACGATCGTCATGAATTTTTGCATGAATAACGCAACTTCTTGGTTAGGCATCATGAATTTCATCACACTTTCAAACCATTTAGGCATATGTTCGAAGACTTGCATTGGTTCTTCACCATAGGCATAGCTTAAACCAAATTGAGCAGCTTTTGCTGTAGTCTCAGTTGTTTCAGCTCCTGCAGCAGATGCACCTGTTGTTACTTGTTCTTGTAACCATGGGAATGGGAAGGCTACTTTATCGGTAAACCATGAACCATCACCAAACCAAGTACTCGGTTTTAAGTAATCACCAGTTCCGACAATTTTCTTCATAGATTCGACTAACCAAACCATACCGTAGAACACACGCAAAGGAACGCTCCATAAAACATTACCATAACGAGATGAATGTCCACGTGTTACATTGCGGTCGTCTTTAATATGGAAGAACTCGTGCATGATATATTGGAACATGTAATAGCCAGAACGGATATCAAAGAAATATTTCAAGTTAACGATGTGTTTCATAATGATTGCTAAGAAACCGCTAAGGTGAATTTTATCAAATAAGTTTGCCACACCCCATTTAGAGCCGACAGAAACCATGAATCCTTGATAATTCCCTTTGAATTTGTGTTTTTCACTACCTTTGATGTCAGCCACAATATTCGCAGCGGCAGTATGACCTGTCTGTTCGGCAGCTTGAACAATTTGTGGTGTTGGTGTTTCAGGGAACTCTTCGTAATAAACCAAGTCACCAACAACATAAATATTTTTGTCTTCATAACCTTTGGCTTGCATGAATTCATTTGCGATCAAACGATTGCCACGAGCTGATTCTAAACCGAAGTCAGCAGCATCAGAAGTTGCTTTAACACCAGCAGTCCAAATCAGTGTGTGTGTTGCAACAGAAGAGCCATCTTTTAATTTGATGTGATCTGCAGCGACTTCAACGATTGGTGCATTAAGCAATAATTTAACATTTTTCTTCTCTAAATAACGTTCAGCTTTGGCTGCGTCATTACGAGATAACATGTTTAAGATTGTCGGCATTGCTTCAACGACCATTAATGTAAATTCATTTGGATCAAGTTTGAAGTCCTTTGCAAGACGATCTTTCCAGTCGATCAGTTCGCCGACCATTTCAATCCCAGTAAATCCTGAACCGCAGACAACAAATGTCAGCATTGCTTTACGAACTTCTGGATCTGGTTCGATTGCTGCTTTTTCAACTGTTTCCAAAATATGTTCACGAATTTTCAGAGAGTTTTCAAAAGACCATAAAGTAAATCCATGTTCTTTCACTCCAGGAGTTCCAAAATCATTTGGTTCGCCCCCCATACCGATGATCAATTGGTCAAATTCATAAGAACCTAACTTCGTTTGAACCACTTTTTTGTCTTTATCGATACCAGTTACAGTGTCTGTGACAAGGGTAACATTCTTTTTACGTGAAAATAGGCGTTGTAAATCATATTGAATTGCAGAAGGTTCAACACGCCCTCCGGCTACTTCGTGTAACTCAGTCATCATGGTGTGGTAAGAATGACGATCAATTAAGGTAATCTCAACGTCAGAATCTTTTTTTAATTTTTTGGCTAAAAATTTAGTTGCTGAAACTCCAGCATACCCAGCTCCCACAACGACAATTTTTTGCTTTGTCATTGATAATCCGCTCCTTAAGATAAATAAAATAAAAAATGATAATAATTACACAATTGAATTCATTATATAGCGATTTTGGGGTTTTGTCTAATAACAATTCTTAAATATAGGAAATAAACTTTTTTTATTAAAAAGACGTGAAAAACGAGTAAAATTTTGTTTTTCTTTTATAACTTTAATTGACATAATTGTAATTTTCTATAGAATGTAAATTATATCACAAACAAAAATTGTGAATGTTTAAGAAAAGGAAAAGGTGAACAAAAATGAAAATGAACAAAATTGTAAAGGGCTTCACAGCTATCGCACTTTCATCTCTTTTATTAGCAGCATGTGGATCAGACGACAAAAAAGATACAGCAAAATCTTCTGAAACAGATACTGCAACTTCAAAAACAGTTGAATCTTCTACAGCAGGAGAAAAAGAAGCTGGCGCAGATTTACAAGATGGTACGTATAAATTAGAAGAAAAAAATGAATCTAACGGTTACCGTGCTACATTTGAAATGACTGTTAAAGATGGTAAAATCACTGAATCTAAATACGATAATATCAACGCTGATGGTAAATCAAAAGCGGATGATAAAGACTACGAAAAAAATATGAAAGATAAATCAGGCGTAGGCCCTGCTGAATATATCAAAGAATTAAACGATTCTTTCGTGAAAGCTCAAAGCGCTGACGGTGTAGAAGTTGTAACTGGTGCGACTCATTCTAGTGAATCATTCCAAAACTATGCACAACAATTGATCCAAGCAGCTCAAGCTGGCGACACTAAAACAATCGAAATCGATAATGGTGCTGACCTTAAAGATGGTACGTATGCATTGAAAGAAAAAAATAACTCAAACGGCTACCACACAGAATTTTCAATCGTTGTTAAAGATGGTAAAGTAACAGAGTCTAACTACGATAACGTGAATGATGAAGGCAAATCTAAAAAAGATGATGCTGACTACAACAAGAACATGAAAGAAAAATCAGGCGTAGGCCCAGCGGAATACATCAAAACGTTGAATGAAGAATTAGTTAAAGCAATGAACGAAGAAGACGGATCAGCTGCAAATGTTGAAGTCGTAACAGGTGCAACTCACAGCTCCCACTCATTCGTAATCTACGCAGAACAATTAGTAAACGCTGCTGAAAAAGGCGACACTAACGAAATCATTGTAGATAATATCGTAATGAAAAAATAATTTGTCATAGTACAAATTAAAAGATAATTATGGGCAGAATCCAGTACTAGATTGGATTCTGCTTTTTGCTGTGAATCACTGCGACTGGCTATGCCAGAGCAGATGATGAACAGTACTTGGCGACCAAAGGGAGCGAAGTAACCTTACTAGGAATCACCAAATGCTATGATCCTAAACATCAAGAGGTAATCAGTGACGCAATGAATCACTGCGACTGGCTATGCCAGAGCAGATGATGAACAGTACTTGGCGACCAAAGGGAGCGAAGTAACCTTACTAGGAATCACCAAATGTTATGATCCTAAACATCAAGAGGTAATCAGTGACGCAATGAATCACCATGACTGGCTATGCCAGAGCAGATGATGAACAGTACTTGGCGACCAAAGGGAGCGAAGTAACCTTACTAGGAATCACCAAATGCTATGATCCTAAACATCAAGAGGTAATCAGTGACGCAATGAATCACCATGACTGGCTATGCCAGAGCAGATGATGATTGGTACAAGGCGACTGCAAGGAGCGTTGCCTCCATTTACCCAACCAAAAGATAGAAAATCCTTCCCATTATCACCAAAAAGCGCTACTATAAATAAGACAATTTTTCTATGTAGAAAGAGGGATATGATGAAAAACAAAAAATCACTGATCATTTTAATGGCAGTATTATTTTTAGCCATCTTAGCAGGCTGCAATTCAAAAGGAAAAACTGAAGACGCGAAAATCAATAAAGAACCCTATTCAGATCAGCAGTCATTGCTTGGAACCTATGTGCAAGTTAGAATCTATGATGATGGCAAAGAAGAGGTATTAGAAAAAGCTTTTGCCCGTGTCAAAGAATTAGGGGATAAAATCACTGTTAACGAAAAAGGATCAGAAATAGATGAAATCAATGAACAAGCTGGAATCAAACCAGTTAAAGTTTCTGATGATATTTATCCATTGTTGAAACGAGCATATGAATATAGTGAAGATTCTTCAGGTGGTTTTGATATGGCTATTGGTCCAATCACGCAATTATGGCGTATCGGCTTTGACGATGCCCGCAAACCTTCGCAGGAAGAGATTGACCAAGCATTAAAATTAGTTGATTATCATAAAGTAAAATTAAACGATGAAGATAAAACAGTTTATCTTGAAGAAAAAGGTATGCAACTGGATTTAGGTGCAATCGCTAAAGGATTTATTACAGATGAAGTGGTGAAAGTTTTAAAAGATAATGGCGTAACAACAGCCATCGTTGATTTAGGCGGCAATGTTTATGTACTTGGACATAGCCCACGCGGTAAGGATATGGATTGGAATGTTGGAATTCAAGATCCTAATAAAGCGCGCAATACAGTGATCGGAACCGTTCAAGAAAGTAATAAAACGCTAGTCACTTCTGGAATTTATGAACGCTTTTTAGAAGTAGATGGTAAGAAGTATCATCATTTATTTGATCCTAAAACAGGTTATCCTTTTGATAATGATATTGCCGGTGTAACAGTCATTACAAATAAATCAATTGATGGTGATGGATTATCAACAGCAGTATTTTCAATGGGTGTTAAAAAAGGGTTGGAATATGCTGAAGGATTGAAAGATGTAGATGTGATTTTCGTTACAAAAGAGGACCAAGTATATGTGAGTAAAGATATTGAATCTGTGTTTGAATTAGGCAAAGATTCAGGTTATACAATGGGAGATCGTAAAGATCTGAAATAAGGAGAATGGATAGATATGTCGTTAAAGGTATTTTTACAAGTAGTGGAGATCCAGACAAAATTGGCGAGTCTCTTTCCTTTTGCTGTTGGTATATTATTTTCTATTGCTTATTTTAATCAATTTCAGTTAGGATATACGATACTATTTTTTATTGGGATGGTCGTCTTTGATATGGCAACGACAGCTATCAATAATTATATGGATTTTAAAAAGGCTAAGTCTGAAGTGTATAAATATGAAGAGAATATTATTGGCAGTTCTGGAATTGCTCCGAAGCTTATTCGAAACATGATCTTTGGCATGCTTGCTTTTTCTGCAGTAATCGGTATTTTTCTAACGATTCAAACCGGTTGGTTATTTTTAGTAATGGGTGGTATCTGCTGTTTTATTGGTATTTTTTATACATTTGGACCAATACCACTTTCCCGCATGCCTTTAGGAGAAGTATTTAGTGGTTTTACTATGGGCCTGGGGATCTTTGCGATGACGATTTATTTGAATGTTCAGGAGTCGCGACCATTTTATTTAGTGCTTGATTGGCGTCAGGGTACATTTGCTTTGAATGGGAGTATCTGGGCAGTTTTAACTATTATTTGGGCTTCGTTACCGATGGTTTTTACGATTGCCAACATTATGCTAGCAAATAATTTGAGGGATTTAGATACAGATATTGAGAATCATCGTTATACGTTGGTTTATTATATCGGACGGAAACAGGGTGTGATTTTATTCCAGTTATTGATGCTGGCATGTTATGCAGTGATTTTGATTGGCTTACCATTTGGCGTGTATCATTGGCCAATTTTGGCTGTATTTCTATCATTGCCGGTGGTGTGGAAAAATCTTCAATTGTTCAAAGAAGAACTACCTCATCCCAAAAGTTTTGGTTATTCGATAAAAAATCTAATGGTTTTCAATGGTAGTTATTTATTAGGTTTGTTGTTGACGATTATTTTGAAAAAAATATAAATAAAAGAAGGAAGCAGTATGAAATCAACAACGACGCTGCTTTCTTCTTTTTTACGTTTTATTTTTAATACCCCTTGTTTACAAACTACTGATTATTTTTTTTGCTTTTGATAAATAGGAAGAGTATAGCAAATAAAATAATGGCAATGCCACCAATTGAAAGATAAACCGTTCTCTTTTCTCCTGTGTTTGGGAATGAGGCTTTCTTCTTTTCTTCTTTTTTAGCAGTAGCAGAAGAGGATTCAGTGTTTTTAGCTAGTATAGAGCTATCAGTTGTTCCTGATGCACTGGCAAAAGCTTGGTCAGTCAATGTGTAAACGGGCGAGTAGTTACCTGCTTGTGGAGAAAACGCCATAAAATTGAAATGATCTTGGTAAGGAAGGGTGAAGTACCCATCATTATCTGTTAAAGCAAAATTGTTTGATTTAGCAAAAGGATAAAACTCTTTTACACTTTTAGGTGTTACTTCATTGTTAGCAGTGTTTTCACCATAAATGGTCACGTTGCTGATGGAACTTCCATCTGTAGACAAGACCCTACCTTTTACTTGCTTGTTATCTGAGTCATAGAAAATAAATTGGATATCATAAGTTGATGTAGGTTTTATCACTGTATACTCCATGTTTAGAGTAACTTCTTGCTTTTCCTCTTGGCTTTCCTCTAAAGGATAGAGCATAAAGCTAACCTTGACTAAATAGGTTCCTATTTTCTCTGTTGAAGCTTCTTCCAAAAGCGTAAGATCTCTGAATGTGGCACCATGATAGGCGCCGTCTTGGACAAGCATTTCTGGAGTAATTGTTTCTCCTTGAAATACAACTAAAGTCGTTTGAATAAGATCACTATAAGCGTTCAAAACTGGGCTGCTGGAAGTTTCTGTGGAGCTCGAGTCAGAGGTAGAAATTTTTAGGCGCTCTTTTTTAGAATTTTGTGTGACTGTGGCAGACGATGAGCTTTCAACTTCCCCAGAAGTTGAAAGCTCATCGTCTGCAAAACTGGTAAGAGGTAGAGCAAAAGATAGTGCAACCAACCAAAAAACTGCTTTTTTCATAAGTATTCTCCTTTTGTAACATTCGTATTGTTAGCAATATAAATGTAACATAAATGAAATGTAAGGAAAATAGTTGTAAGAAAGCATTTTAGCTTCTTAAGGAATTCTTAATATATTAGCCAGATGTTTTTACTAAGATGATGGGTTTATACTGTTTAAACTGATTTCTCCAGAAGAAAGCACCTTTTCTGTTTTATCATGAAGTTGGACGACCAATTCCCCCTGATCGCTGATTGCTGTGGCGACCCCTTCATAATTAGTTCCCGCTTGCGTAAATGATACAGTTTTGCCAAGAACAAATGATTTTTGACGGTACTCTTCTAAGAAATCTTGTTCAGGTAATTGATTTAGTATGGTATAAAATTGATTCCAAATCTCTGCAATCAATTCGTTTCTTGTAACTGTCGGTTCAGTTTTAGGAAATAGGGAGCTTGCTTTTTCTCTTAATGCTGTTGGAAATTCATTTTGCTTCAAAGAAAAATTAATCCCCATGCCAATAATAACGTTTGAGATTTGCCCAGATTCAACATCGCTCATGGCTTCTGATAAAATACCACAAACTTTTTTTCCGTTGATATAGATATCGTTGACCCATTTAATCTCTGTGTGGGTGTTGATCAAATTATCCATTGCACGAGCAATTGCGACAGCCATGATCACAGTATACTGTGCCATTTCCTCGAAATTTTGATTTGGTCTTAATAGCATGCTCATGTAGATACCGCTGCCAGCTTTTGAAAAGAACGGACGGCCAAATCGTCCTTTAGGTGCTTCTTGGATATCCGCTACGATCAATGTGTTATTTGGTTCGCCATTAATTGCTGCTAACTTAGCATCTTTCATTGTAGACTCTGAGGAGTTTAGAACCGTAATTGATAGTTCTGGAATTGCAGGATCTAAAGCTAAGCGGATCCCCTCTGCGGATAAAACATCTGATTTATCATAGCGGTATCCTTTGTTACGACTGCTGGAAATAACGTGCCCTTCTTTTTTTAATTCATTGATTGATTTCCAAATTGCTGTTCGTGATAAAGAAAGTTGTTGGGCCATTTCTTCACCTGAAATAAACGCTGGGGCTTGTTTCATTAATAAAGTTAATACCTGGCTTTTTGTAGACATAGAATTCGCTCCTTTATAGTAATTTTATTGTAGCTGATGGATAGAGTAAGGGTCAACTACAATAGGGCTGAAAGAGGACGAGAAAATCCTTCTTAAGATGTATGATTTCTCTTGAAGAACTTGCTATACTTATGTGGTAGGAACGAAAAACGAGAGTTAAAATGATAGAGATGGAGTGGGGAACTATGGAAAAGCAACAATATGTTTGTGATAAGTGTGGTAATGCGCATTATGTGTCTGATCAGTTTCAAGCAACAGGCGGTAACTTTTCAAAAATTTTTGATGTACAAAATAAAAAATTTATCACAGTCAGCTGTTCGAGATGTGGTTTTACAGAATTATATCGCGGACAAACATCTGATGGTTGGAATATTTTAGACTTTTTAATGGGTGGTTGATAACCATTAAAACACATGAAAAAAAGAGGTTGAGGGTGTAGTGACCCCAAAAAGTTAGACTTTTTTCGGAGTAGAGAAATCTACTCCGTTTTTTATTCGTTATTAAGCTGCTTTACTTTCGGCTATTCGAAACTGTACAGGACTTTTCCAGTTCAGTTTCTTTTTCATTCGTTCGTTGTTGTAATAATAGATATAGTTATCAATTGCCATTTTTAGTTCTTCAAAACCAGAATAGGTTTTCCCGTGATAAATTTCTTGTTTTAAAAGACTAAAGAAGTTCTCCATGATTGAGTTATCTAGACAATTGCCTTTTCGAGACATACTTTGAAAAATGTTCTGTTTCTTCAGTTTATAGCTGTAAGCTTTCATTTGATACGCCCAACCTTGATCTGAGTGAAAGGTGCGACGATAAGGACAATCATTCGTCAGTCTGATTGCTTCTTCTAATCCTTCCATTATTGCCAGTGCATTTGGTTTTTCTGAGATACGATAAGAAAGAATTTCACTATTATACATATCCATAAAAGGATCTAAGTATAACTTTTTTTGACGAATGATTCCTTTGGGATCACAATCAAAATACTTTAATTCTGTTGTATCTGTCGTTATTTTTTGATGACAAACACTCGTGTAAAAGCGACGTTGGATTCGGTTCTTGGCAATCGTTCCAACTTTTCCACGATACGAGCTATAGCGACGGGATTTCCGTGTATAAGAGCGGACTTCAATCCTTAGCTTTCGAATTAAGCGTTGAACTTTCTTTTTATTCACGTGGAATCCTCGGCTCCTTAGTTCGTTCGTCATTCGTAAACAGCCGTAATCTTTATGCTTTTGACGAATATGAAGCATCTCTGTTTCAATTTCCTGATTTGGATTTTTTCGGTCAAATCGTTTTTGCCAATACATAAAGGTTGATTTAGAAAAATTCAATGCTTCAAGAAGCTCAACTAATTTGAACTGTCCTCGGAGGCTTGCGATGATTCGCGCGATTGATTCACTCGTCGTTGTTGAGCTTCCTGTTTTCGCAGCTTCCTCAGTTCTTTTAAAAAGGCATTTTCAATTTGAAGAGTACGAACCTGCTTTTCTAATTCTTTGATGCGATTCTGTTCTTCTAGCGTTTCTTTCATTAAATGCTTCTTTGTCTGTTCTTCTTTTTTTGGCACGGTAGATAGACGCCCTTTCTCTTTTGAGAGCCCATCGATTCCTTCTTTTCGGAATTTTCGCATCCAGTTGGCAATAAGAGTTGGATTATTCATTTCAAGAATATTGGCAACTTCACGATAGGAGAGCTCACTTGTTTGATATAACTCTATCGCATTTAGCTTGAATTGAACAGAATAATTCTGATTTTGACGTTTTCGTAAAAGACCTTCTTCACCAAATTCTTGATAAGCATTGATCCACCTATGGACTTGTTCCGCCGCTTTAACCCCATGCTTATTTGCTAAAGCTTGTATTCCTCCTTTCCCTACCAGATATTCTTGAACAATTTTTAGTTTAAGTTCAAAGCTATATTTAGACATAAAAATACCGACCTCCAAAAAATTAGATTTTTGGTCTAACTTTTTGGGGTCGGTTCAGGGGTATCATACTCAACCTCTTTTTGTTTAAATCAACAATAACTGATCGTCTTTTAATTCACTGCCACTATTTTTGTGGAACATATCCATCAATTCGTTAACAGTTAATTCTTTTTTCTGTTCAGCAGGAACATCGACAACGACTTGACCTTGATGGAGCATGATTAATCGATTGCCGTAGCGAATAGCATCTTCCATGTCGTGTGTAACCATGAAGGCGGTCAACTCTTGTTCTCTAATCAGTTTTTCCGTTAGCTCCATTACAGTGATCGATGTTTTAGGATCCAGTGCTGCGGTATGTTCATCTAGTAAAATCAGTTCTGGACGAATTAAGGTAGCCATTAATAAAGTAATTGCTTGACGTTGACCTCCAGATAACAATCCAATTTCAGTAGTTAGTCGATTTTCTAAGCCTAAATTCAAGCTAGCTAACTGTTCCTTAAAGAAATCACGGTCATTTTTACGAACCCCATTTCCTAAGCCACGTTTTTTTCCGCGTTTCATCGCAAGGGCCATATTTTCTTCAACGGTTAGGCGGACAGCTGTACCCATTTTAGGGTCTTGAAACACGCGACTGATTTGTTTGGAACGAGCGACCACTCGTTGCTTGGTGATATCTTTGTTATTTAAAGTTAAGTGACCTTCTTCAATAGGCAAAGTTCCGGCGATACTATTAAGTAAGGTTGATTTTCCAGCGCCATTGCCACCGATGATCGTAATAAATTCCCCTTGGTTGATTGTCAAATCAATGCCTTTTAGTACATGATTTTCGTTGACTGTACCGCGTTCGAAATATTGATGTAAGTTTTTGATCGTTAAGACAGGCTGCATCAATTTGTACCTCCTTTACGTTTTCCTAGTTTAGAGAAGCCTAATTTTTTTTGAATTAGTGGTGAAGACAGACAGATAACTAAAATGATTGCTGAAAATAGTTTTAAATCAGCTGGATCGACCCGGAGTTCCAAGACACAGGCAAGAATAAAGCGGTATAAAATAGCACCGATGACAATTGTAATAAGGCGTAAACCAAGTGATTTGTTTTTGAAAAGAACTTCTGCAATGATGATTGAAGCAAGGCCGATAACGATTGTTCCAATACCAGAATTTAGATCAGCAAAGTTGTTATTTTGAACAAGTAAAGCGCCAGCTAAAGCAATACAACCATTAGAAAGCATATAGCCGATAATTTTCATATTGTCAGTTTTGATCCCGTTAGCTTCACTCATATCAAGGTTATCACCAGTTGCCCGTGTAGCCAATCCAATTTCTGTTTTAAAGAATAAGACCAGTAGGATAATGACTAAAAGAACGATGATCAAACCAACAAGAATCGCGCTGTTAATTTTAGTCAGTCCTAATGATTGCGCATGAGAGAAAATCGAATCGGTGCCGATCAAAGAGATATTTGGTGCGCCCATGATGCGAGAATTGATACTATAAAGTCCTGTCATTGTGATGATGCCAGCTAATAATGCAGGTATTTTTAGTTTAGTGTGCAAAAGACCTGAGACAAGTCCTGCTAGCATACCAGCGATAAAAGCAAGAATCAATGCTATAACTGGTGCAATCATATAATGAAGGTCGAATAATGACTGGAATGGTGCTGGCCAGGTTGCTGGGTCTTTGGCTAGAATGACCGCAGCTACAGCGCCCCCTAGAGGGAAACTACCTTCTGTGGTCAAATCTGCAATATCCAAAATTCGGTACGTTAGAAAGACTCCAATGGCTAATAAGGACCAAAGAAGACCTTGTGAGGTTGAAGAGAGTAATATGTCTATCAATTAAATCAGCTTCTTTCAATAAATTTTATGTATAAGGTTGTGACAGGAGTGTTTACTCCCGAGAACCACGTAGGTACTGAGCAACATCAACTCATACTTCGTTGTGTTTTACAGCAATAAGAAGGAATTCACGGAAATGACAAGAAACACGGAATTTTCAATTTCGATGTTGAATGATTCCTAATTGGTGATCTTCAAATTTTTGTGAATTCCAGCTTATTTCCGAAGCCCTCAAATCTTAGTGCTTTAGCACTTAGAATTTGATGTGATCGAAGCGTAGTGATTGCTTCTGCTCCCGCCGTTTATACGGATTCCTTGAGTCTGAGATATAACTCGTAGAGTTATGTCCCAGACTTGTTAAACGCTAAGGTGCTTTGATGGTATCCGGATCGATATCTAGTGCTTGTGCCATTTCTTTGTTTACGAAGAGTTCCAAATCTTTCGCTTTTTCAACAGGCATATCAGCGGGTTTTGCTTCACCTTTTAGAATTTTTGCTGCCATTGCGCCAGTTTGTTTTCCTAGTGATTTATAATCGATACCAACGGTTGCTAAACCACCTTCTTCTACTTGTTCGATTGAACCTGCGATAACAGGTGTTTTGTGTTCTTTGGCTACTTCACCGATAACAGCGGCCGCAGAAGCAAAAGTATTATCTGTTGGGATATAAATTGCATCTACATCTTTCGCCAGACTTGTAGTAACTTGTTGCACATCATTTGTTGAATTAGCAGTTAGGACTTTGGTTTTGACTCCGGCATCTTTCAACGCTTTTTCAGCCATATCCGCTTGGATTTTAGAATTGGCTTCACCTGCGTTATACATGATTCCGACTGTTTTTGCATTGGGTACGATTGACAACAATAAGGCAATCTGTTTATCGATTGGTACGATGTCGGTTGTCCCAGTAACGTTACCGCCCGGTTTTTCATCTGATTTCACTAGTTTAGCACTCGCTAAGTCAGTAACGGCTGTGACTAAAATTGGAATATCGGTAGTTTCATTCAATAGTGACTGAGCAGCAGGTGTCGCGATACCTAATAGCAAGTCTGGTTTTTCTTTGACTAATTTTTCACTCATGCTTTTTAGTTGAGCTTGGTCGTTTTGAGCATTGCTGTATTCGATTGTTAGGTTTTCACCATCTTTGAAGCCATTTTCTGCTAAGCCTTCTTTAAATCCTTCAAAAGCAGCATCTAACGAACCGTGTTGAACAGGTTGTAAAACACCAATTTTCTTGTTGTCGCTGTTTGATCCATCCTCTGTTTTTTTGTTATTGCCGCATGCGCCAAGTGTTAATAGTGCTACAGCTGATACGATACTTAGTCCTACTAATTTCTTTTTCATCTTGATTCCTCCAATTTATAGTTGATAAAACAAAAAATCCATTCAGACAATATGCCTAAATGGATTGATAAAAGTCGTAGGTTAAACACTTCTTCTTTCGCCACTTAGGATTGTCTACGTGGCTGTTTGTTCAGTACAAAGCGCTCTAGCCATCATAGATACAAAAACAGGTTTTTGCTGTTTGTACCCACGATTGCATGAATACAAAACTATCTAAAGTAGCTAAAGTAAGCTTTATTCAGTTGTGGTTTGATTGAGTGTATCATAAAAAATCCCTCCGCAAATTGAATTGTGTTTAGTATAAATGAAAATAGAGTAGGATGTCAACAGATTATTTTAAATTTTCTGATAATTGATAGAATAGCTGTATGTAAAACGATAGATTGAGCCGAGAAAAAAGAATTTTTATAATTATGAAGGTATATACTTAGGAATTTCAGCGCTTTCATGCTACTATTTAGGTGGAAAAATAATGAAGTGATAAGGAGAATAAAAATGATTTCAAAAAAATTAATTACATTAGGAACATTGGCAGCAACAGTATTAGTATTAGGTGCGTGTAACGGTGACAAGAAAGATTCTAAAGATAGTTCGTCTGATAGCAAAACAGAAACATCAATGAGTTCAAGTGTTGATACAGTAAGTGGTGCTTCAATCAGTGATAAACCAGAAGTCATCGAGAAAGCTTTAGGCAAAGACGGAAATTGGATCATTGCAGCAACAGCAGATATTACATTTGATAAAGATGTAACAGTTGCTGGTGAATTCCACGATAAGGGAGAAACTTCAGGCGATATCTATAGAAAATTAGCTTTGTATGCGCAAGATGGAGATAAAAAAATAACAGATGAATATACATTGACTGTTCCTCAATTAGTTGTAGAAACAGAGAACTTCAACATCGTGAATGGAACGGTTAAAGGCGATATCTTAGTTAAAGCGAACGGTTTTGTTTTAAACGGTACAAAAGTTGAAGGGAATGTAACGTTTGAAAAAGAAGAATACAAAACTTCAGCAACATTAGATGAAGAAGATGCCGAAGTAACTGGAGAGATCACTGTTCAATAAGACAGACTCTCTAGGTCAATAAAAAAGAGGCTCAACAATGAACCGACCCCAAAAAGTTAGACCAAAATCTAATTTTTTGGAGGTCGGTATTTTTATGTATCAACAAAGTTCGATGCAAAAAATGGAGAGACAGGTAGATGAAAATGTTGAAAAAAGTTCAAGTGTTTCTAATTTTTAAGAGTGTTTTTGGAAGAATGATAAAAGCTTAAGAAATCCTTGACTTTTACTATAGAAGGAAGTACAATGTATAGATGCAAAAACTATCTGAAAAATGACAAAGCAGGAACGAAATATTGTCCGTTCCGGTTTTTAATAGGGAAACAAAAGTAGAAACGCACGAGAAATTTTCAAGAGCACATTCTATTTTTGGTTTTTTTTTGCCTAAAAACTGCAAAAAATGCTCAATATTACAGATATTTAATATTTGTAATATTAAAGAAATATTTTCGGTTAGTGTTTTGATAGACTTTTAATTAGAGGAGTGAAGAGCTTGGCTGGACACGTAGTAAAATACGGAAAACACCGCGAACGTAGAAGTTTCGCCCGGATCAGTGAAGTGTTGGAATTACCCAACTTGATCGAGATTCAAACAGACTCTTACCAATGGTTTTTAGATGAAGGACTAAGAGAAATGTTTGAGGACATTTTACCGATTGATGATTTTCAAGGGAATTTATCTTTGGAATTTGTGGATTATGAATTAAAAGAACCTAAGTATACGGTGGAAGAAGCGCGCGCGCATGACGCAAACTACTCTGCACCACTACATGTTACACTACGATTGACAAACCGTGAATCTGGAGAAATCAAATCACAAGAGGTATTCTTCGGTGATTTCCCTCTAATGACTGAAATGGGAACATTTATCATCAATGGTGCAGAACGTGTTATCGTTTCTCAATTAGTTCGTTCACCAGGTGTTTATTTCCATGGAAAAGTAGATAAAAATGGTAAAGAAGGCTTTGGCTCAACAGTGATCCCTAACCGTGGCGCATGGTTGGAAATGGAAACTGACGCAAAAGACATTTCTTACGTACGTATCGACCGTACACGTAAAATTCCTTTGACTGTATTAGTTCGTGCTTTAGGTTTTGGCTCTGATGATACAATTTTTGAAATTTTTGGTGAAACACTAAGCTTACGCAATACAATCGAAAAAGATTTACACAAAAATGCAAGCGATTCTCGTACTGAAGAAGGGTTAAAAGACATCTATGAGCGTCTTCGACCTGGCGAGCCGAAAACGGCTGACAGTTCTCGTAACTTACTGAACGCTCGTTTCTTCGATCCAAAACGTTATGACTTAGCGAACGTTGGTCGTTACAAAGTCAACAAAAAATTAGATTTGAAAACTCGTCTATTGAACCTAACTTTAGGAGAAACATTGATCGATGCTGAAACTGGCGAAATCATTGTTGAAAAAGGCACTGTAATGACGCACCAAGTAATGGAAACATTAGGTGAGCATATCGATAACGGCTTAAATAGCGTGACTTATTATCCAAGTGAAGATGGTGTCGTTACTGAACCAATGACGGTTCAAGTAATCAAAGTTCTTTCTCCAAAAGATCCTGAACGCATCGTTAATGTCATCGGTAATGGCTATCCTGATACAAGTGTGAAGACTGTTCGTCCAGCAGATATCGTAGCTTCAATGAGTTATTTCTTTAACTTACAAGAAGACATCGGTAATGTAGATGATATCGATCACTTAGGTAATCGTCGTATTCGTTCAGTTGGTGAATTACTACAAAACCAATTCCGTATTGGTTTAGCGCGTATGGAGCGTGTGGTTCGTGAAAGAATGTCTATCCAAGACACTGAAACATTGACACCACAACAATTGATCAATATTCGTCCAGTTGTTGCAAGTATCAAAGAATTCTTTGGTTCTTCTCAGCTCTCACAATTCATGGATCAAACAAATCCTCTAGGTGAGTTGACGCACAAACGTCGTCTATCTGCCTTAGGACCTGGTGGTTTGACTCGTGACCGTGCCGGCTATGAAGTTCGAGACGTTCACTATTCCCATTATGGCCGTATGTGTCCGATCGAAACGCCTGAGGGACCAAATATCGGGTTGATCAATAGCTTGTCAAGTTATGCCAAAGTCAATAAATTTGGTTTTATCGAAACGCCTTACCGTCGTGTTGATCGTGCCACAGGAAAAGTAACCGATCAAGTTGATTACTTAACTGCTGACACAGAGGATCACTATATCGTAGCGCAAGCAAACTCACGCTTAAATGAAGATGGTTCTTTTGCTGAAGAATTAGTAATGGCTCGCTTGCAAAGTGAAAACCTTGAAGTAACCATCGATAGAGTCGATTATATGGATGTTTCACCTAAACAGGTAGTTGCTGTTGCGACTGCATGTATTCCTTTCTTGGAAAACGATGACTCCAACCGTGCCTTGATGGGTGCCAACATGCAACGTCAAGCCGTACCGTTGATTCAACCGCGTTCTCCACTTGTAGGAACTGGTATGGAATACAAATCAGCCCATGACTCGGGTGCCGCTTTACTATGTAAACATGATGGTGTCGTTGAATATGTGGATGCATCTGAAGTACGTGTTCGCCGTGACAATGGCGCATTAGATAAATATATGGTCACAAAATTCCGTCGTTCAAATTCAGGAACAAGTTACAACCAACGTCCAATCGTTCTTTTAGGCGAGAAAGTTGAAAAAGGCGATACATTAGCTGATGGACCTTCTATGGAAGAAGGCGAAATGGCTTTAGGACAAAACGTACTTGTTGGATTCATGACTTGGGAAGGATATAACTACGAGGATGCGATCATCATGAGCCGTCGTTTGGTGAAAGATGATGTCTACACTTCTATCCATATTGAAGAATATGAATCAGAAGCTCGCGATACAAAATTAGGCCCTGAAGAAATCACACGTGAAATTCCAAACGTCGGGGAAGATGCTTTGAAAGATCTTGATGAAATGGGCATTATCCGTATTGGTGCTGAAGTCAAAGATGGCGACTTATTAGTAGGGAAAGTAACGCCTAAAGGGGTAACAGAGTTATCTGCTGAAGAACGTTTACTACATGCAATCTTTGGTGAAAAAGCGCGTGAAGTTCGTGATACATCTCTACGTGTGCCTCACGGTGGCGGCGGGATCGTTCATGATGTGAAGATCTTTACTCGTGAAGCAGGAGACGAATTATCTCCAGGCGTAAACATGTTAGTTCGTGTATATATCGTTCAAAAACGTAAAATCAACGAAGGGGATAAAATGGCCGGTCGTCACGGTAATAAAGGGGTTGTATCCCGCATTATGCCGGAAGAAGATATGCCATTCTTACCAGACGGAACACCAATCGATGTCATGTTGAATCCATTAGGGGTACCATCACGTATGAATATCGGACAAGTACTAGAATTGCACTTGGGTATGGCTGCTCGTCAGTTAGGTATCCACATTGCAACACCAGTATTCGATGGCGCCAATGATGATGACGTTTGGGAAACAGTTCGTGAAGCGGGTATGGCTCGTGATGCGAAAACTGTTCTTTATGACGGACGTACGGGTGAACCATTTGATAACCGTATCTCTGTTGGTGTGATGTACATGATCAAATTGGCCCACATGGTCGATGATAAATTACATGCTCGTTCTATTGGACCATACTCACTTGTTACCCAACAACCACTTGGAGGTAAAGCTCAATTTGGTGGACAACGTTTTGGGGAAATGGAAGTATGGGCACTGGAAGCATACGGTGCAGCTTACACATTACAAGAAATCTTAACATACAAATCTGATGACGTAGTTGGTCGTGTGAAAACATACGAAGCGATCGTTAAGGGTGAACCAATTCCAAAACCAGGCGTACCAGAATCATTCCGCGTATTGGTGAAAGAATTACAATCACTTGGATTAGATATGCGCGTATTGGACATTGAAGAACAAGAAATCGAATTGCGTGATATGGACGATGATGATGATGACTTGATCACCGTTGATGCCCTAACAAAATTCGCAGAACAACAATCAGCGAAACAATTAGAAAAAGAAGCAGCGGAAGCAAAAGAAGCAGCTGATGCAGTGCTTGAACAAGAAATAGAAACTGCTGAAGATACAAAAGACTAATTGTTTTACATTTTGTATAAAGTGCCAATAAAATCCGTTAGTTATGGGCTAGAAAGATCAACATGATTGTTTCTAGTTCCAAACTACGGTGAATAGCTCATTCAGCTTTTCTAACTAATTGAATGGAGGGAATCCCTTTTGATCGATGTAAATAAATTCGAAAGTATGCAAATAGGTTTAGCTTCTCCAGAAAAGATCAGAAGCTGGTCTTACGGTGAAGTAAAGAAACCCGAAACGATTAACTACCGTACGTTAAAACCTGAACGTGAAGGTTTGTTCTGTGAACGCATTTTCGGTCCAACTAAAGATTGGGAATGTGCGTGTGGAAAATATAAACGTATTCGTTATAAAGGTATCGTTTGTGACCGTTGTGGTGTAGAAGTAACTCGTTCTAAAGTTCGTCGTGAACGTATGGGACATATCGAGTTAGCAGCACCTGTTTCACATATCTGGTATTTCAAAGGTATTCCATCTCGTATGGGGCTTGTTTTAGACATGAGTCCTCGTGCCTTAGAAGAAATCATTTACTTTGCATCTTATGTGGTAATTGATGCTGGAGATACTTCTTTAGAGAAAAAACAATTATTAACAGAACGTGAATATCGCGATAAACGTGATCAGTATGGTCAAGGTTTTTCAGCGGCAATGGGTGCGGAAGCTGTTAAGCAATTGCTGGATAATGTTGATTTAGATGGCGAAGTTGCTGGCTTAAAAGAAGACTTGAAAACAGCATCAGGCCAAAAAAGAACTCGTGCGATTCGTCGTTTGGACATTTTAGAAGCGTTCCGAGCTTCTGGAAACTTGCCAAGCTGGATGGTTATGGATGTTATTCCTGTAATTCCACCAGATTTGCGTCCGATGGTTCAATTAGAAGGGGGTCGTTTTGCAACTTCTGATTTGAACGACTTATACCGTCGTGTAATCAACCGTAACAATCGTTTGAAACGTTTATTAGATTTAAACGCACCAAACATCATTGTTCAAAATGAAAAACGTATGCTACAAGAAGCAGTTGATGCATTGATTGATAATGGTCGTCGTGGTCGTCCTGTTACAGGACCAGGTAACCGTCCATTGAAATCTCTTTCTCATATGTTAAAAGGGAAACAAGGTCGTTTCCGTCAAAACTTACTAGGTAAACGTGTGGATTACTCTGGCCGTTCAGTTATCGTCGTAGGACCTAACTTGAAAATGTACCAATGTGGTTTACCAAAAGAAATGGCGATTGAATTATTCAAACCATTTGTGATGCGTGAACTAGTGCAACGTGAAATTGCAACAAACATCAAAAACGCAAAACGTAAAATCGAACGCGGAGAAGATGAAGTTTGGGATATCTTGGAAGAAGTTATTCAAGAGCATCCAGTATTGCTTAACCGAGCACCTACACTCCACAGACTTGGTATCCAAGCCTTTGAACCTGTGTTAGTTGAAGGTCGTGCAATCCGTCTTCACCCATTAGTTTGTGAAGCCTACAATGCCGATTTCGATGGAGACCAAATGGCTGTTCACGTTCCATTGAACGAAGAAGCACAAGCAGAAGCACGTATGCTAATGCTAGCTGCTCAAAACATTTTGAATCCAAAAGATGGTAAACCAGTTGTAACACCTTCTCAAGATATGGTCTTAGGGAACTATTACCTAACAATGGAAGAAGAAGGACGTGAAGGGGAAGGCATGATCTTCCGCGACATGAATGAAGCTGTTTTAGCATGGCGTAATGGATACGTGCATTTACACTCACGTATCGGTGTTCAAACAACGCTACTTGGCGACAAACCGTTTACGGATTGGCAAAAAGAACGTATTTTGATCACAACAGTAGGTAAGATTATCTTTAATGAAATTATGCCTGTAGAGTTTCCTTACTTGAATGAACCAACAGATTACAACTTAACGGTACAAACGCCTGATAAATATTTTGTAGAAGCTGGTACAGACATTCCTGCTCACATTAAAGAGCAAGAATTAGTTTTACCATTCAAGAAGAAAAACTTAGGGAATATCATCGCTGAAGTGTTCAAGAGATTCCATATCACTGAAACTTCTAAGATGCTTGATAGAATGAAAGACTTAGGCTATAAACATTCGACTCATGCTGGGATGACCGTTGGTATCGCTGATATCATGGTATTGCATGAGAAACAAGAAATCATTGATGATGCTCACAAACAAGTAGAAAATATCACGAAACAATTCCGTCGTGGTCTGATTACAGATGACGAACGTTATGAACGTGTTATTGCTGTTTGGAACAAAGCTAAAGATGAAATTCAACAAAAACTGATCGAAAGTATGGACGCTAAAAATCCGATCTTCATGATGTCAGATTCAGGAGCCCGTGGTAACATCTCCAACTTTACTCAGCTTGCTGGTATGCGTGGACTGATGGCCGCTCCAAACGGACGTATCATGGAACTACCAATCATCTCAAACTTCCGAGAAGGACTTTCTGTCTTAGAAATGTTTATCTCTACCCATGGTGCTCGTAAAGGGATGACCGATACAGCCTTGAAGACTGCCGATTCAGGTTACTTGACTCGTCGTTTAGTTGACGTTGCCCAAGATGTTATTATCCGTGAAGACGATTGTGGAACTGACCGTGGTCTAGTGATTCAATCAATTCGTGAAGGCAATGAAATCATTGAGCCTTTAGAAGAACGTTTACTTGGACGTTACACTCGCAAATCAGTAATGCATCCTGAAACTGGGAAAGTAATTATTGGGGAAGATCAACTGATTTCAGAAGATCTTGCTAGAGAAATCGTGGATGCTGGTGTTGAAACTGTAACGATCCGTTCTGTATTTACATGTAACACCAAACATGGTGTATGTAAACACTGTTACGGCCGTAACTTAGCAACTGGTTCTGGTGTTGAAGTTGGGGAAGCAGTTGGTACAATTGCCGCTCAATCAATCGGGGAACCTGGTACTCAATTAACAATGCGTACGTTCCATACAGGTGGGGTTGCCGGAGACGATATTACTCAAGGTCTACCTCGTGTCCAAGAAATCTTTGAAGCACGTAATCCGAAAGGACAAGCAGTTATCACAGAAGTTACCGGTGAAGTGATCGATATCTCTGAAGATCCTGCAACACGTCAAAAAGAAGTAACAATTAAAGGGAAAACAGATACTCGTACGTATACAGTTCCTTATACAGCTCGTATGAAAGTGGCTGAAGGCGATACGATCCATCGTGGTGAAGCATTGACAGAAGGATCAATCGATCCTAAGCAATTATTACAAGTTCGCGATGTTTTATCAGTTGAAAACTACTTATTGCGTGAAGTACAACGCGTTTACCGTATGCAAGGGGTGGAAATTGGTGATAAACATATCGAGGTAATGGTTCGTCAAATGCTGCGTAAAGTTCGTGTCATGGATCCAGGTGACACTGAAATCTTACCAGGTACATTACTTGATATCGCTGAATTTAAAGATCGTAACTACGACACATTAGTAGCTGGTGGCGTTCCTGCAACAAGCCGTCCAGTCTTACTAGGAATCACAAAAGCATCATTAGAAACAAACAGTTTCTTATCTGCTGCGTCATTCCAAGAAACAACTCGTGTGTTAACCGATGCTGCAATTCGCGGTAAAAAAGACCCATTACTTGGTTTGAAAGAAAATGTTATCATTGGTAAGATCATTCCAGCTGGTACTGGTATGGCTCGTTACCGTAACATGGAGCCAAAAGAAGTTGGCGTAGCAAGCGAAAATGTCTACAGTATCTCTGATATTGAAGCACAAATGGCTGCTGAAGATGCTTTGAATGAGTTGAATAAATAATAAGAAAAAATGCTTGGAATCGATAGTCGATTCCAAGCATTTTTTTGCTTTGTTGATTAAAGGATCTCAGAAGCTGCTTCTTTGTCCAAGATAATTGTTAAATTGGGATGAACTTGCAGTAAAGAAGCAGGGACATTGTTTGTCACTGGTCCAAAAAAGGCTTGCTTAATAATCTTAGCCTTTTTCTTGCCAGTAGCAAACAAGACAATCTCTTTTGCTTGCATTACGCTTTTTGGCCCCATCGTGACATAAAAATTAGGACGTTCATTCTCATCTCCACCGACTTCGCTAAGTAAAATTTCCTGCATATCTTCTGTAGCATCTTCACCAACATAAGACGTCAAATCTTCAAAGGTTGTTGTTCCTGGAAGATTACCGCAATAGTGACCATCCGCCCCAATACCTAATAAAATTAAATCTAATCCCCCATCTTGCTCAATTCTAAGATCTTGTGTTTTATAGTTTGTCTCATCAAGCGGATGAATTTGATCGGGATTGATAGCAGCAGGTTCAAAGAAGAGCTTGTTAAGATTATTCATCGTAACGCCGTAGCCTGATTTCTTTTTATAGGGAATCTCATCAAAGTTATAGTAATGAACATTATCAAGATAGGTTTTGTTTTTTACATCTTCAACCAGATATTCATACATTTTTACGGGTGTAGCCCCTGCGGTAATAGCTAGATTCACACGTTTGTTTTGATACATTTTACCAAGTAAGAGATTAGCAGCTACTCGACTCATTTGTGCATAATTTTCTTCAACAATGATTTTCATTTGATTCACTCCATTTCCAATAATATAATTCACTTTAACATATGGGAAGCATCCCAGGTCAAGTTAGTTTATAAGAAAGTAAAACAAAAAAGTACCATTATTGTTTCATCAGGTTTATGATAGAGAAAAAGACGAGGTGAAATAACGATGGAAAATCAATATGAAAAAGCAATCTTCGCTGGTGGCTGTTTTTGGTGCATGGTCAAACCATTCGATAGCCAACCTGGGATTATTTCGGTTGTAGCAGGATATACAGGTGGACATGTTGAAAATCCAACCTATGAACAAGTTACAAAAGGAACAACTGGACACACGGAAGCAGTTGAGATAACGTTTGATCCTAAAATCATACCATATGAAAAATTGGTGGAAACTTATTGGCAACAAACAGACCCAACAGATTCTTTAGGTCAATTTGCTGATCGTGGGGATTCTTATCGTCCAGTTATTTTTTATTCAAATGAAAGACAAAAAGAGAGTGCTGAAAAATCGAAAGCAGCATTGCAGGCCAGTGGCCGTTTTACCCAACCGATCGTCACAAAAATTGAGCCAGCACAACCCTTTTATCCGGCTGAGGATTACCATCAAGAGTATTATAAAAAACATAGTATTCACTACAACTTATATAAAGAGGGTTCTGGACGTGCTGGTTTTATCCGCAAGAATTGGCAAGACAAATAATGAAGGAAATCGAGACAGAAGCTGTTTTTGCTTTTGTCTCGTTATTTAGTTACATAAAAATATAAAAAGTAGCCCTAAGCTTAAAAAAGGTACAAAAGGAAGAGAGTCTAGCTCTTTTTTTAAGTGGAATTTGTAGAATAATAGAAAGAATAATCCACTACTACTAGCGATAAACAACAATAAAATAAGCGCTTCACCTCCTATAAGAGCTCCCCAGACTGTAAGTAGAATAATATCACCACCACCAACAGAATCAGGAAAGAAATAATTTAAACTGTGTAATCCCCAAAAAATACCACAGCTTACTAAAGGATAAAAAGGCAATGCTAAATAGAAATGCCAAAGACATAATATGAGTGACAATGGATAAAAAATTTTAGGTTCTACGACCAAATAAAAGATATCTGTTAAGGATAAGATGATGGCCATCAATAAAAATAAAATAACGTAAAAAGAATGTGGGAATAGAAGTATTATTAGCCCGCAGAGCAACTCACTAAGAAAATAGACGACAGATAGTTTATGCTTGCAATAACGACAACGAAAACGTAAAAATACTATTGAGATAAGTGGAATCAATTCTAAAGGCTTCAATCTAGTTTGACAATAAGAACAATGAGAAGCTGGCGCTAAAATGGATTTTCCGACGGGGACACGAGCGGCTGTCAAACAAAGAAATGATCCAAGGACACAGCCGAAGATAAAATGCATAATCAACATAAAAAAGCTCCTTTCATAATGAAATACGCAAAAAAATATTTTTTTAACTAGACAAATATTTTTTTATTAGGAATAATGAAAGTGAGAAATGAGGCGAAAAGATGGAAAAAATAGCAATTGGTGTGGATATTGGGACAACTCAAACGAAGGCAGTCGCTTTTAGTAAGGATGGAACGGTTCAAGCATCAAGTTATATACGATATCCACTTATTCAAGAAACAGAAGGTATGGCAGAGCAAGATGTAGAACAAATTTTTCAGGCTGTGGTCACATGTATCAACCAAGTCGTACGCAAAGTACAGCCGCTTGAAATTTCTGTCCTATCATTTTCTACGGCGATGCACGGCTTGATTGTAATGGATCAACATAATCAACCGTTGACGCGTGTTATCACGTGGGCGGATAATCGAGCTGAAAAGTATGCGGAAGAGTTAAAGGATACAGCGTTGGGACAAACGATTTATCAAAACACAGGCTTGCCGATGCACCCGATGACACCTTTTCACAAAATTAGATGGTTAAAAGAAGAACAGCCAGAAATTTATGCGCAAGCAGCGAAATTTATTGGAATGAAAGAGTATGTATTTTATCGCTTATTTGATCGATACCTGACTGATATTAGTACAGCTTCTGGAACAGGTTTCTTAAATATTTATGATCTTACGTGGGATCAACAGGCTTTAGCTGAGATGGAGATCAAAGTGGAACAGTTACCGATTTTAGTGAACCCAACGCATCAATTAGCAGATTTAAAAGAGGAATGGTTGGAGCGGCTAGGGCTAACAGAGCAAACGATTTTTGTGTTAGGTGGAGCAGATGGTCCGCTGTCCAATCTAGGATTGGGTGCTATGGCAAAAGGAACTGCCACTTTGACAGTCGGGACGAGTGGTGCCCTACGTTATATTGTTGAACAGCCCCAGACGCATCCTCATGCAGAGACTTTTTGTTGTGTATTAGATGAACAACATTGGGTGATTGGAGGAGCGACAAGTAACGGCGCTGGTATTTTTGACTGGGCTTGTGAAAACTTATTGAAAGAAACTCAAAATGAAGCGCAAATGTTAGGAAAGAATCCCTATGATGCCGTGATGGAGCTAGTGAAGGAAACACCAGTAGGAGCTAAAGGATTGCTGTTTTATCCTTATTTATTAGGAGAACGTGCACCGCTATGGAATGCCGAAGCGACAGGCAGCTTTGTTGGCTTAAAAAGAAACCACGATGACAAATTGATGATGCGTGCTGTTATTGAAGGAATCTGTTTGAACTTAAAACATATTTTGACAGAATTAGAAGAACTTGGCGGACCAGTGAAGGAAATTCGGGCAACTGGTGGCTTTGCTGATTCGGCAATGTTCAAAAGTATCATGGCGGATGTTTTTGGTTCCAAGCTCTCATTAGCTGCAAGTGTGGAAGCGTCAGCCTTGGGCGCTGTCTTATTAGGATGGAAAAGTTTAGGAGAAATTTTAGACTTGGAAACGGCTTGTGAGCAAGTGGACATCTACGAAATCGTGCAACCTAATGGAGAAAATCACCAAGTATATCAACAAATTTATCCATTATTCAGAACAACCCAGCAGCAACTATCCGCAAGTTACCATCAATTAGCAAAACTAAGAGCAGATTTAGAATAAATTTTTTTGACAAATAGAGCTGGACTTGTTTTACTAGTAATAAGAGAACGGAGGAGAGGAAATGAAAAAGTTATGGATTGCCTCTTTACTTTTGGTAGGAATTTTCCTGACAAGTTGTGGTGCTAAGGGAATCTCAGCAGAAGATGCAGGAGAATTGTTTGTTGACCGTCTTGTTTATCAAAAAGAAGAAAGCAGATTTGCTAAAGAATTTCGTGATGGTGAGCAATTAGGGAAAGAATTAGATGAAAATAGTGAAGCTTTTGAGGAAAATTTTGCGAAAGGCTTGTCATCTACAGGAGCGCAAGTGCCACAAGAGGAAGCGAGTAAGCTGACAAAAGAGTTATTAAAACAAGCAAAAGATAAAACGACTTATAAAATTATTAAGATAGACGAAATAAAAACAGGTGCAACAATTTCTTATTATGTGACAGGATTGGACCTAGTGAGTGCAATGCAAGAAATGACTAGGCAATTAGTAAAGGAAACATTAGCAAATCCAGAGATAGCAAAGGATGATCAAAAAACGCTAGAAGCGACTTTTTCTATTTTAGAAGAAAGGGTCAAAGCAATCAAGATAAAAACTGATCCAGTTGAGCTTGCATTACATTTGGAAAAAGAAAAAGGTAAGTGGTTCATTCCAGAAGATCAAAAGGAAGCTGTATCCAACCTATTTTTGGCATTTATTTCAGGTTCTAAAGACTTAGATAGCATGAACAAAGAATTGGAAGAAGCATTAAATGAAGTTGCCAAAGAAATTATTGATTCATTAGATACCTTACCGATTCCTAATAATAGCTAAAATTTTAGTTTATAATTATTATTAAATGATAAATGATATAAAAATGAAAGATTTTAGTGTACTTTTTTACCATTTCGTACTACAATTATAAATGTAGATAAAAATATAGGAGGATGATGTATAATGAAATTTGAACAAACTAAAGAAGTGTTGAACCAACTAGTTGCAGATCTAAGCCAGTTTTCAGTGGTAATCCACCAAACTCACTGGTATATGCGTGGCCCAGAATTCTTGACATTGCACCCTAAAATGGACGAATATATGGACCAAATCAATGACCAATTGGATGTTGTATCTGAACGTTTGATTACATTAGATGGCGCTCCTTACTCAACGTTACAAGAATTTGCTGATCATACTGGTATTTCAGATGAGATCGGCACATACGAACGGACAATTCCTGAACGTATGGAAAAATTAGTTGAAGGTTACCGTTATTTAGCTGATTTATATCAAAAAGGAATTGAAGTGTCTGGTGAAGAAGGCGATGATTCTACACAAGATATCTTTATTGCAAACAAAACAGATATTGAGAAAAACATTTGGATGCTACAAGCAAAATTAGGCAAAGCGCCTGGTATTGATGCAGATTCACGTGCGAAAACTCGTTAATCAAAAAAGTTAAAAACTTCTGAAAGATGGTACGCTATCTTTCAGAAGCTTTTTTAGTTTTCTTCGCTTTCTAGTTTCAGCTTACTACGTTCAATTGCGGCTTTGACTTGATCGAACCCAGATCCGCCATACGAATGCCGACGCTCAATGGCGGTTTTTGACGACAGTGTTTGGTAGATATCTGATTGGATCAAAGGTGTAATCGCTTGATATTGTTCTAATGGAACATCTTGTAAATAAATGCCTTGTTTTGTACAATCTAAAACTAATTTTCCAACCACTTCATGTGCTTGTCTAAAGGGCATTCCTTTGCTTGCTAGATAGTCTGCTAGTTCTGTTGCATTTGAAAAATCTTTTTCAGTGGACTTTTCCATGATCTCTTGGTTCAGTTTCATCGTCGCTACCATGCCAGCCATAATCTCTAAACTAGTCAAAATCGTGTGAGACGTATCAAACATGCCCTCTTTGTCTTCTTGCAGGTCTTTGTTATAAGCTAACGGCAATCCTTTTAAAACCGTTAAAAGGCTGAATAAATTGCCATATACGCGACCGGACTTTCCCCGAATCAATTCTGCCATATCTGGATTCTTTTTTTGCGGCATAATCGAGCTGCCTGTAGAAAAAGTATCTGTTAATTCAACAAATTGAAACTCGTGACTGCACCATAAAATGATTTCTTCACAAAATCTGGAAAGATGCATCATTAGAATGGAACTATTGCTAAGAAATTCTAAGATAAAGTCCCGATCACTCACGCCGTCTAGACTATTTTCGTAAATTGAAGAAAAATCGAGCAATTCAGCTGAATAAGCACGATCGATTGGAAAAGTCGTGCCGGCAAGTGCTGCACAGCCTAAGGGGGAAATATCGATTCGCTTTAAGCTTTCGGAAAAGCGTTCTTGATCACGTGTTAACATACCGTAATAAGCCATCATATGGTGAGCAAACGAGATCGGTTGCGCATGTTGTAAATGGGTGTAGCCAGGCATGATGGTCTCAATGTTCTCTTCGGCTTTGTGGACTAAAACTTGACGGAATAAGTGGATCTTGCTAATGACTTCTTGAACGATTTCTTTTAAATAAAGATGCATGTCTGTAGCGACTTGATCATTTCTACTACGGCCGGTATGCAATTTTCCAGCAACTGGACCGATTTCATCATGGAGCAGTTTTTCAATATTTAAATGGATATCTTCGTTTTCTATACTGAATGTCAGTTCATCGGCAAGTAGTTTTTCTTGAATCGTCGTAAGTCCTGAACTGATTTGTTCGGCTTCATCTGCCGTTAAAATCCCTGTCTTAGCTAACATTTTTACATGGGCTAAACTTCCGATAATATCTTGTTTGGCTAATTTTTGATCAAAAGGAATCGATGCACCGAACGCATCGATCCATGCTTCGCTTTTTCCTTCAAAACGTCCGCCCCATAATTTTTTCATGCTGTACACCTCATTTATGTATTATTATTCATTATGATAAGAAAGAAGGTTGGACAGAAGCGTTTTACTCCGAGAAAATAAGAAGGAGTGGTTTCTGTGCCAACCGTTTGTTCTGATTTCTTGAGACTAAAATGAAGACTTATCGATCTCCTTATTTCGATCCGCAGACCAAAAAGAAATTCTCCTTGGATAAGTCAGTTAAAATAGGTGAATCGGATAACCTTATTTACAACAATGTAAAAGTTAACTCACGTATCGATTCAACTTAGAAAAAATAAGCATATCAGTGATTATTTTTTGTGTAGCGATGCTTGGACTTCTGCGTTGACTTTGGTTGGAAGCCCCCATAGTTTGATAAATCCGACAGCAGCGTCTTGGTCAAAGGTATCGGCAGAAGTATAAGTCGCTAAGTTTTCGTTATATAAACTGTTTTCAGACTTACGACCTTCAACGATTGCATGTCCTTTGAATAGTTTGACCCGTACAGTGCCATTTACGTATTTTTGGGTAGATTTTAAGAAAGCAATCAAGGCATCAGTTAATGGATTGAACCATAATCCGTCATAAATGATTTGTGATAATTGATTTTCAATGATTGGTTTGAAATGAGCTACTTCACGAACAAAGGTCAAGTCTTCCAACTCTTTGTGCGCAGTCATTAGTGTGATCGCTGCTGGACACTCATAGACTTCACGTGATTTGATCCCAACCAAACGATTTTCCACATGATCGATCCGACCAATGCCGTGCTTACCAGCTAAATCATTCAAGTCCAAAATTAAATCGGATAACAGCATTTCGTTTCCGTTGATTGCTGTTGGAACACCTTCAACAAAAGTTAATTCGATAATATCCGCTTCATCTGGTGCATTCTCTAAACTAGCAGTTAATTCATAAGCACCTTCTGGAGGTGTTGCCCAGGGATCTTCTAAAATGCCACATTCATTGGCACGGCCCCAAAGATTTTGGTCGACAGAATAAGGATTGTCCAAGTCCGCAGGGACGGGTACACCTTTTTCTTTGGCATAATTGATTTCTTCTTCACGTGACCATTTCCATTCACGAACTGGTGCAATCACATTTAACTCAGGTGCAAGGGCGTTGATCGCGACTTCAAAACGGACTTGATCATTCCCTTTTCCTGTACAGCCATGAGCGATTGTGGTGGCACCAGTTTCGTGAGCTAATTCTACTAATTTCTTAGCAATCAGCGGGCGGGATAAAGCGGATACTAATGGATAAGATTGTTCATAAAAGGTATGACCTTGTAATGCAATCAAAGCAAATTCCTGTGCAAATTCTTCCTTAGCATCAATCGTATAAGAAGCAGAAGCGCCAACTTCTAATGCCTTATTTTTGATAAAATCTAAATCTTTCTTTTCACCGACGTCTAAACAACAAGCGATCACATCGTATCCTTCATCCACTAACCATTTAACAGCAACAGAGGTATCTAGTCCTCCAGAATAGGCTAAAACAACTTTTTCTTTCATGAGTAACACTCCTTATTTTCTAATTGTCTTTTTTTATTGTTCTCATCATATCACTTGAAAATGCAAAAATCAACACTTTTTATAAATAAATATACATAAAAATAAATATTTTAGGAATAATATACATTTTTACTTTTGGAAGGCGCGTAATATACATTACGAATATTTAGGTGTTTTCTATTTTGAAATTAGAAGTAAAATTTTTTAATCGTAAAAAATTAGAAGAAAAATAGTGGAAAACCTTAGAAATTCATTGACTTTACTAGTGATAGAAGGTATCATATTAAATGGTATTGTTTGCCCCACAATGAGCCCCGGAAACTCAAGTGAATGTCAAACATCGAATAGAAAATTGGAGGAAAGAATCGTGCGTACAACATATATGGCCAAATCTGGCGAAGTAGAACGTAAATGGTATGTAGTCGATGCAACAGATATCCCAATGGGACGTCTTTCAACTGTAGTTGCTTCTATCTTACGTGGAAAAAATAAACCAACATTCACACCACATGTGGATACTGGAGATTTCGTAATTGTAATTAATGCTGATAAAATCAAATTAACTGGTAACAAAGCAAGTGATAAAATTTACTACCGTCACAGCCAATACCCAGGTGGGTTGAAATCTGTTACTGCTGGTGAATTACGCGATAAAAACTCTCGTCGTTTAATCGAAACTTCTGTAAAAGGTATGCTTCCTAAAAACACTTTAGGCCGTAAACAATTTACTAAGTTAAACGTATACGGTGGAGCTGAGCATCCACATGCTGCACAACAACCAGAAGTATTAGATATTACTAACCTAATTTAAGGAGGGAAATTCATTGGCTCAAGTACAATATATCGGCACTGGCCGTCGTAAAAATGCAGTTGCCCGCGTACGTTTAGTACCTGGTACTGGTAAAATTACTGTAAACAAAAAAGATGTTGAAGAATATATTCCACACGCTGACTTGCGTGAAGTTATCAACCAACCATTTGGCGTAACTGAAACTAAAGGCGCTTATGATGTAATGGTAAACGTTAACGGTGGAGGCTACTCTGGTCAATCAGGTGCGATCCGTCACGGAATCGCTCGTGCATTATTAGAAGTAGATCCTGATTTCCGTGCTGCTTTAAAACGCGCGGGACTTCTTACTCGTGATGCCCGTATGGTAGAACGTAAGAAGCCGGGACTTAAAAAAGCCCGTAAAGCTTCACAATTCTCAAAACGTTAATTATTGGAATCGTTGCGAATTTATTCGCTTACGAGTACCATTCAATTACAATGTTTCAAGACACTTTCCAAACTTTTGGAGAGTGTCTTTTTTGATTTGGTTAAGAGTTTGGTTTGTCTGTCTATATTCTTCCAAGCGTTTAATTGTGTCAATTTTTGTTTGCTCATTTGTATGTCCGTAAACTTTCTAATCCTGTTAGAAGTTTCTGCATGACCGAAAAGAAATTTAATAATTAGGCAATTAATTCCTTGATTTAGTAAATCTGAAACAAATGTTTGTTGTAAGCTTTGGGAACGGATGTGAGGAACTCTATATTTTTTATTAATTTCAAAGGTTCTTGAACGATTTTTATAGAGTAACATTTTTTCGCTGTATTTATTCTCGATCTTTTTTATTTTTTAGTCAGATATATTTTTTTATTTGTCGGGTTTACTAACTATCCAATGATGCCATAATTATTATGGCTGTTTAATTGTTAACGGTAATAATTAATAGGAGTGTGAAAAAATGGGAGAAACGATCAGTACAGATGGAAATGCAGTTGCTAAATTTGCTGCGGATATTTTAGTTGCAAAGGGAAGTATTGATTTTAAGCCAACAAATAGCATTAATACGTCTACAAGTCCGGCAACAAATGAGTTGAAAACTTTAATAACTAGTTTTCAACAAACAATTGATACTTATAAAACCTGTTTAACCACAGAGGTAAGAAATGTACAAGCCGTACATAATGCAATTGAAGAAGCAGATAAAAAAATAAAAGATAGCATATCAACAACGATGCAAGCATGAGGTGGAATAGATGGATAAAAATTTATTTAGCTTGCGTATGAAGGCAGAGGAAGCAGAAGAAGATTTCAACAGTTTGAAAAAGAAAACTGGAGAGATTCCATTTGCTTATGAAGAGTGTCAAAAAGCGATCAATCGACAAAAAGAGATATGGGAACGTGTCCTACATTATTCTAAAGTGACAGATTCAGAAAGACAAGTCTATCAAAAATTAGATGAACTGGAAGAAAAGCAAAGGGAACTTACAAAAGTTTTTTCTATTGCAGATGAAGAAATTGAAGATGAACTGACGGATAGAAAAGCAGTTTATGAAAAAGCTGAATTACTATATGAAGAAACTAGAAAGGAGGACTCCGATGAAAATAATGTATGAGGAACTAAGTGATGTAAAAAGTAGTATTAGTTCGGAACGTTTAAATGCTGTAGGTAGTTTTAATTCTGTGACAAGTTCAATAGATGGATTAGCAGGAAATAGAAATTTATTAGGTGGTGGTTGGGTTTCAACTGTGACCCATCTCCAAGCGTATCAAGAGATAGACAAAGCACTATTCAACGTTTATTATGAGATGGACAACAGTTTAAATAACTATTTAACAGATTTTGTTGGTGAAGTTGGCAAGACAGATGAAGTATTAAACACAGATGATTTGGAAGGATTGCTTAGAGATTTACAAACTGCTCAAAATGAATATACTAATTTAATGAGTGATTTGGCTAAATCAATGAAGAATGTTCCAGTATTGGGTGAATTTTTTTAACAACAGAGCATTGATCCTATTAAAGAAGATATTGAGATTTTACAGAAATATCAAGCTTTTGAATCTAGTCATGCCTCTCATTATTCGGAATTATCTAGTTTGATTAGTGACGTAAACACAGGATTAGCACAATTAGGCAATCCAGCAAATTTTCTTAATCCAAGAGACGGATATAGAATTGTTGATTATGGTAATCAACAATAGTTTAAAAATTTAAAAGGATATAATGATAGCCAACCAAAAAGTCGTGTTGAAACGGTGACAGAATTAGATGATGCTGGAAATGTTGTCTATGTTGTTTATACAAATGGTGTAAAAGATGAGAAGCTAACAGCTCAACTAACAGAGGCGATGAAAGGAAGTTGGCTTGATCGAAGCATAGATGCGGTTGCTCAATTTTTGGATATTGTAGGGAATGTTGTTAAAACAACTTTGGGTGTGGTAACAACAATCACTGGTATAATTGGAACGATTGGCGGTTGTGCCGTTGTAACATTAGCTACAGGTGGTGTGGGAATCCTTGTGGATGGTGTGATAGTGACAGAAGGTGTAGTTGTTACGACCGCTGGTGTTACTCTAACTGTCGATGGTATTAATGGGTTAACTACGAGTAATTTTGCTTCTAAAGGAGGGGCAGGAGAGCAACGTAGTTTAAAGAAAATAGATGGAAATAAAGCTGCTAATAAACAAGCAAAAAAACAAGGATATGATGATGCTCATGATTTTAAGGAATCGTTTGTGGGTGAAAATGCAGTCTCAAAATTTGATATTTTATATGATACGGTTACAGGACAAATTCTTTTAAAATCACAGCGAGGGAATGTAATTATAGAAACTGGACATTTCTTTATAAAATAGATGGAGGAACTTATGAAATTACCAAAAATAAAAATTAGCTTAGTTGCTGATGGTAAAGATTTTAACTTAGAAAATATGACACAAAAACTAGAGATACAACCAACAAAAGTTAGAACTAAAGATGATTGGCCGGATGCAATAAAAAATAATCCTAATCTACCCGATGAATATAAACCAAGACATAATTGGTGCTATAGTAAAACGTTCGAAGAAATGTATGATTTTACTTTAGCATATCAGGAGATACTAAGTAAATTTAAACCTAAAACTAGTATTCTGAAAAAAATGGCTAATGATGAACAAATTAAATATGCTGTAGTGTTATCAATAGATTGTTATGATGGCGATTTTCCAGCAATGGTAGTAGACACACCGATGATTCATTTTCTAAATGATATTAATGCTGAAATAAGTTTTGATATTATTACCTATGAAGAAGATTCTGAAAGTTAGCATTACTGCATGATTAAGGAATATTTTGATAGCAAAATGGAAAGAAAAGCTCATTTAGTTTATAAAATATGGTATAAATAGACATTAGATAAAAGAGAAGTTTATCTGTGTCTATTTTTATAGTTTAAAGTATGACATTTAGATGCTCTAGAAAATTTTTTTGTAATGGTAATGACTAGTAAAATCACCAAAAGGGGTAAAAAGAGATGGTTCATGGGGGCATAATTCTAGTGGTCAGCCACCTAAACTGACTAAAAAGATATTAAAATGGTTACAAGATATAGGTTGGAAACTACTTTAATATGAAGGAATAATAATATGGAAAATATAGATGAATTGATTGCAGAGTGGCAAGATAGTTCTAATGAAGTTTATTCAGACCACATAGATTTTTTTATAAATAAAACGACATTTGATTATAAAGACTGTTTAATGGTTATGAAGGAAATGAGAAAAAAACTAAACGCTCAAGGGTTCGATAAAATAAAAATAATGATAAAAATACAATGTGGGCAATCAAAAAAAATGCAAATCTGGGGAGAAAATTTTTGGAATTTGGTAGATGCTACCTTAACTCCACCAGAATTTTTTATAGGGGAAAAATTTCCAAAGGATTCTTGGTCGAATTGTCATAAGATTAATCATTCAAATCAAATAGAAGGTATTGAAAATTATATTGTTTCTTATCCTGTTGCAGATGGATTCATTAGATGCCTTAATTTAGTAGAAAATGAGGTGTCGTATGTATAATGTTGCTAATTTTTTAGAAAAAGTAGAAAAGAAAAGTAGTAAGCGGATATCTGCAGATGATGTGTTGAATACAGATACATTTACTTATAGAGAAATAATCTCTTTAATTAATAGTGTTGTTGTGAATTTAAAGAGTGAACAATTTATAGAATGCCAAATCTCATCAGAAACAGAAATAGATACAAGAAGTAAAGAAGCTTTACTAGATGCGCATGTAGATACAGAATGGTCTATGCCAGATATTGAAATTAATGAAAAATTAGTGTGGCATCCTCAAGAAAACGAAACAACTATAGAAATTGGCGAATTATCAGAATCATTGATTGCAATTTACTCTTATCAATCAGATTATTGTTTAACAATAGTATCTAAAGAAGTTTTTAATACTAGGAAAGTTTTAGATGTGGTTCAGTCGTTATTAACTGATATTTCTTTTGGAGATATTAATTTGGTTGATAGTGGGAAGATCATTGGGGAGAAAAAACTTAGAGAAATTGTAGATCATTTAATCAAATTAGATTATGTTTTTGTAGTCAGAAAAAAACTGGTTAAAGATATGGAAGAAATTATTATAGAAAACGTTGTTGGTTGGGAGAATGGAGAAAACTACAGTATTGAATTTACAAAAAAAGGTAGGGAAGATTATTCAAGTAATGTAATAGGTCTTGAAGTGATGAGATTTATGAGTTTAACTTAGGGTCAGTGAATTAATGAATAAAATCTGAACAAAAAATAACCATCAAAAAAGGGTATAGCTACTATGTTAGTAAATCATAGTGACTATAGCCTTTTTTTTTAACGATGTTACTTTTAAAATCTAGTATAATATATAGTGATGCTCTTTCATTAAAATATTTTACTCAAGATGCTGATAATGTGAGATTTTACACCTCTATCAAACTACAGAATAGCAAATTAGGTTTTAAAAAGCCCGTAAAGCTTCACAATTCTTAAAAAATGTTTACAACTTTTCTTTCATATCACGCGTTATTCCGCCACATTCCCACTACTCAAATAATTTCCTTTTTCATCCAAAGGCAACCAATCCAAGAAATTTTTCACATATTTATCCCAAAAATCCCACTCATGTCCACCCTCATCTTCAATATAAGTAAGTGGAATTTCTTTCTCATCCGCAAATGATTTAAAGCCTCGAACACTTTCAAGTAAGAAATCTTCTGTGCCGATTGGAAGATATATCTTAGGAATGTCTTGTTTGTTTTCGATCAATTGATTGATTAAATAGTAATAATCTTTATCACTATCCTTGATCGTATCGATCCCGCCAAAGGCATTGTCATAAAAATCTAAACTCCAACCTGTGACGGATAATAATTCAGAACGTGCAATAATTTGATCGATCATCAAACCTGGTGAAAAAGCACCGATATGGCTAAAGGTTTCATGGTATTTCAATCCGTTGATCATAGCACCGTAGCCACCCATTGAAAGACCAGCGATGAAGGTATCTTCTTTTTTATGAGACAAAGGAAACATGTTTCGCGTAAATTCAACGAGTTCATCTGCCACGTAGGCACCGTAGTTTTCACCACGATTTGGTTTATCGACATAAAATTGATTTTCACCGGATGGCATGATAACAGCCAGATTATGCTCTTCAGCCCAGCGTTGGATTCGGGTGCCAGATAAATAATCCGTATAATTGCCAAAGGCGCCGTGTAATAAATACAATGTTTTTAGTGGTTTTTGTTGGACCTCTTCTTCTTTTCCAAATGAGATATGATCTAAAGGAATAATTGCGTTAAAGGTTACCGTGCGTGATAACATTTTCGAGATAAAGTTTACTTGTACTAAAGCCATTATGCATCCTCTTTTCTAATTTTTATCGTATCTTCTTGTATAGCAGTTTGTGCATTCTTTTTCTTTTGAACACTTAACAGAATAAAAGAGCATGCACTTAATAGAATAAGACCTATTCCACTCATTAAAAAGCTATCGGAAGCGGTTGTCATCCCAAAGGTTTTACTTAAAAAGCTATTGATTGTGGGAGATAAAAAGACGCCTAAGTTGATCCCGACTAATAATACACCTGTCGCTAAGTTAGCGGAATTCTTCGGTGCAATTTGCCCAACTAACATAAACATGAAAGGCGCTGCTAAACTAAAGGCTAAACCTGAAACGATAGCACCAAGGGTTACAATCGCAACTGAGTTGGCGGATAAAATAATGATAAAGCCAAGACCGATACCTAATAGTCCAATTGGTAATACTAGCTGTTTTAACCACTTGAAAATCTGGCCATAGAAAACGCCGACAACAATCCCAACAATTGTAACGGAGCCTAAAATACTTGCGGCAGTTTCTGGTTTGCCAATGCCAGTTTCCACCAGTAAAGTAGCTGTTTTTAACATGATGACAAAAAATAAAGCGTATACAATTAAAGCGAAAAGCATTAAGCTGATGGTCGCTCCGTTGACACTTTCTTTTTCTTTTTTAGTGTTAGCGGTTGGATCATCTAGTTTTTCCGCTGCAGGTAAGGTCACAAAAAGAGCGAATAATGCTAATGGTAAAACGGTAATTGCGTAAACTAAAAAAGAATTCTGCCAACCAAATTTAGTAAAGTAGCCAACTAATAAGGTTATCACAGTGCTGCCAATCGACCCCATTGCTCCTTGAAGCCCCATTAAACTGGCCTGCTCATCCCCAGAATAAAGTTCAGTAATTAAACTTACGGCAAGGGCATTAAATAAACCGACTCCTGCTCCAAACATAAAGCGTGAGGCTAAGATAACTGTATAATTTTCTATAAAAACAGGAATAAGGCCAGAGATCAACGCAAGGCTGAGCCCTAATAAAACCGTCTTTTTCTTGCCTAGAAATTTAACAAAAATATTGCTTAACAAAACAAAAATTAAAATCCCAAAGTTTGGAACAGTCGCAATGAGTTCAATGGACGAAGTACTTTGATCTGGAAAAGACTGCTGCATCAAAGGGATTAGCGATGATACGGCCGGCCCTGCTACTAAAACTAATGAGATAGACAGTAGTGATGCTTTAAATAAAAAGCTGTTTTTATTCATGATAGGTCCTCCAATATGTTATTGTAATCGATTACAAGCAAAGGATATCATGAATTCACTCATTAAAAGGGGCAGAAGCTATCGGAAAAAAGGTCATTTTCTGCCATTCTGTTTTTTTCGATAGTCTAATTGATATTTTTTGGGTGTTTGCTGGAAAACGTCTTCGAAGGTTCTTCTGAATGATTTTTCGTTGGGGAAACCAACGATATCAGAAATCACATGAATTGGTTTTTCACTATGAAGTAATAGTTCTTGCCCTCGATTGATTCGAACTAGCTGGACATATTTCATGACACTTAATCCAAGACTTTTTTTAAAAAGTTTGCTTAAATAATTCGTTGACATATGAAAGTTGTTCGCTAAAATTCCAACAGATAATTCTTGCTGATAATTTTCTTGGATAAAGGAAATGATCGGCTGCATCTGACCTAAATTTCGATGGTAGACATTTGAATTGATCGGCATTTTTTCACGATGCATCCAATCTTTTGCCATTAGGTAGATTATTTCGTAAGTTAAACGGATTAATTGTAGCTCTAAAAACTCTTCCGGTTCCCGTCTGACTAGATGATAAAACTGACTTAGCGCTTCCCGTAATTGATTGACTTGTGCAAGTTTTCCAGAAGGGAGATTATCAAAACGCATAAACTCAAAGTGAGGAATCAGTTTACTTAAAAAGTCATAAGGTATCTGGATTGTCAATGCTTCAAGATCGGCGCAATAACTGGAAACAGCGCCATGTACCTCAGCTGAATTAATGAACAAAATTGTGCCAGGCTCTGTTTGATAGGTAACGTTGTTGATTGTATAGTTTTCAATTTTTCCAGAATAGGTGTAAGAAATTTCAAATGACGTGTGCCAATGAGGCAGCACAGGACCTGTGGAATGGTCTGCACCATGAACAATCCAATTGATAGGAATCAATTCGTGTGTATATTCAATAAATTCATGTTCAAAAGTCATGTTGAGCCTCCTTAATTTTTTTCGTGCCAGTAACTTTTTGGGGTCATATTTTCATATTTTTTGAATACTTTAATGAAATAACTCGTATCGTTGAAGTGAAGTAATGAGCTGATCGTGTTTAAATCATACTGTTTAAATTCTAATAATCGCTTACTTTCTTCAATTCTTTGCTTCATCACATATTGATTGAGGGAAAGTCCTACTTCTTTTTTAAACAACATAGATAAATGAGGGACAGAGTAATTGGTGTAAGCCGCAATCATCGGGATAGATAAATTCGAGTAGATATTTTTATGAATGAATTCACACGTTTTTTTGACCGTGGTAGAGTACTTGATATAGTTGTATTTACGTACCTCTTTACAAAATAATAGGAGTATTTCTAAGACGGGTGGTTGGGCGCTCTGAAAGTGATTTTTTCGTTCAATATCTTGAATTAAGTTGTCGCTTAAAGTATACGCTCGTTCATGCGGAACGCCGCCTTTAATCGCATATCTTGTGGAAATCGCTACGGCTACAATTAAGATATTTTTTTGATTTCTCAATTCTGATTCAGTTGAAAGTAGGCCTGTTTGGCTATTTTTTTGAAAAGCGTAATAGTCTCTTTTTAATCCTTCTTCGTTACCGTTCATGACTTCGATAAACATAGCCTCTTCACTTTCGAAGTCGTGATGATAAAGTTGTTGTTCAATTTGCTCACTTAGTACTTTTTCAATAATCGTTTCTCTTAGGTAGAGAATATTTTGATTGAGAGACTGAACTTCTTTAGCTGTGAATTCTTTTTCCTTCATAAATAGATGAATGGTTTCAGAAATCTTCAATAACCGGTCGTTGTGAGAAATGAAATTGCCGACTTCATCATCAATGAATAGACAAACCAATTGATTTAACTCGTCGGTATCGTAAGCGAATAGTAGCAATTTTTGCTCTTTGAAATAATAATTATGAATGATACTTGTTTGCGTGATTATTCGTTGAATTTGTTTAGCTGTCAACTGATGATTTGTAAGATTCTTTTGGTGACTGATCTGTCCATTTGCTTTATCCACAACAATATAAGAAAAAATAGCGATATCGGATAGATGGTTCAAAAATTTTATAAGCGCTATCATTATTTTCAGCTCCTTTGATATAAAAATACCATTAATCATAAAATTATACTATTATTTCTTTCTAAAATGAGTAGAATACAATTGAAAGCGCTGTTAAAATCTTGTCAAGAGATAATAGGAGGAAAGCTGTATGACTGAATTAACTACTCACTTTTTAAGTATTGATATTGGAGGCACCTACATGAAGCACGCCTTAATTAATCGTAGTGGCCAAATTATTTTTGTGAAAAAAGAAGAGACACCAAAGAATATTGAAGAGTTCAAAAGCTGTTTAACTGGTATTCTTGATCAATACAAAGGACAAGTTAAAGCGGTAGCTGTTAGTTGTCCGGGTAAAATCGATTCAAAAGAAGGAGTTGTCTATCATGGTGGAGCGTTGGTTTACTTACATCAGTTTCATTTGAAAGAATTTATTGAATCTTATATGAACCTGCGATGTGCCCTAATGAACGACGGTAAATCAGCTGCACTTGCGGAACTGTGGTTAGGACAATTAAAAGACATCGAAAATGGCGGTGTGATGACACTTGGTACAGGAATTGGTGGCGGTCTTGTTTTAAATAAATCACTTCACTCGGGTAGCCATTTCCAAGCAGGAGAGTTAAGTTTCATGCTCCTTTCAACGAATGTTCCAATCAGCTTGGAGACTGTGGCGGGAGCGAAAGGTTCTGCAGTAAATTTCATTCGACAAGCATCAAGCCTGTTGAATTTAGATAATCCGTTAGATGGTAAAAAAGTTTTTGAGGAATTAGAAAAGAAAAATGAGTTGATTTATCCATTATTTGAAGAATTCTGTCGTAATGTGGTGATTGTGATCATGAATGTTCAATCCGTCGTTGATTTACAGCGAATCGCTATTGGCGGCGGTATCAGCGCACAACCAATTCTTGTAGACGAAATAAAACAGCAATATCAACGATTACTTGCTTCAGTTCCATTGTTAGAGAATATGCTAACACCAGTAGAAATTGTCCCCTGTCATTTTAGAAACGAAGCTGGATTGTTGGGAGCCTTGTATCATTTACTTGAGGAATTAGAAGAAAATTAATCATTTCACTTTTGGGAGGAATCATAATGGCACGGGAATACGATCTAAAATTAGTAGAAGCAATCAGAAATAAACAATATACAGAAACACGTCGTGATGTGACGGTCATGGTAAAACCAATTCCAGATTGTGCTATTGACGGCGCCATGGATCCACGGGTGTATAAAGGGGCTAAAAAAATGAGCCTACTGATGAAATTTATCCCCAAAAGTATGCTGAAAATGGATGCTAGCCCAAAATCAATCAAACGTTTGCGAAAAATGTTTAATAGCGTAGATTCAACACCCATGGTTGAAGAGGACATTAAAGAAATGACTTTTACGATTAAAGCGGAAGATGGTTTTGATATTCCCATGACTCGTTTTCAATCGGAAAAACCGATGGCTCATTCACCTGTGCTCTATTTTATTCATGGCGGTGGTTTCTTTGCTGGTAGTACGGATGTTGTGAGAGAAGCCTTGAGGTTATTTGTTAGTCAAACCAATATGATTGCGGTCAGTATTGACTATCGTTTAGCACCTGAAAATCCTTTCCCGATCGGGCATAAGGATTGTTACACTGGCTTAAGATGGTTAGCTGACCATGTGGAAGAATGGGGAGCTGATAAGCGGAGTATTTTCGTCGCGGGAGATAGCGCGGGTGGGAACATAACAGCGTATTGTAGTAATCGAAATATTGAAGAAAATCGTGACGATGTCTGTGGTCAAATTTTACTTTATCCGACGCTTAATATGGGTGGAATCAAGGATCAATATACTGAATTTGATATCGATCAGGATGTAGCGATTTATTCGAAACAAGCCAGCGTTATTCGTCCTGGAATTGAAATTTTTAGTGAAATGACGACTAGTTTATCTGATATTTTAGGAACAAAAGACATTTTAAATAAATACTTAACACCCTACATGTCAGTCAGTGAAAAAATGCCAACAACGATGATCACCTCAGGAGAGCATGATTTCTTAACCTTTGAAAGCTTAGCTTATGCTAAAAAATTGGTTGATTTAGGAGTGGGTACGACCTTTACTTTATACAAAGGTATGGGGCATGCATACATTGATCACGTAGGAAATTATCCACAGGCAGAAGATTGCATGCAAGATATAAGTGAATTTATTAAGAAAAATAGGAGATAGAAAATAAAAAAACAAACAAAAATCGTTTTTGGTTTAATTGCTTGTTTACTACTTATCTTTACTTTTACTGATTTACAGATTTCTGAAACGCTTTACAATCCAAAGAGTACGTTTGGCTGGTTCTTTGAATCGTTTGGAGAAGTGATTATCGCGTTGATTGGTTGTTTTAGTACAGTTGGAATGATCAGAACGAGCAAAGGGAAATGGTCATTCTATTAGGAACTCTATTTTTTGTTTGATACCTTTATGTTGTGTGGATGTCAACGTTCCCGCTGATTGATCAACTCAGCAGCTGAGTTTCTGAAACGGATTTACTACGAAAGATGACTTTGTGTTTTTTCCTTCGGGACATTCGGATCCCTTATTTCTGGTGTATGGATCATCTGTGTGATGCTAATTCATGTTATTATGGGCACTCACTTTGCAGTGATGTGTTAATGGAGGCAATGATCGTGTTGCTTTTAAATATATATTTGAAGAAAAATGGTATCCTTCTATTGAAAATAGGACTCATTAAAAATAGATATGTTTTTGCGAGAAATGAGCAATACCTATCCATTTTTGAGTATTTACAAGGGCAAAACTTAATTAAATGTTTTTTCACTTTTTCAAATGAACATTTTACTAGCATAATGAATTACAGCAATTCAGGAAATAATCACGATGTATGCTTTGTATAGCATATTAAGTGGTTTGATTGAAGCGACGCCAATATGCATTTTGGAAAAAATGAAAATCGATTTTCGAAAGGAGGCGTACCGATGACAAAATTTCAACAGGATGAACTTCAACAGTTAATAAAAAATTTCCTGTTTGAGCAAAATTGTATAGAAACCTATCATCATTGTATTTCCGTGGGTGACTATGCTTTTGAATTGGGAAAGCGCTATTTAGAAAAACCTGAGCAGGCTAGGATTGCAGGATATCTCCATGATATTTCCGCGATTTATCCAAATGATCAGAGAATCGCTGTAGCAAATAAAATGGGTATAACATTGTATGAAGAAGAACTAGAATTTCCACTGATCATCCATCAAAAAATCTCGAAAGAAATTGCGTTGAACGAGTTTAATATTACGGATGAAGCAATTCTGTCAGCTATTGAGTGTCACACTACGCTAAAGGGGCAATATACGGATTTGGATTTAGTTTTATTTATAGCGGATAAGATAAAATGGGATCAGGTAGGCGAGCCGCCTTATCTTGTAGGGTTAATGGAGGCCTTAGATAAATCTTTAGAAAATGCTGCGTATTATTATGTAGATTATTTGTTGAATCATAATATTAAGGTGATTCATCCATGGTTGTGGGAAGCGTATTTAAATTTGAAATCTAATTTAGGTTATAATTAAATTTGAATGCTTTGTTTACTCTGAAAAATACAGCAGTTGAGAATATAATAAGAATTTTTATTAAATGATCGCCTGTAGACGTTATTTCCAATATATATTACTATAGGAGTGATATATGAAGAATTTGGAGGGTTTATTGTGAAAAAAATGAAAAGAACTGTTTTGTGTGGGTTGTGTTTAGTGTTTTTTTGGGGACTAGTAGGATGTAATAAACCGACGAAATCAAGTGCTGATAGTGATAGCGCATCATCTAGTACGAAAGAAACGACGGAACTAATCACTAGCGTCAAAGAAACGGAAGAATCAACAGAAGTAACGACCGCTGAGCAATCAAGTACAACTCAGGATACAAAAGAAGTAGATCAATCAAATGAACAAGAAGAGGTAATCGAAGTGATGACTCTTTCACAAATTCAACAGGGAGATTATTCAAGCCTTAATGGAACTTGGGGAAATGGATTAGGGAATACAATTTTTGTAGAAAATAATAAAATGAATTTTACAGACATTTCTAATCAGGCAGAACCAGCAGTAATAACTGAGTTGAACTTAGATATTCCTAAACTAAATTCACCTGATGGGACACCCGAATTAATAACTTATATGGGCAATAGCAACAAAGTTTCTTCTTATGAACAGCAACTAAGTATTGAAGAAAATCAAGGCTTTATTTCTTTAAGAAGTACCCTTCCTGGTGCAGTGATTTACGTCTCATTTTTACCAAAAGGTGTAATGGGTGATATATTAGAGGGAGATGCCGACAGAGATAAAATTGTGGCTGTTGGTACTCAAAATACTGCTACATCAGTTCGTGCAGAATATGTCTATTATAAAATTGACTAAGACAGCTTCATGGAACATCAACGATATAGTCAATAATTATAGGTCTAGATAAGTAAGTACTTTGCTAGCTTTAAAGAAACCGAGACAAAAGCATATTCTTCGGAAATAAGCTTTTGTCTCGGTTTCTTTGTTGTTTTTTTGATTTTAGAGAATGAACGAAGTGAGTTAAATAGCGAATTAGAGTGTCTCTTTGATGCCAATTTTCTTGTATGAAGTAGTTTTGATCTGATTTAGAATATTCTGTCTCAATTATATTTCTTGTTCTCCATTGTCTAAAAGTACAACTGTTCCTATTGGTAATAATTTCATTATCTAGGTCTTTATTCCTTATAAATTTTCACTTGTACCATTCTTTTTAACATAATTAGAAAATATATATATTTTTTCTATTGGAGCACAAAAATTAATAAAATAAGTTAAAATAAAAGACAACATTAGTACGCCAAAAAAATTTTTAGTTGTTGTACTAAAATAAAGTGTTATCGCTATTATAAAAAAAGTATTAATACAGCAATAAATACTTTTTTTTGATTTGATAACAATGCTTTTCCTAATAGAATATAATCTTCTCTTTTTTCATAAGAGTTATCTACCTTTTCTAACGACTTAGACTTAGTAAATTGATCAAATTTATAAAATAAAAGACCTAAAATTATGCCGGAAAAAATAACCGTAAATAGTACTAACCAAAACGGGTAATCTATTTTTGTCTCTTTAAACCCTCTAACAAACACTATAAATAGTACCGAGAAAAAATAAATACTTTTCGGGGTACTTTCTTTTCTTTTCAAGAAGCGTTTATTTTTTAGATCATAGTATATAGAGTAATTAGCTTCATATTGGCTTTTTATTAGAATATATTTTTTTTAAGCAAAAAGATTTCCCCCCCAATTCTTAACAGATTTCACAGCATTTCCTACTACTTTTTTACTAATGTCATATAAAGGATCTATCACCCATTTGTTTACAGCCCATGCTGCTACTGCACCTACCACAATTGCTTCCTCACCTGTTAATCCAACAGCTTTCTTGTTTTAGTAGTTACCTTGTCCCTTTATTGAGGAAGTTTGTTATTAAAAATTATCTAAATTTTCACTTTGCTTTTTGAATGTCTCTTTTACTTTTTTTCCGAATTGTCCTTTGATAGAATTTCCCATACTTTCGGAAACACTTGCCATATTTTCTTTCACTGAAGAGAGCTTCGTTTCGCCACTTTGTTTCGCTGTTTGTTGATTAGTGTGTTTTTTTTGATTCATGGAATGACCAATTGCTGAAGCAATGGCTTCTTTCTGTGCCTTTTTTTTAAGTTCCTTTGTTGCATCGTCTAGCATCAAAAATCACTCTCTTTCTTAGCTAATTCCTGATCAGATAATATCCGAATCTCACGATAATAGGTCTCATCTAATTCTTCTATTTCTTGCTCGATTTGTTTTCGGTCATGTTGTGCTGCTTCATAGACCTCATCTTTCAGCCGCTCTAACTTATGTACAGCTTGTATAATAAATTCTTGATCTGGAACGTAGTCTTTTAAATAGTAGTGTGTCCTATCTGCAATTTCTTCTAAATCGCGTATTCCTTGGTCTCTTTGAAAAAGAATATCATCTTCTTTTTCTTCAAATTGACGTTTTTTCTTTAGGTAATCTATTTTTATTGCTTCTTGTTGATCCAACTGAATACTCCTTCCTTTAAAAAAGTTGACTGGACAACTCCTTATCGCTTTGAACAAGTTTATCAATCCCCGCTTTAATTTCAGAAGCAAGGCTATCAAAGCTTTCACCGAGCTGTTTTGCTTTCGCTATTTGTTCTTCATAAAAGGTTGTAGGTTCTGTAACAATACTGGCTTCTGTTGCTCCAACTGAAGCCAACGCATCAATAATTTCAGAGTCATTCAGTTCTGTTCCGATTGAACGAGCATGTTGGAGTCCTTCTGTCCAAACTTCTTTTGCCTCTGTAATCGCATCTTGATAGATTGTGATCACGTCAATTAATCCGTCTTTCATTGTTTGCGAGGCGGTCGTTACAGCCAATAAAGCTTCACTGTTATCTAAATAGATTTCTTCATTCTTTGATAAGCCACCACCACTGGATTTTAGTTTTTTTCTCAATTTTTTTAGTTCTGAAAGATCAAGTATCTTATAAGCTCCATATAGTTTTAAATACTCTTTTACGCGAGCTTTTGCTTCCGCATCGTCTCCCGTCCAGAATTTTTTATCCCCATTTTTTTTCGCCCAATTTTTGGCAGCTAGTTCTACTTGCGCTTTTGTCATACCTGGGGCAAAAATACCATCTTTTGCTAAACGATCTAAATTTAGTGTGTCTCCATCAAAGTATTTAGCCAGGGTATTATGTCCATTGAATCCTATTCCTTCAATACGTGACACAGTTCCATAAGTATGATCACGTCCTGAAAGATTCGCCCAAGAATCGTTTTGATATCGTCGCAACATTTCGGGATTACTTTTCAGCCATTTCAATTGATCATCTGTGAGCGTTCCAAATTGATCACGTCCCCAGTCATCAAAACTTGTTGTTTGAAAACCCATTTTTTTACCATGTTCCGCGGCCATTTTCATCATGTAGCCACCGGATTGACTAAAACCGGCAACGTCAGTAATCGAGCCGTTATGTTTGGCTATTTTAACTTGTGTTTCGTTTAAAAAAGCTTGTGCACCCTCATATTCCCCTGAAAGCCCTCCTGCCAAAGCGCCACTTGCAGTAACATAACCGTTGGCTCCTGTTTCCTTATGCGTATTGGTTCCAGCGTACACAACAGCTACATTGTTATAGTCAGGTTTCCCATTGACGATAGGGGCGATAGCCATTGCATTTAGTTGGCTATCTTCATCACTTGCTACTTTATTTATGATTTGATACTCTCGTTGTTCATTTCCAACATTCAATCGAATTGGGTCATCGATATTTTTAGACTGAACCGTTTCTTTAGTGGTATCAATTGCTTTTGCTAAAACTTCTGTTGTGATTTCATTACTCATAAATTTTTACCTCTCTTAATAAGTTAGTTCGTGAACTGTAATGTTGTAAACAACGTCAGCTTTTGAGCTACCCTTAGAAGATTTTTTTATATTTTCAAAATCTAACTTATCTTTTGTGTTCGCTTTTCCAATGGTACTACGTAGTTCCATTTCTAATGCTGAATCTATATTAGTCGGATTCAGATACTCAGTTAATACATATTTTTTTAAGTCATCATTGTATTCAGTTTCATCATTTAATCGGTATTCAATCGTGACAAATGTTTTATTAGAGACAAACACTTTTACATAACTATTCACATAATTTCCTAAAATAGAAGAACCAAAAGTAGGAGAATTCCGCCATTCTACCCCTACGCCTTGCCATTCAATTTTTTCAATTCCTTCATAATTTTTGACCAAATAATCTGTTACATAGTTTTGGATAAGTTCAATCCCATCTTGATAGCTTTTTTCTACTGCTTTTTTATCCATATATTTTTTTCCTCCTATAAACAAACTAATAAGTAGAATAATTCCTAATAAAATTCCAAGTTTCTTTTTCAATTCTTCACCACCGAATTTTTTAGCTTAACAGTTTTTTTTGTTGTATCAATCGCTTTAGCTAAAACTTCTGTTGTAATTTCGTTACTCATAAAATATCTACCCCCACTAGTAAGTCAACTCATGAATTTTTGTATTGTAAATAACTTGAGCTTTTGGACTTCCTGAACTATTTTTCATTATATTCTTAAAAACTAGCTTATCTTTTTCTTTAAGCTGTCTAGTGGTATTTCCTATCTCCATTTCTATGATTGAATCTAAGTTAGTAGGGTTCATATAATCTTTTAAAACATATTTTTTTGAATTATCATCATACTCAGCCTCCTCAGTTAGGGTAAATCTTATAATAAAAAAGTCCTTTTCAGAAACAAATATTCTAGCTTTACTATTTACATAATTTCCAAGTATAGACGACCCAAAAATATCTGAATTCCGCCATTCTACCCCTACGCCTTGCCACTCGATTTTTTCAATACCTTCATAATTTTTAACCAAATAATCTGTTACATAGTTTTGGATAAGTTCAATCCCATCTTGATAGCTTTTTTCTACTGCTTTTTTATCCATGTATTTTTTCCCTCCTATAAACAAACTAATAAGTAGAATAATTCCTAATATAATTCCAAATTTCTTTTTCAATTCTTCACCACCGAATTTTTTAGCTTACTAAACAAAAAATCTGGAGACAATCGCTCCAGATCTCTCTGAAATTCTTAGAGCCCACGACCAATCGCAGAAGAAATAGTTTGATCCGTTTCTTCCACAATGGTTGCGACTTCATTTAATTGCTTGTTGATTTGATCTAGTAACTCCGCAAACTCACTTACTTTTGGTTTTAAGGCAGTGAATTGATCGTTAAAGCTGTCAAATCCTGAACCTTACCAATTCCCTTGAATGGTGTCTTGTTCAGACTGTAGTTTTTGTAGAATGTCCTGAACTTGTTGTGAACCATCTGTGTATTTTGTAGCAGATGTGCGTAGTTCCTGTGGTGATAATTTAATGCGATCTCCAGCCATGTGTGATCTCCTTTATTTATTAAATAAGTTCTAATTTCAGTCTAGCACAATAAGTTGTTTATTTTTATCAATATATTTTAAAAAGACCTATATTTATGATGAAAAATAAGCCTTTTGATGGATTCAATTATTATTCTTGTAATGGAACGAAGCAAAAGTTGAAGGAAGAGTGTGGATTTAGATTGCTTGGAGGAGCAGTCTAAAAATAGGGAAATAGAGGATAAACTCATCCATGGATAAGTTTATCCTCTAAGCTTAGTATGTTGCACTACCTAGTTTATCTGCTTAATCAATAGATAAACTATTTGCTGAACCTTTATAAAACGCCTCTAAAATCTCGCGCACTTCATCCGTCGATTTCGTCCCCATCAATTTCACACGTAAATCACTGGCACCAGGGAAGCCTTTTACATAAATCTTAAAGAAACGATGCAGACCAACAATTGAGCGTGGCACGATTGTTGCATAATGATCTTGTAAATCAAGCTGCATTTCTAATAATCCAAGCAACTCTTTCGGCGAATGACCTTTGGGTTCTTGTTCAAACGCATAAGGATTTTTAAAAATCCCGCGACCGATCATGATCCCATCTACACCATATTGCTCGGCTAGCTTTAAACCTGTTTGACGATCAGGGATATCGCCATTGATCGTAATCAAGGTTTGCGGTGCAATATGATCACGGATTTTCATGATTTGAGGAATCAAGTCCCAATGGGCGTCGACTTTACTCATTTCATTCCGTGTCCGTAAATGAACAGAAAGATTGGCAATGTCTTGTTTCAATAAATGTGTGAGCCAAGCGTCCATTTCAGCGATGTCTGCGTACCCAATTCGTGTTTTGACACTAACGGGTATCCCACCTGCTTTGGCCGCTTCAATCAGTTCAGCTGCAACTTCAGGGCGTAGAATCAGACCGCTCCCTTTTCCACGTCCCGCTACGTTAGGGACAGGACAGCCCATATTGATGTCGATTCCTTTAAAGCCCATTTCGGCTAGTCCAAGACTCATTTCTCTAAAAAACTCAGGCTTATCACCCCAAATATGAGCAACCATTGGCTGTTCATCCTCAGTAAACACTAAACGTCCACGTACGCTTTCTTTCCCATCTGGATGGCAATAGCTATCCGAATTTGTAAACTCAGTAAAAAAGACATCTGGTGCACCTGCTTCTTTGACCACATGGCGAAAGACGACATCAGTCACATCTTCCATTGGTGCTAAAATAAAAAAAGGCTTTGGTAGTTCTGCCCAAAAATTATTCATCATTCTATAATCTCCACTCTATTGCTTTCGGTTATATTCTAAAAAACATACTCATTATACTAATAATACTAGAAAGAATCAAAGGGAAGAATTGTACTTCAGCTAAGGTTAGTGTTAGTCGTAATACAAGTTAAAGCTAGAAAGTAAAAATAGTTTGCTTATTTTTAGTAAGTATATTATACTATTGTTATCAGTTTAGTTCTAAACTAAAAGGAGGTTCAGACAATGGAAAAGCTATCACTTACAGAAAAAGTAAAATTAAGCTGTTGGATGTCCATCTTGCAGTTCGTTCAAAAGAGCAATGTGCAGTCCAATGAGTTTTTAAAACAATATGATCTAAATGCTTCAAAATTTGATATGCTTCATCAAATTCAAGAAAATCAACCAATCACACAAAAGGAGCTAGGAGAGAAATTACTTATCTCCAAGGGTGGTGTTTCGCAAATGATCAAGCAGTTTGAAGCAGACGGCTGGATTACACGCCAACAAGAATGGAAAGAAAAATATATATCCTTGACAGCTAGAGGACAAAAACAGCTAGATAGTTGCTTTATTGCCCAAAGTAAGCAACAGGCAGCGGCTTTTGACAATTTAACGAAACAAGAAGTCTTGCAGTTAGCCAAAATCAGTCAAAAATTAATGAAACAGTCAACAGAATAAAACGATGGAATAGGAGTGTAGGGAAATGAACAAAAAAATGAATGAAACATTTGGTATTGATTCGTCAAAAGGCATGGAAATCGGGTTATATTCACTAGGAGATCACGTTAAAAATCCAATGACAGGCCAGCTGATCAGCGAGCAGCAACGAATCAATGACATTATTGAAGCGGCAAAATTTGCCGATGAAGCAGGAATCGATGTATTTGGTGTTGGTGAAAGCCATCAAAGTCATTTTATTGGGCAAGCGAACCAAGTGATTCTATCGGCAATCGCAGCACAAACAAAAGATATTAAAATTTCTAGTTCAGTGACAGTTTTAAGTACCAATGATCCAGTCCGAGTGTATGAAGAGTATGCTACCTTAGATTTGATTTCTAATGGTCGTGCTGAAATTGTGGCAGGTCGTGGCTCTCGTGTTGGGGTTTATGAACTTTTAGGGTTTGATTTAAAAGATTATGAGGAATTGTTTGAAGAAAAAATGCATTTGTTAAAACGATTGAATGAAGCAGCACCTGATGAACGAATCAATTGGGAAGGGGCATTCCGCGCTCCTTTACAAAATGCTGAAATTTTACCGCAACCACTGCGTGGACAGTTGCCTGTTTGGCGAGCAGTAGGAGGACCGGCAGATAGTGCGATCAAAGCTGGATTAGATGGCATTCCAATGATGTTGACAACACTCGCAGGACCAGCACCGATCTTCAAACGTGCGGTGGATGCTTATCGGATGTCGTTAACTGAAGCCGGCTATAATGAAAAAGAATTTCCTTTGGCTACAACGAGTTTGTTTTATGTTGCTGAAACTGGTAGCCAAGCACGGAAAGAAATGTATCCATTCTTAAATGCTGGTTGGGGTGCGATTCGTGGCGGAACCTATCCAAAACAACATTTTGCTCAATCACAAGATACCAGAGATACGCTAATGGTAGGAGGCGTCAATGAAATTATCGAGAAGATGTTGTATCAATATGAACTTTACGGCCATCAACGCTTTATGGCGCAAATCGATTTTGGCGGCGTGCCACTTGATCTTGTTAAGAAAAATATTGAATTGATTGCGACAAAAGTGATGCCAGAAGTGAAAAAGCATACGAAAGGCTAGGGGGAAATAAGATGAAAATCGTAGCGATAATCGGTTCAGCTTTTGGTAGTAAATCAAGAGTGGCTGTCAATTATACGATCAATAAAATAAAAGAAGTTCGAGCAGATGCTGAAGTAGAAATCATTGATTTTTCTGATTTACAGTTTCCATTTGCTGATGGGCGAGAGTATCTTCAATATGAAGGTGAGGTTGGTCAAGCATTGAAAAAGATGATGGAAGCAGACGGGTTGATTATTGGCACACCTATTTTTCAAGCATCGATGCCGGGCACCTTAAAGAATTTATTTGATATGTTGCCAGTGAATGCATTTCGCAATAAAGTGGCGGGAATGATCGTTACGGCTGGATCAGAGAAACACTTTTTGATTCCTGAACAACAAATTCGCCCAGTTCTTAGTTACATGAAGGCTAATTTAGTGCCGAACTATGTGTTTATCACGGACAAGGATATTATCCGCCAAGAGATCAAAAATCCTGATATTGAATTTCGTTTGGATCGGTTTGTAGATGATTTCTTCTTGTTATTGGATACCTATCAAACCATGATCCAACAAAAAGAAGCGGCTTATGATTTTTAAAAGGTACGGATTAAGTTTGTGAGGATTGGGACATCGCTCCGTGAGTCGTGATGTGACCCCCAAAAATTGTATTTTCCACGTACAACTTTTGGGGGTCACATCATCATTGCATTTCTGCAGAGGATTGTACTTATGAATTAGGGGAAAAGTGTTTGGATGAACCTTATAAGGCTCAAATTGTGTGATATTTGCATGATATTTCAGCCGCCACATTAGTTACCTAAATTCTTTTGGTTTTTGAAATGATAGACTAACAAAATAAATCCTATAATGAGAAATAGGCCGATCCAAGTTAGAAAAACACTCAGCTCTTCATTTGTTTTCGGAAAAACGTTTTGTATAGCTTGTTTGAAGATTGAAGGTTCTCTGTATACTTCGACAGTCACTTCACTCACAATCGTTTCACTATTTGCAATGCTAGGATAATAAAACAAACTACTTGTCAAGGCTAGAAAGAAGATTACTAGGGTTCTATTTTTTTCTTTTATAAAAAACATACCCTGATCCTCCCAAAATAAGTAGAGCGGCAATGCCAGCAATAATGATCCAGATTTTATTGTCTTCAGCCAACACTTCTAAACCTTCATCAAGACTACGTGAATCGGAGCGTGAGATCGTAAAATCACTTTCCCAAACTTCATTGATCTTCTCAGATTTCCCACTAGTTTTTAATACATAATCTCCAGCTTTTAGTTTGGAATTTGTCAGAGACAATTCAGGGGAAAATAGACTATTTGGTGCTACTTCGATGTTTGCCATACTATTCTTAAAAAGAACCTTCGTGGGTTGGCCTTTTTTATAGATTTCAAATGAGAGGGTTAGGTCTCGTATGATATTCGGCATAGGGTTTTGGAAGGACAAATTTAGAAATCGTTCAGGTTTTTTATTGACTAATGTTAAGCCTTTATAGTTCATTTGGCTTTTATCATTTTCTTTATTGACTCGAATTTTAATGGGAACATTGTAAGCAAAGGTATTATTTAAACCCTCGTTTGGCTGTTCTGTTGCTTTTTCGCTCACATTCACTGCACCTAAGATTGTCCCATCAAAGTTCTTTAGTTCAGCGTTCAAAGCGATGCTCATTTGTTGTGTGCTATTCGCTTCAACTGTGATTTCCTGTTGTTTTACCTTAGCAATCTGTGAGAGCTTATATTGTTGGTCCTCATCGTATTTATGATCTATGGCATAGCTAATTGCGCCATCTTTTGTTGTCATCCCATCCAAAATAGTGACAGTGATTACTTTTTCCTCAGTAGATTCGTTCACAACCAATAACTCAAGTGTTTGGTCGATTGAGGAGGATGTGGCGATATTAAAGTAATCTTCCGTGTTTTCTATCTGGTTTTCTGGAATCAAAGGCTTGAGGTAGTAAGCTGTTTCCTGCGCAAAAGCTGTATTTGGGAGCATAAGTAGAAGCAATAAACTGGCTAGTAAAAATAGTGGATAGTAGGATAGACTTTTTACTTTCATTTTTTCTAGACTCCTTTATAAAAAAATTTGATAAGAGACTAAGGTTCTAACCCAAAGAGTTATCCCTCAGTCTCTCATTGTTAAGCTTACACTTTAGGTGTCAATGTCCAAGTAATATTGGCACCGTATACGCCTGATTGTAATAGATTACTTTGTCCAATTACTAATTGAGGATTTAGTGTTAGTGTTTTTCTTTCAGTGTTGCCTTCTTGATACCCGATTGTAAACGCTTGGTGCTCATCACTATCAGTCATTGTTACCTTAGCGTTTGGTGTTAATGTGTTATCTTGTGTGGATGGTTCTAAAACAACACCTAGTTTATTTAGTAAAAAGCCTTTATTTCCAAAAGGACCGTCTGTTAGCTTTGTTTTAACTGTCCAATCATCTTTTTCGCCAGTTCCTTTTCGTGTATCAAGGACACTGATTGAGGCTTTTCCAGCTTCTTGTTCGTTCAAAGTAGATGGATTATCTTTTGTGTTTAGCTTTTCAAAAATAATACTTGCTTCGGTCGCCGCATTTTCACTAAATTTAACGGTACCTGCTGTGGTAAGGTTTTCTACTTCGACAATCGCATTACTTTTCGCAGAACCTTCTGCATCTTCCTCTGTTTTAACTGGAGGCATCACGATCAACTCGTTAGCTGGGTTAAAAGTAAAGTCTAAAGGTAGTGCTCCTGTGTATGGTTCATGCTCGACCGTAATCGTAATATCTTGACCTGTTGCATCTTTTCCATTTCTAGCATAGGTGAATCGCCCGCTGTTTAATTCTGTTAATTCTAATGTTGCGGCATAGTTACTGCCTACAGAAATATGTGTTCTTTCTTTATTATCAAGAATAACATCGTAATAACCGAAATCACCTCTTGATTTACCTTCTGTATCAAAGAATTCGTATCTTCCTGATTTGTTATCGTAACGGGCTAAGCCTAGATACCCTCTATTGTATTCAGAAACATCATTGCCATTCTCATCAAGTGCTTTTGTTCCTTGCCAAAAAGTGGAACTAAGAATATCTATCCCTGGTTGATCTTTGATGATTGTACCGGTTTCTTTAGAGCGGACAGGTGGTTGGGATGTAAAGGTTAATTCCCCACTATAAGGAACATGTTCTACAAAAACGAAGCCATTTGAGCCATCCTTTTGCACACCTTCTCTACGATAAGTAAACATATCTTTGTCTAATCTGACCATATCAACAACTGCTCGATAACCAAGTTCTGAGAGTAAGATTCTTTTTTTACCGTCTGGTGTAACGAAGAATACCCCTTTATCCCCTCTAGAAACATTGGTTTGCTTGTCAAAAAACTCATAGCGATTCGTACTTGCGTCATATTTTGCTCGTCCGATAAAATTACTATTTTGACTGGTTACGTCATTTCCTTGTGCATCGTAAACGAATGTTCCTTCCCAATTCGTTGAACCTAATACTTTATTTGGTTCAAACTCAGACGCAAAGGCCTTTGAGCCGTTCATTACAGCGAGTAACGTAAACAATACTGTAAATACTACATAAACATAACTCCCCTTAAACGTTGCTTTGTTAACCATTTGTAAAACCTCCAATTTTTTATTGTATAACTATATTTATACTAATTAATCTTACTTCAAGTAAGTAAACGTAGAGTAAACAAACTATAAACAAACTATAAATTTTCTTATAAATCTAAAAATAGGCTACTCCTATTCTAAAATACTAGAAATAAGTAGCCTATTTTTATTTAGGTTCAGTTAGTTTTTAATACTAAACAGAATTTGCAAATATCTATAAATCGTAAGCTGAAGCAAAACTTCAGGAATACCGCATTCAATATTCAGTCATGAACACTGTATCTTGTTCCGTTTAGTGGATAAAATAGTGATCAAACAACGGTCCATTCATTAAGTGTCTTGCCATCGGCATCGATCAGTTCTAACCAGCTGTTTGTGCCGCCAAAGTATAAAAATAAGCCAACCTCGTTGACACTTTTTAAGAGGATATCTTCAGTTGTAGTGAAGTTTTTTACTTTATCTTTGTGGTCTTCTCTGATTCGTTGGCCCATTTTGGCAGAGAAGCCCAAAGAACCATCTTTGTTAAGAGGGGGAGTTGGCATCATGGTTGCGCCAGCTTTTAGCAACATTTCGTTTCTTTTATGCCAAAGTACAGTAGCCTTACTGTCTCTCGTATTGATAAAAAATTCTATTTGGCTGACTTCTTTCGTCCATTTATGCCGAGCTTTAGCAGGTTTGGCTTTTTTGGTTTTTTCCTGTTGATTGAAGGGATAGCCAAATTTTGTTAAAACTAATAAGACATTTTCTTTGTAACTAGCCACTGTTTTTTTAGAATTTGTTGGGATTTTTGTTGGGTGTTGTATATTTTCAGTAAGTTGGATACCATTTTCAGTTGCTTCAGTGATGAAAAGTTGCTCTAAATAGTCAAGTTCGATATCCCAAGGTGGAGTAATGATGATCTGTTTATTATAATCTAATTTACTATCAGCAATAGCACAATCCAATCGTCCGATGGCTACAACGGTTTTGTCCTTAATTAAAAAATAGACCGCTGGATGAGCTGTTTCTAATTGGATATCGGGTAGCTCAAGTATTTCAAGGCTGCCTTGGTTATTGGAAAAGTGGATGGTTGTTTTATTTTCAGTGATAAGAACGTCTAATTTAATTTCCATGTTATGCTCCTTTAGAAAAATGATGTCGTTTTCGTATGGCAATGATCAATTCTGATTTTATCATGAAAAAAGAAATAAGTCTTATAACCAAAGGCCACTTGAATTTAAGATGGAAGAGTTAAGTTTGACAAAACTAAATTTTTGTTATGAGAGTTATTCTCACTGGAATTCCGTGTGAACTTACCGTATTTTCATTTTGTGTAAGGTAAGTTAATAATATGACGTGCATATTTTGTTAGGTAAACCTTGAATTGGTTAGGATTAAAATAGATTAAGTTATGATGTGTTTATGAGAATGCGTTCATTTTTAGGGTTAGAAATTAAAAAAATAGGTTTGAAAAAGTTTCGGTAACTTGTTATTCTGTTCTGTAAATTGACGAAGGAGGCTCCAATGGTGAAAAAATTCATAGATAACAACTTTTTGAGCCAAAATGATTATCAAGTTGCACTGGAAACAATCGTTGCCCCGCTAAGAGAACCGCTACTTACTTCTGACACACCTGGGCTGTATTTAGGCAGTAGCGGTGCAGTGTACGACCAACAGCGTGCAAATATGGAAGCGCTTGTTCGACCGTTGTGGGGGATTGCGCCTTCTTGGGCCAGTCGAAAAGATGATGTGTTAAAAGAGTCTTATATCAAGAAATTAATCAGAGGAACTGACCCAACTGACCCACAATATTGGGGAATAATCGAAGAGTATGATCAGTATATTGTTGAAACTGCCGCTTTGTCTCTGACGTTATTATTGCATAAAGAATATTTTTGGGATGACCTATCGAAAAGAGCGCAGAAAAATGTGATCCATTGGATGGAGCAAGCGTTGGAAAGAAAAATTCCTAAAAATAATTGGACTTTTTTTAAGGTGCTGATTCGAACTGCATTGCTTCATTGTGGTGAGGCATTGGACCGTAAAGCGCTCGAAGAAGAGCTAAAATTGATTGATTCGATGTATATTGGCGCAGGTTGGTATGTAGATGGGAAACAAACGCAAAGAGATTATTATATTCCTTTTGCATTTCATTATTATGGGTTGATTTACGCCACCTTTATGAAAGAAGAAGATCCTGAATGGTCGCAACGGTTTATTGAACGAGCTACATTATTCGCACATGATTTTATTTACTATTTTGATGATGATGGCGAAGCATTGCCATATGGTCGCAGCTTGACCTATCGTTTTGCGCAAGGCGCTTTTTTTTCGGCGTTGGTTTTTGCAGATGTCGAAGCGATTCCGTGGGGAGCGATGAAATCCATGCTCTCTACACATTTGGCTACTTGGCTGAATCATGATATTTTTACCTTCGATGGTCGTCTTTCAATTGGTTATCATTATGAGAATCTTGTAATGGCAGAAGGATATAATGCACCTGGGTCGCCTTATTGGGCATTGAAAACATTTTTATTGCTAGCAGTAAAATCAGATCATCCTTTTTGGAGTGCTAAACCGTCACCAGTAAAAAAAGAATCTAAAAAACTAATGGAAAAAGGAAATATGCTTTTACTAAATGAGTGTTCAGGACATCATTTGTTAGGCTATCCAGCAGGAATGCTAGTTGAAGGCCAAGCGCATGCAGAAGCGAAGTATAGTAAATTTGTTTACTCAACGAAATTTGGTTTTAGTGTACCCAAAACTGGTGTTTATTATGAAGCAGGAGCGTTTGATAATACGCTGGCTGTTTCTTGTGATGGCCAGTATTTTCGCACAAAAAAAGAAGTGATCAGCTATCAGTTAACGGAGACGTATGTTTCTTATCAATGGTCTCCTTTTGAACAAGTGACCATTGGGACAGAGATTTATCCTTTTGGTCAGTGGCACCTACGTGTACATGAAATTGATACAAAAATTCCTTTATATATTCGGGAAGGAGGGTTTAGTGTACCTGTATCAGGTAACAAACCGCAAGCGAAATCGGGAGAAAATTTTGGAGTAGTGACTGCAGGCGATCTAACTTCCCAAATTGTTGCAGTTGCAGGTTATGAAGAAGTGCTGATAATTCGACCTGAGGCCAACACTTCGCTATTTTTCCCAAGATCAAGTTTCCCATGTTTGAAAAGTAGCTTGCCACCTGGAAAACATCGTTTGCTCTGTTTAGTCGGAGGAATCGTCAAAAGTGAAGAAGGAGTAAAATAGGATGATAAAAATTGAATTGAAAAATAAAGAAAATCAACTGATTGTTGGTCGAATCGATCATGAGAAAGAACAACAATCATATACTGCGACAGGTGAAGAGATGGCTGTACTTGCGATCAAAGAGTATCCTTACAAAGCAGGAGATAGGATTGTCGTGACAACGGAGGGAAAAGAGCAGTATTTTATCGTCCAGCTTGATGAAACATTGCCGCCCACATTGATTTATTTGCCGGAAAGAACATGGGAATACCTGATTCCATTAACTGAAGCAGCTAGAAAAGCCTCTGTAGAAACAGCATTTCATTCTAAGCGGCATTATTTGATGGTACGAAAAGCATATGCCTTTGAGATCGAAAATTATCAGAATCTTTCGTGTAATGCCCATGACCAAAAAGAACAGTCTGGCGGCTTTCCTCATGCAAGTGCCAATGTAGAAACAAGAGATGATGCAATCTTTTTTGCTAAAAATGCGATTGATGGAAAATATGGGAATCTCTCTCATGGTTCGTATCCTTTTGCGTCGTGGGGAATCAATCAACAAAAAGATGCAGCATTAACAATTGAATTTGGCCGTCAGGTAGAAGTAGACTGGATCAGATTATTGCTTCGAGCGGATTATCCTCATGATAGTTATTGGACAGAAGTGACAGTAGCGTTTTCAGATGGTGAAGAAATCGTTATGAAAACAACAAATGCGACCACGTTTCAGGAAATTAGATTTCCCTTTAAAGAAACAAGCTGTTTAACGATCAAAAATATGAAAAAAGCTGATGATCGGTCACCCTTCCCAGCATTGACACAAGTCGAAGTTTTCGGAAAAAATAAATAATCGTTTAACCATGGTCTCGCTCCAAATAAAGGATCATGGTTTTTTGATGGAGAAATATTTAGGAAGATTCGCTTTTTATTTTTTTTTAAGTTATAATGTTTTTAGTTAATATGTTAACAAGTTAAGGAGCGGTGTACAATGAACCTACAAGAAAATAAAAAAAAGTTAGTTAAGCTGGGAAAAAATGTGACGTCTTTGTGGTTGGCCGATCGAATCGATGAATGCGTTACTAAAATTGAACGGAATATGGAACGATTTGGGACTCAATTTCCTTCAGCTTGTGGAACAAATGGAAAATATCGCATTAAACCCAATGATGATTGGACAAACGGTTTTTGGACAGGAATGTTATGGCTAGCTTATGAATGGACAGGAAACGAAAAATTTTCGGAACGCGCCATGGAAAATATCGTAAGTTTTCAAAAACGTCTAGATGATCATTTTGTGTTAGATCATCATGATATCGGTTTTCTATATAGTTTATCTGCTGGCGCTGGTTTTACGGTCACAGGTAGTGTTCAGTGTAAAAAGGAACTTTTACAAGCCGCTGATGTCTTGATGGCCCGTTTTCAAGCACATGGAAACTTTATCCAAGCATGGGGAAAATACGGTGATCCGAAAGAATACCGCTTGATCATTGATTCTTTGATCAATTTACCACTTTTATTCAAAGCAACAGAACTTTCAGGTGATCCTCGCTATTCGATCGTTGCGACAAAACATTACCAGATGCTACTGAATACGGTAATCAGGGAAAATGCTACCACGTTTCATACTTACTATTTTGATCCAGTAACAGGTATGCCTAGTCATGGGGCGACACATCAAGGAAATAGCGATGAATCGATTTGGGCAAGAGGACAAAGCTGGGCTGTATTAGGGATTCCATTAAACGAAAGTTATCTTCATTCAACCCCTTTTCCGGAGAAGTATCAGGCTGTTGTCGATGTTTTTATTGAACACTTACCTGAAGATCTGGTTCCGTATTGGGATTTTGATTTTGATGATCAACATCCATCTGACAAGGATAGCTCATCATTAGCGATTGCAGCTTGTGGTTTGTTGGAAGCGGAAAAGTTACAGGCATATCCACAGGCTAAAGCAATGGCTAAGGGAATGCTCTATCAATTGGGTGAACAGTATTCAACGAAAAATACATCAGACAATGAAGGGTTGTTGCTACATGGTGTTTACGCGCATTCACAAGGAAAAGGCATCGATGAACCAAATTTATGGGGCGATTATTTTTACTTAGAAGCATTGATCCGATTGGCAAAACCATCGTGGCAAAGATATTGGTAAAGGGGAATGACAATGCAAACGTTTGAGATAAAAGAAGAGTTTTTACTAGATGGTCAACCGATCAAATTGATTAGTGGTGCGATCCATTACTTTCGTATGACACCGAATCAATGGGAAGATAGTTTATATAATTTGAAAGCTTTAGGTGCAAATACTGTTGAGACATACATTCCCTGGAATCTACACGAGTCAATTGAAGGAGAATATGATTTTTCTGGCTTGAAAGATGTCGAAGCTTTTGTAAAATTAGCACAAAAAATCGGTTTGCTAGTGATTTTGCGTCCGTCAGTCTATATATGTGCAGAATGGGAATTTGGTGGGCTGCCAGCTTGGTTATTAAAAGAAAAAGGCATACGTCTTCGTTCGACAGACCCGCGTTTTATGGAGAAAGTCCGTCAGTATTTCAAGGTGTTGATTCCTAGATTAGTCCCACTGCAATTGACACATGGTGGTCCAGTAATCATGATGCAAGTCGAAAATGAATATGGTTCTTATGGGATGGAAAAAGAGTACCTACGTCAAACCAAACAGCTGATGGAAGAGTTAGGTGTGGAGGTTCCCTTATTTACAGCGGATGGAGCTTGGGAAGAAGTATTAGATGCAGGAACGTTGATTGAAGAAGGTATTTTTGTTGCTGGAAACTTTGGTAGTCATTCTAAGGAAAATGCGGAAGTGATGAAGAAATTTATGACACGTCATGGAAAGAAATGGCCGATTATGTGCATGGAATACTGGGATGGCTGGTTTAATCGCTGGAATGAGCCGATCATTAAACGGGACGGAGCGGATTTAGCGACAGAAGTCAAAGAAATGTTAGAAGTTGGTTCGCTCAATTTATATATGTTCCATGGCGGCACCAATTTTGGCTTTTATAATGGTTGTTCAGCACGCGGTGCGTTAGATCTGCCGCAGATTACGAGCTATGACTATGATGCACTGTTGACGGAGTGGGGCGAACCGACGGATAAATATTATCACGTTCAAAAGGCAATCAAGGAAGTTTGCCCAGATGTTTGGCAAGCCGAACCGCGTAAAAAAGAACTCGCAAATTTAGGGATTCATCCTGTGACAGCCAGCGTGTCCTTATTGGCAATCAAAGATACAATGATGAAAGCCCAAAAGACCATGTATCCATTAAGTATGGAAGAAGCAGGCGAAGGTTATGGCTATATGCTCTATTCAGCAAAGCTAAACAATTACTTCCATGAAAATAAATTAAAAATCGTAGAAGCCAATGATCGAGTTCAAATTTATATCGATGGAAAACATCAAGCAACCCAGTATCAAGCAACACTTGGGGAAGAGTTGGTAGTCAATGGCTCTAAGGAGCAAACTCAAATTCAATTGGACGTTTTGGTTGAAAATGTAGGGCGTGTTAATTATGGCTTCAAGCTAAACAGTCCCACCCAGTCAAAAGGGATTCGCGGCGGCATCATGCAGGATATACATTTTCATCAAGGCTATGAACACTATCCGCTGACGCTATCTGAAACGCAATTGCAGGCAATCGACTTTACAGCTCAAAGCAATCCGTTACAGCCCTCATTTTACCAGATAGAGATGGTCTTAGAATACGTAGGGGATACGTTTATCGATTGTTCTAATTATGGCAAGGGTGTTATTGTAGTCAACGGTATGAATCTTGGTCGTTATTGGAATGTGGGACCAGTCCATTCATTGTATTGTCCAAAGGAATTTTTAAAAAATGGGACGAATGAGATTATTATTTTTGAAACAGAGGGTAAAGAAATCACAGAAATTGTCTTTTCAAATCGACCAATTTATCAATAACAACAAATAAAAATAGAAGTAGAAGCGTCAATATTACTCAGCTTCTACTTCTATTTTCGTTTTAAAATATTTCCAGTGCTTATAGCTGACAATGTATTCAGCTATGCTTCCATCTGGAAGATACGAATGTTTTATTTGCTTAACTGCCGGTTCGCGAAAACTCAATTGTAGCAAATGCAGTAGTTCAGGGTCATCGGGGAAAACGATTTCGTTGGTTTCCACTGATGCTAAGGAGAAAAGGTCGATATCGAAGTCTTTGCGAACTCTCTCATACACACTCGCATAGGTAGAGAGATCTTTTGCAATCGGTTCTTTGACTAATTTTTTAGGTAAATGGGTAATATGGACCAAAAAAGGAATCTTGTCAAAAGAGCGAACTCGTATGATTTTGTAATAAGTCGCATTGGCAGATAAACCCAGTTCTTTTAAAATTTGTGGGTCATTTGCTTCTTCTATTGAAATCACTTGAACTTTCTCAGTGTCGAGCGAGTGAAGCTCAATATCAGAAAACTTAACATTTTGAGAGACTTTTGATTTAGAGACGAACGTGCCTTTTCCTTGAATCCGATAAAGATAGCCTGCACTTGTCAATTCATTTAATGCTTTGACGGCAGTAATAGAGCTGACTGAGTATCTGCGCTTGATATCAGCTTCAGAATAGAATTTGTCTCCAGGCGTGAAGGTATGGTTTTTTATTTCACTTAAGAGATCTTGTTTGATCTGTTCATACTTTGGAATCAGGATAGATTACCTCCGTTCTCATAGGATAATGAGTTAAGCATAACATGTTAATTTTACTTTAGCAATTCCTTTGTAGAGTAACTTGTTAGTAAATACAAACAATAAGTAAAGAGTAAGTAAAAAAGATAATATATTAAGATATTAGGTTTACGGATTAGTTAGCATGTGTTATAGTATATTCGTAAGAGACATAACATGTTAAGTAGGGGGACCTGCATTATAGGAGGGAATCAAGTGGAAAACATTGTATTGATAAGCCATGGCGGGATGGCGGAAGGTGTAAAAGTCAGTCTGGAAATGATCGTTGGACAGCAAGAACATGTTCATACGGTATCTTTACGACCTGATGGCGATAATATTCAGTTTGAAAATGAGTTGAAGCGAAAAATGAAAGCCCTTAATGGATCGACGCTGATCATTGCAGATTTATTAGGAGGAACGCCTTGCAATGTAGCTGTGAAAAATTATTTAGAGACAGAAGATGTTGAGATCATTGCAGGTATGACCCTTTCAATCGTGATTGAAGCAGTTGTGAATCAACAAGTTTCTATAGCAGAGCTTGTGTGTTTGGCTAAAGAAAATATTGTAGATGTGAAAGTTGGAATGGATAAGGCTGAAAAAGAGATTACAGCTGCCAATCTAGAAACAGAGCTAAGCAATTTTAGTGAGTATGCTGGAAAAGCAAATATTGTCAATGCACGTATCGATGAGCGATTGATCCACGGACAAGTTGCAGGTATTTGGTCGACTAGTTTGGATACCCAAAGGATCATTGTTGCCAATGATGAGGCTTCGTCTGATCCATTACAAAAGTCTTCCCTAAGAATGGCTGCACCAAGCTCTATGCGGTTATCTGTTTTGCCTGTCGCTGAAGCAGCTGAAAATATTCGTTCAGGAAAATATGGAAAACAAAGACTGTTTCTATTATTCAAAAATCCAACAGATGTTTTACGATTTATTGAAGCAGGGGGCATGATCAAAACAGTAAATGTAGGGAATATGAGCTATAAAGAAGGGGCTCGTGAAGTGACGAAAAGTATTCAAGTATTAGAAGAAGAAGAAGCTATTTTTGAAACGATTTTTTCAAAAGGAGTAAATGTAACCGCTCAATTAGTTCCCAATGATCCCACAATCGATTTTATGAAAAAGTTGAGAAGTTAAGTGAGTTCGTTCTGTAAGAAAAGCTAGCATTGGCTTTTTCAGTTAGAACTAGACGAGCTCACCACGTTTTTAAAATTAGGAGGAATGTTCATGCATTTAGCAGCGTATCAAATTATTCTTATTACAGTTTATGCTTTTATTGCAATCAATGATTCACTTATTTCCAATACGTTGACACAACCAGCGATTGCTGGAATGATCTCTGGAATGATCATGGGGGATTTAAAAACCGGGTTGATGGTTGGCGGAACGTTACAGCTTATGCGCTTAGGGATAGCCGCTTTCGGAGGGGCTTCTGTACCGGATTATTTTACTGGAGCTGTGTTAGGAACAGCGTTTGCTGTTATTTCAGGTAAAGGTGCTGAGTATGGTATTGGGTTGGCTGTTCCTGTATCATTGCTGATGCTCCAATTGGATGTTGTCGCACGATTTTGCAATGTGTTCCTTTTACACCGTGTAGATAAAGCAATCGATAATATGCAGGTCAAACGGATTCCACGATTGGTTTTATCAGGTTCATTTTTGTGGGGATTATCGCGAGCTATTCCCATTTTATTAATGTTATTAGTTGGAGATGCCGCTGTGACAACCATTACTGAAAACATGCCGGAATGGTTGATGACAGGATTGAAAACAGCTGGTGGGGTATTGCCAGTAGTGGGTGTGGGTATTTTACTACGTTATTTACCGACGAAACAATATATTCCTTATTTATTATTAGGTTTCTTTTTAGCAGCATATTTACAAGTCCCTATGTTAGGTGTGTCGATTATTGGAATGGTAGCTGCGATGCTTGTCTTTAAACGTGATAGTGACAAACCAACAGCTCAGGCAAATGCTAGTGTAAGTAATTTTGAAGGAGGGTTTGATGGCGATGAGTAATCAAAAACTAACAAAGCAAGAGTTGAATGCGATCAGTTGGCGCTATATTTTAGGAAGTCAATTGAATTGGAACTATGAACGAATGATGAGCTCTGGTTATCTATATGGTGTTTTACCTGTATTGAAAAAGTTCTACGGCCATGATGAAAAACAATTTCAAGATATGATGCGGACGCATAACCAATTTTTCAATACTAATGCTATCTTTGGGAATTTGATCATGGGAATCGATGTTGCGATTGAGGAACAAGATGGCTACAAAGCAAAAGACACGATCGTGGCCTTAAAAACAGCATTGATGGGTTCACTTGCTGGTGTTGGGGATTCACTATTTCATGTTATTTGGGGAACGATTTTCGGATCAGTTGCCGGAACACTTGCTCAAAATGGCTCAGTTGTCGGATGTGTGATTTGGATCATTGCCAATATTGCCTTGTTATTTGGTCGAGCAGCATTATTGCCGTTAGGTTACAAACAAGGGGTGAAATTAGTCACAACATTGAAAGATAAATTGTCTGCTTTTACCAATGCAGCAACAGTCTTGGGGGTTACAGTAATTGGCGCCTTGATTCCGTCTGTGATCAAAGCGACAGTACCGTTTGTGTACAAAAAAGATGGCGTTGAACTAGTTATCCAAGATACATTAGATGCAATTTTACCTTCATTGGTACCGATTCTTTTAGTTCTGTTGACTTACTGGATGCTAGGACAAAAGAAATTAAATTCAACACGTGTGATTTGGATCATTTTGATTCTTTCAATCGCATTAAGCGCTTTTGGGATTTTAGGATAATAAAACGAGAGAATAGGTGATTAGATGAAGCGGGTCGATATTTTATCACGTTTAGAGAAAGCGGGTGTGATTGCGGTTGTCCGTGGTGCGACAAAAGAGGAAGCTGTAAAAGCCAGTCAGGCAATTATCAAAGGCGGAATGACTGGGATCGAATTGACCTTCACTGTACCACAAGCAGAAGAAGTAATCAGAGAATTAGCGAAGGAATATAAAAATCAATCAGATATTGTGATCGGGGCCGGTACTGTTTTAGATGAGGTCACTGCACGTTTCGCTATCATGGCGGGTGCTGAATATATTGTCAGTCCAAGTTTTAATGCAAAAACAGCGGAAATCTGTAATTTGTATCAAGTGCCGTACTTGCCAGGCTGTATGACAATCACCGAAGTTCAGGAAGCGTTGAAAAGCGGTGCGGATATCGTGAAATTATTTCCAGGAAGCGCTTATGGACCAACTATTATTTCGGCATTTATGGCGCCGATGCCTCAAGCGAGTATTATGCCGACAGGCGGTGTCAATTTAGAAAATATGGCAGATTGGTTTAAGGCAGGAGCTGTAGCGGTTGGAATTGGCGGAGATTTACTAGCACCAGCGGCTGTGGGGGATTTTCAAAAAGTTTCCGAAAAAGCTAGTCAGTATGCGGCAAAATTAAAAGAAATTAAGGGATGAGTAAATGGGAAAAGTCGTGACTTTAGGAGAAATTATGTTGCGTTTATCTACTCAAGCAGGAAATCGCTTAGTCCAAAGTGATCTTTTACAAGCTCATTATGGTGGTGGCGAAGCCAATGTTGGGATTTCCTTGGCTAATTATGGCCATGATATTATTTTTGCAAGCAAAATTCCAGATACAGCGCTAGGTGATGCAGTCTTTAAACATTTACGGCGTTATAGAATAGATACACGTTTTCTACTGACAGGCGGTCAGCGGCTAGGAACCTATTATTTAGAAACGGGCATTGGTGAACGAGCAGCGTCTGTTTTATACGATCGAGCGGGGTCGAGCTTTGCCGAAATGGATACACTTGAATGGGATTTAGCTGAATTGTTCCGAGAGGTTGACATTTTTCATGTCTCTGGGATCACGCCAGCGTTGTCAAAACGATGGCAGAAAATGACTTTGGAACTGATGAAACAAGCCAAGAAAGCGGGTTGTAATATCAGTTTTGATATCAATTATCGCAGCAAATTATGGAGTCAGCAGGAAGCGGGGCAAACATTACAACAACTTTTACCTTACGTTGATTATTGTTCAGCTGGAAAGTTAGATGCTATTCACTTATTGGGGATCGACGAAGCAACGAGCAAGCAAAAAGTAGATAAAGCTTTTTATTATCGGAAAATGCAGCAAATGTTTCCAAATATTCAACTATTTTACGGCACAAAACGAACCGTCCATTCAGCCAGTGCCAATCAATTGATCGGGACGATTTGGCTAGAAAATAAGTATTACGAATCAAAAATGCATGACATCGATCCAATCGTAGACCGAGTAGGTGCAGGAGATGCGTTTGCTGGCGGAATCTTACATGGTTTACTAGTGGAAATGCTGCCACAAGCAATGGTAGACTTTGCTACGGCTGCTTCGGCATTGAAACATACGATACATGGGGATTGCAATCAATTTAGTAAAGAAGAAGTCGAACGGTTCAAAGAAGTTGGTTCAGGAAAAATAAGTCGTTAAAGGAGCATAATCATGCAAAATATGGAAAATAGATATACACATAGTCCAGAAGATATCCGTCATTATTCGACGGAAGAATTACGTAGAGAATTTTTAGTAGAAAAAGTATTTGCACCAGGTGAAATTAGTCTGACTTATACGCATAATGATCGGATGATTTTCGGAGGCGTAACACCGACAGAAGAACCCTTAGAAATTATTTTGACAAAAGAACTAGGGGTTGATTATTTCTTAGAACGTAGAGAATTAGGTGTGATCAATATTGGTGGGGCAGGTTCGATCACGATTGATGGTGAAACAGAGCCGATGAAAAAACAAGATGGGTATTATATTGGAAAAGAAACGAAACAAGTTGTTTTTCGGTCAGATGATCCCAAAAACCCAGCTAAATTTTACGTAAACAGTGTGCCAGCACATCACAAATACCCAAATGTGAAAATTAGCATTGATCAAATCAAACCGATGGAAACAGGAGAAGCATTGTCTTTAAATAAACGTAGAATCTACCAATATATTCACCCAAATGTCTGTGAAAGCTGTCAGTTACAAATGGGTTATACCGTATTGGAACCAGGAAGCTCTTGGAATACGATGCCTTGTCATACGCATGAACGTCGCATGGAAGCGTATCTGTATTTTGATTATGCTAATGAAGAGACTCGTGTGTTCCATATGATGGGCAAACCAGATGAAACAAAGCACTTAGTTGTAGCCAATGAACAAGCAATCATTTCGCCAAGTTGGTCGATTCATTCTGGTGTGGGAACAGGAGATTACACCTTTATTTGGTCAATGTGCGGAGAAAATATCACCTATACCGATATGGATATGGTTCCTATGGATCAATTAAAATAGAAAAGAGGCAGTAAAATGGAGTTCAATATGGACATGTTTCACTTAAATGGCAAAGTAGCCTTAGTGACAGGAGCGGTACATGGAATTGGGTTTGAAATTGCTAAATCTTTAGCAGCGGCTGGTGCGACAATCGTATTTAATAATTTGTCGCAAGAATCTGTGGACAAAGGACTAGCCCTTTATCAAGCAGCTGGCATTGAAGCAAAAGGTTACGCATGCGATGTAACCGATGAAAAAGCAGTTACTACCACGATCAAACAAATCAAAACAGACGTGGGCTCAATCGACATTTTAGTCAATAACGCGGGAATCATCAAACGAATCCCGATGATCGAAATGTCTGCTGCAGAATTTAGAGAAGTAGTCGATGTGGATCTAAACGCGCCATTTATTATGGCTAAAGCGGTGATTCCAGATATGATCGAAAAAGGTGGCGGCAAAATCATCAATATTTGTTCAATGATGAGTGAATTAGGTCGAGAAACAGTCAGTGCCTATGCTGCGGCTAAAGGTGGCTTAAAAATGCTGACAAAAAATATTGCTTCTGAATATGGGCAGTACAATATCCAATGTAACGGGATTGGTCCAGGTTATATTGCGACGCCACAAACAGCACCATTGAGAGAAGTGCAGGCAGACGGTGAGCGCCATCCTTTTGACCAATTCATCGTGGGTCGGACACCTGCTGCGCGTTGGGGTGAGCCAGTAGATTTAGCAGGTCCTGCCGTTTTTTTAGCTTCAAGTGCTTCTGACTTTGTCAATGGGCATATTTTATATGTGGATGGCGGCATTTTATCGTATATTGGCAAACAACCATAAGTAAAGAACTTATAATAGTAACAAGAGACCCATAATCAGTGGAATTGTATTATGGGTTCATGATTATAGTTATAATGTAAACGCTTGTTTTTTGTTGCTGAATATTTTATCGTAAATTGCATAGTTGTTAGGTCAAAGAAGGAGGGTATCAAATGATACGTTTACACAAAAATATATTGTTCATGTTAGGCTGTTCCTTGTTGGTGGGGAGTTTCTCGTATGGAATGAATAGTAAGAGCTTTGCAGAAGAGGGAATAGAAAACAATCAAACGTCGAATAGTTTTTATGAGTCGGATTTTACTAAGCAAATAGGTGATTGGCAGGATGTTGTTGGAAAGTCTGATAAAGTGATTGGCAGCAATGGTTTGACTATTGGAAATACTAAACAGGGAACAAGTCTAGAATCGGTTTCCCTAAACAAAAATGCAGGAGCTAGAAGTGCGGGTGATTTAGAATATACTTTTTTATACGAAGGACAAACGAATTTTGGTTTGGTTTTCCGTGGTGATGTACAAGACTCAAAAAAATGGCAGTCTTTCGCTTATACTCGCGATGGCCAGTGGCAATTAGGGCAACCAGGAGGTAAATGGCTCACTAATATCACTGGAGCAACATTGATTTCAGGACAACGCTATAAATTGATGATTCGTTATGAAGGGAAAAGTATTAAAGCCTTTTTGAACGATCAAGTCTTGTATGAAAATAATGAAGTGATTTATCCCAATACCTCCGCTTCTATTGATGGCGATTGGAATGGCTACTCAGGAATTCGTTTGTTTGGAAACTTATCAAAATTGAATGTATTGTCAATGCGTAGTGGGGAGGTAGGAAGTATTCCTGTTGAAGAGGGAACAAATGAATATACTAGTTTAAAAGAAAAATGGAAAAGTCAATTGGTCTCTGAGCAATATGATGCAACAAACACGACCGTTGTTCAATATGTTCAAAAACTTTCTGAAGAAGCGGAGCAATTATATCAAGCGTTAAATAAAGAGCCAAATCGAACATTTCTGTGGCCTGTTGAACAAGGAAACACCCCTTCCGCAGATTTGACGACCCAATTTACTAAATTACAGAAATTAGCGTTAGCCTATGGTACCAAGGGGAGTGTTTATTACAAAAATCAGCAAATTGCCGCAACAATCGAAAGTGGTCTCGATTTTATGGTCACTAAAAAAGGTTATGATGGAAAAAAATATCATGGCAATTGGTGGGATTGGCAAATCGGTGTGCCGCAAAAATTTGTTGGGATTTTAATGATCCTTGGAGAGAACATCTCACAAGCGAAGCAACAGCAATATACAGCAGCAATGAGTGGCTATGTGCCAGATCCATTTAAGCAATTGTATACAAAAACCCAAGGGAATTTTGTCGATTTAGCATTTATCCCAAATTTTGTGACCTCGGGAGCTAACCGGACAGATCTTGCTCAAACCGTTTTAGCATTGGGGATTTTACAAGAAAACGAAGGGAAAATCAGCCAAGCATCCAGTAGTATCGTAGAGGTGTTCAAACTTGTGAATAAAGGCGATGGCTTTTATCAAGACGGCTCATTTATTCAGCATAATAATATTCCCTATACAGGTTCATACGGAAATGTATTGATGAAAGGTGTTGGACAGATTTTAGCGATCACTAAAGATTCTAAATTTGAAATGGCACCAGATATCGTGCAGTCATTCGTTGAAAATATTGACAGGGCCTTTATTCCTCTGATCTATCAAGGAGAAATGATGCCAGGCGTCAATGGTCGCTCAATTTCTAGAGCACCTGCTAAAACGAAAGCCGGTTATGGTTCCACTACACTTTATAATTTATTAATCGTATCCAAATTTGCTCCAGCGGACTATCAACAAAAATTCAAAGAAGCAGCTAAATATTGGATGAAAGAAAATCCTACGTATTACTTAACCAATGCGAGAGATTATAATGATTTGCAGATGACGATGTCATTATTAGATGATTCACTGATTACTGGGGATGCATTGCCGTTTATTGGTACGAAAATGTATGCTTCTATGGATCGCTTTGTCCAAAGAACACCAAATTACCAGTTGGGATTGAGTCTGTATTCTAGTCGGATTTCATCCTTTGAAGCAGGGAATAAAGAAAATAAACGTGGTTGGCATACAGTAGATGGTATGATCTATTTATATAATGATGATCAGGTTCAGTTTAATTCAGCATACTGGCCAACTGTCGATCCGTATCGCTTACCAGGCACCACAGTTGACACTATTCCTTTAAAAGACGAAATCTCATCTTTTACTACTGTTACGTCAAAAGAAAATTGGGTTGGTGGGGTAGCGCTGGATGATCAAGCTGTTGTAGGGATGGCACTAAACAAAACCGGTACAAAAAATAATGGTACGGTATTGCCGATGAATGTTCAAGGGAAAAAATCATGGTTTGTAATAGATGGACAAATTGTGGCGCTTGGAGCGGGTATTACAGGGAATACCACAGCTTCAATCGAAACGATCGTAGATAATCGTTTGTTGAATGATGACTATACGTATCAAGTCTTATCAAACAACGGCCCGATACAAGAGACCAAAGAAAGTAGTGCTAAAGAATGGTTACTTTTAAAATCTGACCACCAAAAGGCGAATATCGGGTACTATTTCCCAGGGAATACTACAGTGGATGTGATCAGTGAAGTTCGTAAAGGCACCTATGCTGATATCAATGAAGCTTTTCCAAGTAATGATGTTTATATAGGAAACTATCGGAAGTTTCTTCTTAATCACGGGAAAAATCCTACGAACGAGCAATACGCATATGTAACACTACCGGGAATTGATGAAGCAGGAATGAAAACATATGCAGCAGAAAAGCCAGTAACGATTTTAGCCAATTCAGCAGATATCCAAGCGGTAGAATTAAAAAAAGCTCATTATTTAGGTATAAACATCTGGAAAGACACCGGTGGCAGCATTTCTGGCATCACTTCTAACAAAGCTGTGTCGTTAATGCGCAAAAATAATGATGGCAAGAAAACTTACGTATTATCAGACCCTACTCAGTCAAATACTGTGATGACGGTCAAATTACCAAAGGATTTCACTAAAATTTTGACGTTGAGTGAAGGAATCACATATGATGAAGCAACAGCAACTTTCACAATTCATTTTGAAAATTCAGGTGGAAGTAGTAAGCAAATTATTGTAGAGTAATAGAATATCAATTGCGTTCATCTTAGACTTCTTGTGTTCTAGAGAAGCCTAAGATGGATGTCTTTTTTTTGCGTAATAGGCACTCAAACGAATAAATGGAATCCCTCCTAGCGTGATTAGCCCGAGCATAAAAAATAATTGTTGATAACCATCAATAGAAAAATAGTGAATAAAGAGAGCGCCAACGACAGGTCCTAGTGAATTACCTAGTTTTGTCAATTCCGCTAATCCAAAATAAAATCCCTTGTTGTGGCTAGGGGCAAGGGAATCAATCAAAAAGTCAAAGCGTGCACCTAACAATAATTCTCCTAGACTATTGGTCAGCGCAATAAAAAATACGGCAATAGAATGAGAGGCCTGAGGCAATAACCACAAACTGAGACAAAAAAAACTATTGCTTGCCGTGATAATCGAATAGGAAGAAAAAGATTTCGTAACTCTTAAAACAGGGAATTGTAAAAGTAAGATCATCGCTGCATTCATAGTCAAAATCAAACTATACAATCTAACGCCATCATCAAAGAGTGCACTGCTCGCAAGAAACTGTGGAACGGTTGAATTGAACTGAGCGTACGCAAAATAGGAAAAAGTGATTCCTGCGAGCAGTAAAAGATAAGGAACAAACGTTGTTTTAGTCAGTTTCGATTCCTCGATTGATTCAGAGGAAACCTTTTTCGTATTTGCTGGAGATAGGGGCATCACAAACCTATTGGCAATGCCATAAAGAATATACAAAATCCCTAATAGTAAGTAAGAACGAAGGGAATGTTTGACATGAAACAACAAGCTTAGTAACGGACCTAAAAAACCACCAATGTTGATTGCGGCATATCTAAAATTATAAACGATGATTCGTTGCTCGGGTTTGGAATGAAATGACAATGCTTTTTTTGAAGTTGGTTCAAAAATAACATAGCACAATCCATTAAGAGCATTTAACAATAGGAACAAATAAAAAGATTCAGCAAAGTAAAAACAGGAAAAAGTGACGCCCCACAAAATTGGAATATAAGTGAGGATCGTACGGCTATTGAATTTGTCAGATAAAAAACCACCCAAAGGACTACCTAAAACATTGATCAAAGGCCCAACACCTAGAATATAGCCAATTTGAAGTGCTGAAAAATGGCATTTATTGGAAAGATAGATTGCCAAAAAAGGAGTACTCATAAATAGGGCTGTCCGAGTAAACAATGTTCCTAGTAGCAATACTTTTACTTCTGTACTTATTTTTTTCATTATGATCCCCTCCTAAATCGTTCTCAAGTATGGTACCATGATGAAAAATAAACCAGTTTTTTGTTGCGTATACGCAACAATTTCGAGGAGGACCATGATGCATTTTGGACAAACAATCAAACAAATTCGCCTGTCAAGAAGTCTTAGCCAAGAAGAATTATGTCAGGGAATCATGAGTCGTTCTAATTTATCCAGATTTGAAAACCAGTGCTTTATTCCAAGTTTTGACAAGGTTTTAAAGTTATTGGAAAGATTGACCGTTACCTTAGATGAATTTATGTATATCAATAGAGATTTCTTGCCAAGCCGCTATGAGCACTATTACCTTAAACTGATTCAAGCAGAAAATTACAAAAATAAATCAATGTTATTAGAAGTAACAAAACAAATTAGTGAGAATAAACAGGAAAGCACTGAATTTTACGAATTATTTTTACTCTCTCAACTGGCTTTGCTTGAAAATGGTTTGACAGCAGGACTAACAGTAGAGGATGTTGCGTTATATATACGTCCAAGATTATTTGATTTAGAGAATTGGTTGTTCTTTGATTTTCGTTGCTTGAATAATTTTTTGAACATATTCGAAATAGAAGAAGCTGTGTTTCTTTATGATCGAGCAATCAAAGAATTTTCGAAGTATGACGGTTTTACGAAAGAAAATAATGTGAAAATCCACTTATCTTTAAACATGGGGCAACGGATGATGGAGGCTAGACAGCCTGAAAAAGCTGTCAGTTACTTTGAAAAAGCCAAACAATATGCGAATCAAAAAAATAAACTCTATCAAGAAATATTGAGTGATCTATTTATTGAAAAGATTTTGCTTGAGAAAGATAGCATTTATCGAAATCGAACGTATACGGAACTGCTCGATTTAATGACTGAATTAGGCTATAAGTCGTGGGTTCAATCGCTGACTTCCTATACAAGTTAAAGTATGGCTATTTTTTTGTTGACATTTTTCCTTAATAGCAGTAAGATTTAAATGTAACTTAGAATGTTACTAAGAGTTGGAGTGATAGACATGGCCATGTCGACGAAATTAAGTGTTGCGATCCATATCCTCAGTTTAATCGAAATCGGACCACCCGATCGTGTTAATTCTGAATTGATCGCATCTAGTGTCAATACGAATCCAGTCGTTGTTAGACGATTGATGAGCAAGCTGAAAAAAGCTGGACTCATTCATACAAGTAGAGGGGCAACCCAGACCTATTTACTGAAAAAGCCAGAAGACATATCCCTATATGATATCTATGAAGCAGTTGAGTTAGAACATGAGCTATTCAATATCCATCAAAACCCTAATCCAAACTGTCTAGTAGGCGCAAATATTCAACTGGCTTTAGAAGAGCAATATACAAGAATACAGCATAGCATGGAAGCCGAATTAAAAGAGATTGCTTTATCTGAGGTGATTCATCAAATCAAGCTACAAGAGACCTAAACGTGTCTCTTCTCTTTTTAAATTTAAATGTAACAAAAAAAGTTTCATTAGAAGAAAGGAAGAATAAACATGAAAGTAGCAATTTTAGGAGCAAATGGTAAAGCAGGTTCAGCAATTTTGAAAGAGGCCAAAAAACGTGGCTTAGACGTAACAGCTATCGTTCGTGATGCAGCAAAAATCACTGATGGTACACCTGTTCTTGAAAAAGATGTGTATAGTTTAACGACAGAGGATATCTCAGACTTTGACGTTTTGGTCAGCGCCCTAGGATTTTGGGTAGATGTTAGTGAATTTACTGGCTCAACACAACGTTTGATCGATATCTTAACCAATCAAAAAACGCGATTATTAGTAGTAGGAGGCGCGGGAAGTCTATATGTTGATCCTGAGCATACTGTACGTTTGAGTGAAACACCAGATTTTCCAGATGGGTTTAAGCCGTTAGCTACGGCGATGGGGAAAGGGCTTAATCTATTAGAAGCAGCTAAAAATGTGAACTGGACATATCTTAGCCCAGCAGCAGAATTTGATGCAGAGGGCCCAGCAACCGGTCAGTATGTTGTAGCTGGTGAAGAATTAGCAACGGATAAAGATGGTAAGAGTTATATTTCTTATGCTGACTATGCCATTGCAATGGTCGACGAGATTGAAAAAAATGCTCATCCAAATCAACGTTTTAGTGTTCATCAATAAAAATGAGGAAGAGAAGTTAAGACAAAACGTTTGGTGTTTTGTCTTAACTTCTCTTATTCTATCTAACACTATTGATAGGCTCTTGTAAGAGGAATCCAAGGCAAAAAAGATTCCTTTATTTTATAATACTTTGGGTAAACTAGGAAGGAGCATGTCATAATGGAAAGTTTAACCACAAGTAAGTTCAAAGGATTCACAACATTTGATTTAAAAATAATAGGAATTGTTCTCATGTTTATCGATCATATTCATCAGATGTTTGTTCCAATGGGAGCACCTGATTGGTTGGATTGGTTCGGAAGACCTGTTGCAACACTTTTCTTTTTTGTTAGTGTGGTCGGATTTAGTCATACAAGAAGTAAAGAGAAATATATGTTGCGTTTGTATATAGGAATGCTCATCATGACGTTGGGAAGTTTTACTTTACAGCAAATTGTCGGTTATGAAGAAGTTCAGTTAATGAATAATATTTTTCGTGATCTTTTAGTCGGAACATTGATGATGTATGGCATCGATAAAATTTCGGAGGGGCGTTCAAGCAAAACGTTTAGCAAGATAGTGTTGGGGATTGTGATCATATTGTTTCCAATCATTTCATCAGGCATTTTAATGTTACTTATGTCAAATCCAAGTGCGATCATGGTAGCAGTCTGGGGTGCGAATGTTATTCCAGCACTACTATTTACTGAAAATAGTTTCATGGTCTTGTTGATTCCGTTGTTGTATTTAGCTAAAAATCACCGTTGGTTACAATGTATGTTAATTGCCTTGACTGCAGTATTTTTCTTTTTTCAAGGCTCGACACAATGGATGATGATTTTTGCCGTACTGCCTATTATGTTGTTCAATGGAGAAAAAGGACGAGGCATGAAAAACTTTTTTTATGTATTCTATCCACTGCATATTTGGCTATTGTACTTAATTTCTGCATATGTATTTATGCATTGATCGTTGTAAATAAAAAAGGTTGGTGCAGAAGTTTTTCCGAAAGAATTACTTCTGCACCAACCGTTTATTCAAGTTCCTTTGAGGATGGGATGTGACTCTTAGAGTTACACCTGTCTTCTTTTTTATTGCTTAACCAAAACATTTTGAACACGGGGTTAAGCCTCTTGCCTGTGCTTGTTCTAAGGTTGCTTCAGTGTAAGTGCCATTACCGCATTTACGATTATGATATTTTGATCCAGTAGGTGTTACTAAAATGGTGTTTCCGACAGCTTGTGTATTTGGTACCTGTGATTCGGGAGTTTGTGCAGCGGCCACTTGGGCTTGTTGTTCAGTAGCTTTTTGAGCTTCAGCAACTTTTTTGTCTTCTTCTTTTTGAGCAGTCAAAGTTTGTTTGACGTTATTTGCTCGGTTCGTTAAATCAGGATTGCCATTAGGTAATTCTTTGATTCTTGCAATTGCTTGATTGTAATGATCATCTGTCGGTTCCTGTTCGGCTTTTTCTACAGCTTCTCGGGCAGCAGCGATTTGTTTCTCCGCTTTTTCTTTTGCCGTGATTTTTTGTTGAACCGTTGTTAGACGCTGTACCAAAGAATCTTTATTTAAAGTAGCGTTAGCAACTAGAGCAGTAGCAGAGTCTAGCTGTTCTTTTGTTTGTTTTGTTTCGGCCAATTCAACCGCTTCATAGATTGGCACATTTTCTTTTACGATGGCTAAACGCTTAGTGAAATCGGTCTGTTCCTGCGTTAAAGAAGTAATACGAGTTGAAGCTTCGTCATAATTTTTTTGGGTCGGTTTACTTTCAGCTAAAACTAAAGCAGTTTCAGCTTTTTTTAGCGTTTCTTGCTCTTGTTTCTCTTCATTTAAAAAGGCAATAAAAGCTTTTGAAGGTTTGACCTCGATGGTTTCAGCTTGATCACTATCACCGATCGACGCGACGAAAGTTAACTTTTTTGGCTGATCATCCTTCAACGTTACTTTATAAGTAAATTCAGCATTTTTAGTGTTGATTTTTTCGCCATCAACAGTGATTTCACTTTGGTCATTGGTTGATCCTACGATTGTTGCGAGTCCTTGATCATTTGTTTCAATCGATTTTTCAGCGAGTTCTATTTCGGGTACAGAAGAATCTAATCCAAATGCTCCCGCAGTCAAAAGAAAACAAACACCTGTTAAAATGAAAACTTTTTTATTCGGTTGTTTCCTAATAAGTGCTTTTACGGATAAAACGCCCCCGACGATTAACCCTACAAAACTTAAGACACCAATCATTGCTAACATCTTTCCATGTTCCTCCTTAATTTGAGAGCCCAATAGACTCATTTTTGCCGATAAATTAGTTCATAAAATCAGACATACGAATAGACAAATTGTATCATATTATTATGTAAATGCTAATTATTTACCTGCTTCAATGAAAAAAGTAAGTCATTTAAGCGTTGTAAAAAAAAATCCTGTGATAAAATGAAAATAGGAATCGTTTACGTATCTTATTAGAGAAGAGGAGAAAAATGAAAGCAGAAATCATAGCTGTTGGTACAGAGTTACTATTAGGACAAGTCGTCAATACGAATGCAACATTTTTATCAGAAGAATTAGCAGATCTAGGAATCGAGGTGTATTATCATACGGTTGTAGGAGACAATCCTCAGCGTTTAGAAAGTATTTTAGAGGAAGCACAAGAGCGAAGTGATTTAATCGTTTTATGCGGTGGATTAGGACCCACAGACGATGATTTAACCAAAGATACTGTTGCAGCACACATACACCATACCTTGATCCAAGATGAACAAGCACTTGCTCGACTTCATGAGTTTTTTGCGTTTTCAAAAAATAAAATGACAGAAAATAATTTAAGACAAACGCTGATGATTGAGGGAGGGCTCGCAGTGCAAAATCCTACAGGCCTAGCAGTTGGAACCTTGATCACCGAACAGGGGACGACATATTTGCTATTGCCAGGACCTCCGAATGAGTTAAAGCCCATGTTTCAACAATATGCTCGTCCATTATTAGAAGAGCTTTTCCCACAAGAAGAACAACTGATATCCAGAGTGCTACGCTTTTATGGCATTGGTGAATCTCAGCTCGTTACCGAGCTAAAAGAGTTGATCGATACACAAACCAATCCAACGATCGCACCATATGCTAAACCCAATGAAGTAACCTTACGCTTAACGGCTAAGAGTGGGGATGAAAAAGTCGGTCAACAGCTATTAGATAGTCTGGAAGCTAGTGTTATGGCTCTAGTAGGCGAGTATTTCTACGGCTATGGAGACGAAAATAGTTTAGCCAAGGTCACAGTAAAAGAATTGAAGAAACACAAAAAAACGATAACAGCTGCTGAAAGTTTAACAGCAGGTCTCTTCCAAAGTACGCTAGGTGATGTTCCCGGTGTCTCAGACGTTTTTAAAGGGGGATTTGTTACGTATTCTGCTGAAACAAAAGCAGCTTTTCTAGGTATTGACCGCTCGCTGCTTGAAAAAGAAGGAACAGTCAGTGAAGCTTGCGCCATTGCCATGGCTGAACAGTCAAGGATAGCAGCAGACGCAGATTTTGGTGTTTCGTTTACAGGGGTAGCAGGTCCGGATGAATTAGAAAATCAGCCAGCTGGGACTGTTTGGATCGGTTTAGCTGAAAAAGGCAAACCAACGATTGCTTTTTTACAACATTTTAATCGTGATCGTCGCTCGATTCGTCAAAGTGCTGTAATGAAGGGTCTTTCTCTAATTTTACAAGCAGTAAATAAGAAAAAATAAAAAGGCGAATGTTTGTTCGTTTTTCTCTTGCTTTTTTTAAATAAACCAGTTATGATATATTTATTGAAAAGGAATTTAAATCGTTTATATATAAGGAGGATTATCGATTGGCAGATGATCGTAAAGTGGCCTTAGATGCCGCACTAAAAAAAATCGAAAAGAACTTTGGTAAAGGTTCAGTAATGAAATTAGGGGAGAAGATCGATCAACAGATCTCAACTATTCCTAGTGGCTCTCTAGCTTTAGATGTAGCCTTAGGTGTTGGCGGCTATCCCCGCGGACGTATCGTTGAAGTTTATGGACCAGAAAGTTCTGGTAAAACAACTGTAGCGTTACACGCAATCGCGTCTGTCCAACAACAAGGCGGAACAGCCGCATTTATCGATGCGGAGCATGCGTTGGATCCTCAATATGCTCAAGCATTAGGTGTAAATATCGATGAGCTACTTCTTTCACAACCTGATACTGGTGAACAAGGCTTAGAAATCGCAGATGCATTAGTTTCCAGTGGGGCAATCGATATCGTCGTAATTGACTCTGTAGCGGCTTTAGTTCCTCGTGCTGAGATCGATGGCGAGATGGGTGCTAGTCATGTGGGGTTACAAGCACGTTTGATGTCACAGGCTTTACGTAAGCTTTCAGGTTCTATCAATAAGACTAAGACAATTGCGATCTTTATTAACCAAATTCGTGAAAAAGTCGGCGTTATGTTTGGTAACCCAGAAACAACACCGGGTGGTCGCGCCTTGAAGTTCTACGCAACAGTTCGTCTAGAAGTCAGACGTGCAGAGCAATTGAAGCAAGGTACTGACATTATCGGTAACCGCACAAAAATCAAAGTCGTTAAAAATAAAGTAGCACCACCATTTAAAGTGGCTGAAGTTGATATCATGTACGGTCAAGGAATTTCTCAAGAAGGAGAATTACTTGATATGGCTGTCGAAAAAGACATTGTTGATAAGAGCGGAGCTTGGTATAGCTACAAAGAAGAAAGAATCGGTCAAGGTCGTGAAAATGTTAAAGTCTACATGACTGAGCATCCAGAAATGGTCGAAGAAGTTTCAAAACGTGTCCGTGATGCATTTGGCATCGGTGACGGAACGGGTATTGTTGAGGAAGAACAAGCACAAGAAGAGCTTCCTCTTGACGAAGAATAATCTAGATAATAAAATAAACCCACCAAAGCTAGTATAAGCATTTTGTGGGTTTGTTTTTTCGTGTAGCGGAAATTCTGTTCCACATCGAAGCTCTTTCAATAGGAAAGGGCTTTTTTAAGTTGACACACTGGGTGACAAACATTAGAATAAAGTTGTGTGCAAAACACGTATGCAAGTAGGCATATTGATAATTGATTATAGTTTATCAGAAAACTACATGAATATTGAAAAATTGAAGATAGTACGGAGGTGGAAACAATGGGTTTAGAAATTCTCCTCGCTATCATCGGTTTAGTTGTCGGTCTTGGTTTAGGGTTAGTCGTTGCAAAATCACGTCACGAAAAGGCTATAGATGGTGCAAAGTCTTCTGCGGAAGGTATTCTTGAAAGTGCCGCTAAAGAAGCAGAAACTCTGAAAAAAGAAGCTTTATTAGAAGCTATGGAAGAAAGCCAAAAGTATCGGTTAGAAATTGAAAGTGAGTTGAAAGAAAGCAAAGTAGAACTTAAATCTCAAGAAAATCGTTTATTACAAAGAGAACAAACATTAGATCGTAAAGATGACTCTCTTGAAAAACGTGAACACTCACTGGAAGAAAAAGAAGAGAAACTTGGTGCCAAACGGCAATTAATTGATGAGCGAGAAAAAGATGTAGAAGAACTAGTTGAAAAGCAACACCAAGAAATAGAACGCATTGCTTCACTATCAAAAGACGAAGCAAAAGATATCATCATGAAATCAACTGAAGAAGAATTAAGTCATGAATTAACGGTCATGGTCAAAGAATCTGAACAACGCGCTAAAGAAGAATCAGATCGGAAAGCCAAAAATTTACTTTCTCTAGCAATTCAACGTTGTGCAGCAGATTCAGTTTCCGAAACAACAGTCTCTGTGGTTAGTTTACCTAACGATGAGATGAAAGGAAGAATCATTGGTCGTGAAGGACGTAATATTCGTACATTAGAGACCTTAACAGGAATTGATTTAATCATTGATGATACGCCGGAAGCTGTGGTACTTTCTGGATTTGATCCGATTCGTAGAGAAATCGCTCGGATGACACTTGAGAAATTGATTCAAGATGGTCGAATCCATCCAGCCCGCATTGAAGAAATGGTTGAAAAATCTCGTAAAGAAATGGATGAGCGTATCCGTGAATACGGTGAACAAGCAGCCTTTGAGGTTGGTGCGCACACATTACATCCAGACTTGATCAAAATATTGGGACGTTTACGTTTCCGCACAAGTTATGGGCAAAATGTATTGAATCACTCAATCGAAGTAGCAAAATTAACAGGTGTCTTGGCTGCAGAAATCGGTGAAGACATTCAATTAGCTAAACGTGCCGGACTATTACATGATATTGGTAAAGCGCTAGATCATGAAATTGAAGGCTCTCACGTAGAGATTGGTGCAGAATTAGCTGCTAAATACAAAGAAAATTCAACAGTCATCAATGCGATTGCATCCCATCATGGCGATGTAGAAGCAACCTCTGTTATTTCTGTCTTAGTTGCTGCAGCAGATGCATTATCAGCTGCTAGACCAGGTGCTCGTAGCGAGTCAATGGAAAACTACATCCGACGCTTAGAAAACTTAGAAAATATTTCTAATGGATTTGAAGGTGTGGAATCTAGTTTTGCAGTACAAGCCGGACGCGAAGTCCGTGTAATGGTTAAACCAGACGAAATTACAGATTTAGAAGCTGTTCGTTTAGTTCGAGATATTCGTAAGAAAATCGAAGATGACTTAGATTATCCAGGTCACATCAAAGTGACGGTTATTCGAGAAACACGTGCAGTAGATTATGCAAAATAATTAAAATGAATAAAAAAGAAGCGAGCCCTTTAAGTGTTCGCTTCTTTTTTCTGTAACAGTTAAATTAGAAAAAATTCAGAATATTTTTACTAAACTGACTATAGTATTTTAATTGCGATAACCTTAAAATTTTGTTATATTCTTTATAGCTTTTATTAAAATTGGGGGTTTTTTAGATGAAATTGAAGAAAAGTGCCTTACTAGGACTAATTGCTGTTTCAAGCATTGCCCTAGCTGCATGTGGCGGAAACGCTAAAAGTGCAGATAGTGGATCAGGCAGCGAAGAAAAAGTATTTAGATTTATTGAAAGACAAGAAATGCCAAGTGCGGATCCTTCATTAGCAACAGATGAAGTGAGTTTTGTTGCACTGAATAATGTTTATGAAGGAATTTACCGTCTAGATAAAGAGAGTAAACCTCAACCAGCTGGAGCAGCTGAAATGGCCGAAGTTAGTGAAGATGGCTTAACATACAAAATTAAATTAAGAGAAGATGCAAAATGGACAGATGATAAACCTGTAACAGCAGCAGATTTCGTGTATGGCTGGCAAAGAACAGTTGATCCTGCTACTGGATCAGAGTATGCTTATATGTTTAATTCTGTAAAAAATGCTGAAAAAATCTCTAAAGGTGAAATGAAAAAAGAAGAACTAGGGATAAAAGCCGTGAGTGATTATGAATTAGAAATTACTCTAGAAAAAGCAACACCTTACTTTGATTACCTATTAGCTTTCCCTTCATTCTTACCACAAAGACAAGATATTGCTGAAAAATATGGCAAAGATTATACAACTGCCAGCGATAAATCTGTCTACAACGGTCCTTTTACATTAACTGACTTTGATGGACCAGGAACAGATACAAGCTGGTCTTATTCAAAAAATGACAAATATTGGGATAAAGATACGGTTAAATTAGACAAAGTGGCAATCGATGTTGTAAAAGAAGCGCCAACATCATTGAACTTATTCCAAGATGGTCAAGCAGATGAAGTGCCGCTATCTGGTGAATTAGCGCAACAAATGAAAAATGACCCAAACTATATTATTTTAAAAGGTGCGTCAACATTCTATCTTGAACCAAATCAAATCGAAGAAAATTCACCTTACCGCAATGTGAACTTGCGTAAAGCGTTATCTTATGCAATCGATCGTAAGGCTTTAGTTGACCAAATCTTAGCAAATGGCTCAACTGTTCCAATAGGCCTAGTTCCAGAAGGCTTAGCAGTTAATCCAGAAACAGATGAAGACTTTGCCAAAGAATCAGGAAACGAAGTCGTTTATGATGTGGATAAAGCAAAAGAATCATGGAAAAAAGCAAAAGACGAGCTAGGTATTTCAACATTATCTGTAGATTTATTGATTGATGATACCGATAATGCCAAGAAAATGGCTGAATATCTTCAAGGTTCACTGTCTGAAACATTGGATGGGTTAAAAGTATCGGTTAGTCCAGTACCGTTTTCAGTCCGTTTAGATCGTTCAAATAAAGGTGACTTCGAAATCGCTGTTAGCGCTTGGGGTGCAGATTATGCTGATCCAAGTAGTTTCCTAGATCTATTTGTAACAGGGAACTCATACAATAGAGGACATTATTCAAATCCTGAATACAATAAATTAGTAGAAGCTGCTGCAACAACCAATGCAAATGATCCAGAAGCACGTTGGAAAGACATGCTTGAGGCAGAAAAAATTATTATGGATGATATGGGCGTTATTCCGTTGTATCAAAAAGCGGAAGCACATCTTCGTTCTGAAAAAGTCAAAGATGTTGTTTACCACTCAACTGGTGCAAAATATGACTTTAAATGGACCTATATCGAAGATTAATTAATTAAAAATTAGAATGGTATTCTACTTAAAAGAGATGAGAGCAATGTAGTGACCCCAAAGAGTTAGACTTTTTTCGGAGTAGAGAAATCTACTCCGTTTTTTATTCGTTATTAAGCTGCTTTACTTTCGGCTATTCGAAACTGTACAGGACTTTTCCAGTTCAGTTTCTTTTTCATTCGTTCGTTGTTGTAATAATAGATATAGTTATCAATTGCCGTTTTTAGTTCTTCAAAACTAGAATAGGTTTTCCCGTGATAAATTTCTTGTTTTAAAAGACTAAAGAAGTTCTCCATGATTGAGTTATCTAGACAATTGCCTTTTCGAGACATACTTTGAAAAATGTTCTGTTTCTTCAGTTTATAGCTGTAAGCTTTCATTTGATACGCCCAACCTTGATCTGAGTGAAAGGTGCGACGATAAGGACAATCATTCGTCAGTTTGATTGCTTCTTCTAATCCTTCCATTATTGCCAGTGCATTTGGTTTTTCTGAGATACGATAAGAAAGAATTTCACTATTATACATATCCATAAAAGGATCTAAGTATAACTTTTTTTGACGAATGATCCCTTTGGGATCACAATCAAAATACTTTAATTCTGTTGTATCTGTCGTTATTTTTTGATGACAAACACTCGTGTAAAAGCGACGTTGGATTCGGTTCTTGGCAATCGTTCCAACTTTTCCACGATACGAGCTATAGCGACGGGATTTCCGTGTATAAGAGCGGACTTCAATCCTTAGCTTTCGAATTAAGCGTTGAACTTTCTTTTTATTCACGTGGAATCCTCGGCTCCTTAGTTCGTTCGTCATTCGTAAACAGCCGTAATCTTTATGCTTTTGACGAATATGAAGCATCTCTGTTTCAATTTCCTGATTTGGATTTTTTCGGTCAAACCGTTTTTGCCAATACATAAAGGTTGATTTAGAAAAATTCAATGCTTCAAGAAGCTCAACTAATTTGAACTGTCCTCGGAGGCTTGCGATGATTCGCGCGATTGATTCACTCGTCGTTGTTGAGCTTCCTGTTTTCGCAGCTTCCTCAGTTCTTTTAAAAAGGCATTTTCAATTTGAAGAGTACGAACCTGCTTTTCTAATTCTTTGATGCGATTCTGTTCTTCTAGCGTTTCTTTCATTAAATGCTTCTTTGTCTGTTCTTCTTTTTTTGGCACGGTAGATAGACGCCCTTTCTCTTTTGAGAGCCCATCGATTCCTTCTTTTCGGAATTTTCGCATCCAATTGGCAATAAGAGTTGGATTATTCATTTCAAGAATATTGGCAACTTCACGATAGGAGAGCTCACTTGTTTGATATAACTCTATCGCATTTAGCTTGAATTGAACAGAATAATTCTGATTTTGACGTTTTCGTAAAAGACCTTCTTCACCGAATTCTTGATAAGCATTGATCCACCTATGGACTTGTTCCGCCGCTTTAACCCCATGCTTATTTGCTAAAGCTTGTATTCCTCCTTTCCCTACCAGATATTCTTGAACAATTTTTAGTTTAAGTTCAAAGCTATATTTAGACATAAAAATACCGACCTCCAAAAAATTAGATTTTTGGTCTAACTTTTTGGGGTCGGTTCACAACTTATACAGTTGTCTACTCATCTCTTTTTTGTACTTTAGATTATTGGATAAGTCTTTATAATTGTAAGAGTTGTATTTTCGCCGATAAATAGTCACATGACAAATGTCATATACATCCATGACAAGATCCTCTAACGCGCGCCCTCATAATCAGATAAGATAAGGACATAAGCAAAGGGGAGAGAAAAAATGATCACAGTCACTAAACTCACAAAAATAATGAACAAAAAAACAATTTTAAACAAAGTTTCGCTAACCGTAAATAAAGGGGAAATCATTGCCTTAGTTGGTCCAAATGGTGCAGGGAAAACTACTTTGATCAATTGCTTAACAGGATTGATCCGTCCAACGGCTGGGGAAATAAGTCTCTTTGGTACAAATCCATTGAATAAAAAAAATAAAATGAAATTAGGCGTGATGCAGCAAGAAAGCACAACTTTAGAAAATGTCAAAGTCAAAGAATTACTGACTCTTTTCCGCAGTTTTTATCCAGATCCACTTTCTCTAGAAGCGTTGTTAGAGATAACGGGATTAAATGAACATCAAAATACGTATACAACGAAACTATCGGGTGGGCAAAAACGTCGGTTAACGTTTGGTTTATCAATTATCGGAAAGCCAGAACTGCTTTTTCTAGATGAACCGACAACAGGAATGGATGTGACTAGCCGTCAACTGTTCTGGGAAAAAATCAATCAACTAAAAGAACAAGGAAAAACGATCATCCTAACCACGCATTACCTAGAAGAAATTGAAAAAGTAGCCACTCGAATTTTATTGATGAAACAAGGTGAAATCGTTCATGATGGTACTTTAGAAAGTATTCAGTCTGAAATGCTGCAAAATAAATTGAGTTTTCAGTTGTTAGACAAACATGCCGAAGTAAAACTAGCAGATTTACCTTATGTATCAACAGTCGAAAAAGTAGAAAACAACATAACGCTATACTCGTCAAACAGTGATGAAACCCTTATAGAGTTGTTCGCTACAGAAATTAAGTTTAAGAATTTATTGATTATTCCAGGGAATTTGGAGAGGGTCTTCAACACCTTAGTCGAGGGGGAAAACAATTGAACACATTGATTGTACTAACCAAAACAGATTTAAACCGCTCTTTATTTAGGAGTAAACCATTTATCTTCTTTTCATTAGGAATGCCAGTGGGCTTTTATCTGCTATTTACTAAAGTATTTAATATGGGCGTTCCAACAGAATATATGGCTGTTTTTTATAAAGAAAGTATGATTCAAATGGCAACCTATAGCGTAATGATCAGTTCATTATTTTCCTTTTCAATGACCTTGATCGAAGATCGGAAACAAGGTGTGAAGCAGTTTTTACGTCTTTCACCTATGCCGGAGAGTATTTATTATGCGAGTAAGGTCGTAACTCAGTTTTTGATCAACAGCTTATTATTGAGCGTTATTTTTCTAGTCGGGCATTTTGTGAATGGTGTTCAAATGCCTGTCATTGCGTGGCTCACTAGTGCTGTATGGATTTTATATGGTTGTTTGCCAATCGTCGCATTAGCTACGATCGTAAGTCTTGTGAAAGACCCCAATACGGCTAGTGTACTGAACAATATGATCTTGATGCCGCTTGCAATCGTGAGCGGATTATGGTGGCCAATCAAAATGTTCCCAGAAGTGATCCAAAAAATTGCGGCAGGGTTACCGACTTTTTATGCAGCACAAGGAGCAAAGCAATTAGCAGAAGGGCAGTTACCTGATGGCAAAGGAATAGTGATCATCTTCATTTATTTTGTAGGAATTATGGTATTATCAACATATCTGAATGGTCGTAAAGAAGAAGTAAAACGTTAGGGGAAAGTTATGATTGGTAAGTTTAGGTTGTATCCGAAAGAAGATGGCTTTGTTTCATTTATATGGTTGATTTTTATTTTGATTCCGATTATCGCAATGTTTCCATACGATAATTTTGATAAGCAGTTAGCACTTTTTACTTTAGGGATTTTTGTTGTAACCTATCGAAATTGTTTATTTAACGGGAAATGGTTTCCAATTTGGATGGCTTTGATGTATGGGATATCATTGTTTTATACACTATACTTTGGGTATATCTACTTGTTTATTTATCCAGCGTGGATGATCGGGTTTATTCCGATGAAGAAAAATGTCTTTAAGTATTATTATATGGCGTTATTAGGTACGTTGACACCTGTGCTGTTTAATTTAAGTAATTTACCGGAATATATGGCTCAAGATTTAAAGATCACGATGTTTGTTTATGGCTTTTTCATCTGTGCAGCACCTTTTGCGGGTCGCTCAATCCGTAAACAAGCTGAATTACGTAAACAAATGTATCAGTCTACCCAACGGATGGAATATGTGATCAAACAAGAAGAACGTTATCGAATCGCTAGAGATTTACATGATACACTGGGACAATCCTTATCGATCATGACAATCAAAACAGAGTTAGCAGGGAAGTTGTTAGATAAAGATTTAGAGTTGGCAAAAAAGGAAATCGCAGAAGTCACCGAAACTTCAAGAGGAACCCTACAAACTGTGCGGGAAATCGTTTCAAGTATGCGTCATGTGTTGATTGCTGAAGAAATGATCACGATTGAAAAAAGCTTACGGGCTGCCAAAATCATCTTATCCACAGAGGGTGAAGAATTAACAAGCGAGATTTCTACAGATATTCAAAATACCCTAAGTTATTGTTTACGTGAAAGTGTTACGAATGTGATTCGGCATAGTAAAGCAAGCCATTGTAGGATTGTTATAGAAAAAAACGCAACTGAATATACTTTTATAATCGAAGATGATGGCAATGGAATGAAACATTCTATACAGGGCAATGGATTAACAGGGTTGCGTGAACGAATCGAAAGTATCTGTGGAAAACTCGAATTTACGCAAAAAAATGGGACGAAGGTTCAATTTACAGTTCCTGTGGATAAAAAAGAGGAGACAATCAATGATTAAATTAATTATCGCAGAAGACCAAGGCTTACTCTCGTCTGCTTTGGCGACGATTTTAGGTTTGGAAGATGATTTGGACGTTGTAGGAATTGCTAAAAATGGTGTGGAGGCACTAGAATTGATTGAAAAGCATCAGCCAGACATTTGTTTGACAGATATTGAAATGCCGTTGAAAACAGGATTGGATATAGCAGAAGAATTACAGTATCAGAAGCAAAAAGTGATCATTTTGACCACGTTTGCTAGAGAAGGCTATTTTGAGCGTGCGGTTAAAGCAGAGGTATCAGGATATCTGTTAAAGGACACCCCGACAGATGAACTGATTGGAAATATTCGAGCCGTGATGCAAGGGAAAAAATTTTATTCGCCTGAACTTGTAACAGGCTTGTTTTCCCAACAAGAAAATCCTTTGACAGAACGAGAACAAGAAGTTTTACTGGCAATTGGAGAAGGATTGTCTTCTAAAGAAATTGCAGAGAAATTATTTTTGACTGCCGGAACGGTAAGGAATTATATGTCTGAGATTTTGAGTAAATTAGATGCAAAAAATCGAATCGAAGCGGTAAGTATTGCAAAGGAAAAAGGCTGGATTTAACTTGTAGTGATAAAGAAAGCACATAGATGGAAGAGTATTTCTAATGATTGTTTGTAACACTTCGATCATCAGATTTTCACTGGATGACCGAAGTCTAAACTTACTTCTCCTTCTCAAAATTGAAATGAATCCACCAAACAACTCACAAATTCCTCATAAGAATCGGCTTTTAATAGCGAATCAATCGTTTCAGGATTATCCAACGATTCAATAATCAAATTGAAAATCTTTCGAAACTCCTTACGCTCGGACGTATTCATGGCGATTATTACAATGATTTGGACCTATTCTTCGTCCCAAAGCATAGGTTCTTCATTGAATCGTATTTATCAACGACCACTGCTGATTACAGAAAATGGGGTGGGCGCAATTGATACACTGACTGAAGAGAAAAAAATCCATGATACTTATCGCAGTGAATATTTGAAAAAGCATGTAGAACAAGTTTGTTTCGCAATTGTTCAAGATGGGATAGAGATTTTTGGTTTCTGTCCGTGGTCATTTATTGACTTGGTTAGTACCACAAGTGGTTTTAGAAAACGGTAGGGATTTGTTTATGTGGATCGGACGGATACTGCGCTTAGAGAATTGACTAGACATCGAAAAGACAGTTTTTATTGGTATCAAGGAGTTATTAGGAGTAATGGAAAAGTGTTGTAACTATAAATAAAAAAACAGATCAGATTCTATTTGGGGGAGAATCTGATCTGTTTTTTTGAGTTAGCGGGTATTCTTTAATAGACAAGGTCACTCTATAGCTGAGAATCTCCCGGTTAATTCTCATTAAAAATATCTGTCACTTTCTTCCCCAACGAAGTAGCAATATTAAGCGCTAGAGAATCAGAAGGTTTGTATTTTCCCTTTTCTATACTTTGAATCGTTTGGATCGAAACATTTACTTTATTCGCAAGCTCCTCTTGAGTTAGCTCTTGACTGGTTCTAGTTTCTTGTAAATTATTTTTGTTTTTGATTGTTTTTTTCATAGAATGCTCCTCTCTTTTTTATCGTTATTTTTGGTAATAAATAGTGAGCGTAAAATAAAAACAGTAAAATTTAATTATAAAATATATACTAAAACGCTCTTTTTGTGTTATATTTAGTACGTAGCATTGAGCTGCACCGAAAGAAATTGCTTTCTTTCCTAATCGACTTCTAGCATGAATAACTTCCCCAAATTTCATGATTGCTAGGAGTCGTTTCATTCAAGTCACATATGCTCATACTAAGGTTGCAAAAACTGTTTTCTTCTAACAGATTGTCTAATAGAAAAGACTTGTTGGGGACAATAAATGCTACTTAATATATAATATCAGATATTTCAATGTTTACAAACATATTATTCGACTATTTGTTAAAAATGAAGGATATTTCTTGTACTATTTTAGTAAAAAAATGAAATGAAGTGTAAAGCTAGCGCAGGAGCTGTTAAAATCGGCTAAATAAAAAGACTGTTTTAGTTATATTTGCAAAAAATATTAGTACTTGCTCTTACTGTTTTTAACTTTTCCACGTTAGGATCAATGCCCGCCTCTTCCTTTCCTTGCCAAAAACCTCTATAATAACGATAGAAATTAAAAGAGAAGAGGAAGTTTTTTGCGTATATTATTTATAGGAGATGTCGTCGGTTCACTAGGACGTGACACGATCAGCACGTATTTACCAAAATTAAAGAAAAAATATCGTCCGCAGGTAACGATTTTGAATGGTGAGAATGCAGCCGCAGGTCGAGGGATCACAGGTAAGATCTATAAGAAATTTCTACAAGACGGTGTAGACGTCGTCACTTTGGGAAATCACACCTGGGATAATAAAGATATCTTTGACTTTATCGAGGATGCCAAAAAAATGATCCGTCCAGCGAATTTTCCAGAAGGGACACCTGGCCAAGGGATGGTATTTGTCAAAGTCAATCAATTAGAGTTAGCAGTCATAAATATGCAAGCGCGTGTTTTCATGGCAGATATTGATGATCCATTTCGCAAAGCAGAAGAATTGATTACAGAAGCTCGCAAAAGAACACCATTGATTTTTGTTGATTTTCATGGAGAAACCACTAGTGAAAAGCAAGCGATGGGATGGTTTTTAGATGGGAAAGTCAGTGCTGTTGTGGGGACCCACACGCATGTGCAGACGAATGATGCGCGGATTTTACCAGCAGGGACAGCTTTTTTAAGTGATGTTGGGATGACTGGACCATATGACGGTATTTTAGGCATGAAGCGTGGACCGATCATTGAGAAATTCAGAACAGCGTTGCCGAAACGTTTTGAAGTCGTTGAGGAAGGTCGGAGCTTGTTGTCTGCTTGTGTGATTGATATTGATGATCAAACAGGTCAAGCCAAAAAGATCGAACCAATCCAAATCAGTGATGATCGTCCGTTTGAAGAATAAACGGGAGATATTTAACGAACGATAAGGTGTAGCGGCTCTATCGTTGGAAGGATGAACAAACCACCGTAAGCTTCTAAAAAAATGACAGAAATTTCATATAAAATCAGGAACAACAAAGAAGCTAGTGCTGCGGTACTAGTAATCAGGCAATTTGGATAAATTGGTTGTTCTGCCTATTCGGGGCTTCATTTACTGGGTGATACCAGTGGATGAAGCGCCTTTTTTTTTACTCGTTTGTAGTTGGAAGGAGAAGATACCAATCAATAAACGTAGGAAAGTTCGGGTGAAATTATTGAATTACCGTATAAAAGCCAAACAAGACAATTTAGAAAAATAAGTAAAAGCAAACGGTTTGAAATCACGTGGATAGTAATGGGATGAAAAGAGAGGAACCTTTATTTTAGCGTTGCTCACCAACGCAAGTAAAATTCAAAAAATCCCATACTTTTATCAAATTTGTCCGTTTTTCAGGACTCATTCGACAATTCAAATTCTTTCCCACGATACTATTGACTCTTCCGATATCTTTAGGTTAGAATAAATTTACAACATAAAATAAAAAAGGCGCCCTGTCAGAAGACGGTAATCTTCAAAACAGAGCCCTGTATTATCAGCGTAAACTAATAATACAAGTTGCCTCGCCAATAATTTCTTATTGACTACCCTTATTGTACTAAAAGTAAGAAGAGATTTCCATTCTTTTTTCTTGCTCAATACTGTTAGTGAATGGTTATTTAACGAACGCTTCATGGTATTAGTAGCTGACTAATATCATTTTTTTGTGTTTAACATCAGGTAATTAGAGCGAAAAACAAAATAAAAAGGCACTCTGTACAAGGGCGGTAACCCGAATACAGAGCCTCATATTATCAGCGTAAACTAATAATATAAGTTGCCGAAGTCAATATTTTCATATCAACTCTTTTATTTTACTCAATTTTTGTAAGAAATACTAGTGTTTTTTACAATTCTTGTGTAGGTTGAGGCAGTTGATGGTTATTTGTTGCACTTTTGCGCGGTATTAGTTGGTAGCTAATGCCGTCTTTTTTCGCTCTTTTTATATATCGTAAGCACCTTTCTCTCCTTTCAAATACGACTCCTTTCGTATTTGCATTCTACCAACTGGTGCTTACGATCGGGTATCTTGGGAGTGATCGCTACCAGACATTTTTCATTCAATCAAAAAAGGCAGCTGAGTCAATGCGTACACAATAGGACAGAACAAACAGAATCAGTAAATAATTTCCAACCCGATTGAATGAAAAAATGCTCCGTTCTACTCTTAAGATAGCCGTACCCTTAATACTTGATTTAGCGGAAAATCAAGTATTGAGTAAAAAATGCGCAAGCGACCAGAACTTGCGCATTTCAAGCAGTTGCTTATCGTATTGTCACAACCAACCATTTTTTTGCTATCACATGATAAGTAGCTGCTTGTTTTTATCCATTTGACTATTTCATCGAATCTCTTCTAATTTTATGGACTAATTCTTTCACAATTATACCTCCATCCTCTCCAGCAAAAAGGTTAGCTTATCCACTCTATCTACAGATTGAATATTCCTACCATTCAGAATATACGAGCAATGACAACTGTTGTTCTTTCTTTGTATCTACTTCTTTTTATTCTTGGCTAAAAATAGATGTCTTCTTGTGGTACACTATAAAATGAACGTATTTATACTGTATTATGAGAGGAGTTGATCGCTTGTCAGAAACTAAAAATGATCCGCAACAAGCTAGTAAGATTGCCAGTGGTTTCGTCATGCCATTTGCTACACCCTATGCAGGAAGTAGCGAGTCTTTGTCTATCTCAGATGGGCCTGCATCAAAAGATATTACGACCATTCTTACACAGACAAAATCAATCATGAGCACATTTGAACAGAGCTTAAAAACGGATGCCGATAATATTCTATCGATCAGTGCAACATATGAACAAGCCAATCAGGCTTTAGTAGATGTGGTGACGCATGGATAAAAAAAGAACGATGGCGGATGTCTCAAAACAAGTATCGGCGCTAGAAGACGAGAGATATACTAGTCAAAAAAAGAAAAAATTGTGGGAAGAATACCAAGAACATTGGGCGTACCTACAACGAGAAGAACAAGCAATACTGGAAGAAGTAGCGTATTTAAGTCAAGGAACGGTTGCGATGAATCATGCGACACAACAACTGACTTATTTTGAAGAAGAACAACGCTCCTTTGCACGAACGTTTGATTCTATCGATGAGCACTTTGAGCAGAAGGAAAAAGAATTTTATGCTCGAGAAGATCAGCTGACGGAAGCTTATTACGATGCGAAGAAGCAGGAAGAGGCTACCGATGACGAAATTTAACTATTCCGAAGTCCAAGGTGTCTTTACAAGTTCTCAATCGGATCGCGTCGCGTGTTTAGCTAATTTTTCGATGGTGGAAGCAACAGTATCAGAATTTAGTGCAACAGGTGCCTTAACGGGACCGGGTTGGGATTCAGCCAAACAAGCACTCGCCCCATATGCAATTGTAACCAAGGCATTGTATAATTATCATTGTGACTTTGGCGAAACCTATACGGCCTTCTTAGCGGATTTTGAAGGAGAAGTAGGCGAAACGGGAAAAACTTTAAACACGGAAGAGCTAAGACAGCTACAAGACAAGCTGAATCATATTCAGCAAGAGAAGCAGGATTTGTTAGAAAAGATTGCAGGAAATATAGCACTTGAAATTCTCGGTGGCTATGGCGTGATGGCAAAAGATTTCCAACTAAACAGTACAAAAAAAGAAATTGAACTGCTTGAAAAATATGAAACCTTTGAAAATGCTCATGCAGGAGATTTTACAGCGATCGTCTCAACCGGAGGAGACGTGGCAGCCGCATTGAATGATTTAGGAAAAAGTAAATCGTTTAACGCAAAAACAGGAACATATACGTATTCCGATCTTACAACTAAGAATTGGTATGCCAGGTTAACGAAGTACAATGAGGATAGTCCATCGCAACGAATAGAAATAGTAAAAACCGACAAATATGGCTATGGCTTGAAGGTCTATCTAAACGGTAAGTATAGTGAACAAGCCTCAGCGAACCTGATATATGCCCAATCGAAAGAAGGCATGAAGAAATTAGGGATTGCATTAACCAACATGGCTGGAGAAATGACCGGAATGTATAGTCTCTATCGCTTATTCACTGGAACAGATCCCGTCACAGGAAGCAAAGTAAGCCGACTAGAAGCAGGACTGTGGGTCGCATTATTATTACTTCCACAAGCAAAAATGGTAGAAGCAGTCAAAACATTACGAGCAGGAGATCGGGCCTTGGCAGGAGCCGCCTTAACGGAAGCGGATCTAATGATACTAAGTAAAGCCGGCTACTTTGATGATATTGCTAAGATTAATAAGATTGAGAAGGCTAGTGGGGCTAAGGTGAATAAATTAAGTCCTAAAGATATTAATAATATGTCTCTAGATGATTTACGCAAAAGTATTCCTGATGATTGGAAAATTTTTGAAAATAATGGAAGAGTCCATATAAAAGATGCAAATGGTCAGATGAGAGTACGCATTGATCCACCTGATAATATAACAAAATATCAACACATGCATATCTATGATGATCTAGGAAATCCGTTAGATAAGCTAGGAAATATAGTAGATAGAACCAGTATTGATGGTCATTTACCATGGAACGATAAATAAAAGATAGGAGTTATTTTTATGATTAATGAAATTCAAAAAAAAATTGATGAAATAAATTATTGGGATTTGCTAGTATTAGATATTCAAAGTCAATATTTTGGTGATGAAGTGTATATTTATATAGAAAAAAATGAGGAATATTGTTGGAAAATATCATTTACTTCTTGCTATAAAGTTAACTATGAGACTGATGCGAATTGGAGAGGTAATTTTAAAGTTAAGGACACAGGGCCAAAATCTGGTTATTATGCACAAGACATTACATTAAATAAATACATGGAAAACGAGGAATTTATTGAATGTTCAATTGATGTATCAATTATGACAATGAATATTGTTTGTAAAGACATTTTTGTAGAAGAATTAAGCATGAAAGAGAATCTATTCTTTTGGCAAGATAAGTAAAGTTAAAAATAAAAAAGGCACTTTACTATCTGATTGACGTTGGATAGTAAAGCATTGAATAGTAAGCTTTAAACTCACCAATCAAGTTGCCAATAGCTAACAAAAGCTAGCTATATTTAAAGAAGCGAATGAACTTTGTCGCTTCTTTTTCTAGTTTTAGGGCGTAAGTCACAATCCCGAGAAATCCAGTGGGTCTGATAATCTGTTAAAATCTAATTTAATAAAATACAATAACTCGAGCCCATCGCAACGAATAGAAATAGTAAAAACCGACAAATATGGCTATGGCTTGAAGGTCTATCTAAACGGAAAGTATAGTGAACAAGCCTCAGCGAACCTGATATATGCCCAATCGAAAGAAGGCATGAAGAAATTAGGGATTGCATTAACCAACATGGCTGGAGAAATGACTGGAATGTATAGTCTCTATCGCTTATTCACTGGAACAGATCCCGTCACAGGAAGCAAAGTAAGCCGACCAGAAGCAGGACTGTGGGTCGCATTATTATTACTTCCACAAGCAAAAATGGTAGAAGCAGTCAAAACATTACGAGCAGGAGATCGGGCCTTGGCAGGAGCCGCCTTAACGGAAGCGGATCTAATGATACTAAGTAAAGCCGGCTACTTTGATGATGTTGCTAAGATTAATAAGATTGAGAAAGTTAGTGGGGCTAATCAAAAAGTAGTAGAGGAAATAACCAATCCTGTTTTAGAAGCTCCTAGATCTGGAAGCGGACTGAAGGTTGATGATATTAAACCAGTTAAAGGGAAAGGTTCTGTTTATGATATTGACCCGTTAACAGGAAAACCACCTACAAAACAAACTCAAATTATTATAGATGAATTTCCTAATGTTCCAAAAGCACATGGTTTCTCTGATATTATTGATAATTATGCTGGTTTAGCAGAAGTCACGGATTTAGGTAATGCTAAATTATATCAAATTCAAGGAAGCCAAAATGGTGTTATGGGACGTTTTGAGTGGATAATTCAAGACGGAAAAGTTACGCACAGAATGTTTGTCAGAAATCCAGAATTGAATGGAGTGCCTATAAAATAATGAATTATATCGATGAATTTAAAAAAAATAATATTCCTTTTTCTTGGAATGAGCTTAAAATAGGTAGATTTGGTTATTCAGAAAACGAATTTTATTTACAGGGTATACTTGATGATGAATTTGTAATGAAATACACCTTAGATTATCTATCTAAAAATGAAAATGAGGAAAATTCGTATGTGTGGGAGCTTGGAAGTCTATTTTCACCATATGACGAGAACGAAATATATAAGCTTCTTGATTTAATTGAAGATTCTAATGAAAAAGATTTGGTGTCCTATTATAGATGGCGGTGGATTTTAGTCAATAATCTATTGAAGAAAATCTTAGATAAAGACTATGTAAATGCTTTGTTAGAAATTAGTGAATTCTGGCTTGATCTGAAATCCCCTTTCGATATGCCTTATCAATATCAAGGTGTGGAAAATGAATTAACCCCACAAGAATTTTATACTGAGGAACACTTATCTAAAGTTATTTCTGACCATAAAAAATGGTTGGAAGATGAAAAAGAGAAGTTAAATTAATAGTTATCAAAATAAAAAAGGCACTTTACTATCTGATTGGCGTCGGATAGTAAAGCCTTGACTAGTAAGGGTAAACTCACTAATCAAGTTGCCAATAGCTAACAAAAGCTAGCTATATTTAAAGAAGCGAATGAACTTTGTCGCTTCTTTTTCTAGTTTTAGGGCGTAAGTCACAATCCCGAGAAATCCAGTGGGTCTGATAATCTGTTAAAATCTAATTTAATAAAATACAATAACTCGAGCCCATCGCAACGAATAGAAATAGTAAAAACCGACAAATATGGCTATGGCTTGAAGGTCTATCTAAACGGGAAGTATAGTGAACAAGCCTCAGCGAACCTGATGTATGCCCAATCGAAAGAAGGCATGAAGAAATTAGGGATTGCATTAACCAACATGGCTGGAGAAATGACTGGAATGTATAGTCTCTATCGCTTATTCACTGGAACAGATCCCGTCATTGGAAAAAAGTGTGGAGCAAAACAGATTTAGTGTTTTGTTCCACACTTTTTTTTAGTTTTTCTCTTGCTATTCCTAATTTTTTGCGTATGTTATACAATGAACTCTAAAAGGAAATGGAAAAAGGAGAAAAGAATGATGGCGCAAAATCAAAAAAAGTTCAAAGAAATAATCATCAGCTTATTGTATGTTATCGTACCACTGATTTTAGGAACAATACTTAGTCTATGGCTCAAGCTATCAATTTACATACCCACAGCTACAATTTATGCAATCGTGTTGTTATTTCTCGTACCGGCTGACAATTTCTTTCATAGTAGTGTAGACTACAAAGCGAAAAGCATCAATCCTACTTACCGACCACCCACTTCAAAAATAGATGGAGGAACGAAGCGTGAGCTGCTTCATTTTATTCTGGTAGTGATCTCGTTGATCTTCTGTCTTGTGGGATGGTATCTTAGTTCTCTATAACAAAGCTAGCTGCTTTACTTTTTACGCAAACTGTTGATTCTGCTTGAATTATGTTAAAATAAGTAGACCTGTTTTACAACAAAATCTTACCCAGAATAAAGGTGTGAAATCATGGAGCCATCCATTACAGATAAAAAAATCAACGAAGAATTAACGACATTATTAGCCTTGATCGGTGAAGATGAATTGATTCAGCGTTACAAAGAATTAGAAGAAAAAGTTCAACATAACGAGAAGCTCGCGGACTTAGTAGAGCAAATCAAAGCTGCTCAAAAAGATGCTGTCCAATTTGCCCACTATGATAAACCCGAAGCAGAAAAGGCCGCAATCAAACGCGCAGATGAATTGACCAGAGAATTTGATGAGCATCCATTAGTTGTTGCCTATCGCGAGCAACTAATGGAAGCCAATGACCTCTTACAACACGTCACAGACATGATCCAATATAGAATCAACGAAGAATTAGAGAAGGAAGGGTAACGATGCCTCAAAAAACGAAAAATACACCCATGATGGAACAATACTTAGCGATCAAGGACCAATATCAGGATGCCTTTCTATTTTATCGATTAGGGGACTTCTATGAAATGTTTTATGAAGATGCTGTCAATGCCTCGCAATTGTTGGAGCTAACATTGACTAGTCGTAATCGTAACGCAGATGACCCAATCCCAATGTGTGGGATTCCTCACCATGCGGCACAAGGCTATATTGATACATTGATCGAAAAAGGCTACAAAGTAGCAATTTGTGAACAAGTGGAAGATCCTAAAACGACGAAGGGAATGGTCAAACGAGAAGTCGTCCAGTTGATCACGCCTGGAACAGTGATGACCAGCAAAGGGTTAGATGCCAAAGATAATAACTATCTGACTGCTATTGTAGAAGAAAATGGAACATTTGGATTAGCTTACGTGGATTTAAGCACAGGTGAGTTAAAAACAGCTGTGCTAACGGATGAAGATGGCGTAATCAACGAAGCTTCCGCACTGCAAACGAAAGAAATCGTCTTAGGCAGTGCTATATCTGAAACATTGCAGCAAACACTAAAAGATCGTTTGAATATTATTTTTTCTGAACAAGATCATGCCGAAGAAAATGCAGAGTTCAGTTTCTTAACAAGTGAATTGACTCAGCCATTAGAAGTCGAAGTAACTGGAAAGCTCCTAACCTATTTAACGGTGACCCAAAAACGAGGGTTATCTCATATCCAAAAAGCAGTCGAATATCAGCCAGATCATTTCTTAAAAATGGATCACTACTCAAAATTTAACTTGGAGCTGACACAATCGATCCGAACAGGCTTAAAAAAAGGCACCTTGCTATGGTTGTTAGATGAAACAAAAACAGCAATGGGCGGCCGTCTATTGAAGCAATGGCTAGATCGTCCTTTGATCCAAGAAAAACAGATCCAAACGCGCCAAGAAATGGTTCAATCCTTACTAAATGCCTATTTTGAGCGAGTTGATCTGCAGTCGACCTTAACGAAAGTCTACGATTTAGAACGTTTAGCCGGTCGCGTTGCTTTTGGAAATGTGAATGGTCGAGATTTGATTCAATTGAAAACATCCTTAGAACAAGTTCCACTAGTTCGTGAGCTGATCGTTGGGATCAATCAAGGCGAATGGAATGATCTATTAATTGACTTGAATCCAGCGGAAGATATTGTAGAGCTGGTCAATCGAGCAATCAATGAAGAAGCACCGCTTGCAATTACAGAAGGAAACATCATTAAAGACAACTACAATGAAAAATTAGACGAATATCGTGATGCTATGCGTCATGGCAAACAATGGTTAGCTGAACTAGAAGCCAAAGAACGCCAAGAAACAGGAATCAAAACCTTAAAAGTTGGTTTTAATCGAGTATTTGGTTATTACATCGAAGTGACGAAATCGAATCTAGCCAATTTAGCAGAAGGCAAATATGAACGAAAACAAACCTTGGCAAACGCTGAACGCTTCATAACCCCAGAGTTAAAAGAAATGGAAACCTTGATTTTAGAAGCGGAAGAAAAATCAGTTGATCTTGAGTATCAATTATTTTTAGAAGTGCGTGAACAAGTCAAAGCGAATATCGAACGTTTGCAAAAACTAGCGAAAACAATCAGTGCCGTGGATGTTTTACAAGCTTTTGCGACAGTCAGCGAAAGATATCAATATGTTCGACCAATTCTGAAGAGCAATAGCAAGGAATTGCAAATCATTGAAGGACGTCACCCTGTAGTGGAAAAAGTTTTAGGACATCAAGAATATATACCAAATAGTGTCCGAATGAGCAAAGAGAACATCATTCTATTGATCACAGGACCGAATATGTCGGGTAAAAGTACGTATATGCGTCAATTGGCGTTAACAGTGGTCATGGCTCAAATTGGCTGCTTTGTTCCCGCTGAGTCAGCTGAGTTACCAATTTTTGATCAAATATTTACACGAATCGGTGCATCTGATGATTTAATTGCAGGTCAAAGTACTTTTATGGTTGAAATGATGGAAGCCAACCAAGCGTTAAGGCATGCCACACCAAACAGTCTGATTCTATTCGATGAATTAGGCCGAGGCACCGCAACTTATGATGGTATGGCATTAGCGCAAGCAATTATTGAGTATATCCACCGAGAGGTCAAAGCAAAAACGCTGTTCTCCACGCATTATCATGAATTAACGGTGTTAGATGAAAATTTGCCCGGCTTGAAAAATATTCATGTCGGTGCCGTAGAAAAAAATGGGGAAGTTGTCTTCTTGCATAAAATGATGGACGGACCAGCGGATAAAAGTTATGGTATCCATGTTGCCAAGATTGCTGGCTTACCAAGTGCATTATTAGAACGCGCAGCAACAATCTTATCAGCGTTAGAAGCAGAAGAACAGCCACTCAAAACGGTTGAGTACTCAAACGAAATCAATGAAGATACCGAACAACTTTCATTATTCAAGGAAGTATCCACCGATGAATTAGGCGTGATCGATACCTTGAAAAAAATCAACCTATTAGAAATGACACCAATGGATGCTTTAAATAAGCTGCATGAATTACAAAAAAGAATTTAAATTTAAAAACTGAGCAAGGAGACGATCGAATATGGGGAAAATTCAAGAACTATCTGAACAGCTTGCCAATCAGATCGCTGCTGGTGAAGTAGTAGAACGTCCTGCATCAGTGGTCAAAGAACTTGTAGAAAATGCGATCGACGCCGGCAGTACCCAAATCGATATCTTTATTGAAGAAGCAGGGCTAAAGACAATACAAGTCATCGATAATGGGGAAGGGATTGCGAAAGAAGATATCTTAAATGCATTTAAACGACATGCAACCAGTAAGATCCACACAAGAGATGATTTGTTTCGCATTCGTAGTTTAGGGTTCCGCGGAGAAGCCTTACCCAGTATTGCTTCTGTATCAGAAGTGACGCTTGAAACAGCCGTTTCGGATGAAGAAGAAGGTAGTTTTGTCCAAATGAAGGGCGGAAAAGTCGAAGAACATCGTCCTTCTGCCTTAAGAAAAGGGACTAAAATCACAGTCGCTAATTTATTTTTTAACACGCCTGCCCGCTTAAAATACGTCAAAACGATCCAGACAGAATTAGCCAATGTTGGAGATATTGTCAATCGCTTGGCATTAAGTCATCCGACTATTGCATTTCGCTTAGTTCACGACGGCAATAAAATGATGAACACAGCCGGTAATGGAGAGTTGAAACAAACGATTGCGGGGATCTATGGAATCGGAACAGCCAAGAAGATGCTGAAAATCACAGCAGAAGATTTAGATTTTAAACTGACAGGGTATGTTTCGTTGCCAGAAGTCACGCGCGCTAGTCGAAATTATTTATCGACGATCATCAATGGTCGTTATATCAAAAATTTTGCATTGAACAAAGCGATCGTGGAAGGCTACGGCTCGAAGCTAATGGTTGGCCGTTTTCCACTAGCGGTATTAGAAATTGAAATGGACCCTTTGTTAGTGGATGTAAACGTTCATCCCACCAAACAAGAAGTTCGTTTGAGCAAAGAAAAGGAATTAATGGCTTTGATCAGTGAAGCGATTCGCGAGGTTTTGAGCCATGAACAATTGATTCCCAATGCGGCAGATAATCTTGGCTTTAAAAAGAAAGTGGAACTGCAAGCAAAAGTCGAGCAGATGGAAATTCCTTTAACGGAACAAGAAGCCTCAGCCCAACCTATCAGAAAACCAGGGAGCTTAGGCTATGATGCGATGAGCGGGAATTTTTTCGTCAAAGAAACACCAGCAGCATTTTCAACCCAAGATACACAAGCTGAAAAAGCAGAACCACAGACAGAACAGCCAGTAGACAAAGAAGCGTTGATGGCGTATGCCTTCAGCTCACCTTATGCTGAAAAGCAAGACGCTGATGATACCCAATCAACAGAACAAGAACCAGAAGTGACAGTAGAAGCCCAAAAACAAGCAGAAGCGACAGCTATTGATGCACAAGTTTATGAAGAAGAATTAACTCTGCATCCTGAATTTGATTTTTCAGCAACCGGTGCGCAAAATGAACTAAACAAAGCCTTGAATAAGTTGTCTGATGAACGTCCTAAAGAGCGTTTTCCAGAATTAGACTATTTTGGTCAAATGCATGGTACTTATCTATTTGCACAAAGCAAAGATGGGTTATATATCATCGACCAACATGCGGCGCAAGAGCGGATCAAATATGAATATTTTAGAGAAAAAATCGGTGAAGTAACCAATGATCTGCAAGAACTACTGGTGCCAATCGTGATCGATTATCCAAATAGCGACGCCCTAAAGATCAAAGAACAAAAAGAAATACTAGAAGAAGTAGGAATTCATTTAGAAGATTTTGGGCAAAACAGCTTTATTGTTCGTTCCCATCCGACTTGGTATCCTGCAGGCGAAGAAGAAACGATCATTCGAGAAATGATCGATATGTTTTTGACCACAGGATCAGTCAGTGTGAAAAAATTCCGTGAAGCAACTGCAATCATGATGAGCTGTAAACGCTCGATCAAAGCGAATCACTACTTAAATGAACAACAGGCGAGAGTGTTGTTGAAGGATCTGCAAACATGTGACAATCCCTTTAATTGTCCTCATGGTCGTCCGGTCTTGATTCATTTTACGAATTCAGATATGGAAAAAATGTTTAAACGAATCCAAGATCCACATTAAAAATAAAAGGAAGAAGGTTTTATCCTAATGACAGTGATCCTTGCCTCTCAATCTCCTCGCAGACGTGAGCTGCTGAGTCGAGTTATTTCTGATTTTAAAGTGGTGCCAGCTGACATCAATGAAGAGGTCAAAGACTACTTCACACCAATGGACTATGTATTGACGATGGCAGCCCAAAAAGCGATGCATGTGGCAAAGCAATACCCTAATGATTTAGTGATTGGGTCTGATACAATCGTAACGATCGATAATGATATATTAGGAAAACCGACTTCTAGAGAAGATGCTTTTCGGATGCTTAGACAGTTGAGTGGTAGAACGCACAAGGTCTACACTAGCGTTGTCTTGATGAAAGATGATCAAGAATCCTCAGCAACGGTTCCAGCTACAGTAGAATTTTATGAGCTGACGGATGAAGAAATCAATCACTATTTAGATACAAAAGAATACCAAGACAAAGCGGGTGCTTACGAAATTCAAGAGCAAGGTGCGTTATTGGTGAAAAGTATCCAAGGCGATTTTTATTCGATCGTGGGTTTGCCAATTGCGACTTTAAATCGTATGTTGGCAGCATTTGATTAGTTACAAACAAATGAAAGAAGGCAACCAAGCAATGAAATGTTCACAAACAAGAGCGATCCAAACACATATCATCACGTATCCCTATTTAAACTTCCATAAGACCCTATTTGGGGGACAATTAATGGCCTGGTTAGATGAGACAGCGGGTATTTCAGCCGTTAGAGTTTCAAGAGCGGCAATCGTGACCGCATCAGTAGATCATTTAGATTTTTTGGCGCCATTGAAAGCTAGTCACTCTGCATGTATCGAAGCGTATGTATCAGGGGTCGGTACACGGTCAATTGAGATTTTTGCTAAAATAATTGGAGAAGATTTATTGACGGGTGACCGTTATTTGGCAGGTACTTGTTTTATGACATTTGTTGTACCTAAAGGAGCTAGTTTACCGGAGAAAATCGAGCCTGAAACGAAGGAAGAACACTTTATCTGTCAGGGCTACGAAGCAAGGAAGCAAGTTAGGCAAGCAAAACGACAAGAGAGTCTTGCTCTTGCCAGTAATGTCGATTTAGATATTCCTTGGAACTAAGAAAGAATGAAACACTGATTTTCTAAACAGGAAATGAGTGTTTTTTTCTCAATGATGCTATGATAAGACTAATAAAAAAGTAAGGGTGTGATTTGTCATGGAAAAACCATCAAAAGAAGAATTGAAAAAAAAGCTATCTGCTATTGAATACGCTGTGACGCAAGAAAATGCGACTGAACGACCATTCACAGGGAAGTATGACGACTTTTACCAAGAAGGTATTTATGTTGATGTAGTTAGTGGTGAACCCCTTTTTAGTTCAACAGACAAATACGACGCAGGGTGTGGCTGGCCAGCGTTTACTAAACCAATTGAAAAGCAAGGAATCAAAGAAAACGAAGATGTCTCGTTAGGCATGCGGCGTGTTGAAGTTCGTAGTAAAGAAGCAGATTCTCATTTAGGACATGTTTTCACAGACGGACCTCAAGAGCAAGGTGGGTTGAGGTATTGCATCAATGCGGCAGCCTTACGCTTTATTCCTGTTCAAGAATTAGAGAAAGAAGGATATGGCGAATATAGATCCTTATTTGAATAAAGTGAAAGCTTATCTAGGCAGGTGAAAACTGCTTAGATAGGCTTTTTTTACTATTTCGCAGTAAAAACAAATGTTATTTCTTTATTATATAATAATGATTGCTATTTTCAGCTATATCGAGTATTATAAAAATATTCCGAAAATTAAAATTAGGAAAGAAAACAATTGTTTATTGGGGAGAAAAAGATGAAAAAAACGAATATAAAGAAATTAATTAGTGTTATGATGCTATCTACTTTAGTATTAGCAGCTTGTGGCAGCGGTGGTAAGACCGATTCAACAGACAGTAGCAACGATAGTAAAAAAGCGAGTGGGGAACAGCTTTTTAGATTGGTCGTTCAACAAGAAATGCCAAGTGCAGATCTTTCAGTAGCAACAAATACGATCAGCTTTTCAGCATTGAATAATGTGTACGAAGGGTTATACCGTTTAGATGACAAGAGCAGACCACAACCAGCTGGAGCAACAGAAATGGCACAGAAAAGCGACGATGGTTTGACATATACCTTCAAATTGAGAGAAGATGCAAAATGGTCAAATGGTGATCCAGTTGTAGCAGCTGATTATGTCTATGGTTGGCAACGGACAGCTGATCCTAAAACAGCAGCAGAATATGCTTATATGTTTGAACTAGTGAAAAATGGAGCGGATGTATCGGCTGGTAAAAAAGGCCTTGATGAATTAGGAATAAAAGCAACTGGGGATTATGAGTTGGAAGTAACATTGGAACAGCAAACACCCTATTTCGATTACTTGTTGGCATTCCCCTCATTTTTCCCTCAAAATCAAAAAATCGTTGAAAAAAATGGCAAGGACTACGCAACAACAAGTGAGGCAGCTGTCTATAATGGACCATTTACATTAACAGATTTTGATGGACCAGGAACAGATACTGATTGGTCTTACACAAAAAATGATCAATATTGGGATAAAGAGGCTGTTCAATTAGATAAAATTGAAGTAAAAGTAGTAAAAGAAGCACCAACTTCATTGAATCTTTTCCAAGATGGACAAGCGGATGATGTGATCTTAAGCGGAGAATTAGCCCAACAAATGGCAGATGATCCAGAACTTGTCATTGAAAAAGATGCTCGGACTTCTTATCTTGAATTTAATCAAAGAGACGAGAAATCACCTTATCACAATGCTAATCTAAGAAAAGCAATCTCTTATTCAATCGATCGAGATGCATTGGTTGATCGTATTTTAGGAGATGGATCAGTTGCTTCTAAAGGGTTAGTTCCAGCGGGAATGTCATTTTCACCAGAAGGCAACAAAGACTTTGCTGATGAAAATAAAAATATTTTGACTCACGATACTGAAAAAGCCAAAGAATACTGGGAAAAAGCGAAAAAAGAATTGGGAATTGATTCATTCAAGTTTGATATCGTTGGAGACGATACAGATTCTACTAAGAAAGTATTGGAGTATATCCAAGGCGCAGTGAAAGAAACCTTAGATGGCGTGGATGTAACAGTAACTAACGTACCGTTTACAGTTCGCTTAGATCGTGGTAAAAATGGCGATTTTGAAGTGATCATGGGTGGTTGGGGTGCTGATTACGCAGATCCGAGTAGTTTCACAGATTTATTTGTAACAGGCGGTTCTTATAACAGAGGACGCTACTCAAATGAAAAATATGATCAACTAGTAGAAGATTCTAGAACGACAAATGCCTCAGATCCAGAAAAACGTTGGACAGACATGCTTGACGCTGAAAAACTATTGATAGATGAGATGGGTGTTGCACCAGTTTATCAAAAAGCAGAAGCGCATATGCGTAGTAAAAAAGTACAAGGTGTTGTCGCTCATGGAGCTGGCGCAAGATATGATTATAAATGGACGTATATTACTGAATAGATGAAGAAACTGAGGATAGACTGTCACTCACAGAGTGACAGTCTATCCTTTTTTTATCTTAATAACTACACATTTTTCAAGCTACTGATTTCCTCTGATTTGTGGTAAAATAGAAACGTATGTGCGTGTAAAACGCAAGATGTGGTGAACAACAACAGTTTTTGCTTTAACCACATCGAGAAAGGTGAATTATGTACGAGTATATCATTGGTAAAGTGACCTTTATCAGTCCTTATTATATTGTAATCGAAACAAATGGAATCGGCTATCAGATTTCTGTAGGAAACCCCTATCGTTATTCTGGCAAGACGAACGAGAAAATTAAAATCTACGTTCATCAAGTTATTCGTGAAGATGCCCATCTATTGTATGGCTTTGGTGACCTAGATGAAAAACAACTCTTCTTAAAGCTGATCAGTGTGTCAGGGATCGGACCTAAAAGCGGTCTAGCAATCATGGCTTCAGATGATCATGGCGGCTTGATCAATGCGATCGAAAGTGAAGATGCTGCGTATCTAACTAGATTCCCGGGTGTAGGTAAGAAAACGGCACAGCAAATGATTTTAGACCTAAAAGGAAAACTTGGGGAACTAGAAACATCAGATGCAGCTGTGGAAGCCATGACCAAAAGACCAGATACACAATCAGCTAATCAATCATTGACTGAAGCCTTAGAGGCATTGAGCGCATTAGGCTATAGTGAAAAAGAAATCAAGCGAATTACACCAAAACTAGAAGAACTAGGCAAACAGCCAACAGATGAATACTTACGCAATGCACTGAAATTTATGATGAAACGCTAAGGAGGAATGGCTATGACAGAAGATGAAAGACTACTTTCCGCTGAAACCAGCGAAGGGGAGGAGTCTCTTGAAAAGTCGCTACGCCCGCAGTTTCTCGAGCAATATATCGGTCAAGACAAAGTAAAACAAGAGCTTACGATTTATATTGAAGCGGCCCGTAATCGTGAAGAAGCGCTCGATCATACTCTTTTGTATGGACCACCAGGACTTGGTAAAACTACGATGGCCATGGTGATTGCCAATGAAATGCATGTCAATATCCGTACAACGAGTGGACCTGCGATTGAGCGTGCCGGTGATTTAGTTGCTATTTTAAATGAACTAGAGCCAGGGGATGTTTTATTTATCGATGAAATCCACCGTTTGCCACGAATCGTTGAAGAGATGCTCTATTCAGCGATGGAGGATTTTTATGTAGATATCATGGTGGGGCAAGGAACAACGGCTCATCCAGTCCATTTCCCATTGCCGCCGTTTACCTTGATTGGAGCAACAACCCGTGCAGGTATGCTGTCTGCACCACTTCGAGATCGCTTTGGTATCATTTCTCATATGGAGTACTATGAAACTCAGGACCTAAAAGAAATCGTGTTACGTTCTGCTGATATTTTTCAAACAGAAATCGTTGAAGAAGGTGCCTTTGAAATTGCCCGCCGGTCACGTGGGACACCGCGGATTGCCAATCGTTTATTAAAACGTGTTCGTGATTTTGCTCAAGTTCAGTCAGATGGTACGATCGACCGCAGTATTGCGGATCAAGCATTGACCTTGCTGCAAGTTGACCATCAAGGATTAGATTATGTCGATCAAAAATTATTGAAAACAATGATCGAATTATATGGTGGCGGACCTGTTGGATTGAGTACCTTAGCTGTGAATATCAGTGAAGAGACTGAGACCGTTGAAGATATGTACGAGCCTTATCTGATTCAAAAAGGATTTATCAAGCGGACACCAAGAGGACGAATTGCAACGGCACTTGCCTACGAACATTTTGGGTATGAGTCTTATTATCAAGAATAATCTATTCAACACTCAATTTGTTTATTCAAACATGAATAAACAAATTGAGTGTTTTTTATTGGCAATAAAAAATAACTGTTCATTAAGACGAATTAGTTGTTTGCTACAAAGATAGAAACTATACTAAAAGAAAATAAACGCAAGGGCGTGGAGAAAATGCAAGAATTATTTGATCGAAAAGTAAAACTAGTTCCAGCAATTGTTTCGTTAGTATTATTAGGAGGTGCATTTTACTCATTATTGAATACGGCATTTATTTTGAATTTTTGTATTATTCTCATTGCAGGATTAATAGGAATGTATTTGATGTATGGTGTGGAAGGCATTAAACAATTATATTCTCCACTAAGAAAAGGTTCGGTTAAAATTATATTGATTGCCTATGTGCTAAGTTGGATAACTGCTCTCTTAGCAAAAGTTTTAGCTGGGGCAATCGGACAACCAACTGCTGCCAATCCAATCGTAGATGAATTTAGTCATGGAATAGGCCCCGCGCTTACACTCTTAGGGAAAACGTTATTCATGCTTGCAGGAGAGGAAATCATTACAACGATTCCGCTGATTTTATTGGTCCATGTAGCATTACGTTATAAAGTTGAACGAAAGACCGCTATCATTGGTTCTGTTATTTTAACAAGCCTTATGTTCGGATCACTACATTTATCGACTTATGATTGGAATTGGTTCCAGTGTTTAGTTGTGATTGGTTTGACCCGAATTCCATTTACATGGGCGACATTAAAAACGAATTCAATCTGGGCGGGCACGATCATTCATATCGCTTTTGACTGGCTGATTTTTATAGGAGTCATGTTGGGGACCTTAGCACATTAACATTCTTTTACAATTGTTATGGCTATACCAATAGGTGGTATAGCCATAACATTTTTTTGGATTACATGCAAATAATATATCTCATCATAGAAGAAGTGAGTGTTTGATTAGAAAAATAATCGTATCATTTGCACAAAATATTTTATGCTCTTATAGTTAATAGTGTACCAATTAGAAAAAAATAAGCGAAAGGATGGGAATTATGGAAAAGAACACGAGAAAAAAAGGTTTTGTGTCGTACTTGACAACGCAAGATGAAGCAGGGGTAAATATCTCTTGGGGGGCAATTATAGCGGGATTAGTTTCCTTCTTTGCGATTTTCTTTACCTTAAGTTTGATTGGTTCAGCAATTGGTTTTGGGATCGTTAAACCAACATCAGATAATCCTTTAGATGGTGTGGGTATGGGACTTATTATTTGGACAGTGGTGACATTTGTCCTTTCATTATTTTGTAGTGGATTTATAGCTGGTGTAGCAGCACGTAGAGTCGGTTTAGTTCATGGTTTTTTAACATGGGCAACGAGTGTTTTAGTATTGATTGCGATTCTTTCTTATACCGCAATCGGCGCATTTTCAGCAATCGGTTCTCTATTTGGGAATATCGCTTCAGCAACAGGCAGCACGGTGGAAACTGTCGCTTCGGGTACATCCGATGCAATCAGTAAAGGCTTTGATAAAGTCACAGACAGCGTTCAATCAGTGGATACGACAGAACTTCAAGGTCAAGTGAAAAAAGTCTTGTCTGATACGGATGTAAAAGAATTACAACCTGATTACTTACAAGATAAAATGAAAGAAGCAACTGACGAAATCACAGATGCTGGGAAAGAAATTGTCAAAAATCCCGATAACTCTGATAAAATCTTTAAAGATACTGCAGATTCTTTAGAAGCCAAAGCGAAAAAAATCGGTGATTCAATCGATCGTCCGGCAATTGCAAATGCAGTAGCTAAAAATACAGATTTATCACAAGAAGAAGCAGAGCAAGCAACTGATAATATTTACAATGAATTACAAAAAGCATCGAAAGAAACACAAACACAAATTGAAAATGCTAAAACAAGTCTTGAAGATGCTAAAGAAGAGTTGGATAAAAATATCAAAGAAGCGAGACAAACAGCAGAGGATGCTTCAAACACAGTATCTAAAGCATCAATCTGGGGCTTTGTAGCGATGGTTCTTGGTATGATCATCACTTCTCTAGCAGGTTTATGGGGTTCTAATTTAGTGAAAGACCCAGTGACTGAAAGTAAATTATAAAAGTATTCGACAACAGTACTCTGTAAAAAAAAGGCATAGCATCGCTATACCTTCAGACTGTAAACAAACTCCTAAATTTGGAGAGTTGTTTACAGTTTTTTTGTTTTATACTAATTATATAAACTATTTTAGGATTGATTCCAATGATAAAAAAAACAATCTATTGAAGGTAGCAATTAATTTGCTATGGTAGCGATCGATGATCTTCTACAAAAAAATCACTTAGTTCGAAAGATTGACACTGCAATTCAGCTCAGTTTGATTTCATTTCCCCCATTGTAGAACCTATGTATTAGACCTCTAGTTGTCCCAGTATTGAGCCAGTAATCTTGATTAACCAATAAACAATTGTTTGTTATCCGTTCTATGAAACAGACAATTAAAGAAGTTAGCACAAATAGTACTTGTGGTTGGTTTTCAGGCTATTCTTTCGAAAATTGTATTTTTACAGAAGACCACTTTGTCTACAGTCTGAGAAGCCAGTCTGATAATCAATTTCTTTTTTGTTGTTTATGTACAATTAATAGTTTTCCTCGTTTTTTTTATACTACGTAAACAAGTGTAAATACTAGGCATTGGAATCCACAAAAGAGTTTTTATTTGTTTTAAATCAAAAAAAAAGGATAATGGATGCTTTTTGTAAGAGGAAACTATTTATTTTCTATTATTATTATATCTGTTAAATGATTAAAAACAACCCTTTTTTTAATTTTCTTCTTACTTTTTTCAAAAAAGAAGAGTTTTTAACTAGATAATTACACTTTTTATTGAACGTCAAATAAGCCGTCAATTTAGAAAGGATGAATCTTATGGCACGTAAAGGTGAAAATATTTATAAGCGAAAAGATGGACGCTGGGAAGGGCGTTATAAAAAAGGACGAAAAAAGAATGGTCAATTGAAGTATGGCTATATTTATGGACAAACGTACGCAGATGTTAAATACCGTCTCTATACCTACAAATTGCATTATCATGCGCTCATTCAGCAACAAGGAGAAAGTGGCTTTTCTTATGAAGAATGGACTATTATCTGGCTTTCCCAACAACAATCTACCGTTAAAGTATCTACCTATACAACCTATCTCTATAAGTTAAAGAAATACATACTCCCGTCAATCGGAAACTGTCCATTGAATCAATTAACGCACGAAACTGTTCAAAATCTTGTGAATAGTTGGCTTCAGTACGGTCTCAAAGCTTCAACCATCCATGTTTTGTACCAACTAGTAAAAAAAACATTAAAAGATGCGACAGAACAAAGCTATTTAAAGCAAACGCCCTGTACAAGAATTCGATTACCAAAAAAAAGACAAGTACGCGTACGTGCTATGACTAAAAAGGAACAACATGTGCTAGAAAGTTGTGCGAAGGGGCTTCCCTTATACAGAGGATTATCTGTTTTATTGGCTCTGAATACAGGACTAAGAATAGGGGAAATTGCAGCATTACGTTGGACTGATATAGATTTGAAGCAGCGAATGATTCATATAACTCAAACCTTTCAACGCGTATCGTTAGAAGGTGGAATAAAAAAAACGCAACTGCTCATGGATAGTTCAAAAACAGAAAGTTCTAATCGAGTGATCCCTATTAGCACAACGTTATATAAATACCTAAAAAAGTGGAAAAAGAAGGCGCCAGGGAGTTATGTATGCTCCAATAGTGAACTGCCGAGTGAACCTCGCTTACTGACCTACTATTTCCATAAAATACGAAAACAATGCGGATTTGAGCATCTTCATTTTCATCAGTTAAGACATACGTTTGCGACCCGTTGTATAGAAACAAACTCAGATATTGTGTCGCTGAGTCGTTTATTGGGTCATACGTCTACAAAAACGACATTGGATATTTACGCCGATTCTATGGTCGAAAGTCGAATAAAAGTTATCACAAATATGAGTAAAGCATTGCAATAAAAAGTAAAAAATACTAATCATTTGTAAATAAGTAAAACAAATAAATGTAAACGTTCTCTTTAAACGCAAAATTTTTAAATAGATAATGAAAGATACTAGACTCTACTCGAATAGAGTCTAGTTAGTTGTCGTCACTTTTATTTATACGCCGTCAATCATCGTCACAAGTAGGCACAAAGTAGTATATCTGGAGGGCTTAATGGTTATTTACGTAGTATAAAAAAAACGAGGAAATCTTTTTCAAACGTCTCTTCTATATAACTATAATTTAGTTGAAATTGGAATTAAAAGGACTTGTTTGTTTACCAACAAATAATTAAAAAGATGACATATAGAAAGGAAGAGGAAGACATGCTTCATTTAGGCATTGTAGGCCAAACAAATTTAACTGATAAATGGACACATGAGTGTAAGAATAACCTCTATGATCTTATTGAAGTGAAAGACAAAGAACAGCTCGCTTACTTAGATGGCGTAGTGATTCCAATGGGAACGACAGAGCAATTAAGTCAAGTTATTGACTGGATAATTGCTTGTCGAATCAATCCAGCGGTTTTCATTTGGGTGTTCTCCGAAGTACCACTTGAAACAGAGAAAAAAATTATGATGAGTATAGGTGCGACAAATGTGATAGCTATGCCAGAAACCTTTACGTATCTATCAATGAGTATAGAGAATACGTTCGTTCGATTAGGAAATAAATATAAGGAGAAGTCAAAAAAAGAGAAAGAGACATCACGAGTAATTCAACTGAATGAACTAAATCAGTCTGTAGTTGTAAATGAAGTAGAGAAAGAGTTGACTCGAAACGAGTACAAGGTGTTGTCATTACTCTATGAAAAACCAAATACTACTGTATTATACAGCACCCTAGCAAAATCGTTGTGGCCGGGAAAGGAATTTAACATTTCACGTATAGCCAATATTGTATGCCATATACGGAATAAAATAGGAAAGAACGATACCTGTTCTATTGCGACAATCCGATCAAAAGGGTATATGTTTCGCCTGAATAACTCTTGATAAAACAGATATTGAACGTCTATGTGTTCTGGGAATTTGATTAAAAAGAGAGTATTTCAGGAGACATGTTTTTTTATGTAAGGGGGGTGATACTATTTTTTAGAAGAAACCATGTCGTACATAAGAGAGGAGGAATAAAATGAAAAGAAAAAAAACTATTTTTTTTCTAGTGGGTTTGATTGCATCATTATGTGTGTATCTATATTTAGGTGCGCCACTGATTAAAGCAGATGAAATGACTCAGTCAACTACAGAAATGGCTGCAGCTATAAAATCATCTGAAACGAGTATGTCTAAGGAAAACGGTACAACGATAGATTCCGAACAGAGTATGAAAGAACCAATTCAACCAAGAATGGAAAATATTGAAGCCTATGAACTTACTGCGAATGGTACGGGAATTGTTGCTAAAAATATAGCAAAAACGATGACAGATATCCAAGGTTACAATGGCGATATTGCCGCAATCAAACAAATGATTCTCAAAGAGACAGGTGCCAAAGCATATGGGTTATCCGGGGGATCTGTAGTGGATGTCACAGACAGTATCCAAGTATCTGACTTAAAGGGACTAGAGACCGTTTCATCGAATAATTTGCAAGAATTTCATTTAACGCTAACAGTACCGGCGACTCAGTCAGGAACAGGTAGTGCGTTGAGTAGTGACGTCATCGTATACATTGGAAATGTCGCAAAGGTAAGTAATTGGAGTCAATTAGATGCTGCTCTAATGAGCAATACGGTAACAATCGTTGATGTACAAAGTTCTATGACAAATACGGCGACTGGTAGAGCAGACCGTAATCTTTCAGACAATCGGCCCAATTATGTATTACTAGGGAATGGCTATTCGCTCGATTTCATAGGCTATTCCTATAGATGGGGCACGAATACATCCATCGTGCACAAAGCAGTAGTCGATAACGTTGACCTATATGGCGGACACTACTATGGACCTGTGACAATGTGGGATCGAAATGCCTATGGTTCAAGTATTACGTACCGCAATGTAAATTATACTGGATCACAATTGACCGCTTCTTTCCAAGCTGTTCTGCGCTTTGAAGGGAAAAATGTGATTAAATCGAAAGCTACTCAGTATACATCCTATAATGGGACAGTCCGAAATATGGCTGATACAAACCAATCTGGTTTGGAGTCACACACACTAGTATTTGCATCCAATACAGATACGACTATTGAAGCAGAAAACGGAGACGGTGTGATCTTAGGTAGCTGGTATTCTGACTGGGATACGGTCGCTACTATTCAACCGTCATTAACACTTGAAGAGAATGCCACCGCCACGATTCGTACATTAGGCAATACAGGGGAAACCAACTCTTGGCAAACAAATGGAGGAAGTATTCCGTCCGTCATCAGTGTACAAAGAAATGGAAAAATCGACGTTGGGAAAAATGCTAATCTAAATGTTGAAACGGCTGATGGTACGACACGTGTACCAGTTCGTTTGGGTTATCAGGCAGCAACATCGCAATGGACAACGAGTATCAATCTTGAAGACAGTAGTAATTTCAATGTAACGATCAATGGACCAATCAGTAACACCAATTCTCGTGCGGGATTCATGCTTCAACAAAATTCAGCAATCAATGTGGGAGATAATGCAGAGATGGTCATCAATGCCAATCAAATGACCACTGGAGCACCAGTTATTTCGATGGGACAAAATGCCAAATTTGATGTCGCCCAAAAAGGAAGTCTCGTCTTGAACAAAAACGGAGGAACTGGTCGTCTTTTGGATCTTTCAACGGGATCGAAATTCCAAGTAAAAGACCAAGGTGTGACGAAATTCACTTCTACTAATGAAGGGGCCTCTACTAGTTCAATGATTTATGGTGGAAGTGGGTCATCCTTTATCATTGGTGATAAAGGAACATTTGAGTCTGTGATAAAAGAGGGTACAGGCGTAAGGAATATGTTGGATTTTGGTAGTAACACGACATTCCAGTTTTCAAATGCACAAAAAATCGATTTGGACTCACGTGGCAATACTAACGTAAATCTGATTAATATGACGAATCCAGGTACGTTTACTGCGGATATCCAAGAGGTTTCTGCTTGGAGTAAAGCAGATGCTAGCCAAGCAACGCCAACTTTCCATTGGACACCAATGTATGGTATGTCAATCAAGTACAATGGTACTACTACAACAAGTGTAGTAGGAAATAGTATTACTAACGCTATTCAGAAAAGCTTTGTAGATAATTATCGGACAGAGAATTTTTCTAGAATTGTATACGACTATATTCCGGACGTTCTTGTAGGATTTGACCAACCAAGCGACAATAAGACACTGGAAAGTGGACAAAAACTAACGGGAACGGTCAATAATAATGCATTGATGCTCTTTTATCTTGTAACGGATGAAAGTGATCCAAGTACAGATGTCCTATTGACAGCACCTACTGTTACCTCTCCTATAGAAGGAGATACACGTAAATTTAATACGATCGCCGATAATAATGGGAAATTTACATTTGATTTACCAAGTAGTGTAACGTTAAAAGCAGGCCAAAAAATCAAAGCATACGCTTGGTTAGATGGTAAAGACAGTTATGCACTTCAAACGGTCGCAGATAAAACACCGCCCGAAGGAGAATCTGTCAACTATCAGGTTGCGTTGAACGGCCCAACACCAACTGCAGATAAATTCGTAAAAAATCCGACTGATTCCAATCCAACGCCACAAAACTTCACGTATGCATTTAATGCTGAAACGCCACAATCAACGGTCGAGGGCTTTATGAGTCAAATTGGCGAACATACAGTGAAAGTGGATTTATTCGATGAAGCAGGCAATAGGACGACCATCGTATCAAAACTTACAGTGAATAAAGTGATAGACGGTTCTGATTTTAATGCACCGTATAAGGACATTCGTGACTTATCCGATGATCAATTAAAAAGCTATATCCTTGAGCAGAGTCAATCAACGGCGTATAAAATTGTTGATGGGCAGAAAACGGATATCAGTTCTTTGATAAAAGTAACTGATTTTGGCGGATTGAATGAGACTGAAAATCTTCGGCCTAAAGCATATCCAGTAACATTGACGATAAAAGCAGCAGATTCAGGATTAGCAACAGATATCTCAATAACAATCAATGTGACGGTTGTTGACATGGATGCTGTATTACGTGTTGAATTTGTGAATGAAGCGAATCAAGTGCTTTCAGGTTACACAGTAACTATCAATACAATAGTAGGCAATACCGTAGACTTAACGACAAATGATGCCGTTCAAACCCAAGTAGAAAATGTCACCGCTGCAGGGTATGACATCGCGGAACGTCCAGCTAACGAGAACGCAATCACAATCGATAATACGGCAGTTACTGTACAGTACAAGCTGCAAGGAGTCTTAAGTCTGACATCCGTGCCCAATGCCCTTGATTTTGGAACCTTGACATACGATGCAATGACTAAACGCGTGGAAGATCCATCTTTCGACGAGCAATTAGTCGTAACGGATACACGAGCAGATGCTAAAAATGGTTGGCGTATGACCGCATCTTTATCTACACCAATGCGCAACAGTGAAGGACAAGAATTGGTTAATGCCTTGCGCTATATGAATCAAGGCAAAGAAACAATATTATCTCAGGATGCACAGGTGATTTACACTAATACTAAAGGTACAGCTGGTAGTTATGCCATCAGCGATGGTTGGGGTAAAACATCTGATACAGACGGGATAAAACTCCAAATCAATTCCTCTGATACGGTATATACGGGAGATTATGTCGGCGTCATTACATGGAAAGTGATGGCAGGACAACCATAAAAGGAGAGAGGGAAATGAACTATTCACGCATTATCTTGTTCGGCTGTTCTCTGCTTCTATGGGTGGGTACAATAGTTTCTGGACCCATTGTCCAAGCTAAAGAGGGGACTGGCGGTCAAGTCAGTACGACAGGTAAGATTTCTTTTTATGAAGAAGTGACTGAACCCAGCAGCTCTGCTCCAGTGGAATCAAGCACAGCGAAGCCGACTAAACCCATTGGGAACTTTCCTAGTACTGGGGAACAAATTCGAACGTACAGTTTGATTTTAGGCGGTATGATCCTTTTATTCCTTCTCTTACTCTTTTTACGGAAGCGTAGGAAGGAGGAGCGGGAATGAGCGTAACAAAACAAACTTTTTTACTCAGTATGGTACTAATTATCGTGCTTTTCAGCAGTACTTTCAATTTGACTGCTAACGCAACACCTGCATCGTTAAATCAATCTGGAACTGTTTCAGTTGAAGGGAGCGTAGTGACGAATCCAATCGACCCTGAAAATCCAGGAGTACCTATTGATCCAGGACCAGGTCCGTCCACAGAAGGACCACTACGTATCGACTATGCATCATCTCTGGATTTTGGCGAAAGCAAAATCAGTAAAGGTACGCGTAAGTACAATGCATTAGCACAACAGTTTTTTGGAGAAACTGGACCTAGAGGTAGCTATATCCAAATTACGGATCAACAAGCGGATTCCTCTGGTTGGACACTACAAGTTAAACAAGAAACACAGTTTACCAATCAGATTATTCAAAATAAAAAGGAACAAGAACTCAAAGGAGCCGTTCTTTCCTTAGATAAAGGATGGGCGAATTCTAGCGGCACGAGCGAAGCACCAACGGTGACGCGTGAAACGATTGCGTTGAATTCTATCGGTTCAGCCTATGAAGTAGCGACAGCACGAGCTGGCAGCGGAAAAGGGGTTTGGACCATCGCATTTGGAGCGTCAGATACCAATACGAATAATCAACCACATACCTTGAGCCCTGTAGTGGATGCTTCAGGCAAACCAGTAATAGACCGCACCTACAACAAACCGGTCTATCATAATTCAGCAATCACTTTAACTGTACCAGAGTCGACGGTTATTTATCCGGTCGAATATCAAACGGAGTTAACTTGGATATTAGCCAAGTTGCCTTAATAGATTACACACATTTTAGGAGGAAAAACAATATGAAAGCAAGAAGTCTTTGTACAACAACATTAGCAGCAATCTTAGGAGTAGCGGTGGTAGGAACAGCATCCCCTGCTTTGGCGGCACCAACAGAATTAAGTTCAACAGGAAATGTAACTGTAGAAGAAGGAACAGCCGGTGGTGGTGACCAAGGAACGGTCGATCCAGAAAATCCTGACCAAACATTACCAACACCAGATCCAGACTCTCCAGGAGAAAATACAAACCCAGATACTGGTTCCCTAGTGATTGAAAAAACAACAAATTTAGACTTTGGAACAATTAAAACATCAGCGAATACTGTAACAAGTTTTGCGAAACCAATGAGTTTTGAAAGTGGTGCGAAAACGCGTGGCGCATACGTACAATGGGCAGATGTTCGTGCGGGAGGAACATACGGTTATACAGTGACCGCTCAATTATCAAGCCAATTCAAAGATAGTACAGGAACAAACGTATTGACAGGGTCAACAATTGATTTCAGTAATGGAATAATTGCTGCACAAGGCGACAATACAAATACAGTACCATCAAGTGCACAAACTGCTTTTCAACTAACGGAAGCAGCGAATGATGCCAAAACAATCGTAACGGCAAGCAAAGATAAAAAAGAAGGTAAAGGTCGTTATGCAATGGAATTTGGTCAAAGTAAAGATTCAACTGTGGGTGTCGCAGGTACTGATGCGAATTCAGTGAAATTAACTGTTCCAGCCGCTACAGCTTCAAACATGGCAGCAACAAATTATACTGCAACAGTCACATGGAAAATTACTGCTGCACCAGCTGCAGAAGAAACACCAGAAGTAACGCCAGAAGGATAAGCATGATCTTCGATTTTTGCAGAGGAACAAGTTTAACTTGTTCCTCTGTGTACATAGAAAATATACTTTAGAATAGACGAGGTTAGTTATGAAATCACATACAGTATCTACAAAACATTGGGTGAGTATTTTCTTGAGTGTCATGGTTATTGGTCTCTTTTTTTTACAAGCAGTTCCTAGTTATTCCGCTGCTGAGAATCCAGCAGGTGCTACAGGTTTTACCTACAGTATCACTTTTCCCGACAATCAAGTAGATAAAGAATTAGGCTATTATCAATTAAAAATGACACCAGGCCAGCATCAAAAATTAGCAATTGCCTTAAGCAATCCCAGTGATGAAAAAGTGACCATTGATGTGAAAGTCAATGGAGCAAAAACCAATCAAAATGGGGTCATTGAATATGGGGAGTCTACAATCAAAAACGATCCGTCTCTAAAATTTGACTTTACAGAGTTGGTAAAAGCACCAGAATCTGTCGATCTAGCGCCAGGAGAAACCAAAAACTTAGAGTTGACAATTGATATGCCGGAAACCAGCTATGATGGCGTTATAGCTGGGGGTGTTCAATTGATGCGTGCTGGCCAAACAAATGCCGCAACAGACGGTGGAGGATCGAAAATCATCAATCAATATGCCTATGTTATTGGGATGGTTTTACAAGAAACTGAGACCAAGATAGATCCTGATTTGACTCTAAACAACGTCAAAGCTGGGCAAAGCAATTATCGTAATGCAATTTTCGTCAATTTTTCTAATGTGATGGCTGCGTATTTAAATAATATGACTGTTGAAGTACAAATTACAGAAAAAGGAAAGGAAACGGTATTATACGAACGCAAACAAACAGCGATGCGGATGGCACCAAACTCATTTATTGATTTTCCAGTCAGTATGAATGGAGAGCGAATGGTTCCAGGCGATTATGAAGCGGATATCCTAGTTACTTCAGGGAAAAAAAAATGGACATGGAAAAAGGAGTTTAAGATTACAGATGAGGATGCCAACAAATTTAATGAACGCGATGTAGGTCTGGTTCAAGAAAAAGGATTAGACTGGAAATTGATTCTACTAATCGTTGCAGCCTTTCTAATATTGATCATTCTGCTCTTTATTCTTCTACGTTTTCTTCGAAAAAAGAAACAAACCAAAGAGGACATAGCCAAAAGAGCACGTAAAAAAAAGAAAAAACAAGTAACTGAACTGACAAGCAACAAACGAAAGAAGCCAAAGAATTAATGGAGTATAGGAGCTGAAGAGAGTGTCTATCGTAGATTGGATTTTCGTTACAGGTATCGCACTAACGATCGTTGCACTCCTAGGATCCGCCTATTTTTTGGTACAGATCTTACGAACATCGCAGCAGATTCGCCGGCTACCAGTCAGACGAATAAAAAATAAGAAAAAACGACGTTTTATAGCGCGCAAACGTCAAAAGTTGATAAATAAGAGGAAACGAAGCCTTAGATATTGCCTTATTCTATTGGTAGTGACGGTTCTATTTGGTGGAGCATCTGGCTATCTTTCCTACTATCAATCAATGAATTTGACAACAGATGATTCGGATTCTGTGGTTAAAGGGTATTATCTATTGCGTGATTTTGAACAACAGATCACGATTGCTAAAGAAAAGGGCGATGACGAAGAAAAAATGCAAAAAAATATTCGGTATCTTGCTACCGCAATGGCAAGTTACGGATCGAAAACGGCAAGTACGTCTAATTCGCAAGAAGGGCAGTTGACATTGAATCGCTATTATAATGCCGTCAAACAATTAGGGATGAATGCCAGTACTCAAACCAAAAATTTTTATGGTAATGACGCTGTTGTGGACGATTTTTTAGAAGACATCAAAAAGGTACAGACGTATGAAAAAGCAGCATTCGCTTATTATAATGTGGATGAGTCTGCCTTCTCACAAGAGAAATAAATGGAGTGAGAAACGATGAAACAACGTCCGATACCTAAAAAAAAGAACACGACTAAAGTTAGTCGTAACACCCGTATACCATCTAGTGGGAAAAGACGCAGTCCTTCAAGAGACAAGCGAGTCTCTAAGCAAAAGTGGCGCAGGCGCAGGTGGCAGATAAAAGAATTCTTTCTAGCCGTGACTTTAGTTAGTATAGTAGCTATTGGAGTAAGTGTCTTCTTCATCAGCATCTTAACAGTTCGCGGTTATAGTATGGTTCCGACATTACGTGAAGGAGACAAGGTATTAATTCAAAAAAAAACAACGTTTCGCCGATTTGACATAGTCGCATACACTGTCGGAGACGGAGACCCGCAGATTCGACGAATCATCGGATTACCAGGAGAGACAATCCGATATACTCAGGATACGTTGTTTGTGAATGAGCAACCAGTGGATGAAAAATTTTTGGTAGACGAAATCAATGAAAGTCAAAAAAATGGGCGTGATTATACAGAAGATTTTGAGCAACAACCGATTGTGATTCCAGAGGGGTATTATTTTGTACTAGGGGATAATCGACCCTATGCGACGGATAGCCGGCATTACGGATTGGTTGCGGAAAAGCGTTTCCTTGGTAAAGTGACCACACAGTTGTTTCCGTTCAATGAAATCAAAGCATTTTAAACTATAGTGAGGTCAGAATATAGGCTCCATTAATAAAAATAGCAAGTTGAAAATTTTTCTCAATTTTCAACCTGCTATTTTTGAATTAATGAGAGAATTATCCTTTAGGCTGTTGAAATAACTAAAAGAAAGTTTAATTTTAAAGTATTTATGAAATCTTGTTTAGATAATAAATAGTAACGGTTGTCTCTACTACCTCATGAAATATTAAGCATTCATCAATGAATAGATAGCGTATTTTGGTAAGTATAATGGAAGGAAGTAAACAAGATTTATGTTATCAGTTTTGAACAGCAGTCTTAGAAAAAACGAGAGACGATTTATTAAAAGCCCCTTTCCAAGAGGACCAACCATTAACAATCCCTAAAAATCCCTCAAAACCTTATATTTTCTTTCGCTTTTTTGGTATGATAAACCTATCTAAAAAAAGTGAGGAAAAAACTATGAGTGAATCACAAATAACCAAAAAAGCTATCTCATCGGCACTGATCGAACTATGCGATAAAAAGTTGTTTAGTAAAATCAGCGTTCAAGATATCACGAAAGAAGTCGGTTTGAATCGCCAAACTTTTTATTACCATTTTACTGACAAACAGGATCTCTTGCGCTGGATATATACTCACGATGCATTGATTTATCTGGATTCACCAGATATCAGTATCGACAATTGGGAAGAGCAAGCCTTAAAAATGTTAAAAGCAATCCAAGCTAAAAGTGATTTCTACTATAATACAGTTAGTTCTGATTCAGATATTTTAAGAAAGTGTTTTTCAGCGATCACGAATAGACTATTTATCAATTTATTCGATCAAATGGATAAAGAAAATCAATTGCTTCCAGAAGATAAAATCTTCTATGCTCGTTTTTTTTCATACGGATGCAGTGGTGTCTTAATCGATTGGATATTAGGTAGTTATAAAGAGTCACCGCTAGAAATCGCTACACAATTATTCCGACTAGCTAAAGACACAGAGTTTTTCTCGTATCGTTTATACGCCCAAGAAAACGAACTATTGTGACAAATTGTCCATAGTGTCTAAAAAGAAGACGAAATGGAAATGCTATCACAAGACATTTACATGAAATCATTGTACGCTAGATTCATAAATTGAATCGGAGGGATTTTCATGAAAAAAAGACATATTGGATTAGCAGCAGCTGGTGCATTAGGTGCGGCTTATCTTGCTAAAAAAGTAGCCGCTGAAAAGAAAGACGAAAAAGTTGCTGAAGTGGAAGAAGAGATCAACAGCCGTTATTATGGAGACAAACAAGTTTATCTAATTGGCGGCGGGATTGCGACAATGGCAGCAGCAGCTTACTTGATTCGTGATGCAAACTTTAATGGAAAAAATATCCATGTGATCGAAGGCATGAAAATACTTGGTGGTAGTAATGATGGAATAGGGACAAACGAAAAAGGGTTTGTCGCGCGTGGTGGTCGTATGTTGAATGAAGAAACTTATGAAAATTTCTGGGAACTATTTGCTAGCATTCCTTCCCTTGAATGGCCAAACCATAGTGTAACAGAAGAAATTTTGAATTTTGATCATTTACATCCTACTCACGCACAAGCACGTTTAGTGACAAAAGACCAAGAAATCCTTGACGCTCACACAATGGGCTTTGACAATGAAGATCGTTTAGCGATGACAAAATTATTAGCAGCTTCTGAAGAAAGTTTAGATGGTGTAACGATCGAAGAGTGGTTTGGTCCTCATTTCTTTGAAACCAACTTCTGGTACATGTGGCAAACAACTTTTGCTTTCCAAAAATGGAGCAGTGCCTTTGAATTACGCCGTTATATGAATCGGATGATTTTAGAATTTTCTCGAATTGATACCTTAGAAGGAGTTACTCGTACACCTTTAAATCAATATGATAGCGTGATTTTACCATTAAAAGCATTTTTAGAAAAACATGGGGTAGACTTTACCTTAAATGAAGACGTGGTAGATTTAGAATTTAAACCAGGTTCTGAAATCACTGTAACTGCATTAAAACTGGGAAATGGTGAAACCATCGAACTAAATGAAGAAGATGTTGTGATCATGACCAACGGAACGATGACAGATAGTTCAACAGAAGGTGATTGGAGCACACCAGCACCAAAAGTGACGGAAGAATCACGTTCTGCACGTCTATGGCGCAATATTGCCAAGAAAAAAGCAGGATTAGGTAATCCTGAACCATTCTTTGGTAATGAAGCTGAAACGAACTGGGAAAGTTTTACTGTTACTTGTCGAGGGGATAAGTTATTAAAACGAATCGAAGAGTTTTCCGGCAATATTCCTGGATCAGGTGCTTTGATGACGTTGAAAGATTCTAGTTGGTTGATGAGTACCGTTGTTGCGGCTCAACCTCATTTTAAAAATCAAGATCCTGACACGACTATTTTCTGGGGCTACGGTATTTACACAGATAAAGTTGGTGATTATGTGAAAAAACCAATGCGTGATTGTACTGGGGAAGAAATTTTATATGAATGGATCTGTCAAATGGGCTGGCAAGCAGATTGGGATGAAATCATTAAAGATGTGGTGAATGTGATTCCTGCCTACATGCCATATATTGATGCACAGTTCCAACCACGTAAAATGACAGATCGTCCGCAAGTTGTTCCTGAAAATAGCACAAACTTTGCAATGGTCAGTCAATTTGTGGAAATTCCAAAAGATATGGTCTTTACAGAAGAGTACTCTGTTCGAGCTGCAAGAATTGCGGTTTATACACTGTTTGATATTGATAAGGAAATCATTCCTGTTACACCGTATAATCGTGATCCAAAAGTGCTGGCAAAAGCTGCACAAACGATGCTTAGATAAACTAAATTGCTTAAGAGCGTGGGACAAAACGAAAACTCAGTTTTGTTTCGCGCTCTTAATTCGAGTAAACGGCGAGAAAAAAGCAGATCCTTCGGAAATAAGCTTTTGTCTCGTCCTTTTTTTTCGTGAAAAGTAGAGTCAAAACTATATAGGGTCATTGGACTAGAAAAATCTCAGTCTTTAGATGGATGTATCTCTCAAGAGAAACAAGTACAATAAAATAGTAGAGAACGAACCAAGAGAAAAATACGAGATAAAGTTAAAAAAGATTGGGGAAATGAATCATGAAGCGTTTATTTAAAACAGTTGTATTTGAGATGAGTTTGTATTATGGGTTGATGGCACTTGTTTTGCCTTTGATTTACGCCGTTACCTATCATGTAGCTTTTATATCTGTTTTCAACGTAGAATGGTTTGCAGTAACGCTGTTCATGTACCCCATTGTACTTGTATTATCTGCAATTCGTTATAGTTATGGTCGAATGAGAAGGACAAGTCGCTTATAGATAGAATTAAAATAAGCTAGGAGAGAAGTTAACACTTCCGTCCTAGCTTATTTTGAAATATTATAACGTCAACTGTTCCATGTTAAACGCATCTGTCATCGCCTGTGTTGCTTCTTTCATCGGTGTAACAGTTTCTAATTCACCTTGTACAGCGATTCGAGTCGTAGCGTACATATCGCCACATGTAATCAAGGTGATCATTTTTTTGCCTGGAACATCATCGATCAACTCAACTCTAGAAGGATCGATTTTTTCAACATAAGTAATCTTATATGTATAAACATTATTTAAGTCAGTTGTATAAATCAATTCACCAGGTTTTGAGTATTCTAGGGGTGAAAATAATGAAATCATATCCTGTACCCGATGACTGGCAAGAGCGTAGTTTCCTTTGCCCATTTCTTGATCAGGTTTCATCGTTCCTGCACCAGTTAGTAAAACAACATTGTCTAAACCACGAAAAATCGGTAAGTTGATTTTTACATCAGGCAATGCAACTGCACCAACAACAGGTAGATTTTTATTGGCTAGCTGCGCTTTAAGAACAGCTTCGGTACTAAGCGATTCAACTGCTTCAAAATCAAAAGAAGTATCTGTTTGATTATTTTTTGCAACGATCTCAGGTGTTAACTTCTCCACTGCGTACTCTTTGCCGTTTTGTTGAATCAACCAATTTCTGATTTGTGTATTAAAAACTAAAGCTAAACCAACAACCAATAATAAAAATAAAAAGATATTGATTAGCCAATTTCTCTTTTTAGATTTTTTCTTTTTAGGGCGTTCTTTTCTTGAGGCCATATGCTTCCTCCTTTTTCTTTTAAGTGTATCATAAATCAAATTGAAACCCTAGTTTAAAATCTTTATTTTTTTCTAAATATTATTATTTAAAAGGATCCTTAAAAATAGGGTACGCGAATGCTATTTTTAGACGTTTATCCGCTATCTACTATAGATTGTTGCTCCTTTTTAACTGTTTGTAACTGAATCTTAAAATAAAAGACACAAGCTTTTTTTGCTAAAATATTGTAAAATGAAAGAGAAGACAATTGATAGGGGTGATAGAACAAATGTTGGAATTGATTTATGTACATATTGATATGACAAGTAATGCAGTATTATCAAAAGGAATCACACATACAGATTTTACGCGCTCTATTGTTCATCACCCTAAGAACCTGCTTTTACTGAACCCTTCTGCTGAAGAAGGCGAGTATGATATGCATAGTGGCTTGAAGATCATTCGTGGGCAAGAGAATGTCGAACAGTATTTCTCTATTGCTGATCGTCGCAAGATAAACGAAGAAATCAAATGGATCGATTTTTCAGATGTGACAATGCTCAAGGAATTAACGCCAATGGAAATTTCAGAGTTGCTTTACTTTGGTCATATGAAAACAAGCTTACATTCGCCTTTTTTTTATAAATTACAAAATGATTTCGTTTTTTTTGAATTTGTGGACCATATGACTAGAGTTTACTATCGCTATATTGACGAATTTTATCGTATTTTAGCTGATAAAATCACTCGGGTGATCTTAGAGAAGGTCAATGATCGCAAGACATTTTTCAAACGTGGGATTCCAGTTGAGAAGCTCGATGGCGAATTATTGAAGGAAATGAAACCGATTTTGCAAGAAGGCGTTGTTTTTTGTTTTGATCAGATGGATATCAAAGGCAAAGAATACCATATTCCAATTCATGTGGTAGAAGATTCTTTATGGAAAACCAAGAATTTCGCTTACCGAAAGGAACCCGTAATTGCTATATTGATTTATAATACAGCTAAACGGACTTGGCGTTTAATGCAAGAAGATGAATTTGGCTTTATCGAATTACCGAGACAGGCTTAACTAAAATAACAAAGAAGAGGCTCTTTACCAACATTAGTTGGCAAAGAGCCTCTTTTATTGAATTTATCCTTCTAGGCCGTGTCATCACAGATCAACTCGTTTTTTTTGGTCATCTTTACTTTCTTTATCTTTCAATGCATCTTCAATTTCTTTATGCAAGAAATAGGAAATAACCGTTCTGATCACAACTAAAATCGCTAGTTTTAAAATATCTTGAAAAGTCGGTTTGATGATCGACTCAATAATATCTGCGGCAATTAAAATTTCTAAACTAAGTAAGATATAACTACCTAGAAAACTTTTAATAAAGTTGTTTTGTCGAGCCATTACAACACGGTTTCGATCGGTACGTTCACTTTTCAGGAAATCGATACCCGCCATAATAACACCCCAAATCAAGACGACAATCGAAAAAATATTCAACGCTAAAATAAATAAGTCAAAGAAAGGAATCAAGTTGTCCATAATGTTTTGAGCTAGGTCGTGCATAGAAGAAACCTCCTTTGGGCTAATTAGTTTGGTTCGTTGTTTTTTTTGCAGAAACGATCAGCATCATTGGTCTACGCAACTCATCACGCATCTCAGTATTGGCCGCTAACATTTCAGGAGCTGGCATCGGTTCAATCAAATGAGTGAGTTGAAAACCATTGATTAACAGTCCGTTTATGTAAGTAGTCAATGTTTTATGGTATTTCAAGACCTGCTCGCCTAAGAAACTGGTTTCACGAATGCTTTCGTCGAAGTAGCGATCAACTGGCCAGTAAAGTGGCTGACCGTTTTGATCATAAATCCATTCTTGCGTTCCTTGTGCTGAGAAAATCGGATGCTCTGAGAAAAAAATAAAATCGCCGTTAGGTTTTAAACAGTCATTGACTTTTTTTGCAATTGTATCAAAAGAAGAAACATAATGAAGTGCTAAGGAACTAATCACGATATCAAACGTTTCATTTAAAGTATCAATTTCTTCCATACTCATTAAAAGGTAGCTGATTTTTGAAGAATCAGTCATGGCTTGGGCTCTTTCAATCATTCGCTCAGATAAATCAATGCCAATGACTTTTTCCGCACCCTGTTCCACTGCATAACGACAATGCCAACCATAGCCACAGCCAAGATCAAGGACTTTTTTTCCAGTGAAGTCAGGCAATAGTTTTTTTAACTCATGCCATTCTCCAGCACCTTCAAGCCCTTTTTTTGAACGAGTCATTTGACTGTAAGCATCAAAAAATGAGGGTTATCGTATTCATTTTTCATATTATGTCTCCTTTAAACCAGCGTTCATGTTATCCCTTTTATTGTAGCAGATTGTTCAAATAATACCCATAAAAGAGAATTCAATGAAATATTATTGAAAGGTATGACCGCACTGGCTAAGTACATGGATAGCTTTTTCTTTATCCCTATTTTTAATCAGAAGGTAATCAGTATTATAAGTAGATAAAGCAAAAATTGAAATTAGATTTTCAGCTAATGGATTGGCTAACTGAGTCAAAATACCAACGAGAGAAAAATCCAACTCGCCGACGACCTGGATAATGAACCAGTTACTATCAATAGATAAAGCCTCTTTTGTTTCGATGGTTGCTGTCGGTACAACAAGAGAACACTCTTCTTTGGTGTAGGTAATACTTTTGAACGTGTCTATTTTATAAAAGAAAGTGGGGATTTCAGCATGAGCAGGTAATTTTAAAATTGTATAATCGATAGAATCTAATAGCTTGAGTTGCATAGGATACCTCCATTTATTTAAAGTAGAATCTGTAGAAAAACTTGAGAACCATAAATATCAGGCAACTCACTATAAATATTTTGAAACCCAGCTTCTTTGCATAATACCTTGGTGAAAGCCTGATCTTCATTGACGATGATCATCAGTTCATCAATAGTCGGAAACTGTTGTCGGACGAAGGCTGGTAATAATTGAACCGCTTGTTGGACATAGCCATTCCTTAAATGACGATAATCAGTTGAGAGATCTTGTACTAATAAACAGTTTTTATTTGTAGAGTAAAAGCTGCCACCGTTGGCTTCATAAAGGGTTAAAAAAGCTACTAAATAGTCGCCTTCAAAAGCAAGAATAGCGTGCCGCAGTGGATCTTTTTTTATTAAAGCTGTAGCTATTTTAGGTTCACGAACGTAGCGCATTTTTTTTTCTGATAAGCAATAATTATGAATAAGTGTTTCGTGGGTATCTTCATACATGGTTAGATACATGATCGTTCCTCCTGCCTTACGTAATGTTTCTTTTAGCCGATAGGAAAATAACGATTCCTCTATAGCTAGTATAACTTTTTTGACGGCACTTGTGCAGTTGATTTATAGTATTTTTTTCATTGGGGTAAAAATAATTCCATCAATTTCCTGCTGAATGTCTGTAGGGCTAAAGCTTAGATGTTTGTAAGCTTTAATTGCGTAAGGGGAAGAGTTGAGTGTCAGTTCTGAAATATTGTGAAATGTTTGGCAGTATGTCGCAACGGTTTCCACAAGTCGGCGTGCAATCCCTTGTTTGTGATAGGCTTTGTCTACAAAAAGCAAGGAGATATGGTTTGGTAGACGCAATGCAATCATTCCTGTCATTTTTGATTCATCGGAGAAATGGGACCAAATCATCAATTCTTTGGCAACTAGTTGTTGAGTGATTTCATCAAAAGTGATAAATTGTTTGAAACGTTCGATCCCTTCATTAGCGTAATCAGGTGCTTCAAATTCTTGGAAAACTGAGTGAACAAGTGTGAGTGCTTCTTTAAGCTGAGCTCCATTTGTGGATAAGAGCGGTTTGATTCTGTTGTTCATAGTATCCTCCAATGCTTCTTTTTGTTCATTTTATCACAAAAAGATCGATTCAAATCACATGATTGGAGAAAATGCCTGTTCTCCTAGCCAATGGATGAGCGAAATGGTAGAGAGAATTGATCTTTAAATAAAAAAATTAGAGAAAAGCGCTTATGCTCCTCTCCAACTGTTTTTTATTTAATCAGACGTTTGTCATTTTTAGACAAGGTACTAACTTTTTTTATATGGTCAACAGTGATCATCCGGATTTGTTGGCTATCTTCTTGTAAGCGTAACATGATCGAATCACTTATATTCTTGGAGACGATCCATCCAGAAACTGTTTCGAATTTTTGAGAAGTCGGCACTTCTTTTAATTGTAAAACAACTAAACTTTTTTGCGCAGAAGCAACTTGTAATTTCTTAAGAATTTCTTCACGCTCTTTATTTTTACTCTGCTTATCTTTAGAGTCGTCTAAAAATGCCGAAAAGAAACTTTGGGAAGATTGGCTGATCAATTTTGAAATGCTTTTCATTGTTGATTTATGGTTGTTGTCCATTCTTCTACCTCCTTCGCGAATTTACTGCTACTATCAGACTCTGAATAATCAGGTACTACTATTCTACCTAATAAAGAGAAATAATTCAAGAAAATATGTTCGCAATGACTTTATAAATGATTATTCTTACTTGCTTTTTTCAGCAGATTCAGTAATATTAGAAGTACTGATTACGTTTAAGTAATTTGTTTGAAAGTGAGAGAAATAGCTGGAACTTTCAACTTAAAAGAGGGAGATATCAATGAAGCAAAAAATAGAAAAAAAATCAACATTACCTATTATTGCATTACTAGTAGTAGCAGCATTTGCAGGGGCTATTTTAGCCAAAGTAGCACCGATGGAAGAAGGGCATGGTTTTTCAGCATTATTTGCTGATGGAAAAGCAGATGAACCAAAAGTAACGGAGACAAGTGAGAGTTCAAAAGAACCAGAGAAGGTCAAAAAACTCACCTATACAGAACAAGTCAATGAAGATTTAAGACAAGGAAAATTTGTCAATCGAATGCCGATCGAGTTATTGTTACAAACTGATGATAAATGGAAGGCCACACCTTATGGTATGGGGAATCTTGATGGAAATACTCTAGAAATCAATGGCTGTGCGATTCTTTCATTAGCGATGGTCTCTTCTTTTTTAGATAACAAACAATATACACCACAAGATATTCTAAATTGGTCCAAAAATGATTACTATTTAGAAGGGGAAGGAACAGCGTGGTCAGCTTTCTCTGATTTTGCAATGGCTAAGGGCTATCAATTTGAAGATCTTGAAACAGATATTACTGCTGTTGAAGAACAGCTAAAACAAAATCATCCAGTCATTATTTCCGTGAAACCAGGTTTATTTACAGAAACTGGCCATATCATGGTACTTACTGGGACAAATAATGGGAAATTCTGGCTGAATGACCCAAATGATTCTGAAATTAAAGGACATTCGAAAAAGGAATTTACAGCAGATGAATTAATGAATGAAGCTTTGAATTTTTGGGCGATCTATAAATAAAAAAAAGGTGAACCAGACCAACCTTTGTGTGAGGAGGGCGGGTTCACCTTCAATCAAAAAAGAAAACGTTCTATTTATTTTGATTAAGCCATTGACATGGGATGGTTCCCACATTATACAATTGGAGTATAAGAAGGAAATGGAGTGAACGGAATGAAAATTATTATCGAAAAAGATTTTGAAGCGATGAGTGAAACAACTAAAAATATTTTATTAGGTCATATGAGTCAAGATAAACGCGTTAATTTATCTATAACAGCTGGCAATACACCTGTTGGAGTCTATAAAAGAATGGTAGACATTGTCAAAGACTCCCCAGATTATGCGAATGTTCATTATTATAATTTCGATGAAATTCCTGTAGCAGATCAAGCAGAAGGCATCACGATTACTGATTTACGTAAATTATATTTAACACCTGCAAATATCAATGAAGCAAACATCCATCCTCTAACAGTAGAAAACTATGCAGAACAAGATAAACGATTAGCGATGGCTGGCGGTTTGGATGCAATGCTGATTGGATTAGGCGGAGATGGCCATTTCTGCGGGAATATGCCGACAACGACAAGTTTTGAAAATTTGACTTATAAAATCAAAGTCACTGGAGAGGAGCCTTGGTTTGTACCAGATATGATGGAAGCAGGACTAGAATTCGTGACGATGGGTCCTGTCAGTGTGATGCGTGTGAAGCATTTGATTTTGATCGTAAATGGTGAGAAAAAAGCTGAGATGGTCAAAAAGGTACTGCAAGGTCCAGTAACAGAAGAGCTTCCAGCATCCGTCTTACAGTTACATCCAAATCTTACAGTTATTTTAGACGAAGCTGCAGCCAGTGAGCTTGACAAATAAAAGAATGAAAAAAATTAAGGCGATAAAATGTCTTAATTTTTTTACACATTTTACAAACGTATGTTCTCGTGTTATGCTTAGTAAAAAAGAATGGAGTAGGATATGGAAAAAATTCGGTGTGATTGGGCAAATGGCAATGAACTAGAAGAGAAGTATCATGATGAAGAGTGGGGCACTGCGCAACACGATGATCAAAAACTCTTTGAAATGTTGATTTTAGAAAGTATGCAAGCTGGTTTGAGCTGGTCAACGATTCTGAAAAAAAGAGCGACCTTGACTAGTGCCTATGATCAGTTTGATTATTTAAAAATTGCAAAGTATGACCAAGAGAAAGTCGATTTGTTATTAGAAGATCCAGGCATTATTAGAAATAAACTAAAAATCAAGGCCACGATCAATAATGCACAGGCCTTTATGGCAATTCGAGAGGAATATGGTCGCTTTGATCGATTTATCTGGGCTTACGTAGATGGAAAGCCTATCAAAAATCGATGGCAAGATATCAAAGAAGTCCCAGCTTCTACAGAATTGTCTGATAGAATCAGTAAAGATCTGAAGAAAAAGGGCTTTAAATTCTTGGGGACAACGACCGTTTATGCGTTTATGCAAGCAACAGGCATGGTAGATGATCATTTACTTCATTGTTTTAAATGCCAGTAATGATAAAAAATAGAGTCTGGGACATAACTCTACGAGTTATGATGTGCGCCCTAAAAGTTGTACGTGGAAAATACAATTTTTGGGGGTCACATCATTATATCTCAGACTCAAGGAATCCGTATAAACGGTGGGAGCAGAAGCAATCACTACGCTTTACTTCGATCACATCAAATTCTAAGTGCTAAAACACTAAGATTTGAAGGCTTCGAAAATAAGCTGAAATTCACGAAAATTTGAAGAGCAATTTTCGTGAATTCCTTCTTATTTCTCGGGATTAAACACCCCTGTCCCAACCTCCATTTTCTTTTAACTGGTAGAAATATGAAGTATCTCATATAGAGCTACGGTACTGTGCAGAGGTTTTTCAGCGTAAAATTCAAAAACGGCTGCTAGCCATTTATCAGGATTATAGATGGCTAGATAACCTAGACTATTTTTCGAGAGTGTTTGATTGTGTACGATTTTTTTGCCTATATCAATCAAAGATAATTGTTCATTGATTGGAATTATTTGTTCCGTTAAATAAATAGCATCCGTAAAATTTTCTGGTAAAACTAAGGTTAAAGGTATACCGATTTGGACCGACTGCCAGCCAAAGTCACGAATGATATGGTCGTAAAATCCTCCAAAAATAAATTGATTCATCCCTTCAGACTCGCGCCATACATATAAAGGCGCATATGAATTAGAAATTGCTCCTTGGACTTTTTCTGAAATAAGATAAGCTTTAAAAAGTAATCCCTCAAAATGATCTGTTTTTGTTCCATTGGTCGTTACTCGATTTCTAATCACTGACATGTCATAATCGTCTGGTAAAGTTATTTTGTATTGCATCGCATTCATTTCTGTTGCCTCCTATTCTTGATAAATTCATTATATTCTTTTCAAAAAGTGTTGCATAATATGCAAAAATGATATAAGGTATCAGTAATTGTGATAGCAAGAAATGGGTGGTAAGATGGAATTGAACGATTTAACGATCTTTCAATGCGTAGCAACCGCTGGTTCGATGTCAGAAGCCGCCAGAATAATGGGGTATGCACAATCCAATATAACTGAACGCATTCGACTATTAGAAGAAGAACTGACAGTGAGGCTTTTTGAGCGGACAAATCGAGGGGTTATACTACTTCCAGAAGGAGAAAAGTTATTGGAGTACGCAACAATAATTTTGATCCAAATCGATGAAATTCAACGTCATTACAAAAAAATCCCGCTAAAGATCGGTTGTACACAAACGATTGCACTTAATTACTTTGAATTAACCAAGGTCATCCCTTATCAGCCTGCGATAGAGCTAATCATTGAGGGGACAGATCGCTTAGAAAAAATGTATGCAAGCAAAGAAATTGATGTATTGATCACAAATAAAAGGACTTCTCTTGATAGCAATGTTTTATTTTATGAAGAGGTTGGCCGGCTGTCTGCCTCAGATATACAAGATGTGTGTCTGATCAGTCGGGACAAGGAATGTCCGTATAGAAAGATGATGCTATCTTTAATCAATCCGCAGACATGTAAAATTGTCGAAGTGGACTCTATTTACTTGATGATCGACCTAATAAAAAAAGGAGTAGGTTGGTCGATATTACCCAAGCGTTTCTTTCTGGAGAAGCAAAATCAATCGTTGCTTTTTGCTCCAATTGAGCAGCAAGTTCCTATATATATCGTTGGAAATCAAAAGGACAGGCAACATGTTCGTTTATTTTTGGAGCAGAGCAACGATCTGATATAGAGAGGATTTGATTTATGTGAGCGATATTTATAAAGATATCAATTCAAACTATGAGCGATTGTCAGAAGCTGAGCGGGGAGTCATCGATTTTATTTTAAAATTCGAAAAAATTGAAGAACTAAAATTAAAAAATATTAAAGAAGTGCTATATGTATCAAATGCTACAATCATCAGAGCATGTAAAAAGTTGAATTATGCGACATTCAGTGAATTGAAAGCTGCATTTGTTCAATCAAGGGAAGAGAGACAACGTAGTTACCCAGTGGCTTCTAACTTTGTCCGTGTCTTAGAGGATATAAAAAAAGACACTTTGACAACTTTAGAATTGATCGATGAAAATAATGTCGATCAAATTTGTAATTGCTTGATTAATGCAAGAAGGATCTTTTGTGTAGGGACGGGTTCAAGTTCTCAAGTAGCCACTGAATTTAATCGTAAACTAAAATTGAGTGGACTGTGGACAAATGACTATTCTGATAAATTTTTAATCGAATGTATTCCTCAAATGAGTACAGATCAGGATGTAGTCATTGTTTTTTCTTTAAGTGGCCAAGTGGATGAGATCAATGAAACCATGATCAAAGCAAAATGTAATAGAACAAAAATTATTTCAATCACGAATGTAGCTGCGAATAAACTAAGAGCGATCAGTACGTATTCTTTATTGACTAGCAGTTCTGGAGATCAGAAAAAAATTCGTTCAAGATTGATGTTACATGTAATGAGTACACTGATTTTTGAAAAGTTAATAACAAAAGTACCTAGTTTTGATTAAAAACTGTACATAAATAGGTATTTTTTATAAAAACTATGAATGGTTATCATCAAGAAGGAGCGTGGACAAAACTAAACTTTAGTTTTGTCCACGCTCCTTTTATTGTATACAAGTACCAGTTAATTTTGATCAAAATAATCTTCATAAACCAACATTAATTTATCAAAACTCTTCGCATCTGGAATCAAAGGAATAACGATAGTTGGAATCGTATTGATATAGATTTCTGGGATATTGGTGATAATACAATCATATTCTACTGCTTGTTTTTCTAATTCTTCTAGAGATGTAATATGTAAAGGTGTGCAAGAAAAACGGCCACGCAAATAATAAGTGATCCGCTCAGAAAGCATATCCATATACTCTATACTAGAGTTAAATAAAAGGCAGGCTTTCATAGTAGGTGTTGAATACTCTAAACGATCAAGCAAGTCAGGCCAATTTGTGAATAGAATAGAAATGGATTCGTTGATCATGTACTCTTTATGTGGGCTAGAGTAAAAAATTGCTTGTAAAGACTGAATCAATTCCATCGGAAAATGGCCATACAGATTCTTAATGCTTAAAAGAAACTCTTTATTTTTATCATGTAAAATATAAGTCCGTCCGTGAATCTGATAGTCTAAATTATATAGACGTATAAAAATATTTTCGAAATTGTGGCATTTACTGTCCATCTTTTTTTCTATTTCCAATAGAAGAGTTTCAATTTTTTGATATTTTAAATAGGCGTTTCGATCATTTTTAATCATTTTTTGTGCTTGTGCTAGAGAGTCGATGTATTCATCGCTGAAAAACAAGTAAAAAAAAGTATTTAAGTTTGCTTGGGATAAAGGCAATTGGAATTGACTATAAAACTCATCGCAAGCATATGTATCATTGAGAATCGCAAATTGTTTTTCTGCGATATCAGACAGTTGATTTTCACTATTATGTTTTAAGAGATTAATAACGGTGTACGTATAAAAACGTAGGCGATTCAATAAAGAAAAATCTAAATCATGTGAGGATTTATTTGGAAGCGCCTGTTTCACGATCTGAAGGCCAACTTGGTCTAAAATAATCAGTTGAGGCGGAGTCAGAAGACTTTCTGCGACGCCATACTTCTCATAAAAATAGTGCTGCATAAAATTGCAAATACTGTGTGGGTCACCAACGAGCTGCATTTTCTTCAAGTTAATGGTGAAGCCTTCTAGTTGAAGCAGTTGATTCACTCGTAGGACGATTCGTTTGATTGTGGAGACGCTGGTGTACAGATTGTCAGCTAAGTCGATGATTGTAGAAAAACTATGTAAAAAAATATTTTCGATAAGTTGGAACTCAACGCTATTTTTTATGAATTTTTGATAGATACTCGTTTTGCAGAAGTCATAATTTGCTGCGAGACGAATCCCATACTTTTTGGAAGCTTCAATCGTAGTAGGTGCTAACAATGCTTCTAGTTCAATCATATCTGATTTTAACGTTTTTACTGGGGCATTTAAAGTCTCTGATGCGGTGGCTAAAGTAACCCAATCATTGTCGGCTAATAATTCTACTAGCTCCAATTGCCTTTTGGAGCGTGAGGAAAGAATGTCTTTCATGGTATCAACACTTTCTTTTTTTGTTTTTTTATTTATCTTTAACTTCTAATGAAATAAATCTCAAGGTGTTTCTTATTTTAACGTGAAACAATCCGCTTTGTCTATATAGCAATCACTATTACTTTATACTTTTTAAAATGATTTGAAATATATCATTCAATTTTTTCTTTTAAATAGAAAAATATGACCTTTTAAGGGGGGATTTTTAGATAACATTTGTGATATTCACCTTGTATTGTTTGGAATTTGTTTTTGTTTTCATATAATAGATAAAAAAAATCAACTATTACTTTTTTTTGACCATAAATGACCCTTTTTTTTCTTATATAACGTTTAAACTATTGTTAAGCCAGTTAAAGGCAAAATAGTAAACGGAGGAGAATTATGAAGAAAAAATTAGTAGGGTTTGTATTGGTCTCATCAATTATTTTAGGTGGAGTAGGTTTGATGAACGCAGAGGAAGCCAATGCTCATGGCTATGTAGAAAAACCAGCAGCTCGAGGTTATCAAGGTTCATTAGATAAAAATACAATGGGGTGGAGCGCGGCGATGGAGAAATATGGAATGGTAATTACCAATCCGCAATCGTTAGAGTTTGACAAAGGATTCCCGCAAGCAGGACCCGCTGATGGCAAAATTGCTTCAGCAGAAGGTGGCAAAGGACAAATTACTGACTCAGTAATGGATAGTACTGGTATGAATCGTTGGACAAAATCAGACATCAATACTGGTTTAAATACATTTACGTGGCATTATACAGCACCTCATAGTACGACTAAATGGCATTATTATATGACTAAAGTTGGCTGGAACCCAGAAAAACCATTAGCAAGAGCTGATTTTGATTTTCTTGGCGAAGTCAAACACGATGGCTCAGCAGCTTCAAACAATAAGTCGCATCAAATTGTTGTCCCAGAAAATCGTTCAGGATATCATGTGATTTTAGCAGTCTGGGATGTCGCAGATACAACAAATGCGTTTTATAATGTCATTGATGTGAATGTAAAAGGCAATGGTGAGGTCACACCTCCAATTGAGGTAGTGCCAGAAACGCCAACAAATGTAAAAGCAACTGAGGTAACGACGTCTTCACTTAAATTAACGTGGAGCCCTGTTACAAATACAAAAGAATACAATGTCTACCGTGATGGTAAAAAAGTAGGAACAGTTGGCGGTGCCCAATTTAATGATGCAAACTTATCAGAAAATACAACATATACTTATCAAGTAGAAGCAGTTGGAACATCCGGGGAAGTTTCTGAAAAAAGTACAGCAGTGAAAGTGACGACCCAATCATCTGCTGTAGAAGATGATCAAAAACCAACAGCGCCAACAAATGTACACTCGATGGGTACGACTGAAAATACCGTCGATTTAATGTGGACCAAAGCAACTCACTTCTTAGGTGTTAAACACTACGAAATCTATCGTGATGGTAAAAAAGTAGGAACAACTGAAAAAACAAGTTTTAAAGACACTGGTTTAAAGGCAAACACAACGTACAACTATACAGTAAAAGCAATTAGTGTTGGTGGAAATGTATCAGAAACGAGTGCAGTATTTTCTGTGAAAACAAAAGAAGCACCAAGTGGTCAGATAACGTGGGATGCTGACAAAGTGTATAATGGTGGGGATAAAGTAATCTTTGATGATTTAGAATATGAAGCAAAATGGTGGACGAAAGGTGATCGTCCAGATAAATCCGATGCGTGGAAACTTCTTTCAGATAAAGTACTGAATTGGGAAACGAGTAAAGCCTATAGTGGCGGAGACAAAGTGATCTTCCAAGGAAAGACTTACAAAGCAAAATGGTGGACACAAGGCAACGAACCAGCAACTTCAAATGTTTGGGTACTAAATTAATCAATACAACTTGTAGACACAGTAATAAACAAATAATCATTACGACATAGTATGAGCAATAAAGAGGTTGAGACAGGAGTGTTTAATCCCGAGAAATAAGAAGGGAGTGCTTCTGCTCCCGCCGTTTATAAGGATTCCTTGAGTCTAAGATATCACTCGTAGAGTGATATCTTAGACTCTTTATTTGTCATAAATTTTGAATATGCGTATGTTTAAATTCATCTGGATATTTCAGGCCATAACCTAAGGTTCGATCCATAAAAATATGAGCGCTCCAAATGATCGCAATCGGCAATAAGAGGATGATAGGTATGACAAGATAAAGTAAAAGTAGTAATACAGGGAAAACTAAAGTGTGGCCTAAATTGTAAATTTTAGCGCCGAGTGAGGAACCACCTAAATAACCGATCATGGTGATATCAGGTAGTAAAAGAAAAAGGAAGAAATAAAAGATTGGGAACCCTAGATAGATAAATAATGAGAGAGCTAAAAGAAAGAGTGTTCCATTTTCTAAACGTAAAATGGTTTTGTTGGTCATGTTTAATGCACCTCCAATCCATAGCTAGCCAATTGATCGATCAAACTGAATAATTCGGCGTGCTGTTCTACATAGCTATTATTTTCAATCGTAGTATTTATTTTTAGTAGCAGTTGATAGGCCATTTCGTAAAAATCAATTTTTTTCTTAATAAAGTCGATTTTGTTGATTAGAAATTTAGTTGAATCGTCGTTGCATTGAATGGAAATCGGGCGTCTTTTTAATTCAAGTACATAGCTGATTTCCTTTATCGAAAAATCCAATGCTTTTAAAGCTAAGATGATTTTAAGGTCTTGCTGATCCGCTTCTGTAAATTCACGATAGCCGTTTGGCTGACGTTCAGGCTTTAGCAGACCAGAGCGTTCATAAAAGCGAATAGCATCAGTTGATAAGTTGAAGCACTGGGCAAATGCGGTTATTTTCATGGATATCCCTCCTATACAATTAGTGTAACATTGGATATAAGTCAAAGGTCAAGAGTGGATTCATGAAATCTGCAGTTACGACAAACAAACCAAGAGTCTGTATAAACGGTGGGAGCAGAAGCAATCCCTTCGGAAATAAGCTGGAATTCACAAAAATTTGAAGAGCAATTTTCGTGAATTCCTTCTTATTTCTCGGGATTAAACACTCCTGTCCCAACCTCTTGGTTTGAGAGTAACTCGGGATCATTGTGATTTTATAACAGGCAGCCAAACTTCAAAGCTGGCATTGCTTGGATTAGCATCAAGGTAAAGTTCGATATCAGGGCCATTCGCGTATTCGTATCCAGAACTTGGCAGCCAATCTGTGACGATTTGTTTTTCTAACTCTTGGATAGCGTGAGGCATTGCACCATGTCCAGAAAAAATAGCCCATGTGAATGCTGGTATAGTGTATTCTTCTAATGTATCCGGAGCTGGTTGATCACTTGCAACGGCGATATAATATGATGTTCCTTCACTGCTTGAAAAATCATTTTTGTCTGTAGGGGCAGCTTCAAAACCGACACTAATCCCCATTACGCCTCTTGGTTCCTGAGTCATTAGCGGAATCAAATTGTTCAATGTGCCGTCCATTCCGACTTGCTGCCAAAATAATGGGGTTTCCTTAAAGTTTTCCTCAATGTCTGCAGATAATGCTTTTTTTGCGCCGATAATCCGAAACGCTTCTTTTGTTTCAATGCGATATTCCATTTCTACATCTCCTTTGATCGTGATATGGAACTTGATTCTAGGATATGAGGTTAGTAGACTCCCTTCTTGTTGTGCTTGAGAAGGCGTGATTCCGTGCTGGTTTTTAAAAGCGCGGGCAAATGAATTCGGTGATTCATAGCCGTATTTAATGGCGACATCAATTACTTTAGCGCCTTGTTGTAATTCAACACCTGCTAAAGACAATTTTCTACGTCGAATGTAAACGGCTAAGGGGACGCCAACCATGTAAGAGAAAATACGTTGGTAATGATAAGTAGAGCAGCAGGCGAGGGTAGCTAAATGCGCAAAATCGATTTCTTCTGTTAAGTGTTTTTCGATATAGTCTAATGAATTTTCCAGTCTAGTAACCCATTCCATGATATGATCAACTCCTGATTTCATTGTATAATAGTTAAACTAAGTGTACCTCACTTTCTCTGCCCAAAAAAGAGTGGCAGGGAAAATTTACGGGATACTTGACTTTCAAGTGCAGTGTAAGGTTTATACTATAAAAAAGGTGGTGAGCAGATGAAGTACAAAATCAATGAGTTTTCAAAAATGACAGCTATTCCAAAATCAACGTTACGTTATTATGATCGAGAAGGGTTGCTGATTCCTTCTTTAAGAGATCAAGAGAATGGCTATCGCTATTATGACGAAGCAGATTTCACATTAGCGAATCAACTGACGTTATTAAGAAATAGTGATTTTTCGATTTCAGAAATCAAAGAAGTGTTGAATGGAATTGAAGAAGAGGGCGATTTAGCCTATTATTTGCTTGAAAAAAAGGCCTTTATTTTAGAAGAAATACAAGAGAAAGAACGATTGATGAAAAAAATCGATCAAATGATAACGGTAGGTGAAATAGATGCTTGTGAGCAAAAATATAGAATTGAACCACATACCAAATCAGCGCAAAGAGTCATTACTAGGAGATGTACTTGTCCATTTGATGAAATGGGACCGGAAGTGGATCACTTATATCAAGCAGCTAAGGAGGCTGTTGTGGGTGAGCTGTTCACGAGTCAACGTGAGCTGTTAGATGAGAAAATACAATATGAAATAGCTTTGCCTGTTCGGCAGTTTATTGAAAGTAAACAGGTGAAAAATGAGATTTTTCCTGAAATGACAGGGATTCGAACACTTCATTACGGGGATTATCAGGAGATTGGTCAGGCGTATAAAGTATTGATCGATCATGTAGAGCAACATCGATTGGAGACAGATTTTTCGTTTATCAATACATTTATTAAAGGAAGTGGCAAGAAGTTCAAGGGGAACCAAGCGAAATACGTTACGGAAATTTTTTTACCTATCAAATCGTTTATCTAGCTTTGCGGGTCAATAATCCATCCTATCGTAATTGTAAGCACCTGTTTAGCCTTTAAAATAAGGAGGAAATAACAATGAAATTTGAGTGGAGAAAACAAGAGAAGGAACTATATTTACCAAAAGAAAAACCAATCAAGATTAACGTTCCAGAACAAAAATTTTACACACTATCGGGGCAGGGGGATCCTAATGGACAACAATTCTCAGAAGAGGTCAGTGCTTTGTATGCGCTATCCTATGGTATCAGAATGTTGGCTAAAAAGGGGCTGATTGGTAAGGAACCCTTTGAATATACCGTTTATCCTTTAGAAGGACTTTGGACGTTATCAGATGAAGCGGTGGCAGAGGGGCGGGCCTTTGATAAGGCAGATTTGGTCTATAAAATTATGATTCGACAACCTGATTTTATTACGGAAGAGATTGCGTTCGCTAATTTAGAGCAGGTAACTAAAAAGAAACCAAATCCGAATAACCAAAAGGTAAAATTTGAAACGATCGAAGAGGGGATATGTGTACAAATGCTGCATGTAGGTCCATATAGTGAGGAAGGCAAAACATTTGAAGTGATGGAGCGTTATTGTAGCGAACATCGATTGAGTAGAAAGACATTTTCCCATAGAGAAATCTACCTTTCTGATGGGAGGAAAGTAGCGCCTGAAAAAATGAAAACAACACTACGCTATCCTGTTAAATAATTCGTATAAGAGAGGCATAAGAGCAGCATTTTATGCCCAGAATATCGCTAAAAAAGGAGTTAGTCGTCATGCTAGTTCCCTTTTAGCGATTATTTGTATTGATTTGAAGTGAAAAAGGCGTTGGCTTTGTATTACTGTATAAGCTAGCGAGCTACTTATTCTATCAATTGAAAAAAAACATGTCCTGTTTTTTTATGTCTGTCGTTGCGTGTAAAGCGACGTTTTCCCCTCCACCACATTCGACAGTTCTACTGCGAGTTTTTCTCTGGAGATCGGAGTATAATTTTGGACAAGCTTTCTAACACCTGGTATTTTTTGCATAAAAGTAATAACTCGTCCTCCGGTGATTGAAAGAAAGCGAGCTTTACCGACAACAAAACTAGGATAGACAATAGTATAGGGCTGACTGCTATCTTTAATCAATTGCTCTGCTTGTAGTTTCGCATCCATATATTTTCTTAAAGGAAGCGGCGCGCTATTAGCTGAGATAAATAAGAATTCAGCAGTTGGATTATGCTTTTGTAGATAATCTAGAATTAGTTGGACAGGTTGTAGAATAAAGCGATCATAAGTGATTTTTTTGTTAGGATGCTCCCAGAGAATACCAATCGTATCGATGACCCAATCGGCGTGTTTGACAGCTGAATGCCAATGCGTATCCTGTAAAATATCGGAGTGAACCCAGGTTGCTTTTTTTGACCATGGAGCGGTTAAGCCTGCCGGCCGGCCACTTCTGGAAATGCTCGTCACATTATGTCCGCGGCTCGTTAATTCTTCTGTTAGTTTTTGTCCAACGAATCCGCTACCACCGAAAATCGTGATATTCATCTGAGTCTCCTCCTTTTGAAAACGGTTATTATCAGTTAGTTTATCATTGATTTTGAAATGAGAAAAAAGAAACAGTCCGTCGAAAATTGAAATTCTCCATAAACGTACTGTTTCGTATTTTATTGAATCGTTACTGCTACGCCAAAATGGTCACTGACAATGGGCGTGTATTTTCCGTCAAATACAACCTGATAGCTGGAAATCGCCATTTCTTGTGAAGTGAAGATGAAGTCGATCCTCAATTTCTCTTGATTTTCACCCCAGCCATCGATTGCTTTTTCCACAGTGTGTTCGCCCCTTTTTTCTTTAGCAGCTAAAAAACTATCTTGCAACAAAAGAGGACTGTTAAGGACAAGCTCGTAGCCAGTATATTTAGCTGAAGCAGGGTTGTTAAAATCTCCCATGATGATTAATGGAGAACTGAGGTTTTGCAATGCGGCTTCAGTTTTTGACCATTCATCAGCGAATCCACCAACTTCTGTCCACCAAGAATAGTGGCAACTTACAGCAGTGATTGATTTTTTACCAACTTTGGTTTGTCCGATTAATGCAACTCTAGTCCGGTAATCATTAGGATCTTTTTCTGCAGACACAACGAGTGCAGTTGGCTGGATTGGTTGTTTTGACAGTAAGGCAACACCTTCGTGGTAAAGGTCATATCCGATATGATTATAGGTCCAGCTCCAATGGTAGTCGTGCCCTTGTTCTTTTAGTCGTTGAACTAAAAGGTGCGCGAAATTATCCTCATGGATTGGTAATTGCTCTTTGGTTGGGTGGAAATTTTGTGGAGAAATTGCTAGTGAGCTGTCGATTCGCTGATTGACTTCCTGTAGGGCGATTATTGCATAGTCTTCTCTAATGATTTGAGCAGCTAATTGTTGTAATTTTTCTAAGGGATGTTTTTCTAACCAACTATGGGTGTTTAATGTCAGTATGTTCATATTTATTTCCTCCATAAAAACAGGCTCAGAATAAAACTCTGTGAGCTTTACGCCGAACCTGTTTAGAAATTTCCGTATATTAAATGTCTAAGCGTCCGATAGCTGTTCCGGGATTTTGTTTACCGACTTTATCCAAATGGAATGTCTTGATCTTTTCACCGTTGGTAAAGACAACGATCATGGTTGTTTGTTTACCGGCTGCTTTGATTTTTTCTAAATCAGCCGTGGCGATTGCTTCACCTGCGGTTACTTCTTGTCCTTCTTTGACTAGGATCGTAAAGGCCGATTCTTTCATTTCAATCGTATCTAGTCCCATGTGGATTAGGACTTCGAGGCCTTCTGCTGTTTGGATGCCTAAAGCGTGTTTAGATGGGAAAATACTGCTGATTACACCATCAATTGGGGCGTAAATCATTGTGTCTTCTGGAATGACAGCAAAACCGTCGCCCATCATTTTTTGTGAGAAGACAGGATCATCTACTTGATCCATAGTGATCACTTCACCATTAGCAACAGGTACGATTGTTTTTGTTAGACCAAGATACGTTGAGTTGTTTTCGGTCGTAGCGTTTGTTTCAGTTTGCTGCGGTGTGGGAATTGCAACGCCTGAATCTAATAGGTCTTGAATATCTGATTTTAACACATCTGCTTTGGGTCCGTAAACAGCTTGGACACCATTATCTTTTACAATCAGTCCCATCGCGCCAGCTCTTTTCCAGGCATCTTCTGCTCCGACTTTACTCTTGTCAGTAACACTGACCCGTAATCGAGTCATACACGCATCAACATCCACGATATTTTCTTTTCCGCCTAGCAGATGAACGATATCGATGATTTGAGGGGCGATTCCAGCTGTACTCTGAGCGCTGTTTGTAGTTGAGTCAGTTTGACTGTCATTATTATCATAGTTGCCATTTCTACCAGGTGTAGCAAAGTTGAATTTTTTGATCATGAAATTGGCGATGAAATAAGTCAAAACACCAAATGCGATAGTACAAAGAACGAAATTCAGCAAATCGCCACCTAGACCGGCTTTTATGGCTAAGGGTGTTCGGGTCAAAAGTTCAATATTTCCAAATGAATGAACCCGTAATGCAACGATGTCTGCCATCGCGAATGCTGCACCTTGGATGATGGCATAAACAACATATAGCGGCACTGCCGCAAACATAAACATAAATTCTAAAGGCTCTGTGACTCCTGTTAGGAATACGGCTAAAGCAGCTGAAAGGTACATTGATTTATAGTTGGAACGCTTATCAGGGTCGACATTACGATACATAGCTAGCGTCATACCCATCAAAATACCAGAAGCGCCGATCATTTGTCCTACTTTGAAACGAGCAGGCGTCCAGTTTGCCAAGACGTAGTTGTATTGTGATGTATCACCAGCGCCTTTTAGATTGACCAAATCAGTTGCCCAAGCTAACCATAATGGATCTTGCCCGAATACTTGCGTGCCAGCTTGTGCACCAGATAAGATTTCATAAGTTCCGCCTAATTGGGTATAGTTGATCGGAATCGTCAACATATGATGCAAGCCAAATGGCAATAGCAAGCGCTCTAATGTTCCGTATAAAAATGGTGCGAGAACAGGTGCAGTATCTTGAGATTGAGCGATCCAAAGGCCAAAATTGTTGATACCAGCTTGGATGTAAGGCCAAACAATAGCTAAAAGAATCGCAACGATCGTTGACCAAAGAATCACAACGAATGGAACAAAGCGCTTCCCATTGAAAAACGAAAGAGCATCTGGTAGTTTGCGGTAATTGTAGTATTTGTTGAACGCCATCGCGCCGACGAAACCTGCAATGATCCCGACGAAAACCCCCATATTCAAGGCGGGTGCTTCTAAAACGCTAGTAAAGAAGCCTTTGACCATGATTTTTGTGCCAAATAAGGTGTGCGTAAAGGCTTTGTCATCGGCTAACATATCACTAGTGACACCAAAAATCGAACCAGTGATGCGGTTGATCAAAATAAAAGAAAGTCCAGCCGCAAATGCTCCGCCAGCACGTTCTTTTGCCCAGCTGCCGCCGATCGCAAGTGCGAACAGAATATGCAAGTTGCTGATGACAGCCCAGCCAATATTTTCAATAACCCCACCTGTAGTTGCTAGTGCTGCCCAGTCTGGGTTGATTAGAGGAATCGTTTTCCCGATACTGATCATTAACCCTGCGGCGGGCATAACCGCAATTACGACCATTAATGCTTTCCCAAACTTTTGCCAAAACTCAAAACTTAGTAACTTTTTCATCTTTTTCTCTCCTTTGCAATGATAGTGCAACCGATTTCGTTGACTGTAGTATAAATCAGATTCTTATATTTGTAAACCCTTAACCAAAATTCTCTCTGTTGTATTATTGATAAAATGATATTTCCATTATAATAAAAGGATTTCTATCTAATAAGCAGTAGAGCATAAAGAAATGTTTGACAATGCAATCGGTTGCGTTTATTATGATGCTAAGAAGCAACTCATTTACAGGAGGAGAGAAAATGAAGCATTTAGTTGAAATAGACCCATGGAAAATTACTACACATCAATTAGAACGTAATGAACGCCGTCTTCAAGAGTCACTAACATCAATGGGAAACGGTTATATGGGAATGAGAGGAAATTTTGAAGAACAATATTCAGGGGATCATCATCAAGGAACCTATTTAGCTGGTGTTTGGTATCCTGACAAGACGAGAGTCGGTTGGTGGAAAAATGGGTATCCTGAATACTTCGGAAAAGTTATCAATGCAGTCAATTTTATCGCGATGGACATTTTTGTGAATGGAGAAGCGGTAGACTTAGGTGTACAAGAACCAAAAGATTTTTACTTAGAATTAGATATGCGTAACGGGCTGTTGACACGCACATTCATTCTTGAAAACGGGAATACAAGGGTCAAATTCAGATTTGAGCGTTTTTTGAGTATTGTGCAACAAGAACTGGCTGTGGTTCGAGTAACGGCAGAAGTTCTTGAAGGAAGTGCAGAGATTCAAATTATCTCAAAAATCGATGGCGATGTTCGTAATGAAGATAGTAACTATGATGAAATGTTTTGGGAAGCACAACAATCTGGCTTTGAAGAAGCAATCGGCTTTTTAACAACTAAAACAATTCCAAATCCGTTTGGTATTGAACAGTTTAGTGTAACGGCCGCGATGAAACATATAACAGAGGCCAAAGTAGGTGTTGCCGAAACAGAGCCTTTAGTAGTACAACAATCATTTCAAGCGAAGCTACAAACAAACGAAGCGATCACGCTAGAGAAACAAGTCATCGTCTTAACTAGTCGTGATATTCCAGAAGCGCAACAACAAGAAAAGGCCATTCAACTATTGAAACAAACGACGAAAACCTTCGATGAATTATTGAGTGAGCAAAATGAGGCTTGGAAAAAACGTTGGGAACTGGCTGATGTTGTAATCGAAGGAGACGATGCAGCGCAACAAGGGATTCGGTTTAATTTATTCCAATTGTTTACGACCTACTATGGAGAAGATGAACGTTTGAACATCGGACCAAAAGGCTTTACAGGTGAAAAATATGGTGGTGCTACTTATTGGGATACAGAAGCTTACGCGGTTCCTTTATATTTAGCTTTAGCAAAACCAGAAGTAACAAAAAATCTATTGAAATACCGCTATAACCAATTAGAACAAGCAAAACATAATGCTCGCCAACAAGGATTAGCTGGTGCTTTGTATCCAATGGTGACCTTCACAGGAATTGAATGCCACAATGAATGGGAAATCACCTTTGAAGAAATCCATCGAAATGGTGCGATTGCCTATGCTATCTATAATTATGTGAATTACACGGGAGATAAGGAGTATTTAAAAAATGAAGGCCTGCAAGTTCTAACTGAAATTGCACGTTTCTGGGCAGATCGCGTTCATTTTTCTAAACGCACTGGAAAATACATGATTCATGGTGTGACAGGGCCAAATGAGTATGAAAATAATATCAACAACAATTGGTACACAAATACGATTGCAACATGGGTATTGCAGTATACCTTAGAGAATTACATGAAATATCAAGTAGAAACACCTGTAGACATTTCTGAAGAAGAGCAAGCACATTGGCAGGAAATCATCGAAAATATGTATTATCCATTTGATGAAGAGTTAGGCGTTTTTGTCCAACATGATACATTTTTAGATAAAGATTTACTGCCGAGAACAGCATTATCACCAGAGGACTTACCATTAAACCAACATTGGTCTTGGGATCGTATTCTACGTTCTTGCTTTATCAAGCAAGCAGATGTTTTACAAGGTATTTATTTCTTTGGCGAACGTTTTTCACGAGCAGAAAAAGAACGGAACTTCTTGTTTTATGAGCCGATGACGGTTCATGAATCTTCTTTATCGCCAAGTGTTCATGCGATTTTAGCGGCAGAACTCGGGATGGAAGAAAAAGCGGTAGAAATGTACCAACGGACAGCTCGTTTAGATTTAGATAATTACAACAACGATACAGAAGATGGTCTGCATATCACCTCAATGACAGGGAGTTGGCTTGCAATCGTGCAAGGCTTTGCGCAAATGAAGACGGCTGATGAAAAATTAAGCTTTGCACCGTTTTTACCAAGTACTTGGACAAGCTATGCCTTCCATGTGAATTATCGTGGGCGATTGTTATATGTAACGGTTGATAAAGATCACGTTCGTTTACAACTTGTTTCAGGCTCAGAATTGCCATTAACACTATACGGACACAATGTCGTTTTGGCTGATGAATTAGTGCGTGAGATGGAAAAGGTGAATGAGGATGTTTAAAGGTGTTTTATTTGATTTAGACGGTGTGCTAACGGATACAGCGGAGTATCATTATCAAGCATGGCAACGGTTAGGAAAAGAGATTGGGATTACGATTGATCGTGCCTTTAATGAAGAACTGAAAGGGGTTAGTCGTGAAGATTCATTAACGTTACTACTAGCTCATGGTGGAAAAACAAATGCCTTCACTTCAGAACAATTTACTGAGTTAGCAGCGCGAAAAAATGAGTATTACGTGGAAATGATCCAACAAGTCAGTCCAAAGGATGTTTATCCAGGGATTTTAGAGTTGTTAAAAAGCTTAAAAAGACAAGGAATCAAACTCTCTTTGGCTTCTGCTAGTAAAAATGGTCCTTTTCTATTAAAAAAAATGGAGTTGAAGTCCTATTTTGATGGTATTGCTGATCCGGCCGAAGTTGCAAAGGGAAAACCTGATCCAGAAATTTTTCAATTAGCAGCCAAAAACGTTGGGTTGACAGCAGCAGAATGCATCGGAATCGAAGACGCTAAAGCGGGTATTCAAGCCATTATTGCAAGCCAGGCGTTACCGATCGGTGTGGGGCGTTCAGAAGATCTTGGGACGGATATCGCACTTGTTTCGTCCACGAAAGAATTAACGTTCGAGTTCTTACTATCTATCTGGAACACAGCGAAAGCAGAGGATTGATGCCAAGGAATCATTCCTGAATGAAAAGACGATAACAACAGAGTACCAATCTATGGTATTATTTTCTACGATAGAATGATTTTATAAGATTCATCATGAAAGGAGGAGAATAGATGACAATTACTGTTAAAGATGTTGCTAAAAAAGCTGGTGTGGCTACTTCCACTGTTTCCAGAGTGATCAACGACCACTCAAGTATTTCAGATGCGACGAAGAAAAAAGTCTATAAGGTAATGGAAGAAATGGGTTATGTGCCCAACATTGCTGCGAGAAATCTCGGGAAACGCTCATCAGGTGCAGTTGGGGTGATTTTACCACCTTTAGATTCTCGTGAACGTATGGGAAATCCTTTTTACTTGGAAATCATTGAGTCGATCAATGCTGAAGCGCGCAAACACAGTATGACAACAGCGATTGCTACGGCGCAATCTTTTGAGACGTTGTTAGAGAATGTTCAACTGATGCATCGTCAAAAGCAAGTCGATGGATTCATCTTACTATACTCAGATAAAGATGATCCAGTCATCGATTATCTATTCGAAAATCAAGTTCCCTTCTCATTGATCGGTCAGCCGTATACAAATGAAGATAAGGTCATTTATGTGGATAATGATAATCAATTACTCGGAAAACATGCGACAGATTACTTAATTGAAAATGGGCATAAGGATATTTTGTTTATTACGAATACGACCCATGAAAATGTTTATTATGAGCGTTATTTTGGCTACCAAAAGGCGATGATGTTAGCAAATTTGACGGTATTTCCTTCAGTAGATATGGAAAAACCGGAAGATTATGTAGCGTTTGAACAGCTTTTAAAAGAAACAAAAGCAACAGCGGCTGTCGTGATCGATGATATTTTTGCGATGCGAATGATTCAATTAGCGCAAATGTATGGCTATCGCGTGCCAGATGATTTTTCGGTGATCAGTTTCAATAATTCGATTTATGCAACACTCGTTCATCCTTATTTGACCAGTATCGATATCGATATTGCAGAACTTGGCAAAATGGGGATGCAAAAGTTGATCGAATCATTACAGGAAAAAGCGGCGACAGGCGTTCGGATGGTGATTCCTCATAAACTGATCAAAAGAGAGACAGTCCTTTCTTTGAAAGCGATAGAATGATTTTACTAGCTAATTTTAATGATGAAATAAGGAAGGATAGGACAAAAAAATTGCTTTTGTTCTTACCGTTAAATCGGATTCCTTGAGACTGAGATATGACTCTACGAGTCATATCTCAGTCTTTTTTACTATTTGGAAATTAAATGATAATAGAAAATAATGGATTATTTGGTTGACAAATGGACTATTCTGCCTTAATATAAAGAAGAAATGATTCGACTACAAATATAGTCATTGTGATTTTGATTATAAAAATGAAGTAAGTAAGGGGGCTGGGAAAATGGAAGCAAAAACATTCGATATAGAAGGGATGACGTGTGCCTCATGTGCACAAACAGTCGAAAAGGCAACAGCCAAACTAACGGGTGTGTCAAAGGCAACGGTCAACTTAGCGACAGAAAAGCTAAATGTTGAATATGATGAAAGCCAACTTTCAGAAACTGACATTCAAAAAGCAGTAGCCGATGCAGGGTATGAAGCATTGAGCAATCTCCAACAACGAACATTTGATATAGAAGGAATGACGTGTGCTTCATGTGCGCAAACGATTGAAAAAACAACAGGAAAATTGAACGGCGTTACAAAAGCATCTGTCAATTTAGCCACAGAAAAAATGGTCGTCGATTATGACCCATCAATTTTAAATGTCTCAGATATAACAAAAGCCGTAGCCGATGCAGGGTACGGTGCAGTCGAACAAATAGATTCGGTTGATACGGTAGACAAAGACCGCGAGAAAAAACAAAAACACATCAAAGATATGTGGCAACGTTTTTGGCTGTCAGCAGTGTTCACGGTACCTTTATTGTATGTTGCAATGGGACATATGGTTGGATTACCATTGCCAGCTTTCATTGATCCAATGATGCATCCTGAAACGTTTGCTCTGGTCCAGTTGATTTTAACGATGCCTGTTTTATATTTGGGCAGAAGCTTCTTTATTGTCGGTTTCAAGGCGCTATTCAAAGGACATCCGAATATGGATTCTTTGGTCGCTCTAGGAACCAGCGCTGCTGTAGCCTATAGTTTGTATGGTACGGTGATGATTTTTGCCGGAGATCCGCAATTTACGATGGCCTTATACTATGAATCAGCAGGTGTTATTTTAACGTTGATCACATTGGGAAAATATTTTGAAGCTGTTTCAAAAGGAAAAACTTCTGAAGCCATCAAAAAATTAATGGGCTTAGCACCGAAAAATGCTCGTGTTTTCCGTAATGGTCAAGAAATGGAAATCCCAGTCGACAGCGTTCAATTAGAAGATATTATTGTCGTCCGTCCAGGTGAAAAAATCCCAGTGGATGGTGTTGTGATCGAAGGCTCATCTGCCATCGATGAATCCATGCTGACAGGTGAAAGCATGCCTGTTGAGAAAAAAGTTGGCGACAATGTTATTGGCGCAAGCATCAATAAGAATGGTAGTTTCCGTTTTAAAGCAACTAAAGTGGGTAAAGATACTGCTTTGTCTCAAATTATCAAGTTGGTAGAAGATGCCCAAGGCTCGAAAGCACCAATCGCTAAAATGGCGGATAAAATTTCCGGTGTCTTTGTACCGATCGTGATGGTGCTAGCTGTTTTAGCTGGTTTAGCATGGTATTTCTTAGGACAAGAATCTTGGGTTTTCGCCCTAACAATTACGATTTCCGTTTTAGTTATCGCCTGTCCTTGTGCTTTAGGATTAGCCACACCAACTGCAATCATGGTAGGAACAGGAAAAGGTGCTGAAAATGGCGTATTGATCAAAAGTGGGGATGCACTTGAAACGACGCACAAAATCCAAACGATCGTTTTCGATAAAACAGGAACAATCACAGAAGGGAAACCCAAAGTAACGGATATTTTAACCGCAAACGGCTTGGAACAAGATGAGCTACTACGTTTAGCGGCATCTGCTGAAAAGGGCTCAGAACATCCATTAGGTGAAGCAATTGTTAATGGAGCTGAGAAAAAAAACTTAGCTTTTGCTGCAACAGAAGGATTTAATGCCATTCCAGGGCATGGAATCGAAGTAACGATCGAAGGCAGCCATTTATTATTAGGAAACAAAAAATTGATGGATGATCGTGCTATTTCTTTAGGTGATTTAGGAACGACTTCAGATCAATTAGCGGAACAAGGAAAAACACCGATGTATATTGCAAAAGACGGTATGATCGCAGGTATTATCGCTGTTGCAGATACGATCAAACCAAACAGCATTCCCGCAATCAAAAAACTACATCAAATGGGCATCGAAGTTGCGATGATCACAGGAGACAACAAACGGACAGCCCAAGCGATTGCGAAACAAGTTGGAATCGACCGTGTCTTAAGTGAAGTCTTACCAGAAGATAAAGCCAATGAAGTAATGAAACTTCAAAATGAAGGAAAAAAAGTTGCCATGGTTGGTGATGGCATCAATGATGCCCCTGCGTTGGCACAAGCAGATATCGGGATTGCGATTGGTTCTGGGACCGATGTTGCGATGGAATCAGCAGATATCGTATTGATGCGCAGTGATTTGATGGATGTACCGACAGCAGTAGAGTTGAGTAAGGCGACGATCAAGAATATCAAAGAAAACTTATTCTGGGCATTTGCTTATAACACGCTAGGTATTCCAGTTGCGATGGGCGTGCTCTACTTATTCGGCGGTCCATTGTTAAACCCAATGATTGCAGGAGCTGCCATGAGTTTTAGTTCAGTGTCTGTATTGTTGAATGCATTGAGATTGAAAGGCTTTAAGCCTTCAGCGTTGAAGAAATAAGAGCTACTAATATCTATTTAAGTGAAAAGAAACGAAAAACCGACTATTTTCTTAGCAAACAGTAAAAAGATTACTGATTCTAAGATAATTAGTCGATTTTTTTTATATAGAAGTGTAAAAGCGAAAATAAGGAATTTTATACGACGATCGTCAAAATTTCATCTTTTGTTTGGCGTTTTTTCTGGTGTATTTATAGTCAAGTTGATTTCCTCCATTTATTTAAAAGTTTATCGCGTTAAGCAATAAGTGACTTTAGTGTAATGGAAGTAAGGATCATTGTAAATCGGGGAATTTTTTTATACCAACTGGAGCCAACGTTCGCCCATACTCTGTTACGGAATAACTCACAACTATGGGCTTTTCCTGTATGACGGTTCGTTGAATGAGCTTATCTGCTTCTAAGTCTTTTAATTGTAAGCTCAACATCCGTTTAGTGATACAAGGGAGAAAGCGGTGCAATTCACTGTAACGATAAGCAACTTCAAAAATTAAATGGTACAGTAGCACGCATTTCCATTTACCTGAAATTAGTTGTAAGGTTGATTCTACAGAACAACCATCTAAACAATTATGGATTTTTCTTTTTTTCATTTTCTCATGTCCTTCTATTCATTTTCTTCCACTGACTGGAACAGGAACTGCGTTGCCTAATTGCCTCAGTTTAGCATTGACTGACTTTCAAGATGTGATCGGCACAGCTGGTGCGCTCTTTAGTCTGGGTTATTAAGCTTGTTCACCTTTGGAATGAGTCTACTTGATAAGGGAACCTTATACATGATACCAGTGAATTTTTTGGTGATTGGAAGTGTGATGCTGCTTTTAACGCGAGCATTTCTTTTTTCAAAGGATATACAAGCGTCCCAAAGAACATTTACTATAATGAATCAACAATGCATCTGCGTAAAATGCTGTGCAGATGTTTTTTTACATAGAGCGTTTCTTTTTTTGTTATAATTGGAGATAGGAATAAACAAGTGAGGGGCGAGTTGGTTGAAAGAAATTTTACTACAAGCGATAGGTTTTTGTTTTATGATATTTTTAGGCTATTTAATGAAGCGGATCGGACTGTTGAATAAAGCAGACGGGAGCATGTTGTCTGTGATCATTGTAAATATCACGTTACCTGCCACAGTGATCGTGAGTTTAGCGAATGTAGTCGTTTCAGAAACACTATTTTTCTTGCTGATTATGGGGATCATATTGAATGTTCTCGTGATTTTGATTGGCAGTCAAGTCAGTAAAAAGCGTTCTGTTTTAGAACAGAAATTTCAAATGTATACCATGTCTGGCTATAATATCGGTAATTTTAGTTTGCCATTTATTCAAGGTTTTTATCCTTTGGCAGTACCTTTTCTGTTGATGTTTGATATCGGAAATAGTGTGATGCTGACGGGTGGGAGTACGCTACTAATCGATAAAATGGTTGGCTCTAAAGAGGAAACTACGTTGAAAAAAATTAGTTTATCGTTGCTTAAATCTGCTCCTTTTACAGCCTATCTGATCATGTTATTGCTTAGGATCGGCCAAGTTAGATTACCTGTGGAGCTATTAGGGATATTGGATATGATGGCAAAAGCCAATGGTTTTTTATCAATGTTTATGATCGGGTTGTATTTTGAATTAAGACTGCCTAAAAAAGCGCTCCACTTAGTTAAGGAAGTTTTGTTTTGGCGGTATCTATGTGGCGCAGTATTAGCGTTGTTGTTTGCGTTTGTTGTACCATTGTCGCCATTATTACGAATTGTTCTAGTTGTCTTGTGCTTAGCGCCAATGCCGACATTTTCGGTGATCAATAGTGTTAAGGCAGGCATGCCTGAGGAAACGGTTGGCTTTACTTCTTCTGCGAGTATTTTGATTAGTTTGGTTTTGATGACGATTGTGATGATGTTGATGGGATGATACAAGTAAAAAAGAGAGCAAGAAAAACACACAAAGGTATTCGTCTTGCTCTCTTTAACTGTTTATCGGTTTGACGTCTGTATCTTACTTAGTGATCAAGCGTTCCGCAATTTGGAAATCACCTTCATAAGGCATATCTTTCCCATGGACCTTTTGGTACAAGTCTGCCCCTTTACCAGCTAAAATGACAGCATCTTCCGCTAGGCTGATTGCCAGAGCTTCTTTGATTGCTTCACTGCGGTCCGCGATTATTTTGGTCGGGATGTCTGTTGTGATGTGGGCTTTGATTTCTTCACAAATAGTGACTGGATCTTCATCGGCTGGATCATCGGTGGTTAAAATCGCAATATCCGCTAATTCAGATAAAACAGCCCCAAAATCTTTGCGTCTTGAAATCGCTTTGTTTCCTGTGCTACCGATCACAACAAGTAAACGACCAGTTGGATGTTCTTCTTTGACAAACGTTAAAAGATTCTTTAGACTGTCATAATTATGCGCATAATCGACATAAACTTTCGCACCATTTGTATTCGTCAATAATTCCATTCTTCCAGGGACGGTCGTTTCTTTGACTCCTTGCTGACAGTCATTTCGATCTGCGCCTACTAAGGCACTCGCAAGAATAGCGCTTAAGGCATTTCCTTTATTGAAATCGCCACCCAAACGAAGTTGGTAGTCACCGGTGACCATTAGTTGATCCTCTTTTGCTTCAATAGAAAAAGCTAGGGAATCTACTGGATCTGTTTGGTAGCAATAGTCGGTATCCAATGCTGCTTGATTGCCATAAACAAGATAAGGAATACTGTAAAGCTGCGCAGTTTCTTTCAACAAGTGAAAATGATCCGATTCATGGTTCAAAATCATCGTTTTCGACTGTTTGATTAGTTGCCGTTTGCAATAAAAGTAATCATCATATGTTGGATGTTCGATCGGGCTGATGTGATCAGGTGTAATGTTTAAGAAAATACCCACATCAAAAAATAAACCATAGACGCGATTGGTCTTGTAGGCTTGTGATGAGACTTCCATAATGAAGTGACTCATGCCGTTGCTCACTGCTTCATTCATCATTTTATAAAGATCAAGGGATTCTGGTGTTGTTAAATGGGATTTAAAAAATGTTTGGCCATCTAAAGTCGAATTCATAGTAGACAACATCGCTGTTTTTTTGTTTGTTGTCTGATCTAAAATGAATTTAGTGAAGTAAGCAGCTGTTGTTTTTCCTTTGGTCCCTGTAAAGCCGATCAGTTTCAATTTATGTTGTGGATAATCATAGAAAGTCATGCTCAAAACAGCCATTGCTTTTTTGATATCTGTGACAATGATTCCCAATGCTGCGGGCACGTCATAAGGTTGTTCTGCTACATAACTATCAAGACCAGCTGCGACTGCATTTTCTAAGTATTCAGGTTTGAAATTGAGTCCTTTACAAAAGAAAAGTGTCTTAGAACTTACAGTCCGGGAATCATAAGAAAGAGCATCAAATGTTTTGTCAGCCAACGAGTTAGGCAGAGTCAAAGACCAAGTTTGCGTAGAAACAAATTCTTTTAAGAGATGTTCTTTAAGTAAACATTCGCGGATTTTTTCTAAAGAAATAGTCATCATTACGCCTCCAAGCGGTTTTTAAAATCTGAATGTAAGGTTTTTGGAATAAAAATCTGTTAGAAATTCATCATACAATTTAAATGTTAAAACTTCAAGATGCTTGCTGGAAGAGGACGAAAAAAACACGGAGGAGTTCATCGCCTAAAGTGAAGAATTTCCAATATAATTTTTCTATTAAAATAACAAATACATATTAGACATATTTATGTGAAATATAAAGAAAATTATGAATTAAAAGCGATATCTAGTACTTTTATCTTTGAATATAAACAAAAAAAGAAATAGTTATAAATGAAGTGTTTATTTGGTTTTTAGATATTTCAAAAATGAAAACGACTGTTTTTTTACAAAATCTGTGAGGAAACGATAAATAAGTTAATTTATTCAAGAAAGTCGTTGCATATACTTGATTTAACAATTAAAATAAAGAAAGCATGTTCAAAGAAAGTTGGAGGAGTTAAATGATAAATCAACCAAATCCTGCTGATCAACCGATCTTGACTAACCAAGAAAAAATGGTTAAAGGATCGGCTTGGATGACAGCTAGTAATATAATTTCTCGTTTGTTGGGTGCGGTATATATTATCCCATGGTATGCATGGATGGGAAGTCACGCTAATGAAGCAAATAGTTTATCTTCAATGGGGTATACCGTATACGCTCTCTTTTTATTAATATCTACAGCAGGAATACCTGCAGCAATCGCCAAACAAACCTCTTATTATAATTCGTTGAATGAATATAAGATCAGCCGACAGCTTTTTTACAAAGCGCTTCAATTAATGGCTATTTTAGGAGGTATTTTTGCCATCGTCATGTATTTAGCTTCTCCTTTGTTAGCGAAATGGTCTGGTGGGGGAGAAGAATTGATTCCGACGATGCGTTCGCTCAGTTTAGCTGTTTTGATTTTTCCATGTATGAGTGTTGTTCGCGGTTATTTCCAAGGAAACCAAGATATGATGCCCTATGCTTTGTCTCAAATCGTTGAGCAGATTGCTCGTGTCTTTTATATGTTATTGACAGCATTTATCATCATGAGAGTTTTTGAAGGGAATTATGTTGATGCTGTGACCCAATCAACACTGGCAGCATTTATCGGGATGTTAGCAAGTCTCATTGTTCTAATCTACTATTTTCACAAACAAAAACCGATGTTTGACTATTTGGCAGCACATAGTGCCAATGAACACAAAGCTTCAACTCGTGATTTATTGACGGAAACACTAAAAGAAGCATTGCCATTCATCATTGTAGGTTCAGGTGTAACAGTCTTTAAATTAGTCGATCAATTTACTTTTTCTAATTTTATGAATACATTTACGACTTATTCAGGAAGCCAGTTAAGAACGCTGTTTGCGATTTTTAATGCAAATCCGGACAAATTAACGATGGTCGTGATTGCTTTAGCAACCTCGATTTCAGCGACAGGATTGCCCTTGATTACTGAAGCGATTACGTTGAAAAAATATCGAGACTTATCAAAGTTGATCAGTAATAACTTACAGTTATTCATGTTTGTTATGCTGCCAGCAACCTTTGGTATGATCGTTTTAGCTAAACCTCTTTATACGATGTTTTATGCGCCAGATGCGCTAGGCGTTTCCGTATTGATCCAAGCTTGTTTTGCAGGACTATTTATGGGTCTTTATATGTTATCATCGACGATGTTGATGGGGATGTACGAAAATGAGGCAGCGATTAAATATTTTGCTTTAGGCTTAGTGTTGAAATTGATCGTACAATACCCAAGTATTCGTTTGTTTGAAGTGTACGGTCCTTTGATTGCGACAATGATCGGTTTTTCCTTGTCTTGTTTCTTGATCATGAGAAAAATCAAGAAAGTCAGTCACTTTAATTTTGGCTTGACATTGCGACGTGGATTATTGATTTTCTTGATCACATTAGTAATGATGATTGCCGCAATTGTGATGCGCCAATTCTTGTATTTATTCTTAGATCCGTCACGTAAATTCCAGTCTTTCTTGATCATTATGATCGTTGCCGCATTTGGTGGTGCGGTATATGGCTATATCACGTTAAAATTACGTTTAGCAGATAAGTTGCTGGGAGCGGGCGTAGGTAAAATTCGTCGTAAGCTAAAAATAAAATAGAACAATAAGAGGTTGGGATGTGACTCATGGAGTTATGTTCCATCCTCTTTATTAGAAAAAATAAGTTCTGATAGTAAGGGGAAACATATGCGTTTAGATAAATTTCTTGCAGAAACAGGTGTTGGCAGCCGTAAAGAAGCCAAGCAGTTGCTGAAAAAAAGTATGGTTACTGTAAACGACCAAGTAATCAAAGAGGGTAAAACACAAATTGATGAAAAACAAGATGTTGTTAAATTTGCTGGGGAAAAATTGACTTATCAAAAGTATTACTACTATATGCTGCATAAACCTCAAGAGGTGATCTCAGCGACAGAAGATAAATGGGATCAAACCGTGATCGATTTATTGCACGATGAAGATTTCCGAGAAGATTTATTCCCTGTTGGACGTTTGGATAAAGACACAGAGGGGTTGTTGCTACTGACAAACGATGGTCAGCTGGCTCATCAATTATTGTCACCTAAAAAACATGTAGATAAAGAATATTTTGCAGAAGTTGCAGGAATTGTGACAGAAGAAGACATTGATCTATTTGCTGCAGGATTCGCTTTAACGAATAAAGAGCTGGTAAAACCAAGCCACCTAACGATCGAAGCTGTAGATGAACAAAATCAGCTGTCAAAGATTCGCTTGATTATCCAAGAAGGCAAGTTTCATCAAGTAAAACGAATGTTTGAAGCAGTTGATAAAAAAGTCGTTTACTTAAAACGTCTGCGGATGGGCAGTTTGTGGTTGGATGAAAATCTAGCATTAGGTGAGTATAGAGAACTAACTGCAGCAGAGCTTGAAGGATTAAAAGGAAAAGTATAGTCTGATCGAACGAATGTTGCAGATTCAAACATTCCATTCAATCAGATTTTTTTGACTAATAAGTTAACCTAGATATATACTGCAATTGACTAAGAGGTCAATGAGGAGGAATCGTAAAATGAAGGCCATTGAACTTATAGGCTTGACTAAAGTGTATAAAAAACAAGCAGCGATCGATCAAGTGAATCTTTCTGTAGAAAACGGTGAAATCTATGGTTTTATCGGCCCAAATGGTGCAGGAAAATCAACAACAATCAAAGCGATGTTGAATTTTACTTATCCAGATCAAGGAACTGCCACTTTACTTGGGTTGGATAGTATCAAAGATGCCAAAGAGGTTCGTAAACGCACAGGATATGTTTCGAGTGATGTACGATTTTATCCCCATATGACCACAGGTGAAATACTGCAGTATGTAGCTGATTTTCATCAAATAAAAAATAGCAAGCAACAAATCGATTACTTTATCGAGCTGTTCGATATTGATAGACAAAAAAAGATGTCCGAACTATCTTTAGGAAATAAAAAGAAAGTCGCTATCACGGCTGGTATTTTACCAAATCCAGAATTATTGATTTTAGATGAGCCGACCAATGGGTTAGATCCACTGATGCAGCATCGACTATTTGAAGAGCTGGAAAAATATAACCAAAAAGGCATGACGATTTTCTTATCCAGTCATGATTTAAATGAAGTGCAACAGCATGCACACCGGGCAGCATTCATCCGTCAGGGGAAAATCATCACCGTTCAAGATATTACAAAAGAAAAATCACTTGGAAAAGTTATTACATTGATCGGTGATCATATTCCGTTATCGCTTTTCGAAAAGATGGGGGCAGCAATTTTAAAACATCAAGGAAACGAAACACGATTATTTTACGAAGGCGATCTTCATAAGGTTGTACCATTGTTAGGAGATGAGTCGATTGAAGACTTTACAGTCACCAATCCAGAACTAGAGGATCAGTTTATGGCATTGTATGAAGGAGGAGCTGCAAAATGATCACAGCCAAAATCGAAAGTAAGTCATTAGTCAAAGGATTGATTATTTGGACGATTCTATTTGCAGTGATTATAGTTGGATTTAGTGCCGTGTACCTACAAATGCACAGCTCAGAAATGAAAGAGTTGTTGGATGCAAAGTTAAATGGGTTGTCTCCTTCACTATTGAAAACCTTCAATATCAGCGTGAGTGGACAAGCAAGTTTTTTAATAGCAACAGGTTTTTTTGCGTACTATTTTCAGTATATGTTCTTAGCAGCTTCTGTTTATGCAATGATGTTGGGAAGTCAGTCATTGATCAAAGAAGAAACGGACGGAACGATTGAATTTTTATATGCACAACCAGTAACGCGTAGCGGCATTGTTACAAGTAAGATAGCAGGAAACGTCTTTATCTTAGCAATTTTTTGGCTAGTATCATTTGCCGTTTCCTTAGGAGCAACGTTAATATATCGGCAATCAACAGATTCAGTAACGACGATCATCCGAGAAATTGGGAAGATTTTTACGCAGGAAAGTTTGATTTTATTGTTTTTCTTGTCTTTAGGTTTCTTTCTTTCAACACTTTTAAAATCAAGTAAACAAAGTACGAGTATTTCTTTAGGGATCGTATTTGGCTTTTATTTGATCGGGATTTTTTCCGATTTGAAAGAATCATTTAATTGGGCCAAAAACATTTCTCCGACCCATCTAGGAATTCCAAGTAATTTGCTGGATAAGGGATTGTCGGTAGTAAGTGTTGGTGTCTTAAGTGTTTTGATTGTGTTATTTTTTGGTGGAACATATTTGGTTTATCAACGGAAGGATTTGAAAATATAAGGTAATTTTATTAGACACCTTTCTGATAAAATCGACAGACTACATGAATCGTAATTGGAAACTGACGATTCAACTATTATTAAAGACTGTCTTACAATTGCCTGTTAAAAAGGAGAGTTCTAAGCAGGATATCGTTCAGTTGATAGTAGGCGTAGTTAATCAAATTATTGAGGAAAGCCTTCCGTTTGGAAAGAAACATCCTGAAGCTAGTGAAGTTTTACGAATGTAATTTCTAGCAGAGTGGATGGAAGTATATATGGGGATTTTACAAACTGATTTTTTTAGAAAAAAGACAGAAGGAAAGTGAGCCTCATTTTCCTTTTGTCTTTTTATTTATGTTTTCAGCCAGTTTCATGAAGCGAGGAATCTGCTGACTAATTTCAGTTGGTAAGACAACATAACGTTTTTTACCCAATTCTTCACCAATCTGGCTATGAAGATACACTGCTGCACAAATTGCGGCTTCTTTATCAGGAAATTGAGCTAAAAAACCAGTGATCATGCCAGCTAAAGTATCCCCCATTCCCCCAGTAGCCATAGCTGGAGTGCCTAAGGGATTTCGATATTGTTCATTCGTCGTATAGATTTCAGTTCGATGGCTTTTTAACACGATCGTTGCACCTAATTTTTTTTGAGCTGCTTGATTATTATCTATCGTCTGATGCGTCAGCTTAAGACCGCTCAGACGCTGCCATTCCATTTGGTGCGGAGTGAAAACTATGTGTTCTGGATAATTTAAGTGACTGTCGCTCTGAGCAAATAAGGTGATAGCAGATCCGTCAATCACAAGCCATTGAGTAGACGTTTGCTGTTGAAGAACCAGTTGCAACAGCTGTTGACTGTGTGAATCTAAACCTAGCCCAGGACCAATCAAGAGAACAGTTGCTGTACCTAATAACTCACTGACTGCTCGCGTAAGTGTCCAGTCAAGCACCATTGCTTCTGGTAAACGAGCATGCAGTGCGCTGTGATTATGTTTGGCTGTAATAACGGAAACCAATCCAGTCCCTGTTCTAACAGTAGCTTCGGTACTCATGATGATCGCGCCGCCATATGTTGCATTGCCGCCAACCAATACTGCACGTCCAAATGTTCCTTTGTGAGATTCTTGTGGACGTGGCTGGATCACTGCGGTTAAATCGTCTCTGGTTAAGTCTTTCATCCCGATAGTCTCCTTTAATTGCTTTTCTTTTAGTATAAATCTGTTTTGGAACAAGAGCAAAAGATTATGAAAAAACCATTTCCGCCTTTTTCTTTTAAACAAGTTAGTGGTATGATGGGAAGGTAGAATAATGAATTGGAGTGACTAAAAAATGACAATTGATTGGCAAAAAGAAGTAGACGCACGTAAAGATGCGCTATTAGAAGATTTACAAAATCTATTACGCATCAATAGTGAGCGTGATGACTCAAAAGTAACACCAGATGCACCATTTGGACCAGGACCTGTTGCTGGCTTGAAGCATATGTTAGCTTATGGCGAGCGTGATGGTTTCGTTGTGAAAAATGTTGATAACTACGCTGGACATATCGAGTATGGTGAAGGCAACGAAACCTTAGGCATCTTCGGTCACATGGACGTTGTACCTGCTGGGGACGGTTGGGATACAGATCCTTATGAACCTGTCATCAAAGATGGTAAAATCTTCGCGCGTGGTTCAAGTGATGATAAAGGCCCAAGTATGGCGGCATATTATGCGTTAAGAATCATCAAAGATTTAGGCGTACCATTATCTAAAAAAGTTCGCTTTGTTGTTGGAAGTGATGAAGAAAGTGGCTGGGGTGATATGGACTATTACTTCAAACACGAAGAAAAACCTGATTTTGGTTTCTCTCCTGATGCAGAATTCCCAATCATCAACGGTGAAAAAGGAAACGTATCGTTATACGCTCGTTTTGGCGGATCAAGCCAAGGCGAATATGAATTAGAAAGCTTTAATGCTGGCTTACGTGAAAATATGGTTCCAGGTACGGCAACGGCTGTAATCACAGTTCCAACTGCCGAAGCAGCTGAAAAAATGCAAGGCGCATTTAGCGTATTTGTAGATGAGGAGCCAATTTCTGGCGAATTTGAAGCGAATGGTGCAACTGTTACAATCAAAGTTGTAGGAAAAGGCGCACACGGCGCTAGCCCTCAATCTGGGATCAATGCGGCAACATACTTAGCAGTATTTTTAAACAGCTATGCATTTGCTGGCGCAGCAAAAGAATTTATCCAGGTTGCTGCAACGCTTGTTCATGAAGATTTCTATGGTGAAAAATTAGGCGTAGCCTTTGAAGATACTAAGATGGGTAAATTAACAATGAACGCTGGTTTATTCGTCTTCAAGAAAGATGCTGAAGAAGGCAACTTTATGAGCTTGAATTTCCGTTACCCTAAAGGCACAACAGCTGCTGAATTAGAAGCGGGTGTGAAAGCTACAGCAGGTGCAATCGGTGCTGAAATCGTTCAAGGTGGACGTAACCAAGAACCACATTACGTGCCAGCGGATGATCCATTGGTTGAAACCTTATTACAAGTTTACGAAGATCATACTGGTCAAAAAGGCCATGAACAAATCATCGGTGGCGGAACTTACGGACGTTTACTAAAACGTGGCGTGGCGTATGGCGCAATGTTCCCAGGCTATACAGACACCATGCATCAAGCCAATGAATTTATGGCGTTGGATGATTTATTCCGTGCGACAGCTATTTATGCGGATGCGATTTATCGTTTAGCGAAATAAATAGCGCTACTATAAAAATAAAAAAATCAGAAAACCTGACAGACAGTTGTCAGGTTTTTTTCTGTACAATAGAAACAAGTCGTTAGAAACATCGGACATTTTCAAGTATACTTATAAACATATTTAAAAATAATGAAAGATTACCTAAAAATAAAGAGCATATGCATACAAGAAAAAAATGAGGTGAATAAATGATTAAATTTCAAAACGTATCAAAAAAATACAACGATCAATTTGTATTAGAAAACTTCGATGTTTCAATTGAAGACGGTGAATTTTTTGTCTTAGTTGGTCCAAGTGGAAGTGGAAAAACAACCACTTTAAAAATGCTTAATCGTTTAATCGAGCCAACAGATGGCGATATCTATTTTAATAACAGACGATTGATTGATTACAATTTAAAAGAATTACGCTTAACGATCGGCTACGTTCTCCAACAAATCGCTCTTTTCCCAAATTTGACAGTTGCTGAAAACATCGAATTGATTCCCGAAATGAAGCACTGGAGTAAAGCAAAAAGACGAGAACGAACGGAAGAATTACTCAGAAAGGTCAGCTTACCACCAGAGGAATACCTCCATCGGAAACCTGCTGAATTATCTGGTGGTGAACAGCAACGTATTGGGATTTTACGTGCGATTGCAGCCAAACCAGATATTATTTTGATGGATGAGCCGTTCAGTGCGTTAGATCCAATTTCAAGAGGGCAATTACAATTATTGATCAAAGAACTACACAAAGAATTAGCGACTACTGTTGTTTTTGTGACCCACGATATGAATGAAGCGTTGCTTTTAGGTGATCGGATTTGTGTGATGAAGGATGGGCAAATCGTTCAAACCGATACACCGGAAGCTATCAAAAATCATCCAGCCAATGAATTTGTTGCGCAGTTCTTCCAACATGAACAGGCTAATTTAGAAAATTATTGTGCAGAAGATTTATTAGAAGCAGGATTTATTGAAGCTGGGCAAATAACCGGCGAAACGATAGTGAATTTAGGCACCGATTTACCAACTGTGATTGGCTTACTTGTTGATGGGAAAACAGTTGTACTAGTTAATGAGAAAGGATCTATCGGTGAAATCACAGATCGAACGATTTTACGCTTCTTAGAGACAAAGATAGAAAAAGGTGATCAATAATATGGGAAAACTGATAGAAACATTCGTGGCCCGCAAAGAAGACTTTATCCAAGCGGTTGTTGAACATATCCAACTATCGTTACTGTCATTATTGATTGCGATTCTCATAGCGATCCCGTTAGCGATTCTATTGACGAATTACAAAAAAGTCGCTGAATTTGTTCTGCAAATTACGGGGATTTTCCAAACGATTCCGTCACTCGCTTTATTAGGTTTATTGATTCCAGTTATTGGGATTGGCAGTCCGCCAGCCATTGTAGCGTTAGTGATTTATGCCCTATTTCCGATTTTGCAAAATACCTATACAGGTTTGACTGAAATCGATCCTTCTTTAGAAGAAGCAGCCGAAGCCTTTGGGATGAACAAACGGGAAAAACTAATCAAGTTTGAGTTGCAGTTGGCGTTACCCTATATCATTTCAGGGATTCGTACAGCAACCGTTATGATCATCGGAACGGCGACACTTGCGGCCTTGATCGGCGCAGGTGGTTTGGGTACATTTATTTTACTTGGGATCGACCGAAACAATGTGTACTTAATCTTGATTGGCGCAATTTCCTCTGCTATTTTAGCGGTCTTGTTTAACTTTGGGATCCATTTGTTGGAAAAAGCCACGGTGAAACGGATCATAGCTGCATTCATGGTATTACTTGCACTATTAGTAGGTTCATTTGTCTACACCCATCAAGAAGCAGAACAAAAAGAAATTACGGTGGCTGGAAAGTTAGGTGCAGAACCAGATATCTTGATCAACATGTATAAAGAATTGATCGAAGCAAATAGTGATATCCACGTAAATTTAAAATCAAACTTTGGTAAAACCAGTTTCTTATTTAACGCACTAAAATCAGGTGAAGTCGATGTCTATCCTGAATTTACCGGAACAGTTCTTGAAACGTTTTTGAAAGACAATAAGAATACATCCAATGATCCAAGAGAAGTGTACGAGTATGCGCGAGATCAAATTAAAGAACAAGAAAACATGGATTATCTGGAACCAATGCAGTATCAAAATACCTATGCAGTTGCAGTCAAACGATCATTTGCAGAAGAAAATGATCTGAAAACCATCGAAGATCTTAAAAAAGTCGAAAGTCAGTTAAAAGCTGGTTTTACACTAGAGTTTATTGATCGTGAAGATGGGTATAAAGGCTTGCAAAAATTATATAACTTGAATTTAGATGTGAAGTCGATGGAGCCATCGTTACGTTACCAAGCAATCAATAATGGGGATGTGAATGTGGTAGATGCCTATTCGACCGATAGTGAACTAAAGCAATATGATTTGGTGATTTTAAAAGATAATAAACAACTATTTCCACCGTATCAAGGTGCGCCATTGCTGAAAGCTGAAACGCTTGAGAAATATCCGGAATTAAAAGAATTATTGCAGCCTTTAGTTGGTAAAATCACGGAAGAAGAAATGAGTGAGATGAATTATCAAGTCAATGTGGAGCAAAAAGATCCGGCGACCGTTGCACATGATTATTTGGTGGAGCATGGGATGTTGGAAAAATAATGGTTGATAGACGAAAAGGCACAACATAAGAGAGCTATCTATCTCTTATGTTGTGTTTATTATACTTTATAAGGTATAATAAATGAGAAAGCAATCGCACTTAAGTGTGATTGTAAAAAAAAGCCAGTGCGGAAACACTGACTCTTTAGTTGAGTTTTGACTAAAGCTCGAAAGTGTACTACATTGCCACTATCTTACTTTAGCGGTTCAGATAGTGGTCTTTTTTTACTCAAAAATCGAAGTGATAAAAAGTTTAATCCCTTCGACAATATAGTAAGCCACAAGTGTGACGACTATTTTCGAAGCGATATCTTTTAACAAATCTTTCAAGGACCGCTTTTCCAATGTATTAAAGCAGGACAAAAGCGATAAAGACATATCTTTATGGCATCAACTCCTTTTTCAGAGCTTCAGCCGTTATTCAACTAGTTATAGTATATCAAAAATTGTATTGATAGTGTATTAAATACTTTACAAAAATCGGTATGATAAGTTGCTTTCCAGAGACTTTATAAGGTATAATTGTTGAGAAGGTAATCGATAATCATTACGATTACAAAAAAGCCAGTGCTGATACACTGACTCTTTAGTTGAGTTCTGACTAAAGCCCGATTGTTTAATGTTGCCACTATCTTACTTTAGTCGAGCAGATAGTGGTCTTTTTTTACTCAAAAATCAAAGTGATAAAAAGTTTAATCCCTTCGACAATATAGTAAGCCACAAGTGTGACAACTATTTTCGAAGCGATATCTTTTAACAAATCTTTCAAGGACCGCTTTTCCTAAGCACTAAAGCAGGACAAAAGCGATAAAGACATATCTTTATGGCATCAACTCCTTTTTCAGAGCTTCAGCCGTTATTCAACTAGTTATAGTATATCAAAAATTGTATCGATAGTGTATTAAATATTTTACAAAATAATAACGAGCAAACAGTCAGCCGTGGAGAATGTTCATCTGATCGAATGCTACGGATTCTGGTAGATAGCATTCTATTTTAATGTACGTATTATTGACTCAGGCAACTTGATTTATCAGTTCGTGCTGATTATTTTTGGCTTCAAAATGTCAAGTGACCACTTAACATCTTGAGGTGTCGGCTGTTTCCTCGTTACTATCGTGGCTATAATAATAAAAATTTCCGTTATCATCCTCTCTTTGTTTCATTTCCTGCCAAATTTTTTCTGGGAAATATTCTTTTTCAGTATCCTTATTTTCTAAATAACTCATAGCTCGTGAGCGGATTTTTATGAATAAAAATAGTAAGCCTATTAGAAACAGAAAAAATCCACCTAAGATATACCACTGATATTTAATATAGAAATCCAATAAACTTCCTCCATTCGTATTTATTAGAAAACCCAAATTATTAACTTAGCTCTATTTTTATTTAATCGTTATCTTCAATTATAATGCTGGATGTTATTATCGAGTCAGTTTTATTTTTTATTTTAGCTGTGTAGGTATTGCCTTTTTCTACAGTATAAACATAATAAAACTTATTTTTTGGAGTGAATCTATCCTCACCAATATTATATGGTTTTAAAACTTTTTGGGTTTGATCGTCATATAAATTTACGGAGAAATCATTTTTGTGTTTTTTATCAACGTAAATAAATACTTGTGCTTCATTATTATCTTTAGATATTTTTATTTTAAATTCTCGTTCTTGGTTAGGCGAGTACTTCTGTCCGTTATATTTTGGGACTAAGAAGAAGACAAGCGAGAAAAGTAAAATAACAATAATTATACTACTTGCTTTTAATATACTTTTTAAAGTCATCGATACCCTCCTGAACAGCAGAGCCGTCACCTTCGTTATCGCCGTAACCATTCGCTTTCCAAGTACTTACACCACTAGTAAAGTCTTTGGAAAAATAATAAGCAAATAGACTTAACTTGCTCGGGTCTCCCTTAGCTACATCACTTAGAATTTGAGCAACGCCAGCTCCCATTTTTAGAGTTTCACCGTTGAAGAACAAAGCACCTTGTCCGTAATAGCCAAATAAATAATTGCCTAAATAGTCCCTACGATCTTCGATACCTTTTGACCATCCTCTTGCCCAAATTGAATAGTCTGAATCTCCAAAAGTTCTACTCTTCAAATCAAGTGGTTTTGCTGTGTTGACCATATCAATAAATTGTTTGTAGTTTAACGTGTTTTTATCAGAGACATCAATAGCGTTATCGCCAAAATTTCTGGTTACTGCTTTAATATCAATATCAAGCCCTTGTAATATTCCTGCAAGTTTTTTCTCGGCTTCGATCGCTTCGGGGGAGTTAGCGCCAAATTTTGCTCGTATTTTATCATACTCATCAAAAGCAAGTTTTGCCAAAGAATAAAGGTAATTTTCATATACACGAGCGATTTTCTCGGCTTTTTCGGTAGGAGACAAACTTTTATCATCTTTAATCTCCTGAACGAGTTTTGCATAGTCTAATGGCAAAACAAAGTTATCTTTCCATTCCTTATTAATGCTCTTTGCCCAGTCAAGCTTTAGCTTAGCGGTGCTATACGTATCATTTGAACCATCAAAGCAGTTCGTGCTAGAAAGTGCGGATAGACCTTGGCTGACATTATCTAGCAATGAATCAGCAGTAGTATATAAATCAGAACCATCATCGGCATTAACATTTCTAGTTCCAAATGACGGACTACTAGTTATTTCACTTACTCTAATTTTTAATCCCAATAATAGAAACTCCTTTTAGCGACTCTCTTGTTTTAGTTTCAACTGTTTATTTATTCTATATTAAGTTTATCATTATTTACATTTTGCAACAATATTAACTTTTTATTATGGATTAGGAATTGAAATATAAGAAAATGAATCTAATAAAAACCAAAGCTTCGCGTCCGTGATACCAAACGGACGCGAAACTTTTTTCATCTCATACGCCATTTTTCTCATAATAAAGTAATTTTTACCAAAAAGAAATGCAAATTTCTCAAACTTTCGCTATAATAAAGAAAATAACCAAAACAGGAAGTGTAGCTAAACATGAAAAAAGCAGACCGACAACGGTTGATCAAGCAACTGATCACAGAAAATGAAATAGAAACCCAAGACGACCTGATTGCACTTCTTGAACAATCTGGTGTCAAAGCAACCCAAGCTACTGTTTCAAGAGATGTACGTGAAATGAGCATCGTTAAAACGCACGGTTCAGATGGCAGAGTAAAGTATGCCTTATTTTCTCAACAACAAGTATCTAGCAGTGAGGAAAAACTAAAAGAATCTGTGAAAGATTCAGTGACTCGCATGGAACGTGTCCAATTTATGGTCATCGTCCATACAGATATGGGCGCAGCAGATGTCGTCACTAATTTTTTAGATGAAGTCAGTTATGAAGAAATTGCAGGAACGGTCGCAGGAGTTGATACAATCATTATTATTGCTCGCTCAGAAGATGACGCGGTAGCTGTTGTTGAACGTTTTGAAGCAATGATAGATTAAAATAAAACCAATCAAAAAATGAAGGGAGATTTGGTTACATGGATTTGAAAGCGTTACAAAACGGGTCAGATATAAGAGGAATAGCAATAGAGCATGAGGAAAAAACAGCGAACTTAACACCAGCGCAAGTCGGGAAAATTGCAGTCGGAATGGTTCATTGGCTTCGTGTTGAGAAACACTTAGCTGAAAAACATCAATCAGGAAAATTAAAAATCGGTATCGGTCATGATAGCCGTATTTCGGCAGATAGCTTAAAACAAGCTTTGATTGACAGCTTTGTAGAGCAAAATATCGAAGTGTTAGATTTTGGTTTAGCGACAACGCCAGCTATGTTTATGACCACGCAATTTCCACAATATGATTGTGATGCGGCAATTATGATCACTGCGAGCCATTTGCCTTATTATTTTAATGGCTTGAAGTTGTTCACTAAATCTGGAGGCGCAGAGAAAAAGGATATTGCGTATCTCTTAGAACACACTGACAAACCAGCACTTGTAGCGAAAGGAACAGTTACCAAAACCTCGATTTTAGAGGATTATTCTGCTGATTTAACCGATAAAATTCGCAAAGGCATGAAAACGACAGAAGAAAAACCATTAGAAGGTTTTCATATCATAGTAGATGCTGGTAATGGAGCAGGTGGTTTCTTTGCAGAACAAGTCTTAGCCAAACTTGGCGCAGACATTACAGGTTCGCAATTTTTAGAACCTGACGGTATGTTCCCAAATCATATTCCTAATCCTGACAATAAAGAAGCAATGGCAAGTATTCAGCAAGCAGTTTTGAGAAACAAAGCAGATTTAGGTGTGATTTTTGATACGGATGTAGATCGCTCGGCGGTAGTGGATGCGTCAGGTGAAGTAATCAACCGAAATAATTTGATTGCTGTTCTAGCGACAATCGTTTTAGCTGAATATCCAGGCAGTAGCATTGTAACAAATTCACCAACTTCAAGTCATTTGAAAGTATTCATCGAGTCAAAAGGTGGTAAACAAGTGCGTTATGTTTCTGGTTATCGCAATGTGATCAATAAAATGATTGAACTGAACGATGAAGGAATCGATACTCAATTAGCAATCGAAACCAGTGGACATGCAGCTTTTAAAGAAAATTACTATTTAGATGATGGTGCCTATGTTATCGCTAAAATCCTGATGCTGTTACCTAAATTAAAAAAAGAGGGCTCAACACTTGGCGATTTGATCAGCTCATTAAAACAACCAGCAGAAACTCAGGAATTACGCTTTGAGATTCTAGCAGAAAATGTTCGCGAGTACGGTGAACAAGTGATTCGAGATTTAAATGATTTTGTAGAGAGTCAACGAGGGCTAAAAATTGATCCTGAAAACTATGAAGGGATACGAATCAATGTTTCTAATGAATATGGCAGCGGGTGGTTGTTATTGCGTATGAGTTTGCATGAACCCTTACTAGTTTTACAAGTCGAAAATGATCAAGATGGAATGAATCAAAAGGTTTTAGAAGAATTAGCAAGTTTCTTTGAAGAGTATAAACAATTGGATTTAGCTAAATTAAAGGAATCATTGAAGAAGTAATAAAAAGCTAGGAAAGAACATTTGTGTTCTTCCTAGCTTTTCATTTACCATAAACTAGGTTCAGCAATTGCTGCAATCACTTCTCCAGTAAATGGATGGGTTAGGTGTAATTCATAAGCATGAAGCATCAAACGCCCAGTAGGTTTTGGATGGTACAAAGGATCACCAATGATTGGGTGCCCTATACTTGCCAAATGTACACGGATTTGATGGGTTCGGCCAGTTTCTAAAATGCAATAGAGTGTTGTCTGATTCACCTTTTTTACATAAGAATCAACTTCAACATGCGTAATTGCCAGATCGCCACGTTGCTCATCAATCACACGTTTGCGCCGATCATGTCGATCACGGCCAATTTTTTTACGAATAGTCAAAGAGTTGGCTAAATTTCCCGAAATCACCGCTTGGTAACGTCGATAGATTTGTTTACTTTCTAATAGACGTCCTAAAATGGGCAATACAAAAGGATTTTTAGCAAATAAAATCGCACCACTTGTTTCTTTGTCTAAACGATGCACCACATATGGAATTTGTTTTTTCGGTGCCAAATAAGCAGCTAAATGATTGAGTAGTGTATCATTTTCATCAGGTTGGTTAGGATGAGTTTTCATTCCTATCGGTTTATTCAAAATAATCAACTGTTCATCTTCAAATAAAACATCAATATTCGCGGTATTTCCTAGAAGAATCGTAGGTGTTGGATAGTCTTCTGATTCAAACTTTAAAGTAACAATATCCCCACTTTTTACAGGGAAATGAAACAGTGCAGACGATCCGTTAATCGAGACATTTTTTCGAGTGCGCAAAAAATGTCGGACTTTACGAGGGACTAACCATTCTTGTTCAAGCAGTTCTCGGACTGTTTGTTCTTTAAAATTCTTAGGTAACTGGATGGATAATTCCATTTGTTTTCCACCTTTTCAATAGCGTTCTCTCATAGTTTAACAAATGAAGGGATAAGTTCAAGTGGTTAGATGGAATTAAATCGGTAGAGGAAGCAGAAGTTAATTTTTGAAACGGATTACTGGAAAGGAGTAACTTTTCTATGGGCCATTGCTCAGGTTGTTCTTTGCGATTCGCAGCAATTGACCAATTTTTAAAGTTTGCTGTTCTTTTTAAAGTTGTCTATCGTTATTTAGTTTAAGAAGATTGGTGATTCACAAGTAATGAAACGTGCCAGGTATTGCGTCTGATCTGCTTTAATATAGTTAATTATGGTGATTCACAAGTGATGAAACTTCGCTCACTGCGTTCGCCAAGTATTGCTCATCATCTGCTCTGTCATTGCCAATCGCAGTGATTCGCAACAAAATACCCACTCTTTGGGGAAGAGTGGGAAAAGGAGTTAAAAAATGAAAAAGTGTTTTGTTAGGGTTGTTTGTTGGTATACATATATAATACAAATCAAATATGAATTTTTTGTGTATTAATTGATTCAAAACTGTAAATTTTTTCTAAAGAAGTGTTTAAGTTTTTCACAAAACGGTTAACTATTGACCATTCATCGTATTAATCAAACGTTTCGTCCAGCTAAAATCAGTTTTTGTGATTGTATCATCACCAAATTGTTTGCCATCTCGATCAATGGCGTAAACAAACATGCCCCCTTTTTGTCCATCTTTTGGATGCCACTTTGCATAAGAATAAGCGCGACTTGTTTGATAAGGGTCTACAGTATCATTCCACCGATTATGGTCTTGTTCTTCGGGGAAAGAGATTCCAGGGAGAAATTGTTGTGGGATGATCGAAGTTTTATACGTATTCCAAGTATTATCCAAAGATGCAGCAGAGCGGCCATAAGCTTGGACAAATAAATAATCAAAATAAGAAGCAGTTTTTTTAAATAAAGAATGATTGTCTTTATTTGTATCATAAATCAATAGTTTCCCTGTATTGGCCTTTGGACCTAATTGTTTCGATAATGCTTTGAACGTACCCACAGCCATTTCTTCTTGCTGGGCGGTCAAGCTAGATTCCATATCGACGTCCAGTCCATCTAAGTTCCAGGGTGTTAGATAAGTATCAATTAATTGTTGTGCATGGCGTTCATACTCAGCTGTTGTCGGGGTAACACCTGTATGTGGAACATTCCAAACTTCTCTAATATCAATTGTCCGAATGACACGTGTTCCTCTGGCGTGCAATAGTGGAACATAAGTAGTTTTCAGGGTGTCCCAGAATTTCTGTTGATTCGTCCCTGGGTTGACATAATGGAAGACAGAGACAATATCTACTCCTTCTGGAATATCTGTCATCGCAGTTACATTTTGATCAGGTAAAGTGGAGTTTGCATCATGAGGCATGGTAATATCGCGCCAGGTACGATAATAGGCCATCATAATCGGATCTTCTGGATTAGCCTCTATAGCATTTGATTGGTTAGGCAACAGACTAAAACTTAGTAAAATAAAAATTGGGATCAGCAAAAATGTTAACTTCTTAGACATAAAAACACTCCTCTTCGATTTCTTTTGAAACGTTTACATTTCGGGAAAAGTGTAGCATAAAAAAATCAAAAGTCACAATGAGAGTGGCTAGAGATAGCTATCTAGGTATCAGTTTCACTTTTTTACTCACTTATTTGAAAATTTTCTCGAAATAAAAAAAGACCCACTCTTTGGGGAAGAGTGGGAAAGGAGTTAAAAAATGAAAAAGTGTTTTGTTAGGGTTGTTTGTTGGTATATATATATAATACAAACTAAATATGAATTTTCTTTGCCCTAATTTATTTGAAATTGTAACTTTTTTCTAAAGAAATCATTAAGAGGAGAAACTTTTTTTTATATTCTAACTAATAAGCTCGATCCGTAGTATATTCTTAAGAATTTTTATTTTCTTGACAGATTCTTAAGCTTTTCTACATAAAATTAAAAGAAAAGCATGCTAAAATAGGCAAAACATGATCTCTGTGCATAATTCATGCTAAAGCCGGATGAATCTAAATGCTAAATTATGTTAAAATAGCTTAGAAACTTTTATATAAAGAGGGAGCACTATGGACTTTAAAACAATTATGGAAAAAATAAAATCTGGTTTCCAACGTTTTTGGACGTGGATCAAACCGTATCTTGTTCGTTTTCATTACTGGCGTAAGCGGATTTGGAAAAAATATCAAATTAATAAAATTATTTTGCTATTAGGGATGCTTGTTGTTCTCATTGCCAGCATTTATTTGTTTACGTTGGCTAAATCTGCAAATGTCGGTGCTTTGAAAAAAGGGTTAGAGGAATCTACCGTTATTTATGATAAAAATGGCGATGAAGCAGGGAAATTATTTGGGCAAAAAGGAACCTTCGTCACGATCGATCAAATTTCTCCCTATGTGAAAGACGCGTTAATTTCAACTGAGGATCGAAATTTTGAGACCCACCATGGGTATGATATCAAAGGACTTTTTCGGGCGGTAGTCGGAAAACTTAGTTTTGGTAAAATTGGTGGAGGCGGCGGAGGAAGTACGATCACTCAGCAGCTAGCCAAAAATGCCTACCTCACACAAGAACAAACAATGACACGTAAAGCAAGAGAACTATTTTTAGCGATCGAAATCGAGAAAAAATATGATAAACAGCAGATTTTAGAAATGTATCTGAATAATTCCTACTTTGGTAATGGGGTTTGGGGAATTGAAGATGCTTCACATCGCTATTTTGCTGTCAGCGCCAGTGAATTAACAGTAGGTCAAGCAGCAACTTTAGTTGGTATGTTGAAAGGACCAGGTATTTACAATCCACTTGATTACTTGGAGAATGCGGTAAATCGTCGTAATACAGTGTTACAATTAATGGTTGATAATGGCAAATTATCTCAAGGTGAAGCCGATGCTCAAGCAGGGGTGGATATGAATAGTATGCTAGCTGATAATTATTCAGATAAAAACTCCGATTATCGCTATCCTTATTACTTTGATGCAGTGATTGATGAAGCAGTGAATAAGTATGGGATGAAAGAGGAAGACTTATTAAATAAAGGCTATAAAATCTATACAGCATTAGATCAAAATTATCAAACAGCGATGCAGCAGACATATGACAATGATGCCCTATTCCCACCGAATGCAGAAGATGGTGCAGTGGTTCAAAGTGGATCAGTTGCCCTTGATCCTAAAACGGGTGGCGTACAAGGAGTAGTTGGCGGACGAGGCGAGCATGTGTATCGTGGGTTTAACTTTGCCACTCAAACAAAACGTTCTCCTGGTTCATCCTTGAAACCAATTTCGGTGTACACACCGGCATTGGAAACTGGAATGAAACCAGATAGTATTTTAGAAGATCAACCGCAAGATTATTACCCAGCAGAAAACTATAGCCGCACAAATAGTGGTGAAGTCCCAATGTATCAAGCATTAGGAGAAAGTTTGAATCTACCTGCTGTTTGGACGTTGCATAAAATAGGGTTGGATAAAGGCTTTGAAAAGACACAAAAATTTGGGATCCCATTAGCGAGCGAAGATAAATATTATGGATTAGCTTTAGGTGGATTGAAAACGGGTGTTTCACCGTTGACGATGGCGAATGCTTACAGTCCATTTGCAACTGGTGGCGCTCAGTCAGAGGCTCACTTGATTACTAAAATCGTTGACTCAACAGGTGCTGTGATCGAAGATAATACAAATGCTAAAACAAAACAAATCATCACAAAAGATACAGCGGATCAAATGACGAGTATGCTTCTAGGTGTCTTTAGTTCGGGAACAGGGATCAATGCTGATCCGGCTGGTTATGTCATGGCTGGTAAGACTGGAACGACAGAGACCAATTTTGATACAGATAAAACGAATGACCAGTGGGTTGTCGGCTATACACCGGATGTAGTGATTGCAACATGGCTTGGTTTTGAACAAACAAGTGAAAGTCACTATTTACAAGGAAGTAGTGCCACGCATGCTTCAACTGTCTTTAGTAGTCAAGCACAAGGGATCATGCCGTATACAGCGCAAACACCATTCACTGTAGCAGATGCTTATGCGACAGGTGGGATCGTACAAGAAGCTGGAGCAGTTCCAGCAGGAAATACTAATGATTGGCAAGATAGTGTGAAAGATATCGGTGGTCAAGTTAAAGAAGGTGCCAAAGATATCGGCGGCAAAATCAAAGAAGGTTGGGACAATGCGAAAAATGGCTTGAAAGACTTCTTTGGTGGTTTAACAGGAGAATAATCGGTTTGAAAACGAATCAAAGAATGGTACAATCAAAGAGAAGAATTTATAGAAACGAGGGAGATTGAATGAGCAATATTTATGATACAGCTAATCAAGTAGAACGCGAAATCCGTGAGATGGAAGAGTTTAAAGCCTTAGAACAAGCTTACGCTGAAGTGAAAGCAGACGAAGAAGCATACACTTTATTCAAAGAATTCCAAACGTTCCAACAAGGTTTACAAGAAAAACAAATGCGTGGCGAAGAATTTTCAGAAGAAGATGCTGAAAAAGCGCAAGCGTTAGCAACAGAGGTTCAAAAAGCAGAGGTCATCAACCAATTGATGCAAAAAGAACAAGCATTTAGCTTGATTGTGAATGATTTGAACCGTATTATCATGACACCGATTCGTGATTTGTATAACGATTAATTGATTAAATTGTAAAAAGGCTCTTTAAACATAGCAGATAGAATGTATTTTCACTGCTATATTAAAGAGGCTTTTTGTTTTTTTATGGCACATTTGATTTGCGAAAAGGAGTAGAGAATAAAACATATGAGACACTAAAAATCACATGAAATCTGAAAAAATTTCCCAATTTCTGCTCTTTTAATGATATAGTAATACTAAATGAAAAAAGGATTGGGGAACAAAAAGTATGATTGGTATTTATGATTACACAGTTATTCTAACCTATGGAAATGCAGTTTTTTCTATAGTTGGTATGTATTTAGCATTAACCCAGCATATCGTTGAAGCAATTTTTTGTTTAGTCTTGTCAGGTATTTGTGATATGTTTGATGGCTTTGTTGCGAATATGAAAGAGCGGACAAAAAGTGAAATGTGCTACGGTATTCAAATCGATTCATTAGCTGATTTGATCAGTTTCGGGGTTTTTCCGACTGTTTTAGGGTATGCATCTGGTTTGACGCAAGGGATTTATTTGCCATTATTTGTATTTTATATTTTAGCTGCGTTGATTCGTTTGGCACATTATAATGTGACTGAAATGGAACGAAAAGAACAGACGTGTGATCGTCGTGAATATTATGAAGGCTTACCCGTGACAAGCAGTGCTGCACTGATACCTTTGTTATTCTTTATTGCGGGTAGATTGCATATTGCGATCGCCTTAGTTTATCCAGCAGCCTTACTCGTCATTGGTTTTTTATTTATTTCAAAAGTGAAAATCAAAAAAGTCGATCCTAGAAAGCTAGCTTTTGGGGCATTCGTAGGTGCAATTGTCGCCTTTATTATTCGCTAAACTTTTCAAAGGAGTAAAGACATGGAAAAACGCTTTAAAACAGTGTCTATTTCAGAAAGCGGAAGTCATTTATTGACTTTTCTATATAAAAATCCAGTAGGACGCCTTCTTTTAAAGGGATGCATCCAGCCTCCGCTGACCAAAGTGGCTGGGGCTTATTTAAATAGCCCGCTCTCAAAAGGAATGATTCCCCGCTTCATCAAGAAAAACAAACTCCAAGTAGAAGACTACATAGCTGAAGAGTACACTTCGTTCAACCATTTCTTTATGCGGGAGATCAGACCTGAAGCACGTCTACTGACTGAAGAGGAAGCATTTTTATGTGCGCCGTGTGATGCTAAAGTCACCGTTTATCCAATCAGTAAAAAACGAACGTTTAATGTGAAACATTCTGAATATGCTCTTTCAGAGTTACTTGATAACACAAGCCTTGCTGATGAATGGCAAGGCGGTAGTGCTGTCATTTTTCGTTTAACACCTGATGACTATCATCATTATTATTTTATTGATGAAGGAACGATTCTCGAACAACAGAAAATTTCGGGTGTATTCCACACAGTTCAACCAGTAGCAATCCATAATGAGCCCGTTTTTTCTAGAAACGCCAGAGAAGTTACGGTGATTGAAACCAAAAACTTTGGGAAAATCATACAGATCGAAGTAGGTGCTTTAATGGTCGGCAAGATCAAAAACTTAAAAAAATCAGGAAAGTGTCATCGTTTTGAGAAAAAAGGGTGGTTTGAATTTGGCGGATCAACAGTGATTCTATTATTTCAAGAACATCAAGTGCGAATCGATCCTGAAATTTGGCTTAACACCGAAAATAATCGTGAAACGATCGTCGATTTTGGTCAGGTGATAGGTGAAAAGAGAGAGGGGAATAATGAATAAATTAGCCTTTCTAGGCATTACTGGATTATTCCTTTTAGGGAACTACTATATTGGTAGAAAATTTCTGGCTATTTTAAAGCATTTTGTATGGTTTAAATATCCAGGGATCTTATGGGGAATCATTGGTTTATTGGCTATTGCAGCCTTAGTGACATTATTAGTGTTTAATGGAAATGTTGGTGGTGTGGTTGGGAAAATCGGCAGTTACTGGTTGTCGTACTGGTTTTTATCGTTAGTTAGTTTTGGGATAACTGATTTGATCCTTAAAATAACTAAAAAAAACACAATGATTCAATCAAAAAATGAGTTGCTTATTTGGATAATTGCACTAGCTGTAACAGTTGTTTTATTTTGGTATGGTTCATGGCAAGCGCAACAAATCAAGACAGTGAATTATCAAGTAACAATCGATAAACCAACAGACGGTAAGTCCCAAAAAATAAAGGCCGTTTTGATTAGCGATGTGCACCTAGGCTATGTTAATGACGTGAAGAAATTAGAAAAAATTGTCACAAAAATCAATCAACTGCAGCCAGATATTATTTTTATTTCCGGTGATTTGTTTGATGGTAATTATCAAGCATTACAAGATGCAAAGGGCATGGAAAAACAGCTTAGTCGACTGTCTTCTGTTTATGGTACCTACATGTGTTGGGGCAATCATGATGCTGGAGCAAGCTTTGAAAAGATGAAAGAGTTAGTTCAATCAGCAAAAATTACTTTGTTAGAAGATGAAATGACAGTTGTTGGTGAAGAACTATTGGTTGTCGGTCGCAAAGATAGCCGACCGATCGGTTCACAAGATGGCACTAGAGAAAGTCTGCAAGATCAATTTGAAAAAGTCGGAAACCAACTACCAAAAATTATCTTAGATCATCAACCCTCTAACCTAGAAGAATATGAGCAATCAAATGAGTTGATTCTTTCAGGCCATACCCATCAAGGGCAAATATTTCCATTCAGCTTAGTAACAAAAGCGTATTTTATTGTGGACTATGGTTACTATCGTAAAAATGAAAATAGCCCACAGGTGATAGTCTCTTCTGGTGTTGGGACATGGGGACCGCCAATGCGGATTGGGACACAAAGTGAAATCGTTCAAATCGATATTATAATAGAATAGCTGGAAATAGTAGGACTGGAATCGTAGCTCGTAGAGTTTGATTTCAGTTTCTTTCTTTTTATAGTCTTTAAAAAATGAAAAACGAACAAATTTTCGTATGTTTTTACTGACCGATACTTAATAAAATGATATGATTAGAGAAAAGAATCAAGGCGAATAGGAGGATCTAATGAAAGTATTGCATACGGCAGATTTACATCTGGATCGGTCTTTTGAAGGCCTAAAAAATATACCCAAACAAATCGCTGAAAAATTACAGCAGGCAAACCATCAAGTAGTCACAGCGATTGTTGATATAGCGATTAAAAAACAGGTTGATGTAGTGATTTTTGCGGGGGATACTTTTCACCAAAGTCGGACATCGATCCGAACACAAGCCTATTTTATCGCTGAAATGAAGCGTTTGGAACAAGAGAAGATTCCTGTGATCATGGCATTTGGAAATCATGATTACTATGTTGCAGAGCGTTATTGGTTTGATTTTCCCAAGAATATGTTTCTTTTTCAAAAGGAGCAGGTAGAAACACATTATTTTATGACGAAAAATCAAGAAAAGATAGCCGTTTCAAGCTTTAGCTATGAACATCCGTGGATCAATGAGAATAAACTTTCTGAATTTCCAAGTAAAGATGCCACAGCAGATCTACATATTGGGATTTATCATGGTGATACCGTGAATAATGGAGTGCAAAATTATGCGCCATTTTCATTCAGTGAAATGAAGAGGAAGGGCTATGACTATTGGGCGTTAGGCCATATCCATCAACCTCAGGTGATGAGTGCAGACCCACTGATTGTCTACCCAGGAACACCGCAAGGTCATACTAAAAAAGAACGAACTGTTCAAGGTGTGGCGATTGTGTCTATCGAATCAGGCCATGCAACTGTTCATTTTGAAGCTGTAGCCAAGGTTAATTGGCAAAAGACTAAGTATTCACTGAGCCAGACTAGCAACTTACAAGAAGCCTTGAGTTTATTGGAGGAGCTTCTTGTGACAGAAAGTCTTGATCAAAAATCTGTTGTTTTAAAAGAAATCCAATTGACAGATACTGAGCAGCTCGGTGAAGAATTCCGGATATCTTATGGGAATGGAGAGTTACTTCATTATTTACAAACTACGTTGCTTCAGCGATCCAATCATTTCTTATTTTTATTCCAAATTGGATTATTGACTGAAGAGCTGGATGAAAAAGTAAGGATCACAGCGGATCCAGAGCTGTTGAAGCAACTAGAAAAAAATTATCTACAACCAGAAATCTTCTCAAATACATTGCAGGAATTAGTCCAAAATCCGTTATTTTCATCTGTAGTACAGCCAAATGAAGAGTGGCGTGAACGTAGTGTAGTACAAGCAGATCAGAAAATTAAAGCAGATTTCGTTATTGAGGAGGATCGCCTATGAAACTCATTGCAATAGAACTTGTTGGATTTGGTAAATGGCAGCAACATAAGATTGAATTTCAACCGAAAAATCAATTACTATTTGGAACAAATGAAGCAGGGAAATCAACGATTTATCAGTTTGTTCAAGCCATGTTTTTTGGTTTTCCTGCAAAAGGAAAAAAAAGAAAAGACTATCAACCAAAAAATGGCGGCGCTTATGGCGGTCGTTTATGGTTTGAGCATCCAGTTTATGGGAAAGTCCAAATTGAACGCTTCAAAGGGCAAAATAAAGGACAAGCAAAAGTCTATTTTAATGATCAAATCGGTGATGAAACCTTATTGGAAAAGATGCTCTATCCTTTGACCAAGGAGCTGTTTCAATCGGTTTTTACCTTTCAGCAAGAACAACTTAGCCATTTAGAAAAATTAAACGAAGAAGAATTGCAAACTTCGTTGCTTTCTTTAGGACTATCAGGAAGTCAGCAATTGTTGCTAAGTAGAGAAGCCTATTTTAAACAGGCTCAGATGATTTATAAAGGTAAAGGAAGTCAACCGCCGTTAAATCAAAAATTAAGTGAGTATCAACGTTTACAGCAACGGATCAATGAAAAAGAACAACAAGAGCGTCCGTTTCAACAACTGCTTGTAGAATTAGACACTACAGGGCAAAAAATAGCGGAGCAACGCCAAGCGTCACAAGAAATGAAGGATCAGTTGGCACGACTAGAAAAACAAGTCATGAATTTACCGTTGTATGAAGAATTACAAGCAATTGAACAGTCAAAAACAACGGCAGTGCTAACTCGTGAAGAAGAAGAACAATTGCTTTCTTTTTTTCAACAATATCGTTTTTTAAGTGAAGAATTGACGCGCTTAAATCAAAGTATTGCTACACAAAGCGAGACGCAAGATCAGACAGAGGATTATCAGTTTTATTTAAACGAAGAAGAACATATTCAACAACTACTGAATCAACGTTATGATATCGATAAATTACTTTCTGAAATCAGTTGGATGAGCCAATCCTTACAGCAAAATCAGCAAGAAATGCTTCCTTTAGAAAAACAATGGGGGTGGAGTCGAGAGAATCCGCCGCAGTTGTCTTTTGAAGAACAGGTTATAAATGAGATGAGAGAAGACATTATTACACGAACAGTTAAGCTACAGACCGCACAAACAGACTTGCGATTATTAGAAGAAGAAATTGTGACACGTGAAGAAAATTTAAGTACATTTGAAACGATCAATAAAGAAATGTTTCGCAAAAATTACCGACAAACCAATAAAAATATTAATCCACTTTTTTGTGGAGCTGGCGCACTTATTTTATTGTTGAGCTTCTTTTTACCTACTCCATTTCGTTACGGAACGTTTATCTTAAGTGCGGGCTGTATGATTGCAGGCGTCTGGCCATTGTTTTATCAGCCTAAGGATACTTACGAAAATGAAAAAAAACAGTGGCAAGAAAAATTATCTCAGTTGGATTATTTAAATGATCAGTTACTAAAAATAAGAGCAGATATCAAACAGATACGTAAAGAAGAGAAAGAAATGGCTCAATTTGTTGCAGAAAAAGTAAAAGAAAACCATTTAGGCCGAATGGATCAAGTTGAGTTTTGGTTGACTCATCGTTCAGACATTACTCGCTATTTGATTTTGCTCAATACCAATCAAGAACTTGAGCTTCAGTTGAAAGAAGATCAGAGACAGGTAACCAAATTAGCGGAGCAAACAGAACGTTATACAGCACATTTACCTATTGCGGGCACTTCTTTAGCAGAAAGAATCCGTGTGATCGGTAATTTTGCTGATAGAATGGAAAAAATCCGTTTTGCACAAGAGTATCAAGCAGATGCTTATACACGTCAGACGATTCGAGAAGTAAAGGAAAAACAACAGCAAGTACTGGATCAAAGTAAACCGTTGTTACAACGTTTCCAGATTGCTTCAATCAATGAGATTCCCAAAAAAGTTCAACGTTACCAAACAGCTTCAGCGAACCACAAACGAAAACAGGAACTAGAAACCATGTTGCTAGGGGTGTATCCTGAAGCTATTGAGCCGCAACAATTAACCGTAAGACAGCTCGAACTTTCACAAGAAATAAAAGCAATAGAAACGACCATCCAGCATCTACAAGAAAAAGAACAAGAACTTCTTTATCAAAAACAACAAATGCTGTCAGATGGAACGCTGGATGAATTGTATCAAGAACAAGCAATGTTAAAAACTGAAATCGAAGAACTAGCGTTGGAATGGTCAGGGAATCAATTAGCAGGTCAGTTACTGATGGATTTACTAACGGAGTTATCAGAAAAACAATTACCTAATCTATTAAAAAAGGCAACCGATTATTTTAAAATATTGACCCGAAATTCGTATCGTGAAATTCAACTACAAGAAGAACAGCTGATTGTCATTCGTAAGGATCATGAACGTTTTATGTTGCATGAATTGTCTACAGGTACAAGAGACCAAGTTGTGATGGCCGTTCGTTTTGCCTTTCTTTATCTTCAAGAGCAACGTAACTTATGTCCGATCATGATTGATGATGGCTGGCTACATTATGATAGTCAAAGAAAAGAACAATTAGCTCAATTATTTGCAGTATTTTCTGAACATCAGCAAGTCATCTGTTTTTCTTCTGACAAAGAAATGGTAAGCTATTATAAAGAGTTGAAACAACCAATTATGGAATTAGAAGGAGCAGAAGTATGAAAAAAATTCGTGAATTAACTGTCGATGAAACATTTGAATTATTTCTTTTGATCAAAAATGCGGATGTGCGTATCGCAAAAAATGGCAAAAAATTTATCGCTTTTACTTTCCAAGATACGTCAGGCACGATCGACGGGAAATACTGGGATGCTTCTGAAGAAGAAATCAGTCGTTTCGCAGCGGGAAATGTTATTCTTTTAAATGGGAAAAGAGAAGTCTATCAGGGCAATCCTCAAGTGAAGATCATCCATATGCGCGTGGCACGACCGGATGAACCTAGTCAACCAACTTTGTACATGGAACGGGCGCCACTAAAACGTGAAGATATGGTGGAAGAAATCAATCAAACAGTGTTTGAAATCACTAATGCTCATTGGCAGCGAATCGTTCGCTATTTACTCACACAATATCAAAAGGAATTTTTTGATTATCCAGCTGCGAAAAGGAACCATCATGCTTTTGCTAATGGTTTAGCCTATCACACTGTATCGATGCTACGTTTAGGCAAAGCAATCTGCAAGGAGTACAATGAATTAAATGCTGCATTACTTTATTCTGGCATCATTTTACATGATTTAGGCAAAGTAAAAGAACTTTCTGGTGCGATGACGACTGAATATACGTTATCAGGAAATTTGATTGGTCACTTGGTACTTGTAGATGAAGAAATAACAAAGGCGTGCATTGCTTTAAAAATCGATGAAAATGATGAAGATGTGATTGTGCTACGTCATATGGTTTTAGCTCATCATGGCTTATTAGAATACGGATCACCAGTTAGACCACGAATCATGGAAGCCGAAGTATTACATCAAATCGATAATATCGATGCTTCGATTCAAATGATGTTAGGCTCAGTTCGTCAAACTGAGCCAGGACAATATACAGATCGAATCTTTGGGCTAGACAATCGTAGCTTTTATGTACCCAAGAATATTTAAATGGATTAGGAGACAATGATGAATCAATCAGTGGTAGATTTATGGACACAATTTAAAAATCAATCTGAAATCACAGCGGATCATTATGAAGCTTGGGCCTTTGGCAACTCACCTGAAATGGCAGATGAATTGTTAGCCCATGTTCTTAAAGGCGAAAAGACAGGGACCTCTTCCCTGCACCTTTTATATGGACGAGACTTTGAAGACGAAAAATTACCCGAAGTTGGTGATTATAGTGTGCTGTTAGATGGAAATAACCAAGCACAAGCGATTATTCGTACGAAAGTAGTGGATATCTTGCCATATTCTCAACTATCAGAAGTACATGGTTATCTTGAAGGAGAAGGGGATCGAACATTGCGCTATTGGCGCAGTGTTCACCAACCTTTTTTTGAGCAAGCATTAGAGAAATATGATCTAACTTTTTCAGAGGATCTATTAATTGTTTATGAACTTTTTGAGTTAGTTTTTTAAAATAGTAGAACAAAAAAAGAGATGAAATCCATCTCTTTTTTTTGTTCTACTATTTAGAAGACTCTTCAGTTTTACTTGATGATTCTTCAGTTTTGCTTGAAGAATCTTTAGATTTTTCAGAGTCACTTGATTTAGATTCTTTTTCTTTAGAAGATGATTCTTTTTCTTCTTTCTTAGAAGAATCACTTGATTTAGCAGAATCTTTTGTTTCAACTAAACCAGCTAAGACATCTTTAAATGCGTCATCTTTGATTTTAACATTTGCTGCAGTTAACACTTCAGAAGTCACTTTTTGAACAAATTCTTGATCGTTTTGTTTAGCAGTTTCAGCAATTTTTGTTAGCTCTTTTTTGAATGGAGCCATGTCATTGCCTTTATCTTTATTTTTCACCATTTTTACGATAGTGAATGTTGATTGGTAACCAGTTGAATCAGTTGCTTGGATCGGTTCAGAAATTTCGCCGTCTTTTAATTTAAAAGCAGCTGTTTTAACAGCTTCAGGAATAGTTTCTGTTTGAGAATCAAATTTCACTTTACCGCCATCTTTTGCTGTTGTTGTATCTGTTGATTTATCCTTAGCGATTTTTGCGAAGTCGTCGCCGTTATCTAATTGTTTTTTGATTTCTTTTGCTTCGTCTTCAGTTGCGACTTGGATGATTTGTGCTTCTACTTCTGGGTGGAATGTTTCCCAAGCAGCTTTTAAATCTTCATCAGTGATTTTGATATGTGCTTTGATTCCAGCTTGGTATGCAAGACTTTGTTTGATTTGTTCTTTGTAGCTTTTCTCTGTAAGACCAGCTTGTTTTAGTTGATCTGCAAACACTCCGCCTTGCGCTTCGATGTTTTTCTTAGTCTCATCAAATTGAGCTTGGATATCTTTTTCTGAAACATCTTTACCATATTTTTGATCAAATACTTTATAGATGATCATTTGTTGAACGATTTGTTGACTTTGTTGACTTGATTTAGTTTGGTTAAAGAAATCATCAACAGTGATTGTTCCGCCTTTCATTGTTGCGATATCTTGTGAACCGCCTGTACAAGCAGCTAATGTAAAAATACTAAGTACACCTGCTGCAGCTAAGATTAGTTTTTTCTTCATTCTTTTTAGCACTCCTAAGTTTGTTTTATTTTTTATTATGTAGAAATTAATTCTCACGGTTATTACTATACCACACTATGTTTCATAAAAGAAATACGTAAACGATAGTTTCAAACAATTTTCGAATTTAGGACACAATTTCATCTATAAAAACGGTGGGTTTTAAGAAAGTTAGTCTAAAATACCTCTTTAGTTGATGAAATAAGCCACTCGATTTTATTTAAAAAAGATGGTTTTTTGAATTAAAACAAAAAAACGAGGATAAAATTTTAGGGATAATCATTTTATCCTCAGCTTTTTTAATCTTCTAATGGCATTTCTGGTAATTCCGATTGGATTTTTTCTACTTGCTCTTGGATTTGATCTAGTCTAGGCTCGGCTTGAAACATAAAGTTTTCAACATCACGGTTGATGCCGTCAATAAAAGGTTCAATGTACATGTCTGCTGTGGCCTGTAAAGCCTGTGCTGATTCTTTGAAATGGTCTAATTTTTCGGTAAAATCTTCTTTTAAATCAGACCACTCCTCTAGTTCGTCGACAAATTTTTGACGAGTATCTTTACCACTTCTAGGAGCAAAAAGTAAACCGCCAACACCGCCAACAAGTGCGCCAAATAAAATTCCTTTAGAAAATTTTCCCATTATTGTTCCACCTGCTTCATAATTTTTTCAGCTATTGCTTGCATTTCTTCACGAGAGTAGCTATCTTGATTGTTTCCAAAATGGATAGAGAAATCATCAGATTTCCCGAAACGTGGGATCAGATGAATATGAGAGTGGAAAACAGATTGATACGCTAATTCCTTATTATTGTTAATAATATTTAGTCCTTGCATCTCTGGAAAAGCTTTTTCAAGAGCTCGGGCAACTTTAGGAACTCGTGCAAAGACTTCACCAGCAAGTGCTGGCTCATAATCAAAGATATCTGTAACATGTTTTTTAGGAACAAGTAAAGTATGACCTTTCGTTACTTGAGTGATGTCTAAAAACGCATAAACCTCCTCATCTTCGTAAACTTTATAACTAGGAATGGCCTGATCGATGATCTGACAAAAAATACACTCTTTCATGGTTTCCCTTCTTTCTTTTAACTGTTTCTTTTACTTTACCATACCTTGAATTTTATTTGGGAGAAAAAGTTCATGAAACCTTCAAAAAGTTCGTGGTATAATAGATTCACGATAAAAATGAGTTGGAGGCAATGAGATGAGTTTAGTAATTGAACACTTAACAGGCGGCTATGGCCATATCCCTGTTTTAAAAGATATTAATTTTGAAGTTAAATCTGGTGAGATGGTCGGCTTGATCGGCTTGAATGGTGCTGGAAAGAGTACCACGATCAAGAATGTGATCGGATTATTGACACCGCAAAAAGGGAAAATTTCTATTGATGGCGAAACATTACGACAACAGCCAGAAAGTTATCGCAAAAAAATCGGTTATATTCCTGAAACACCTTCATTATATGAAGAATTAACCTTGAGAGAGCATATCGAAATTACTGCAATGGCTTATGATATTCCAATCGAAGAAGCATTCAAACGGGCAGATACCTTATTAAAAACATTCCGTTTGGAGAATAAATTAGATTGGTTTCCTGCTAATTTTTCAAAAGGAATGAAGCAAAAAGTAATGGTCTTATGTGCTTTTTTGATTGAACCTAGCTTGTATATTATTGATGAACCATTTTTAGGATTAGATCCGTTAGCGATTCACGCATTGTTGGAATTAATGGATGAAATGCGAAATCAAGGTGCTGCTATTTTGATGTCTACGCATATTTTAGCTACTGCTGAACGCTATTGCGATCGTTTCGTTGTTTTACATGATGGTCAGGTGCGAGCGGTTGGTTCCATGGAAGAGTTGCGTGAAGAGTTTAGTTTACCTGGTTCTTCTTTGGATGATATCTATATTGCATTAACAAAAGAAGAAAAGGTGGGTTGATATGTCTGGATTTTTTGGCATTCGTTTAGCACGCCATTTGAAGAAAATGATGAAGTATATGCGTTATGTTTTTAATGACCATTTTATTTTGGTGTGTGTCTTTTTACTAGGTGGCTTGGGTTTTTATTATTCTCAAGTGTTAAAAACCTTACCAGAAAATTTTGTCTGGGGCAGACCAATTATTGTGGTTCTATGGTTGGCATTGTTACAAATTGGGCGAATCGCTACCTTAGCTCAAGAGGCTGATAAAGTATTTATTTTACCGAAAGAGCCCGAGATGAACAGCTACTTGAATCGTGCCATGCGTTATTCTTTCTGGCTACCATTAGTGACGTTAATCTTGATGGGCGGGATGTCGATGCCGCTCGTGGTTGTCTCAACTGGTTGGGCATTCGCTACATTTTTCTACTTTATTGTGATGTTAGGGATTTTGAAAGCAAGTCATTTGCGTTTGCAAAAGTATGGGTTGTATCAAGTTTCCGCAAGAGTATATCAACAATGGTCAGTACTATGGTTGGTCACAAGCTTCATTACAATTGCACTTAGCTTGTATACATTGCCTCTAGCAGGACCAGTTGCCGCCTTGGTGCAGGCCGCGTTCTTTTATTTAGTATTGAAGAAAAAAGAACAATCACTCTCTTTAGATTGGGAGTCGATGGTGCAAACTGAAAAAAATCGAATGCATCGGATTTATCAGTTTATCCATTTATTTACAGATGTACCGGAAATTTCTAGCAGTGTGAAGCGTCGGAAGTTTCTTGATCCACTCGTGCATAAAATTAAGAAAAATAGCCAAAATACGTATTTATATCTGTATGCCCGTAGTTTTTTAAGAGGATCAGAGTACAGCGGACTATTTATTCGCTTAGTGTTGGTTGCTGGGGTGATTTTATTTTTCTTGAAAGAGTTTTGGATCTCATTGGGAGTATCAGTCCTGTTTGTTTATTTGATTGGCTTTCAGTTGATTCCAATCTATACACAGTTTGATTATATGGTGATGACTCATTTATATCCTGTCCCAAATGAACAAAAGAAACAAGCGGTGAGTAAACTTATGACAGTCTTGTTATTTGTAGCTGCTGCGTTGTTTAGTATTTTTGTTTTGATTGCCCTACCGGATTTGAAAGAAGGCTTATTAGTGGTCGGAGCTTTGATTATTGAAGTTCTCTTATTTGCTAAATTCTATGTTCCTTATCGTTTGAAGAAAATGGAGGTTTAATGATGCATATTTTATGGAATGATCAAATTGTTGAGCGTGGAGAAGTAAAAATCGATATAGAAGACCGTGGTTATCAATATGGTGATGGGCTATATGAAGTAGTTCGTGTTTATAATGGTCACCTGTACATGATGGAAGAACATTTAGATCGATTATGGAGTGGTGCAGAAAAAATCAGAATGCAATTGCCCTTTTCAAAAGAGAAATTAGCAACTAATTTAAAGAAACTGGTCGACATTGAAGGAATCCGTGAAGGGAAACTTTATTTCCAAGTAACACGCGGCGTCGACTCACCAAGAAATCATGCTCTACCTGATCCCAAAAAAGTCAGAGGGGTCTTAACAGCGAATATCAGACCATATGAACGTCCGCTGGAAAAAATGGAAACAGGCATCACAGTTGCGGTTGTTCCTGATACACGGTGGCTACATTGCGATATCAAGTCATTAAGTTTAATGGGCAATATATTGTCCTTGGATGAGGCTCGCCAAAAAGGATTTGATGATGCAGTACTGGTTCGTGATGGTAAAGTAACAGAAGCTTCAGCAGCGAATTTTTGGGTAGTGAAAGACGGGACTATCTATACACATCCAGACGGAAATTTGATTTTGCCTGGTATCACGAAAAAGAAAATTCTAGAACTGGCTAGAGAATTAGAAATTCCAGTTAAAGAAGAAGCTGTTTATGAAGAAGAGTTATTTAACGCGGATGAATGTTTCGTGTCTGGTTCATTAACAGAAATCGTGCCTGTCGTAAAAGTGAACGATCATATCGTAGGAACAGGAAAACCTGGCAAAATCACGAAACAACTATTAAATGCTTATATTGCAGGTGTTGAGGCAGTGTGTGGTACTTCAAAAAGTAACGAATAATGTTAAAAGAACAAGAGAGATGCTTGACGTTAAACGCTATGGAAGCTAAAATGATACTTACTGTAATAATTTATTAGAAGTTGTTAGGATAGGAGATAATTTCCATGGCATTTCAGTTGGATAAGGAATGGCGCTTGCAGCCAATAAAAGGCGCAACTGGCCAAACTTTCATGGGTATACGTGCGACTGAAAGAGTATTTATTAAACGAAATACTTCTCCTCTTTTGGCTGCATTGTCTAAAGAAGGAATTGCCCCTAAGCTAGTTTGGACAAAACGAACAGTGACAGGCGATATTTTAACAGCACAAGAATGGCTGGATGGTCAAGTACTGAAAGCCCAAGAAATCGGTCAAAGAAATGACGTTGTGGATGTCCTTTATCATTTACACCATTCGCATATGCTGAAAAGCATGCTGGAAAAAATCGGCGGTCAGATTCAAACACCTGCGATGATGCTTCAAGGGTATGATGAGAAATTGCCTAAAGAACTTCAAAATAATTCATATCTTGCTAGGGTGTATCACTACCTACAAGAAAATATACCAAATTATTCTATTCATAATTATATGGTCGTTCATGGTGATGTAAACCATCGCAATTGGATCGTCTCTAATAATTATTTGTATTTAGTTGATTGGGATTCAGTAATGATTGCTGATCCAGCTTTAGATTTGGGGATGTTGCTAGGACATTACGTTCCGCAGGGGAGCTGGAACAAATGGCTGTTGTCTTACGGTATGCGCCCAAGCGAGGAAGCTTTGACACGAATCAAATGGTATGCGTTATTTAATTTTCTACAAGAAATTCTCCGGCATCATCAATTAGGAGAAAGACGGGAAATGAATGCAGAAATTTTGAAGTTGAAACGAGCTTTTGGGTATTAAAGAGAGCGCATAGAGTGTCGGTCTATTCGTTACTTGAATAATAGAGGGCAGCGCAGAACGATCTTGGTTTTGTTCTACCCTCTTAAAATTTGTTATGAAGAAAGGAAACATAAAATATGCGAATGAGAAAAAGGCCTGGAGCCGCAGAACTGTTGGCTAGTCATCCTGAATTAGTTGTTGATGAGCCTGAAAAGTGGCAGGGACGTTGGGCAGAACGTTTTGGGAATACTCACCCAATCCATATCGAAATTGGTTCTGGCAAGGGACAATTTGTAGTAGGTATGGCAAAAGCACACCCAGAAATCAATTATATTGGGATTGACATGCAACTGAGTGTGCTTTCAATTGCTTTGGAAAAGGCCTTAGAAGAGGAATTGCCTAACTTACAATTACTTCATGTCAATGGAGAAGAATTGACGCAATATTTTGCTGAAAATGAAGTGGATCAAATTTACTTGAACTTCTCAGATCCATGGCCGAAAACTCGCCATGAAAAGCGTCGTTTAACATTTAAAACTTTTTTGGCGACAGATGAAGAAATTTTAAAACCAAATGGTGAAATTCATTTTAAAACGGATAATCGCGGATTGTTTGAATATTCATTGAGTAGTTTTTCAAAATATGGCATGATTTTGGAACAAGTTTGGCTGGATTTACATGCAAGCGACTATGAAGGCAATATTATGACAGAGTATGAAGAAAAATTTTCTGCTAAAGGTCAGCCGATTTATCGAGTTGAGGCAAGGTTTCAATCTAAATAATTTTAAAAAAAGGGTATATAGTCTGACAGATATGTCGTGCTATGTGGTCTTTTTTTTATTTTTCCCAAATATAAGCAATTAACTATAAAGACTAAAAAAGAACGATTGAAACCACATGTCGAGCAATGTGCTGGTTTCAATCATTCTTTTGCGTTTAATCCTTGATTCGCTTGACGTCGATCACAGTTCCTGTAAAGGCATCCGCAATAAACTCATATTGAACCATAACGCCATCTTCTAAACGTGAAATGCCACCATTATAGGTTTTTGAATGAACGGCAAATTTACGTAATGGTTTTTTCTCGAATTCGATCCATGAACCTTCAATTGGACCTTCTTGCAAAAAAGCCTCCTTGACGTTTTCTAAAACTAAATCCGCATCTAATGTTTTCTTTTTCTGATACCATAAAGTTGAAGCGATTCCGCTTATGATGCCAAGACTGACACCAAGCGCTAAGCCGCCTTTAAAATAGCTTAATTCATTTTCTTCATTCATGGGGAATAACCTCCGAGTATTTCAAATGGTTGCCAAATTTCATTAGCTTTATCTCTATTCTAACACATTGTATGAAAATATCGAAAAACAAAAAACGTGGGCAATTGAAAATTTTTGCGTTATAATGAATGTGAAATCATATGAAAGGAGTATCTGCCGTTTTTGTTTGAATCTCATGTTATTTTCAGCAAAAAAGAATGGTTGCTCCGAAGCAGGAGAATGGGCAGATAATACAACGATGGAAGAAAAAACTTTTCAACGCATCAAAGAGTTAACAGAACTACAAGGAACAAGCGGATTTGAAGATGATATTCGTGCCTATATGAAAAAAAATATGGCCCCATTAGTAGACGAGCTTCAATATGATGGTTTAGGTGGGATTTTTGGTCTAAAAAGAGCGAAAGAACAAGATGCACCACGCGTCATGGTTGCCGCTCACATGGACGAAGTTGGCTTTATGTTGACACAAATCAAAGACAATGGCTTATTTCAGGTTGTTCCCTTAGGCGGTTGGAACCCTTATGTGGTATCCGCACAGCGCTTTACTTTAAAAACAAGTAAAGGCAATTATCCATGTATTTCTTCTTCAGTACCGCCGCATTTATTACGTGGCACAAGCGGTCAAAAACAGCTAGAGGTAGCTGATGTGTTATTTGATGCTGGTTTTGAATCAAAAGAAGAAGCGGAAAGCTTTGGTGTGCGCCCTGGTGATTCAATCGTGCCGCAAACCGAAACAATCAAAACAGCTAACGGTAAAAATATTATCAGTAAATCTTGGGATAACCGCTATGGTTGTACCTTAGTATTAGAAGCATTAGAAGCGTTGCAAAATGAACAATTAGGCCATACGTTGATTGCTGGTGCTAACGTTCAAGAAGAAGTTGGTTTACGTGGTTCGAAACCTTCTGTTCATAAATTTAATCCAGATTTATTCTTCGCGGTAGATTGTTCTGCGGCAGATGATATCCAAACGAAAAAAGGCACATACGGTCATTTAGGTGAAGGAACATTATTACGTATTTACGATCCAGGAATGATCACATTACCTCGTGTACGTGAATATTTATTAGACACAGCAGCAACACATAACATCCCTTACCAATATTTTGTGTCTAAAGGTGGAACGGATGCAGGTGCGGCTCATACAACAAACAATGGTGTACCAAGTACCGTGATTGGGGTTTGTGGACGTTATATCCATACTCATCAAACGATGTTCAATATCAAAGACTTTGAGGCAGCACGTGAAATGCTGATCCAAGTGCTAAAAGGTCTAGATAAAACAACCGTTAATACGATCATTTACGGAAAGTAGGGATGGTTTATGATTATTCCAACATCTTATGAAGAGCTTGCGGGCTATGTATCAGAAGGAAAAAGCGTCTTTTTCTTTACGGCAGATTGGTGCGGGGATTGCCGCTATATCAAGCCGGTAATGCCAGAAATCGAAGCTGAATTTTCCGCGTTTCGTTTTATTGAGGTAGACCGTGATAAGTTTATGGAGCTTGCTTCTGAGTGGACTATTTTTGGGATCCCAAGTTTTGTTGTGACAGACCAAGGGAAAGAGTTAGGCCGTTTAGTCAATAAAGACCGTAAAACGAAAGAAGAAATCGTAACCTTTTTAAAAAGTGTCAGTTAAGTTTAGACTCAACAATAACGAGCCGATTCAAGAGATAAAATAAAACAATCGGGAGATGGATACGATGTTAACACAAACATATAAAACTATTTTAGTTGGTGTAGATGGCAGTGAGCAAGGGAAGTTAGCCTATCAACAAGCAATTGAAGTCGCTAAACGAAACAGTGGTCGTGTGATTGTCGCTCATGTTATAGAAAATAAAGTCTATACAATGATGGGTTATTCTTCTTTGAATGATAGTTTGTTAGATCAAGAAACAGAAAATGCTAAAGAACTACTGGATGACTGTAAAGCATATGCTAAAAGCATTGATTTTTCTCAGATTGAACCTGTTGTAACGTATGGTTCAGCAAAAGAAGTGATGTGCCAAGACTTACCTGAAAAATATGCTGTTGATTTGATCATGGTTGGTCAGTCAGGGTTAAATGCCGTAGAGCGTTTAATGATGGGAAGTGTCAGTAGTTATATCATCCGCCATGCACCATGTGATGTGTTGATTGTTCATCCTGAAGCAAATAAAAAATAACTATCGAAGATAAAATTGGTGAAGCAAAGCGTAACCGTTTTGTTTCATTTTTTTGTTAAGACAGAACAGAAGATATAGTATATTATAAGAGAGTATCTTGAAAAATGATAAAAATGGAGTGAATTTGAAAAATGATTTTTGCTTATAACAAGGAACATGTCGGCGATGTCTTGATGGTCATCGTAGCAGATGATAAAGGACAAGAAAATCGTGTGGAACGAAAAGGAAATGTGGCAAGGGTTAGCTTGCTTGAAGACGGGCAAGTCGTTGCTTGGAACATATTTGAAGTATCCACCATATTAGGTGAAATTGAAGGCAGCGGTCAAATAGAATTGACCGAAGAACAAGTGACTAAATTAAACGAGGAACTTGCTAAAACAGGTTTTTCTGAAACAGTAGCTACTGAAAATGAGCCTAAAATCGTGATCGGTTTTGTAAAATCATGCAAAAAGCATCCTGATTCTGATCATTTATCAATCACTCAAACAGAAGTAGATAATGGTACAGTCTTACAAATCGTTTGTGGAGCGCCGAATATCAAAGCAGGGCAAAAAGTCGTAGTAGCCAAACCTGGTGCAATGATGCCAGATGGCTTGATGATCTGGCCTGGCGTATTACGCGGTGTGGAAAGTTTTGGCATGATCTGCTCAGCTGGAGAATTACGTTTACCGGATGCACCTACGAAAAAAGGGATTTTAGAATTACCTTTTGATGCAGTAGTTGGCGAAGCATTTCCAGTAGGAAATAAACGTGCCTAATTATAGTTATTATTTTTTAGGGACTGGAAGAAAACACATTTTGTTTTCTTCCAGTCCCTGTTTATTTATGCTGATTGTACGTTTTGATTTAATTATGCTGGATCTATCGTTTCAATTTCTAATAATGTGTATGTATTGTCCCTACTCAATATATTTAAGTAAAAAAATACTTGAACAATAAATAAAGAAATGTTTTATGGTACAGATGAGTCTTTCTAAAAAGTGATGACATTTGATTTGCAACTTATCATTTTTTTACATAGAATGAAAGAAATGAAAGAATTGTAGAGCATTTGGAAATGGAGGAGATTTTATTCAGACTCGATTTAAGGAAATGATATTGTTTCTTTTATGCATAACTATTTTTTCTGGTTGTTCTAAAATCAATAAAGAACATGACTCGACAGGATCAACAAAAATAGATAAACAAGGAAAAGTGATGACCAATGTAACACCTGCTATTTATAAAACTTACGAACAACAGGCTGAAGCGATCATCGAATATTCAGAATTGTATAATTTAGCTGTCGAATCCCAAAAGGGAAAAAAAGAGGATGGTATGTATGTGATACCAGGGTTACTTAGTACAACAACACTTGAAAATGATCAGACAAAAACAATCGTTGAATGCGATTTTATGACACCACAAGGAGTCACCATGGCAGGCGATTACATACTTATTTCTTCTTATTGTCATGAACATAAACATAATTCAGTTTTTTATGTGTTGGATAAGAATACTCATCAGTATATAAAAACAGTGGTTCTTGAAGGTTACCCCCATGTCGGAGGGATCACATATGATCCGATTGCAAAAAATGTCTGGGTTTGTGCTCGCCATAAAGATCGAGCAGAAATTGTTGCAATTCCGATGGACAGTATAGAAAACTATGTATTAAAAAATACGCTTCAACCAATCAAGTACACACAACGAGTAGAATTACCACAAGTAAAAAGGGCGTCAGTCATTACGTATTCAAATAAAAATATATATGTCGGCTATTTTGATAGTCAATCAGATGGCAAGTTAGAACAGTACCCTGTAGATGAAAGAGGGAAAATGACAGGGCAATTGGCTTCGGAGCAAGTAATCCACACAACTATGGATACAGATAAAAGCAAAACAAATAAAACAATCGTTAAAGAGTTACAAGGGATTACGTTTGTTGAAGATAAACTAGTTGTTACTCAATCTTATGGTGCGTTCAAAAATTCTAAATTACTACTATTTAATTATGATACAAACAAAAAAAGTTTTTTAGATAATGATATAGAGAAGGTGGTTGATCTACCAGCTCATGCAGAACAAGTATCAGCATGTGAAGGACAAATATATGCGATTTTTGAGTCTGCTGCTAAACCTTATCGAGAAAACGAAAAAGTGTGGGTTGATCGAGTTTTAAGGATCGATACCAAAAAATTGCTTCAAGAATAATAAAATCACTAAAAGAGAATGTTTATCAGTAAAGAGCTAAAATTAACTAGATGGGAAAGTGAGCATATGACAAAATCGTATGATGTGATTGTTATTGGAAGTGGGTTAAGTGGTTTGACGATTGCTTACGGACTAAATAAAAAAGGGTTGAGTGTTGCTATTGTCGAAGCTAACAAGTTTGGTGGTGCGGTTGCAAACTACGGTAGTACTCGAAAAAAAGAGTTGGTTGCTTTTGCAGAGCTAAAACTTACTGCACAGCAACTAGCCAAAACAGGTGCGGTAAATGAACTAACGCCCAACTGGCAGTCAGCTATGACCTATATAGATTCACTCGAGAACACTGAATCACTAGAGCATGAAACAGCATTGCGAAAGGCTGGAATCGATACAATTTATGGAGAAGCAATATTTGTGGATGAGCATCATATTGAAGTAGCTGGCACTCAATATGAAGGGGAAAAATTTGTGATAGCAACAGGTGCAAAAAGTAGAACATTACAAATTGAAGGTAGCGACTATTTAAAAGACAGTACTGATTTTTTGACGCAAAAAGAATTGCCGAAGAAAGTAATTTTTATCGGGGCTGGGATTATCGCATTCGCCTTTATGACCATTGCTGAAGCTTTCGATACAGAAGTAACTGTACTTCAGCATGATGAGCGAGCCTTAGCTGCCTTTGACCAAGAACTTGTTTATAAACTGATTGAGTTGAATAAAAGTCGTGGAATAAACTATCATTTTGATGAACAGCTTATTGCAGTAAAAAAAAATCAAGACAATTATAGTGCCATAACGGCTAAAGGTATCGAGTATCAAGCGGATGCTATTTATTGTGTTGCTGGTAGAATACCAAATATATCTGATTTAGGAATTGAAAGGATCGGGATTGAAACAGATCAACACGGTATTGTCGTCGATGAGTATCTAACAACCAACATATCAACTATATATGCATGTGGAGATTGTAGTAACACTCCTGTACCAAAACTAGCTACATATGCAGTTTGGGAGGCAGACTATTTAGTCGAACATTTGACCGGAGATGGGCTGAAAAACATAGACTATCCATTATCAGTGATGTCCACCTTTAGTCAACCTAAATTAGCCCAAGTAGGCATCTCAATTTCCCACGCCAAAGAAAATCAAGAGCTATATAGCGTTGAAACGATCGATATGACTGATTGGCTAGAATATAAAAAAAATAATGACGCTATTGCGTTAGTAAAAGTTATATATCAGAAAAGTGATAATAGAATAGTTGGTGCAACTAGCTTAAGTAATCAAGCGGATTTGTTTATTAATTATTTTACGATGGCATTGCATGCGGGATGGACTAAAGAAGAGCTGAAAAAAATTATTTTTGCTTACCCATCATTAGCGAATGATGTGTTAAGAGCGTATCATTAAAATAATATGGAAAAATAGATGTGAGTGAAGGAAATTCAAAGATTGAATTAAGTACGATAATCTTTGGATTTCCTTCACTTTTCAGTGAGGAGAATAACAAGATGAATGCTAGCGTGTACGTGTATCTAAGGAGATCAGGTTGATTGTGCTGTAGTAAAAATGCACTATGCAGGTACCTTTTTTTATTATCAAGATTTACGACTATCTATATCAGCCTTGACAATAGTTGGTATTCATAGAAAAACTTATTAACAGGAATTGCTTTGTTACGATTACGACGAAAAAATTAAAAATCATAACATTGTTATTTTTTTCTGTTTTTTTCCATATAGTCAATCGTTGTAGGGATTATTTTCTGAACATATAACCAGATAATCAAAAAAAATATACTAGGAAATACTAAATTTACTACTGTATGGAGAGTAGCGTTTGTAATGAAAATATTTATAATCCCAGTTATGTAGCAACTGCAATAAAAGGTTAGTGCAATATTTTTAAACTTTAAAATTTTCAATTTAGTAGATTCACTTATTTTTTTTTTATACTTTAGTTCATAATTATCAGTGTTTATCAACAATGTAATCATCGTACCAAAGACACCTATTTTAGCTGTTTTATCTGCTAACAATAAGATATATGCAAGAACAAAAATAATTGGAATATATGAAATGATGTCTTTTAATTCTTCCTTCACTTTATAACCATCCGTTCGCTAGCAGATCTTTTTTATGGGGAGTACATTAATTAAAACGAGGATGAGACATTTTCCTATGACTTAAGCAACTCGAATAAGTGGTGGAAACAGAAACAACTATCTCAACCTCGTTTTATGAGATAGATTATGTTCAACAACTAGCTAAACAATAAATTTTTTTCTGAATTGATCTACATAATCAGTATCTAGTTTTAATCCCTTAAGTAAATAATTGTCAAAAGAACCAAAATGCTCTTCTAAAACTTTTTTTGCATGACATAAATACGTTTTATCAACATTTAAAGCAAGTTCCAAAGCGTTTAGTTGTTGTTCAGTAAGTTTGCTTTTCAGTGAGTCAATGATTTGTTTATTTGCTGATTTTCTAGATTCATTTGTTTTTAGATAATCGTCCATGATACTTTGATCAGAGGCACCAGCTATTTTTAAAATAAGAGCAGCTGCAAATCCAGTACGATCCTTCCCGGCAAAACAATGAAATAAAATAGGTTGATTGTCTTCTAAAATTTCCGTAAGAAACTTACTATAACCAGACAGTGCAGAAGCACTGACTACAAGTTCCTCATAGGTTTCAAACATCGCTTTTTCGACGTCACTTTGGTCAATATTTAACATTCCTTGTAAAGAAGCGATGCTAGATGAATCCTCAGATGCTAATATATCAATATTCTCTATTGTAATGTTGTTCATATCCATATCTGGCTGCTCTGAAATTTCTGTTTTGTTTCTAAAATCATAGACCTTTTTGATTCTACAATCGTCCTCTAAAAATAGAATATCTTTTTTCTCTAATCCAACTAACTGACCACTTCGATAGAAATATCCTTCTTTTAAAGTTCCTGTAGGTACGGTAATGCCACCTATATCTCTTAAATTTGTTATCATAGTAAACACCTTTCTACATAATTTGTATATGTAATAATACTCTCGATATTTGTGGATGTAAAATAAATAGACAGATGAAATAGTTAATAGCAGAGACTCTTTATAAAAAATTAATATTTTATTTTTATAGAAGTAAGATGAGTGTTAATTTTCATTTTTTTAAAATATATTTAAAAAAACAAATGTTGATTGGTGATGAAACTCCTTTGGTATCCGTCGTTTTTATGATGAAAACAGTTATTTTGAAATTAAATTAAAAATATTATAAAATTAAATATTAATATTGAATAGTTAGTTAATCAGATGATACTCTAAAAATCTAGGAAAGAGAAAACTTCATTTCATGATGTGATAATTAAATAACGAGTGTCCGGTTTTTATAATTTTTAAAGATAATGTATAATCTGAAATGTTTGATGCGAAATAAGATTTTCAATAACGTTTTAATAGTGAGTAGATTTTAATAAAAGAACATGAATAGTCTAGTGAATTATAAAAATGTTTAATTTAAAAATTACTTTGGAAATGTTATTGAAAATCAGATGCTATTCCATTTATATGTAATTATAAAAAGAAAGAAGATGAAAAGATGAAGAAATACATATATTTATTGTTGATTTTCTTTAGTTTTATTTGTTTGCCTAAAGTTGCCAAGGCGGAGGCGACTATTTTGCCGCCAGAACCAATTAAAAATGTTCGTTTAGATACGAATTTAAAAGGTAATCCTGATGTTAAGCTAGTTAATTTGAATTTATTGAATTCTAGATTATATACGATTGTCGATAATGATAAAAATTTATATTTTTGTTTGGACGAAAGTAAATACTATCCATCAGGTCAAGATTATAAAGTAGATATGAACGAAAAAATATCTGGCTCAGTACTATGGTTGATGCAAACTTTCTACGAAAATCAAGATACACAGAATTCTGTACCAAATGTTGAGGGATATCGTGATGCAAACGAGTTAACTAGATATGCTGCAATACAAGTTGTTATTTGGAAATTAACTGGAGGAAAATTTGATAATAAGTTAATTGAATCAAATCCTTTAATAAAAGATCTATACACAGAAGCGCAAACAAAGACCAACGATGATACCTCGTATCAAGAAGTAATCAACAAAATAAATAACGTTGAAATCAACGCAAAAGAGATTATTCCAAACGGTGACGATGGGACAAATTATAATTACTTATTGCAATTTGAAGACAATATCGATCAAGAAACAGAAAAATTACTTCAAGTAAAAGATGAAGAGATAAATATAGGGGTACAACTCTATAAGAATTCTAAAATAACCGATATTACGAAAGATACTACAATTAATAAAGACTACGATAAGCGAACAATCTCTATAGATATACCGAAAGACCTAATTGATAAAGATAAAGCCGATGATACGGTCATTTATTTTAATATAGATACACTGCTCACGACTAGACATCCCTACTATTTGGTATTTATTTCAAGTGGAGTTCAACCACTCGGTGGATACCAACCAATTGAAAGGACATTAACTACCAGAACCAGTATTGATTTAGATTTATCCGAAACATCTTTTTCAGTGTTGAAAAATTGGGATGATTCAAATAATCAAGATGGCATACGTCCATTGAATTTACCTGTACAATTATATCAGAGCGATAAACCATACACGCATACAAGTAACGAAAGCCTGACACAAGGCAATGAAACTAAATTTGGTGAGGTACAAGAGCTAAATGAAGAAAATGGCTGGGAGTATATCTGGGGGAACTTACCAATAAAAGATAATAATGGAAATCCTCTATATTATACGGCTAGAGAAGAACTTGATTCAAAATATGATTTGAGTATAAATTCGACTGATGAAGGAAAAGCTATCCTTTTAACCAATACGTATAAACCTGAAACAGTTGACCTAAAAGGAGTCAAATCATGGGAAGATGGAAATAATCAAGATGGGATACGCCCCTCATCTATTGTGGTCAATTTATTAGCAGATGGAGAAATAATTCAAACAAAGAATGTTACAGAAAATGAAGGATGGGCATATGAATTTTCCGATTTACCTAAATATAAAGAGGGAAAAGAGATTGACTATACAGTGACAGAAAATTCCGTTCCTAATTATACAGCAATTAGTGATGGGATGAATATTACAAATACCCATATCCCAGAGGTAACAGAAATCAGTGGAACAAAAACATGGGATGACAAGAATGACCAAGACGGTAAACGTCCAACAACGATAACAGTAAACCTGTTAGCAAACGGAGCACCAGTTGACTCAAAAGAAGTAACGGAAAAAGATAACTGGACGTACCATTTTGATAACTTACCTAAATATAAAGATGGGCAAGAGATCGTTTATACTGTAACAGAAAATGATGTACCAGAGTATTCGACAAGTATAGAAGGAACAACTATTACGAATCATTATACACCAGGCAAAACCAGTGTAACAGTAACGAAATCGTGGAATGATGGAAACAATCAAGACGGCATACGTCCCAACAGCATCAAGGTCCAATTATATGCGGATGGTGAAAAATCAGGAGAAGAAGTTGCCTTAAATGAAGCCAACAACTGGACAACGACTTGGACTGATTTGGCAGAGAAAAACAATGGACAACCGATTGTCTACACTGTAAAAGAAGTAGGAAGTATCGAAGGATACAATAAAACAGTCAATGCCGAAAATAGCGGCAACATTATTATTACAAATACCCATATCCCAGAGGTAACAGAGATCAGTGGAACAAAAATATGGGATGATAAAAACGATCAAGACGGTAAACGTCCAACAACGATAACAGTAAACCTGTTAGCAAACGGAGCACCAGTTGACTCAAAAGAAGTAACGGAAAAAGATAACTGGACGTACCATTTTGATAACTTACCTAAATATAAAGATGGGCAAGAGATCGTTTATACTGTAACAGAAAATGATGTGCCAGAGTATTCAACAAGTATAGAAGGAACAACTATTACGAATCATTATACACCAGGCAAAACCAGTGTAACAGTAACAAAATCGTGGAATGATGGAAACAATCAAGATGGCATACGTCCAAACAGTATCAAGGTCCAATTATATGCGGATGGTGAAAAATCAGGAGAAGAAGTTGCCTTAAATGAAGCCAACAACTGGACAACGACTTGGACTGATTTGGCAGAGAAAAAAAATGGACAATCGATTGTCTACACTGTAAAAGAAGTAGGAAGTATCGAAGGATACAATAAAACAGTCAATGCCGAAAATAGCGGCAACATTATTATTACAAATACCCATATCCCAGAGGTAACAGAGATCAGTGGAACAAAAACATGGGATGATAAAAACGATCAAGACGGTAAACGTCCAACAACGATAACAGTAAACCTGTTAGCCAACGGAGCACCAGTTGACTCAAAAGAAGTAACGGAAAAAGATAACTGGACGTACCATTTTGATAACTTACCTAAATATAAAGATGGGCAAGAGATCGTTTATACTGTAACAGAAAATGATGTACCAGAGTATTCGACAAGTATAGAAGGAACAACTATTACGAATCATTATACACCAGGCAAAACCAGTGTAACAGTAACGAAATCGTGGAATGATGGAAACAATCAAGATGGCATACGTCCCGACAGTATCAAGGTCCAATTATACGCGGATGGTGAAAAGTCAGGAGAAGAAGTTACCTTAAATGAAGGCAATAACTGGACAACGACTTGGACTGATTTGGCAGAGAAAAACAATGGACAACCAATCGTCTACACTGTAAAAGAAGTAGGCAATATTAAGGGATACGACGTAACAATCAACGCCGAAAATGTCGGCAACATTATTATTACAAATACGCATATACCCAAAAATGGAGTAAAGGGTAGTGATCCTGAAACGCCAAGTAAAAATAGCCTTAATAAAGATTATCCAGCAACGGGAGAAAAAAATAGTTGGATTTTCTATGCAATAGGAATACTATTGATAGTAATTGTGGGGTATGTAGGCTTAAAAAAGGTAAAATACCATAAGTGAAATGATTAGAAAAAAATACGGATCGCAAAAATTAATCCTTAAATAAGAGATAATAAAAGCAATATAAAGTTGTATTAAAGGTATAAATTTCAAATGAATGGTATACTTAAGAAAAAATTTGAGGTGAATTTTATGTATAAAAAAATAGTAACAGTAGTTGATGTATTTGGAGAACCAAATGGAGTATTAGCTGAAGTCATTACTATGTCGCAAAGAGAAAATTCTGAACTTCATTTATTAATTAACAAACCTGAAATAGAAGCGCTTGAACAACTGAATTATCTACCATATGATAGTGGAATGTATATGCCTTATGAATATGATATGATTAAAGAGAATGACGAAAATTATCAAAAAGATGTGGATAAGGTTATTTCGAAAGTCAAAGCCGAAGGCGTAGACAAATTGGTGACTACAATTTATAGTGGCAGTACAAAATCTTTTATCAATAAATATATCGAAAAAAATAGTATGGATTTAATCGTCCTAGGTAGCTATGATGAATTATTGTCTAAAAGAGAACTAGAATCTGTCGCAAAACATGTTATAAAGAATACGACTAGTAATCTACTTATTTTGAGATGATCCCGATATATGTTAAATTTAAACTTATTTCCGAAGCCTTCAAATCTTAGTGCTTTAGCACTTAGAATTTGATGTGATCGAAGCGAAGCGTAGTGATAGCTTCTGCTCCCACCGTTTATACGGATTCCTTGAGTCTGAGAGATAATGATGTGACCCCCAAAAGTTGTACGTGAAAAATACAATTTTTGGAGGTTATTTTTTATGAGTTATTATGAGGTAGAATTCAAATTAAAGCTAGTGAAAGAGTACCTAGAAGGCCCTCTGGGCGGACGAGCCTTGGCTAAAAAATACGGACTCCCATCAAATGCCTTAATTTACAATTGGAAACACTCCTATCAATTATTTGGGAAAGAAGGGCTCAAAAGACACCGTTCATTGACAAAATATACTAGTGAATTTAAGCGAGATGTATTACACTTTATAGAAACGACAGATGCTTCTTTCGGTGAAGCAGCAAGACAATTCAAGCTGCCTAGTGGGTCGATGATTTCTCGTTGGCAAAAGAAATATATCGCTGGTGGTCAAACTGCTCTGTCCAATCAAAAAGGGAGACCCAAAAAAAGGATGAACAAACCAACAAAAAAACAGCAAGAAACAAGCAAACTATCTCGTGAAAAGGAATTAGAGCGTGAGAATGAACGTTTGCGAATCGAGGTCGAGTATTTAAAAAAGCTACGGACTTTCCAACAGACTATTATGGCGAAGCGAAAAGACGAGTTCAAACCAGAATAGCCATAGAACTTATTGGAAAGTATCGTCAAGATCATGTATTACAAGCGATTAAGCTACCGCGTTCTACCTTCAATTACTGGAAAAAGATAATGAGCGAAGAAAAAATGACTCACATAGAGAAATTGATTCAAACAATTTTTGAAGAGAATGATCGCAATTATGGCTATCGTCGAATCAAGTTGGCTTTAGTGAATAGGGGCTATCAAATCAATCATAAGAAAATCAGACGAATTATGAAGAAATATAACTTAGTATGTATAAGCTTTACACGTCGTTCAAGAAGGTATCGATCTTACAAAGGTTTGGTGGGAACCTTGGCTAAAAACAAGGTGAATCGCCGCTTCTTTAGCACGATTCCAAAACAAAAAATCTTTACAGATATTTCAGAATTCCACTATACTGAACGAAATTCCGAAGGAATTAAACTAAAAAGAAAAGCCTATCTCAGTCCTTTTCTTGATGGTTTTAATGGAGAAATCATTGCCTATCAATTTCAGCAAAAACCAACGTTGGATTGTGTATTGATTCCTTTAAAAACAGCCATTAAAGAAAGTAAAAAGACCAACTTTCGAACAACAATCCATTCCGATCAAGGGTGGCATTATCAAAATCAACAGTATGTTAGACAATTGAAGCAAGCAAAGTTATACCAGAGTATGTCACGAAAAGGAAATTGTTTGGACAATGCATTAATGGAAAATTTCTTTGGTCTAATGAAACAAGAAATGTATTATGGCCGTAGTTTTTCTAGCTTTGAGGAATTAAAACGAGCAGTTACAAATTATATTGATTATTACAATCATCATCGGATAAAAGCAAAATTGACTGGTATGAGTCCGGTTCAATACCGAATTCATACCAGTCGAATGACAGGTTAATCTACGTACAACTTTTAGGGCGCACATCATAACTCGTAGAGTTATGTCCCAGACTCTTTTTAGAGCTATCTTAGCTGTACTGATGAGGAGTTTTATCTGTAATTAGTTTCATAAAAAAAGATGTCGGTGATTATTCAGCAACATCAGAACGTGTAGATTCGATATATAGACTTTACTTACATTTGCTAGTCGCCGTTATATTCAGCAAAACTAGGCCCATTTGAACGAACTTTATCTTGTTCTCCTTCTTCTAAAGAGGTAAACAAAGTACTATCATTTAAAAAGGTATTCCAATCTGCATCCATCATGGCATTTAAATCTTCTATAGAACGGTGACCCAAAACCTCAGTATTCAAACCATCACCTGTAATGAAATGTCCATTTTCATCATGCTTCGCATTTTTTACTGTATCTAAATCGTATTTTTTACCAAATAATTTATCCCATTCTTCGCGCAATTTGTGAGCCATAGTGCATCCCTCTTTCAATATTTTTACTGTATCTTTATTCTACAATATTCTTTGATTTATTCCTCCTATAAAGCTTTATGAATAAAGCAAAAAACTAGGCTGTACTTTTTCATGTCATTGAAAAGAATACAACCTAGTTTTATTTAACTGAAATTATGGATTTTGAGAATTATCTGAGTTAGATGAGTTTTGTTTAAGTGCGGATTGATCGATAGTTAAATCAACATCTACGCTTTGTTCTTTTCCATCACGATAGAAGGTAACTTTCATCTTGTCGCCGACTTTTTTCTTGTAAAGTGCGCTTTGTAAGTCAGTGACAGAATCAATATCCTTGTCATCGATTTTAGTGATAACGTCGTATCGTTCAAGTCCTGCTTTGTCGGCAGGTGTTGCTGTCTGAACAGAACGAACAAGTACGCCCATTTGAACAGTATCAGGAAGCTTCAAGATTTCTTTTCTTTGTTGTGTTGAAACATTTGTTAATTCTTCCATTGTGATTCCCAATGCTGGACGAGTCACTTTGCCTTCTTTTTCCAATTGATTGATGATGCTTACTACATCATTACTTGGAATCGCAAAGCCCATACCTTCAACACTGACTTGGCTTTCAGATTGAACGATTTTAACTGAGTTGATCCCAATCACTTGCCCTTCAATATTTACTAAAGGACCACCGGAATTTCCTGGGTTGATCGCTGCATCTGTTTGGATGGCATTAATATTGATCGCTTGCCCATTGTTTTCATTTTGGATATTCCTGTTTAATGAAGAAATGATCCCTTGCGTTACGGAGTTCGCATATGCTGAACCTAATGGAGAACCGATCGCTAAAGCTGGTTCACCGATTTTCAAGTTATCAGAATTGCCGAATTCAGCAATTGAATCCACTTTATCAGAAGAAATTTTGATTACGGCAAGGTCAGTATAAGAATCAGTACCGACTAATTCGCCTTCCACTTTTGTTCCGTCATGTAAAACAACCTCTAATCCTTTTGCCTGATCTACTACGTGATTGTTGGTAACGACATAAGCTGTTTTACCATCTTTTTTATAAATCACGCCACTTCCTTCACTGGCCGCTTGTAAATCACTGCCATCGGATTCAGCGCTGTTAGAGTCGCTGCCGTCATTTCCGCCAAAGATACTACCGAAACCGCTAGTGTCACTACTTTGACTAGGGCTTTGTAAGTTGATGACCGAAACAACAGAGTCTTTGACTTTGTCAACGGCTTTAGTCACATCACTATTAACATCCAAACTAACATTGGTTACTTTGGTGTCGCCTTTATTATCTTTTACTGTACTAGTTGTTGTAGAGGAATTAGACGAAGAAGAATTTTGCCCCATGATCGCATAAGCACCACCAAAGGCTAACGCACCTCCGAGTAACCCACCAATCAAACCAATGCCAAATTTTTTGAATAATCCATTTTGTTTTTTATCTGAACTAGGTGTAACATCTTTTTTTTGCATACAAGCAACCTCCTATTTAATTATCATTATTTGTTATATTTAGTATAGTCTTTCAAGACACCTTTAGTCTACCCAAGAGCTTTGAATTTTTTATGAACAAGTTAGGGAGAAAAACAGATATAAATAATGAAAAAAGATTATTACTGGAATACTTATACACAATAAAGTGTGAAGAACTCTTGAAAAACAGAGGAAAACCCCTGTGAAAAAGTTATCCACAAAATGTGGATAATGTGGATAAATAAATGGGAATATGTGTTTGTATCTCAAAATACGATGAAATAAAGGCTGATTCAGCATAAAGCTGTGGATAAGTCTGTGCATATGTGTATAACTTTGTGGGAAAGTATGTGGAAGACTCAAAACATTCATGATAAAATTGTTAACAAGTAAAAGAATCAAGTAGGAAGAGACGTGAAATCTATGAAAATAAAAATCATTACTGTGGGTAAGCTGAAAGAGAAATATTTAGTTCAAGGGATCAATGAATATTTAAAACGTCTGCAAAGTTATGCAAAGGTCGAAATGATCGAGGTGGCAGATGAAAAAGCACCAGAGAATCTAAGTGATGCAGAGATGCTGCTAGTCAAGGGAAAAGAAGGCGAACGAATTCTAGCAAAAATCAGTGATCAAGATCATGTCTTTGTTTTAGCAATCAACGGCAAGCAGTTTAGCAGTGAGGAATTTTCCAAAGAGATCGATCAACTTGGCATTAATGGAAAGAGCCAATTGGCTTTTGTGATTGGCGGTTCACTTGGATTGAGTGAGGCAGTAATGAAAAGAAGTCAGCAGCAGATGTCATTTGGAAAGTTGACGTATCCACATCAGTTGATGCGATTAGTTTTGGTGGAACAGATTTATCGTGGGTTTCGGATTATGCGGGGGGAACCGTATCATAAATAGGGATATAAAGAAAATAGGAAATAAACCATACCTGATTTGTTGGGTATGGTCTATTTTTGTTGAAAGATCAAGGTTAATGAATTAATAGCATTTTATATATAGTTTAATTCATCACGTTTTTCAGATATTTCAAGAATTTATTTGGGTGCGTAACAGCTAGAAAGTCTAATTTTCTTACGAAAGCATATGAAATTAATATTAAAGGGATAGGGCTGGTGTACTCAATATTTTGCTTTTTTGATGTGATGCAATAACTATTAATTTGTTTACAGACATGTTTTTGATATACTGCATGACAATGTCTGCATTATTTTTATCTAAAGAGCTAACTACTTCGTCAAAAATATAAACTTCTGCATTTTTTAAAATTGCCCTAGCTATACAAAGCCTTTGGGATTGCCCGCCTGATATCTTTGATCCTGAATTATAAAGAATCGTATCATAACCATTTTCTAAGGAAATAATAAATTCATGAATGTTTAATTGTTTACATACATCAATCATTTTGTCCATATTTATACTATTGTCCCCCATTATTAAGTTTTCCTTAATTGATAAAGAAAATAGCAAATTTTCTTGGGTTACGTAGCAAACTTTTTTTCTAAAAACTAAATTTGAATAATCTCTTAAATTATAGCTGTCAAAATATATTTCTCCGTTATAATTTTCCAAAACTTTGCTTAAAATGTTAAATAGAGTAGTCTTACCAGAGCCGCTATCTCCGTACACCCAGTTGATGTCTCCTGCTTTGAAGTGACAATTAATATTATTTAATACATTCTGAGTATCATAGGAATAAGTAACATCATTTAATCGTATATTAGTTATTTTTGCTAATCCTATTTTTGAGGTATTTTCTTCAACTTTTTCATTTTTTATAAAAGAAAAAGTTTTTATCCGCTCTAAAGACACGATAATAGCCTGAAATGTACTATTCATTTTTGAAATATTTGATGCTGATTGTTTAAAGCTATCAGAATAAGCATTGAAAGATACGAGCATCCCTAGTGAAAAACGTCCTTTAAAGATAAAATAAATACCTAATAAGATTACAGATATTTTACTGAGAAAAAGAAGAATTTGTATGCTAATCTCTGCAAAGGTTTCGATAGTAACTTTACGAATACCAACTTGATATACTTTAAGCATCAAGTTCTTAAAATCATTAATTCTATTTTGCTCATAATTATAAATCTTGACGAGTTTAAAGTTTTTTAATGATTCAGTCAAAAAACTCATATAATTGTCATAGCCAAGCTTTAATTTGTACTCTTCCTTTTTCAGTTTCTTACCAGATATATAGTACACAACTAAAGATAGTGGAAAAGTAATAATTACTATTATAGCTAATTTGAAATTTATGTAAAAAAGCATAGCTATAGTAATAATAAAACTAAGTGCATCAATTGATATTTCTAACATATAATTGAATATGTTAGAAAAAATCATCGAATCTTGATTGATAATATTTATAAGTTTACCGGAGTCATTCTTGGAGAAAGTACAATACGATGTATATAAAATGTTATTAAATATCGTATTTTTTATTTCTATTTCTATTTCACTTACTAATTTTATTGTTTTTTTGTTCTTAATATATAAGCAGATCATAGAGAGAAGGAAACAAGCTATCAATGTAGCTATATTAACATAAATTACGGGTAATCTTTTTAGGTTAACTGCGTTAATAATATTACCTAATAATAGGGGTTGAGCTAAACTAACAATACTATTTAGTATTGTTATTATTACCAATACAAATATTTTAGTTCGTTTAATATTTAATAATTGTAAAGAACTAAAAACAAATTTCATGTCTTTAAAAAAAGTGTTCATTAAAATCCTCCTATTTTATTATTTACTTAAAGTTGTCAGTATGTTATTATAAGTATAAGATATCTTATGTTTAGGTGGTTGTAGCATGGCTGTTAAAAATTATGTAAAAGAATATAGAATACAAAATAATCTAACACAGCAAGATTTAGCACTGGCTATAAATGTTTCTAAACAAACTATTTATGCAATAGAAAGGGGGATGTATAATCCTAGTTTAGAAGTGGCTATTAAAATATCAAAAGTGCTTAATGAGGATTTTCAAAAACTTTTTTTTATTGAAGGAGAAGATTAGAATGATTATTTTCAATTTTTTAATTATTGTCTTTTTAGTTTATTTAACATTTAGAATCGTTAATAAATATAGAATACTAAAAATCCCTGCCAATCGAGACGAACGAACAAATTTTATAATTTCAAAATCTTTATCTGAAGTGGCTTTAGTCATATTTTGTGTTGACTTTTTTCAAGGTCTATTAAATATAATCTATTCCATTGTATATCCCGGAATTGAGGTTCCACACCTAATAAACATAGGGTATGGGGAGAATAATGTTATTTCGATTTATCCTATTGTGTTTGATATAATTGTATTTTTTATTTTTTGGAGAATAAATAAAAAAAAATATGGAAATATTTAACAAGATAAGTATCCGATTAAAAAGATCGGATACTTATCTTTGTAAAATAAAAATCATGTAAAGTGAATCACGCAATTATTCGAATATTTAGCACAATTTCTCCATAAACACCATCTCGGTTCTATTTCTTGAGAACTATAGGTAACCCAATTCATTATGATCATCTCCTTTTTATCTGTCGTTTCCATAAGCAAAGCATATTAAACTTCCACAAGGCTTATTTTTATTGCAATTTCTAATTATACACAAAGATCTTGAGTTATCATTTGTGGTTGGCAGTGATGTCCAATTCATAATAGCTATCTCCTTTACCAATTTTTAAGACAAAATCTAGTTACGCAATATCTGATAATACATGCCCCTTCTTCGTTGTTTGTCCAACAACCTTTGACTACACAGGTGTCTCTAGTGCTTAAGTCTAGGGAGTTACTTTCTTTTATCCAATTCATAAAATCACCTCCGTATGAATACGTGAATAAAAAGATGGCGTATTAATAATCCATAAAACAAAATCTAGTTACACAATATTTAATGAGACAAGCTCCACCTTCATTGTTTGTCCAACAACCTTTAACTACACAAGTATCTCTTGTAATTAAGTTATCTGATAGATTTGCTTTGTTTATCCAATTCATCTGTTATACACTCCTATCTAACCATGAATCCAACAAGTATCATCATTTCTTTTATTACAAGCTAACCTAAAAATACACCATCTTGGTTCTATTTCCTTAGTCATTTTAAAATCTGCTGCAATCCAGTTCATGTTCATTCTCCTTTTGATTGATATATATTTCACAATGTATTTTACACCCTTTAAAGATATTTGTAAATACTAATAGAAAATAATTGTTTACAATTAGAATTTTTTAGATTAGAATTGTGCTATTGAATATTTTAGTCGGGAGATGTTTGTGATGAAATTATCAAAGTTTAATATCGAAAAAATTCTGGATGAAGGCTTATTGATTTACAACTCTTACTCTTCAGGAGTTTTATTTTTAAACGAGGAGTATAAAGAGGCGTATTACGCCATTAAAAATCAAAATTTCTATAAGGAAGATTTAGTGAATGAATTAAAAAAAGGAAGTATGTTAGTCGAAGACAACATGGATGAAATAGGATCAATAAAATTTAATAATAATTTGATAAGATCGAATGAAAATTCATTGTCATTGACTTTAGCTCCAACTATGGAGTGTAATTTTGCATGCCCGTATTGTTTTGAAGAAGGTTATAGACATAATAAAATGACCCCAATAGTTGAAAAAAAAGTTATTGATTTTATCAAAAATGATTTTGAAAATAAAGAAAGGTTAGATATTTGTTGGTATGGTGGAGAACCTTTGATGGGATTGAAAAGTATTATAAATATTACTAAGGCTCTGTGGGAAATCCCCAGACTCAAAGAGAATTATTCTGCGGATATAGTGACAAATGGATTTTATTTGAATAGAAAGAATGCATTAATTTTAAAAGAACTAGGGATTAAACGAGCTCAAATAACTTTAGATGGGCCACCTGATATTCATGATACAAGAAGGGTGCCCCAAAATGGGAGGCCTACATTTGAGTCAATTATGAATAATATTCAAGAAGTTTGTGGCATAATTAACATTTCAATCCGAGTTAATGTCGACAAATCCAATATATCAAGAGTTGTTGAGATTTTAGATATTTTGGATGATCGAGGTCTTAAAAATAAAGTAGGTTTTTATATTGCCTCTGTTGATGATACGATGGATGAGAATCCAAATCCTTTATGTTTCAATGATAAAGAGTTCTCCTATGAAGAAATAGAATTTTATATTGCAGCTCTAAAAAAAGGGTATAACTTGATTAATGTCCCTGGACAGTTATTAGGTGTATGTGGAGCTGTGTCATTAAATAGTTATGTTATTGACCCATTAGGAGATTTATACAAATGTTGGGATGAAATAGGAAGAAAAGAATTCTCTGTAGGTAATGTATTTAAAGGACCAGAATTCAACAGTGTACTTTCAAATTATTTGAATTATGAAGCAATATCAGATGAAAAATGTATAGATTGTGCTGTACTTCCTGCTTGCATGGGTGGATGCCCCAATATTAACATTCGAACTAAAACAAGAAGATGCAGTTCGATTTTATATAATGCTGAAAAAGTCATGGAGTTACTTTATACTAACTCTTAATTAAAATTAATCCATTCAAGAAAGGTACATATCTATTCTTGGATGGATTTTCTATGCTCAAAAGCGGAAGTATGATTATCATTTAAAGGGTCTACTTTATTAGTATATATCCATAATTCAACAGGAAGCTCAGTCAACAAGCTTTTTTAGTGAATATACTTCTTCTCAACAAGAATTGAATACAGCGATTAATCAAGTAAAGGATTGTAAAGCGTGGAATGCCTCTACAGGGACTTTTGATATCAGTAAGTTAGATATGAACTGGGCAAAAGCTATTACTACTCGTTGGAAAAATAGAGAAGTAGCTAAAGCAAAGCAAAAAGAAGAAGCGTTTAATAACAACTTAAAGAAACTAGAAGGCTATACTATTTATGCATGGCCATATGAAGACCCTGTAACTGGGAAGGTTTCAGTTAATTGGTTTATAGATAAAGATGGCCGCAGACTTGATAATAGTGAATTACAAAACTTCTTAGAACAACATGGAACGGAATTAGATCCCAGTTATTATCAAATTGTCGATTGGAAAAAAATCAGAGATTTAGAGAATGATGCCTTAAGACGAGGAGAAACCTATATAACAGGTCAAAAATATGAAGGACTATCAAAAGGTTCTATACAGTTGAGTGGCTATATTTCGACAGGATATGCATTCGCACAAGATAGTGGACTATATGACCTTGCTATGATGGCGGGGCTTTCTTATGCAGGTTCTAAAGCGAAGGTTTCAACTCCAAAGAAATCTAGTGGGACTAAACCTCCAAAAACTGATTTTGGTGCAGAAAATCCAGTCTCTGGAAAAGACTGGAATAATTACTTTAAAGATAAATATGGTGCTGGAAATGTCCAATGGAAACCCACGTCATTCGATGATATAATAGCAAATCCAGAGCGATTGTATGGAAGTACAAAAAATGAAGTCAAATCTATTTTAGGATCTGGATGGATTGAAGATACATATGGCTCTGCTGGAAATGGTTGGAAGTTTATTAATAAAGGAGATGGAATGATATTTTATCATCCAGGAGAAGGAATCCACGTGGGTTCATATTATGGTTTCTCATCAGGAACAACAGGAAGAGTAAAAGTAATAAGACCTAGTGATAATTATGTTCCAACACTGGATGATGGTGCAACTTTAGTAATAATAGAATAGAGGTGAGCAATTTGAAACAATTAACAATTGGGGATTCTTTCAATGGTTTTTTAGATAGTTTGAAAGTTAAAAGTAATATAGAAACTATGAATGACCAAGAGCTGTACGATTACATTTTTGAAGTTTTTTTAGGTGATGTGGTGGCATATTTTAGTCCTTATACTTTAGATAGACTAGAAAAAGAAGGGATTATCGATGAAGAAATTTATAGTGTCTCAAAAAATATAAGAGATGAACTGTTTGAAATGATAAATGGTCCACTATGGAATACTGATTCAGTAAGAAATTCAAAAATATGGACTAACATATTTGAAAGATTAAGAGAATTAGATATCTTAGTCCATAAAAAATGGACAGAAGAAGAAATAGCGTATTTAAAAACAATATAAAAGGTGCTTCCCTTTACGATTGGTATAGGGAAAAGATAGCTACAAGCTTGGTCTGATAAAGATATAGCTAAATGGTTAGAAAACATGAAAAAAGGTAATTTTGGGGACAATCCAAACGATGCACAATACATTGAAGATGGGATAAAAGATTATAAAAACCGAAAGGGGAGTAATTAATGTACCCCTATAGAAAGAGGCTATATACATACTTACTCATAGTATTTGCGATAGTAGCTTTACTTTTTAGTTTTTTAGTTTTTATAAACTACACCAAAATATTCGCAGGATTGGGCTATAAAACACTCAATCCAGGACAAGAGATAGTGCTAAAAGTTGAACCGAAAGTAAAGCAAGTGGATTACGATTCCGTACTTAGAATTGAGAATAAAGATGGCATTAAGTTAAAGTTTAGTACAGAATACGATAAAGAACTCTGGCATGATTTAACAACAGATATATTTTATGATACAGTAACAAAACAAAAAACAGAATTTGTTACTGTTGACGGTGAGGTTGTTGAAAAAAAAGCTCCCATAAACAAAAACGATGGTGTAAGTTTCGACAATAATCACTTTGTAATTGAGTTTAAAGGGGAAAAAACGTTTGATGTCACTAACAATAAGAATTACACTATAAAAATAGAAAATGTATCAAACTATTCTGGAAAAGTATATGTATCTGTAGAAAACACTTAGCTAGTTATTTAACCTGTCGATTCAGATAACTAAAGCATTTTACCAATTTTACGATTGGTGAGCTAGATTTGTGAAATTAAAATAGTCTAGATAAAGATGGATTATAGATGAGTGTTTTCTTATCATAACAGCAGTTGATACTTTCTAGGGCTGATTTACTTATTAATATGATGAGGTTAAACTAGCGTATTCATCTCAAAAACAACTATATATTATATCTATGAAGATCAATCATCTTAAATGGTGGTTGGTCTATTTTTGTGTTTTAAGGAGGAAAGATAATGTTTGATAACAAAGAAAAGCGTTACATCACGAAGGGAGTGAACGAACAAGTATCAAAAGAAATTCACCTCTATTGCTGGCAATTGATCGACAAAAAAAGAAGTGAAGCAGAATTAGACTATTTACAAATCTTTGAGTTCAATCCAGATAACCAACGCCAAGCAATTGAAGTGATTCCTCGACAAGAAGAACCTTTTTTCATTGAGTATCATACCTACACCATAAAGGGAAAGATAGCTGATTTCCAAACAAAACCTGCGCCAGATGTTTTTTTAGAAGCAGCTAGACAATTAAAAGTTCCTTCACAAAGATGTTTGGCTTTTGAAGATACCAAAAATGGTGCTTTATCAGCAAGTAGGGCAGAGATGACAGTTATCGGTTTTCAAAATCCTGATTATCCGCCTCAAGATTTATCTGTGACAGATAAGGTGATAACCTCTTTTGGAGATTTGAGTGTAAAAGAGTTGATCTCTTATTGAGTAGTTGTTTCTGTTTTAATAATTTGTGATGGGCTCCTATAATGGAAATGTGGACAAATTGTAATAGAAGAAAACTTACAGAAAGTTGATTTTATTTAGGTGAATAGTATCCTATTGTAAAGTACAAAACGTGAAGTAATCCAATGTAGCAATATAGGTGTTTCTTCACGTTTCTATTGTTTTAATCATCTATCTATGGTGCTACGATGATAACAAATGGAACTACTACAGCCAATAATAAAATAGACATACTAATCTCTCCTATCTTAAATTCTGTTACTACCTTTATCATAACAGAATTTAATTTGATTATAAACGGTATTTAAACTTTAAGTATAAAATAGATTGATATGTGGTATAATTTTACAAAAAAGGAGTATATCTTATGAATGTAAATGAAACATTGCTCTTTTTTAGACAAAATATGAAGTTTACACAAAAAGAAGTATTACCTTATCATGATACTTCCGCTTATTCTAGAATTGAAAGCGGTAAACGAGAAATAAAGATGTCTGAACTAACAGCAATTCTTAATAAGCTTTCTATTTCACCAGAAGAGTTTATCTGTCATTCTTCATTGGACGATGATCAAAAAAAGTTTAGACAATTATTTGAATATTGCGCTACTCATCTTACGAATCAAAGTAAAAAGAAAGAATTACTTCACTACTATAATCAATTGAAAAATATAGAAAATCAATCATTAAAGGAACGTTCCAATTTTATTGCGATTAAGGTGTTCTTTTCAAATCACTGGTCAGAAGTTGAGCAAGTGACAAAAGAAGGATTAAATGATAGTTTTACTTATTTAAGCAAAAAATCATACTATGTTCAATATGATTATACATTGATGTCAAATATTATTTTTCTTTTAGAAGAGCAACAAGCTGAACTATTAATAAGAAGAGCGATTCCAATAAAAGATGAAGAAAATCGAAATACAGTAACAAAACAATTTGCATATAATTTAATTACTAATCTGATTACCTCCAAACTATATAGTAAGGAATATGGGAAAGTGCAAGACTATTTAGTGCTTGCTAAAAAGCAAAACCCAAAAAATAAGAATTATAAGTATCACATGAGCGTTAGTTATTTAGAAAATTTATATTTATATCTAACTAAAGGAGATTATACGTACATCAAGAGTGTCTATGATTACATTCATATCCTTCATACTATTGGAGAAGAACAACTTTCTATAATGACTGAGAAAGAAGTTGAGCAGTTGACACTTGCTAGGATAGATTCACCTATTAATACGATGAAGGTGAATTAGTTATCTAGCTCAAAAATAATTATATATTATATCTATGAAGATCAATCATCTTAAATGGTGGTTGGTCTATTTTTGTGTTTTAAGGAGGGAATAAAATGTTTGATAACAAAGAAAATCGTTACATCACGAAGGGAGTGAACGAACAAGTACCAAAAGAAATTCAACTCTATTGCTGGCAATTGATCGACAAAAAAAGAAGTGAAGCTGAAACAGAATTAGACTACTTACAAATCTTTGAGTTTAATCCAGATAATCAACGCCGAGCAATTGAAGTGATTCATCGACAAGAGCAACCATTTTTCATCGATTATCATACCTACACCATAAAGGGAAAGATGCCTGATTTCCAAATTAAAAAGTTATGGGTGATCGATGATCGTAGTCATCAAACCATGTTATTACCAGAAGATTATTGATTGGTATTTTTCTAAGAACCAACTACAACAATCATAAAGGAGAAAAACATGAAAACAAACCAACCGAGAAAACGTGTAGCTATTGTCAGTCTTGAACTGGTAAAAGAAGCCTCAACTTTTTACGCCGCTAGAACCTGTACTAGTCCACAAGCTGTCTATGAGTTGTTCGCTCCGTTTATTGAAACAAAAGATCGAGAACATTTGGTGGTTGCTGGTTTAAACGTAAAAAATGAACCAACGGCTATTCAAGTGGTTCATATAGGAACCATCAATCAGTCCCTCGCTTTTCCTAGAGATATCTTAAAGATGGCGCTCTTATCAAATAGTGTGTCTATTTGTGTTGGGCATAATCATCCTTCAGGGAGTGTGACCGCTTCATTAGCGGATATTGAATTTACTGCGAAGTTAGAAAAAGCCTGTCGATTGCTTCAAATTAATTTACAGGATCATTTGATAATTGGTAGTGGTGGAAAATATCTGTCTATGAAAGCAGAAGACTATATAACCGATAGTAAGTAATGAAGCCTCATGAGGGAAGCTCATAAGGTTATTTTTATACCATAGAAAGGAAAAAAGCCATGTTAAATGAAGCAATGAACATTTTACAAAAACAAATGCATCTTGTAACAGTAAAAGAGGAATGGAGCTATGAATCTGTCACACTGGAGAGAGAAGAACTAGACGAAGCTACTCTTCCAGAAGGAGCCAAAAAACAATTACCAAAACTAGTAATGACCCATTTGTATTTATATGTAGATAAGCAAGACAATGAATATGTCGTATATTTTATTACTGATGTTACGATTAGAAAACACATTTGGCACATGTGTTCGGTCTCGCATCGCTAGGGATATTGTTAGGGAGGTGCGTAACGAAATTAAAAAAAGAGAAAGATTTGCTTTAGTTCATACAAAATTCTCTCTTTTTTTATATGCTAATAGTATTTTTATCTCTTTTTTTAAATAAAAAAATTATCGAAAAAAAGAGATAATGGTGCTATCCTTCTGATTTTATTAGTAAATAAGAAGGACAGTACCAATCTATAAGTTCTTAGAAGTAACTATACTAAGAATTATTGTTGATTTTCAATAAATATCTGAATGTCTTCCTTAATTATATTAAAAATGAACTAATAAAACAACCTTTTTTTCATTTTTTTCTTTATTTTGGAAATATTCATGAAATTAAGACAAAAAAGGATTATTTTATACACCGTCAAATAAGCCGTCAAGAAAGGATGACTAATATGCCTCGAAAAGGTGAAAATATATACAAAAGAAAAGATGGTCGTTGGGAGGGACGCTATAAAAAAGGGCGTAAAGAAAACGGTCAACTAAAATATGGGTATATCTATGGAAAAACGTATGGAGATGTCAAGCATCGCTTGTATACGTATAAACTAAAATATCAAACCCTTATTCAACTAAAAGGAGAAGCTGCTATTTCTTATGAGGATTGGGCATTTTCTTGGATGCATGACCATCAACAGGTGCTGAAAAGCTCAACATATCATACGTACTTCTATAAATTGACACACTACATTTTTCCATTGATTGGGCACATTTCATTAAATGAATTAGATGATTCCACTATCCAACAAGCTATTGATACATGGCAAAGCCAAGGATTAAAGGCCACAACGATTCATGTGCTCTATCAAATTTTGAAAAAGTCCTTGAATGAAGCCTATGTGCAAAGAAAAATTCTACATGCTCCTTGTCAACGAATACAGCTGCCCAAAAAGAAGCGAAACAAGGGAAAAGCCTTATCGAAATACCACCAATCACAGTTAGAAAAAGAAGCGAAAACACGCCCACTTTATCAAGGTCTCCCAGTGTTGTTGGCTCTTCATGCGGGATTACGGATTGGTGAAATTGCGGCGTTACATTGGGATGATATTGATCTGGATCAACGAACGATTCATATACGTCGAACGTATCAACGAGTCCCTCTCATGCGTATGGGTGAACGGACTCAATTAGTATTAGATCAAGCCAAAACGGATTGTTCTAATCGAACGATTCCTATGACGTATACCCTGTATAAATATTTAAGAAGATGGAAAAAGAAAGCGCCAGGCCCTTTTGTTTGTTCCAACAAACAAAAGCCTACCGAACCACGGGTATTAACCTACTATTTCCATAAAATAAGGCAGAAATGTGCCCTTTTTTCGGTAAACTTTCATCAATTGCGTCATACGTTTGCGACACGTTGTATTGAAGCCAAAGGGGATGTTGCTTCGGTTAGTAAGCTATTGGGCCATACATCAACACAAACAACGTTAGATATCTACACTGATTCTTTTTTAGAGAGTCGCAAACAAGTGATCCAACAAATGGAACAAGCGAAATAATAAAAAGGAATAAAATAAAAAAAATAGTTGTTTTTGTGTAGATACATTGCACTTCATCGGAATGTTAGCGCTTTCTTTTTTGACGCTATTTACAAAGAAAAAATCGGAAGGTACAGCGTGGTTTCTTCTCAATTCTTTTTATGATTGAACGAGAATCATTTTTTTACGCCGTCAATGGTAGTCAACAAGGGATGATAATCATTAGTAGAATCTTCTTTTGAGGATAGCACTTAGTATAGTTACTTCTAAGAGAACAACTGCGCACGCAATAACTTTTTTAGACACAGTAGCGGTAAAGAGAAAGTTTTCACAGAAATTACCGATTAGTCTACGCTACTTCCCCATGATAGAAAGGAATGAAAGAAACTCATGTCAGACTTAGGTGTCATTGACCAGCCGTTGCTAGATAATGAACGGTGGTTTAAACAGTTAGCAGAGGAGCAACACTCATTGGCTGTTATCCACGAAAAAGAAGAGTTAGCTTCTTTTTCTGGTGTCGTTATCCCATTGACAGAAAAAGAGAAATTACCAGTTGTTGTGGACTGGTTACGAATATGTCAAACGAATCCACACTTGTTTGTTTGGATCTTTTCTACGATTGCACTTGATTATGAACAAGAGCTGTTAATGGAGTTGGGCGCAAATGCAGTGGTTACGGATGAAACGCAAATTCATCGGCTATCTCTCATTATAAAAAATACGTTTCAACGAACGAAGGAAACGGCGTCTGGGCATCAGGAAGAAGGTGATCGAACGATTGTGAATGAGCAGAATCAATCCATTTCTGTGAATGGTCGGGAACAACTGTTAACAAGGAATGAATACCAATTACTTAGGCTGTTATATCAAAATAAAGATACGTGTGTGTCGTATGATCGCTTGATCACTACGATTTGGGTGAACAATGAAAAAGCAAACTTATGTACATTGGCTAATGTTGTCTTTCACTTAAGAAATAAAGTAAAAGGCAGCGAAGATTTCACCATCAAAACGATTCGAAATAAAGGGTACATGTATAGCGTAAATAAGTAATTTGTGAGTTTAACTAACATAATAATTAGATAGATAGGTCATGGATAAACAAGAAAAATAGTGAATGTCTTCCGTTTTTTTTAATAAAGTACTTGTTTTTACTATGAAAATAAGTCAAGTAAAGAAGTTTAATCACTATAAAATAGCTAACAGCGCAAGTTAATGAAACACAATCATATTTTTATAGTAAAACAGAATGGAGAAAAGTTCAATAATTAAGCCTTAAAGTAATAAGAATGTTAGGGACGAAAGGGTAGTCAGTCGAATGAACAGTAAGTATAAACAAAAAATGAAATTCGCTTTACTAAGTCTAGTGATTTGGAGTTTCATCCTGATAGGGAAACCGGCTAAAGCAGCAGAAGAAGAACTTCCATTAGGATTTGAAGTGGAAGCAGTTATCCCTAATACACAAATTGATAAAGAAAAAAAATATTTTTATTTAAAGACTGAACCAAATGTTCCGCAAAGGGTAGAGATAAAAGTTACCGGGAAATCGGAAACACCCACTAAAGTAAAAGTTTTTATGGCGAATGCGATTACTTCGGAGGGAGGAACAGTTGCCTATAAGGCGGGGATGGAGAAGGACCCAACACTCACTGAGTCGATTGAAGAAATTATCACCGTAAGTGACCCGGAATTTGAAATAAAAAAAGACGAGGAACGGACGGTCACACTGACAATCACTCCGCCAAAAGCCTCTTTTGAGGGAATCAAATTGGGGACTGTTTATTTTCAACAAGAAAATGAAGAAGAGTCAGAAGAGAAGAATGCCATTACTTCAGCCTATGCCTATCGCATAGGCATGATTTTAGCAGAAAATGAAGAAGACTATTCGAATAGTAAGACCCTAAATCTATTAAGTGCAAAAGCAGAATTAAGTCACTCATTTAAAACCATTCAATTAGAATTTCAAAATCCAGAGCCTAAAATGATTGCGGACGTCACGATGACTGCCTCTATTATCGATAAAAAAACGGGAAAAGTTGTCAAAAAACAGAAATTAGAAAATGGCTCTATTGCCCCCAATAGTCGGTTTAAATTTGGGGTTGATTGGGGAATAGATATTATTCCCGCAGGGAAGTATCAAGCTAAAGTAGGGGCGAAAAGTCGCTATGACTCGTGGACACTAGAAAAAGACTTTGAAATTTCTGCCTCTACAGCGAAGCAAATGAATGAAGAAGCTTTGAATAAATTGACGTTACCGGAGTGGGCGTATTTCAGTATTGTTGGAGCTGGACTGTTGACCGTACTAGTCGGTGGTTACCTAGTGATACGGCAAAGAAAATGGAAACAACGAATGATCAAACAAAAGAAAAACAGAAAGCGAAAGGAGAAAAAAAATGAGAAGAAAAGAAAAATGGATTAAAGGGTGTTTGATTGGCTTGTTGGGCTGTTTATCTTTGATGACTATTTCTCCTGTCTATGGGGAGGCAGTCGGGACAGAGACAGGAATTGGATTTACTCACAGTAGTGAAACAGAAACAACGACATCCACAGATCTGTCTGGGACAGTGCCCTCTGTTCCAGCGAATCCAACAACCAAACCCACTGGACGGTTGCCAATGACAGGTGAATTGTTACAACCAATTATGTTTTTACTAATCGGTTGGTTTTTCGTTCTATTGATTGGGGTTTTATTTTTCAAGAGAAAACACCCATTAGAAGGTGAGTGCAAATGAGTATCTATGTATGGATTGCGGCAAGTGGGGTGATTGGTCTGATTGCCTTGTTAGTTTTTGTAGGGACATTCTTGAAAGACCGGAAGTCCAAGAAAAAATTGGGGTATTCATTCAACGTATTACTGCTTAATTACTTGTTATTACTGGTATCAATTGGTTCTTTTTCCTTGATGGTTTATCTTTTTGTATCGGTAAAAAATCAATTGATGCAATTGGGTGGATAATACACTAGCTGGATACTTAAGTTCTATAGATTAGCACAATAACTTTCTCTACAAGCAAAAATCGGAGGATATCATGAATAAAAAAGTAGTAGTAGGATTAACAACAGCGGCAGCATTTAGTGCAGTATTGATGGGTGGAAACAACGCTCATGCAGAAGAAGCAACAACCAATAAAATGACAACAGATGGATCTATTTCGTTTTTTAGCGAAAGCACACCTGGCGGTGGACCATTCCAAAGAAGCCTAGTTTTGGCGTATGTTCCAACAACTTTTGATTTCGGAAATCATGATGTAGCAGCCACTGCAACAGCAGCAACTTATAAACAAGAATTTGGTACAAATGAAGACGGAACACCTAAAACAGCAGTGAAACAATATCTAGCAGTTTCTGATGATCGTGCAGATAAAAAGAATGGTTGGTCAGTAAAAGCGACATTGAATGAGTTCCAAAATACTGCAACAGATGATAAAGGCGTTAGTACTGTAACGAAATTAGATAAAGCAGAACTATCATTTAATTTAGGAACCGCACAAAAGTACAATATTGATACAAAATTGTCAGATGCAGCTAAACCAGCAACACCAACACCAGCGATCACAGCAGACAATGCTTTGAGCGCGATGACACCGACACAATTAGCTTATTACGCCGCTTCACCAGCAACAGTAACGTTGGTGGCAGGGGCAACAAAAGAAGTGGAAGTATTAGACTATGCGACACAAACACAATCAGAAGCAACTACCTTAGCAGTAGCGAAAGAAGTATCTAGTGTTCAATTAAAAGTAAAAGATCACAGTAATGTAAAAGATAAGAAATTTACAAGTAAAGTGAACTGGACATTAGCAGAAGACCCAGCAATCTAATTAATAGAAACTAACGAACCACACAATACATCGTAGAGGAAGTTATTGTGATAATCTATAGAACTTAAGTGAAAAATAAATGTTAGTAACTATCTAAGCTTTTAAATGGATGTTAGTTGTTTGGAAACTCAAGAAAAGACTTTAAAAATAATGCTATATTGCTTAGCTATGTGAGTATAATCAGTCTGTTTGGCTGTATGTGATAATTGTCTCACGAAAACAAAAGAATGGATACTGAATGCGAAAGTAACCGATTTATTTCAATCCATCACAAACACTAGCCGAAAGTATAACCTATAAATGAGTGCATCGTTTCAATTGGAGAAAGTTATTGTAACAATCTATGTACCAAAAATAGTAGCAAGAAGAAGAAGTAGAAACTGTCCATACAAGAATAATGTAGATAGACAGGTAGAAATATGAGGTGTGAACCATGAAAAAATTAAACAAAAAAAGAGTAAAACTTTTAATAGGGTTAGGAGTGATTAGCTGTTTAGGACTATTTCTTTTTAGATATTATAGCCAAGAGGAAGTTATCAAAGCCAATCCGGACAAAGAAATTACAATTGATACAGGTTTAACGCCAGATATAGCAATGACTATTCCAAAAGACGCGATAGATATAATCGAACCAAAAATTGATAAAACCCAATACAAAGACTATGTTCAAGGTAGTGATGTATCAAGAGTCAGTGAACCAAATACTTTTTCACTCTATTCTAGTAGAAGTAATTATGCCGGTGGTATTTTATCGAGTAGCAATAATATTATTCCAGTACCTTCAGGAGGATTTATCGTAAGTATTTATGATGCTCAAACTGTACCAGCATATGGTCGTCGAGTATTGTACTACCTAGATAATGAAGGAAAAGTACTGGGTTATTATGATGTTATACAAAATGGGACAAGATTTGAAGACTTAACGAATTTATCTACGTATGAAAAAGACGGGCGATTCTATTTCAGTGTAATAGCTTACTTAGGAGGAGAGTCAAATTTATTGGATATGTCAGTAGATATTAGCGGAGATGCATCTATAGCTCCGGATAAAAAATTCAAGATAGAAACACAAACAGCAACAGGGGTGAGTATTGCAGGAAGTTTGTTTGAGGAGTTTAATATTAATGGGCAAAACTTTCCAAATGTAACTTTTACAAAAATAAACATTGTAGATGATAATGTACTTAAAGAAAGTAATTTAGTTAATGTGCCAACGCCCTTAATTAGTTACAATGCCGACACGAATACTTTTACAAAAATTACGAAGGATATACAAATATACAATCCAGCTCAAACCAAGGAAGGAAATCTTGCTGGGTACCCTGGTTTTGAGACACCACAAGTCTCTGGTAATAGCGTCGCAATCGATATGCTAAAAAAAATAGATGATGATAACTATTTAATTACAACACGAGCGTATAGATATAAGGCCAATACAACTACAAACGAAGCCCTTGTGGTAAAAGCTGTATGTTTATATGATAAAGATTTGCAATTTAAAGAAAAACTATATGTTTCCTCTGTGGGTAACTCTAGCAAAGGGACAGAGGAAACACTTAATTACTTTCCAAATATCAATGATTCAGGTAATTTTTACTTTTATGCTTTTTCCCCTGTAGAAAAGGGCAATTTGCTTGAAATAAATGTTAAAAATGAAACTAAAATAATCAGTAAATTAGAATATCCAGAGGGAACTTCTCTTTTAGTAAAAAAATCAACTGATTCAGAAAATTATTCTTATATTTTGAATACGAAAGGTGATTTGCCAGCATTATCGGAGTATGGAATAAATAGACCTAGTATCGTAAGTGGTGATATGGATAAAGATTTTACTATTAAAAACGTTTCTGTATTTGATGTTCCATCAGGAAGTTATACACTAAATAAAATAATTTCATTAGAGGATGCGGGTTCTGATTCTAAGTTTGCTATTTTTGGAACAGTTAAGCCAGATTCGTTTAGCGAGTTATCAAAGGTATTTACTCAACAACTACCAATTGATTCTTTTGTTAATACACAACAGACATATACTTATTTTGGCACGTTCAATCGAATAGTTGATTATGCCCCAATTGTAAAAAAAATGCCTAATATGATTTATGATATCACTCAAAAAAATTCTGATCAAGATAGTAAAAATGAACGTTTATTAAAGGATGTTGTTGTATACGATACTAATGATACTAACTCATTATTTTATGGGCAAGAATGGCTAAACGACCGTTTTCAAAAAAATCCCAAAAGTTTTGATATGAATACTGATAAATACACTCAAGCTATTGATTGGGAAAAATTAGGTTTTGAAGATAATGATAAAGTTGGTCCTAACAGAGTTACTTATTTCGCTACAGATTCAAATCAATCCAAAACCTCAACTTCACGGTGGGTGAATAAAGTTGATTCCAAAACAGTCTACGATGAAACAACTACAAAAGCAGCCCTTCGAGCAGAAAACTTTACTATCAAGTTAAGTGATCTAACAGAACTACAAAAAACTGGCGGGTTAACACAAGTCTTATTGACTGGACAAGATACAACAAGTAAGTATGGGAATGTGTTGGCATGGGATTTGGACGCAGGAACGAATTACAATACAGATGTAAAAGTTGATCCAATACAATTAGCTGCTATCAATGCAACTAAAAAATTTGGTAAATTTCCCTTAACCTATACATTGACTAAAAATGGGAAACCTATTACAAGAGATACATATGTTTATGTGATGGGCAACAATAGTGAACAAATAGGGAAAAATGGGACGACTATTTTTAATACGGAACCAATTTCTCTGCCGTGGGATATTACGTCCACGCTGAAGAAAGAGGATCTTAGTAAACAAGTCATGGGTGATGGAAAGGTCGTTGCTTATGATTTTGAAACAGGAGAAGACATCACAGAAAAAGCAGTCACTCCAGTAGAAACAGATATTGTAGATCTACAAACTGTAGAGCCGATAGATAAAAGCAATCCACCTGCAGCGGATAAACCGAATCCAATAAAAAAAGTTCATTATGAGATCAAACGAGATACAGCGGATGAATCAAAGACAACAACGGTAGGGACGCCAGTAACGGTATATTATCGATTTGTGACAGTCACGATCAACTCGAATGATGAAGATGGGAATGCGTTATACGATAAGGATGACAACCCGTTAACCTATAAGAAAGAAGACAAAACGTTAGCGATTGCTCCCATTTTTTTGGATGACCAAATTGTTGGGAAAACAATTAATTTCACAACCTTAGAAAGTATTACGGAATCAAAAACTGCCGCTACAAACGGGACAGGGTATGAATTTGTCGATTATTTTAAAGCAGATAATAAAACAAAAGTAACGACACCAAGTGCGGTTCCTATTCAGTGGAAGGACGCTGATGCAGAGATAGATCCTAATGTGTATATTTTACAATATAAAGGGTTATTACGTTTTATAACAATTCCAGCAACGATGAAATTTGATTCAAAAAATATTCGCGCATTTGATCAAGAATCATCGGCTTCCAAAGATAATTCTGCTTTAATCGTTGGAGACAATCGAAAGACAACGGGCGAAGGAGAGGTCAAAGGAAATTGGAAAGTCACTGTGAACGTGGCCAGTGATTTTACCCTTCAAGAAGAGGGCTCAACTGCGACACTTCCTGGTATTTTGTATTATGGAAATACGATGATAAAGAAAACCGAAGGAACAACCATAAAAACCAATTCAACAGCCACAACAAAAATAGATATTCCGTTGAATAATACGAGTAGCTTTAAGTTGAAAATTCCAGCTGGAAAAGCACAAAAAGGAACGTATCAGGCAACCGTTAATTGGGGATTAACCAATGCACCATAACTAACAAATAAGAATTGTAACAAACATATAAAGGTCGTGCTCATTAATGTATCTCATTAATGTTTCACATAAAAAAAGGAAAGTAGGAATATAAAAATGAAAAAAACAGTAGCAACTGTCGCTTTACTAACAATTGGTGGAGCAACAATTCTAGCAGGACAATCAGCTCAAGCAACAGAAGTAGGAAGTACAACGACAAATGGTACCGTGTTATTTACAGAAAACGACGGTGTAGGTGGATTGATCAAACCAGGAACAGAAAATACAACTATCAAATTAGAGGAAGGGGCTTCCACAAAGGGCAGTCTTCGTTTGACAAATGTTCCTCATTTTAGATTTGGCTCTGTAAAAGTATCAGCACAAGCGCAAAATTATCCATCTCTTTTGACCAGTTACCAAACAACGACAACAGATGCAGATGGAGTAGTTACACCAAGTGGTACGGATGTAAAAATCCCACAATTTGTGCAAGTAGCAGATGAACGTGGAAAAAATGGTATTTTTAAAGTGACTGCGACTGCCACGAATTTTACTGAGCAAGGGGTGGCAGAAGAGGATACAGCGGATGTGTTAGAAAATACTCGTATCCAATTTTATAGTCAGAAATTAACAAATAATGTATTAGATAAAACATCAGGATCAGATATTACAACAATCTTATCTGGCATACAAAATAAATCGTTAACAACGACTGCAAAGGCTGAATTGAATTCTACGCCATTAACTGTTTTATCAACAACAACCAAGGGTGCGAATGCGTCTATTTCTTCAGTTGTTTTTGATGGATCATATGATAAAGATAAAGATTATAGTACGATTAAAGATGATGTGGAAAATAAAGAGAACGATCAAGTGAAGTTACATGTACCAACAGGTGAATCACCTAAAAGTAATGTGACATACTCCTCAACGATTACTTGGAGTTTAACAGACGCATTATAAAAAGATCAAAGTGGAAATGGATAGCTAGCCATTTCCACTTTTTACTAAGAGAGAAGGAGAAGTACATGCAAAAACAACGACAACGAGTTATTCTAGGATTTCTATACATAATGATAAGTAGTATTTTTTTTCTTTTCCCTATTAGAGGTCAAGCAGAGGTAGGAGATATTTCAGTCAAAGCGATCTTACCTGACAATCAACATAATTCAGAGGTAACGTATTATGATCTACGAATGACTCCTGGACAAACACAAGAAGTCGAATTGGCGATCTATAATGCTGGGGAGAAGGAAGAAATCGTTACAATCGCCCTAACAGATGCCCGAACAAGTATGAATGGAGACCTTGATTATTCCATTGTCGAAGGATATAAAAAAGATTCCAGTCTGAAGGTGGCGTTAACGGATATCGCAACGGTAGCTCCTACTGTCACCGTCCCAGCAAAAGGAACGATTACAGTACCGATTCAGATAAAGATGCCGCAAGACTCCTTCGATGGCATGATTTTAGGTGGAGTTACGGTGACACAGCCAAAAGAAAAAGCAAGTACAGTTAAAAAAAGTAAGGGAATGCAAATTGAAAATATGGTCTCTTTAACCGTAGGCATAAAGCTAACAGAATCAGATAGTCCTGTTAAAGCCGCACTAGATTTTGTTGGATCAAAAGCAAGTCAAGAAGCAGGACGAAATCAAGTCGAAGTGACGTTGCAAAATCAAGCATCTACGAATCTAGAACAGATTGATTATGACGCGAAAATCTATAAAAAAGGAGGTAAAGAAGTTCTACATGAGCGCCAAGTCAGTGGGTATCGTTTTGCGCCAAGTTCTAGTTTTACCTATCCAATCAGTTGGGAAAGCGAGCGATTTGAACGAGGCACCTATCGTGTTAACTTAACAGCCGCATCAAAAGAGACGGGTCAAAAATGGCAGTGGGACGAAGAGTTTGAGATCACTGCAGAGGAAGCAAAGACCTTAAATGATAAAGCGGTTGATTTAAAAGAAGGAATAAATTGGCGATATATAGTCATTGGTGCAGGACTTTTGATACTTTTACTAGTTCTCGTATTTTTCTTGTTGTATAGAAAAAAGAAAAAAGAGGAAGAACGAAAGCGAGCAGAAGCAAAGAAGAAAAAACTACAACAAAAAAGAAAAAAGAAGAAAAAAAGTGATGGTTAGTTCATTTTAAGACTGTAAACAACATTCCAAATGTTTACAGTGGAATGTCAACACTTTCCTGTACAGAAATTATAAGGCGCTTTAGACAGAGTTCTGTTATTAACTGATTGCCGTTGACAACGAGCCGTCATAGGCTGCGATGAACTGGCATTATTGCCCTCAGGTTTAAGACAGGGGCTAGTTCCCTATAGACTCTCACACCTATGCTCATTGTCAACGAATCGCTATGCCAATCGCTGTCCCTGTTGGTTATGGATTCGAAACGCAACAGGGGATTGATAGTTAAGTGTACTATGCAAATGCTTGGTGTTGTACCAATGCACATAATCAAATAATTCTCGAGATAACTGCTCTTGACTGTTAAACGAGTACTGATAAATGAACTCAACTTTCAAGGTTTTAAACAGACTTTCCGCAACGGCATTATCATAAGGATAGCCTTTCTTGCTTAAGGATCGCTGAATTTGGAACCCTTCTAAAACGCGATCAATTAGCTGATTATCAAATTCATTCCCTCGATCCGTATGGAATAACTGAATATCTGTCAAAGGACGTTGAACTTGTTGAAATGCCCGTTTAACTAACTCCGCATCCTTCCGCGGTCCTGAGCTGTACCCCACAATTTCTCGATTGTATAAATCAACCAATGTACAAATATAATGCCACTTACCGGCGACCCTAACGTAGGTTAAGTCACTGACAATTGTGGTCAAAGGTGTTTCTTGCGTGAATTTTTGGTTCAGAACATTTTTAACTGCTGACTCGTTTGACTGACTTTTCTTCGGTTTGAAATGGGCGATAGTGTAAGTTGAAATTAAGCCCAGCTTCGTCATTTTTTGCGCTATTCGTCTTCGTGATACACGTTTATCAAGTTTCTCTAGCTCTTCTTTGATTCGTCGCGTTCCATAGCTATTGCGGCTCTTACGGAAAATAGTTTGAATCTGCTGTTCCAATTGAACGTCCTCTTTTTTTCTTGTTGCTTCATAGTAATAAGTACTTCTTGGCACGTTTAAACATCGACACATCGCTGCTATTGGGTATTTATGGCGATTATCCTTAATTACTTGGATTCGCATCCGAATATCAGCGCCGCTTGTTTTAAAATATCATTTTCCATCATCAATTGTTGGTTTTTCTTTTTCAGATCAAGTAGTTCTTGTTCTTGGGGAGTGCGGTTATCTTTTTCCTTAAAGGACCCTGACTGATGGTGTTGTTTAACCCACTTATCAAAGGTAGATGGGTTTAAGTCGTAGTCGACGATGATGTCTTTGCGGCTCTTGCCATTCTCATAAAGTGCGACAATTTGGGCTTTAAATTCTGTTGTAAAGGTTCTTCTAGGTCTTCTGGACATGTGGTTTCACTCCTGATTGTGTTATCTTCAGTCTACACACCTTATTTTTATTGTCCAGTTAAGTGTAACCTATACAAAACAACATTCCAAATGTTTACAGTCTTGTTATTTTGTATAGGGTCTATAAATTATTTGGTAGGGTATTCTAATCTTAAGGAGGGAACAAGTTGTTCTGCATAGAATTTTTAATAAGGCTGATAGTGTATTTTGTGTAGAAGAATATCATCCCCTTACGATACGCAGAACCGTATCATAAGTAGGGATATTTTTGGAAAGATAATACTGATCTAATACTCTTTTAAGTTGATAGATATAGGTTGGGAAGGGAACAGGTTAAGGTAAATGAATGAATTATTGACCGAAAATGAAGTAGTTGAAATTATGATGAGCTATTTAAATAGTCAAGGGTACACAATAGAAAGATACGCAACTACAACACAAACAGGAATTGACATTGAGGCATTTAAAAATGGAAACAAAATCTGTATTGAAGCTAAAGGTGCAACGTCTTCAATGAAAGGTTCTGCTAGATATGCTAAGCCATTCAATGATAATCAAGTAAAAAATCATATTGGAAAAGCAGTAGTTGCCGCACTAAAAGTTTTAAACCAAGAATGCAAAGATACTATTTCTGCTATTGCTTTGCCGGATAATGCTACGCACAGGAAACAAATTGATCAGATACAAACACCGCTTAAACAATTAGGTATAAAAGTTTTTCTTGTATCTAAAGATAATGTGTTGGATTATTTTTAAGAAATTATAATATGGTAGTAAGGAGAAGATAATGAAAAGAAAATTATTGATGTTTAGTATTCTATTATTTTTTATAAGTGGTTGTTCAAGCAACAAAAAAGATACTAAAAATTCATCCGTTGAAAGGGTTAAAACGGATCCAAGTCATAGTGTAGCTAGTGAAATTTTTTCGACGATTAGCGAAGAAATGGATCAATCTGTATCTCAAGAGAAAGTGCATAGTGAAAAAAACTCAGATACACAAGAATCAAGTGTTTCTGTAAATATAAATAGAAGATACACTGAAGTGGAAAAGCGAACGATTTCCAATGAATTTCTTGAATGGGCAGGAGAAAGAGCAACAATGGGCGGAATGGCTGTAAATGACAGTTATTTCACTCATGGAGCAAGTGGAAGGGGAGATTGGTATGCAATGACTACAGATGGTCAACATGTGCTGGTTCAACAACAAGATCCAACTATAAGAAATGGAAAGGATATTTATTCTATTCATTCTTTAGGAGGCGTAGTTTTCTATACATCAAAATATGGAGTAACTGGATTGTCTGATGAAATAAATGACCAACAAAATCATCCAAGTACAGCGACTGGTTTTAGTGAAGTAGCTAATCCAGATAAACCGATTGTAAAATATTTACTTGCAGATAATGGTATAGTGTATGAATTTCAAGGTACAGCTTCTTTTACTAGTGGGTTTTATGTAACAGATGATGAAGGTAATTTTGATTATTGGCCAACAGAACAAGTGCCATTTTTTGTATCAGAAGATACTGCAGCACAAGAGGAACTGCAACGGATTCTTTTGAAATATAATTAATTAAGATAGAGCCAATCTAGAGGGGGGATTTAGGTGAAAGGTCACTGCATTTTATGTGAAAAATATACTGAACTTACCAAGGAGCATGTACCACCTAAAAAATCAGGAAATACTGGAGGTAAAAAAACACGAACTGGCGGTTTAGAAGATTTTCTTAGAGGGGATTTTACAAAAGGAGATTTTCCGAAAGGGATTAAAAGAAAACCTCACGGTAATGTGTATTATACGTTATGTGGTGAATGCAATAGTTTTTTTGGTAGTGAATATGTTAAGGAGTATATCAAATTTACAGAAGACAATAAAAATTTTATTCGTAATAATACAAGTTTAAAAAATGGAAAGCCCGATTTAACACATTCAATAAAAAAAATAAACCCACTTAGAGTGGCGAAAGAAATTGTAGCAATGTTTTTTAGTATAAATGGAGAAGAAGATTCGATGGATAAACCATTTCTAGATGCAGTAAGAGGTTATCTTAGAGATCCAAAAAGTACTCTATTTCTCCATGAAGACTACAAAATTTTAATGAATTATTATCTTCCAATCGGTGCTCCACAGAATGCTAGAGTTAAAATTCCAAATGATATTATAGATGATGGACATACTCACAATGTAATAAAAGGTTTTATGCCACTTAGAATATCTGATGGGAAAAAAGTACGATTTTCAGAGATTCAATATGAAGAAATAGGTTTTACTCTTATCGATGTAAAAAATTCAACGTTTAAAATAGACGAAGGACTCGATTTGAAAAATCTACTTTGTGCAGATGATAAGGTTAAAAAAATACATTTATATAAAGTCCCTGTATTAACTCCAACGGTAATCACAAAGATGGAGTTGAGGAATAATATTAAATATCCTGACCCAGGTTCTGATTTGGTGGTTAGGTGGCAGTTAATGACTAATTTTTTTACGGAAATAAAAAAAAGTAATACTGTTAAGCCAAAACCTAATTTTTTTCAGAGTATTTAGAGTAAGTAAATCAAGTACCATTATTTATATTATTTTATGAAAAGGCTATCAAAATTGATTAAGGCATAGTAGAATGAACTAAAGAAATAATAAAAGGAGGAAAAACTATGCCTAGTCCAAAAGATACAAAAGGTCCAGTAGTAAAAACAGGTCCAACTGCGGGTGAGAATAGAACAAGAAAGAGTTCAGGTGAGTGGAGAAAGAAACGTTCTGATACAGGACAAAAGAGGAAATAGAAACATCATGAATTACAATTATATATTATTATGAAGCCTAATCATCTAAGTGGTGATTGGGTTATTTTTATTTATTAAGGAGGGAATAGAATGTTTGATAACAAAGAAAATCGTTACGTCACGAGAGGAGTGAACGAACAAGTACCAAGAGAAATCCAACTCTATTGCTGGAATTTGATCGACAAAAAAAGAAGTGAAGCAGAAACAGAATTAGACTACTTACAAATCTTTGAATTCAATCCAGATAATCAACGCCAAGCAATTGAAGTGATTCATCGACAAGAGCTACCATTTTTCATCGATTATCATACCTACACCATAAAGGAAAAGATAGCTGATTTCAAAATAAAAAAAATATGGGTGATAGATGATCGTAGTCATCAAACCATGTTATTACCAGAAGACTATTAACTGGCATTTTTCTAAGAACCAACTACAACAATCAAAAAGGAGAAAGACATGAAAACAAACCAACCGAGAAAGCGTGTAGCTATTGTCAGTCTTGAACTGGTGAAAGAAGCCTCCACTTTTTACGCAGCTAGAACCTGTACTAGCCTTCAAGCTGTCTATGAGTTATTCGCTCTGTTTATTGAAACAAAAGACCGAGAACATTTGGTGGTAGCGGGCTTAAACGTAAAAAATGAACCAACGGCTATTCAAGTTGTTCATATAGGAACCATCAATCAATCACTCGCTTTTCCTAGAGATATCTTAAAGATGGCGCTCTTATCAAATAGTGTGTCTATTTGTGTTGGGCATAATCATCCTTCAGGTAATGTGACCGCTTCATTAGCGGATATCGAATTTACTGCAAAGTTAGAAAAAGCTTGTCGATTATTTCAAATCAATTTACAAGATCATCTGATAATTGGTAGTGGAGGGAAATATCTGTCTATGAAAGCAGAAAGATATATAACCGATAGTAAGTAATTAAGCCTTATGAGGTAAGCTCATAAGGTTATATTTATACCATATAATGTTGGCGATTTGAGCGAAGTAAATAATATCATAATAGAGTAAAATAGCAGTCCTTATTCTATGAAACCTGTATTTGTTGAAAAAAGAGGTGAAATAAACATATAAATAGAAATTAGGGTAATTGTCCATTTTCAATTACCCTAATTTCTTTATGAATTGTTTCTAAAACCATAAAGAGTAAGAACTTTTTGTTTCCGCGTAGAAGAAACACTTGTGTAAATTTCCGTTGTAGAGATATTTGAATGTCCTAAAAGTTCTTGAATATCTCTTAAGTTAGCACCATTGTTCAATAATTGTGTTGCAAAACTGTGACGTAAATAGTGAGGAGTAGACAAAGAATTAATTTGAGATAAATATCTATATTTTTTGTAGATATTTGAAATTCCAAAGATAGATAAGCGATTACCATATTTATTTAAGAAGAAAGAATCTTCAGTGGGGGAAGGGGTATACTCTTTGCGACAAACTAAATAATCATTGATTATTTGTTTTGATATATCAGTGGTTAAAAAAAGTATCCTCTCTTTGTTATTTTTGCCATGAATAATTAAATCGCCATTATTATAGTCGCTCAAATTGATATTACTGATTTCGCTAATTCGAAGACCTAAATTAATCATTATCTCGATGATTGCTTTATCTCTTAAGTGATCACGTTCTTTTTTACCAGATGATGGCTGATAGTCATTAACGCTACTAGTTAATCGACGGAGTTCGAGCACACTTAGTGTTTTTGGCAATCTTTTTTCTTTACGTATAGCTATAGTAGGTAAAGCCATGAGCTGTAAATTCTCTTTTTTAGTTAAAAAATTCCAAAACATTTTTATTGTAATCAATTTTCTTTTTTTAGTGTTGGACTTATAGTTGTTTGTTTGAATTAAAAAATCAGTATAATTAACAAAACAATCATCAATAGTACCATTAGTTGGATCATAGTGATTTGTAAGTTGATTTAAATCAGTTGTATATGCATGAATTGTTTTAGTCGAAAGATTTTGCATTTTTTTATAAATAATAAAACTATTGATATAGCGTTCCATATTTTCTCCTTAATAAAAGTTTATATTTTTTTACAACATATATGATATAATAAAACTACTAATAATACGCAATTATTTGGAGGTTTTTTTATGATATTTACAGATGATGAGATCAGAACGCTTATCGATGATTCTATGGAAGCCATGGCTAATACAAATTTAGCAATTATATATAATGCAATTGGTTTTACACGAAAAATAAATAAAACACATGAATCAACTGATTTTTTTTCTAATGAAGAGATTGGAGAAATATTTGATTCACTTATTTTAAATGGAATCAACATCCTACCTTATCCCAACGAATTAGACTTTATTAAAGATATTATGGAGAAAAAGATAGATTTAAATAGATTAGTTGTTTGGAACTTATCAAGGCAGGGGTCAAACAACAATCAAAAATCACTTATAACAAGCTTATGCGATTTCGAAACCATCCCTTATATTGGTTCGAGTGTTTATGCAATGAACTTAGCTAGAAATAAGTTTCATTTTCAAAAACTTCTAAAATCTGAAAGTCTAGCATTTATTCCTACTTTTAACATTGAGAACTTTTTAAATGAAATTTTTTCAGAAACAGATCGTTTCTTGTTAAAAAAGAGTAATGGTTCGGCTAGTAGAGGAATACTCTCAGAAACAACAAGTAAATCACACCCTGAATTAACAGAGTATATTCAAAACAACCCTATTTCAAAAGATTTAATTGTCCAAAAATTTATCGACGGTTACGAGATAGAAGTTCCTCTATTTCAAATAAATGGCGAATTTAAGGCTCTTGGGCTAGCAGGAATCTCTGTCAAAAATTCAAAATTTCTTTATGGTAAAACACTACCAGAAGAAATGTTTGAACACAGTTCTCAATACGATTTTTTTGATTTTTCAGACTTTGCTATAAATTGTATAAACTATAATAGTCTAAAATATATTTATCAAACAGCTATAGATATAGCAAATTTATTGGAATTAAAAGACTACTGTAGAGTTGACTTTCGAGTAGAAAGTGGCGGAAACATATATTGCTTTGATATATCCACAACACCATATGTCACACACCATTCTTCTCCTAATTTTTTATTAAAAAAAAGAGGTTTCACGCATCAAACGCTATTAGCTTTAGTATTTAGCGCCTTTAACTCCAATGTTGGTAATCACTAAAATTCCAACAAAATTTAAATAAAGGTATTTTATTAGTTGTATATTTCAAAAAAATAATATCCAAATCTTTAGGTGTTTTAAGATTAGTATCAATTTGTTTAACTATTTTTTTTAATACGCCAACTCTTTTCTGCAGTATACTTTCAAGTGGCTTCCCGTAAAAAAGAGAAGGCGTTTCAAGATATTCTAAATTATTTAAAATAGATAAACGATTTTTATTTAAATCTACTATCAAATCAATTAAGCATAAATTGTATTTACAATAGAATTGATAAAAATCATCATATTTTTCCCTATCCATAATATTCTTTAAAACAGATCTAGCTTTTCCATATTGCTCTGAATAAAAAAGAAGTCCTGCGTAATTAATGGCTGATACATCTTTATCCTTAATTTTTTTAAATTCTAATAAATAATCATTATTTTTTTGACTCATCTTTTCATCATTTAAACAAGCTTTAGCCAAGACTATATTATTCAAAATTTTATAGTCTTTTGTTTTAGAATATGAGAGCAATTCTTGATGCGCTACATAAAATTTTAGTAACTCTTCAATTGATTGATAATCTAAAAAAAGAGTTATACCTAATAAATTACAAAATACTATTGGCATCAATTCCTTATAATTGTAGTTTTTAGTATTCAGACTTTCTAAAACACTACGTAAGTTATAACTTGCTTGTTTATAATTAATGATACTAGTAGAAATAAATTTTCCTATTATATCATAACGCTTATAGTATGGATAATTTATTTTCTTTCTCTTATATATTTTCTCTGTAACGCACTTGTATATTCTTTTAGCTTCTGCATGCTCTTGCTTGGATAAATAATTAATAATTTGTGATGACAATATTAAACCAATTTTTATAGCCATATCATCTTCTTCCTGTTCAATTAAGTCATCAAAAGTTCGTATTAGACGATGAATTTGTAATTCTGTTTTGTTTCTTACTCTATTTCTTTCACCATAGCTATAACCTAAAAGAATTTGTAAACGAAAATAAGCATATTCAGCATATACTAATAATGGGAGATAGTCAGTTTTAGAATTACTGAGTTGAGTCAAAAGTTCATCTCTTTTTTCATCATTTAAGTTCTTTGTAGGTGTTTTTAATAGGTTTAATAAATTTAAGTTGTAGTTAGTTAAAATGTTATCTTTAACTAGGTCAATTTCTTGTATAATTGGTTCTCTTAGTGAATAAATAAAAATATATTCAGCAGATAAATCTTTATCAAAATTATTTGCATTTATACATCTTAAATTGTATTTTTCAGGCGAGTCTTGCTTTAAAAAAAAATCAATTTTTTTTGATAAATTTCTACTTAAACTTTTATTTTCAAAATTTTCAAAGTATTCTTCTCTATATTTCAAAAAAATAGGATTAATTTGGTAATTTTTTTGATTTTCTAACTTATTGATTAATCCTCTATCTTCCCAATTTTCGATATATTGGAAATAGTCAAAAGAAAAGTCAGGGAATAACGTTTCTAACCAAGTAATGTATAAACCATCGTCTGAATAGAGAAAACTTTGCAAAAGAAGTTTCAATTTCATCTCATCTTGAATATCATCATCATCTAATTGATTAAAAAAGAGAAGAGGAATTATGTTCTGTTTTTCTAATTTGGAAGCTCTAAAGGAATATTGATTCTCAGTTAATAATTTCAAAAATCCATAAGATCCTTCACTCATTTGGATTAGTTCACGTACATTATTTACCTCTTTAAGTTTACGATATAAGTTATTTGGAAAAGCTTGATTATTGATTGGATTTGAAACTGTTTTTTCAAACCACTCTATACTTATATTTGGTATAGTGATTTTTCTTAAGTTTGGAATTAAATGGAGTACTCTATTGTAAATGTCTAAAACTCTTGAACTTATTAAATAAATGTTATTTTGATTTTCATTTTCCTTAACGATTTTTGAAATTTGCTCTAATGAAATCGGCGAGTGATTATTGATATTTTCAATCCAGATAATGTTAATCTTTTTATTGCTACCAATAATCTTTGAAACTATTTTTTCCAAACCTATATCAATACTTATTCCAGTTAGACCTAAAGGTATTGAAATACTTGGTTCAATAAATTCAGACACTTTTTGTATTCTAGATTTCTCATCGTTTTTCAGTACTTCAACTTTTAGAAATCCTTCGTAACTAATTTTTATTATCTCGCCAATTGTTTTCATTCTTTTTTTATCTATAAAAATCTGAGTCTCAATAACATGAGCGATAAATTCACTTTTTCCTGAAAACTGATTTCCTAAAACAATTAAACCGATATCCGAAAATGAAGTAGTTGAATTGAACGCTTCATCAATAACTAGACTTGCCCTATTATATTCTTTTTCTAGTTTTTCATCCCAAAACTCAAAGTTTTCACTCAAATAAAAACCTCCAAATAATTGCGTATTATTTGGAGGTTTTAAATCAATTTAGATTTAAGAAAATATCATCCCCTTCCGATACGCAGAACCGTATCATAAGTAGGGATATTTTTTACTTATTAACAAAAAGTATAGAAAATAGATATGCTCTTTGGTAAAATTAAATAGACACAAAGTTAATGACTTGTTAAAAAAAGGAGAGTGAAGCATGTCGATTAATAGTAATTCTAGTATTGCCAGTGGGGTTTCAGCCTCATTTAGTCAATCAGCTAGTGCATTAAATAGAATATCTGTTTCTGTCAGCTCTGGACAAATCAACGTGGCTGGTAACAGCACTGCGATTGAAAGTTTTTCAACCTTTCAATCTAGCCTAAAAGGTGTGTCTAACAGTATTGTAAAAGCAGGGGACAATATAAATTCTGTTGCGAAAGAGTTTGAACGCATTGACCAAAAAATTGCGCAGTTACCTACTCTTTCAATTGGAGGGATACGGTAATGACGTTAACTTCGCAACAACGTTTTGACGATCAAAACTACCAGTTTCGAAATCAACTGGAAGAACTTCAAGAAGCACAACTAGACAATAAGAAAGACCAACAGTTTATTGAACAACTACAAGAACGATTCTATGCGTTACAACAACAAGAACAACGAATCTATCAGGAATCTCTAAATGAAGTAGAATCAGAAGAGAGAGCTTTTTTCGAGGAACGACAGGATGATAGTTTTCACTTATCACGACAAGCATTACAAGAATTTGAAGAGGAACAAGAACAGTTAGCACAAGACCGTAAAAACTTGTTAGAGAAAGAAGATTTTGTCCGTTCGGAGCAACGAAATTTCTTGAAATCGGAAGGAAGGGAGCCTTCGAATGGGACTTAAATTTATCGTATCTGAAGCACAAGCTAGAAGTTCACAAGCAACACAAGTTAGTAGCCAAGCACAACAAGCTGTGTCTTCCTTACAACAAAGCTTCCAACAGTTTTTATCTGCGCCTTTATCCAGTAAAGCCTATGATTCGGCTAAAATTATTTTATGGTGGCGTATACGCCTATTTGTCAGTCCATTATCATGACTGCGGAAGCTTTTACCAGTGCACATAAGAAATTTGTAAGTGAATATCAGGCTACTGTAGGTGGAGAGGATATAGATGAGGACAAAATTCAAGCATAGATTGATCAATATCAAGAATTATTACACACGATTGACGACTTGATTCGGGATGCGAAAAGACCTCGACCAGATTTAGAAAGACGTTCGATGAACGCTTATGAGGCCATGCAAAAGCGAAAAGAAAAACTGGAGAAATTACGGACATACAGTGCTCAGTCAACAAGCTTCTTTAGTGAATACACTTCTTCTCAACAAGAATTGAACAATGGTATTGCGCAAGTTAAGGATTGTAAGGCATGGAATGCCTCTACAGGGACATTTGACCTCAAGAAATTGGATATGAGCTGGGCGAAACCAATCAATGAACGTTGGAAACGAAGTCCAATTTATCTAGATAAACAAATTGAAGCTATTCTAAATAGTTCTGATTCAGATGCTGTTAAAACAGCAAAAATAGTTAAAGCATATGAAGATTATTTGTATGAATTGAATAAAGTTGCACTGAATGAATACAATAATACTAGAAAAAAATATGGGGATGAATGGTTCTCTAAAGACCCGAAAATGAAAGATATTATTGATGATATTGAACAACGATTATCAAACTATCTTATACAATCAGGAGTTGATATCAAAGCTGTAGTTAGGGACATGGGAAACGATATACTAAAAGCAAACGGGACAAAAGATGGTATGTCACCGTTAGATTATCTTTATTTTGCAAGTATTGTTGATACAGGAGCACCACTTGACTTGAAAACAAGAGCTTATAGTGAAGATTATGATTTTTCTATATGGTCACGAAACTGGACAGGTGACATGTCAGGAGATTATCTAGGTAATTATCTTTTTGGCTATTTTGGTCAAGGCTTTTTAATGTTTGATGGTTCTGTACTGAAATTAAGTGCTGGTGCCGCACAAGCTTGGTCTGATAAAGATATAGCTAAATGGCTAAAAAACATGAAAGCAGGTAATTTTGGAGATAATCCGAATGATGCACAATATATTGAAGATGGGATAAAAGACTATAAAAATCAAAAGGGGATTAATTAATGTACCTCTATCGAAAGAGACTGTATAAATATGTATTCATAGTATTTGCGATGGTAGTCGTACTTTTTAGTTTCTTAGTTTTTATAAACTATACTAAAATATTTGCAGGGTTGGGATATAAAACGCTCAATCCTAAACAGGAAATAACAGTAGAGGTTAAACCAAAAGTTGAACAAGTAGATTACAATTCAACACTCAGAATTATAAATAAAGATGGTCTTAAGCTGAAGTTTAGTACAGGGAGTGATGGAGAACTCTGGCACGACTTATCAACAGATACTTTTTATAATACTGTTACTAAACTGAAAACAACAAGGGTAATCGTTGATAATGAAATGATAAAAAAAAATTCACCAGTAGATAAAACTGATGGTGTTAGTTTTGATGATAACAATTTTATAATGGAATTCAAAGGGGAAAAAACGTTTGATGTCACTAACAATAAGAATTACACTATAAAAATAGAAAATGTATCAAAGCATTCAGGAAAAATCGAGATATTTGTAGAGAATACTTGAGCCATTATTCAACCTTATAGTAAACATAATCCCAATTGATCCAAACAGCATAGTAGTTTTAGAATTGGTGGAGTATCTTTGTGAAGTTAAAATGGTCTAGATAGAGAGAGCGTAGGTGCTTGTTCTTCCCTAATAAAAGCAGTAGACACTTGCTAGGACAGATTCACCTATTAATACGATGAAGGTGAATTAGTGTATCCAACACAAAAACCACTTTATATTATATCTATGCAGAGAAGTTTGTCTCTGATCAATTGCGGGAACTTGTGGCTATATTGGACAAGGGTTTGATGATCCTGTACTGAAATTAAGGGCAGGTGCCGCACAAGCTTGGTCTGATAAAGATATAGCTAAATGGTTAGAAAACATGAAAAAAGGTAATTTTGGAGACAATCCAAACGATGCACAATACATTGAAGATGGGATAAAAGATTATAAAAACCGAAAGGGGAGTAATTAATGTACCCCTATAGAAAGAGGCTATATACATACTTACTCATAGTATTTGCGATAGTAGCTTTACTTTTTAGTTTTTTAGTTTTTATAAACTACACCAAAATATTCGCAGGATTGGGCTATAAAACACTCAATCCAGGACAAGAGATAGTGCTAAAAGTTGAACCGAAAGTAAAGCAAGTGGATTACGATTCCGTACTTAGAATTGAGAATAAAGATGGTATTAAGTTAAAGTTTAGTACAGAATACGATAAAGAACTCTGGCATGATTTAACAACAGATATATTTTATGATACAGTAACGAAACAAAAAACAGAATTTGTTACTGTTAACGGTGAGGTTGTTGAAAAAAAAGCTCCCATAAACAAAAACGATGGTGTGAGTTTCGACAATAATCACTTTGTAATTGAGTTTAAAGGGGAAAAAACGTTTGATGTCACTAACAATAAGAATTACACTATAAAAATAGAAAATGTATCAAACTATTCTGGAAAAGTATATGTATCTGTAGAAAACACTTAGCTAGTTATTTAACCTGTCGATTCAGATAACTAAAGCATTTTATCAATTTTACGATTGGTGAGCTAGATTTGTGAAATTAAAAATAGTCTAGATAAAGATGGATTATAGATACGTGTTTTCTTCTTAGCATAACAGCAGTTGATACTTTCTAGGGCTGATTTACTTATTAATATGATGAGGTTAAACTAGCGTATTCATCTCAAAAACAACTATATATTATATTCATGAAGATCAATCATCTTAATCAGTGGTTGGTCTATTTTTATATCTAAAGGAGTGAGCAAATGTTTAAAACAAAAAAGAGTCGTTACATCACGAAGGGAGTGAACGAACAAGCACCAAAAGAAATCGATTAATAAAATCATATGGCATCAAAACTGAATAAAATAATTACAGCAATTATCTTGAGATTATGGGTAGTTGCTATTTTTTATTTAATTTAGAAGGTTAAAATCGTTCAATTTTTTGTTACTATAGATGTAAAGGAGTGTGGTATGGTTGAGTACAGATTATCCAGTAACAATAAAAGAGTTTTTTCAATGGTTAGATGATGGTGGGTTTAATCAGTTTGGAATTCATCTGAGTGAAAATACAAATCCAGAAGGATATGGAGTAAGAAGAGTTGGTTCACAACTTGAACTATTTTATTCTGAAAGAGGTCAGGTATATCCAGAAAAAAAGTTTAATACTGAGAAAGAACTAGTTGGCTACTTAGCTGCAAAATTAGAGAAAAGTAATTGGGCTAGAACCCATTGTATTTCTGCTACAGAGAACAAGAATACCTCAGAAGTATTAGCTAAAGAACTGAATAAAATGAACATTAAATTTGATCAGGAAGAGCTACCATATTCCAATGATGGAAGAATGTTTTACAGAACAATGGTGTACGGGACTGATATCAAGAAGGTAGAACATCTAAAACAGAAATACTATAATTAACATAATAAAATATCGGAAATATTATCAAGAAGAAAACGTAAATTGGGCATAGGAGTAATGTAATGACAAAAACATTTGAAGATGAATTTATGGAATGGCAAGCAGATATGGTTGATATCGCTAAAGAATTTATTGAAGATCGAGCAGAAAAAATTTACTTATATGGTTCTATTGAAAATGGGGGGTATTCCTTTAATTTATTCTTTCAAATCCATGGTCGAATTGTAACCATGAATAAAGTCAATTCTGCAATAATTGAAGGGGAAAAAGAATATGATATATCTTCCGATAGAAAATGGGCTGTTCTGCGAATAGGGACTGAAGACTTACAAAAAATAGAAGAAGTTTGCAAGAAATATGAACAACCAGTACCGACACAATTCAAATTGTATTATGATGTGCATGAAAATAGTTTGAAAGCTAAATACCAGTATGATCCTATGTATTCTAATACTGATGACCTTCATAGTTCTGACATCTTTATGTCATGGTATGAAGAAGTAAAACAAGAAACAGAGGGAGAAAAGTAGAAGAGGAAGAAAATGATGAATAATAAACAAATGTTTTACGTGATAGTATTAAACGTAATCACTTTTTTCTTACTCGTTTCATGTAAAAATTCTGAGAGCATTAAAGGAACTGGGCACGTACAAAATGACTCTGGTGAAATTTCAGAAATGATAATCACGGATACGACAATGACCGTAAATGATGTGAAGCTAGAAGTCAATCAAATCACTTCAGGTACGACTGAGGGGAAAAATATTTTGAAATGGAAATAGAGAGAGTAGGGAGAGTGCATATTATTTTCCCAGAAAAAAAGATGATACCATTGCTATTATGATTATTCCTAATACTAAAGAACCTTATTTACGCTATGCAATGAACAGAGAGAAACAACCTGATTATTCCAAATATGATGAAAAATATGTGAAGTAATATCTATTTGAATCATTAGATAAGTTCTATAGAAGAGTTGTTTTTTTCAAGTAACCAAAATTCTGTCATACGGTATGGCATATGTGTTGAACCAAACATCATACATTATAGGGAGTATTCAAGAAAATTTTACCTAAGAAACTAATAATCATTTTGAAGAACGCAGGGGTCTACAAGATTTACTTAGCTGTTTTTCGATGATATTATGAGGAAGTTTTTTACGTCAACATGTTTTCTTAACCAAAAATATTTACTCAAGTGACTAATTGTATTTTATCAAAAACAACTATATATTATATCTACGAAGATCAATCATCTTAAATGGTGATTGGTCTATTTTTGTGTTTCAAGGAGGGAAATAAAATGTTTGATAACAAAGAAAATCGTTACATCATGAAGGGAGTGAATGAACATTTCAACGGGATTGTTAGTATCTGATTGCTCAAAAAAGAAAGGACGTAGGATTACTTACTAATTTTAATTTCTAACTAAGTATTATTCATCCTAATCATCTAAAATTGTCATTTCTATTTTTTAAAATAGCATTCTGTATTCAAATTTTTTCAAAAAGAATGCGTTTACATATTTGCGATAATGTGTTACTCTTTACTTGTTCGAACAAGTAAGGTTGCTAGTAACTCTAAAAGAAGTAATGATACAAAAATGCTTTATTATTAGAGGAGGCGTGAGGACTTCATTAAACGTAAAAGGAAGGAAAGGAAATGAAAAATATATCAGCTGAAACAGAATTAACTAAACAATCTAAGCTAAAAAGCATCTCTTTCAATCGCTTTCTACTATTTCGCTACATTACTGCAATGTTTTTCTTTATCAATTTATATTGGAGTATATTGTTTTTTTCAGCTTTGAGTATCTGGATTATTCTCCCTTTGTTGCTAATTGTAATTGATATCGCTATCATAATTGAACAGACTATTAAATATTGGCATCCGTCTAATCATTTATTCATTACTAAAACGGGATATGCTGTACAGATATTTAGTAATTTGTTAGGAATTATAATAATCCTAACAGGGCAGCAACAGTTACTCTTTCCGTTTATCAATAATGAAGGACGCGGATTGTTACTTGCAAGTCTTGTTGTGGGGTGTCTAGTTGGTATTGTTGTCGAATGGCGTGTTTGGCAAATTGAACAGAATAAAGATGCTTATTTAAGACATATGGAAATTTTTGAAAATAATGTAAAAAAAGAAAGGTGATAAACATGGATTCAGAAAACAAACTATTTAAATTTTTGAATAACTATTTAATGGGACCTATGGGGAAAATCTCACAGTTTAGAATTGTTCGTGGCGTTATGGCTGCTGGGATGGCCTCGATTCCATTTACAATCGTAGGATCAATGTTTCTGATTATTGCTGTTTTACCGCAGAGCTTTCCGGTGTTAAAAGGAATATGGGAAGTTTCGTTTGAGCGAGTTGAGAGCTTGTATATGCTTGCTAATATGGCAACTATGGGGATTTTGGCACTTTATTTTTGTATCGTTTTCGGCTACGAGTATACAAAAATTCAAGCACAAGAAGAAAAACTCAATCTAAATCCTATGAATGGGGCATTGTTATCTATGATGGCTTACTTCATGTGTTTACCGGAATTGATTTTTGATGGTGGCGTTGCTACATTGGTGAATGTTGTGACTGATGATAAAAAAATTATTGATGGTTGGGAAATGTCAGGTGGTGTGACACGACTAGGGACAACAGGAATTTTTACTGCAATTATTATGTCGATCATTGCTGTTAAAATTTATGCTTTATGTGTGAAGCGTAAATGGGTGATCAAAATGCCTGAAACTGTACCAACAGGTGTTTCAAATTCTTTTACAGCTCTTATTCCAACTGTGATGGTTGCATTGACTGTTATTATTATTAATGGCATCCTAGTTGCTCTTGGAACAGATATATTTAAAATGATTGCTATTCCATTTGGTTTTGTAACAAATTTGACCAATACCTGGGTTGGATTATTGGTTATATATTTCTTGATGCATGCACTTTGGATAGTCGGAATTCATGGTGCAACAATCGTTACGTCATTTTTAACACCGATTGTTTTATCAAATATGGTTCAAAATCAAAATGGAGCGAATCTTCCTTTTGCGGGTGAATTTAACAATAGTTTTGTAACGATTGGCGGTTCAGGGGCAACTCTTGGAATGGTTATCTTCATCACGTTTTTTGCCAAATCAGCTCAATTAGGTGCTTTAGGTAAAGCAGCGGTTGTACCATCATTGTTTAATATTAATGAGCCAATTTTATTTGGGATGCCAGTTGTCTACAATCCATATACAGCGATTCCGTTTTTCTTAGCACCAATGAGTTCAATGTCAGTAGCCTATTTTGCAATAAAATTCGGTATGGTCAATCCACCTATAGCTCAAGTTGCGTGGCCAACACCACTTGGCTTGTCAGGATTTATTGGTTCAGGTGGCGATTGGAGAGCTTTTGTATTAGCGATCGTCTGTGCGGCCGTGGCATTTATAATTTGGTTTCCATTTATTAAATTTTATGATAGAAAATTGTACCAAGATGAACAAGCAAACGCTACTGTAGAAAATGTATAGCACCGAAGTAAACAAAGAAGTTGCTGAAAGAATATAAGTAAGAGGTATTGCTTTAATAAGTTGGTATAAGATAAATAATAAGCTACTATTCGTTAGGCATAATAAAAAAGGAGTGTCTAAAGATGCAAAGCAAGAATTCATTTGATATTAAATCATTAGTCAAAGAGATGATTGATGAAATACAAGAGGGTAAATTGGCAGATGAAAATAGAAAGTTACCAAGTGAACAAAAATTGATGACTTATTATGGTGTTTCGCGTTATACGCTCCGACAAGCTTTGGCGCAGCTTGGTGATATGGGGGTTATTTATCAAGCTCAAGGTATTGGTTCTTTTATACGTCCAGAACGCCATGAAAAAGTACTGAACTTACAAAATAACATTGGAATAACGGAAGAAATGGCACGACCTGGGCGGACGATCAAGACTATAGAAGCTAGTCGTAGGATTGTGAATGTGACAGCAGCAGATTTCTTACCTAAAAATAGTACATTGTCTCCGGATGTTCAATTGATTGAGGTTAACCGCTTGAGGACACTGGATGATAAGCCATACTTAGCCGAAAAATCTTACTTTTTACAGTCAATTATTCAAGAAATTCCAGAAGAATATTTGTATGATTCAGTTTTTAACTATTTTGAACAGGATAAAAACATAAAAATAGGCTTTATTGACAAAGTCATTAGTAGTGAGGCACTTTCTGAGCCTGGTGCAAGTTTTTTTGAATTACCTATAGGTGCTCCAACATTGGTGGTCAGAGATGACACATTTTTAAGTTCAGGAAAGCTATTAGCATTTTCAAAAATTTGTTATGATTATCGAAAAGCCGAGTTATTTATGTTTAAAAAAACATACTGATTTAAAAAGTTCAGCTGAGCTACTGGTTTTATGAGTAAATAAAGCTGATTTTGAACATTTTAGGTTCAAAGTCAGCTTTTTAAAAGTGTAGCAGATTTTTTTGGAATATCATTTCAGGTGCATGGAATATAAGTTGGAGCAGCTTCTATTGAGCAGTATATAGAGAAAGCAGCTCAATTTACCAAAAATTTATGAAGAGCGCGTACCAAGATGGTTAACAAGCCAGCATCAGGAGTTAAGGGAGCTTATAAAGACGGAGAATAGGTCTTTATTGCTCCAGACGAAACGAATGTATCTTTTGGAAAATAATAACCTTCAAAAGGAAGTTAGTTTAAGTGGGGCAATTTAGAGTTAATGGTGTTTAAAAAAATTGAAAAAATATCTGTAAAATTCGGGACAACAGTTTATGAAGAGGATAGAGGTGCGTAACGAAAGTTAAAACGAGTTCGCATTGCTTTAGTTCATAGTTGTTCACATATCCTTTAGTTTAACTTTCTTTACACTAAGTTCATATAAACCTTGTGTTAAAGTGTACTTTAAGTTGTATAATAAAATATAGAACGAGTATAAAATTGAGAGGATGATAAAGATGGAGTATGCAAAATTAGGGAATACGGGACTAGACGTTTCAAGAATCTGTTTAGGTGCAATGAGCTTTGGAGACCCTAAAAACTGGATTCATAAATGGGTACTTGAAGAGGAAGAAAGTAGACCGCTGATTCAAAGAGCGCTAGAACTGGGCATCAACTTTTTTGATACTGCAAATGTTTATTCTTTAGGTAGAAGTGAAGAAATTTTAGGTAAAGCGCTGAAGGACTACGCAAATCGAGATGAAATTGTGCTAGCAACAAAAGTTCACCAAAAAATGTTTGATGGCCCAAATGGTCAAGGATTATCAAGAAAAGCCATTATGTCTCAAATAGATCAGAGTTTGAAACGTTTGCAAACAGAGTATGTCGATTTGTATATCATCCATCGTTGGGATCCATTTACGCCTATTGAAGAAACAATGGAAGCATTAAATGATGTTATCAAAGCTGGAAAGGCAAGATATATTGGAGCTTCTGCGATGTACGCTTATCAATTTCAAAAGGCAAATCATGTAGCAGAAAAAAATGGTTGGGCAAAATTTGTCTCTATGCAAAACCATTTGAATTTGATTTATCGTGAAGAAGAACGCGAAATGATTCCCTATTGTCTTTCTGAGAAAATTGCGCTTACACCCTATAGTCCAATGGCATCAGGGCGATTAATTAGAAGTGCTACAGAAGCAACCAAACGAAGTACCACTGATGATGCACAAAAAGCTAAATATGATGAAACAGCTGCTAAAGATCAGATAATTATAGAGCGTGTTGCTGAATTGGCTGCCAAATATGAGACAAATAAAGTGAATATTGCCTTAGGATGGTTACTACAAAAAAATCCAGTAGTTGCACCCGTCATTGGGGCAACTAAAATGAATCATATTGAAACAGCGGTGGGTGCCGTAGATTTTAAATTAAGCCCAGATGATGTTCTTTATTTAGAAGAACCTTATATCCCTCACAAAGTAGTAGGACACGTTTAAAAATGAGGATGGGATAGAAGTGTTTAACCCCGAGAACCACGTTGGTACTGTGCAACATCAACTCATTCCTTGCTGTGTTTTACAGCAATTTCAGCTTATTTCCGAAGCCTTCAAATCTTAGTGCTTTAGCATTTAGAATTTGATGTGATCGAAGCGAAGCGTAGTGGTTGCTTCTGCGTCCACTGTTTATTTGGATTCTAAGTGATTGAGTTGTAATTCGTAGAGTTATGACCCAATCACATTTTTTTTATTTTCCTAAAATAAAACGATCTCCAGCAGCTATTATCTGGATTCTTTCAGGATTATTTACTCTATGAAGCAGATCATCTGGATTTCCATTGAAAACATTCATATGAGGAGCATCAACTGTTCCCCAATGAGATAAAAGTAAAGCAGCATTTGGATAAGTATTTGCAAGTTTAATCGCATTATCTAAGCCAATATGCCATTCATTATCAGAGAAATCAAAGAGAATCGCATCGGGTTCTGGCATTTCTAAATGGGATGGTAATAGCTTGGAATCTCCAGGAATCCATAAGGTTCCATCAGGTGTTTCAATCCAAAACCCACAAAAGTCCTCTAGTTTAAAGACACGATCATATTTTTTACTTTCGTTCTGCCATAAATGATCAGCAGGGGTTAAAGTTATTTTTAAAGGTCCCTCCTCAAAAGAAGCCTGTATTTCATGACCAAATGCTTCAAACATCATTTTTTCTTTGACTAATTCTGCTACATATTTAGGTGCATGGAGAGTGTTTGTTAGCGGTAGCAATTTTTTCAGAGTTGCTATACTAAAATGATCATTGTCAGAATGGGTGATAAGAATACTATCTAAATGTGGTACTTGCTCTGTTTTTATTGGCATTTCAATTAACAAAGGCAAATCAAATCCCTCTAAAACTGGATCGACCATCATGCAATAGCCTCTGCTATTTAAAAATATACCTGAATTTCCTAGCCATCGGATTTCAGTATGATGACTTTCTTGAAAGGCTTCTGCGCCAAACGGAATTGTTTTTGGTGGTGTCGCTTGCGGTTGTTCGTTCATTATTTTCTCCTTTTCAAGATAATTATTTTTCATAAACATTTTTAGCAATAGTAAAAGCTGACCAAGCTTTAGGCCATCCAATATAAAAGGCAAGATGAGTAATGATTTCTGCCATTTCTTCTTGCGTAACGCCATTTTCTTTTGCTTTTCCCATGTGAAACACTAACTGTTCAAAATTACCGCCAGAAATTAATGCTGTAATCGTAATCATTGAGCGATCACGTGGATTCAATTCATCTTCTCTTGACCAAACTTGTCCAAATAAAATATCATCATTTAGTTCAGCAAATTTTGGTGCAAACTCACCGAGTTGGTCACGTCCTGCTGTATTTTTTTCCATGTTGCTAACCTCCTATTTTAACCTCTGTTTAAAGTATACACCTTAAAGTGTACTTTAAATCAAGAAAAATACTGGTAAGATAGAATGAACAACTATTTAAATGACAGAAGAGGAATTGATTACTATGAATATTTCAGAAGTTGCAGCAAAATATGATATGACACCTGCTACGATTCGCTACTATGAGAGTCAAGGGTTAATGCCGGCCATAACACGTAATCAATCAGGAACTAGAGATTTTCAAGAAGAAGATTTAATTTGGGTTGAATTCATTAAATGCATGAGGGATTCGGGGTTGTCTATTCATTCTCTTTCAAAATATTCAGAGTTATATCAAATTGGGGAACAAACATTAGTGCAAAGAAAAGAGATTTTGGTGGAGGAATATCAAAAACTTTTAGAGAAGCAAGCGTTGATTAATGGAACTGTAGCGAAATTAGAAAAGAAAATCGAGAATTACGATGTTAAAATCAAACAGTATGAGGAAGCAATAAGTACAGAAAAAGAACTAGGTTAGTTTAAACTGGAGGGAAATAAAAATGTATCTTTTTCAAAGAATTGAGGAAGCAGTTTTTAAACAAAATGATGCCAGACGAGTGATTGGCGAATTTATTCTTGAAAATCGTGACCAATTAAAATCTTACTCAATGGAAGAGATTGCCAAGAAAACCTTTACGTCTGAGCCAACCTTAGTTCGATTTGCGAAATATTTTGGCTATTCTGGTTGGAAAGAGTTCATGTATGCTTTTACTCATGAAGTAGCCTATCACGACGAGAATGCGTATTTAGATATTGATTTTAATTTTCCATTTTCAGCGCAACACGATACGTTAGAAATCATTGAAAGTATTGCTACATTAAAAATTCAGAGTAACAAAGATACAGTTTCTTTGATAGCAGCAGAAGATCTTAATAAAGCTGCCGAACTTATTCATTGTGCAAATAGTGTTGTGATTTATGGAACTAGTCCGAATTATTATTACGGTGAACTCATCAAAAGAAACTTATTATCTATTCAAAAGAAAGCAATCATGGCCAATTCCGGTGAAAGTGGTATTATCACACAAACATTGAATAATAAAGATTGTGCAATTATGATTTCTTATTCAGGAAGTAATTTTCAGTACAACCCAACTAGTAATATAAAATTATTAATGAAAAATTCTGTACCAATCATTAGTATTACAAGCGGCGGTGAAAACTATTTGAGGGATTACTCAGATGTTGTACTTAATATTTCTAGTAAAGAAAAATTATATTCCAAGATAGCCAATTTTGCGACACAGGAATCCATTCTATTGATTCTGGATGCTTTATTCGCAAAAGTATTTTCACTTGATTATGAAGTCAATAAAAGGAATAAAATTACAAATTCGAAATTATTAGAGTCTAAAAGACAAGCTACCTTTAAAGAGTTTTCTGAAAAATTTTAAACATAAAAAAGCACTTGGAGATTTTCGGCCAAGTGCTTTTTAACTATTTTCATGACCAGACTAAAGAATACTTTTTTTACTTGTTGGGTCAATGATATTAATGAGTTCAAAATGATATTTTTCATAAGTGTAAATAAAAATGGCACAGTTTGGAAAATGAATAGGAATTTTTCTATCAGAATGCTTCCAAATAGAGTTTAAAAAGTAAAAACACGAACCATTGTGCGATATTGCCAAAACCTTTTGATGATCTTCCTTATCCATAATCGAATGAAGTGTTTTAAGCATTCTATTTTGAACGTCAAAAGCTTTTTCGCCTCCAAATTGTTCATAGAAAGTTTCAAAATTGTGGGGACCTTTTGGCTGTAGCTCCGAACTTTCTCCCTCAAATCGTTCAAAATTCATTTCTTTCAACCCTTTTTTTCGTTGATAAAAGTGATTGCTGTTTGTAATGATTTCCAATGTATCGCAAGCACGCTCTTGGGTTGATGAGTAATAATGATCGAAGTCAATTTGATTCTCTTGAAAAAAAGTTGCCGCTTGTTGTGCTTGTTTTTTTCCTTTGTTTGTTAATGGAGAGTCACATGCACCTTGGACTTTTCCCAGTACATTAAAAAGAGTTTCTCCATGACGCATGAGATATAACTGTTTTTTCATTTTTACACCTCCTCAAGCTCATTATAAATCTTAAAGCGAGCTTTAAGTCAATCATTTTATTTAAAAATTCAAAGGAATATGAAATAGATTTCAATAATTTTAACTTTTTTCTCTTTTTTTCGGAATATATTTCGAGATGTTTTGAAACTATTGGTAACGCTATCAATAAATGATAAAGTTCGATTAGAAACAAGAGTTGGATAATCGGTTAATTCAAAATAGGTGCTTGTTACATTGAAGGGAGAAAGCCATGAGTAAAAAATATGAAAAGTTAGCCCAAGACATTGTTGAGGCGTTAGGCGGAAAGGAAAATATTATAGATGCTTATCATTGTCAAATAATTTAATATTATTTGGAGGTTTTAAATCAATTTAGATTTAAGAAAATATCATTCACTTCCGATACGCAGAACCGTATCATAAATTGGGGTATTTTTTACTTATTAACAAAAAGTTGCTGACTTGTTAGCGAATAAAAGATGGGGTATATCGCAAGTAACTTGATTACTATTCAAAAAGTCTCATACTTAGCTATTTGTTATAGAACTCTGAAACAAGGATAAATAAAGGGCGGAAGTAGAGAGGAAGATAATTGGTGATAAAGAAAAAAACGACAGATTATGGTATGATAACTCCAATGAAGTGAATTTTGGAGGGATTAAATTGAGCGAAGAGTTATATCAAAAAAAATCTCTAGAAAATATGATTACAATTGGAGAATATAAGTACTTAAATATAGGAAACACGACTTTCCAGGACCTAAGCCGATCAAACATCATAAAGAATAAAGTGAAAAAGGAATTTCTAAAAAAGAAACCAGATGGTCTCATTTTATCAGGTATAAAAGAACCCTATCAAATTAAAGCAATTATTGAATATAAAGATCCGAAAGAGCTAAAAACAAACAAACAAAAAACGGATGCGATTAGACAAGTTTCAGAGTATTGTTGGGCGACTCAAACACATCTGGGCGCTATTACAAACGGTTCCTCATTTTATTGGTTTAATATCGCCTCAGAAGATTTAATTCACGATGAAACGTTTAGCTCTGATGTCTATGAGGAACTAAACGTCAACAGAATTATTGATTCGAAGGGTGATGCTATCATTACCGACGATTTTACAAGTGACCGTGCTTCACAATTAACTGTAATTGAGATAATTAAGTCAATTACAGTTGCCTCGTCTGTCTTGGATTCTGAAAAAGTCATGACTGATCCAACGGCATTAGCCAAAAAAGTATGGCAATCTATTTGGCTAGCTACTGGAGATGATCCTAAAAAATGTTTAATGACCTTTACTGAAATATTCATGTACAAGTATCTTAGTGATTTGGAAGTAATCAAAGAGAACGATGAAGGGATTGAAATATCCTTTGAAGATACATACCAAAAAGGTGAGAAACATTGTTTGAAATTTTACCAAAATACGGTTAGAACAAGAATAAAAGAACTATTTCCAGTGGGAGAGGATCATACTTCAATTATCAATGGGCTTAGTTTAAAAGCTGACAATAATCAAGACAAGTTATTTTTTGATATATTAACACAGTTCAGGGCATTTGGAAGTTTGAAGGGCGTTTCTATTGAATTTAAGTCTAGTCTCTTTGAAGAATTTTTAAAAGGCACAAATGGGATAAAACTAATGGCACAATTTTTTACACCAAGAAATATTGTGCGTTCTATTACTGAAATGGCACAAGTAACCAAGCTGACTCAAGATCAGTCTGTATGTGATCCAGCCTGTGGTGTTGGTGGATTTATTCAAGAAACAATGATAAAGCGTGGAATTGAAAATGAGTTCAATTTTGAGAAGGATAATTTTTCTTCTTTATTAAGATACAGCGGCTACGATCTTGATCCTGAAACAATCACTCTTGCAAAAGCTTCATTGACTGTTCTATTATCGAACTATATAGCAGAAGCTAGTGAAATAAATTATTCATTAAAAAAGATATCAAGATACTTAAATGAAGTATTCAAAAGTTTTCATTCAAGTAGTATTGGTTCGTTAAGTAATATTAAGAAAGAATATGATTTAATCCTATCAAATCCACCTTATGTTAGAAAAGGGCTAAGTGTATATCATAGCTATATTCATTCTAATACCTCTTTAAACGAGTATTATAATGTGTCAGCTAGCAGCAAAGAAGGATTATTTTTGGTAAATATTGTAAAATCCTTAAAAAATGGGGGAAAGGCATTTGTGATTTTGCCGGATGGTTTTTTCCATACTAAAAGTGACAGAAACTTGCGAAATTTCGTTATAGAGGAATGTATAATTGACGGGATCATATCGTTACCGTCTAGGACTTTTTATACTACCCCAAAAAAGACCTATATCTTATGTTTAACAAAAAAGAATGCGAAAAGGATCAAGCAAACGAACAAAGTGTTTAATTACATTGTTACGGATGTTGGCGAAAGCTTAGATGCAAATAGAGTGAATACTAGCTTGCATGATTTGAATACTTTGGAAATAGAATATAAAAAGTTTTATTTTGACAAAGACAACTATAAAGCAGATAAGCCACAAATTTTTTTGAAAGATATAAATTATTACAAAGAAAACAACCTGTGGATGTCGGACATGTTGATAAGTAAAGAGATCAGAAAAGAGCTGAATTTGGAAGTTGAAGATGTTGTCACATCTTATGAGGATTTAGAAACAGAATTAGAAGATATCTCAAGTACAATAACCCAAATGCTTGAGGAGTTGAAAGCGTTGGATAAAAAAGCAGAACTATTTGAGCATTACAATTTTGTTGATATTTCATTAAATGAGAAGGATTTTGAATTTTCTTCTAAGAATCTCGGATTAAAGCAGAAAGAATATATTCCTATGAGGAGAGAAAAAGGAATTCCAGTGTATACTGCGGCTGCTAAACCGGTAGCTTTCTTTGATGCTGTAGAGAGTAAAAAAAGATTTCCAAAAGCGTTATTTGATGCTACTGAAAAAGAGATGTTTATTTCAGTAGCGACAGATGGAGATGGTACTGCAGGAACCAATATTATTTTGCATAAAACGCCATTTTATCTGAATACAAGTAGGTTAGCTTTTAAAGTTTTAAATAAAAATATAAAAACAGAGTATGTTTATTATGCAATAAAAGATATAAAAAAAAGGTTTGGATTTGGGTACACTATCAAATCAAATAGAGACAATCTGATATCTTATATTGAAATTCAGATACCTATTAACGAGGCTGGTGAATACTCTAAAGAAAACCAAACTCAAATCATTAATAATATGAGAGAAAGAGAAACAATATTACTCTCTTTGAACGAGCTGTATGATAAATTTAATCATTTGATCAAATTCGGGAAATTTTCATCAATGAACAATATTTAACAGTTTGAGAAGGTCTATAATCAAACGAAAATACTTTACGAGTATTGATCAATGTTCTGAAAATATTGTGTTAGATTAAGTGTATTACTATTGCGAGTATGAAATACGTGAACTTAGACTGCTGGTAAATCCTATTTTAGGATTAATGCCAGCAGTTTTTCTTAAATATCATCCCCTAACGATACATGGAACTGTATCATAAATAGGGCTAGTATTAAGAATTTTGGAGTAGGAGTTAATAGATGAATGATAGAGAAAAAATTTTAAAAGAGTTTACACGACCTAGAAACTGGAGTATAAGAGATGAAATAGCCAAAATTCAGGTCTTAAAATATAAGGAGAACCTTACAGCAGAGAATCATGTTCAACAAGTTAAAAGATCTATACAAGAGTGGATAATAAAAGAAAAACCGAACAAACTGATGATTGCTGATAATCTTCCGATACTCGTTTCTGATATGAACAAAGAGGAAGTAAAAAAAGAGATCATGAAAAGGTCCGGCGAGAAAGAGAAATATCACTATCTCTGGGTTTCATTTCGAGATAATGGAATGATCGTGACGATTGGAAGAACTTCATTTTCTAAAAAATCTGGTTACGGTGATTTGTTTGATCCGTTTGATATCTTTCGTACTGGAACCCAAAAATTAATAGTAAAGTTTCTGATTGATTCTGAAGAGGCCAAAAAAGAAATGGAACGAATAAACGCTAAAATGAATTCCTTTACTACGTATGTTTTAATAATTCCTGTAAATTCTGATGAGTCAAAAATTGTCAATAATTTAGAGCGACAGTTAGGTGAATATTTGATAAAGCGATACCCTGTTTTCAATTATTATTCGCATAATTGGTAATCATGCGAATTTTAAAGTACAACGTTATTACATAAAAAGGAACAGAAAGAAAGCCGTTATTATTTATAACCAGCCTCTATCAAAAACGGTAATGTTACGTTCAGTTATAAATGGGGTATTCAGTACTTGGAGAATGTAACATGCTGTTAATTACTGGCGATGATCAATAAGGGATCTTTGAAGGCACTTGTTTGAGTGTCTTTTTTTATGCTAGAAGAATTTCTACGACTAATTTATTATCAATAATTTTAAAAAAAATAAAATAATTTGACGAAAGCTAAAAATTTCCTATGTTATAATTTTATTGACTCATTTTATAACAAAGAGCATAGTATTTGGTTCTTACTAAATTATTGCTAAAGTAATTAATGTGTTAGAGACAGCTCCGTAACAAGTGATAGTTGAAAATATAGAATAAGGATAAAGTTAGAAATTAAGTAGTACTGGCGAAATGGGATGAACTTTTTTTGGTAAAAATGGAAAAAGAGCGTAGTCAAAAGCTGATACTAGAGCGTAACGAAGTCCTTGAAAAATAAAATCAGATTTTCAACTAAATAATCGAGTAGAAACCTAAATTTGAAGGTGATAAGTGCATATGAATCCATGGGAAGTTTTAGAGATTGACTATACAACAGATAGTAGAAAAATAAAGAAAGCGTATGCTAAAAAGTTGAAATTGATTTTTCCTGATGAACAACCAGAAGAATTTCAGGCATTAAAACTAGCTTTTGATGCGGCCTTAGCTATAGCTAAAGCATCTGATGATGGGCCTGCTACTATCCTTATAAAAGATGAAAACATCTTAGATTCGGAGGTAGCTCGACAAGATCAAATAGATGATCAAGAGAATGGTAGTATTTTTGATATTCCTTTTTCAACACAGCTACAACGAATCGTTGCGGAAAAAGATTATTTTTATAAGTTAGCATACTGGGAGAAGCTAGTAGAACCGATCAATGAATGGTCTATTGATGAATTTATGGCAAACTCTTATAGCATTCAAGTCTTTCTAGTTGAGCATTTTACAATTATAGCAAAAGAAATTATTCATTTTTTATTTCATACGTTTGACTTATTAGAGCTTCGTGATGAAATTGGACAAGAAAATTATGTATACGGAGACTTTACAGCCTTAAGATATAAAATATATCATGTTCCGCCATTTTCATTTGCAATAGCACAAGATCTTGATAGAAACAGTCGGGAAGAATATTTCAATTTACGCTATTCTATTTATTGTATGCTTGAAAGTGATGCAGATGTTCATTTAATCGAGAAAAAAATAGACAGAGCGAAGCTCATTTTTTCTAAAGACAGCGATCTGTCAAATTTGTATGTTCTGACTACTTTAAAAATTGATCACGGCAATATCAAAAATCAGGTAATTTTAACAAAAATTGAAAATGCCCTGCTATCAACTGAAGAGGGTCAAAAAAATGAGACAACAGAATTTTTAAGAACGTATATCCAAGCACTAAAGAAAAGTCAAGCTCGTCAAGTAGTTCAAGAAACGATTACCTGGAAGAAGACGCAATTAATTATTCCTCAACAACTCTATTACTTGTTGGAAGGGTATGTCTTTTTTTTCCAACATAAATACGTAATAGCTTTTGAGATGTGGAAAAAGCTTCCATTACAAGAAATAGTTTATTTGGAAGATTCTTTAAAGGAAATGAAGAAACAGTTATGGCGTACGCATAAACAAGACTATTTGTACCTGCAAAATGAAATGAAAAAGAGGAAACAAAAGGAAGGGAAAAGCAGTGAATCTTCTAAAATAATGTTCTTCTGTTCACTTGTTCTGATCGTTATGTTTTTCATATTTGCTGTATTTAATAATACTGGTCCGAATACCGTACATAGAATTTCAAAAACGAAACTTCTTGAACAGCTATCCAGTTCGCTGGAAGACGAAGAAGATAGTTATGTAGAAAAAGATTTAAACGAAGAATTAATTGAGCGAACATTTATTGAGGCTTTTTACCTATCGAATCAATTAGAGCAGCAAAAACAGTTTCAGATTGACTATATGGAGGAAAATGTATCAATTGAAGCAGCAGCACAGCTAAATGCTCAACCAAAATTTGAACAGGCTGTATTAAGTGATTTTACAATCAAAAAAAATAAATTGACAGAATACACCATCATCTATTATCGTGACGAACCTATTAATCTACTTGGGATAAATGATTACAATCAGAAGATAGACAAAATTTATGGGGAAGGCTGGGAACGAATAGAGCAGTTTACTCCGGTAAATTTTGACGATTTAGATATACCGTTTAGTTCATTAGCTGAAAGATTTATTTACATTTTTTATAGTACAGACAATCAGTTATTAAAAGACATTTTTAAAATTAGTTTCACTTATGATAATTTATTACGAGAACAGATGACTGATTTTGTTCCTGCTAAACCTTATGTGAATAGTTCTATGTCAGATTTCTCTTTTATAACGAAGGAAAAAACGGATAATGATATCTCAGAAATAGTCTATATTCGTTATAAAGATACTCCTTTTTGTATCCTTAGATTTTATCCTGGAGATAATGAACCAAAAATCAATGGATTAGTTGGTGATAGTTGGAATTTCCAAGGTGAAAATTCTTATACGCCTCTTAAAGTGGTTGATTACGAAGAGGCGGTAAAAATTTTTATTCGATATATATTATTTTCAAGTGAAAAACAAGAAAATCTAGCAAAATATGATGAGTATTTTAGCGATAATATCCGCTCATTAGTAAATGATCGCTTATCACTGGATATGTCTAAAGACTTAATCAACACAGATCTCTATATGGATATGGAAAAGAGTAGTGACTTGAAAGCTGATGAGCCAACGTTATTTTTGAGGAACGGCTATGAAGTAAGTCTGGTTTTTACCTTTGACGATCTAGGACGGTTAGATCATGTGTATGGTGATGGCTGGGAAGAGGGGAATAAATTAGAGATAGAAGGGACGTATACGAAATATATTAAAAGTACGCGATTTATATTAGAGCAGTAGAACAATTTTTTGTGACATATTTTACCAGTAGATAAAATGCTCAGCTCTTTTTTATCATAAAAATTGGCGGCGGTACAAAAACAATTCATGCTGTTTTGATTTTATGTCTACCTATTAATTTACGAGTATAACGTTTGGTGAAAACATAATTATCCTTTTTATTTTAGGCTTTATTAGTATTCTAAACTTAAAATAGGAACTAATGTTTATAATGATGCCTCACACGATATAGATGTAATAGGATAGTAGAATGGTTGGACCAATAAAAAAATTAGATTGCTAAATAGCCCATTGTATCGAAAAAGATACAATGGGCTATTTGCAACATAATTATCCAGTTATCTCAGATAATAGCTGTCTAATAAAATTAAACATTAACCCAAATAAAAACTGAAATAGCAAATGCACTAGCAACTGTAATCACAACGATCCCCCCTTTCAAAAATATAATATTTCAAACAATTTATATGTAATAATGTGCTATACTTGTACAAAAGGGAGTGGAACTAGAATGAACGTAGAAGAAGCACTTTATTTTTTTAGAAAAAATAAAAATTTAAAGCAAAAAGATGTTCTTACCTATACTGATACCTCCGTCTATTCCAAAATTGAGACCGGCAAAAAGATATTAAGATTTTCTGAGTTAACAGATATTCTAGAACGTTTCTCTATCCCACTAGAAGAATTTTCAGAATATTTAGAAGACAGTATAGAACAAAAAAAGTTTCGTAAACTATTTAAACAGTGTGGTAATAACCCAACTGATGAATCAAGTAAATATGAGCTACTCAGCTACTATAACCAATTAAGCTTTTCTAAAGAGATGCATCTTAGAGAAATGGCAAATTTTATCGGCATAAAAACGTTATTCTCCAATTATTGGAAAGAAATTTCTCCTGTGAGCCAAGAGGAATTAAACCAAATCTATGATCTTCTAATCAAAAAAGAGTATTTTTTTCAGTATGACTATGCGGTGTTATCCAATACAATTTTTCTATTTAATGATAAACAAATCAAGAGCCTAGCCAAAAAAGTCTTGCCTGTTAAAGATATCGAAATTAGAAATGTTGAAACAACAGAATTCATTAAGAACATGATCAATAATTTAATCACGACTCTGCTACGTAAAAAAGAATATGAAGAAAGCCGTTATTACTTAAAATTAGCCATTACAAAAGAAGGCAGTCTTACATTTGATTATAAATTAGTCATTCAGTATTTAGATAACTTAACGAGCTATTTAATTACTGGCGATGACCGTTATAAAGAAAATATAGTTGACTATATTCATTTATTAACTAAACTTGGAGAGCAGCATTTCGCAAAAAGCATTGAGCGAGAAGTTTACTCTATCATTTCAGAAAGCAAAGATATTCCAATATTTATTCAAGCTGACTTGTAGTTTGAGCATCAGTTATACTTGAAAATAAATTGACAAGTATACGCTCCACTAACATAGTTGCTTTTTGTAATTTTCATTACATGATTAGCATACCATATTATTTGTATTTTTTTCACTCAAATTGTAAATAATGTGCATTTGTAGTCGCAATCTGCCTTATTTTTTGTGATTATGTCGATAAGGTATTTAGAAAGGCACTTGTCTAGGTGCTTTTTTTGTTATGGTAATGAAAAATTTTTCTATGATAGTTATTATTTTCCACATAATAGCATGCATTTTAAACGTTATCTCTAATAACTATCCTTATTAAGAAATAATAAAAAGGCATTCTATCAGTTTCAAACAAATACCTCAACAATGAATGGGTAATTTAATTGATCGAGAGAGATTATCAAGTAACGTACTAGTCTATTCAATAATTATCTGTATAAATTCATTAAACTATTGTTTATGCTATTAAAAATAGAATGTCCATCTATCTAATTTCTCAATCAACATAGCTCTTAAAAAGGAACGAATCCTTAATAATACTGTGTTCTTTTATTTTTATACTCACTAGGAGAGATTCCCATTTCTTTTTTAAATACTTTACTAAAATAGTTTCCTGTTGAAAAACCAACTTTTTTTGCGACTATTTCCACCGCTTCATCCGCCCATAATAGCGATAATGAATGAAGGATGCGAACTTTTTTTAAATAGTGGATTGGTGGGGAGCTATAAGCGCCTTCGAATTGTCGAATTAGCTTGTATTTTGATAGCTCATATTTTTCAGATAAAAAATCCAAGCTAATATCTTCAAAATAGTGTTCATCAATATATTTTTTTACAGCTATGATGGTATCTGTTTTTTGTTGGATTTCTTTTTGGATCTCTTCTTTACTATCTAAAAAAAGGGCAAATGCTATTTTGGCATTTTGTGTAACGGTTAATTCTCGTATTTTTAGATCAAGAATAACGCTTCGTAACATTTCAATAAATGAATCAGAGAGTTCAACGATCGCAAGTGATCTATCCAACCATTGGATCATATTTCCTGAAAACTCTACAAATAGAAACTGCCAATCCTCACCGAAGTAGCGAAAATTTCCAGGGATTTTAGCAAAGAAAGCTCTATTTTTTGTTAAGCTAACAGTTTTTTCTCCTATTTGTATAAATCCTTGCCCACTTAATGTTACTTGCAAAACTATTAGTTGTTCTTTTCGAAGACGTGCATCCCAGTCATAATGAATACTTCCTTGTCCGACACCAATGCCTCGGATGAGTGGTAAATGTCGGTCATCGATGTAATGGAATTGACGCACAAAATTCTGCAATTTATTACCCTCCTTAAAATAATTTCTTCTTGTTACTTCTGATTATACTCGATATCATGGAGAGTATAAAAGAAGAGGAATGGTAAATATGCCAATTTATTTTGATACATCACAAAATGTTTTTCACCTGAGCAATAATGAAATTAGTTATATCATTGGTATCGAAAAAGAAAAATATCTTACCCATAGGTATTTTGGTCCTCGTTTAGCAGAGTATCATCAAGTCAATCAGCTGCAAATGATCGATCGCGGCTTTGCCACGAATCCAATCAGTGAAGAACGGACTTTTTCGTTAAATACGCTGCCACTTGAAACGAGTACACAAGGTAGCTTAGATTATCGGGTGAGTAACTATCAGTTTCGGAATCTAGACGGATATTGTATTACCAATCTTGTCTATGATCACTTTGAAATTATAGAAGGCAAACGATCTTTAGAGGGTCTGCCTTCACTAAGGGGAGAACAAGCACAAACCTTAGCGATTTATCTTGTAGACCATATTCAGTTACTTGAAATGGTGTTGTATTATACGATATATGAAGATCTTCCTGTCATTACACGGAGTGTGGGGTATAAAAATAATGGAACAAAAGCAGTCTATATAGAAAATGCTGGTTCGATGCTGTTAGATTTTCCTCGTTGTGACTTCGACTTGCTAACACTTAATGGAGCGCATACAAATGAAGCAACAATCCATCGCCAAGCCCTCCATCCTGGTATACAAAAAATCGCATCAACTAGAGGAACAAGTAGTCCGCAACATCATCCGTTCTTGGGGCTTGCTGATCGGTATACGAATGAAGATCAAGGGGACGTTTATGGCTTTCATTTTATTTACAGTGGAAATTTTGTTGCTCAAGCAGAAGTAGAGCAATATGGTAGTACACGGATTCAAATCGGAATTAATCCAGAGAACTTTGAATGGAAATTGTCACCAGGAGCAACATTTCAAACACCAGAAGTTGTATTGAATTTTAGTGGGCAAGGATTTAATCAACTTTCCCAGACATTTCATAAATTATACCAAACCTATTTGATTCCTAAGCAGTGGCAACAGATGGAACGTCCCATTTTACTTAATTCTTGGGAAGGGAATTATTTTGATTTTACTGAAGAGGATTTGATCCGCCAAGCTCAATTAGCGAGTACTTTAGGGATTGAATTATTTGTTTTAGATGACGGGTGGTTTGGTCAACGTGTAGATGATACAACTTCTTTAGGTGATTGGCATGTGAACGAAGTAAAACTGCCAAATGGGATCGAGCATCTTGCAGATGTTATTCACCAACAAAAGATGAAATTTGGTTTATGGTTTGAGCCAGAAATGATTTCTGTAAAAAGTCGCTTGTTTGAGAAACATCCAGAATGGAGTTTACAGGTTCCAAATTATCCTCAAACACAAGGGCGACAACAGCTAGTCTTAAACTTAAGTTTGCCAGAAGTTCAAGATCACCTTATTAACATGCTGACAGCCTATCTTTCTTCAAATAAAATTGATTATATAAAATGGGACATGAATCGACATTTAACGGAAGTGAGCAGTTTTCTTTTACCAAATGACCAACAAAAGGAAGTGAGCCATCGTTATGTTCTAGGACTTTATCGGATTTTATCTGAAGTGACAGAACAATTTCCCCAAGTCCTTTTTGAAAATTGCTCTAGTGGTGGCGGTCGATTTGACCCAGGCATGGTTGCCTATATGCCACAAACTTGGGCAAGCGATAACACAGACGCATTATGTCGCTCGAAAATTCAATACGGCTATAGCTATCTGTATCCGCCAATTATGATGGGGGCTCATGTTTCAGATAGTCCTAATCATCAGGTAGGTCGAAACACCCCCTTGGAAAGTCGCTTTTTAATTGCAATGAGTGGAAACTTTGGCTATGAATTAGCGATAGAAAAACAATCGCCACAAGACCTCGAAATGATAAAAGAGCAAATTGTATTTTATAAAAAGCATCGTAGGCTATTACAGTTTGGGCAATTTTATCGTTTAAAAGAACTTGATGCGGCGTGCTCCACTGCTTGGCTATTCAAAAACGAAACAGAAGCGCTACTTGTCTATTCCAATGGACTTGCTCAACCAGCACAAACGATTCAGTATTTAAAAACAAAATATCTTGAGGAATCGGCTCTTTATAAGGATATGCGTACAGGGAAAATATACAGCGGTAGTGAATTAAATCATGCCGGTATTCTTGTTCCAAGGATCAAAGGGGATTTCAATTGTTTTTATATTCATTGGACGGTCATTGGGTAAACGATACATTAAAAAGCCTCCCTACGGCGATTCGCCGTAGGGAGGCTTTTTGTTAATTTAATAAAACAGCATAGGCTTCGAAAGGAAGAAGCGTTTGACTGATCTCTTTTTCATAAGTATGAATCAAGATTTCTTTGATTTGTTGTGTTGCCTCCAATAAGAATTGAGCTGGCTTATTGGAAAAATTGACAACAACTAATAATTGCTCTCCTTCGTGCTTACGGATATAGGCCAAAACTGCTGCATCTTCTGTTTGAATATGCTCAAATGTTCCTTCTGTAATCACGGGTAATTGTTTTCGGAACTGAATCAATTTTTTGTACGTATAAAATAAGGAGTCTGGGTCGTTTAAAGCAGCGGCTACATTGATCTCACTTGAATCTCCTGCAGGTAGCCAAGGAATGCCAGTTGTAAAGCCCGCTTGTTTAGAATCATCCCACTGCATTGGATGGCGTGCATTATCCCGTCCTTTGGCATTGATAGAGACAATGATTTCTTCTTCTGTATAGCCCAAAGAGATGCGTTCATCATACATTCTACGACTTTCAATATCATCGACCTCATCAATAGATTTAATTGGATAATTGATCATCCCAATTTCTTCACCTTGGTAAATATAAGGTGTTCCTTGAAGAAAATAAAGATAGATTGCCAACATTTTCCCACTAAGTACCCTAAACTCTTGATCATCGCCCCAACGAGAAATGATTCGTGGTAAATCGTGATTATTCCAAAACAGGGAGTTCCAGCCTTTTCCAGTTAATTCAGTTTGCCATTTAGAAAAAACGTGATGTAGTTCTTTTGGATCAAGTTTTTTTAGATCCCACTTTCGTTTGCCTGGTTGTTTATCCAAATTGATATGCTCAAATTGGAAAACCATCGACAATTCATCTCTACTCTCATCTGAATAAAGTTGAGCAATTTCGGGTGTTGCGCCCCAAGTTTCGCCAACCGTGACCAAATCATATTCACCAAAGGTATTTTGATTCATTTCCTGTAATAGCTCATGGAGTTTTGGCCCATTTTTAGTAATTAATTGGTCGGGTTCTTTTCCGATTAAATCAATAACATCTAGACGGAATCCGCCTACTCCTTTTTCGATCCAGTAATTCATCATACGATAAATTTCGTAGCGCATCGTTTTATTTTCCCAATTTAAGTCAGGCTGCTCTTTGGCATGTAAGTGAAGATAATACTCTCCAAGTTCTGGAACTAATGTCCAAGCAGAACCGCCAAAATTTGACTGCAGGGTGTTCGGCGGTCGTCCGTCAACGTCCTTTCTCCAAACGTAAAAATCATGAAACTCACTCTTTGGATCATGAAGCGCAGATTGAAACCATGGATGTTCAGAGGACGTATGATTGACGACTAAGTCCATGATGATCTTGATATTCCTCTTTTTCGCTTCTTCAATTAGTGTGTCCATATCCTTCATTGTTCCATATTCTGGATCGATCGCTTGATAATCACTGATATCATAGCCATTATCTTCATTAGGGGATTGATACACAGGACTTAACCAAATTGCTTCTATCCCTAGAAAAGCAAGATAATCTAGACGTTGAATAATTCCAGGAAGATCCCCGATACCATCTGCATTCGTATCTTGAAAGCTACGTGGATAGACTTGATAGATCGTTGCCTTTTTCCACCAATTAGTTTTCATAGCGCACACTCAAAGCTAGTAGATCTTGGTTTTCATCTACACTTAATGTGTCAATTACTTCAACGGCTTCATAGTCGTTCGTATTCGTAATGATCATCATCACCGTTGGATCAAAGCCAGCTTGTTTGACAGCATCTAAATCAACTGTGCCTAAGAGATCGCCTTTTTTCACTAAGTCTCCGTATTTTTTAGTCGTTTCAAAGAATTCTCCATTTAATTTTACCGTATCGATCCCAATATGGATCAGGACTTCTGCACCATGGGTTGTTTTTAATCCATACGCATGTTTTGAATCGTATACGACCGTTAATTCCCCATCGGCTGGGGCGTAAATAATCCCTTTTTCTGGAATTACCGCAATGCCTTTCCCCATCATTTCTTGTGCAAAGACAGGATCGTTGACTTCTTTTAAAGCAATAGGTGTGCCTTTGACTGGTGCAGCTAAGATTTCATCTTGAACCGCGATCACTTCCGCTTCAGGATCTTCATTGATTGCAACCGCAACTTCACCTGAACTAGTGTCATCATCTGCAAATACAGCCATATGACGTTTACCATAAGCATATGTCGTAACGAAACCAACTAAAATGCTGATGACGATCCCAATCATGAAATAAGGAATTGATTTTGGTGCGATTGAAATGAATCCGATCACACTTGCAGGGCCCATTGCAACGGATAAAACATGAAATGCACCGATAAATACACAAGCAACTGCTGAAGCGATCATTCCACAGATAAATGGAAATTTAAGTTTTAAATTGACCCCGAAAATTGCTGGTTCCGTAATTCCTAGCATCGCTGAAATACTTGCTGAGGTCGCTAAGCTTTTTTGTTTTTTATTTTTAGTTAGTAACATAATAGCAAGTGTTGCTGCACCTTGACCAACGTTTGCCATAGAAGCGACTGGGAAAATGAAGGAACCGCCAGTACGTGCCACATCTGCTAACAAGGTGGTCTCGATTGCTGGAAAACTTTGATGTAGACCTGTGATAACAATAGGGGAATAAAATAGTCCGAATACACCTAAACCAATTGCGCCTGTTGTATTATACAACCAAACAAGTCCATCAGTTAAACCATCTGAAACGATTCTCATAACAGGTCCTACAACGATAAATGTCAAAAATCCAGTAATAATGATGGCTAACATTGGGGTGAAAGTAAAATCAAATGCATTTGGAATGCGCTTGTGGAAGAATTTTTCTAAAGTTGCCAAAATCCAAGCAACCACTAATACTGGCAATACAGAACCTTGATAACCGGCTTGGGCAACATTCATCCCAAAGACATGCCAATAATTCATACTTCCTTCTGCAATCGCATTAGCCACGCCATATCCATTGACCAAATCGGGCATAACCATCGCCATTCCAATGGCAGCACCTAGATAAGGATTACCACCAAAGCGTTTGGTTGCAGAAAATCCAACTAAGATAGGTAAAAAGGCAAAAGGAGCAGAGGCCAACAAATTAATGATGCTAGCAACATCCGTTACAGCTGGAAACATTTCTACAACGGATTGAGGACCAAATAAATGTTGTGCAGTTAACACATTATTCAAGGCCATCAATAAACCACCCGCAACTAAAGCAGGAACAATCGGAACAAAAATATCAGATAATACTTTAATAAAGGCCATAATTGGATTGTTCTTCTTACCGTTTGCCGCGACTGCTTTCAAATCAGCGGTGGATGCTTCTTTGACATTGGTTATTTTTATCAGTTCATCATAGACATTGTTGACATCACCAGCTCCAATAATGATTTGAAACTGGTCATTGGCTTCAAAGGTTCCTTTAACAGCATCATTGTTGTCTAAAGCTTTCTGATCCACCTTGCTTGAATCTTTTAGAACTAACCTTAGTCGTGTCGCACAATGCGCTGCTGCTTGAATATTATCTTCGCCGAGTGCTTGATTGATTTCCTCTGCCACTTTTTTGTAATCCATTCTCGTTCCTCCTAAATGTCATTTAAACGATCTCAATAGAAGTTGTTATCTTGTATATGAAAACTAGAAATGAAATCGCTTTTTCACATCCAAAGTATACCATTTTTCATAAAAATGTCAAACGTATGACAATTAATAAAATAGATTTTAAAAGGTGTTTATATAATTAGGGATTGAAATTGATTAACGTTTGACAATAATTGCCTTTAAAGTTAAACTATATGCAAGAATACGCTTACGAGGAGAGTATATATGTCTGTAAAAAAAGTTTGGACGAAAGAAGAACGTTATCGTCCATATCAAGAATGGGATAAAACGCATCTTGCTTTATTAAAAGAGAAAATCGCCAATTCTAAATGGCGTTTAGGGTACCATATTCAACCAAATACTGGCTTACTAAATGATCCAAATGGTTTTTCATTTTTTAATGATCAATGGCATGTTTTTTATCAATCCTATCCAATGGGAGCTGTTCATGGATTAAAATCTTGGTATCATCTGACATCTGATAATTTAGTGGACTGGAAAGAAGAAGGAACAAAAGTATTTCCAGATAGTTTGTACGATAGTCATGGCGTCTATTCAGGAACCGCTTTGCCTGTTTCGGATCAATTGTTTCTTGCTTATACAGGAAATGTTCGTGATGATAATTGGGTTCGTCATTCCTACCAGTTAGGTGCCTGGATGGATGAATCTGGAACGGTTCAAAAAATCGAGACGCCATTGATCGCTGCACCGCCGAAAGGATATACATCAGAATTTAGAGATCCTCAAGTCTTTCGCTATAATAATCGTTACTTGATGGTCATAGGTGCTCAAGATGAGACAGAAAAAGGAAAGATTCTTACTTATCAAAGTTCTGATTTGCTTACATGGCAGTGCAAGGGTGAATTGGAGTTTACCGATAAAGAAATGGGCTTTATGATTGAATGCCCTAATTTACTAGTAACAGAAGACGCGGCTTTACTTATCTTTTGTCCTCAAGGGTTAGAACCAGATATCTGTTCTTATGGAAATATTTATCCTAATACGTATGTCATCGGGGATTCTTACGACAGTGAAGCGAATTGTTTGATTCAGCCTACTGTATTAAAAAATCTGGATGAAGGGTTTGATGTATACGCTACTCAAGCCTTTCAAGCACCAGATAACCGTTTATTATCTATTAGTTGGGTGGGATTACCAGAAATTGATTATCCAACCGATCAAGAAGAATGGGCCCATTGTCTAAGTAGTGTAAAAGAGCTGTTTATAAAAGACAAAAAATTGTATCAACGCCCTGTCGCAGAAATGAAGCAATTACGCATAGGTGAAGCGATTGAGTTGAACAAAGATTCCGATTCTTTTTTTGAAACAGAGACAAATCAGTATGAGATCAGGCTGTCATTTGACCCACTTTCCAGTGGAACGCTTACTTTATTTACGAATAAAGAACAAAATGAGGGATTAACGATTAATTTTGATTCGCAACATGGTAAAATAATGATAGACCGTAGTCAAGCTGGTACTGTTTTTGGAAAAGAATATGGATTTGTTCGATCGTTTTCGGTTGAACAAAAACCATTAGACCTACAAATTTTTGTAGATTCATCGATTGTTGAAGTCTTCATCAACGAAGGTGAAAAAGTGGCAACCATGCGAGTATTTCCAGAAACACATCAGACAGGAGTCCATCTAGAGTGTGATGGAGGCTATCAAGGGAAATTATGGCAACTGCGGAAAACTAACCAATAAAGGATGAACGGACATGGTCATCAAACTAACGGATGTAGCCAAAAAGGCTGGCGTCTCGCCCACTACTGTTTCTCGTGTGATTAATAATTACGGCTCCTTAAGTCAAAAAACCATTGATAAAGTAAATTTGGCGATGAAAGAGCTGAATTATCAACCGAATTCTTTAGCTCGTTCCTTACAAGGAAAAAATACACAATTGATCGGACTGATTTTTCCAACCGTTGCCAATCCTTTTTTTGGGGAGCTTGTTGAAAGAATCGAAGGGAAACTATTTGATTTAGGCTACCGTGTTATTTTGTGTGATAGTGCCAATAATAAAGAAAAAGAGCGTCATTATATTAATATGCTTGCGGCCAATAAAGTAGATGGAATCATAGCCGGTGCTCATAACCTAGGAATCACAGAATATGAAGATATCGAGCTGCCGATTGTTTCTTTTGACCGTTATTTAGCTGACAATATTCCAATTATTGGCAGTGATAATTTTCAAGGGGGCTATTTAGCTACTGAAACATTATTTGTCAAAGGTGCACGAAAAATTGCGATTCTCACAGGATCACAAGAATCAAACTCGCCTACAAATTTTCGTTTAAACGGGTATTTAAGTTTTCTAGAGAAGCACGAATTAACACCAAAAATGTTTCAGATTCAAACAACGGCTAGATCAACAACCTTGAAAAATTTAGAGATCAAACATATTTTAGAAACAGAAGAAATTGACAGCTTGTTTTGTACGGATGATTTAACGGCTATCCTTGTCTATAATCAATGCCAGCAATTGAAGATAAAAGTTCCTGAACAAATCAAGATCATTGGGTATGATGGAACAAAATTCGTTCAAAATTATTTTCCACAACTTTCGACGATTGCTCAACCAATGGCTGACTATGCAGAAATTTTAGTGGACTTATTGCTACAAAGAATCCAAAATCCAGAAAAAAAACTTGAAAAAAATTACCTATTACCGGTAAAACTAATTCAAGGTCAAACAACATAATCTTTAAAAGGAGTGAACAATATGTTATACGGTGCGATCGAAGCTGGAGGCACGAAATTTGTTTGTGCAGTAGGAAATGAAAACTTAGAAATAATTGAGCGTGTATCGTTTCCTACAGAAACACCTGAAAAAACCATGCGCTCTGTGATTGATTTTTTCAAAAAATTTGAAACACTTTCAACTATTGGAGTCGGATCATTTGGCCCAATCGATGTTAAACGGGAGTCCGAAACCTATGGCTATATCACCTCTACACCTAAACTTGCCTGGGAAAATTTTGATTTTGTTGGACATTTAAAAGAACAGTTGAATAATATTTCTGTTGCTTGGACAACGGATGTAAATGCTGCTTGCTATGGCGAATATATTTCGGGATGCGGTAAAGGATTATCAAGCGTAGTCTATTATACTATCGGAACTGGCGTTGGTGGCGGTGCTTTAGTAGACGGTCAATTTGTTGAAGGATTTAGTCATCCGGAAATGGGACACGCCATGGTTCGACGTCATCCTGATGATACATTTATCGGTAATTGTCCGTATCATACAGACTGCTTGGAAGGATTAGCTGCAGGTCCCGCTATCGAAAAACGAACTGGAACCAAAGGACAAGATCTACCGCCAGAAGACCCATCATGGGATATTGAGGCATACTATATTGCGCAATGCGCTTACAATACCACTTTGCTCTTTTCGCCTCAGGTCATTATCTTTGGTGGCGGTGTGATGAAGCAAGAACAATTAAGAAAAAAAGTCCAAGAACAATTCGCCAAGTTGATCAATGATTATGTGAAATACCCTGATTTGTCGACCTATATTGTTACTCCTCAATTAGAGGACAACGCAGGTGTAATCGGGTGTCTCGCTTTAGCGAAGGATTTGTATTTGCAAGCGTAGCTAAGGATAGTGAATAATAACCGATGTTGTAAAAAAGAAACCACTATAAATTCTCTTTCAAAGACCAGACATTCTAATCGGTGACTGGTCTTTTTTACGTAAGATTGATTGGAGAGTGCAAGATGAACTGTAAAGGAAGCTTATTTAAAGCGAGCTACTTATACAAGGCATTTTGCCTTTTTTTATTTACTATTTAGTGCTGAACATAACTGAAACATGTACTTTTTCTAAATCTAATTTATGATGTGATTACGGATAGTCGGAGGTGATTGCACATATGGGAAAAATAAATACAAATTAGGCAGGCAACATAATCATACCAACAAATCGATCGCTTATATTTTCTATAGAGCAGCATCGTTTAGAACGAAACAGTACAAGAAATTGCAACAAGTTCTTGAAAGGATTTGTGATGTAAAAAAGGAAGCGGTACCGATATAATCGAAAGTGTAAAGAATGATAGCGCTTGCAGTTGAGTTTCAGAAATGACATAGCACAAGAATGGAGGGGGAATATGAAATTGACGCAAAGACAGTCACTTTTAGCCTCAATACTTATAAAACAGAATGGCTTTCAAACAGTTAAGCACTATGCAAAAAAGTTAAACATTTCTGAAAGAACAGTTCATTCTGATTTAAAGAGTGTAGAGAAATACCTTTTACAAGAAGGTTATCAGGTGGAGAGAAAACCTGGTATAGGGATTCGGGTAAAAAGAAGCATTGGAAGTCCACCGAAAACGAATGAACTACCAGAACAAAATATATACTCTACGAATGGTAGACGGGAAAAAATTATTCAATTACTTTTATTTGAAAATCGAACAGTGACCTTTGAATTATTATCGGAGATGTTTTTGATCAGCAGGACATCTATCAATAATGACCTTAAGTTTATAAAAAAAATATTAACGTTAGGAAACACAGTAAAAATTATTAGCGATTCTCAAGGAACTAGGATATCAGGGCAAGAAAAGGAGTTACAAAAGGCATATCTAGCGTTTAATCAGTACCTAACTGAGGAAAAAAACAACATATTTGAACCAGATGACGAAAAAAAAGAAGCATTGCTTAGTCAGTATTACGGGGAAGATATCGTTCGGGTGTGTACAAGAGTTCTTTACGGATATATCAAAAAAGATGTAACCGTAATAGCAGAACATTATGTATCAAACGTATTGAATATGATGATTATTTTGGTCTACCGGGTCAGGAATAACCATCATGTTGAAGGACTGGGTGAGGTAGAGAATAAAAAGGAGCGTGTCTTTTTTGAAAAAAGTGCGCAAGAGATGCTGAATACAATATCCTTGCGCTTAAACCTTCAATTTACTCGCAATGATATTGAATACTTATCAACGTATCTAATTTCAAATCGTTTTGAACCTTTGCCGACGAAAAAAAAATATCATAAGGTTGTTTCCAATATTATTGAAAAAGTGAGCAATTCGCTCAAAATGGATTTCACAGAAGATCAAAAATTAAAGGACCAATTAATGCTACACATCCCGCCGATGATTTATCGATTACGAGAAGGGGTTCAAACCACTAATCCTTTTATTGATCAAATAAAGAATGAGTTTACTATCGTATTTAACTTAATCTGGGTTATTTTAAGTGAATATGAAGAGGCGCTTGAAGTGATTTTTAATGAAGATGAAATAGGATTTTTAACGATTTATTTTCAATCAGCAATGGAGCGGGCGAAATTAAGTAAAAAAATTTTGATCGTCTGCCCAACTGGTATTGCAACCTCAGAGCTACTCTTGAATCGAATCAAAAATGTTCTGCCGTCTTTTGATATGTTAGAAGTAGCGTCAATTAAAGAGGTTGCTGCAATCGATTTAGAGCAAATCGATTTCGTCATCTCTACAGTCCAGCTAAATCTAGTGAATAAAAAGGTAATTGTTGTTTCACCGCTGTTAAGTGATCAAGATATAAAAAATATTTCTGCCGCTTATAATGAACAATTTATGTTCTCAAAGGAATTTGCTGACGAGACGCAGAATAAATTAAGTAATCTTAGTCCGTATGTATCAGAAGAATTTATCTTTTGGAATGAGAATTTCAAGTCAAAAAGTGAATTACTCAATGAGATTGGGAACCGACTTCAAAAGGCCAAGGTCGTAACAGACAAATTCATTGAGAGTATGATGAGGCGGGAACGACTGGGGGGAACAGACCTAGTGACTGGAGCAGCTATTCCTCATGGAAATCCCAAATATGTTAAGAGAACAGTTGTTGCTATTGTAAAAAATAACAAGTACATCAAATGGAATGAATCTTCTGTAAAAACCGTGATGATTGTGTGTATCGCTGAAAAGGACACCCAAAAAATTAAAGGAATATTATCTGATATCTACCAAATAGTAGAAAGTAAAGAAAGACTGAATCAGTTTACAGAATCCCCAACAAAAGAAGCGTTAAGACGAAAGATAGGATGTGAGACTCTTGAATGATCGTGCAAGTGATGTAATTAAGAAAGACATGATTTTATTACAGACAAAGTTTCAAATGAAGGATGAAGTATTACACGCATTAGTTCAAAAAGCTGGTGAAGTGGGATTGATTTCAGATGAAACTCTTTTTCTGAATGCAGTATTGAATCGTGAGGCAGAAGTACCTACTGCAATTGGGTATCAAATTGCTATTCCTCATGGGAAAAGTGAGGTAGTGAAAACACCTTTTATTGGTTTCTTACAAACAGAAGAGGAATTTATTTGGACAAAAGGGCATGAGGAGCAGGTAAAACTTGTCTTTTTAATCGGTATACCAGCTGAAAATGAGAATAATATTCATTTGAAATTTATCTCACAACTTAGTAAAAAGCTATTAGATGAAGAGTTCAGAAATCAATTAATCGAAGAAAAAAATCAAGAGAAGGTCTTTAAGCTACTACGTTCGATCAATGTAGTAAGCTGAAAATGAATAGGAGGAAGCAAAATGAAAATCGTAGCAGTAACGGCATGTCCAACAGGAGTAGCCCACACATATATGGCCCAAGAAGCAATTGAAAAAGAGTGTAAAAAAAGAGGATACGATGTACAAGTGGAGACACAAGGTAGTATGGGGATTGAAAATGAATTAGAACAAGAAACAGTAGACAAGGCAGATGTTGTGATTTTAGCAGTTGCAATAGGAATTGAGGGCGAAGAGCGCTTCGATGAAAAAACAGATGAAGGAAAGGTACTGCAAATCGATCCGTCAGATGCAATCAAGCATCCTGTTGAGGTGTTAGACAACGCTGAAAAAATAGTTGAAACAACTGAATAAATCAAAAATAGAGGAGAGGACTCAAAATGAAAAAGGAGAACAAGTTTTTTAAAGATTTGCAAAAAGCCTTTAATACGGGAGTATCGTTCATGTTGCCTGCAGTTGTCGTTGGAGGGATTTTTTTAGCAGTCGCTTTGGCTACAGGAAAAGCGACAGACTCAGGAATGGAGATCACTAATCCCTTCATGCAAAATCTAAATGATTTGGGTGCTGCGGGTTTCGCTATGATGATTCCACTACTTTCGGGCTATATTGCCAATTCGCTGGCTGGCAAACCAGCCTTAGCACCTGCAATGATTTTAGGATTTGTTGCTAATAATCCTATCGGAGAAGGTCAAGTAAAGACCGGTTTCTTGGGTGCTATGATCATGGGGGTAGCAGTTGGTTATTTTGTCCGCTGGTGTAAAACATGGAAAGTTCCGACAACAATTCGAACAATTATGCCGATTTTAATTGTGCCAGTTTTAACGACATTTGTCTTAGGAATGATTTATATCTACATCATTGCAGTACCAATTGGTGCAGGAATGGATTGGTTAGTCAAAGTCTTAGGAGAAATGCAAGGGGGCAGTGCCATTGTTCTAGGGTTGATCATCGGTGCCATGACAGCAATAGATATGGGCGGCCCAATCAACAAAACAGCGACAGCTTTTACTTTAGCCTTAATGTCAGAAGGGATTTATGGACCAAATGGCGCACATAGAATTGCGGTAGCGATTCCTCCGCTAGCAATGGCGATTTCTACCTTTATTGACCGTAAAAAATATACTGCAGAAGATAAAGACCTTGGGATTTCTGCGTTTTTTATGGGACTGATTGGGATTACAGAAGGGGCGATTCCTTTTGCCGTAAAGGATATAAAACGAGTATTACCAGCGATTATTATTGGTAGCGCCGTTGGTGGTGCATTGGGGATGGCAAATGGTGTCGAGGCGCTGGTGCCTCATGGCGGATTGATTATTTTACCAGTTGTTAACGGAAAACTTTGGTACGTTTTATCAATGCTGATCGGTACCTTGATATCTGTGGTAATTCTACATTTTACAAAACCGAATTTAGATGAAGAAGACAAGATAAAAACAGAAAAATAGTTCGAACTAGAAAAAACGAATAGGAGATAGTGAGCATAATGGAAAAATTACCAATCAAAAAAGTAGTAGAAGGTTTACTAGAGTTACAAAAAACAGGTGAAAGTGCAACGCTGTTAGGAATTGGACCGATGTCAAAAAATTGTGTTCAGGCAACGCTAGAACTATCCAAAGAAGATGACTATCCAGTGATGTTTATCGCGAGTCGAAATCAAGTAGATGCAGATGAACTTGGCGGGGGCTATGTAAATGGCTGGAATCAGTTTACCTTTGCAAAAGCAGTGAAAGAAGTAGCAGAAGAAATTGATTATGACAACTTATATTATATGTGCCGAGATCATGGTGGTCCTTGGCAGCGTGATCAGGAAAGAAATGACCATTTACCTACAGAAAAGGCGATGGAGCTAGGAAGAAAATCTTATGTTGCTGATATTGAAGCAGGATTTGATCTATTGATGATTGACCCTACCAAAGACCCTTTTGAAGTTGGCAAAGTGATTCCTTTAGAAACCGTCTTAAATCGAACGGTTGAATTAATTGAATTTTGTGAAAATGAACGAAAAGCACGAAACTTACCAGCAATTGGTTATGAAGTTGGAACAGAGGAGACCAATGGAGGGTTAACCTCTACAGAAACATACGAAACCTTCATTCTACAATTAAAAGAAGAACTAGAAAAACGTGGATTACCAATGCCAACCTTTATAGTTGGACAAACTGGAACACTAACACGTAAAACAGAGCAGGTTGGTACATTCAATTTCAAAAATGCTTATGATTTAGCACAAATGGCAAAAGGGTATGGCGTTGGTTTGAAGGAGCACAATGGGGACTATTTAGATGATGTAACCTTGCTAGAGCATATTCCTTCAGAAATTACAGCAACGAATGTTGCACCACAATATGGAACAGAAGAAACCCGTGCTTATTTGAATCTTGCTGCAGTAGAAGCGAAATTAGTAGAGAATGGTCTTATAACAAAACCGTCGAAAACAAGAGAGGTTTTACTTGTACATGCCATTAAAAGTGAACGCTGGAGAAAATGGATGGTTGGCGCACAAAAAGAATTGACAGTCGATGAAATCATGCAAGATGCGGCATTATCGGAGGAAATTCTTGATATCGCTGGACATTATACCTTCAATGATGAGGAAGTAAAAAATGAAATAGCGACACTTTACGCAAATCTTGAAAAACATAATATTCATGGACAACGGTATGTTATCGACCATATTAAGCGCCCAATCAGAGACTATGCAGAATGCTACAATCTAAAAGGTGTAACAAGTCGGATCAAGCAATTAGGGTAAAAAAACAATCAGTAAAGAGAGGGGAAAGTAAAACGGTTCTTGTTTTACTTTCCCCTCTCTTTCGCAATTTTAGAGATCTTCTCATAGTCTGCCTAATGCTGAAAGTTCGTTGTATACTATAGATAAACAAAATTTACATGTTGGTTTGAAGCTGTATTCAATCCAGTTAAAGTCAAACCATTTTTCGTATGAGAGATGGAACGTAAAAACGTTAGGAGGAAAACTTTGTATAATTTTATTTTCGATGTTGATGATACATTATACGATCAGCTAGAGCCTTTCAAGAGGGCATATTATGAAAACTTTTCGACAAATAACGAAATTTCTATAGAAGGATTATATCGCTATAGTCGTAAATTTAGTGATGAAGTTTTTGAACAGTCGCAACAAGGAACTATTTCTATGGATGAAATGCATATCTACCGTCTCACTAAGGCTTTTAATGTGTTTGATATTACAATCAAACCACAGCAAGCTTTAGCTTTTCAAAAGGACTATGCAAGATTTCAAAAGGAAATCACTTTACTTCCAGATATGGAGAAAACATTGCAGTACTGTAAAACAAATAACGTAACCACGGGTATTATTACAAATGGACCTTCCAAGCATCAACGAAACAAGATAAAAAATTTAAACATCACTCATTGGATAAAACCAGAGCATCTATTTATTTCGGGTGAATTGAAGATGGCAAAGCCGGACAAACAAATTTTTCATTATGTAGAAAATCAGATGAAGTTGGAACGACAACAGACATTTTACATTGGCGATTCTTATAAAAATGATATGCTTGGAGCAAAAAGTGCCGGCTGGAAAACGATTTGGTACAATCAACGTGATCACTTTATAACAGATGAAGCTAGTGAGCCTGATTTCATAGTGAAAAAAACTGGCCAAATCTATGATTTAATAGAAAACTTGTGTAATCGTTTTTAACAAATGGAATCAAGTGACAAGCCAGTAAAGCTGAAGCAAAAGAAGGGCTTGTAGGTAGTTTGCGCTTGCAGAGATAAGGTCAAAGAGGGTTTATCTGTTTTAAGTAGCATTAGCTCTTGTTATCACATTCGTTATTTCTATTTGAATGCCATACAAAGGAGCCACAGAAAAGCCCCCTTGTAATCTCATTAAACTATTTGCTAGAATAAAAGAGTTCTATCTAGTTGATTATTATTGGGGGATTGAAATGAAGAAAAAGCGTTGGGGTTTAGGTATGATGTTACTTTTAAGTCTTTTTGTTAGTGGTTGCGCGAACAAGGAAGAGGCAGAGCGAGCTGCTAATAAAGAAAAATTGATAAAAAAAGCGGAAAAAGCCATAGCAGAGCGTCCAATTATTTACATGTCCAATAATTTTATGGGCTTGATGGATACTACGGGAACCATTTTAATGGATGGAGAAAAAGAGCGAGTAAAAGAAATTGAGGCCTTTTCTAATAGTACATTGTTGCAATATACTACAACTATGCACGAAGTGTTTTATTTCAATACAGATAGTTATCAAATTTTTCCTGAAAATCCAGAACTTAGAATCCCAAATTGGACGTTTAAAAATAGTAAATATGGTCGTTATGAAGATCCCAATTTGAAAAAGTATGGACTTATTTTGAATGATGGCACAGTAGTGAAAGAAGCCAAAGATATGCCAGATGGTATAAGAGATTTTAGTTTTAGCAATGCAAGCTTTGCTCATGTTCGCTTTAAAGATGGTACATCTGGGCTAATGAATAACGAGGGGAATCTGTTATTGAAAGAAACTGAAGACCTGAGTTATCTAGAAAAAGAGGGAGAAGAGGGTGAGCTAGCTGTTATTCGGATGGAGGGAAGTTACGGAATCGTCCACGAAAAGAAGGGGTTGATTTTTTCTCCAGAAGAAGCTAAGAAGCTTGAAATAACAGAGATCTTTCCATATGCACAACGTGCAACGGCTATTTATAAAACAAAAGAAGAGAAGTATGGCTTGATTAATCAAGAAGGTAAAGTAGTCTATGAGGATGAAGAACCCGTGTTGTTTAAATACATCTCCCCCTTTTCTGAAAAAGGTCTTGCTTTAGCTAAGTCATATGGTGATGACCTTGTCATCAATGAGGCTGGAGAAGTGGTGACAGTAGTTGCAGATCAACTAAAAGAAGAGGCTAGGATCGTTGATGGCTTTTTAAAAGAGAATACTATTTTAGTTAGATTAGGGAATGTTAGAGAAGAACAATATGCTCTGATGAATGAAAAATTCGAAGTAGTCAAAAAATTTTCAAGTGACTATAAAGCCTCACCAATTTATCTAGGTAATGGCCTGTTTTCGATTCGAGAAGTTGGGGCAGATAGTTTCCCTACCGTTATAAATAGTTCTGGAAAAGAAATTTTTTCCAAAACTGAGAGCCAAACCAAAGAAATTCATCATTTTGGTAAATTTACAGATTCCGGATTATCTATTTTTAGTACAAAGAATTACGATCAAGGGTTAGTGAATCAAAAAGGGAAGATCCTTATAGAAGCAAGCAAAGGCTCAGAAATCGAGATAGAGCAAATGCAAAATAGCTATCAAGTATCAAAGAGTTTGCCAGGGAAAAAGCCTATAAAGTATTACTATGATAAGGATGGACAGTTATTTTATCAATCAAAAGAAGACGAACAGATATTTTTATCCAAAGGGCTGATTATGATTGTAAAGCCCAATGGCAAGACTGTTGTACATGACGAAAATGGCTACTTAATCAAAACAATCGAGGCCAAAATAGATAAATGATGTGCTAGTCAATGTATGAATTTCCTGACGATTCTACAGAAAAAGAAGAGAGTAAATATATAGTAGATTTCTGAAAAACCAACCATTGTAGTTAGTGGTTGGTCTATTTTTGGTAAGAAGATACATTCTTATGATGTTTATTGAATAGCTTAGAGTTTTTTATTTATTTCATACATTACAAATTATTCTAGAAACCTATCCTGTGATAAAATAAGGGATATATAACCTAATATGGAGAGGATGAAGCAGACTGTGTCAATTCCAGAGTCAATTAACAAACAAAATATCATTGAAGCTATTCAATTTATTGATAATTATGGGTATCCAAATGAAAAGACAGCGAAAGATTATGTATTAGAGTATAACGGAAAACAGTATCCAGTAAAATTTGTAATCTCTATTGGAAAGCAGTTGTCGGAGGGGATTTCGATTGAGCCGAATACTACAGTTGATACCTCTTGGTTTAAAGGGGGAGTACGAACGAATTCTTTTCTTGAAAAGCTGGGGTTCAAGATAAAAAAACTTTCGCTTTCGAAAGAGGAACTGGCCAATCGAAAAGCGGCATTTTTGAAGTGGGGAAGTAAAAAAAGTGGAGGGAAATGGACTTCAGTTTATCCTAAAGCTAATTGGCTATCTGGCTATTGTGATGAAGGGTCTAAGTATGAAAAAATAAAATTCATTCCTATTAAAAATATTGCATTAAATATCCAAGGCTTAACTGAAAATGAAAGAAATGCGGTATGGGAGCTACCAGAAAATCTATTTTCGTTTAATAACCTTAAAGAGTTTCAAGAGGCCAAAGAAATATTAAATAAAATATTTTCAGATCATTCTAGTGAAGTAAATAGGGAAATTACTTCTTTCAACTTGTTGGATAGAGAAACAGATAAAAGATGGAGAAGCTGGGAATATTCTAACTTTAAGAGGACATCTTGGGCTAAGAATTACGAGCAGTATTTAAAGGAGTGTGAAAATGGTTTGGAAAATAATATAGGAGAATCATACAATATTTCAGGTTGGAATCGTATTTTATACGGTCCGCCAGGTACAGGTAAAACGTATAGTATTAATGAAGTAAAAGAAAATCTGATTAACGGTCAACATAGTACCTCAAGAACACTTCTAAATTATGCGACATTATCTTGGAAAGAAGCTATTTATTTAGCGTTCAAGCGAAATAATAATAATCCAATGACGATTAAACAAATTGAACAAAGTGAAGTTGTAAAACAATATGCAAAAACGAAAAGCAGCAAAACACCCTATGGAACATTAAGTACAACAATAATTGAGAATGCAACTGAAAAATCAACAGGGACTATTTATCGAAAGGGCACGGATTTATTTGAACGCGTAGATGGTTTATCTGAAAAAAAATGGATACTTACTGAAGATGGTAAAATTGAAGCAGATGAAGTTGAGGATGTTGTGAATACAGAACGACTAGCTGAAGCTGACTTTTACTTTTCACTTGTGACATTTCATCAGTCTTATGGTTATGAAGATTTTATTGAAGGTATTTATGCAGAGACAGAGGACGGTCAGATCCACTACAGTGTTAAAGATGGTGTATTTAAAGAATTTTGTAATCGTGCGAAAGAATATCCAAACAAAAATTTTTTATTTGTCATTGACGAAATTAATCGTGGAAATATCAGCAAAATTTTTGGGGAGCTGATTACTTTAATTGAACCATGTAAACGTTTAGGAAAAGAGGAAGGACTATCGATCACCCTTCCTTATTCGGGTGATATCTTTGGCGTCCCTCAAAATGTATTTATACTAGGTACTATGAATACAGCAGATCGATCCATTGCATTGATGGACACAGCACTTCGTAGACGCTTTGAATTTATAGAACGGATGCCCGATGCAGATATTATAAGGGATGAAGTTGGAGAAATTGACGGTATTGAAATTGCAGATATACTCCAAGTAATGAATGATCGAATTGAATTTTTTTATGATCGTGAACATACTTTAGGTCATGCCTTTTTCTTGAATATTTCAACTATTAAAGAATTACAGTCAGTTTATGAAAATAAGATAATTCCACTATTGCAAGAATACTTCTATGAAGATTATGAAAAAATCCAAGCGGTATTAAATGATATAAACGGCATTTATATCAAGCGAGAATCCAAGCAGTCAATCAATCTTTTTGATTCAAAATTTGCTAACTTAATTAGTGACTACGATACAGATCGATTTGTTTTGAAGACCAATGTTAGCGATGAAGAATTTGTTCAATTTATTCAATCAGTAGTTGTTGGTGGTGAATAAATATGTCAGCTATTGATGCTAGAACAATCACAGTTTCAGAATTTGGTAGAATATATGCTGGTCAAACATATGATGGTGTGATGATACAACCAAAAGATATTCAAGAGTTAAGAGAGTATATTGACGAGCAGAATACAAAAGTTAGTGGTGAAAAAGCACATTATTATGATTTTTTGAAGCCCATCAGAAATGGTGTTCAAGTAAATAATTATGTAGGTGTCTTGCAAACTGACTCAGGTTTAACAATTGAAATTCTTCCCAAAATCTATGGAAAGTCTGCTTCATTAGAAGATAAAAAGGTTATTAGAAATTTATTTTTTCAAATGTTAAAAACTGCCAGGAATATTAATGGAAAGTACTATGAAATGACAAATCTTGATATGCGAAGGAATACAATTTTTGAAGTATTCATTTCAATGTTTTTAACCCAATCTAGCCGTATTTTTAAGCAAGGAATTAAGGCAAACTATGTTTCAATTCAAAGTAATGAACGTTTTCTTAAAGGTAAACTATTAACAGGAAGTCATATTAGGAAAAATAGTTTTAATAATTCTAAATTTTACAATGAATTTGATGAATACCAAGCAAATATTCCAGAAAATCAATTGTTAAAAACGACTCTTATATTTCTTCTAAAAAGAAGTAAAGATCATCAGAATCTTAGATTGATCAAAGAGCAATTGCTCTATTTTGATAATGTTGATGAAATCCGTGACCCAAATCAAACGTTTCATAAGGTTCAACTGGGAAGAGACTATGTTTACTATAGGCAAGCAATTGAGTGGTGCAAAATTTTCTTGAGAGGGCAATCATTTACTTCGTTCAAAGGATCATCATTAGCATTTGCACTGCTTTTCCCGATGGATAAAATTTTCGAGGCGTATATTTCAAGTATCGCTATAAAGAGTTTACCTGAATATGAGATTTCTGCACAAGACAAAACTTATTGGTTATTCGATGGTACAGAAGAAACAAGTCGTGGATACCAACTTCGACCTGACTTGGTGTTGAGAGATGTTACTAGCAAGCAAACGATTATTGTAGATACTAAGTGGAAACTTCTTGACCATACTGGGCCAACACAAGCCGATTTATATCAAATGTATGTTTATTTCACTAGGTATAAGCACAATAAGGAAGATGTAGATAAAGTTATTCTCCTTTATCCCTATTCAGAAAACTATAATGAACAAGAATTCAGAAGCATAAAAAAAGCAAACGCAGAATTAGGTGCAAAAGTCCAAGTGAGGTTTGTTGATTTATTGTCAGTAAATATTGAAGAAGAAGTTTGTAAAATCTTGAAATAACGGGCAATCCGTCTTGATTATAGGGGGCTTCATCAATTTTATTTTCACCAGTATATATGCGAAGATCAATCATTCAAATCGGTGATTGGTCTCTTTTTTATGGATTGATTTTCAGTAGACTATACGACTACCTAACCAATGGAAAATCTAGCTGGAAGATGACTACAAAACAGAATTTAAACTGGGAGTATTTCGAAAGGAATCTAAAAGTTTGAAGATCTAGTTATTCACTATACTTTAATTAATCAATTAGTTATTAGTTCAGAAGCTTCTAAATGAATAATTGAGAATAAAACATAAAAAGAGAAGAGGAAACAAAAATGGCAGTAGAGGGATCGATTTTAATTTCAGGAAGTCAATGGTTACAAGGACAAGGAGTTCATGTGTATTCAAATGGTGGTAATTATGGTACGTATTATCAATGTGTCGAATTACCGCAACAAAGGTTATATCCTAAAATGGGATGGCCAAGAGTCTATGCAGCAGGAAATGGTGGTGCGCAATATATTCCAGAAGGTTCTCCAGGTTTAGCCCGATATAATCCAGGATCTAGATATATTCCAGTACCTGGAGATTTAATAATTGAAACAGGAAATAGCTCAAATCCATATGGACACGTTTCTGTTGTCGATTATACAGATGTGGATAAAGGAATCATTTATGCAGTAGAGCAAAATGCTTCGGCTAGTGGCAGAATGACATATGCTTACAATGGAAGCAACTATACAGGACTTTCAAGCAACAGAACAGTCAAATGTATTCTCCACGCACCAAGTAATAACTTTAAAAATCCATCAACAGCACCTAAATTACCATCAAAAAATCCGGCACAACCTATTTCTAAAGGTATCAATTATGAAACACATGTGAGTAAAGTTGGCTGGATGAACAATGTAAAAGATGGTGCATTATCTGGATCGACTGGTTTTAAATTACCTGTTGAAGCAGTCAAAATTACCTTTAAAAATGGCCAAATTAATGGTTCAGTCGAATATCGAGCACATGTTTCTGAAAAGGGTTGGATGTCATGGGTAAAAAGTGGACAAGTAGCTGGAACAACAGGCCAATCAAAAGCAGTTGAAGCAATTCAAGCACGTTTAACAGGCGAAGCCGCAAATTATTATAATCTGGAATATCAAGCCTATGTAGATGGAAATGGGTGGTTAAGTTGGGTAAATAACGGTGCGACAGCCGGTACAACAGGGCAAAAGAAAACCCTTCAAGCGATTAAAATGAAATTAGTTCGAAAACCAATCGTCCAAGGAAGCAAACAACCTACTGCTAAAGGTCTAAGCTACCGTATGCATCTAGCGGAAGAAGGTTGGTTAGGGTATGTCACAGAGAACCAAATGGCTGGAACAACAGGTTTAGGAATCGAAAGCCAGTGTTTAGAAGTCTATATGGATGGGAAAAAAGAAAATATACAAATTGATGCTCATGTCGCTGAAAAAGGCTGGTTGACAAATGCAGGTGGGACTGTGGGTCAAAGACTTTCGTTACAAGCAGTCAAAATCAACTTGAAAAATGGGCTAGACAAGTACTACGATATTTACTATCAAGTACATGTATCTGAAAAGGGCTGGATGCCATGGGTCAAAAATGGCGCTATAGCAGGTACAACAGGTCAAAAATTAGCCATTCAAGCAATTCGAATAAAGCTAGATGGGAAAATAACCAAAGAACCTGTGAATACAGTATCTAAGTATAAAAATAAGTAAACGACAGAAATAAAGACCATGTTTAATGCAGGAAAAAGTGGAATAATGGCAGAAAAAATCTGTCTGTTATTCCACTTTTTAGGTATAGGATTGAACACTTAGGATCATTTCATTTTTTTAAATAGATAAGAGCTCAAAAGCACCTTCCCTCCATTCTCATGCCTATGATAGAATAAATAGTGATTGGAATAAAAGGAGTGAGAAAATAAAATGGTTAATCATTTTTCAACAGTTGGTATACCTGTTTCATCTGAAGCCGATTTCATGAAATATGCAAATCTAGTGTTTGAATCAGGGAAGAAAGTCAAGGCACCTGGTGGAACCTATCTTCTACTAAAAATGGGAAACGGAATCGAACTTTGGGGTCAGTTAAATACACAAGGTGAGATGATTGGGTTAAATCCACATTATGAAGGAACTGCTGTTTCAACCATTCGTTTACTTGAAAAAGTTGAAGATCCTACAGATACGGTATTAGATGGAAGAGTTCATAGTGAAGCGGAGCCAGGCGAAGATGGGACGTTTGCATACCCATTTGTTTTTGATATGCCGAATATTGCAGCTCAGAAAATAAAATACCCTGTGATACGAGAAGTACAGTTAGCAGCTTTTGCGCATGAGTTGAGTGTTTACGCTAATGAAGAAGAATATAATAATGGACAAGAAACAGAGGCCAAATTTGCTAGTGAATTTTTTATTCCATCAGGTTTATTTGGCGGAGATGGAGAAGGCGGACCGAGCTCTATGGGGCTGTTTGGAGGTCGGGTTTTGGCTGCTGAAAAGCTTAGAAACCCTTATTCTGATGCTTATTTTTACTATGCAAAAGTCAAAACGTTAGGTGGGGAATTTGATGTAGTCGCTGATCCTGAACTTGTTACTGAAGAGATTAGGGAAGGAAATATTATTTCTGGATCCTTTTGGTTAACAGGAAAACTAATACAAAAAAAGTTTAAGTTTTTTGGATGATAAAACCAATCTAAAAAGGATTAAGAAGTCCTGTGACATTTTCATACAGGACAGATTGAGACAAGAAAAAACAGAACTATCGTGTCTGAAATAATCAAATGCAAGTCTTTTTTTGTTGGTACTACTGTTTTCAATTGGTGTAAGAACTAGAAGTTTTTGCAAGGAACATTGTAAGTGAAATTTCTATCCTGTATAATTAAAGCAAGCATTAAAGCTACTTCTACTCTAAAGTGGAAGTACTTTTTTTATCTCAACTTAAAAAGGAGGAAGAAAATGTTTGTAAATTTTATCGGGTTAACGTTGTTTTTTGGTATAGGTATCTTAGTAGCAAATGGTGTAAGTCTCATTGCTGCAAAAGGGAGAAATACAAAAAGTACCATTGTACTAATGGTTATTGAATTATTATTATTGGGAGGCTTCTTATTTGTTGCATTGCCTAGTAAAACTCTTTCAACTATTTTATGGATTAATCTCGTTGGAGCCGTTATTGCAAGCGGTTTGTTGCTGACCATTCGTTCTATTAATAAGGCATCGATGAACGTGCTGCATAAAGAACGAAAAACTGTTGGGACAAATACGGTCAACGATTGGTCTGGTCGTGTTTTAGGAATCAGTATTGCTGCAATGGTTTTATTATTCATTATCAGTTCTATAACGAAGGTAACGGCAATTGATGATGTTTACCAAACCATTCCGTTGAAGACAGAAGAAAAAGCAGAAGTTCTAACCTCCGCCAAAGAAACACCGATTGCTATTGCACCGAAAACGGCTAAGCGCAAGATGCTGCAAAAATTCTCAGTGATTCCAAATTCAAATATGTTTACCTTGGATGGTATTACTGCACAGGTTGTGAATGGTGAGTATGTATATGTTGCCACAGTGGAATTTAATGGCTTTTTTAAATGGTCAAAACTAGGAGCAGTTCCAGGGTATTTTATTATCAGTGCAACCGATATTAATGCACAGCCTAAATTTGTTGAAACACCGATTGTGTATACGCCGTCTGCTTATTTTAGTAAAGATGCGGCACGTAAAATTTACGCTGCTTATCCAGATTATGCGGCGACTGGCAAAATTAATTTAGAAATCGATGAAAAAGGAAATCCCTTCTATATTCAGACATTATACAAAGAATATGGCGTTTCTGGTCGGATGAACTACAATGAATTTAAGACAGCTGTTTTAAATGCGACAACAGGCGAAGTGAAAGTTTATAATAGCCATGATGCACCAGCCTTTGTAGATGCTCCAATCACAAGTTCTGCTGCAAATAGTATCAATGAATACTTTGGTCGTTACAGCCAAGGATGGTGGAATCAAACGATGTTTGGCGCGAAAAAAGAGGTTAAAATTCCAACAGAAAATGGTATTTATGCATCTGGTCAAATTACACCTATGATGAATAAAGAAGGCAGTCAATTATTGTACTTTACAGACTTTACAAGTGGTGACGAGGAGCAAGATTCTGCTTTAGGTTATTCCTTGATCAATGCAAGAACTGGCCAAGTAACGTATTACCGTGATACAAAAGTAGGAATTATGGATAGTGACGGCGCCATTTCGATTGCCGCGAAGATTTACCCAGAGAAAAAATGGAAAGCAAGCATGCCAGTTCTTTATAACATCGATGGCGTTCCAACCTGGATTGTGTCTCTAATGGACAGTAAGGGAATCTTCAAAAAATATGTTTATGTCAACGCAGTAGATAATGATATTGTGGTAGATGCCGATGCGGCACAAAATGCATTAGACGCTTACCGGATCGAATTAGCAACGAAAGGAAGTAATAACACAAGCACTGATGCTGCTGATTTAGAGAAAATAAAAGGGACGGTCTCTCGTATTACGATTGTTGCTAGCGAGGCCCAAACTGTTGTTTCCTTCTTATTAGAAAACGAGAAAACAATTTATAGCGTCACAACGAATAACAGCCCAATGGCTCTTTTCTTAAAAGAAGGAGACAAGGTTGCGTTTCAAGCGGTCGTTACAGCGGATGCAAAAGCTGCCAGTATTGAAAACCTTGTGATTGAAGGTCTAGAATAGTAGGATTGACTCTACTCAGACAGATTCAAGCCTAGTGGTGCAAGCCAACGTTCAATGATAGTCACTGAAGAAGTGAGTTGTGCTCTACAAAGAACGTGATAATGAAGACCAATCATCTGGAATCAGTGATTGGTCTATTCTATTTAAAAAAATGTAAGTCAAGTAAAAATAATGAGCGATAAACAAGATGAACTAGTTTTCATAGCTTATCTTGAATCTAAGAAAAAGGAAATAATTGTAGAATGTTACTGTAAAAAAGCTAGATTATAAAATGAAAGACAGATGATCACAATCCTCTATATAAATATTTTTAATTTATGGTAAACTATTTATATATTAATAGGCTAAAGGAGCTTAATTTGAAACGAAAAAGGACCAATCGAACGTATTATTCTATCTTTTTAATGTCTATCATTTTAACAGTAGCTGTTTTACTAGCTATTTCAATAAAAAACAAAAAATACACGAACCAAACATACGAACACAATTCCAATAGTAGCAAAACGGTAACCACTAGCAACGAAACAAAGAAAAAAAGTTCTGCCACTTCAACAGTAAATCGACTAGATTCTACACAAAGCAGCTCGCTTGAACCCGTTAAAACTCAAAATAGTGTGCAGACTAAACTAGATGCATCCGAATTATTTTTAAATGCTGGAAAAGTAGGGTATGGTGTGTATTATTTTAATGAAGATGACTATCTAACAAATTACAATACAGATCCTTTTATCTCTGCTAGTGTTATTAAAGTGTTTATAATGGCGTATATTTATGAAAAAGAGCTGGCATTAGACAGAATGCTAGAGGGGGAAACCACTCAAGAATTGGTTCGGAGAATGATTCAAATTAGTGATAATCAAGCGACTAATAGACTTATTGAGTTTTTGGGTATGGATAATTTGAATCACTATTTTGAAGAGCAAGGGTATAAAGGGACAAAATTACAACGGAAAATGCTGGATGAGCAAGCTAGAATGAATGGGCTGGAAAATTATACATCAGTAGAAGATGCTATGGAATTTTTGAAGAAAATGTATGTTCATCGTAACGAATGGCCGTACTCGCAAATGTTAACCATCATGAGTGACCAAACAATCAGAACTAAGCTTCCAAGTAAATTACCATTCGAGGTTCAGGTGGCGAATAAGACGGGAGAGTTAACGACTGTGGAAAATGATATCGGCTTAGTCCTTGATCCAAAGAACCCTTTTGCCATCGTTATTTTAACAAACGAGGTTTATGACAGTTCTGCAATGAGAGAGGCCATTGGTGGATTTGCTTTGCAAGCATTTGAAGAAAGCTAAAAAATTGTCCTAAATATTGCTAGTGGTTTTTGGTACTTTATGTGTATTTATTTATGAGAACTCTTAACTATGCGGTAAAGAGCCCTGACATAAAAAAAGGGGTCTGAACAAAGAAAGGATGTTAATGATGAAAGAATGTAGTTATTGTCATACTAAAAACAGTGATAAATCTAAATTTTGTGAGCAATGTGGGAAACCGCTTGGGGAAAATGGCTCAACAAATGAACCACATGAGACGAGTAAGTCTATGGTTGCCCAGAAAAATATACAGCCTGTATTAATTGGCGCGATTGTGGCACTAGTGGGCATTATTATTGGTATTATTTTATTTATCTATTTAAAGCCAAATAACACTTCTGCACTTTCGTCAGAAAGTAGTCGAACTGAGACGACTTCAACGACAAAAAATAGTAGTCAAACAGAAACAACCTCGTCAAAAAAAGAGGCAGAAAATTACGATGAAATCATTAAAGTAGCGAAAGAATTAAATATCGAAGGAAAATACAAGGAATCTGAATTAAAATTAGCATCCATTCCTGTCAGTGTACTTGGAAAACCCGAATGGGCAACTATCAAGGAAGCTATAGAAAATTTAACAAATTTAAACAATAAAGGGCTTCAAGAGCAAAAAAAATCATCTGATAATGTGCAGCAAAATGATGATCCATCGACTTTCACAGGTGATTTAGCTAAATGGGCCAATACCTATACATTCTATTATTCTCAAAGCAGCCAAAAACAAAGCCGATTAACGATTGCGACTAACGGAGGCGTTACTCAAAGTAATTATGATGGTACGCAATATTTTGGTAGAGCCACAATTGTCAACGCTTCGGGTGATATTTTGAGTTACAATACGGATACCTTATATCCAACCAGGATGCCAAGTACAAAGACGATCAATTCGAATGTTAAAATCACGATTCAATGGGATAATAATGGAGGAAGTCAAAACCTGTATGGCTATCTTTCTTATTCCTCTCGTTTGGCTCTAACAGATGGTCTCAATAAGGGCAGCGGAGTAAATGAAGTTTGGATTACGTATTAAAGATTCCTTTTTAATAGACTTATTTTCATTCACTTATGATGCGATTTTTTGTATTGTAAGTGAATGTTCTAGTTATTGAAGTGTTTATTTAGTCAAGGTAACGAATTTGAAATCGAGGGATATTATTTTTAGATAGTGATCATACGGTAGTAGAAAAAGGAGTTGCCTAAATGTTTGGTAGACTAAAGCAAAAAAATTTATACTTGTTTTTCCTTTTGGTCTTGTCTTTAGTAGCGGGATGTAGTGGTATGAGCAAGGAAAAATATGAACAAACGATTTCAGGTATTTATGCTCAAAGCCGATTAAAAGGAGAAATAACAGTAGAGAGTGTTGAAGGGCAAGGTTACTTCTATTCAACCCCTTATACACGAGTGGTCTTTGATTACACCGAGATTGTGGGAGATAAACCTGTGACGGTCAATGACACGATGTTTTTTGAACATAAAACAACTACATTAAATCAGGAAAGTGAAGCGGTTGGAGCTGAAGATTTAACCGAATTTAGTATGTATTCTGGCGTGGTCCAAAGTTTTGCTTTTCAAGAGGAATCAGTTTCTTTAGCAAAAGTGATTAAAAAGGAGCTTAGTGAAAAAATTGAGATAGAAAAGTTGCATTTGATCGAAGTAGAACCTTATTTGATGACGTTTCCTTTATTAGATTCATCGGAAGAGATCGGTTCTTTTTCAGATAATTTTGCACTGTATAAAAAAGACGTAGCAAATAACCAAAAAGCAGGGCGACCATTTAAAGGCTATTATGATATCAATGTAGAAAAATATATGAAGCTTGGGCTCATCTTAGTAGAAATAAGCTATGAAAATGTTTCAGAAGAACTATTTCCTGATACGATTGACGAATTGGATCGAAGAGTACGTCGAAAGATACTAACGCTAGATACATCAACTTTCTATGATGGTATCTATAGATTATCTTTCGATACAGTAACCGAGGATGGCGGAAGAACAGGCGGTAGATCCTATACGTTTCATGTTAAAGATAAAAAAATAAGTTATCTTTCCTATGGCAAGTAAAAATAGAGTATTTTGTCTCTGACAGTATCTAAATACGTAGATACTATGACTAAACTAAGCTAAGTCGTCAACAAGACCATTGGACAAAAGAACATTGTAAGCATGTCTCCCTATTTAGATGCTTGTTTCCGATTTTTTTCTATAGTAGCAATAATGAATCAAACGAATAAACAATGAAACCCGAGCTTATCGTCCTTTCTGGAATAATGTAAATAGTGGAATTTTAGAAAGGAAAAAATTCCTTCCAAAATTATGATACAATATTCAAAAATGAATACGCTATCTTTTTTGCGATTCAAATAAATAATAAGGGATGTTCATACATGTATGTAGGATTTGATATAGGCGGTACAACGATTAAGCACGGTATTTTGGATGAATACGGAACTATTTTAGAACAAGGAAGTATTGGAACGGAATATGAACCGGAGGCCTTTTACAAAAGTTTACTAAAGATTATTGAAGCTGCTCAAGCAAAGTATCAAATAAAAGGAATCGGGATAAGTGCTCCAGGAATTGTCCAAAAAGATGGATATATGCTAACGGCGGGTGCGATCAGACCTTTATATGGAGAAAATTTCAAACAAAAGCTAGCGTTATTCACTAGTTTACCTGTCACTGTAGAAAATGATGCAAATGCAGTTGCCATAGCTGAAAAATGGATTGGAAATGCAACCGATATGGAAAATTATTTATGCCTAGTTTTAGGTACTGGTGTTGGCGGTGGAATCGTCATTAATGGAAAAGTTTATCGTGGTTCTCACGGCATGGCCGGGGAATTTGGCTGGATGATGATCGATAAACTACCTGAAACTGGAAACCTTGAGGATGTGTCTATCAATAAACGGACCGCAATTGTTGGAGGTCTAGTACGTCTTTATAATGATGCGCAACTGGAACAAAGCCCAGAGGAATTTGTTCCAGTGAGTGATGCAAGGGAGATTTTTACCTTGGCAGAAAATGGGGATACTCTTGCAATAGCAATCACTAAACAATTTTATGTTGACCTTTCTGTAGGATTGGTCAATCTAATTAGTTGTTTTGATCCAGAAGCTATTTTAATTGGTGGTGCTGTGAGCGCAAACCAATTTTTCCATCAAGAGCTTCAGAAAACCTTAGAAGAAGTTGAAAAAAGACATGCATCAATCAATTATTTAAGAGGAAAAACAATTGCTCCAGTCTTGCCAACTAAATTAAAAAATAATGCAGGACTTATCGGGGCTGTTTATCAGGTTCATCAAGTTGTCAGCAAATAAATTCTTTTATGGTATAATTTTCTTAGCAAATTAAAGGAGATTAACCTAAATGGCGATATTCGATTATCTGAAATTAAATGACCTGTCCTCGGTAGAACAAGAAATTTATCGATTTGTTGTGAATAATCTAGATAAAATCCCGTATATGCGTGTTCGAGATATTGCGGATGGAGCACATGTCTCTTCTACATCCGTCTTTCGTTTTGTTCAGAAAATAGGATTTCATTCTTTTCCAGAGTTTCGATTTTATATTAAGTCTCATTTAGATAATGTTCGTCAAGAAGAGGATAAAAAGCATATTGGTATTGAGGAACGAGTGGATTCTCTTAATATGGGAATTTTTCATCCAGATGTAGAATATCAAATCAAAAAAATGGCACAGGATTTGTGCGATAGTGATGTTATATTGTTTATGGGCATGGGAGCCTCTGGTGCAATTGCTCAGTATATTGCTAGAAAATTAGCGAGTTTAGGTTATCTATCTATCAGTTTAGATGATTTGACCTACCCTATTCGCAGCTTTTTACGCAAGGATCAAAAAAACGTCATCGTATTTTTAAGTGTTTCTGGTGAAACAAAAGAATTGATAGAAGTCATTGCAGGTTTAGAAGATAAGAATAGTGTCAAAAACTATTGTATTACACTAAACAAAAAAAGTACGCTCGCTCAACTTTGTGATTACTCTATTGAGTACGAAATCAAAGAAGAACGCAAAGATATTTTTTTAGACCTTACGAGTCAGTTGCCATCGATCGCAATCTTAGAAACGCTGATTAGTTATCTTAAAGATTTTCGTAATGAATAAATAGAAGCTGTTACAACAAATTAACTAGAGTGATCCCCACTTTAGTTAATTTTTTTGTTTAAAATTAGGAACAAGTCGTTCCGCACAAGGAATTTATTCTATTTCCCAAGAATTTATTTTAAAAAAGAAGGCGCTTACTTTTTCGCGAGATAATTTAGGTATAATAGGTTTATAAATGAAAGGAGTTTTATCTATGCAAAAATTTAATGATATTATTGATCGTTCATTAGTGCCAATTGCAACAAAGTTGAATAATCAACGTCACATTGCAGCTGTTCGAGATGCTTTTATGTTGATTTTTCCATTAACGATTTCTGCATCACTGGTTATTTTAGTCAACAATATTTTATTTTCAAATGATAGTTTTGTCGTGCAATTATTACGCTTATCTAGTGTTTTTCCGAATTTAGAAAGTGCACAACAGGTGTTGTCTTCCGTGGCAAATGGAACAATCAATATCATGAGTATTTTTATCACCTACCTTGTTGCGCAAATATTAGCGAAACATTTTAACGCAGATTCCACTTTGGTTGGGCTGACAAGTATCGCAAGCTTTATGATTTTGTATCCTAAACCCTTTAATGCAGATGACTTGAATGTTGTGAGTACACAGTATTTAGGCGCTCAAGGTTTATTTGTAGCTATGATTGTTGGGTGTTTAGTTGGGGAATTTTTACCAAAACTATTTAAGGTGAAACGTCTGCAAATTAAAATGCCGGAAATGGTTCCACCAGCTGTTTCTCGTTCTTTTTCAAGTATGATTCCCATTGTTATTGTAGTTGGGCTCTCGGCAATTATTAACTTTTTAGTGTTAATGATCGCACCAGAAGGAGTTAACGAACTGATCTACAAAGGAATCCAAAGTCCTTTACGTGATCTTGGAGGAAATGTTGTTGGTGTAATGCTGTTAGCCTTTATTCAAACATTGTTATTCTCAATTGGTATTCATGGTCCAAACACGTTAAATGCTGTTCGTTCTGCTATTTTTACAGAACAAGATTTGGCCAATCTTGATTTTATTAATAAAGGCGGTTCACTTTGGGATGTTCCTTATAAAGAAACGTGGGGCATATTAAATGACATGTTCGCAAATATGGGTGGTACAGGGATGACGATGGGCTTGATTATTGCGATCTTTATTGCATCTAGACGTCCAGAACAACGAGAAATTGCCAAAATGTCATTAGTTCCAGGTATTTTTCAAATTAATGAACCAATCATTTTTGGGCTACCAATCGTTTTAAATCCGTTATTGATCGTTCCATTTATTTTAGTACCAATGGTCAATATTATGATTGGTTATTTCGTGACGGTCGTTTGGCCAATTATGCCTTCGCCTGCGATTGGTGTCCCGTGGACTACGCCTGGAATCATTAATTTATTCTTAGGAACAGGTGGAAATATAGTGGCTGCATTAGTTGGAATCGTCTGCTTAGCTGTCTCTGTGGGGATTTATTTACCATTTGTTATTGCATCAAATCGTGCACAAAAAATTGATTTATAAAGGTATTATTTTTATTGAAGGAGATCTATTATGACGAATAAAATATCAGAAGATTTTTTATGGGGTGGCGCAATTGCCGCTCATCAAGCAGAAGGGGCTTGGAATGTTGACGGCAGAGGACCAAGTACCGCCGATGTAATGACTGCAGGAGGCAACGGAATTCCTCGGAAAATAACGAAAGGCATTCTTGAAGGAGAGTATTATCCAAATCATGAAGCGATTGATTTTTATCACCACTATAAAGAGGATATCAAGCTTTTTAAAGAGCTAGGCTTAAAATGTTTGCGAACGTCCATATCGTGGAGTCGTATTTTTCCTAAAGGGACTGAAGCAGAGCCGAATGAAGCAGGTCTGCTATACTATGATCGGCTCTTTGATGAATTAGTAGAAAATGGAATTGAACCAGTCATTACGCTGTCTCATTTTGAAATGCCGTATTACCTCTATGAAAAGTTTGGCGGTTTTGCAAACAAAGAAGTGATTCCGTTATTTGTGAAATTCGCTAAGTGCGTGTTTGAACGCTATAAAGATAAGGTAACCTATTGGATGACCTTCAATGAAATCAACAACCAAGCTGATGGGCAAGAGCCGCTGCATGTTTGGACGAACTCAGCGATGATTATTGAAGATGAAGACAGGAAAGAAGAACTTGTCTTTCAAGCAGGAGTCAATGAACTAATCGCTAGTGCGGCTGCGGTGATCGAAGGGAAAAAAATAAATCCTAATTTCCAAATTGGTTGTATGATGGCTTATGTTCCGGTCTATCCATACTCTTGTAATCCAGAAGATATGATGGCATCGGTAAAAGCGAATGAACGCAGATTCTTTTATAATGATATTCATGCTCGTGGTAAAATTCCCACATATGCTACAAAGTATTGGGAACGTAAGAACTATCAAATTGATATCAGCGAGCAGGAATTAGCCATTTTGAAAGAAGGAACAGTTGATTATATCGGTTTTAGTTATTATATGTCTGGTACGATCTCAACACTTAAAGACGTTGAAGGTTGGTCAACAGAAGATATTCCCAATGCAAAAATAGTGAAAAATCCATATATAAGTGTATCCGATTGGGGCTGGCCAATTGACGAAGTTGGGTTACGCTATATTTTAAATACGGTCTATCAACGTTATGACTTACCGTTGTTTATTGTGGAAAATGGGTTCGGTGCCTATGATGAATTAACCGAAGAAAATACCGTTCACGATGAATACCGGATTGATTATTTAAGTAAACACATTGAACAAATGAAAAAAGCCATTTTAGAAGACGGTGTTCCAGTTATCGGTTATACACCTTGGGGAATCATTGATATCGTCAGCTTTGGCAGTGGCGAGATGGAAAAAAGATATGGCATGATCTATGTTGATAAAGATAATGAGGGGAAAGGTACGCTTAAACGTTTGAAAAAAGATTCGTTTTATTGGTATCAACAAGTGATTGAAACGAATGGCGAAGATCTTTAAGTTATCGGATAAATGACTAATTGTATCATGAATAGAGAGTGGGATATACCTCTTTGAGTCATATCCTGTTCACATGGAATCCGTATAAATAGTGGGAGCAGAAGCAATCACTACGCTTCGCTTCGATCACATCAAATTTTAAGTGCTAAAGCACTAAGATTTGAAGGCTTCGGAAATAAGAAGAAATTCACAAAGATTTTAAGAGTAATTTTCGTGAATTTCAGCTTATTTTTCGGGATTAACCACTCCCGTCCCAACCTCTATTTTTATTTGTATTTCGTTTGAAGAGATTAGATTAAATTTAACAAGACTGAATTTGAAAAAAATGTTGTGTCACTCACGTAATGGTCAAAAATGGTCGAAAACCTTGTCTGTCAACTAACAATAATGAAAAAAAGAAAATGCAATGAGGTTGGAGACCTATACACATTCTCTTAAATTGGAAGAACGGGCAGCGATTGACCATGTTTCTCAGTACTGAGGTTAGAAAGTTTGCTGTCATGTCAGCACTGTAGTAAAGTACTTAATAGAGGCGAATTTCACGATAAAATAGATTCAGCTTGAATACAAAAGGAGGTTTTACTATGAAAATCACTCAACTATCCATCGATACATTAAAACGAGCGCAAGAGCGTTTGGAAGAAACTCTTGCTCAAATGACTGTCGAGGAGGCGAATGCAATGCCAAATCCACTGATTAAATCAGTAACCTGGCTCATTTGGCATACTGCACGTGAACTGGATTATCAAATGGCTGACTTAAATAATACAAAGCCACTGTGGCTAGAGTCAGACTGGTCTACTAAATTCGGGTTGGATTTACCTGATGATACACAAGATTGGCAGCATACGCCTGAGGAAGCGGCTAAAGTTATCGTACTAGATAAAAAAATACTTCAAGATTATTTAGCGGCAAGTGTTGATTTTACCGTTATGTATTTAGAAGCATTAACAGAAGCAAGCCTTAGTGATATCGTAGACACAAATTGGACGCCAGCAGTTACGCGTCAAGCACGTATCGTCTCGGCTATTGATGATGCAGTGATGCACTCGGGTCAAGCAGTGTATACAAGAAGATTAGTGATTGGGAAATAGAAACTTGAGTTTAAGTTGTTTAAATTGGAGAAAAGTGACAACTAGATATAGTTTTAGCCGTATGCGTTCATTTTGAATAGTCAATTTCAAAATATCAATGTGCTACAAATTCATGTGTTTGAAATAAAAGAAAGTAAATAAAAAAGAAAAGACCATGACAAATGTAAGGAACTTTTGTTATGGTTTCTTCTTTCTTTTTTTAGGAATAGTTAAAGCTTTATATCAACTACAAAAAAGACATCCATTCAACTAAAAAGCAATTATTTTGGTTAGTGAAATGAAAGATTATCCTTATTAGCTTAAGGTTGCTCACCGATTAGAGTCCATTTTAAAGTAGTTAGCTCACCTTTCAGGGCTTTGGTTTTTTCATTGATTCCTAATTCCCCATTTAGTAATAATGAATGAGAGCCACGAGCAGCATCATTTTCAGAAGAAGTGACTTTGATGGCAGCATTAGTGATACTTTTTTTGCCAACGGAAGTCGTATTGTCCCCTTGCAGATTAACTGAGAGTGTCATCTTGTTATTTTCGAGACCATAGGTACTGGATTGTTTATCTTCGGGAATAGCTTCTTGCACACTAAGTTCCCAAGAACCATCACTAAGACCGCGAAAATCATTTACAACTACGTTAGAGGTACTCTTATTTGTATCTGTTAGGGTCTTACTTGTGCCGTCGATCGTACCGACAAAACTCATATCAGCAGTACCGTTGGATAAATCTCCAAGAGACAAAGTTCCCCCCACCAATTCAGCATTGACTTTAGAATTTCCATTTGTATCTTCTGCTGCATGTATAGTCATTGGAAAAAGTAATAAGCTACTTAAAATTGTTAAAGCGACTCCAGTATTGATTGTTTTGTTCTTCATAATTCATTTCTCCATTTCAATTTTTATTTTTTATTTAAACGATTCCTTGTTGTTCTAAGGAGTATCGCGAATAAACAGAGCGTCAAACCAAGCTCAAAAGCAAAAAAGTTCTTTTTCTCACCTGTTTTTGGTAAATAAGCTTGTTTGGTATCAGTTGGATAGAAGGAAGAGGTCGTCGTATCTTGGTCGATGAAATCAGGTCTTATATCTGTTAAATCCACAATCACTCGACTAACTTGACTATCTTCTTGTGCATAACAAAATTGAACGGAAAAAAGGCAAAGTAAGAATGTTAGATAGATCGCTACTCTTTTTTTCATGTAAGACCTCCTGTTGATATATCAAGGTTCATCTGAAATCAACGTCCATTTTACTATTCCTTGATAGCGTCCGCTTTGCTCATTTTTGGGAATAGTCAATCGTAAGCTTTCAGATAAGTGCTGGGTCAAGTCTACGGAATTTTCTTCAAGTCCAGTCAAAGCTCCTTCGTAAAACAGAGTGGGCTCAAGTGACTTGGGTTTTGAGTTGTTTAGTAAAAGAGTACCAAGCATTTCTCGACCGCTAGCTTCTTTTAGCGGATTTGATAAGTCTACAAACAACTTCAACGCGGACTTTTGCTCTCTATTGTCTGTGATGCAAAGACTATTAGGGGCAACTGCCGTCAAAGCTGCCTGATTTTCTTGACCGATTTCAATTGAGCCGAAATCTAAATCTTCTGGAACACTCAACATTAATAAATTTTCAGGTTCTTGGATTTTAGCCATGGTTTTAGCCACGTTATTCTCACTGTTTTGAGGGCTATAATTGGTTTCAAATGTACAGTAAGCATCCTTAGATAAGCGTGTAAGCTTTCTTAAATCATAATGAATAATGAGCTCTTCTTGTGCATAAAACATTTCTATTCTTTTGGAAAGATTTGTTAAAGAAAATGAATGTCCATTAGTCAAGATGGAATACTCCTCTTGACCAATCGGAATTTTCTGATTAGTACTTTTAACAACAGCTTCCATACTGATAGCTTCAGAAAGTAGATCGAATTCTTTTGGAAAAGAGAAACGCATGTAGTTTAACTGTGCAGGAATCGAGTGTAGCTTTGTATTGGTGTCGGCATCGACTGAGTTTGAGACACTGATTCCTTGCGCATTATTCTCCAACTTAATATCAGCATAAGAGATTTGGGTGGTTAAAGTAGTTAAATATTTTGGTGTGTCTTCAACCACTTTGAAGTAAATAATCACAGAACTTTGACCATTTACCGTCCAGTACTGATCAAACTTATCTCTTATTCCAAGTTCAGCTGTAAAGTCATTTTCTTTAGAAAAATCTGGTTTAACATGCCATTCGATCGTAGCATCATACCCACTTGAAACCACACGGAAATAATCTTTTGGATCCTCACTAACCGTAGCACCTTGTTCTATCAAAATGGGATTTTCCTTGCTAGTTCCTCTAGGAGCATCAACAATCAAGGGGGGAATATCGACGTTTAAAATCAATGAGATAGACAATGGATATTCCCAGGTATTCTCCACTTGACCGATAGAAAAATCAACTGAATTCATGCCATCAATCGTTTTTTTGCCCGCAAAATGCCATCTTGCTGAAAGGGTCTCATAAAATTTTTTATCCAAGCTTTCTCGCTCTCGAGTGATGTCTAAAGATTGCCCTGTGAGTTCAGTTTGTGTACCGGGAAACTTTTGATACGTTGGCTTTTCGAAGGAAAGAAGACCATCGTAAGCTACGACAGACTGATCAGAAAGGGTATAGTCTAAATGAACAGTTCCATCGATTGAAATCGTTAAGTTATCTCCAATATAGATACCGATTCCTTTTGATTGATCTAGCTGTTTTTTTAATTCTTGAAGCTTTTCTTTTGCTAGTGTTGTCAAATCAGAGCGAAGAAGTGTTGAATCAATTTCAGGTGCAGTTGAGGCTACATCCTGTTGTTGATCCGACCTTTTTTCTAGCAAGACCTCTGTTGATTCTATAATGTTTACTTCTTCTGATGGAGACGAAGTATTTTCAGTTTGAGAAATTTTTGTTTCCGATTCATTGCTAGAAAATGTCGAATCAGAAGGGTTAAAAATATAGTCAGCGCTAACTTTACTACTAGGTAGAATAGAAACAATCAGCATACTGGCAACGATAATGGATAAAATTCCTTTTTTCAGGCTAGACACCTCCTTATATACATCAGAAAAATTACGTCAACGTTTTTTTATTTTTGTACAATAACAGAACAATAACAGCGATTAGCCCTAGAATTACTAGTGGGTATATTCCTTTAGTTGTTTTCTTGTTTTCAATATTAGATGTGGCAGAGTTTCTTTTTGTCTTTCCAGTAATAGTGAAGGACTCGGTTGTTTCCCATTTTTGCTCACCAAACTGAATGATTGTTTTAGCGGTATAATTCCCATTAGACAATGAAGAATCAGTCAAAGAAATTTCAAAATCCATGGTAGAATTCGGGGCAAAGTTGACCTCGTTATTGGTTTCTTTGTACAGAATTTCGGTAGTGCCATCTCTACGTATTTCGGTCACTAGCTTCCCTTTTTTTGCAATGGCAGGTGTCGAATTATAGATTCGTTGAGTTAAGAATAGTTGATCCGCTTGCTTGTTTTGATTGAGTTTGTCAAAAGTAAAAGACAGTGGAACACTTTGGCTATTTTGACGTAATAAAATGGGAATGTCATAAGCAATCACATTTTGGATTGTCTGTGAAGCATTATCCGTTCGTTTTTCTTCAAATTCAATGCCACCTAAAATGATTCCTTGAAATTCTTTGGTGGGGCTTTTTAAGTGTAGGACTAAATCTGTTGTTGAGTTTGCTGGTACAGTTGTTTCCTTTGCTCCAGTGATTAAGTCAGCTAAATTATAGTCTGCAGAAGCATCAAGAGCGATTTCTGTAGGGCCGTAAATGATTTGACCATTTTTGTTTGTTGTTGCAGGACTGATTGTATTCGTAACGATGATCTCTTTATCAGATGGATTTTTAAGAGAAAAGCGTAAATCGACTTCTTCATTGTTTGTTACGGTAAGATCATAGTAGCCATTAACGTCAGGTGCTTGCTGACTAGGATAATTAGGATTCACACTGAACGTTGTTTGAGTAGCTTGAGCTAGGGAGAAGTTTGGAGCCAAAAGAAGAAAGCTAATTAATAAGGCTAATATAAAAGCATAATCGTGTTTTTCTATAGTCATATGTTTCCTCCGTCTATTCTTTTCATTACACTAAAATTGATAGTTTTGTAATGTTGAAGCTTATCATACAACAATATTTATAAAAAATATGTAGTTTCTTTTTTCAATAAATGTTGTTATTTTTTACATTTTTTGAATTAGAGTAAAAAAAAGAACCCTTTCTCTTTCGAACTGATCAAAAAGAGAATAGGGTGTGGGGGATAGGCTAATTGTTTAGAGAGCGACTTCGGACCTTATATTTTTCAGTGTATACTTTATTTAAATAGGAAACCAAACGAGTGATTTTTCCGTGTTCTACGGTTGAATTCCAGACAAAAGTAGGCAGTTCTTTAGTAAGCCATTTAGATAAACTGACATCAGTAATCAGAAAATCTACCTGCTCAGAAGTGTAAGGCAGGAAGTTCACAGGGAACGAGAGGTTTTTAGTGAGCATTGCTTCAAAAAAATCTTTTTGGAAAACGCTTGAATGGGAGAAAACCGCAATGTTCAAAGCTGGACGTTTACTATCCATTAGTTCTGAAATAAGTAGTAGGTAAAAATAATTCAATGATTCTTTTTGACTACTCAATGGTGCAATCACAGGGTCTAAAAACAAGTTATTTAAAAAATCGTAAATAAGCTCATAATCAATGAATAAATCCATATCTGCATAGGAACTATCATTAAAAATATTGATGATTTGAACGGGACCAGGCAAATACAGATATCTACTGTGAAGTGAAAGTAAATTATAATAAAGATAAAAGTATTCATTAATATCTAGGGAAAGCTCAAATTCGTTCATAAATTGATTGATCCAAGCCTCTGTAATCAAAGTGGAACTATTTGTTTTAGGCGCAACAAAACTTGTTAATTTCAATGTTGGAATTCGTTTTAATGGATAGATTTGACTGGTCAAGAGTGTGAAATACAAAAAATTTGCTTCGTAATGCCAATTTAGCTGCTCTAAACTATCTAATTGAGAATAGTTTTTAGTAAAGGTTGAGAAAAAAAAGAGAAATTTTTCTTTCGCTAACATTGGGAAAGTTGATTCATTATATTCATACTCTTCATCAATAATATGGTCATTAGTTATGCGGAAAATTGTCACAGCAAACCAGATGAACACCATATTTGGTTTCTCTAAAAATGGTTGTACTTCGAGACTGCTACTTTCTAACGTTTTTTTAAGTTTATCGAAATCAATACTTGGGAACGGCCATTCCAAGACTTTGTAAGATCCCCAAAATAAAGAGAAAAAGAAGAAACGAATATGTTGTTCTTTTCCCTGGATTAAGGTAGAGGTATTTAAATCCAAAGTTAAATCATACTGCGCTACTATCTTTTTTAAATCAGTCATTTTTCTGTAGACAGTAGAATAACTATAAAATCGTTTTGTAGCGAAGCTTTGCAAATCAACAAAGGTTTCATTGAAAATTTCAAGACAAAGATTAAACAAAATGGAGTGCTCTAGATAATAAAGAAAAAAATAATTTGTATCAAAATCCGGCGTAATGTCGGTATAAATAGTACTTTCGTCACTTAAGCTGATTGTGATATATTTTTCGCAGCCTAAATGTTTAATATCAATTTTCAAAGCTTCTATATTTTTAAGAATAGTTCGACGATCTTTAGAAAGTTTACTAGCATAATCTGAAACAGATAGAGCACTCGTACCATTTAAGCGTTCTCGCGAAAGGTTATCTAATAATTCTAAGCGAAGAACGAATTCTTTATTTAATAATTCCTTCATAAACAAAACTCTCCTTATTTAGTACGAATAACGTCCTATAGTAATCATAAAATAGTCAGCTTGAAAAGTCTATATTTAGTACGAATAACGTCCTATAGTAATCATAAAATAGTCAGCTTGAAAAGTCTATTTTAAGAACCTGTTAAGTCGTTTGCAAGTACTTGAGAATAGCAAAGAAAAAAACTAGGTGTATCTTGACCATTAAGCCAAGGTACACCTAGTTTTTTCTACGTAGAGTCGTGTTAAATGAGCCATTCAGTAATTGTGAAACTAAATGGACACCATGTATCCTCTAGAACGAATCGTTTTAATAAAAATTGGATTTTTAGTATCGACTTCGATTTTTTTTCGTAAATGAAAAATTAAATTGTTTAGACGGTATGCTTTTTCTTTGTCATTATTTTTCCAAATAGCTTGAAAAAGATCTTCATAGGTTACTAATTTTCCAGTATTCTCTACTAAAACGGATAATGCTAAAAATTCTAAAGGTGTGAGTTGGATTTCTTTTTGATCGCCAATGGTCACTCTAAGGCTATCAGGAAATAATTCTATTCTAGAATTACTTTTTGAACTCTCGGAAGCATCATCAGTGGAAGAGGCAGAGCCATTGCTTTTTTTTAATCGTTTGATTGTATTTTCCATTTGCAAAATGAAACTATCTGGTTGCTCTTGGTTAAGGTCAATGATTAAGTCTGCGCCTAATTGCAAATAAATGAGACGATTGATTTGGATGAAGTGAGTTGAGAGTATCCAAAGCGGTGCATTGGTCTGACTTTTCACTTCCCAAATTTGTTCGCAAATAACTTTCAAATCATTTGGAGTATTTTCTTGGATCAAAATGATATCTAATTCAGAAAGTATTTTTTTGTTTTTACAATCAATAATAGTGTGTCCAGCATTTTCTAAACTACTTATATATGAAGCGAGTTCTTCTTTAGATGTAACGATTTCACCTATTTTATACATGATATTCCTCCTAAGTTTTTCCATATAATACGTTTTTCAGATTTCTATTTAATTAGGAAACAATTGTCTAAAGTACATGAGACAAAGAATAGCCTAAATGGCGAAAGGAAGTTTGTTCTTACAGATTCTTACTAATAATTCTTTTAAATCTTCGTAATTTTGTTTTGTAGGGAATTCTTGCCATAAAACATAATTCGTTTGTTCTGAAACCAAATAAGAAAAATTATCTTTTGATAATGGGCGATCAGATATAACGACATCGACAGTAGTTTGTACATCATCTACAATCGATAAGTTGAACTTATTAAATAAATCGCCATAATTCAGAATATATTTTTTCAGTGTTTGCCCGAGTGTTGAGAAAATAACTAGATGAACTGGAGGCATAAATTTTGTTACATCAACGCAAGAAAATAGCGTTTCTATATAATGAAACTTCAAATAATGATCATTGATTTTCAAAAGTGAGGTTGTTTTTGTGATATTCGCAAGAATACCTCGTAATAAATCAATTTGAAATTTGAACGTTTTATCTAAAGTCGATTCCTCAATCCAATTTTTATCAGCCGAAAAATTGAAGTGATTGAATAATTTTAAGCGATAGAACAATATACATGTTGCATAAATCAACTCATTTTCTTCTTCTAGAGAGAGCGGTTCATAAAGATACTGTTCTATATCGTTTACCCAAAGTAGGACATTGGCAAAGAAATTAGCTTTTGATAGTTCAGAGTTTTTGATGAAAAAATGAGAAATAGAAATAGAACTTGAATAAGGACCGTATGATAAAACTAAGCTATGCATGAAAGCTAATTCGATTTTAAGTTGAGCAATAGAACTTACGGGACATAATGCTTTGATAAAATCGACTTCTTCAAGGAAATGCTGATGTTCTGCCTCATTTTGGTAAGTATAAAAGAGCATTCTATTTTCAATTTGTTTCTTTTTACGAATTCTTAAAATGGAAATGGCTAGAAAAATTTGAAAATAATTTCGTTTTGAGTACTCAGTTGGTGTATAGATGGAAGAAGGAAATTTGTTTAATAAATCATTCACTTCTTTTTGTGAGATAAAAGAAAATGGCCAATTTTCCCCGCCATATACTTCAAAAAAAAGAGAGGTATAAAATAAACGAATAGTAGCCTCATCACCTGTAATAGTCAGTTCTTTTTTGACCGATAAGGCTAAATTAAATGTATGTAACTCTGTATCGATTTTTTTTAAGTATCTTCTTAATGTTGAATTGGTTACAAAATATTTATCAATAGCCTTTTTTATTGAGAACGAAGAGTCAAAGAGCAAATCTTTAATAATTAAGAAAAAAATCGAATTTTTTAGATACTCTCTTAACATGTAATGTATTGAAAACGTGAGTTGGTAGTGAAGAGAACAATAAAGTTTACTATTGGAGCCTATATAAAGATCTAAGCTAACGTTCTCCTTAAAGCCAAATGTTTCAATGTCCGACTGAATATCAATGATGGTTTGTTTGACAGTTCGTTCAGATAATCCTAATTTAAGCGAAATTTGTTCAACTGAGAGCGAATTTTTATGTTCCTGCTCAAAAAGTTTTAAAACTGAAAATCTACGAGAATCAATTCGTGTTAGAAAAGATTCTAGTTTTAACTCTTTTTCCAAAAGCGCTCCTCCTTTTTCTACTAGTTCAAATTAAATGAAATAGCGCATATCAAAAAAGTATGCTTTAAATATTATATTAAATTTTTTTTTGATAATTTTCCAATTTTTTCTACTTCTATTTCAAATGAAGGATAAAACTAAGAAAACAGAATGTGAAAACGGTCCTTAAACAAGCTTTTGACCATTTTGTGTTGTGCTTGTACGAAAAAAATGAATCTAAACGTATGAAAAATAAAGCTATAATAGTTTTCGTCAACTGACTAAAAATAAAACTAAAAATAAAATAAGAAATTAATTAAACGAAATTTCGATTTTATTTAAAAAGGAGGTGTGAAAATTGAAAAATATTCGATTGTTTGTATTTTTGATTTTATTTTTGGGAGTAGGCTCATTTCAACAAGTGAATGCTGTTGAAAGTCAAACAAACAGTCAAGTAGGAATTAAATTTATAGAAGGTGACAAAACAAAAGATTCTGATACAAGTGAGAGCAAAGATCCTCCTATTAAGGGAGGAAATGATGACTCGATACTTAAATCGCAAAAAGCGAATAGTTTTCCAAAAACAGGAGAGAGTGCTCCCAGTATGCTCCTATTTATAATAGGTTCACTATTCATTATATTTGCGCTAACTTTCTATTTGAAAAAAGGAGGAAAAAAAGTGAAAAGAAAAGAAAAGATAATTACAGGTTTGATTTTGTTTGGTAGTATGAGTGTTTTTGCGCCAAGTATGGCTAGTGCTGCACCGGCAGATGGCATTCAAGGGACGGAAACTGGAAAAGGTGCAACTTCATACGGAACATTAAAGCTTGAAGCAAATACAGAAGGCGTAGTTCCGCCAATTAAGCCGTCTGAGCCTAGTGGTGAAACAGGGAATACAGGTGCTTTGACAATTGACAATGTAAGTCCGTTACTATTCGGAGAACACAAAATTGACGGTGGAAAAGCAGAATTCTCAACAGAAACAGTAGCACCTAATGTTCAAGTATCAGATAGACGAGGTGAAGGACAAGGATGGAATTTACAAGTCCGCATGTCTGAATTTGCTGATAAAACAGATGATACAAAGATTTTAAAAGGAGCAGAACTCTCAATACCTGCTGGAACAGTGGGCAAAAGTGAAGGAAATATTGCACTCCCACCAGAAACTAAAGACGTTGTCATTGCAGGAAGCATCGACAGTGCTCAAACAATTTTTTCAGCAAAAGAAAAAACAGGACTAGGTACTTGGACCAATGAATTTGATGCATCACAAGTAAAATTAATGGTTCCAGCAGGGAACTTAAAAGGCGATTACCAAGCAACGATGACATGGTCACTATTAGATGCACCAAAATAATAACAGAGATAGGGAGAAATGAAAAATGAAAACTATTAAATTAACGGTATTGACGGCTACTTTATTTTCAACCGTTTTATTAGGAACAACAGCATTTGCTGAAGAGACAGTACCACCAGAAAACCCAGAAGCTGTAAACAAAGATATTGACAGAACAGCTAAATTTATTTTAGAACCAGGTAGCGATGATAATGGACCAGTAGATCCAATCGTACCAATCAACCCACCAACTAATCAAAAAGGCAATTTAACAATTGATGCAGTATCAAATTTTGATTTCGGTAAAAAGAAAATCGATAAGGTAACAAGTACCTATGATGCGGTTGTTGCAGAGGGAGAAGTTTTAGGGGCTCAAGTAACAGATGTTCGTGGTACAGGAGCTGGCTGGAATTTAACTGCTAAAATCAGTACATTCGAAAATGCAGAAAAAACAAGAGTCTTAAAAGGAGCAGAAGTAACGATTCCAACAGGGAAAGTTAGCACAAATAGTGTAGACGATACAAAACCCGCGATAGCTTCAGGCCTAACCTTAAATGAAGAACCAGCAACTATTTTTTCAGCTGCAGTAGACAATGGGATGGGAACTTGGGCAAATGAATTTGAAGGATTAGGCGAAAAAGTTCAGTTGAAAGTACCAACAGGAAACTATGCAGACACATACACTGCTGAGATCACATGGTCATTAGCAGACGCACCAAAATAATAAAGAGAGTAGGAATAAAAAATGAAAACAGTTAAAACAACCGCATGTCTAGCACTTCTCTTAGGAGCAACAGCAGTATCCGTTCCTGCATTTGCAGAAGAAGCAAGCAAAGCCGCTTCAACAACAAACGTTGAAATCATCGCAGGGGATGATACAAATGAAATCATCGATCCCATCGAACCACCAACCAATCAAAAAGGACCTTTAGTGATTGATGCAGTGTCATCATTTGATTTCGGAAAAATCAAGTTAGGTACACTGACAAAAGAAGCCGTTGTTCCTGAAGGAAAAGCACTCGGAGTTCAAGTCACTGACAAACGTGGTACAGGTGCTGGTTGGGATCTTTCAGCAAGTATTACTGAATTTCAAAATGCCGATAAAACCAAAACCTTGAAAGCCAGCGTTAAAATTCCCGCAGGTCAAGTTAACACATCTGCATCAGATAGCTCAAAAGCAGCTGTTGCAAGTGAAATTATCTTAAATAGCACTGCAGGTACAGTGTTCAGCGCAAGCAAAGATAACGGAATGGGTTCTTGGTCTGATTTATTTGAAGGAAATAATCAAAAAGTAGAATTGACTGTACCGTCTGATGCCTATGTTGCAGCTTATACAGCAACAATCAACTGGTCATTACAAGACGCACCAAAATAATCAATAAAGAGGAGCAATAAAAATGAAAAAAACAACAGGACTTTTAACAGCTGCACTAATCACAGGAGCTGTTTTATACGCACCGCAAGCAATGTTTGCCGAAGTCAGTGACACAGCAAATTCAAACAATACAGTAAACTTTAAAGCTGGTGAAGGGGATATAACAACGCCTGTAGACCCAACTGATCCAACCAATCCAGTCGCTCCATCACCAATAGATCCAACCGATCCAACGAACCCAGGAACTGGAAATAAAGGACCATTATCCATCGACTATGCTTCAAATATCAAATTTGGTGAGCAAAAAATTGCAGGTAAAGATATGGTCTACTCAGCAATTAATAAAGATCCTTTTGTCCAAGTAACAGATACAAGAGGGACAGGCGCAGGCTGGCATTTATCGGCAAAAGCATCTACTTTCCAATCTGCTGATAAGACTAAAACATTGAAAGGTGCAGAGCTTTCATTTAAAAATGGCGAAGTAAAAGCGACTAGCACAAATTCAGTTTCTGTAGAACCAAAAGCTTCTGACATAGTATTTTCTAATACTGAAGCACAGCCTGTATTCACTGCTAAAGCTGGAGAAGGACGTGGAACATGGTTAAATGTTTGGAGTGCTAAGGGCGAAAAAAATGACAATGTTCAATTAAAAGTATTAGCTGGTTCGGCAGATGCAAATACAGAATACACAGCAACAATTCTTTGGGAATTAGCAGACGCACCTAAATAATCGTTTGGCGATACCAAATTCCTCAAAAATAAATTTAGTTCAAGAAACAAAGAGATAGAAAAATGAGATAGGTCATGGGTATGCAGTGTTGATAGTAACAATTTAGTAAAGTAATGGAGGCATAAATTAATATGAAGTACAGGTTAACAGCATTAGTAGCTTTAATAGTCGGTTGTTTTTTCTTCAGCCATTCAGTATATGCTGATACAATGGCCTATTCTGTTAAAGCAAATATTCCGGAGAATCAAATAGATAAGAGTAAAACATATTTTGATTTGAAAATGACACCTGGACAAAAACAAGACGTGTCATTAACGATTAGTAATAGTTCAAAAGAAAAAGCAACGATTATTATCACGCCTAATATTGCACTAACCAATCAAAATGGTGTAATAGATTATAATCAAGAAAAAGCAAAACAAGATTCATCCTTAAAAGTACCAATTACAGATATCATTTCTGACAAGCAAAAAGTAACGCTAGAACCACAAGAAACAAAAGACGTTGTTTTCACATTACAAATGCCAGAAGTAGCATTTGACGGGACCATTTTAGGTGGGTTCTATATAACCAAAGAATCGACAGATAAAGAAGAAAAAGATAGTGAAAGTGTCCAAATCAAAAATCGTTATTCTTATGTCATCGGAATTCAATTACGGGAAAACGAACAGACTGTGAAGCCTGTACTCCAATTAAATGATGTGAAACCAACACTTCAAAACTATCGCACAGCAATTTCAGCAAACCTGCAAAACACACAAGCAACCATCATCAACAACTTGGAAGTAGAAGCGAAAATCAGCAAAAAAGGCAGCACAGAGGTGTTATACGAAACAACAAAAAAAGACATGTCAATGGCGCCAAATTCAAACTTTTACTTCCCAATAACGATGAATAATCAGCCCTTAAAAGCAGGAGACTACACATTACGACTTACGGCAAAAGATCAAACAGAAAATTGGAAGTTTGAGCAAGATTTTAACATTTCTGCAGAAGATACCAAAAAATTGAATAAAGAAGCGGTCGATTTAGAAGAAGAACCAACGGATTGGCTTAAAATTGGGCTAATTATCGGCGCAATCATCATTGTTCTGCTAGGTTTACTCTTCTTCTTTATTCATCGCAGTAAAAAGAAAAAACAAGAAGCAGAACGCCTAAAGAAGCTTCGCAAAAAGAAACAGAAACAAAAAAGGGATCGTTCAGATGAACATAAAAAAATGAAAAAGCGGCCCAAATAAATACAAGTATCAAAAGAGGAGGTGAAAATAGCATGAAAAAAAAGCTAGCTATGTGTATTAGCGGACTTGCCTTATTACTTGGAATTGGAAGTTATTTAGCGCTATCGAATTCGCAAATTTCTGCAGAGGAAAAGGCCCCACAATCTTCTAATGTGACGAAAAAAAGTTTAACAACTTCTGCCCCATTCAATGGACCAAGCTTGTTTGCACAAAATAGTATACTAGGAAATAATAAGTTTATACCGATTGGCCCAAATGACACCCTTCCAGAAGGGTATTATTTCTTCGCTAAGCCTAATAAAAATACTCGCTATTTCAAAGTTAATAAAACTACCCGAAATAAGATATTGGAGTATAAACATACCCCCATAAGAAATCAGGGTAGTGGGTTGTATACTGATGACAACAATAGGGCTCTTAGTGATGGTACTCAGGCAGCTTATTTTAGCAATGTTGGTGAATACCAAGGAAAAACGGTTGATATGATGATTAGTATTGAGGACGGTTATAGCTGTAGGTTTAGTTATACCCATAATGTTGGAAAAGGAGTAACCAATAGCTTTGGCACAGTTTACAGTTTAATGGGTCCTGATAAAAGTTCTAAAATCACCTATTCTTACTTTGATAATGAGACTGGAGAGCCATACGTGGTAAAAGGAATCTTTAGTACTTTTGTAGACTTTAACTATAATATAATAGGGTGGGATCATAGTCAAGTAGACGCAACTTATGTTAATAGTAACTCAAGGATAACCTATGATACTACTAGCGAAACCAACACAAAAAGTATTCTCAAAGGTAATGGCACCGATGAATTAACGCAGCCTCAATATTATGTGACCGGTATTTTTACGGGAAGCTCGATTTGTGCACTACCTATATCACCTTATTCAACAGGCAGTATGGGGATGAATTATAGCACAAACCTTGTATCAAGAATGAAAATACCCGCACCACAACTTAGTGGCTCATTGGAGAACGATGGCACCAAACATAGTACATCTTTTTCTATTTCGATGAAACAAGTCGTTCCAGATCGTCTGTCTAATTTTAGTAAGTACGGGTATTTAGACTATACTATACCGGTCAATGATTTTTACAAACTTAAATCGTTTAAAGTAGTCAATTATTTGGATGATACGGATGTAACTAGCAATTTTACTCTGTCTGGAAATAAGTTGGAAGCAAAATCAAGCTTTTTGGATCAAGATACTTTTTATGGAACAAATTATGAAATCACTTTGAACTATGAGTTAGACAAGACCAAAGATTTTTTTGGTTTCTATAAGGATGGCTATTTGGAAATACCGTATGATCCAATCACGCAATCTTCTGATTTAGATGGTGTTCAATCATCTAATGCAACAACGGCTAAAATCAAATGGGACTATCAATTAGAAATTACTGCAAATGATGTGACGTATGGTCAAGGAGAAATAAAAAGATTCAATCAAGAGCCAGAAGCTTTTAAAGAAAAGCTTTTGACAGATTCAAAAGCGAAGGGGAAAAATCTGAACTTAGATACCGAGCTTCCTGTAAGTGTAACGGATATGGCGATTGATTCTAAGGTAGGAACCTATCCTGTTACATTATCTACACAAGACGGAGATGTCACTTTAACAAAAGAAATCAAGGTGAATGTCGTAGCCATGCCGCCAAAAGTAGCGATTCCAGAAGCTGGTACGACTGTTGTGAGCAGTAAAGGTGTTCCGTATAGTTTTAGCGGAACGGTTTCTGATGAGGATAGTGAAGATCTGTCGCTGTTTGTTACTATTGATGACGGAACGCCAACGACAATCTGGGATAAACAGGCGAATACTGATCTGAATCAACCAATTGATTTTACCTATGAAATTCCAGGAACACAATTACTGGAGCTGGGAGATCATGTAGTGAAAGTGTATGCGAAAGATAGTGAGGATAATCAATCTGAGGTAGCTCAATTTACGTTAGACATCCGTGGCTATTTAGCATTCAAAGAATTGCCACCAGAAACATTAGACTTTAATCAAACTAAAATTGGTTCTAAAGGCTCCTATGCAAAGCTAAATAAAGGGGTAGATTTTAGTGTGGAAGATTACCGTGGCAGCAATACAAGCTGGAAATTGGTTGGTTCACTGACTTCAGAATTGAAAGATAGTGCAACGAATACAATAATAAAAGACGGAATCGTTTATCGGGATGAAGAGGGAAATGAGACGCCATTTACCACCGATGCCACAGTAAAATTAAGCACAGGGAAAGCAACGGCGAATAATGTCCTATTTCCTATCAATTGGAGACCAGAGGATAAAGGCATCTTTATCCAAGTACCGCCAGAAGTAAAAAAGGGAAATTACAAAGGAAGCATTGAAATGAGTTTAGTTGATGCTCCTTAAAGAGTAAGGGAATGTTGATAAAAAGTTGTTTGAAAGACATTATGACTACAAGAACATAGTGTTAAAGAGAGGTTGGGACAGGAGTGTTTAATCCCGAGAAATAAGAAGGAATTCACGAAAATTGCTCTTCAAATTTTTGTGAATTTCAGCTTATTTCCGAAGCCTTCAAATCTTAGTGCTTTAGCACTTAGAATTTGATGTGATCGAAGCGTAGTGATTGCTTCTGCTCCCAACGTTTATACGGATTCTTTGAGTCTGAGATATAACTCGTAGAGTTATATCTCAGACTCTCTTTAACTTTTTTTGTCTTAAACTTTACTAGACTCTCTTAAAACCAACGAAACGGGCACGACGATTTGTCTGCCTAGTTCTCCTTTTTTATTAATCAATTCTAGCAATGATTCCACTGCATGAGTGGCGATTAAATCTGTATTTTGTTTGACCGATGAAAGGGTAGGTGTTGTGTATTTCCCAAAAGCAGTATCATCAAAGCCGATTAATTTTATTTTTTGTGGCACAGGGATATGATTTTTTTTCAAGCGTAGCATTAATTCTAAGGCAATGAGATCATTTATCGAAAAAATTCCATCTGTATTTGGATTTTTCTTGAGAAAAGCTAGTAAGTCTTCCTCAAAATTAGAATCTTCAATGTCAATGGCAAGTAAATGCTGTTTTGTATTGAAAGAAATATTATTTTTCTTCAATGCGTCTTTAAAACCATTCAACCGCTCTTTAGCACTGGTGGATTTTTGATTATGCATCGCAATAACAGGATGCTGGCAGCCTTGATGGATCAGTTCTTCAGTACTCTCAAAAGCACCTTGGTAATGATTGGACGAAATAAAAATAGTATCCTCTTTCTTTTTTGGCTCCCGATCGATACAGATATAAGGGATTTTCTTTTCGGCACCAGAGGAATCAAATTCAAATGCCTCGGCTCCTGAAATAACGATCAAACCATCTACGCCCTTGCCTTCTAAAATACGTAGATAAGCAAGCTCTTTTTCTGAACTTCGGGATGTATTGCAAATAATAGTAGAATAGCCCTTAGCAAATAGAATTTCTTCTAATTGCTGCACAACATCAGAAAAGAAATAGTTACTGATGTCCGGTACTAAAATACCGATCGTGAAAGATTTGTTCATACGTAAGTTTTTAGCACTATAATTCATTTTATACCCTGTTTCTTCAATGACTTTTAATACTTTTTTTCGAGTTTCTTCAGAAAAGCGACCATTGTCATTAATAACTCTTGAAACAGTTGCGACAGAAACACCTGCTATTTCAGCAATGTCTTTAATAGAATAGTTTTTCATAAATCATGTCCTCTTGAGTAATCGTTCTCATTTTTCTTTGATATTTACCCATATTTTCTCATAAAAAAAGGCTGAATACAAATTTTCACTCCATATTTTGGTTGACAGGTCAAAAAAATGGTGATATATTAACCATAAACGAAGGTAAACGATTACTCAATTATTTTTTAACTCTTGAGTAATCGTTATCTCAAAAGGAGATGAGTCAGAGTGTCAATATTATTATGCCCATCAATGATGTGTGCTGATTTTTCTAATCTAAAAAAAGAAACACAAGAACTTGATCAAGCTGGGATCGATATTTTTCATATGGACTTTATGGATGGTAGTTTTGTGCCAAACTTTGGAATGGGATTACAAGATTTTGAATTAGTCCGTTCTGTTACAGAGAAGCCAGTGGATGTTCATTTAATGATTCAAGAACCAAGCAAGTATGTTGAAAAATTTGCGGATCTTGGAGCAGATATTATTTATATCCATCCAGAAGCAGATCAACAAGCGGCCCGAACGTTGGATATCATTCATCAAAAAGGAAAGAAAGCTGGCATCGCAATTAATCCAGGGACATCGGTTGAAATGGTTCAAGGATTATTGCCGTTAGTAGATTATGTGATGGTGATGACTGTTAATCCAGGCTTTGCTGGTCAAAAGTATTTAGAGTATACCAATTCTAAAATAGAGAAGTTGCTAGCGTTAACAAATGAATATCACTTTGACGTGATGGTAGATGGCGCGATTTCACCCGAAAAGGTCCAACAACTAAGCAAAATTGGAGTAAAAGGCTTTGTCTTAGGGACCTCGGCCTTGTTTGGAAAGACTAGCACATATCAAGAGACCCTTGGAAAGTTAAGAGCAGGCGAATAAGTTGATTTTTTGATTCTAAATAACAGGAGGTATCATTTTATGAAATTAGCAATCGGCAGCGATCATGTTGGCTTTGAGTTGAAGCCCATCATTATCGACTATGTAAAAGAATTAGGCCATGAGATCGAAGATTTTGGACCGAATTCATCAGAGCGAACGGATTACCCTCAATATGGGAAAAAAGTAGCAGAAGAAGTGGCTTCAGGAAATTTTGATGGAGGTATTTTGATTTGCGGTACTGGGGTAGGGATTTCAATTGCTGCCAACAAAGTCAAAGGCATCCGAGCAGTTGTATGTAGTGAACCTTATTCGGCTAAGCTTTCTAAGGAACATAACAACACGAATATTGTAGCATTCGGCTCTAGGGTGGTTGGCAGTGAGTTAGCCAAGATGATTGTAAAAGAATGGCTAGATGCTACCTTTGAAGGCGGCAGACATGCCAAACGTGTAGAGATGATTCAACAGATAGAGAGTTAAAAGGGTTCAATTTTCTTTACCGTTGATTCTTTTTGATAAAATATGAAATAATTTGAAAAATAATGGTTGATATTGAAAAAAATAGATGCTATTATGGGGGTGTAGAAGAAGACAGGAGGAATAAAAAATGAAATTAGCAACAAGAATCAATTCATTTTTACCGAAATTCAATCATGACGTGGGAGAAGTCCTACAAGAATTTAACCGTCTAGGGCTAACCCATGTTGACCTTAATTATCCAGAGCATGTAGAAAATATTTCGGCTGACAAGATGAACGAGCTTTTACAACAAAATCATTTAAAAGCAAATGGTGTGGCACTAAGGTTTAGAAGTGAGTTTATCAATGGCGAATTAGGAAATGCGGATCAGAGTATTTCTAGCAATGCAGTTAAACTGTGCAAAGAAGCGTGTGATTATTGTCGCGAAGTAGGTGGAGAAGTCGTGACGATCTGGTTAGGCTTTGATGGGTTTGATTATTCATTCCAGATCGACTATGAAAAAGTTTGGAACCAAATCAAAGCCTGTATGATTGAAATTACAGACTATGCGCCTGATCTTAAGATCAGCATTGAGTACAAGCCGTTTCAACCAAGAGCTTATGCATTCTTAGATAGTTTCGGAGTTGCTTTATCAATGGTTCATGAGGTTGGTCGTGAGAATTTAGGGATTACCTTAGATTATTGCCACATGCTAATGAAACATGAAAATCCAGCCTACGGCGCGAGCATCTTAGGCAGTCGTCAAAAACTATTTGGGGTTCATTTAAATGATGGCTATGGTCTAAATGATGATGGATTGATGATTGGTACAAGCAGTTTGATCAAGACGATCGAATTTATCTACTATACAAAATTGCACAATTATGATCACGCTTTCTATTTCGACACATTTCCAATTATTGAAGATCCTGTAGAAGAGTGTGAAAGAAATATCAACATGATCAAAAAAATCGATGGGATCATTGATCGATTAGGAATGGACTACATCGCTGATGTGATCAAACAAAACAGTGCAGTGAAAGTAAGTGATTTAGTATTAGAAATCTTAGCCTAAGATTTCTAATACATTGTTCCAATAACAAAAAGAACTAGGGGAGTGAACAAGGATGGATTTCAAATTAGCAGCAAAAGAAATTTTAGAAAATGTTGGCGGTCCAGAAAATCTAGCGAATATGACCCATTGTGCTACACGATTGAGATTAACACTGAAAGATCCTTCTAAGGCAAATGATGAGGCAGTAAAACAAATTGATGGTGTTGTTAATGTCGTGAACAAAGCTGGCCAATACCAAATCTTAATCGGCACTGAAGTTCCTAAATTATATGATGAATTCGAAGCGTTGGTTACAGGGGAGGATGGCAATAGTCAAGTAAAGGATAGCGGGGAGCATTCTGGCAGTATTATCAGTAATATCTTTTCAGCAATATCAGCAATTTTTGCGCCATTATTACCTGCATTAGCTGGATCAGGGATTTTACGAGGACTATTGATTTTAGCTGTTCAAACAGGAATTTTATCTGAAAATAGCGGGACTTATAGTATCTTAAATGTTGCTTCAATGAGTGTCTTTTATTTTTTACCTGTATTGTTAGCGTTTACTTCTGCGAGAAGATTTGGCGCTAGTCCATACTTATCTGCTTTGATCGGTGCGGCGCTGTTGAATCCAGAATTTATTGCATTGATGGGTGACACTGGAAATGGTACAACAACAAGCTTTTTGAAGATTCCAGTAGTGTTGATGAATTACAATTCTACAGTTGTTCCGATCATTCTTTCAATTTGGGCATTCTCTTATCTTTATAAATTTTTAGACAGAAAAGTGCCTGAGACATTAAAATTAGTGGTTGTTCCGTTGATTTCTCTAGCGGTAATGATTCCTTTAACGATTATTGTAATCGGTCCAATTGGTGTTTATAGCGGTGAAGCGGTGGCTCAGGTCGTTAACTGGTTGATTGAACGTAGTAGTATCTTGACAGGTATCTTGATTGGTGGCGGTTGGAGTGTTCTAGTAAGTCTAGGAATTCACTGGGCGGTTAATCCAATCATGATCAATAATGTCTCAACCTATGGCTTTGATTATATTGTACCGTTTACCTTTGCCTGTAATTTTGCTGTTATTGGTACGACGATTGGTGTCTATTTTAAAGCAAGAAACAACAAATTACGTAGTTTTGCGTTAACAGGTCTAGTGACGGTCGCACTTTCAGCCATTATCGAACCTACATTATTTGGCTTACTAGTAAAAAACAAAAAATTATTTTTAGCACAAATCATTGGCGGTGCTGTCGGCGGTGCATATTTAGGACTGACAAAAGTCGTAACGAACGCTTTTGTATTTGGTAGTGTGACAACTTTTCCAGCTTTTGTAACAGACAATGCGTCAAACTTTATTCAAGCAATGATTGGATTAGCAATTTCACTGGTTACGTCAGCAGTTCTAGGGTATATGTTTACTGAAAGAGAAGAAATGTTATCTTAAAATCTAAAATAACTTCTTTCAAATTGGCTTATTTCGTTACTATTTATCGCTATTTATGGTATTTTAAGAATGAGTATTTTTCTTGAAATAATTAGTAATGAAAAAATGAAAGGAGTTTCTTATGATTCCATATGTTCGCCAAGAGAAGATCATCGAGATTCTAGAAAGTAGAGAATTGATCAAGATCGAGGAATTACAAAAATTAATCCCAGAAGTTTCGATATCCACACTTAGACGTGATTTGAAGGAACTGGAAGGGGTAAATAAAGTACAAACCTTATCAGGTGGTGCCGTCAAGCTTTCTTCAAGTGTATCAGAGCTGCCAATGGCAACAAAAGCCAGTTTACAAACGAAAGAAAAGCTCCATATAGCACAGCTAGCTGCTCGTGAAGTGGTAGCGGGAGAGACGATCTATTTAGATTCGGGTTCGACTTGCACCGTATTGTTAAGAGAGTTACTCAAAAAGAAGATTCGCATCGTCACGACAAATACAGATGTATTTAGACTGACTGGGGAGTTTGAAGCAGATATTACGATTTTAGGCGGCACTTATGATCCTAAAATTTCATCGTTAAGTGGGCCGCTCGCTGAAGCGAATATTCAAAAATATGTCTTTGATAAAGCGTTTCTCGGGGCAAATGGCATTGATTTGAAATTTGGCGTAACAACACCTAATTTGATTGAAGCAATCAAAAAAAAGACAGTCATCGATCACGCCAAACAAGCATTCTTAGTCTGTGATAGTTCTAAATTTCATAAGACATCGGCAGTGAAATCATTTGATTTGAACGAAGTGGTGTTGATTACAGACAAAGTAGATCTTGAGTTGAGTAAAGAAATGAAAGTCATCTCTGAATAAAAAAATACAAAATGAAGCACGCCTCTCTTTTTTTAGAGACGTGCTTCATTTTATTTCAATATCATTCAAAAGTTCTCATATGAACAGTTTTTAGCTTCTCAATCCGCGGCCTCTATCAATCAGGTACCAGCAAACGGCATAAAGCACAGAGATAAAAAGAACCAAAATAATCAAAGACCAGATAATTGGCACATCGATCGTTCCTAAAAAGCCATAGCGAAATCCGGAAATCATATAAACGATAGGATTGATTTTAGAAATTGCTTGCCAAATCGGCGGCAACATTGAGATGGCATAAAATACCCCGCCAAGATACGTTAATGGCTGTAAAACAAAGGTTGGGACAATCGATACATCATCAAACGACTGGGCAAAGATCCCATTTAATAAACCTGCTAATGAGAATAAAATAGCCGTCATAAGAAGTGTGATAATAACAATAGACCATGAATAAACGTGAAGAGGGACAAAAAATAGCGAGATAATGGTCACTAATGTGCCGACTAGTACGCTTCGACCAAGTCCGCCAATCACAAAGCCCCAAATAATAATATGAGTTGGAACAGGAGCAACTAATAATTCTTCAATATTTTTCTGAAACTTTTGTGAGAAAAATGAAGAAGAGACATTCGCATAAGAGCTTGTAATTACAGACATCATGATCAGTCCTGGAACGATAAATTCCATATAAGAGAAACCTTCCATTTGACCGATCCGTCCGCCAATCAAGTTTCCAAAGATGACAAAATATAAGGATGTGGTAATAACAGGCGGAACTAAAGTTTGAACCCAAATCCGCAAATAACGATTCGTTTCTTTTACTGCAAGGCTTCTTAGAGCCGTGAAATATAGCTTGAACATGTTTTATTCTCCTCAATTTAAAAGCTTAGCGAAGTGTTTCGCTTAACGTTTTTCTTCTGTGATTTTTAAAAATAGCTCTTCTAAGCGATTTGATTTGTTGCGCAGAGAAAGAACTTTTATTCCTTGAGCTGTCAGTTGCGCAAACAACTCGTTGATTCCTTGATCTCGTTCGACTTCAACAACTAAGGTTCGTTCATCTTCAAAACTATGCGTATACCCAACAATTTCAAGTGGTTGTTCAAAATCCTCTAAATCAAAAATAAAGGTCTCAAATTGTAGTTTTGCCAAAAGAGTTTTCATACTGGTATTTTCAATCAATTCACCTGATTGAATGATCCCAATATTCCGACAAAGCATTTCTGCTTCTTCTAGGTAATGAGTCGTAAGGATAATGGTTGTACCATTTTCATTTAGTTCTCTTAGAAAATCCCACATTTCACGTCTCAATTCAATATCCACGCCCGCTGTTGGTTCATCTAAAATCAGTAACCGGGGTTCATGCATCAAAGCGCGTGCAATCATCAATCTACGCTTCATACCGCCAGAAAGCATTCGGGCACGTACATTTCGTTTTTCCCACAAATTAGATTGTTTCAAGTATTTTTCGCTGCGTTTTAAGGCTTCTTTTCGTGAAACGCCATAGTAACCCGCTTGGTTGACCACGATTTGTTCAACTGTTTCAAAAGGGTTAAAATTGAATTCTTGTGGAACTAAACCAATTTGTTGTTTTGCGAGGACTAGTTCTTTATCAATATCATAGCCAAAAATAGTTACTTTCCCCGATGTTTTATTGACAAGAGAGGTGATGATGCCGATAGTTGTTGATTTTCCAGCGCCGTTTGGACCTAGAAGGGCATAAAAATCGCCTTCTTCTACGACTAAATCGATTCCTTTTAGCGCTTGTACGCCTGTTGCATAAACTTTCTTTAACTCTTTTATTTCCAGTGCATATGTCATTTTATAGAGGTCTCCTTATTGGTCTGATTCTTTCGTTTAGCGTTTGTCTCAATGTTTTCAGTGCAATCGGAAAATAAGTGTGTCATAGAATCCATAAACTCCTCCACAAAGTCTTCCCTTAATGTGTAGTGGTGCCATTGCTTTTGTTTACTCACTGAGACGATACCCGCTTTTTCTAATACTTTCATATGATGGGAAAGGGTCGGCTGAGTAAAGTCAAAATGTTTTAATACATCACATGCACACATATCACTATATGAAAGCAAATCGATGATTTTCATTCGTTTAGGATCAGCCATTGCCTTAAGCGCTAATGAAATACGTTCATAATCCAAGCCCATTCTCCTTTCGAACATAGATAGATATCTATGTTAAATATAAATTAACTTAAATCGAATGTCAAGGGAAACTAACATGGGAGAATAAGATATTTTTTAAGAAGCTTCATCCAAAGAAGGAATGCTGTTATAATGGAAGCTAGAACTAGCTTGATCACCGAAAAATTTGCATCTTAGAGGAGTAACCTAAAAAATATGAAAAATATCCGACTAACAATTGAGTATGATGGCACGAGATACCTTGGCTGGCAACGGCTTGGTGACTCAGATAAAACGATCCAAGGAAAAATCGAGAATATACTAACCCAAATGACGCGTACAAAAGTTGAAATTATCGGCTCTGGTCGAACAGATGCTGGAACGCATGCTAGAGGACAGGTTGCGAATTTTAAAACCGATAGCACGGTAAGCTTACCAGAGATGATCGACTTTCTTAATCGCTATTTGCCACAAGACATTGTTGTGCAAAAAATAGAAGAAGTACCAGAAAGATTTCATGCGCGATATAATGCTGTAGGGAAAAAATACAGCTATTATATTTGGAATGATAGAGTTCCTTCGGCATTTGAACGAAATTATAGTTACCACTATGCCCAAGATTTAGATATTGAATTAATGAATCAAGCCTGTCTTAAATTGATTGGAACCCATGATTATATTGGCTTTTCTGCACTTAAAAAAACCAAAAAATCAACGACGCGAACAATTGAGGAAATATCAATCAAAAAAGAGGGGAAACGACTCCATTTTACCTTTGTAGGCAACGGCTTTTTGCATAAAATGGTTCGGATTCTGGTCGGGACACTTTTGGAAATCGGAGCGGGGGAACTTTCATTAGAAACGATTGATGAAGTATTTGAAAGCAAAATCAGAAGTGAAGCGGGTGTGACAGTTCCTGCACAAGGACTATTTTTGGATGAGGTTTATTATAAATAAGACCAGAGAGAGCTGTCAGTTGCTTGAAGAAAATATACTAAGAACTTAAAGAAAACAGGAGCATATCCTGTTTTTTTGATACAATAAAAGAGGATTCACGCGGTATATTTAAATTAGAAACGTGTGCAATAATAGATAAATAGGGGTTAAAAGATGAAAAAAATGGGGAAGAAAGTCGTTAGATGGTTAAAAAGGGGAAGAGGAAAAAGCAACACAGGACAGTTTGAATAAACAGTAAAGGATTTTTAAAAAGTATGTTGATTAAAGCGCCTGATTGATTATTAGAGAACAGAGTAGTATATACTGCAAGTTCGGGTGTTAAAACAGGAGGGGCAAAATGACGTTTTTAAAAAAATATGGCTACTATTTTCTATTATTTGGTGTGATTAGTGATTTATTAACACCCTATATTTTAGGTATCTTTTATCCAAAAATAAACCAAATGACCACAGTAATTAGTGTTTTTGGGGATGTAGACAGTCCTGTGAGGCAAGCTTTTTTCATTTGGTCTGTTCTCTCTGGTCTATTGTTTGTTTTGGCAATTCCGGCAGTTTATTATCTGTTTAAAGACACATCACGAAGCATGGCTGTCATACTCGCTTTAGCGATTGGCTTCTATGGTGTGGGAGACTGTATTTTTACAGGGGTGTTCAGTATTGATACGAAACAAGCAACTTGGACTCTCTCGACTTGGATTCATAATATTGGCTCTGGCTTGGGTTACGCTGGTTTCATACTATTCCCATTTTTTTTAATGTTACTTTATAAAAAACAAAAAGAAACCAAGTATCAGCAACTTTATTTACTCCTATCAATTATTAGTTTTAGTGTTGCAGGATTTTACGGGTTCGCACGAATGCCTGCATTCAACCATTTTCCCATATTGAATCAACTTGGTTTTTGGCAGCGAGTTAGTTTTCTCTTCAACTATTTACCGATGATGGTTTTTTCTGTAGGGCAAATCAAAAATGAGCGGCAGAAGAGTGCCAAAGTAAATTAAATATCTAAATATTAAGAGACAAAATAGATTTATAATTAATACATATTATTTAAATACTTCTGTTATTTTATCTTGAAAATTGATATAATAGAACTCGTAATTAAAATTTAAGGAGAATAACATGAAAAAAATTTTAGGGGTATTTTCAGTATTGGTTATGGTATTTATTTTAAGTGGATGTGGTAAAAAGGCTGAGACAGCTACATTTACCCAATCACCTATGGTGGGGTCAGAAGTTTCTATCATTGTTGAACATGAAGGAGACAAGGTAACGAAAGTATCTTGTAAAGCTGTCTTTGATAATGAGACATTACAAATTACAGATGAAGATACTGCGAAACAAGTTTCTGAAGCATTTGAAACTTCATCTAACTTAAAAGATTCAAAAATGAAATACACTGAGAAAGAGACTGTGATCACGTACGAAGCACCTGCTAATAGTGTGAAGTCTGGTAGCAGTTTTAAAGAAGGCGAAAAACAATTGATCGATATGGGATTTGAGAAAAAATAGGGCAAAATCAATATTGTTGACAGAATAGTGAAGGAATCTTTAGGTAGTAGTTTAACCTGAGATTCTTTTTTTGTGTTAAAGGGTAATGAGTTTGAAATAAATAACTTTATTTAATTAATATTTTACAAAAAGAATAGATTTGTGAGGTTGGAGATGATAGAATAAAAATTGTGAGTGACGTTAAACTGTCCTTTGAACTGATTTGAGTAAAGAGAAGAAGACGTGTAGAAACGAGCAGATTTTCACTATTCTTCTTTGATTATTGGGTAGCAGCTTAAGTTCATTCTGTTTTTAAGTAGAGGAGGAATAAACATGATGGAAAAAGTGTTAGAGAATTGGAGAATTATGTTGGTTATTGCTATTTTTGCTTTATTGCTAGGGATCGGTACCTTTGGGGACCTGGCCATTTCGAATGCAGTGATGAGTCAAAATTCATACATTGCGACATTTTTACAAAATTATGCCTGTTTTCCAGTTGGTATTGTAATCATGATGAGTGGAGAAATCATCATGCATTATGCGGTTCGATCGAGTCAGCCTGTGATCGCAAAATTATTGATAGGTGTGGCGGGAACAGGTCTGTCTTTATATGGAATATGGTATTATTTGAAATTTGCTATCCAGTATACATTATCATCGATTCAAAATGTAGAGCACAATCGTCCAATCGGTCAAGCCAATAATGATGGTGGAGCGAATCCTACACTACCAACATTGATCAATATCATTATTTGTCTAGCTGTATTTACCATAGCAACCTTGATCATACAAAAATGGTTAAATCATAAAACGCAGGAAGAGCTTGATCGTTTGATGCGTGTGGCTATTTTAGGAATTGCGGTCGCGTTTGTCTATCTAATGTGTGTTGAAGAAATCAAAATTTTATGGGGACGTGTTCGTCCATACGAGCTAAATGCTGTTCAAGATAATTTTAGTCCGTGGTACAAAATAAATGGTCCAACTGGTCATAAATCATTTCCGTCAGGTCATTCATGTGAAAGTATGTTTGCGATTTTCGTTCCTTTATACGCTAGCCCCAAAAATACTAAGTTACGTAAGAAATTATTGTTTTTTGGTGTGACCTGGGGTGCTGTTACTGCAATCAGCAGAGTGATATTAGGTTGTCACTTCTTTAGTGATGCCACGATGGGAGCTTTTATTATCATTTTTCTTGTTTTTGTTGGAACGAGATGCGCACAATTAAAGCTTGTAAACTAAAAAAGAAGCTGGGAGACTGTCTGCTAGGCAATCAGTGCTATAGACATGACGAATGCTATAGAAAATTTTTTTGGATTGATTGCGACCTTATGAATTACAAAATAATTGGGTTGATGTTACAAATTTGTGGAGTATCAATGGGAAAAAGGAGTATAAATAGTTTCCAGTTAAGAATAGTTTTTTTATAGTAAGAATGACGGGTTTTCTGAATGAAAGAAAACGCGCCATTCTTTTTATAAATTAGCAAATTACGGATAAGTTGTAGTTTGTAATTTTTGTATTTACATATTCTAATCTTTATTATATGATTGAACACGTTGTTTAAGTTAATACATTGCAATTTTATACATCATTTATTATTCAAATTTTTAGGAGGATATCAAGTGAAAGAAAAAATTATTTCCTATTTTGAGATCGACAAATTAAACACGACGGTCAAGCGAGAATTTTTAGCTGGATTTACGACATTTATTTCGATGGCGTATATTTTATTTGTTAACCCGACTGTGCTAGGCGCTTCCGGCATGGATGAAGGTGCTGTTTTTACTGCGACTGCATTAGCCAGTGCATTAGGCTGTATCTTGATGGGGATTTTTGCTAAATACCCGATCGCAACGGCACCAGCACTTGGAATCAATGCTTTTTTTGCTTATTCCGTTTGTGTAGGAATGGGCATTCCTTGGGAAACAGCGTTAGCAGGTGTTTTCGTCGCGTCTTTAATTTTTATTTTGATCACAATTTTTAAGTTACGTGAATTGATTATTGATGCGATACCAGCAGATTTAAAATTTGCTATCTCTGGTGGGATTGGTCTATTTATCGCATTTCTTGGTCTAAGTGAAGGCGGGATCATTGTTTCTAATGAATCAACATTGGTTGCCTTAGGCCCCTTGAATGTTGGAACGACTTGGCTGACTATTTTTGGTCTAATAATCACAGCAATCATGATGGTCCGTCGTGTTCCGGGTGGTATTTTTATTGGGATGACTGCAACGACTATTTTGGGATTAGTAACTGGTTTAATTGAAACGCCAGCTAAAATCGTTTCAGCTGCTCCTAGTCTTAAACCGACTTTTTTAGTTGCATTAAAACATGTTGGAGATATAAATTCTCTACAGTTATGGGTCGTTGTGTTGACGTTTTTATTAGTGACTTTCTTTGATACGGCTGGAACACTAGTTGGTTTAGCGAATCAAGCAGGCTTTATGAAAGACAACAAAATGCCTCGTGTTGGAAAAGCATTAGCGGCTGACTCTACAGCGATGTTAGCAGGTTCTCTTTTAGGAACTTCTCCTGTGGGCGCGTATGTAGAATCATCTGCTGGTATTGCGGTTGGGGGACGTTCTGGATTGACAGCTGTGACAACTGGTTTATTCTTCATCGTGGGCTTGTTTTTCTCTCCGTTACTTTCAGTTGTCACATCACAAGTAACAGCACCAGCGCTAATCGTTGTGGGTGTGTTGATGGCGCAATCGCTTAGTCAAATCAAATGGAAAGAAATGGAAATTGCCATCCCTTCTTTCTTGATTTTGTTAGGCATGCCATTAACGTACAGTATCTCTGATGGGATTGCACTTGGCTTTATCTTTTATCCAATCACAATGATCGCTGCAAAACGTGGCAAAGAAGTATCACCGATCATGTATGCATTATTCTTTGTTTTCGTAGGATTTATGTGGATTTTAAACGCGAATTAAGTGTTGAATAATAGTTAATCAAAAGTCATGGGACCACAAGTCCATGGCTTTTATGTTACGAGTAAAATTTTAAAATTTTGACTTTTCCACCAAAAACAAGCAAACTATAACTAGTTTAAGAGATTAGATTGTGAGGGATGAGTAAATGAAAACACCTCTTATATCACAATGGCTGGACTACGTAAAAAGGCAGTCTATTGTTGAAAAAAAATTAGAAGAAATGTTAAAGAAAAAGAATCAACTGACTACAAGTGAATATTATGCCTTATACCAACTGAAACAAAATGGCTGTCATATGCGGCTGAATGATTTAGGCAGCTATTTGTGTTTAAGTCAAAGCGCCTTGTCTCGTTTGGTTAAGAGATTAGAAGATAGAACACCTTCTGTAATTGAAAGAAGAGATTGTTCAGATGATAAACGTGGAGTATACGTTGAGTTGACGAATGAAGGAGCACAATTATTGGCATCGGTCGAGCAGGAAGTAGAGACTATTTTAAAAGAGTACTTTATTTAAAAGACTAATGAATTGCTTTTTAGTCTTTTATTGAGTATTATCTAAATAGATGCATGCGCATGCATGTTCGGATAGGAGGAATTAGATGAATAATTTAGATTCAGGTTTAACATTTAAAAGAGGGTTACACTTAAAGAATAGACTTGTCGTTGCACCTATGACTACAAAAATGTCTTTTTTTGACGGTGTTGTAACCAATGATGAAGTAGATTATTATGCTTTGCGGACTGGTGAAGTGGGGGCATTTATCACAGCAGCGGCGAATGTCCATGAAGGAGGCAAAGGTTGGGACGGCGAATTGGGTGTCTATGATGATCGTTTTATCCCAGGTCTTGCTAAATTAGCTGCGGCTATTAAAAAGAACAATACAAAAGCGATTCTACAGATCTTTCACGGTGGTCGTATGACAGATTCTAAAGTCTTGCATGGTGCTCAACCTGTTGCGCCAAGTGCTATTGCAGCACAACGTCCAGATGCGCAAACACCAAGAGAATTAACTGAGGCAGAGATTTTTGAGATTTTAGAAAGCTTCAAGTTAGCGACTGAACGAGCCATCAAAGCAGGTTTTGATGGTGTAGAGATTCATGGGGCCAATACGTATTTGATCCAACAATTCTTCTCTCCCCATTCGAATCGACGTACGGATGTTTGGGGCGGAACGTTAGAAAAACGATTTAAATTTATTAATGATTTGGTTGAGGGTGTCACAGACGTTGTCGATCAATCTGATGTCACAGACTTTATTGTGGGTTATCGTTTTTCACCAGAAGAATATGAAACCCCGGGGATTCGCTTGAGTGACACATTATTTTTAGTTGATCAATTGTCTAATAAGTCATTGGATTACTTGCATTTATCTAGTAGTAATTATAGAAATCATTCAGTTAGTGACGAGTTTAAAGAAAAACCAATTATCGAGTATATCAAAGAGACGATCAATGATCGTCTACCTCTGATCGGTGTGGGAGATATTAGAACAGGGGCTGATGTAAAAGAAGTCTTAGTGAATGCTGACTTAGCTGCAGTTGGACGAGCAATTTTGATTGATCCTCATTGGGTACAAAAAGTGTTAGATGGACAGGAACAGTTGATCAGAACCGAACTTTCTCACTATGATCGAGATGAGTTGCGAATCAGTAATGGGGTTTGGGGATTTTTAGAAGGAATGATGCCTGAACGGCTTAAATAAAGGAGACTAAATAGGAAACTGAAAGGCTAGCGCTGTTGCTGCGTTCTCTAGTCTTTCAGCTTTTTATTTTAAGTGAGAAAATCAAAAATAAGTTGTTTATTCTCTAAAATTTTAGTACAATTCATGTATGAAGAAAAATATTTTTCAAGGCTGAAAAAAAATAAGGAGGTAGTGCGTAATGAATAAAAAATATCTAAATTATGTAGGCGAAATTATTACAGATGTAGAATACCATGGATTAGGAGAACCAGAGGGATTTTTGGAAGTTCATATGGAAGTTGAATTACCTTTTCGTTTGTATTGTAGAATGGGGAAACAAGATTGGGAAGAAGTTGGAGAGCCCGAACGATTAACATTGATCGATCAATTAAAAGATAAGAAATCACGATATTCTAAAAGTGATTATCAATTTTATACGTTGGATTTTTATTTAGCTAGCTTAGGCGGTTTATGATTTCAAAGAAATGTAAGCGTTTAATTTTTTATCTGGTTTTGATCCGAAAAATGAGTAAAGAAAACGAAAGCCACTTCTTAAATGAAAAATGGCTTTCGTTTTCTTTACTTTAAATCATAAGTATAGGTACAATGGAGTCAGCACAAAATAATCATAAAGTAGAGGGATCAAATGACGATCAAAATAGAGAAAGTAGCAACGACACATCCAGATTTGCTTGAGCTCATAGCGGAGTTGAATGATTTTTTCAATGAAGAATGGAGTACAGAGATTGCTAAAGGGTATCAAAATCATCATAACCTCAATGAAATGGCGTGTGCAGTTGTAGCGTATGAGGATCAAGTTGCGATCGGGTGTGGCTGTTGGAAACGTTTAGATGGACAAATACCAGAAATAAAACGGATGTATGTCAAACCAACAAGTCGTGGCAATGGAGCAGCAGGAAAAATTATGCAAGCGTTAGAACGTGATATGTTAGAAAAAGGCTATCAACAAGCTGTGTTAGAAACGGGTAAGGAAATGGTAGGTGCTATTGGCTTCTATGAAAGCCAAGGCTATCAGATCATCCCAAATTATGGCGAGTTTATTGGAGATGAATTGTGTATTTGTATGAAAAAAGAGAGTCTGTGACATAACTCTACGAGTTATCTCTCAGACTCAAGGAATTCGTATAAACGGTGGGAGCAGAAGCAATTCCTTCTTATTTCTCCCGATTAAACACTCCTGTCTCAACCTCTTTTTATGAAGAGGATTAATTTATAAGATACAGGAGCTGTTCATAGTTTTGGGATTGTATAGGTAATAGACTCCAAATCACAAATAATAAACAGAATAAGATCATGGATGAGGTAAACCATTTATATTGGGTGAGTAAGGCAATATATTCGCGAATGAGTGCAGTCGGAAGAAAATATAAAGCAGTTGGGGCACCGATTCCTTCTGCCTTTAAATGAGCTTTTCTTGCGTATAAAGCCCCTCTCAGCACATGATAATTATTTGTTGAGAATAAAATGGTAGGTTCATAGTCTGTATTTTTCCAGTCTTCAAAAATAATTTTTTTAGAAAAGGTCATATTTTTAAGGGTGGTTGTTGATCGATCTTCTACTAAAATTTGATTATTTGGGATTTGCTGCGATAGTAAGTATTTTTTCATAGCAAAAGCCTCTGATACAGGTTCGTCTACACCTTGTCCACCACTAACAACAATTTTTGCATGTGGGTTTTTATAGTAATATTCGATTGCTTTATCTAATCTACTCTTAAGCAATGGAGGAACTTCCTCACTCCTGATACCAGAACCTAAAGTAATGATATAATCAACCTTTTTTTTGATAGGAATCATTTGGTACATCCAGGAATAAAATAAATAGCAAGTAAAGAGAAAAGAAAAAAGTAAATCACTTAATAGCGCAAAAATCAAAATTGAAAACAACCACACAGGAATTTTACTAGCTCCTACAGACAATAAATAGAAAAAAGCAGGCACAGCAATAAGTAGATTGATTCCTACTAATGCGGAAAGCTTTGCGGTAACGCTACGACCTTCTTTGGTTTGCATCGTATGTGTATTAATAACAAAAAAGACGCAAACACCCAAAAATAGCAATGGAAATAAGGCATAAACAATAACGATGACTAACGTGGAACTGTTGGAAGAAATTTCCCCTAGCTTTAACAAACCGAGTAATAATAAAGTTAATGTAAGGAACAAACCACCAAAAGCAAAAATCATCCCACCAACAAAGCTGCGCCGTTCTTTTAGTAAAATAAGTATACCAATAATAATGAAAATAATGGGGACAAAGACCAATTGCATTATATCAAACTCTCCTTCTCCAAATAAATAGGATGAGGTTGAGACAGAAGTGTTTAACGCCGAGAAATAAGAAGGAGTTGCTTCTGCTCATACCGTTTATTCGGATTCCCTTAGGCTTAGATGTAACTCTATGAGTTACATCTAAGCCTCATCTTTTATAAAATTTTTTGTAAGAGTAGGAGTTGATAGTAAATGATTATGCCCTACTCTCATTATATAGTTGCTTTATTTCCAACTTATTATAATTGATTAAGGCCTTTGATGCATCTGTTTTGACTTTTAAGATCCCTAAAGAAATAGGTGAAGCAGTAAATTCATTGTATTGATGGTCTGGAAGGATAAATACACTTTTGACGTAAGCGGTAGTCTAGCCTAGAGTTGCATGCTCATAAACCTTAGAAGAAAATGTTTTATCAGCCTCATCGTTTATCAAAGGTGCTTGATCTTTTGAAAATAGCGTAGCTTCGTTTTCTGAAATCTGTTTGATTGCGTCAAATTTATAATTATCTTTTGAACCACTCACTTTTTGGAAGCCATTAAAAGGCAATACTTTTTGTGCATCAGTAGCTTTTAAAACAAGAGTTTTTGATTGTTCAACCCATTTCCCATTAAGGACGATTGATTTCTCGATATCCTTTTTTTGTGTGCTGAGCGCATCTGTTATTTTTTTTTCGTCTTTGTCCAAAACAATTATTCCGTATACTGGCTTATGTCGAACATTATTATAGACAAAGAGTGCTCCTACAGATAGTACAATTAAACTTAAAATAGAAATTAAAATCTTTTTTAACATGAAAAATCTCCTTTTATCATTATTTAATGCTAGTATATAAAAAAAAGGAATGACAGAAAATCGATTAATGCATTCAAAAACGAACAATAATGAAAGACGATAGAAAGATTTAGGCAAGAAGAGACTAAAAATTATATTTAGAACTTGCATTTAAACTAAAGCTATCTATACTATTTATGAGATGTTTACGTTTAATTTAGGAGGAATAGGCATGGAAGAAAAAAATTTCAGTATAACATTGCCGAAAAAAATAGTAGAAGAATTTGATTTAGAGGATGAAACTGAAGTTACTTTAAGCATCAAAGACCAAAAAATAGTGATCGAACCAAAAAAGAAAGCAGCTGGGAATCAGACACTTTCTTTAAGATGGTTTTTGATTCCGACTACCATTATTAGCCTACTGTTTTTAGGATACTTATTTTATACTGGTAAAAATCAAATTGCTTTGGTAGGAGCCTATTCGATTGCCAATTTTGTGCTTTCTTTTGGTGTCTTAAGTGGCGTCTTTAGTTTTTTGCTCTTTTTTATCAAAGGGAAACGCAATCAAGTCACAACGAAATCAAAAGATATTTATTGGCGCAACTTTCCGACAATCTTATTGTCATTTATTATTATCTTAGTTTTTTCATTACTTGTTTTTTTTAAAGTGATTGGTTTAGTCTTTATTGGTGCAACGTTTGATCGCTATACGGCGACCTTGTTATTTTTTGTATTTGTGGCGCTAGTCAATTATTTTATGATTTATTCAGCATTATCGATCACACCAGCGAAACTAACGAATTTGTTAATTTTTGTCATTATTGGCGGTGTCTTACTTGCTATGATCACCAATAAAGATTACCAGTGGTGGCAATTTAACTTTAGTTTTTTAGGAACGATCGAGGCAAAAAGTAGTTGGCAGTTCAATGTCACCCTAATGTTTTCTTCTTTATTGATGGTAGCGTTGATCGATGGCTTATTTGTCGAGTTACAAAAAGCAATTCCGCATAGTCGCCGTTTGACTATTTTGCGTATTCTTTTAACGTTAACTGCATTAGATCTTGGTGCTGTAGGACTATTCCCTTATACCGAAACAGGCCCTTTCCAAGGTGTTCATAATCAAGTTGCGGGTTATTTAGTTTATTTGATCGTGATTTTGATTGTGGGAATCAAGTGGTTATTACCCAATGTTACAAAAGAATTTTTGTCGATTTCTTATATGATCGCAGCGACATTAGTGACCGTTGTCGTATTATTCCAATGGACAAGCTATCTTTCATTGACAGCATTTGAATTACTGTCCTTTATGCTGGCGTTCAGTTGGATCGTCCTCTTACTTCAAAACCTCCAGAAAATGACGCAAAATATCAATAATACGTTTCAAGTCAAGGTTGAACTTGATGCTGAAAAACAAATGACAGATGATTAAGTCTATCTTCTGAGAAAAATAAACGAAAAAAGGTCAGAATGAAGCCGCTTGGTTTCGCTCTGATCTTTTTTGTACAAACAATACCTATTGATCCAAATAACGAGACATCAGTTCCATATGGTGCATAACAGCGGCTTTTCTCATAACGCCTATTCCAGGGAATTTATCTTTAGAAACAGCATGAAGGAGTAATTCGAGCCCTAACGTTAGATTTTCGCCGCATAATTTACTTGTCCACGGTTGTACTTCATTCATCACTTCTATAAATTTATCTTTTTGAGTGGGTGCTTCTTCACTTGAAAGGAAATGATGGATGCGCAAATGCTCATTTTCAAAATAAACAAGATGCAAGCTCAATCGTTTTGAAGGATAGCTACGTTCATAATAAATACGACTATCAATAGAGAAATCACTGAATCCAACAAAGCCGCTCTTGTGAAAAGTCAAGTGGGTGTCTGAGAAGAATTCATCAGGACATTCTTGATAAAAGTTGGCTTTTGGCAATCTAGTGAAAGGATCTTGGGAAATGATTTTTTCACCTTTGACCTTTTGCAACAAACGGAATTCTTTAGAGAGTAGGACCTTTGTTTGATTCGCTTGCCAATCACTTTGTAAAGCAGGGGTTGCGTTGTTGATCACAAATAATTGTGGTTCTTGATTCAGTGTTTCAATCGGTTGCTCTACGATCATGGCTTTGTCTAATGATAAGGCATCTAGATAAAGGATGCCTTCTTTTGTCAGAAAATCACCCGCTTGAGGATTTTGAATGAGGTAAAAAGCCTGATGTTCCCTTTGAGCTAATGTGATAAATTTTTTCAAGGCCGTAGAATTTTTAACCGGTTCAATGATCGGCAAAACATGAGTGGATAGTCTATGTGCTTCAATTAATGCTGTCAAAGCAAGCAAATCAAACTGCTTGCCCCGAAAATAGGGATAATACATTAGCTTTCCTCCAAAAGACGCTGTTCCAATGCAAAATAAGCCTCACGCGTTGCGTCCAATTCACTTTTTAAAGCTTCGACTGCTTGGTCACAAATTTCTTCGACAAAGCGATCATAAAAGTTTACCCCACCGCCAAATAAATCATAATCTGGTTGTCTTTTCTTTAATTCTTTATAAAGCTGGTCGGTTGAAAAGACGCGTAAGCCACGTGCTGTTTGTTTCGCTTTACCGACTTCGCGTGCCTGAGCTGAGATCAAACGAAAAAGCAATTCTTGCTCGTTGACCAAAAGGTCTTGCTTTTGAGGTTTCTTATTTATTGTAAAATAGCCAGGCAGCATTTGATCTTCTGTAGAAAGATATTGGTGGTAAACCATAACGCCAATATGACTTGGGATTTCTTCTCTAATTTTTTCAAAGAGTGCTTCAGGTAACACAAAGTAATTATAATGACCAATAAACGAAAGTTTTGCTTTTGAGCGGAAATCGGCTTTACTGACTTTTAATTCGTAACAGCGCCACTCAAATTGCTTCTCGGCGTTCAGACGGCAACTCAACGTATCTACAATACCTTGTTCATCAGGCATAGTCACTTCTTCTACTACCACATCTCCATTTTCTCGACAGTAATAATAAAGGACCTCTTCCATTTGGATCGTTAATGACGTTTTCATATCTAGCTCCTTTTTGCTTTTATTCTACTATAAAACGTATGTTCGTAAAAATAAAGTGTTTTTTGACGTTATCATAAAATTAGTTCAATACTTTTTGGATGAGGAATAATCATTAATAAATTGAGTTATTTCCATAAAAAAAATATATCTATTTGGTGGTTTTAAAAGAATTCTTTTATAAATTATTCGATTTTAATAAGATTTATTATCGTGCTTTTTACAGAAATAAGTACACATATATTGATGAAATAGCTTCTATATAGTAAATATAACAATAGGTATGTTTTTATTTTTTATTAAACTATAAAAAAATAATCATAATAAAGTTTGAAAAAGTATATGATATAATTATATAAAATTATTAAAATTAAGGAGTATGTTCATGAAAAAAAGAAAATTACATATATTGATGCTTGCAGTCTTACTCACTCAGAGTTTTGGTTCAACTGTAAGTGCTTTTGCGACGACTAACAACATAGATGGGAATGAACAGTCGGCTGATACATCAACAGCGCTAGGGTCAGAAACTAATTTATCTAGTGAAGAGGTAGAATTATCAACTGAGAATCAGCAGGCACAATCGAGTGAAATGACTAGAGAAGCAACTGATGATGTTTCAACTAAAACAACCGAACAGTCAACCACTGCAAGTCCAACTCTTCCAGAGCTGAAAAAAGTCCAACCAAACGCACTGATTGAAGATGAGCTTCTAACAAAGATGACGCTTATGAGTATGGATGGTACTGAATATAGTCAGATTGATGTAAATCGAGTCTTGAATACAACACCGGTAACAGCAAAGCTAAATTTTGTGATCGAAGACAAAGATTATGCGCCAGGTTCAACCTACACAATAAGCTTGCCTGATCATTTAGGGTACTCAGATGTCAGTGGTGAGGTAGCCAATGTTGGGGCAAGCTGGTCAGTTGATGCAACGAGTAAAACATTGACGATCACTTTTAATCAGCGTATTACTGAAACAGAGTTCAACCTAGAGTTGAAAAGCTATGTATTCACAGATGCACAACCACTAGTAACAATCAACACGCCAGGGCAAACAGCAAACAAATATCACTTTGATTTATATGAAGAGGTTGCCCCTATCAAGTATGAAGAAACGACCAATACTTATGGTCTCAAAGGTACTATCTATTATAATTTGGATAGAGCATTGTCAGGTAGTCAGACAGTAGAGTTAGTGCTATTAGATGCGCCAGAAGCAAAATTTTATACTACATCCAATGAACAGATTGGTGTCTTTTCGTATGATGTAGATATCAATGGAAACGTGATCCAAGCTTCAAAACAACCATTAGAAAAGGACAAAGAGTACACTATTAGTGAAGACACTACCTATCGAGCAGCAATCACAATCACAAATATGGACAAACAAAAGGCGTATGCTTTAGCGGTTGATCGAACATTAGGCTTGGAGAGTGTTTCAAATTATTCCTATAGCTTTTACAATCAATACCCTACGACAAAATTAGGGTCAGTCAGTTTAAATAGAACAACCGCACCATATGGTGGTCTTGAATTTACAGCAAAAACAAGTAAAGACCAAAAATCTTTAAAAGAAGCAAGTTTAGGCTGGTTTCAAAGTGCCAATTTCCAAGAAAAAGGAAATTATTATGTCAATGTTTACAATATCCCTACACTAACTAAATCAGGACAGAAAATAGTTTTAGAAAATAAAAATGGTCAAGCAATTTCTGATTATAAAATTTCAGCCACAGATGTGGAATACAGGTCGGTTCCACTTACTGATTTTTTTGATGTGCGTAAAGAAAATAATAAACTAATTTTAACAGCAACCAAAGATAGCGTGTTAAGAATCAATGTAGACAAACTGCTCATCCCATTTGATCAAAAAGATATTGATATAACTGTGAGTACACCTGTTGTCAGTGGCGGTAAAGAGATGATGCTCGTATCTGATCAATACCTTCAGCCAATTTCGATCATTAATCCCAATAACGTAGAAACCGCATGGGGCAATTATGATCGGAACGGTGCCTATTTTGGTGACACAACAATCGCGATAGAAGGGAGTACTGAAAATCCAGTAAAGAATGCAACAATCAAAATCGAGCATCCAAATTACTTGCAATTGAGAGCGCCTAAAGGAGAATATGATTATTACAAGTTAGCTAAAGATTACACTATAACAGCAGTCGAAGGCGGTTCGCTGATAAAATTTACAACCCCGGTCGTTCATTCGTTTAATTTAGATCTAGGTTTCAATTATGTGCCGGATAGCTTAGAAAAAAGTAAAAGTATTCCAATAGACACACTGCCTGTTACATTAAGTGCTGATGACTATGAGACGGTTGACACAACCGTTAGAACTGGACGCAAAATGTATTCAGAACGCACACTACAAGCTAGCAAAAATCAATTTTTAGTAAATGCTCGAAATGATTCGTTTGATGACTTGAATATAACAACTAAAATACCTGCGGGGATTGACGTAGTTTTTGATATTTATGATGTGTCAAATGACCAAGTAGATTCGATTTACCCCCAATATTGGGATCGAGGTCAATATTTTGATAAACCACTAGCCCCAACCAGTGCAGCTTATCCAAAAATTACATTCGATGAAGCTACCAACAGTTATCAATTTGATTTCGGTAAAACAAACAAACGGTACATTATTGAATATAAATATGCTAATGGTTGGATCGACACTAAAACGATCAATGTCACTGGAAGTGCTGCTGAACCATTATATGGCGATCAGCTAATGTCAGCGTCAGTATCAGTAAATAATGAAGGCGCAGAGATCTTATCTGCCAATCAAACAAGTCATGAGTCATTAAAAAATGTAACTACAAATGAAGTGAAGACAAAGAATATCAATAGCGGAACAAGAAAGGTCAAAAATCCGACCTTTGAGATTAAGACACAAGGAACAACCAATGCTGGTATTGATTTAAATTCGATTACGATAGAAAATGTTCCAAAAGACGCATACACTGTTAAACAAACTACAACGGGTGCTCAAATCATTTTCGAGGACTATACATTAACCGAAAATATCACAATCACCTATAATACAGTGTCCAAAAATGCTGGACAGATTTTTACAGAAACTATCATTAGTGCGGATAATTTAGATCAAATGACAGAAACTCGTCGAACGGTCAACACAACACCTCTTGTGTTGCGATTCTCTGATGGCGATGCAGAAGGAGTCGTTTATTTGGCTCAAGCGCAATTTCACACGTATAATGAAAAAGATCAAACCATCAATGTTCCAAATGTCTCATTTGAACTAGTCGATATTGTGACAAATAATCGAACGGAGTTTACGACCGATCAAGACGGGAAATATAACGTCGATGCAATCATGTCAGGAGAATATACCTTAAGAGTGACCGATATTCCATCAGAGTATACGATTGCTGAGGACTATATCAACGGCAAAACAATCAAATTGAAGAAAGAGTCGAATTTAATCGAAATTCCGCTCAAAGAAAAAGTAAATCAAACGAGTATCACCGCAAAAGATTCAACGATTTATGTCGGAACCAACTGGCAACCAGAAGACAACTTCACAGGTGCAACGGATAAAGATGGAAACCCAGTGATGTTTGATCAAATTACGGTAAGTGGAACGGTAGATACCACAAAAGTCGGTGATTATGAGATCACGTATCAGAATCAAGGAAAAGAAGCAAAAGCAACAGTTTCAGTCGTTGCCAATCAGGAGACCTTAGTCGTCAAAGATTCAACGATCTATGTGGGGGATTCATGGCAAGCGGTCGATAATTTTGTGTCAGCGACAGATGAAGATGGGAAAATCAGCTCGTTTGAAAACGTAACAGTTTCGGGAACAGTAGATACCACGAAAGTTGGAGCGTATAATGTAACCTATCACTTCGGTGGCCAAACTGAAGTGGCTAAAGTGACTGTTTTAGCAGATCAAACAACAATCAGCGGCAAAGACTCAACGATTTCTGTAGGGACTAATTGGCAACCAGTCGATAATTTTGTTAAAGCAACAGACAAAAAAGGCAACCCTGTTGCCTTTGACCAAGTTACGGTAACAGGAACTGTTGATACCAGTAAAGTTGGTGATTATGACGTCACTTACGAAAATCAAGGGCAAAAAGCTCAGGTAACAGTTCATGTTGTTGCTACACAAGCAACGCTGGCTGTTAGAGATTCTAGTATCTATGTGGGAGATACGTGGGAAGCGGTCGATAATTTTGTCTCAGCGACAGATAAAACAGGCAAAACTATTCCAATTCAAGATCTCAATGTAACAGGAACGGTAGATACCACAAAAACTGGCGTCTATGAAGTTGTTTATGGTACAGAAGCCTTAACACAAACAGCTAAGATCACGGTAAAAGCGGATCAATCAACATTAGTTGTAAAAGATTCCACCATTTACGTAGGAGATGATTGGAAGAGTGCTGACAACTTTGTATCCGCAACGGATCGTGACGGTAAGGCGATTGCATTTGAAGAAGTAGAAGTGACAGGAAACGTTAAAACCAAAGAAAAAGGGGAGCAACAAGTATCTTACGCTGTCCAAACAGCTCAAAAATCTGAACCAAGTAAAGCGAAACAAGCAGCAAAGGCTGACAAAAAACTTGCAGCTACTGCAACAATCACAGTCCTTGAAAAGAATGCACCTAAACAAAATACAACAAACAAGGATCAAACCCATAGTGCTAAACCAGACAAACAAGGAAATTACCCAAAAACAGGTGAAAAAAGTAACTATTCTATCCGTTTGCTTGGATTGTTAGCCATTGCGGTCACCATTGTTAGTGTGATCCGACTAAGAAAACGAAGAACAGATTAGCTGATCGATAAGGAGGATTGAGGCTGGGTCAAAAGTAGAGAGTAAATTACTTTTGGCTTAGGCCTCTATTCAATTCTATCAGCACTTAGGAGGCATCAAAATAAATGACGAACAAACCTTTGATAGTAGGAACAGCATTACTGTTTTCATCGGCACTTCTTCTTCATTTCGACCCAGTTTATGGAGAAGAAATAACAACTCCTGGAAAATACAAAATGACCTATGAAGTAGATGGAAAAGTCGAAACTGCTACGATTGAAGTCAAAGAAAACCAGACAGAGCTGCTATTAAAAGACAGTATCATCAGGCAAAATGCAAAATGGTCACCAGTAGATAATATTGTTTCATTGAAAGATAAGGATGGCGGACCATTAGCATTGAAAGACGTAACAATCAAAAATAATGTGAATACTCAAGAACCTGGGGTTTATTTTGTCAAGTTTTCATATGAAAACTATGTTTCTACCGCTAAAGTATCAGTCAATCAGTTTACTAGTTCTGATCATAAAAACAGCGTAATGAATCGTTATTCCCCAAATGACGCTCAAACAAGAATCATGTTAAATGATGAATTGCTAAATGATGGAGCGAAACAAATACAAAACATAAATACTTCCGGAGGAGGGACTCAGCTGGGTTCTACAAGTTTTGGAAATATGTTGGGTTTCCTGTCAGGAACACTACTGTATGGAACAAGGAGAGTATAAATGGATTTCTTGTTATTAGATGAACGAGCAAATTTGAAACTGTCAATCATCCGAAAATTGGAGCAGCAATTTTCGTTTTCGGAACGCAAAGATGTTTTATGTGAAGAATTGAATATCTCTCAGTACCTTTTAGAGCATAGCATTCTGGAAATAAATGAAGATTTGAAAAGATTTGAATTGATTGAGCGTATCGAATTGATTGAGCAAAGTAATGAAATCGTTCTTTTCCAAGACGCTCAAGTTTCATCAAGTGTCGTTGAGGAAAAATATTTAAAGTTCTCTCTAGAATTTACATTATTGCGAACGATATTTTTCAATCAATTTACTTCAATCAAAAAATACGGAGAAAAACAGGGGATGAGCCGGACCGTTGTATACAAAATTATTGATAGGATCCGTAAAGAGTTAGCACAGTATGATATAAAATTGTCGAAAAAATGTCAATTAGTGGGAAATGAGATGAAGATTCGTCAATATTTTAATATGCTCTTATATCGAATTTATAAAGATTCAGATGAATTATACAACCAATCAGATATCTTATCAGTTAATGAATTACTAGCGACTATTAAACCTTATTGTGAAGAAATAAACACGTTTTATCTCTTCAAACATTATTTATTTGTTTTTTTAGAAAGAGTAAGGAGAACCCCAAATTACTTTTTACCAAATGATTTTCAGACAGCTGATTTTGCCAAAGAAAACGGCATATATCAAGCAATTGCTCAATGGAGTAATCAAACATTGAATGGAACGAATCGTGAAATAGAAGCTGAAGTAAAAGGGATTCTTAGCCAGTTGTCAGTGTATCGAATTGAATTTTGTAACCTTGAAAATAAGGGAGTTCAAACCTATCAAATGCAGTTAAAGCAGAAATTTCTTAGGTACCCACAGCTAAAACTAGCAGGAGCTGAATTTTGTAACGATGTGAACTGGGTGATTTATCAGCATCTTTTTATTTCACCGTTGATAGATATCACGTTACGAGTGATGGATTTAGAATTTTTCCATGAGCGCTATCCAATCATATTTGACATTTGCCATACATTTATTTGTCAATTGAAAGAGGAAGAATTTAGATATAGTAAAAAATCGCTTTTTCTTAATTTACTACTCGTTCTTTCTCAACAATATGATAAAGAAAGCGAGACAAATACAATTAATATTCATGTAAGTTTCACACAAGGAGAAAAATATAATCAATTCATCCAAGCTCAAATTCAAATTTTTGATTCTTTTAGCATAAATTTCCAGCCGGTTGTACGCCCAGATACGGATCTAATTATCTCAGACTATCATCTCAAAACAACTTTTTCAGCGCGAACACTGATCTGGCTGGCTCCTCCTAGAGCAAGTGATTGGCGTAATTTTGGCAATGAAATCGTACAAGTCAATAGGAATTTACAATTGAATAAAAAACGAATATAGCATGACTAATTAAGTGAGCGAGAAAAAATTTATCGTATTTTTTCTCGCTCACTTTGTCTATATAAATAGGGATTTAGAAAATGATTCGATCCACGATTTCAGATATAATCGTTGTTACCAAAGCGTATAAATTACCATGGGTTTTGAATTTTTTAGTTGTTTTTTCTTGGTTCATTGTATGCCTCCTTTAGTTATACCTTAATAATAGAATAATCTGGAAAAAAGGAACATCGATAAAGTGTGTTTTTCAATGACATTTTTGAAATATAAAAAACTTGAATAAGTTGGATGGAAGCGAGTAGTTCAAATACGTAATAAAGGAAATAAAAATGCTGCTGATAATCATTCTCAATTGGATTTCCATGTGCTATACTGAACAAGATGACACTAATTATATTATCAAAATGAGCAAGATGCTCTTGAGACATACCAAGAAATACTGCGAAGATCTTTGGAGGAAAATAATATCTAAACGAGGCAAAAAAACGCACAACTGTCTTTTTTATTTTTCTATGCGTTTGATCAAGCCTGCTTCACTTTTAAAATAGGAGGGGAATTAATTGAGGCAAAAAAATTCTGGGCCTATTATTCTGGAGGAAATTCGTTTAATGGAAGTCATGATCAAAGTTTACTATCATCAGCAAGATGATCCGTTGATACCAGAAGATAGAATGTTGACCTATGCAAGAACACGATTGGAGTTTTGTCAGTTTGGGGAACAAAAAACGACTTGTCAAAAATGTCCAGTTCATTGTTATCAACCTAAATATCGAGAACAAATGAAAAAAATTATGCGTTATTCAGGACCACGAATGTTGTTTAAACATCCAATCTTAACGTTTAAACATGCCTATCGAGGATTGACAAGGAGTGTGAAAGAATGAAAAAACAGTTATTTATTTTATTAGGATCATTGATGTTTGGATTGGGAACATTGGGAATCTTTCTACCGTTTTTACCGACGGCTGTTTTTTATTTATTGACTGGATTTTTCTGGATAAGAAGTTCGGATAAGTTATATCAAAAATATGTTGGTTGTTAGGCAAAACAGTGAACACAACGACGTTACTTGTTGGCGTAACCGTGATTCCTATTGTTTTTGCTGCATTTGGAATTGCTTAATAGAGTATAGTTTGACCTAATGAAGCTTTAGTAGAGACAAGATCAGTTCAATTGAATTTGACTATTTTTTTTCAAAATGGTAGAGTAACACCTGAGGAAGGTGTTTCAAATGTACGTATTATATATTTCAACTCTTAGCTCCCTACAACTTATTTTTGATGAAGTGTTGTATGGAGCTTAATCGAAAAGCTATTGAGCTTTTCATATTCATCAGTAAATTTAGTCTATTAAGAAAATAGCATCTTTTTGCTATGTTTTTAGTCTGCTCATTTACTGAAGAATATATAGATTAAAAGGCCCTAGACATTTTGTCTATGGGTCTTTTTTGTATGTTCTTTAGTAAAAATCAGTGAAAGTACATGAAAGAGGAAAATAAAATGGAATTATTACAAGTTAAAGGTTTAACCTATGCAGTACCAGATAAACAGCTTTACGAAGACAGTTCATTCACGCTTCGCAGTAACGAGCATATGGGGATCGTTGGTAAAAACGGCGCAGGAAAAAGTACATTGCTGAAGATGCTTTTAGGAACTGTATTACCCGATGATGGTGTGATTATTTGGAACCCAACAGCTACATTAGGGTATTTAGACCAATATGTAGACATGGATCAATCACAAACAATCAACGAGTTTTTAACATCCGCTTATCAAGAATTATTTGATACAGAAAAAGAAATGCTCAAGCTTTATGAGAGGTATGGTGAAACTGGCGATGACCAGCTTTTAAGTAGAGCAGCAACGTATCAAGAGCAATTAGAAATCAAAGGCTTTTATCAAGTCGAAAATGATATCAGTAAAGCCATCACAGGGCTGGGGATCAGTGATGCTGAGCAAACGCTAGAGACCTTAAATCGGGGAGATCAGATCAAGGTTATTTTAGCTAAACTTTTATTAGAAAAACCCTCTGTTTTGATATTAGATGAACCGACGAACTATTTAGATCAAGAACACATCGAATGGTTGACCGATTATCTGAATGCGTTTGAAAATGCGTTTATCATCGTTTCCCATGATACTGAATTTTTAAGTAATATTGCCACCTGCATCTGTGACATCGATTTTGGCACGATCAAAAAATATCATAGTAACCATACTGAGTTTTTAAAACAAAAAGCTCATTTAGCGGAAGCCTATCAGAGTCAATTTGAGGCGCAACAGCGAAAAATCAAAGAAACCGAAGCTTTTATTCAAAAAAATATTGCCGGCATCAAAACGAAAATGGCTCAAGGACGCAGAAAGCACTTAGAAAAGATGGATCGACTGAAAGAGCCTGAAAAGAAAGTCAAATCGAATTTTTCATTTAAGCTAATGTCACAAAGCTCACCCAATGTGTTGACGATAGAGGAACTGACGGTGGGCTATAAAGAACGATTACTTACAGTGCGTGATTTTCAATTGAAAAAAGGAGAAAAAATCGTGATTACTGGTGCCGATGGCTTAGGGAAATCGACGCTAGTGAAAACACTGCTTTCGATGGTACCAGCTATTTCTGGGAAAAGTCAGTTTTCTCCTCAAGTTGCTGTTGGTTATCATTCACAAGAAATCGAGTGGGAAAATACAGAGTGGACGCCAATCGAAGCTTTAGCAAATATATATACAAGACTGACCTATGAAGATGTTCGCCGCGAATTAGCAAAATGTGGATTAAAGCGAGAAATTGCTTCAAAAAATCTTTATATGCTAAGTGGTGGGGAACAATCAAAGGTCAAGTTGTGTGATTTAACAATGCAGCCAAGTAATTTATTGATCTTGGATGAGCCGACCAATCATTTAGATGTAGATTCAAGAAAAGCTCTTCAAGATGCCCTAAAAGCGTTTAGAGGCAGTGTCTTATTGATTTCAAATGATGAACAGTTTTATACAAGTATCGCAGATCATGTTTACACAATTGCAGATAAACAGATGATGAAAGAGTGAGGTAAATCCCGATGACTTTTTCAATCTATCAAGAATGTGATTTTTACCAACTTTCATCAGTAGCGCAAACACGTCAAGCAGAGTCAGAGTATCCATTAGCTGAGCGAATCTTGATCATCGGCAGTGGGGTTTTAGAATGTACACTCGCAATTGATTTAGCACGAGAAGGCAAGGAAGTCACAATTTTAGAATATTCAGATGAAATCCTTAAAGATTGTTTCGCTACATCGAAAAGAACGGAGCTTATGCGCCAATTAGAAAAATTAGTAGTTATGATTTTTTTAGAAAACGCCTGTATTAAAGTTGAAAATAATCTGGTTTGTCTGTGGAATGAAGAAGGATTCGAAAGTTTTTTAACGATTGATCAGCTTATTGTTCGCAAAAAACTATGAATATTCTTAAATTCGTTTATAGTTAGATAAACAGAGGAATGATCAAAGGAGAATGAATATGTTTATAACGATAGACGAAGCAGATTTTCAGCAAGTGGTAGAAACATGGAATCAAGGATTTAGTGACTATCTTGTACCGGTCCATGTGGATAAAGAAGCATTAGAACAAAGAATCCAGTCATTAAAATTATCAAAACAGCTTTCGGCGGTCTTTTCCATTGATGGTGAATATGCTGGAATCATTCTTTTGGGCATACAAACATTTCAACAAATCAAAGTGATGTGGGTTGGGGGAATGGCAGTCGTTCCAAAATATCGCAGAAATAAAGTTGCGTCTCAATTGATTGATTATGCAGAACACTTAGCTAAAGAAAATGCTTGTGATCGTTTGATGCTTGAAGTGATCGCCACAAATGAACGGGCAAAAAAACTATACGAGTCAAAAGGATTTCAGGTTGTAAACGAGTTAGCAGTCGGCTCGCTTAACTTACCTGCTATAAGTAAGGAGAAAAAAACGATTACTTTTAAATCAGTAACACCAAATGAATTATCATTGACTGAACATCCATGGACCCCTTGGCAGAATCGTTTTATTTTTTCAGATAAAAATTACAATATTTACCAAGATGGGATAAGGCTTGGCTCCATTAGTTTTAATGTTACAGAAGATGGCTCCAGCAATATATTAATTCTTACGCAATTCTATTTACTAGAACGAATAGATTGTTCAGTGGTCACAGCAATTTTATTTCGCTTAAAAGAACAAGAACAAGCTACAATGGTTAAATTGACTAATTTCGATCAGGCTTTACCTGAATATCAAGAGTTAGAAAAAATCGGGATCACACTCCAGCTTACACAGTTTCAGATGACTAAAGAGATAAATAATGGAGTCGCAAATAGCTATTGTGACTAATAAACGATCTCTGTGACCTTCGCTAAATTTGACGTGGGTTACAGAGATCTTTTTTTAGAAAATGAGTATCAAACCGCGAATAAATCGCAAAGCAACGCACCGTTGCACTATCTAATATTGTATAATAAAGCAACGCAACGTATTGATGCACTAAAAACAATAGACGTTCAGATTGGAGTGGCTTATAGTGACTGTAGAAATTGGTACACAAATAAAAAAATTCCGTCAAGAACAACAAGTCTCACAACAGGAATTAGCAGACCACTTGAACATTTCACGTCAAACGATTTCAAAATGGGAGCTAGGAAAAAGTCTGCCAGATTTGGAAAATGTTATACGGCTCGCTGAATATTTCAATATCAGCGTAGATGTTTTGTTGGGGCGAAAAAAACCTGGCTTTTTTCGGAGCTTGTTTGACGGTACAGAAAGAAGGCAAAATCATATGGACCAACACAAGGATGAAAACAACAAGGCAGCATTTTACAGCGCCTATGCTACAGACATCAAACCATTATTTTTAGAAAAACAACGTGTGAATACATTTATAAGAATTGAAGAAGCAATTTTTCCGCAAGCAACATTTTCAAAAATGATGGGGTATGCGAATTGTTTGTGCAGCTTTAGTGCAGATCAAGTGCGGATTGATCAAATCGGTAAATTTAAAGTGGCGATAAATATTCCTGTAGAACAACGAATAGCACAATTTTCATTATCCGATATTATAGAAATAAAGCTTCAATTTGGTAAATATTTTCGGAATGTCGGCGGTAATTTTGTAACCTTGATCGATATTGTAACTAAAGATCAAACGTATTATTTTTGGGTGGAATCGTTGAAAATTGCCTATGTAATTTGGCATCATGAGGCTTTTTCAGTGTTAAATATCCAAATAGATCAGGCGTTTCAAAAATTGTTAGAGCGAACAAGTGAAGAGGAAGTAGTGATGGCAATTCGTGAAAAGGCTGAAGACATTTCCTTATTTAATGCCAATAAATCATTCTAAGCTGTAAAAGAAAAAGGAAGTTGGGAATCAAACTAACTTTCTTTTTTGTTATCTAATAGTCGAAATTCATATGTAAATAAAGATACGTTATCTCCTTGTAGACTTAATCTACAATTCGGATTAAAGATTATTATAAGCTAAAATACTCCTTGACGCATTATACTATGTAATGTATAGTAATATGTGTCAGGAGGTATAATATGGATTCGCAATTAAAAAAAGGATTATTAGAATATTGTATTTTAGCTGTTTTAAAGAAATCTGATTCCTATGGGTATCAAATAATCAAAGATTTATCCAGTGTGATAACAATTTCCGAATCAACATTATATCCGATCTTAAAACGCTTGGAGACAAAAGAAGAGCTAGAAACTTATTCATTGGAACATAATAGTCGATTAAGAAAATATTACAGAATAACAGATACAGGTAGGGAAAAAATAAAGTCCTTTATTCAAGAATGGGATGAAGTAATGAAGGTGTATCATTTTATTGAAATGGGGGAGCAAAATGACTAAACAAGAATTTTTATATCAATTAAATGAAGGTTTAATTCGCTTAAATGAAAGTGAAAAGGAGCAATTCATCCACTATTATGATGAGTTGATCGAAGATTATGTAGAAGATGGCGCTAGTGAAGAGGAAGCGGTAAAAAAATTAGGGAAACCAGCCCAGGTAGCAAGTAAAATTCTAGAAGAGGCATTTGAAGAAGGGAATATCCAACCTAAAAAATCAATCAATCCGCTACTCGTTGTGCTATTGATTCTGGGTTTTCCATTGTGGGGAAGTCTATTACTAGCCCTAATTCTTCTCATTTTAGCTGGGTATATTGTTATTTGGTGTTTACCTTTTTCAACAGGTATTTTTGCAGTAACTGGATTAGCAGCTTCCCTATTCAGTGTATTGTTTAGCTTTTTTACATTACAAGATGGTATTAGTATTGCTGTTACACAGCTAGGTGTGGGGATCTTTGTGCTAGGTCTATCGATACTTAGCGGTTTGTTGACCATCAGTATGAGCCGTTACTTCATTAAAACGTCAAACTATTTTTCGAGCAAAATCATTCGCTTAATCCGCGTTAAGGAGTTGTTATTATGATGGGGAAAAAAATGTTTTTTAAAATAGGTGTTGGCTTGACAGTTATTGGATTAGTCATTACTTTGATAGGTTTCTCAATGACCGGATGGCAGCTTGATAAATATCAAGAAGCACCGCGTTCATGGTATCGAACCGTTTATTTTAATTAAACTAGCTAGAAACATTTGACAGGAAACAATTCTGACAATGTTTCTATTTTTATAAGGAAAAGAAGAATACGATCAAGTGATTAGCTGATATTTATGAAATGATGGGACAAAAATCAGCCTTAATACCGATAAAATTTAAAATAAGCTTTGTTATAATTTAAATTAAGAGAAACAATCCAGTAGTATTTATTGGTATGGAGGTGGAAAATATCAACAAAAAGATGAAAGAACAGCGAAGTCATACAAACGGTATCGATTTGGTCAAATATGTCGCTGCGATTTTAGTTATTTGCTTTCATTGTGAAAAAGTGTTTCAAGATCCGGCGGTCAATCATTTATTTAAAAATGTCTTGTGTCGGTTTGCGGTCCCTTATTTTTTGATTTCTACTAGTTATTTTGTGAGACGAGGACAAAATCAATCAGCAGATTACATACAGCAATATGTCAAGTCATTGACGAAATCTTATTTGTTTTGGAGTTTGATTTATTTACCAATTGGGTTCCAGTGGATTCAGGAAAACTATTCTCTTAGTCCTGTGCTGTATCCAGTAGCTTTCGTTGCGGGTTTGGTTTATACCGGAACGTATTATCACCTTTGGTACATTCCGGCAGCAATTTTTGGGATCATTTGTGTTCAATGGTTGTTAAAAAAATCGGGCTATGTAGTTTTGTTTAGTTTGGCCTTATTGATGTATGGCTTTGGAACAATAGAAACGTACTATGCTTATATTGGCAATGAAGAGTTGAAAGCTTTTTTTGATCAGTACCTGAATCTATTTATCACAACGCGTAATGGCTTGTTTTTTGCATTGATCTTTGTGGCGATTGGGTTCTTTTTATGGGATCATCAAGAAAAAATCGCCAACTACCAAAAGTATTTTGGGTTGTCAGTATTAGCTACAGGAGTATTGTTAGTTGTTGAAGGAATGGTTGTTTATTCGAATATCGGCATTGATAAGAATTTTATGTGGATGCTGATTCCGTTTACAAGTAGTCTGTTTTGTTGGAGTTTGTTTGTGAAAGTAGAAGAGAACATCGATATCAGACGCTTAAGAGAGTTAGGTAAATATTATTTTTTCATCCATCCTTTATGTATTTTATGGACAGCGAATTTAGTCAATAGCTATGATTTTTTTGCAAATACTTGGTTGCAGCTGATAGTCACATTGGTTGCTACCCATCTGTTAAGCTCGCTGACAATCACTATGACCCAACAGTTGCCATGCTATTATTTTGATTTACAACTAATGTTGAAAATCAATCGCACGTATATACAAAAACTAATTTAAAAACAAGTAAGCCGTTAAAAGAAGGTGAGTATGGGACATAACTCTACGAGATATCCCATACTCAAAGAACCCGAGTAAACGCTGGAGCAAAAGCCACTCCGTTTTATTTATTAGGGTCGCGTCCTTTTTTTAAGTAAGGTGAACACCTTTATCTACATAAATAATGTCCCCGACGATCCCAGCCGCTAGCTCACTAACTAAGAAGGCACACGTATTCCCGACTTCTTCGATCGTAACGCCTGCTTTATCTGGCGTACGACCTTCTGAAATTTTGATCAATTGATCGTAATCTTTCACCCCAGTTACTGCAAGGGTTTTGATTGCGCCAGCTGAAATGCCATTCACACGGATTTTATCTGCTGCAAATTCATAAGCTAAGTATTTTACGGCTGTCTCTAAAGAAGCTTTAGCGATTCCCATCATGTTATAGTTAGGGATAGCTCTTTCAGAACCTAAATAAGTCATTGTAACGATACCAGAACCAGGATTTAGCATTGGTTTCGCATGATGTGCAACAGCTAAAAGTGAGTAGCTGCTGATATCTTGAGCTAACAAGAAACCAGAACGGCTGATATCACTAACATTGCCATCTAATTCTTCTTTGTTAGCAAAAGCAATAGCATGAACTAGCCCATCGATTTTGTCAAATTTTTCTTGAATCGTTTGGAAAGCCTGGGCAATCGACTCGTCAGAGGCAACATCACATTCAACAAGTAAATCTGTTGGTTCAGCTAATTTTAACAATTGTTTTTTCATGCGTTCGTTTTGGTATGTGTAAATAATATCAGCACCTTGCTCTTTTAATGCTTTAGCACAGCCCCAAGCGATACTTCTTTTGTTTGCTACGCCCATTACGACGACTTTTTTATTTTTTAGAAACATATGATTTTTTCCCCTTTTAAAAGTATTTTTAGTGTGTGAAAAAGGTCTCACATCTTAACAAAATCTAATGATTTGATTTTATTTAAGTTGACGGATAAAATTGCAACTGGTATTATCTGTGTTGAGAATGATAAAAAAATTCTCTAACAAATAAGCAACACCAATACAGACATTTTATCGGATGTCTGAATTATTAACTAAAATACTTTGAAAGTCAAACTATTTTACTTAAATTTAAACAAAAATGTGTTGTTTATGCTAGTTTTTTTTAATTTGATAGTCAAAAGAATGGCGGAGGTGCACGATGAAACGAGTTGTAATAACAGGAATGGGAGCAGTGACTCCTTTAGGCAATACGGTAAAAGAGTATTGGCAAAATCTAGTCAACGGAAAATTAGGAATCGCTAAAATCACGAAATTTGATTCTGAAGATACAGGTGTAGCACTTGCAGGTGAAGTGAAAGATTTTGATCCGAGTGAGGTTCTTGAACGTAAAGAACAAAAGCGAATGGATTTATTTTCACAATATGGTTTAGTTGCAGCGATGGAAGCTTGGAATATGAGTGGTCTAACGAAGGAAACGATTGATCCAAAACGTTTTGGTGTGATTGTAGGCAGCGGTATCGGTGGCATGACAACATTACAAGATCAAGTCAGAGTTATGGATAAAAAAGGCGCAAAACGCGTAACACCGTTCTTTGTACCAATGGTGATTGCCAATATGGCTTCAGGAAATATCTCGATTAAATTAGGCGCAAAAGGACCTTCTCAAACAATCGTGACAGCTTGTGCTTCTGCAACGAATGCAATTGGTGAAGCATTCCGCACGATCAAATATGGTTTAGCAGATATGATGATCACAGGTGGAACAGAAGCGACGGTCTGTGAAATCGGGATTGCCGGTTTTGCTGCTCTAAGCGCATTGAATACAACAGAAGATCCAACGAGAGCATCGATCCCATTTGATAAAGAAAGACATGGTTTTGTGATGGGTGAAGGTGCGGGCATGCTAATGCTAGAAGAATTAGAACACGCTCAAAAACGAGGTGCGACGATTTTAGGTGAAATCGTAGGATATGGCAGCAATTGTGATGCTAGTCATATGACGGCACCGTTGAAAGACGGTAGTGGTGCAGCAGATGCCATTGAATTAGCTTTAGCAGAAGCGGCAATTGACGCCTCAGCAGTCGGGTATGTCAATGCACACGGGACGTCAACACCAGCGAACGATGCAGCCGAAACAGCAGCCTTGAAACGAGTATTTGGCGAACGTGCCTATAATATACCCATTTCAAGCACGAAAAGTATGACAGGTCATCTTTTAGGCGCTGCTGGAGGAATTGAAGCAATTGCTTGTGTGAAAACATTACAAGAAGGACTAGCACATCCTACAGTCGGCTATGAAGTAGCAGATCCAGAATGTGATTTGGATTATATAACAGATGGCTCACGCTCTGTCCAAGCACAATATGCGATCAGCAATTCATTTGGCTTTGGCGGACATAACGGTGTTATTTGTATGAAGAAATGGGAGGAAAACTAACAATGACAAGATTAATGAATGCAACAGAAATTATGGAAATGATTCCAAACCGGTACCCAATTTGCTTTATCGATTATGTAGATGAAATCATTACAGATAAAAAAATCATTGCCACAAAAAATGTAACGATCAATGAAGAATTTTTCCAAGGACACTTCCCTGGAAACCCAACAATGCCAGGCGTTTTGATTATTGAAGCCTTAGCACAAGTTGGATCGATTTTGATTTTGAAAATGGATCAATTTAAAGGTGAAACAGCGTATATCGGCGGCATCAACAAAGCAAAATTCCGCCAAAAAGTTGTTCCTGGAGATGTGTTAAAATTACACTTTGAAATCGTGAAGATCAGAGATTATGTAGGAATCGGGAAGGCAACTGCATTTGTTGAAGATAAAAAAGTTTGTGAATGTGAATTGACTTTTATTGTAGGTAGATAGTAAATTGAATAAAAAAAGGCCGAGAAGTATTTTGCTACTTCTCGGTCTTTTTTGTCAGGATGCTCAATGGTACAAATCGTACAATTTTAGCGCCAATTGTAATGCAAAGGTGTTTTTCTCCTGATCTAACTCTACAGGTAACAGCCCTTTGATTTTTTCAATTCGATAAAGCAACGTATTTCGATGGATAAACAAGGCTCTGGAAGTCGTAGCGATGTTTAAATGATGTGCTAAATAAGCTTTTAATGTCGGGGTAAAGCTAGTTTTATTTTCCTTGTCATAAGTCAATAGAGTGTTTAAATAATGAGTGTAGAATTTTTGTCCTTGATCCTTTGAAATCGAATCAACTAAAAAAGAATCAAAGTAAAAATCATTGAAAAAATAAATTTTTTCTTCTTTTGAGTCATCCTCAAGTAGCTGGATGACTTTTTTTGCTTCTTCAAAACTTTGAGATAACTCTAGAATTGGTAAAGTTGAACCAATAGTGCAGAAAATTTCTCGTTCAGACGGTCCTTGTTGTTCCAAATACATCCGGATTCGTTCTGCTGTATCGGATAGTTCATTATGTGTTTTTAAGGTACTTGAATTAGGGTCAGTTCCTAAAAGCATGACCAACTGATTTTTCCGACTGAATAAATGGAGATGGGGAAATCGATTCGCTGTATAGCTTGTCAATGAGGACAATAAGCTTTTCATTAAGCGATCCTCAGCCTGCTTTTTTTTCATTAGAGAGTCTGTTTGTATACCGAATGTCTGAATGGATAGAATCAAAACTGTATAATTCAAGAGTGGATCGATTGCTGTATCATAGGCTGCTAAGGTATCAAGATCTTTGATTTGACCAGATAATAATTGATCGAAAAAATCACGGCGAATACGATTTTCTGTCCGTTCAATTTCAAACAACCGCATTTGCTCTAGCGCAAAGGCCATCGAGCCATTTTCTAAAGCAACGTAGTCAAGATCGGTCAGTGGTCGTTCAATTTGATAGACCAGAATAAAACCATAATGAATCGTATCGAAGTAAACGGGCATGATTACACAGGGATACTCTTTATCTGCAAAAAAAAGTGAGCGGGTAATTGGTTTTTGGATGCGCTCAAAATTTGTTGGTAAGTCATTAAAGGTCTGAAGGGGAAATGTAAAAGTATGCTCAATTGTTTTAATCGTTTCTTGGATCAAAGGCTGTTTATGATCACTGACAGCAGTGACTGACCAATCCGTATCAACTAACACAACAGGATTTTGAACCATATTTGCTAACTCCGCTGCAATTTTTTTCATTCCACCGCCATGTAATGAAATCTCAAAGAATTGTGAATGAATATCCAAAGAAGCTTGATTTCGCTCGTCCATCCGACCAGAAATTTCCGCCATGACAATATTCATGATTTTTGAAAAGGCGACCCCATAGGGAATTTCGATGATAGGTAAGGCTAATTCATCGGCTAAATCACGCATAGATTTTGGAATACCTTTTAAATAAATATGTGGTTTGATGCAAATCGCGGAGCAATTGATTTCTTTAAAACGCTGAATAAATTGCTTTTGAATTTCGGTGTTCTCGCTAAAAAAATAGCCTGAAGTAATCAGCAATTCCCCGGCAGACAACCAATCAGAAGCATCTGGATTGTCTAAAATGTTGATGCCTGTAATTTTATTATCAAGTCCATTTGCTCCAGCGACTAATTGGAATTTTTTAAACGGAGCAAGCTGTAAAAAATGTTCAACTGTTAACATGCTACACCATCTTTCTCATACATGATTTCGTTCCTTTAACTATACGGTAATTAGTTAAAGTATACAACTCGGAAAGGAAATATTCAGCTATTTTATCTGTATTTGAAAAGGTTTTCTTGGTGTAAATTTTAGAGTGTAAAGAAGTTTCAGCGAATAAGGGAGTGAGAACGATGCATACATACCAATCCCTGTCAGGAACACAAAAATTCTTGGATGAGATTCAAAAAAAACAATGGAGAGGGGAAATTCATAGTACGTTTAAGCGAACGATCAACATCATTTGTACAGAAGGAGAATTATACACGATAGCGGCAGCGGAATTGGACAATGCGCCTAATACCCTAAGAGTTGCTGATTTTTTTGATAGGCGCTCCCTACTAGTTGAGAAGACACCTGTTTTTTCTCAAGATGGCCACTTAGTGATTGGAAAAATTGCAGCAATTGAAATCCAGAGTGCGCATATATGGCAGTATCCAAAAATCGAGTTTCCGCCAAAACAGGAGTATGTAAAAATCAAGGAACGAATTAAACAGATCAATAGTTGGCTGTCCCAGTTAGAAAGCAAGGGTGGTTATTTATTAAACACCACTCAAGCTACGACATACGAGAAAATGATCCATACGATGCTTTGGAAGGAGTCAGAGCAGTTATTGATTTATTTGAAGGCAAAACAATTATTTCAAGCAATGAAGCAGTTGTATCGAGTGATTGGTCTAGGACCGGGTTTAACGCCATCAGGTGATGATTTTTTGGTTGGATTGGCACTCATATTCACAACGGTAGATTATCCTTATCACTCATTCAGTCAGTGGCTAATTAATAGTCGCAATGAATTAAAAAAAAGGACCAACACTATTAGTTTCTCAACTTTAGATTGGGCGATACAAGGTGAGTCCAGAGAACGGATCGCTTCATTTTTAAATGAATTATTTTATGGAAAAGAAGAAGAGCGTTTAAAAGAAAAAATGCTAGCCGTATTAAGGATAGGTTCAACGTCTGGCGGTGATATGTTAACGGGAATGATAGCTGGTTTGGAATTGACTTTAGCATTGATTTCAGACACAGAAAATGAAAAGAATGGCTATTAAAGTACAAAGTGAAATGTCGTTTTATTCGAGTTGTATAAACCTGTTTAGCGTTGAAATAAAGGAGGAAATTTCATGACAATCAGTATCAAAATTCAACCGAATACCTACATTGATTCAGTTTCATTAATGGCTTTATCGACCAAAGCGAATCAGTTAGTAGGTGTTGAGCAAGCAATTATTGCAATGGCCACTGAAATGAATAAGGAAGTAATGAAAAATGTTGGCTTGTTCACTGAAGAAATCGAAAAAGCACAAACGAGTGATTTAATTATTGCTTTAGAGGCAACTGATGAGCAGGATTCGGCTAACTTAATCGAAAAGATCGAAACATTGATGACAGAAAAAAAAGAAAAGGGGAATAACCAAACGACGGAACGTTATACTACGATTGAAACTGCTAAAAAAGCGATCCCTGAAGCGAACATGACTGTTATTTCGGTAAATGGTCAGTATGCAGCTCGAGAAGCTAGAAAGGCTCTGAATAATGACTTACACGTAATGATGTTTAGCGATAATGTCAGCGTAGAAGAAGAAATTCAGTTAAAAGAGTTTGCCCATGAAAAAGGCTTACTAATGATGGGGCCAGATTGTGGAACGGCAATCATCAATAATGTGGGGTTATGTTTTGCGAATAAAGTTCGTAAAGGAAGCATTGGCATTATAGGGGCTTCAGGAACGGGTAGTCAGGAAATCAGCGTTCGGATTCATGAATTTGGAGAAGGAGTTTCTCAATTAATCGGGACAGGTGGTAGAGATTTAAGTGAGGCTGTTGGTGGGAAAATGATGCTAGACGCCATTGATGCACTTGAAGCTGATGCAGACACGAAAGTCATTGTTTTAATTTCTAAACCACCGGCAAAAACAGTTGAAGAAAAAATTCTTGCTCGCGTAAGGAAAACTGAAAAACCAGTAGTTATCTGGTTCATTGGCAGTGATGCACGGGCAAATGAAGAGGGCATTTATTTTGAAAAAATGTCGAAAGCTGCTGCTTTAAAAGCTGTTACGCTGGCTGGAATCGATCAAGATAGTTTAAATATTCATCCTTTAAACATACCTTTGATCGATGAGGTTCGAGGGAAATTAACACTAGATCAGCAATATATTCGTGGATTATTTACAGGTGGAACGTTATGTGATGAAGCAATGTTCACCGCTAAAGAATATTTTTCTGATGTTTATAGTAATATAGCGACAGACCAAGAACATTTATTACATTTTGGTGATGCTAGTAAAAAGCATACCTTCATTGATTTTGGAGCAGATGAATTTACCAATGGTAAACCTCATCCAATGATCGACCCGTCGAATCGAATTGCTCGTTTTATAGAAGAAGCAGAAGATCCAACAGTTGGGGTAATTCTAATGGATTTTGTATTGGGATATGGCGCTCATCCGGATCCAGTTGGTGTAATGGTACCGGTTATGCAAGCAGCCAAAGAAAAAGCTACTGCAAAAGGACGGCATTTGGAAATCATCGGGTACGTCTTAGGGACGGATCTAGATAAACAAAATATTGATGAACAAGTCGAAAAATTAACAGCAATCGGCGCAACTTATGCCAGTAGCAGTCAAAATGCTGGGCTGCTTGCTAGAGAATTTGTCGTGAAAGGAGTAGGAAAATGAGTAAAATCAGTGAATTTTTCAAAGAACAACCAGTTATTATCGATCTTGGAATTGAATCATTTCAAGAAGAACTAATAGAACAACAGGTACAAGCAACCTATTTAAATTGGGCACCACCAGGACGAGGCAAAGCCAATATCTTAGCTGCTTTAGAAAAAATAGAAACACCAGAAAACTTAGAAAAAATTCGGAAAGCCAATGAAGAAGCCGTTCACCGAATCATTTCGTCTCAAGTTTCATTGATTGGCTATGATCAGGCGATCAATGTGGTTCCAGGGATGACTAAAAAGACAATTTTACATGCGGGACCACCGATTACTTGGGCTAAAATGAACGGTCCGATGAAAGGAGCGGTCAAAGGTGCTTTAGTTTTCGAAGGCTTAGCAAAAGATTTAGAAGAGGCCGAACGAGTGGGTACCTCAGGTGAAATTATCTTTTCTCCCTGCCATGAACACCAATGTGTTGGCTCAATGGCAGGGGTAACGTCAGCTTCAATGTATGTGCATATCGTGGAAAATAAAACGTATGGGAACTTAGCCTTTACTAACTTAAGTGAACAAATGTCTAAGATTTTACGGATGGGTGCAAATGATGAAAGCGTGATTGAGCGGCTGATTTGGATGCGGGATGTTTTTGGTCCGATTTTGCGAGATGCCATGGAATTATGTAAAGAGGGTATTGATTTGAAATATATGCTAGCTCAATCGCTGCATATGGGTGATGAATGTCACAATCGAAATAATGCGGGGACAACACTATTGATCCAAGCATTAACACCATACATTATTCAAACCGATCATTCGACTGCCGAAATGAAGGAAGTCTTTGATTTTGTTGCGAGCAGCGATTATTTTTCAGGACCGACTTGGATGGCAATGTGTAAAGCTGCCTTAGATTCAGCTGTAGGGATTCCTTATAGTACAGTTGTGACGACAATGGCTAGAAACGGTACTGAATTTGGTATTCATATTAGCGGGATTGAAGGGAATCCTTGGTTTGTCGGACCTTCACAAAAAGTGATTGGACCAATGTTTGCTGGCTATAAACCAGAAGATGCTGGACTTGATATAGGCGATAGTGCGATTACTGAAACATATGGAATTGGTGGTTTTGCAATGGCAGCAGCCCCTGCAATCGTTGCGCTTGTCGGGGGAACTATCGAAGACGCCTTACGTTTTTCAATGGAGATGCAAGGAATCACGACCGCGGAAAACCCTAATATTACGATTCCTACTTTAGACTTTATGGGCATTCCATCGGGAATCGATAGCTTGAAAGTCATCCAAACAAACACTTTGCCGATCATCAATACTGCTATTGCTCATAAAGAAGCTGGAATCGGTATGATCGGTGCAGGGATTACACATCCACCGATGGAAGCTTTTGAAAAAGCAATCGTGGCTTTTAGCCAACAACTATAAAAAGTAGAAAGGAGTAAAGCGATGGACACAATAGAAACAAATCAATCATTACTACAAGCAGTGGAGAAAAGTGAAAAAAAACAAGTTTTGGAGTTGCTAAACGAAGGCTTGGATGTCTCTTTGACTGATGAAACAGGCCGCTCGCTTTTGATGTTGGCAGTCCAACAGAATGATCTTTCAATGGTCAAAACATTATTAGCTTTTGGAGCAGATGTGAATCAGCGGGACAATACACAGCTAACGCCGTTTATCTGCGCTGCTGCGAACGGATTTGATGAAATCGTTCGTGAGATTCTTAAAACAGGAACCGCTGATTTAGCTTTAGTCAATCGTTTTGGCGGAACCGCTCTTTTACCCTCCAGTGAAAAAGGCTATTTAAAAACGGTTCAGCTATGTTTGACTGCAGGAGTACCAGTCAATCATGTGAATCGCCTAGGCTGGTCAGCTTTATTAGAGGCGGTGATTTTAGGCAACAACGGTTTTTTGTATCAGGATGTGATTCGAGAACTCGTTCAGCATCAGGCAGACAGTACTCAAGTTGACGCTACTGGTAAAAATACTCGTGATTATGCACGTGAAGCTGGACACGATGAGCTGATTACCATTCTAGATAAACAAGAAGTCCTAGAAGAAAGTTTTACTAAAATCAGAAGCTATTTACGTCACGATGAGCTGACAAAAGCGCTAAAAGTATTGAAAACGTTAGACCAAACAAATTTAACCGTTCTGTATTATTTGGGTTATACGTATCAACGAGCAAAAGACTACCCTAAAGCGCTTGAGTATTATAAAAAAGGTTGGTCAAAAGACGAGCAATTTGCTTTTTATGTAGGAAATAGTTATCGTATGATGGGTGCGACAGAACAAGCATTACAAGTATATGATCAAGCAATAGCAACGGATCAAAGCTTCTTTTACCGCTATCATAAATCTAATTTTTTAAGAGAATTAGGGCGACATGAAGAAGCTGTCCAACTAATGGATAACTTACTAGCTGACTACCCTGAACGAGTTGATTTTTATTTTCATAAGGCCAATAGTCTACGTAGTTTGAACCGACATCAAGAAGCCATTCAAGCAATGGAAAGAGCAGTTCAAATCGATCCAGAAAATCCATTATTTTCAGAACACCTTGCTCAATCACTTCAGTTAGTAAAAAACTAAGGAAATGTATTGGAGGAAAAGACAATGGAATCAGTAGAAAAACAAACAATTGTCACGGTCCCTACTTACTCAGCTGAATTATTACCCAAAACAGGAGCAGATAAAAATTGGGGGATCTTTCATTATATGACATTATGGATGGGCGCTGTTCATAATATTTTGTCGTATATGACTGTAGCTGGCTTCTTTTTATTAGGGTTAAATACAAAACAAGTTTTGTCAGCGGTGATGCTATCGGCCTTGATCGTTTCGCTTTTCTATGTATTGAATGGCGTAGCATCGGCTAAATGTGGCTTACCATTTCCAATGTTGTTGCGCGCGTTTTTTGGCGTAAAGGGTGCGATCATTCCTTCGTTATGTCGGGGCTTGATTGCAGGAGTTGTGTTCTTTGGCACTCAAAGTGTTGTCAGTGCACAATCTTTAGATGTCTTGTTTAGTCGGATTTTTCCTAACTACATGAATATCGGTGGTGGGATGACGATTTTAGGAATGGCTGCACCTACGATGCTGAGTTATTTGCTTGTTTGGTGTGTGACGGTTGCGTTGTTTTTAGGTGGAACAAAAGTCTTGGATAAATTTGGTAACTGGTCTTCACCGATCGTGTATGTTTTTATTGTTGGTGCTGCTGTGTGGACGATACAAATTGCTGGTGGCTTTGGTCCGATCTTAGCTTATTCACCAGCGAATGCTACAACAAGTCCGATTGTTTTTATTGCTTGTGTCAGTGCTTTGGTCTCAAACTGGGCAGGCCCAATTGTAAATATTGGTGATTTTACTCAAAAAGCGAAAACACCAAAAGCGATGATTATCGGTTTGCCATTAGGCTTTATTCTCTCTTATATATTGTTTGCGATAACCTGTGTTGGGTTGATTGCGGGGACACAAATTGCATTTGGAGAACCGATTTTCAATATTGTCAATGCCTTTGATAAGATCGAAAATACGTTTGCGGTCTTTGTCTTGATCTTAGCCTTGAATATGGGGGCGCTTGCTTTCGTCGTTTTTGGGAATCTATTCCCAGCAGGATTGCAAATGTCATCCTTATTTCCTAAAGTACTTGATGTGAAAAAAGCGGGCGTTCTGACTGCGATAATTGGCACGATGATTTTACCTTGGAAATTAGTAGAAAATGCTGCGACATTATTTTATTTTTATAGTTTTATCGGTTCGATGTTTGGCCCTATTACAGGGATCATGTTGGCTAGTTTTTATGTTGAACATAAGCAAACCATTAATTTAGAGACGATTTATGTTGAAGAAGGAGATCTGGGGGAGTTTAAATCGGGCTATAATAAGGTGGCGATGATTACTTTAGCGATTAGTTTTGTGATTACGATGTCGGGTGCATTTTTACAATCAGTACCATTTTTGAAAACGATCAATGATTTTGCTTTCTTTTCAGGATTGATCTTTTCGTTTGTTACGTACAGCATTCTTAGTAAAGTGGTGAAAGGAGAAAAAATATGAACTATATGAAAATGGCAGCGGCGGCTACAGTTGCTGGAATGAAAAAAAACGATGGCGGGCCTTTTGGCGCAACCTTAGTTAGAAATGGTGAAGTGATTGTTTCAGTCAGTAATACAATGATGAAAGATACCGATCCGTCTGCACATGCAGAAATGGTTGCTGTCAGAGAAGCTTGTAAAAGGTTGGATACGATGGATCTGTCAGATTGTGAAATCTATGCAACATGTGAACCCTGTCCGATGTGTGTTGGGGCTATTTTATGGGCAGGAATTAAAACGGTTTATTATTCGAATACTAGGAACGATGCTGCAAAACATGGCTTTTCAGATATGCATTTGCGAAACTATTTAGATGGCTCGGATCAAGCGCCATTGACAATGGTTCATACAGGTAGTTGTCCAGAGTGTGATGCACTGTGGGAGACGTTTGACCAGCTTAATTCTGGTAAGACAGAGAATGTTGGCGAGAGCGGAAGCAGATCGTCATAGCGCTTGGTGGTAAGGCTAGTTTGAAAAGTGATCCCATAGCGCGCGAGCTTAACAAAAGGCATTCAAAACACAGCTGACACACTGATTATTTTACTAGGTGCGGCAACTGTTTTTGTCAACTATAGTCAACCCAATCATAAAAGGTTAGAAACAGTTAGGATCGCAGAAATAAAACAACATATTGATGAAGAATAAGTTGCTCCTGGCAGTATGCTTCAAAAGGTAGAAGCAACAGTTGAATTTGCCAAAATGAAGCCAACGAATAAAGCTGGGACCACGTTGTTGGACATTCTAAAGCAATTTATAGTTGTACAAAAAAATTTAAACTTCGTTAGTGATTCTTAGAGTGGAGCCTGTCTCCACTCTTTTCTTATGAGCATCCAATTCTATGACTTTAAATAATAAACAGAAAATCTAATAAAAAAGGAATGGAACGATTAGTAAACAAGAAATCTTTTTTATTGTTCATAGTTGTTTTAGTCAGCGGAAGCTAAACAAATAGAACAAAAGCTAAAGTAAGCTTTGCCTTTTTTTATGGTTATGAGTAAAATAAAAATAACTTTATAAAACCTTTTTATGATATAATGTTTTTAAAACTGGAAAAAGGAGAGGCTTTATGAAGAAAAAAATAATAAGAATGTTGGTTCTATTACTTGTGTTGGTTCAAGTAATAGATGTAATTGGTATGTTTAGGTACTTAACTATCGCATATGCTGAAGAAACGGTTACTGATACAGTGGCGGAAGAAGTTAGTAGAAATGAGGAGAAACCGGAAGAACTAGCTACATCGATAGAAACGAAAGAAGACATCGATGCATCTGAGCTTTTGGAAAAACCAACGCTAGATGTTCCAGAAAAAAAATTATTTGCTAGTGATGAGAATCAACCAATAGCAGATGATCGAAATGAAGAAGGCCTTGTAAGAGTTAGTGAAAATGAAGAGATTCTGAAAAATCAAAATTACGAATTAACAACAGATTTTTATCCTCAGTTAGATAACGCTGATGGAACACCTAAATTAGATTATCTGGTAGGCGAAGAAATTATCTTGTACTCTAAACTAGAAATTTCCAGTGGCTATTTTCCATCTAAGCAAGTGAAATTTAGAGTGACATTAGCCAAAAAATATTTTCAGTATTTTGGAGTCGTTTCAGGTGGGCTAACCTTTCCAGTAAACAGCGAGCTTTCAGAAGATAGCGAGAATATTTATTTAGATATTACTATAGATGATGTTAAAACAGGCATAAATTTAGCTATCCCTTTCAGAGTGAAGTTTCTTTCTAATCAGCTGTATTATGGAACTAAAGTCCCGATTACTCAAACGCTTTACGATCATAATGGGGAAGTATTAACAGAAAATTCTCTTGATTTAAAAGCGATAACGACGAATAGAATGATTAGTTTTAGTTATGGATCGTTATCTCAAAAGGTACCTAATGAATATGTTAACCAGGACAAATTAATTAGCTCAGATTTTATTGATGAAGTATCATATAGTATCTTGAGAGATAAATATACTGATATAGGAGCTTCCTTAGTTGAATTCAAGTTAACAGAAAACGTCATATTTAAGAAGGAAGACAATGATTCGGCATGGACATATGATGCTGTAAACCATTCAATTAGCGGGGAGTTTAAGTCTAATATTTATACAAGTGGTGTATTTAAAGTCAGATATAAAAATGTTTATACGGAAACATCAGATTACCCTGTCCAATTCACCGGCAGTGTCAATGTACTGAACGAGCAAGGCGAAATTGAAACAAACTTGGAAAAAACTAGTTCAGTTCAACAAAGAAAATTTTTTTCACAAGGCGTTGGTGCCACTACTAATAAATGGATGAGATGGAAGAATTCTGATTCTGGATATTATATAAAAGAAAATGAAGATAAGGAACTAACTGGCTGGATACGAGCCAATCACAACGGAGAAAAAGGTGAAATTTTTTTAAATAAAATAGAAGATGTACCGACAAAAGTAAACGGCTCTTCTCCGTTTACTCTTAAGGAAGTTTGGTTGAGTACTGTTGGCAATCTGGCAAACACAGATAAAAATAAAGTATATGGTATCACTGTAGCAGGGGAAAAAACGTTAATTGCTGAGAATATAGGAGCTACAGCTTTTAGCATAAAAGACCCACAGCCTTTTGTATCGTTTTATATTGAATTTGACAAGGCGGTGGAATTAACCAGCTCAACTGATCAAGTTACATTAAATTTTTCTGTTAAAAGAAGTTCGGAGTATTGGAAATATTTAAGTGAAAATTTATCAACAGGGGATCACAGGGCATTTAATGATGGAAACATTTACTATACTGACAAGGATGAGAATGTGAGCAAAAGTACTTCAATGGGTTATATTGATACTTTGAAGCCTGTCAATAAAATAGGCTTTGTAGACTTTTTAAATAAGTCAACCATGTTTCTTGGTGAACAATTTGAGATGACAATGTTTGCTAGTGTATCAAGCCCTACAAACCCTACTCTAATAAAACCTAAACTCTATGTCATACTTCCAAGAGGGCTAGAGCTAGTAGACTTTTTTTATGATACAGATAGTGTAACGTATACTGAAAAGAAAAATTTTAAGAATAGTGGAAAGACAGCAATCGTCATCGAACCAAAGACAGAGTTGAAATTAAAGGATTTTCAAAAGATATTTGTTCCAAATAAGACAAAGCTATCCTTGCGGTTCAATAATGCTGCTAATTATGGTAATCAATCAATTGAATCCTATTTGACTTATGAGAATAATGGAGATGAAGGAATAGAGATGAGTAAGAATGGGTTTTATAACCCATCTGAGTTGGATCCTTATCAAATTATTAGTGAAGACACCGAAAAAAAAGAGTTATTAGCCTGTTCACAACCTATTAGTCTGATTCCGCCAAGTAGTGTGTTTGTAGATACAGCTGCATCAGTCAATGAACAACAAGAGTTCGTTCACGGCAAAACAGACGCTGTTGATCAAGGAGATCAGTTTAAACAAAAGATATCTGTCCTAAATTACAGTAATAAAGCTGTTCCTAGTTTAACTGGAATAAACATTTTACCTCATGCGGGGGACTTAAGCACAGTAGCAAACGAAGAGGGAAAATATATTCCGAGAGGCTCAGATTTAGGGTATCTATTAGATGGAGAAGTAGAAGGACCAGATGGCTATACGGTTTATTATTCATACGATAAACCATCACATCTGATGGCGGAAAATAAGAATAAAAAATGGCAACAACAAGGCTCAAAAATTGACTATAATAAAGTCACGATGATTAAAATCGAGTTAACAAATGGCTTGTTAGAAAAAAATCAAGAGGTCGATTTTACTTTTCCAGTCAAAGTACCAATCAATAAGTCAATTAAGCATAATGATAAAATGGTTAATACCTTTACGGTAACGACGAATGATACCAACTGGATTGAATCAAGAGGGTCAGAAATTCCGGTAACAGCCTATTCGGTCAAAGGTTCAGTTTATCGAGACAAAAATAAAAATAGTCAAAAAGATTCAGATGAACCCTTTTTGGTAGGATACGAAGTAGAGTTGGAACAAGAGGAAGCAACAGAACTAATTGCGAAACAATTGACAAATAGTCGAGGAGAATATGATTTTTCACCTGTTCCTGCTAGAGGGGACTACACTGTTCGAATCAAAACTAAAGAAGGAGATGTCATCTCTGAATACTTACAGAGCAGCGAAGAGATAGTAGCAACAGACGTAAAACTTGATCCAGCAAATAATCAAGAGGGGATCGCAGCAGTCACTTTAGCACCAGAAGCTATTTCTCATACGATCAACATCGGTATTTATTCTGATCTTCCTATTTTAGGAACGGTGGAATTAACCAAAATAGATAGTGTAACAAAACAGGTGTTAGCTGGAGCTAACTTCCGTTTTGAGCAAGTCGATGGTGCAATAATCGAAGCTGACATAACAACAGATGCAAAAGGTAAAATACGTCTAGAAAATGTACCATTAGGAGAGTATCAACTTGTAGAAACGGCTGCTCCGTTTGGATATGAGCTAGATTCAACACCAATTAGAGTTGAACTGCTAGATGAAGCGATAGTAAAACTAACGAAAGAAAATACGCCGATTCTTGTTCCTCCTAGCCTTCTTGGTTCCGCAGAGCTGATGAAAATAGATGGTGTAACAAAAGAAGCTTTATCTGGGGCTGTGTTCCAATTAGAAAGAGCAGATGGGCTCGTCGTCCAAAAAGAGTTAGTTACCAATACAGAAGGGAAAATAATAGTAACAGATTTACCATTAGGAAACTACCAGTTTGTAGAGACTGCCGCACCAACTGATTATAAACTAGACGTTGAACCTGTTTCATTTGAAGTGACAACAGCTAGAACCACAGTTCAAGTCACAAAAGAAAATGTTAAAAAATCTGAATCAATCCTCCAACTTTCAACAATGAAGCAACAAGGAAATGATACAGGGAATAAAACAAGATTGCTACCAGCTACAGGGGAACAAGCATTAACCAAGCTTATCAACCTAGGATATGTTCTCTTATTTTTACTTTTACTATGGATGTTCTCGAAAAAAGTTCACGGAGAGTACTATAACGATAAATTGAACTACTAATTTACACATTAAAACCAAAAATAATCTCAAGAGTGAGGACTTGTCTTCGCTCTTTTTTTGCAAGTTTAGATTCTATAGTTATTTTACTTCAAAAAATTGAAGCTAAACAGCGTATTCTCTAGAATATCCGCTAGTAATCTGCTACAATGATTGAGAAGAATTTTTTAAGAAGAGTCTCTATCCTAAGGAGCTTAGCAACCTAGGCATAGCGACACTACACTAACGTTTCGATTAACCTATTGATCGAACCTTAAAGAAAGAGGAGAAAATAACATGATAGCAGTAAGTGATCTTAAAGCAGGTATGACTTTTGAACAAGATGGTAAATTGATCCGCGTAATGGATGCGAGCCACCACAAACCTGGTAAAGGAAATACCGTTATGCGTATGAAATTGAAAGATGTTCGGACAGGCACGACAACAGATACAACAATGCGTCCTGATGATAAAGTGAAAAAAGCGTTTATTGAAAATAAACCAGTACAATACCTATACAGCCAAGATGATACAGCGAATTTCATGGATTTAGAAACATATGAACAATACGAAATCCCAACTTCTGTAATCGAAGAAGAACTAAACTATCTTTTAGAAAATATGGAAGTAAAAATCCAATTTTACGGATCAGAAGTCATCGGTATCACTTTACCAACGACAGTTGTCTTAAAAGTAAAAGAAACACAACCTTCGATCAAAGGTGCAACGGTTTCTGGTTCAGGGAAACCAGCTATTATGGAGACAGGTTTAGTAGTCAATGTTCCTGATTTTATCGAAGCAGATGAATCATTAGAAATCAATACACAAGAAGGTACGTACTTAAAACGTGCATCAAAATAATTGTATGAAAGAGGTTGGGACAGGAGTATTTAATTCCGAAGGGATTGCTTCTGCTCCCACCGTTTATACGGATTCCATGTGAGCGGGATATGACTCAAAGAGTTATGTCCCACTCACTTTTTCTATGGAATCAGTAAACTTTTCGGACCTACTAAATGAGCTGACTATGGTACAATAAGTTGTATGTTTTTTAGCAGAAAGGGAGAGGAAAATGGGTTTTTTATTAACATTGTGCCTAGTTTTATTATTTACAAAACTTGCAGGACATTTTTGTAACCGAGTGGGGATTCCTTCGGTAATTGGAGAATTATTAGTCGGTATTTTGATTGGGCCAGCATTATTAGGATGGATCAAACCGGATGAATTTATGCATTATTTTTCTGAAATCGGTGTGATTATTTTAATGTTTATTGCTGGTTTGGAAAGTGATTTAGAATTATTGAAAAAGTATTGGCGACCTGCCTTAGCTGTGGCGCTTTTAGGTATTGTCTTTCCTGCGGCAATGGGTTTTGGTGTGGGAGAAGCCTTTCAATTTTCAGTGCAGAACTCTATATTTTTAGGTGTCCTGTTTAGTGCTACGTCTGTCAGTATTTCGGTTCAAGTATTAAAGGACCTAAAAAAAATAGATACAGAAGAGGGGGCTACGATCCTTGGGGCAGCTGTGGTCGATGATATCGTGGTTGTTTTGATTTTAGGTATTATGCTGAGCTTGATGAATCGTTCGTCACCAGGACAAAACTTGCCGATGTGGGAAGTTTTACTATTGAAAGTCTTTTTCTTTATTGTGATATTTGCAGCGAGTAAATGGTTGGTACCGTGGTTATTGAACCTAAGCAAAAAATTAATTGCGATTGAAGCTGTTTCAGCATTCTCTTTAGTGATTTGTTTAGGCTTTGCTTATTTTGCAGAAATGTTGGATATGGGTGCGATCATTGGTGCCTTTTTTGCAGGTGTCGCAATTGCTCAAACCGACTATCGCAAAAAAGTTGATGAAAAATTAGAGCCGATCGGATATGCGGTTTTTATTCCAATGTTTTTTGTTTCAATCGGATTAAATATGACGTTTGTCGGTATTTCAAAACATTTTCTCTTTATCCTTGTTTTGACAGCTGTAGCCGTGTTATCAAAATTGCTAGGTGGAGCATTAGGTGCTAGAGCCACTGGCTTTAAAGGGATTTCTACATTGATCATTGGTTCGGGTATGGTTTCTAGAGGAGAAATGGCCTTGATTATTGCCCAAGTAGGCTTGACCTCAAGCTTTCTTTCAGAAGAATACTATTCTTCTGTAATCATTGTTATTATTGCGACGACGATCATCGCACCATTACTTTTAAAAGGAACGATCATGAAACAAGAAAAACAACTGAAATACTAAGATAAAAAGAGTTTCGACTGACATACATCAGCTGAAACTCTTTTCATTTAATGAATCGACCCCATCAATTTTTTGATTGGTTTTTTACTAAGAATTAATAAAATACCCGCAATCACAGCAACAATGCCGACAATTCCAAAATAAGCCGATTCTGTTTGCGGCGTATAAAAACGTGCAATTTGTGCGTTGATTGCTTGTGAGGCAGCATCGGCTAAAAGCCAAATAGCAACGGTTTGTGACTCAAAAGCTTTAGGTGCAAGCTTTGTTGTGATCGACAGACCAACAGGGGAAATACACATTTCTCCAACAATCATAATGAAAAAGCTAAAGAATAGCCATAAGGGGCTGACTTTTGTATCCGTACCATAAAGTAAACCAGGCAACATCAAAAGAACAAAAGAAAGACCAGCGAAAACTAAACCTAATGAAAATTTGACTACAGTTGAAGGCTGTTTAGTACCAAGCTTAGTCCACAAAGTAACGAATATAGGTGTTAAGACAACCACAAAAATCGGATTCAATGATTGGAACCAACTAGGTGCAATCGAAAAACCAAATAAGGTATCATGGGTTCTTTCGCTTGCAAATAATGCTAAAATAGAAGAGCCTTGTTCTTCTAATGACCAAAATACGATTCCAGCTAGAAATAAGGGAATATACCCAAGAACTCTTGGCTTTTCTTCGGCTGTTACATTTTTAGAGGTCAACATTTTGATAAAATAATAAACTGGCAGTAAAATACCTAATATACTGACACTATTGATGAAAAATGCAATGGTCAACTGTCCCATAATAAAGGCGCCACCAAATATAACAATGATAAACACAAGCGCAATCAATAGAGAACGAACGAATTTTTTACGTTCCTCTGTTCCGATTGGATTTGTTGGGGTCAAACCAATACCCGATAATGATTTTTTTCCTTGCAAATAATACTGCAGCAAACCGAAAAACATCCCGAAGGCAGCCACAGAAAAACCAACGTGATAATTATACGTTTGACCTAATGTGCCGACAATGAAAGGCGCTAGTAAGGCACCAATGTTGATTCCCATATAAAAAATAGAGAAACCAGCATCACGACGTGTATCTGTTTTGGAATAAAGATGACCAACCATGCCAGAAACATTTGGTTTTAACATTCCTGTCCCGATCACGATCAAGAGAATAGAAAGAAATAAAGCAGAAATGCCAAAGGGCGTCGCCAAGACAATATGACCGACCATAATGAATACACCGCCAAAGAACACGGTCTTTCTAGCACCTAATACACGATCTGAAATCCAACCGCCAATAATGCTGGACATAAAAACCAATGATCCATAAATCGACATGATCGCCAAAGCTGTTTCTTTGGGCAAACCTAATCCGCCGTTTGCGACAGTATCATAGATATAATAGAGTAGAATCGCCCGCATACCATAATAACTAAATCTTTCCCACATCTCAGTAAAGAAGAGTGTAGACAATCCTTTTGGCTGACCCAAGAATGATTTGTCTAGCTGCTGCTCGTCCATAAAAAATAACCTCAATTCTTTTTAATATTCAGAAAATTTGTTTAACCTAGAATTTCTGAAAATAAATATATACAGTACATTTTAAACGCTTTATCTTTTAACTGTCATAAAGATTCATGATTAGGCTATAAGAAAAAAAGAGTTTTTATTCATTTAATTTTAATTTTCGGCATAAAAGCAAAAGAAAGGAAGAATTTTTTGGAAAAACAAACAAAGCGACAACAAGAATGGGCAGCGCTTAAATATTTAATATTATCAAAATCACAACAAGATTATCGGTCGATTCGTAAATTGTTTAGTGAGCAGGGCTGGGATGATAAAAAGGAGCAGCAGTTTCGTAGCTATCTTCAGCACGCATTAGCCGAGGAACCAAAAAAAGGCAATAGCTTAAATGCTTATCAACACATCTGGGGTTATTTTAAGCATAAAGCAAATGACAACGAACGGAAAAAATACGAAGAGCTGCTGGATAGTTTCTCCTTGGCTCAGAACAAATTAGGCCCTTTTTTAAAAGAGCTAACGCTAAAATATGAAGAACCCTATCTTCGACAATCAAAATTGCTTTTTCCTGAAGAAGAAAAATAACTCAACAGTAACAAGAGAGATTGAAATAACGATTTTTAACTTTAAGTTCGTTATAAAAAAATAATCTCTCTTTTTTTTATGGTTAATCACTGATTGTTCATTAGTAAACGAACGTTTATAGAATAAAATGAAAAAACATATTGAATTTGATTTAGAAAATGAGTATACTGAATCAGTGGAAAGACGAACGAGGAGTGTGTACATGAACAAGAATGTTCCGTATTTTATTGTGGCACCAGGAATGATTTTATTACTATTTTTCTTAATGATTCCTTTGATTACAAGTATCATGCCAACTATTTTTTCAGATCAAGGGGTAACGTTTAGCAACTACCTCGAATTTTTTAAAGATGAATATAATTTATCGATCTTTTGGCGCACGATCAGAGTTTCGTTGATCGTTACCTTTATTTCAATTGTTTTGGGTATCCCTACAGCGTATTATATTGCAGGTGTTGGGAAAAAATGGCGAGGAATTTTAATGGCGATGACGTTATTTCCGCTGTTGACGAACTCGGTCATTCGTAGTTTTGCTTGGATCAACATTCTAGGTAAAACAGGTGTAATCAATACATTGTTATTAAATATAGGCGTGATCGATCAGCCGATGAATTTACTTTATACAGAATTTGCTATTATTATCGGCTCTGTCTATCTTTTTTTACCAACGATGATCATGACGCTTGTGGGTGTGATGGAAAATATCGAAGGAGAAATGCTAGAAGCCGCAGAAACATTAGGAGCAAGTCCCTTTACGGCTTTTAGAAAAGTAGTTTTGCCGCTTTCTATTCCCGGAACGATCGTTGGGAGCGTCTTAGTTTTTACAGGAACGTTGACTGCCTATACAACACCACAATTATTAGGTGGGAATCAAAAAATGATGATGTCGACCTTTTTATATCAGAAAGCCAATACGTTAGGCGATTGGCAAGCAGCAAGTGTTTTAGCCTTGATCATGATCGTTGTGACCTTGATCGTGATGAAAGGATTAGATGTAGTAGCTAAAAAAGTTGATAGGAGAGAAGCAAATAATGCGTAAACAAAAAGGAATGACGCTGATTGCGATCCTAGTATTTTTATTTCTATTTTTACCACTTTGCCTGATCGTTGTGACGTCATTTGGGACAGCTGCAGCAATTCAGTTTCCCATCAAAGGTTTTACTTTAGACTGGTATGCCAAAGCATTACAGTCAGATACATTTATGAGCAGCTTCAAATTAAGTTTAGGGATTGGCGTACTGGCGACCGCTTTAGCATTAGTAGTTGGGATTCCCGCTTCTTATGCCCTTGCTCGCTATTCAGTTAAAGGGAGAAATTTTATTAAAAGCTTCTTTTTATCTCCAACAGTGATTCCTGGAATCGTTGTTGGGTATACATTATTTCAATATATTGTGATCAAATTAGGGTTGCCGATTTTTCAAGGATTATTGATCGGTCATTTCTTGATCAGTTTACCGTATATTATTCGAGTTGTTGGTTCCAGCATGGAGCAATTGGATTATTCAATGGAGGAAGTAGCCTGGACATTAGGGTGCACGAAAATTCGTGCGTTTATCCGAATTGTATTACCGAATGTTTCTTCAGGGATTTTTGCAGCGTTTATGTTGGCATTTGTAAATTCGTTTAACAATGTTCCGGTTTCAATGTTTTTATCAGGACCGGGAGTGACGATGTTGCCGACTTCGCTACTTAGTTATATGGAATATAATTACGATCCAACTGTTTCAGCGATTTCAGTAATGTTGATGTTATTGACGATGGGCTTGATGTTTTTGATTGAAAAGACCTTGGGCTTAGCTTCAATAGCCTAAATAGCAAAGAAACGAGCTTGGACTTTGAACTTATAGGTAGAAAGAGGAGAAAATTTTGACTTTTGTTGATTTAAAGAAAATACGTGTCAGCTATGATGGCAAACAAGATATATTAAAAGATTTGAGTATTTCAATGGAAAAAGGCGAGTTAGTATCACTACTAGGGCCTAGTGGTTGTGGAAAAACAACAACATTACGAGTGATCGCCGGACTGATCAAACCAAATGATGGCACGTTTAAGCTTGAAGAGGATGATTTGACTAAAGTACCTGTGCATAAACGAAATTTTGGTATGGTTTTTCAAAGCTATGCTTTATTTCCTCACTTAACAATTGCTGAAAATGTTGGGTTTGGGCTGAAACTAAGAAAAGAATCAAAAGCGAGCATTAATGAAAAAGTCGCAAAAATGTTAGAAGTCTGCGGTTTGGAAAATCTTGGAGAGCGTTATCCTAAACAACTTTCAGGCGGACAAAGACAGCGTGTGGCTTTAGCACGTGCATTGATCATTGAACCTAAATTATTGTTGCTTGATGAACCTTTGAGTAATTTGGATGCCAAATTAAGAGTAGCTATGCGCATCGAGATCAAACGAATACAGCAACAATTAGGGATAACCACAGTATTTGTGACCCATGACCAAGAAGAATGTTTCTCTATCTCTGATAAAGTCGCTATCATGAATAATGGCGTGATCGAACAATATGACTCACCAGAAAAAATCTACCGTTTACCAAAAACAAAGTTTGTAGCACAATTTATCGGGTTTGAAAACTTTTTTTCAATACGTAAAACGGGTGCGGGGCAATATACTGCTGAAAATGGCCAACAATTCCAAACAACAAATCCACAGCCAGAAGCAACTGAAACCGTAGCGACCATTCGTCCAGAAGACATTGAGCTTGTAAAAGAGACATTACCTGATTCTATCGAAGGTTCTGTTATTGTGAGAACGTTCTTAGGAAAAAGCTATCAATATGAAGTAACAACGCCACTCGGAAAATTACTGGTCAACGGAACCAGTGAACAAATCTATGAAACTGGAGATACAGTCAATCTCGTTTTTCCAGCAGATAAATTAGTTGTTTTAGAAAAATAAACGATAGATGAAGGGGATTTAAACAAAATGAAAAAGAAATTAATGATCGGTGTTTTAGCAACAGCTACTTTATTAATGGCAGCATGCGGTAACAGCGAGGCCAATACAAAAGAAGAGAACAACAGTGGCAATAATACCTTAGTCGTTTCAACCTTTGGCTTAAGTGAAGATATTGTCAAAAAAGACATCATTGCTCCTTTTGAAAAAGCAAACGATGCAAAAGTTACATTAGAAGTTGGCAATAGTGCAGATCGCTACACAAAATTATTGAATAATCCAAATGCTGGAATTGATGTGATCGAGCTAGCCCAAGCCAATGCGACTCAAGGAAATAAAGAAGACTTATTTGAAAAAATAACTGAAAAAGATGTACCGAATATCAAAGAGTTGACGACAGGTGCCAAAGAAGTATACGAAAGCGGTGCAGGGATTCCAATTGCGGTTAATAGTATCGGTATTGTCTATAACAAAGAGAAACTTGGGAAAGAAATCACTAGCTGGGACGATCTATGGTCCTCAGACCTGAAAGGGAAAATCTCTGTACCAGATATCTCTACAACAGCTGGACCATTGATGTTATACATTGCGAGTGATCATGCTGGCAAAGATATCACGTCTGATAAAGGGGAAGCTGCTTTTACCGCAATGAAAGACTTAAAACCGAATGTTGTCAAGACGTATTCAAAATCATCGGATCTAGCAAATATGTTTCAATCTGGGGAAATCGAAGTTGCAGTTGTAGCGGATTTTGCAGTTGATATTATTCAAGGTGCATCTGAAGACGCAACCTATGTTGTTCCTGAAAGTGGTACTTATGCAAATTATAATACAATCAATGTACCAAAAAATTCTAAAAATAAAGAGCTAGCATATACATTTGTTAACGATCGTATTAGCGAAGCATCACAAAAAACAAAAGCAATTTCATTGAATGAAGGACCAACAAATAGCAACGTCACGCTTGATGAAGAACAAGCCGGAAATAAAACATATGGTCAAGTCGCAGATCGTGCCAAAACAGTTGATTTCTCCTTTATCAATGATAATTTATCAAGCTGGGTCGATCAGTGGAACCGCACAATGAATCAATAAACAATAAGAAGGGCGATAAGTATGAAAGTAGATATGATCATTCAAAATGCTTGGGTCTTCCAAACTGCGACCCAATCATTTATCAAAAAAAATGTCTCTATTAAAGATGGAAAATTTTATTATATCAGTCAAGCAGAAATGCAGAACTTAACGCCAAAAAAAATCATCAAAGCCGAGAATCAGTATATGATTCCCGGCTTGATTGATGCTCATATGCACATTGAAAGCTCCATGACGACACCAACGATTTTTTCAAAAGCAGTTTTACGTTTCGGTGTCACGACTGTTGTAGCAGATGCACATGAAATGGCAAACGTCTTTGGGTTAGAAGGATTAGATGAATTTATGAAAGCAGAAACTGAATTGGACATCTTCCATGCCATTCCGTCCTCTGTTCCGTCGACCACTCCTGAACTCGAAACCACTGGTGGAATCATCGGACTTCCAGAAGTAGCAGAACTATTGAAAAATCCTAAAATCATTTGTTTAGGTGAAGCGATGAATTTTAAAGGCATTGCCTATGAGCCAGAATCATTGATTCGAAAAATCATTGATTTATGCAAAAAAGAACGACCAACAATGCCACTGGAAGGTCATTGTCCAAAAATATATGAAGAAGAGCTGGCTGATTTTCTATTTAGTGGAATCACGTCAGATCATACCCATCAATTTCCAGTGTCGTTAAAAGAAAAAATCGAAGCTGGCGTTTTTATTCAATTTCAAAATAAATCGATCACACCTGAAAATATGCAGGTCATTATTGAAAATGAGTTTTATGAATATGCTAGCATTATAACGGATGATATAATGGCTGACGATTTGTTAAACGGCCACTTAAATGAGAATGTCAAAAAAGCGATAAAAGCGGGCTTACCAATCGAAAAAGCAATCTACATGACGACCTATACACCAGCAAGACGAATGGGGTTTCATGATCGTGGAGAAATTGCGCCAGGGCGTATCGCGGACTTTATTTTATTAAGTGATTTAGAAAATTTTTCTTTTGATGCTGTTTATAAAGCAGGTGAAAAAGTCTACGAAAAAGGAGCTGCAATTGACTATCCGGAGGTGATCGAGCAGTTTCCAGCCAGCTATCGACAATCTGTTCATTGTAAGGCACTTACAACGGATGATCTTGTCATCAAAATAGCAACTGAAAAAGAAAGTGTTCGTTGCAATGTGATCCAAAAGCAAGAAGTAGGCACTTTTACAGAGCGAATTACAAAAGAAATTCCAGTTAAAAATGGGATTTTACAATGGCAAGAGGCTGATTGTGCTTTATTGATCGTAATGGAACGGTATGGTAAAAATGGCAATACTTCATTTTCATTGATGGATAAACCAATCACTGAAAAAGGGGCGATCGCGACAACGTGGGCGCACGACCACCATAATGTAATGGTTATGGGGAACACACCAGAAGATATCGTATTGGCACAAAATAAATTAGTCGCGATCCAAGGCGGTTATATCGTTGTCTCTAATGGTGAAATCACAGGGGAATGTCCATTACCGATCGGTGGGATTTTATCTCAAGCGCCCATCGAAGAATTAGGCAGCTCGTTACAAAAAGTTCGTTCAAGTATGCAAGCATTGGGCTATCGAAATATGAATGAGATCATGTCATTTTCTACTTTATCTTTACCTGTTTCACCTGCAATCAAGGTGACAGATATGGGGATGATGGATACAAAAACCCAAGAATTTTATCCCTTGATCTTCCCAGAAGATGGAGTGTTATTAAATGAAGACGCTGATTAAAAATGTTCACCTTCTTTCAATGGATAAGCAATTTTCAGAAATCAAAAAGGGCTATGTCTTGATCGAAGACCATTTGATTGCCAAAATCGGCTCAGTTTCTGAGCTTGATTCAGTGACTATTTCTGCGGATAAAGTGATTGATGGTAGAAATGGCATTCTGATTCCAGGAATGGTCAATACACATACACATGCTGGGATGATTCCTTTCCGTTCATTGGGCGATGATGTACTAGATCGACTTCGCAGATTTTTATTTCCATTAGAGCAATTTATGACGAAAGAATTAGTCAAAGCTAGCAGTGACTATGCGATTGCTGAGATGCTATTAAGTGGGGTAACTTCGTTTTGCGACATGTATTATTTTGAAGATGAAGTGGCTAAAAGTTGTAAAGAAATGGGAATCAGAGCGTTGGTAGGCGAAACCATCATCGATATGCCGACTTGTGATAGTCCACAACCTTCTGGTGGCTATGACTACTGTGAAATGTTCTTAAAAAAGTGGCAAAATGATCCATTGGTGACGCCGATCATTGCACCTCATGCACCAAATACAAATACTCCAGAAGTATTAAAGAAAATCGTGGTACTTAGTGAAAAATATAATGCGCCGATCACGATGCATGTATCTGAGATGACCTATGAAATAACAGAGTTTCAAGAAAAGTATAACCAAACGCCAATAGAATTTCTACAATCATTAGGCTATTTTGAACGAGAGTTTATTTTGGCTCACTGTATTTTAGTGAACGATCATGATTTAAAAATCCTTGAAGAATCAAAAGGAAAAGCGCGTGTTGCCCATTGTATTGGTGCGAATACAAAATCAGCGAAAGGGATTGCACCGGTCAAAAAAATGATTGAAAAAAATATCATTGTTGGTTTAGGGACGGATGGCCCAAGTAGTGGGAATACGCTAGATTTATTCAGTCAAATGCGTCTTTTTGCCAACAGTCATAAAACGTATCATCAAGACCGTGCCCTTTTTCCTGCAAGAGAAATTGTTCGTTTAGCAACGATTGGTGGCGCTGAAACACTAGGCTTAGCGAAACAAGTAGGATCAATCGAAATTGGTAAAAAAGCGGACTTAACATTGATTGAAACAGAGTCAGTCAATATGTTTCCGATTTTTGACCCATACTCCGCGATCGTCTATTCGGCTAATGCCAGCAATGTAGAGTCGGTGTGGGTAAATGGGGAACAGCTAGTGCGTGATAAAAAAATGGTTTATCATAAGCTGGATAAAATCAGAGAAAGCTTATATCGTGAAATGAGAGAGTTTGTTATAGAAGCAAAAAAACGATGAAAAGAGCTTGAAACGTGTTCTCATGTTTAAAAACCATACCACAAATCAAGTCATTCTTTTTAAGCTACTTTCAGAGGAAGAAATCGGTAAAATCTATCGTCAACGAAAAATTGACGTTGAACTCGCTTTCAGTTATTTGAAGGCTTGTTTGGCGTTCACTCGGTTCTTAGTTCGAGGAAAACAGCAGGCACACAATGAAATTGTATTCGTACTGATGGCTGTAAATTTAAGAAAATAGAGGCTAAATAAGCCAGTAACCAAAGATGATTCTTCTAATCGGTAAAAAAATAGGAGACTGAAAATCCTTTTTACGATTTCCGGTCTTCTATTTTATGTTTCTTTATTTCGATACATAACAGTCAATCGGTTTTTGATACTCCATCCAATCATTCCGCTCTTCGTTAAAATATTGCGCTAAAAGAAAGCCAATGTAGGGTCCAGTTGTCAGTCCTGAAGAACCTAAACCACTGGCCACGACTGCAGTAGGATCGTTAGGTAAGCAATTGAAAAATGGTGCAAAATCAGATGTATAAGCACGTGTTCCCACACGATATGAAACAGGATACTGTTCAAAAAAGTTCGAATCCTCTAAAAAAGGCCCAGTTTTTTGCTGTAAATGAGTAAACGCTTCGGGGGTGGGCGTCAAATCAAAACCACCATCATTTTCATGAGTAGCCCCAACCAAAATTTGCCCATGTCCAAATGGAATTAAATCACTTTCGCCATCCAGCATAGCAACAGGCCAGCTGCCGCTGTTTTTATAAGGTGTTTCAAATGCTAATAATTGCCCTTTTTGTGGTCGGATATCGGTAGTCAGCCCAAGTGATTTTAACAAATCAGACAAGCCTGGTCCCGCACACAAAGCAATAGCATCAAAACTTTCTATTTGTTCTTTTGAGTGAACTCGCCACTGATTTTGCACTTGGCTAATGTGAACTTGCTCTGTTTTCAAAGTGATATTTCGACTAAGTGCACGCTGGCGTAAGGTTGCTAAGTAACTAGCACCGTCCAGCTTACCACCACCCGTGATAAACACTGCTGGTGAAGCACTCAATAAGGGTAGCTTTGCCTTTACTTCCTCAGCGGATAGCAGCTGAACCGTTCCAATCTCAGGCGCTGTTTGTTTGCGTTCTTCAGCCAAATCGAGCAATGAGACAAGCTCGCGATCTTTTCTAAGGATCAACGTACCAGTTTGCTGATAGACACTATGTGGTAAAGCAAAATCCTGCACTAATTTAGGATAAAACGCTGCGCCATCTTTCGCAAGTTGATACCATTTCTTGTTCCGGCGTTTTGATAACCACGGGGAAATAATCCCGGCGCTAGCTTTCGTTGCTTGACCAATTGGATTATCATAAACAGTTACGCTATATTGTTTCAAATCAAGATAGTTGGCTAGGGTCAAACCAATGATCCCACCGCCGATGATTGCAATTTTTTTCATAAGTAACTCCTTTTAAATCGTTATGAATCAAGTAACTCATTTTTACATAAGTTTAGCTTAGATGCAAGAATCTTTGAAGCTGCTTGAGTTGACCTAGAATGAAATTTAACTCTAAAAAAAAAACCTGAATTTAATGAGAAAACGCTTATTTTTATGGTATGATAATGAGTGTTCTATTCATTTAAAAAAGAAAACAACCATATAGGAGGTTACTGAATGAGAAATACAAGATTAGGGTCTTTACTTGCGGCAACTTGCTGTATCGTTTTACTTAGCGGCTGTGGTTCTAGTAAAGAAAAGACTGGTGAAACTGGCCAAAAAGCAACTGGCAAGGAACAATCATTTTCAGTCGTGGCAAAACAAGAAATTCCATCCATCGATGCATCTGTTACAAACGATGTTGTGGGTTGGGGTGTGTTGAAAAATACAAGTGAAGGGTTGTTTCGTGCAGATAAAGCAGGTAAACTGATTCCAGCCGGTGCTGTCGAGCCACCGAAAATCAGTGAAGATGGCTTAACCTACAACTTTAAGTTACGAGAGGACGCTGTCTGGTCAAATGGAGAGCCTGTTGTGGCAGCAGATTACGTCTATGGATGGCAACGGACAGTAGAACCAAAAACGGCCTCAGAAGTTGCTTATTTATTTGAAGCTGTCAAAAACTATCAAGCAATCATGGATGGCAAAGTTCCCGCAACAGAATTAGGTGTTAAGGCATTAAGTGAGCACGAATTAGAAGTAACTCTAACCTCACCTGTGCCATACATGGAATCATTGTTATCACTACCACCATTTTTCCCGCAAAATCAAAAAGCAATCACCGATAATGGAGAAAAATATGCTAGTTCAAGTGAACACATGGTGTATAATGGTCCCTTTGTATTAAGTGATTTTGAAGGAGCTGGAACCGATACTAAATGGAGCTATTTAAAAAACGAGAAGTATTGGGATCAGGAAAATGTTACAATGGAAAAAATCAATTTTGATGTGGTAAAAGAAGATGCAACTGCACTCAATTTATTTCAGGATGGGCAAACAGACGATATCGTTGTGACTGGCGAGTTAGCACAGCAAATGGTAGACGATCCTGCCTTCTTTTCACAAGACATGTCAAATGCAACCTATGTAGAATACAATCAAAGTAAGAAAGAATTTCAAAATGAAAATCTTAGAAAAGCAATTTCCTATTCTCTAGACCGTCAAACTTTAGTAGATCAAGTTTTAGGAGATGGATCGATCGCCGCAACAGGTTTGGTTCCCAAAAATATGTCTTTCAATCCTGAAACAGAAGCTGATTTTGTCAAGGACTCTGGAAACCACTTGAAATACAACGCAGAAAAAGCTAAAGAATATTGGAGCAAAGCGCAGGCTGAATTAGGAATCAAGACACTCAAAATCAATTTACTCTCATCTGACGCTGATTCTGCTAAAAAAGTGGTAGAATATATGCAAGGTGCGATTCAAGAAACATTGAAAGGCATAACGGTAGAAGTTTCTTCTGTACCACTTTCTGTTCGCTTAGAGCGTGGAAATAGTGGTGATTTTGATATGATTTTAGTTGGTTGGGGTGCTGAGTATAATGATCCTAGCGTGTTCTTAGAATTATTTGCTTCAGATAATGTCAATAATAGCGGTAAATACAATAATAATAAATTCGATGAATATCTAAAAGCTTCTGCAACAACCAATGCAAGTGATCCTAAAGCACGTTGGACTGATTTGATCGAAGCAGAAACTATTTTAATGGATACAATGGGTGTTTGTCCGGTTTATCAAAAAGCAGAGGCGCACTTGCGTAATCCAAAGGTAAAAGGAATTCTACCTTCTGGTCCAGAATATGATTACAAATGGACTTATATTGAACAATAAGATAAAGTAAATTGTTGCTCCAGAAAGATTATTCGGCTATTCGGGCCAATGATTCGTGAATGATATTCTATGTGTTATTCAGCGCTAAACGAGTCTGCTACGTTTTTAAATTAGGAGGTTTTTCTATGATTCATCGCTATATTCAAGTAACAGGTTCTTCCTTTGACCGAGGTGTGGCTATCGGTCAGGTACTGAAAATGCAGATCGAAACCAATTTATCCAGCCAAAAATTATTTTATAATGATCCACCTGAGATCGTTGCGAAGTGGTTGGAAAAAGCACAAATTTATCTGGAATATACAGAAAAATTTGCGCCAGAAGTAGTCGCCGAAATGCGTGGCGTTGCACAAGGGAGCGGCTTGGATTTTCAAGAAATTTTGTATCTTTATACCATTTACGAACGTTCTTTCTTTGATGAGTTGATCAGTGATAAGTGTACCTCTTTTGCCGCTCAAGGAAATGCAACATTTGATGGTTCTGTAATCTGCGGACAAACCAATGATGAGCGATTGGATGAATATCGCTCTGAGGTGGACTGTGTGGTGCATCATGTTGAGGTAGACTCTGATTTTGAGTCGTTGATTTATAGTCACCCAGGTATTCCAGCCTATATGGGAATGAATAATTATGGTTTAGCCGTCATGTGGACATATATTGATAATGGGCAACGTCAAGCTGGTATTCCTACTGCTGGAATCATTAGAGAGCTGATCAATAAGAAAAGCTTAAAAGAAGCACGTGAGTATCTCTATAGTGTTCCTCATGCAGTGCCAAATCAGTTTAGCTTATCTCATTCGGTTGAAGGAATTGCAAGCTTTGAGTGTTTTCCCAATAAGATTTATGCTCATGAACCAGCGGATGTGATGATCCATGCCAATCACAATAGTATTGCATTGGAAGAGCCAGAAGAAGGTGGTTCTAAAACATCTCACGCTCGTTTTGAAGCAATGGAGGCGATTGTGAATGAAAATCATGGAATTATTGATGTGCAGTTGGGGAAACAATTTTTAGCCAATCATCGTAATTTTCCAAAAAGTGTTTGCAATCATCCTTCTCCGGAGCATCCACTATCCAAGTCTCTAGCTTCAATGATCTTTGATTTAGGCAAAGGTGAAATGCATCTAGCGTTCGGCAATGCCTGTGAACAGCCGTTTCATACCTATCGATTCAAACAATGGTTTGGATAGAAAGAGCGCGAGACAAGAGCGTTTATTTGGATTTAGAGTACGAAACAAACGGACCTTTCGTTTTGTTTCGTACTCTTTTCTTTTTTAATGATCAATGGCGCTAGTGGTGTCGGTTCGATTTTAAATCAGCTCGCTCACTGAGCAGAACTGACTGTCTATGCTACTGCTAGTCCGGCCAATTTTGAGTGGTTGAAAGAAATTGGGCTAGATGGATTAATTGACATCAGCCGTTTGAAGAATAAATCGGTTAGTTTTGATTGGGAGTGCATGTTTGCCAAAACAGGTCATAACTATCAACTTCAAATCCAAGGAACAATCTTGGCGTTGCTTGCTAAACTTGCTCAAGCAGGGAAAATAGCCATAACTGTAGGGAAAACTTATACAGCTAAGATCAATGCAGCGAACTTAAAAAAGCTTAGGAAAATGTTGAAGCGGGACATATGCGTGAGAAAGTAGTGGTCAGTGCTCCATTTAATGGCAATGTCAGAAGTGAAAAGAGCTAAAATGATCGTTTCAAATTTATTTAGAGAATAAACAAGACAAGCAACAACAAAAGGATCAGTACACTTTTGCTGCTGTTTGTCTTGTTATCAATAGTCTACTATTTTTCTTGTCTTCCTTTTTTTAAAACAAAACGATAGTTCGTAAATCCAATCAATGCAAGGCCAAGAAATAGCCAGATATCGTTTATTTTCTCACCAGTTGCAGGTAGCTTTTTCTTAAGTGTGGGAGAAACTTTTTGGCTGGTGCTTGTAGACGTACTCGATCTTTGCGGTGCTTCCACTGTTTTTTCTTTCGTGGTCGTTCCAGTAGAGGTCGTCGGTTTTGTCTGATCTAGATTTTTTGTATAAACATAAGTGACTATTTGATCTTTTTCAGTAAAGAAACCAGAAGTATCGCCTTTAACTTCTTTAAATGTGTACCCTTCGAATTCTAGCTTATCAGTTGTAAATGGCATGCCAACAGGGTTCTTTTGTTCTATTGAGGGGATGATTTCTTTATTCGTAGCGTCTATATAGAAGCTAGTTACTTTGCCTGTCAGCCCGATAATCGGAGCGGTCACTTTTTTATAAATAAAGGTCACTTCTTGTTTAAGATTTGTGAAGCTACCAGTAGTATTGCCGATTGTTTCTACAAGTTCATAATCAGGAATCGCTGGTGCCAAGACTTCAAATGATTGACCGACTAAACCGTTCATTGGTTTATCAGGAAGTAATTCGTTTCCATCAGAATCTTGATAATGAACCATTACAGGTTGGCCGTCGTCCAAGATATTGAATTGGTGTAAGTAAGTTCCGCTAGAAATAGCATAAAAAGTAAAGCCAGGCGGTTGGGCGTAGGAGCCAGCTGGATTATCTAATCGTGCATTGTATTCAATGCTAGCAAGATTCTTAAATTCTTCTTCAGTCACGCCTGTCACAGTAATACCTTGATCAGTGATTTGTAGACGGTTTGCAGGTAATTGTGTGCCATTGAAGTCAAGGTACGTATTACTAGCAGAGCTTGACAGTGTAAACGGGGGAATATACCCATCAAAATTAGTCATTCGATTTGGCATCATTGAAAAAGGTAAGAATAACGTTTCGTGCTCAAAATCATAATCTAAAGCCGAACGACCCATTGTTGTTGGTGAATCATTCCGTCCTGTATTTTGCCCAAAAGCGGCTAAATCACTAAGCATCGGAAAGGCAGGTACCACAGTAAAGTCTGTAATACCACAAAATTGCACCGAAAGAGATTTCAAATTCGGCAATACTGTTAATGGTTCAATCGTTGTAATGTTCATATTTGAATCTAAATAAATTCGTGATAATTGGGTCAATTGAGCGATTTTCGGCAAGACATTGTCGTCAATACTCGTCGAACCTAAACTAAGATTGGTGATTCCAGCACTTTTAGACAAATCAGGGAAATTGTCACTTGTTAAACTTTTAGTTTGAAGGGTAACATAAGTCAAAGCAGAAAGTTGCTCGAGTGGACTGAAATCAGTGACATTATTTGTGGTATTAATATAAATAGAACCTAAATTTGTTGCATGTTCTAGACCAGCAAGACTACTGATTTGAGCAGAAGCCAGAGAAAGATTGGTCAAACGATCCATATCTGCTTGAGTTAACTCACTACCAGCTGGTAATCCTAGTGTTGAGACAATCGTTTGTTTTAAAATTGGATCTGCAATAGTGATGGTATCTGCTCTAGGGGTGATCATCACAGCGGGCGTTTCCTCATGGATTGTAGTATCTGTTGTTGAAAGCGGGGGTTCAGGTTCAGGTAATGTCGACGTTGTTGAGACATCTTCAGAACTAGAACTTCCGACTGTTTCAGATGAATCCAACGTTGCATCAGGTAAGTTTGTACTTTCTTGCACTTGAGATGCCTCAGTTTGCTCCATCGCAGTTGCATTACCTTCTGCAAAAACGAGTGATGATGACAGTAAAGTAGGGGCTAAAAGAGTAAGCAACATGAGTAAATGAGCAGTGTTTTTCTTATGTTTTAGCAAGCTGTTTCTGTTCTTCATATGTATTTCCTCCATAATTCATGATAAAGTGTGCGGATAATAAAAGAATAATATCACAAGTCATTCTATCATAAAAAAATGATAATTATGTTTTTTTTATTTGAATATTATGAAAAATATGAAAAAATCGTTTTTTAAGAAAAATAGCTAGATAATTTGTGTAAGCAAAAAGCTGACAAGTTTCTATTTGGTAGATTATAATTAGATGGAAATACTATTTTTTCCATTCGAGGCTAAACAAGCCTGTTCAGTTTTTAAAATTATCTAGCTTCACAGGCTAGCCTCTCGGTAAAAAGATAAAAAATAATTGAGGCAAAAGGCACCTCAGTTATTTTTTCCTATTTTCCATTCGAGGCTGAATGAGCCTGTTCAGTTTTTAAATAAAGGAGTAAACATCATGTCATTGAAGCAAAAAATTATAGCGGAAAGTAAACGGTTAGGCATCGATAAAATTGGCTTTGCGTCGGCTGAGCCTTTTTATGAGTTAGAAGATTCACTGAAGGAACAAAAGGCGCGTGGGTTTAATTCAGGGTTTGAACATCAAGTGATCGAAGAGCGAATCTATCCTGAAAAGACCTTTGAAAATCCTAAAACGATTATTTCGATTGCCTTAGCCTATCCGACTAAAATAGAAGGAAAAGTACCTAGAGATGAAAAAAGAGGGATGTTTGCTAGAGCCTCATGGGGGATTGATTATCATGATGTTTTACGAGATCGTTTATCAAAATTGATCGAATATATTCAATCACAAGCGCAAAGCCAAAAAGAAGCAGAGGCATGGCGTTTTGCGCCACAAGTCGATACGGGGGAACTAGTCGATGTGGCAGCTGCTCAGCGTGCGGGATTGGGCTTTATTGGTAGAAATGGGTTGTTGATCACAGAAGAGTTCGGCTCATTTGTTTATTTAGGTGAAATCGTGACCAATATTGATTTCGAAGCAGACAAACCTGTTCCTTTCGGATGTGGGGACTGTACACGGTGCGTGACTGCTTGTCCCACGCAAGCACTTTTAGGTAATGGCAGTATGAACGCGAAGAAATGTCTATCCTATCAAACCCAAACCAAAGAGATGATGCCAGAAGAATACCGAAAAAAAATGCACAATGTTATTTATGGCTGTGATATTTGCCAGCTTGTTTGCCCGTATAATAGAGGGAAAAATTTTCATTTTCATGAAGAAATGGAACCAGAAGTCGATACTGTTTACCCAAAACTAAAACCGATGCTGAGCCTTTCGAATAAAGAGTTTAAAGAAACGTTTGGACATCTTTCAGGTTCCTGGCGAGGGAAAAAGCCTTTACAAAGAAATGCCTTGATTGCTTTAGCCAATTTAGGAGATCGTAGCGCTTTACCAGAAATTTTAGTTTGTGCAACAGAAGACGTTCGTCCTGTGATTAGAGGAACCGCTGCTTGGGCAATCGGGAAATTAGGGAATAAAGAAGCGGAAAAATGGTTGGGGATTTTAAATGAGTTGCTGGAAGTTGAGCCAGAAGAAGAGGTACTGGTGGAAATAAAGAATGCAATCAAGAGGTTAGAAAAGTAAGAGTATAATCGTGTTGGAAAACGTTATTCACGAAAAACATGGGAAACAATCAGATTTATTTCTGCTTGTTTCCCATGTTTTTGTTTTCGTTTAAAAAAAGATTAAAGGAGTGAGAATAGTCAATAAAATAGTATAGATTTATAAAAAGAAGAAATAAAATCGGAAAAATTTGATAAATACTGATAATTTCTCATGTCTTTCTTGAGATTAAGAAAAAATAGAAAAAATGGTAAAAATCTATATGGTAAAATTAATTTTTCTGTAGGATATGATTATATTTCGTTTAGATACAATTAAGGGAGTGAGTGCAATGGAAGAAATTAATAGCGATAGCACTGTAGCTGGCGAGTTGGCGTCAGGAATTTTTACAGCGATGGCGGGCTTGAGTAGCGGTGGGTTAGTTGTAAGTGATGGACAATCAACGATTTCTGGAAATGAAGCAGCGCAACAAGCTATTACTGAGATGCGTACAATGATTCAGACGATCAATGCTGCAATTGCAACGGATGCAAACAACTTAAAAAGTGTAGCAGCCGAATTCGAAGCAGCCGATGAAACGATTCGTCGAATGGTCAGTAGGAACGGGTAAGCCGAATGGCTAAAGAAATCAATGAATGGGATGAACTTGCACAGAGAGAACGCCAAGTTGAAAATAAGTTGGAAGAAACAATTGAAACACAAAGGGCGGTACAGCGAATAGAAGAGGAGTATCAAGAATTATTTTACCGAGGGAATCAACTGATCGAACGCTTTGATACCTTTGTCGTTGATGCAGAGGGAAACTATTTAGCCGAAGAACTGAACTGGCAAACAAAACAAAGACAACAAGCTATTTTTTATCAATTAGAAGATGAAAAAGAACGCTTGCATAAGGAAAATCGAAGCCTAGAAGAGGAACAAGATCATCTTTATTATGAGAAAAAGCGTACTTTAATAGAAATGGAGGAAAAAGATGAGCATTGATATGTATCTAGGTCCTTCAAAAACACAAGGAAGCACAACGACCAGTGTTTGTAATAATTACCAGAGTGGGCTTACTGGCTTACAAGAGGCGATAAGCAATTTCACAGCAGATCAAGTATTAAGGAGTTTAGCCTATGATTCTGCTAAAGGCTACTTCCAAGAAGCTTATATGCCATTGATTCAAGGAGCGATTCTCGTGGTAGAAGCAACGGCAAAAGCAGTAGAAAAGCTACCGACTGATTATGTAGCACAAGTAGATAGCTGTGACTTAAAATCATCAGAACTAGAAAGAGAAATTCAACAATATGAAGTGCAAATCCAAGGCATGCAAGAGCAGATCGAGCAAGTTAAAGAACTATTGCCGGTATCTAGTGAACGAGTCCAACATATTCGAGAAGCGAATGGGTTGATCAGCGATTATACTAATGCTAAAGCAAAATTGGAAAAACAATTACAAAAACTCTTGGCTTTTCATGCATTTTCAACTATGATTTTTGTAGAGGTGACGAGCTTAAAAAATGCAATAGATCAAGGATTGGCTCAAGTAAGTGGAGGCAAAGGCTTTAATGCCCAAAAAGGAACCTTCTCAAATGGAAATCTAAAAGATCGCTCATGGATGGATACGATCGGTAAAAAGTGGCAAGAGCGAGAGAAAGAACGTCTTAAAGATCAAATGCCGAATATGGATGGCTTAGAGTATAAACAAATTGATTTTAACGGCGGCAAAGTCTGGTGTTGGGTCAAAGAAGGACATACGACAGCAGATCCAGAAGATATTGAAAAAACATTCTTGTACAATGACTGGGTTGCTCGTATGCTAAAAAAATATGGTTCTGATTATTTTACATCAGAAAGAGAACCAGGTGTAATGGATCTTCTAGTGGAGCAAAACTTAAGATTATTTGAAGAGCTACGGACAGGGATCGATAGTAAGACAGGAAAGAAATTAACGCCACTAGAAAGACTCGCTAGAGGAACCTCATTAGCGAATAGCTTGGCAGCATTAGGAGTTGGAGCCAAACAGATAACAAATGTTGGAAGAGGAAAATCAAGCCAATCCCCAACGAAATCACCAATAATAAACCGAGGCCCAAGAGTGAATGACATTGGGAAATCGAATAAAACAATAACTGTGCCAGGCAAGAAGATTCAGAGCGTGAAAGGCAAGCCATCTAAGGTGAAGGCTCCTGGGAAAGCTAGTGGGGCTAATGTTCCAAAACTTTCTACTTTAACTGAGGCAGAGCAGTTAAAGTTAGCCAATCAATATAAGAAAAAATCTCCAATAAATATTCCAGAAAGTGCAAATATAAAAGCTCAATCTAAAAATGGATATGAACAAATATCTTATAAGTGGAAAGAAAATGGAGATACAATTGAAGTGCGTTGGCACACTAAAACACCAGGAGCACCAGAAGGACAAGGAAATACATTCGTTGTTGAGAAAACTATTCCAGGAACGGCTGATGGTCAACGACGTTCACAACAAATATTAGTAGGAAAAGATAAATGGGTTAGTAAAAATGATTGGCAAAAAGCAATAACAGATAGCAAAAATGGTGTTAATACACCTGATCAAGATAAAATGTTAACAGATGGTCATTGGAAAGAATAGAAAGGAATATCATATATGGATAATTATTATGAAGGATTTGAAGGAAACCCTGAAATTGATATTTATACTTTTTCAGAAAATGAGAAAGTGGGTATGGAAATGTGGGATGGATATTTTGATGAAATAATGAGAGCGATACAACCAGTAAATGGCGAGTGGCAATCTTTAGCATACTATTATAATTTGTATGAAGGTTGGTATGGTGCAAGTCCTTGGGAAATCCCAAATAATCAAGAAGCATTAAAACAATTTGAGTCAATTGATAAATCAACGTTAGGCAAAGTCTCTCAAGAGATATTGATAAAAATAATAGAATTATTAGAAAATAATTTAAGTAACAGTATTTTTATAGAATACACATAAAGTAAAAAAAAGGCACTTTACTATTCGATTGGCGTCGGATAGTAAAGCCATAACGAGTAAGCTGTAACTCACTAATAGCTAGCAAAAACCAGCTATATTTATTGTACAAACATCCATAGGACTATCCTAGCCTTTTTGAATGTTTATTAAGTATACAGCCATTTTGCTATGAAATAGTATGAGTGAAGGGCGTCGGCTAATACCGTTTTTTTTAGTGTCAAAACAATAAAAATGATTTAAACAGAAAATAAGCGATGAATCAGAGCATATAGTCAAATAATCAGAAAAAAGAGAACATCTATAAAATAAAAGTTGGAGACAAAAGGTTGAAATTTATACAGCTACTAAAAGAGATCAAATCAAAGAAAACGAAAATAAAAATGAAGCCACTAATCATCTTTTTGTTGTTACTATGCTTCACTATCTATATATACACCAACCAAAACAATCTGAAATCAAAATACAAAAGTGATAAATTTGATTATACGGTGTACTATGAATCATCTATAGATGAAAGTTCAGAGAAATTTATTTTAGTGGATGATGATGGCAATGAAGAACTTTGTACGGTTGTTTTAAAAATCGATGCACAAAAACAATTCGGGAAAACCTACGTTTATATCTATCAAGAAACTGAAATAGATCAAGGGGAGTTCATGGCATACTCAACTACTAGTATTAAAGATGGTCCAGGTATGGAAAATGGATTAGCAAATGTAGAATCAGAAGAAGAATGGGCATTATTAGATGAAGTATTTACTACGTATCTTGCACAAGAGTAAAAAACGGAGGAAAAAACAATCGAATTAAATGATATGGCATCACTATACAATAATTTGAAAAAAAGAAAAGAAGACTATATCTTCACAGGAGCAGTTATTACACAGTTACCCACTCTAGTCAGTCACTGCCCAACGGAAGTCGATCAATTCGTTTGGTTTTCAGGTGGTATCCTCTTTTGGCTTATCCATTGGCGAACGCAACGCAAAATGTATAAAAAGCTTGGAATCAGCAAAGTAGAACAAAAGGTCATTCGTATTTTGGGAGAATATGAAGTGAATATCAAAAATGAGTATTGTGTTTTAGTTAGAAAAGCAGAAGGATAGTTTGGACACCGGTTCTTTAAGATAAAAGTGACTAAGACAAAACTCTTGTGGTTTATTCATGTCATCGTGAAGCCGATTAAACGATGTGAAAACGGCAATTGGACTAAAAACCATACAACACATAAAGCGCATTGTGCGGTTTTTAGTCCAATTACTCGAGCCTAAACGACTTTTATCCGAACCTCTTCTTAACTCTTACGTCTGCTGAAACTGACTATTATACAAAGAAGCGTACAACGAAGGTTTAGCTAACAACTCTTGATGATTTCCTTTCTCCACGATATCGCCGTCTTTCATCACTAAAATCAGATCAGCATTTTCAATCGTAGATAAACGGTGTGCAATCACAAAGCTTGTTCGATTATTTGTCACTTCATCCATCGCTTTTTGAATATGAGCTTCCGTTCTCGTATCTACACTAGACGTTGCTTCATCCAAAATAACCACAGGAGGATTTGCTAAAATGATTCTGGCAATCGTCAATAATTGTTGTTGACCTTGAGATAGTGAGCCGTTTTCACTGGAAATAATCGAATCATAACCATTTGGTAAAGTCCGAATAAAGTGATCGCATTGGGCAATTTTAGCAGCTTCAATGATTTCTTCTCGTGTCGCATCCATACGTCCATAGGCGATATTTTCAGCAATCGTTCCTTCAAATAACCACGTATTTTGTAAAACCATCCCAAACATACTGCGAAGATTTGTTCTAGAAAGGTCAGTGATATCTACGCCATCAAAGGTAATATGTCCACCATTTAATTCATAGAAACGCATCAGTAAATTCACTAACGTTGTTTTACCAGCACCAGTGGGTCCAACAATCGCCACCATTTGTTTTGGTTTAACAGAAAAATCAACTTGTTTCATCAACATTTTTTCTTCAGTATAACCAAACTGAACGTGATCAAAAGCGATCGCACCGGTTGGTTGATCGATGATTTGTACGTTCGCTTTTTCTGGAATATCATCTTCTGCATCTAAAATTTCAAAAATCCGATCGACGGCTGCTAGAGCTGCTTGAATCGAATTGATGACATAAGAAGCTGTAGAAATCGGTTCAGAAACTTGATTGATATATTGTAGATAAGCTTGAAGTAGCCCAATCGTGATTCCGCCTTGTAAAACTAAGAAGGCACCAATGATCGCACTGACAATAAAAGCCAACTGATTGATCAAACGAATCGCTGGATAAATCGCAAAGTTCATAAATTGAGCCTTTAAAAAGGCCTTATAATGTTTTTGGTTGGTTTCTAAAATAACTTGTTTAGCATGAGCTTGTTGATTAAACGTTTTTGTTACCAAACTTCCAGATAGAAATTCCTCCGTTTTATTATTTAAAATCCCCAATTCTGACTGACTTGCTTCGGCTAATTGTTTATTTTTGTTCGCAATTTTACCTGTCAAAAATGAGCTCGCAGCAATCAACAGTACAACGATCAAGGTTAATTTTACATCAATATAAAACAACATGATACCAGCAAAAATAATTGTTGAAATCGAAGTGAAAAACTGATTGATTCCAGTTAAGAAAACTTGTGATAATTGATTTAAACTAGTTGTTGTTCGGCTTAAAATATCGCCAACTTGGTGTTGATCAAAGAACGCCATCGGCAAAGATTTGAATTTCTTCGTTACTTCTTTTCTGACTCTTAATGTGATTCGTTCACTTAAAGCAGCCATCACACGTTCTTGCGTGTAAGACATTACACTACTGAAAATTGAAAAGACGATCAAAATTAAAACAGGTGTCAACAAAGCTTCTTGGATCATTGAAAAGCTGATTTGTCCGATTCCTTGCGTTTGGATCAATGTTAGTAAATCATCAATTGCGATCCCCATGATAAACGGCATCGCAATAACTAAAGCATTTCCGATTAAACTACAAAAAATCAAGCCTAGAAAAATCGGACGTTCAGGTCGGATCAATAGAAAGAAACGTTTTATTGTTTGCTTATTTACTTTTTTCATCATGCTTGTGCTCCTTTCGTAAGCATTCCTTGAGAGCGGGCAAACTCTTGGTAGGTTTGGTTATTTTGTAGCAATTGGCTATGGGTTCCTTGGCCAACGATTTTCCCTTCATTTAGGACAATAATAGAGTCTGCTTGTTGAATCGTGCTTAATCTTTGAGCCACGATCAATAATGTTTTATCTGACATTTCTTCTTTTAAAGCTAATCTGAGTGCTGCATCTGTTTGGTAATCTAGAGCTGAGAAGCTATCATCGAAAATATAAATATCGGCTGGTTTAATCAAAGCACGTGCAATACATAAACGTTGTCTTTGACCTCCAGAAAAGTTCGTACCCCCTTGAGCGACAAAGGACTCATAGCCGTTTTCTAACGTTGTCAGATAAGAAGACAATTGTGCAATAGTAGCTGCTCGGTCCATATCTGTTTTTGTTGCTTCAGGATACCCCATCAACAAATTACTTTTGATGGTTCCACTAAATAGAAAGGCTTTTTGAGGAACGTAACTGATTTTAGAGCGTAGCTCTTCTTGCGTAACATTTCTGATATCCACACCATCAAATAAAATCGCACCTTCAGATACATCGCTAAGTCGTAATAATAATTTAGCAACAGTACTTTTACCAGAGCCAGTTCCACCTACAATCGCTGTAATTTTCCCTTTAGGAATACTAAAATGAATATCCTCTAAAACAGGTTCATCCGCTTGATCATAACTGAATGTCACATGGGTTAAGTCGATCAATGCATTTTCACATCCACTTGCTTTGAGTGTAGCGGACTGTTTAGGATCAGAGATTTCGTCTTGTGTGTTCAAAATTTCTTCGATTCTTTTTACAGAAGCGAAAGATCTAGGCACCATGACTAAAACCATAGCAGCAATCATTAAGTAAGATAATGTTAATAAAGAATATTCCACCACTGCTGAAACTGTACCGATTTGCAAGGTCCCAAGAGCCACTAAATTCCCACCAAACCATAGAATAGAAGAAAAAACGATGCCCATTAACAAGAAGGCGACAGGTGTAATAAAAGCAAAAATACGATTAACACGAATCATACCATTTGCATAGTCAGAAAAGGTCTTATTTGTCCGTTCCTCTTCATAATCTTGATTATTAAAAGCTCGGATCATATTGATCCCAGTAAAAAATTCTCGCAAGGTCACAATGATTTTATCCATTTTTGGCTGGATCAACAAAGATAATGGTGTCCCTTTTTTCATTAGAATATAAACGATCAAAGCAAAAGCAGCTATAGCGATCAATGGAACCAAAGCTAACGTAGCTGAATAGGTAAATGTCATATAAAGAGAGAAAATAGCGATGATCGGTGCAGGTAAAATCAATTGCAAAAACAAAACGATCATCTGCTGAATATTATCAACATCATTTGTCATTCTGGTCAGTAATGATCCTGTCCCGAAGCGATCTGCATCTTTAATAGAAAAGGTTTGAAGCTTTTCGAAAAATAGTGTTCGCGTTTCAAAGCCAAATTTAGCAGCGACTTTTGCAGAAAGATAACTGCCCAAAATCGCGGCAAGCGCACCGAATAAAGCCATTGCTAACATTTGTAACCCAATCGTTTTGATTGATTGTTTATCGCCACTTGCAATCCCTACATCGATCAATTGAGCGACCAACATTGGCACGCCAAGCGTTCCAATAATTTGTAGACATAAACTGATGACGGTCACAAAAATAAGTTTTCTATTTTTTTTAATGAAAAACTGAATGATTTTCATCTAAATTCCTCCTTTTTATCGAACAAAAGGAATTTTACACCTTCAAGTGACTTGAAGGTCAATATTTTTTGTTTATAATTAAAATCAGAGGTGATTTTATGGAAAAAGAAAAATTATTAACTGTCGGACAAGTAGCTGAAATCATGAAGTTACCAAAATCAAAGATCCGTTATTGGGATGATATGAATCTACTAACATCTTCTAGAAATCAACAAAATGGTTATCGAATGTTTGATATGGAAGATATTTTAACAATCAGTGATATCGATTTTTACCGTAGATTAGATATTCCCATCAACAAAATGACCAATCTATATCGTAAATCACCAGAAGAATTATGGACGATTCTAGATGAAACAGAAACCCGAGTCGCTGCAGAATTAGCAGAACTTGAGAAAAAACAACAAGGGATCAAACATCGAAAAGACCAGTTATTGAGTTTGATTGAGTTGAAAGAAAAAGAGTTTATTGATGAGCCTTTGGATGTAGAACGAATCATCCCGATTGATTTAAAAGATCCCAATGAATTACAAACATATATCGATAATCCCTCAAGTTTAGTGGTTTATAGCAACTCTGATCATGAAAAGGAACTTACCTATGGTTTTGCGGTGACCACCAAAGAATTTGTAGAGGAAGTAACGATTTGGCAACAGACAGAGCAAACAAAATACGAATACAAACAATTTTTACTAACAATCAAGTCAGATGATCCTCTAGAAAATAATTTCCAATCAATGAAAGAAAAATTGAAGGAGCAAGGTTATCAAACTGGCACAATGATTGGACGTTATATCATGACCGCAGAAGACCAAGATGGATTTTATAGAGATTATTATAAAACATGGATTGAAGTGAGTAAGGAACATTGGGCATAAATATCGTAATCTTCCTGAGAAGGTGCTATTATTAGCTGACCACAAAAGGATGATTAGACTATGGATAAATTACAAACAATTCAAGAAGTAATAGCTTTCGTAAACGAACATTCGCTTGCTTTTATTTATGTTTCGCAAGAAGATTGTTCGGTATGTCATGCGTTAAGACCTAAGCTAATCAAATTATTGAAGAGCTATCCTAAGATAGAGCTAAGAGAAGTTGCAGCGGACAAAGTCAAAGCAATTTCAGCTGAATATTTGATTTTTTCAGCGCCGACTTTCCTTTTCTTTGTTGATGGAAAAGAATATATCCGTGAAGGAAAGTTTGTTCAGTTTAAAAAATTAGCCAATGCACTTGAGAAAATTTATTCGTTTGAAGAAAACAAAGTATAGTTGAAATCTAGTAAATTCAAGCGTTTGAGTAATGTGTTAGAATGTTCGTTGTCAAAATGTAAGCGTACTATTGACAATGGAAATAAGACGTTGTATACTTTGGTCAACGGATCGTTACTGGTTAAGCAGGCGTGACCTCACACATTACTTTTTTGGTGATGTTTGATGTGGTCAGGTCTTTTTTCGTTTTTCAAGTCAAGAACAGGAGATAATTTCAATGAAAATACTGAAAGTTTTTAATAATAATGTTTCTTTGATTCTAAATGATGATGCCATCGAAGAAATCATTATGGGCAAAGGGGTCGGTTTTAACAAGCGCGAAGGCGATGTGATCGATTCAGCTCTGATTGAAAAAAGATTTGTTCTTGAAGGTAATAATTCCGTTAGCAATTTAGACAATCTGCTTGCACGAATCGATATTGAAGATATTGAACTGGCCAGTGATATTATTCAATTAGGTAAAGCAGAATTAGACCAAGAAATCGATGATTCCATTTTGTTGACATTGTCCGATCATATCGGTTTTGTCTTAAATAGAGTGACAGAAGGCTTACAAATGCGCTCACCTCTAGAATGGGACATCAAACAAATTTACACAAAAGAATATGCGTTTGCATTAAAAGCCGTTCAAATGATGCGGGAGAAAACAGGGATTGAGATTCCAGATCAAGAAGCAGCTTTTATTACCCTTCATTTTGTCAATGCTTATAATTCTACTAGCAATATGAACGAAACGATGCTGACAACGAAAATCATTCAAAGCATTATCGACATCATTAAATATCACTATGGTAAAGAATACGATGAAACCTCTTATGATTTTACTCGTTTCATTACCCATATTCGATACTTTGTCAAAAGACAGCTAGATAAAGAAATTTCATCAAATGAGGATTCGTCTTTGATCAATCTAATTGCTGTGAAGTACGAACAAGATCATCAGTGTGCAGTTAAAATCAAAACATTTTTGGAACAACAATATGATTGGACGATTTCAAATGATGAATTGATGTACTTAACACTTCACTTAAATCGCTTATCAAGCAATCAATAGGATCGTTACTGGTTAAGCAGGCGTGACCTAAGAAAAACACTTCATGCATAAGTGTTTCTTCTTGGGTCACTTTTTTTATAAAAAAATGATTCAAGGAGAGGAAATACTATCATGCGTTATGAAGAAGAAAGTAAAAAAATCATCGAACTTGTCGGTGGTAAATCGAATATCAATAGCTTAGTTCACTGCGCGACGCGTTTAAGATTTAGCTTGAAAAATACGAAAAAAGCGGACAAAGAAGCTTTGGAGAAATTACCCTATGTGATGTCAGTTGTCAATAGTGGTGGACAATACCAAGTGGTGATCGGCAGTAAAGTACCAGATTATTATGCAGCGATTCAATCACTCGCTGATTTAAACGAAGATGCACCTAAAACTGAGAAAAAATTAAGTTTCAATTATGTATTCGAAGTGATTTCCGGTGCCTTTTCACCACTGATTCCAGCAATGGCAGGATCTGGAATGATCAAAGCGATTTTAACGATTTTAGTTGAAATGAAATTATTGGCTGATACCAGTTCGACTTATATGGTTCTGAGTGCGGCAAGTAACGCAATCTTTTACTTCCTACCTGTTTTTCTAGGAATTACATTGACTAAAAAAATTGGTGGCAATATGTATGTGGGTGGTGTAATCGGCGCAGCATTACTGGAACCGTCGTTTACTGGCATGATCGGTCAGGAAAAGCTTGATTTTCTAGGCATCAATTTAAATGTTGTTGATTATGCAACAACCATTTTCCCGATTTTTGTCGCAATCTTTATTTATTCATTCGTGGATAAATTCTTACGCAAAATTATTTTTAAAGACCTTCAATTGTTCGCTGTACCAATGTTCAGTTTGATGATCATGGTACCATTGACTGCTTTATTATTCGGTCCATTTGGAACGGTTATCGGAGATGCACTTTCTCAAGGCGTGATGTGGTTGATTGGCAAAAGTGCACTGCTTTCAGGAATCGTCTTAGGTGGTGGTATGCCGTTTATGGTCATGTTTGGGCTTCATTGGGGCTTTTCTCCAATCACGCTTGAAAACTTAACGGTGATGGGCGGCGATCCAATAGAAGGAATGGCTGTTGCAGCTGTTTTTGCCCAAATCGGAATCGCAATTGGTTTTTATTTAAAATCTAAAAAACATTCTAAAATGAAAGCTTTAGCTGGACCGCTAGCCTTAACTGGTTTATTTGCAGGAGTAACTGAGCCAATCGTTTACGGGTTGATTTTAAGATACAAACGCTTATTACCGATTGTAGCGATTTCTGGCGCTATCGGCGGCGCAATTTGTGGTGTGACAGGTGTTACCATGAATGCTTATGTGTTCCATAATATTTTCTCTATCCCTGTTTATACCCCAAAAGTGGGTTACTTCATCGGAGTAGGTGCAGCATTGATTGCAGGCGCAGTATTGACCTATTTCTTTGGTGTCAAAGAAGATGAAATGGTCGACTTCTTACCTGAAATAGATCAAGGAGAAGATGACTTTCAAGAAGAGCCAGCCACAACAAAAATCGACACAGAAACAACAATTTATGCACCAATGGAAGGAACTGTGATCCCTTTAACAGAAGTTGATGATGATGTATTTTCTAGTGAAATCGCAGGCAAAGGGGTCGCGATCATTCCGACAAGTGATAAAGTCATTGCACCATTTGACGGAACAGTTGTTGCTATTTTCCCATCAAAACATGCGATTGGTTTAAAATCAACTGGCGGTAGCGAATTGTTGATTCATATCGGTATTAATACAGTAAATTTGAATGGGGAGCATTTTGAAACAAAAGTTGCAATGGGGGATACAATCACACGTGGACAAACTTTACTTATATTTGATCGTGAAAAAATCGAACAAGAAGGCTATGCCATGACCTCCCCAGTTATTTTAACAGATGCTCAAAGTATGGAAACGATGACGATCATCAATGATCAAGCCCTCGTAACGCCAGAAACTAAGTTATTTAATGTAGGGAAAAATAAGGAGGAATCGAAATGAGAGAGGATTTTTTATGGGGCGGTGCAGTCGCAGCACACCAAGTAGAAGGCGGTTGGAACAAAGGGGGTAAAGGAGTTAGTATTGCAGACGTGATGACAGCAGGCTCGAAAGATCACGCAAGAGAAATTACAGATGGAATTGTAGCAGGGAAATTTTATCCCAATCATGAAGCCATTGATTTTTATGGGAACTACAAAGAAGACATTCAATTGTTTGCAGATATGGGCTTTAAATGTTTAAGAACAAGTATTGCCTGGACAAGAATTTTTCCAAATGGCGATGAAAAAGAACCAAATGAAGCAGGATTAGCGTTTTATGACGATGTATTTGATGAACTATTGAAACAGGGAATTGAACCTGTGATCACCTTGTCTCACTTTGAGATGCCATATCATCTTGTGAAGCAATATGGCGGTTGGCGTAGTCGAGAATTGATCGGTTTTTTCACTAATTTTGCTATAACCGTTATGAAACGTTATAAGGATAAAGTAAAGTACTGGATGACGTTCAATGAAATCAATAACCAACGAATCTTAGAAAATCCGATTTATTCATTTACAAACTCTGGAATCCTTTATCGAGAAGATGAAGATAAATTAGAAACAATGTATCAAGCGGCCCATTATCAGTTTGTAGCAGGAGCGATAACAGTTGCACAAGGGAAAAAAATCAATCCAGCCTTTCATATCGGCTGTATGCTAGCGGCAACACCAAACTATCCATTAACAAGTGACCCGAAGGATATCATCGCAGCCCAACAAGAGGACGAAAAACAATTATTTTTCACTGATGTTCAAGTGAGAGGAAATTATCCTCGATGGGCGGTGAAAGAATGGGAAATAAATGGGTACAAATTAGATATTACGGATGAAGATCTTCAGATATTAAAAGCTGGAACCGTAGATTATATCGGAATCAGCTATTATTTAAGCAACACAATTTCGACTAGACCAGAAGCCATTCGTTTAGAGGATGATTTGCTTGGTGATAGTTCACTAGTTGAAAATCCGTATGTTGGCATGACAGAATGGGGCTGGTCAATAGATCCTACGGGGCTACGACACTATTTAAATCTACTAAGTAATCGCTATGAGCGCCCCATTTTCATTGTCGAAAATGGCTTTGGCTACGCCGATACATTAAGCGAAGGGCATGTTCATGATGTCGAAAGAATCGATTTTCTCAGTCAACATATCAAAGAAATGAAAAAAGCAATCGAGCTAGATGGCGTAGATGTACTAGGTTATACCGTTTGGGGATGTATTGATCCAATCTCATTTACAACGGGAGAAATGCGTAAGCGCTATGGGTTTATCTATGTCGATCGCGATAATCAAGGAAATGGGTCGCTGAGACGAATCAAGAAAGATTCATTTGCGTGGTACAAGCATTTGATCCAAACGAATGGCTCAGAAATCTAAGCCAAAATAGCAACCAGCTCTCATTGTATTTTAGTAAAATAAAAACAGTGAGAGCTTTTTTGTACGAAAAAGCATAAAATAGAAAGGAACAATAAAGAATGGGGAAATAAAAAATGAAAAAAAGAATCGGAGCACTACTAGTTTTTGTAACGATTGTTTTATTACTGAGTATCCATTTTGGTAATAAGCAAAAACACAGTGAAGAAACTGTATTTAAAAAAGAAGGCATCGAATTTTGGGTCATCAGTGATCCTCATTATATCGATAAAAGTTTGACAGATTCAGGCTTAGCATTTAAAAAAATTAAACAGACCGCAGCCGGCAAAGAGCTGGAGCATCAAAAAGAAAGCTGGCAGGCATTAATCAATAAAGCAATTGAGCAAAAACCAGATATGTTGATCATCACAGGTGACTTAACCTTAAATGGCGAAAAAGTCAGCGCAGAAAAGCTGGCGGAATTCCTTACACAGCTGACGGATCATGGCATCAAAGTATTTGTGATTCCAGGCAATCATGATGTTAATGATGGTTGGGCAAGAAAATTTGTTGGAGAGAAGCAAGAAAAAACAGAAGCCATCTCGACCACTGATTTTAAAGAAATATTTGCCAATTTTGGCTATCAAACAGCAACGAACTATGATAAAAGCTCATTAAGCTATGCAGTAGCAGTCAACCAACAATACAATTTTCTTTTCCTTGATTCAAATATCTATCCAGATAATGGCCAGTCACAAGCTAGCCCAACTACAGGTGGGACGATTCGAGGCAGGACAATGAAATGGGTCAAAGAACAATTGGAAACAGCGAAACAAGAAAAGAAGCAAACACTAGTATTCATGCATCATAATCTTTATCCCCATAATCAATTGTTATCAACAGGTTTTGTGTTGAATAATGCTGAAGAATTTAAGCAAGTTTTAGCTGATTATCAAGTACCAATCGTTTTTTCAGGACATATTCACGCTCAAGATATCATGACAGAAACCATCGGTCAGCATGAATTGACGGAAATCGTGTCTAGTTCCTTCTCGATAGCACCACAAGGATATGGTGTTGTGAAGCTAAATGGGCAATCATTTGACTACCAAAAAAAAGAAAATGCCTCTACTGTAGCTGTTTCCCAAATCGAAGATTATTCAGCATATAGTAAAGCATTATTTATTGAAGATGGCGAAAGACTAGGCTATGAACAACTCATTGATGCTGGATTATCTGATAGTAAAAAACTGGATGTGGCAGCCGAATTTGTCGGGCAAGTAAATTATCGCTTCTTCTCAGGCAATGATTTTAGTAGCGACAAACAAGAAGCAGACCTCAAAGTAGAACCAGGCTATCAAATCATTGCCGAGAATAGTCGATTTCTAAAAGAGTATATCGACTCGATCATTCAAGATAAGAATCAGTCGGATAATCAATTTAATAAGAAATTGACAGATTGATCAAATTCATTTTTTAAGCTTCTCTCATTCAATACGAAAAGGGGGAGGCTTTTTGTCGATAGCTTTTCGCTATCATACCTGCCAAATAACTATTATAAGTTTGCGAGATTGTGTACTATTATAAGAAGATAAAGAAAACGCTCTAAAAAGAGTGGACAAACAAGTAAAGGAGAAAAAAAGATGGAATTGATTTCAGGTGAAAAAGGTTTTGAGTTGGTTCATCAAAGCGGTAATTGGATTTTAAAAAAGGATATTGGTTTTTCCCCAGTCGAAATGTTAGTGGCATCCATTGGCGCATGTGGTGCTTATGTGTACGAAAAAATATTAACAAATTCCCATATTGATTTTACAATTGCCAATGTAGCAATCTCTTATGAAAGAACAGAAATACAAGCAAAACCCTTGAGCAAAGTGGTCATCACCTTCTCTGTTCAAATTTCTGAAGAAGAGCATGGAAAAGCCGAGCGAGCATTGAAACTGATCGGCAAAAATTGTCCAGTCATGCAGTCGCTAGACCCTGCCATCACAGTTGTTGAAGAGGTTGTTTTTATTTAGTGTGGTGACACACTCTTTACAGAAAAGAGGAATACGATGAAAAAGATCATGACCGTCAGTTTTATAGGATTATTACTCGTTTTAACAGGTTGTAACGCAGCGAACAAAACAGAGTCCACTGAGTCAAAAAAAGCCATCGTTCACTTTACAGAACCAGCTGAATTATTGACATTAGATACGACACAAGAAGAAGATTTCACTAGTTTTAATGCCCAAAATCAAGTGCTTGAAGGACTTTATCAATTAAATGAAAAAGACGAAGCAATCCCAGCTGTCGCAAAAGAATTACCTGAAATTAGTGCAGATCAGCTAACCTACACGATTACTTTGAGAGAAGACGCAAAATGGTCAAATGGGGATCTTGTTACAGCAAATGACTTTCTCTATGCTTGGCGGCGTGCCGTGACACCAGAAACAGCACCTTCTTATGCTAGTCTATTTGTGTCATCAATCAAAAATGCCGATGCGGTTTATCAAGGAAAAATGAAACCAGAACAACTTGGAGTAGAAGCACTGGATGATCAAACTTTGGTGATTCATTTGATCAAACCAATCCCGTATTTCACTTCCTTATTAACCTTTGAAACATTTTTCCCAATCAATCAAGCATTTGCGGAAAAACAAGGCAAAGATTACGGTACCTCAAGCACAACAACAATCTACAACGGACCTTTTACGTTAGCTGGCTGGGAGCAAAATTCAGATACTTGGCAATACGTGAAAAACCCTGAATATTGGGATAAACAACATGTGTTAGTGGATGAAATTCAAACAACTGTTGTTAAATCAACCAGTACAGCCGTTAATTTATATCAAACAGACGAACTAGATCGCGTAGTTTTAGACGGAGAATTTTCTAAACAATATAAAAATGATCCCGATTTCCAAAATCAAAATGATACTAAAATGGGGTACTTGCGTTTTAATCAAGGACAAGGGAAATTACTTGAAAATAAACAATTGCGAAAAGCACTTTCTTTAGCTATCGATCGAGAAACGTTTGTAAAAAATGTCTTAGGTGATGGGTCTATTGCCGCTGAGGGATTTGTGCCGCAAAACTTTGTGCAAAATCCTACGACTGGTGAAGATTTCCGTAAAGAAAATGGGGTTCAGCAAAAATTTGATCAAACAACAGCTCAAAAAGCATACGAACAAGCGAAAAAAGAATTAAACAAAGCAGAGATTACCTTGGTTTATTTGACCAAAGATACCGATACGGAGAAAAAAACAGCCGAATACTTAGCCAGTCAAATTGCTGAAGTACTGCCAGAAATTAAATTTGAGATTACAACATTACCTAGTAATAACGTGCAGGAACGGTACTTGTCAGGAGATTATGATATTGCTTTTGGTCAATGGATGCCTGATTTTAAAGATGCCATCACATTTTTAGATATGTTTGCCTCAGATTCTGGATTGAATCATGTAAATTATAAAAATCCGAAATACGATCAATTGATCCAAGCTGCTTCTGAGACTGATGCGGCTAATGAAGAAAAAAGATGGTCAGATCTATTACAGGCAGAAGAAGTCTTGTTAGCAGAAGATTATACGATTGCCCCGATTTACCAACAACAAACTGCATTACTGCAAAAGCCGACAATCACTGGTGTAGTGAAACACAGTTTTGGTTCACCTTATAGTTTTAAATCTATTCAAGTGAAAGAATCAAAATAATTAAGAAGAGGTGGGACAGGAGTGTTTAATCCCGAGAAATAAGAAGGGATTCACGAAAATTGCTCTTCAAATCTTAGTGCTTTAGCACTTAGAATTTGATGTGATCGAAGCGAAGCGTAGTGATTGCTTCTGCTCCCACCGTTTATACGGATTCCTTGAGTCTGAGAGATAACTCGTAAAGTTATGTCTCAGACTCTTCTTTTTTTTGTAGAAAATTCATTTTATCACTTGACACATGAATGTTCGTTCATGTATTATGGGTGTATGATATATGAACAGTTATTCATCTGAAAAAAGTACGTGTATCTTTTCAGAAAATAACCTAAAAAAGGAGGATGAATAAAATGGAAACCGCAAAAACTCATGAGCACGATTGTTCTAAAGAAGAAGGACATGATCATGGTCACAGCCACAATCACAGCCATAGTCATGGAGGAAAATCACCAGTTGTTTTATTTTTTACAGGATTAGCGTTTTTTATCGTTGCATTTTTCATCAATGAAGGTTCGCTTTTCCAACAAATTCTGTTTGTCAGTGCTATGCTATTATCCGGCTATCACATTATTTTAGAAGGAATCGTAGATACGATCAACGAATCGAAACAGCAAAGGAAATTTGTACCGAATGTTCATATTTTGATGACCTTAGCGGCGTTTGGTGCCACGATCATTGGAAATTATGAAGAAGGAGCCTTGTTGATCATCATCTTTGCAGCAGCACATTTCCTTGAAGAATATGCTGAAGGACGCAGCAAAAGAGAAATCACTAATCTGCTTAAAATGAATCCAACAGAAGCACGTTTGATCCAAGCTGATGGCAGTGTGAAAACAGTAGACGTTTCAGTATTAAAGATCGGAGACAAGCTACAAGTATTAAATGGTGACCAAATCGCAACAGATGGCATTATTCTTTCAGGAAGAACCTCTATCGATGAATCATCTATCAATGGAGAAAGTATTCCTAGAGAAAAAACAGTAGGAGATGAAGTCTTCGGTAGTACCATCAATGGCAGTGGAACCTTTACGATGGAAGTCACAAAAGATAGCAGTGATACTGTATTTGCTAAAATTCTTCAATTGGTCAATCAGTCACAAGCAAACCTGTCAAAAACAGCCACTAAGATTCAAAAATTAGAACCATATTATGTCACGATCGTTTTGATCTTAGTGCCAATCTTTATCGCAGTAGGGCCAATACTCTTTAACTGGTCTTGGAATGAAAGCTTTTATCGTGGAATGGTGTTTTTGATTTCCGCTTCTCCATGTGCATTGGCAGCAAGTGCAGTACCAGCAACGCTATCAGGGATTTCTAATTTAGCTAAACGCGGGGTGTTATTTAAAGGCGGTTCCTATTTGGCTAATCTGGCGACAATCAAGTCAGTCGCTTTCGATAAAACAGGAACCTTGACTAAAGGCAAACCATCTGTCACGGATTTTTATTTCTTGACAGATTCAGCTACTGAACAAGAACAAGCATATATTGATCTCATTGTTGCGATGGAAAAAACAGCGAATCATCCATTAGCCAATGCGATTTTAGCTAAGTTTCATGCAAAAACAGTTTTGGACGTAACTGTGGAAAATGAGATTGGTAAAGGCTTGGTGACAGAATATCAAGGAAATACGTATCAAATCGGTAAACCAGAAATATTTAGTTTAGTCAGCACACAAATCAATGCTCATAATGAACAATACGCCAAAGAGGGGAAAACAGTTGTTTACTTTGCTGAAAATAACGAAGTTGTAGGCTTGATTGCAATGATGGATGTCCCAAATGAAAACGCGAAATCAGTAATCAGCTATTTAAAATCACAAGGAATTCATACGACTATGATTACAGGAGATGCAGAGTTAACAGGACAAGCAGTAGGATATCAAATTGGAATCGATGAAGTAGTCGGCAATGTTCTGCCAGAAAATAAGGCTGCAATCATCAAGAATCAACAAGCTCGTTTCGGTAGTGTTGCCATGTTAGGTGATGGAGTCAATGATGCACCAGCACTAGTAACAGCAGATATTGGTGTGGCAATGGGAGAGGGCACCGATATCGCTATTGACGTGGCGGATGCGGTATTGATGCAAAATGATCTAACTAAATTCAGCTATGCGTATAAAGTATCCAAACGTCTAGATCGTGTTGTATGGCAAAATATCTTCTTTTCAATGTTTATTGTAGTGTTATTGATCACCTTGAATATTCTTGGGAAAATGGATATTACAATTGGTGTTATTGCACACGAAGGAAGTACATTACTAGTTATTTTAAACGGATTACGTCTGTTGCTGCCATCAAAAGAATAAACAAAAAAAGAAGTGCCTACTGGGCCTTCTTTTTTTTCATGTGTTGACAGCCCTTACAATATTTGCTATTCTAAGTATTAAGCAATGGATGTTATTACTTTGGGTAAGCATGCCATGCGGTTTTTGAACATTATTTTATTGGATGTTATCACACAAGTGAGCATGACCTATTTGCACCGTTTTTTAGCGACGGGTAAATGGGATTTTTTTGTAATTGGGGACTTATTATGATCATAAAAAGAGTACTAAATAACAATACCATCATTTCTACTAATAGTAAGGGTGTGGAAGTTCTTTTAATGGGAAAAGGAATCGCTTTTGGTCAGAAAAAAGGCCAAACCGTCGATTTGGAATTAGTTGAAAAGACCTTCCTGTTACGAGATAAAGACACACAAAATAAATTTACAGAATTATTGATTGACGTGCCAATGGACCACATTTTAGTAGCGGAGAAAATAATCAACTTTGGTAAAATTAAGCTAGGGAAAAACCTCAGTGAAACGATTTATGTCAATCTAACCGATCATATTCATTCAGCCGTCGAACGCTATCAAGAAGGGATTATCTTAAAGAATCCTTTACGTTGGGATATTGAACGCTTTTATCCCGATGAATATGTAGTTGGGGAAAAGGCAATCGAGATCGTTCGTAATGAATTGGGTGTGGAATTTGTGATTGATGAAGCGGCCTTCATTGCAATTCATTTCGTGAATGCAGAGCAATCTAAAAGTTTTGACTTGGCTTACGAAATCGCTGAAATCACTAAAAATATCGAAGATATCGTGAAAAAAGAATATAACACAGAATTTGATGAATCTTCGCTCGATTATTATCGTTTTATCACTCACGTAAAATTTTTTGCTCAACGCCTGTTAGTTGGGGAACACTATGAAGATGAAGATTCTGAATTACTTGATACGTTGAGGAAAAAGTATGAATTGGAATATCGTTGTTCAATAAAAATCAGCGACTATGTCCAGACGACCTTTGAGTACGATTTAAGTTCCACTGAATTAGTTTATTTAACAGCGCACATCAGAAGAATAACGAAAAATTTATAGACAAATAGGATTGTTATCCATTAGGAGCATGACCTAAAATAGTACGCATAACAGCGGCTGTTTTAGGTTTTTTTCATGTAGAAAGGAAGAGCAAAATGAACTATAAAGAATCAGCAAAACAAATACTGGATTTAGTTGGAGGAGAGGCTAATATTCAATCCGTCACTCATTGTATGACACGTTTACGCTTTGTTTTACGCAACGAAAGTTTAGTAGAAGATACTCGTGTCAAAGAGGTTCCAGGCGTAATGGGCGTTATGAGAAAAGGGGGGCAATATCAGGTTATTATAGGGAATGATGTGGCCTCTTATTATAAAGAATTAGCTAAATTAGGTCATTTTAGCAACCAATCTTCAACTGACGATACAGGAACAAAGAAGAATCTGTTTGAAGCTTTCGTGGATGTGATTTCAGGCTGTATGTCACCTTTGATTCCTGCAATGTTAGGTGGTGGTATGATCAAGGTATTGTTGATTTTACTACCGTTGATGGGCATTTTAGACGACAGCAGTCAGACGTTTGCGATCCTATCATTTTTTGGGGATGCGCCATTTTACTTTATGCCGATGATGCTGGCCTTTACTGCTGCACAGAAATTTAACGTTACACCAATGCTGGCCGTCACCGTTGGTGGAATCATGTTGCATCCAAATTTTGTAGAAATGGTCAATGCTGGTGATCCAGTCCATTTTCTAGGATTACCTGTTACTTTAGCATCATATGGTTCCTCAGTGATCCCCATTTTGATCATGGTTTGGTTAATGAAATATATTGAAGGTTTCTTTGACAAAATTATTCCAAATGTCATCAAAAGCTTCACTAAACCGTTGCTTATTTTATTGATTTCAGGACTAGTAGCTTTAATCGTGGTGGGACCTTTAGGAACCTTTGCAGGACAATTATTATCTTCTGCTATTATTTGGATTCAAGGGAAAGCTGGTTGGTTAGCGTTAGGATTGATGGCAGCGTTTATGCCGCTGATTGTCATGACAGGGATGCACTGGGCATTTGCACCGATTTTCCTAATTGCTTCACCAGCCACACCTGATATTTTGATCCTACCTGCAATGTTGGCCGCAAACTTAGCTCAAGGAGCAGCAGCATTAGCAGTTTCAGCTAAAACAAAAGATAAAAATTTAAAACAAGTAGCTGCCGCTTCCGGAATTTCAGCATTATTAGCAGGGGTGACAGAACCCGCCCTATATGGTATTACATTGAAATATAAAAAACCATTGTATGCCGCGATGATTTCAGGAGCAGTCTGTGGTGTATACATGGGAATCACAGGGTTAGAATCATATGCGTTTGCTGTACCATCGCTTGTTTCATTACCTCAATTTATTGGTGGGCAAGGAAATGGAAATATTATCAATGCGATTGTTGTAGCAGTGATATCTATTGTGTTGACATTTATTTTAACTTGGGTTTTCGGTATTGATGAAGTGGACAAAAATGAAACAGAACAGCATATTGAAATTTCAGAGGCAGTTGAAACTGGCAGTAATGATCCTAAAAAAATCTATGCCCCGATGAAAGGGCAAGTAATACCATTAGAACAAGTAAAAGACGATGCTTTTTCAGGGAAAATGATGGGAGAAGGTCTTGCGATTATTCCCGAAGAAGACACGATAAAAGCACCTTTTGACGGAGAAGTAACGGCCCTTTTTCCTACAAAACATGCTATTGGTTTAACAAGTGACTCAGGAATCGAACTATTGATCCATGTAGGGATCGATACTGTAGAATTAGCGGGACAATATTTTACAGCGTTTGTTGAAACGGGAGACAAAATCAAAAAAGGACAAAAATTACTATCGGTCGATTTTGCGCAGATAAAAACTGCAGGATATGATACCACAACCCCGATTGTAGTAACGAATTCAGAATCATTTATTGATGTTGTTGCAAAAGAAGGAACTGAAACAGAAAGTCAAGAGACTATTTTATATATTGTTTAAAAAAAAGGAGGAGCGAACATGTTAACATTTCCAAAAGATTTTTTATGGGGTGGCGCAATTGCTGCCAATCAGTGTGAAGGAGCATATAATGAAGATGGTAAGGGCTTAAGTGTGGAAGATGTTGCACCCCATGGCTGGAAAGGTGAACCTACAGCAGAACCAACTTCAGATAATATGAAACTGGTCGGGATTGATTTTTATCATCGTTATAAAGAAGACATCAAGTTATTTGCAGAAATGGGGTTTAAAGTATTTCGATTATCCATCGCTTGGTCCCGAATTTTTCCTCAAGGAGATGAGACGCAACCCAATGAAAAAGGGTTAGAATTTTATGATAAAGTGTTTGATGAATGCCATAAATATGGAATGGAGCCGCTTGTTACGTTATCACATTATGAAACGCCACTCCATTTATCAAAAACATATGATGGTTGGCGTGATCGTAAAATGATTGGCTTCTTTGAACACTACGCTAAAACTGTTTTCACTCGTTATAAAGGGAAAGTGAAGTATTGGCTGACATTTAATGAGATCAATTCAATTACACACGCACCATTTCTAAGTGGAGGCATTTATACACCAAAAGAAAAACTATCCCAACAAGATTTATATCAAGCCATTCATCATGAACTAGTTGCCAGCGCTAAAGCTGTTAAAGCTTGTCATGAAATCCTTCCGGAAGCTAGGATCGGTTGTATGATTTTAGGGATGCCTGTTTACCCACTGACACCAGCACCAGCGGATGTTTTGGCTGCATTGCAGACAGAAAGAGAAAACTTTTTCTTTTCTGATATACAGGTAAGGGGAACGTATCCAGCCTATACCAAACGTTTTTTCAAGGATAATGATATTCAGCTCAAGATAACAGAACAAGATAAATTAGACTTGCTTGAAACGGTGGATTTCATTTCGTTCAGTTATTACATGAGTACCTGTGAATCTTCAGATCCTACTTTAGAGACTGGAGAAGGTAATATTTTAGGTGGCGTGCCAAATCCTTATTTAAAAGCAAGCGATTGGGGCTGGCAGATCGATCCAGAAGGGTTGAGATATTATTTAAACATTTTGTATGATCGTTATCAAAAACCTGTCTTTATTGTTGAAAATGGTTTTGGTGCAGTCGATGAATTGATTGAACTCGAAGACGGTACAAAGACTGTGATCGATGATTACCGTATTGACTATTTGAAGAATCATCTAGTTCAAGTAGCTGAGGCTATTGAAGACGGTGTAGAAATTATGGGTTATACTTCATGGGGCTGTATTGATTTAGTCAGCTTTACCACGGCTGAATTAAAAAAACGCTACGGATTTATTTACGTTGATCGCAATGATGACGGAACAGGGACTTTAGAACGGTATAAAAAGAAAAGCTTTAAATGGTATCAAGAGGTGATTACAACGAATGGTCGCTGTCTCTTAAATGACAATAGTTGCTTATAGTGGATCAATCTAGAAAATAGCTTCATAAGTCATGAAAAAAATGAGTAATTTGTGTGAAATAATCATGAAGGCTGAGAAAAATCTTTTAATACTACTAATTAATTATAATTAAATTAATAACAAATAAATTAATTTGTTTAATTTGGGAAAAATGATAATTATTTATATTGAAATGAAGTAGGTTCTTATTTTATTAGAGCCTACTTCTTTTTTTAGTATTAAATATGAGCGTTAAAATAAAATAAAGACATAAATAATATGAATAAAGCTCGGTATCTTGAGTTGTGTAAAACAGAAGGTATCTTTTTTGTAAGTGGTAGATAGTAAATTCACTTTGATATCAAAATTACAAAAAAATGAATTTTTTCATTAATATTAATAATAAAAAAACATGTATTTAATTTATTGTAAGAGTATTTTTTTGGAAACTAAAAATGAGCGTCCTTTTAGTTTCGTAAAATTAGGAATAAACCGCTAATTCAGTTTGTTTGTTTAGGGTTTATCTGATAGAATAGAACAAGGTAGGCGTGTTTTTGGATGTTTTTCAGTAAGTTTTTTATTGAACAAATAGTAGTTGAATAATAAGGAACCTGATTAGCCGAGTGAGCTAGGTCAAACTACTACTGAAAAACATATACCTAAAGTGAAGTTGGTTATTTTTACAAATCAAAAATACTACACTTGTCACTATAGTTACATATATCGACAAATCACATAATTTACTTAGTATTAAAATCAGTATGTTAAAAATAATCAAAAAAAGAGACAGTCCCATTTTTGTAGAAGGAAGTGAGCATATGCTAAAAATTTTTGGCAAAGGCAAAGGTAAAAAAAGAAAAAAATATGAAGATTACGATGATGAATATGATGACGATGATTATGAAGATTACGATGATGATGAGTATGATGACGACGAAGACTACGACGACGATGAATATGATGACGACGAAGACTACGACGATGAATATGATGACGACGATGATGATGATGAATATGATGACGACGAAGATGACGACGAAGACTACGACGATGATGATGAATATGATGACGACGAAGATTATGACGAAGATGACGACGAAGACTACGATGATGATGAAGAGGAACGTTCGTTATTTTCTCGTAGGAAGAAAAAACCAACTCCAGCACCTACTAAAAAACCTAAACCAAAGAAAAAACGACCACCAATCCATGAAGTTATCGATGATGATGAATTAGAAGAGCTTCAAGAAGAAAACGCACAACTTCAAAGTGAAATTCGTGAGTTGAAAGCTGAATTGCGTAAGAGTAAAAGAGAAAGCTCTCAATTACAAAACGAGGTAGAAGCCTTACGTGAGTCAAACGAATCATTAGAAAATGAGTTGGCCATGGTTCAAGCTGTGCCAAAAGATTACGATGCACGAATGGCCGAACTGGAACAAGTAAAAAGCAAGTACAACAGCCTATTACGAGACAGCAACCGTCAGATGGACGAAACTGATTTAAACCGTAAAAAAGCAGAACGTTTTGCCAATAAAATTAGACAGTACGAACAAGAGCTATTGGCTAAGCAAGAAGAAATCGATAAATTGACAGAAGATCGTATCGTGATCATGGCATCAGATACTCCTACGGATACAGGAGCTTATGAAGAATTAGCGAAGGTTCGTCAAGAATTAGAAACAACAAAACGTCAATTAGCCCAAAAAACAATCGATGTCGATCAGCAATTATCTAAAGAAGATATCGGTGAAGTGTTGCTTGAGGCCAAGAGACAAGCTAAAGAAATTATCAGCCAAGCTAATCAACGTGCACAAATTATTAATGAAGAAACAAAGAAAAAAGCAGGCGTCTTAAAACGCTTAGAGCGTGCGGAACAAGAATACCAAAACTATTACAAACGTATCAAAGACGTGAAGGAAGAATCAGAACAAGCCTTCAACCAAATCATCAATTTGGTGAAAGAAGATCCTGATCAATAAGAAAGAGAGGACACAGAATGAAAAAAAGAAATCTAAACAGTAAGAAATTACGATTATTGAGTGTAGGGTTACTTACTTCAAGTGCTGTCCTTTCTGTTACCGATGTTCAACCGATTGTTGCCAAAGAAGTCGACGATACAGTAACTTCAGGCTCCGAAGAACAAGAGAGTGTAGCTATTTTATCTTCAACTAAAGAACATGAAACAACAGAAAGCACAATAGAAGGAATTGAAACGAGTTCCTCTACAGATACTAGTACAACCTCGTCAACAACAGATTCAACAGCTGAAACAAGTAGTGAATCAACGAGCTCAACAGAAGATACTAGTTCTACACACGAGACAACAGATTCAACCAGTACATCTGAGACATCATCAACTAGTTCTACAACAAGCAGTAGTACGACAAGTAGTAGCACAAGTTCAACAACACCGGCAAAACCAAAACCAAAGCCGAAACCAAATAAACCAGCACCAAAACCAAATAAACCAGCACCAAAACCAAATAGACCTTCAGTCCAAGGTCCAAGCTATCAGCCAAATACACCTGCTCCATCGTCAAACAGACCAAATACTGGAACAACGACAGGTGGCAATACTGCTGGTAGTTCAGCTGGGTCTGATCAAGTGTTTCATATCAGTCCGAACTTGACAACAAAAAGCTTTGTCAAAGTGATTGGTGAAGATGCCCGCACAATTGCAGGTGAGAACAATTTATATGCATCAGTAATGATTGCTCAGGCAATTTTAGAAAGTGCTTCTGGCAATAGCGCACTAGCTTCTGCACCAAATTATAACCTATTTGGAATCAAAGGAAGCTATGAAGGGGCAAGTGCAAACTTTCTAACAAGTGAAGACAATGGTTCTGGTGGTATGTTTACGATTCGTTCTAATTTTAGAAAGTATCCTTCTTACAAAGAATCGCTAGGCGATTACGTGAAGCTACTTAAAGGTGGTACAGATTCTAGCAGTGCATTTTATAGTGGTACCTGGAAAAATAAAACGACCTCTTATAAAGATGCGACGAAGTTTCTAACTGGACGTTATGCAACGGATACTAGCTATAATTCTAAATTAAATGGTTTGATCGATGCGTATGATTTAACACAGTACGATACGCTGAAAGATAAAAAGAACAGTAAAAAAGCGAAGAAAATCACGTTGAACACCTCTTTTGATAAATTAGAGAAAAAAGACGATGACAAAGATCAAAAAATTGAGTACCTTACTCACGTTGTGAAAAAAGGTGAATCACTTAAATCAATCAGTGAACTTTATAATATTTCCACATTAGCTATTTTGGAAAAGAATCAATTAGATCGACGGATGCTCTTTATCGGTCAAAAACTGAGCGTGCCAAAACAAGAAGATCCAAGCACTGTTATAATGAAAGAAGACGCAGTAGATCGTTCATTAGAAATGGTTCAAAATCTATCTAACGCTTTCACAAATCAAGGGACGACTCAAACAACAGCTAAAAAAGAAGCTAAGACCGCTTCCTCAGCTAAAAAAGAAACTAAAACAACTTCTTCAACTAAGAAAGATACAAAAACAACAAGTACCAGTGAAACAACAACTAAAAAAGATACAAAAGATTATCAAGTAAGTGCAACGCGCAAGAAGACAAAAGAAACATATGAAGTGAAAAAAGGAGATACTTTAGCGAGTATTTCTAAAAAAACTGGTATTTCTGTTTGGTCGTTAAAAGAGTGGAACGATCTAGAACAGTACTTCTTAACAGAGGGACAACAGCTTATTTTAACCCCAGTACATGATCTTCAATCATAAAAAGAAAGGAGAACGGTTTAATGAATGATTATTTCGATGTTTTTTTTCATCAACAAGCAATCCCATTCACTTTAGGGACCGTTCTCTACCAAAAAAACAGCACAGAAGAAATCATTGAAGCGTGCGAAACACTCTATGAACGCTCAACAGGAGAATTTCTCACTTTTCGGGAAAATGATGAACTTTCTCGAAAAGTAATTTCTTCGCCCATTAAAAAGCATGTAGAAATTCAGTTTTTTCAAGCGCAATTAAATTGGGATGTTTTATTGGAAGAACTAGAAGAACTCTTCCCGCAATTTATTTGGACGAGAATCATCGAAGAAGTCGATGGCGCTTTTAGTACATATTTTTGTGAGTTCGTTCCAGTCTCACTAAACTCAGAAGACGAACCAGTACAATTTGTTGTTTCAACTAGTTTAGAGCAGATGGGGTATTCAAAAAATCAATCTGTCAGCAGTATCCTAGAAGCAAAACTTCTTTCTAGCTTTCAAGAGGAAGAGGATGTCTCTTTAGCAGGTGAAACACTTAGCTTTCCAGTAGAAGTATCTGTAGAGGAAAATGATGAAGAGATACCGGACTTTGATCATTCGTTTTTGGAGGCTGAGGAGTTAGAAACCGAAACCGAAACCGAAACCGAAACCGAAACCGAAACCGAAACCGACATTGAGATCGAACCTAAAAAAGCAGCTGACACAACAGCTATTGCTCGTTCAGAGGAAAATGAAGTTCTTTTCCTCAAAGAAAGTCTAAAACGAGAAAAAGCGTCAAAGGAACGTGTGCGGGTAGCAAAAGAAAAATTGGAGTACGAGCTGCTCGCCATAGAAAACAGCTTACTCGTTAGTGGCTTAAAACGATTTAAGAAGCATCAAAAAAGTACAATAGATGAAGAAGACTGGTATAAACCTGTTCGAATTGATTTGATTCAGTATGATGATCTGTATAAAAAGGCAAAATTTATTGAGCAATCTTGGCGTTTAAATCGTCAATTAGTCACAACTACTGAGCGAATGACCGTGACGAAAGATCAATGGGTCTATGAACGAGCACGGATTGAAAAAATCAAGAACAGTGTATCTGAAATGGATTTACAATCGATGATGGAGCAATGCCATTTGATCAATGAGCGAGTAAAAATTCGTCCTGGGTTCTTATTTTTTAAACCCAGAGTAAAATTATATCAAATCGATTATGAACAATTAGAGAAAATCAGTGCTTTCTTTGACATTATTCAAACGGAGAATCGATTATTAGAATCAGTAATTGAACAAAAAGATTTAAATGTATAGTCAAAAGCATAAAAGGGCTCTTTGTCAACTAATGTTGGTGAAGAAAATCTAAAGAATTAAATCGATTAATATGATTCCTAGAGGAAATTTCGGCTCTTTGTCAACTAATGTTGGTGAAGAAAATCTAAAGAATTAAATCGATTAATATGATTCCTAGAGGAAATTTCCTCTAGGTTTTTCTATTTTCTTGAAAAAGAATAGTGCCAAAACATAAAGAAATTCTCAACTTAAAATTGTAAAAATTACGAAACCCATAAGCATTTCTCTTCAACACTTTAATATGGTTGTTTAAACATTCCAATGGTCCATTAGAATAAGGCAATTCTAGCGCATTTTTAATTTCATTTTTGTACTTCTTAAAAGTACCAATAGTCGTTTGATAATAGGTAGGAAGACGACAAAAATCTTCGTCTAATAGTGCACAAAACCGAGCAAAATCTCTTGTCTGTACGGCATAAAGAAAGTCCTGATAACAGGTGTAGCCACTTTTCAATTCGTCATCATACGCAAGTAAACGATCCACGACTTCTGTTTCAGTTAAATAGGTGCGGAAGGAAGAACGCCAAAGGCGTTTTTCAAAATCAAGCTTCGACTGATTTTTTTGAAGAAGTTTCCAGTATTTCTTCAAGTGTCGATATTTTTTTGCTTCTGTATTTCCCTGATGAAGAAATGTATTCATTCTCTGAATACGGTGCTTTAAAAAGGTTCGGCTGATGAGTTGGACAATATGAAAGCGATCAAGAATAATCTGAGTCGTCGGAAATAACTTTTTAACGAGAGAAAAATAAGGGGCATACATATCGCAAACAATATACTTAACCGTTTTACGAACAGCCAAAGGAAAACGTGAAAAATACCGCTCTAGAAAAGGGAGCTGACGATTTTCAACGACATCAATTAACTGCTTTGTTTGACCATCCATCATGATAAAACTCATAGAAGCGGTGACTTGCTTAACTGATTTAAATTCATCAAAACAAAGGACTTCAGGTAAAGTGAGTCGGTTGATTTTTTTAGGTTCATAAAATCGTTTTAGGACACGATAAACAGAAGAGACAGAGACCTTCTTTTGACGCGCAATCTCACTCATAGAAGTGGTTTTTCTGAGTCTATCGGCAATGGATAGCTTCACTTTAGTTGAAATCGAACAATGTTTTTCAACAAGACTCGTTTTAGCAACGAACGATCGATTACAGGAGTAACAGAAGAAACGGCGTTTCTTCAAGCGTAAATACGTTTGATACTCCGAAACATCATTCAGTAAAATCAGACAAGTTGTAAAGCCCCAACGTATAATGGCGGCATTCTCTTTCGATTCACAATGAGGACAAACATGAGCAGCATAATCGAGCGTACCTGAGAAGACCTGACAGATTCTACCTTTGATTCGTTCTTTTTTTAAGCCATTTTCATTAAAAGTAATGTTTAAGTCTAGAATATCTAAGGTTTCTTTGATAAGATTGGTGTAGGACATCTTGATTTCTCCTTTTTGAATGGGTTTAGACGACTTAATTCTAAAGGATATCAGGGTGTCTTTTCTATTATTTTGCATTAAAAAGATGCCGGTGATTTCTCACCAACATCAGAAAGTATAGAGCCCATAAAAGCAGAATCCTAGTCAATTATGGATTCTGTTTTTTTGCTCTATTTTGATTGAAAATGACGTGTATTTACTTAATCGGTTTATAAAAATGGGCCAAACTTACTGAAAAAAGTGCTCGAATTGATAGCAATTCAGACAAATATCTTGTAATATTTCTAGAATTTTGTAATATGACAACCGTTATCGAATCGAAAAAAATAAATTTCAGAAAAAATCATGAATTTTTCCATTTCTAAAATCAACTACAAATCAAGTGCGAACAAGTGTTTTTCTGCTCTAATTTTACAAGCTGTTACGCAACGAAAACACTCGTAACGAATTGTCACTAGATCTTCACCTATGAAATATTTTTAGATGTTAAAGTATGCAAAGTCGATAAACAAACGACAAAAATATTTTTTACAAAGGAGAAACAACATGAAATCACTTAAAACGATTTTATTCGCAACAACTTTGACTGCAGGATTTGGAATTTTTATGGGAACGACTGACGCGCATGCCGATAGCTTATATACAGTAAAAACTGGAGATACATTATCTACTATCTCTCATCAGTTTAGTGGAGACAATAGCTTGATTGATTTGATTGCTAAGGATAATAACATTTCGAATGTAAATATGATCTTTGAGGGCGAACAATTAACGATTCGTACCGCTGATGAGACAACTCAAGCACCGACTCAGCAAACCCCAGTAGCGGAACCTGTACAAGAAGTACAAGAACAATCAGCTCCTGTTGCTCAAGAAGTAGCGCCAACTGCAACAGCTACAACTTCTTCTGCAAAAGAATGGATCGCGCAAAAAGAATCTAGCGGTTCATATAATGCGACAAATGGCAAATATATCGGGAGATATCAATTAGATGCTTCTTATCTAAATGGTGATTACTCTGAGGCCAATCAAGAGCGCGTAGCAGATAGTTATGTAGCAGGACGTTATGGTTCATGGGAAGCTGCACAAGCCTTTTGGTTAGCAAATGGTTGGTATTAAGAAAAAGTAGACTATTCTAAGAAGTAGCCATTTATTGGTTACTTCTTTTTTTATGTCTTAGTTTAAATGCTATCAGACGACTTTATTTCAGAATAGAGTATAATTTAATTAAACGAAAAAACATTTTTTCATTTTGATAACTGCCATTAAAGAAAGGATCGAAAAAACAAGAGCAATGCTTACAACAACTGAATACCAAAAAGGCGATGAATAATATAATTGAGATGAGCTTGGAACAAAAGATTAGTTCTGTTATATATTTGAAGGAGGACTGGATAATTATAATCGATAGGTCTCTTATAACCTAGAAAAATAGAGCCATAAGTTATATAAAAAGGAGAGAGAGTAAATGAAAAAGCAAACGGTGTTGAATAGTATATTTAGAGTATTTCGTTTCATTGTGATCGTGATTATTGGTTATTTAGTTTATCAGTCGTTATTTGCAGAAATTTTAACTAAAAAAATCCATCTATTTTTCTATATTGCGTTATGGCTATTTAGCTCTTATCTAGTGATTCCTTATATTAATAAATTATTGACAGGTCGCTATCTGCCAGATTATTTCATTGGTCGTTCAAGAACCAGTGATGGTTTGCTTGGTGATCCTATCAATCTTGCCTTTATTGGTACAAAAAAAGAATTAGAGAAACTTTTTCTAGAAGCAGGATGGACAATTGCGGAGCCATTATCGGTAAAGTCTAGTCTGCATATGATCACTGCAAGTGTTTTTGGGAAGTCATACCCTAAAGCACCTGTCAGTTCGCTATTTCTGTTCAACAAGAAACAAGATATAGCTTTTGAACGAGAGATAAATAATAACCCTAGAAGAAGACATCATATTCGTTTTTGGCAAACTCCAGAAAATTGGTATTTACCAGGTGGAAGAGAGGCAGACTGGTTAGGAGCCGCTACTTATGATAAAAAAGTAGGATTCTCATTTTTTACTGGACAGGTCACACATAAAATCAATTCAGATATTGATAAAGAACGAGATTTTGTTTTAGATTCGTTTAAGCAATCGAGTCAAGCCGTCTCAGTTGAGGTTGTGGAGCATTTTACAACGAGTTATCATGGTCGTAACGGTGGTGGAGATGAAATATTTACGGATGGTGCCTTACCATTTATTAAAATAGACAAATAAGAAAGAGCGCAGAATGAGCAATCACGTTTTCTGCGCCTTTTCTTTAATTGTTTCGTTTGAGTAAGTAGATTTCGTAATTAGCTTTGGTAAAAGAGATGACACCAGATAATAAGACTAAGCTGATCAGCGTCCCTTCCCTGACAAAAATCGGCAGATCATAAATAAATGAAAGGGCTAAGGAGCTAGCTACTGAAAACAAATCAATACCATACCTGAACTTAGCGAAAGAATAGCCAGTCAATTCTGATAAAACAATACAGACACTTTCAATAGGAAAAGGTAACACCCCAAGGGAGATCACCATTCCAGTTGCAAAACCTGCAACGCATGTACCAAGAACAAAGACTGCTAACCGAAGCAAATAATTATTCAAACTCAGTGGAGCGAGTACTGTATATGTAAAGAAATTGATAATACTTCCCAAGCAAAGGACTGAAAGAAACATCAATAAATACTTCAAAAAATGTTTTTCCTTAGATAGCAACATATACAGAATCAAAAAACAAGTATTTAATAAGACGGTGATTGTCCCAACTTTAATTTCATTGATTGAAGCAATCGCTACATTGAGCGAATTGAAACTACTAACACCGATCTCGGCCTTTAAGGTTAAACTGATGCCAATACCGCTAAGTGTATAAAAGAACAATGAAGATATTATTTTTTTCACTATGAACCCTCCTAATATAAAAGCGAATCAAGCATCGTTAGCACTGACAAAAAAGAATGAGGATGGGACAGAAGTGTTAAACCCCGAGAAATAAGAGGGAATTCACGAAAATTGTTCTTCAAATTTTTGTGAATTTCAGCTTATTTCCGAAGGGGTTGCTTCTGCTCCCACCGTTTATCCTGATTCCACGTGAGCGGGATATGACTCGAAGAGTTATGTCCCACTCACAATTTAACGGATAATCAGTCATAATAATAGGAGATATCTCACATTTTAAGGAGAATGACATGAAAAAAATTTGCTTAGAGCAACTGAATGAAGTAATTGGAGAAAATAAAATTGATTTATCTACTTACTTTTCCGAAACAATACTCAAACAAGCCAAACTCTTTATTTATGATAGTAAAGAATACATTGTTCGTTTTGAAAAACAAGTAGAGCATCTCTTTTTTGTCATTGAAGGTCGAGCCAAAATTTACAAAATACATGAAAATGGTCGACGTTCGCTGATTCAATTTTTAGGTGGTGGAGATTTTATCGGAGAACTGTCTTTATTAGAAGTCGAAAAACAAGTCAAAGATGTGCAAGCAATCGACCGTTGTGTTTGTTTAGCGCTGCCCTATCAGAAGGTAAAACAAGATTTGCTAAATGATCCTCATTTTTTAAGAATTCTTGCACAGTATTTAGGTGAAAAAGTTCTGCTAAGAGTAGAGCATTTTTCAAATAATCAAAATTATGAATTAAAGCATCGTTTAGCGGCATATATGCTGCAGACAGAAGTTGGAGGAGTCTACACTGAAAAACAAACGGAAACTGCTGAATATTTAGGGGTTAGCTATCGACATCTGATGTATACATTGACTGAATTTCAAAAGAATGAAGTGGTTATAAAAGAGGGAAAAAGCTATCACTTGAATCAAGCCAAACTAAAGCAACTAGCTCAAGGATTGAGCGATTTTTAAAAGTATCAAGAAGGACCGAATCTAATAACACTGATCTGTAATAATCAGCCGAAAGTCCTAGAAAAACTAGTTCTTTTGAATGAGTAGGAAACTACCATAAAATGGTAAGCTTATAAGTGATATAAAAGTAATCGCTTTATTGGCAGATGGACACAGACAAGGATGTTAGGAGAGAGAAAATGAAAAAGGGTCAAAAGAATATTCTATATTTGATATTGGGACAAGTTATTTCGGTGTTTGGAGGTGCTATTTTACGATTTGCTTTATCACTTTTCGTGTTGGATCAGACCGGACGAGCAGATATTTTTGCAACGGTTTTGGCGATTTCGAGTATCCCTGTTTTAGTTGCACCAATCGGTGGTGCAATCGCTGATCGATTTGATCGACGGATGTTAATGGTTTTGATGGACATTGCGAATGCAGTATTGGCTGTGTTTCTATTTTTTGTTTTAGGGATGAATCAATCGATTTTCATGATAGGAGCGCTGTTGTTCCTCTTATCGATCGTCGGCAGTTTTGACACGCCAGTTGTTACCGCCAGTATTCCTTTATTGGTAGAAGAAAGCAAGTTAGAAAAAGTGAATGGGTTAGTGAATGGCGTTCTTTCCATGTCTAATGTTGTGGCACCGATTATTGGCGGTATTCTCTATAGTATTTTAGGTGCTCAGGTACTGGTTGCGTGCAGTGCACTTTTTTTCCTTTTGGCAGCTGTGATTGAATCCTTCCTTCAAATTCCGTTTGAAAAAAGAGCGTTAGAAAAGGGGTTGCTCACAACACTGACCTCAGATTTGATTGAAGGCTTTCAAGAGGTCCGCAAAAATTCAGTAATTTTAAAATCGATTCTGATTGCGGCGCTTGTCAACTTTGTGTTAGCATCATTTTTTATTGTAGGTACGCCTGTTATATTAAGAGTAATTCTACAGGCCAATGATTCGATGTATGGTTTTGGCATGTCTTTAGTCAGCCTTGCAACAATTTTAGGTGCTGTATTTGCTGGTTTTTTTACAAAGAAATTACGTCTGAACAACCTGTATCTTACGTTTACATTATCAGGATTGTTGTTGTTTGCTATGAATCTTGGGTTAACTTTCGCCGGGACACCTTCTGGGAATGTACTAGGGTTTGTCTTATTTGTGATCACAGGTATTCCAATTGGTATGTTGATGAGTGTTATCTCGATTTACTTGATTTCCATGGTCCAGCGAGTGACGCCTAAAGAAAATCTAGGAAAAGTGATGGCCACAATTGTGGCATGTGCGCAATGTGCAGTTCCATTAGGACAAATAATGATTGGCATGATCTTTAAGCAAACGACAAGCAATGTCTTTTTGCCGCTAACCTTCATAGCTTGTAGCGTCTTGTTGCTCTCTTTTTTATGTTATTATTTGTTCAGAAAAACTGTAGAAACCGATATTTATGGAAGAAAAGAAATGATTTAAATAAGAAATTGAACACCTTTGTAAGAAGAAAGTTGCTTTTTTTAAGTGCTTTTTTCTTCTTTCTTTAATTTAAAGAAAGTACAACGCTGCCTGTAACGAATACAAAAGCAACAATGGTGAGGGATAGAGTGAAGTGGTGGACTCTGGGGAATCGAACAGTGTAGGCCTTGGGAGTTAGATAAAAAATCTAGGCACAACAGTGATTGTTAGCCTAGATTTTTTTATTCAGGTGGTGTATCTAAATATTCGTGAATAAAATCAGCATATTTAGATACAATAAACTGACCTTTCTCCATTAAAACATAAATCCCGGGATCGACCATATTTACGATATAATCAGCGGTAAATTCCTTTTTCAATACTTGGATAGCGCGTTCTTTCGTATCATATTGGTTGAGACCATTTTCCTCTAAAACTTCATTTAGCTGAAATAAAGACCAATAATCAATAACAGATGCATCATTTAAAATATCTAGATAATCAGCAAATAATAGTTGATTCGTTGCTTCTACGGGATCAATTCCAAACTCCATTTCAAAGAACTCTGGAAAACACCCAGTAGTCGAGTCTTTTTCATTGACCCAATCAAGTAAAAGCACTTCACCAGGTAATAAACCATCTGCATTTCTGATCATATTTTCTTTCGGAACAATTTTGCCACTACCATCTGCAATTGTTTTTAACCATTCATCAACGTTACGGTCAGCTGACATCGCTGGAAATTCAGGATAATCTTCATAAATAGCGACGATTTTAGCGACTTCCTCATTTAAATCAACCACTTCTTTTGGCTCTTCCTTTTTAAAAAAATCAAATATACCCATAATTCCTCCTATAATAACAATCTTAATTTATTTACTGATACAAACTTGCATAGCGTCTTACAAAATAATCTAGAAAAAAAGTCAACGGATAATTTCCAATACGCACATAATTTGTCGTCGTTACATTGACAGCTAAGTCAAATTGGTTGGTCAAAGTATTTTGTGTATGCTGTGTCAAAAGAATCGACCGTGCGGGACTGTCGCTGATTTTTCTCATTAGCTCACTACTGCGATTAAGGACAGAACCATAAGATGAAATAACAATCACCATCGAATCTGTGCTAAGGTCTTCAATAAAAGCTTGCTGTGTTTCTTCTGTTTCTCCTACCAAGACTAATTTTTGGCTGAGTAGAAAAGAGGTTTGTAAATCTTTAGCTAAATCTAAAGTGGAACTGTAGCCGATAAGAACGATTTCTTCAGCATGATGGATATCAGCCAAGATATGATCCACTTGGGTTATATCGATCGTTTGTAAAACATCATTGATTGCTGTGCTGATTTCATTTCCATAAGAAGCGAGATAACTTTTGGGATCACTAGTCAAATCTGCTAATTCCTGTTCTTTCATCCGTAAACCACTATGCTTTCTCATTGTTCCTAAAGAAACTAACGATTCCCGTAAAGAGGCAAAGCTGGAAACACCGAAGTGACGACAAAAACGTGTTAGTGTTGCAGGTGAGACGAAACAAGATTCTGCAATTTCAGTAATCGTCATCATTCGAATTTTGTCAAGATGAGTAAAGAGATAAATGATGATTCGTGAATAGGTTGCATCTCGCTTATTCGTATTTAAATAATGGAGAAAATCAAATAGATCAAGCATCAAAAAACTCCTTCGTAGCGATTCATTTTCGCAAACATGAAAATGAATCGTAATAATGAAAATCGTATCAGAAACATAAAAATAGCTCGGGCTCTTCTCATGGTAAACTAAAGTTGTTAAATCAATTATACACTAAATCAATGATTGAGAGGATGGGAAATATGAGTGGATTTCCACAAAATTTTTTATGGGGCGGCGCAACAGCAGCTAATCAGTTTGAAGGGGCATTTTTAGAAGACGGTAAGGGCTGGTCAACAGCTGATACTGCACGTTTTATCAAAGAAAACGGAATAAGTATGGCAGAATTACTTAAACCAACGACCAAAGCAGATGTTGAGTTTGCGATGAATGACAAAGAAGGAGTCTATCCGAAACGTCACGGCATCGATTTTTATCATAGATATAAAGAGGATATTGCCTTATTTGCTGAGATGGGCTTTAAAACGTTCCGTTTATCGATTTCTTGGCCGCGCATTTTTCCAAACGGAGATGAGTTAGAGCCAAATGAAGCTGGTTTAGCTTTCTATGATGCGGTTTTTGATGAGTGCTTGAAATATGATATAGAACCACTCGTAACGATTTCTCATTATGAGTTTCCTTTAGGATTAGCATTTAAGCAAAATGGATGGGAAAGTCGTAAGACGATTGAAGCGTTTGAACGTTATGCACGTGTTCTTTTTAATCGCTACAAGAACAAAGTGAAATACTGGTTGACCTTTAATGAAATCAATATTATTGGAATGACAGGCTATTTAAGTGGTGGAATCTTAGCTGATGGAGAAAAAAATATGCTGCAGGCGCAATACCAAGCAGCCCATCATCAATTTGTAGCAAGTGCTCTAGCAGTTAAAGCGTGTCATGACATTATTCCAAATGCGAAAATTGGTTGTATGTTAGCAAGAATGGAAGCTTATCCGGAAACCTGTCATCCGTTAGATGTAATGGAAAGTGTGAATAGTGATCACAATAACTTATTCTATTCAGATGTTCAAATTCGTGGATATTATCCAAGTTATATGAATAAATTCTTCCGTGACCATAATATTACGATCAAAAAAGAAGCAAGTGATGATCAAATTCTGAAAGAAGGAACAGTCGATTATATGTCTTTCAGCTACTACATGAGTAGCATTGCGTCCCATAAAAAAGAGGGCAATATTACAGAAGGCAACTTACTGGGGTCTAAGAAAAATCCCTACTTAGAAGCAAGTGAATGGGGTTGGCAAATTGATCCAGTTGGCTTACGTGTAACCTTGCATAAGCTATATGATCGTTATCAAATTCCATTATTTATCGTAGAAAACGGGTTAGGTGCTAAAGATGTTGTCGAAGCAGACGGCAGTATTCATGATAGCTATCGTATTGATTATTTAAGAAGTCATATTGAACAAATGGAACAAGCCATCAATGAAGGTGTGGACTTAATGGGCTACACGCCATGGGGCTGTATCGATTTAGTCAGTGCAAGTACGAGTGAAATGTCCAAACGTTACGGCTTCATTTATGTGGATTTAGACGATGAGGGAAAAGGCACCTTGGATCGCTCTAGAAAAGATTCTTTCTATTGGTACAAAAAAGTAATTGAAACAAATGGCGGCAATCTGGATTAAGAGAAGAATACCGAAATATATTCAATGTAAGCGTTGCTTATTTTAGCTGAATGGATTATACTAAACACAAGAGAAAAAACTGATAATGACGATGTAGTCATTTATAGAGTATGTTACTGAATAATGCAGGCAGAACTCAGATTACCTAGGAATGTCCTTTCCTGGGTAGTTTGAGTTTTTTTTCTGGAAAGGAGTATATCAAGTGAAAGTAAGTCAAATTTTAAACAACAACGTAGCAATCGTAAGCCGTGGAGACAACGAGGTCATCGTCTATGCCAAGGGTTTGGCGTTTAGAAAAAAAGTCGGTCAAGTCATCCATGAAGATGAAATTGAAAAAACGTATGTGTTAGATTCTAATGATATGTTGGAGCACTTTAGTTATTTGTTGTCTCATTCTGATGCGAATCATATCACTTTAGTCAATCAAATCATTGCTTACGGGGAAGAAAAGTTGGGTGAAAAATCAAATGACTATCTCAGTTTGACATTACTGGATCATATCGAATTTGCATTGAAACGTGCAGCCAAAGGACAATTTATTCGCAGCCCATTAACTTGGGAAGTAAAGAAATTTTATCCGCAGCATTTTGACATTGGCATGTATGCATTGAACTTGATCAATGACCAATTCCAAGTAACATTTCCAGAGGATGAAGCTGTTTCGATTGCGTTACACTTTGTCAATCTGCAGGAGGATAAGAATAATCTAGACGAAACGATCCGCTCAATGGAGAGTTTAAGAGATATCTTATCGATCATTCAGTATCATTTTCAGATTAAATTAGATGAAGGCTCTTTGAATTATATGAGGCTGATGACCCATCTGCAATACTTTATTCAACGAATCATGACTCAAAATAGTGATGAGGAAAGTGATTCAATCTTAAATGAACAAATCAAGCTCTTGTATCCTAGTTCGTTTGAATGTGTGCAGAAAATCAGAGTCTATGTTCAGCAAAAGTACAGCTGTAATCTAACGATCGATGAAGAAACCTATCTTATGCTCCATATCCATCGAGTGACGCATCGGAGTCAAAAAGAGAGGACATAAGAAAATGAAATATCAAACATTTAATGAAGACATCATCCGCCTAGTAGGTGGGAAAGAGAATATCCAAGCGGTCGTTCATTGTATGACCCGTTTACGTTTTACCTTAAATGATCGCTCAAAGGCTGACACAGAAGGATTAAAGGCGCTAGATGGCGTAATCGATGTTGTCTCTAATAACGTAGCTTACCAAGTGATCATTGGGACACATGTTAGTGAAGTTCACGCAGAATTGATCAGTATGTTGGGAATAGCACCCAGCTCAGATGAGGAAACAGAAGTAAAAGAGAAAAAAAATCCGTTAAAAGCAGCAATGGACTTACTTTCTGAAACAATGACACCTGTGATCGAGCCGATTATTGCTTCTGGATTACTAGCTGGTTTTTTATCATTATTTTCAATCACAGGGCTGATTTCTGCAGATAGCCCAACGTATCAATTATTAGATTCGATTCGTTCAGCAGTCTTTTTCTTTTTACCAATTTTAATTGCTATGTCTTGTGCAAAGCGCTTAAAAGCGAGTCCTTATTTGGCAGTAGCGTTAGCAGCAACGCTTGTTTCAAGTTCAATCAATGATGTAGCAGGTTTGAGCATCTTTGGGATTCAATTACCGCAAATGGTTTATGCGAACTCATTTATTCCAATTATTTTAGCTGTTTGGTTTATGGGACAATTAACAGTATTATTAAAAAAATATGTTCCGAAGTTTTTACAATACTTTTTAAACCCATTATTGATCATGGTGATTTGTTTGCCAGTAACATTATTAGTATTTGGACCGATCGGGATTTGGATTGGCGACGGTATTGGTTGGTTCTTTGAAGTCTTACACAATACATTTGGTAGCTGGATCGTTGTGATGCTTTATGCAGCATTCCAACCGTTCTTGATCATGTTAGGTGCTGGAAACTTCATGATGCCTTTAGCACTGAATTTTGTAAACAAAATGGGGTACGACCCGATTTTCTTAGCAGCAGCGACAATTTCTGATTTAGCTGTATCAGGTGCCATGTTAGGTTACTTCTTAAGAGCAAAAGATTCTAAACAGAAACAATTATTTGGGACAGTGAGTTTTAGTGCGTTGATGGGTGTCACAGAACCAGCGATTTATGGTGCCTTTATTAAATATAGAAGACCGTTTATTGCCGTTATGATCGGTGGTGGAATGGGTGGTTTGTTTGCAGGTCTAATGAACGTAAAAACCTATTCTATTGTTTGGGGCTTGATGGGGCTACCATCGTATGCGGATAATCAAGATTTCTCTAACCTGATTTTTATGATCATCAGTGTAGTGGTTGGTTTTGTAGCAGCGGGTGTTGCTGCTTACATTTTAGGGATTCCTCAAGAAGAAAAAGAAGTCCAGTCAAAAGAACCACTAAAAGAAACTGAACAAGTCTCAAATACGACCTTAAAGAAAGTTCCCCTGGCTTCAGTTGTAGAAGGAAAATTGGTTCCATTAGCTGAAATCAACGATCAAGCATTCTCAACGGGTGCATTAGGTAAAGGATTAGGAATTATTCCAAGTGATAGTCAAATCGTTGCACCTGTTGCAGGTGAAGTATCAGCTGTTTTTCCAACGAAGCATGCAATCGGCATCAAAACAGAACAAGGCGTAGAAGTACTGATCCACATCGGTATCGATACAGTAGAACTTGATGGCAAACACTTTGATACGATCGTGGAACAAGGCGATTATGTAAAACAAGGTCAATTACTATCAACAGTTGATTTTGAAGGAATCAAAAATGATGGGTATGACCCAACTGTTATCGTGGTTATTACAAATACAATGGATTACTTAGACGTGATACCAGCAACACAAGAAAATTTATTCGCCGATGATGAGTGTTTGACCGTTATTTTATAATATCTAGCTTTGCGGGCTATCTATCAATTTCTAAGAGCTGAGCGAGCCCGCGTTGCTTTTAATTTAAGGAGAATACACAATGAAAAAAAATGAATTTTTATGGGGCGGCAGTATTGCTGCTCATCAATGTGAAGGTGCTTGGGATCAAGACGGTAAAGGTGTGGCGATCATGGATCTGGTCACGCAAGGAAGTCATGAAACTCCTCGTGAAATTTGTCAGACAATTGAGGCAGATAAATATTATCCATCACATGATGGGATCAATTTTTATCATAGCTATAAAGAAGACATCGCTTTATTTGCTGAGATGGGTTTTAAAGCACTACGCATTTCCATCGATTGGTCAAGAATTTATCCTAAAGGCGATGAAGCAAAAGCTAATCCATTAGGGGTTCAGTTTTATCAAAAAGTAGTCGATGAATTATTGAAAAATGGCATTGAACCGATCGTGACATTGTATCATTTTGAAATGCCCGTTCATTTAGTCAGAGAATATGACTCATGGACGAACAGAAAAGTCATTGACTTTTATTTAAACTATTGTCAAACAATGTTTGAAGCGCTAAAAGGCAAAGTCCGTTATTGGGTAACGTTTAACGAAATGAACCATATTGATCCTCAAACAGAAGCATCAGATATTTTTACCTATATTATTGCTGGATTGAAATACACTGAGATGGAAAACAAAAAGCAAACGTTAGCAACAATCAGCTACAATATGACATTAGCTAGTGTAGAGGCTGTCGCGTTAGCTCGAAGAATCGATCCAACGAATCAAGTTGGCTGCGTTTTTGGTTTGACACCAGCCTATCCGTTAAATTGTGATCCGCAAAATGTTATGAATTCGTTGAAAGAAACAGATCGTGAATTTTATCAGATCGATGCTATGTGTATGGGGAAATTTCCAGCGTACAAATTGAAAGAATACAAGGCTCAAGGCATTGAGCTAGAAATTTCTAAAGCCGACCAAGATGCTTTTGCAAAAGGCAAGTTGGATTTTATAGGACTAAATTATTATTCTTCAAGTGTGGCCCATTATGAAGGGGACGACGATAATGAAGAAACTTTATTCGGCGGTGTTCAAAATCCGTATCTTAAACAGAGTAAGTGGGGTTGGGCAATCGATCCGACTGGATTAAGATATCTTTTAAATTATGTATATAGACGCTACGGGTTACCGATCATCATTACGGAAAATGGCTTAGGCGCAGTGGATCAGGTGGAAGCTGATGGTTCGATTCAAGATGATTACCGCATCGATTATCTTCAAAAACATTTAGAACAAATGGAAAAAGCAATCGTTGAAGATTATGTAGATTGTTTTGGCTATTTAATGTGGGGACCAATTGATTTAGTCAGTGCAACAACTGGTGAAATGAAAAAACGCTATGGGTTTATCTATGTAGATAAAAATGATGATCAGACAGGAACTTTAGAACGCAAGAAGAAAAAATCATTTAAATGGTATCAAGAAATGATTAAGCAAAACCCAAATTTTTCAACAAAATAAATACAAAAAAAGCGTGTGTCAAAAAATTTATTTGGCACATGCTTTTTTTATTCCTGTAAGTGAGTACTACTATTTACTTATCTCGACCAATTTCTTCGTTTAAAAATAATGCAGAAAGAACTGAGAGGCCACCTATTACACAATAACTTTTCTTTTTTGAAAGGAGACCATAGCAGAAAGCCGTTGTCCCTAATAAAAAATTGACAGCAGATGCCTTGGCTAGTCGGTCGTCATTTGGTGTGGGTAAAGAAACATTGACATCTAAAGCGTCGTTGACTTTGTTTAAAGTAGTGTTGATTTCTGATAACATGCTTATTCCTCCTTTATAGTGCTATTCAATCACATTATCAATGGTAGAGTTTAAAATAAACTCAAAAATAGTCTCGAAATCATCGGTTACCCTGTTGCGGATAATAATAATACTTAGCAAAGTATTGATGATTTCAAAGGCTTTTTTTTCGCTTACCTTAAGTTTTAGATTGGCAATGTGTAATGCCTCTTCAAAAAACTTCCAGTTGTCCGTTTCAAGTTCAGCGATGAGATCTGGTGGTAATTTGCCAATAAAAGCTAAAAAATCAGGATTAGAGAAATCATAAAGAAAAGGCGAGTTTTTGTATTCTCTAAATAAGAATTTCATTGCTTCGACAAAACCTTCTTTAGATGGATCCGCATATAAAATGTTGCGCCAATTTGTTTTTAAGCGATTTTGAACTCGATTTAATGTATCAACAAATAAATCTTCTTTTGTGCCATATAATAAGTAAAATGCGCCAGTAGAAATGGCTGCTTTAGAGGTCAATTCAGCGATATTCGTTTTCTTATAACCATTGATCCCCCAGCTTTTTTCACATTCCATACAGAGAGTACTTCTTAGTTCTGCCCGCTTTTCTTCTGAAAATCCCTTAGTACCTGTCTTCATTAGTAGCCTACTTTCTGACTGTTGAATAAATTTCTATTAATATTCATAATTGTAGATTAAATAAAAAATTTGTCAAGTTTTTATCATGCGAATCCATCAAAAAATAGAACATTCATTTATTAATTTCAGCAAAAATGTTATAAAGACTTGACAGAACTTTAGACAAGCATTATCATGTGAATATAAAGTTATGAATATTCATAAATAAATATTCAAGAGAAATGAGTGAACTGGTTATTGGATAATGTGTTGGAGATCAAACAACTGACGAAAACATTTGGTGAACAACTTGTTTTAGATGATGTCTCGCTGTCCTTAAAAAAAGGGATGATTTACGGTTTGTTGGGTGCGAATGGTGCTGGAAAAACAACAATCATAAAAGCTATTTTTGACCTTGTAAAACCGAATAGTGGGGAGATTTATCTCTTTAACGAGAAGATGCCGCAAGCTGTGGATCAATTTAAGAAACTTGGCAGTATCATTGAAACACCTGTTTTTTATGAAAATATGACGGTAGAAGAAAATCTTCTGCTTCATTGTGACTACATGGGAGAACAGTTTAAGGTCAATGTAGATAAGGTATTACAAGATGTTGGCTTAAGTGAGGCGAAAGGGAAAATGATCGATCAGCTCTCACTAGGAATGAAACAACGTTTAGGATTAGGTCGAGCACTTTTAAATGAACCACAGCTATTGATTTTAGATGAACCGATCAATGGATTAGACCCAGAAGGAATTATTGATTTTAGAAATTTGATTTTACGTATCAATCAGACCTATGGAACCACTGTTTTGATTTCTAGCCATATCTTGATTGAAGTATTCAAAATAGCTGATACGATCGGGATTGTCGCGAAAGGTAAGCTGATTAAAGAAGTGGGTAAAAAAGAGTTGGAAGAGATGGATATGGACATTGAAGAATACTATCTATCCTTAGTTAAAGGAGGAGGGAATGAATGAGCAAACTATTAAAAATCGAATTAAAAAAAATTAATTTGAAAAGCCAAATTATTTCGTTGCTCGCGATGAACTGCATCGTTTTACTTCTTTCGATTTTTACGTCGACATTACTAGCAAATCCAAGTGAAGGTACGCCAACAGGTGTAGCTATGCAACTGACGACTTCTGAGTTAGCCCTACTGATTACACGAGCTGTTCTAATTGTATGGCAATCGATTTTGATTGTTCAAATCATTATTGAGGAGTACAAAACAAAAACAATCACCGTGTTATTTACTTATCCATATAGTAAAAAACAAATGATTCTAGCCAAATTCTTGCTTGTTTTCTTATTGACAGCCGCATTTGCCGTATTTTCTACAGTATTTCAAGAAATCAGTATTTATTTATTAAGTCGACAGCTTACATTTGTCACGTTTATGCCTGAAAGCTTATGGTCTGTAGTAATCGTGCTTATTTCTAACATTTGTTTAGGATTTTTACCTTTATTTATTGGGATGAGGAATAGTTCGGTTATTGCAACAATCGTTTCATCATTAGTGATTGTCGTGATTGGTTCTAATTCGCAAGCTTCACCTTCAGGATTACTAGGAATTCCTGTTGTTTCGTTATTTCTGGGAGTGGTTAGCCTGATTTTGCTAGTCATAACTTATCGCTCAATGTTAGTAAAAGAAATTTAAGATTCTCAAGTTTCGTAGTCGATTTTTTTATCAAAACAGACTAAGTACACTATATTTTATATTAAGGGAGAGTATTAATCATGCCAACTAAACTTTTAGACAATTCATTTATCAAAATTCCTGATCAGTCCGTTCTAATATATGTATGGATCGGAACCATTATTTTAGGAATTATATTACTTATTATCGGATTGGTATTAGGCAAAAGAAATAAGAGTAAAAATAAAAATCTTTCTAAAGTCTTGATTTGGGGTGGGATCGTTATTGTTCTGGCTCAAGGTGCACAGCTACTAACAAGTTTACTATAGGGAAAGGGATGATAAGAATGGATCAAATGACTCGTTTTTTTGAAAATATCGGTGAAAGTTTAGGAATCAAAGTGAAATTACCAAGAGTGACGAATAAATATTCGCTCATTAGTTTGCTTGTTATGATCGTTAGCCTTGTGTGTTTAAAATTCTCATTCGTTTTTTTAATACCAGGCATTTTAGCTGGAGCAAACTTTTTGTTAGTCAATATGAAACGCTAAGAGCATGATGTACCAGTTTTTTGGGAAAAATACCGTAGCCAATTCTTTCTATTTCCCTGTTAAAACTGGTCTAGCTCTTTTAGCTTTTAAATTTAGGAGGCAAAAAATGGAGATTGAAAGTCGTACGATTTGGAGTAGGAATTTTGCTTATATCATTATGGGGCAAACCCTATCTGTTTTAGCAAATTCTGTAATGAAATTTGCGTTATCCCTATATATTTTAGATCTAACAAAGTCTGCTGCATTGTTTGGTACGCTTTTAGCAGTATCGATCATTCCAACAATTATTTTTTCCCCAATTGGTGGTGTTTTAGCAGATAATTTCAATAAAAAAAATATGATGGTTATTATGGATGGTTTGTATGCCTGTATTGCGGTACTAGTTTACTTTTCAGTCGTTTCAAAAGCGAGTATTGCGGTCGTTGCTATTTGTTTGCTCTTGATGTCAGTTGTGTCAGCATTTGAAACGCCGATTGTCCAATCAAGTATGCCATTGTTATTTAAAGAAAATAATTTGTTGAAGGCAAACTCAGTTGTGAATCAAATTCAGTTGTTTGCAAATTTTGTTGGGCCGATTCTTGCTGGTTTTCTATATAGCTTAGTGAGAATTGAATGGATATTTATTATGTGTTTTATTTTATTCTTTGGTGCTGCGGCTATCGAATGTTTTATCAAAATCCCTATTTTGACAGTTAAATTTGAGAATGGTGCCATTGCAACGGTTATTAAAGATTTGAAAGAAAGCTGGTTGTTTATTAGGAAAGAAGAACCAGCAATTATAAAAATTATCGTAGTTTTAGGTGCTATCAGCTTCTTTATATCTGGGTTGTTATTTGTTGGTATCCCTTATATTATTCGAATCGTTTTGGATCTGGATAGTCAATATTTGGGTATCAATCAAGGCTTGATTTCTTTAGCTGGAATTGCTGGAGCTATCATGGTAGGTGTACTTTCAAAAAAATTAAATATGAAAAATAGTTATTTGATTGTTGGGTTATCGAGCCTGTTAGTTCTTCTCATGGGGGTTATTTTTATGATCGATATGCCTGCTACAGTAACGTTTGCACTATTTACATTTATGATCATGTTATTACAAGCTTTGTTTACCTTATTTTCAATTTTTGTTGTTTCTAATATACAGGCGAATACACCTGTTCAGTTAGTTGGAAAAGTAATGTCTTATGTAACGACATTAAGTTTATGTGCGCAGCCGCTTTCACAGGCTGTATATGGTTTTTTATTTGATATTTTTTCAAACTCGGTCTATATCCTATTTCTATTTACAGGGTTAGTCATGTTGTTAGTTAGCTATTTTTCAAAGAACTCGTTTAAAAATTTTAATCAATGAAAAGAGCGGTTAACACTGCAAACTAGGTGACGTTTTGTGCTTAGCTTATCACTTATAAAATGATAAGCTAAGCATTTTTTTGCATTTAAAAAGGTATAGTTTCAATCAACTCAGTTAGAGTCAAACGTTTTTCATTATTTTCTGAAAGAATTGGGGAACAAAGCCCAAATTTATAGTGCTTTTCAATAGACTGTGAAGAAAATTGAGCATTATTTTTTAAATGTGTTGAAAGAGAAATCGTTTTTCCGCTTAATGAAAATGAATAACTGTCCAAAGGAATCGATAGACCGCAACCCATTTTTTTACTAAAAGCTTCTTTCAGGGTCCAGATAGAATAAAAGGCATCTAAACGTTTTTGCTCGCTTCCTTTAGAAAAAATATAGTCTTGTTCTGAAATAGAAAAAAATGTAGCAATCTCTTTAATATTAATTTGGACCATCTTCTCAATATCTATCCCTACAGGAGCACTGCTGATTGAGCAAGCAACATAACTAGCAGAATGAGTCAAATTAAAAAAGATAGTTGGGTGAGAAATTAAGAAGGGCTTTCCCAATTTAGACGTTGAAAAAGTCAATTCAGAAAGAGTTAATCCACAATAATTGGATAGCATAGAGCGTAACAAGATGCCCGCTGTAAGTGAGCGTAGTCGGTCATCGGGGAAGCAGAATTTCGCTATTTTGTATTGCTTTTCCAATTCAAGTAAGTGGTACCATTTAGAGTAAGTATCTGTTTTTAGTGAACAATCTAGCTTCATTAAATGTGTAATTAGCATATGGACTCCTATACAAAGACTAGTGGATCGATTATTTGAAGTATCGTAAGTATATTTTACATTTTGGGAAATGTCAAATTTACATATCATTGGTATATAAGTTGTATATAAAGATGAAAAATAAGATAAAAAGAATAAGCACTAATTTTTTATTGAAAAATACGTTTGACATTTAGTGAAAAATTTAATAGAATTTGAATTAAAATAACTGAATATTCACGTGTTTAAATTCAAAAAGTAATCGCTTATGAATTTGAAATAGAATTTTCAGCCTTTTTAATATAACAAAATGGAGTGGGTTATGAGTTGGAAAATATACTGATTAATCTATTAGGAGAAAGCGAATATGAAAAAGTTATTCATGAGTTTAATCCAAATAGAAATACGAATTATAAAGATTTGGATTTAGTAACATGGTTTGAACTGGAAGTTCAAAAACATCCGCAAAGAGATGCAGTTAGTATTAGTGGAGAGACTGTGACGTATGAACAATTAGATCAAAGAGCCAATCATATTGCCAAAATATTAGTAGAATCTGGCGTTGGACAAGAAGATCTGATTGGTATTATTTTGAATCGTTCAATTGAATTAGTTAGCACCATTTTAGGTGTTCTCAAATCAGGCGCTGCTTTTTTACCTATAGATCCTGAGAATCCAGAAGAAAGAATCAAGTATATAATCGAAGATAGCCATGTCAAACAAATAATTACAGATAACAATTCAAAAGAAAAATGGGCAACCTCACTAACTAAAAAAGTGATTAGTCCTAACTTTACTACTGCATGCAACAAAGCACCAGCTTTATCTTATTCCCCAAGTCAACTCGCATATGTTATTTATACCTCAGGTACAACAGGCAATCCTAAAGGCGTTATGGTCGAACATAAAGGCTTAGTAAATTTTATTAAGTGGAAACTTGGAACAACAAATTTTGACCAAAAAAGTGTCATGTTACAAAAAGCGACCTGTTCATTTGATGCTGCAGTGGGAGAGATTTTTTTAGGAATCTTGGGAGGTGTCAAGTTACAATTATTAACAGATCAAGAAAATAATAATTTTAGTTTGCTGCTAGATGTTATTCAAAAAAATCAAGTCACACATATGGTTATGATTCCTACAGTACTCTCTGTTTTTTTAGATTATGTGGTCGAAGTGAACAAAGAGTCTTATTTATCTTGCTTGAACACTTTATATATTGCTGGTGAAAAATTAGAAGAAACGCTAGTGAAAAAAATTTGCACAGTGACTTCTCTAAAAAAAGAGAATATTTATAATTTGTACGGCCCAACGGAAGCCTCGATCGGATCAACTTACTTTCATTTAGCTGAGCTGAAAGAGCAAACGGCTGTTTCAATTGGTAAAGGGATTGATAATGCAACAATTTATATTATGAATGGCGATCAACTTTGCGGTGTCGATGAAGCAGGAGAACTGTGTATTGGCGGTGCTGGAGTGGCTCGTGGTTATTTGAATCGTCCAGAATTAACAGCAGAAAAATTTGTTGATCATTATTTTGGTCTACCTGGGAAAATATATAGAACAGGAGACTTGGCTAAATGGCAAAGAGATGGGAATTTAGAATATTTAGGACGAATTGATGAGCAAGTCAAGATCAATGGATTAAGAATAGAACTAAGCGAAATTAAAAATACCTTAGCTAGTTATCCTAAAATTGATGATTCAGCTGTAATTGTTTCTCAAGACAATCAATTACTTGCTTATTACGTTTCTAAAGAAGACTATCAAGAAGACCATTTAAAAGCATATTTAGAGAAAAAATTACCGCTGTATATGGTTCCAAAAAGATTTATAAAAATAGCTGTATTACCTGTAAATAGTAATGGTAAATTAGACAAAGAGAAGCTCCCAGCTATTGAAGATGAACCTAGTGTTTCAGTCCAAACGATCGTAGCAGCTAAAACAGAAAACGAACGTATCCTTATTGAGGTCTTTTCAGCTGTTTTGAATAATAAAAATATTGGGTGTAATCATAACTTTTTTGAAATTGGTGGCGATTCAATCAAAGCAATTAGGATTGTCTCTAAATTAAGGGAACTTGGCTACAATTTAAGTGTTCCTACAATCATGGGTGAAAAAAATCTAGGGGCTATTGCAACTTATATGGAATCTATCCAGCTTGAATCAGTCGAACAAGATGAGCAAATGATTGTGGGGGAAACACCGTTATCTCCGATTCAACAGTACTTTTTTGAGAGTAAACTACCAGAACCAGAACATTTTAACCAGACTTTTTTATTAGAATGTGCCAATCTGCAACCTGACATTTTTGAAAAAGCGCTGCAAGCGGTTTGCAATCATCATGATTTGTTAAGAGCTGTTTATCCAGATGATAAACAAATCATCCAGGAGCCCAATAATTCAGCTTTATTTGAGATGCGTTCATTTGATTTAGCTTGTGAAAAAGCAGATGCTATTTCTGAAAAAATAGAAGAATTAAGTAACAAGCTGCAAGCAAGTTTACATTTAGCAGAGGGTCCATTGATCAAAGTGGGTATGTTTCATACAAAGGAAACATCTTACATTTCATTGATCGTCCATCATTTAATGGTAGATGGCATTTCTTGGCGTATTTTAGTAGAAGATATCAATATAGCCTATAAACAAATTTTAGAAAACAGAGCAGTTGAACTCCCAATGAAAACAGCATCGTTTTCTAAATGGTGTCAGACCTTAGAAGACTTTAGTACCTCAGAAATGCTGGAAAAAGAGCGACCGTATTGGAATAAAATCAGTAAACTAGCCCAACAAGCAAATACGCATTTGTGTGTTCCGCAAAATGATCTTGGTACTGGTTTGGATGAAATCTCGTTATCTAAAGAGTTAACAGAGAATCTTATTTTACATTCCAATAAATCATATAACACAGAAATCAATGATTTATTAGTAACAGCGTTATTTAGAACCATAAACAAACGGACTAAAGCGAACACAATCAGTGTACGAATGGAAGGACATGGCCGTGAACCAATTCATAAGCCAATCCACATTGATCGAACAATCGGTTGGTTTACAACGATATACCCAGTGGTTTGTACTGAGATCGGTAGCACTTTACAACAGGATATAAAAAGAGTCAAAGAAAATCTACGCCGTATCCCCAATCATGGTTTAGGCTATAGTATTTTAGACTGCTATGACGAGCAATTTGAAGGAGTCCAAACTGAAATAACGTTTAATTATCTAGGCGATTTTGAACAAGAATCATCTGATTATGCGATTCAAATCAATCAAGTTGAATATGGCTATCAAATCGCAGAAAATAACCATTTTGGGACGCCAATTTCGATCGATGGTTCATTGAATAATGGGATTATTTCGTTTGTTTTCATTTATGATAAATCACAATGCAGTGAAGCCATGATTAATGAGTTGAAACTATCCTTTGAAGAAGAATTAGCATCAGTAGTAGACCATTGTCTTAATCACGCATTACCGGAAAAAACAGCTTCTGATTTTGGTGAGACCGAATGGAATGAAGAGGAATTTAGACGCGTAGAAATAGCTTTTGCAAAGCAGAATGCTCAAATTGAAAAAATTTACCCTTTAACACCACTACAAGAAGGGCTATTGTTTCATGAATTCGAACAACAATCAGCAAGTGCCTATATCGTTCAGTCCTTGTATGGATTAGGCGATATCAAGGTAGCAGAGTTTAAACAAGCACTTAATTTGTTGGTACAAAAGCATAGTGCGTTAAGAACGACTATTGTTTATAAAGAGGTTAGTGTTCCTAGACAGGTTATTCGTCAACAAGCTATTTGTGCTATTGAAATCATTGATTTGACAGAGTGTTTAGCGAATGAAAAGGCTTTAGAAGCAATCAAAAAAGCAAATATCCAACGAGGTTTTGATCTTGAAACAGATGCTTTATTTCGAATTAAGTTAATAAAGAGTGCGCCAAATAATTACAAAATGTTGATGAGTTTCCATCATATTATTTTGGATGGATGGTGTAATGCCATCTTACTGAATGACTTACGAGACTTCTATGATCAATTATTGGCAGGACAGATTTACGAAGATATCAAGCAAAGACTTGAGCCAGATTATGCTCATGCGGACTATGTGAGTTATTTAATGGAGAGGCCAACGTCTGAGTCAAAAGAATATTGGCATAGATTACTAGAAGATTATACAACGGTTGCAAGTATTTTACCGACAAATGCGATAACTGTCACTTCTGATCAAAATCAAGTCAAACATATTTTGAATACGCGAGACAGTGAGCAGATTCGATCTTTAGCAAAGTCATTAAATACAACCGTTAATACCATTTTTGAAGCAGCTTGGGGACTGTTATTGCAAAACTATACCAATACTGAGGATGTTGTTTTTGGTCAAGTCGTTTCAGGTAGAAATAGTCCAATCGCTAATATTGAGGATAAAGTTGGCTTGTTTATCAATACGATCCCAGTTAGAGTACAAAATCAAAAAAATACTGACTTTAAGACAGTTGTTACTAATTTGCAAATACAATTGAATCAAAGTGGTGCCTATGACTTATATCCCTTAAGTGAGATTCAAAAAGAACATAAGCTAGGAAATAAGCTTGTACAAACAATCGTTGCGTTTGAAAACTATGAGGAAAATGAGTCACCTAAACAAAAAACACCGCAATTTTTATTAGAAGATATTAGAGAAGAGACAAACTATGATCTGACCTTATCCATTCAAAATGGTGAAACATTCGCAATCAGCCTTTTATTTGATGTTGCAAAATATACAGAGCAAGGCGTAGATCACATTCTGACCTATTTTTGTCAATTGGTGAAATCAGTGATAAAAGCGCCAGCACAGCCAATTTCGACAATTGATTTTCTTCCGAAGAATCAGCGAGAATTGATTACCAATCATTTCAATCAAACACCTACAAGTTATCCTGAAAATCGTTCGATTACGGAAATGTTCACAGAAGTTTTATCAAACTATCAAAACCAAACTGCCGTTTCTTCTGAGGACCAAGCATTGACTTATGAACAATTGGATCAACGCTCAACGAATTTAGCACATAAATTGAGAAGTCTTGGTGTTGTCACAGGAGATTTAGTCGCTGTTGTGGCAGAACGGAAAGTAGAAACGGTCATGCTTTTTTTAGGAATTTTAAAAGCTGGTGGGGCATACTTACCAATCGATAGTAATAGTCCGATAGAAAGAATCAATTTCGTTCTCGAAGATGCTAAATGTAAAGTGTTGTGTGATTTTGGACAACAATTAAGTGATACGGAAGAACTTGTGACTTGCACAGTTATTACAAATGAAGCTTTTGATACTGTGGACACAACTAACGCACTCCCTCAAAATAGTGCAGAAGATTTAGCTTATGTTATCTACACTTCTGGTACAACGGGGGTTCCTAAAGGGGTTATGATCACGCATAAAAATGTCTTGCGCTTGGTTAAAAATACAAATTATGTTGATTTTAAAGATACGCATATTTTGCAAACAGGTTCTCTAACTTTTGATGCTTGTACCTTTGAAATCTGGGGGGCATTATTAAACGGCGGCGCCTTATTTATGACGACGGCTAATGTGTTGATGGATCCAAAATCTTTAGAAAATGTCATCGTATCGCAAAAAATCAATACGTTGTTTATGACGACCTCGTTGTTTGTCAACGTTGTGGAAATGCATCCGACAGCCTTTCATTCATTGAAACGAGTACTCGTTGGTGGGGAAAAGATTGTTGCGTCCCCAATCAAACGCTTTAAGGAATATAATCCAGCGGTCAGTATCTGTAATATTTATGGGCCAACTGAAAATACGACTTTTTCTTTGTATGAAGATTTAGACTATGACATTGAGACGCTTATACCGATTGGAAAACCGATCTCAAATACTACAGCTTATGTCATGAAAAATGACCAATTATGCGGCATCGGAATTCCAGGAGAGCTGTATTTAGGCGGAGCAGGTTTGGCAAAAGGCTATTTAAATTTGAAAGACAGTACAGAAGCAAAATTTATACATTCTGATTCAAATCAGCGGTTATATAAAACAGGAGATCTTGCTCGCTGGCTTGAGGATGGTTCGATCGATTATCTTGGACGCGTAGATGATCAAGTGAAAATAAGAGGGTTTAGGATTGAATTAGAAGGCATCACAACAGTCATTAAACAACTTCCGTATGTGAGTAATGCAATGACGATTATTTTCGAAGAAAACGGGCAAAAAGAGATTTGTTCGTATGTCCAATTAGAAGAGCCAGTAGAGATTGAATTGATTCGTCATGAGTTATTACTGAAATTACCACATTATATGGTACCTAAAGTCATCATGCACGTTGAAAAACTTCAACTCAACAAAAACGGAAAAACCGATAAATTATCTTTGCCGACACCTGAAATATCAGAGACCGCACATTTTATAGCACCACGAAATGAAGCAGAGTACATTGTTTGTGAAACATTTGCTGAAATTTTGTCACTGGAAAATGTCAGTGTGACTGATGATTTCTTCAAGTTAGGTGGGCATTCACTTAAAGTAATGCAGTTGTCAGGGCAGTTAGCTACAAAAACTGGCATTAAATTAACCTTAGAAGACATTATGACCGGCCGAACAGTTGAGAAGATTGCATTCAACCTACAAAAAGGAGAAACTTATCGTCCAATCGAACCAGGAACGAGTTTGGAAGTAAGCCCGGCTCAAAAGCGGATCCTTTTAGTAGAGGAAACCTTGAACAATAGTACAACATATAATATTCCAGTTGTCTTAACAATCGAAGGTGAGCTGTCTATTGAAAAATTACAAGCTGCTATACAGCATTTAAGTGAAAAGTATGAAATTTTAAGAACTACCTTTACCTTTAAAGAAGGTCGCTATAGTCAAACCATTGCGAATAAAATAACGATTCCAATATCTAGTTCAGTTGTTAAGAAAGAGGAATTAGACCAGGCTATTTTTGATTGGATTGAACCATTTGATCTAGTCAACGGTCCTTTGATCAAAGGACACGTATTCTCTATTTTACCGCAGGAACAGATTGTGGTTGTGGATATCCACCATGCTATTTTTGATGGTGAATCGATTCCGACCTTTGTTGCCGAATTAGCCGCCTTTTATAATGGAGAAGAAACAAGGGAAATCGGGATTCAGTATAGAGATTATAGTTCATGGAAAAATCAATTGGATTTACAAAAACAAGAAGAATTTTGGCTGGATACATTAGCTGATGCAGAATTAAATACGGAGTTTCCAACTGATTTTAGCAGAGGCTCCGAAGCAAGTTACGCAGGGAAAAGTTTTGCAGTCGAACTGCCAGAAAAACTGAAGCAAAAGATTCAAGAGTTTTGTAAACAACAAGGAATCACTAGCTATATATTTTATGCTGCATTATTTAATTTACTCCTTTCACGATATACCAGAAAAACAGAAATCATTACAGGAACAGCCATTTCAGGTCGGAATCATCCAGATTTGGAACAAATGTTAGGAATGTTTGTAAATACGGTCGCATTAAAACAAGAAGTTGATTCTGATGTTGCATTTACGGATTATGTAAAACAAGTGCAAGCTAATTTCTTTGAAGTTTTTAATAATCAGGATTATCCGTTTGAAAAATTAGTAGAAAAACTTGAAATTAAGCCAAGTCAAACACGGAATCCAATCTTTGATGTGATGTTTTCTTACGAAAACATTGAAGATGTTCATTATTCATTGGGTACGGCTAAGATGAGTTATTATGAACTGCCGAATAATACAGCGAAATTTGATTTAACATTAACGATCAAAGAGCATGCTGAGCAAGTATCAATCAATTGGGATTACAATTTCCAGTTATTCAAAGAAGAAACAATGAAAAAAACATCAGAACATTTTATCATGTTGCTCACGAATGCACTTGATCAGCCAAAAAGTCCCTTAACTGAACTTTCAATGATCGATCAATCAGAAAAAGAAAAAATTTGTTACACATTTAATAACCAAGAACAAACCTCATTGCAGCATGAGACGATTATTTCTTGGTTTGAAGAAAATGTTATAAAATACCCAGACCGTATTGCCGTAGGTATTGAGACGACCGAGGTCACCTATGCTGAATTGAACGAAATGGCAAATGGGATTGCCAAGAGATTAAAAGAAGCAGGTGTGAAAAGACAAGATGTTGTTGGCTTATTATTCCATCGTTCGATTGAATTTGTAGCAGCGATTTATGGTGTATTAAAGATAGGGGCGATGTATCTACCAATTGATGTTGAACTACCAACAAAGAGAATTGATTATATTTTAGAAAATAGTCAGGCAAAAGTGATCTTAACGAACGGGTGGTCGAATTCTTCAGCTATCCAAACGATTGTGGTATCATCGATCGATCGAACAGCAGAAAATTTAGCCTTAAATTGTTCCGGCGAAGATTGTGCCTATATTATTTATACTTCTGGCAGTACTGGACATCCTAAAGGTGTCAAAATCAGACACAATAGTTTGATCAACTTGATTGAATGGCAAAAAGAACAAGGGAAAGTGAATGACCAAAGCGTTATCTTACAAAAAGCAACGTGCTCCTTTGATGCATCGGTATGGGAGATTTTCTTAGCTACATTATCTGGTGCAAAACTACAAATGCTGACAGAAGATGAAAATCAAGATTATGCTAGATTGCTACAAGTGATCCAAACCAAACAGGTCACCCATACACTGATGGTTCCCACTGTTTTTGATTCTATTTTAGAGTATATGAAAGCAGAAAATTTGGCTGAAGCGTTAGATGGACTGGAAAAAATCTATCTAGGTGCAGAAGCTTTAACGACACAATTATTAGAGAAATATGCTGAAGTTACTCAAAACAAAAGGAATCTAACCAAAATCACGAATTTGTACGGTCCAACTGAGATAACCGTTTGTGCTACTTTTTATGAAGTACAGGTTGAAGATTTAAATGATCGTATCGCCATTGGACAACCTATTCAAAATACACAGGTTTATATTATGAATGAAGAAAAACTGTGTGGAATCGATGTTGTAGGAGAAATTTGTGTCGGCGGGGCTGGCGTATTCAAAGAATATTTAGGCTCTGAAAGTCAAACGATGGAAAAACTAATTCCTAGTATCGTTAAGGAAAACGACTATCTCTATCGAACAGGAGATCTCGGAAAAGTAGATGAAAAGGGGCAAATTCACTATCTTGGACGAATCGATAAACAGGTTAAAATTCGTGGGTTTAGAATTGAAATCGAAGAAATTGAAAAAGAATTATTGAAACAGCCAATGATTTCAAGTGCGGCAGTGATCGTCAATGAGCGTCTAGGAAGCCCACAATTATGTGCCTATTTAGTAAGTGAATCAACCTTAACGATTCCAGCGATCTTGGCAGAGCTAAAAGACGTATTCCCTGATTATATGATTCCAAGTTTTATCAAACAAATTGATGAACTGCCTAAAAATCACAATGGTAAATTAGATGAAAAGGCCTTACAAGAAATCCCAATTGAGTATCACACAACAATCGTTCCACCATCAACCAAAGATGAGGCAAAACTATTACCGCTATTTAAAGAGGTCTTAAATGTTGACAATATTGGTATAACGGATAGCTTCTTTGAACTTGGCGGCTATTCGATCAAGGCAGTTGAGCTAACAAGAAGAATCGAAAATGAATTTAGCTTAAGAGTATCTCTAAAAGATATTATGAAAGAACAAAACGTGAAAAACATTGCGAAAATGATTAAGAAAAAAAATAAAAAAGTTTTTCAACCGTTACTAAAAGCTGCTGAGGAGTGCCTAGATGAGTAAAAAATATTTAATGAGTTCCAATCAAAGAAGAATTTATACACTTGAAAAAACACAAGAATCGAGCGTTACGTATAATATGCCGATTATTTTGAAACTTGAAAAAGAGCTGGACTATAACCGCTTAAATCAGGCATTTAATCAGTTATGTGAAAGGCATGAAGCGTTCCGAACAAGTTTCTCGATTGAAAAAGATAAATTTGTCCAAAACATACATCCGCCAGAAATCAGACAAATCGAAAGAATCAAAGGGGATACCAAGAATGAAATGATTGAACAATTTGTTCGACCCTTCGATTTGAACCAAGCACCTCTAATCAGATTAGGAATAGGCAAAGATCAAGAGGGATATACACTGGTGATTATCGATGTTCACCATATTATTTCAGATGGTACCTCGACAGGGATTTTATTAGAAGAATTAAGTGAGCTTTATGATGGAAATGAAATGGACCCAGTTGACCTTCACTATAAAGACTTTTCGGCTTGGCAAAATAGTATAGATTTAGAAGAGCAAGCAGAATTTTGGGAAGCAGAATTTTTCGAACCTTTACCAGAAACAGAGCTGCCAGTTGATTTTAAAAAGCAAAAGAGCCAAAAAGTGAAAGGGAATCATGTAGAGATGAAACTTGATGCTTCGATCAAAGCAAAAATCGAAGCATTCAATAAACAAAAGCAAACAACAAGTTTCATGATCTATTTGACCGCTTTGATGATTTTTCTTACCAAGTTAAATCGTCAAGATCGTGTAGTAATTGGAACTGCTGCACAAGGGCGTAATCATCCTTCAGCACAAGAAATGATCGGCATGTTTGTTAATACTTTGCCAATCATTGGTACTATCGATGATCAGAAAAATTTTACCGAGATCTTAGAAGATGTGAAAAATAAAAGCCTAGATGTTTTTGAAAACCAGGATTATCCGTACGAAAAAATCGCCGCATTAGCTCCTAAAAATCCGATTTTTGATGTGATGTTTTCTTATGAAGTCGGTTATGATGAAACAGTCTATTTAGGTGGTCAACTTGCAAAAATGGAGCAAATTCAGCTAGAGGTGTCAAAATTTGATTTGACGGTCACATTGATCGAGCATGAGACAGACTATACAATCAATTGGGAGTACAATACGGAGCTGTTTAAAGAAGCGACAATTCAGCGATTGGCAGACTATTTTGGTGTGTTGTTAGCTAATTTATTAGCAGAGTCTGAACAGCCTGTTTGCGAGCTTCAATATTTAAATCTGGCACAGATCACTGAAATAAAAGAAACCTTTAATCATTCAAACAGTCACGTCAATCAAGAGGATTTTATTTCACCAATTGAGCAATTTGAAGCGCAAGTACGAAAAAATCCAGAGAAAATGGCTGTTCATTATTTACAAGAACAACTAACTTACAAAGCGTTAAACGAACGAGCAAATGCGGTAGCAAAAGAATTGAAAGCGGAACGGGTCGGGAAAAATGATGTAGTTGCCTTGATCGTTGAACAAACTGCGGAGCTGATAGTAGGTATTCTTGGCATTTTAAAGGCTGGTGCTGCGTATCTCCCAATTACACCAACGACACCGATCGAACGGATCAACTATATCATAAAAGACAGTCAAGCCAAGGCAGTTCTATGTTCACCAACAACGAATCAGCTGGTTGGGAAAGCACTTATTTGCAAACCAACGATTCTACAAGCGGAAAAAAGCCGCCGAGAATCTGTTGAAAGAGAGGCTGTTGCAGGTTCAGATCTAGCCTATATTATTTATACTTCAGGTAGTACTGGAAAGCCGAAAGGTGTAATGATTGAAAATCATTCTTTGATGAACTTGATAGAATGGCAAGAAAAAGAAGGCAATGTAACTGAAAATAGCGTGATTTTACAAAAAGCAATCTATACGTTTGATGCCTCTGTCTGGGAGATTTTTCTAGCACTGCTTTCAGGTGCTTCACTACAAATGTTATCACCGCAACAACACGATGATTTTGGTCAATTACTGGATGTATTTGAAAAGAATCACGTGACACATTTCCTGTTAGTACCAACATTTCTAGAAGCCTTATTAAACTACACGAAAGAAAATAAACGTGAAAAAGCATTTGAACAGATTGAAGCAGCCTATGTAGGCGCTGAAAAAGTGACGAATTTGTTACTTAATCAATTTGTGAGCTGTACGAACAAGAAATTGTCGATCATTCGTAACTTATATGGACCGACAGAAGGAACGGTTTGTGCAACGTATTATCGCTATCCAGATCAGTTGGATAACCAAGATACACTGATAGGAAGTCCTATCCAACAAGCCCAAGTGTACGTGATGAATAACCAGACATATTGTGGTGTTGGAATTCCAGGAGAGTTATGTATCGGGGGTGCTGGTGTTGCCAGAGGTTATTTAAATCAACCAGAATTAACTGCTAAACAATTCGTGTCATTAGAGGACCAAGTGATTTATAAAACAGGTGATTTAGGGAAATATAGAGCTGATGGCTCGATCGATTATCTTGGACGAATCGATCAGCAAGTGAAAATCCGTGGATTTCGTGTGGAGTTAGCGGAAGTCAAGCAAACACTCTTACAAGTGCCAGAAGTAATCTCTGCCGCTGTGACAGTCAGAGTGCAAAAAGAGACAACCTATCTTTGCGCCTATATTGTGACACAACAGTTAGTGGCAGAAAGTACCTTAAAAGATTATTTGGGCCGAACATTACCAGATTATATGGTACCGAATTATTTCATTTTCTTAGAGAAATTACCCATCACTGCAAATGGTAAATTGGATGAAAAACAACTGCCTGAGCCTAAGATAACGAAAGGAAAAGCCTTTTTAAACCCAACAACAGAAACCGAAGAACAAGCAGTGGCTTTGTTCAAAGAGATTTTACAATTAGAGAAAGTCAACCTGTTAGATAGTTTTTATGAACTAGGCGGCGATTCAATTAAAGCAATCCGCATCGTTTCCAAAGCGAGAGAACTTGAGTATCAATTAACCGTTAAAGAAATCATGCAAGCAGGAACCATCAAAGAAATAGCACAGAAAATGAAGCCGATCACTCGAAAAATGGCTCAAGAAATGGTTACAGGCATAGTACCACGTAGCCCGATACAAGAATTTTTTTATTCAAGTTTATTAGACAAGCCAGAACATTTTAACCAGTCACTGATTTTAGAAACAAACTCTTCCTTAGATGAAATGCTGTTGAAAAAAGCTTTAGATGAAATTGTTCAGCATCACGATCTGCTTAGAATGACGGTGGATCAAGAAATGGAACAAAGAATTGAAGCCTGGGAGCCAACAAAAAACTATGAGTTTCATTCTTTCCAGCTAAATGAGAGTGTGCTGGATATAGCGAAAGAACTCCATACAATCGGAGCACCTTTTCAAGCAATGTTTACATTTGAGCGATCGCCGCTACTTAGGATTTTAGTTTTTCACACTAAAAATAAGACCTATCTTTGGGTTCAAATGCACCATTTGATCGTGGATGCTGTTTCATGGCAAATCTTTATTGAAGATTTAAATAATAGCTATGAACAGTTGAAGAAGGGCCAAAGAATCCAACTTCCACAAAAAACAATTTCTTATTCAGCTTGGAGTGCTGGCTTGAGTGAGCTAACAACGCGATATGAAATCAGCAAAGATGAGGCCTATTGGCAAGAAATCAATCAGAAAATTGCCCACACAGCGATTTTTGATCGTGACAGTCCTTCGATTCAAAGCCATACAATGACCTTTGCGTTAGGAATAGCAGAAACCAAGCAGCTTCGCTTTGAAGCAAACAAGGCGTTTTCTACGGAAATCAGCGATTTACTGTTGACGGCCTTGGCTAACGCTTTAGAAACGACTGTTGGTCAATCTAGTCTTTCTATTACATTAGAAGGTCACGGTCGTGAATTTTTTGACTCAATAGGCTCTGTTGACAGAACGATTGGTTGGTTTACTTCGATGTATCCTCTAGTAGTTACAGTGGCAAAAACGTTACCTGAAACAATTAAAAGTGTGAAAGAATCGATTCGAAAAATACCTAATAAAGGGATGAGTTACGGTTTACTAAGAACATATACTGATAAAATCACAAATAAAAAAACAGATGTGGTCTTTAATTATCTTGGAGAGCTAGGCGAAAGAGTAGAGGGGACAAAGCCATTTACCATCAGTACCATTAAAAATGTAAAGGATAGTGCTAAAGAAAATACGATCGGAAGCCCGTTGTCTGTGAACTGCTATATTCAAAATGGACAATTGATTACTGATTTAGTTTATATGGAACCGATTCTTTCACATGAACAAATGCTTGCAATCAGTAATAGCTATCAAGAAGAACTCACTGCCGTTGCAACTTATTGCGCAACGATTGCGAAACCACAAAAAACCGCTTCTGATCTAGGTGAGCTTTCATGGAATCAGGTTGAATTTGATATTGCACAACAAAAAGCAGAGGAACTTGGCATTGGGGAAATGCAGCGCATCATTCCATTAACTTCAATGCAAGAAGGGTTACTATACCATAAATTATTGGATGAAACTTCGACCAGTTATGTTATTCAATGTTCTTACGATGTAAACGGGCAAATGAATGACAGCATACTTATAGAAAGTTTAAAAGTACTTGCTGAAAAACATCCTGCATTGAAAACCAATATCATGTATAAAGATATCAAAAATCCAAGACAAGTGATCTTTGCGAATCGTTTATTGGAAAGTGCAAGATTGGACTTTTCTAAAGATAGAAACGCCGATGAACGATTTATACAATTCAAAATCGCAGATGTAGAAAGAGGTTTTGATTTAGAGCAAGAGGCACTATTTAGAGTGACGTTGGTAGATTTGCCAAAAGGGCAACGACTTATTTTCACGTTTCATCATATTATTATGGATGGTTGGTGTTTGTCGATTGTTTTGAATGATTGGATGCAGATTTATGAAGCGTTACAAAGTGGTGAAGAACCAATCACTTTGGCTCAAATTGAACCGGATACGGTGTACGAAGACTATGCAAGAACAGTAGCTGACTTAGATAAAAAAGCAAGCTTAGGTTATTGGGAAAACTTACTAGAAGGATACGAAACACAGGCTAGTTTTACAGGAATGTATCCTAAAAGTGAGAACAATGCTGAGGTCAAAGCGATTTTTGAATCACTTTCGCAAGAAGAAACAAAGGTACTTCAAGCGTTTGCTAAACAAAATAACGTTACATTAAACACGATTGTCGAGGCAATTTGGGGTCTTATCTTACAACGTTATAATCATACAGATGATGTCGTTTTCGGGAAAATGGTTTCTGGTAGAAACTTACAATTAGCAGGAATTGAGCAAGCTGTGGGCTTATTTATCAATGCCATTCCTGTTAGAGTGAAAACGGAGGAAAGTGATTCGTTCGCAACTTTGGTCAAAACGATTCAACAACAATCGATCGAAAGTGATGAGCATACGTATTGTTCCTTATCTGAAATTCAAAATAGAAGCTTATTGGGCAAAGAATTGATCCATACAATCGTGGTTTTTGAAAATTTTGCTGTTCAAGAAGCCAATGAAGCAGTAAATTTACTAGGGGAAATGGAAGACTATCGCGAACAAACCAGTTATCCAATCTCTTTAAGTGTGGGTGCCTCAGATGAGTTGAGTTTTAAATTAATGTTTGACGAACGCTTATTTACAGAAGTCGAGGCCAAGCTTATTTTATCTCGCATTAGTTGTGCTTTAAAAGAGCTAGTGCAAAATCCAACATTGAATTGTGAGGATTTTTCTCTAGTGAATGCAGCGGAACAAGAACAAGTAGTCGTTGATTTTAATCCAAAAGAACAAGAGAAAAATAGCTATCCGACTATTCTAAGTGCGTTAAAAGAGCAAGCGAGTGCGTGTCCTGAGCAAATCGCCGTTGTGTTTGAACAAGAGCAGCTGACCTATGCTCAATTAGAAGAAAAATCAACACTTCTAGCAAAACGTCTAGTTGCAGCAGATATAGGGAAAACAGGCTTTATTGGTTTATATAGTGAGCGAACGATCGAAATGGTGGTTGGAATTTATGGAATCATGAAGGCTGGAGCAGCATATATTCCGCTTTCACCAACATTGCCGGAAGAAAGAATTGCTTATATTCTAGCAGATAGCGGGATTGAGTTTGTATTGAATGGAACAAAGGAGCATTTGCCGGCAATAGAAGCTTCTGTACTCGATTTTACAGTGACTAGTTTACAAAGCAACCTATTCGATCAAACACTATTACCTGAGCTTACGCCTGATGACAAGGCTTATGTGATCTATACTTCTGGTACAACAGGTAATCCTAAAGGGGTCACAGTTGGACATGCTTCTTTGATGAATTTAGTCCATTGGCAAACGAACTATTTTGAGCTTGATGGGAGTCAGACGATTTTACAGCAATTTTCATTTATCTTTGATGGTTCAGTATTTGAATTATTTGCAGGGTGCTTAGTGGGCGGAACGTTGGAAATTATATCAGACGAAGTCAAAAATGATCCTGATCGTTTCCTGAAAAAATTAGATCAAAAAATCTTGATCACAGTTCCCTCTGTCTTTAAACTGTTATTGGAATTTGCAGAAGAAAATGACCGTCAGCATGAAATCAATCAACTAAGCAAAGTCGGATTAGCTGGAGAAGCCACTACCATGGCGTTAGTTGAGAAGTTTTATCACGTGATGACGCAAGGGAAAACAGCTCTTTATAATCTCTACGGTCCAACGGAAACAACTGTCTGCGCGTCAGCCTATCAAGTAACCAATCAATTATACAAATCAGTACCGATTGGTCAAGCGATTGCTAACTCTAAGTTGTTTGTCTTCCAAAAAGATAAGTTGTGCGGCATTGGTATGCTAGGTGAATTGTGTATCAGTGGAGATAATTTAGCATTGGATTATGTAAATAACCCACAGACGACCACTGAAAAATTTGTGCAAAATCCTGTGATACCGACAGAGCGGATGTATCGTTCGGGTGATTTAGTGAGATGGCAGGAAGATGGTGTGATTCAATATGTAGGACGAATTGATGAGCAAGTCAAAATTCGTGGTTTTAGAATTGAATTAGGTGAAATCGAAAACCAATTAGGCTTAATTCCAGCTGTGTGGGATGCTTGTGTGATCACACGAATGATCAATCAAGAGCTAGCTATTTGTGCTTATATTGTTACAAATAAAACAGTGACAGTTTCCGAGATCAAAGAACTGTTGAAAAAGGTGTTGCCGGATTATATGGTCCCAGCGTATATCACAATGGTTGACAAGTTGCCTGTGACAAAAGCAGGTAAAATCGATAAACGAAATCTACCTGAACCCGAACAAGTGCAACGTGTTTCTTATGAAGCGCCAAGAGATGAAACGGAAGCTGCGATTTGCGGTTTGTTCGAAGAACTATTGGACGTCGAGCAAGTTGGGCTCAATGACGATTTCTTTGAATTAGGCGGACATTCTTTAAAAGCTGTTCATTTAGCCAATGGGATTTCAAAATTCTCAGGCGTAAAGGTTCCTTTAAGCGATATTCTTCAAGAAAAAAATGTTCGAAGTTTAGCAGAAAAAATCAAAGAATTAGTAGCTACAGGATCGTTGGCACTTGATAGCATTGAAATTGTGGATGATGAGGAGTTGTAAAGGTGAGTAAAAAATATTTAATGAGCTCTGCTCAAAAAAGAATTTATACGATTGAGCAAGTACAAGGAGAGAGTATCACATACAATATCCCGATTGCTTTTCAAGTATCTCAGCCAGTTGACTTAACGAAATTGACAAAATCTTTAAATGAATTGATTGAACGTCATCAAGTATTAAGGACGTATTTTGAAATGATTGATGGAAAATTTGGTCAAATCGTAGAAGAAGAACATCAAGTGACAATTGAGAAAATCGTAGATTCCTCCAAACCATTGTCTGTAGTACTTGATGAATTTGTTCGACCGTTTAAAATCGATACTTTACCTTTGTTACGAGTGTGCTACTGCACACTTGTAACAGGGGAACAGTATTTACTATTTGATGCACATCATATTATTATGGATGGCGGATCGATGGGACTGTTCTTAGAAGAATTGAGTCGTTTATACAATGATGAATTATTACCACCGATGAAGTTGCAGTATAAGGACTATAGTGCTTGGCATAGAAAAAAAGAGCAGCAGACGAGCAAACAATTTTGGCTTGATGAATTTTCAAATGGATTACCAGAGTTTGAATTATTCTATGATTATCCTCGTCCAAAAGAAAGAGAATATTTGGGGGATACCGTCAGTACAAGTTTAGCACCAGAGCAGGTCAAGCTGTTGTCTCAATTAGCTGAAAAAACGAGTACCACCAACTATATGATTTTTATTGCATGTTTTATGATTTTCCTATCAAAATATTCTGGCAGTGAAGAGGTTGTAATTGGTACAACGGTCTCTGGACGAGATCATCCTGATATTCAAAACTTATTAGGTATGTTTGTAAATACTGTGCCAATCAACGATACTATTCATGGAAACGAAGATTTTATTACCTATTTAGAGCGAGTAAAACGTAAAATAATTGGGATTTTTGATCACCAAGACTATCCATTAGATGAGATTGTTGAAGCGTTAAAAGCTCCAGTGTGCGAAAATAAAAATCCGATTTTTAATATATTATTCAATTACCAAAGTAATGGTCAGTTAGATGTCGCTTTGGGTGATAGTAAATTAACGGAAGTAGATAGAGATTCTCACGTAGCAAAATTTGATTTGACGTTTAATTTAGGGATTGCTGACAATCAAGTAGAGCTTGTTTGGGAATACGATGTGAACTTATTGAAAAAATCAACTGTTGAACGAATGCAGCGCCATTTTGTGACCTTGATGAGCGCTATTTTAGCAGATACAACCAAACTAATTAGCAAAGTGACTTGTTTAGAGCAAGAGGAAATCAAGCAAATTGTGACTGAATTTAATCAACCAGATTACGAATTACCAAAAGAGGCGACAGTGATTAACTCTTTTAATCAGCAGGTGAAAAAAATGCCAACGCATCTTGCCTTAGCAAGTACCGAGCGAACACTCACGTACGCTGAATTAAACGAGCAGGCAACGAAAATCGCTGCACTAATTCAAGCTAAACAAGCAGAATCAACGATTGTTGCGATCGTTGCTGCTAGAGAAATTCAAACGATCATTGCGTATCTAGGAATTTTAAAGGCTGGTTGTGCGTATCTTCCATTAGACCCCAAAAATCCCAAAAAAAGAAACTTAGAAATCATAGAAAAAAGCCAGGCGAGTCTATTGATCGATTTTACTGTGGATGAACCAGACGATACTCTTGCTATAAGCCAGCTAACAGCGAGAGATTTAAAGCCGACGCAACCGATGCCAGACTTCCAACCAATCTCGCTGACAAAAGACGTATTAGCCTACGTAATTTATACCTCGGGGACAACTGGAGAGCCTAAAGGAACGATGATCGAGCATAAAAGTATTATTCGTTTGGTCAAAGACCCTAATTATGTTCAATTGAATCAACCAAATATACTTCAAACAGGCTCGTTGACTTTTGATGCCAGTACCTTTGAAATTTGGGGTGCGTTGTTAAACGGCGGTACGCTGTATTTATCCGAAATTGAAAATTTAGTTGACCCAGACAAACTAAAAAACATGATCGAAATGTGGGAAATCGAGGTCATGTGGTTGACGGCTTCCTTGTTTAACCAGTTAATTTCGATAAATGAGCACGCTTTTTCAGCACTGGATTATTTACTGATCGGTGGCGAAAAGCTGTCGACATATCATGTTTCCAAATTTAAGCAAGCCAATCAAAAGACGCATTTGATCAATGGTTATGGTCCAACCGAATGTACAACGTTTGCCTTGACCTATGAAATCGAGAACACTTTTGCCCAAATGATTCCGATCGGCAAGCCAATCAACTATACTAAGGGACTGATATTTTCTGATGATGCCCTTTGTGGAATCGGTATGCCTGGGGAATTATATCTAGGTGGTGAAGGTTTAGCCAAAGGGTATTTGGGTAAAGAAGAATTGACTAATGAAAAATTCGTAGAAAATCCCTTTAACTCTGCTGAAAAACTGTATAAGACCGGTGATTTGGTCCGTTGGAATCAAGCCGGGCAAATTGAATTTCTAGGTAGAATCGACCAACAAGTAAAAATTCGAGGCTTTAGAATAGAGTTAAAAGAAATCGAAGCACACTTATTAGCTATTGCTGAAATTAAAGAAGCCGCAGTAAAAATGATTGAAGTGGAAAATACCTCAGAAAAACAATTACTTGCTTATATTAGTACGACAAGTGACATATCGGAAAAACAAATAAAAGCTTATTTACGAACACAACTTCCAGAATATATGATTCCCAAAGCTATTGTCCTATTAGATGCGTTACCAACCACTAAAAATGGGAAACTAGCAGTTAATCAATTGCCCAATCAGATCACTAACCTGGTGTTAGAGGAAAAGGAAGTACCTGAAACGCAGTTACAATCAGATATCTTGATGATTTTTAAAGAAATCTTAAATCTTGAGTTGATCGGGATAAATGAAGATTTCTACGATCTCGGTGGTGACTCGATCAAGGCGATCCGGATCGTATCGAAATTAAAAGAGCAAGGTTATGCTGTAACGATCAATGATATTTTACGTCAACGCACAATCAAGGAGTTAAGCAACAATCTTAAACAAAATCAAAAAGTAGCATTCGATCAAAGTGCAGTGACAGGCGAAGTTCTTTTGACACCGATCCAAAAGAAATTCATGGATGAACAATTAGCTGAGCCCAATCACTTTAACCAATCAATCATGCTTGAATGTTCAACTGAGCAGCTAGATAAAAAGAAAGTAGAAACGGCATTACAAGCAGTAATGAGGCATCATGATATGCTCAGGGCTATTTATGACGAGAAGCAGACCATTTGTCCGGTAGATACAGTAGCGTCGTTTTCTGTAGAACACATAATTATTGAGCAAGAGAGCCAGTTAATCGATTGGTTTGATACAACAAGTGATAGTTATCAAGTAATGCAAAAAATGAGCAATGCAGCACAAGCAGATCTTTCATTGTCGGATGGCAAGGTATTTAAAGCAGTTATTTATCAATTTAACGATCAGAGTTTCTTGTTATTAATTGCTCATCATCTTGTTGTAGATACTATTTCTTGGAAGATCATCATAGAAGATCTTGAGACAGCATATAAAAATGTACTACTTGATCAGAAAATCAAACTACCATTGAAAACAATGTCTTATCAAAAATGGAGCCAAGAACTTGTTGATTACAGTAAAAGTGAGGCACTAACGCAAGAACTCCCTTTCTGGCAAGAAACAGCCGCAATTGTTGAAAAAAGCCAGTTACCGCTGCAAAAAAATAGCGAATCAATGAATCAACTAACCATTTTATCAACACAGCTGGGAACTACAAAAACAGCTGAATTATTAACACAAAAAAATAGTTATAACCATTTTTATGTCAATGAAATTTTGATTGCCGCATTAACAAGAGCACTCGCAAGTGTCACTGGAAATCCAGCAGTTTCGTTATTGATGGAAGGCCATGGAAGAGAGCAGTTGACAGACGCAATCGAAATCGATCGAACGGTCGGTTGGTTTACAGTCACTTATCCAGTTGCATTTTCATTAGGAAATGGAAGTATAGAAGCTGATATTTTAGAAGTAAATCGTGCGTTGAAAGCCATTCCTAAAAGTGGTATTGGCTATGGGTTAGCTAAATCTGTCTTACCTGAAATTGCGAAGATCGAACCGATGGTTACTTTCAATTATTCAGGAGAATTTAATGAAACACAACAAGGAGAGCAACTGTTTACGATGAGCCCCGCTCCCCAAGGGAATGAAGTTAGTTCGAATAATCATTTTGGAACACCGATCGCTGTAAATTTAGTCATTGTAGATAAGAATCTAAATAGTAATATCGTTTATGACAATCGCCTTTTCTCAGAAAGTTTTATCCAAAGTATAAATGAACAATTTTTGAAAGAAATCGATCAGATTGTTCACTTTTTAAATTTTGAGGACAAAAAAGCTGTAGACGAAGACAATTTATTTGCTCCAATCCGCTGGGACAATCATCCAATAAAACAAACATTTAAACCAAACGCGATGCAGACAATGTTTTTAGACACGTTACAAGAAACAATGGTGTATGCCACATTTGAATTACCAACAACGGATCAAACAGTAATAAGTGCCTCTTTAAAACAGGTGATCCAAAAGCAACCTTTTCTACGAACCAGTTATGAAAAACAAGGAAAAGAATATCTTTTATATGAACATCAATTTTCCGAGAGCTTTACTATCCCTTTTCTTGATTTAAGTTTGAGAAATGAAGAAGAAAGTCGTTCTTTCCTGCAAGAAATCAAAGAAAAAATGGTTGTAAGGTTCAAAAAAGAGACGTCAAATGCGCTCTATCAAATGTTATTAACAAAAGTCAATGAAAGAACCACGATTTTACATGTACTGATTTCGCATAGTATTTGGGATAAATATAGTGACACAGTTTTCTATAATCAGTTAAAAGAGGGCCTTTTGACTCATCCAGAAAACCAAACAGCTATACCTGAATTTACCCCCCACACACCTCAAATCAATGAGGGAACAAAGTTGGGTGGGCTACAAGATTATTTGATGTTATTTAAGCAACTAAAAGAAAGCAGTCAAAATCAGCAAAAAATGGGAGATATCTTTTCTATTCGTTTATCTACACTAATTTTAGGAGATAAAACAAAAGAATATTATGCTAAAAATCAATGGTCGTTGATTATGTATCTAGCACAAGCGATTATTCGAAAAAACCATGGAATCAGTGATATTCAATCAATTCCTGTTTATGTGGTACAGGAGAATAGGACATATATGCCAGCAACTTTTGCACAAACGATTGGTCCATACATTGATTTATGGCCAGTAGTGCTGAAGAAACCGACAAGTGGCAATTTTAATGACGTAGAACAGCAGTTGAATCAATTACAACAAATTAAGTTAGACACTCAAATCAGTTTGATTGATGAATTAAGTAAGCTTGATCGCCATTATACCGACAAATCGATCTATTCGATCAACAATCAAACGATTTTTGAATTCACCCCCGAAACGTTAGCGATTGCTAGAAAACAAGTAGACGCTCTAGATCAGGTCAATGGTTTCGAAATCGTTATCAACAAATATTCTGATCAATTAGTACTGATTTATCCAGAAAATACGAAGCAAGAAAATCAATTAGGAACAGTGCTCCAAGCAATGTGTGATCAATTGGAGCTAGCATTATGATGTCCTACGAAGATAGGAGAAAGCCAATGATTCAGTTAGTTATGTTTCCTTATGCAGGTAGTATCGTAAATCCTTATAAAGAATGGCTAGAATTGAATGATGAACAATTTGAAATTATTCAAATTGAATATGATGGGCGTGGACGCAGAAGTTTTGCAGATAGGCCATTGACGTGGCGGGCATTGATCGACAAAACACTTAAACAAGTGTTAGATTGTGTGGATTTTACCAGAGAATATATATTATTTGGGCATAGTATGGGGGCTAGAGTGGTTGCAGATATTTATAAAAAACTCATCGCTAGGGCAATCAAACAGCCTAAATGTCTGATATTTTCAGGAACAGAAATATTTCGGTCAAAGAGTTATGAATCAATCTTAAGTGCGCCAGTCAAGAAGTTTAATCAGTTTTTCTTTCAATTAGGTGGAATTCCAAAAGAAGTTTTTCAAGAGGTGGAACTTTTAGAATTAGTAACGGACTATCTGAGAGAAGACCTGGTTTTATTGAATCAATTTAAGTTTAACTGGACCAAGCAAGAGATAGGTTGTTCTGTTCTTATTTTGAATGGTACACAAGAAGCTAGTAGTGAATTAGATCAGTGGATCGAACTGATAGGTGAAAATTGTCAACAGTTATTTTTTCAAGGAGACCATTTTTTTATCCGAAATAATGTTCAGGAGATTCTTTTTGCAATTAAACGAAAATTAGATGAAATCAAGTAGAAATAGAAGAACACGTAAAAAGTATTTGTTCAGCTTCTAAGGGATTGGGGTGTAGCTCGTAGAGTTATGCTCCATTCTCTTTTTTTGTCAAAAAAGAGAATAATCAATTTTCTGTGTACTAAAAACTGTTTCAAGTTCAAATTTCTGTTATATAAAATATCGTTTTTCCTTATAATATAGAGTTTTTTTGAGCAAATAGGCGTAATATTATAATTAGGAATGATAGACTGATCCTGATAGTTCAATTATCAGAATCTTTCCAATTTTTACTTTGAAAGCACTTTAATTAGTTTGTAGATCTTGGCAATCAGAAAAGGAGCGCAAAATGTATTATGTTATTATGACTTCCCATGACATCCGCAGAAATTTAGCAACGGAACAGTATTTGCTGAATCAGCGAACGTTTGATGAACCGCTTATTTTATTTTACATTCAAAAACCATGTGTAATTGTTGGGCGTAATCAGAATGTGCGGGCAGAAGTCGATCTAAGTTATGCAAATGAGCATCAGATTACTGTTACGAGAAGATTATCTGGCGGCGGAGCGGTTTACGATGATCTAGGTAATTTGAGTTTTAGTTTTGTAGTGAATGCAGACCATGAGTCTTTTGGTGATTTCAAGTTGTTTACACAGCCGATCATTGACGCCTTACACAAGCTAGGCGCAACTGGTGCGCAGATCAGCGGCCGCAATGATCTATTGATTGATGGGAAAAAATTTTCTGGCAATGCGATGTATACGAAAAATAAAAAAATGTATTCACATGGAACGTTGATGTTGAATGTTGATTTAGATGAGGTTAGTCGGGTGTTGACTGTTTCTGAAAAAAAATTAGCATCAAAAGGCACGAAATCTGTCAGAAGCCGAGTAACTAATCTCAAACCTTATTTAGCTAAAGAATATCAAGGGATTTCTACAGAAGCGTTTCGAGATTATTTGTTGCTACACTTATTTAATGCTGAAACTATGGAGTCTATCCAAACACAGGAATACCATTTGACTCTAGAAGATGAGCAAGCTATTGATCAATTAGTAGCCGATATTTATGGGAACGATGCTTGGATATTTGGAGAGGAACCAAATTATACGATCAAACGAGAAGAGAAATTCAAAGGCGGACTAATAGAAGCGAATATTTCAGTAGAGAAAGGCCGAATTATAGCAATTACCATCTATGGCGATTATTTTAGTCAAAAAGATACAAAGGAACTGTCAGACTTATTGGTGGGCTGTAATTATGAGCAAGAGGCAATCGAGCAAGCACTGGCGGATATTACAATAGGTCAATATTTTAACAATGTTTCGAAAACTGAATTTATTCAGTTGCTGGTCGATTAAGTTGGAGGAAATGAAATGATTACTTTTGAACAAGTCACAAAAAGCTATACGCATCATGGAACGATCATCACTGCGCTGGATAAGGTTGACCTTCAGATTCAGGAGCATGAATTGTTTGGCGTGATTGGTGAAAGTGGTTCTGGTAAGTCCACCTTACTGCGAATGATCAATACATTGGAACAGCCCAGCCAAGGTGTCGTAAAAGTAGCAGGGACGGATTTACTGCAGTTGAGTGAAGCAGAAAAGCGCCGAAGCCGTAAACAAATCGGGATGATTTTCCAACAATTTAATCTACTTCATAATCAAACGGTAAGTGAAAATGTGGGACTACCATTACGGTTAAATAAGACCTATGAACAACAGCAAGTTCAAGAAGTTCTTAAGTTTGTCCGCTTATCGGATAAAGCCGAGCATTACCCCAGCCAGCTTAGTGGCGGTGAAAAACAACGAGTTGGCATTGCTCGTGCGTTGATTACACAGCCTAAAATTTTACTGTGTGATGAACCAACTTCAGCTTTGGATGGGCAAAATGCATATGACATTATGGAATTATTACGGAAAATCAATCAAACGTTCGGCACGACAATGGTGATAGTCAGTCATGAGTTGAGTTTGATCAAGCAATTGTGTGACCGAACAGCGATTTTAGAAAAAGGCAAAGTCGTAGAAACAATGACTATTTCCAAGGACAATCAACAACAGCAATTCGGTTCTTATTATGAAAGAGTTCGGGAGAGTTTAGGATGATGACAGAATATATAGAGAAAATTAACTATTATCTACCTGAGTTGAGCAAAGCGTTATTAGAAAGCGGAATAATGATTCTAATTTCTATTATCGCGGCAATTGTCCTTGGTTTACCGCTTGGAACCTTTGTTTATCTGACAAAGAAAATACCGACTAAAACCAATAAGTGGATCGGGATTGTATTAAATGGGTATATCAACATTGTTCGTTCCTTTCCGTTTTTGTTGTTTGTCGTTGCGTTGATTCCTTTTACACGTTTAGTATTAGGAACAGCTTTTGGAACTTATGCTGCTGCATTGCCATTAAGCTTTGTAGCTATTGCATTATATGCAAGACTCGTGGAACAAATGTTATTAGAAATTCCAAATGATATTTTAGAACTTGCTCAATCTTTAGGGAGCACAAAGCTTCAATTGATTTTCAGATTTTTATATGTGGAAGCACGATCTGGTTTAGTTTTAGCCCTGACATCGGTGGTTATTAGTATGGTTTCCTATTCAACTGTTATGGGTGTGATCGGTGGTGGTGGCATTGGGGATTTTGCGTTGCGTTATGGCTATCAGCGCTATGAGTATGCTGTTATGTACACCGCGATCGTTCTAATGATCATTTTTGTCAGTTTGATTCAAATCAGCGGTAGCTGGTTCGCAAAAAAAATAAATAAAAAATAAGCGTTAGGAGAAAAAAACATGAAAAAGAAAGTATTGATTAGTCTTTTGGTAGTAGCAGGATTAGTGATAGCAGGATGCAATGGACAGAAAAAAACGTCAGATACAGGAAAACAGGCCGACAAAGTGATCAAAGTGGCTTCTCATATTCCGTCTACGGTTGAAGTTGTTGAATTAGCAGGCAAAAATATTGAAGACGGATACAAAGTAGAACTAGTCCAAGTGAATGATAATATTCAATACAATGAACTATTGAATGCCAAAGAAATCGATGCGAACTTTGCCCAACATGAGCCCTTCATGCAAAAATTCAACGAAGAAAAAGAAGGCAACTTAGTTGTCGTTCAAAAAATATATAATGCCAAAGTGGGCTTTTATTCTAAAGACTACCAAGATGTCAAAGACTTACCTGACGGGGCAAAAATTGCATTACCAAGTGATATTTCTAATGAAGGCCGGGCATTAGCAATCTTAGACGATGCTGGATTGATCACATTAAAAGAAGGTGTGGGGTTTAATGGTACCATCAAAGATATTGTGGATAATCCACAAAATTTTGAATGGGTATCCGTTGATTTATTAAATCTGGCAGAAGCCTATAATGAGAAAGACATTGCGATGATTTATAATTATCCAACTTATATTGCTAAAATCGGTTTGACACCAAAAGATGCGATTCTATTAGAGAAGAAGGTTGATGACCGCTTTGCTATCAGTTTAGTTGCCCGAGAAGATAATAAAGACTCTGATAAAATCAACGCCTTGAAAAAAGCGATGACAAGCGATGAAGTTCGAGAATTACTAGAAACAAAATATAGTGAAACATTAACACCAGCATTTTAGAAAAATAACTGAAAAAAAGATCTGAATGAACAGCAACTAAACTGCGCATTCGGATCTTTTTTTAGTGACAATTTATTACTAATATAGCAAATCCAAACCTGTCGTACATCTAGAGTTATAGGTTTTACCCTATAATATTATTATTTTCAGTTACTAATTTAATCTCTTGTGCATACTGACTAAGGGTTGCTTGATAATGATCGATTGATGTAAGATCACTTTCAATATGTCCGATACGAGTATTCAATTCTTCGATTTTGACTAAGGTTTTTTGTAACACTTCTAACATTCGTTCATCTGTACTCATGTTAATTCTCCTTTGTAAGTATTTCTTTGGCAGGTGTTTTAGAGCGATAGAATAAAGCATAAAGAACGATACAAACGACAGGAATAATACTTGCAGTCAAATACAATCCTGAAAATGATGTAATGCTACGTAGCTCACCTAAAAGATAAGGCCCGACCCCAAGACCAAGGTCTAAACCGATAAAATAGGTAGATAAGGCAATACCGATTCGATGACTATTTGGGCTGACCTTTAGACAAATCGCTTGCCCATTAGACATAAATGTTCCGTAGCCCAAACCGATCAAACCTCCTGAAACTAGTAACATCCAACTAGTTGTGGTCATGCTCAATAAAAGTAAACCTGTCGTTAGAAAAATAAAACTAGGATACATCACAGCATTTTCGCCATGGGCATCAAAGATTCGACCAGATAAAGGTCGTGTCGCAGTAATCACTAACGCATAGACCACGAAGAAAAATGAACTAGCACTAACAAGGTCGATTGCTTTAGCGTAAGAAGAAAGAAACGATAACACACTAGAATAAGAAAGACCCATCAAAAAAGCGATAAAGGAGATAAATAAAACTTTCTTTTCAATGAAACTATCCACACTAAAGCGAGCCAAGCTTGCTTTGTGTTCGGGACTTAATTGAATATTTTTTACTGGGAAGATAAAACAAGCAATGGTAGTAAATAGAATCAATATAATCGAAAATAGAATAATAAAATAAAAACTCATTGTGTTCAGAAGGACCATTCCAATAAATGGACCGATCGCAGCAGCTAAACTCGTGCTTAATCCATAATAATTGATTCCTTCCCCATGTTTTGATTTAGGAATATAAGCAGTGACAATCGCATTGGTTGCCGTTGACACAGTCCCATAAGCAAAACCGTTCAATAAACGAACAAGGTAAAGAATCCCAATACTTGGAATGTAGAGATAAGCAATCGTTGTAATCAGATAAAACAAAGCACCGTATCGTAAAACTGCTTTTCTCCCGATCAGTTCCAACATTTTTCCCATAAATAGTCGAGCAAATAAAGTACCGATAATGTAAATCCCTGAGGCAAGACCAGCTTGACCTAGAGTAGCATGAAGCGTATCTTGCGCAATCACTGCGATGATTACCATCAATAAGTAATAAACGAGATAGACCACAAAATTGATCAACGTAATGCTGATAAACCCTTTATTGAATAATTTTTCTTCTGAATGTTCCGTCATTGTTGCACGTTCCTTCTTTCTTGTTAGGATAAGCTCAAATTGCAAATTACAATTCTTTTCTGAAAGCTAGTTGTATGGATACTATACGAAAAAAATGAGTAAAAAAAATGCGGATTTGTTTCTAAAAAAAGTCATTAACAAAAAAGAACAACAAAAGTCATATACATTTGTTGTTGCTTTTCGATGTGTTATCATCTTAAATAAGAATAGCTTTTACAGAAAATTTTCATATAAACCGTGAGGAGTTACTAGATGGATAGCCATGTGTTACAAGAATACTTAGACGATCATTCGTTTCCAGTCGTAGTGAAGAAAAAGAGAACGTACCTTACTTATGAAGGGTTACAAGACCGTTATGCTTATATTTTAAAAAGCGGCATTATCAAAACCAGCGTCATTTCGCCAGATGGACGAGAATTCAATCTTAGATATATCAATAGCTTGGAAATCGTCTCGCTTTTAAGGGATGAATATTCTCAGTTTATCGATGCGCCGTTTAATATTCGAATCGAGTCAGAGCAGGCAGAGTTGTATCAGATCGATCGTGTTCAGTTTTGGAAGGATATCAATCAAAGCAAAGAACTGCAGATGTATGTGAAAGATTATTATCGTGTGCGTTTGATGTATTCAATGAAAAAGATGCAGCAGATGTTGATGAATGGGAAATTTGGCGCGGTTTGCACTCAGATTTATGAGTTATATGATACGTTTGGTGTGCAAATAGATGACGGATTATTGATTGATTTTGTTGTGACGAACGAGGAAATTGCTCATTTTTGTGGGATCACTTCTGCTAGTAGCGTCAATCGAATGATGCAGCAGTTGAAGGACTTAGGCGCAATCAAGATTCAGGAACGGAAGATTGTGATTACGGATCTGGAGATTTTGAAGGATAATATTATTTTGTAGAGCCACGTAGATAAATTCTGATTTTGGACTGTTTGCTTACTGGATTAAATTGTGTGATAATCCGTTACGAAGTATAATGATAATAGAAAAATCAAGAAAGAAGGAATCGATGAGCATTTAGCAAATGGATTCCTTTTTTATCTGTATAGATACAGTGAAAAGGAGAAATTATGAAAATAGATCGCTTGCTCAGCTTGGTAAATTTATTGACGGAAAATGACCGAATGACCGCCAAAGGGTTGGCAGAACGGCTGGAAGTATCTAAACGAACCATTTATCGTGATATCGAAACCCTGAATTTAGCGGGGATTCCGATTATTTCTTATTCAGGGATTCATGGCGGTTACGGTATCGTCGATGGTTACAAAGTAAGTAAACATGTTTTCTCAACTGAGGATATTTCGACGATTATGACAGGACTTTCAGCGATTCAAAGTATTTCAACATCCGCTGAAATTAGTCCTTTGTTGGCAAAAATTGCCCCGAATACGAAGGTACAACAGCCGCAAAGTGATTTGCTGATCGATTTATCTTCCTGGTATAAACCAAACGAAGGGAAAAATAAAGTGGATGATTTACGACAAGCGATAGCAACGCAGCAAATCATTGTGATTCAATACCATTCTAAGAAAGGCTACTCTGAACGGGAAATAGAACCATACAAGCTTATTTTTAAAACTTCGCATTGGTATCTGTATGGTTTTTGTTTAAAAAGAAAGGCATTTCGCTTATTTAAACTGACAAGGATTCAAACATATACGCTGTTAGATGAACGATTTGAACCTAGACCACTAGACCCTGTGGAGCTAACCAGAGAGTCTGAAATTGATTATTTAGAAGCGATGGTATCGCCAGATGTTCAGCAAATCGTCTTAACTTATGAGCAAAAAGATAAATTATATTTGATTGATAAACTAGGGGCAGATTTTTTTCAGGAACATGAAAAAGATTTAACTACTGGAACGATTGTATTTCCACTGATAAATCATAAAAAATCGGTCGATTTTATTTTACGTTTACAGGATAAGGTACGAGTTATTGAACCGCCGAGCATAGTTGATGCAGTCAAAGCGAAAATCGAAGAAATGTATTTTCTTTACAAAAGCTGACAATCAGTTGTCACACTTCTGTTGTATGATGAATTCCAACAGGTATCTAGCTACGCGGGCTAGCTCCTTGGGGAAAAGATAAAAATAGTTTGTGGTAAAAAGCACCACAATCGATTTTTCCTATTTTCCAGTCGGAGCTGAACGTGCCCGATTCGCTTTTAATGTTATCTAGCTATGCGGGCTTAGCACTACGCTGTGCTTCGATCTCAACAATTCCTAAGAGCTAAAGCTCTAAGGATTGAAGGGCTTCGGGAAAAAGATAAAATCTAAATGAGGCAAAAAGCACTTCAGTTAGATTTTCCTATTTTCCTGTCAGAGTAGAACAAGACCGCTTCGCTTTTGCTTTGAAACATGCCAAGAAATACAACGAAGTTATGAGTTGATATTGATTGGTACAAGGTGACTGAAAGGAACGTTGCTTCCTCCTGTTATTAAGATGTTGAAAAGTACAAGGTGTAGCATAGCGGAACGTTGTTACCGTAAGTTATCTAGCTACGCGGGCTAACTCTTCGGGAAAAAGATAAAATCTAAATGAGGCAAAAAGCACCTCAGTTAGATTTTCCTATTTTCCTGTCAGAGCTGAACGAGCCCGCTTCGCTTTTAAATTAAGGAGGAATAAATCATGACAGAAGTGTTTTTTGTATTATTAGAAGATTATGCAGATTGGGAAGCAGCATCGATTGCAGCAGCCCTGAATCAGCAAGAGGGGTTCACGGTTAAAACTGTTTCAAATGAAAAACAAGCGATTCATTCAATGGGCGGTTTTTCGACATTACCAGATTATACGCTTGCCGAAGCGTGTCAAAAAGAGTTTGTTGCGTTGATTTTAATTGGTGGAACGTCTTGGCGAACGGATAAAGCCAAAGAAGTCGATGCTTTAGTAGCCAAAGCGGAACAACAAGGTGCTGTGATTGCAGCGATTTGTGATGCGACTGTCTATCTGGGAAGTCTAGGGTTACTAAATGATCACAAGCATACAAGTAACCAATTACAAGACTTACAAGATTACGCTGGCGCGCGTTATACTGGTGGGAATCACTATTTAGAAGTTCAAGCAATAAGAGCAAACAACCTGATTACAGCCAATGGGACTGGGCATTTAGAGTTTGCAAGAGAAATTTTGTTGGCACTTCAAGTAATGCCTGAAAAAGAAGTGGAACAATGGTATAACTTTTATAAGTTAGGCTACTATGAAGCAATCAAACAAGAATTAAGAAATGCTGGTAGCGATCATGTTGGCTAAAAGTACCTTTGGAGACTATCGTATTATTGCGGATATAGAGGACGAGGCAATAACAATTTTTGTTGTGACAATAGGACACGGAAAAGATGTTTATAAATAAATAGTAGACAAAGGCTTAGTAAGTGGCTATTCGCTTCTAAGCCTTTCATTTGTTTTAAAAAGGGAAATTGAAGTTTAGTAGGAAATGCTGGGCAATATTTAAAAATTCTTTTGTTTGTAGATGACCAATCACTTGAACATTACGTCCACCTTTTTCTGTAAAATCCAATGAATAAACTTGTTTTGTATTTACTTTGCTTTCTTTCTCAAAAACCTCATTGTTTATTGAAACAAAGTAAGGTCGTTTCGACTTAGTTGAAGTGATTGGGCAGACAATAATTAAATTTGAAGAAAGGTTGTATTCATCACGACTCATAACTAAAGCGGGACGTCTTTTTTTGATTTCACTACCTTTTGAAGGCTCAAAATCAATGGTTACAAGGTCTCTTTGTTTAATCATCCAGTTCATTTCCTCTAGGTGTAAAATCAGTTGCTAAATGGTCATCGCTATCTGTAAATTGACCTAGTTTAGCATTAGCAAAGTAATCATCAACTTTTGGAATGAGAGAAATAATTCCTTCATTATCTTTGTAGTAAAAAAATTCCTGACCTTCTTTTACAGCTAACTTACTTGATAAGGTAACCATGATTGCATTGCCTTGTTTTCTTGCTTTTACGGTATCCATGAGATGACCTCCTTTTTTTACAATTATACCATGTAATTACTTGTAATTACATTTTTGTTGTATTAAATCTTTAGACGATCATTTTATCCCTTACATTATCTAAATACGCAAACGAATGTCTCTTTTATTTTTTTGTTCAGATCTTTTGATTTTGTATAATAGTAGCCAATTGCTTTTGTGACTCGGCTATCAATAGTTCATACTCTTGATTAAACGTTTCAAATAATTTTGCACTAGCGTAATAGTGTTTGGCTACCTGTTTTTTATTGATTGGTGTCGTTGGATTGGTAAAATACTTTTCAAGAACTACCAACGGTTCTTTCCAAGATTCTAAACGTTCGAGTGAATCACAAAGGTTTAGAATCTCTTGATACGGGACAGTTTTGATGCAGATTGCAGAATTTTTCATGGTAATGCTCCTTTTCTCTTTGTATGTAGAGCGAAAGAAAAAGGGGAAAGCTGTCCGTCTCTATTGTTGAATTATGCCAGTATGTAGGGAACTTCTTTGAGCATTCAGAAAAAATTTCAAAAGTGTCTAGAAATTCTTACAAGAATTAGGTACAATAAAGAAGCTGATACTACGGTACTGGCAAATGGGCAACTTGGATAGAGAGGGATTGCTTTCTATTCAGGGCTTCATTGAACGGTTGGCGCCGAACAATGAAGTGCCTATTTTTCTTTTTCTCAAAATTTTTAGGATAGAAATAAAAAAAGACGATCCACAGGTGACCTGTAATCGTCTACAAATAGGCAAGATAAAAAGACTATAAGATTTGTTGTCATTATCGAAAGATACAACAAAAAAATAGATTTATTCTTACGCTATTGGCAAAGTTGTTTTACAGGGATTGCTGTTTAAACAAGGCTTCTGGTTTGGTTGGCGCCAGACCATGAAGAGCCAATTTTTTTTATTTATGTTAGTTATTTCTATCCTATGTATTTTATTATACAGAAAGAGTGGCTTGTTCACAATTAATTTTTTTGTGGAAAGGGATTAAATAACATGAAAATCATGCTCCTATATATAAGAAAAAATAACAATTTTTTTTGAGTTGGCTGACTATTTCTGCTGAGTGTAAATTAGAGTAAATGATCAAATCAGAATTATTTATGAGGAAAAATTATCGAAGGATAAAAAGTTTGATAAGCTGAGAATGGTCGCTTTCTCTTTTGCGATGGCGATACGTATCGCAGAAAGGAGGTGCATGACTATTCTTCTGTTATTTACAACGATCATTGGTCCGGTTATTTTCGGAATGGTCTTAGGACTGTTCAAACATTGGCTTGATAATCGACAAGACTAGAAAGCGACTAGAAGCCAAAATAAACCCCATCACTCTCAGAAAGTGATGTGTATGACCATTCTTCTTTTATACGTATAAGATACATGAGAAAAAGAGTGTAGTCAAGCTTATTTTTCTATGAACATATTTATTATGAAAACATTAATTCTGACCACTCATCGGGTTCATAAAATTCACCTTCGTAACCTTCAGAAAAAGGATCGTTGATTAGTGATTCTTTAGTTAATTCGTTTTCAGTATGAGTAGAAAAATCTGCGGGAATAGAGTTGCTTTGTAATTTTTTGTCTACGAATAATATACTTGTCACTCCTATTCTTTATTACTAGATTTATATTAACGTTGCTAGATTTTTATAAAAATATCGGCCCAGATTTTATATTCTGGGCCGCCGATAGTTGGAGAAAATAGATATAGAATTTTTTCAATCCACACATGAAAATGCGACATATTAAAAGTATTATACCATATTATATTAGTTTTTTAAAACTTTAAGAAATTTTATTTTACAATAAGTTTTTTGTTTGGTAGCATAAAATATATATAAATAGATATTGAATTGAAAGGATAGGGTGGATGAATAATAAAGAATCTTTTGAAAAGTTGTTGTTTGTGGTTATTGGTGCACTTCTTGCAGTTATTGTGAATAAACTTTGGAAACGTAAAATTGAATTCTCTAATTTATTTATATTAGCATTAGTAATTTTGTTAGTCGTCTACTTTTTTCTCTATCAATCAAAAAATTAACTCAACTATTTCAAATTTTAGATAGTTCTTTTTTTTATAAATGATATAATGTATTTAAGACATTTAGAAACTAATTAAGGAGAATAAGTATGTATATAGCCCATGTGAGAAAGTCGGATGGAGAAGAGCAGCTTTTAAAGGATCATCTAACAGAATGCGCCGAACTAAGCGCTGATTGGGGCGGAAAAATAAGACTGAGAAAAACTAGCTATTTAGCTGGTTTACTTCATGATCTAGGAAAATATTCAAATGAATTCCAAGAGTATTTAAAAAAAGCAGTGGCTGATCCGAAAAGTGTGACACGTGGCAGTGTGGATCATTCAACTGCTGGCGGTAAGCTTCTTTTTGATTATTGCCACAGAAATAGTCGTGATCCATTTTCATATATATTAGCTGAATTGGTAGGCAATGCAATTATTTCCCATCATAGTAGCCGAGGTCTGCAAGACTTTTTTACCCCAGAAGGAGAAGCAACTTCAGATTATCTCAGACGAGTAGATGAAATTGAGGTTGTTGAGTATGAACTAATCAAAGGTCGTTTTTTCCAAGAAGTAATGTCAGAAGAACAGTTTCAGAAATTACTGTTGGAAGCAACAAAAGAATTGAAAGGGTTTTATCAAGCTGAGGGAAAGAGCCGAGTCAAACAAAACGATACCTTTTTCCTTTTGAAATTCATTTATAGTTGCCTTCTGGATGCGGACCGAACGAATACGATGTTATTTGAAGAAAATAAAACATTTAAACAGCATGAAAATGACGTATTACTTCAATCCTATAGCCAAAGCTTAGAAGAATATATTTCAACATTTACTGCTGACACGCCAATCAATCAACTTCGTAGTCAAATGTCGGAACAGTGCAAAGCGTTCTCTGAAAGAAAAACAGGGATTTACACCCTTTCGATTCCAACGGGAGGCGGAAAGACGTTGGCTAGTTTACGTTTTGCGTTGAATCACGCTATCAAATATGGAAAAGAACGCATTATTTATGTCGTGCCCTTCACAACCATTATAGAGCAAAATGCTGCAACCGTTCGAGAAATTTTAAAAGACGAGATAAATATATTAGAACATCATTCTAACGTTTTTACGGATCAGGAAGAAACGAAAGAAAGACAAACAGAGGAGTCAGAAGCAGAAAAAGAAGCGTTAGAGCAGAAACAAGCATTAATGAAAGATAACTGGGAAAGTCCAGTAATCTTTACCACAATGGTGCAGTTTCTAAATACGATATACAGTCGAGGAACCCGAAATCCACGTCGTTTTCATAATTTAACAAATGCAGTGATTATTTTTGATGAAGCACAAGGTGTTCCAACAAACTGCACTCATTTATTCAATGAAAGCTTGAACTTCTTAAAAAATTATGGCACAACGACAAGTGTTTTATGTACAGCAACTCAGCCATCTTTGGAAAATGTCGGTAGAGCATTAGCCAAAGAATCCGATGGCGAAATGGTCGCCAACTTATCAGAAGTAGAATCAAAGTTTAAACGAGTAGAGGTCATTGATCGGACAACGAATGAAGCATGGAAGCTTGAAGAGTTAGCAGATTTTAGCGAAGAAATGTTAGCAGAAAAAGAAAACCTGCTGATTATTTTAAATACAAAAAAAGCTGTTCGAAGTCTCTATCAATATTTAGAGAATAAGCAATTAGAAAATGTTGAATTGTATCATTTGAGCACCTCGATGTGTGCCAAACATCGGAAAAATTTATTGGATGAACTACGTGAAAAGCTAAAAAGGAACGACACAAAACTCATCTGCATCACAACACAATTAATAGAAGCTGGTGTGGATATCAGTTTCCAATCCGTCATTCGTTCAGTAGCAGGATTGGACTCAATTGCGCAAGCGGCAGGACGTTGTAATCGACATGGTGAAACCAAGCCACAACCAGTTTACCTAATCAATCTTTCTGCAGACCTTGAAAATCTGACCCATTTACCAGAAATTAAACAAGGCCAAGAAATTACACTAGAGATTCTGAAAGAAAAAAGCAAAGTTGGTCATGAGGAAATACTCTCTCATACGGTTCAAAAACGATACTTTGATCAATATTACGCTCGTTTTAAAAATGAATTGAATTATCCAGTAAAAAAGACATCCCTCAATCTATTTAGTCTATTAGGTGAAGGGGCTAATGCTCTAGAACACTACAAACGAACACATGGCTCTGCTCCTCTATTGGCTTTTAGAAGTAGTCCTAAAACAGTAGGGAAATATTTTCAGGTCATTGATAGCCCAACAACATCAGTACTTGTTCCGTATAAAAAAGGTAACGATCTAATCGCTGATTTAAATGGAGAGTTGAGACCAGAAGAGTATGCCCCTACTTTAAAAAAAGCGCAACAATATATGGTCACTGTGTTTCAGCACGAACTGATGGAACTTCAAAAAACGGGCAGTATTTATCCGCTTCTAAATGGAGATATTTTAGCCCTTACAAGCAATGCATATGATTTGAAATTTGGCATCGATTTAGAAGCAGAAGCTGCGAGCGGTTATTTAGAATTTTAAAAAAGGAGGAAGCATAAATGAAATATAAAAATCAAATTTCTTTTAGAGTAGAAGGTGAGTATGCTCTTTTTACGGATCCTTTGACCAAAATGGGTGGAGAGAAAATGACCTATCAAGTTCCTACCTATCAAGCCTTAAAAGGAATTACCGAAAGTATCTACTGGAAACCATCCATTGTTTATTACGTTGATGAAGTTCGCATAATGAAATCTATTCAAATGGAACCTAAAGGTATGCGACCGATGAAATACAACGATAGCAGGGCGAGTGATTTAGCGTATTATACGTATTTGAAAAAGCCAGTTTATGAAGTCAAAGTCCATTTTGAGTTTAATCAACATCGTCCTGATTTAAAAGGCGATTGGAATGAGGATAAACATTATCAAATTTTAAAGCGTTCAATCAAAGCTGGTGGGAGAAGGGATATTTTTCTAGGTACGCGAGAATGTCAGGGATATGTGGAACCTGTTGAGTTTGGTGTGGCAAAAGGGGACTATGATGCGTATGAAGGCGAGCTGCACTTTGGCACAATGGTGCATGGGTTATCCTATCCAGATGAAACAGGCAAAGCCGAACTAGCTGTTCGTTTGTGGCACCCGATTATGGAAAAAGGGATTATTCAGTTTCCTCGCCCAGAAGCATGTACCTTAGTTCGACCGCTTAGAACGATGCAAGCTAAAACATTTGAACTTTCAGAAATAGAACCCGTCGATCAGTTATTTGAATCCTTGGAACAGGAGGTCGAATGATGAGTTGGTTGAATGACTTATACGAAACGTACGAAGAAAATGAAGATCAAGTAGGAAAAGTCCAACGAACTTCTTATGGGAAAGAAATCGTTCTTTTACCCATTGCACATGCTTATCAAAATGCTCAAATCGAAGTAACGATAACGCCAGATGGTGAATTTTATTCAGCAAGTGTCGTTCCAAAAGAAGATGCACAAACAATGATTCCAGTAACGATTGAGTCTGCTGGAAGAGCTGGTTCAACGTCTGCACCACATTTAATCCATGACAATTTAGTTTATGTTGCGGGTGACTTTGAGCAATATGGTGGTGTTTACAAAAAGAATAAAGCTGGAAAAAATTCATATCAGATGTATTTAGAGAACTTGCAAGCATGGTGTGAATCAGCTTATTCTCAGGCAGTTGTTAAAAGTGTTTTAAGTTATTTAGAAAAAGGCAAACTAATTGAAGATTTAGTACAAGCAAAGGTAATGGTGGAGAAAAATCATCAACTCATTCCCAAGTGGTCAAAGGAACTAGAAGCAGAATTTGGTGAAAAACCAGCTTTATTTAGTGTAGTAGTTGGAGAACAAGGAACCTCTTTTGTTCGATTTGCTGTTCAAGAACAAGGAACAGGAAAACGACCACTTTGGGGAGATTCTGAAATCATTGACTCCTTTGTCGCTTATTATACAAACGAACTGACGAACGAAGGGCTGGATTATGTGACGGGCAAAATGTTACCTCTGACAGAAAATCACCCTTCAAAGGTACGTTATGGTGGTGATATGGCGAAAATAATTTCTGGCAATGATTCGGTGAATTTCACCTATAAAGGTCGTTTTACAGATAAAAATCAAGTGGCTTCAATCAGTTACGAAGTCTCACAAAAAGGCCATAACGCCTTAAAATGGCTGATTGGCAAACAAGCGTTTAGTTTAGACGGACGAGTCTTTTTAACCTGGGGGGAAAAAGAAACAGAGGTTCCTAATCCAGAAGAATCCAGTGCTGATTTTCTTGATTTTGATGCTATTTTTGCAAAGGATGAAGAAGCGGAAGTTTTACTAAACCCGGACACAACCCATCAACAATTTTCTGAGTTATTTAAAAAAGCCTTGAATGGTTATAGCGTGAAGCTTGCGTATCATGAACCAATTTACATCATGATTCTAGATGCAGCTACTCCAGGCAGAATGGGGATTCTGTACTATCGTTCGATTGAAAAGGAACAATACTTTGCTCGAATTGAAGACTGGCATCAAACTTGTTTCTGGCGACATACTTACGGCAGTAAAAATAAGCAGCGTTATACTTTTTGGGGAGCGCCATCTTTGAGGGATATCGCCGAAGCAGCCTACGGTTCACGAGCGAGTGATACGCTGATAAAAAATACAATTCATGAACTATTTCCTTGTGTTGTAGATGGAAAAAGGATTCCAATAAATCTAGTACGAAATCTTCTGCAAAGAGCGTCAAATCCCGTGAGTATGGAGAAATGGGAATGGGAGAAAACATTGAGTATTGCTTGTGCAGTAATGAAAAAGCATTTCAATTTTAAAAAGGAGGAAAAAAATGTGGCTTTAGATAAAAATCAGAAAGATAGAAGTTATTTGTTTGGAAGAATGTTGGCAGTTGCTGATGTTTTGGAAGAACGTGCCTTATATAAGGCTGGTATCAATAGAAGTACAAATGCGATTCGCTATATGAATGCTTTTAGCAATCATCCGTTAAAAACGTGGAGGATCATTCAAGAAAATTTAATTCCGTATCAAGCGAGATTAAGAGGAAAAGGAAGTTATTATCAAAAATTATTAGACGAAATTGGTGAGTCTTTTGAGTTTGAACATTATACAGATAAGGCTTTAGACGGGAAATATTTATTAGGTTATTACAGCCAACGAGCAGATTTGAAGAAAAAAACAGAAGAGAAAACGGAGGAATAAATCATGACAGTTTTAACACACAAAATCGACTTTAAAGTAATCACATCAGTGACAAATGCTAATCCAAATGGTGATCCACTAAACGGAAACCGACCACGCCAAAATTTTGAAGGCTATGGCGAGATTTCGGATGTAGCGATCAAACGTAAAATCCGCAATCGTCTACAAGATATGGGAGAGAAAATTTTTGTGCAATCTGATGATCGAGCAGATGATGGATTGAAGAGCTTAAAAGACCGTGTAGATTCTGTCGAAGAATTAAATAAAATTGCTGCTGATAAAAAGAAAGCAGATGTGAACCGATTTAGTGAAGTAGCTTGTGAAACGTGGATTGATACGCGTAGTTTTGGACAGGTATTTGCATTTAAAGGATTGGAACTTTCTGTAGGTGTTCGTGGTCCAGTTTCGATACAAACTGCAGTCAGCCTTGAACCAATCGACATTAATACAATGCAAATCACGAAAAGTGTCAATTCAGTCAGTGAAGGTGGCGGTAAAAGCTCTGACACCATGGGGACCAAACACTTTGTAGACTTCGGAGTATATGTCTTCAACGGCAGTATCAATGTTCAACTAGCCGAAAAAACAGGTTTTACCGAAGCGGATGCTGAAAAAATCAAAGAAGCTCTGACCACTCTTTTCGAAAACGACGCATCGTCCGCTCGTCCAGATGGCAGTATGGCTGTCGAAAAGGTTTACTGGTGGGAGCACCCAAGCAAAATGGGTAAAGCGTCATCTGCGAAAGTCCATCGTTCTGTAAAAATTGAAAAAATTCCTGAAGTCGACCGCGCAAAATCATTTGACGATTACAAAGTAACCGTGGAGCCACTAGAAGGAATCGAGCTAACTGTCATCGAAGGGCTATAATATGTACGATGAACAAGATTATTTAATGATTTCAGGTATCCAACATTTTTTGTTTTGCCGTCGTCAATGGGCGTTGATCCATATTGAGCAGCAATGGCAAGAAAATGTGCTGACATTGGAAGGTCAATATTTACATGAAAAAGCCGATCAACCAACAATTCGTGAAAAGCGCAAAGATCGTTTGATTGTTCGCGCATTGCCGATCCATTCACCAACTTTAGGAATTACTGGAATCTGTGATGTTGTGGAATTTGTGCAAGATCCAAACGGTGTAATATTAAACGGAGAAACGGGAACTTATTTACCTGTACCAGTTGAATACAAGCATGGTAAACCCAAACAAGAGCTTAGTGATATATTACAATTAACAGCTCAAGCCGTTTGCTTAGAAGAAATGTTAGTCTGTGAAGTACTTAAAGGCTATTTATATTATCATGAAACAAAACGCCGAGAAGAAATCGAAATCACGTCTGCTTTACGTGAAGAATTACAAAAAAACGTAGCAGAAATGCATCAATATTGGAAAAGACGCTATACGCCAAAGGTTAAAACTGGAAATTTTTGTAAAAAATGTTCCCTACAAAATATCTGTCTACCTAAATTAATGAATGTTCAAACCGTTAAAGGTTACTTAGATCGGAGGTTATGCGAGTGAAAAAACTGTTGAATACCTTATTTGTAACAACCCGAGATGCCTATTTAGCTTTAGACGGTGAGAATATTGTGGTCAAAATTGATGAACAGAAAAATAGAGTTCCACTTCATAATATAGAAGCGATTGTCACTTCTGGTTATTTAGGTGCTAGTCCAGCGTTGATGCGTAAATGCGCTGAAAAAAATATAGGCATAACCTTTTTAACAAATTCTGGTAAGTTTGGCAGTCGAGTGACTGGCGGCACAACTGGTAATGTCACATTGCGGAAAAAGCAATACCGTCTATCGGATACAGAAGCAGAAAGCTTAGAAATTGCTCGTCATTTTATTATTGGTAAATTGTACAATCAACGTTGGATGTTGGAGCGAATGACTAGAGAAAACCCGATGAGAATTGATGTCGAGCGTTTTAAGCAAATTTCTGGCGAATTAAAAAAATACATTGAAGATATTCGCCAAGTTGGGGATTTAGAAACATTAAGAGGAATCGAAGGACAAGCTGCGAATCGTTATTTTCTATTGTTTGATCAAATGATTTTACAGCAAAAAAGTGATTTCGGTTTTTATGGTAGAAACCGTCGGCCGCCTTTGGATAATGTAAATGCTATGCTTTCTTTAGCGTATACTTTGTTAGCGCAAGAATGTGCTGCTGCATTAGAAACGGTTGGACTGGATCCTTATGTCGGCTTTATGCATCAAGATCGACCAGGTAGAGCTTCTTTAGCATTAGATTTGATGGAAGAGTTGCGAGGTATTTATGCGGATCGTTTTGTTTTAACGTTGATTAATAAGAAAATGGTGACCGAAAAGGATTTTGTCAAAAAAGAAAGTAGTGCAGTCATTTTGACGGATGATGGTAGGCGTACCTTTTTTCAAAAATGGCAAGAGAAGAAACAAGAACAAATTCAGCATTCGTTTTTAGGTGAGAAAATCAATTGGGGATTAGTTCCTTACGCTCAGGCATTGTTATTAAGTCGCTTTTTAAGAGATGATTTAGATGGTTATCCACCGTTTTTATGGAAGTAGGTGAAAAGTATGTTAGTATTGATCACTTATGATGTCGCGACAAGTTCAAAAAATGGGACTCGTCGTTTAAGAAAAGTGGCAAAAAAGTGCCAAGATTATGGACAGCGTGTTCAAAATTCTGTTTTTGAATGTGTTGTTGATGCGACGGAGTTAACGAAATTAAAGAAAGAACTGATTGATTTAATTGATGAAGAGCTGGATAGTTTGCGCATTTATCGATTAGGAAATAATTATCAAAATAAAGTAGAGCACATAGGGGCAAAGGAGAGCTTTGATGTAGAAGCGCCACTGATATATTAAAAAGAAAATTAAGTGCGAACCCTAAGTGTACATGAAATCGCTAAGGGATCCGCACCAAAATTTAGCCATTTTTATCAATAAAAAGCTGTTTTTCTCATGGAAATTTAATTTTACAAGTGTTTTTTTGTGAAAAGGTGAAAATATGTCGTATATTTTTGCTAATTTCACAGTCTAGCTCTGTATAGAGCTAGTGGATTGAAATCCAATATACTTAAAATTACATTGACACTTACAAGTCTAGCTCTGTATAGAGCTAGTGGATTGAAATTTCTTCCGTTGATAAATCGCCTCCGCAAACTGGGTCTAGCTCTGTATAGAGCTAGTGGATTGAAATGTACTGCATAAACTTGTTTAGCGAGATTAGCCGACCGTCTAGCTCTGTATAGAGCTAGTGGATTGAAATGTCTACGTGGACATGGTACGGTATGGGTGACGACGTCTAGCTCTGTATAGAGCTAGTGGATTGAAATTTTTGTAAAATACGAGTGTGTTTATTTTGGTAGTGTCTAGCTCTGTATAGAGCTAGTGGATTGAAATTCCGAATACCCAAGCGTTACCCGCCATTGTTGACGTCTAGCTCTGTATAGAGCTAGTGGATTGAAATCATGTATGTGCATAAGCTGCCGTCGTCGGTATCGTCTAGCTCTGTATAGAGCTAGTGGATTGAAATAGTGCAGGGATGCGGCTGTAGTCTGCCTCGATGTGTCTAGCTCTGTATAGAGCTAGTGGATTGAAATTCAAGCTTGCCTGCTCAGCTCTAAGCTTGTCAAGTCTAGCTCTGTATAGAGCTAGTGGATTGAAATCATATAGGTGCAAAGGCTGCCGTCGTCGGTATCACGTCTAGCTCTGTATAGAGCTAGTGGATTGAAATGCTGGTGTTGCTGGGTCTTTGTCAAGATCCTGTTGTCTAGCTCTGTATAGAGCTAGTGGATTGAAATATAAATACAGTTAGGAGTTTTCCCTATGTCAAAAGGTCTAGCTCTGTATAGAGCTAGTGGATTGAAATATTAAATTATCCATAGTAAAATAAATAGTTTCTACAGTCTAGCTCTGTATAGAGCTAGTGGATTGAAATATAGCTGCTTCAGCTGCCAAAATATCAGTTTTTTGAGCCTAGCTCTATAACAACTTCAAATCAAAAGGATCAAAATGAAGATTTTTTCATCATCTCCTGATTGACCTGACTTAAATTACTAGGTACTCTATAAAAAAGGCGGGTGGGAGAATGAATGAAGTAGTCATTTTATTAATAGAAGATGAAGCAAGCTTAGCAAATTTCATTTCGGAGGAACTTCGGTTTGAAGGGTATAATGTTCTTTACGCCTCGGATGGTGAACAGGCATTGGAACTATTTAAACAAAATCAAAAAAGAATCACCATGCTGCTACTGGACTGGATGCTGCCAAAATATGATGGGATTACAGTTGCTAGAAGGATTCGAAGAACTAGTCAAGTACCAATCATTATGATGACCGCAAGAGATCAGTTGATCGACAAAGTGACGGGTTTAGATGCTGGTACGGACGATTATATTACAAAACCTTTTGAGATAGAAGAATTATTAGCGAGAATTCGAGTAATTATTCGTCGCTTAGAACAACAAGAGAAAAAACAAAAACAGTTTGTGTATCACTATGCTGATTTAACACTAGATTTGACCAAGCATGTAGTAGAACGTTTTGGCGAAGTCATTCAACTGACTCAAAAAGAATTCGAACTACTAGCAGAATTGATGAAGCACTCAGAAGTCGTATTAACGCGCGATGAGCTGCTTAATGCTGTATGGGGCTACGATTATTTTGGCCAAACGAATGTGGTGGATGTATATATTCGTTCTCTTAGGAATAAAATGGATCGCAATCCCAGTCAGCGATTACTTCAAACGGTTCGAGGAGTTGGCTATGTGCTGAGGTTAGATAATGAGGAGAATTAAAGAGACTTTTCAGCAGCAAAAAAATACGACTCAATTTCAATTGATGGTTCGTTTTGTCAGCCTGCTTGTTTCAGCAATAGTGATTTTAAGTATTGCTATCATGGGTATCACAATTGCGGAATTGTATGAAGTAACGGAGGAACAAGCGGTATTACTAGAAGGATCGCTAAAAAATAATGAGGCACAAGAGGCAGTTGAATGGCAAAAGGCTTTGGTGAATTATGGCGCAACAGATAATTCACCTTACTTGATTCGGGTGGGATTAACTAGCGGTGAGACTATTTTTTCTTCAGAGGATGCTCAAGAATTATATGCTGAATTTCCTCGTTTAAAACAATTGATTTTGTTTGATCAAATTTTATGGACAAGTGAAATGGAACCTTACTATTATAGAAGTTTCCAAAAAAGAAATGCGCACATTACTATATTAGTGGATCTAGAAGATCAATTTGAGGTAATTGGTAGAATTTTTTCTTTAACCCTTTTTTTGACTGTGATCGTAATCCTAATTGGTGCGTTTGTCACGTATCGGTTCTCTAGAAAAATCAGCCAATCATTAGTTAAAATGAACGAGGAAATCAGTCAGCTGGAAAGCTCAGCCATTGAACAAAAGCTAACCGTTTCTAAGACACCTTTGGAGGTTCAAAATATAGCGCAGTCTTTTAACGAATTATTGGAAAAGCAACGCCAATCTCTAAAAAGAGAACAGGAATTTGTCACAGATGCCTCTCATGAATTGCGGACGCCACTAGCAGCCATTAGAGGACATGTCAATTTAATCAAACGTCGTGGAAAAACACATCCACAAGTGATCCCAACATCACTAACTTATATTGATACAGAGTCAAAACGAATGGAGACGCTTGTTGAACAGCTTTTAACCTTAGGGCGATTAACAAATCAAGCAAGTTTACAAGAAGTTGATTTATCTTCCTTGATCCAACAAACAGTCACTGAGTTAAGTGTAATGGGTACGCAAAACGTAACGGTTCAAATAGAAGAGGGGATATTGATCACAGGTCAAACTGAACATTTCTATCAAATAGCGAGAAATTTGATTGAAAATGCCATGAAATATACTGAGGATACAGGAACAATTGGTGTAACCCTTTTTTCTAATGCCAACAATATTCAGTTGGTCGTGGAAGACTCTGGAATAGGTATTTCAAACGAAGAAAAAAAGAAAATCTTTGAACGCTTTTATCGAGTCGACCAATCACGTTCTAGTAAAATTCCTGGCTCTGGTATTGGACTATCGATTGTAAAAGAGCTGGTTGAACTTTATCAAGGGGAAATCACAGTAACGGATAAGGCTCCATTAGGAAGTTGTTTTACCGTGTCCTTTACTATAAATCATGAAAAATGAAAATTTCTTCATTTAACTTTCACCTTTATTTGTTTTTATTGAGTCGTTTAACTGTTAAGATAAGGGTATAAAGCGAATGGAAAACAGAGAGGATTGAATGAAATGAATAAAAAAATGATGATTGGAACAGTCTGCTTAGGATTATTATTAGCAGGTTGTACAAGTAATAACAAATCACTGGAAAATCAAGCACAGACAAGTAACAGCTCTATTAAGCAAACAACGCCAACGGATTCAGGTACGATTGCAAGTGATTCAACTAAGACAAGTCAAATAAAAGTAACGGTTGATGAAGCTATCAAAGCCTATGAAGCGGCCTATCCCAATACAGCAGTGACGTCCCTTGATTTAGATCCTTCGTTTGGCATTTACTATTATGAAATCAAAGGAGTAGATGATTCAAAGGAATATGAAGTGAAAATCCATGCTGAAACTGGCGAATTAACAAAAGATCGTGAAGAAACATTAGATCAAGATGAACAAAATGGCGTGGAAAAGAAAAACGAAGCACTAGATTTGACCAAACTAAAATCACTTGACGAAGCGTCAAAAATTGCCCAAGATACTGTAGGTGAGGGAACTGCGATCGAATGGTCACTAGAACGTGACTTGTCCATTACTTATTGGGAAGTAAAAGTCCAAGCAGGCAAAAAAGAAGTATCTGTAAAAATCAATGCCCAAACAGGGGATGTCTTAGAACAAGAATTGGATGATTAATAAAATATGGAGCGCGAAACAAAACTAAAAAAACAGTTTTGTCTCGCGTTCTCTTTATCCAAATAAACGGCGAGAAAAAAGTAATTCCTTCGAAAATAAACACTTTAATTTCGGACTCTTTATCTTTTAAAGTCAATAAAAAGACTATGTTCATTATGAAGTCACAGATGTAATAGACCATATTATTCGTTTTATTCAAAGAAATTCTATACAATATATAGTGAAACAAGTAAAACGTTAATGGAGGGATATTTATGAATAATGTTATGGATCAATTAAGAAAATATGCGCTTTTAAGAGGAATTGTCTATATGATTTTTGGGCTCTTGATTTTGATCAATCCAAGAAGTGTCTTTCAATGGGCTGTCTATTTTATTTCTGCTTATATTGCAATTATGGGTGTACTGAATCTTTATGATGGCTTTAAAGTTAAAAAGGAAACAGGAACATATGGGATGAGTTTTCTTGGTGGAATCATTTTATTGGTGATCGCAGGAATCGTCTTGGTATTTGCAAAGGGGATCGTTAGTATTTTACCGATTTTCCTTGGGTTAGTGATCGTTGTCGTGGGCGTGACACGTGCGATTCAATCCGTTAATTTACGAGCTTATGTTAATGTGAGCTGGTTGCCAATGCTGATCTACAGCGTGATTTTGATCATTGCTGGCTTAGTATTGACATTCAATCCATTCAGCAGTCTTTTAGTACTGTTCCAATTGTTTGGTGGTATTTTGATTTTCATGGGAATCGGCGAAATCGTTTCGTTCTTTCAATTGCGCAATATTAAGTGATTGAACAAATGTAGTCGAGAAAAAAAGTATTTTGTTCCTTTTCGTTGTGAAGGAGCAAAATACTTTTTTTACGTGGTTTCTTCGGGTTTAGAGCATTAATTATTTTAATTCTTTCAATTCGGCTTCAGCATCAGCTAATTGTTTTTGTAGATCTTCAATCCCTTGTTTGCCTACAGCAACACTTTCATCAAAATTCGCTTGTATGTCTTCAAACGTATTTTCGGTTGCCATTTGTTCACTTTCTTTTTGGAATTTTTGCATAGTGGCGATTGATTCTTTCATGATTGAGATTTCTTCCACTAATTCTTGTTTTCTTTTTGCATCTTCTTCGCGTTTTTTTGCTTCTTTTTGAAATTGCTCTTCTGTTTTTGTACTTTCGGAAGTTTTTTTGTCCCCAGTTGAATTACCACAACCAACAAGAGTCAGCATTGATAAAATAGTTACTGCTACTATTATTTTTTTCATTTTTTCCCCTTCTCCCTAACAAATATAAGATTGAATGATCCCCTAAAAATCTTGAGTTCAACCACTATTAACCGTACCATAAAACATGCGCTCACTCAATCTAAAAATGAACCATTATTTCCGTTTGGATATGGATTATCGTACTGTACAGTTGAATATAGCAAACCACAAGTCAGCAGTAAAACAATGGAAGAGGAGCTTCAGGTTACTGTAACGGTGAGAAATAGATCGGAACGTACTACTGTGGAAACTGTACAATTGTATGTCCAAGATATGGTGGAATTAGTGGCGCGTCCGGTAAAAGAATTGAAAGCTTTTTAAAAAGTTGAACTTGCTCCTGATGAGGAAAAAGAAGTTGCTTTTCGATTGACTAGAGAAGACTTGAAGTTCTATACCAAAGAAATGCTTTTTGCAGCAGAATCGGGGAAATTTATTGTTTTTGTAGGTGCAAATGTAACAGAGGTACAAGAAGAACGATTCACATTAAGCTAAACTCAGAGAAAGCCGTAGTTCTGGATATCATCTGGAGCTACGGTTTTTTGTTAACCAGAGCAAATTTGACTTGCAAAAAAAATAGTGCAATGGTACTCTTAATTTCTAATTGAGAATGATTTTCATTTTCAACTGAAGAGGAATCATCATGATAAGGACGTGTTCGTCCTAAAAAATAAAAGACTAGGAGGAATAAGATGGAGACCTATTCAATCGAACAGATTATAAAAAAACGCAGAACCATCCGAACCTTGTTGGATCAGGATATTGCTATGAATGTTATAGAGGAATTATTAGAGATTTCTAGCTATGCGCCTTACCATTCAAAAAAAGAACCGTGGGAAGTCATTACGGTCAGTGAAGAACAAGAACGGCAATTATTTGTAGAAGAAATCATGAATAGCTATGATCGTTTGGATATCTGGGCGCGATATGATCAGCAAAATCTAGCGACTGCTAAAAAAAGAACGCAGGATTATTTCCTAGATGTTCCGTTGACCTTGATTGTAACGGCTCCTATTCATGCAAGTGAAAAATTGAACTTAGAAGCGGTCGGTGCAGTTTCAGCATTTATTCAAAATTTTCAACTAGCAGCTTGGTCCAAACAAATCGGTGTCACTTGGCGGACGATTCCTGTCATTTCCGATGAAGGATTTAAAAAAGCTGTTGGTGTACCAAGCCAGCGACAAATTATCGGCTTACTTGATCTGAGTTTAGTAGATGCCAAAATGAAACTGCCAACAAGTCGCAGAATCCCAGTAGAAAACTGGACAGCAGGGCTAGCTGAGAAATTAGCAGAGAACGGTGGCAGTAATGAGTAAAGTTGATTTTTCAGATATACAGGGGGCGTATTTTTTTGCAAGTAATGAAGTCAAATGATGCAAGAGTCAAAGCGAAGACACAGCATTATTATCCATTAGTTTTGGTCTGTTTAGTCCTTTTTATTTTGTTATCCATCATCTATTCTTTGATCAATGGACAGGCGAATATTTCAATTGAGGATATTGTTCAAATTTTATTGAGTAAGGTATCTGGTGGTAGAGTAGGATCGCTTGATACTATTACAAGTAATTCTGCGGTAAATATTATTTGGTTTGTGCGGACACCGCGTGTGATTTTAGCTGTTTTTGTGGGAATGGGACTAGCAATCACTGGAGCTGTAATGCAGGCGGTTGTACAAAATCCATTAGCAGATCCCTATATTTTAGGAATCTCTTCAGGCGCTTCTCTAGGCGCGACGTTTGCGATTTTGGTCGGTTTTGGAACAGGAAGTATCTTTTCACAGTTTGGATTAGCTTTTGGTGCATTTGTCGGGGCCATGGCAGCGGCTTTTGGCGTCCTGCTCTTGTCTAGTATAGGTGGACGGATGACGTCTGTAAAATTAGTTTTATCAGGTTCTGTGATTGGCGCTTTATGCAGTTCAATTTCTAGTTTCATTGTGTACTTAGCTAATAACGCGGAAGGCATCAAAACAGTGACCTTTTGGGCGATGGGCAGTTTGGCTTCTGCTAGTTGGAATAAACTTGCGATTTTATCGACGGTTGTTGTATTGATTACTGTTTTCTTTTTATTTCAGCATCGTATCTTGAACGTGATGTTATTAGGCGATGAGGCAGCGATTACGTTGGGTGTTCCTTTGAGTAAGTATCGACAGCTGTATTTATTATTGGCGGCTCTATTAACAGGTGTGATCGTGGCCTATTCTGGTATGATCGGCTTTGTCGGGCTGATTATTCCACACATTGTTCGTGGGTTGGTGGGGTCAGATCATAAACGTCTATTGCCGATCGTAGCTTTGTCAGGTTCTCTTTTTATGATTTGGGCGGATGTTCTTTCAAGAATCTTGATCCCAAGTGTTGAATTACCAATCGGAATCATTACTTCGGTGATCGGAGCGCCATTATTTATCTACATTATTGTCAAAAAAGGCTACAATTTCGGAGGCTAGAAATGGAATTACATGTAAAAGATTTAGAAATCCTGATCGGACAAGAAGCAATCGTTAAAAGTATCTCTTTTCAAACACGAAAACAACAGTTTGTGAGGATCATTGGGGCCAATGGCTGTGGTAAATCAACAATGCTCAAAGGAATTTATAAAGGCATCAAACCTCAAGCAGGTAGTGTCTTTTTAGATGAGTTAGATTTACTCGCTGTTTCTGAAAAGAAAGTTGCGCAACAATTAGGCGTCGTCAATCAATTCAATGAGTTGAATTTCGATTTAAGTGTTTTTCAAATGGTTTTGTTAGGTCGTACGCCGCATAAAAAATTATTAGAATCGGATACACAAGCAGACGTTGAAATCGTGATGGATGCATTAGCCAAAACCAATTTGACTAACTATTGTGACCGGAGTTTTTTATCTTTATCTGGCGGTGAAAAACAACGTGTGATTTTAGCACGAACAATTGCACAACAACCTAATTATATGATCTTAGATGAACCAACGAATCATTTAGATATTCGTTATCAACTGGAAATTTTGAGTTGTGTAAAACAATTGGGTATCGGCGTTTTAGCAGCCCTTCATGATTTGGAATTAGCCGCTCATTATTGCGATTATATCTATGCAATGAAACAAGGCAAAATTATTGCAGAAGGACAGCCAGAAGCATTATTTACGGCAGAATTGATTGAAGAAATTTATGGTGTGAAGTGTACGATTTATCAAAACCCTGTGACCAAGCGTTTAGGGTTTGCCTATTCTTTAGGTGAATCACTAATGTAACAATAAAAGAAGAGGAAGCGAAAAAATGAAAAAAGCATACATTATTAGTTTATTAGGTGTACTATTTTTAACAGGTTGCAGCCAAACCACTCAACAAACTACAGAAAAAGGACAAGGCGAAGGCTATCCTGTAACGGTTCAGAATTTTTCTAAGGCCGAAGGCGCAGAAAGCTGGCAAAAAAAAGAGCAGACCTTTGAGAAAACTCCTGAAAAAGTTCTAGCCAATACGCAACCTGCAGCAGAGTTACTACTTCATTTAGGTTTAAAAGATAAAATCGTTGGTGTAGGTGCTGTTTTCGGAGCGCCAGATAAAGAGGTTGAAAAAGAATTTAATCAATTGAATCATTTGTCGACGGATTATATTGGCAAAGAAATGGCATTAAGCGTAGATCCAGATTTAGTTTACGGACGAGGCGGTTTATTTGATAACCAAGATTGGGGTGTGGGGACTGTGGACACCCTAAATGATATGGGAATAAAAACATTTGTCTTGAACTCCTCTGTAACAGGTGGAACTTTTGATTCGATTTATGATGATATCGATAATTTAGGAAAAGTATTCAATGTAGCGGACAAAGCGAACACATTCAAGTCCGAGTTGAAAGAACGTCAGACAACGCTCAATAAGAAATTAGCTACGATCAAAAATGATCAAACATTTGCCTATCTTCATACCACAGATCCAGAAGAGTTATATGTGTACCCTGCTCATAATGAAACCTTTTTCAATGATATTTTCAAAATGGTAAAACTAGACAATGTCTTCAAAGCTGAAAAAGGTGAAGTCAGCGTTGAAAAATTAATCGAAACAGATCCAGATGTTTTGATTGTAGCAGATTGGGGAACAATGAAAGATGGAATCTCTGGGGAGACGATGATCGATGCAGTATTGAAAAATCAAAAACTTTCTAGTATGAAAGCTGTTAAAAATAAACAGGTTTATGCTGTGGATTATAATTATATGTTTGGTTATGGTTATCAATCATTAGAGGGAATCGAAAAATTAGCGGACGAAATGTATCCAGCAAAATAAGTGTTCGATTTTTGATGAAAGTTCTAAAAATAAGTTAATTCCCCAAAATTTAAAGTATCAAATAGAGTATTTTTACTTGTATTTTTATGACCTAAAGAAGCGGGCAGTAAACTGATTTTCAGTTTACTGTCCGCTTCTTTAGTGTGTAACTATTTTGATTAAATTAGTTATGTAGGGGAAAATAGACCGCTATTGTAATGATAAGACTTGTCCGATATAAACGGTGGAATCACTTAGATTATTTTTTGTCATTAAATCTTGAAGCGATAGCTTATTTTTTTCAGCAATAACAGAAAGTGTATCACCAGCTTGAACAGTGTAAGTAGTTGCAGCAGGTGTTTGGACAGGTTCTGTTGAAGGTTCAGTTTGCGTCACAACTTCTGATGAGGATGCAGGTGTTTGAACGACTTCACTTGAACTTTCAGTACTCGAACTAGATTCATCTGTTGTACTTACTTGGGACGAGTTTTCGCTAGCTAAGACGTTTTGTTCCGTATTGTTAGTTACTTGTGCTTTATCAAGTTGGCTAACTTGTTCTTCTATACTGTTTAACTGCTCTTCATGTTTAGAGGTAGCTTGAACGTTTAGAAATAGTAATATACCCAATATAAGCGTATTTATCAGCAATAATAAAATAACGATTACTACAATGGATTTTGACGTAGATGCCGGACGTTGTTGTTTCCGACGTGAGTATTCTTCTTCCAAAATAGTTTCACTCCTTTCATAACAAATTTATAAGGAAATACTATAAAACAAAGCATTTATAGTATATCACAATGTTATAGCTCTCTCAAAGGGGAAAAAAAATAGAGTGACTATTTACTAAAAAGAAATTTGTAAAAAAAGAATATAATAAAATGTAGTGAAAAATAAAAAAACATTTTATTTCAATCTATACTGATTAATTATAGTTATTATTTCGAAAAAACATATTTTTGTTTTTATCATTTTAAAAAAATAGTTTATTTATTAAAGGGAATTATTTGTGCTAAAAGCTTGGGAAATCAGAAATTTTAGTCACTCTTTTAACATCTAAATAGCAAAGAAAGGCTAGGATAACAGCCTATTTGATGAATTACATGAGTAATTAAAATCAAGCAGAATAGAGCTTTAGTTCTTTTATATTCAAAAAGTTTTGGCAACACAAGGCAATTCCGCTATGAATACTTAAACTGACTGAGGTTTTTGATTCTAGAGAAAAGACATACTCTCCTAAGGCTGCTAGATTTGCTGAGACCACGATTCGTTTCTGTTGTAAGGACATGATGACTTCTCCATCTAAATAAGCAAGTGTTCCTTTCAAATAATCTACACCGATATCAAAAGATAAAATCAATGCAGCTTTTGGATTGAATTGTAGCAAGATCGGTTTTCTGCCTCCTAGCGTACTAGCATTACCGATCCCAGTTTCAAAAATCAAACCGTCATCCAATAACGTCTTTGTAATAGAAGAGACAGAGGCCTTGTTTAAGCCAGTTAATACAGCCAGTTTCGCGCGAGAAGTTTTTTTATGGTCAATGATTCCTTTTAATATGAGTGGTTCATTAATGCATCTGTCATCTGAACGTTTTTTAAGCGTCGTATCATATGCACTTTTAGGGATCGATTGCTATAATGAACTTGAATGACAGGATTCAAATGAGAGAAATTAGAGGAGGAAATCACCATGAAACGATTTGATGTAATCATTATCGGTAGCGGACCAGGCGGTATGGCAGCAGCTTATGATCTGGCGGCAGAAGGAAATGAAGTAGCAGTAGTGGAAGCTGATCTTTGGGGCGGAACTTGCCCAAATCGAGGGTGTGATCCTAAAAAAGTTCTCTATGGAGCGGTTGAAGCGAAAGATAAGCTAGCTCAATTGCAAAATCGTGGGTTCAGCAGTGTTCCTAAAATCAATTGGGCAGAATTAATGGATTTTAAAGAAACCTTTACGAAACCTGTTCCAACCGAGCAGAAAAAGGGACTAATAAATTCTGGCATCCAAACGATTACAGGGCGAGCAGTGTTTAAAGACAAGCAAACGATTCTTGTAGAATCAACGGCGTATCAAGCTGATAAATTTATCCTAGCGACTGGACAACGACCAGCTATATTAGATATTCCCGGAAAAGAGTATTTCGCTACAAGCACTGATTTTTTAGCAATGAAGGAGCTACCTGAGAAAATCGCGTTTGTTGGTGGCGGCTATATTTCACTTGAACTAGCAAATATTGCCAATAGTTGCGGCAGTGAGGTTCACTTGCTTCACCATAACGATCGACCATTGAAGGGGTTTGATGAACCTTTAACACATGAGCTGATTGGAAATCTTGAACAACGAGGAATTTATTTTCATTTTAATGAATCGGCTGAAACAATCACAAAGCAAGAACGACAATTTAAAGTTGAGCTGACTAGCCAGGGAAATTTAATCGTCGATCGTGTATTTTGTGCCACGGGCCGAATTCCGAACCTTGAAGATCTGGGATTGGAAAAAATAGGAGTCGAGTATACACTCAAAGGCGTGAACGTAAATGATCATTTACAAACCACTGTGGAAACTATTTATGCTTTAGGAGACTGCGTACAAAAAAAAGAACCTAAATTAACACCCGTTTCTAGTTTTGAAGGGAGTTATCTTGCTAAACTTTTCACTGGAAGCATTCAAGGAGCAATTGACTATCCAGCTATCCCAACCATTATTTTCAGTTCTCCCAAATTAGCACAAGTTGGTTTAACGGATAGCCAAATGATTGCTAATGACAACTATGAAGTGAAAGAGTTAGACTTATCACAATGGTTTACGTATAAACATCTCAACGAGTCTTTAGTCAAAGCAAAAATCGTCAGTGAAAAAGCAACTGGATTATTAGTTGGTGCAACCGTTTTAGGGAATGAAGCCGATCAATTGATTAATTTGTTTACATTAATGATCAATCAAAAATTAACAGCAAACAAAGTCAATAGTATGATCATGCTTTCTCCGACAGTAGCCAGTGATTTGAGTTATTTATATTAAAGATAAACTGTAAACGAGTAGTTATTAGACTCGTTTACAGTTTTTTTATTATAATTATAAGAAAAAACATTGACTTGTAGCAAAGCATAAGCAATAATAAAATAATTATCTTCAAAATTAGAAAATCAGTTCATACATATAATCAATAAATTTTATTTATCAATTACATGAAAATAAAGCATTAGATATTATAGGCATTTCTTTTTAAACTATAGATAGTGAAATGTTGAGCAAAGTTAATTTTAAACAATTAGGAGAATAGCGATGGACACAATGAAAAAAAACTACAAACCTTTGATCGGTTCTTTATACACAAATTTCATTTTTCAAGGGATGGCAGCGATTATTTTATCTCAAAATCTAAATGCCTTGATGGATAGTTGGCAAGCAACTGTGCAACAAGTAACGTTAGTGATTAGCGGTATTGGGTTAGGACGCGTCTTGATTTTATATTTTGCAGGGTACTTTTCGGATAAATTTGGTCGTAAAAAAACAGTTCAGCTTGGTATTATTAGTTATCTGATTTTCTTCATTGGGATTTTGATCAGTCAGAATTATTTACAAGGACTCTTTTTTGCCCTATTTGCTGGCTTTAGTAATGCCTTTTTAGATACGAGTACCTATCCAACCTTGATGGAGGCTTATCCTAATGAAAAAGATAATAGTTCCCTGAGTGTATTGAATAAGGCTTTTATTTCTTTGGGGCAATTCATCTTACCCTTGTTGACTCGTTTTATGTTGGATAATGGTATCTATTATGGTCTTGTTTTTATCGGCTGTGCGTTGGGTCTGTTTCTTAATTTATTGTATATATCTAGACTTGGATTTCCGCAAAGAATAGAAACGGATCTAAGTGAAGCCGCAATAATCAGTGAAAACGGCCACGATACAGCGGAGAAAAAACCGTTGTTCAAAGTTGAAGGAATTGCGTTATTGGTTTTTAGTTTTACGTGTGTATCTACCTTTAATATTTTTATTTTATGGGTGCCATCATTTGCTGAGTCATTGAATCTGATGAATCATTCGAATAGTTTGGTGCTAGTAAGTGCGTATAGCATTGGTTCATTTGCCTCAGTATTTTTGACGTCTTTGATTGTAAAAAGAGGTGTAGCACCGACTTTATTAATCGTTTGGTGTACGGTGATTTCACTGGTCTTATTAATCGGGATGACGCTGTTTCCAAGCGTTCCGATGTTTTTAGCAGCGTCAATCGGTATAGGGGTATTCGCAGCTGGAGGGATTTGGCAATTAGGTTTAGCGGTGTTATTAGAGCTATTTTCAAAGGGAAAAGGACGAATCACAAGTTATTATTCAATTGCAACGTCTGTTTCGGTCATGGTCATTCCTTATATTACAGGTCAACTGGAAAAAATCAATGTCTCTATGATTTTTGGCTTGAACATTGTCTTGACAGCAATTGGTGTAGTTGCAGCTGTGATCATTCGCTATCGCTATAAAAAAGTGACTAGTGAATGGGAAGCAAACACGGAAGAAATAGTCGCATTAAAAGAAGTCGCTGAATAATAGAGAAAAATACAGACGAAGATTAGAAAGGTAAACTTCGTCTGTATTTTCTCTATTTTAGTTTAAAAATGATTTTGCGATTGTTTCATTGATCGTGATCATTTGGTAAAAATCATGAATATTCACGAATTCATTTGGCTGATGAGCATATTTAGTTTCACCTGGCCCCAAAATCAAAATTGGAAACTCTTTTTTTACACGCCCAAATTGAGAACCGTCTGTATAGCCTGTCATGCCAAATGTGTTCGCATCCTTACCCGTAACGTCAGAAACAGCTTGTTGGGTCAATAAAGTGAAGGGATCATCGATTGCTGTTTTCATTGAAGGGAGATCATTGATAAATTCGACTTCCGCTTTAAAGTTAGGAACAGTTGCACTCAATTTTTCTAGCATATCAGCAAATTGTTGTTTTAACTCTGTATGATTTTGCGCTTTGATGGTGCGAATATCGATTTCTACTGTACATTTATCTGGAACAACATTCGTACCGTTGCCGCCATTAATGATATCCAAGCTAGAAGTAGAAGCGCCCACGAGTTCATCTACTGATTGTGAAAAATCAAAAGTTTCTTTAAATGCATTCAACACTAAAAGCATATGTTCAATTGCGTTCACCCCTTGATCCGGCATGGAACCGTGAGCTGTTTTTCCGTAAGTCGTGATCCGCGGCCACAAAGCTCCTTTGTGAGCGACGCCGATTTCAACATTTGTAGGTTCACCGATTACAAGTGCATCTAAATCATCTGCATATCCTTGATCGACTAATTGACCAGAACCAATCGCACTTGTTTCTTCGCCAACTGTTGCTAAAAGTTTGATGGTACCTTTAAAGGTTGCTCCAGCTTCTTTTAAACGAATCATTGCAACAACAGCTGCAATCAAGCCGGACTTCATATCACAAGTTCCTCTACCATATAATAAACCCTCTTTTTCAATTGCTGCAAAAGGCTCTTCATCCCAAGGAATTTCACCAACTGGCACAACGTCCATATGACCAGAAAAACCCAAGACCGGACCAGCTTGATTTCCTTTTAAAGTAGCGACTAACTGATTTCTACCAGTACTGTATTCGACTTGTTCACACGGAATATCATATGTTTCAAAAAGAGCCTGTAGTTTGTCGGCAACTTGTTTTTCTTGTCCTAAAACACTTTTGATTTGGACGACTTCTTTCAATAATTGTAATGCTTCTTGATTATCCATGAATGAATTCACTCCTTATACTTGATTTTCTTTTGGAATAATAAATAGGATGGAACCTAAGGCTAAAATACAGAAAAGAATATTGGTTAATAGACCAAACGTCGCGCCCAAAGTATAATTTTCCCCAGCGCTAACTCCGTTATAGACTGCAGCTGAGATTGCAACACCTAATGCGCCGCCAAGTGAGCTGGCCATTTTATAAATGCCAGAAGCAACACCAGCTTTTTCGTTTGGCACACTAGAAATGGCCGTATCTGTAGAAGGTGTGGCATACATACCTAGTCCCATGCCGAATAAACTGTAGCCGATAAAGACTAAAACAAAGTAAGCTGTACCTGTAACCATTGTTAGGGCCATTAAACCAACACCTATTCCAGAAAGAATTGTTCCCCAAAGCATTGGTTTTTTCGCTCCGATTGTTTGTAATAATTTTTCTCCGATTCGAATGGTAATCAAAACGAGACACAAATAACCAATCGATAACATCCCTGTTTTAGCAGAAGAAAGACCGCGACCTTGTTGGACATAGGTATTGATAACGATCAAAGTTCCTGCTACGGCATTCAGTAAGAAATTAGAAATAGTTGCACCAAGATAGCCCCGGTTTTCAAATAAAGAAAATTCAACGAAGCTATTGTGGATGGCTTGCTCCACTTTGTAAAAAATAAACAAACCTAAGATCACGACTATAGCCAAAATCAGAACGAGCGGACTTGTCCAGCCTAACTCAGAGCCTTTAGAAACAACCACATTCAAAGCCACCATCGAAATAATAAATAAAAGCAAACCAATCGAGTCAAATTTACTATTCTTATCACTAACGACCTTACTTTCAGGGGTACCAAAAATCAATAGCGCACTGCAAATCGATACAATAATAGAAAAAATAAAGACATAGCGCCAGCCTAAAGAACTTGCAATGGCTCCACCAAAGAATGAACAAAAACCAGAGCCGCCCCAAGACCCGATCGACCAATAACTCAAGGCCCGTTGCCGGTCTTTTCCTTCATAGTATGTTTTGACTAATGCCATAGTAGCAGGCATGATACAAGCAGCAGATAAACCTTGTAAAATCCGTCCACCGATAAATAAAACAGGACCATGGGCTATCACTAAGGCTCCTGAACCGATAACACTTAAAATAAGACCAATATACGTTAATTTCATTCTACCGAGCTTATCTGCTAACCCACCAGCAACGACAATAAAAATACCTGAGAATAAACCAGTCATTGAAATTCCTATATTTAAAACACCTGAAGAGACGCCTAAATCGCTTTGCACTGCAGGCGCCATATTTAGTAAAGACTGAGCGAAAAGCCAATAGGTCAAAACGCTTAAGACAATTCCCACTAATAATTTATTTGTTCCTTTATATGTGACAGCATCAGCTGCATGTGTTGTTGCTTTCATCATTAAACTCCTTTAGATAAATAGTGTAAAACAGCTACACCCATAGATTTTGCAGCAATCAATAAACAGTCTTCGTCGATATAAAATTTTGGATGATGATGAGGATACATCGGGGTTCCTTCTTTATGAGCACCAACGAAAAAGAAACAGCTAGGACGTTCTTTGGCATAATAAGCAAAATCTTCAGAAGGGGTTTGTGGACCACATTCAACTAACTGTTTGATTTCTGGAATGTGCGCTTCGGTCAATGCCGTTGCGACCATTTCTGTTGTCGGTTCGTCATTCACACAAACAGGGTAATCATTAGCATAATCAAGTTCATAATGAATCCCAAATGTCCGACAAATGCCATCTAGAATTTGTTTGAATTCTTTTTCTACGATGGCTCTAGTCTCTTCTTTCATGATCCGTACGTCGCCTTCTAGCGTGACAGAATCTTTGATAACATTCGCAGAACCCTTGCCATCAAATGAACCAATTGTTACAGTTGCGGTGTCAAAAGGATCGATTCTACGGCTGACGATCGTTTGAACAGCTGTTACAAATTGTGAAGCTGCAACAATTGTATCATTCGCATCTTGGGGTGTTGAACCATGTCCGCCTTTACCTTGCATAATAACTTTAAAGGTTGCGCGCCCTGTATGGACAGGACCTTTGTGGTATAAGACGTCGCCAAGAGGCATCATACTCATCACATGAATGCCTAAGACGTGATCCACGCCATCTAAACAACCTGCCTCGATCATTCCTTTGGCGCCACCAGGAGGTACTTCTTCGGCAGGTTGGTGAATGATGCGGATCGTTCCTGCAAGTTCATCTTTTAATTCAATCAATGAATCCGCCAAAATCATCATATAAGCAGTATGACCATCATGTCCGCAAGCGTGCATGACATTTGGAATTTTAGAAGAAAATGGTAAACCAGTATCTTCTTGGATCGGTAAGGCATCGAAATCCGCTCGAATTGCTAAAACAGGTCCTTTTTTTCCGCCATGAATATCGATGACAAGTCCGTGACCGCCGCCAACATTCGTTTGAACGTCACATTCTTTTCCAGCGTAAAAGGCTGCGATATACTTGCTTGTTTCGGTTTCATGAAAAGATAGTTCTGGATGCTCATGAAAATGCCGCCGAATCGCGATCATATCCGCTTCTTTTTGTTGAAGTTTGTTAAATAATTGTGTTTGTAAATGATCCATTTAAAATGCTCCTTTCAAGTACACTACATATTTTATGCTTAATTAAAAACTTCACAATGCTTGAAATTTCCTAATTTCAGAAGAGGCTTTTTACTAGATCAGAATGGAAATAAAAAGACTGTTGATAGAACGATATTTTCAAATTTAGATGGTATAATAAAGAATGAAGCCAAGAAAGAGGTCAAAAATGATTGTAAACGAAAACTATCAGATCAATTATCGACAATTAAAGACTAAAATCAGCACATTTTGCAAAGAAACGACAATCTTAATTGCTTTAAAAGGGGCTATGCTTATAGCAATTGATGAAGAAATAAGCCAAATCAGCGAAGGTGAGCTGTTTGTGGTCAATACTGGTGAACAATTTGCTCTATCTAGAGATTCTGTAGAGGTTTGTTCTTATTTAGAATTGGGCATCAATACTCTTTTTTTTGCGACCCAATTTCCTAGCTTTTTTAATACACGCTTTGAATGCTTACCCAAACAAAAAGAACACGGCAAGATGCATGCTATTGCTGCTTTAAGAAGACAAGTCGCAGAGCTTTGTTTACTAGAGTTTAGTAACGATTTCTCCAAAAGATTAAAAACCACCTTGTTTTTAGCACAAATCATTTTATCGTTGGTTCAGAATTTTCAAAAGGAAGAAGTCACAGAATATCATCCATCTGACAATCAAAAATTAAGAGAGATTCTTGAATATATTGAAGAGCATCACCAAGAAGGGGTTTTATTATCAGAGACTGCCGAGCATTTTTTTATGTCGGAATCGTCGTTATCGAAGTTTTTCAAGAAGGAAACAGGGGATTATTTTTCTCACTATGTTCGGACGGTTTGTGTCAAACATAGCTTGTCAGAATTACTCTATACGAAAAAGAGTATTGAGCAAATTGCATTAGATAATGGGTTTCGAAATAGTAAAACGTATCGACAGCATTTTAAGCAAATTTTCCATGATTCACCGACCCGTTATCGCTCGTCACATTTAATAGAAAACACCCAGACGCACCTAATCAATCAAAGCACCCAAATGACAAATCCTAGAGTGAAGGAAATCATGGTTCCTTTATATAGTTATATTCAAACTGCCCTAGAGGAACCGCGATCATCAGAATTATCATTGAAAACAAAACAACTTCTTATCACGACAGAACAAACACATGTTGACTATCAAAAAAGGGAAATTATTATCCACATTGGCTCATGGGAAGCGTTAGCTTCAAAGAAAGTTCAAACGGAAATTTTAGCCATAAAACAGCAAATGGACATCAAATATATCAGTGTATACTCTTTGTTTACGCAAATTCCATTAGCAGTTCAGATTCATCAAGAAGCGAAAATGAACTCTTTTCCAGCTTTTGAAAATTGGGATTACATTTTGACATTTTTGGAAGAGGCACAGTTGGATATTTTTTATCAGTTATCACTTGTGGAGTTTAGACAGTTAAGTGTGCGAGTAAAAGAAGTTTATCGAAAATTTTTCCGCCATGTTCAAACTAAATTCGGAACAAAAGTGATAGGGCAGTGGAAAGTAAATTGTCTGTTTAAAGGGCAAAGTATTGACGCTTATTATCCTGAATTTTTAGAAGTGAAACAAATGTTAACGGCTATTACTGATGAAATAGCAATTGGAGCAGAGATGCCTTTGTCAGATCCTTTTTTTGAAAAAAAAGAGCCAGAACAGATTCAATTTTTTTGTCGAACAATTGCTGTATTATGTGACTTTCTTTCCTTTTCTGCTGAACCAAACTATGTGTTTCAAAATCTTGACAGTACGTTTCCTGATTTGAAAAATTATCATCAGTATGTATTGAACAAAACCATGCATATCAAGCATCTTTTAAAGGAATATGAAATCAAATTGCCGTTGTATTTGACTGAATGGAATACGTTGACTGGCATGACGAGAAATAGTAATGGCACTTTTTTTAGAGGGGCGATTATTTTAAAAGATCTTTTGATTTTGGATACATTGGTAGCAGGATTTGGTTTTTGGCTGAATATCGAGTTATATGAGCAGCATACACAAGACCGTCCTTTAAAGAATGATGGCTTGGAATTATTTCATTACTACAGTGGGAAACGACCAGCCTATTTTTGTTTATGGTTAGTAAGAAGAATCAAAGGAGTTGTTTTAGCTCAGGGAGAAGAATATGTGTTAGCTTATGAGGATGGATGTTATCAACTGCTCTTGTTTAATACAAATTATTTTGATCCTCATTTATCTTCCGAGGAAGCATTCCTTAAAAGCCAAGCAGTGAATATTGACATTGCTTTAGCGGGCATTACTCCTGAACATTATCAAATTAAGCAAATTGAATTTAATCGACACAATGGTGCACTGTTTTACACATATGAAGAGTTTCGTAACGCAGCCACTCTTGATTTGGAGGCGCAAGAATATATTGTGAGCAGTACTCGACCTAAGATCAAAGTTTTTGATACCAAGATCGACGGTATTTTTAATTATTATGTGACCTTGGATACAAATGGAGTCGTCCTACTAGAATTGACACCGATTTTTCTATAAATAAAAGGGTGTTTTCTTGACGTAAAAGAAAGAACTAGCTTAGTATTGAAACAAGATAGCAACAAGAAAGAACTAGCTTAGTATTGAAACAAGATAGCAACAAGAAAGGACGTTGTAAGATGAGTATCTATGATTATCAAGTTAAAACAAGCAATAATGAAACAGTTTCGCTAGAAGCATATCGTGGCAAAGTACTTTTGATCGTAAATACAGCGACTGGCTGTGGTTTTACTCCTCAGTATGAAGGCTTAGAAGAACTCTACAAAAAATATAAGGAACAAGGGTTTGAGATTCTAGATTTTCCCTGTAATCAATTTGGGCATCAAGCGCCAGGGACGAATCAGGAAATTAGCGATTTTTGCCAATTAACCTATCAAACGACCTTTCAAACATTTAGTAAAATTGATGTAAATGGGGAGAACGCAGCTCCATTATACAATTATTTGAAAAGTCAAAAAGGCGGACTTTTAGGTGGTGCGATCAAGTGGAACTTTACGAAATTTTTGGTGGATCGTGAAGGGAATGTTGTGAAACGGTTTGCACCGACTGTGGAGCCAGAAAAAATTGCTGGAGATATTGAATCAATAGTGTAAGAAATACTTTTTTTATTTTTTATGTTGGTGGTAGCCTCATGATAAAATAATTTTGCTAAGAAAAAAGATAAAGAGTAAGCCCTTGGAGAATTAATTCTCCAGGGGCTTTTTTTGCTAATGTCGCTTAATATTCTGCTCCTTCTTATATTTGTTATTCATAAAAAATGAACCCCCCTACTAGTATAAAGATGGTATAAAGAATCAACGCTAACTTTAACACTATCTTTATACAAAATTTGATATCCTAATTTCAGCAAATGAAGGAGAGGAATTTTTAATGACGATTATTTCTGGAATTATCGCAGGATTACTGCTTATTTATTTATTTTACCAACTATTTTGGGGGGATCAACAGTGAGTACAATTTTTATACAACAAGCGATCTTTTTTATTGTTTTAATTGGTTTCGCTATTCCATTAGGTTTTTATATCCATCAAGTGATGACAAATCAAAAAACATTATTAACTAGAATCGTTCAACCAATAGAAACGAGGATTTATCGATTTTTAGGGACACCTGCTCAAAAAGAAATGACAGCCAAACAATATGGGCTGAGTATTTTATTTTTCAGTTTCTTTTCATTGCTGCTATTGATGGCGATGCTTTTAGGACAAGAATTCTTACCATTGAATCCAGAAAATCTTCCTGGCACCAGCTTGTCACTTGCTTTTAACACAGCAGCAAGCTTTGTGACGAATACCAACTGGCAAGCTTATGCAGGAGAAGAGACACTTTCGATTTTTACCCAAGCATTTGGTTTAACGGTTCAAAATTTTGTTTCAGCTGGAGTGGGGATTGCAGTATTGTTCGTTTTACTTCGTGGTTTTATGAATCGTACCACAAAATATGTTGGTAATTTTTGGCAAGATTTAACAAAAATTATCTTATATATTTTACTACCACTTTCTTTTGTTATCTCACTGATTTTAATTTCTCAAGGAGTCGTTCAAACATTTGCTGGTTCAGTCGAAACTACTAGTTTGGAATTAGGCCAAAAGATTTTTCTCCCTTTAGGAACCGTGGCTAGTCAAGTGGCGATCAAGCAACTTGGAACTAATGGTGGTGGTTATTTTGGTGGGAACTCTGCTTATCCATTTGAAAATCCTAATTTAATCAGTAATTTTGTTGAAAATTGTTCAATTCTATTGATACCAGCGGCTTTGATCGTGGCTTTTGGTTTGTTTGTTAAAGAATGGAAACAAGGTAGAACGATCATGATTGTGTCGTTTGGATTTCTGATTGCGGCTTTAATTGGCGTGGTATTAAGTGAATATTACGGACCACAATTTAATCATGTGATCGGTCAAATGAATATGGAAGGAAAAGAAACTCGTTTTGGGATTGGTTGGTCTAGTCTTTGGGCAGTTAGTACAACAGCTGCTTCTAATGGATCGATTAATGCAATGCTGGATAGCTTCATGCCGTTAGGCGGATTAATTCCAATGTTCTTGATGCAATTGGGAGAGATTATTTTTGGTGGCGCTGGCAGTGGATTGTATGGGATGATCGTTTTCATCTTACTCGCTATTTTTATTGCAGGTTTATTAGTAGGTAGAACTCCAGAGTATTTAGGAAAAAAAATCGAACCCTTCGATATGAAAATGGCTTGTCTCGTGATTTTGACCCCATTGTTATTAACCTTGATTGGAACGATGCTGTTTATTTTGAATCCGCAGGCGATGTCCTGGCTAAACAATCAAGGGCCTCACGGGTTTTCTGAAATTCTTTATGCCTTTTCTTCTTTGGCTAATAACAACGGAAGTGCTTTTGCAGGGCTAACGACAGATACCTTATTTCTAAATATAGTAGGTGGTCTGATCATGCTTCTTTCACGTTTCGTTCCGATGGTCGCAGTGATATATTTGGCTTCTAATTTAGGGAAAAAGAAAATCGTAGCAACTGGACCAGGTACGTTGTCTACTACCAATGCCATATTTGTTACGATGTTGATCATTGTGATCTTGGTGATCGGAGCCTTGAGCTTCTTGCCATCGATGGCCTTAGGTCCGATTGCAGAACACTTTATGACAAAATAAGGAGAAAGAAGGGGAAAATAGTGAAAAATACACAAAGTAAACGCAATGTTTATCAAGAGGCGATTCAAGCCTCTTTTAAAAAACTTGCGCCAACCATTCAACTAAAAAATCCAGTGATGTTAGTCGTTTATTTAGGGGCAATCTTGACAACCGTTCTCTATGTTCTAACATTTGCTGGCCATAATGACGCTGAACCTTTCTTTATCCTAGCGATTGCAATCATATTATGGTTGACGATTTTATTCGCTAACTTTGCGGAAGCAATCGCAGAAGGACGCGGAAAAGCGCAAGCGGAAAGTTTAAAACAAGCTAAAAAAGAGGTTATAGCATATCAGGTGACATCGTTAGAAGATGTTGCAAACAAAAAGTTTACTCAAATCAAGTCGTCAGAGTTGAAAAAGGGCGATCTTGTATACGTAGCGGTCAACGAACAAATCCCGATGGACGGTGATGTGATCGATGGTGCAGCTTCAGTCGATGAGAGTGCTATTACAGGAGAATCAGCACCAGTGATCAGAGAATCCGGTGGTGACCGCAGTGCCGTAACAGGAGGCACAACTGTTGTCTCAGATTATTTAGTGATCAAAGTGACCGCTGAAAATGGTGAATCCTTCTTAGATAAAATGATTTCTATGGTAGAAGGAACAGAACGGAAAAAAACACCAAACGAAATTGGTCTACAAATCATTTTGATCATGTTGACGATCATTTTCTTAGTCGTTTCAGCGACATTGTTGCCCTTTACCCAATTTTCTAGTGAGCTCGTTGAAAATGGTTCAGCATTGACTTTGACGACGATCATTGCGTTATTAGTGTGTTTAGCACCTACTACGATCGGAGCTTTAGTGTCTTCTATTGGGATTGCAGGAATGAGTCGCTTAAATAAAGAGAATGTGATTGCCATGAGTGGACGTGCCATTGAAGCGGCAGGAGATGTCGATATTTTATTATTAGATAAAACTGGAACAATCACCTTAGGCAACCGTCGGGCAAGTGAATTTATACCCGTTACAGGTGTAAGTGAATACGACTTAGCCGATGCGTCACAATTATCTTCTTTAGCAGATGAAACGGCTGAGGGACGTAGTATTGTGATTCTAGCGAAAGAAAAATTTAATATTCGTGGTCGTGAGTTAAATCATGTTGAGGTTGAATTCATTGAATTTACCGCTAAGACGAGAATGAGCGGAATCAACTATCAAGGAGCTGAAATCCGGAAGGGGGCCGCTGACACGATGAAAAAATATGTGGAAGAAAATGGCCAGCCTTATCCTGAAGAATGTGATTCGATCGTACAAAAAGTAGCAAACGAAGGGGGTACCCCCTTAGTCGTTGTTAAAAACAACCAAGTGCTTGGCGTAATCTATTTAAAGGATATCGTGAAAAACGGTGTTAAAGAAAAATTTGAAGATATGCGTAAAATGGGAATCAAAACGATCATGATCACAGGGGACAATCCAATGACCGCTGCCGCAATCGCAGCAGAAGCAGGTGTGGACGATTTTCTAGCGGAGGCCACACCAGAAAATAAAATGAGCTTGATTCGCGACTATCAAGAAAAAGGACATCTAGTGGCTATGACAGGTGACGGAACAAATGATGCACCAGCACTGGCACAAGCTGATGTTGCCGTTGCCATGAATACAGGTACCCAAGCCGCCAAAGAAGCAGGAAACATGATTGATTTAGATTCTAGTCCTACAAAATTGATCAGCATTGTCAAAATTGGAAAACAATTACTGATGACGCGCGGCGCGTTGACGACCTTTAGTATTGCCAATGATATTGCCAAATATTTTGCGATCATTCCCGTCTTGTTTTTCAGTATTTATCCTGCTTTAGAAGCGTTGAATATTATGAAACTAACGAATCCGACAACAGCTATTTTATCTGCGATCATTTACAATGCCCTGATTATTGTAGCCTTGATTCCCTTAGCGTTAAAAGGAGTATCCTACAAAGAAAAACCGGCTAGTCAAATATTACGTCACAATTTACTTGTCTACGGATTAGGTGGTGTCGTCGCACCATTTATCGCAATTAAATTGATCGACATCATCTTGTCGCTTATATTGTATTAAACTGGTGATTAAGTTATCAAATAGGAGAAGAAAACGATGAAAAAAATAATGATTGCTTCACTAAAAAGTATTCTATTATTCACCCTACTCTGCGGTGTGCTTTATACCGCAGCTGTTACAGCTGTTGGTCAACTACTATTTCCAACACAAGCAAATGGTAGTTTAATGAAGAAACAAGAAACAGGAAAAACGAGCATAATAGGTTCAGTATTGATTGGACAACCTTTTACAGGAGCAAACTATTTACATGGTCGTCCCGATCAAGTCAGCCAACTATCTCCCGTGTCTAAAGAACAACAGAAGCGTGTGGAAAAACGAGTTCAAAAGGCTGATGTGAAAGAAGTCCCCATTGAGTTAGTTACCGCTTCTGCCAGTGGTGTCGATCCTGAAATATCAATTCCAGGCGCGATGATACAGGTTGAACGGATTGCTGCCGCTAGGAACATGAAAAATAGCGAAGTCCGTGCTATAATCAAACAAAATATCACTGGACTTAAAATTGGACCTGTTGATTCACAACGCGTGAATGTTTTAGGCGTCAATCATATGTTAGATGAGTCGGAATAAAAGGTGGCGCAAAAAATGGAAGAACAACGTTTAGATCCAGAACAACTATTAGCAAAATGGAAGAACACCGAACAAAACCTGAGGTCTGGACGACTGAAGGTTTTCTTCGGTTATGCGGCAGGAGTAGGTAAAACCTATGCGATGCTAAAAGAAGCACATGAGCAGCAAGCAGAAGGCAAAACGGTTTTGATCGGCTATGTAGAGCCACACGCCCGCCCAGAAACAGAAGCATTAGTGTCGGGTTTGCCTGTATTGCCTACCAAACAATACGAATATAAAGGTATTATGATCAATGAATTTGATGTGGAGGCAGCGTTACAAACAAAACCGGAGATTATTTTGGTGGATGAATTGGCCCATACGAATGCGATTGGTGCTAGAAATAGAAAAAGATATCAAGATATTGAAGAATTGCTAAAGGCTGGGATCGATGTCTATACAACGGTGAATGTTCAGCATATCGAAAGCTTAAATGACATAGTTGAACAAGTGACAGGGGTACACATTTCTGAAACGGTACCAGACACTTTTTTTGAAACGAGCGCATTGAAAGTGGTGGACATCGAAACAGAAGAATTGTTAGAACGACTGAAGCAAGGGAAAATCTATCATTCAGAAAATGCTAAAAAAGCGATGGCTAACTTTTTTAAAGTAGACAATCTGACCTTATTACGTGGTCTAGCGATTCGCAAAGCATCGGACCATATCAATACAACGAATCAACAAGAAACGCAAAAAAACACTGGCATCCATTCTAAGCTGTTAACGATCATTGATGAAAAAAATCCTGATATGACTAAGAAATGTCTACGTTGGACAGCTCGTTTAGCGCAAGCCTTAGGAACCGAGTGGATCGCATTAGAAATTTTAGAAGACATGTCTGAACATTCAGAGTCGGATAATTCAAAATTAGCGGCTAAACTTGGCGGGGAAGTTGTTACGTTAGAAAGTGATAATCAACGAGAAACAATCGTACAGTACATGAAAATGCGTGGCGTTACAGATTTAGTAATGGGCAAAATAATCAAACGCTCGCGCTTTCTCCGCTTATATCGACCGGACTTAGAAGATGAACTTGTGGCTCTTATTCCAGAGGTGGATATTCACTTGGTTTCGTATCAATCAAATAAATACTTGCTTAATAACTACGCTGTAAAGAAAAAAAAGTTACAGAGTATTTTCACTTGGAAAGATTTTTACATGACATCAGGCCTACTCATAGTTGCCACGTTGCTTTCTGAACTAGGATTATATTATCATATTGGGGATCAAAACCTGATTTTGATTTATATTCTCTTTGTTTTGCTTGTGGCACGTATTACAACAGGGTATTTGTGGGCCGCTATTGCTTCGATTGCCAGTGTACTAATGTTTAATTGGTTCTTTGTGGAACCATTATTTTCATTGACTGTGTATAAACAAGGCTATCCAGTGACGTTGATTTTCATGCTTTTAGTGGCATTGTTAGTGAGTAATTTAATGATGCAGATCAAAAAACAAGCTTTTTATGCAATGAAACGGGAGCATCAATTAGAAATTTTGTATGAACTGAATAAAAAATACCTCGTGACACATGATCAAAAAGAAATATTGGCAACAACCGCTGACTATTTATCGAATATGTTGGATAGAGAGGTCCTTTTATATGGTGAAGAAGACGTCAAAAATCCCATTGGGGCACCGATTAAAGGACCATTAAGAAGTTTAGAAGAGTTAGCGGTTGCAAATTGGGTTTTTGTGAATCAAAAAGAAGCTGGTTATGGAACCGATACATTAATGGGGGCAAAAGCATTATATTTACCCGTTTTGTCTAACGGAATAACACTAGCTGTGATTGGGATCGAAAAAAGTAAAGAGAATCCGATCACAGATGAAATCATTACCTTCTTAGAATTGATTTCGACTCAACTGGCTTTAGCGATCGAACAAAATAAATTGACCTCAGAGCGTCAGCAGATTTTATTTGAAAGTGAAAAAGAACGAATGCGTGGCAACTTATTACGGGCAATCTCTCATGATTTACGGACGCCGCTTACTGGAATCTCTGGCTCAGTTGAAACGATCTTAGATGACAATGGCGCAAGCAAGTTAGCTGAGGAAACGAAACGCAAGCTCTTGATTGGGATCAAAGACGACGCAGATTGGTTGATCCGAATGGTCGAAAATTTATTATCAATCACTCGGATCAATGAAGAAACCATGAAAGTTGCTAAAAGCAAAGAAGCAGCGGAAGAAGTTGTGTCCACAGCCATTCAGCGGATCAGGAAAAGTTATCCGAAAAGCGAGATCAAGGTGACCTTGCCGGATGAATTTGTGTTAGTGCCAATGGATTCGATCCTGATTGAGCAAGTATTATTCAATTTAATGGAAAATGCAATTCGCCATTCCCACAGCGAGTCACCGATTTTTGTAACGATTTCATTAATTGAAAAAGCTATCAAGTTTGAAGTCGCTGACCAAGGTAAGGGATTGACCGCAGAACAATTGCAACTATTGTTTAATGGCATGACCAAGCAAAGTACACCTGTTGATTCCAAGAGTGGGATGGGCATCGGCTTGTCTATTGTGAAAACGATCATTTTAGCTCATGATGGCACGCTTCATGCTGGAAATAGAGCACAAGGCGGCGCAATTTTTACATTCACCTTACCATTGGAGCGAAAGGAGCAAAGAGAATGGCAACAATTTTGATCATTGAAGATGATGATGTGATTGCCGAGTTTATGGGCGCAGTGTTAGCAAAAGAAAAACATACCATCCATTTAGCTCATTCAGCATTGGAAGGCTTATCGACTTTTAGAATGTGGTCAATAGATCTAATTTTACTTGATTTAGGATTACCAGATCAAGATGGAATCGAGGTGTTGAAAAAAATTCGCGAAACCTCCTCTGTACCGATCATTATTATTTCAGCACGTGATCACGAAAACAATAAAGTCGAAGCCTTAGATTTGGGCGCAGATGATTACATTACCAAACCTTTTGGTACACCTGAATTACTAGCTAGAATCAGAACGGCATTAAGACATGCTGTAAGTAACGCTGGTTCTCAGGCAGAAATAAAAAAAATCATTAATGGTGAATTATGTATTGATATTGAGCATCATACAGTCAGCAAACAAGGGAAAGAGATTCATCTAACTCCAAATGAATATAAGATCATTCAAGTTTTAGGTGAAAATATCGGCAAAGTGCTTACCCACACGTATATTTCACAAAAAGTTTGGGGACCCTATAGCAATGAAAGCCAAACGCTTAGAGTTAACATGTCCAACATTCGAAAAAAAATCGAAGATAATCCAGTTGAGCCCGAGTTTATTATGACAGAAATTGGCATTGGTTACCGTATGCTGGAAAAATAGTCAAGTGTAGGTTAAGACAAAGCGGACGACGTTTTGCTCTTAACCTATTTTTTTGATATAGGATTTAATTCTTATTGACTCTCTTAAATGCCAAAGGATGGTAAAATAAAGCAAAGAACGTGAGGACGATTAACGGACGAAAGGGTGTTGAATATGAAAATTGTCACAGCAGTCGATTCCATGAAAGGTTCACTAACAAGTATTGAAGCCAATCAAATAATTGCCAATGTTTTTACTGCTAACGATCACTCGGTCAAAGAAGTGGCCATCGCTGATGGAGGAGAAGGAACAGTGGCAGCAGTTATTAAAAACAATGACGCTCAAAAAATATCAGTACAAGTACGAGCCTTAAATGACCAACTCGTCACAGCCGATTTTGCTTGGCTACCTTCTGAGAAGCTAGCGGTAATCGAGTCAGCTGCTGCATCGGGCATTCAATTTTTGGATGGTAGCAAGCGGACACACCCTTCAAATACCTCCTCTTATGGTACCGGCGAAATGATGTTAGCAGCTCTTGAGCAGGGGGCTGAGACAATTGTTGTAGGGTTAGGCGGAACCGGGACTATTGATGGCGGTATCGGATTACTAAGTGCCTTAGGCGTTCTCTTTTTTGATGCAAAAAACCAGCTACTACCTCCTATAGGAAGTAGCTTGGGGAAAATTACTCGTATCGATAGTGAAAAATTAGATCCTAGATTAGCGACAGTGACTGTCTACATTGCCTCCGATGTAGACAGCCCATTAATTGGGAGAACCGGTGCAGTCCAGATGTTTGGTGAACAAAAAGGGTTGCACAAAAACGAGTTGGAAAGCTATGAAAAAGAAATGAGCCATTATCAGAAAATTATTGGTACAACCAACAATGTATTCAAAGGAGACGGCGCGGCAGGTGGCATTGGATTTGCTATCCGACTATTTTTAGATGGCATCGTCTGCTCAGGATTCGAGTTTATTTCGGAACAAACAGGCTTAGAAACCATGATCCAGCACGCTGATTTAGTCATCACTGGTGAAGGGAAGATGGATAGCCAGAGTCTCCAAGGGAAAGTGCCAGTAGGAATTGGACGAATAGCTAAGAAATATAATGTACCTGTGATCGCTTTTGTTGGAAGTGTCAAAGGTGAACCTGAACTATTTTACAATGAAGGAATTTCGGTAATTGTTCCAATCATTGATCAAATCACTACACTAGATGAAGCGCTAAAAAATGCGGATAAAAATCTTTATAATGCAGTAAGAAGAACGAGTATATTAATGACGTTAGTAAAGTAATTAAAACAAAAAATATGTTATATATTTGTTTGGTAAACAGTATCAATTAGCCATTTCGGGAAATTGATACTGTTTTTTTATTGTAAGCGGATTCATCCCGTATATAGGTCTCTAGTACCATGACAAAAGTTATTTCTTCCCTCAAAATGAATAGAAAAGGAGGATGTAAAATGAAAAAGGGCGAACAAAAATAAAAAAATGACTGGGAAACAGTTGCGAGTAAATAGAATCCATGGAGGGATAACATGTCTGTAATCGAAGCAAGAAATATCAAAAAAAGTTACGGTCGTAACGAATCAAGATTTGATGCCTTAAAAGGCGTAGATTTGAAAATCGAAGCAGGAGAATCCGTTGCGATTATCGGGAAAAGTGGTTCGGGAAAATCAACATTTATGCATATTTTAGCATTATTAGATAAGCCTACTTCGGGCGAAATTTTATTAAATGATCAAAATGTGACAAGTATCAGTAAAAAAGAATTAGATAAAACAAGAAATAAGCAATTTGGGTTTGTGTTTCAGCAATTTTTTATGAATCCTAAAGATACCGTTTTAAATAATGTGATGTTACCATTGAAGATTGGTGGTATTTCAAATAGCAAGCGAAAAGAAATGGCGTTAGAAGCACTCAAAGCGGTTGAATTAGAGGATAAAGTCAATAATAAGGCCAATAATTTATCAGGTGGACAAAAACAACGAGTGTGTATTGCTCGTGCCTTGGTAAACAATCCTAAAATCATTTTTGCAGATGAGCCTACTGGAAATCTAGACTCGACTACAGGGGATAAAATCGAGCAATTACTATTTGATTTGAATAAAGAAAAAGGCATTACGTTGATCATTGTCACACATGATCCAGAACTGGCTGCACGTTGTGATCGACAAATCCACGTTCGTGATGGCGTGATCATAGGGGGGGACGAGTAAATGAAATTTAGTGATATCTTAAAATCAGCTAGTTCAAATTTAATGCGTAATAAAGGACGTACGATCTTAACGATTGTTGCCATATTTATCGGAGCATTCACAATTTCACTTACAACAGGTGTAAATATTGGGGTCAATGATTATATCGATAAACAAGTCGGTAGCGTTGGTGGTCAAAATCAAATCATGATCCAACCTAAAATCAGTGGCAGCTTTGGTGAAGACGGTGAGCCGGCGAAGTATGATGCAGATAAAAAATCAAGCTCGATGCAGCAACAAGAAGCATTGGATAGCAAAGATTTAGAAAAAATCAAAGAAATCAAAGGAATCAAAAATGCGGAAGCGATGAAATCAGTTGCGACAAGCTATATTTCAGGAAAAAATAATGAAAAATACGTATTTTCAGCAATGCCAATGGTAGAAGATTTAAATGTGGACCTTGACGCAGGTAAAGCTGCGGATCAAAAGAGTTCAGAGTTTCAAATCAATTTAGCACCAGAATATGTCAAATCACTAGGATACAAATCTAGTGAAGAGGCAATTGGTCAAACCGTTAAAATTGGTGCAAGCTCTTCAGCAACAGGAGAAGAGAAAGAAATTGAAGCGACGATTGTTGGTGTGCGTAACACTAGCTTGATCCAAGGTGGGATGTCTTTATTAAATAATGCGCTCGTTGATGAAATCTCAAAAGCTAACGAAGAAGGCTTGCCAGAAACGATGAAAGGTCAATATGGCCTGATCATGGGCGAAATGAGCAAAGATGTCACTAAATCTGAGATCGCTGACGTTAAAGAACGTTTGGACAAAGCAGGTTATATGGGACAAACAGTTGAAGACCAAATCGGTATGATCCGCAATGTAATCAATGCTATCACAGGTGTTCTAACAATGTTTGGCGCTATTGCCTTATTAGCAGCAAGTTTTGGCATCATCAATACCTTGTACATGTCAGTTCAAGAACGGACTAGGGAAATTGGTTTAATGAAAGCCATGGGACTAAGCAGTGGAAAAGTCTTTACGATCTTCAGTGTAGAAGCGGCTTTGATTGGATTCTTAGGTTCCCTTCTAGGTATTTTAGGAGCAGTCGGAGCAGGCGCTTTGATCAATCAAATCGCTGCTGATTCATTCTTAAAGTCCTTGACAGGCTTTACGTTGCTTCAATTTTCAGCTTCTTCATCTGCGGTAATTATTCTTATAATCATGGGAATTGCGTTCCTTGCAGGAACCTTGCCTGCCAGAAGAGCAGCGAAGTTAGATCCAATTGAATCCTTGCGTTATGAATAAACTTAAATAATCAGTAAGAACAAGACGTTTAACGTTTTGTTCTTATTTTTTGTAAGCATATTTTTTACTTAAATCAAAAATAAGGAGTATACTAAATTCACATTTTACTTAAAAGACGGAGGAATCATAAATATGAAAGCAGTTGTCATCAATCAATACGGTGGAAAAGAAGAATTAACAGAACAAGATGTGATCTTACCTGAATTAAAAGAAAATCAAGTATTGATTAAAGAGCATGCAACATCAATCAATCCGATTGACTGGAAATTAAGAGAAGGCTATTTGAAACAAATGATGGATTGGCCTTTTCCAATCATTTTAGGATGGGATGTTGCTGGTGTGATTACCGAAGTAGGTAGTCAGGTGACAGATTGGAAGGTTGGAGACCAAGTGTTTGCTCGTCCAGAAACGACTCGTTTTGGAACCTATGCTGAAGAGACGATCGTCGATGATCATTTAGTAGCAAAAATTCCTGAGAATGTAACTTTTGAAGAAGCAGCTGCAGTTCCTTTAGCAGGTTTGACAGCTTGGCAAGCACTTTTTGACCATGGGAATCTTCAAAAAGGAGAGAAAGTTTTGATTCATGCTGGTGCAGGTGGAGTTGGAACCTATGCGATCCAACTAGCAAAACAAGCAGGAGCTTATGTGATCACAACAGCCAGCAAAAAAAATCATGAACTATTAGAGAAACTTGGCGCGGATGAAGTGATTGATTATCATACGACTAATTTTGCAGAAGTACTGACAGATATTGATCTAGTGTTTGATACAATGGGTGGAGATGTACAAAAATCAAGCGTTTCTGTCCTCAAACAAAATACCGGTCGCTTGATTTCAATTGTTGGCATCGAAAGCGAAGACTTAGCAAAAGAAAAAAATATCAAAGCGGAAAGCATCTGGCTACAACCCGATGGCAAGCAATTGCAAAACATTGCCGATCTGATGGCCGCTAAAAAAGTAGTTTCGGTGATTGGCGAAGTGTTTCCCTTTTCTAGACAAGGAATTTTTGATGCCCATGCCTTAAGCGAAACGCATCATGCCGTAGGTAAAATCGTTATTAAGATGGCTGATTAAGTAAATAGACCATCCTCAACATGATGAGGATGGTCTATTTCGTTGATTTACTTGCTCTAAAGTGAATTAGTTCTAACAAGCCAGGTAATTCTTGCTGGATGTAGTCATGATTCAAAACATAGGTTTTAGTGGTGCCAGTTTTGATCTCTTGAATCAAATAAGCATCCTTAAGTAGTTTGACATGATGAGAAAGAGTTGATTTTACAATATTATATTTTTCAGAAGTAATGCGTTTCTCTCCATCACGTAACAGGCATGTAAGGATATTTAAACGGATCGGATCACTAACAGCTTGTAATGCTTGAAGAACAGGATCATCGTTGGTATCGCTCATTTTATTTTTCATAAACAGATTATAACACAAACATTCTACTTTACATATGTAAGAGAGCGTGCTATATTTAATGTTCGAAAAAAATCGAACTAAAGAGAGGTATGAACCGAACATGTCTAACACATATAAAGTAAATGATTTTTCAAAAATCATGAACGAAAGAAGATCAATTCGTAATTATGACCCAACTGTTAAAATCAGTCAGGAAGAAATGACGCAAATCATCAATGATACTGTTAAAGCTCCGTCATCGGTCAATATGCAGCCATGGCGTTTTGCGGTAGTTGCAAGCGATGAAGGGAAATCAGCTTTAGCGCCGTTAGTTCGTTTTAATAAAGTTCAAAATGAAACATCTGCTGCGATGATCGTGATTTTTGGTGATCTGAATAGTTTTGAACATGCAGAAAAAATTTATGGAACGGCTGTTGAACAAAACTTGATGCCGCAAGAAGTGAAAGATCGTCAATTAGAAGTGTTAAGTCCGTTGTTTGAACAAATGGCGACAGAAGATAAAAAAGAAATGGCGATTATCGATGGCGCTTTAGCTGGGATGAACTTAATGTTAGTTGCTCGTGCATATGGCTACGATACTAACCCTATCGGTGGATTCGAACGTGAGAAAATTGCGGAGGCATTGGATATGGATAAAGAACGTTATTACCCTGTGATGATCGTTTCGATTGGGAAAGCGAACGAAGAAGGTTACCCTTCATACCGATTACCTGCTGCTGATATCACAACTTGGAAGTAGGAGGCACCTCATGCATATCATTCCGTTAATTTTAGCTATGATCGTTGCAGTTGAACATTATTACATTTTATATTTAGAAATGTTTCAAACTACGTCTACAAGTGCGCAGCGTAGCTTTGGTCTGGATAAGGAATTTTTGGATGATCCAAGAGTGCAAACGTTATTTAAGAATCAAGGACTATACAATGGCTTTTTAGCAACTGGAATTTTATGGGGGCTATTTTTTGCTTCAAATAGTTGGAGCGTTGTGCTGTTTTTTATCATTTGTGTGATTGTTGCCGCAGTATATGGAGGCTTAACTTCTTCTAAATCAATTTTGATAAAACAAGGGGTGCCAGCAATTATTACGTTCATAGCACTTTTAATTTTTAGATAAATGAAGAAAAGTTTAAGACAAGAAAATCATTGTCTTAGGCTTTTTTTTGTATTCTGAAAAAAACTTATAAAAAGTAAGTCTAAATACTTTACTTACTTTTGGTAAGGATATATACTATACCAGTAATCTAAAAATCAATTGAAAACGAAAAGGAGCACTATACATGACAGAATTTATGCAAGCATTAAAAAAACGCCGTTCAATCTACGCTTTAGGAGATAATCTACCACAATCACAAGAAGAAATCACCGCTTTAGTAAAAGAGATCGTTAGAGAAAGTCCAACTTCTTTTAACTCACAAACACAACGTGTGGTTTTCTTATTCGGCGACGCACACAAAAAATTATGGTCAATGACAGAAGAAGCGTTGAAACCTTTAACACCTGCAGAAGCGTTTCCAAATACACAAGCTAAATTGCAAAGCTTTGCAGCAGGATATGGAACATTGCTATTCTTTGAAGATATGGATATCGTAAAAAATCTACAAGAACAATTTGAATTATATGCAGACAATTTTCCTGTTTGGTCAGAACAAGCAAGTGGTTTAACGCAAGCCAATGTTTGGACTGCCTTGGCACAAGAAAATATTGGAGCAAACTTACAACATTACAACCCAGTAATTGATGAAGCGGTAGCTAAAGAATGGTCTATTCCAAGCCAATGGAAATTAAGAGCGCAACTGGTTTTCGGTTCGATCGAAGCTCCTGCTGGTGAAAAAGAATACATGGAAGATAGCGCACGTTTCTTAGAATTTAACTAATAACGAGCAAATGGGGGAGAAAAGTATGGTGGGCAGATTACCTGAAGAAACAATCGTAAAGCAAGTAAAATTAAAAGTTAAAAATTTACAGGCAATGACAGATTTTTATACAAAAATGATTGGGCTTGTTTTACTAAATAAAACGGAAAACACCACTTTCTTAGGTGCACAAGCTTCTTCGGAAACCATGATGATTCTAGAGGAACTTATTGATCCTATCGTGAAAAATAATACGACTGGCTTGTACCACACCGCTTTTCTCTTACCTTCTCGCAAAGATTTAGGCAATAGTTTAGTGTGGTTGCTGCAAAATAATATTGAAATTGGTGCTGCGGATCACGGATATAGTGAAGCGATCTATCTGACAGATCCAGAAGGTAACGGGATCGAGATCTATCGTGATAAACCAAAAACGGAGTGGGATATTCGTGCAAATGGAGAAATCATCGGTGTAACTGAAGAGCTCGATGGGGATGCTGTTGTTGCTGTGTCTGATGGACAATGGCTAGGACTAGCACCAGGATCACGAATCGGCCATGTTCATTTACAGGTAGCTGATTTAGCTGTGACGGAGAAATTCTACGAACAACTTGGGTTCTCTTTAAAATCTAATTTTGGCGGACGTGCTAAATTTTTCGCTGCTGGTGACTATCATCATCATATTGGAACGAATACTTGGAATAGCCGCAATGACGCTTTGATCAGTGAAAACCAGTTAGGATTAGCTTGGTACACATTTCAGTTGCCGTCTAAAGAGGCACTAGATGCGTTGCTCGACCGACTCAACGAACAAGCTATTGCTTATGTCTATGAAAATGAACAACTAACGATTCAAGATCCGAACGGCATGCAGATCAAATTTGAATACTAATATAAGATAAAAGGTCAACTTCATTGCTGAGGTTGGCTTTTTTTTATTTGAGCAGACTTTAGATTTGATAGACTGGAAGGAAAAGTATGTTCACAGTTGTGAGTCATAAAATCTATTGAAAGCGAAAAAGCCTAGCTGAACTCATAAATATCTCATTTAAAGAGCTATATTCTCATTTTTTTTAAATAATAACAATTAAAATGAAAAATTATCGTAAATTATTATGGTAAACTTCAATAAGTGAGTTATTACTGATTTTTAGTAATAATGAGTTAGAATAAAAAATGGGAGGGATTTAAGGGTGAAAAAGTATATTCATTTATTAACAGTTGGTGTCCTATTGGCTTCGAGCATTCCAATGACGGCTAATGGGGAAGAAGTTCATGTAGAGGATAATAATACAATTTCGGATATTTCTTCGGAAACAAACGGAATTGAAGTAGAACTTATTGAACAAGAAACGACAGATACAGAACTTTTAGATTCAGAAAGTGAAAATGCGCAAACAGAAATAGTAGATCAAGAAAATGAACAGGAAGATGCCAAGGTTGAAGAAACAAAAACATCAGGAACTGAACAAGAAACTGTAAATGAAGCTGCCGCAGTTACTAACGAAGTGAAAGCAACACCACAAGCATATGCAATTTCGCCAGAACTTGGGATACCAATTCCTGATTATGATGGAAAATTAGTAGATAAAGAAAATACAATAACGGACATCGAAAATTCTAAAGTTACCTCAGATTATGCTTTCATGCCTCAAATTACAGATAAAACACAAGTAGTTGTTGAGGGAAACCATGTTACTGCAGATGGGAAATATATCTTTTATTTGAAAGAAAATAGCAAGGGAAAAGTCACAGTTACCTATAAAAATGTCGGGACTTATGATGGCAAAGTTATTGATTTAAAAATTTCTTTTGATGATTGGACGTTTATGCAAGTATTCAATAACGCTGGCTGGAACCCTAGACTTACAATTGGTCCACAGAGTACTGGGATTTTTATGTATGGTCTGTCAGATCTAAAGGCAAATTACTATTTCTTGGATCATTTAACTGGTTTACAAGCCCAAGTTTCCGGATTTTTCAATTTTACTGATATTGACAATAATCAATACTTAGATATTTATAATAATGCAAATATTAAAAATTTCTACGCAAGTAAAGACAACGTTCTCTATTATAAAAATAATGACGGTTACATTAGTGTAGGGGATTATATTGGACAAGATGCAGATGATGAGTTGAAAGATAATAAATATTGGTTGACATATACTTACAACAAAACCTCCAATTTTACTATTACTTTTCATGAGCTAAGAGAAGCGATTCGTGGATATGGTGCATTATTTGAGTATACGTATGAAGCACCTGTTGTAATTGAACCACAAGCAGAAACAAAAACGAAGAAGCTAACCGCGAACAACACAAGCATAAAACCTGTATATCAATCCTTAAATACAGCTAAAGTAGAACAAAAAAATGCAGGTGAAACCGTCACTAACCCATTGTCAGCTAATCGGTTACCTGAAACGGGAGAACAGAATAGTAGTCACTTATTTACGTTTGGACTGTTGCTACTTTCAAGCCTACTATTTTTCAAACGAAAAGATCGTCTATAATATACTAGAATGTTGTGTATTGGTCAAAATAGAAAATATAAAGGAGAATCAGGTACTCTATGATTCTTCTTTATTTTGTCTACCCTATAAAGCTAAAAAATTAAAGTTTTCAGTTAAGTACAAAATGGCACGACAAACTAATTTATAGCAGCTATGAGGAATCTAAGAAGTTTACTAGACTTATAAGTAGCTGGTTGATATTTTGAATAAGTATGTTGAACGGCTGCAGAGCTATAATTTTGAGAAGTGGGATTCTTACCAGATCACTATAAAATGAGTACTCTTAATTTAGTCAGACTCAATATAACATAAGCAACAGAGCATACATAGATAAAATAATGAAATAAAGTGAAACTTCCGACTTTGTTTTATACACTAATAAAGTGAAGGGAGCGTATTGAATGGTAAAAATGACAACTGAAACAATAACTTTAGTGAAAAAAGCTAAAAAAGGGGATGATTCAGCATTTGAGAAACTTTTGAAAGAACAATATGAATATATTTATCGAACCGCATATCATTATGCAAGTTCTGAACAAGACATCCTTGATATTATTCAAGAAGCAACGATCGAAGCATACAAAGGAATAGCCAAATTAAAAAGTGAGCAGTATTTTTATACATGGTATATTCGAATATTGATACGAGTTGCAACTAAACTAGCAAAAAAAGCAAATAGTGTGAAGCAAGTAAATATTGAAGACTATTCAGAAGATATTATCAATGGGGACAATAAACATGAATTAGAACAGGAGCTAGATTTAATTCATTCTTTCAAAAAAATTGATAAAAAATATACGGAAGTTTTGCAGCTTTTTTATTACCAAGATTTATCGATTCAGGAAATCAGTCACATTTTAAACGTGCCAGTGGGAACTGTAAAAACGAATTTATTTAGAGGAAAGCAAAAATTGAAATCAATTTTAGGAGGCGACTATTTTGAAAGATAATTCTAAAAAAGTGATAACTAAAATCAATTCAACCATCCAGGTTCCAAAAGATAAAACATATCAAGCAATAGAAGAAGGTATCCGCTTAGGAAAAAAAAGTAGCACAAAAATAAGAATCTATCCCTTCATACCAATCGTTGCACTAGCCGCTATAGCGATGATTATTATCATTCATACACCGATGGTAGATGCACTAGCCAATATTCCAGCTATTTTGGGTGCGAAATTAACGAAAGTCGAACCTGGGGAAACCAAAGAAACAGCACCTGTAACCATCAAGACACCGAATCATGCCCCTGAAAGTACTGAGACAATAAAGCCGATTAAGCTTATCGAGGGGACTGAAGTGACGCAACAATTGTTAATGACACATGCCTGGGCACCTTTAATGAATTCAATTTCAGGTGAGCCCTTCATGGATATTGTTGATTCAAAAGTTGTAATTCATCGCTTCAACGCAAATGAGCTATTGCTGTCATTTGTAGATATCAGAACGGGTCAAGAAATCTCGGAAGCAGATACTATATATTATGATGATAAGAATGAACCGATTGAAAGCTATAAAGAGTTAGATAAACATCTTTATAAAATTCAAGGAAATATATTAGAGCAACAAGTGTTATTCTCTTCGAAAAGACAATCAGATCCAACATATATGGAGTTGAGGATAGTGGATGGATTACTAGTAATGTTTCCCCACGATGATTTTGATCATAAAAAAGACCGACAACTCATTTTACAAGCTGTAGAAATAGTTCCGAATTAATAAGGATGAGGTGAATAATTTTAACCTAGATTAAGTTTATAGGACTTTTTAGAAGTAAGAGAAACGAATGATGTAAAACAGAAGATTTTGTTGTGTAATTTTTATTAAGAGGTTTAATATCAAAAATTAGAAAGGGTGAAGTTTGCTGGCGGATCCTAAAAATTATTTTTTATCCAATATTTAGATGAAACTATTTATCTTTATTTTTTGAAATAATAACTAAGTAGAATTATGCTGGATTTGATTGTGAATGATAGACCCAATCCGTTGATTGATGCAATTTTGGACAAAAATAATGATGGTACTTTAAGGAATAGTGCTGTTGGAACTTCCTCTGATTTGGATGACCTTCTGATACTTTATATAAAAAAAGATGTCGATAATTCCTCACCAACATCAGAAAGTATAGACCCTTATGTGCCCCTATACTTTTTTAATCTTTCTATATCAAAACTTAGTGTTTCAAATAATAAAATACACGGATTCTCATAGCTCAAGTTAGAATCATATCTCTTATAATCTTCCGATAAATTCGTAATATCATCTAGTTCAACCAGTGTGAATGTTCCTTTTAAGTTAAGCGTTGTGACGTATCCAGCATCAAATTCAGCATAACAAGCTATTGTCGCTTTTGGATTGGCTTGTATATCTTTGACAATATCAGTATTTTTATCTAAATAAAAATACAAGGTTACAAAACTGAATCGACTCATAATCGATTGCAAAATCAACGTTTTTGGAAATCCATTTTCGTTAATTGTTGAAATAGCATATGCGTGTGTACGTTCTAAAATAGTTTCTGCAGTTACCATAGTTTCCCCTCCATATGAATCATGATTTTAACATAGAAAAAAAGGGGAAAAAAGACCCTATATAAATTAAAAGATATTTTTAATTTATTGATGCTAGGATGAAATCAAGGATACGATTTAGTAAAATTATACCTAAGGAGAAAAGGACGTGTCTCACATGGCAAAGCAACGATTTACTGATGAATTCAAACAAACAATTGTTGACCTCTATCACGCAGGTAGCTCAGTTGAACAATTAGCAAACGAATATGGGATGGTACCACAAACTTTTTACAAATGGATTAATTTTTATACTCCAAATGACTATTCTGACGTTACGGAGGCTGGATTTCTTAAGTTGAAAAAAGAAATGGCTCAGCTTAAGGAAGACAATAACATCCTAAAAAAGGTCTTAATCATATTCGCAAAAAATAAATGATAAGACACTTTTTGAAACGATTCATCATTTATCAAGCGAGGTAAATGTTTCGAGAGCTTGCCAGTTATTTGAACTCCCCGCTCAAGCTATTATGGGCGACTCACCCGAATCGAATCGAGCAAAAGAAAATAAAGACTTGAGCGACAGAACTCTAAAAATATATTTAGATTCTAGGCGCTGATACGGTGCTTCCAAAATTCACAAGGAGCTTGTCAAACTAAAGATTAAGATCAGCTTAAAACGAGTTTGAAATTTAATGAGACAATTCTTTATTCAATCGATTATTATCAAAATATAGCAGTCTGGCCCTTCAAAAGCAGCCGAGCTTATTCAAGAACGTGACAATCTTCTCAAACGTAATTTTTCAACCACAGGTTTAAATCAAAAATGGGTAACAGATATCACTTATATTCACACGTAAAAGATGGTTGGTGCTATTTATCATCATTTCAAGATTTGCATTTTAAGAAATCATCGCTTGGTCATTTGGTAAATTAATGAAAACGGAATCATTTTTAGAAAACTTAGACAAAGTTATCCTGACGCAAAAAGTGACAAAAGACTTGATCCTTCATTCAGATATAGGCAGCCAATACACGAATGACCCTTATGGGGCACACTTGGGTGAATTGGAAATCCGTCATTCATTTAGTGGGGAAGGCTGTCCCTATGATAACGCAAGCATAGAATCATTTCACGCTACGCTGAAAAAAGAAGAAGTCTATCAAACATATTATCAAACTTTTGAGAAAGCCTCGACAAAATTATTTCAATATATAGAAGGCTTTTATAATCGCAAATGAATTCACGGTGACGCCACAAAAAATGAAGGAACGTGCTCAAAAAGTCGCTTAATTCTTTTACACTTACCATTTTTTTTTGCGAAAAAATCATGAGTATCATTCGCCATCGCTTCCCACAACGGTCATGCATTTGAGTTTGAGGGTTATGGGAAACGATGGTACACTCTCGAAGTGACATTTTTCAAAAAAGTCTCCCACAATGTGTCCAAGATATTGACTTAGATCCAAATTCACTAAAAGGTTCTCGGGGAGATAAAGCAAAAGAAAGTTTTACAAAAAATAGTGAGAAAATAGATAGTATTTCATCAAAGTAGTTAATTGATCTTCCCTAATGTAAATAAAATGAGAGTAAGAGAGCCTGAAATATAATTTTTTGAGTTACGTTCCAGGCTTTTTTCTTGCAAACGATACTATCGACACTCAAAAGTATCAATCGGATAAATTATAGCTGCATGAATCATGTCAGTAGACTATCAAAGGTTACAATCACAAATATCAATATAAAAGAAACTGACATATTTTACAGTATCAGTTTCTTTTAAAAGTGTCCATACCAAAAGCATTGATTTTAGGTTAAGGAAAGAGTGATATATTATAGAGCCTAATTAATTACCAAAGAAGACTGTAGTACTATTCCGCTAAAATCAGATAGTACAGAATTGTTTAGCTACCTAATCAAGAGATAAGGGCCAAGCAGGAGTTGAACCTGCAAAATCTCCCAAATGAGTTCATGACCCAAAAAATAAATTGACTTACAAAAATAGTATATATTATTTTCTTTTGAGTTGGAAATAATTAGCTTTTTAGTATTTATGATAAACTGTTTGCTTAATTAGCATACATACAATTAACATAGTTGTTGAATGTACGAACTTATATCACACAATTAATGAAAGAATTATAAAGCTTCATATATCTGAGGATCAAGTAAAGGATATTTATGAGTATTTAGATGCAAAAGGATTTATTGTAGCTTTGGACTATTACGAAGTATCATTCTAAAGTTAATAAAAAAGTATATAGTAAAATCTGACACAATATGATTGTGTCAGATTCTCTTAAATGTACCTATACCAAAAACATTCGTTATTGGGAATGGATATTTTACAAATAATTAGAGTTCCCGTCGAGGTGCTTATCTTCATTCTATAATATCAAAGAGTCTTCCCTTTTTAGTTACAATCATTTAAACTAATGATAGCAAACTGTATTTTACAAAAGGATGGCTATAGTTGTTTATTAATAGCACAACCAGTGTAGCAGGGGCGTGTCAGCTTCATTCAGCCAATCTGCAAGCGTATTAAATAGAATTTCTGTCTCTGTTAGTTCAGGACAAACCAATGTTGCAGGAAAGAGTGCAGCAATACAGAGTTTTTCAACCTTTCAATCCAGTCTAAAAGGGATCTCTAACAGTGTTGTACAAGCAGGGGACAACATTCATTCTGTCGCCAAAGAGTTTGAACAGATTGATCAAAAAATTGCTCAGTTACCGACTCTTTCTTTTGGAGGGTTGAGATAATGAAATTAACAGCACAACAACTCTTTGACGATAAAAAATATCGTTTCAATAATCAATTGGAGGAACTTCAAGAAGCATAACGAGAGAATAAAAAAGCGCAAGGATTCAATGATGATATAAAATTGTTTAAATTTTACTTAGCTGATGAGTTTAAGAAATTACCGATTTACACAAATTTATCATCAAAAGAAGATAAATACTATTTTGTGGATGCTGGAAATTAAGTGACAAATTTTTAAGTGATTATTTTCATCTAATTAATAATTACAAAAAGCATAAAATAGAGTATGGTAGTAACATTATGTAGCTGCAACGATATCACTTAAAAGTGTGGGTCTCAAAAACGTTGGAATCGATATTCCATTTACACATAATCCTTGACGCAACCAGTTTGAAAGGGATTTTTTTTTGAATATAGAAAATCTTTTAACATCAATAATCACCCTATCAATAAGTTTCTATTCTGGAGTATTAATCAGTAGAAAAACTTTAAAAAGTACGAATAAACACAATGTATTACAACGAACTGAATGGATTAGATGTCTAAAGACAGTTGCAACAGAATATAATGAGCATGAATTACCTGTCAGTAAAGCATTTATGTTACAAAGATGTCTCTCTCCATTTTCTCAGGAAGAATTAAATATGGAAACACCCGAAAAATATTGGAATAATTGTAGATATTTAATTGATAAGATGAAAGGTACTTAAAAAATTAAATGGATAGAATATAGAAATTCAAACGATAGTAAGACACAAACAAATATTTTTTATCAACAATATTTAGAATATGAAAAGCAGTACATATTTTATTGTAGAGGAGTTATAAATGGTACGACTACTGATAATGTGTTTACTCAAAAAAAAGCTAGCTTTAATTGCAAATGTTGAGTTGAAATTTAAATTTATGTGATTAAAAAGTAATCTTAAAAAACTAGATGAATTTTCTCTAGAGATAGAAAAATCAGTTATTTGGACTGCATGTTTAACTAAATTAAATGAACATTAACGAACAACTAACTTATTCATAAATGACAGTTATAATAGAAATATCGGCAAGTTATTCACTATAAGTTATAAAAAAGTCTTGCTTCAATTTTATAGGTGTAAACAATTAGTTTTTCATCATTATCTGTATTAACTTAAGTAGTCACAAAAACAATATTTTTTTGAACTGGAGGATATTATGGGACTAATTGTTCAACATGATGACATTATTGCACTATTAAAAAAATTAAATATTTATAATGGAGATGAGCTAATTATTTATGCTACTTTGAAAACTAGTAAGCCTTTTTACGTAAAGATGAATTATTTAAATCTGGATAAATATATTGTTCAAGGCGTATGGTTAGCTGTTAGTAAAGAAGATGTAAAATTTCTCACTGTTAGTCAACTAGGAAAATTACATAAAGAAGTCATTACAATTCCACATGAGGATATTAGTGATTTTAATGTTAAGAAGAATTTATTATTGTACACCATTTCAATTACTGATTGGCAGAAAAATGTTGTTCAATTTAAAGTTGCAAGTAAAGTTTTTGGTAATAAAAAACATCATGCTGATTTTATTGAGCTTATAAATCAAACTAAAGAATAAGGCTCTTGCAATGTGGTAGTGTAAATGAATAAATTTAGATTGGAGTTAACTATTATGACTTATGAAGTAATTTTAGATAAATTTAAAAATGTTGTTAATTTAATGATGAAACGTGAAAATGCACGACGTAATTTTGTGTATTTTAATCGTGTTGCTCGTATTGTATTTATTGTTTCTGTTTCTATATATAGCGTTTATCTTTACATGAGTGATCCTTCTTTTTCGTTTAATTACGGATTAGCTTGGTGGATAATAATTTTTCTTTTAGTTGTTGGTTGGATCGGTGAATTCTTTTTTGTTTCGTTCACAACTAAGACTTATCATGAATACCTTAAGATAAGAGATATATTTTCAGAGACCGTTTATCAGGAGTATAAGGTCTCTAGATTACATAAGGTTGCTCCATTTTTAGATGAGGAAGAATCGTTTAGAAATCCTGAATATTTGTATTTCTTTGAATGTGGTTTTGGTGAGTATGCGAAAGAAATTCAAGAGACTTATTTGGAGTCTGTCAGTATTTATTTGTTTGATGTTACTAATATTCACGAGTTATCTGATTTTTTAGATACAGATGAAATCCCTAAATATATTGGAGAAAAAGTTGCTAAGGATTTTAACACTTCTTTTGTAGATTGTTTACTGATAAATAGCGAAGAAAATCCAGCTAAATATTATATAGTTATTTATACTAAATAATATTTAGCTAGAAACTTATTATAATGCGATTTATGTAAATATACTTCTTTATATTTTACAACAAACAAGACATGATTGAAAATAGATAAAAAGACCTGGAATTTATAAATGTTTTATTTGTACCAAAAAACATTCGTTTTTGGCATAACTATTTTTTTCTTTTAAAATAAAAAATAACTCTATTGGATAAGATTCAAAATAGGTTATATTTTTTTACAGGTATTATGCATAAAAATACCAATTATTCTTTGTTATAAAAAGAAACCAGCTATTCGTTGACTAAAATAAGCAAATCTTAAAGGTCTATACCTTTAAGATTTGCTTATTTTTTTTTTTATTACTTATTATTTAACAATATTATTATATTATGTTTGACATTGCGTGTTAGACATATTATTTCTTAGAATGTTTAATACCAAGAAAAAAGCATATATAACTTAACTCTTATGTAATTATACTCATTAATAATGATAATTGCAATATACATTTTTATCATTTTTTAGGAATTATACTTAAAAAATTGATAAAATTAGTTTTTTACAAAAGTGCCGTCAAATAAGCCGTCAAAAGAAAGGAAGAGATAAATGTCTAGAAGAGGCGAAAATATTTATAAGAGGAAAGATAATCGTTGGGAAGGACGCTATAAGAAAGGACGTAAAAGTAATGGTCAATTAAAGTATGGTTATATTTATGGCAAAACGTATGGTGAAGTGAAAGAACGTTTATACGCATTCAAATTGAAATATCAAACCCTTATTCAACTTCAGGGAGAGTGCGCCATTACGTATGAAGAATGGGGAAGAATATGGTTGAAACAACAACAATTTACTATTAAACCTTCCACCCATAGTGCGTATTTGTACAAATTAACTCGCTATGTTTTTCCTATTATAGGAAAAACGGCTCTTAATCAAATAACGAAGCAAACGATCCAAACTGTTATTGATAAGTGGCAGGAACAACTTTTACAGCCAAGTACGATTCAAGTATTGTATCAGATCATGAAAAAATCGTTAAAAGATGCCCATGAGCAACAACAACTTCTTACGCTACCTTGTCAAAATATTCGTTTACCGAAGAAAAGGAAGCCTTCAGTAAAAGCATTATCCACTTTGGAACAACAACAATTAGAAAAGCAAGTTAAAGCATTGCCTTTACACAAAGGGCTTCCTGTTTTGTTGGCATTGAACGCAGGGCTACGAATAGGAGAAGTCTCTGCTTTACGCTGGGAAGATATTGATCTAAATAATCGAATGATTTATGTGAAAAAAACTTACCAACGATTACCAATTGTTGGGTCCAAAACAAAAACACAACTTATCTTAGATAGTTCAAAAACAGATCAATCAACACGCGTTGTACCCATGACATACACTCTTTATAAGTATCTAAAAAAATGGAAAAAGAAAGCACCAGGAGCCTTTGTTTGTTCAAACAAAACAATCCCTAGCGAACCTCGGTTATTGACCTACTATTTTCATAAAATTCGAAAAATATGTGGTATTCCCTCTACACATTTTCATCATTTACGCCATACATTCGCAACACGTTGTATTGAAGCAAATGGGGATATTGCATCTGTTAGTAAATTATTAGGTCATGCTTCAACGCGAACGACATTAGATGTATACACCGATTCTTTAGTAGAAAGTCGTCAACGAGTGATTCAACAAATGGAAGAGAAAAAAGAGGGAAAGAAATAAAAGAACGTACGTTTTATAATAAACAAACTTTCTATCTTCCATACACGCAAAAGAAAACGCTTTCTTTATTTGTGTAATTAATTAAGGATAATAAATTTTAAGATCTCTTTCTCTTTTAAATAAAAATTGACTTACTTTTTGCGCCGTCAATCATCGTCAAATATCTACTCAGACTATTGATCCACCAGGCATTCTAAGATATACCTTGGTATTAAACATTCTAAGAAAAATTAATGTAGATCATTGAGCATTAAATGAATCACCCCTCATAAAAAATCATACTAAAATAGTTGGAAGTGAAAAAGGAGAGTAGAAGTCATGTTAACTCTAGGGATTATTGATAATAAAAAGTCGAATGAGCAACTAAAACTACAATTTCAAGCGGAACCGTATTGCTTAACTAATATTAAGACAAAAAAACAACTTGCACAACTGAATGGCTTGATTGTATCGATGGATATGAAAGAAGACTTGAGTCAAGTGATTGAATGGATTATCGCCTGTCAAAAAGTTCCCACCGTATTTATTTGGGTGTTTTCAAAAGTTCTTTTAGATTATGAAGAAAACATTTTATTAGAATTAGGAGTAAATGATGTCATTATGACAGAAAAAAGGCAACCTGTATTGACTAAAGTGGTAAAAAATACATTTAAGCGATTAGAAGAACCATTTTTACTTGAGCCGGAGTCTCCACCGAAGCTATTGAACGAAAAAAATCAGTCAATTCAAGTTAACGGAAAAGAACAGGGATTAACACGAAAAGAATTTCAACTGATGCGTCTGTTATGTGAGAATCAAAATACAACTGTAACGTACGAACAATTAATGTATCAATTGTGGCCAGAGACAGAGAAGGTAGATATCCTTCGCTTAGCAAATATTGTATTTCATATTCGAAATAAATCAAAAGAAAGCGATGTGTTTACAATTAAAACGGTTCGATCGAAGGGATATATGTTAGCTATGAAATAGAGAAAAAACGAGGGTTGATGGACCGAGTAAACTTTTTTTACTTAAATAGCGTAAATGAATCAAATAGAATTCATTCATTTTGATCGAAGAGAACTACTTTTTTATAATTATCACTTAATTAGGGAGTAAATAATAACTTAGGAACTTATTTTTAGGAAACGAGAAGCTTTAGCAGTCAACAGGTAGGAGAGGAATAGGCACAGTAACGAGAAAAAAACTATTTTTGGCAGGAGAGAAATAATGACGCACGTAAAAAAATGGAAAAGGGTATTAGTTGGTAGTATATTTCTAAGTGCATTTTTTATGCGAGTTATCCCATCCTTTGCAGAAGAAGATCCAATTGGATTTACTGTGGAAGCACAACAATCGGTAACTCAACTAGATAAAGAAAAAGATTACTTTTATATAAAAACTACTCCTGGAGTGGAACAACAGGTGAAAGTTACTGTAACAGGCACTTCAGAGGAACCTGTGAAAGTCAAAGTGAGTACGGTAAATGGCTCAACTTCTGAAGCAGGAACGATTGATTATTCGCCAGGAGTGAAAAGCGATTCTTCGTTAAAGGACTCTATTGAAGAAATTACTACGATTGATTCACCAGAATTTGAACTAAAAAAAGGAGAAGTCAAAACGGTCTCAATCACCATAAAACCACCAATTGATTCCTATGAAGGGATTAAGTTAGGAACAATCTATTTTGAACGAGAACAGACAGAGGAACAAAAAAAACAAGCAATCAAATCTTCGTATTCCTATCGAATTGGGTTATTGCTATCAGAATCAGATGAAGAATACTCAAATAGTAAACAGTTAAATTTGATCGAGGTAAAGCCAGAATTAAAACGAGCAAAAAAAACAATTCAAGTGACCTTACAAAATCCGGAACCCAAAATGATCGCTGATTTTTCTTTAACTGCATCCGTTGTTGAAGAAAAAAGTGGAAAAGTGGTCAAAAAAAAACAATTAAAAGAAGGAGCAATGGCCCCTTCAAGCCAGTTTTCTTACGCAATTGATTGGGGGCTGGATCCAATACCAGCCGGAAATTATCTAGTAAAAATTGATGCAGAAAGTCGGTATGATCAATGGCACTTAGAAAAGAAATTTACCATTTCAGCTGAGCAGGCAAAAAAGATGAATGACGAAACGTTATATAAATTAACGTTACCTGAGTGGGCCTATTGGGGAACGGGGATAGTAGCTGTCTTACTAGTCGTTGATGGAAGTTATGTATTTTTACGAAATAGAAAATGGAAAAAAGAACTGATCCGTCAAACTAAGAGGAAAAAAGAAAAGAAGGGAAGGAAAGGAACAGAGAGAAAAAGGAAGGAGGAGTGAAGAATGAGTAAAAAAAAATGGTTTATTGTAGGGATAATTAGTAGCTTGTTTCTGTTCTTCCCTATGCAAAGCTTTGCGGAGTCAAACGAAAAAAATGGAACAGATGTAGGGATTCAATTTGAAGGAGAACAAGGAACGAGTGGCACTACTTCTTCAGAAAAAAAGACAGAACCAAGTGTGCCAGAGAATCCGATAAGTAAACCTACAGGGCGCTTACCTATGACCGGGGAATTGATGCAGCCAATCATACTTTTACTGTTAGGCTGGTTAGCTGTGGCACTCATTACGGTCTTTTTATTCGGGAAGAAAAAAGAGAGAGAAGAACAGGAGGAGAGTCAATGAGTGTGTATGTTTGGATTGCCGGAATGGGAATTCTTGGTTTGATTGGACTAATTCTGTTTCTTTCTACGGTGTTCAACGATCGAAAGGTTAGGAAAAAATTAGGCTATTCGATCTGGTCCCTCTTACCTAATTGGTTATTTTTTATACTTGCTGGAGTAGCTATGAGTATGATGGTGTACTTCTTTTTGAATGTGAAAGAACAGTTGATTCAGTTCGGTAGTTAATTCAGTGGATAGTAGATAGATTGTTACAGTCACTTTCTCTAGGTTGAAACGATACAGTGACTACCATAAAAAGGAATATCAGGAGGAAAATAATGAATAAAAAAGTTATCGCAAGCTTAGCAACAACTGCAGCATTAGGGGCAATGATGGTCGCAACAACGGACGCTCATGCCGATGAAATGACAACAAACGGCTCTATTTCGTTTTTTGAGGACAGTAAACCAGGAACTGGTCCGTTTGAAGGAAATCTAAAATTGGCTTATGTCCCAGAAGCGTTTGATTTTGGAAACAATGATATCAAAGGGGTATCCGGCTCGAAAACCTATACACAAGTAATTGATAAAACTAAAAAACAATATGTCGCAGTATCGGATGATCGTTCAACGAAAACAAAAGGGTGGACATTGAATGCGAAAGTAGACGATTTCGTCTCAACAGTCAAAGATGAACAAGGGAAAGAAACAACAACAACTTTAACAAGTGCGGAATTAGCCTTTAATGTCGGAGAAAATCAAAAATACAATATCGATGTCAAAGCAAGTGATGCGAATACACCTGCCGTACCAACACCAGCAATTACAACAGAAGGTGCACTAACTGCGTTACCAACAACGGATGCGGCTTATTATACGAACTCACCTGCAACCAATGCAAAAATTACGTTAGTAGCAGCCGGAGCAGAAGCAAAAATATTGAACTATACGTCTCCATCACAAGCACCTGCAGAAGGGACATTAGGTGTTGCCCGTGAGGTTTCAGGAGTAACACTGAATGTGAAAGACCATAGCAATGTAAAAGACAAGAAATTTACAAGTACAGTTCACTGGGTATTGAGTGAAGATCCAACTGTATAAAAGAAACTAAAGTAAACGTGTAAATAAGTGTATCGTTCCAATTGGAGAAAGTTACTGTAACAATCTATCTACCGAGAACAGCTACAATAAGAATAAGTAAAAGCAATCAAAGAAAAAGAATGAAAATAGTTAGAGATATGGACCGAAAACTATGAAAAATTTGAGTAAATAGAAATAGTAACTATCCAAAATATAAGAAAAGAAAGAAGTATATATCTATTTATTTAGGAAGGGGATAGGTGAATTGCAGATAGAGGGAAGTAAGAGAAGAGGTACGAAAGATGACAAAGTCAAATAAAAAAGTACTGAAGTATTTAGTAGGAATCGGAGCAGTGAGTTGTTTCGGGCTGTTCTTATTTAATTATTTTGACAAAGAAGACGTCCTAAGAGCACATCCGACACAAGAAATTACGATTGATGCAGGAACGAAACAAGCCGCCAAAATCCCTAAAGACACGACAAGTGGAATATCCGAACAAAATTTAAAGAATGATGACATACTTAAAGACTATGACAGTTATCTTCAAACTAATATGTATACTGCATCTTTGAATTTAAAAAATAGAATCGGATATTCAGGTACCGTAGCAAATGATATGACAAAAGATTTATATGTAACAAATGATAATAATTTTGTTGGATTAATTGGATCTACTAATTATAACCAGCCAAATTGGGTGAGTAATCCGATTGCCGAAACAAGTTTGGTTTTATTTGATTCAGAAGGAAAAATACTTAAAAATATAAAAACAGGATTTGGCGACACAGCACGATTATATAAAAACAAAGCTACAGATACTTATTTTATGATATCAGCTACAAATTATAAAAAATTTGATTCAAATTTGAATGTAGTAGAAAGTAGTACATATAAAACTCCTAATAACGGCTTAACATATAATCGATCAGGTACTGATGCGGAAGGTAATGTTTACTCGGTGCCGTATGAACTATTTCGAAATGAAAATACAACCGATAATTTAATTGCGAAATCTATGATTGTTTATAAGGTAAGTGAGGAGTCTAGTGGTACTTTAGGTGAAAATGATGTGGAGGTATCTTTACAATCATTATCTCAGTATGTTGGAGGCTATGCTAAAGTAACAGGTACTACGGTTCCTTTGCAGGCTTATGAAGGTTTAGATACAAACGGATTTACTAAGTTCTCTAATGGGACATATGGTGGAATATATTTACTATCTGATACACGTGGATGGACCCTGAGTAAATATTTTGTTCTATGGGATAGTAAAGGTGATATTATAGCTTACTATGATTTAAAAGGTAATGGAGTTAGGCAATTACTTTCAGAATTCGATGGAATTAATTTTTACTTTAGAGAATACTCTCACTGGAATTTAATGAAGTATTCTACACAAGATAATTCATTAAGTGTCATTTCTTCACTTGGATCAGAAATGAACTACGATTTTGTTGATGAAAATAAAGTTTCAATTTATGGAAATTCACAACTGACAGGAATTTTTAAAAAGTACGATCAAGGGTCTAATGACAAAAAATTCATTATTTCTGAAGGAGATATAAATAATATTTTTCAACCTGAAAAAAAACTTATTTTGGGTATAAAATCAACATATGATGATTTTGAAGTTCAAGAATTTAATGACAAAAACGTTATGAATGCGACGGTTATGAATGAGATACCTTTTGGTATTAATTTATTAAAAGGTTACCAAGAGGGAGCTTACGTGAGATATGGATATCTTGGAATGAGCTCCAATCGATCAGGTATAGAGGCTCCTAAGGATGGATGGCCAGTTAAAGAAACTTCTGACAGAACCTCGGTTTACTATGGAACAATGGATGCAGAGCCTGATTATGCACCTGCAATCAAACAAGGAAATGGAAAAGGAGTCATAATAAATAAAGAAGAGGAAGCCTATACCTCTAGTGACAAAAATAGTAATAATTGGACGCCTCTTGAGAACACCTTAATTACAGGGGATTTAAATGGAACTACCAGCGATCCAAATTCAGTAAAAGCGTATGATTATTATGATATAGACAAAGCTTTTACCCCAATTACTACGGACGATTTCCAAAAAAAAATAAATAGAAATCCAAACAGTTTAACTAATGAGATCGATTGGAAGGCATTGGGATTTGATTTAAATACGCTAGGGCCTCAAAAGGTCACCTACTTTATTTCAGATTCACAAAAACAAATAACAAGCACATCTAAAAACGTAAATGTTGTTGATCATAAGACAGAGTACGATGAAGACACCGCAAAAGTCGCACTACGAGCAGAGAACTTTACGATCAAGCTAACAGATTTACAGGCCTTACAAAAAAGTGGTGGATTAACACAAGAATTGTTGACCGGAGAGAAAACTAGTACGTATGGAAATGTCTTAGCCTGGGATTTAGATAAAGGGGACACGTATAATACAGAGGTAAAAGTTGATCCTGATCAATTGGCTGCTATCAATGCCGCCAAAGCATTTGGTAAATTTCCATTAAAATATACCCTAACTAAAAACAATAAAACAATTACCAAAAACACGTACGTATATGTTATGGGAGCGAATAGCCAACAAGTAGGGGAAAATGGCACAACGATTTTTAATACGGATCCTATTGAACTCCCATGGGATATAACGTCGACATTAACTACGGATGCCCTTGGAACTAAAGTAATGACAGACGGCAAGGTGGTTGCCTATGATTTTGAGACAGGCGAGGATATTACAAAAACAACTGTCAATAAAGTAGCGACAGTCAGTCCTATAGAAACAGATCTTACAGCACTAAAAGCGCTCAAACCAAAAAATACCACAGATAAACCGAAACAAACGGTTCATTATGCGATTAAACGTGGTACAACTGAGGAATCGGCAACCACAACCGTAGGGACAGAAGTCACCGTGTACTATCGATTTGCGACAGTTACCATCAATTTCAAGGATGAGGATGGAAATACGTTATACGATAAGAATAATCAGGCGTTAACCTATAAGAAGGGTGACAAAGAAATAACGATTGCGCAAATCACATTGACGAATCAGATTGTTGGGGAAACTATTAATTTTACGACGTTAGACGATATTACTGAACCAAAAACAGCCGCCGGGAATGGAACGGGGTATGACTTTGTCGATTATTTTAAAGCGGATAATACAACAAAAGTAACAACGCCAACGGCTGTTCCTGTTCAGTGGAAGGAGGCTTCTGCAACAACAGATCCCAATGAATATACATTAAAATATAAAGGCCTCCTACGTTTCTTATCCATCCCTGAAACGATGACGTTTGATTCAAAAGTTATTCGTGCATTTGATCAAGAATCCTCTGCTTCTAAAGATAATTCGCCGTTAACGGTTGGAGATAACCGAAAAACAACGGGTAAAGGAGAGGTTAAAGGAAAGTGGAAAGTCAATGTGACATTAGTGGATGATTTTAAACTACAAGAAGAAGGATCTACTGAGAAACTTCTTAATATTTTATATTATGGAAATACACTGATAACGAAAACAGAAGGAACAACGATTAAAACAAATAGTACCGCAACAACTAAAACGGACATCCCATTGAATAATACGAGTAGTTTTAAACTGAAAATTCCTGCTGGACAAGCGAAAAAAGGAACGTATCAGGCAACCATTAAGTGGGATTTATTGAATGCGCCGTAGTTATGGAAAAAATAGAAACGGAATGTGCGTTAATCTAAACGATTAACGTTTCACATAAAAAAATAGGAAAGTAGGAATTTGGAAATGAAAAAAACAGTAGCAGCCTTAGCTTTATTGGCAATTGGTGGAACAACAATCTTTGGAGGGCAAGCAGCGCATGCCGTTGAGGCAACAGTAAATGAAGATGTAACGACAGAAGGAGATGTTAAATTTACACCGAACACCGATGGTACAGGTGGGTTAATTAAACCAGGAACAGTAGACGATACAATTAAAGTAGCAGATGGCGCCGCATCAAAAGGCGCTTTGCGTATAACCAATGTACCTAGTTTCCGTTTTGGTACAGTAAGTGTATCTGCACAAGCGACAAGTTATCCGTCTTTATTGACAACTTATCAAACAACGTCAACGGATAAAGATGGTATAGTTACAGAAGGTACAAAAAAAGTGAAAATCCCGCAATTTGTTCAAGTAGCCGATGAACGTGGTGAAGCAGAGGGTGTCTTTAAAGTAACTGCAAAAGCTACGAAATTTACTGAACAAGATGTAGCGGAAGGAAAAATAGCGGATGTTTTAGAGAATACTCGTATTCAATTTTACGGTCAGACATTAAGAAATAATGTCCTTGATAAAGATGCAGTAAATAAAGTAGATGCTGATGCTACCGAAATTTTGGCTGGAATGAATGTAGATCCTGCGGCGGAAGCAGGTAAGCCAATCGGTGAGCTGAATGACACAACTGCATTACCTATTTTATCAACGAAAGTTGCCGGTGGGGCAAATGGATCTATTTCTTCGATAGTATTCGATGGATCCTATACCACAGATAAAGAATACGATAAATTAACAGATGGAAAAGGGAATCCACTAACTACAAATGATCAAGTTAAATTGTCGGTTCCAGCCGGTGAATCACCTAAAAGTAACGTGACGTATAAATCTACTATTACTTGGAATTTAACAAACGTACTATAAAATAATCAAAGTGGGAATGGACAGCTAGCCATTTCCACTTTTTACTAAGTGACAAGGAGAGACGTATATGAAAAAAAGAGAACAGCGAGTATTATTCGGACTCGTGTACATACTCATAAGCAGCATCTTTTTTCTTTTTCCAATGATCGGAAAAGCAGAGGTAGGAGATATTTCAGTAAAAGCGATCTTACCTGAAAATCAACATAATCCGGATGTAACCTATTATGATCTTCGTGTGACACCAGGCCAAACACAAGAAGTAAAATTAGAGATTAATAATGCGGGAGACAAGGAAGAAAACGTAACAATTGCGTTAACAGATGCCCGAACAAGTAGGATTGGAGATATTGATTACTCTGTTGTAGAAAACTATAAGAAAGATAGCAGTTTAAGCACAGGATTAACAGATATCGCTAAAGTAGAATCAACTGCGACTGTTCCAGCCAAAGGATCGATTACAGTTCCCATTCAAATAAAGGTCCCACAAGAGCCGTTTGACGGAATGATTTTAGGAGGAGTTACGGTAACACAACCAGAAGGTCAAACAAGCAAGAGCTCAAAAAGCAAAGGGATGCAGATTGAGAATAGAGTTTCTATAACAGTTGGAATGAAGCTGACGGAGTCAGATACACCGGTAGAAGCAGCGTTGGATTTTGTAGGGGCAAAGGCGGGCCAAGAAGCTGGACGTAACCAAGTGGAAGTAACTCTTCAAAATCATGAACCTACAGTTTTAGAAAAAATTGATTATGAAGCGAAGCTATACAAAAAAGGAGAAAACGAAGTTTTACATGAGCGGAAAGTCAGTGGTTATCGATTTGCGCCGAATTCTAGTTTTACGTTTCCGATTAGTTGGGAAGGGGAGCGATTTGAGCGAGGAACTTATCGAGTGAAATTAACAGCTGTATCCCAAGAAACCGGACAAAAATGGCAGTGGGATGAAGAGTTTGAAATAACTGCTGAGGAAGCAAAGAAATTGAACGATAAAGCAGTAGATTTAGAAGAAAAACCAATGTGGTATTATTATCTACTGATTGGTATAGGAGTTCTTGTAGTTCTTGTAGTTATTCTGCTTATTTTACGTAATAGAAAAAAGAAAAAAGAGGAAGAAGAAAAGCGAGCGAGAGCGAAAGCAAAAAAGAAAAAAGCACAACAAAAAAGAAAACAAGAGCGAAAAAAATAGGACTAGCTATAAAAAAAGCAGATAGTACTAGTGGAAACAATAAATGGATAATTGTTTCTGCTAATATTCATGAAAGAGTTCCCTTTGGTTTTAGCAGAACTAGATCGTTGTATAGAGAAAACTAGTATTTTTAAGTATTGTTCCAAACAACTAATTCAACAGGTCAAAGGATATATAGTATTAGTAGACTATTTTGAGAATCTTTTAGAGAATTTAAATAACAAAAATAAGGACAACTTTAATACATGAAAAGTTGATACAAAAAGAGAATTTAGAGAGGTTCAAGTTACTATCGATTGAATATAGAAAACATACCAGGTGTGCTAACAAGGAGTCAATATATTGTTTCGTATTTTGAGTAGGAACTACCTTGTACTTGAATAAGAATAAAAGATAAAAATAATGAGTGAAAAATAGGATAGAAAGTGGGAAGGAAAATGAGAAGAACGATAGGAGTAATTGTGAGTGTTATAGGGCTGAGTGTACTACTTTCGGGGTGTGGAAAAAGCGCGAAGGACCAATTTGTTCAAGCATATAAAGAACAAATAACACAAAAAGAAGGGACTTGGACATTTGAGGGAGGGATCAAAGAGATTGAATTTGGCTCATCATCAGATACAGCAGTAAATCCAACCATAGGGATGTTACAAACACAATTAAAAGACATATCTATAAAAGGAACGTATCAAATCGTCAAAAAAGAAGACTATATGTTTGATGTTTCTATGAAGGCGAAAGCGCTAGGGATGGAGATTCCGGTTGAAATGATTGGTTCCTTAGGAAAACAACCTAAAGTTTATTTAGGTACAGATATGCTTGAGTACTTGACACAAGTATTGGCAACAATTTCAGGAGGGGCGACAGTAACGGAAGGCTTTGATACAGAAGAATACAAAGGGAAATATGTTGATTTAACAGCATTGGGAGAAGAAATAGATAAAGAAGAGCAAGACAAGGTGAGGAAAGAATACAAAGTAATGGAAAAAGAACAAATGAAAAACCGAGAGAAAGTATCGGATTATCTAAATGAATTGGATCAAAAAACGTTTACCCAAAAAGATGGAGCGGTTAGCCATACCTTTACGAAAAAAGAACTAGAGAAACTTATCAGCATTTTTATAAACGAAGCAGAGGAAAAGAAAACGATGAAAGAGATGTTGAAGCAGTATCAGGATTTATCCGTGAAGGTATTGATTGATACAAAGAAAAAGAAAACAAGCAGTGTGTGGACAATCAAACAGGCAGAAGAAGAGGCGGAATCAAGTATCCAGTCAATGGTGGTAGAATCGTCCGTCACGTATAGTGAGAAGAAGCCAACAATCGACTTACCTAAAAAAGAAGCTATTTTATCAGAAGAAAAGGTGAAGGAGTTACTTGCGCGATTAGAAGGAGAGTCCGAAACAACAACTGGAATGTTAACAGAGACAGAGTTTAATGAACTGAAAAAAACGTTAGAAGAAGTGAAAGGTTCATTAGATAAAGAAACGAAAGAAGAATTGCTTACCTCCTATAAAGAAATGTTAACAGAAGAACAGTTGAAAGAGGTAAAAGAACTACTTCAAGATGTTGGAGAACCCAATTTATAGAAGTAGTGTACGAGCCAATGAAACAAACATTGTTTGAACTATATAGTAGGAGGAGTAGTATAATGAAAAAAATTTTTAGTCTTTATGTTTTAGTAGTGGTTTTATTGACTGGTTGTGGAGCTAGTGAAAGTAAATTAGAAACGGTTACCTACGGAATGGATTCAACAAATGGTGTAACCTTGAACATGGAAATTAAATATGACAAAGATAAACATGTTCAAGAAACTATTACGAAGAATACGTATAACTATAAAGAAATGGGCATGAACAAAGAGCAAGTAAAAGAATATATTGAAAAAGCTTCAACCATGTATAAGAATATGTCTGGAGTAACAGATACAATTGAATACGGAAATGAGGAAGCAAAAGAAACACTGAAAATAATAGTAAAAGATGTGTCAAAAGAATCACTGCCAGTATTGTATTCAATTAATGCGAATGATGATGGAACAGTTTCGTTAGATACGTTGACCAAAAATTTTGAAGCATCTGGATTCAAAAAAATAAATAATAAAGAATAAGTTATGAGTGCGCAATGCCAATGATTTTTTGCACTTATATGGAACACAAAAAGCCGAACTAGTTCCTCAAGTGAATAATGAATATAGCTTGAAACTAGATAAAAAACGAAATATATGGTGTACATCCTGTAGAAACCAAAAGCCCTGAGAATGATTCAGAAAAATAAGAAACTAGTGAGAGTTCCTATTTAAGTAGTTTTAATCATCGTCTGGTTGGTTCGAACCTTTGTTACAGAGATGTAACTTGATTGACACTTTTTTTAATTATGAAATGCGGAGGTAGTTACTTTGAACGAAGAGATGGAGCTAATTGAAGAAATAAAGAAGAAAAAAAGTGTTTATAGAAAAAAGTTAGTTGATGCGTCCTATTTTTTATTGATAGGAGGAATGATTTTCATTTATGCAATTTATAATGTACGTGAACTGTTGAGTGAAAATTATTTTGGTATTTACTATTATAATGTTCCTAGAATATTAAGTTGGTTTTTCGACACCTTTGGTCCTATATGGACTACAGTTATGATGTTTCTGTTATCATTTATATTCTTAGGTTATTTTCTCTATAGATTTAGTCAATATAAGAAAAATATGAAAGAGTTGAAAAGAATAAATGAGAACTAAGCATTTTTCATTCCTAAAGATGTAATCGCGTCTGGTGAATGAATGTTTGTATCAATTGATGCAACAAAAGCTAAATAACTTAGAAAATAGATAGAGCAGGAGGATGTTTAGTTTGTATAAAAAATTATCGAATTTCTATATGGCTGTTGCTATTATTGGCATTATTACAGCCGTTCCAATTATAGGTAGTTTTTTCGACTTATTTAGGATCCTAACGATGGTGTTGTTAGGATTTTCGATTTATTTATTAGTGAAACAACCAAAAGAAATAAAGAGAACGGCCAGTGTTCTGATGATTATTTCTTGTGTTTTAGTTTTGAAATGTGTGATTTCCAAATTCTCAAATTTTACAGCAGTTCTTGGAGATAAAGTGAGGGATACCATTAGCTGTTTAGACAGAACAGTTTTAATTCACAAAGAAACCCTATGTATCGGTTGATACATAGGGTACTTGGGGGAATCGAGATTATGTGAACTTCTTCTTTATATAACAGATACAAATAAGCTTGGCTATTCGTTGATAATATTTCAAACTTATTTTGCTATTTATTTGCTTCCTAAATTAATTTGGAAAGAGTTTTTTTGTGACACGTAAAAAGACTATTTGGATAGGTATAATTTTTAGAACTTTATGGTTTTTAAGTGCAGGCTTTACTATGATTTTTTACTTAGCTGATAAATTACCTGATAGTTTTCAAGTTCCGAAGTTTATCGGTTGGTTATATGAATTTATAGGAGTTCTGCCTGCTTCAATTGTTCAATTAGTATTATGTTTCTTTATCATTTTTTTTTTCGTTACCAAGAAAAATGAAAAAAATTGAATGACAAACAATTTTATTAGATTTGAATAAGGCCATATTATGTTAAATTGCAAAAAAGTTATTTATTTTAGACGACTTTAAAAACTTTGCAATGGAATCTAATTACCTTATTATACATATAATATCTTAAGGAGAGTGATTATGTTGTCACAACATATTGGTAATAAAGGAGAAAAATTTAATTTATCTCAAGCTAGTTCTTCTGTTAATAGAGAAGCAGATATCGACAGAATCAAAAAATATGATGAATTCGGTATAAATGACGTTCCTAAATTTACTTTTCCAATGTTTATAATCTTCCTTATAGGCATAAGACTTATGGTTGAAAACCATTATATATTTGGAATAATAATAACAATTTTGCCAATTATATTATTTTTATTTAGACGGTTTACGTACATTAGCCCAACTGATTCATATAAAAATGGTTTGATTACACCAGCTATAATTACTGCTATTGAATCTGATAAGGTAGAAATACTATATTTAGCTCCTATGAATAATGGTGATGATGATAATTTGATTTTTGGTTGTAAAAAAGTGAAAATTAATAAAATATCAGGATCATTTTTATCAATAGGAGAAAAAGTTCCTTGTGTTAGTCTATTCAATCCTTTCTTTGGTCCTATTAAAAATTGTTGGAGCGATTTTGATAGTAGACCATTAGTTTGGGGTTATGAAAGTCGTCATATTATTGATTTTGCCTTATTAGCTTTAGACAATGATAGAAAATTTAGAGTTAGCTATTGGGAAATATTAGATAATATAAAAATAGTAATGGAAAAAAAAGAATACAATAAGATTATATTTTTTGATGAAAATTATAATGTTGTGATTGGAGATAATAATAAGGAAATAGTAATTGAGGAATCAACTACTTTGATAGGAAGAATAATTGACTTAAATTTACAAAAAGAATACAGCCTAAAATTAGGAAGTGATAAGAAGAATGACAAACAGCTAAAAAAAATCAGAAAACAATTTGACATTAAAGAAACAGAATCTATAATTTTAACGATTACAGATTCAACTTTAGCAGGCCACTATGGACTTGCTATTACTGATTCCTATATTTACTCAAAAGATATAATGGAGAAACCTATTTCCACAAAAAGAAATAATATTTCAATAAATTATCCCTTTTCAATAAAAAAAAATAGTATTAGATTAGATGAGGAAGTCATTCATACATTACCTAACTCTTTAGATGATATAGAGGCAATAAAAACTTTAATAGAAGAAGTTCTGAAAAAAGGGCTTATTTAAATTTTTTTTATTTATGATTAACTCACTGCTATATAATTAGAATCATAAACTATAGATTAGAATAATGCGATTTATTAAAATATACTTCTTTATATTTTACAACAAACAAGACATGATTGAAAATAGATAAAAATACATGGAATTTATAGATGTTTTATTTGTACCAAAAACATTCGTTTTTGAGAATGCTATAAACATATTTTTTTACATTTGAATTTTGAAGTATCGGGCTATTTCGTATCATTAAAAAAACTCATTTAGAACTTCGGTAAGATCATAAATTATATAAAATACATATGAAAAAAATTCAGGATCATCTTTTTTCATATTCCGTATAGTTATGCTCTATTATCGATAACGTACGCTGAAGTTTGTGACGATACTCTGGCTCTTTTGAATCAATTAACTCAACATCTTGCAGAATTATTCCTATCTTATTGCCTATATTTCTTTGATTTTTTCTAATATTACTCATATAAATACCTGTTTTTATCAATAACTGAAGGTGGGGAAATTCTATGTATCTAACAAAAAAAACTGTTTTTTTTTTTGACTTTTTTATTTAAGGAGGGGGCTTCTGATCTAAAAAGAATTATTGAAAATCTTAATATCGACGAAGTTAATGCTGAAATTCAAAAGGAACTTTCAATTTTTTAGATATTGAGTAAGACAGTTATTCTAATCTTAAATTAATTGGTTTTCAAATAGTATTCCTAAAAAGGATCAATAAAAAACGCAAGCATTACAAATTTAAAAAATATGATATACTTAAGGTGTAAATGAAGATCAAGTATAACACTAAATCCCTAGAGAAGTCGGATTCTCCAGGGTTTTTTCGTGGGCTAATGTCGTCGTAGTGCGGTTTTACTTCTTGTTTTTGGTATTTAGCCAATACTTAAAAGTATTGATAGTGTTACGCCAATATGCCAAAATAGAGAGTATGAACTAGTATAAATAGGGAAATAATCAATCGAAAATTGATTGGAAAAAGTTTTGACTGGAGGAAGCCTAGAGTGGAAAACAAAGAATCACTATTTGAGGTCAGTAGCTTCACTTATCAGGATCAGGGCGGTAATTTAGCTGGTATCAGATTACTAAAACAAGAAGAACATCTGTCAACAGAGCAAATGCAACTGCTCGCAAACAAATTGGGCTATGCTGAAACGGCGTTTGTTCAACCTATAGCTTCGAATGAGTTTAAGGTACGCTATTTTACACCACGAACTGAAGTGCCCTTATGTGGACACGCAACCATTGCAGCATTTTGTCTGTTGAAGAAATTAGAAAAATTGACTACGGGAGAATATTCGATCCACACGCAAGCTGGGAAATTAACGATTTTACTATTGGAAGATGGTACCGTTTTTATGGAACAAGCTTTGCCGGTTTTTTATACAGAAAAACTAGATTATGCTGCCGTTGCTCGTTCTTTGGGAATAGATGTTACTGATTTTTCAGAAGAGATGCCATTAAAAGTCGTATCAACAGGATTAAAGGATTTAATGATTCCAGTCAAAGATACAACTATTTTGCAAGCCATTAAGCCCAATACAAGGGAAATAGAAGCAATCTCAAAAAAATTAGCTATTATTGGCTATCATGTTTTTGTTCCAGCAAAGACCACAATTCATTGTCGCAACTTTGCCCCTTTTGTTGGTATTGAAGAAGAATATGCGACAGGAACGTCTAACGGGGCCCTAGCTTGCTACCTATTTCAAACAACTCAAAGAATAGGTGACGCATCTTACATCTTTAAGCAAGGACGACTAAGTTCAGACCAGACTGGGCAGATCATCGTTGAAATTAGTGCCGACAATAAAAAAATTAAACAAGTTTTGGTTGGGGGAAAAGCTGTTATTAGTCAAAATTTATCAGAAGTGGATCAGTTCTGATCTGAAACAGAAGAATGTATAAAAGGTTTAAAATGAATAGTAGATAGTATAAATAGCAGAAATTTTTCAATCAAGCAGTTTCTAAAAGGGGAATTGAAACATGGAGGTAACAGCTTTGAATAGTAAGAGAATCTTTGGTCTATTTTGGGGAATAGTAGCTTTGCTAATCTCATTTGGTATTTTACGTATATTAACTAAAGTCAGTGACAATGACTTTGCAGGAAAAGGAACAGCTATCTATGCAATAGTAGCCATTTTATATATGATAATAACGATCGGCTTGGCAAAATATTATTCGAAAAAATTTGCTTACTTTCTAATCCTATTGCTTTTTCTTAGTGTTCTCTCTCCTTTACTGCTTATTTTTACGCTCAATAATTATTAATTGTTACTATAAAGTATTACGATGAAACGGGAGGGGAAAGAATGAGTAAGGATAATGGTAGTTCTATCTCAATAGGGCTTTGTTTGGGCGTCACATTTGGTTTGATTTTTGATAATTTAACGTTAGGAATTGCAATAGGTGTAGCAATCGGAGCTGCAGGGATTTTTGATAGTAAGAAGAGGAAGAATAAGGAAGGCGAAAAGAAATGGAGTGAGAAAGACTGAATAAAATTATTGCAGTTGATCAGGTATCCTTTCAACTTGAGAAGCAAAATATACTAGAGGATATTACATTATCATTTGAAAAAGGGAGCAGAACAACCATTACTGGACCTTCGGGCAGTGGGAAAAGTAGCTTACTCAAAATACTAGCATTGTTGATAACACCGACAAATGGTCAGGTGCTTTTTCATGAACAGGATATCATCAACCTGCAACCTGAAAGCTATCGTATGCAGGTATCCTACTGTTTTCAGCAACCAACTTTATTTGGCGAAACGGTAAGGGATAATTTTGTATTTCCTTATGAGGTTCGCAAACAAGTATTTCAGGAAAGCCATGTGTTGACTCTTTTGGAACAAGTTGAATTACCAAAGTCATATTTGGATAAGAAAATCACTGAATTATCTGGTGGTGAAAAACAACGAGTGGCATTGATCCGTAATGTGATATTTCTACCCGAAGTTTTACTTCTAGATGAAGTAACGGCAGGCTTAGATGAAAAAAGTAAGCGAATTGTCAATCAGTGGTTATTGCGATTGAATCAAGAACAGAATATTACGTTGATTCGTGTGACTCATGATACAGAAGAAATAACGCAATCGACTGTTGTGAAGAAAATCGTAGCAGGTAGATTGGAGGAAGGGCAATGAATTTAGCAGTGAACGATCTTTCCTTATTATTTGCAGCGATGTTGGTGTTTGTCGCTTTATTGATCAGTTATAAAGAAAAATTAGGGTTTACTAAGGATATTATCATTAGCGTTTTTCGAGCGATCATTCAATTGATCTTAGTCGGTTATTTACTTAAATATGTCTTTCAAGTCAATAGCAAACTATTAACGATTGTAATGGCTGGCGTCATTATCATCAATGCGGCACTCAATGCTAGTAAGCGGAGTAATCATTTGAAAAACGGTTTTTTGATTTCTTTGTTGGCGATCGCTTGCAGTACAGGGGTAACAATTGGTGTTTTAGTTCTTTCAGGAGCGATTCAATTTACACCCTCTCAAATTATTCCTATCAGTGGTATGATCGCAAGTAACGCGATGATCGCTATCGGCTTATGCTATCGTAATATGGATAGTTTATTTCATGATCAACGTCAGGCCGTTCTTGAAAAATTAGCTTTAGGTGCAGATATCAAACTAGCTTCACGCGACATCGTGCGTGCGAGTATTCGAACGGGTATGGCCCCAACGATTGATTCTGCTAAGACGGTTGGAATCGTCAGCTTGCCTGGGATGATGTCAGGCTTGATCTTTGCCGGTGTTGATCCAGTTCATGCCATCAAATATCAAATTATGGTTACGTTCATGTTGCTGTCTGCAACGAGCATTGGTTCGGTTATTGCAACGTATTTAGCTTACAAAAGTTATTACAATACACAAAAGCAGTTAATAATTTAGTTTAATTGTTTAAAGGCAAATCAATTCAGTTTTGCCTTTTTTTGTATACTTTATTTTGAAAAGTATAGACATTTTATGGTTGTAGCTTTATAATTAAAATAGATGACCATTATATAATGAGAGTAGGGACTGAAATGCAAAAGGTATTTCCAGATAATTTTTGGTGGGGTGCAGCGACATCCGGGCCACAAAGTGAAGGTAGATTCAATAAAAAACATGCGAATGTGTTTGATTACTGGTATGAAATCGAACCAACTGATTTTTATGACCAAGTTGGACCAGATGTGACTTCTAGTTTTTACAATAGCTTTAAAGAAGATATCGCATTAATGAAAGAAGTTGGTTTAAACAGCGTGCGGACTTCGATTCAATGGACACGTTTGGTAGATGACTTTGAAACTGGAGCAGTCAATGAAGATGCTGTCCGTTTTTATAATGCCGTTATCGATGAGTTTATTTCAGCAGGTATTCGTCCTATAATGAATCTACATCATTTTGATTTACCAGTAGCTCTATATGATAAGTATGGCGGGTGGGAATCAAAACATGTGGTAGATTTATATGTGAAGTTTGCGGAAAAATGTTTCGAATTATTCGGAGATCGTGTCAAAGATTGGTTTACCCATAATGAGCCAATCGTTGTCGTTGAAGGAGAATATTTACATCAATTCCATTATCCAAAAATCGTGGATGGAAAAAAAGCGGTACAAGTAGCGTATAACTTGAATTTAGCTTCTGCTAAAGCGATTCAAGCTTTTAGAAAAATGGGGTTGCAAAATGATGGCGCAAGAATCGGAATCATCTTGAATTTAACACCAACTTACCCAGCCTCTGATTCACCAGAAGATTTAGCCGCAGCGAACATTGCTGAGTTATTTAATAATCGAATGTTTTTAGATACAGCAGTACACGGAGAGTTTCCAAAGGAATTAGTCGAACTATTTAGAAAAGATGGGGTTCTTTGGGAAAGTACGCCAGAAGAATTAGCGGTGATCAAAGAAAATACGATCGATGTTTTAGGGGTCAATTTCTATCATCCGAATCGTGTAAAAGCACCCGACGTAGCACCAAACAGTGTAGGTGCATGGCTGCCAAATCGCTATTTTGATGAGTTTAATATGCCTGGTCGTCGCATGAACATTGATCGTGGTTGGGAAATTTACCCTAAAGCACTATATGATATTGCGATCAACATTCGTGATAACTATAAAAATATTGCCTGGTTTGTTTCTGAAAATGGCATGGGTATATCAAATGAAGAACGCTTTATGAACGAAGCTGGTGTAGTTGAGGATGATTATCGAATTGACTTTATTCGAGAACATTTAGAATGGGTTCACCAAGGAATTGAAGAAGGCTCTAATTGCTTTGGCTATCATTTATGGACACCAATCGATTGTTGGTCTTGGGCAAATGCCTATAAAAATCGTTATGGATTGATTTCTACCAATATCCACACGCAAATTAAAACAATCAAGAAATCAGGTCATTGGTTTAAAACAATTGCGCAAACGAATACGCTAGATAACAAATAATTAAAAGGATAAAGCAAAACGGCGGTTTCGTTATGCTTTATCCTTTTTTAATTATAGTCAACGTTTAAAACAGAGTAGCTACGTTGATCGTATCGATTTCTACTACAGGAAAATTCAATCGGTCGTCCGTCTTTTGAGTATACGACTTGTTGCACCTCAAGAACAGGATCATCTATTTTACAGTTTAAGTATGTTTGATCATATTGATCAGACTTATCCGCTTGGATGTTTCGATAGGCACCAGCAAAATCAAGCGATAGTTGGTCTTTGATATAAGTGTAAATAGACTTTTTTAAAATATCTGTCGTTAAACCAGGGATCAAATCACAAGGCATATAAGTATGTTCTAAAATAAAAGGTTCGTTTTCGAGAATTCTGAGACGAATGATTTTATAAACCGGCTGTTCTGCTGAAATGGCTAGACGATCTTGGACTTGTTGAGAAGGAAATTCTACTTCAAATAAAATAACCTGACTCTTCAATTCTTTATGGCGGTCATGCATTTGTTTACTAAGACCATCATATTCATTGACTGGAGATGTGTCTTTATCCCAAAAAGAGCGATTAAGCACCTTTGTTCCAGCACCGCGTTGCGAGTAGAGCAGACCTTCCATCACTAAAATACCGATGGCTTTTTTGATAGTCATTCGGCTAACGTTGAATTCTTTCACTAAGTCTGTTTGGTTAGGTAAAAGTGTATCTGTTTGGTAGATGTTATTTTTTATTCGATCACGCAAAGTATCTGCGATTTCTTCGTATTTTGGTTTCATAAAAGTAAGACCTCCTCCCTTGTATTGTACCTGATTGCGAATGTATAGACAATTAAAGAAAAAAGAAAGTGCAATTAAATCGCACTTTCTTTTTCTTTGTCCAATAAACGTAGGAATGGATACCAAATGAGAGCAACAAGAACCAGATCAACAAGCTGTAAAATCCCGCCTAAAATCGAATTGGTTGCTAACATCCCACTGAAGAAGATCGGTACTGTCCATGGAACAGACACGCCGGTTGGCGCTGGAATGATGCCGGCTGCCATGACTAGATAATTCAGAACAGTTACAATAAGAGGCGCTAAGACCCATGGAATTAAAATGGTTGCATTTAAAACAATCGGTAAACCGAAGATGACTGGTTCATTTACGTTGAAAATTCCTGGAGCTAAGCTTAAACGACCTATGTCGCGGTATTGTTTTTTCTTCATGATAAAAGCCATAATCAAAATAACAGCGAGTGTCATCCCCGAACCTCCAAGCCCCACTGTGAATGTCTCCATAAATGGTTTTGTGATGATGTGAGGCAATTTGTCCCCAGCTTTATAAGCATCTAAATTTTCCAACATTAAGGTATTCCAAATGGGGTCCATTACAGAATTGACAATAATTTGTCCATGCAGCCCGAAGAACCACAAAAATTGAACAAAGAATAAAGCAATGAGCGTAGCAGGTAAACTACTACCTAAACCAACTAATGGTTTTTGAATAATTTCATAAATAACGTCATGAAGATTTGTATTAAAGAGACCGGTGACGATAGCATTTAAGAAAAGGAAGACAGATAAGGTCAAAATGGCAGGAATCAATGCAGCAAAAGATTTAGCGACCGCTGGTGGAACACCGTCAGGCATTTTGATTTGCCAGCCTTTTTTAGTGATGCGACAATAAATTTCGCCAGCAAGAAAAGCGGCGATCATTCCGATAAACATTCCTTTCGCACCTAAACGATCTAAAGACAAGACACCAGAAACTTCTGTCCCGTCTTCAAGTGTCATCATAAAAGGAGTCAATAACAGAAAACTTGCGAATGAAACAGCTCCGCCAAAAATTCCTTCAACATCATAAGATTTAGATAAATAATAGCCAATACCAAACGTGACAAAGACAGCCATAATACTCATTGTTGCGTTTTGTCCATTGCCAAAGAGTGAAGAGAGGGTTCCTTTTGTGGCATCACTGAAAAAAGGTAAATTATTGATGACCACGATGATCGAGCCAAACATTGTTAATGGAAATGACAGCATAAAAGCATCTCGAAGCACAGAAAGATATCTGTTTTGCCCAAGCTTATTTGCTAGGGGCATAATTTTTTCTCCAAGAGAGTCCATAAAACCATTCATAATAATCAGTCCTTTGATTTTTTTGTAATCGATTACAAAAATAAATATACCACCTTATTATATAAATGTCTATACTTTTATTTTTTAAGAATATCTTTTTTTGCTTTGAAACCTAAAAAAACAGAGTAAAACAACTAATGTTTTACTCTGTTTATGAATTGAGAGATTAAAATAATGATACTTATTTTAAATACTTGCGCCGCCGCCTCCAGAAGAACCGCCACCGCCAGAGAATCCGCCGCCACCGCCGAATCCGCCACCGCCACTAGAAGAGCCGCCGCCAAAACCGCTGCCGCCGTAACCACCGCCGCCCCAATACCAAGGACCACCGCCACCGCGGCCACCACGACCTCCTTTACCAAAGGCAAAGAATAAAATTGGAATCAGGATAATGAAAATCGCGAAAATATCCATGAAATCAGTATCATCTTCTGATGCCACTTCTTCCAATTCGCTATCGGACAAGGCATTTTTATCTGCTGGATATTCATAATGTTTGTCAATCAAGGTAGTCACTGCGTTGAATGTATATTGCAGCCCTTTATTGATCGAAGCATCATTACTTGACTTCAAATCGTCTTTGGCTTGTTGTAAAATATTTCCAGCAATGCTGTCTGTGATGACATCCTCTAAGCCATAGCCGACTTCGATTCGAACATTTCGATCCCCACCGTTGACAGCATAGAGAATCAAAACACCGTTATCTTCCTTAGGATTACCAATTTTCCATTTTTTCAACAAATCGGGGGCGTAGCTGTCGATGCTGTCCCCATCCGTTGAGTTGATCACAGCTAAAACAACTTGAGGCGCTTCTGATTTTTGTTTATAAAGTTCGCCTTTATTATCAACTAACTTTTTTGTCGTCTCATCAAGAATTCCCGGCTGATCTAAATAGAAACGATCAGGTGAAGCGGGTAATTGTTCCGCGAATACTGGTGTTTGGAAACTGATGAAAAAGGCGACAAGGAAGAATAGTACACTAGGTAATAACCCTCGTCTAAAATTTTTCATTCGTCATCACTTCCCGCTACTTGAAGTGGTTGAATTATCAAAATTTACAGAAGGAACTGAGCTAGCAGTTGGGTCAGCTTTGAAGTAATCTTTCTTACCTAAGCCCATCATATTAGCAAAAATATTTTTAGGGAATGAAACAACTTGTTCATTATATTCTTTCACAACGTCATTGTACCGTTTACGCTCAACTGAAATACGATTTTCCGTTCCTTCTAATTGAGTCATTAAGGTTTGAACATTATCATTTGATTTTAGTTCAGGATAATTTTCATTGATGACATTGATCAAAGTACCTACTGATTGGTCTAGTTCTTGACTAGCTTTGATTTTGTCAGAGTCATTATTGGCAGAACCGTATGCTTCACGAGCTTTTGCAATATCTCCAAAAACTTGTTGCTCTTGTTGCATACTACCTTTTACACTATTGACCAAGTTAGGCACTAAATCAGCTCTACGCTGCATCACATTTTCTACTTGGCTCCATTGGGATTCAACCGATTGTTCTTTCTTTGCTAATCCATTGTATTGACTGATGCCAAAGATGCCGATTAAAACGATGACGATCAATGCAATCAATCCAAATTTTGTTTTACCATTTTTCATAGTTATTTCCTCCTCATAAAGTTTAACTAGTTTATGAAACTAGATGGTAATGATATTGTAATACTTTTGAAATGTTCAAACATCCATCTTAAGACCTATTTTTTATAAATAGATTCGCTTGTACCTTCTAATTATAATATTTTTTTTCATATAAGCCAAGGAACCACTGTTAAAAAGTATATTTATAGCAAAACATATGATTTGGCATTGTTCATTATTTGTATTAGTGTAAAAGAGTAAGCTACTTGTTACTTTTATGTTGAGAACAAATTTAGAGGAGGAATCAAGATGACAGACAAGATTGAAAATCCGTTGACAAGATTCTATGACGGGAAATTTGAAAAACAAGCGCAAGAAGCACCCGCATTACAACAAAAGATGAACCCTATACCTGATTGTGGTGAGTCCTCTTATCAAGGATCGGGAAAATTGACTGGACGTAAAGCACTAATCACAGGTGGCGATTCCGGAATCGGGCGAGCTGCAGCGATTGCATACGCTAGAGAGGGAGCAGATGTGGCAATCAACTATTTACCTTTTGAAGAAGCGGATGCTAAGGAAGTCAAAACACTGATTGAAGCTCAAGGGCGTAAAGCCGTATTAGTACCAGGTGATTTAAAAGAGGAAACATTTACGCGAAAACTCATTCATGAGGCTGCTGAAAAACTTGGTGGTTTAGATATTTTAGTATTAAATGCTGGCATGCAGCAATCAGTAGCAAAAATCAAAGATTTATCAACACAACAAATTATGGATACCTATACGACCAATATCATCTCGATGTATTGGGCCGTTCAAGAAGCGTTAGATTATTTGCCAAAAGGCGGTAGTATCATCACAACGACTTCGATTCAAAGTGCTGAGCCAAGTTCAAACTTATTAGATTACGCCGCAACAAAAGGCGCAATCACTTCATTTAGTAAAGGCCTGGCTGCGCAATTAGCTGCCTCAGGAATCCGTGTGAACACAGTTGCCCCAGGGCCAATCTGGACGGCCTTACAAATTTGTGGTGGACAGCCTGCTGAAAAAATACCTGAATTTGGTCAACAAGAATTGATCGGTAGAGCAGGTCAACCAGCTGAATTAGCTGCTGTTTATGTATTTTTAGCATCTAATGAGGCAAGTTATGTTACCGGACAAGTCTATTCAATTACAGGAGGCAGCTTCTTTGCTTAACTAATCTTATGATTTAAGGAGATGAAGAATGATGCCATGGGATTTAGAGGATTATCCCAGTTCGTTCAAAAATTTTGCACCGTTACTAAAAAAGAAAACCATTGAAATCGCTAATGCGCTAGTCAGTGAAGGCTACCCAGAAGACAGAGCGATCCCAATTGCTATTTCCCAAGCTAAGAAGTGGTTAGATGAGGCAACGGCTACAGAAAAAGCTGCTCTAAAAAAAGAAGCTAATCCAAAAAAGACAGATCAACATAGCGATAAAAAAATGAATGCGGACTTGTTAGACAACGATGTTTTAGTTTATTACAGGGAAAATCAGTGGTATGTTCAGACTAAAAATGCGGAGAAAGCAACTGCCTCGTTCGATACAAAAGAGCATGCTTTAAAAAGAGCAAAAGAAATCGCTGAAAATAAACATTCAAAAGTTGTAGCATACAAAAAAATAGAGAAGCCTACCATTTGAACATGCATAGAAATAGTTAAAAAATAACAAAATAGTTATGAAGTCAGTAGTTCATTGACTTTCATAGCTATTTTGTTATTTTTTAATTGAGTCCAATTATTTTGAAAAGTCAAATACAGATTAGACCCAACATTTCTTTGATTTGTAGCGTTTACATTATATAGTGAGTACAGGAGGAACAAGATGATTGATTATCGAATGAGTTATCTTATCAATAGGGTACAAAGAGTGGGTTACACCATTCAAGAAATCAGTGAGATCACAGGATTGTCTACAGAAGCAGTAATCGATCAATTAGGGAAACTCAATGAGCAGCTGCAGCGATTTTCCTACGCACAAATTTGTTGGGAAGAAGATAAAATTTATTTTACTAAACAAGTATCGGATAAGTGGTTGGAACTTCATTTTGGGGTACAGGAAACAGAAATCTTCTATTCAGAACACGAAAGACAAGCATTGCTTTATCTTTTGACGTTTATTGCTGAAGAGGACCTGTCTGTTTATCATTATCAAGAATTTTTTCGAGTGAGTAAAAATACGATTTTGGCAGATATCAAAAAGTTGCGCTTCTGTTTAGCTAAGCAACAAATCACGTTGGAATATTCACGCAAAACTGGTTTTTATTTACTCGGTCGCGAAGCACAGATTCGGATTCAGGCACATCAAATGATCTCTAAATTAGTAGCATCGATTCCAGGGAAATGGGGCCTAAAAAAGGGTTTGATGAAATATTCCAAAATTTTTGAAGCAGATGTTCGTTCTTATCTATTTGAAACCATCAAAGCGAGTGAACTGGTCATTGTGCCAAGCCGAATCGAAGAAACGATTTACTTTATGGCTTATGTTTTAAGACGTACTAAAAGACATTCATTTCGATTGGATGGTCATGCAGAAGCGATATTGAAAGAGCTAAATGCTTTTTCTGCAAGTCAGCGATTTTTAGCTCAATTTCCAGAAATGGTCACTATTGAAAATGAACAAGGCTATTTCGCGCTGATTCTTATGACAATCACACAAGGAGAAATTCGCGATACAGCACTGGAATTTTTATTGGAATGTGCGAGTCAGATCATTCATGAGATGGAGCGATTGGCAGCAGTTGAGTTTAAAGCTTATCGAAAATTATTACTTGATCTTTTTTATCATTTGGTACCAGCTTTTTTTAGAATCAAGTACCATTTTGCACTGGCAAATGTGCTGGCCGAGGAAATCAAAGAACAATATGGGGAATTGTTCACCTTGACAAAAACAGCCTTACATCCTTTGGAAGTGTTGATCGGTAAAAAAATTCCCGATGAAGAAGTTGGCTATTTTACGATTTTATTCGGTGGTGAAATCGGCAATCAGCGAGAATTAAATCGAGTGATCCGCTATAAGGCGTTGGTACTGTGTCCAAGCGGCATCAGTTCGTCTTTGATCATGCAGTCAGAATTGAAGGAACTTTTCCCAACGATTGATTTTAGTTTAACCACAACCGTTGATCAACTTGAAAGTATTTCTGGATCTGATTATGACGTGATTTTTTCCAGTGTTCCGTTAGACACCTCCAAGAAAAATTATCTGGTCAATCCCATCATGTCACAATTGGAAAAGAATAATTTGATTCGTTCTGTGCAAGAAGACCTATTGATTCCGGGAATCGTTGTTCCATCCATAGACGAAATTATTGAAACGTTATTACCGTATATCGAATTAAAAAGAGGCGTTACTAAAGAAAAAATGTACCGGATCTTAAATCGAAAAATGATTAAGAAATTAAAAGTGAAAGAAGATGAGAAGCCAATGCTATCAGAGTTGCTAACGACAGAGATGATTCAGTTGACGGATAAAAAATTAACGTGGGAAGAAGCGATCGCTTATGCAGCCCAACCTTTGAAAAATAAAGGCAAAATCACAGAAGACTATATTGAAGCAATGATCCAAAAGGTCAAAGATTACGGTGCCTTTATTCATATCGGTAAAGGAATCGCCTTACCTCATGCAAGACCCGAGGATGGGGTTAAACAATTAGGGATGTCCCTTCTAAAAGTAGAGGAGCCAGTATTGCTCTTAGATGATCCAAAGCACGATATTACGATTTTTATCTGTTTAGCAGCTGTAGATAATGAGATGCATTTAAAAGCGTTGGCAAGTTTGACTAAAATTTTATCTAATAAAGAAAATTTGGAAAAATTATTAACTGCAAAAGACCAGGCAACAATTATTCAGTTATTAAAGGAAGGAGAATCATTATGAAAATGGCAGCCGTTTGTGGATCTGGATTAGGATCTAGTTTTATGGTGGAAATGAATATCAATAGTGTATTGAATGAATTAGAGGTAACAGGGGTTGAGGTAGCGCATTATGATATGGGGAGCGCCACACCTGATTTGGCAGATGTCTTTTTTGTTGGTGGGGATTTAGCAGATAGTGCGCAGCATTTAGGGAATGTGGTTGTGTTAGATAGCATCATCGATATGGATGAGTTGAGAGAAAAAGTGAAAGCTGTCTGTGTTAAAGAAGGATTGCTCTAAAGTCTAAAGAAGGTAGGAGAAAAATATGAATAGTATCTTAAATATATTGATCGATATTGCAAGTACGCCAGCAATTTTAGTAGCATTGATCGCTGTTCTTGGCTTAGGGTTACAGAAAAAGCCGATTTCAGATGTTGTTCGTGGCGGAATCAAAACCTTTGTTGGGTTTTTAGTGGTAACAGCTGGAGCAGGTGTGATCGAGGGCTCATTAGCGCCCTTTGGAGAAATGTTCCAGCATGCGTTTAACATGCAAGGTGTAGTGCCAAATAATGAAGCAATCGTTGCGTTGGCGTTGACCAAGTATGGCACGTATACAGCACTTATTATGTTAGCAGGAATGGCGTTCAATATATTGATTGCGCGCATAACCAAATTTAAATATATCTATTTAACAGGTCATGCCACTCTTTATATGGCCTGTATGATTGCCGTCATTATGAGTGTGACAAAATTGAGCGCGGTACCGTTAGTTTTAGTTGGTGGGTTGGCATTAGGGTTAGCGAATACGATTTTCCCTGCGATTGCTCAGCCGTTTACCAAACAGATCACTAAAAATGATTCAGTGGCTTTGGGCCATACAGGAAATTTTGGCTATGCGCTTAGTGGATTCATCGGAAAATATGTAGGAAATAAAGAAAAATCAACCGAAGATATCAATTTTCCAAAAGGCTTGTCATTCTTGCGTGATTCAACGGTTAGTATCACGCTGACGATGGGGATTGTGTATACGATCGTAGCCTTATTTGCAGGAAATGAGTTTATTGCTGAAAATCTTAGTAATGGAACGAATTACATTATTTATGCCTTGCAGCAAGCAGGGATGTTTGCTGCTGGCGTGTTTGTGATCTTGGCAGGGGTTCGATTGATTTTAGCTGAAATCGTACCCGCGTTTAAAGGGATTTCTGAAAAATTAGTGCCAAATTCGATTCCAGCATTGGATTGCCCAATCGTTTTTCCTTATGCACCAAATGCTGTTTTGATTGGTTTTTTAACTAGTTTTGTTGGTGGGATCGTGAGCTTGTTTATTATGATCGCAACTGGTACGACTGTAATTATTCCAGGTGTGGTACCACATTTCTTCTGTGGTGCGACGGCTGGCGTTTTCGGAAATGCTACAGGTGGTGTTCGAGGAGCGGTTGTGGGTTCGTTTATTCATGGGGTGATCATTAGTTTTATGCCGATTTTATTAATGCCTGTTATGGGTGATTTAGGTTTCCAAGGCTCTACTTTTTCTGATACAGATTATGGTGTGACAGGGATCTTCCTTGGAAAATTAGCTGATATGGGCGGTCAAATCGCAGTCATTGCTGGAGTGTTGGCGGTCTTGGCGTTGTTGATCGGGTTAACGGTTTTCGGCAAGAAAAAGAGAAGTGAAACGAAGGAGGTAGCATAATGGATACACAAAAGTTTGCGGATCAAATTCGTTATTATACAATGCGGGAGCTGGATAATTTAGGTTTTGGTCATTTTGGTGGTAGCTTGTCTATCGTTGAAACGTTGGCTGTTTTATATGAAAAGGTCTTGAATGTTTCACCAGAAAGAAAAGATGATCCAGACCGTGATTATTTGGTCTTATCAAAAGGACATGCGGGACCTGCGCTGTATGCTACATTGTTTTTAAAAGGCTATTTTGATGAAGCGTTCCTTTTTAGTCTGAATCAAAATGGCACTAATTTACCCTCTCATCCAGATCGAATCAAAACGCCAGGTGTCGATATGACGACAGGATCTCTTGGGCAAGGAATATCAGCTGCGACAGGAATTGCGAAAGGCAATCAATTGTTGAGCAAAGAGAATTATACTTTTGCGATTGTGGGTGACGGAGAATTAAATGAAGGACAATGCTGGGAAGCCTTTCAATTTGCGGCACATCAGAAGTTGGATCATTTGATTGTATTGATCGATGATAATAAGAAACAATTAGACGGTTATACAACTGATATTTGTGATCCGTTTGATTTTGTCGAAAAAATGCGGGCCTTTGGTTTTAGCAGTTGGCGTGTAGATGGTAGCGATGTTGATGCGATTGAAGCAGCAATCGTTCAAGCGAAACAGCTAAAGGGAAAACCAACAGCGATCGTTTTAGAGACAGTAAAAGGGCAAGGTATTCCTTATTTTGAAACATTAGTAGACAATCATCATGTTCGACCAGATGAAGCTGGTCAAAAAGCAATTAAAGAAGCCATCGCCAAGTTGGCTAAAAAAATCGAGGTGAATCAGGGATGAAAGACTTAGAGATGAGGCAAGTCTATACAAAAACAATTCTAGCATTAGCAGAAAAAGATCAGAGAGTTGTCGCTTTAGAGGCAGATTTAGCGAGTTCAATGGGAACCAGTAAATTGAAAGAGCAACTAGGTAAACGATACATTAATGTGGGAATCATGGAGGCAGAAGAAATGGGGGCAGCCGCTGGTTTGGCTGTAACGGGGTTTATTCCATTTATCCATACGTTTGCGCCATTTGCAACGAGACGTTCCTTTGATCAAGTTTTCCTGTCACTCGGTTATGCTCAAAATCATGCTGTCATCGTGGGAACAGATCCTGGTGTAACGGCTGAGATGAATGGTGGAACCCATATGCCATTTGAAGATCTTGCATTGATGCGGGTCATTCCAAACAATCATATTTATGAAGTATCAGATCCGTATCAGTTTAAAGCGATGTTAGAATATGCACATACGGCTGAAGGATTGTTTTACATTCGAACGATTCGTAAACAAGCAAAACCACTTTATAATGGAAAGGAAGATTTTTCTAAAGGTTACTACAAGTTGAAAGAGGGAACACAAGGGACGATTTTTGCTAGTGGCATTATGGTAGAAGAAGCCCTTCAAGCAGCCGACGATTTAGAGAAACAAGGAATTTCAGTTCAAGTGATTGACTTATTTAGAATCAAACCAATGAATGAAGATATCGTGATCGAAGCAGCCAAACTAGGACCGATCGTAACGGCAGAGAATCACAATGTGATCGGTGGATTAGGGAGTGCGGTAGCTGAGATCGTTGCTGAAAATCATCCGGTAAAAATGAAACGAATCGGGATAAAGGAACAGTTTGGTCAAGTGGGTAAGATAGCGTTTTTAAAAGAAATTTATAGATTGAAAGCTATCGATATTTCAAAAGCAATGATGAATTTGTTGGATTAGTTTTTTGAAGGAATGAAGAAAATTAAGAAGTAATACTAAAAAGTCGTGCAAATTTTACATGGCTTTTTAGTATTACTAGTGGATTTAGAGATTCGCTATTTTAATTTGAATAGTGCTTCAACAGTTACACCAAATACACTTGCTATTTCCAGAGCTAGCTCTAAGGATGGATTATATCTGTTGTTTTCTAAATGAAGGATAGTTTCACGTCGAACACCAACCTTTTCCGCAAGTTCTTTTTGAGTCAGACCTTTTTCTTCTCTGTATTGTTTTAAAGTAGTTTCTATTTTGCCCATGAGTTATTTACCTGATATTTCTAAGGATCTAAAGGTTGAACCATGAAGTATTAGAACTACAGCGAGTATAAATGAAATTATAGAAGTTGAAAGTTTAATGTCTATTGGGATAAACTGTGTGATTACTCCTCCTATAAGTAAAACTATTAAAATGAAGAAAAAAGTTATGTTACTAGATTTATAAAAATTATTTAATGCACGTTCATCCAGTTTTTCCGTATTAGTAAGAATAGTTACGACCATTATTATTAACAAGACAAGAATCATTAAACCTATTGCTAGATATTTTGTAATTTCTGGAGTTGTTGGTGGCGTAATAAATAGAATTCCTATGCTGTAAAAAATCATTCCGCTCAAAAGTTCAATTGTATAGATTTTTCCAGTTAGATTCATTTTAGTTTTCATAAGTAGTACATCCTTCCTGGTGATATATTTGTAACTTGGTTATAAATATATCACCACTCGTCTTAATAGTCAATAGAATATTTTTAGTTATAGTTAAACTATCACCTTTCATTTTTATGGTATGATAAGCAAAAAGTTATGTGTAGGAGAAAGATATGAAAAAGAGCCAACCGTCAAAATTCGACTGGTACCATAACCAGTGGGGCAACCCCACACATGATGATCGATTCCTTTTTATCTTGTTAACGGTAGGAACCTTTCAAGCTGGTTTAAGTTGGAAAGCAGCAGCTGGGAAATTAGAGGTTTTTTTAAGAAACTTCCATGATATGGACATCCAAAAAGTTGCAGGGATGATGCCGGATGATGTGGAAAAAATCATGCAAGATCCCGAAATGATCCGCAATCCAAGAAAAATCAATGCTACGATCCAAAATGCGCAAGCGATTTTAGCTGTACAAAAAGAATATGGTAGTTTTGCTGAGTATATGTGGGATTTTGTTGGCGGTGTTCCGCAGTTGAATGTGTATGAAGAAGCATATGAAGTACCAAATATCACGCCACTATCTAAAAATGTAGCCAAAGATATGAAAAAGCATGGCTTTACTTTTGTAGGTCCTGTTGTGACGTATATGTTTATGAAAGCGAGTGGGATGATGCAAGACGAAGTATTGAATCAGGAGTAAGAATAACAAATTAGTGCCTTGATTTGGGTCGTTTCTAAGATCCAAACTAAGACTAGTAAAATCGTGTATCTACAACTAGAAGCAGATGGAGTAGTCGATGAAGAGGATGAACAAGAGGTGTTTTTTTACAATTCACTAATCTATTGAACCGGATCAAAGGTGGGAATCCAACAGCGTTTAAAGAACAAGTAGTAAAAAAATCAGACAGACAGGTTATAAAACTCCAAAGAATAATCGATCCGTTTTCATTAGTACCACAATGAGGACAGGAGTGAGCGAAATAATCCAAGGTACCAGAAAATACGTGGTAGATTCGTCCTTTGATGCGTTCTTTTTTTAAAGAATTTTCATTGAAAGTAATGTTTAAGTCTAGAATATCTAGGGTATTTTTGATAAGATTTGTATAGGACATCTTGATTTCCCCTTTTGATTGGTTTTCGTCGACTTAATTCTCAAGGATATCAGGGTGCCTTTTCTATTATTTTTTATTAAAAAAGATGTCGGTGAGTTCTTACCAACATCAGACAGTATAGAGCCAACCTTAGCTGATTATCCTTTTTGTTTCTGCTAATTGCGCTATCAAAACTTACAATCATAATTTGAACAATAATAGAGCTGATTCAAAGAAATGTGTGATTCCCAAAAATATTCGTTTTTGATGCAAAATTATTGGTATACATTGTTAACCAAAAATGTAGAAGTGTGATACTATTATATTAATAAAAGAAAGGTAGGTAATTTAGCATGACAGATTACGAAAAAAAAGAAGATAAAGTTCTTGAAAAGATTGCGGAAGCTGTAGAGAAGCTTGATACTGATCTTGAAAAAATTGACACATTAGATGAAGATGTGGATAAAAAACATGAAATGAAAAAATGGTTTGCAGAGAAGAAAGCAATTCACGAAATCAAAAAGATTCTTCATGAAGCAAAGAAATATGAAAAATATGATGATAAAGAATTGGAAAAAGTTGAAAAGTACTTTGATTCTTTCGAATGATTAAAAGAGTTGCTTGCAAATCATTGCAGTAACTCTCAGAATGTAGACACTATGAATAAGATCATAGTGTCTTTTTAGTAGTTCCAAGAACATTTGTTTTTTTGATATAGCTAAATATACTTACTTGGTATAAGTGTCTTACCTACTTTTATTAAGTTCATAACTAATATAAGTTGAAATTTATATTGATTGCTAGTTTTGAATAAATCTTATTTTTTTCTAATTAATTTCTTCTAAAACTATTGAATATATAATGTTAAGTGGTAAAATTAATTATATTAATGAAAAAAAGGAGTTATTTTATGAAAAAGAAATTAAGTTTATTAGGGGTTACCTTATTATGTAGCTCAGCGCTAGCTACAACTGTTACGTTACCGTCTAAAGTATTTGCAGAAGGAGCATCCACATCAGATTCGACATCAACTAATGATTTAGTCGCACAATTACAAGCTGTTATTGATGGAGCTAAACCTTATGTAGACTATACCAAGTATGAAAAAGGACCTGTAGATACGTTAAACATGTATATAGGATTTGCTGAAAGTGACATCACTAATGGATATATTTCAGAGACTACTCTACCAGGACATATTGATGCTATCAATAGTGCATTAGAACTTGTAAAATCTTCTCCCTTAGACGTAAGTGAACCATCAAGTACAGAATCTACAAACTCTAGCACTTCTGAATCTGAATCATCAAGTACAGAATCTACAAGCGCCAGCACTTCTGAATCTGAATCATCAAGTACAGAATCTACAAGTTCTAGCATTTCTGAATCTGAATCATCAAGTACAGAATCTACAAGTTCTAGCACTTCTGAATCTGAATCATCAAGTACAGATTCTACAAGCTCTAGCACTTCTGAAGAACTTAAACCAACTATCAATGTTTCAGATAAAACAATGTATGTCGGTGATAAATTAACAGAAGAAGATATTTTGAACTGGGCGACATTTGAAAATGTGGATGGTTTAAAAATTGGTTTTGAAGTTATTGGTGACCCAATTCAAGTATATAAAGTGGGAAATACTTTAGCTGAACCGGGTGTTCACCAAATTAGATATTATGTAGAGGCCACCACACGTGCTAGTCAAAAACGTTATTTAGCAGAAGAAACTATTACACTAACGATTAATAATAGAGGCATTACAGATACTACTTCTTCAACTACAACTAGTAGCTCTAGTTCAACGGGAATTACAAATACGACTAGTTCACCTGGAGCATATACCAAACCAACAGGTAAAACAACACCAATTAGTTCAGCTTCTGCAATTGCTGGATTGCCACAAACAGGAGAAACGAACTCACCATTGCTAACAGTAATTGGTTCTATGGCATTACTAGCAGGTGGAGCTTATGTATTAACTCTTAAACGCAAAAAAAGTAACTAATATCGTCATTTAACACAGTTGTAAACATAATCGTGATTAACTAAAGTAGCCCACATATCTCTTGGTATGTGGGCTACTTTGATTAATATGATTTCTGAAAATTAAAAAATGTTCAATTTTAATGGTATGTTGACACGTTGCCTTTTTTCGGTAAAAATAGCAACATGCATTATGTACCAAAATATCTGAAGGTAAACGAAATAGTATTTTTTTAATTGAGCTTATTAATTTTAGGTGTAGTTATGTGGGGTCTATTCACTCTTATAAGAGCATCTAGAAAATGTATAGTGAAGTGGTTGAAGCTGTTTCAATAGTGATAATAATTCTTTGTGTACTATTGCGTGTTTCCGGAGTACTACTTTTCAAAAAGGATGATTCACTCTTTATAAACTAAAAAAGACCTACCTTTGGGGAAGGTAGGAAAAGGAGTTAAAAATGAAAAAGTTTTATTTGTTAGGGTTGTTTGTTAAGTATGAGTAAATAATACAATTCAAATTTGAATTAATTGTGATGAATTAGTATAGAATTTCTGAAATAAAAAAATTATTCCTCAAAAAGGATCGATAGCTACATGTATGAAATCTCAAACTATGAAAAGAAAGATAGGTGAATCATATGGAAGGTTTATTTGCAACAATTGGAGATTTTTTTAGTTCCGTAGCACTAGCAATGTATAGTAATAAGAAAAAGTAAATAATATTAAAAAAGAGTAATATGGAGGATACTGTGAAAAATAAAATAATAAGATATGTGGTGTTTTTTTTCTTGTTTTTTGTAGGATTGTATTTTTTCGTAGAAGAAAAAGATTTTCTTAAAACGATCCAACTATCAGTAATTTTGTTGATAGTAATTACATTGTCGGAAATCCTATTTCCAGATAAAAAAAGATGAGTTATACCAAAAAGGATCAACAACTAAGAGAGGATAAGTCTTGTATGGAAAATAAAACAAAATCAATCAATATAGCTAATACTCCTAAGAATAACATGGAAGGTATTTTGTAGTTATGGGAGAAGCAAGAAATAGAAAAATAACTGAGCTATACACCAAGAACTTCTATGGCAATTTTGTAATAAATTTAATTCTGAAAGGAAAACCAATAATTCAAATACTACCTGACGGAGTGGTAAGCAACTTTTCTAGAAAAACAATTTTTGTGCCTTGGTCCGAGATATTAACTATTTTTGATGAAAATGTTTCAATCCCAGGAAGTCTTTCTTCCCAATATATAATTGGAATAACTGTATCCAACAAGTATGCTAAACTTAATTATAAAAATGCCCTTCCAATAAAAAAAATCATTCGACAATCAAAACCGTTTAGATTTTCCGATGGAATTTCAGGGACAAAAGGTAACATAAAACTGAACCATGATTTTAGTAATGAAAAAGTTGTCTTATATATTAATCGCAAACAACTTCGAAATAAAGGGAAGGACCTATTTAGTATTTTGAAATCAAATCTAGAAGTTATTAAAACGGGCTATACTTACAAATGAACAAGTACAAATTCTAGTTGAAAGAGAAAAAATCTCAAAGGCTCTTTCAGGGAATGTTGACAAAGACTTAGAGAAATTGGAACAAATAGGAAAACTAATGAACAGATATAAAGCTTTACAGAAAAAAGAAGATAGAATTCCCAAAAACGATCACTAAAGGAGTAAACAAGTGGATAGTAAATGTAGCGGTTATCGAGATAGAAATGGAAAACCATTGAATGATGGAGATAGTGTGTTGATTGAATTTTTTGAGAAAGGGTATTGGACAAAATACAATATAGTAAAAATAGTCGTTACAGAAGATGATGTTCTAGTTACCGACTATACAGATTATTGGTTTGCTCCTGCACCAACTCCCATAACAACTTTTATGAGAGCTCACAGTTTTAGATTTACCAAAAGCGATCAGTAAAGTAAGGAGATTAATAATGATTATTCCATTCATTCCTTTTCTTGTATTTGTAGAAATAGGTATAATTCATATTTTGATTTATTATTTAACGAACAGAGTATGGAAAAATTTAAAGTTTGGACCAAACTTATATATAACAGGTTTGCTATCAGGGGTGATTAGTTATGTGGTAGATTGGTATGGTATTTACCCATTTCTATTTGCTAGAATAACTGAGGGATTTATGCTGGGAATCGGATTATTTTTGTATATGTCTTGGGTAATAGTACCTGCATGTTATTTGATAATGTTGAGTATTTTCTATCTAATCAAGAAAAGGCGAAAAAATTGTTAGCTTAGGAGTAAAAAAAACGATTCATGTTTTTAAAAAGATCAGTAGAGAAGTATTGTGACAAAAGGATTAAGCGATTACTCTAAAAACAATCGTTTTTGTTATCAAAAAATGTTTAATCTTCTGCTAATGAACATGAATAACAGCTTAAAATAATCATGCCACATTTTTTATTATGATATACTATCTAATGAGGTGAAGGTGAATGGTCAATATGAATGATGTTGCAAAAAAAGCAAACGTCTCTAGAGGAACTGTATCAAATTATGTCAATCACGTAAAAATCAAGCCAGAATTAGCTGTTAGAGTAGAAAAAGCAATTGAAGAGTTGAATTATATACCAAATCAAGCGGCTAGATCATTAAAAAAACAAGAAAGTGACATCATTGTATTTATATTACCAACGATATGGACGCCATTTTTTTCTGAATTGGCATACTATATCCAATTAGAATTACAAATTCAAAATTTTAAAATGTTATTATGTAATTCTCAAAATGATTATAATTTGGAGTTAGACTATATAAAAATGGCGCAAGAACAGAAAGTCAAAGGAATTTTGACTATTTCCTACAGTGATATAGAACCCTATCTTATTTCAAACATACCGATTGTTTCAATTGAGCGTTATTTTAATAGTGCTATTCCATTTATAACAAGTGACAATTTTGGTGGCGCTAGACAAGCAGCAGAAGAATTGCATAAACGAGGTTCAAAACGACTGCTGTTGATTTTAAGAGAGTTACCTAATAATTTAGGTATTTTTGAACGAATGAATGGTTTTATTGATTATTGTACTCATAATGAATTAGAATATGAAGTTTATTTAGATAAAGGAAACTCAATTGATTTTCCCAAAAGACTAGATCTATTTCTAACTGAAAAATTTTCAGAGAATTGTCCTTTTGATGGGATTTTTACTGTAACAGATCGATATGCAGAATTTGTTTTTAATACATTTGCACATTTACCTTGGTTGATTCCAGAAGATGTACAATTAGTTGGTTTCGATGGTGCTAGAAGCTTTTCTAATCAGTCATTGACTATTTCAACAATGTCTCAGGATGTACGCGAGATTGCTCATTTAAGTGTGAAAGAGTTAGTGGAATTTGATGATAGCTTAGCTATACAAAAGAAACATATATTACCAGTGAAGTTTACAGCATTTAAGACGACTAGAAAATTGGATGAAAAATAAATCCAATTTTTTTTGTTTGAAAGCCCTTGCTTTTTTGGAACGTTCCAAGTATTATAATAATTGTATATGGAACGTTCCAAAAAAGGTTTTTCTAAAACAATCAAGGAGATGAATAGTTTGGATTATAAAAAAATTGCTAAAGAAGTCTTAGAAGGTGTCGGGGGAAAAGAAAATATAGCGAATGCTGCTCATTGCGTTACGCGTTTACGCTTAGTATTGAATGATAGTAATAATTATAATAAAGAAACATTAGAAAATATTGAAGGCGTTAAAGGAGTATTTTTTAATAGTGGACAACTACAAATTATTTTTGGTACAGGAACAGTAGAAAAGGTTTTTGCTGCATTTCAAGAAGTTTCAGGGATAAAGGAAGCTTCATTGCAAGATGTAAAAGCCTCTGGAACGAAGCAACAGAATAAATTACAACAAGCATTTAAAGTATTCTCTGATATATTCATTCCAATCATTCCGGCTTTTGTTGGGGCAGCGATGATCTTAGGATTGAAGTCACTATTAACGACACAATTTGGCTTTTTAGGCGGCTCAATGGCGGAGGAATGGCTTTGGGCGCAAGATTTAGCTAGTTTTCTAGGCGTTATTGCGACAACATTTGCTTATCTTCCTGTCTTAGTCATGTATTCAGCAACCAAACGATTTGGTGGAAATCCAATCTTAGGTTTAGTGTTAGGTTTTGTGATGATTACACCAGATTTGATGAATCGTAATGACTTTGTCTTGGGCAATTATGATACCTTATCCTCTTGGCATGTATTTGGGTTATCCATCCCACAAGTTGGGTTCCAGGGTGGCGTGTTTCCAGCAATTTTAACAGCATGGTTCTTATCAAAAACAGAAGCATTTGCGAAGAAAAAAACACCACAAGCGTTGAGTTTTATTTTGGTACCGACAGTTACGATTTTATTCTCTGCTCTTGCTTTATTCTTAGTATTTGGTCCGATCGGTAATGCAATCGGCACGGGATTAGGATGGATCATTGATATTCTATACAACAAAACAGGATTTGTGGGTGCCTTTGTTTTTGCAGCATTGCTTCAGCCACTTGTTGTAACGGGCACACAACACGCGATCCAGGCTATTGAAGCGCAATTAGTGGTAGCTACAGGATTCAACTACATTCAACCATTATGGTCCGTTTCAATCATCGCACAAGGTGGAGCAGCATTGGGCATGTTTTTCCTTGCGAAGAAAAATTCTAAGCGTCGTGAAACAGCAATGTCTAGCTTTGTTCCAACATTATTTGGTATTTCAGAACCAGCTATTTTTGCAGTCAATTTACGTGACTCGATCATTCCATTTCTTGCTGCTTCATTTTCAGCAGGGATCGGTGGTGCTTTTATGAAAATATTTGATGTCAAAGCAACAAGTTTTGCTTTAACAGGTCTACCAGGTTTGACGATCGTATACCCACCTAGATTGATCTTTTATATCATCGGAAATTTAATGGCATTTATTTTACCAATTATTATTTTGATTGTTTGGAATCGTGTTAAAGGGGTAAAAGGAGCAGAAATAGGAAAAGGTAGTACCTTATAAAAAGAAGGGACGTCTGAGAGCAATTGATGAGTAAAAAAATTGAAAAATATACATTTTATACGACGGAATGGCAAGAACATTTAAGTCAATTAGAAGAAAAAATAAAAGAGAGCGCCTATCTCCCAAAGTATCATTTATACCCCAAGACAGGCTTGATGAATGATCCAAATGGTTTGAGCTATTTTAATGGCAAGTATCAAGTATTTTATCAATGGTTTCCATTTGATTCTTTTCATGGAATGAAACATTGGGGACATGCTACTTCAGAAGACTTAGTTAAATTCAAGGATGAAGGTTTTGCTCTTATTCCTGATGAAGAATATGAAAAAAATGGTGCGTATTCTGGTAATGCTTTCGAATACAATGACGAACTCTATTTGTTTTATACAGCGAACTATAAAACAGACACAGGGAAAGTAGCGAAGCAAGCTTTGGCGATCATGGATAAAAAAGGAACGATTACTAAATATCCGAAGAATCCAATCCTTGAGGGTGCACCGAAAGGATTTAGTCAAGAATTAAGAGATCCTTTTGTTTTTGAGCGTAACAGTTCTTTTTATATGTTACTTGGCGGAGGTCGTTTTTTGGAGGGAGAACAAACAGGTTTCGGTGACATTGGTGAATTGCTTTTGTATAAGAGTACTAATTTAGTGGATTGGACGTATCAAGGAACGATTGATTTACCGATCGATAAAGGTTATATGTTAGAATGTCCGAGCCTTGTAACGATTGATGGAAAAGATGTTTTATTTCTATCACCGATGGGCTATGAGAAAGAAACGTATCGTTACCAAAATCGCTTTTCTTCCATTTATTTAGTAGGACAATTGGATGTTGAAAAAAGAACGTTTGCATTAGAGCATGTGGATGAGTTGGATGCTGGCTTTGATTATTATGCGCCTCAATCATTTTATGGAAAGAATCAGTTGCCATTAACTTTTGGTTGGTTTGGCTGTGGTGAGCAAGTGTATCCAATTGACACTGAAGGTTGGAAACATGGATTAACGACTGCACAAGAAATGAGACTAGTGGATGGAAAATTAAGACGTTTTCCAACAGAAGAAGTACAAAAACAGTTTACTGATAAACAAACAATAAGAACTAACCAACTTCTTTTAGAATATCCCTATTATCATCTTCAATTTGAATTGAACAAAGAACAAGAGTCGACTATTTGCTTTGGTACAAAAGATGATTTTTGGCAATTGAATTTAGATGAAAAAAAAGAAACAGTAACAATTGATCGTGGCCAATTAGCCAAAAAAATTGATACCGAATATGGTATGAAACGAACATGTGAAATAGCTGAATTAGCAAATAATATCACAGTTGATGTGTTTGTTGATAATAGTTTTATAGAACTGTATTTGAATGAAGGCGAACGTGTTTTTAGTTTTAGGGTCTTCTTAGAATCAGAACAAACCACTATTTCGTTTTCAAAAGAAACTGAAGCCACGTGGGCATATTTAAAATAATAGAGATCTCTCTGCGCATCTTGATAGATTTAGTCAAGGTGTGTATAGAGTTTTTTTGTGCGACTTTTTTTATGCATAACATTTTTACTCTGTCCTTGTGTTCAGCAGAAATTAAATCTGTCTGAGAGGTGTATAAGGGTGGGTTTATCTACTTATTTTGGTGAAAAATTGAAAAAAATGAATTTATTTGATTAACAAATGAACTCAAGGAGCGTAAAATAGTCTTATGAGAAGTGCTGACCGACTGGCAAGATAATAAGGAAGAATATTTACTGAAAAAATAATTAAAAATGGGTATACGTTCTTAATAACAATCAAAAGAAATGCTCACTCTTCTTTTCAACACGAAAAACAATTAATCCTAAACGATATCACCACATCGTTTGAAAAAGGTAGCCACACAATTATCACTAGACCATGAGGCAGTGGGAAAAGTACCTTTCTTAAAATATTGGCTTTTATACTGACAACAACGAAAGGTTCAATTATGTTCAACAACCAAAACATTGAAAATGCAACACCTGAAAATTATCGCATGCAAGTCTCCTACTGCTTTTAATAACCAATAGAACTGAAGGAGGAAGTATTATGGAAAAAGCTTTATGTATTATGATGGAAGATGATGATCAAGCGAAGTATGTATATGAAAATATAACTTTATTGAAGTTGGTAGAAGATATGATTGAAGAGTAAGAAGTTTTTCTCTTTACTTCAGGTGATAAGGACTGTGGAATGAGTACATTTAATATTCAATGGTTTTGATTTGTTCCTGTTGCTTCAGACTTAGCTACATACTTTAAGAATAATGACAGTTAGGTGCATAAGGTGCGATTCTCAAAAAGGAGGGTTAACTTCTGGTAAACAAAAAAGACCTCCCTTAAGGAGAAGGTAGGAAAAGCAGTTAAAAAAGGAAAAAATGTTTTGTTAGGGTTGTTTGGTATAAGTAAATAGTACCTTAGAATAATGAATAAAAAACATCATTAATCGCAAGCAACATCAAAATAAAGGGAAGAACTTATATAGTATTTTGAAATCAAATCTAGAGGTTATTTAAACTGAATATACTTACAGAAATAAAAAATTGAAGATAGATTATAGTGAATCAAGTATAAATTGGAAATGATAGGTATAGATTCTCAAAAAAATGATAAATAAAATATATCTAAAAATAGGAGGAAATGACAATTAAAACGCTATATTTAATGAGACATGGGCAAACATTATTTAATTTAAGAGGTAAAATTCAAGGGGCTTGTGACTCTCCTTTAACTGAGATGGGAATCGAACAGGCGAATATTGCAAAAAATTATTTTAAAGATAAAGAAATTACGTTTGACCATGTATATTCATCAACACAAGAAAGAGCAGTTGATACTGCTGAGATAGTTTGTGAACATAAAGATGTTGTTCGATTAAAAGGATTAAAAGAGTGGAATTTTGGTTTATTTGAAGGTGAAAGTGAAGAGTTAAATCCCAAGATTAAACCCGGTGAAACTTCTTATGGAGATTTTTTTGTAGATTATGGTGGAGAATCTAGCGAAATAGTACAAGAAAGAATGAATGATACTTTGACTGAAATAATGAAAAAAGAAAGTCATAAGAATATTTTATGTGTTAGTCATGGAGGTTCAATGTATCGATTTATACAAAAATGGTTATCTCAAGAACAAATTAAAACAATTAAATTTACGAACTGCTGTATTTTAAAATTTGAATATTCAAATGGAAGGTTTGAATTCATAGAGTCAATTAGTCAAGATATCTAGTTTCTCACAAAAAGGATCGTTTGAGAAAGTAGTTGATTGCTGTCGGCTCCATAGTGAGATCCACTAGGGAAAATACACTTAGAAACGAATGAGCAACAATGCCAAGACAAGGGCCAAACTCAAAAAATAAACTTACGGAGGATGAATACTTGGTAAAAAATAAATTAATTGCGCATATACTATTGAAAATAGACGATAAATATCTTTTCATAAAGAGGTCAACGATAAAACGAGGAGAAGAGAATTTTTAGCAGGTTTTTGGGATATACCAGGAGGAACAGTCGAACAAGGAGAAACACCAAAGCAAACTGCTATAAGAGAAGCATATGAAGAAACAGGTCTAAAAATTTATATTGAGAAAATTATTCATGAAGATAGTAATTATGATTCAAGAAAGGAAACTATTTTTACTAGATTGGTGTATGAAGGGAGTATTGAAGGTGAAAAAGAAATAACTTTAGATCCAGAAGAACATACAGATTTCATGTTAGCAACTTCAGTTATAGAAGTTTCAAAACCTGTAAACTACTTAAAAAAAATATTTCTCAAAAAGGATGGTTAACTCCTGGTAAACAAAAAAGACCTACCTTAGGGAGAAGGTAGGAAAAAGAGTTAAAAAAGAAGAAAATGTTTTGTTAGGGTTATTTGATATAAGTAAACAGTATCTTATAATAATGAAAAATAGGAATAAAAATCATCATTTTACACTCTCTTTTTATGGATTCTACCAGCTAGCAAAAAAAGAGATTTCCGACCAACTAGTGTTATAAGGCATGATTTTCCTCGGATTCCCAGGACAGTATCGGTTTCCCAGTGACCAATTTCTTCTCTATTTTAGCCTTTGCTGGACGTTCATGGATCGTTCCCACATCCGTGAATCTTCTACGACAATCACCAATTCTTCATTCACTGATTTTCTTCCTTTTCGTCTTAATAATTTTCTAACCGCAGGACTTCCTTTAGAAAACTTTGATTAGATAGACCATTATAGATTGAACGATAAATAGTAAGATAACTAATAATAGATCTATTGTTTTCTAAATTAATTCTATTGGCTATCTGTTCTGGAGACCACTATTCTTCAAAAAGTAACTTACGAATCTTTTCTTTATAGGGTGACTGATCCAATATCCTCTTTTTCCCGCATTTCTCCTTGTTCTTATGATAAGATTTTTACGCTAGAGAAGGGGAATAGGCTCTAAACTTTATAGTGTTTCTCGGCTCCTATAATGAAAATATGGATAAGTTGTTCATTATAATCTACTATAGAAGCCGCAAATCAATCATCTTTGGCAATTAGTGGTTTCATAATTTCTGTTGTAAAATTGGTCATAAGAAAATTTTCCTAAAAAATTTCTATTGTTGTAACTCTAATGTTACAAAATAGACTTTTTTTTATTTTAAATTTCTATTTAAACAAAATATTTTTTAGAAAAATTTAAATAAAACCATCTTTTTGATCTTTTTATTTGTATTACATACATAATTATTGTAAAGTAAGCGTGTTTTTATTGAAATAATTGAGTATTTATTTCTAAAAAAAGATTGAATATAACATTGGAGGTAATTATTTTGGATAAAAAACAGAGAATTTATCAAATTGAACGTATGAAAGAAATATTGAAAAAAAGACCTATAAAAAAAGTTAATCGATTTAAAATGAGAAAAGTAAAAAAAATATGGGTATTTTCGTATGCCGTCACAACTATTTTTGGTGTGAATATTATGATGGATTACTTCGCTAATGGACATAGTATTCTTGCATATGCTGATGAAGCAAGTAGCCAGTATACGCCAAGTTATTATAATGGAAATCCAATAATTATAAGTGGTGGTACTATTGGTGTAAGTATGGAAATTAGAGTTCCTAATAGTCTAGGGAAAACAATTAGATCAGTGACGTTTAGTAATGGCTCTGGACAAAGAACGCTTAGTTCCTTTACATCACCTGTTCAAGATTCTTCATCAGACAGTTATACAATTCTAACGAGTCAACCGCCCTTAACTGTGAACCCTACAAGTCAAGCACAAGATAGTTATGTTCGTAATCCTATAATATTTACTTATACAGATGGGACTACCTCTAAGACTTCTATTGGGACTAGTGATGTAATTCGAGAGATGGAAATAGCTATCAGGCGACTTCAAAGACAGATTAATTCGTTAAATAACTTTGATGACAACTATAAAATCAAAACGAACGAGGCTTATGTTTCCAAAGCCAATGAATTAGCAAATAGTTACGAAGCCAATTTATTGTATCCTGAAAATGACACTATTATTTCACCCGATTTTCCAGATGGAGCTGTCTTAGATGCGATGTTATCAGATAAAAAAGACCAGAATACATGGTTTGGTGAATTAAATACAACAGTTGCAAATAAAACAACTGAAATTAATGCAATCACAGATGCTGTTCCAGGTGGAAAGGAAGAAGCAAATCAAAAAGTAGCAGATTATCTTACTCAAGCTAAAGCAGAAGTATTTGCTTCAGAAGGAACAGCCATTTCTACCAAAGCACAAGAGTGGATTGATAAAATTAATGCGATACAAGTTGAGCGAATAGCTGCTACGCCGGAAACACCAACCATTTCACCAGCTACTGAAGGTGAGCAAGAAATATCTGGAACGGGTCAACCAGGAGATACGATTGTTATCACCGATCAAGGAGGTACTGAGTTAGGAATGGGTACTGTTGGAGAAGATGGCAGTATCAAAATTGCTACGAATCGTCCGTTAGAAAAAGGGGAAATAATCACAGTGACTCCTAGCGTAGGAGATAAAGTGGGAACCCCAGCAACAGTAACGGTATTGCCAAAAAGTGAAACCGGCGAAGGAGACACAGGCAACATAGGAACGCCAGATTCACACAAACCGACAATTAACCAACCAACAGCAGGCGACCAAGTAGTAACTGGTACAGGAACCCCAGGAGATACCATCGTGATCACTGATCAAGGAGGAACTGAATTAGGAACTGGTACAGTAGGAGAAGATGGTAGTATCAAGATCGATACAAACCGTCCACTAGAAGCAGGCGAAGTGATCACGGCAACACCAAGTACAGGTGAAAATATCGGAACCCCAGCAACAGTAACGGTATTGCCAAAAAGTGAAACCGGCGAAGGAGACACAGGTAACATAGGAACGCCAGATTCACACAAACCGACAATTAACCAACCAACAGCAGGCGACCAAGTAGTAACTGGTACAGGAACCCCAGGAGATACCATCGTGATTACTGATCAAGGTGGAACTGAATTAGGAACCGGTACAGTAGGAGAAGATGGCAGTATCAAGATCGATACAAACCGTCCACTAGAAGCAGGCGAAGTAATCACGGCAACGCCAAGTACAGGAGAAAATGTAGGCACGCCAACGATAGTAACGGTATTACCAAAAAGTGAAACCGGTGAAGGAGACACAGGCAACATAGGAACGCCAGATTCACACAAACCAACAATTAACCAACCAACAGCAGGCGACCAAGTAAATACAGGTGGGGAGATATCTAAAGGAAAAACATTTTCTAAAGATCTTCCTAAAATGGGTGATGAAATTTATCAAAGTATCTCTATATTAGGCATTTTGATGATTTTATTTAGTGGTGGTATCTTTTTGATAAGGAAAAAAAGTTAACTACATGATTTAAGAAAATTTAATATTTATATTTTTAAAAGTAAATATGAAATTTAGTAAGTATTTCGTAAAAAATTGAAAGGAGCAAATACCATCAAAAAAGAATATTTGCTCCTTTCATAGTATCTATAGGGGACTGTAAAGAACTTAAACAAAATTCTTTACAGTCCCTCTTTTTCTTATTTTTTGGTTTCTATGTAACTTCCTTCAGATGGTGCATATCTACGCTTACAAGTTGGACAATCAAAGTAGGGTTTCATATAAACTTTTCCTATCAATTCTCCTCAATCATAGACTTAATGCTTTTATACTCATGCTAAGGCTTCTTTTTTTCTTTTTTCTTCTATTCTAAATCCAGTGCAGAATCAAGGAGCATTTGAGTATCCAGTTTTTTTCCTAGTGATCGACCAAAATCAATGAAAAAAGTATTAATCTGTTTTAAGTTTTTTCAGCATGACCCTTTACGATGATTAAAGAGGAATCAACATGAAGAAAAAAAGAATAATAATTTAATAGCACTCTTATCTTTGGGAATATGCTTTGATTCAGCATGCCTATACATGGCTACAAGGTGATGATAAAAAATGAATGCTTTAAAAACAGTATTAAAAGATAAAAAAAGTCATTGTTAATGAAACAGGTGAATATGAGCCGTTTAAATCTTCCTTGTTAAAAAACGTAACCATAGTTAAAAGTCAGGATGAAGCTGATGAAATTCTCAAAAAAAGATCAATAAAACGTAAATTGCGTTCCAAAATCTAGAAAATTGTACCGAAAAGGATTGAAGAGATTCAAAGAGGAGGAGTTGAAGGCGAGGTAAACCAATTTCTTAATGATGTAACCGCTTTCGTATTAACGAATTTTAAAACAGGTGGTAGAACTTTTTCATTGATCCATTCATTCATTCTAAACCTCTCCTTTGGTTAACTAAAGTGACGGAAAATAATTGCTTGTAGTAGTTTTTTCAATAAGCGGCCGCTATGACCTAACTTTTGTGAATGCGTTTACAATTATGCTATAAAAGAATTTTTACGTATTGAAAATAGGTTGAGCCTATTGAGAAACATGTACCATGTAAAAAAACAAACGCAATCAAAAATACGACCGAAAGAAAAAGTAAAAAGCCATTTTCTTTCAGGTCTTATAGTTATTTTCTAACTACAGGGAGTTTTAAGGTGATTTTTTTATGTTCAAAATCAAGTAACTGAATGTTAGTTGTTCCGCCAATATCATATTCAATGGTTTGATAAAGCTCACCATAGCAGGCACCAATAAAATGATCGATATCTGCTAACGTTTCCCAAGGATTTGTGAAGACTGCATATGTACCACTAGCTAATGTAAAGGTTCGATTTCCGTCATTATCTTCGATAAAGTATTTATACGTACCGTTACGTTTATCGGGATCATTCATAATAAAGGCCTGAATCTTCTTTTTATCAGTAGGTAAAATCTCTAATTTCTGATTATTGACTTCAGTAAAATCTTCAGGGGTTTTAGGAATAGCGAACTTGTACTGTTTTCCAGTGATTTCTTGGCTATTCAAATACTCGATACTAAAAGACATAGATCGTCACGCTCCTCTTTTATATTAGTCCGATGTACTTTAACGACTGATTTAGGTTTTGCTAAAAACAGGAGGTACATCATCTCAGAAACCATAGCAATTCTACTTCATTTTGTCAAAATTTTAGTCAGGCAAGTTCCTGTTTTAATCAGATTTTTCAGCAAGCTCTTTACTTGATTGGTGAGCTAGTAATTCAATCAAGGCCACAACTGGAATTTGTGTGGTGATATTGATATACGGATCTGTGTAAATCGATCGTTCATCAGGCATGTAATAAGAAATGTTGTAATCAGCCAACCGAGCTATCGTTGAATGCTCATCATTAGTAATACTGAGTATTTTAGCTCCTGACCGTTTAAAATCAGTGACCTGTTTAATGAGCTCAGAGGTTTCTCCTGAAACAGATAAAATGATTACTAACGTATTTTCAAAACCTCTTTGAGGAATTGGGGTAAATGGATCACCGATACTATAAGCATTGATACCCATATTTGTAAAATAGCGACTGCCGTATGTTCCTAAAATCCCACTGGTGCCAATTCCTGAAAAAACGACATGACGAGCGGAGGTGATCATCGTGATTGCAAGTTTCAATGTTTCATAGTACGTTTGTTGATTAAGGCGCTTTAAAAAAGAATCAACGTGTATCGTAGCAGCGTAAAATTGGTCAAAAAAGGTTGTTGTTCTTCGCCATTTTTGATAGCGTATTTCAATTCAGAAAAACCATCAAAGCCCATTTTTGAACAAAAACGTAGAATCGTTGAAGTGGATACATGACCATTTGTGGAAAGTTGACGAATCGTCAGCTTTGGAATATTATCCATATGTTCCAAAACATAGTGATAAAGAAGAATTTCTAGCTCATTTAACGACTGGACTTTTTCTAAATCAAACAAAAAGATTCCCCCTGTACAAAAAAATACGGTTCCTTCATTTTTTATATAAGAAATGAAAAAATGTTTCCTTTGTATTCTACAGGAAACATAGTTATTTCGCTTGTTATTACTTTTTTTAGCTAAAAAAAAAACAGTCAAAGAAAATTAATTTTCCTAACTGTTTTGCGTTAATTCTTTTCTTCTGTGGAACCGTTGATAAAGAAAATAAGCAAGCAATGTAAATAGCAAAGGCCCCATCAATAAGGTTAGACTCTGTAGTAGATTTCCTTGAGAGAGAGGCTGATAAAGTTGGAAGCCTATAGCTAAACTAATACTGATGATCACACTGCGACTAAGAAAAACAGCGTAGGCGTTTGAATGAATCAGAACGGTTTCTGGTTTGTCTTTTAATTGTTTTTTCTTAAAGGCTGGGTATGCAAGCGCCACTAATAAATAAGGAATAGCTCTGGAAAGATTTGTCATCAGCGTCAGTTGGTTATATAAAAAGACAACATAGTGACTGCCAAGACTAATACCTAAAATAAACAAACTAACCAGTCCCCCTTGAATCAGCAAGGCATAAATCGGCATATCATGTTTATTTTTTTGTTTTAAACGAGGGTGCCAATAATGCTTAGGGGTCCCCTCTACAAGCGTTCGAATCGGCAGATAAAAAATCGTCGATAATAAACTAATATAAGAAAGTAATAGCGTCAAAGCAGTAAAACGAGTAAGTACTTGGGCTAATAATTGAACGTGTGCAGCTGATAAAGAAAGTGCGTGACCACAAGCATAGCCTAACTGTTCCATTAATTCATACATTAAATTCCCTAAATGAATACTATTATTGGCTTTTAAACGAACTAAATCTGTTCCGCCGCTCCATAAAAGAATACCTAAAAAATAACAACTAACAACGAAAAAACTGCTGAAAATCAATAATTTGGGAAATTGTTTTTTTTGTTTGCCTGTTTTATCAACTAAGCTTGCAATTGTGTCTAGACCACCAAAGGCTGTAATCGCAAAAATCAGAAAAGACAACTGCCCGACCAAGCTTTGTTCAGATGACGAGTCTGTCGGAATCACTTTGAAACTAGCCGTAAGGTTTGGTAGGATATCAGGGCGATTGGTGATCCATAGCAATAAATTACCGCCAAGACTTGCAACAAGTAAGACAGTCATCATAATTCCGCTTAAATATAATAAAGATGCAATCCCTTTAAAGCCTCTACTCACAAAAAAGAGCATTACTACAACTGCTAGAATAGAGAACAAACCGATTATGCTAGACGTTGAAAAATAAGAGCTCGTCGTATTTTTTTTTGTTAAATCTTCACCAAAAAGTAAAATCGATGCAGGAATCCAAATCTTCATAAATAAACTGATCATCCAAATAAAATAACTACAATACCATAAAAAAGCAGCAATAAACGCAATTTGTTCAGAGAGATGACCAGCCAGCCAGTGATACAATCCGCCAATATGATTTTTATAAACCCCAGTAAATTCTGCTATAATGATAGCATAGGGAATAAAATAAAACAGAGCTGCACCGATAAAATACGGAAACGCTTTGATGCCCATTAAGAAAAAAGCTGTCGTCATACTAGAAAAAGAAAAAACAGTCATCGTAATGATCATTACTAAATGCTTGGAACTGAAAGTAGTGGTTGTTTTCATTAAAAAATCCTTCTAAAATAAGATATGTTGGCTTAAGAATAAGAGAAGATTTAGTAGAAAACAAGCTTTTTATCAAAAATTAGGGAATAGGAGTAGTCAAATGACGGATCAGATTCAACGAAGAATCGAGCAAATAAAAGAGGAACTTCACGTTGATTTTGTTGCTTTAGCATTGTCCACAATTAATGAGGTGACTAAAGTCCGAGTGATCCGTTGGAATTATGTGGCTGGAAATACTAATCAACATTATCAACGGATTCGGCTGCAAGTTGGGAAAGGTATTGGTGGTATTGTTTGGCGAACTGGGCGAGCATACCAAGCGACAGAATTACAAAAGCAACCGGAAAAATTAATTGAACTGCCGATTACACGGCTGGAAAAACTAGAAACGGTTGCAGCCTTTCCATCATTGGAGAATGGTGAAGTGAAGGGGGTTCTGCTCATCGGCTATCGACAAAAAACAATTATTACAGAAGATTTTTTGACTGTTGCTAAAGACAAAACAAATGAACTTGTTGTTTATTTATAGGTGAAAAAAATGGAAATAAGCATAATGGAAAAAGTATTTGAAGAAACTAAAGATGCACTTTTTTTAATTGATGGAAATACGTGTATTAGGCAGAATAAAGCGGCGAACGACTTGGCTTCTAGCTATCTGTTGCCTTTAGAAAAAGTGCTAGAGATTGCTAAAGGAGAAGGCTGTATGCTTCATTCTACGATGGAGAAATGTCTAGATTGTGAGGTAAGAGCTGATTGGGATCAAGCGGCCTTTCCTTTGGTTTTAGAAAACTTAAAAGGTGGACAAGAGCAATTTAGCGGTAGTTATACGATGATTGATCAACGTAAGACCTTGCTGAGTATTCGTCGTTTAGCGGTTGAAGATCGTCTGCAACAAGTGATTCAAAATAAACGTTTGATTGAATACGTCAATCAAGCACATGAAAATGAGCGTCGCGTATTGTCTCAAGAACTGCATGATGGACTGGCTCAAAGTATTTATAGTCTGATGTTGGAAACGAGACAGTTAAAATGGTGTCAGCAAACAGAGGACTTATCAATAAAACTACAAAAAATCGATGAAGATTTTGTTGCCTTACTCGGTGAGGTGAAACAGCTGGCGATGGATTTACGGCCGACAGCTTTAGATGACCTAGGCTTGATTCCAGCAATCGAGACTTTATTGCATCGTTTGACAGAAACAACGGGTGTAGTGATTCATTTTATTCCGATGATCGAAAATAAACGTTTTCCTGATCGTGTGGAAACAATTACCTACCGCGTCTTACAAGAAAGTGTCATGAACAGTATCAAACATGCTATTGTAGATGAATTGTTTGTTACACTAAGCGAACAAGCAGCACATCTCGTTCTAACTGTTCGAGATCATGGCAAAGGGTTTGACATCCAAAAAGTGACCGAATTTAGTCAAGGTTTAGGTCTTTTAAATATGCAGGAAAGAGCAGAATCGATTGGCGGGCATCTAACAGTTCACTCGGAAAAATCAGAAGGAACCGTTGTGACATTGCGTTTGCCTATTCAATGGGAGGTTCTCAAATGAACATTATCATAGCAGATGATCATGCAGTAGTTAGAAGTGGTCTTCGTTTGTTACTAGAAAGCCAACCGGATATTACTGTGGTAGGGGATGCCGCAGATGGTACTGAAGCATTTTTACTACTTGAGAAATATCCTGTGGATGTTGTCTTGATGGATATGAGGATGCCACCAGGTGAAAACGGCTTACAAACAACACGGCGTATTACAGAGCATTTTCCTCAAGTGAAGACGATTATTTTGAGTATGCATGATGAGGAAGAATATATTCGCACAGCGTTAAAATACGGTGCAATGGGATACATTCTTAAAAGCTCGCAAGATATTGTCTTATTAAAGGCAATCCAGCAAGTCGCCGCTGGAAACATTGTGATCGATCCATTGTTTGGTTCGTATGAGCAAAACTATTGGCTAAAAAAAGTTGATAAAGAGGAAAAAGATGAGAAATACAAGCGTCTGTCCAAAAGAGAACGTGAAGTTTTACCGCTTGTGTCTTTAGGTTATAGCAACAAAGAGATTGCTGAACGGTTATTTATTTCTGTTAAAACAGTGGAGGTACACAAATCCCACGTAATGAAAAAATTAGAAGTTGAAACATTTAGCGAATTATTGCAATATAGTATGAAACATCAATTAATCGACTTATGAGGTGAGAAAAATGATCGGAATTCTTTATATCTTTCACGGTAGTCAAAAAGCTGAAAAAAATCAAGCTGCAATGGACTTTATTCAACGATTAGAAAAAAGGCTAGATCCAAAGTTTTACCAAGCAACAGCTTTTTTAGAAAATCATCCAGATACGATTCCAAGCGTTGCGACAGAAATGATCAACAAAGGGGTGACGAAAATAATCGTTGTACCAGTATTATTATTCGCCGCCAAACATGCTTTAGTGGATATTCCCGCCGCACTTGCAACAGTCAAAACACAGCATCCAGAGGTTCAATTTAGTCAAACGGAAACATTTGGTAGTAAGAAAGGGAGCCGTCAAGTCTTATTAGAACGTTTCCAAGAAGTCGCCGACGCTTATCCAGATGAGCAATTAGTAGGTATGTTAGTGGCTCATGGAACAAAGCAAACGGATGAGCCGCAACAAGTGTTAATTGAAATTGCAAAGGAAATCCAGCAGCAAGTCGGGTTTTCAATTATTCCAACAAGTTTAAAAGGGCAACAAGATTATTTGTTAGATAGTAAAAAGCTAGTAATAGAGAAGCAAAAAATAGTGATCGTACCATTCTTTTTATTTGATGGGCATTTGATTACGATCATGAAAAATAAGTTAAACGAAACCTTTCCAACAACGGAGATTACGATCACACGAACGTTAGAATTCGATCCACGAATATTACTTGATTTGGAACAAATCGTTAATGAGGCCGTCGCATGTATCCAGTAATGCTTAATTTGACAGGTAAGAAAATCGTAATCATCGGAGGCGGAAGAATCGCGTTACGAAAAACAGTAGAGATTTTAAAAGCTCATGGACAAGTAACGCTTGTTGCACCAACCTTTCTGCCTGAATTCAATGAATTAGTGAATACCACGTTAATCACAGCAACTTACACTGCTGAAAGGATCAAAGAAGCCCATCTGATTTTTGCCTGTACAGATTCTAAAACGATCAATCAACAAATCGTCAAAGATGCTAAAGCGTATCAATGGGTCAATGATTGCAGCCAAAAAGAAAACAGTGACTTTTATAATATGAGTACGATTGAACAGGAGGATTATTTGATTGCACTATCTTCTTATGGGACAGATCCTGCTGCGGTAAAAGGAAAGAAACAAGCGTTAGTCAATTTATTGAGTAAAAAGAATAAATAAAAAGGTAGGAAAAAAATGGGTGAACAGTATTTAATAGAAAAGAAAAACAAAACTTTAGGAAGAACCGTTTTAATTTCTTTTTTTGGCGTTTTTGGTTGGCTAATGGTATGTGGTCTTTTAATGAGTATCAATGAAACATTCATCATGTTACTCTTTTTTGCAGGTGTTCTTTTCTTTGGCTATTATTTTATTAAAGGAATTTATTTGAGCATTAAAGGGAAAAAGGTGATCAGTTGGACACCAGAACAACTAACGATTTATTCAATTTTTACAAACAAAGCAAAGTATTCGATTCCTTGGGATAACATTGAAAGTATCAGCTATGCATATGAACAAGGCGTTATTTTTATTAATGATGACAAGATCTATGAAGAACTAGGAATCAAGACAAGTAAATTGAACCAAAAATTTCAAGCCCAAAACGGTGTCTATTTCAATTATCAATCGATCAAAGGTTATCAAGAAAAAGAAGTTATACTCTATTTGAGATCGCTCTTGCAAGAGTATGCACCAAAAGATTGCGCAGATGAAAATACTTCAGAAAATAAAGAATCGATTGAGCAAAACCGTGAAAGCAATATGGAAGAAACAAAACAAACCCAAGGTGGTAAGATTCGAGGATTCATCGTAGCAGCCGCACTGCTTGCTCTCGTAATGTTTGTATTCTTGTGGATCATCAGTTTATTTTCTGTTGGAATCAGAGAATCTAGAGAAGTTGAAATTATCAATTTCATTTTAGAAGCGATTATTGCCATGGGTCTTATTTTAGTGGTGTTTGAATCCTATAGTACTAAAGGAAAGTTAACGAATGAGCAGAAATTGAAAGAGAAAGAACTAGAGAAATAAATGAATGGAACATGAAAAGCCGCTGACTATTAGGTGATTCCCTAATAGTCAGCGGCTTTTATTCTTGTTATTCTAAAAAAGACAAAGCATCGAACGGATTGCTCAAAAAATCACAAAAGGAGAGTTTATATAGAATGAAAGAAAAGCTTGTCTTAATTGGAAATGGTATGGCTGGTGTGCGTACAATAGAAGAAATCTTAGATCGTGCCCCTGAACGCTATCAAATCACGATCATCGGAGAAGAAAACTATCCAAATTACAACCGAATCATGCTAAGTAATGTTTTACAAAAGAAAATGACGGTTTCAGAAATCATCACGAACCCACTCGAATGGTATGAAGAAAATCAGATTGAGTTGATCAATCATGATCCAGCCGTTCAAATGGATACTACGAATAAAAAGATCACGACACAATCAGGGAAAGAAATTTCTTATGATAAATGTATTTTAGCTACAGGTTCCAGAGCATTTATTTTACCTGTTGAAGGTGCTAAACTACCTGGTGTTGTTGGCTTTAGAACAATCGATGACACAGAAAATATGCTTGAAGCAGCTCAAAAATACCAAAAAGCCGTCGTGATTGGTGGCGGTTTACTTGGCTTAGAAGCGGCAAAAGGGTTGTTAGATCAAGGAATGGACGTAACGGTTATTCATTTAGAAAAATGGCTGATGGAAACTCAGTTAGATGAAAAAGCAGGGAAGATGTTACAAGCCGATTTAGAAAAACAAGGGTTGAAATTTTTAATGGAAAAAGCTACGCAAAAAATCCTTGGTGAAAATCGTGTTACTGGTTTAGCTTTTAGTGACGGAACTACGATTGAAACGGATATGGTCGTGATGTCGATCGGGATTCGTTCAGAAACAACGCTAGCAAAAACAACGGCTATCGAAGTCAACCGTGGAATCGTTGTGGATGATTTTATGAAAACCAATATTCCAGATGTTTTTGCAGTAGGTGAATGTGCTGAACATAACGGCAATGTCTACGGTTTAGTTGCACCATTATTTGAACAAGGCAAAGTATTAGCGGATGTGCTGACAGATCGTGAAGCGAAACCTTATCAAGGGAGTACTACTTTCACGTCTTTAAAAGTCTCTGGCTGCGATTTATATTCTGCTGGAACGATTAAAGAGACAGAGGGAATCAACAGCATCGAAGCGTTTGACGGTTTAAATTATACTTATAAGAAAATTTTTGTTCGAGACAATCAAGTTATCGGTGTTGTTCTTTACGGAGATACAAGTGAAGGCAATCGCTATTATAATATTCTCAAGAAAAACGAAAGCATTGAAGACTATACACCAGTTTCTCTTTTGCATATGGTGGGTGAAGAAGCTAGCGCTGACGTAAGCGAATGGCCAGATGATGAAGTGATCTGTGGTTGTAACGGAATCGATAAAAAAACGATCATGACCGCAATTAATGAAAAAGACTTGACCTCTGTGGCAGATGTGACCAAACACACCAAAGCAGGCGGTTCTTGTGGAAAATGTAAATCAGTGATTGGCGATGTCTTGGCTTATGCTTTAGGTGGCGAGGTCGTTTCTGCACCAACTGGGATTTGCGCGTGTACTGATTTAACAAGAGATCAAATCGTAACCCAAATCTACGCAAAAAAATTAACTTCTTCTGAAGAAGTCTATCGTGAACTGGATTTTACCAATCCAGAAGGTTGTCCAAAGTGCCGACCCGCAATCAATTTTTATTTAAATGTAGCATGGCCTAAAGAACATGAGGATGAAAAAGAATCTCGTTATGTCAACGAACGACTATATGCTAACATCCAAAACGATGGTACATTTTCAGTGATTCCAAGAATGCGTGGTGGGAAAACCAATCCACAGCAATTACTATTGATTGCCAAAGTGGCAGAAAAATATGATGTACCAATGGTCAAAGTAACCGGTAGCCAACGCATTGGCTTATACGGAGTGAAAAAAGAAGACTTACCAAAAATCTGGGAAGAACTAGATATGAAAGCAGCTGGTGCCTATGCAAAAGCGGTTCGTTCAGTGAAAACCTGTGTGGGTGCGAATTTCTGTCGTTTTGGTACGCAAGATTCAATGGGACTTGGTATCAAACTAGAACAACGTTATGAGTTTATCGATACCCCACATAAATTCAAAATGGGTGTTTCTGCTTGTCCAAGAAGTTGCGTGGAAAGTGGTGTGAAAGATTTTGGCATCATCGGCGTGGAAAATGGTTTCCAAATCTATGTTGGTGGAAATGGCGGAACAGAAGTCAAAGAAGCAGTATTACTAACGACCGTGGAAACAGAGCAAGAAGTGATCGATATTTGTGGAGCTATGCTGCAATATTATCGAGAAACGGGTATCTATGCAGAACGCACTGCACCATGGATCGAACGTATGGGCTTTGAGGTTGTGAAAGAAGTCTTGCTAAATGCTGAAAAACGTCAAGAATTGCTAGCGGCACTTGATGAAGCAGTTGCTGGACGTCGCGGCAATCCTTGGGATGAAGTGGTTGAAGATCATAAAACACAGCAAGAGTTATACACAGTGGGGAGAGTATAAAAATGAAAAAAATTTATGTTGGGCAATTAGAAGAGTTAGCACCTAGAATGGGCAAAGAAGTGATCGTTGGACAGCAGAAAATTGCTGTGTTTCGTTTAAGCGATGATCGTGTCAAAGCAATTGAAAATGTTTGTCCACATAAACAAGGGCCTTTAGCTGAAGGAACCGTTTCTGGTGACTATGTATTTTGTCCATTACATGACTATAAAATCAATTTGGATGATGGGCAAGTCCAAGAGCCAGATGAAGGGTGCGTTCGCGCGTATGAAACGATTGTCGAAGATGATCTTGTTTATATCGTGGTGTAGTTTATGGGAAAAGTTTATTTTGTTGGTGCTGGTTCGGGAGATCCTGAGCTATTGACACTTAAAGGGAAAAGAGTACTGGAATCAGCAGATGTGATCATTTACGATCGATTGGTTCATCCAGTTTTATTGTACCTTGCAAAAGATTCGGCACGTTTTATTTATAGCGGGAAATATCCGAAAAATCATGTATTAAAGCAAAAAAATATTAATCAATTATTGGTAGAAGTAGGACAACGAGATCAGATCGTGGTGAGGTTGAAAGGCGGCGATCCTGGTATTTTTGGTCGTGTAGGAGAAGAAATCAGTACACTTCAAAGTGAAGGAATCAGCTATGAAATCGTTCCTGGGGTTACCGCTGCTTCGGCTGCTAGTAGTTATAGTGGAATCCCCCTAACGCACCGTGAGTATAGTAGTAAATTAACGCTAGCAACCGCTCATCGTCAAGCGGACGAATCAATTGATTTTAAAGGTCTGACAGCAAACGGTACGATTTGTTTATATATGGGCGTAGAAAAAGTCAAAAGTACACAGCAGAAACTTTTAGAGCAAGAGGTTTCACCACAATTACCAGTGGCAATCGTTGAGTGGGGAAGCTTAGGTCGTCAGCGTACGATCACAGCCACGATTCAAACGATGGTAGCAACTATTGAAGAGCATCAAGTTCAAAATCCAGCGTTGATCATTTTAGGAAAGGTCGTTTCTTGTCGGAAGGGTGCGGATTGGTTTGAACAATTGCCGTTGTTTGGACATAAAATTTTGTTGCTTGATACTGAGAAAATCGATTTTGAAACGATTTTGGCTTATACACAACAAGGAGCTGATGTGTATGCAATTCAAGTTGGTGAGCATCGTGATCAGCGTTTTGATGAGGTGCATCAGTGGTATTTAAGTGATCACTCTTTTGATGAAGTTGTGTATTTGGATGAAGAATTGACGAGGATGTATAAAAATCAATGGGATGTTTTAAATGAGCAAATTAATTAAGCTACGCGGGCTAGTCTCTCGAAAAAAAGATAAAATCTGCCTGTGACAGAGAGCGTCACAAACATATTTTCCTATTTTTCTGTCAGAGCTAAACGAGCCCACTTCGCTTTTAAATCAAGGAGGTAAATATGGGATCACTTCAACCACCAGAAATAGTGGATGTTACAATTGAAAAAGGCGTGCAAAAAGCGCGTGCTAGTTTTTTGACGTTAGCAGTATTAGGATTTTTAGCAGGTGTTTTTATCGCTGTTGCAGGGATTGCGATGATTAGAGCAATGGGAACGATGCCAAAGGAATGGGGGTCGCTGGTAAATGTGATCGGTGCAGCTGTGTTTCCGTTTGGGCTGATTTGTTTATTGTTAGCTGGGGGAGAACTGGTTACGGGAAACATGATGGTTGTTTCGATGGCGTTGTTTGCTAGAAAAATCAGTGGCAAAGAATGGCTGAGAAATATTGTGATCGTGACGCTTTTCAATCTGATCGGTTCTTTATTTGTAGCCTACTTCTTTGGCTATTTAAGCGGCGCTTTACAAGGGGATTTTGCTGAACGAGCAATTCAAGTTTCACTTGGTCGAACCAAAGATACTTTTTTACAAGGATTTCTTTCAGGGATTGCCTGTAATTTCTTAGTCAGCACAGCCGTGTATTTAAATTTTGCGGCAAAAGATTTCATTGGTAAGATTGTAGGGATTTTCCTACCAATCATGGGCTTTGTGATTTGTGGCTTCCAACATGTTGTGGCAAATATGTTTTTGATTCCGATGGGGATTCTTTTAGGCGGCAATACTTGGTCGGCTTTTGGGCAAAATATGGTGAGTGTCTATCTGGGAAATATCATTGGCGGAGGTTTCTTTGTAGCAGGGCTTTATTTCTTAGCATATAAAGTTGGCACTGGCCAGTTGTCAAAAAAATAAAATCTAGTATGATAAAAAGAGAAGTCAAGAAAAAGGAAGTAAATTGAATGAAAACCGTCCGTGTCGGTACCAGAAATAGTCCTTTAGCAATGAAACAAACAATGATCGTATTAGATTTACTGAAAGAGGCTCATGGTGATTTTCCAGTTGAAATTGTTCCAATGACAACTAAAGGAGACCAAATGCTTTCTGTTAGTTTGTCTAAAATCGGTGGAAAAGGATTATTTATCAATGAAGTAGAGCAGGCTTTATTGAAAGGCTCGATCGATTTTGCGGTCCATAGTTTAAAAGATATGCCTGCAAAAGTTGCAGATGGTTTGACACTAGCTGCGATTCCAGAAAGAAGTGATCCAGCTGATTGTCTGATTTTTAGAGAAGCTAGCTCTGTAGCAGAGTTGCCCAACACTGCTAGAATCGGAACGAGTAGTTTACGACGTGAATTTCAAATGAAAAATTTACGCGAAGATATTCAAGTGGAATCGATTCGAGGGAATGTGGGGACTCGTTTGAAACGAATGGAAGAGCAAGGACTAGATGGCATTGTTTTAGCTGTTGCAGGGTTAAAGCGATTGAATTGGTTTGCTGATCCTACGCACCCTTATCATATTTTAACGTGCGAACAATGTATTCCAGCTGTAGGACAAGGAGCTTTAGCAGTAGAATGTCGCAGTCAGGATCAAGCGATGAACGACTTTTTAAGACCAATCGATGATTTATCAACAAGAAGATTAGTTATGGAAGAACGGGCTTTTTTAGCAATGTTAAATGGAAATTGTGACATCCCGATTGGAGCCTATGCTGTTCAAAAACAAAACGGCTATCACTTTTCAGGGTTCTTAGGCGATAAAGAATTACAACAGTCATTCACTAAAAGTATTGTTGTACAAGAATTAGTCGGTGTTGGAAAGCAAGTAGCAGCTGACTTGCTAAACGAAATGGATCAGGCATCACGATGAAAAAGATTCTTCTAACACGGTTGCCGCAGGATAATGTCGACGATTGTCTTTATTTTCAGCAAAAAGGGTTTGAAACAGTGGAAATTCCTTTACTTGAGTTAAAAAGACGAGTAATGGGGCAATCTTTTGAAGTAATGCTAAAACAGAGTGAGTGGGTTTTTCTAACAAGTCAGCATGCTGCGGAATTCTTTTTTCAGCAAATAAGTAAAAGAGATGTTGAACAGAAAAAATTTGCTGTGATCGGTGAGAAGACTGCTCAAGTCCTCTTAGCGAATAACGTAAAATTAATGTTTCAAGCACCACGCCCAACAAAAAAGCATCTATTTGAAGCTTGGGCAGCTTGTAATAGAGAGCCGACATCAATTTTATATCCAAAAAGTAATTTAGCAGATAACCTTGGCGAAAGCGAATTAATAGCAAAGGGGCATCAATTGTTTACACCCATTCTGTATGACAATTACGTTCCTCAGAAAAATCAACAAAAGCTAAAAACACTTTTATTGGCCGACAAAATAACCTCAGTTTATCTAGCAAGTCCGTCCTTATGGCAACGTTTTTTTGCAGTTTTTAAAAATACAACCTTAAAAGAAATGCCGATGCTATACTGTTTAGGTGAAACAACAAGACAAGCTATTTTAAAAGATGGTTACGAAGCAATAATCAAAAAAGCAGAGAAGTATAGTTGAAAGAAGGCATGCACTTCCTCTCAACTATGCTTCTTTTGTTAGACAAAGTAGTTGACGAAAGCGTTAAAACAGGTACAATAAATAGTTCGAGGTAAGAGAACGTTTAATTGAGATGGAGGTTTTTTTGTGAGTAGAGAAGTTATTTTATATATCGCAGCAAGTGTTGATGGATATATCGCAGAGCCAGATGGTAGTATTGATTTTTTAGGTGGCGGGATTGAATTAGTAGAAGAGGATACTAGTTACCAAGAATTAATGGAAAAGATCGATACAGTGGTGATGGGGCGAACGACTTATGATCAAGTAGTCAATGAATTATCTCCAGAGCAGTATCCCTATGAAGAACAGCTATCTTATGTCATCACGAGTCATCCAGATAAAAGTACAGACAAGCTGTTTTTTACAAATCAAGGGCCCGTAAAGTTGATTCAGGAATTAAAAGAACAAGAGGGAAAAGCAATCTGGGTCGTTGGTGGCGCTAGTATTATTGCACCTTTAGTGGAAGCAAACTTGATTGATACCTATATTCTGACAACAATCCCAACGATTTTAGGAAAAGGGATTCGGTTATTCAATGAGTTGAATGGACCGGTTAGTTTACAAGTTGAGCATGTATATGAAAAAAATGATCTGGTATATACTACCTATTCAACAAAAGCTCATTCATAGGTTATAGCAACACTGTAATTCAAGGTATTTTCTCAAATATGAAAAAAACCTAGCTCCTGTCTATCAAAGGCAAAAGCTAGGTATTTTATTACGAATAAAAAAATTGATTTACAAAATTTTAACATCATTTTCATAATATTTTTTAACGTCATCCAATAATTGATCATCCGTAATCAACACTTCTAATTGATTTAATTTAGCAAATGTTGCAATTGATTTTTTCTCAAATTTAGTACTATCGATCAATGCGATCGTATGTGGTGCAATTTCTACCATACGTTTTTTTAATTCCACTTCATATAAATTAAAATCAGATAAACCTTCAGAGGAAGAAATCGCGTATGCCGAAGTAAACAAGGTATCGATATTTAGCTTCTTCAAAATCTCAATCCCTAGAATTCCTTCAACCGCATTGGAAGAGCCCTTAACAACACCACCGATTAAAATCACCGTCAAATTAAAATTTTCCTTCAATAACGACGCTGTCCGGATACCATTCGTTAAAATCGTTAATTTTAAATCAGATTGATCGATCAATTTTGCCAACTCATAACAAGTTGAGCTAGCATCTAACACAATACATTCACCAGGTTGAATATAAGCTAAGGCTTTTTTGGCAATCTGTGTTTTCTTATCTATATTCTTTTGTTTGCGAATATCATAATTTTTGTCTATTTTAAGCGTTTCATCCTCTTTGCTGCGAATGGCTCCGCCATGTGTACGAATCAAAAGATTATTCTTACTTAAATAGTTTAAATCAGAGCGAATCGTGGCTCTGGAGACATTTAAAACTTCTGTTAATCCATTAACAGATACAGACTCTTGTTCCTGCAATAGGGACAAAATCTTCTCTCTTCTTTGGTCTGTATACAATTTTTATTCCTCCTTAACTCCTTATGTTAGCTAAAGTATACAGGATTAAGGGTCAAATGACAAATTTGTTGTCGTTTACTTTCGTTTTTTGTCTTATAAGAAAAAATGAAACAATTCATTCACTCTAAAAGTTTAATTGTTCTCTCTGAAAAAGGCTATATTGACCTAATCTCTAGACAGATTACTTTTAATTTTTGTTTTCGATAACTTTCTTTTTTATTAAAAACGAAAACAAACGAAAATAAACGTTGACAAAGTGAAGGTTAAAAGCTAATATGAATGTAGACAACGAAAGAGGTGGAGAAAATGAAAATCGGGATCGGCTCAGATCACAATGCATTTGAAATGAAAAATCAATTAAAAGACTATATTGCAACCTTAGGAATAGAAGTAATCGATTTTGGCTGTTTTTCACCAGACGAAGTAGATTATCCGAATATTGCTTTTGAGGTAGCCAAAGGCATTAATGAGGGCAAAATTGAACGTGGCATCTTGGTTTGTGGAACAGGTATCGGCATGGCGATGGCTGCAAACAAAGTTCCGGGAGTTAGAGCAGCGCAATGCCACGATACGTATTCAGCAGAGCGAGCGCAATTAAGCAATAATGCGCAAATCATTACCATGGGGTCAAAAGTTATTGGCATAGAAGTGGCAAAAAAAGTTGTATCAGAATATCTTTCGGTAAAATTCGAAGGTGGAAATTCTGCACGAAAAATCGATCAAATTATGCAAAAAGAATCCGAATTTAGCAAGTAAACCCACAAAGAAAGGGAGCGAGACAGATGAAATTTTTTCTTGATACAGCCAATGTTGATGAAATTAAAAGAATCAATGAATTGGGTTTAGTGGATGGAGTAACAACAAATCCGACAATCATCTCTAAAGAAGGCCGAAATTTTAAAGAAGTCATCATAGAAATTTGTGAACTTGTAGAAGGTCCTGTAAGTGCAGAGGTCATTGCACTTGACACAGAAGGAATGCTCAAAGAAGCCCGCGATATAGCCAAATGGGCAGAGAATGTTGTGGTAAAAATTCCTATGACAGAAGCAGGTTTGAAAGCGGTTCATATTTTGAGTAAAGAAAATATCCAAACCAATGTGACGCTTGTTTTCACCGTTGCCCAAGGATTGATGGCAGCCAAAGCAGGGGCAACGTTTATTAGTCCATTTGTAGGTAGACTGGATGATATTGGAACAGATAGTTTAGCCTTGATCAAAAATTTAAGAAATGTATTGGATCAATATGGTTATTCTACTGAAATTATCGCCGCTAGTATTCGCAATTTGAAACATGTTGAAGAGGTTGCTGAATTAGGGGCAGACATTGCCACGATTCCTGGCAGTATTTTTCCAAAACTGTGGTCACACCCATTAACAGATGCAGGCATTGCAGCCTTTATGAAAGACTGGGAAAATTTTACTAAGTAAGAAACGAATTCGGAATCTTTAAGTAATGACAGCTTAAGGATTCCGAATGAAAAGAAAGGAGGAGCGAGTGATGACGAAAAGAAAACCGATTGTGGGAATCAGTTTAAAAATGTATCAAAATCAATTAAAAGAAGCGCAACATTTTGCTCAAAAAATCTCTGAGTTAACGGGACAAGTCGAGGCAGTTGAGCAATTTATGTGTCCGGGTATGGGGGTTCTTTATCCAGTCTCTGTATTGCTCCGTGAAACGAACATTGGGTTAGGTGCACAAAATATGGCACCGGTTGCTTATGGCGCCTATACAGGAGAATTTTCGATTGATTCTTTACTGGATATGGAAGGAACCTACGTCGAATTAGGACATATCGAACGACGAAGGATTTTTGGTGAAAGTGATGATATGATCAATCAAAAAGTGTTATTGGCCTTAGAAAAAAAAGTAATACCCGTTCTTTGCATTGGGGAGTCGGAACATAGTGAGGATTATGAAGAAATCAAAAATTTGTTATTGAAGCAATTATTCCTAGCATTGAATCAAGTCCCGCATAAACAAGCTGAAAAAGTTATTCTAGCCTATGAACCAGCTTGGGCAGTCGGAAAAACGTTGGCAGCAAGTGCTGTTCACGTCCATGCAGTTCATGGAATTATTAGAGAGTGTCTAACAGAGTTATATTCATATGAAACAGCTCAAAAAACACGAATCATTTATGGGGGTTCTGTTTCTCAAGAAAATGTTCAGTTGATTGTTTCAGATGAAAATGTTGATGGGGTTTTTGTCGGACGATTTGGTCATGATCCTGAGCGCTATGCGAATATTGTGAAGACCGTCAAAATGATCAAGGAGGGTAAAGGATGTTTGGAATAATTTTGGTTTCCCATAGTCAAAAAATTACAGATGGCACAAAAGAAATGATTGAAGAGATGACAGGTGAATTAGACGGTGTGCGGGTTATTTCAGCAGGTGGGACAGGCGATGGACGTTTAGGAACAAATTCAGTGATGATTATGGACTATATAGAGAGTTGTCGGGATTGCGAACATATTTTAATTTTTTGTGATATTGGAAGCGCTATTTTGAGTTCGGAAACAGCGATCGATTTAATTGAGGATGAAGGGCTAAAAGATAAAGTAGAAATCATGGATTGCCCTTTAGTAGAAGGAGCCTTTGCTGCTGCGGTTCAAGCATCCGTTTCACAAAATAAACAACTAGTTGTTGCAGAGTTAAGTCATTTATAAAGAAAAGGAGCAAAACAATGAAGTTCATACGAGGATTGATCGGCTACACGATTGCGGGCATGATAGTGATGGCGGTTTGGGGACAATTGGGGGCATTCGGCATTTTTGGTGGCTACTTAGCCGCGTTTATCATTATTGGTCCGATGTGGTTTATGAATCATTTCGTTAACTTAGTCGGAAACGAAGATGATGCGGCGTTTGTTGATATGGGATTAGCAATTGGGGTCTGTGGTATTATGCGAGACACATTTATGAATGGGACAGAAAGCCTCGTCTCTTCGTTACCAACAATTGGTTTAGTTATTATTGGGGCTGTCATTGGTGGAATTGTTGCAGCAGCGATTGAAAAAAGCATGGCAAAAGAGACCGAACATGAAGCAACTGCGCCAGAACCTGGCATGACAGAAAAAGAATTAGATCGTTTAGCAGAAACAGAATAAAGGAGGGAATCAAACATGACGATTAGTTTAGGGATTGCAACAGTTTTAGGCGGCTTTTTATTTCCATTTGCCGTTCGAATGATCTGGGGAAAAATGGTTGATCAGTGGGGTGCAATTGGTGGTTGGATGGCAGCGGCATTTGTTGTGGGAACTGTGTGGTGTATCAATCATGGGATTTCGACACCGATGATCACACAATCTGGAACAGCCTGGGTCGATATGGGGTTAGCAGCCGGAGTTGGTGTTTGGGTTGCGTCAGCTTTAACTGGAGGCAATGTGAAAAAGTCGTATAGAAATGTCTTAGCAGCTGTTTCTGGCGGTATTCTTGGTGGATTCTTATTGTCATTATTTTTATAAAATGAAGGAGAGATTTAGATGAGAAGATTAGTAAACGATGGCTATGAAGTTGTCGAAGAAATGTTAGAAGGTTACTGTGCTGCACATGAAGAGTATGTTCGATTTGCTGATAATAAAAGAGTATTAGTTAGTCAAAAAATGAGTGAAGAACCTAAAGTACGTGTGATTGTCGGCGGTGGCTCTGGTCATGAACCTTTATTTATCGGCTATGTTGGAGAAAATTTTGCAGATGCTTCGGTTGTTGGTAATATCAATACTTCACCAGCCCCAGATGCCTGCTATGATGCGGTCAAAGCTGTAGATAGTGGCAAAGGCTGTTTATTCATGTACGGTAATTATGCTGGTGATGTGATGAACTTTGATATGGGTGTAGAATTAGCTGCAGAAGATGGAATCAGAGTAGAAACAGTCCTGATTACAGATGATGTCTATTCCGCTAAAAATGTACCGGATCGTCGTGGTGTTGCAGGGGATGTACCGGTCTTTAAAGTTGCCGGAGCAGCAGCTGCTAAAGGCTACGATTTGGATAAAGTCAAAGCTTTAGCAGAAAAAGCGAATAGTAACACTTATTCGATGGGCGTTGCCTTATCCTCTTCAACCTTACCAGTCACAGGAAAAGCTATTTTTGAAATGGATGAAGGAGACATGGAAGTTGGCATGGGGATTCATGGTGAGCCAGGAATCAAACGAAGTAAATTAGAACCAGCTGATAAAGTCGTAGATCAGCTGTTGCGCTATATTTTAGAAGATGCACAGGCGAAGGCTGGTCAAGAGTACCATGTCATGGTCAACGGCTTAGGCGGGCTACCTGTCATGGATTTATATGTTTGTTATCGACGCGTGGCAGAAGTATTAACAGAGAAAGGCATCGTTCTCCACAGACCATTAGTTGGAAATTATGCAACATCAATGGATATGGTAGGAATGTCGATCACAATCGTTAGATTAGATGAAGAATTGAAAGAATTGTTGGATATGTCATGTGATACGCCGTATATGAAACTTTAAAAAAGGAGAGTACAAAAAATGGAGTATAAAGGATATGATATTAATTTTGGTTTAACGGATAAAGTAGCGATCATCACTGGAGGGTTAAGCGGAATCGGTGAAGCAATCGCAGCGCTTTTTGCACAAAAAGGGGCTAAAATCGTTATTTTTGATATAAAAGACGAGACAGAACAACTTGTTTCAGAAAAATTCAAAGAAAATGGCCTTGGGATCAAAGTAGATGTCACCAATAAAAAGAATGTAATCCAAGCTGTTACTACAGCAAAAAGTCATTTCGGCAAAATCGACATGCTCGTCAACTCGGCTGGTGTCGCTTTACTAGATGATGCTGAAAATCTGTCTGAAGAATATTGGGACAAAACATTTGCGATCAATGTAAAAGGCAGCTTTTTAGTCGCACAGGCAGTTGGAAATGAACTAATCAGTGGCAATGGTGGGAAAATCATCAATATGGCTTCACAAGCAGCAGTCGTGGCATTAGATAATCATGTCGCTTATTGTGCAAGCAAAGGAGCCATCGTTTCGATGACAAAAGTGCTGGCCTATGAATGGGCGCAATATGATATTAATGTGAATTGTATTTCTCCCACGGTGATTTTGACGGAATTAGGGAAAAAAGCTTGGGCAGGTCAAGTTGGTGAAGAGATGAAAAAACAAATCCCTGCTGGACGTTTTGGCTACCCAGAAGAAGTGGCAGCTTGTGCACTCTTTTTAGCAGCTGATGCATCAAACTTGATCACTGGAGAAAACCTTGTGATCGATGGCGGGTATACGATCAAATAAGGACCTAGGTATTGAGTAATAATTGTTTTAACTGATTATTACTTAATACCTAAAAGAATTTTATTTTAGATAGGAGTAATGAGCTATGACAACAGAAGTAATCGCAAATAAAACCTTTTTTAAAAACTCACTTATAAAGATGGCAGAGCTATCAGAAGAGCAAAGAGATTATTGGACTTCTTTGGATTCGAACATCGGAGATGGGGATCACGGAATCAATTTGAGCATTGGCTTTCGCGGTATTTCTAAAGAAATCGAAGAGCTGGATCAGACAACAGAAGATATTCATTCATTACTCAAAAAATCTGGGATGATTTTACTGTCTAAAGTAGGCGGAGCATCAGGACCTTTATACGGCAGCTTTTTCATAAAAATGGGCAAAGAGGTTGAAGGGAAAACAGAAGTAACCTTCCCAGAATTTGTAGAGATGCTTCAGTCTGGTATTGATGCCATTCAAGCCCGAGGCAAAGCAGAACTACAAGATAAGACAATGTTAGATGCACTGCTGCCAGGGATTGAGTATCTACAAGCCCATAAAAATGAGGAAGATTATCTGACAGTCATGGAAAAAGCAATTCAAATGATGCAGGAAGGAGCCGAATCTACTATTCCATTAATCGCTAAAAAAGGTCGGGCAATGCGCCTTGGTGAACGAGCAATAGGGCACAAAGATCCTGGTGCTGAATCTTCTTGGATGTTGCTGAACGTTTTTTACGAAGAAATGAAAAAGAATAACTAAAGCAGGATGTGTGGCATGGAAAAGTTAGAAAAAAAAGCGCAAGAATTGAGAAGGATGATTATTGAATCATTAGCGGCTGCAGGATCAGGACATCCCGGTGGTTCCTTATCAGCAATCGACATTTTAACAACCTTATATTATCAAGAAATGACGATTAATACGCAGAACTATGAACAACGAGATCGAGATCATTTCATTTTATCCAAAGGACATGGTGCCCCAGCCTTATATGCGATATTAGCAGATAAAGGTTTTTTTCCAAAAAGTGATTTAATGACATTACGTAAATTTGGCAGTCACTTACAAGGACATCCAGATAAAAATAAAACCTATGGCGTTGATGCATCAAGTGGTTCATTAGGTCAAGGACTATCAATTGCCAATGGGCTAGCATTAGCGAAAAGAAGTAACGATAGTGACTGTTTTACCTTTGTGCTGCTAGGTGACGGAGAACTTCAAGAAGGGCAAGTTTGGGAAGCGGCGATGAGTGCGGCTCATTATCATTTGAATCGGCTCATTGTGCTGATTGATCATAATGGCTTACAGATCGATGGGACCAACGAGGCGATTATGGGCGTTAATGATATTGGAGCAAAATTTGCTAGTTTTAATTGGCATGTACAGCAGGTAAATGGACACACCATATCAGCTATCGCTCAAGCGATTCAGATGGCAAAAAAAGAAACTGAGGCACCAAGCGTAATTGTTTGTGAAACCATCAAAGGTAAAGGAATCAGTTTTATGGAAAATCAAGTCGGGTGGCATGGAAAAGCTCCTTCACATGAAGAAGCAGCATTAGCCTTGGCAGAGTTAATGGGAGCTGAATAAAATGAAAAAAGCAACAAGACAAGCATATGGTGAAATGTTGGTAAAGCTAAAAGAACATCCAGATTTAGTTGTGCTAGATGCAGATTTATCTGCGGCAACAAAAACAGAAATTTTTGCAAAAGAGAGTCCTACCAAATTTTATAACATGGGGATTTCAGAAGCGGATATGATCGGTACAGCGGCTGGTCTAGCACTAGGTGGCAAACGTCCTTTTGCGAGTAGTTTTGCTATCTTTGCAGCTGGTCGGGCCTATGAACAGATTCGCAATAGTGTGGCGTATCCGCAGTTGAGTGTCACGATTGCTGCGACGCATGCAGGCGTAACTGTGGGAGAAGATGGGGGCTCACACCAAGCAATTGAAGATATTGCATTGATGCGAGTGATTCCGGGCATGACGATCCTCAATCCTGTGGACGATTTAGAAACAGAAGCTGCGATAGAAGCAATCATGGAACATACTGGACCAGTTTATTTACGTTTAGGTCGGTTACCGGTGACCAGAGTCCACGCAGAAAAAAATACGTTTAAAATTGGAGAAGGAGAAACACTGACAACAGGTTCTGACGGAACCATTATAGCAACAGGCTTGATGGTACAAGAAGCTTTGATTGCTGCTGAAAAATTGAAACAGTTAGGAATTGATCTTCGAGTTTTAAACTTTTCTACGATTAAACCGCTAGATGAAAAGCTTGTTTTACAAGCAGCTAAAGAAACACCTTGGCTGATTACGGCAGAAGAACATAGCGTAATCGGCGGCTTAGGTTCAGCTGTCTGTGAATATCTTTCAGAACATTATCCAACAAAAGTGATAAAAATCGGAATTCAAGATCGATTTGGCCAATCCGGGGATCCAGAATTACTGAAAAAAGAATATGGCTTAACTGCTGAGCATTTGATTGAAACAATAAAGAAACTCTCTTTTCAATAAAACAAGATTGAAAAACTTCTGAAAATTTAACGGAAGTTTTTTGTCTATTCACAAATGACTTTCTCCTCTTTGACAAACGTATAAAAAAGAGTTATTATTAATTTAGTGATTGACTACGGATGTAGTTCTTTGTGCTGTTAAGCAAGAGAATAGTAAAAGGGAGACTTTTTATGTCAGAAAAGAAAAAATCATTAAAGATCACAGATGCAGAGTGGGAAGTCATGCGTGTTGCATGGACAACGAAAGAAACGACGAGTAAAGAAGTCACTGCAGCTCTGAATGAAAAGACTGAGTGGAAAAGTACGACAGTTAAAACGTTGCTAAGCCGTTTAGTCGATAAAGGAATGTTGGGCACAAAGCGGACTGGGAATAAGTTTATTTATTTTCCTTTAGTAGAAGAACGCTCTAGCATTGAAATACTTTCACAAGAGCTGTTGACAAAAGTTTGTAGCAAAAAAGTCGGTAAAGTTCTTGAATCCATCATCACTGACAGTTTATTGAGTGTTGACGATATTACCCGATTAGAAACACTGCTTAAAGAGAAACAGAAAACCGCAGTGAAAGAAGTACCTTGCAACTGTATTCCTGGTCAGTGTCAGTGTCATTTAGTGAGTTAAAGCAGTACAATTAAAACAAGGATAAGGAGTGTTTACCAATGGAAAAAACAGTAACGATCAACGGAATGAAATGCGATGGTTGTGTAACGATCGTCAAAGAAAATTTTGAAAAAATTGCAGGTGTCCAATCAGCTAGTGTTGATTTAAAAAATAAATCAGCCGTCGTGATTAGTGACAAAGAAATTTCAAATGATGAGCTACAGCGTTCGCTTTCTGAAACAAAATTTACTGTAGCGTAACGAACAGTCAAAAAAAGTTTAGTTCCGAAAAAAATGGAACTAGACTTTTTTTATGCTCTTTTTTGTATACTAAAATTAGCTTTTTTTATTTGCTCGAAAATGATTACGCTTACATTTTTGCAAGTAAATGTTGCAACAATCTCTACTAATCAATTGCAGCAAACAGCTATATACTGAAATCAGACAAGGAGAGAAACAGATGAAAGATCGAACAATACAAATCCTAAAACGCTTTATTTGGTCAGACTATCCAGTGACTTTAGAAGAGTTAAGTGAAGATTTTCGAGTCAGTAACAGAACTATTAGAAATGAAATTAAGGAAATTAACGAATTTCTAGCAAATCAAGAACTACCAGAAATAAAAACAATCAGAAAAAGAGGAATGTTTTTAGCCTTACAACTAAAGGAAAGAACGAAGTTGGAACCCCTGATTGATGAAAAGAATGAATTTGATTATTTGAATCGGGAAGAACGGATTTTTGACTTGATTTTGGCTTTTTCTTTGTCTGAACAACCTATTTTTTTATACCAAAAAGAAAGTGAGTACCAAATTTCAAAAAGTACGATGGATGAAGATATGCGCAGAGTTCGAACGATTCTTTTGAGGTATGGTATCGAAGTTTTGAGTATGCCAAAACAAGGAATCGTCTTAAAAGGATCAGAGCGAACCATTCGTACGATGATTTATGATTTGATCAATCAAGCGATAGACAATTTGCAGTTTATTGATGAAAGTGAGATGGGACTGACAACTTCAGAAAAGCAGTTATTTCGTTACATGCCTAAAAATATACTAAAAAAAATAGATCAAGTCTACCATCAATCAATTTCTCCACGAGAAGATATTTATCGAAATCATTCTGTTATGTTCACTACAGTTTGGCTGAGTCGTTATTTTAGGCAGGAGTTGATCGTGACGTCATCTTGGGAAATAGCGGATAGTGTTCAAAATAAGATTCGGTCTTTTATAGATCAATTATGCTGAACACTTGCAGTTAGACCGCCAACAGCTGAAATAAATTATATTGTGTTTATGTTAGAGACGATTCAAACAGGCAGCATGAGTACTTCTGTTGAATGGGTCCAAGCACAATTGCTATCGATCCAGCTCATTCAATCTGTCGAACAAGCGACAAAAATACCCTTTTCAAAAAAAGAAGAATCACTACACGAAGGATTATATCGACACATGGCTGGTTTGATCAATAGAGTCAAAAGTGAAATCCAACTTTTAAATCCTTTAAAAGAAAACATCAAGCGCTACTATGCTTCGATATATTTAGCCATAAAAAAATTTGCACCAACGATCGAAGCTATTACGAAAAATGAATTGAGTGATGATGAAATTGCCTTTTTGACGATTCATTTTTCTACATCGGTTAGTGCGATCAATCAAGAGTTGAAATACACGTACAAAGCAGTTGTGATCTGTAACCACGGAATAGCAACAGGAAAATTATTAGCAGAAAATCTAAAAGAGTTATTCAACATTGAGGTAGTAGCTGTTTTAAGTTCTGGAGAAATGGAACTGATCTCAAAACTAGATGTCGATTTGATTTTTTCAACAGTCAACTTGACCTATCAAGAATTACCGATTCTAGTTTTGGATCCGATCATTAAAGAAGAAAGTCGTCAAAACATTCAAGAATTTTTAGAACGAAATAAACAAGTTCAACGCTTGATCAATAATGGGAAGGATTCTACAGACTTATTTTATGCAGTACTTGATTTGATCAAGACAAGTGGCGGAATCGTTTCTAGTGAAATTTATCAAAGTTTAGAAGAAGCATTTGATAAGAACAATTTAAAGATAAATAAAAAGGAGTTGCAGCCGATGCTGAGAGATGTCTTAAAACAAAGCGATATCTTATTATTAGAAAAATGTCCAGATTGGGAGTGTGCGATTCAAAGCGTTGCGCGTCCATTGTTAAAAGACAAGAGTATTGAAGAATCCTATATCAAGGCTATGATTGCCTCAGTCAAAGAGTTTGGTCCATATATTGTGATCGGAAAACATTTAGCTTTGGCTCATGCACGACCAGATGATGGCGTGAATAAACTAGGAATCAGTGTCGCGACCATGGCCGAACCCGTTGTATTTGGAAATGAGGAGAATGATCCGGTAAGTATTATTTTTTGTTTAGCCGCAGTCGATTCATTTTCTCACTTGAATATTATGAAAAGCTTAATTGAATTGATCAATGACGAGACGAAGATAAACCGTTTAGCTCAATGTACGACTGTAACAGAATTTGAAACGATTTTGTATGAAGAAAGTATGAAAGAAACACAAAAATAAACAAGACAGGAGCAAATCATCATGAAAAAACTAACGATTCTATTTGTTTGTGGTGCAGGATTGGGGAGTAGTTTTGCAGCGCAAATGGCGGCAGAAGATGTGTTAAATCAAAAAGGAGTCGAGGCAAAACTAGAGCATACGGATATCTCATCGGCTGTTTCTATGAATCCGGATATCATTATCACTGCTCAAAATTTCCAATCACAATTCGAGAAATTTAGCATTGATGAGGAAAAAACAGCGATCATCTATTTGAAAAATATTGTATCAAAAGTGGAAATTGATGAAAAAATCACACCCGTTTTACAAGCAAAAGGCGCAATTTAGCGACAAAAAATTAATGGAGGGATTTTAACATGGGGGTAGTCAATTTTATCATCGAAAATATTTTAACACAGGCTTCGATTACAATTAGTTTGATTGCAATGCTAGGATTGATCTTACAAAAAAAATCGATTGGGCAAGTTTTATCGGGCTCATTGAAAACACTGTTAGGGTTTCAGGTGTTGAGTGCAGGTTCTAGCATTATCGTAGGGAGTTTGACGTATTTTGGTGAGATTTTTACAGAAGGGTTTCATATGCAGGGAATCATTCCATCGATCGAGGCAATCAACGGCCAAGCGATGAATGAACTGGGGTTAGGTCGAGACATTGCGTTGACCTTTCTAGCTATTTTTGTTTTTAATATTCTCATTGCCCGTTTTACAAAATGGAAATATATTTTCTTAACAGGCCAAGCGATATTATGGATGGCAACGATGACGACAGTCTTTGGTTACTTTGCCGGTCTTCGTGGAATAGCCTTGATCATTGTAGGTGGCTTTATCGGTGGCGTTTTCGCCGTTGCAATGCCAGCAATCGCGCAGCCTTTTATCAGAAAAATCACTGGCTCAAATGATATTGCTTTAGGTCATTTTTGTACAATTGGCTATCTATTTGAAGCAGGAGTCGCTTGGATTTTTGGTGAACGTGGTGAAAATAAGAAGTCAGTAGAGGATCTTAAATTACCGAAATCCTTTGAATTTCTTCAAGATACCTATTTGTCTGTAATGGTTGTGATGGTGCCATTATATATCGTGACGGTGTTATTCGCAGGAGAAACATTTGCTTCGACATTATCAGGTAACCAAAATTATATCATGTTTGCTTTCCTACAAGCGATCCAATTTGTTGTTGGAGTGTATGTTTTATTAGCTGGTGTACGCTTATTACTTGGAGAAATCGTACCAGCCTTTAGAGGGATCGCGATGAAACTTGTACCAAATGCCATTCCAGCATTAGATTGCCCTGTATTTTTCCCATATAGCCCAAATGCAGTGATTTTAGGCTTTATTACAACTACGATCGGGGCTGTCTTAGCAATGTTCATTTTACCGACATTTGGCTTAGCAATGATCTTGCCAGGTATGTTGACGAACTTTTTTGCCGGTGGAACTGCTGGGATTTTTGGAAATGCGGTAGGTGGAAGAAGAGGCGCGATCATTGGTGGCATTGCCCATGGCTTTTTCATCACATTATTACCAGCCTTGTTAGTCACGATCTTCAACAGCATGGGCTTTGTCAATGCCACAGCGACCGATGTAGACACCGTTACCGCAGCGCTTCTATATGCTTGGATCATTAGTCCAATCATGAGAGCCTTTTAACAATAGGAGGGAACAGCATGTTTAATTTTCTCAAAAAGAAAACTGTTGTGAAAACAGAATCTGAAGCGCAACTAACAGAAGAGCAGCAAGATGAAATGCGCAAAAAAATCGAACAAATAAAACGAGAAATCGATACTCCAGAATTAGCGGATAAAGAATTAGCTGAAAAATATGAGGAACTTGGGCTATTATTGGCCCAACTAAAAGAAGACGAGCAGGCGATTGCTATGCTAGAAAAAAGCCAAATCTATAAAAATAGTATCGGAGCAGGCTATAAAAAGTTACTCAATTTATACAATCAAAAACGTGCAGAAGCTGCCAGAAATGGAGATGATGGGGGAATCGATCACTGGATGAACAAAATGGATGAGATGCGACAAATTGCAAAACAAGTTACGATTGGTGGCAAATAAAATCAATAGACAGGAGACGGAAACATGTATACAACCTTAAAAGAAGTAACAGCAACAGCAACAGAATTGAATTTTACAGTAGGGGCTTTTAACGCCCATAATTTGGAAATGTTGCCTGAAATGATTCGGGCAGCAAAAGAGATGGGGGCTCCGATTATTATCCAAACTAGTGTCGATACAGCAAAGTATATTGGCTACGAGGTCTTGGTTTCTGTGGTGAAAACAATGGCTGAAAACGAAATGGTTGATGCGGTCCTTCATTTAGACCATGCGCGGAATTTTGATGACATTAAAGAAGCAATCGATCAAGGGTACACCTCTGTTATGTACGACGGTTCACACCTCCCTTTCAAAGAAAACATTCTAAAAACCAAAGCGGTAGTCGAATATGCTCATAAACATGGTGTTTCTGTTGAAGGAGAATTAGGTACGATTGGTGGAACGGAAGAAGGAATCCATGTGGCAGAAAATGACAAAGTTTACACTAAACCAGAGGATGCACTAGCATTTGTAGAAGCGACTGGAATCGATGCCTTAGCCATTGCGATTGGAACAAATCATGGACAATTTAAATCTAAAACCGAAGTGAACCTACCTCTGCTTAAAGAAATCCACGCAATTGTTGATATTCCATTAGTTATTCATGGCGGAACTGGCGTTAAAGAAGAAGATTATCCAGAACTGATCAATAATGGTATCCGCAAATTTAATGTTGGGACGGAACTTTTAGTGAATTGGACCAAGATGGCCAAAGAGTCATTTGAAGAGACTGCTGTAAATAAATCATTACGATACAATGTGATTCCCGCCAATGAAGTTTGTCACGACATTGTGAAACACAAAATCGGTTTGTTTATGAATACCAACAGTCCATTACAAGTAAGGTAGATTAATGAAAAAGTATTTAATTCTACTGGCAGGCAGCCCAGCAACAGGTAAAAGCTATCTCATTCAAAAAATCCGCGAACAGATTCCTGATCTTTTTCTAATTACACCAGATGAAGGAAAAGAATTGTTTGCAGATTCAATCGGGTTTGATACGCTTGCCGAAAAAGCGCAGCTGGAGAAAAAAGTTTGGCATTTTTACTATGGTGTTTTAGCGCTCTATATGGAAGCAGGCAAGCAAGTGATTGTTTCAGAGTATCCTTTTAGTGATAAACAAAAAGAAACACTAGCGAACTTGGCAGATACTTATGCGTATGAAGTGATCACGATCCGGTTGGTAGCTGATTTTGAAGTATTATGGCAAAGAAGAGCCCGACGAGATTTAGAACCAGATCGCCATCTCAGCCATCTCATGTCTCATTATCATTTTTCAGACAGATTAGAGGATCGAAGTCAGGCAGACAATCTAATTACGAAGGAAAACTTCAAACAAATCACTCAAACAAGAAAATACGATCAATTTCAATTAGGAGAACTTCATGAAGTAGATGTCACTGATTATGAGAAGGTCGATTACACGTCGTTGATCGACTATCTAAAAAAGAAAGTTCAAAGCAAAAAAAATAAATAGAAAGCAGAGAGACTCCCCAAAAAAATGGTGGGTCTCTTTGTTTTCTATTGGTAAAAATAACCGATTATTCGTTATCTTTACGGTAAACCATTAAGTAATTCATCAGCAATACACCATTGCGGTAATTGATTTTTTGTTCTTTCGATTCAAAACCAAGTGATTCAAAAAAGGGCTTAGCTGTGATCGACGAATAGACCGTAATCTCTTTAGCGCCAGCCTTAAATGCATGAGCAATCAGATCGTTCGCAATTAATTTTCCGACACCGTAGCCGATCCATTCCTTACCGACGTATAAGTAATCAAGCTTTCCTGAATCAGAAATACTTCCGAAGCCAAGTATTTGCATTCTATTTTGTGCAACGACGGTATAGTTTGTGTCAAGTTTGGCATGCCATTTTTCATAGTCAGGTGTTAGCTGAACCCATTGCTCTATTTGTTGGGGGGTATAATCTTTTTTATTGATTGCTTGGATTGTTCCGTTAAATAAAGCAAGTAACGTTTCTAAGTCAGATTTCTGGTAATTTCTCAAATTGAATCCAGTCATTAGTTTGTTCACTCCTATTCATTAAGCTTAGTTTAATCACATAAAAGAAATATGTCAAAGTATAATTTGGAAAAAATTCAGTTTTTACTAAAATAAGCTCTTAAGAATAGAAAAAGATTACTTAGGCAGATGAAAAATAAAGAAAAAGGGTAGGAAAAGCGAAGTCACTTTTCCTACCCTCACCCTATTTCCCACGAATTGTTTGGATATCCTGATAATATTTTTTTGTTTTGTGGCTGTCTTTATTCGTATAATAGTACAATTTATCCTTCGTTCTTATTTCTAAAATTGGTTTTTCATGCGTTAAAACCAATAAATAAGCAGGCTTGTTATCGACCCGAAATTCTCCTGTTAAATAATTTTCTGTCGCTGTGCCATAGAGACGGATTTTATCTTTAGGCAATGTGTCGATCAATGCCACAGATTCAACATCGTCCCACTCGATTTTTCTACTTTGAGTCATCGGTGCAGATAAATGAATACCAATATGAGAAGTGCTTAATTGAAAGGGATTAGCAGTAAAGTCACTGATCAGCATAGGGATACTGACACCAATCAAAGCAAATATAACAATAACGGCCAGTATGCCCATCGTCAGTTTTCCGCCAAGTCTACCTAAATTAGTTGAGATATTCATGCCGACACGGTCCGGTACAAGGATCCTTTTATCATCTGGATTAATATAAATCGCATACTTCCAATATTGATCTTCATCACTGTAACGATATTCCTTGGCTTGTGCAATCAATTGATCTTGTTTTTTTCTAGCGGAGAACAAATAATAAAAAGTAAAGAGCACAAAAAACAAAATCAAAAGTGCAAAGATCAAGGATACAATCAGCATTTGCTCATAAGGCAGAACAATCGAAATCGTTGAAATGAAAGCAAGTGGACTTAGAGCAAAAGCTGAAAGAGCCATTAGAACGGACCAATGGTGGCGCATGGAATCATTGACTTTTTGATTGATCGCTTCATCACTTGTCACAGCCTTGACTGGAAAACGTGCAATAAAATAATAGAAAAGCCAAAACATCGCCATCATAAGAACAGCAAGCAGACAGAAAAGCCAAGTCCCACCTGTTGCTCCAAGTGTTACGAATGAATAAATAGAGCCCGAAAGAACGATTAAAAGGCTGGGTAAAAACCACCAGATAGAAATTAATTTCCGGTTCTTATTTGCCACAAGTTTTGTATCCACTAAAATCGGACGAACGGGCAATACCCAATTGTTTTTCACTTTCACTGCGGTCATTTTTCGAATAGACAAGATTTCCAAATAGTAAAATGCACCAATAAAACTGAATACGTTCACGATAAAGTAAATCAACGTCAATGAATCGTAAGGAATGATTAAAATCGGTAAGGCTAGAATAGTAAAAATAAAAGCACCTTGAAGTAGTCTTTTTTTATAAGTCCTACTAACAGCAAGAACTTGTTCATCTTGAAGCTTATCTTTCGGTAAAGTTGTTTCCAAAATAACATTTTTATGCGGATTTGCAGGTATTCTGCCAGAAAGAGCCATTAAAAAATTGACACCTACAAGTAGTAAATAGAGAAAGAAATTCATTTTCAACACACCTTTTACTGTTCAAATTTTTGATAAATCTGTTTGACCTCGTCTTGTATTGCGTTTTCCGATAGCTGATGAATCTGGGCTTCAGCTAACAACAGTTCCAATCTTTTTGAAAACCGTTTTTGAAATGACGGTTCATTGACTTGCTTTTCAGCTACTTTTGTTCCATTTCGGCGATCAGTCAAAATGTAACCATCATTTTTTAATAAAGTGTAGGCTTTTGAAACAGTCATCATGTTCACTCCGATTTCGTCTGCCATTTGTCGAACAGAAGGCAGAAGTTCGCCTGGCTGCAACTTATTTGTGGCAATCCCAAGGATCAATTGATCACAGATCTGTTGATAAATAGGGATCTGACTTTGGGCATTTATTTCTAATAACATCATTTCACCTCTTTTCACTTTGTATTACATATAATAATACACGTGATGCAAAAAAGCAATGATATTTTTATGAAATGCTTGAGAGAATGAAAATTCAGGCATATAATAGAAAAGAAACGTGATGTGTGAAAGGATGAATGAATATGTCAGCAATTGAACCAACTGTTACAGAAAAGTTTCATGATACATTTACAAAAAATAATAAACAAAATGCCTTACAACGCGGAGTAGTAAAAAATGGTATTGCAGCTTCGGCTCAAAATCAACGTGCTGAGGTCAATAATGTACCTGTTTTTTCAGTGGATCTTACAACTGGAAAAGTGGCCAATCAAAAACAAAGTGGCCGCTGTTGGATGTTTGCAGCCTTAAATACATTTAGACACAAAATGATCAACAGCTTTAATCTAAAAGATTTTGAACTATCTCAAAATTATACTTTTTTCTGGGATAAATATGAAAAATCAAATTACTTCTATGAAAATATAATTGCGACGGCTGATCAAGCGTTAGATAGTAGAAAAGTGGCGTTCCTATTAGCGACACCTCAACAAGATGGTGGACAATGGGATATGATCGTATCACTTTTCCAAAAATATGGTGTTGTTCCTAAAACAGCCATGCCTGAAAGCAGCAATAGCTCAAACTCTCGTGATTTGAATAATTACTTAAACAAAAAATTAAGAAAAGACGCAACGATTTTGCGTGAGTTAATTGCTAGTGGCAAACCAGTGCAAGACATTCAAACAGCTAAAGAAGCGATGCTGGGTGAGGTTTACAACTTTTTGGCAATTTCATTGGGTACGCCGCCTGAAACTTTTGATTTTGAATACCGTGACGAAGAGAAAAAATACCATTTAGATCAAAACTTAACGCCCCAATCATTTTATGACAAATACGTTGGCGTAGATCTAGATGAATATGTAAGTATAATCAATGCTCCAACAGCAGACAAACCTTATAATCAAACCTATACAGTCGAAATGTTAGGGAATGTCGTTGGTGGTAAAGAGGTTAAATACATCAATGTGGATATGACCACTTTCAAAAAATTAGCTATTGCTCAACTTGAACAAGGAGAATCGGTTTGGTTTGGCTGCGATGTTGGTCAATCCTCTACAAGAGATAGTGGGATCATGTCTTTAGATGCGTATGATATGAATGATCTATTTGATATCGATTTTACAATGACGAAAGCACAACGTCTAGATTTTGGTGAAAGTTTAATGACGCACGCAATGGTCTTGACAGGTGTCGATATGATCGACGGCACATCGACTAAATGGAAAGTTGAAAACAGCTGGGGTGAAAAAGTCGGTGATAAAGGTTTCTTTGTAATGAGCGACGCTTGGATGGATGAGTATACGTATCAAATCGTTGTCCGGAAAGAATTATTATCGAAAGAATTGCAAAATGTCTGGAAACAAGAGCCAACAGTGTTAGCACCTTGGGACCCAATGGGTGCCTTGGCGTAAATAGAAAAAAATCCTAGCTCATCCGAGCTAGGATTTTTTTGTTACCCAAAGTATGCGCATATTTTCAAAAAGATTTTAGTGTGTTATAATTTGTATAGACAAAAGAAAGACGCTGATATTACTACCGCCTAAAGTAAGTAATATCAACGTTAACTGATTCACTAGGAATCTTTTTTTGATAAGTTAAGTGTATCATATGTTGATTAGATTTACAAAATCGTAAGACGAATATTTTCAGAATTATTCGATTAATTTGTTTTTTTAATAAGTTAAAATAAACTAATGAAGAATTGTTGAAAGAAATTTTTCTAAAATGCTTGGGTTTTTGGACATTTAATTAGAAGTATCTAAAATAAAAGCACTTCTGACTATTTTTATGGGTAAGACAGGTTATTTGTTAAAATTTATTTAATTAATTAGATAGAGAACGACTATTGCCAAATCATGGATTGTGTAGTAGGATGAAAAGTGACGTTAATACATTGAAATAATAAAATTAAATCAACTAACTTTGATAGGTAGCGCCGGCTATTTATCAGCAAAAGTGTAGATCAACAATTCTTAGGCCTTAGAAGGAATTGTTGATGGACACTTTTTTTTATTTATGTCGTTTAGTTGCATAAGATTATACGAGTCTGCAATGCTTTTAAATTTAGGAGGTTTTTAGATGAGTAAGGATTGGATAAAATTAATGATTGGTGCATTTTTTGAGGTTCTGTGGGTCATTGGAATAAAGCATAGTAATACTTGGTGGGAAATTTTAGTAACGGTTATTTGCATTCTCATCAGCTTCTACGCATTGATAAAAGCAGGAGAATCACTGCCGGTTGGAACAGCGTATGCGGTGTTTGTTGGGTTAGGTACAGCTGGGACTGTGGTTACAGGCATTCTTTTTTTCGGCGAAGAATTTAAACTATCTAAAATTCTATTAATCATCATATTACTTATTGGTGTGATGGGCTTGAAATTTGTTACAGGTGAGAAGGGAGCGAGTCAAAAATGAGTTGGATCTTTTTGATTATTGCGGGAACTTTTGAAATGCTGGGAGTTGGATCGATCAATCGTTTTAATTTGAAAAAAGATAAACAGTCTTTATTTCTGTTATTTTTAACGTTTGGCGCAAGCTTCGTTTTTCTGTATTTAGCTATGAAAACTCTACCAATGGGTGTTTCTTATGCGATTTGGACAGGGATAGGAGCAGCTGGCGGAGCAGTTTTAGGAATGCTTTTTTATGGGGAATCGAAGGATTGGCGTAGAATTATTTTTATTGGAGTTATTTTAGGGTCTGTTATCGGTTTAAAACTAATTGGCTAGTGAAAAGAGGATCGTAGCGTAGTCTACTTTTTTCTCGCCGTTTATACGGATATAGAGAGCGGCACAAAACTGTTTTTAGTTTTGTGCCGCTCTCTTCCTTTTTTACTGTACAATTTGTGTATATCTTGTAGCAAACTCATTATTATAAGAAACACCATTTACGTTTGTCCCAATGTCCCAGTTGGCTGACCAGGTCATTAGTCCTTTCTGCCGCTCCTTCCAGTTGCCCTTAACTAGTTATTTTACGTTAACATCGAGGACTTGGTAAAATGCATTTGTTGTATCAAAAACATTCCAAACTGCATAAATCACGTGATAGCCTTTACGATCTGTTGGTACTGTGATGGTATGATTGACCGTAGCTTCAGGAATAGTTCCTTTATCATCAACACGCCCAATCAAGTCAAAGTTGTTGATCGCTAATGGTTGATTTGGATCCCATCCCTGTTTTGTCATATAGTAATCCCATGTCGAAGTTCGATGTTGAGCAGTCAGTGTCCACTTGATTGAAAGTGGACCTGTAGCGATATCCGATTTAACCCACCGATCAGTGGTCTGTGTATCTAATGGTTCAAAACCGCTAACCCCAGCACTAGCTAATTTCCCAGGAGTAAATGTATTTTTAGTGGCTTCAATACTTTGAGGTTCCCACTCAGCACGACCAACATTCTTATTTACTTTTCCACCTTGGGCGCTGCCGAAATAGGCGCGGCTTCCCGGGGATGAAACATATCCGTGAGCATGTGTAATAGTCGATGAAACAGATAACCCTCCAGCTAATAAACCAAGTGCAAGGACTGCTTTGAGCATTGTATTTTTCAATGTGATTCCTCCTAAAAGTATTTTTTGTAGCGCTTACATTGGTAAATATATCATGTTGTTTCGTATTGTTCAAATGATATGAAATTATTTTTAAAATAATATATATGTGATGAAAAGATAAAAATGTCAGAATGGATTGAGCTCAATTCATTCTGACATTTATTGTTTTAACGATTCAAATTTTTTTCATCATTTGCAATCACACTTAACAAGCTTTGATTGTCGTTGAATGTGGCAAAAGCCTTCGCACTATTAAAATCAGGTGCTGTCAAATCTGAGGAGCGCATAAAGTCGTTAAATGCGGCTTCATACGCCAAAAGGTCCAACATATATAAGGATTGGTAGGTCCGATTCAAAATCATTCCTTCACATGCTAGATCAAAAGCTGTGTTGTAGTCTTCGATCAATGAGTAAAATTTCGCAGTATTGAAGAAAATCTTAGTGGCTTCGATCGGCATTTTAACCGTCATTTTTTTCAGCATATTGATGGATTTTTCATAGTAAACTTGCGCTTTGTCTAATTCATTGACCATTTCATAGACGATTCCTAAACTATTGACTGAAAGAATCGCGTAAACAGAGTTTGAATCACCAAGCTCATCGGCTCTATAGAAATAATACAAACTATCGGTTGTATTGTTGTAGCCTAATAAATTAGTGATCCCCATGAAATAGAACCAGCGAACCTTTAGTTCTTTATTTTGGAAATTCGTTACGTCAATCGAGTTTTCTTGTAAAAGTGAATAAGCTTCTTTATGTTTAAATGTATTACATAATTCTTCTACATGATTTAATAGGGACGTTAGTTTTTTCTCGTCATTATCATCTAATACACTTTCCAGACTGAGGTTTAATCTTTTGCAGATTGCATCAAGGATCTCAAGACTATCACAGACATTTTTATTTTCAATGTTACTAACAGTTCCCTGTGTACAAATTCCAGCAGCCAAAGTGACTTGCGACATTTTTTTTTGCTTTCTTACTGAACGGATGATGTCTCCTTTGATTCTCATATTTTTCCCCTCTATGTTTAAGCGTTATTGTTCTAGTTTTATATAATAGTATGGTATTATCCACTTAGAATCAACTGAATTTTTGGAGGGATAAAAATGAAAGCGCTTTTAATTTTGTTGGATGAAGTGATCCGCTACGGAAATACTGGGCACGTCTAGTGTAAAAAAAATAGTGAATAGAAGTGTTTTTTTGACAAATAGCTTAAGCATGAAAGCTTTTCAAGTGGAGAGATTTTACTCTTTAAATTTGAAAAGTTTTTTTATTTTATCTAAAAAATAGGATGTAGTTTTTCTCACTGTATAGTTTCACTCACTTTCAAAATTTGTAAAAAGAACAGCTTCTGTAAATTGTACAAATTTTGCTCTCACAAGTGCAATAGTGCTATGATATGCTGTTTTTTGTAATCGATTACAAAAAATGGTTAAAGGAGAAGGAAATGAATAAAATTGAAAAGATAATCAATGAGCGACTCATGCCAGTCGCAATGAACATTCAAAATAATAAGTATATGAGCGCAATTTCAGATGGTTTTTCAATGATTTTACCGATTACGATGCTAGGAGCCATTTTTACTTTGTTCTCAAGTATGCAGTTTGAATGGTATCAAAGTTTTCTAAAAGTAACCCACTTAGCAACTATTTTAAGCTACACATCAAAAGTGACGACAGATATGATCGCTCTTTATGTGGTATGCGCGGTAGCGTACAATTTAACGATAAAGCTTGGTTTTAAAAAAGATGCTTTCTCTTCAGCACTGATTTCACTTGTTTTATTTTTCTTGTTGTTACCCAATGGAGTAGGCCATCAATTGAATACAGGAGAGATCGTCCCTATTTCAAATGCTCTGGCAACGGAATACTTAGGTGCCAAGGGAATGTTTATGGGACTTATTATAGGGATCATTGTTCCGATAATCTATTGTGGCATTATTAGGCGAGGAATTATTATTAAAATGCCAGCAAGCGTTCCACCAACCATTGCCAAATCTTTTGCTTCTATAGCACCAGCATTTATTCTTACAGGTATTTTTTCAGTCGTACGTTTCGGCTTTGAAATGACTTCATATGGAGATGCGAATAACTTTATTTACTCTATTTTAGGTGGACCGTTACAAACATTAGGAAATAGCCCATTTTCATTTATCATGTTAATTATTGTTGCTCAGCTATTATGGTTTTTCGGTATCCATGGATACATGATCATTCGTCCTATTTTACAAACCGTTTTTATTCCATTAAGTTTGATAAATCTAACGGCTTTTGAGGCAGGAGAGCAATTGCCAAATGCGATTACATATCAACACTATGGAACCTATGCTAATTTAGGCGGATCTGGCGCCTTGCTGGGATTAGCGATTCTGATGGCTTTTACGGCGAAAAGTGACCGCTATAAAAAGTTAGGAAGAATGGCTTTGCCTGCTACTTTCTTTGGGATCAATGAACCTGTTATCTTTGGCATACCAATGGTACTGAACACAGTCTTTTTCATTCCTTTTATCATTGGTCCTATCGTGATGTTTGTGATTCCCTATTTACTACAGGTTTTTCATGTAATCGAAACATTGCGAGGCATTCAGCTGCCGCTTGGAACACCCGCTTTGGCCTATGGTTGGTTAGAAGGAGGACTGCCGATTCTACTTGTACAAGCGATATTGATTGTGGTCCAAATTATTCTGTGGTTACCTTTTTTTAAAGCTGCGGATAAGCAGGCCTTGCTTGAAGAAAAACAACTTGATACAGAATTAACAGTAAATGAAGAAGATAAGGTGGGGAATTCAATTGCAGAGATTTAAAGAGGATTTTTTATGGGGTGGTGCATTAGCTGCCAATCAATCAGAAGGAGCCTATTTAAAAGATGGGAAAGGTCCTTCGATCATTGATATTTTACCAGTGGGCGCCCCGCGCAAACGTGGGTTAAAAGATCCCTTGCAGGCACTTGAACAAACGTACGATTATTATCCTAGTCATCAATCCATTGATTTTTATCATCACTATAAAGAAGATATAAAACTTTTAGCTGAACTTGGAATCAAGTGTTTGCGGACATCAATCAGTTGGCCTAGGATTTTTCCAAATGGGGATGAATTAGAGCCAAATGAAGCCGGGCTTCAATTTTATGATGCGGTCTTTGATGAATGTTTAAATTATAAGATTGAACTAATTGTTACGATCAATCATTTTGATACACCGCTCTATTTAGCAACAGAGTATGGCGGTTGGCAAAGCAAACAATTAGTTGGGTTTTATAAAAGATACTGCGAGACAATTTTTAAACGATATCAAGGGAAAGTAAACTATTGGATAACGTTCAACGAAATCAACATGATTTTACGCAATCCCTTTTTAGCAGGCGGCTTGATCGATACTGAAAAAGGCGAGAGACAAAATCACATTTTTCAAGCAGCACATCATCAGCTACTTGCATCAGCGGAAGCAACCAAAGTAGCAAAAGAGATTGATCCCAACATGCAAATAGGCTGTATGTTGGCAGCAGGGAGTGTGTATTCATATACGTGCAATCCTAAAGATGTTCAAGCAGCGATTGAGCGTACGAGAGAACAGTATTTTTTTATTGATGTTCAAGTCAATGGGACCTATCCTTACTTTGCGCAACGTTACTTTGAAGAGCACGACATTCAACTGTCGATTTCAAAAGAAGATGCTGATTTGTTAGCTAAACATACGGTTGATTTTGTGGCATTTAGTTATTATACCAGTCGTTTAGAGACTAGTGATAGTGAATTGCGAAAGAATCTTATCGAAGGAAATGCAATGGCAAGTGTCCGCAATCCCTATTTAAAGGATGCAGGCTGGGGCAGACAAATCGACCCATTAGGCTTTCGGATTACTATCAATGAAATTTATCAACGTTACCAACTACCACTATTTGTTGTTGAAAATGGGTTAGGTGCAGAAGATAAAGTTGTTGAAGGACAGATCCATGATCACTACCGCATCGATTACTTTAGTCAGCATATCAAACAAATGGCTGAGGCTGTAAAAGATGGTGTTGAATTAATAGGTTATACCACTTGGGGCTGTATAGATTTGATTAGTGCCGGAACTGGTGAAATGAAAAAACGTTACGGCTTCATTTATGTCGATTTAGATAATGAAGGCAAAGGTAGCCGTAAACGTTATAAAAAAGATAGCTTTTCATGGTATCAAAAAGTCATTGCGACCAATGGAGCAGATGTATAAACAGGCCGTGATGACCCACGAAAAGCTACGTCATTTATAGTAAACAATCATCATTATGAATAAAGGTGGTAGTAACGAGAATAAAGAATATCAATCAATAATTGGGCTTGATAAGGAGCAGCCTTTTTAATAGAGCTTTGTCCCAAATAAAGGACTTCATCAAAAATATTTGCGATTCTCATCTGAATATTCTGTGTGATGAGGACTGTGTAATTGTCCTTTGAAGATAAGTCAAATAAAAGATCGCTGAATTTTAAAAAGTAATTACCATCCGTAGAAAGAATAATCACTAAACTATTTTTGGTGATCTGTTGGAAGGCTTTTCGTTGATTCATCCGCCCGTTAAAGTATGTAACGTATTTTCCGCATGAAAATAATTGATATTGAAATTGTTCTAATAATAAGCCGGAACTGTGCGTACCAAAAAAATAAACATCTTCAGTATCATGGATTCGCCGACATAAGGCATCGATCTGCGTTAAATCAAGATTTTCTTCTAATGATAAAAAAGAATGAGCTATTTTTTGGATATAATGACTAAGCGAACGCTCACTATCGGCTTCACCAATCGTCAACTCAAAATTATTTTTATTGATAAATTTTGCCGTGTCCGATTGATACTCGATAAATGCTTGTTTCATATCAGAAAATTTTGAGTACCCTATTTTTTTCGAAAATCTGCTGATGCTAGCAGTCGAGGTAAAACACTCATCTGCTAAAGACTCAATGGTAATATCAGGTGCATCATGGCCAACTTTTTTGAGTAATACGCGAGCAATAGTCGTATTTATATTTCCTTCAGTTGTGGAAATAACGAGATCCTGAAGTTTCCCCACAATACTTGTTTTTTCCATGAACTCCTCCCAAATAACTATGATTATGTAAAGTATAACAGAAAAATGAAGGAGGTTGGGACAAACATCCTTTCATACAATATTCTTGTTATGTGTCAGATATCTTATGTTATAATTTAACTAGTTAGACAACAAAAAGGAGGAGATCCAGTGGCAAAAAAATTTACAACTCCATATGAAGTAGCTTATTATGATGGCGATATTACAAGAAAAATGACGATTCCGTCAATGTTGGCTGTTGTGATCAAAACTTCCGAAGAGCAAAGCGATGCCTTAGATCGAGGGGCAGATTTTGTCGCTTCGTTTGGTCTCGGCTGGGTCATTACCAATTATGAGATTCACATCACACGCCTACCTATAGTTGGTGAAAAGCTTGCGATTACGACTCAAGCGATCGCTTATAATAAGTATTTCTGTTATCGAAACTTTTGGATTCATGACGAGCTAGGAAACGAATGCGTCTTGATCAAGTCGACGTTTGTCTTGATGGATAAAGAAAATCGCAAAATGAGCAGTGTGCTACCCGAAATCATAGAACCGTACGAAAGTGAAAAAATCAAGAAAATTTATCGCGGCGAAAAAATCGAAAAAGTTGAAAACGGTGAGTTTTTACCTTATCGTGTCCGTTATTTTGATATTGATGGCAACCAACACGTAAACAATGCCATTTATTTTAATTGGTTACTAGATGTTTTAGGCTACGATTTTTTAAGTTCACATGAACCAACATTTATCAATGTAAAATTTGATAAGGAAGTGGAATACGGTCAAGTAGTAGAAAGCCACTATGAAATGTTGGATACTGAAAACGGTAAAGCAACCCGACACGAAATTAAAATCGCTGGTCAAACCTATTGTGAAGCGAATATGAACTGGAAAAAAAGTCAATAAACGATGGGGTTAAATTATTTTTTTGACTAAGACAACTTTTTGTTTTGTCTTAGTCTTTTTTGGTATAGAATAAAAGCATAGCATGACTGTTTTAACTATATGTACATAATATTGCTTTAATAGGAAGAGAAAGGACGAAAGAGATTATGATTCGTTTAGGGTTAACTTCTTTTAATGAACATGATAAGCTAACTGGGAAAAAACGTTCTACATTATATGAATATGCAGGATATTTACCCTTAGTTGAGATGGATACTGCTTATTATGGAATCCCAAAACAAGATTCTGTTAGAGAATGGACAAAATCAGTTCCTAATAATTTTCGTTTTGTCATGAAAGTATATAGTGGTATCAGCTGTCAAGGCGAGTGGCAGCAGTATTACCAAAGCGAAGAAGAGATGGTTGAGGCCTTTTTGACAAGTATGGCGCCTATGTACGAAAGTGGCAAACTGTATGCGTTTTTGATTCAATTTTCTGCAACATTCAGTTGTACAAAAGAGAATGTCCAATATTTGGAAAAGATTCGTCACTGGTTTGCAGGATTTCCAGTTGCTATAGAATTACGGAATGGTTCGTGGTATTCCGCTAAATATATCAAACAAACCCTATCATTTATGAAAAAGAATGATTTTTCACTAGTAGTTGTAGATGAACCGCAAATTCCAACTAATCCGGTCCCATTTTTTCCTTATGCGACAAATGATCAATTTGCATTGTTTCGTTTTCACGGGCGCAATGCAGCTGGTTGGATGGCAAATGATAAAGATTGGCGCAAAAAACGGACACTCTATCGCTATAACGCAGAAGAAATCGCAGAGTTGAGTGAAGCCGTCGGAAAAATAGCTCGGGGAACTAAAGAAGTCGGGGTGATCTTCAACAATAATTCTGGTGGAGATGCAGCAGGGAATCTATTAGAAATGAAAGCAGCTCTAGGCCTAGAATACGAGCAGTTAAACCCTAAACAAATGGGCTTGTTTTAATCATAAAAAAGTTGCATAGAGAAAGGGATACCAAGCATGATAAAAGCGATATTCTTTGACATCGATGGCACACTAGTAAATGACCACGGCAAAGCATTGGAATCAACAAAAAAAGGAATTGCCCTGGCACAAGAAAAAGGAATTCTCTGTGGTGTTGCAACTGGACGTGGCCCCGTACAATTGAGCCAGCAAATCGATGCGTTGAACTTTGATTTTTTTGTGACTTACAATGGTCAATTAGTTTATACGCAAGAAGAAACCATTCACGCAGCACATTTTTCAGATGAAACGCTTAATAGAATCCTCTCTTTTTCTGACCGTTATCATCGGCAAATCATGTTTGGTTCAAGACGAAGTTTAGATGGGAGCTCATTGATGCGTTTTGGTCAAAATAAATGGGCAAAAAGAATTGTACGATATTTACCAAAATACTTTCCCACCACGCTTGTAAAAAATCTGATCAGTCGTTTTTCAATTCACAGGAAAGAACAACGTTACCGTGAATTAGAAATAGTAAAAGAACCCATTTATCAGTGCGTTTTATTAAGTCCAACATCAGAGACGCAGACGTTAAAAGAGCAATTGCCAGATTATCATATCACACGCTCTAATCCTTATACCGTAGATATTATTCCACAGTCAGGTTCTAAACTGATTGGAATTCAAAAATGTGTGGAATATTTTGGTTTCACATTAGATGAAGTCCTAGCATTTGGCGATAGTTGGAATGATTTAGAGATGTTGAGTGGTGTAGGCTTTGGGGTTCCAATGGGAAACGCAGAAAGTGAAGTTAAGGCAATTGCAAAATATGTGACGCAAACAAATGCAAAAGATGGCATTTACCAGGCGATGAAGTATTATAAAATTATCTAGCTCCATGGGCTAGGCTTTTATGATTAGGAGGAACCCCATGAAAATCGAGAATCCATTTGAAAAAACAGAAGTCTTTCATCAGAAATTTGATAATAGAAAACCTAGAATCCCAACAGCATTTTTTGCTAAACAAGCTTCAGATAGAGCTGGTTTTAAAGCAGAAGAATTAGTAGAATTTTTATTTGGGGCAGCCAATAATGATCCAGTAGTGTTTAAAGAGTTAGTCAATCAACTGAAAGAGTCTGTGGATCAAGCAGAAGAAAAAGTTCTAAGTAAACAAAAAGAGGTAACGGATCCTTTAGTAGAACAGGTTGATGCGCTGATTGATTTGTTATATTTTACGTATGGCTCTTTTTCTTTGTTAGGTGTCGATCCAACAGAGATTTTCTCAATTGTTCATGAGGCGAATATGGGGAAAATTTTTCCAGATGGAAAACCGCATTATCATCCCGTTACACATAAAGTGTTAAAACCTGACAACTGGGAGGCAGACTTTGCTCCAGAGCCAAAGATCAAAGCAGAGTTAGAGCGACAAAAAAGAGCTGCTGAGATTGAGTAAATGAAAAAACGGATTAGAAGAGGAATTCCTTTTCTAATCCGTTTTTTTAAGAGAAGAGAGCCCAAAAATGAGTTCGGTAATAACGAATCCACAGAATAGATAACAGACTAAGAAGAGCTAAAACGCATAAATTAAGTGGCCAAAACGGTAAATACATCGCAGCAATACCATAAAGTACAAGAACAATCAAACTAACAAAAATCGATCCCAGCATCGTTAAGACTAACCCCACATTGCCCCCACCACGGTTGAATAGTTGGCTAATACTAGTCCACTCTAATAAAATAAACCGATAATCCCTTGCAAAAAAACGAAGGCAGAGAAGGTAACTTCCCAAAAGCGAGCCTAGCAGCAAACTGATGATAAATAAAAATGGCAGTTTAAAAATAATCCCACCGATCAAAGCAACGCCACTCGTCAATAGACATTGAACGATAAGCCCAACAAAGAACTTTTGCTTCATATATCCATGCATTGAAAGAGGCAATGACTGGATAAAGTTGAAATTTTCCTGATCAAGAGAAATTAAATTACTAATAAAAGAAGTTTGGTTAATGGTCATCCAAGCTAAAGCAATCCCTGTTAAAAAAACGACTCCAATAAACCGAAATTCTAAAGTATTTAAATTCAGCGAGCTGCCAAGTGCAAATGTAACGATGAAAATCAACGGCATCAATAAAGAATTAGACAAAACTTGCATAATTAAGTTGGGTTCTTTTATTAATTGCGTATTATAATTTATAAGCAATTGTTTCAAATTTTGATTTTCTTTACGTTTTCGGCGACTGCTTACTTTAGCGGTAGAAGCATCAGTCAATTGTTCATAAAGTTTAGGCAAGATAAAGAGCTTGATCGCTAGTAATAATAGTAGCAATAAACCTAACAGAGCAATGAAACTGAGCAGACCCGTTGGTGAAAACGGCTCAGAGATGATTTGGAAAAGCGGAATGAATAGATAAATAGGCACACGATCCATTTGAGTCGTCTCTGAATAAGAGGTTTGGCCGTTCATCATAATAATCCCGATAATCGCAATAGCCATTGAAATGCCCAATAATAAACTAGTTACGACTTTTTTATGTTTTTTGAAGAAAGTCGTTCTTGTCAAACCAAAAACGATTAGACAACAAAAAGCAAAGATCACAGCTAGAACTAACAAGAAAAGTAAAATTGCTAAAATAATTGTAATTGGTAACAAAACCCCAGACCGCCACCCAGTCAGTAGAAACACAACCAGCATCGGAAAGACAAAGGGCACTACAGTCAACGCCACGACCAAGATTTTAGCTGTAAAAATCATACTTTGTCGAAAGGGTAAAGGAAGGTAAGCAGGTAAGTCCTGACTTTCAAAAAAAACATTATAAATAACCGTTATTCCTTGTGAAAAAGCTAAAATAGCAAATAAAGCGACATAATAGGTAAAAAAACCAGGCATCTGACTAAAATCTATCATGAACATCGTTACGCCATAAATCATCAAGAACAACACACCGGAGAGCAGATATTGATTGATCAAGGATCTGGTCAATGCTTTACCGCTTTTCCCTTTTTTGCGAGCACGTTCAGTTACTTGAGGATTAGCATAACGCAAATTTACACGTGTCAGTTCAAGCAGCTGTTTTTTATTCATAGGAATCACCTTCAATAGTGTCTAAGCCTTGTGTGTCAGCTTGACGTCCAGCCATTTTCAAGTAAATCGTTTCTAACGATTCATTTGGCGATTGCGCTAACAATTCATCCACAGAACCATTATAGATGAGTTCTCCTTTTTTTAAGATTGCTAATTGATCGCACAGTTGTTGGGCAGTGTCTAATGCATGTGTCGAGAAAATAACCGTTTTCCCTTTGGCTGCATGTCTTTTCATCATTTCTTTAAGATCAAATGCCGCTTGAGGGTCTAAGCCTTGTAAGGGTTCATCTAAAATCCAGATATCAGGATCAGGCAATAAAGCGCCGATGATGATCGTTTTTTGCCGCATCCCATGAGAGAAACTCGCTAAGGTTTCCTCTTGATGGCTTTGCATGTCGAATAAAGAAACTAGCTCATTCAAACGAGTCTGACTTCGGACAGAATCAAGATCATAAGCTGCCCCAATCAAATCCCAATATTCTCCAGCAGTCAGTTGTAAAAAAATATCAGGTGTATCAGGAACATAAGCAATTTTTTTCTTGATTGCTTGCCGATTTTCTGATAAGTCTAAACCATCTACTGTGATAGTGCCGTTAGAAGGTTGAATCATACTAACTAAACTTTTAATCGTTGTTGATTTGCCAGCGCCATTATGACCAAGAAAGCCAAAGATTTCTCCTTGTCTAATTGTTAAACTCAACTCATTTAGTGCTTGTTTTGTTCCGTAACTTTTACTAACTCTTACTAATTCAATCATCATCTTTCCCACCTTTTCTTTGTTATCATATATTCTTATTGTACTCCAGACTCTTAATGAAGGAAATGCTTTCTGTAAAAGGACAAGCACAGGTAAACAGTATTTTGGGGTGAAATCATGTTAAGAGTATGTAAAAAGTCGAAAGAGCAAACCTAGATTAGGTGTGGTCTCTTTCGACGTTTCTCATTGACTATTTTTCAAAGAATGTGCGGTATAACGCTTCGATCGCTTTTTTCTCCTGATCTTCCCGAATACCGAACATGATACTCACCTCAGAAGAACCTTGATTGATCATCTCCAAGTTGATCTTGTTGAAAGCTAAAGCAGCCGTACTATCTGCCATGACACCAATTCGTTGGCGCATGCCTTCACCTACCACCATTAACATAGATAAGCCATGAGTGATTCGCAATTCATCAGGTTCAAGCTCGTTTTCCAAACGTTTCATCAATTCTTCTTCGATCTCAATAGTTAATTGCCGTTCTCTCAAAATAATCGAAATATCATCGATTCCTGAAGGCATATGCTCATAACTAAGACCTAATTCTTCCAGTATCTGTAATAAACGACGACCGAAACCTAGTTCTCTATTCATTAAATACTTACTGATATAAATGCTGGCAAATCCTTGGTCACTGGCAATCCCGACCACAGGATCATGTTGTACGGTTCTTGATGTTGTGATCAAAGTACCAGGATGGTCCGGATTATTTGTGTTTTTGATGACAACAGGGATATTCGCACGATAAGCAGGCATCAATGCCTCATCATGAAGCACTGCAAAACCAGCATAAGCTAATTCACGCATTTCTCGATATGTTAATTCTTTGATTGTTTTCGGTTCATGAACGATCCCAGGATGAGCAACAAAAATCCCATTGACATCTGTAAAGTTTTCATAAATATCGGCCTGCACACCAGCGGCAACGATCGAGCCAGTAATATCCGAACCACCTCTAGAAAATGTACAGATATCGCCAGCTTCTGTAAAACCGAAAAAACCGGGGATTACTAAAATTTCTTCCGTTTCTTTAAATTGATTGATTTTACTTGAAGAAGACGGCAAAATCCGTGCATTGCCAGGCTCGTCTGATACAATGATTCCTAGGTCTAGAGGATTCTTATAACAGGCATTTAAACCTCGTTGTTGGAAGAAAGAAGCAACAAGCTTAGCATTGTTATCTTCACCACTAGCTAAAAAAGCATCAAAAAGATGAGGATTGTCTTCTTTAGATAACGTTGCTAAATGTTCGATTGCTTGTTGGATATCAGTTAGAACGGTTTTGTTAATGCCTAACGCATCTAAAATCCCTTCGTAGCGACCAACAATTTTACTAATGATTTCGGTGGTGTTCTCGTTATTTAAATAAGCATTGTAATACGCAATAAGTAAATCAGTCACTTTGATATCATCCGAAGAACGTTTACCAGGAGCTGAAACGACGACAAACTTTCGTGAAACGTCTTCTTTTACGATTTGTAAAACTTTTTCTAATTGCGTAGCAGATGCTAAAGAACTGCCTCCAAATTTTATGACTTTCACTTTTTTCACTCCTAATTTTAATAGATTTTTCATTATAATAGTAAAAGAATACCGAAATATAGACGGAAAAGCAACCGTAAAAATGACAATTATTCGATCTTTTCAATTGTTTTTCAACAAATTTCTTCATTTTTTTTCAAACTTTTGTTAGACTAGTAGAGCTGAACAAGAATAGTCACACAAAGGAGCACCAAAATAATGCAAGAATACAATGGCATAATTTTCGATATGGATGGCGTGTTGGTCGATAGTGAAGAGTTCTATTATCAACGTAGAAAAGCGTTTCTTAAAGAGTATGATCTATCGATTGAGCAAATTCCAATCCCTCTATTTATCGGAGCAGATATGCGGAGTCTATGGGAGCTGATTCTGGCTGTTAATGATACAATCTATGATGAAGCTTTTTTAAGTGAGAAATATCAGGAATACAAAAGCCAGTACCCGATTGATTATAGTAACTTGATCGATCCAGATGTAAAACGTGTTTTGAAGTTTCTTAAACGAAATGGTTATCGAATTGGTCTTGCTTCTTCCTCAGCCATGGTTGTGATACAAGAAGTCTTGAAGGTCGGTCAATTAACTAGCTATTTTGATGTGATCGTCAGCGGTACACAATTTAAACAAAGTAAACCAGCACCAGAAATTTACGAATATACAGCGCAAGAGTTAGGCATTGAACCTCAGAATTGTGTAGCAATCGAAGATTCTGAAAAAGGGATTCGTTCAGCTCATGATGCTGGTCTAGCAGTCTGGGCTTTGAAAGATACTCATTTTGGTATGAATCAACAATTGGCTGATTTAAAACTAGATACATTGAGCGATGTGTGCAAAAAGTTGCAAAAAGCAGAGCGAATCGGTTAAACTGACTAATAGTCGGTACGGATTTGTTGCAATATTACAAAGTCAAAACATTTCTTAAAAAATTATAAATTGTTAGTGCTTGATTGAGTGGTTTGTGCTATAATTTTCTGTAGGTGTTTTTATAGAAATTTAAGTAGATAAGAGAATATTGTGAGAGCAGATAGTCGTGTTTTTGTTATTTATCCGCTGTTGCATATCATATATGGACTAATAAACGGAGGAACCATGGATGAAGAATAATCTGATCATTATCGTAGTTTTAGCTATAATAATCATCGCAGCTGTTTTGTATTTAGTTGGTTATTTTATGAGAAAGAAAAATCAAATGAAACTCGATGATCTGGAAAAGAGGAAAGAAGCGCTGTTCGACTTGCCTGTGATCGAAGAGGTCGACGATGTAAAAAAAATGCACATGGTCGGACAAAGTCAGAACACGTTTAGAGAATGGAATCAACGTTGGACCGAGATTTATACTCGCTCTTTTGCAGAGTTAGAAAGTCAGATTTTTGAAGTTGAAAATTTAAATGAAACCTTCCGTTTTATGAAAGCAAAAAAAGCAGTTGCTGAAGCTGACGAGACGATGACTGAAATGGAGTCAGAAGTTGAAATCATTCGTAATGGCTTGAAAGAGCTGCGTGAAAGTGAAGAACGTAATTCACTTGAAGTACAAAAAGCGCTAGATGTTTATGAAGAGATCAGTAAATTACTTCACGACGAAAAATCAGAATTTGGTTCAGCTTACCCTGAGTTGCAAAAGCAAATCAAAAATATCGAGATCGAATTCACACAGTTTGTTACATTGAATACATCAGGCGATCCGATCGAAGCGCGTGAGGTGTTGGAAAATGCTGAACGTCACACCTATGAATTAGATGATGTGATGAAACGTATTCCACCACTTTATGATGAATTGAATCGGACTTTCCCAGATCAACTAAAAGAGATCGAAGAAGGATACAAACGTCTCTTAGCAGATCATTATGTTTTCCCTGAAAAGAATTTCGAAGATGAGTTAAGACGTGTTCAAAAACGTGTGAAAAATTCAACTGTTGATTTGGAGAAGACTGAAGTCGACGCTGTAGAAGTTGCAAACCGTGACACTGCGAATGCAATTGATGCATTGTATGAAATCATGGAACGTGAGATCAACGCTAAGAAATATGTCATGACGAATCACAAGGTAGTTGGAGATTATATTGCCCATGCATTGAAAAATAATCGTCAATTGATGATCGAATTAGATCATACATCTCAAAGTTATACGTTGAATCATAATGAGTTAGGTCGCTCAAGAGGCTTCCAAACGGAAATCGAAGAATTGATTCGCCGCTATGAAGATTTTGAACCAAAATTAAAAGAGCATACAATTCCATTTTCAGAAGTTCAAGCATTCTTCAAGGATTGCTACAAAATATTAGATGACATCGAAAATCAACAACTTGAAATCGATGACTCATTAAAAGAATTACGTAAAGGTGAAAAAGCTGCTCAAGAAAAAGTTGATCAATATGATTTCCGTTTACGCAATATCAAACGTCATGTTGAAAAGCAACGTTTACCTGGATTACCAGCTGATTACTTAGAATTCTTTTTCGTTGCGACAGACCGCATTGAAGAATTAAGTAAAGCTTTAAACAGAATTCGTATTAACATGGAAGAAATCAAAAAACTTTCTGATCTTTGTAATGAAGATTTAGAACTATTAGATAAGAAAACAAATGATTTAGTTAATTCGGCTGCATTAACAGAACAAATGATGCAATACGCTAATCGTTACCGTCATACACACGAAGCCATTCGTGTAGCGATGGAAAATAGCTTAGAACTATTTTCAAAAGAATACAGATATCAAGATGCTCTGGATGAGATCGGCACTGCACTTGAAAGAGTGGAGCCAGGTGCATTTAGAAGAATCGAAGATTTTTACTTCAATAATCTTGATGCGATTTAATCATCTAAGGTGAGACAAGTGTCTCACCTTTTTATTTTGATTTGAAGGATTGTGAGGTTGAACTACAAAAATAGAAAGTATATAATAGGAAAGAATTTCAAAAGAAGAGGGTTTTTAAAATGATATATTTTGATAATAGTGCAACAACGCCGATTTATCCCCAAGCTTTAGATACCTTTGTAAAAGTTAGTCAACGTATTATTGGTAATCCATCCAGCTTACATGACTTAGGCAATCAAGCAAATCGTTTGTTAGAACAAGCACGCAAGCAAATAGCTGAGTTAATTCAAGTTCAGTCAAATGAGATTTATTTTACGAGTGGCGGAACCGAAGGCGATAACTGGGTATTAAAAGGCACAGCTATAGAAAAAAAAGCATTTGGCCGCCATATCATTATTTCAGATATTGAACATCCGGCTGTTTCTGAAACGGCAAGCCAACTAGCCGAAAATGGGTTTGAGGTTTCTGTTGCACCTGTTGATGAGCGTGGATTTGTCAAGGTGGCTGAATTAGCTAAATTAATTCGTAAGGATACGATTTTAGTTTCGATCATGGCTGTGAACAATGAGATTGGGTCGATCCAACCGATTCAAGCAATCAGCGACTGTTTGACTGAATACCCAACGATTCATTTTCATGTAGATGCGGTTCAGGCAATTGGTAAAGTAAGCCAAGAGCAGTGGTTGACACCGCGTGTTGACTTTGCTACATTTTCTGCACACAAATTTCATGGTCCACGAGGTGTAGGCTTTATTTATTGGAAACATGGACGTAAACTTGCCCCTTTATTAAATGGTGGTGGTCAAGAGAGCAATCAACGGAGTAGCACTGAAAATGTTGCTGGGATTGTTTCAATGGCGAAAGCCTTACGATTATATGTAGATAAAAAAATGGACAAACCAGAACATACGGCAACTATTCGCCGTTATTTGATTGAAGCCTTAAAAGAGTACAAGAATGTGACCGTCTTTTCAAAAGAAACAGCAGATTTTGCTCCTCATATTATCTGTTTTGCTTTAAAAGGCATTCGTGGGGAAGTTTTAGTCCATGCGCTGGAAGAAAAGCAAATTTACACTTCAACGACAAGTGCTTGTTCAAGCCGTAAAAAACTAACGAGTAGTACGCTACATGCGATGAAAGTACCAGACTCTTTAGCGACATCTGCGGTTCGTGTCAGCTTAGACGAAAGTAATACAATCGCAGAGGCTGAACAATTTATGATTATTTTTAATCAACTCTATAAAAAATTTTTAGTGTTAAATGGATGAACAATGAGTATTTAGTGGGTGAAGATGATGGGATTAAATAAATTAGTCGCAAATAGAATGTTTTGATGGAAAACAAGTGATGATCGTCAAAAGAACAGAAGCTCAACATCTAGGAGAAGATTTACAAATGACTTGTGACGAAGAGCAACAATAAGATAGATGCAAGACTAACAGGTAATGTTAAACGTGGCGATGAAAGACTTGCTAAGAATAGGTTGAAAAATCAAGCTTCATAGAAAAGGATTGAAAAATTGTGAAATATACTGAAATCATGGTTCGCTACGGGGAACTTTCAACAAAAGGGAAAAATAGAAAATTATTTATTTCCCAATTAGCACAAAATGTCAAAAGAGTACTAAGTGATTTTCCAGCTGTTAAAATACATGCTGACCGAGATCGGATGCATCTATTATTAAATGGTGAAGACAGCGTACAAATCATGCCGAAATTAGAAAAAGTGTTTGGTATTCAAAATTTCTCTCCTAGTGTCCGAGTAGAAAAAACAATGCCGGCAATTCGTGAAATGGTCCAAAGTATCATCCAATCTGCCTATCAACCAGGGCAAACGTTTAAAATCACGTCTAAGCGTTCGGATCATGATTTTGAATTGGATTCAAATGAATTAAATCGAGAATTAGGTGGGGCTGTGTTTGAAGTCTTCCCTGAAATTGCTGTGCAAATGAAAAAACCAGATATAAATATTCGTGTCGAAATCCGTAAAGAAGGTGCCTATCTTTCATATGAGACGCTTCGTGGTGCCGGTGGTTTACCAGTTGGGACTAGTGGGCGTGGTATGCTAATGCTTTCTGGAGGCATCGATTCACCAGTTGCCGGCTATTTGTCGATGAAACGTGGGGTCGAAGTCGAGGCTGTCCATTTTGCTAGTCCGCCATATACAAGTGAACAAGCATTGCAAAAGGCAAAGGATTTAGCAGCAAAAATTGCACCGTATGCTGGTAGTATTCAATTCATCGAAGTTCCTTTTACTGAGATTCAAGAAGAAATCAAGCGAGTTGTACCTGAAGGCTATCTAATGACGGTGACGCGTCGGATGATGTTGCGTCTAACGGATACTATCCGTGAATTAAGAAAAGGATTGGTGATCATCAACGGTGAATCACTAGGTCAAGTTGCATCTCAAACATTGCAAAGTATGGTAGCAATCAATGAAGTAACTACTACACCGATTATTCGTCCTGTCGTTTCAATGGATAAAGGGGAGATCATTGAGATCGCAGAAAAAATTGATACCTTTGAATTAGCAATCCAGCCTTTTGAAGATTGCTGTACAATTTTTGCTCCCCCTCAACCCAAAACAAGACCAAAACTAGACAAGGCCCAAGCATATGAAGCGCGATTAGATATTGAAGGTTTAATAGCTCGTTCGATAGCTGGCTTAAAAGTTAGTGAAATAACTGAGTTGAGTGAAAAAAATGAAGAATTTTCCGATTTACTATAAAAGTTGAAAAAACAGACTTGATAACGCTATCGAGTCTGTTCTTTTCATTATTAGGTTTTTCTAATATCTGCTATTTATTTCACAAACAAGTTGCTCCTTGTAACGAAGCATGCTAAACTATATATGTGAAATGAGTAACAAGGAGGTCGGGAAATGAAAGAATTACATAAAGAAAAAACAATACCAAAAGCAACTGCTAAACGTTTGCCGTTGTATCTACGCTATCTAAAAATGCTAGGTGATTCTGGTGTGACTCGAATCAAATCTAAAGAATTCAGTGATGTGATTCAAGTCCCATCTGCTACGATCCGTCGTGATTTTTCGCATTTAGGGGAGCTAGGCCGAAGTGGTTATGGTTATGATGTCCCTTATTTGATTGAAGTGTTCAGTCATATTTTAAATACACAAGAAGAGAAACGGATTGCTTTGATTGGTTGTGGTAATTTAGGGAAAGCGCTGATAAAAAATAATTTTAGGCGCAATGAAAATTTAAATATTGTTTGTGCCTTTGATACAGAAGCAGAATTAATTGGCTTATCGGTCGATGATATCGTTATTCAGCCAATGGAAAAATTAGAAGATGAGATCAAACGAACAGGTGTAACAGTTGCGATATCAACTGTACCAAGTCAATTTGCACAAGAAGCAATCGATAAAATTGTTGATGCGGGTATTACAGCAATCTTAAATTTTGCACCTGACCGTGTGACAGTTCCACATAACGTGAATGTACAATACATTGATTTAACAACAGAACTACAGACATTGATTTATTTTGATGAGACTTTTTCTAGTAAAAAAGCTTAGAAGGCAAGAACTTTGTCATCTGGCCCTCCTTCCTCTATACTAAATAGAGAGCAGTAATTGTCATTTGTTGAGCTCTTGAAACTTAAATATCTAGCTTTATGAGTCTGTATCTCGGAAAAAAGATAAAATATGAATGTGACAAAGAATGTCACAGCCGAATTTTCCTATGTTTCTTCGATGATAAGTGACGTATTCAGTTTTTAAATTAGAGGAGGAAAAAATAATGAACGTAACAAAAAAAGGCGAAGTAGTAGAAATCATTGGTGTTCAACCTGAGGTAGGGACTAAGGCCCCAGCGTTTTCACTAAAAAATTTAAACGATGAAATTGTAAACTTGTCAGATTTCACTGGTACGCCAGTTTTGATCAGCGTTGTACCAGATATTGATACTAGAATCTGTTCATTACAAACGAAACGTTTCAATCAAGAAGCAGCGACTGTTGCTGGCGTTAAATTTATCACGATATCAAATAATACAAAAGACGAACAAGCGAATTGGTGTGCAGCTGAAGGTGTAGATATGGAAATTTTACACGATACAGATGGAACCTTTGGGAATGCCTATGGTTTATTTATTCCGGCAATGGGACGTTTAGCTCGAGGTATTTTTGTGATCGATAAAGAGGGCAAAATCACTTATGAAGCAATTTCCACTGAAATTTCGGAAGAGCCAGATTATGATAAAGCGTTAGAACAAGCCAAAGCAGCTCGTTGATTTTTTTCAAATTGACTTATATTCCTATTCAATGTTAAAATAAACCAAAGACCATGATCAAGAGGAGTACGACTGGCATCGTTATAGAGAGAAAATCACTTGGTGGAAGATTTTCACATAACCAGTAAGAAGGTAGCTTGGGAGTCAATGATTTGAATGGAGTAGAATGATTCGAGTAGTGATCGTTACCTCACGAATGAAGCGGTGTCTGGATCGTCAGACACAATTTAGGTGGTACCGCGTACAGAAGTTTACGCCCTAAAATACGAAAGTATTTTAGGGCTTTTTACATGTTCATCACAGATTGTGAAGCAATCTGATGTTGAACAGTACAAGGCGACTAATAAGAAACGTTGTCACCTTAGTTTGTCGTTTCACCATTCATTTAAATTAAAACTGAAAGAAGGAATCTACATGACAGAAGAAAAAAATCTGCCAACTAAATACCAACCCACAGCAGTAGAACAGGGCCGTTATCAAAAATGGCTAGATCAAGATCTATTCAAACCAAATGGCAACAAAGATGCAAAACCCTATTCGATCGTGATTCCGCCGCCAAATGTTACGGGAAAACTTCATTTAGGTCATGCTTGGGATACAACCTTACAAGATATGATCATCCGCCAAAAAAGAATGCAAGGCTTTGATACTTTATGGTTGCCAGGAATGGATCACGCAGGTATCGCAACCCAAGCAAAAGTTGAAGAAAAATTAGCTGAACAAGATATTTCTCGTTACGATTTAGGCCGTGAAAAATTTGTTGAGCAAGTTTGGGATTGGAAAGAAGAATATGCTTCTCATATCCGTGAACAATGGGCAAAAATGGGCTTATCACTAGATTATAGCCGTGAACGTTTTACTTTAGATGACGGATTATCTCAAGCTGTTCGTAAAGTCTTCGTTTCTTTATACGAAAAAGACCTGATTTACCGTGGGGAATACATCATCAACTGGGACCCAAAAGCCAAAACAGCCTTATCTGATATCGAAGTTATCCACAAAGATATCGAAGGGGCCTTTTATCATATGAGTTATCCACTGACTGACGGAACAGGCGTTGTGGAAATCGCAACAACACGTCCTGAAACAATGTTAGGCGATACAGCGATTGCTATTCATCCAGATGATGAGCGTTATCAAGCCTTGATCGGAAAAACAGTCACATTGCCATTAGTAGACAAAGAAATCCCGATTATTGCGGATGAGTATGTAGATATGGAATTTGGAACAGGTGTCGTAAAAATCACGCCAGCCCATGATCCAAATGACTTTGAAGTGGGCAATCGTCATGATTTACCTCGTGTAAATGTGATGAATGAAGATGGTTCTATGAATGATTTAGCAGGTAAATATGCAGGAATGGATCGTTTCGCTGCACGTAAATTGATCGTGTCTGATCTAAAGGAAATGGGTCGCCTCATTAAAATCGAAACAATGAATCACAGTGTCGGTCATTCAGAACGTACCGGCGTTGTCGTTGAACCTCGTTTATCCACACAATGGTTTGTTAAAATGGCACCACTTGCTGAAAAAGCAATCAAAAATCAAGACACAGAGGATGCGGTAGAATTTTATCCACCACGCTTTAATCAAACATTCTTGCGTTGGATGGAAAATGTCCACGACTGGGTGATCTCACGTCAATTATGGTGGGGTCATCAAATTCCTGCCTGGTATCATAAAGAAACAGGTGAAATGTACGTTGGCATGGAAGCGCCAGCCGATCCGGAAAATTGGACTCAAGATTCAGATGTATTAGATACATGGTTTAGTTCAGCTTTATGGCCATTTTCAACAATGGGTTGGCCTGATGAAGAAGCAGCTGATTATCAGCGTTATTTCCCAACTAGCACATTAGTAACAGGCTACGATATCATTTTCTTCTGGGTTAGCCGCATGATGTTCCAAAGTTTAGAATTTACAGGACAAGCACCATTTAAAAATGTCTTGATGCATGGCTTGATCCGAGCAGAAGATGGACGCAAAATGAGTAAATCGCTAGGAAACGGAATCGATCCGATGGAAGTCATCGATAAATACGGGGCAGATGCGTTGCGCTGGTTTATGTCCAATGGTTCAACACCTGGTCAAGATATGCGTTTCAGTTATGAAAAAATGGATGCCTCTTGGAACTTTATCAATAAAATCTGGAATGCCAGCCGTTTTGTGATCATGAATGTTGAAGGAATGTCTTATGATGAGATCGACTTCAGTGGTGAAAAAACCGTAGCAGATCGCTGGATTTTAACACGTCTAAATGAAACGGTTGCTCGTGTAACGGACTTGTTCGATCGTTTTGAATTTGGTGAAGCGGGTCGTCAGTTATATAACTTTATCTGGGATGATTTCTGTGACTGGTATATTGAAATGAGTAAAGAAATTCTGTACGGTGAAAATGAAGGGGCAAAACAAACAACACGTAGCATTTTAGTCTATACATTAGACCAAATTTTACGTTTACTACACCCAATCATGCCATTTGTGACGGAAGAAATTTGGGAAAACATTCCACATCAAGGTGTATCGCTAGTTGTTGTTGAGTATCCTGTCGTGCACGAAGAATTTTCAGATGAAACAGCCGCTCGTGGAATGGAAGTCTTAAAAGAAGTGATTCGCGCAGTACGTAATATTCGTGCGGAAGTGAATACCCCACTTTCTAAACCAATCACATTATTGATCAAAACAAGTGATGAGGCAGTGGATAAATTCTTGATCGACAATACCAATTATATCGAGCGTTTCTGTAATCCAGAAGAGTTGACGATTGCAAGTGATATCATTGCACCAGAACTAGCAATGTCAGCGGTTCTAACTGGAGCAGAGTTATATTTACCATTAGCAGGTTTGATCAACGTAGAAGAAGAAATTGCCCGTTTAGAGAAAGAATTAGACAAATGGACGCAAGAAGTCAAACGCGTACAAGGGAAATTAGCTAATGAACGCTTTGTTTCTAACGCACCAGATGATGTTGTAGAAGCTGAGAAAGCAAAAGAAAAAGATTATCTAGAAAAACAAGTGGTTGTGAAGGAACGAATTGCGCAACTGCGTACAGTGAATTAATTATAAAGAAGTGGATCGTTAGTCAGAAAAAAATCTGATTAACGATCCACTTTTCTTTACACTCAATTACTAGCTCGTCACCTTAACAGTAAATCGTTGAATCTCAATACCAGCATCATTCAATACAGCTAGCTCAACTTTATCTGTAGGTGAGGTAATAGCAACACCTAATAAGCTAAATGTGCCATCTTCGGCTATTTTCACTGTTTGTTGCCGTCTTCTATTTACATAGAGACGAACAGTTGTAGCGGACTTGCCTGTTACTTTACCCGTTACAAAAGTATCATCTATTTTGTATGGGCTTAGTGTCATCTCTACCGTAGGTTCTTGAATCCCTACGTCATTTCGAGTGATTTCATCTTCATAACGATAACCAACGATTTCTACTTCGTCATCTGTGTAGTCAATCAAACCTTCAACATCAAAAGTAAATTGTCTGGTTGAAGATAGTAACTTACGTTCGATTTCTTCGCCGTTGATCACCAAAGCGACATGCGTATGAAAATAATCAGTTCCACCTGTGATTGTTGTATCTTCATATAAGGTGTAAGGATTCACAGTCAAAGAATAAGCTTTTTCTTCGATAGCCACAGTTGCTCGCTCTAATTCCTTATTTTTCCGGTCTAATGCGATTACTTCGACTTTATCCGTTACATTTTTGATCAGTCCATCTGTGTCTAATTCAAAACTGCCATCTCTAAAAATTGTTGAGGTAGTAATCAGTTCATCATTGATGACTAATTGGACTTTTTTTGCTGAAGAACTAGTATCTATACTCCCAATTACATAGTCGTCAATTCCTAAGTAGAAGGTATCGAGTAAGAAAGAACTCTGCTCTGTAACAGTAATAGTACTACTTGCTTTAAAACCGCCATCTTCTGTTGTTGCAGTAATCACAGATGTTCCTTTTTTTAGCCCTTTCACTACACCAGTTGCTGAGACAGTTGCTACAGAGTTATCTGACGTGGTGTATGTGACGTTTTTATTCTTTGAAGTCTCAGGTGTAATCTTTGTTTGCAAGGTTATTTCTTCAGAAACACTTAATTCTATAGAAGGAGGGGTTAACTCGATCCCAGTTACTTTTAGACTGTCTCCAACTTTTTCTCGAACATATTTCCCAGGTTTTGTTCCATCATAGTTTGCCATTAAGTCTGCACTACTGGAATAACTATTTTGTGTATCTGGAGAAACTAACCTCCACTTTCCAGTATAGGTAGTATCTTTTTTCTCTGGAAAGCTAGCTGTTTTTAGAATATTTCCTGTATTTGCACCTAAAATTAAGGTATTTAATGAATTTGTATAAGCAAATAGTTGCTCCATTTTTGTCACATTACGGGTATCCCATTTACTTATGTCAATTGCGGTTAGATTTCGCGTATTGTAAAACATCTTAGTCATATTTTGTACATTAGTTGTGTTCCAATTACTTACATCAACTGTTGTCAAGTTGGTTGTTTGATCAAACATTTGGTCCATGTATTTCACTTTACTTGTATCCCAAGAGTTCGTATTTAATGTTGTTAGACTTGATGCAAAGTTAAACATATTCTGCATATAAACAATATTGCTTGTATTCCAACTGCTGACATCAAGCGTTGGTAAATTTTTTACATTATAAAACATAAAAGAGGTATCGTAGACACTACTTGTGTCCCAAGTGCTCACATCGAGAATTACTAAATTTTTTGCCCCTCTGAACATATAAGACATATCTTTAACATTACTGGTATTCCACTTACTGACATCAAGTGTTGTTAGACCTTCTGTGTGAAGAAACATTGCTTGCATATTTGTGACACGACTCGTGTCCCACTTGCTCACATCGAGAGCGGTCAGACTATTTGTCCAGCCAAATAGGTAAGGCATAGTCGTGACATTACTGGTATCCCACTTGCTCACATCAAGAGTGGACAAACTGCTTGTACAATAAAATAGGTTTGTCATGTCAGTTACTTTACTGGTATTCCACGAGCTGACATCAAGAACAGTCAAACTACTAGCAAAATTAAACGTTTTGAACATTTTTGTCACATTACTGGTATCCCACTCACTGACATCAAGAGTTGTCAAATTCTTGGTATTAGCAAACATATAAGACATATCTGTTATATTACTTGTATCCCAGTTGCCTGTCTCAAGTGCGATTAAGCTACTTGCACCACGAAACATATCAGCCATGTGTGCGACTTTACTGGTATTCCACTTACTGACATCTAACGTTGTTAAACTACTTGCCTCTCTAAACATAGCAAACATACTTGTCACGTTACTGGTATCCCAGTTACTCACGTCGAGAGTTGTCAGGTTGCCAGCAGAAGCAAACATATAAGACATATTCGTAACCTTACTGGTATCCCAGTTACTCACATTTATTGTGCTTAGTTTATTTCCAGGTCCGAAACCTGCACCAAACATATAAGACATTCCTAAAACATTACTTGTGTTTAATTGCTCTAATCCATCAATTGACTCCAATTCTCCTAACTCATAGAATAGATAATCAGAGTTTCTATTGGCTATAACAGGCTTCGTGAAAATTATATTTTTGATTTTTTTTCCTTCTAGGCGATTAAGTTTTTCTATTTTGGGTAAGATACCATTTAGCCAATCTGAACTAGGAAAATTGCCCTCTCCAAAAGTAAGCGTCTGTGTTTCCGAGTTCCAAGTCCAAGGAACCGTTCCATAAGTTCCTGTAACGGCCCCTTTTTTCTCAGTGATGGTCAAAAGCATTGAAACACTTTTTTTATTAGAAGTGCTTGCTGTAATGGAGACAGTTCCTACTTTTTTCCCTATAACGATTCCAGTAGAAGAAACAGTCGCAATCGTTTCATCACTCGTTGTCCATATAGCGGTTTTGATATTACTTTCTGAGGTGATTTTAGCAGTTAAGGTAAGGCTCTCATTGACTTCTAGTGTTGTTTTTTCACTTAAAATTTCTATTGTTGTCGGAACCATTTCGTTTGTGTCTTCCGTTTGTTCCGAGGCGGTTGATTCGTTAGAATTCGTTTCTTCCACAGTTTTATCTTGTGCTTCTGCTAAAACAGAGGAAGAGGAATACCCGATGCTCCCAATCAATCCAACAAGTATAAGACCTTGAATCAGATAGTTATTTTTCATATTTCCTCCTTAGGTAACTTAATCTTCTTTCTCAAATCCTAAATTTGTTAATTTTTTTGCATTTGCTTTTTCACTTGCTGAATCAAAATCCCCGTCAGGTAAAGAGATCAATGGCAACATTTTGGCATCATCTTTAGAAAGTAATTTTAAATCTACTTCAATCGTTTCTACTGCTTCTTTTTCTTTAAAGATAATTGAATAGTTCAGTCCTTTTTTATCAACATATAATTCTTTACTAGGCTTTAATAAGCTTTCTGCCTTTTTTTTCGTTTTTACCCCCATTGTTTCGTATTGAATAATGGTGGTAATCGTTTGTTTTAGTAGCGTATCATTTTTGTAACTATTTTGAATCGTTACATTTTCATCATCTTGCCTAAGTTTGTACGTGGCTGTTTGACTTTTTGCTGTACAAGCACTCATAAAGACGAGTAATAAAAAAACTATACCAATAACTCTCCAATCTTTTTTCATCTTTTCACCTCCTTAATTAAACATACGATGTTAATTATAACATATTTAAAGTAATTTAAATTATTCTTTTTGAAATTTTTAAGGGGTGAGGGGGAATATAAGTAATACGAAAAAACAGCAAGCTAGGAGATCTGCTTGCTGTTTTTTCGTATGTGAATTTCTAATAGATCAAAAAATGGTTAAACAAGAACAAGATGGCATAGCCATAACTGGCAACAGACCAAAATTTAAAGAGTAGCAAAATCTTCATATATTCCTTGAAAGGAAGGTCTGCAAGTCCTGCAACTAAGCAAGCTAAATCGTCAGGGGCAAAAGGGACTAATAACGTGACAATCATTAATTTCTTGATTCCTTTTTCAGGACGATCCAACATTTTCTCAAATTTTAAATAGCGTTTTTTGGTCAAAATCAATCGCGCAAAGGGCTTGCCATAGTAGCGTGCCAACCAATAAACAATGATCTCACCTATAATCAAGCCAGCATAACTATAAAGTAGTCCAGGGATATTACCAAATATCAGCATACCGACAACCGTCGAAATTCCTCCAGGAAGAATCGGCACAATAACTTGGAGTATTTGTAAAAAGATAAAGATGAATACAGCATACTCACCAAACTGCTTGATAAAATCTTGTAAAGACTGAACTGAATGAAAAACACCTTTAGAATAGCCATAAATCACTAAAGTAGTAAAACAAAGGACACCTAGAATAGGCAGGACATAAATAATTCGTTTCAGAATTTTTTTCCCCATGACTGCAGTTTCCTTTCGCTGTTACGTTGCTTTTCGTAACACAAAATGTTTTAGTAGTTGATAAAATAATACGCCCAAAAGAACAGAAATGCTAATCAAAACGCCTATAAGAAAATTTTTCTGCTGATAAACCATCCTGATTTGATGCTTTCCAGAAGTTAAGTTGATGCCTATAAAATTATCTAATACAGCGATAGCTTTGACTTTTTTTCCATCCACTGTGATTTGCCAGTTTTTATCATAAGGAATAGCGAGATAAAGTAATGAATTTTCTGAAGCATCAACCGTAATTTCACCAGTCAATTTTCCAGAAACTTCCTCATTAAGTTGAATGGCTCGGGACTTTTGCTTATCAATGAAAGAATCAAACGCTTCTTGCTGTAATGTTTTTAAGTCGATTGTTTTTTCTTCAAGTTCAGCTTCAGACTCGATCTGAATTTGAACGGTGGCATCATTTTCAAAGTAGCCCAAATTAAACAATTGGTTGGTTACAATATAAACAGCCGGCTGGATTTTTTGCCCGTTTACTTTAAATGAGGTGATTTTTTTCCAATTGATTTCTGGTGCATAGAGATAAAGTTCGCCGTCGGCTGTTGTTTTAGTAGTAAGAGTATAACAATTATCTGGTTCTTCACTCCAAACAATTCTTTGTGTTTCTTCAAAGTAGTGTTGTTGTTTTTTCTGTATCTGTTGTAAAATCATTTCTTGATTTTTCAAGGGCTGATTTTTTGCTAGTTTTAGAGTAGCAAAATCTTGTGGGACTAAGTACCCCATCCCGATCGCTTCAGCATTTTCATAGATATTTGTTGACGGTTCACTTGACCTGTTTTTTTGAGGAAATTTATTTTCTGGTGTTAGTTGATAATGAACATTTAAAAGAAAATTGATCACTTTCGATTCATCTACATATGCGATTCTACGATCATTTTTTTGATAAAGACCTAAAGCATGCAATGTATCTTGTGTTTTGGCATCCAGCGTAGAAGTGTAGCTTGAAACACCAGCATATCCATATAAAATTGGATTATTATACCCATTATTTTTTTCATTATAACCGGCCTCATCTGAATCGATCGTTTGTTTTATACGGAATAAATGGTTATTTTCATTATGCAAATCTGAAATAAGTTTATCTTGAATTTGATAAGTCTCGGCAAATTTTTCTTGGTTACCAAAAGGAATATCTTTAACACTGATCCAAAAATTAAACACTAATTCAGAACAAACGACAAAAAATAGTAGAAAATAGAGCCCATTTTTTTTAGCGCCATTTTGGTTCTGAAGGAAGAAAATTAAAGTGAAAATCAACCAAATACCTAATAGTGAGAGAATAAAATAATGATCGGATAGCAGATAAATTTTTTCCTTTGAAAATTTTAGAGCAATAAACCCAATCGTCAGTATTCCAGAAAAAATAAGCGGAACAGCAATCGGTATTTTTGCCCCAAGCTCTAATTTAAGAAAGGCTTCATAAGCAAACTTGATTATCAAAAAACTAAAGATAAACGTATTTCGATAAGGAAAGCCTGCAGGACTTTGAAACATATGCCAGATAGTATTAACTAATTCCAACCAAAAACTTAAAAAGATAAATCCGATTAAAAAGCCAGCTCCGAGTTTTTCCTTTTTAGTAATACTTGATAATTGGAAGTACGCAATGAACAATAGAACCATCAGAATCCCAGAAAAAATAGTTGGCAAATGTTCCAAACGCCACTCAAAATTAACATTCCCTAAACCAAACTGAGAAAGAAAATTTAACCCGAAATTTGGTGTGGGTAAAAACGTATGCCAATCAAAGCTTGTTTTCTTTGTTGCCAACATGCCTTCAACAGCTGGAATCAGAATAAAACTAGTACTAATTCCTGTAAGAAGAGAAGTGACAAAAAATAATCGACCCTTTTTAATAAATTGCCAAAGAGACTTTTTTTTAGCGTCATCTATTTTTTGATAATACCAATACAGACTATAACAAACTGCAAAAATACAGAGCATATAGCCCATATAGTAGTTTGTCACAATCGATAGAAACAAGATCGCTGCATATAGCGCATATTTTTTATGATCCCATAAACGTTGGATACCCAGTACCAGTAAAGGCAATAAGATCAATGCGTCTAACCACATGAAATTCAAACAATAAACAGTCACAAAGCCACATAAACTATAGGAAGTCGAAAAAAGTAAAGTGGCAACTGTAGCATGTTGATACGTTTTTTGAAGGTAATAAAACATAGAGGTCCCCATAAGTGAAATCTTGAGTGTAATGATCAATAATATAGCAATCGGTAGTTGTTCATATGAAAACAACAAAACGATAAGATTAAAGGGACTTAGCAAATAATACGCACTTAAAGGCAAAATCGTTCCGCCAAGTGCGTCAGAAAATGAATACAGAGAATGCGTTTCTCCTTGGAAAAATTGTTTAAAGGCACTTAAAAAAGGCATATACTGTGAACCTAGATCACTAACTAAGAGATTGTTATTCCCAAAAGGCGCTAAGCCCAAAATCGACCAGAGTACGATCAATAATAAAAACGGCAGCAAAAAACTTCCACCAATCAATGCATATTTTTTTACTTTTGACATAATTTAAACTGCTCCTCTATTCTAATAATTTGTAACTGTTTTAGGATAAAGGTCCAATCAATCTTGCGAAATCAAACGAACTACCTGCAACAATAATATGATTCAGAACTAATGAATAATAAATCCAATATTTCTCTAAGTTTATAGTCTATCATGGATTCAAGGTGTATGTAAAAGAAACACTGCGTGCTTCATACATATAGTCTTGTTTATTTTATCACAACCATTGTCATTTAAAAGGATTGTGAGAATTTTTTACTCTTTTTTAGAGAATGACTTTTTTTAGTAGATGAATTATTTATGGAATTAAAGATTGTAATTAGTGAAAAGCACGCAAGCTTTCGCTATAATAGAGAATGAGGAGTTGATAAGATGTCATTAACGATAGAAGAAGCAATCGATTGGATTCATAGTAGATTGTTGTTTGGCTCTAGACCAGGGCTTGATCGAGTAGAAGAATTATTAAAAAGAATCGATAATCCTGAAATAAAAGTGCCAACGATCCATATTGCAGGGACAAATGGTAAAGGTTCTACGGTCACTTATTTACGTTGCATGCTAGAAGAGCTAGGCTTGAAGGTAGGTACGTTTACATCTCCTTATATCGAACAGTTCAATGAACGAATCGCGATTAATGGACGAGGGATATCAGATGATCAGATTATCCTGTATGTAGAAAAATATCAAGCATTGATCAAAGAGATGGATCAGCAACCTGAAAGTGCAGGGATAACAGAATTTGAAACATTGACAGTAATGGCTTTGGATTACTTTCTTGATGAACAAGTGGATATTGCCATCATCGAAGTTGGCCTTGGTGGGTTGTTAGATAGCACCAATGTGGTCAAACCAATGTTAACAGCGATTACGACCATCGGCAAAGACCACACCGAAATTCTAGGTGAAACAATCGAAGCAATTGCCTTTCAAAAAGCTGGGATCATTAAAGAGAAGATTCCTGTTGTTACAGGGAATATTGAAGAAACAGCATTCGTCGTGATCAGTGAAGTCGCTGCTGAAAAAAATAGTACAATCTATCGTTATGAACAAGACTACAAAGCCAACTATCTACATCCAGATAAAAATTGGGGTGAAATCTTTGATTTTTATGGAGAAGTGGGCAAATTACCCAAGGTCAAAGTCCCATTGTTAGGTCGCCATCAAGTAGAAAATGCCGCAGTTGCGATTCAACTATTTTACCTCTATTGTCAAATGCGGCAAATCAATTTTACCGATAGAGATGTGTATCACGGACTAGCTCAAGCACAGTGGCCAGCACGGATGGAGAAGATCAGTAATGAACCATTGATCATCTTGGATGGTGCTCACAATGATCATGCGATGCGCCGCCTTGCTGAGAATTTAAAAAAGGAATTTCCAAATCGAGAGATCCACATTCTATTTTCCGCTCTATCATCAAAAAATATCGATCAAATGATTGCTATTTTGCGGAAGGTACCGAATGTCCATTTATACTTGACCACCTTTGACTATCCTAGAGCGGTCGAATTAACAAAAATGGCCCATTATGAAGATGAGAAGACTGAAATTGTTTCATTATGGCAATTTGGCTTAGGAGAAATTTTAGAAAAAATGTCTTCTGAGGATTTAATGTTAGTCACAGGTTCGCTTTATTTTGTTTCACAAGTACGTGAATTATTACTAAATATCTAATGTTGCTCATTAATGATTATCAGGAGGAAAAGATGAAAAAAATTGACGGTGTGATTTTTGATATGGATGGTTTATTGTTTGACACTGAGTTGATTTACTATCAATCAACGCAAAAAATAGCAGATGCAATGAGTTTTCCTTATAGTAAAGAGTTGTATTTAGAGTTTTTAGGTGTGTCTGATGAAGAAGTCCAAGAAAACTATCATCGAATCTATAAAGATTTCGGTAAGGAAAAAGTGAATGAGTTTATAAACCGTTCCTATGACGAGACCTATCAAGTATTTAAGTCAGGCGAAGTTCCATTAAAAGAGGGTGTCTTAGCGTTACTCGATTTTCTTGATCAACAAGAGATTCCAAGAATCGTTGCTTCAAGCAATGTTCGTCCAGCAATCGAGTTATTATTAGAAGGTGCTGGAATCAAGGAACGTTTTTCTGGAATTGTTTCGGCAGAAGATGTGACCCGAGCAAAACCAGATCCTGAGATATTCCAAAAAGCATTAGCTAATCTCGGCACAAAGGCTGATAGCACCTTAATCTTTGAGGATTCGTTTCATGGCGTGACAGCAGCAGATGCAGCGGGGATTCCTGTGATTATGGTTCCAGACTTATTGGCACCAACTGATGAAATCAAAGAAAAAACACTGGAAATTCTTGATAGTTTGACTCAAGTTCCAGCTTATCTAAAAAAATAAAAAAATCACTCCTTTGCGTATCTTGTAGTAGAAGCGTATAAAGGAGTGATTTTTTGATTAAAGAAGAGAAACTATTTATTAGAGAAATGCCGGAAGATTGTCTGCCTCGTGAACGTTTGGAAGTTGTAGGAGAGAAGGCATTGTCTAATCAAGAGTTATTGGCCATTCTATTACGTACGGGCTCAAAGAATATAAATGTTATGGAAGTGGCTTCAAACTTCTTGAATTATTTCAATCATTTATATGAATTAAAAAATGCAACACTTACTGAAATGATGGAAATCAAAGGGGTTGGTAGAATTAAGGCAATTGAACTAAGAGCAGCTATTGAGTTTGGGTATCGAATTCAGCAAAGTACCCAACTGAAATTTGGCAAGGTGTCGTCTAGTTATCAAATTGCTCAAAATTTAATCTATGAATTACAAGATTTTCAGCAAGAACATTTAGTTTGTTTATATTTGAATACAAAAAATGAAGTGATCAAGCAGGAGACGGTGTTTAAAGGTTCCTTGAACCAGTCAGTAGCTCATCCGAGAGAAATTTTCCGTAGCGCAGTGAAATGTTCAGCCGCGCGTTTGATCCTCGCACATAATCATCCAAGTGGTAATCCAACACCATCTGAAAGTGATATACACTTTACTCAAAGAATGCAGGAATGTGGGAAAATGATGGGGATCGAAGTATTGGATCATATCATCATTGGAGAGCAAGTTTACATCAGCATGAGAGAAGAAAATTTTTTTGCTGTAGACTGACTAGAATTCTTGCAAAAATGAAGGTTCACATGTACAATATATCTGTAATCTTGTTTGGGACAATATAGAAGTTTTAATTTTAAAACCCTCTATCGTACACGGGCAATGTTACAATATTTAGTGCTTAAGCACGAGGAGGAACAAAGAATGGAACAAGGAACAGTAAAATGGTTTAACGCAGAAAAAGGATTTGGATTTATCTCTCGCGAAGATGGTAGCGATGTATTCGTACATTTCTCAGCTATCCAAGGAGAAGGATTCAAAACAATCGAAGAAGGTCAATCAGTAAGCTTCGATGTTGAAGATTCAGATCGTGGACCTCAAGCAGTTAACGTTGTAAAAAACTAATTCATCCATTCCAAAACACTTAGCAAATTTGCTAAGTGTTTTTTTTATTTTAAATCAAAGCGACTACTTGCAGAGCTGAGGATACAAAGTACTTGTCGAACGAAGGGAGAGAAGGTTCATTCGTTTGATGGATGAGCAACTTAGGTTTTCCTTACATTTTTGTTACTATCTTTTTTTTTTAGAAGTTGTAAACTCTTTATTAAGAGGTGATAAATATGTTAAATCTTTCTTTGGCGATCTTTTTTGTATCTTGGGCATTTCTTGGGTTAGCAAGTATTCTCTATCGTTGGCGAGCCTTTACTAATAAAAAAGCGTGGAATGGTATGGTGGTTCCACTAGGCGCATTTGGCTTTGTATTGTTAGCAGTTAGCTTAATAATGATTTATCTTAATTATCCAAAATGATGTTCCACACTAAAAAATAAGAGGAATGGCTAAGCGAAATTTAAGAAAACAAAAAAGGCATCCGTGATTTACCATTCACAGGATGCCTTTAAATCGTATTAGAACTTGAATCGCTCATTTAGGTTGATAACTCCTTAAATAGATTTTTTCAATTCTTTTACTGCTTGTGTAATCGTGATACCATAAGCAATATTTGCTTGGTTATTTGCATCGATAGCCATAAACAAATTTTTCTCTGTATCAAGTGCTACACGATATTTTAATACTTTATTACCAAATGTCATAATAATTCTCCTTTCTTGATTCTTAATGAAAGGCGACGATATCTGATAACGAAATTCCATGATTACTATAACATGACTTGTTTGATGTGTAAAGAGGAAAGTTTTAACTTAGCAGTATTTTTTGTTGAAAGCAGTTTTAAGTAGTACAATGAAGAGAGAAGGAGGTTTTTATCATGGAAGAATCGTATAAGAATATTTTAGTCGCTGTAGATGGTTCGGATCAGGCAGATAAAGCATTTCAAGAAGCAATAAAAATTGCGAAGCGCAACGGTGCTGCATTACACATTTTATCTGTCATTGAAGAGATGGGCAATTACTTTGGCGAACTGACAATGTCGATGGGAACACTGATGGAAGATCTTCGGACAAAAGAAGAAGAAGAGATGAAAGACCGAGAAGCAAAGGCCCTTGAAGAAGGAGTAGCTCAAGTTTTCACATATGTACTGTATGGTTATCCAAAATCGTTGATCGCTGATTTTACAGAGTCAAAAGAACCGATAGACCTAATTGTAATCGGGAGAACAGGATTGAATGGTTTTGAACGGTTGATGGTCGGTTCAACGACTTCTTATGTTGTTAATCACACAAAAGCCAATGTTTTAGTCGTGAATAATGTAGTTTAAAATTTGTAATACGCATCAAAAACTAGGATGGGACAGAAGTCTTTAACCTCGAAACATAAGAATAGACCTGTTTTTTTCTCCCACCATTTAGTCAGATTCCTGGAGACTGAGATATGACTCGTAGAGTTATGCCACAGTCTCTTTTTTTTGCCATTGACATTAAAGTTTGGTTTCATGTTATAGTACTAGCAAAGAAATTAGAGGAGTGAAATGATGGGAAAAAATGTGAAAGAAGTAGCGAAAAAACTTAGTATCCCAAAATCAACATTAAGATATTACGACAAAGTTGACTTACTAAAACCAAGCAGAGAAGAAAATGGCTATCGAGTATACCAAGAAAGTGATCTATTAATGATCAAATACATATTAGTTATGAAATATGGTGAATTTAGTCTTGAAGAAATGCAGACAGTCTTAAATACAATGCAAATTGACCCAACGAGTGTTTGCATTGAAAAAACAGAACAATTAATAGCGGCCAAGAAGAAGCTTTTCCAAGATAAAATCGATTACTATGAACAAATGGTCGCTCTATTTGATAAAATTCCAGACATAATAAATTTCACTAACGAAGAGGAAAGCGAAATCGATTGTTGTATTGAAGAAATTTACCAAACGATTGTAGCAAATGGAGACACTCAATGAAAACATTATTATTTGCGCCTGAAACATTCAATTTAGCTGAAACGACTAGAATGATCGAAGTAGCAAAAGAGTGTCAGGAAAATGCGCATTGTATTTTTATGGGCTATAGTACAAAATTTGTACCATTTATAGAAGCTGAGGGGTTTTCTTTTCGATTATTAGCACCTCAGCTTACGGAAGAGCAGATTAAAATGATTATGAAATTTGATCAAATGAAAACAATAAAGCTCCCTTTCTCATACGGTATGTTAAAAGAAAGAATAGAAAATGAAATTCAATTGATCGAAGAACTAAAACCTGATGGGATCATAATTGGCTCTACAATGAGTTTACTGATAAGTGCTCGTGTCAAAGAGACACCATTGATTTATGTAAAACCGTATGCTTACACTCAAGCTCATGTACGAAGTCCATTATTTCTAAAACATTCAACTAAATACTGCAGGAAAGCAGTCCAATCAATCTTTTTAAACCTAAGATGGCTGCCCAAAAGTATCAAAAAACTTGTAAAAGAGTATGATGTGAAGCATAGATTCAAGTATACGTTAGCTGCATTAGATGCAGATCTAAATTGCATCACCACGCCAGTAAACCTGACTCGAAACCCTGACTTACCAAAAAATTCTATTTATGTTGGACCCATTTTCGCGAACTTAAAAAAAGAAATACCATTAGGTTTAAAAACGTTACTGGGATCATCTGAAAAAACATTAATCTTTTGCAGTATGGGCAGTTCAGCAAATCGTCAACTTATTGTTGACTTATTACAAAGTTTTGCGGGTATTTCAGTCGAAGTGATCAGTCCGATGAAAAGTTATTTAACGGAGACACAAATAGCATTACTTCCAGTAAATGTTCATCTTTATGATTGGTTGCCAGCAAGAGAAGTACAACAAGCCGTTACAGCCTCTGTTATTCATGGTGGAGAAGGAACGGTACAAACTGCCTGCGTATCAGGAAAACCTTTTTTAGGTATTGGTTTACAAAAAGAACAGGAATATAATATTAGCTGTTGCGTTGAATATGGAAATGCTCTTTCAATGAAACAAAAGCAATTAAAAAACAACGTTCTATTCAAAGAAAAAGTCAACGAACTATTAAAAAATCAACGTTACACTGTCCAAGCAAGAAAATTGCAGCAAGAGCTTGGTGAAATTAAGGGAAGTAGATTAGCTGCAGAAGAAATAGGCAAATTTTTAAATAAAGAATCGCAGTGTGACAAATACTCGATCTTATACATACTCAAGAAAATGTCTCATTGCACTAGAAGATATTACGATGAAGGAAGAGAAAAGCTTGGAAATAAAAATTTACAAATGTTTGTGTTAAAAAATATCAGTAAGTAAAAGGTTGGGACAGAAGAAGTTGCTTCTACCCCAACTGTTTATTCGGATACTAAAAGCCTGAAACATAACTTTTTGAGTTATGTTTCAGGCTTTTTTACTTTAGCTAAGTTTTAAGATGTCATGATCATTGGTAAAATCATTGGATGACGTTCAGTTTTTTCAAACAAGAACGGCTGTAATGCAGCAGTTATCGCATCACATAATTTTGCTTCTGTACAATTTTCATCACGTAGAGCTTCACGAATTGCATTGAATAATAAACGCTGTCCTTCATGAATCATTTCGCCTGATTCTCTCATATAGACAAATCCGCGAGATAAAATATCTGGACCAGCCAAAATTTCTTTATTTTTAATATCGACTGTAGCAACTGCTAAAACCAAACCTTCTTCAGATAGAATTCGGCGGTCACGCAAGACGACATTACCGATATCTCCAACACCGTTACCATCTACATAGACATCATTGGCATTGAAATGCCCAGCGATACGAGCATCATCAGCAGTTAAGGCTAACACATCACCATTTTCCATGATGAAACAATTGTTTGCTGGAACACCGACATCTTGTGCTAAGGATGCATGGATTTTCAACATTCTAAACTCACCGTGAACTGGTACAAAATATTTAGGTTTCATTAAACTCAACATTAATTTTTGTTCTTCTTGACCACCATGGCCAGAAGTATGGATATTATTGATCTTTCCATGAATAACTTCAGCACCCGCTTCTGAAAGCAAGTTGATCAGACGGTTAACGCTTGTTGTATTTCCAGGGATCGGTGAACTTGAAAAGATGACTGTATCTCCCGGTTGGACTGAAATTTGGCGGTGAGTTCCGTTAGCAATTCGGCTTAAAGCGGCCATCGGTTCACCTTGAGAGCCAGTACATAAAATCATTGTTTCGCCAGCAGGTAATTGGTTCAGCTCACTAGCATCAACAAACGTTCCTTTAGGTACATTAATATAGCCAAGCTGCTCGCCGTTAACGATTGCATTTTCCATGCTACGGCCAAATACTGCAATTTTTCGTCCCGTTGCCACAGCTGCATCCGCTGCTTGTTGTAGACGGAAAATATTGGAAGCAAAACTTGCAAAGATGATTCTACCTTCGATTTTTTCAAAAATCTTTAAAATAGAAGAACCAATCGTTTTTTCTGACTTGGTAAAAGTTGGAATTTCAGCATTTGTACTATCTGAAAGAAGACACAAAACACCTTCTTCACCTAATTTTGCCATTCGATGCAAGTTAGCTGGCTCACCAACTGGTGTAAAGTCAAACTTAAAATCGCCCGTTGCAACGATATTACCAGAAGGTGTCTTCACAACCACACCTAAAGCGTCAGGGATACTATGAGTCGTTCTAAAAAAGCTGATTGCTGTTTTGCGGAAACGAATCACAGTATCTTCATTGATTTCATGCATCTCAGCATCTCGCAATAAACCATGTTCATCCAATTTGTTTGTAATCAGAGCTAAAGCTAAAGGTCCAGCGTAGATCGGTATATTGGCTTGGCGCAATAAATAAGGAACGCCTCCGATATGATCTTCGTGTCCATGGGTGATAACCAAGGCTTTTACTTTGTGCAGGTTTTGAACGATGTAGCTATAATCAGGAATAACATAGTCGATCCCAAGCAAATCATCTTCTGGGAATTTGATCCCAGCATCAATAATGATAATCTCATCTTGAAATTGAACCCCATAAGTATTTTTCCCAATCTCGCCCAAACCGCCTATTGCAAAAACGCCGGTTTCATTGTTTTTTATATTTACTTTCATGTTAAAACTCCGTTAAAGAAAATTCCGCATGTTCTTTTTCATAAGCCAAGTGATTTTCATCAAGAGCTTGGATGTATTCAATATTGTATGGGGTATTTTCTTCTACTTGTTGACGAACGATAACATCGCTTTCTGACTCAACGTAAATCGATTTCGTATCTTCTCTTTTTGGGTTTCTTGTTTTTGTTTCTTGATAATAAACTTTATAAATCATATTTTTTTCTCCTTTATCTGCCAAAGCAGTTGATATTTATTTTTATATTTTCTTACTGTAATTTTGAACACAACAAAACGAGGTGGTTATCCACCTTTAAAACAATTGTCATCAGAAACAGGAGTTAATGATGAAATGAAGCCTCGACTTTGCTCCACATTACTTGTTTTATGGAAACTTGTTTTCTTTCAACCGTCCCTTGTGTTGTGTTGTACAACAATTAAAGGTATTTTATCACAAAACAATGAATAAGTATAGAATCAGACTTGTCGCTTTAACGAAAACCTTATTATTTATTAGCTTCTTTTAAAGGTGTGATTTTCTTTTTATTAAAATACAAATTTAAACCAATCAGATGAGCTAAAAAAACGATAGCTAAAGTCGTTGTCATGAATAGATTACGAACGAGCAAACAAGGAATCGCAAAGATCACAAACAAAGTTGAAAATAATTTCACTCGGCCAAAGGGTGTGATTTTCTTTTCTATGATTGATTCTTGAATGTATTTTTTATAATAAGTTGATTCAATAAATTTACTATACAAAAAGTCAGAGCTGCGCATCCAAAAGAATGCAGTCAAAATATAAAAAATCGTTGTGGGTAAAATCGGTAGGAAAATGCCTAATGTTCCCAGTCCGAAGGTCAGACAACCTAAAGCCATATAAAGTATTTTCTTCATTAAATTGAACCATCACTTTCATTCTATAATTGGTGGAAAAAATAAAGTAATTACTATTATAACATAGTAAAAATTGTCCAGTTTATTCTTCTGAAGAAAAGTCTCTGATTTTTATTTAAATATAATTTACCTGACTATTAGTTTTATGCTATAGTGGAAGTACTGGATTAAAAATTGGGATAGGAGATGATTGATTGAAATTGATGTGGCGTTACACGATGAGATATAAAAAATTATTATTTTTAGATTTCATTTGTGTGTTTGGATTTATATTGATAGAACTTGGTTTACCAACGATTTTAGCACGAATGATCGATGTTGGGATCAAAAACAATGATTACAATTATGTAAAGCAGCAAGGTTTGTTGATGATAGGAATCACTGTTGTCGGTGTAGCAATGAATATTATGTTGGGCTATTTTGGCGCACGCATGACAACAAATATTGTTCGTGATATTCGTGATGATTTATTTGAAAAAGTACAGACTTTTTCCCATCGTGAATATGAAACGATCGGTGTATCATCATTGATCACCAGAACAACCAATGATGCATATCAAATCATGTTGTTTATGGGGAATATTTTGCGAATCGGTTTCATGACACCAATGATGTTTTTTGTCAGCTTATACATGGTCATGCGGACGAGTCCGTCCTTAGGTTGGTTTGTTTTAGGGGCCTTGCCATTTCTTTTGGCAGCAGTGGTATTAATTGCTAAGATATCAGAACCTCTATCAAACAAGCAGCAAAAAAACTTAGATGGGATCAACGGAATTTTAAGAGAGAATCTTTCTGGATTAAGAGTAATCCGTGCGTTTGTTAATGAGAAATTTGAAGAAAGTCGCTTTAGTAAAGTCAATGAAGAGTATACTAAAAGCTCTAAGAGCCTTTTTCGCTTGATGGCAGCGGCTCAACCAGGCTTCTTCTTCCTCTTTAATATCGTGATGGTATTGATTATCTGGAATGGGGCACTCCAAATCGATCAAGGCAGTTTATTAGTGGGTGACTTGATAGCATTTATTGAATACATTTTCCATGCACTATTTTCATTTATGTTATTTGCTAGTGTTTTCATGATGTATCCTCGTGCAGCCGTTTCTGCTCGCCGAATTCAAGAAGCCTTTGATATGGAGCCTGTGATTCGTGAAAATGAAGCAGGTATAACTGAAACAGAAACAAAAGGCTATTTAGAATTTAAAAATGTAACATTTGCTTATCCAGGGCATTCAGAAAGCCCAGTAATTCGAAATGTCAGCTTTACAGCATCTCCTGGTGAAACAGTAGCTTTTATTGGTAGTACAGGGAGCGGAAAATCAACATTGATCCAACTGATCCCTCGCTTCTATGATGTTTCAGAAGGCCAAGTTTTGTTGGACGGGGTAGATGTTCGTGACTATAAACTAAGTACTTTACGTGAAAAAATCGGTTATATTCCGCAAAAAGCGTTGCTATTTACTGGAACGATTGCAGAAAATATGCGTTATGGTAAAGAAGATGCTACGATTGAAGAGATGGAACAAGCAGCGGATATTGCTCAGGCAACGGAATTTATTTCACAAAAGCCTGAAGGATATGACGAGCTTCTTTCAGAAGGCGGAGCAAACTTTTCTGGTGGACAAAAACAACGGTTGGCGATTGCTAGAGCTGTCATCCGTCGCCCGGAAGTTTATATTTTTGATGATAGCTTTTCAGCACTAGATTACCAAACTGATGCGAATTTACGAGCTCGTTTGAAAAAGGAAACAACAGAATCAACTGTTTTGATCGTTGCTCAACGTGTTGGAACAATTATGCATGCGGATAAAATCATAGTCTTGAACGAAGGCGATGTTGTTGGTATCGGTACCCACCGCGAATTACTTGAGAATTGTCCTATCTATTATGATATTGCCGCTTCTCAATTGTCAGAGGAGGAATTAGCATGAAAAACGCACTTTCTTCCATTAGACGTTTAGGTAAGTATATCGATCCATATAAAGGAACGTTTATATTAGTGATTATCTTTACTGTTTTAACAGTTGCTTTTAATGCGGCTCTACCTTATGTTTCTGGACTTCCAATCACCGAGATTAGTAAGAATGTGGCTGAAGGGACAGGACTAAATTATGCGTATATCATCCAGTGTTTGATTTGGATTTTAATTGTAGGGATCGGTTATTGTGTGGCACAATTTTTATCTGGTTATCTTATGGCCGCAGTCGTGCAGCATTCCATGCGTGATTTACGACGAGATATCGATGAAAAAATCAATCGTTTGCCGGTTTCTTATTTTGATAAAAATCAACAAGGAAATATTTTGTCTCGGGTGACTAATGACGTTGATGCAGTAAGTAATGCTATGCAGCAAAGTTTTATTAATATTGTTTCAGCTGTTTTAGGGATCGTAATGGCGATTGCAATGATGTTTTATATCAACTGGCTGATGGCATTGATTTCGATCGTGATGATTCCATTGTCGTTGTTTATTTCAAAAACGATTGTTGGGTTTTCACAGAAATATTTCCAAGGCATGCAAAATGCACTTGGGAATCTAAATGGATATGTGCAAGAGAATATGACAGGGTTTAGTGTCTTAAAGCTTTATGGACGTGAGAAAGAAACGTTAGATGGTTTTAAAAAGGTCAATCATAACCTAAATAGCTTTGGCTTTAAAGCAACTTTTATTTCTGGATTGATGTTGCCTCTTGTACAAATGACCGCTTATGGTACCTATATTGGTATGGCTGTCTTGGGGAGTTATTATGTGATCACAGGAGTTATTGTCGTTGGACAGCTACAAGCATTTATTCAATATATTTGGCAGATCAGTCAACCGATGGGGAATATTACGCAGCTGTCCGCTGCACTTCAAAGTGCTTCTGCTGCGACGACACGTGTCTTTGAAATCTTAGATGAACCAGAAGAAGAGTTAAATGAGCACGATATTCCTTTACCAGAAAAAGTTCATGGTTCAGTTCAGTTTGATAATGTTAGCTTTAGTTATGATCCTAAAAAACCGTTGATCAGAAACTTAAATTTTGAAGTCAAAGCTGGTCAAACTGTGGCAATTGTTGGACCAACTGGCGCAGGGAAAACAACATTGATCAATCTATTGATGCGGTTCTACGATGTCAGTGATGGAGCAATCAAAATTGACGGAATTGATACGAAGAAAATGGATCGTAGTGATGTTCGCTCAGTCTTTGGCATGGTTTTACAAGATGCTTGGTTATATGAAGGGACGATCGCTGATAATATTCGTTTTGGTAAATTAGATGCGACTGATTATGAAGTGGTGGATGCAGCCAAAACGGCGAATGTGGACCATTTTATCCGTACAATGCCAGATGGCTACGAGATGGAAATCAATTCTGAAGGAGATAACGTTTCTTTAGGACAAAAACAATTGTTGACCATTGCAAGAGCCGTGATTTCTGATCCAAGAATCTTGATTTTAGATGAGGCAACAAGTTCTGTTGACACGCGTTTAGAAGCTCTGATTCAAAAAGCCATGGAGCGTGTGATGGAAGGTCGTACAAGTTTTGTGATTGCTCATCGCTTGTCAACGATTCGTGAAGCTGATTTGATTCTTGTAATGAATCAAGGAGCGATCATCGAAAAAGGAACGCATAATGAGCTATTAGAGCAAGGCGGCTTTTATGAAAAATTATACAATAGTCAATTTGCTGAAGACGGCGATTATGATTAAAGATGAGCAAGGAAGACACCTAGTTTGGGTGTCTTTTTTTCATTAAATGACTATTCAAAAAAGCGAACTGATCTAATAAACGTTAGAAATCTGTTATACTTATAGTCAATAAGAAGAGGTGAAATGTATGACAAATGATTATTTTATTGCGCCAAGCGCCGACGTTTATGGCGACGTGAGGCTAGCAAAAGATACTAGTATTTGGTTTCAATCGGTGCTAAGAGGTGACAATAATTCAATTACGATTAATGCAGGAAGTAATGTTCAAGATAGCACTGTCATCCATGTTGATCAGGATGCCCCAGTCGTTATTGGAGAGAATGTCACAATTGGTCATCATTGTGTGCTCCATGGGTGCAAAATAGAAGATGGCGCATTAATTGGCATGAGCTCAACTATTTTAAATCGCGCAACTATCGGGAAAAATAGTTTAATCGGAGCAGGATCTTTAGTCACAGAAGGTACTGAAATTCCAGCGAATGTTTTAGCGTTTGGCCGACCTGCCAAAGTCATTCGCCCTTTAACAAGAGAAGAGCTTCGGAAAAATAAAGAAAATGCGCAACATTATGTTGAACGATCAAAAGAATTTGCAGCAGATCAGTATCCAAGGCTAACTTAATAGTAAAACACCTAATAATAGATTAGTTATCAAGTCGATCAACGGCGGATTCACATTTAGTGTGTTGAACAATTGCTCAGCACGTATCTTTCGAAAAAAATATAGTTAGGTGTTAGGCTTAGTATTATAATAAAAGAAAGAAGTGAAGAGTAGATGTTTTTAAACGTCAGTGAGGAAGCACAGGTAAAATTGATGCCTTATCTTGAAGATAAGGCAATCATTGTCTTGGATTTAGATGATGGTGTTGGCAAATATTCTAAAATGGGTGTTTGTTCACTCGATACTAGTTTTCGTCTATTGCTACTGGATCAACTACAAGATAAATCAGATTTTGGTTTGACTTTAGATTCAGACATTGGTGCAATCTATATCAAGGATTACTCTAAACGCTATCTAGATGAAAAAATGACGCTGGAAATCGATCCACGTTTGCAAGTCTTTAAGCTAAAAAGTCCAAGTGGAGTCCTAGACGGTAATGTTCCAATTGTAGATTTGCGACCAGAAAAAAGTAAATAAATAAAAAAAGAACTGAGGCATAACTCTATGAGTTTTCCCTCAGTTCTTTAAATTTCGAACGAATCTCGGATCGATTCACCGTCTGTCCGAACCTCTATTAATCTGGTCTTTTCAAGTCAAATAATCCGTCGATATGAGCATAGGTATTACCAGCTAAACGGGCAATTGGATTAAAGGCTTTAGGTAAAATATATTCAGTTTCTTTATCAAAAATCGCTTCATCAAAATAGAAATCTGTTATTTCTACAATAAACAAATCAGTAATAATTTGATCTTCGTGATTTTTGATAGGAACATACTGGTAGAGACGTGCTTCCATTCGAATCGGTGCTGCTTTGATGCCAGGAACAGCAACTGATTTACTTGGTATCGTTGCTATCTTGTTGATAATGATTTCACTCTGATCAGCCTTCAAAGAGGCAGCTGTTTGATTCATCGACGCGACAACTTGATCATTGACTAAATGAATCACAAGTTCTTTAGTCGCCAGAATATTTTGGGCGGTGTCTTTTATTTCGCCGTTTCTTCTAATAATGGATAATGTTACTAATGGGATATCAGAAGCTGCAGCATTAAAAAAACTGAAAGGAGCAGCGTTGATCGTTTGAGTTTTATCATTCAATGTTGTGACCCATGCGATTGGGCGTGGAATGATACTGCCAGAAAGAAATTTATAGGCTTGTTTTGCTGATAAATTGTTTGTCGGGTAATGCAGCATTTTTCTTCTCCGATCCATCGTTTTTAACGTGCTTTATTTGCATCAGAAGTATCAAAAGGACGTACAAATTCTTCGATTTCTTTGCGTTTTCCTTCTAAAAATGGTGGTAAAGCTAATTTTTCACCTGCAGCCTCGTAGGTTTCATCTTCTAAGAAACCAGGACCATCAGTTGCTAGTTCAAATAAAATATGCGGAGCAGCTCTGAAATAATCAGATTTGAAGTAGAAACGTTCAACAAATCCGGAATTAGGGAATTGAAGCTGATTGATTTTATCGATCCAAAAGCGCAAAGCTTCTTGATCTGCAACACGAAGAGCTAAGTGATGGACATTACCAAAGCCTTCTTGCGCATCAGGCAAATCATCACGATGTTCAACGATAATACTAGCGCCATTGCCACCTTCTCCTACTTCAAATAAATGGAAACGACCTTCGGCATCAATCAGCTTAAATCCTAAAACGCCTACTAAAACACGTTGCATATGGTCAAAATCTGCTACGGTTATAAAAACAGGTCCCAATCCAGTTAAGGCATGCTCAGCAGGAACATCTGTTTTTTTCCATGCCGTGCCACTAGCAACACCTTGATTGTTTTCATCTGAAACCAATTGATATCTTTGATTATCAAAATCTTCAAATTCTAGATATTTCTTGCCGAAACGTTCTTGAATTTCGCCATGATCGATTTGATGTTCGTTAAAGCGGGTGACCCAGTAATCTAAAGAAGCATCATTTTTTACTCGGAACGATGTGCGAGAAATTGAGTTGGTTCCTTTAGTTCCTTTGGGAATCCCAGGGAAATCAAAAAATGTCATGTCTGTGCCGGCAGAACCAAGGTCATCTGCAAAAAATAAATGATACGTTTCAATATCGTCTTGGTTAACAGTTTTTTTGATCAGTCGTAAACCTAGCAGATCAGTGAAAAAACGATAAATCTTTTCTGCACTTGATGTCATGGCTGTAACATGGTGAATTCCGCGAATTTGTGTATTCATAATATAAAACCTCCGAATTGATAATTATTTTTATTTAACTTACTAAAAGTAAGTTTACATCTAAACTAATAAATAAGCAACCTTTTTTACTTTTCCTAACTATTGATAGAAAGATTAAAGAGGAGTACTATAAGATTACGAAGCTGTTAAAGAAGGTAGGGAGAATAATGGAAGAGAAAAAAACATTTCATGTCAATGGCTACATTGCATTGGTAGTATTGGTTATTTTACTTGTGATTGGTAGCTATTGTCTGTATATCGGGGTAATAGATGAACGCTTTAGTATGATCACGATCGGTATGGTGTTATGGGTGATTTCTGCGCTATTTTTAAGCTCGCTAACGATCGTTAGTCCCAATCAAGCCAAAGCCATTTTATTTTTTGGACAATATCTCGGCACAATCAAGGATAATGGTTTATTCGTCACAACGCCATTAACACAAAAAATCAATGTTTCGTTAAAGGTACGCAACTTCAATAGTTCATTGTTAAAAGTAAATGATTCTGATGGTAACCCAGTTGAAATTTCTGCTGTGGTGGTATTTAAAGTAGTTGATACAGCTAAAGCGTTGTTTGACGTTGATCGTTATCAAGATTTTGTAGAAATTCAAAGTGAAACTGCGATTCGTCACATTGCGACACAATATCCATATGATTCGTTTAATGAAGACGACCTCACTTTACGTGGCAATACCAATGAAGTTTCAGAAGAAATGGCAAAAGAACTTCAAGAACGCTTAGCAGCAGCTGGCGTTGAAGTGATCGAAACCCGTTTGAACCACCTTGCATATGCGACTGAAATTGCAAGTGCGATGTTGCAAAGACAACAAGCCAAAGCCATTCTATCTGCGCGGCAAATCATTGTTGAAGGTGCGGTATCTATGACTCAAATGGCGTTAGAACAAATTGAAGATGGACAGGAAATAAATTTCACAGACGATCGCAAAGTTCAATTGATTAATAATCTGCTAGTATCAATCATTACAGATAAAGGAACGCAGCCGATAATCAACACTGGAGATGTTCATGAACGATAAACAAAAGAAAGTGAGCCTGGTATGAGCTATAAAACGATTTTATTTGATTTGGATGGCACGATCACGGACTCTGGTGAAGGAATTATGCACTCTGTCGTTTATGCCTTAAAAAAAATGAAGGTAAAGATACCTGATCAAAAAGAATTATATTCATTTATTGGTCCGCCATTAACTGATTCATTTAAACGACTCTATCATTTCGATGACCTAAAAGCGAGCTTGGCAGTGGAGTATTATCGTGACTATTATCAAAAACAGGGAATCTATGAAAATCACGTATATGCAGGAATTTCTGAATTATTGATTAACTTGAAAGCTGCTGGCTGCACTCTTTATATTGCAACATCTAAACCAGAGATTTATGCTAAACAAATTTTGACTCATTTTGATTTAAGCAGTTATTTCGATGGAATTTATGGCGCAAGTTTGGATGGCGGACGGTCAAGAAAAGGAGATGTTATTCAGTATGCACTAAAGAAGTCTGCAATTACTCACTTTGAAGAGACACTGATGGTTGGTGATCGCAGTCACGATATAATTGGGGCTAAAGAGAATAGACTAACTAGTATTGGTGTGTTGTATGGCTTCGGTGACCAAGCTGAGTTGGAACTTGCAGGTGCTGATTATATTGTTGAAACCCCTAAAGAGATTGAGAAAATAATTATAAACAATTAATGACAAAAGAGCGTTATGAGACTAAATGAACAGTATGACAGAAGCAATTTTTCTGTAACATGCTACTGTTTGATTCTCAAAACGCTCTTTTTTAAAATTATTCATTACTCCTTTGATAATCTGGGTAAAGTCTAATCAATCCATGAAAGAAACATATTCAACTATTATAAAACAATAAGCCTTTTTTTATTATTTGGTGAAAATGATGAGGTATTCTCAAATATTTTAATGAAATGCTTATAAATTGATAAAAGAAAACCCTTTCTTCGGTTATAATTAAGTTCAATAAATCACATGAAGGAGAGTCTTATGAGTAAAACAAAAACAGTTATTGTCGGTGCCAATCATGCAGGAATTGCTGCTGCAAACACATTGTTGGATACGTATCCAGATCAAGAAGTCGTAATGATCGACCGCAATACAAACCTTAGTTATTTAGGTTGTGGGACAGCGCTATGGGTAGGACGTCAAATTGAATCTTACGAGAATTTATTTTATACAAACAAAGAAGCATTTGAAGCCAAAGGTGCTAAAATTTACATGGAAACAACAGTAGAGCGTATTGATTTTGAACAAAAAACCGTTTTTTGTAAAAAGCATAATGGTGAAGAATTTACAGAAACCTATGACAAACTGATTTTAGCAACAGGATCAGCACCTATCAATCCTAACATCCCTGGAAGAGAGCTGAAAAATGTCGAATTTCTAAAACTTTTCCAAGACGGTCAAACTGTGGATGCAGCTATGGCTAAAGAAGAAGTTCAAACAGTTGCTGTGATTGGCGCAGGCTACATTGGTGTTGAGATTGCTGAAGCGGCGAAACGGCGTGGTAAGAAAGTTTTACTATTCGATGCAGCGGACAGATGTCTACCAAACTACTATGACAAATGGTTCACAGATGATATGGATAAAGTTCTAGCTGATAATGGCATCGAGCTTCATTACAATGAATTAGCTAAAGAATACAAAGGAACTGAAAAAGTTGAATCTATCGTCACAGACAAAGGAGAATATGCTGTCGATCTAGTTATCAATGCAATTGGTTTTAGGCCAAATAACGGATTAGGGAAAGACCACTTGGAATTGTTCGCTAATGGTGCTTACTTAGTGGATCTACACCAACAAACAAGTGATCCCGATGTTTATGCAGTAGGAGATTGTTCAACGATCTTCTCAAATGCTGTACAACAAACAACGTATATTGCTTTAGCGACAAATGCTGTTCGTTCAGGAATCGTTGCCGCACATAATGTTGGCGGGACACCACTAGAATCCATCGGTGTTCAAGGCTCAAACGGCATTTCAATTTTTGGTTATCATATGGTTTCTACAGGATTAACGGTTCAAGAATCTGAAAAATTAGGCTTGAAAATAAAATATACTGAATTTGAAGATTTACAAAAACCTGGCTTCATGAAAGAAAACAACAACGTAAAAATTAGAATCGTATATGAAGAAGAGTCTCGTCGAATCGTGGGTGCTCAGATGGCTTCTTATGAAGATATCTCAATGGGAATTCACATGTTCTCCTTAGCAATCGAAGAAAAAGTCACGATCGATAAATTGAAATTACTAGATATTTTCTTCTTGCCGCACTTTAATCAACCCTATAACTATATTACAATGGCGGCACTTAGCGCTGAATAATCATGTTTTAGAGGCTGGGGACATAAGTCCTTAGCCTTATTTTAAACGTTTGAGAGAAAAAGCAAATCTTACAAGTTGGTGACTTTTTTCTAAAAAAGTTTAAATTTAAAAAGCTTTCATGTATAATAGTTAAAGTTAACGAAGATACATAAGAAAGTAAGGAGGATTTGTTTTGGCAGAAGATAACCAAAATAATCAAGATCATTCCAAGTCTTCATTCAAAGATCAGGTCTTGCGTTCTTTGCGGGGAGAAGAAATAGGCAATGATGATTCAGCTTCTTCTGAACACAATGCTCAGAACTTATCGCACAATAACGAAGCAGAATATAATCAAGTAGACCATGTTCAGTCTCATAAACAGGAAGAATCAGCACCATCAGAAGAAATATATTCAGTAGGTTCTCGTAGTGCAGAACATCATGCAAAACAAAATGAACAACCAGATTTTGCTGCAAAACCAGAACTGGAAAAGCATCAAGGTCCTAAAAATGAAGAATCGAATAAACGTACTAGAAAGAAAGAAGATCGAATCGTCAGCCGAATTGTATTGATTGTTGCCTCTGTGTTGATATTGGTGATCGCAATTTTTGGATTCACGTTCTATAAGTATGTTGATGCAGGTCTACAGCCGCTAGACAAGAAGAATTCAAAATTAGTTCAAGTGCATATTCCAGAAGATTCATCCAATAAGAAAATCGCGAATATTTTAGAAGAAAGCAAAGTGATTAAAAGTGGCTTAGTTTTTAACTATTATGCAAAGTTTAAAAATCTAACTGATTTTCAGGCTGGATACTATCAAATGTCGCCAGATATGACATTAGATGATATCGGTGCACTTTTAAGAGAAGGCGGAACAGCTGAACCAACCCAGCTTGCCGATGGCAAAGTCACAATTCCAGAAGGCTTTGATATTGAGAAAATCGGAGAGGCAATCGAAAAAAATACCGATTTTAAGAAAAATCAATTTATTGAATTGATGAAAGACCAAGCATTTTTTGATTCGATGAAGGAAAAATATCCGGAATTATTGGCAAGCGCAGCTGAAGCAAAAGATGTCCGTTATCGTTTGGAAGGCTACTTATTCCCAGCAACCTATGACTACTATAAAGAGTCTAAGTTAGAAGAGTTTGTTGAACAAATGATCGCTAAGTCTAATAGTGTGATGGAGCCCTTTATTCCAATGGTCCATGCAAAAGGGATGACAGTCCAACAAGTCTTGACATTAGCATCATTAGTAGAAAAAGAAGGGGTGAAAGAAGAAGACCGCAAGAAAATTGCCCAAGTTTTCTTTAATCGCGTAGCAGCGAATATGCCGTTACAATCTGATATTTCGATTTTATATGCTCTAGGTGAACACAAAGAATTAGTCACATATAAGGATTTAGAAGTCGATTCACCCTACAATCTTTATAAAAATACAGGGTATGGTCCAGGACCTTTCAATAGCCCTAGTGAACAAGCAATCAACGCTGTCTTAAATCCAGCACCAAATAATTATCTCTATTTTGTTGCTGATATCTCAACTGGAAATGTTTATTTTGCTGAAACGTATGAAGAACATCAAGAGTTTGTAGATAAATATGTGAACAATACTGATACTGAAAAAAGTGAATAGCTTATAAATTTGCGTATTATATTACGAGCCAACCTATTATTTAGGCGGCTCGTTTCGCTTTACTATAGAATAGGTGGATTATGATCCAAAAGGAATACTTTAAGAATCATCTGTTAAAAAAAGTTTAGCAGATTTATAAAAATTAAGTGAATATTATTTACAATTTGCTTAAAGCGTGGTACTCTTTTGTGGATTGAAAGCGGAATTTTTCAATGAAGATAAAAATAAAACATTGTAGTAAGTTAAGAAGGAGAAATTAACATGGTAGAAAAAGTATTTCCGATGACACTTGAAGGAAAAGAAAAATTAGAACAAGAATTAGAAGAACTAAAAACAGTTAAGCGAAAAGAAATCGTTGAACGTATAAAAATTGCAAGAAGTTTCGGTGATTTATCAGAAAACTCTGAGTACGAGTCTGCTAAAGATGAACAAGCATTTGTGGAAGGAAAAATCACTACATTAGAAAATATGATTCGTTTTGCACAAATCATTGATAATAATGGCGTCGATTCTGATGAAGTTTCGATTGGGAAAACTGTAACATTTATTGAATTACCTGATGGCGATGAAGAAGAATATACTATCGTAGGTAGCGCAGAAGCAGATCCTTTTTCAGGTAAAATTTCAAATGATTCACCAATTGCACAAGCATTAATTGGTAAACGATTAAACGATCAAGTCGCTATTGCAACTCCAGGTGGAGATATGCAAGTCAAAATTACAAAAGTCGGTTAATAAAACAATCAATAAGAACAAAGGGCGAGCCAAAGCTATCATTAGTTTTGACTTGCCCTTTAAACCTGAATAAATTATAGAGAGACTCTTGTCTGTATTTAAAAATTAGGGCTAAAGTCCTATAGCAAAATGAGGCTTTAGCAACTAACATTAGTATGGGAATCAAGGTATACTAATTTCATAGGAAGGGGGATTATAATGAATAACCCATGGCGTTTTTTTATCGTAGTAGAAGCATTACTTTTTATATTAGCCTTATGGCAAATTATACATAACCCAGGTTTAGTAGTGGTATTAGTATTAGGTATCTTGAGTGCAGTTTATGCACTTAAAAAAGTACATCGCAGTAATTTCAATAATTTCCAGTTAGTATTGGGGATCATTTTGATTTTGATAGGAGTAATGAATAGCCCGGCATTTTGGTTGATGTTGGTTTTTGGTGTTTTATTTATTGGTCTAAAAGGTGTTGAAATCGCAGGAGTTGATATTACTCAACGAGCTCCGTGGCGAAAGAAACAAATGATCATGGTAGAAACAACGAATGTCGAACCTAAAAGCGGTCGCCGCTTTAAGCGTCCTTGGTTTGCCAATGAACGTATCGGGAGTAATGTTTATGAATGGGATGATATCAATATAGACGTGCTTTCTGGGGATACGATCGTTGACTTAGGCAATACCTTATTACCTAAAGATGATAGCATCATCATCATCCGCAAAGGCTTTGGCCGAACTAGAATTTTAGTTCCTCTTGGGGTTGCAGTTATGCTAGAACATTCGACATTTTATGGAAATGTTAATTTTGAAGAAGAAAAATATCATTTAAAAAATGAATCATTAAAACTCTATAGCCATGATTATGACACAAATAATCGCCGCCTAAAGATCATCACCAATACATTAGTCGGAGATTTAGAGGTGATCCGCGTATGATGGGGAAGATATCCAGACAGATGCTTTCACTATATGCCGCATGTAGTACATTTATTGTCGTTCTACTCACTCTGTTCTCTTATTTTCATTCAATCAAACAAAAAAATTGGATGTTGGAATTACTTCAAAGGAAAGTATTTTATATTCCTTTGATTTTCCATATGCTCTTGATCTCACTGTTAGTGGGATTATCAACATTTCTACTCGTATCTATTGTACAAAAAGCACAATATGGTAGAATTGAAGAAAAACTTCGTTTGTTAGCTCGAGGCAGTTACGAAAATCCTGTCATTACTAAAAGCGTACCACATGCGAGCAATGATCAATACATCGGCGAAGTCGATCATGATATTTTCAAAATTCGAACGAAATTATTGGAAATGTCAAAAGAATTGCAATTATTGAATAGTCGTCCACAAATCATGGATGGAGAGACAAAAGAGGAAATCTTAGAAGCGGAACGTCATCGTCTAGCTAGAGAACTTCATGATTCTGTCAGTCAGCAGTTATTTGCTGCGATGATGATGTTATCTGCTTTGAATGAACAAGCCCAGCGTAGTGATACGCTAGAGATGTTCCGTAAACAATTGGTAACTGTAACCGATATTATCAACGCCTCTCAATCTGAGATGCGTGCTTTGCTGCTTCATTTACGTCCTGTGAGCTTAGAAGGTAAGAGTTTACGTAAGGGAATTGAACAATTATTAAAAGAATTACAAACGAAAATCAAAATCGAATTGACTTGGGATGTTGAGGATGTTCATTTAAATAATAGTATCGAGGATCATTTATTCCGAATCGTACAAGAACTATTATCCAACACGCTTCGTCATGCAAAAGCAAAAGAACTTGAGGTATATCTTCATCAAGTAGACAAAAATGTTCTGTTGCGTTTAGTCGATGATGGTGTCGGTTTTGATATGAGTGAAAATGATAATAAGGCTGGAAGTTATGGCTTGAAAAATATTCGCGAACGTGTAGCAGGTATGGGCGGTATCGTGAAGATCATCAGTTTTAAAGGACAAGGGACAAGTGTTGAGATCAAAGTGCCTGTAATAAAGGAGGAAATGATAAGTGATCAAAGTAATGTTAGTAGATGACCATGAAATGGTGCGATTAGGAGTATCCTCATATTTGTCGATTCAAGAAGATATTGAAGTCGTTGGAGAAGCGGAAAATGGTCAGATCGGTTATGAAAAAGCCCTCGAATTACGACCAGATGTGATTTTAATGGATTTAGTCATGGATGTGATGGATGGGATCGAATCAACAAAAGCAATTTTAAAAGATTGGCCCCAAGCCCGTATCATTATTGTGACTAGTTTTATTGATGATGAAAAAGTCTATCCAGCCATTGAAGCTGGTGCTGCGGGCTACCTATTGAAGACCTCTACGGCACATGAAATTGCCAATGCCATACGTGCTATTGCTAGAGGTGAACGTGTGTTAGAACCAGAAGTAACGACTAAAATGATGGAACGCTTAACGAAAAAGCAAGAGCCAGTTTTACATGAGGATTTGACGAATCGTGAGCATGAAATTTTAATGTTGATTGCCAAAGGTCGTAGTAATCAGGAAATTGCAGATGAGTTATTTATTACGCTAAAAACAGTTAAAACACATGTCTCGAATATCTTAGCAAAACTAGATGTTGAAGATCGTACACAAGCGGCAATCTATGCATTTCAGCACGGTTTAGCAAAATAAAAAATAGACAACTACGGGTGAATAAGGCAATCTTGTTCACTTTTTTTAGTAGTAAAATAAGTACTCAGCAGTAACAAATAAAGTAGAAATAGTACGTACAACACGGAATGATTTACTGTTTCTGTTCAATTAGCTATCTGTTTGTTATACTTAAACTAAATCTAATGCTAGGAGAAATAAACATGAAGCAAAATTTTGCAATTATTGGTCTAGGAAGATTTGGCGGCAGCATTTGTCAAACGTTGATCGAGTCAGGTCAAGAAGTTTTGGCGATTGATAGTAATGAAGACCGAGTAAATGAATACATGAATATAGCAACCCACGCAGTTGTAGCAAATGCGCAAGATGAAGCAACATTGCGTTCTTTAGGAATTCGTAACTTCGATCATGTCGTTGTTGCAATCGGTGAAGATATTCAAGCGAGTATTTTAGTCACTTTGATGGTAAAGGAAATGGGTGTTCCAAACGTTTTAGCTAAAGCCGTGAATGAGTACCATGCCAGAGTATTAGAAAAGATTGGAGCTGACTTGGTTGTTCATCCTGAAAGAGACATGGGCATCAGAGTAGCACATAAATTAGTTTCTCGAAATATTTTAGACTATATCGAACTATCAAATGAAGTATCATTAGCAGAGGTTCGCGTATCAAATCCTAAATTTTATGGCAAAACACTGGGGGACTTGAATTTTCGTCAACGCTTTGGCTTGACCGTAGTGGCCATCCGCCGCTCAAAATCAGAAGTAATTGCCTCGCCAGCAGCTGAAGAGATGGTACGAGAAAATGATAACCTATTGGTAGTTGGCGAAACAGACGATGTTGATTTGCTGGATGAAAAGATGAATGAGTAAGGCCAAGCACTTTATTCTCTGAAAGACAAACTCTGTGCTAAAATAACAAGAGTGATAACTAGCTTTCATGTTAGGAGGAAATTGAAGATGAAATTAACAATTACGCCGCGTGCGCAACAATGGTTCAAAGAGGAAGTCGGTGTTACCTCGGATAGTGGTATTCGTTTTTACGGTAAAATTTACGGTAAGACAGATGTCCATGAAGGGTTTTCTATAGCCATGTCAGTAGAAGCGCCAGATCAACCACAAGTCAAAGAAGAGATTGAAGGCATTACTTATTTTATTGAAGAAACGGATGATTGGTTTTTTAAAGGGTATGATTTATTAGTGGATTATGATGAAGACAAAGATGAACCGAAATACAACTTCGCTGAAAATAAAGAAGATTTGAAACAATAAAAAATCAGCTTAGCTGGATGAAGTAAATTTTCAATAGTTTCTTTTATAGTAAAGAGCCTTAGACATAACTAGCAACTAGTTTTGTCCAAGGCTCGTTTTTTAACTAGATAATGAAGTCGATTTTTCTGTATATTTTTTATGTAACGTATCGATAAGATTCGCTTGATAATCAAGGGCATGTGATAATGGAATGACTTGGAAATTATCAGTTTGCTTGATTTTTTCTGGCAGCAATAGTTTTGATGCTGCTATGTAGAAATCATAATCATCGTCAGATGTTGAGGAGACAAAAGAAACGGTGACAAATGAAAGATGCTCTAAAAAATCAAAAAGAGGTTTCAAGAATATAGCATTCGGCGACAAAATAATTCCTACATTCAACTGATATTTAGGATTATTTCTTTCATAAAAAGGAAGGAGTAAATAAGAACAAATATAAACTAAATCTTCCAAACAATTCTTTATCCAAGCGAATTCTGGGAGTAAAATGATCTCAGCCAAGAATGATCGGACTTTTACTGAAAGTGGTTGATACAACGGATTTTGCTCTTTGATACATTTCTCCATAAAGTTAATGGCCAGTGGGAGTGAATCTTTCAATACAAAGTGATTGAGACAAGTAGTAAAGAGATTGGCATTTAGTAATTCTTTTATGTCATTAGATAATTTTTTCTCAGAAAATAAAGATTGATAAAAGCCTTCAAAGCGTTCAATCAAATTTCCTAAAGGCTGCTGGTCACTTCTCATATACTCTTTTACATAGCTTAGCCTAGGATCGTCTGCGTAAAAATAAATGCTCCAATAGAACATCATAAAGGAAAGAAAAGTAGCTTCTCTTTCTATGAATTGCTGAGGGATCTTCGATTGTTCCAGCTTTTTAATAAAAGACATATTTACTTTTGGAAAAGTTAATTGTTTGAAGGGAGGCTCGATAATGAAGTGTTTCTTTTTGATTCGTAATTGAGAAATTGTTGTTAGAAGATACCATTCTCTTGGTTCAGCATAAGTCATCCATTGATGGTCATGTGAATCAAACAGCTCAACCCCTCTTTTTGTTTCATCTAACGCTAAAAAAAGATCTTCCCCGCATGATGCGATCCAAAAAAAGTTTAGATAAACAATGCGAATCAAGTTTTCTTTCCCTGTAAGTTGGAGTTTGGAACAATTCAACTGAATATCGAAATCTTTTAAATAATTAATCAATGGTTGCAGTCTTCGAATAATCGAAGCCCGACTAATAAAATGATCTCTGCAAAAGTGTTCAATCGTATAATTATTTTCCGAAATTGTCGCAAGTAAAAACTTATAAGGTAAGCTTTTACGAAATAAAAATTGAGCGTATGGAATATCTCGCAACTTGGATAAATCAATATGTACCTTTCCTTGATCGTTCAATAATTCAAGGTTTTGTTTCTCCATGAGATCCTCATGTATCTCAGCAAACAAAGAAATTAAACGAGCATAAGAAAAATCTGTGAACTGTTCAAAATAATGAATGCTATATGTACCATCTGCTGTAGCTAATAGTTGATTAAAAACACTGATCTTGCGTTGGGCAACATCATCTAATAAAATGTCTTCTAGCATATTTAGTCTCCTTTTAGTGATTTTGTTTAAAAGTTATTGCAATTTCTGATGATTAGTTTTACAAAGATAAATAGAGCATAAAAATTAATTCTCTTTATAATAACCATTTAATCTAGGGATTTCAATTATAAATTAGAAATCTAATAATTATTTAAAGTTACATTAATATTTTATTTGTAGTTTGTATTGTTGCATCTATTGGAATTTATATATTTCAATTTATATCTAATTAAAAAATATGTGTTATTTATATAGTTTAAATTTGTTTTTTTCTGTATTTTATAGGAGGTTTCCCCCTTTCATTATGGTGAATACGTTTATACATAATTTTATTATTATTCAGTTAAGAATGTATGCTATAATCAAAAAAGAATACTTTTTTGGAGGAAATTTTATGCTATCGATTATTGTTCCTTGTTACAATGAAGAGGAGTCAATTCCATTGTTTTTTGATGAAGTGGAAAAAGTGAGTTCGGAAATACAACAGGATATAGAATACATATTTATTAATGATGGATCGACTGACCATACCTTAAGTACACTTAGAAAATTATATAAAGAGCATCCTGAAAAAGTACGTTATCTTTCTTTTTCCAGAAACTTTGGGAAAGAAGCTGGGTTGTATGCAGGGCTTAAGGAAGCAAATGGAAGCTTGGTAACTGTCATGGATGTAGATTTACAGGATCCGCCAGAGCTATTACCTCAGATGATCCAAATGCTAGAAACAAATCAAGAACTTGATTGTGTGGGTACCAGACGGGGAGATCGTGCCGGTGAACCGCCTATTCGTAGTTTTTTTGCGAAAATGTTTTATCGTTTAGTCAATAAAATTGGAGAAACTGAGATGGTTGATGGCGCACGTGATTTTCGTTTGATGACACGCCAAATGGTAGATGCGATTTTAGAATTAACTGAGTATAATCGTTTTTCAAAAGGCATTTTTAGTTGGGTCGGTTTTAATACAGCATATCTTTCCTATGAGAACCGCGAACGAGTAGCTGGAGCTACGTCTTGGTCTTTTTGGAGTTTACTAAGTTATTCGATCGATGGAATCGTTAATTTCTCAGAAGCACCATTAAATCTTGCTTCTTATATTGGGGCTTTTTCATGTGTGGGTTCAGTGATAACAATGTTTGTGATTTTCTTCAGAACAATCATTAAAGGAGATCCGACAAGTGGTTGGCCGTCGATGGTTTGTATTTTTTTATTTGTTGGGGGATTGCAGTTACTTTGTCTGGGGATCATTGGGAAATATATTGGGAAAATTTTCTTAGAGACAAAAAAACGGCCGATTTATCTGGTAAAAGAAACAGAAAAGGATCGGAAATTATAAAAAAACACTGATTCAACGCATTAGAGTGAGTGTGGAATCAGTGTTTTTTTGATCAATAGCCTTGATGCAAGGATATTTCATTTTTTACTAGTGTATGATCTTTTAGAAATTGTTTGAGGTTTTGCATAAATATTAGTGATAGTTTTGTTTTAAATTTAGGGGTTAACCCAGAGATATGAGGAGTGATCAAGACATTATCCATGTGCCATAATGGGCTGTCACTAGGTAACGGTTCCTCTTCAAAAACATCCAAAGCCGCAAAACGTAGATGACCCGTATTCAATGCATCAATCAAATCATTTGTATTGACAGAAGGTCCTCGCCCAACATTGACAAAAACGGTTCCAGGCTTCATTGCAAGAAACAATCTTTCGTTATACATCTGATAAGTATCATCGGTCAAAGGGAGAATATTTACAACAATATCCATTTCATTGACAATCCGGCTGATATTTTTATGTGAGTAACATTCAATAAAACCATTTGTTGCATGACCAGATGTATTTACGCCATAAGTTTGGATTCCTAGACCTTGTGAGAAAACAGCAAGCTGTTGTCCGATATGTCCCGTTCCAATGATCAACATTTTTTGCTCAGAAAGTTGCTGATAAGTGATATTTTCTCTTGTCCACTCATTTTTCGATTGGTTATTGATACTGGCTCGAATCCCACGGAATTCAGTCAATAATGTCCCTAAAACATGTTCTGATATAGATACGCTGTGAATGCCGCTAGCATTAGAAAGCAAGATTTTTTTATCAGCGAAACGCTTCAAATCGTAAGAGTCTACACCAGCTGAAATAGCTTGGACCCATTGTAGTCGACTTGATTCAGAAGCTAACAAACGTTGACCTAATTCTTTGTCCCAGCCAAGCATAATCTGGATATCGTCCTCTATCATTTGAGTTGTTTCTTTTTGAGCATCGATAATAGTATACGCAGGAGCAGCTCGCTTGATTGTTTCAACTTGCTCTTCTTTCAATTGTTCATACAGATAAATTATTGGTTGTCCCATGTTGATTCCTCCTCGCTACTTTATTGTAACAAAAAAGTATCCAAAACCAAAAAAGAGTGAACTGATAATCACATCATTCCACTCTTTTTTGGTTTTGGATTATATTTTTTCTCCGCGAGCATAAGCCGCAGCAAGAATATCGACTTCTTTCTTCAATTCATCGACCATGATTTCTTCTGGAACAGTTCGGATGATTTTCCCCTTTTTGAAAAGCATTCCCTTACCGTTTCCACCAGCAATCCCGATATCAGCTTCCCGCGCTTCACCAGGTCCATTAACAGCACAACCTAAAACCGCTACTTTGATGGGTGCTTTGATGGTTTCGATATATTCTTCAATTTCATTAGCGATTGGGATTAAATCGATTTCGATCCGTCCACAAGTTGGGCAAGAAATTAATGTCGCAGCATTACTTGCCAAACCAAAAGCTTTTAAAACTTCTTTGGCGACTTTGATTTCTTCGACAGGATCGGCTGATAATGACACTCGACAAGTATTTCCAATACCTCGTGATAACAATGCCCCAAGACCAGCAGCTGATTTTATACCGCCAGAAAATTTTGTTCCAGCTTCTGTAATGCCTAAATGTAGCGGATAATCGAACGTTTGTGCTGCTAGAGTATAAGCTTCGACTGCTAAGTTAACATCACTTGCCTTCAATGAAACAATAATATCGTAAAAATCTAACTCTTCAAGTATCTCGATATGTTCAACAGCACTGGCTACCATGGCTTCTGCAGTTGGATACCCGTATTTTTGCAAGAATTTTTTCTCTAATGAACCAGCATTGACACCGATTCGGATTGGAATTTCTTTGGCCTTACAGGCTGTGACGACTTTTTCTACACGATCTTTACGACCAATATTTCCTGGATTGATTCGGATTTTGTCTACGCCTTGTTCGATAGCTTTTAGTGCTAAACGATAATCAAAATGGATGTCAGCAACTAAAGGAATCGAAATCTGACGTTTGATAGCACCTAAAGCTTCTGTTGCTGCCTCATCAGGGACTGCCACACGGACGATTTGACAACCAGCTTCTTCTAAGCGTTTGATTTGAGCTACAGTGCCATCGATATCATGTGTTTTTGTGGTACACATACTTTGAATAAACAACTCATCACTTCCGCCAATCGTTAAATCGCCAATCTTAACCTGACGAGTATTTTTACGATGGGTCAATTCTCCCATAATTAATTCTCTCCCTATTACTATGCATTTATTTTATAAGACATTTCTAAATAAGTATCATTTATGTTCCAGTTTCTTACATAATTATAAGCCAAATTATGTAAGAAATGTTTAAGATTCAATTCATTTGTTTTTATAAGTTAAACTAAAGGTGTTTCTCGCCGTTCCTCATTACGAATAGCAAAAAAGAAGATCAGTAATGAAGTGAAGACGATTAGGAAACTGTCATCAAATGAGCGAGTGAGAAAATGAAGAATACTACTGATGATCACAGGCAGTGTCGCACAATAAGTTGCGATTTTTAAACAATCTAAAAAACGTAATTTATACAAACGGATCTTACTATAAAGATTGGCACCGATAGTTATCATAAGTAAGTTGATGACCAAGTTGATGAAAGTGGGATACAACGTAACAATAAAGACAATTAACTTTATCCAAAAAGGGACATTTGCCTCATCTAAAGCTAGTTTCAACTGTTTACTATTCAAGCCGTCTAAAGTTCCTTTAGAATAGGGGACTTCAAATTGATTAGCGCCTAACAACGCATCGGCAGCACCTGAATTAGGCAAAGCTACAACAAATTCATCTTTCAAAAAACCTAGACCAACAGCGCTTCCTACGGAATCAGCTGCCACATCATTAAGAGTGCGTTTTCCATCTGGATCAAATGTAAAAATGATTGAGTTTGTCTGATAGATGAAACCTTCAGCTTCTTGAGAAGTTTGAAATTTTCCATCTGTAATGTTGAAATCAGGTAGTTTTGTAGCGATTTCTTGTCCATCACTCTTAATGTCGTTCATAATAGAAAATATTTGCTTTGTTATTGGCAAGGCAAGAATGATACTTAGAAAAAAAACATATAAAATAACTTTCCAAAAAGGCATTTTTTTTGCCTGATTGAGATCAGTTAATCTAAATAACGAGTGTTTAAAAAGCGTAAATGAATTCATGATTTCTCTCCTGACTTGAAATTGAGTATACACGTCATTTTAAAGGAGATATCAAGGAAAAACAAGTTTATATCAAACTTTGTAAGCAATTACTTTGAAGGTTGCCATAAAATCTGTTATGCTATAAATGTATGAAACTTTATACTTAATTAATGGAGGGATTTTTTATGACTTACACTTTACCAGATTTACCTTATGCTTATGATGCATTAGAACCTCACATCGATGTGGAAACAATGCATTTACACCATGACAAACACCATAACACTTATGTGACGAATTTAAATGCTGCAATCGAAAAGCATCCTGAATTAGGGACTAAATCAGTAGAAGAATTGATTGCTGATATGGATAGCATTCCTGAAGATATTCGTACAGCAGTACGTAATAATGGTGGCGGACATGCCAATCACTCATTCTTCTGGGAAATCATGGCACCAAATGCTGGTGGTGCGCCAACAGGCGACATCAATGAGGCTATTGACGCCTCATTTGGTAGTTTTGATAAATTAAAAGAAGAATTTAAAACAGCTGCAACTGGACGCTTTGGTTCAGGTTGGGCATGGTTAGTTTTGAATAACGGTAAGCTAGAAATTACTTCAACTGCAAACCAAGACTCACCTTTAATGGATGGTAAAACACCAGTTTTAGGTTTAGACGTTTGGGAACATGCTTACTATTTAAATTACAAAAATGTACGTCCAGAGTACATTGATGCATTTTGGAACGTAGTAAACTGGGATGAAGTGAATAAACGCTTTGCAGCAGCTAAATAATTAAGAACAAAACAACGTTTTTAGAAACTTTTTGAGGAAAACAGTAAATTATGCTGTTTTCCTCTTTTTGTTTGTGGCATACTATTAGTTAGGAATATAAAATTAGGGAGAGTAAGGGAGAACTATAATGAAGATAACTATGCAAAAAGTTCATGGATCAGAAAATGATTTCTTTTTAATAGATGAAACGCAGTTGGATGAGCCCCTTACGGAAAAGGAAATCGACACTTTACGCACTCGCCTATGTGATAGAGAGACAGGTCTTTTAGGTGGTGCTGATGGCTTATTGCTAGTGGAAGAAGTACTAAATGGTGAATCACTCGCTAAGATGCGGGTGGTCAATCGCGATGGTAGTGAAGCCAGTATGTGCGGGAACGGTTTACGTACTGTAGCTAGGTATTTAGCCGAAAAGTATAAAAAAAGCTCCTTTACTGTGGAGACTATGTTTGCTGACCTTAAAGTACGCAAGGCGCCTAATCTAGCGGAACAAGTAGTTACCTATCAAGTAGAAATTTCACCTGTTCGTTTTGAAGCAGCTGCGATTCCGATGCAGACTGAAAATAATACCATAATGGATGAAGTGATCCCAGAATTGTCTAACGATCTGAGATTTTCAGTAGTAGCTGTTCCTAATCCACATTTAATCACATTTGTAGACCGTCAAACTCTTATGGGAGAAGAATTTGAACGAATCGCGGCATATGTAAATGGTGTCAACCCACTATTTCCAGATGGAGTCAATGTGAGCTTTGTTGAGATATTAGGAAAAAATGAAATCTTTGTGCGCACGTTTGAACGTGGGGTTGGATTCACTAGCGCATGCGGTACTGCAATGTGTGCAAGCAGTCTAATGTATGTCCTGTTGAACGAAGGAGAATGCAGTGAACCGATTACTGTTAAAAATACTGGTGGCATGGTAAAAACTGTAGTTCATGAAGATGATTCAGATGGCTATTGGATGGAATTGATAGGGAACGCGACAATTACACATTTGGTATCTGGTTTACAGACTGATTTTTTAGAAGGTCACTTCAATAAAATAAGTGTTAAGGAAACTGTTGAACAAGCAGATTATTTGGCATTTTTAGCATCTATAAAATAGAGGCACAATAAGTATGAGGATTGGTATGTCCAAAATACAAAAGTTGGTTATTTAAAAGTAAGGTATCCCTAAAGGAGTGTAGTAGTGATAAAAAGTGGAAGGTTTGGTAGTAAGTCAGTAATGAAGGTCATCTATTTGATTGTAATCATCAGTTCAATTGGTATTTGTTTTTTAGGATTACAATCAAATGCTAATAAAGAACGTCAACGAAAAGTCGAATATGCAAAAACAACGATAAAAAATGAAACTGTAAAAATACAAAGACTTAATAAACAAATTCTTCAATTCTATCAAAATGATCAGGAAGAATTTTTAGTAGAGCCTGTTGATATGGAGAAATTAAAGGAAATGGAACGTGAAATCCTTTCTCTAAAAACAGAAGCAAAAGACTTCGATTTAAAAAGTAATGATTTTTCTGTAGATACTGTCGAAGTAACACAAGGAAAAAAAGAAATGACCACTAAAATAAAGAATCTTAAGAATAAAAAAGAAATACAAGAGCAAATAACCGCATTACTTGTTCATGCGCCAAACGACTGGACAGCTCAGACTATAGATATCATCATCAACGAGCTGGCGTCAGTTACAGCTATTTCTAAACTTCGTAGTAAAATCGCTGATTCTGAAAATGAGTGGAATAACGCCATCATTGCATTTTTAACTGAAATGGATACTCAAGTCAAATACTATTCTGATTTAAAACAAGAAATTACTGCTATGAGCAAAGATGGAGTATTGTCCGATAGTGTAACTATGGATAATTTTATTCTTATTTTTAATCAGTTAGATCAGATCAAAAATGAAACATTGAAAAAAGAGTTAGTTGATAAAATGGATGTAATTGACAACCTTCTAGAAAAGCAAGCGATGGGTGAAGTAATAGTAAATCAAGAAGAAATCCTGCCTAGTGAAGAACCTCTAGGATAAAGCTTTTTGGCTTGTTAGAATGAACTCTATCAATTATTTCAATAAATATTGAAATAATTGATAGCTATTCTGTACAAATAACCTTGTAGTTGCTTCAGCTAAAATCTATAATTATTTGTAAGTAGTTAATTGGAGGAAAAAATGGAAGAGACAATCAGTTTACAAGAATTAATCGGAGTATTAAAAAAACGTATCGGTCTAATCATCGTCAGTATGTTTTTAGGGTTAGGTGCCGCTGGAATATTAACATATTTTGTAATCACTCCTAAATACAGTTCTCAGGCGCAATTGATCGTGCGGTTACCGCAAAATGAAACAACCAACGTTAATGATATCAATGGAAATTTACAGATGATCAACACCTATAAGGATTTGATCAAAAGTGATACGGTAATGACCGAAGTACAGCAAAGAATGAAAACGGAGCATGATAATGATTTAACTGTTGAAGCTTTGGGTGAAAGTATCTCAGTAAATCAATCACAAAATTCTCAAATGTTTTCAATCGTTTCCAAAGTAACGGATCCACTTGTAGCACAAAATATTGCCAATCAGACTGCTTTGGTTTTCCAAGAACAAGCAAAAGATATGCTGAATGTAGACAAGATCACGATTATATCTGCGGCAACTGCAAATGTGAATCAAGTCTCACCAAACGACAAAATAAATCTAATGATTGGTTTGGCTTTAGGAATTATGTTCGGAATAGTTGTAGCTTTCATTTTAGAATTATTTGATAAAACAATCAAAGATGATAGTTTTGTAGAAGATGAGCTTGGCTTTACGATATTAGGTGTCGTACCTAATATGACAGCCAAGGAACTAAATGCAAAAGTAGTACGTAATCCATCGGTGTCTGATTCATTTGTGAATGATCCTAGAGGGCCGGCTAGAGACGTACCTAAACCTACCACAACAAAAGAAAATAGTAAGCCTGATAATTCTACCCCACCAATACGTAGAAGTCGTCCACGAGTTTAAAGGAGTATAGAATGACAAAAAATATAATAAGAGCGCAAAAAAAACAGAAAACAAAAGCTGTAAGTTTAATTACTTTAGCTGATAAATCTTCCCCTATTTCAGAACAATATCGAACGATTCGAACCAATATTCAGTACGCTATGGTAGATAGAGACTTAAAGACCTTGGTTATTACTTCTTCTGGCCCAAGTGAAGGAAAATCCACTACATCTGCAAATTTAGCGATTGTATTTGCAAATTCTGGTAAACGTGTCTTACTAGTGGATGCGGACATGCGCAAGCCTACAGTAGCCAAAACATTTACTTTAGATAATGCACGTGGATTGAGTACGTTATTAGGTAGCCGTGAAACGATGTTACATCAAGTGGTGCAACCTTCCGGAGTTGATAATTTATTTTTGATGGCAAGTGGCCCGAAACCACCTAATCCTTCAGAATTATTAGATTCTAGAAGAATGCAAGAATTGCTTCAGGAGTTAAAGCATCAATATGATTTGGTTATTTTTGATATGCCACCTGTTGTTGCGGTGACAGATGCACAAATCGTTTCATCAAAATCAGACGGTACGATTCTAGTGGTCCGTGAAAATGTTTCAAAGAGAGACTCTTTGCTGAAAGCGAAAAGCCTACTAGAGTTGGTGGATGCAAATATCCTAGGGGTTGTTTACAATGGGTCGAAAAGTATAGAAGATCAAGGATATTATTATGGATCATAAAAAAGAATAGAGAGGGGAAAGCCGATGATCGATTTACATTGCCATATATTGCCAGGTATTGATGATGGCGCCAAAACAATCGATGATTCCCTTGATATGGCACGGATGGCTGTTAAACAGGGAATCACACATATCCTTTGTACGCCGCATCATAATAATGGTAAATACGATAACCCAGCTGAGCAGGTCATTACCCACGTGGCAACTTTACAAAAAGAATTAGATCAGCGGAGTATCCCACTTACTTTATATGAAGGACAAGAAGTACGGATCAGTGGAGATCTACTGGAACAAATTCAGACAAATGATATTTTATTTACAGATCTTGAAAATCGATATATTCTAATTGAGTTTCCGACTAACGATATCCCTGCTTATACGGAACGATTATTTTTTGAGCTACTAAAAGCGGGGCACATTCCGGTGATCGTTCATCCAGAAAGAAACAGTAAATTTATTGAAGATCCTAATCGATTATTGCCGTTCTTAGAGATGGGGATACTCACTCAATTAACAGCTCCAAGTTACGTTGGTGTTTTTGGAAAACAGATTGAGCGTATAGCCAAACAAATGGTTTCACACAATATGATTTATATGATGGCTTCTGATGCCCACAACATAAAAAAACGCGGTTTTTTTATGAAAAAAGCTTATGATGCTATTGAGAAAGATATGGGCGTGGAACATGTGGCGGTTATGCAGCAAATGGCTAAAGATGTCTTGAATGGGGATGGTATCCAAAGACCTATTTTTAGAGAGATTAAAAAGAAAAAATTTGGTTTATTTTAGAGATAACAAATAATTAAATGATTTTATATATTGTTGTTGGTATGTTTTTAATACATAGTTGTTGGTATGATCAAATCAGGGCTAAAAGGGGTGCTTAATTTGGAGGGGAAGTTTGTAAATGTTGGTAAAGACAAAGAGAAAAAACAAGCATATATAAAAAGAAGTAATGAATCTAACAATTCGCATTTAGAAAGAGATTTTGCACAACGATCTTTATCTTTTCGTATATCAAAAAGAGGATTAGATATTTTAGGAAGTTTAATAGGACTTATATGCTTTAGTCCTTTATTTCTCATAGTAGCTTTTTTAATAAAAAAAGAAGATTCAAAAGGTCACGTGTTATTTGCGCAACAACGAGTCGGTAAAAATGGAAAGCCGTTTATTATGTATAAATTTCGTTCTATGTGTACTGATGCAGAGAAGAAATTAGATGAGCTATTGGAATATAACGAAATTGAAGGTGCAATGTTTAAAATAAAAAAAGACCCTAGGGTGACCAAGATCGGGAAAAAGTTACGTCAAACAAGCATAGATGAGTTACCTCAGCTTTGGAATGTTTTGAAAGGTGACATGACATTAGTAGGACCAAGACCTCCACTAGAAAGAGAAGTTAAAGAGTACAGTCAACATGACATGCTAAGACTGACTGTTAAACCTGGTTGTACAGGATTGTGGCAAATATGCGGCAGAAATGACATTCATTTTGACGACATGGTGGAACTTGATTTAGAGTACATCGCGAATCCTTCTTTAATGAGTGATATTAAAATTATTTTTGCAACAGCCAAAACTATGCTATCAATTAATTCAAATAGTAATGGTGCATATTGAACAATTTATGTTAAGAAAAAATAGGAGTTCAACACTGATGAATAATGAAAAAAAAGTAATTAGAGTTGCTATGATTATGGGAAAGATGATTGGGGGGGGAATTGAAGCTGTTGTAATGAATTATTATCGTCATCTTGATCATTCTAAAATTCAATTCGATTTTATTATAGATAATGATTCAACGATTGTTCCAAGAAAAGAAATTCAACAATTTGGTGGTCGTATTATTGAAATCTCACCCTATCAATCAATACTAAACTATAGTAAAGATTTAGAAAAGTTATTTAGAAAAGAAAAATATACGATTGTTCATTCACACATAAATTCATTAAGTGTGTTTCCATTAAGAATTGCTAAAAAATGTGGTATTCCTATACGAATTGCGCATAATCATAGTACCGCGGCTCCAGGTGAAATAAAGAAAAATATTTTGAAATATACATTAAGGTTATTCTCCACTGTGTATCCTACACATTATGCAGCACCCACTTTGTACGCTGGACAATGGCTATTTGGAAAAAAAATTGCGAATAATCAATTGGAAATAATAAATAATGCGATTGACCTTCAACATTTCGCTTATGATGTTGAAACCAGAAATAAATTCAGAGAACAATTTGGATATTCTGGAAATGAGTTTGTCGTCGGAAATATCGGTCGTTTTGTTTGGCAAAAAAACCAATTATTTATTATCGAATTGTTCAACGAATTATTAAAGCAAAGAAAAGAAGCAAGGCTTCTTTTAGTTGGTGAGGGACCTTTAAAGGAAGTATTAGAAAAAAAAATTTCTGAATTAGGGATAGCGGATGAGGTAACGTTTGTTTCAAATACTAAAAATGTCAATGTATACTATCAAATTATGGATATTTTTTTGTTTCCTTCAAATTATGAAGGATTAGGGATGGTTGCAGTGGAGGCTCAAGTTGCTGGATTGCCAGTGATAGCTTCTGAAAAAGTTCCTGTAGATGCAAAAATATCGAATAATTATTGGCAAATTAATTTAAGTGCTGGAAAAAAAGCATGGTTAGAGTGTTTAAAATCAGTAAAAGTAGATAATAGAGAAAGTTACATAAATGATGCTGAAAAAAAGGGATATAATATTAATAACGCTACGCCCAAATTGATGAATTACTATAGGCATCTTTTTGAGGAAAATGATAGGTAATTTATTTTTTCTAAATGTTAATATGATATGCATGGATATGCAAGATGAATAGAAATTAATGGAGGACTTATTATGGTTAAAGTAGCAGTATTTATGTCTACTTATAATGGGGAAAAATATTTAAGAGAACAAATTGAATCAATACTTGCCCAAAAACATGTAAAAGTATTTTTGTATGTTCGAGATGATGGTTCATCTGACACAACGGTCGATATCTTGAAAGAATTCAAAGAAAATAAAAAATTAGAATTCTATGTTGGAGAAAATATTAACTACGGAAAAAGTTTTTGGGAATTGATGCTAAAATATGGTGAAGCTGAGAAGTTTGATTATTTTGCTTTCTCTGATCAAGATGATTATTGGGAACCTGTTAAGCTTTTTAAGGCATTAGATCTATTAGGCAGTAATGCTCATCCAAAACTATACTTCTCAAATATGGAATTTGTTTCAAGTGATTTGAAGAGTATCGGGCTAAAGAAGTTTGACAATATGAGAATTTCTTTGGGAAGTGAGATGATTCGACACCGAGTTGCTGGGTGTACATATGTATTTAACAAATCATTATTTGAATTTGCTAAATATGTGGATTTTACTTCATTTAAAAAGAAATTTGAACATGATGTGTGGCTATATATTTTATGTTTATCTGTTGAAGGTGAAGTAATTCGTGATAAATCTAGTTATATAAAGTACAGGCAACATAGTGATAATGTTACAGGTCATAGACAAGGACTTATCAAAAGAATGAGGAGAGAAGTTCTGTCTCATTATTTATATCAAGAAAAGAAGAATCTGAAACAAAGTTATTTTCTTTGTCTGTATAAACATTATGAAGACTATATAAGTAACGAAAATAAAAAAATTATAGAACAAGTGATAAATTATAAAACAAATTTAGGCAGTAAAATTAATCTATTAAAGAACAAAGACTTTAGAAGTGGTAATTTTGTTTTTGATACTATTTCAATTTTAGAAGTTTTCTTTGGGGTATATTAAGGAAGTGAAGTAAATGAGAGGTGTATATTTATCGCCAAATGTTTCGCATAATCCTGGGATAAATCAAAAAGTTCTGAATCAAGTAGAAGCCTTTAAGGAAACTGGAGCGGACATTTGTTTAATCATGGATAATAGGAGTGGGAAGTTAAAAAAATTACAAACTGCTATGCCTATTTTTAGTAAGCAATTTGATCGTTTTTTTCCAAAAAAACTAAATAATTACGATTTTGTGTATATCAGAAAACCTTACTATTTTGATTTTGATTTTATACGAAAGTTGTCAACAGTAAAAAAAAGTGGAACTCAAATTATTTTAGAAATACCAACTTATCCATATGATAGTGAATTTAAACATAAAATTTTAATGTTTCCTACGGTATTAAAAGATAAATTGTCAAGAAAAATGTTAAAACGATATGTTTCTCGAATAGTGACTTTTTCTGATGACGAAGAAATCTTTGGTATTAAAACAATTCAAACATTTAATGCATTTGATTTTAAAAGTACTAACTTATCAAAGAAAGTAAATTATAGCAGTAAAATGGAGATAACGCTAATAGCAGTGGCTAATATAGAAAATTGGCATGGTTACGATAGATTAATAATAGGACTTTCAGAATATTATTTAAATAAAAAGGATGATGATCCTGATTTTAAAATATTTATAGTTGGTGGAGGTAATAAGAAGATCATTCAACTTTATAAAAAGATGATTTTTGATAATGATTTAACTGATAGAATTATTTTGACAGATAAAAAAACAGGGAAAGAATTAGATGAGTTGTTCTCATCAGCTGATATTGGTGTTGATTCGTTAGGAAGACATAGAAGCAAAGTGTATTATAATAGTTCACTAAAAGGCAAAGAATATTTAGGCAGAGGCTTGCCTATAATTTCCGGTGTTGAGACTGAATTGGATAATCCAAAATATAATTTTCCCTATTACATGAGAGTTTCAGCAGATGATTCGCCGATAAATTTCAAGGATATTATACTTTTTTTTGAAAAAATACACGATAATAAAAATGCATACTCTATCAAAAAATTTGGGGAAGAAAACTTTAGTTTTAAGGCATCCGTAAAACCGGTAATTGATTATTTAAAGGAAAATGAAGGAAAACACAGTTATGAATAAAGACAAATTAAAAAATATAATCCCTATTTTATTATTGTTATTTTTTTCTTTAAAACAAATTATTGTCAACTATTCAACAATCAATCAATACCATATGTATTCAAAACTAAATCATACATTGACTTTTGGTATTGTTTTTTTACTAGTATTTTTCATAATATTTTTTTGTCAATATAAAATTAAACAATATGCTGCTATAACCTTTATTGGAATCATGATCGTAGTTTCTAGTTTTATAACAAAAGATTTGGCTATAGTAGTGTTTTACTTGTTTGTTTTAGCATTGAAAAATATAGACTATAAGAAAATAGTGAAAACAATCTGCTTTTCCCAAATCACTGGTGTAAGTCTAATACTTATGTTATTTAACTTAGGACTTATTGATGAAAGAATTTCTACAAGGTTGGGTATTGTGAGAAGGAGTTATGGTTTTGGTCACCCAGCTTTTCTATCGACATTTTATTTAATGATTGTTATGGAACTATTTTATCTCTATGAAAATAAGATTAAATACTACCATATAATCATTGTAGTGATTTTAGCAGAAATAATCGATAGAACGACTGATGGAAGGACAAATATGTATTGTTTGTTTTTATTTCTATTTTTATTTGTCATTAGAAAGTCGTTTCGCAAAATTTTAGATTTAAAGACAATAATGTATGTAACAAATTACATCTTTCTATTTTTAGCTTTACTTTGTTCTGTCTATTTAGCAGCAAAATTTAATCCTTATAATATTTTGGAAGCGAAGCTAAATTCAATCTTATCTAATAGACTGTATCTATCTAATTACTTTTGGAATAACTATGGTCCGAGTTTATTTGGTCAACCATTGAAATTTATTTCAACTTTAGAAGGTAGTCTGACAGGTCAGAGCGTATTGATTCTAGATAATTTTTATTTGAATTTAGTTATTAAATTTGGTTTAGTCATGACTGGTTTATTTGTGGGATTTGTATTGAAGTTGTTGAAATTACTTTACTTAAGAGAAGAGACAACTTTGTTAATCATAGTATTTGTTTTTCTAGTATACTCATTAATATCGCCTATAATTATAAACTTGGAGCTTAATTTTATCTTCTTTGCTGGCGTTTTTATATTTCAAAAACAATATAATCCCAAAAATGAACAGTTCAACTAAGCTGAACTATGTTACTCCAAAATATAAAAATATTAGAGGTGAGTAAAGTGGAGAAAGAAAAAATAGAAATAGTTTTCAGTAAACTACTCTCTATCCCTAAATCAATTTTTTGGAATTTTAGACTACTTCCTTTTAAACAAGCGCTACGTTTACCATTGTTATTTCACTTTAAAACTAGGATGTATGTGAATAAGGGAACTATGATTTTATTAAAAGATGCTAAATTATTCAATTTTTCTTTTGGCTTTGGCGGTTCACTTGGTGTTGCTAGAAATAAAGAGTCCTTCTTTATAGTTAGAAATAGCGGAACATTGAAAATAAAGGGTAAAAGTACATTTGCTGCAGGTTCTTCCATTCGTGTTGAAGAAGGGGTCTTGGAAATTGGGGCTAATTTTAATGCAAATAAAAATTGTTATATAAGTGTTTTTAAAAAGGTAACAATTGGTGAACAAGTTTTATTAGGTTGGAATGTTACTTTAATTGATAACGATGGTCATACAATTGACAGTAATCAAAATGTAGGTGAGATTCATATATCCAACGATTGTTGGATAGCAGCAAATAGTTATATTTTAAAGAATGTAAGTTTAGGATCAGGAAATGTCGTGGCAGCCCGAAGTCTGGTGACGTCATCTCTTATGAAGCAAGGTACACCAAGTAGGTCAGTTATTGCAGGACATCCTGCAAAGGTCATTAAGACAAATATAGTTTGGAGAGAGTAGAAAAGTGAAAGATAGTTTGGGACAATGTCCGTTAGTTTCAATCATTATGCCAGTTTATAATGTTGGAAGATACTTAGAGGATTCTCTAAAAAGTGTTGAAAAACAAACTTATGCCAACATACAGTTGATTATTGTAAATGATGGTAGTACAGATAGTAGTGGTAACATCATCAAACGATTTATTAAGTCTACTAAATTAACTAATTTGATTTATATAGAGCAAGAAAATGCAGGCCTTTCCGAAGCGAGAAATACAGCGATTAAAAGAGTAGATGGAAAGTACACTTACTTTTTTGACTCCGATGATATTTTAAATGCTAAAGCTATAAAAAAAAGTGTTGAGTTTATGGAAAAAAAGAATATTGATTTACTTATGTTCTGTGCTGAAGCTTTTATTGAAAATGAGCATAGCTATCAAAGTAAGTATGTATTTAGACCTAAACAGCTTAAAAGTGAAGCTGTCTATTCTAAACAGGAATATATTTTTAAAATGAAAAATGAAAGATTTTCTGCTGTATGGTTATATTTATATAGAACTGAAATAATAAAAAGGAATTCACTTTGTTTTTATCCAGATATATATTTTGAAGATGCGTTATTTACCCCTATTGCGTATTACTATATGAATACTGTAGGTTTTTTATCAGATGTTTTTGTATATCATAGAATAAATCCTCAATCTATAACAATGCGAGATGATAAGGATGAATATAAAGTTTCATCTTATCTAACTGTATTAAAAGAATTAGATTTATTTGTTAAAATGAATGTAGCTGACAAGTGGTTAATCAATTATTATTCGAAGCAACAAATGTTTACAGTAAGAGAGATTCGAAATTTTTCTATACTGGATAAAGTACATATAAGAACTTTATGTAAAAACTATAATATTGGTTTTGATGTTATTTATGAGTTGAAATCAAGAATAAAAAAAATAGTTAGAAAAGTTTAGAATGGGGAGTAAAAATGTCTCATAAATCTAGAATTCACTATTCCGTACTGAATTCCTCAATATCAGGGGGAATTTATGTTCTGAAAATGCTTGCTCAATTTATTTCCAGAAGTCTTTTTATTTATTTTTTGGGTAAAGAACTTTTGGGGTTAAATGGCCTATTTACGAGTATTTTGAATATGCTTTCTTTGACAGAGCTCGGCATAGGTACATCGATTATATATTCTCTTTACAAACCTTTAAATGAGAAAGATGATCATCAAATTAAGGCACTGATGTCCCTATATAAAAAAATCTATACAACCATAGGTATAATTGTTGGTATTCTAGGGTTAATGTTAGTTCCATTCTTACATATTTTTATAGAAAGTGCTTCAGAAATAAATGGATTATACTACTATTATATATTGTTTTTATTAAATTCTGTTATAAGCTATTTTTTTACATATAATCGTTCTTTATTGAATGCAGATCAAAGAAGTTACATATCAGCAATCAATGATTTCATATTTCAATTATTGGTGATTATTGTTCAAGCTTTCGTTCTTTTTTTAGGAAAAGGTTATGCATTTTTTTTGATTGTTCAAATTATTGGGACTTTACTAAGTAATATTACGATTTCTATTAGAGTGAATAAAGAGTTTCATTATTTGAAAGATGTTCCGATAATGAAGCTGCCAAAAGAAACTGTAGCCACTTTAAAAAAAAATACCATTGGTAATCTATCGTCAAAAATAGGACAAATTATTGTTAATGGAACTGACAGTTTATTGATCTCAATATTTGTAAGTTTGGCATCAGTAGGAATATACTCAAATTATTTTTTGATAGTCTCAAGCGTACAACAATTATGTGTTCAAATTACCAACTCAATAACTGCAAGTATTGGTAATGTGGCTGTTGCCGGGGACGAGGAACATGGTTTCGCGGTGTATAAAAAACATTATTTTGTGAGCTTTTCTTTATTATACTTTTCATCGACTAGTTTAATGATTGCCTTAGATCCATTTATACATTTATGGTTAGGTAGTTCATACCTCTTATCAAAAGCAACAATGCTTGCTATAGTTGTAAATTTCATTGTAAAACTTTTTAGGCAAACTCCACTTGTATTTATTGATGCATATGGCTTAGCTTGGATACAAAGATGGAAAGCAATAGTTGAATCCATTGCAAATCTAACTTTTTCTTTGCTTTTTCTTATAGTTTTTGATTTAGGAATTGTTGGGGTGATGTTAGGGACAATCCTTTCTTCTTTGATGACTGTTTCTTGGTACGAACCATATGTAGTCTTCAAATATGGAATAAACAAACCGTTTGGAACTTATCTAAGAATCACAAGTAGATATCTTTTGATATTATTGTTTACATTACTACTAACCTATAGTGTAAATAATCAAATTGAGATTTTGGGAATTGTGGGGTTATTAATCAGATTAAGCGTAGGTTTAGTTATCGCGCTGTTGATTTATCTAATAGTATTTAAAAATGATGATGAGTTTTTATCAATTATGTTAATAATAAAAAAATTGCTGAAGCGATAGTTCCACTTTTTTAAAACAATGTAAGTCCACTGATTAGTGGAATCCAAAGAAAAAACAATAATCGGATCATTGGTCGTTATTTTACAAATACATTAAGATATCATGCCAATTCTTCAAAAATGTTGCTAGGTGCTTAAAATTGTGAGAAAATAGACATCATGAATTATTCTTGCAAAAAATGAGGAAGTGTCTTATGAAATTATGGAAAAAAGTAATATTGACCGTTTTAGGATTGGTTCTTATATCAGTTGCGGGATTTTGTGCATACGGGATTAAAATGTATTCTGATGCAACCTATACTGTAAAAGGGGTTTATGAATCGATTGACCGGACTTCTAAAAGAAGAGAAGCGGCCGTAAATATCGATGCACAAGAACCTTTCTCTGTTTTATTAATGGGAATCGATACTGGAGATTTAGGCCGTACAGAGCAAGGCCGCTCAGATACTACGATGGTAGTTACTATTAATCCTAAAGAAAAGAAATCGACGATGATCAGTTTAGATCGAGATATATTGACTGAGATTGTTGGTAATGGGACAGAAGATAAACTAAATCATGCCTACGCATTTGGTGGAGCTAAAATGGCGATTGATACAGTATCAGAGTTACTGGATATTCCAATCGATAATTATGTATCGATCAATATGAAGGGACTAAAAGATTTGATTGATGCTGTAGGAGGAATTGAAGTTGATAATACATTAGGTGAGTTCACCTTGGATGGTATTGTTGTCCCAGCAGGTAAAATCACGCTAGATGGTGAGACTGGGTTGGCATATGCGCGTATGCGTAAAGAAGATCCTGATGGAGATATAGGGCGTCAACGTCGTCAAAGAGAAGTTGTTGAAAAAATTGTCAACAAAATTATCAGTTTAGACGGTTTAACAAAGTATAGAAAAATTTTGGATGCGGTAAAAGATAATGTGAAAACTGATTTAACTTGGGACAATATGGTAGATATTCAAAAGAAATATATGCCTGCTTTTAAAAATATCGATTCATTGCAATTAGATGGAGAAGGTACAGAAATTGATAGTATTTATTATCAATTATTAGATCCAACTAAATTATATGAAACTCAAACTGAGCTACGTGCGCAATTGGGTATGGCAAAAAATGAAGAGATGCAAGCTAGAGATACTAGCAATTACAATAATTACGCTGGTGGGAATACTGCTGCATATGGTGGCACTTCAACGGATACTACTAATTATGGTTATGATCCAAATACGTATGTTGATCCGAATACTGGTGTAGTGGATTCTACTTATACAAATCAAGAGGAAGCTGTTTATCCAGATAATGGTTATTAATTATATAACTTCTATTTTCGAAAGAGAATAGAAGTTTTTTTATTTTCACTCACTTTAGACTAGAATTCTTTTTTATAGGGTGTTATAATTGGACTATACCAAATAAGAATACGAGGGAGTAACTTGCAATGGAAATTATCAAAGTAGCGAACGCTGAAGAAGGCGGAAAAAAAGCATTTGAACTGATCAAAGAAGGCATGAGTAATGGTGCAAAAGTATTAGGACTTGCGACAGGCAGCACGCCAGAAACATTATATAAAGAAATGACTGCAAGCGATTTGGATTTTTCTGAGATGACTTCTGTGAATTTAGATGAATATGTTGGCTTAGGCGGAGAAGACGATCAAAGCTATCGTTACTTCATGAATGATCAACTATTTAACAAAAAACCATTTAAAAACACCTACGTACCAAACGGAAAAGCAGAAGATTTAGCAGCTGAATGTAAGCACTATGAAGGGATTATCGACGATAATCCAATCGACATTCAAATTCTAGGTATTGGACAAAATGGGCATATTGGGTTTAACGAGCCAGGGACACCACTAGATAGTTTGACTCATGTAGTTGAATTAACTGAGTCTACAATTAATGCGAACAAACGTAATTTTGAAAAAGTTGAAGATGTACCAACTAGAGCTGTTTCAATGGGAATCGGCTCAATCATGAAAGGCAAAAAAATGATTTTAATGGCATATGGATCAGCAAAGGCTGATGCGATCAAAGGAATGATCGATGGACCTGTTTCTGTTGACTTACCAGCAAGTGCGTTACAAAATCATTCAGATGTTGTTGTCATCATTGATGAAGAGGCTGCTAGTAAATTATAAAAATATGAAGCTGTGATCACAGGATTAATTCCTTTGATCACAGCTTTTTTTGATGAAACTAAGCATCATTCTCTCAATTCAAATTAGTGCTATAATAGGATAGAAGATCAATAGGAGGATTGAGTATGGTGGATATAATTTTAACAGTTCCGGAAATCATTATAAGACTATGTTTGGCAATGCTGATTGGTGGAGTCATTGGATTTGAACGCCAATACAAAAATCGCCCAGCTGGTATGCGGACACATATTTTAGTTTGCATGGGAGCAACGATCATTGCATTAATTCAAGTTGAAATCGCTGCTAGTGCTTTGCAAGATGCGATTAATCATCCAGAGTTAACTGGTGTGATCCGCTCCGACCAAGCAAGACTAATTGCACAAGTTGTTAGTGGAATCGGTTTTTTAGGTGCAGGAACGATCATAGTGACGAAACAGTCCGTTACCGGCTTGACCACAGCCGCATCCTTATGGGCTGTCGCAGGTTTAGGAATTGCGATTGGTATGGGTTACTATGCTATTGCGATAACTAGTTTTATTGGTGTTTTTATTGCTTTAACAGTTGTTAGAAAAGTAATCCATGTCCCGACAACAAAGAAACTAGAAATTCGTTATATACACAAACAAGAAACAAAAGAATTTATCAACCAGTATTTTGAAGAACACAAAATTGAAATCGAGGATGTCAATTTCAATGTAGTCTTAGTTGAAGACGTGCAGATTTACACGAATATTTATACGATTGATCTACCTAAAGGCATGACCTATGCTGAAGTGATAGAGGACTTATCGATTTACAAAAATATCACGAAACTGCGGCTAGTTAGTATATAAGTTATCTTATTATTATAAGGAAAATAAAGTGAGTTTGAACGTGTCATCATTCAAGCTTACTTTATTTTTTGATAAGGCGTTCTTATTCCATAAAAAAAGTAAGCAACCAACTGAATAAAACAGTCAAACTTCCACTAAAAAAGTTGACCCAATCATTTGTTACCCACGAAATACCGCTGATTTTTAAGGTAGATTGATGATGATGCTGTTGTTGTTCAGTAATAGATCCGCAGATGGGGCAGCGATATTTTACTTGAAAGATGATACCTAGTAGGCTATCGATCAAAGAATCAAGAAAGCCGCAAAATAGTGGAAGGCTGAACAATAGAAGGGGTGAAAGCTGAACATCCTCATAGCTTCCAGAGCTTAGCCAGAAGGCAGTAGCAATCAAAAGACTACCTAACAGTGAAGAAATAGTCCCTAATAGTGAAATACCGCCAGAAAGACCTGGCGTAATCGGTTTAAATGAAAGAATAGAATAGGGGGCTTTTTTACTTAAAATACCTATTTCAGATGCCCAGGTATCTGAAGTTGCACCTGCGATACCGCTAACATACCCAATTAGGAACAATTCAATGTCTGTATAGTAGAACAGAATTAAAGAAATAATAGCAGGGAGACTATTGGCAAGCACTTGGCAGGCATCTCTAGTATGTCCTTTTTCAGTTACACTCGAGTCTGAGCCTCTTTTCATCCCTTTCTTTATTAAATGGATAAAGCCAGAACTGGCAAAAAATAGAATTAACAACTCCCAAACGGGCCATGAACCAAACCCACAAACAATTATAGCAACAAAAATCATAGCCAATGTGCCAGATTTGGTAAGTAAATGTGTAATATAAGAAAATATGCCAATAAAACTGCCTACAATCATGCCTATTAATAATTTATAAAGTAAAATAGTCATCATACACCTCTTAAATAATTGGTTCTGTCTAAACGGATAAACAAAATAAGTATAGCATGGAATGAGAGGTAGTTATAAAATCTTTTATAAGATAACACGAAAATTGAGACAATAACCCCTTTATGCTAGTAAAGAATGATAGAATAAAAGTATTCGTTATTGGAGGTTTTGTATGGGATCGTTATTCAAACAATCAAAATTATTATTTTGGACAGTAGAAATTGTACTTACGATTATTGGGGTTTTCTTTTTATTGAAGATGCCTAACGTTTTTAGCCCAATTTTAGGAATGGTATCAGCTGTTTTTATGCCATTATTGATTGCAGGTTTTTTATATTATATGTTCGATCCACTTGTTTTATTTTTAGAAAAACGTGGTCTTCCAAGAATTATTGGCTTTTTGCTTTCATTTGCGGTCTTAATCGTTTTGATTACACTAGTTGTCATGAATGTCGTTCCTCAATTAGTTAATCAGTCAGTTGAATTAAGCCAGTCGCTTCCTACCTATGCTGAGGAAATGAATCAATGGTTGAATGATTTAGGAGAGCTTGAAGCATTTAAAGGATTTAATATTCAAGAACAGTTAGATAAAGCGAATATTACAATTAGCAATATTTTGAATTTTGCAATTGTGGGTGTAACAAGTAGTCTTTCAAAAATTGTGAGTATTTTGATGCGATTTTTCATTTTGCTTTTTACTGTACCGTTTATCTTGTTTTTTATGTTTAAAGATGGGCATAAATTTTTAGACGCATTGTCTCATTTTTTTCCAAAGAGTATTCGTAGTGAGTTACAGCAAACCGTAAAAGAGATGAATCAAACTTTGTCAGCATATATTAGTAGTACGGTTTTAGATGCATTTATTATTGGGATTTTAAGTTTTATCGCGATGACGATATTTAAGCAACCATATAGCTTACTGTTAGCTGTATTTTGTGGTCTGACGAATATTATTCCCTATGTTGGCCCATTTATTGGGGCAGTTCCAGCAATTTTAGTGGGTCTATTTATTTCACCCTGGCAAGCTTTATATATGGCAGTGTCGATTTTAGTTATTCAGCAACTGGATGGCAATTTGATCAAACCATTGTTGATGGGGAAATCTCTAAATGTTCATCCTTTAACGATCATCTTAGTTTTGATTGCAGCGGGCAGTGTCGGTGGAATCATCGGGATGCTGATTTGTATTCCTGTATATGCAGTTATTAAAACATTGGTTCTTAATATTAGTAAAATTTATAACATTAAGAAGGAGAGTAAGGATCGTTCCTCCAATGAACCAATCAGTTAAGTCTTGCTGATTCAGCTTTTTATAAAGTAGATAGAGAAAAGGCGACAAGCGAATAATTATTAAAAAATAAGTCTAGGCTAAAAACTCAAATGGTTTTAGCCTAGACTTATTTTTATGTGTTCAAAAGAGATGATTAGTCCATACCAATCAGGTAATCGTCATCTTTCATTGCTTCAACAGTTCCTAATAGGTAACCATTACCGACTTGTGAGAAGAAATCATGGTTGCTAGTACCAGTAGAGATACCATTCATAACGATTGGATTAACATCATTTGCTGTATCAGCAAATAATGGATCCATACCAAGATTCATCAAGGCTTTATTCGCATTGTAACGTAAGAAAGTTTTCACTTCTTCAGTCCAGCCTAACTCATCATATAATTGCTCTGTGTAACGTTCTTCATTTTCATATAGCTCATAAAGAAGATTATACATCCAGTCTTTCATGTCATTTTGTTCTGCTTCATTCAATTCATTGAAGCCTAATTGGAATTTGTATCCAATATAAGTACCATGAACAGACTCATCGCGAATGATTAGTTTAATGATTTCGGCAACGTTTGCTAGTTTATTATTCCCTAAGTAGTAAAGAGGAGTGTAAAAACCAGAATAGAAAAGAAAGGTTTCCAAAAATACGCTCGCAACTTTCTTTTCGAGTGGCGTACCATTTTTATATATTTCATTGATTTTTTCAGCTTTTGTTTGTAGATAAACATTAGTATTTGTCCATTCGAAGATTTCATCGATTTCTTTTTTAGTATTTAATGTACTAAAAATGGATGAATAGCTTTTTGCGTGAACAGATTCCATAAATTGGATATTGTTTAAAACAGCTTCTTCATGTGGCGTACGAACGTCGTTTCTTAATTGTTCCATACCACTTTCAGACTGAACAGTATCTAGTAGAGTCAAACCGCCAAAAACGTATCCTACAGTTGTTTTTTCTAAATCTGAAAGAGTTCTCCAATCATCTAGATCGTTAGACAAAGGAATACGAGTATCTAGCCAAAATTGCTCCGTTAGTTTTTCCCAAGTAGACTTATCGATCACATCTTCGATAGCGTTCCAGTTAATCGCTTCATAATATGTTGCCATGTATGTTCCTCCTCATTACCTTTACGTTAAAATACAATAAATCATAGAACAAGGCGACCAGAGGACGCCTTGTTTGTATATATGTTTGCTGGTCTTAATTTTTAGATGACACAACTCTCACATTGGTTGCTACCGATTTCTTCAGCATCATCCGTAAATGTTCTTACGTAATAGATTGATTTTACCCCTTTATGGAAAGCATAGTGACGTAAAATATTCAAATCACGAGTGGTTTGTTTTGGTGAATCTTTCCATTCATATAAGCCTTCAGGAATTTCAGAACGCATAAACAAGGTTAAACTCATACCTTGATCCACATGTTGTTGCGCTGTTGCATAAACATCAATGACTTTACGCATATCCATGTCATAAGCAGATGTATAATAAGGAATCGTATCATTTGCGAGATAAGGCGCAGGATAATAAATTTTACCAATTTTCTTTTCTTGACGCTCTTCGATCATCCGAGTGATTGGGTGAATACTAGCACTCGTATCATTGATATAAGAAATAGAACCATTCGGTGCAACTGCTAAACGATTTTGATGATATAAGCCGTCTTGCTTCACTGCATCACGTAATTTTGCCCAGTCTTCAGAAGTTGGGACAAAAATATCTTTAAAGATTTCTTTGACTTTATCTGATTGTGGAGTGAAGTCTCCGTCAATATATTTATCAAAATAAGAACCATTAGCATAATCAGATTTTTCAAAATTATAAAAGGTTTCATTATATTGTTTTGCAATGTTATTACTTTCTACTAAAGTCCAGTAGTTCAATAAAGTAAAGTAAACATTGGTGAAATCTAGTGAATCTTTAGAACCATACTCCATATGGTTTTTAGCAAAGAACGTATGCAGACCCATCGCACCAAGTCCGATGGTATGACTTAATTTATTTCCGTTTTGAATAGAAGGCACTACATCAATATCAGATGCATCCGTTACAAAAGTTAAAGCACGAGTCATGGCACGAACAGATTTACCAAAGTCAGGACTGTCCATCAAGTTGACAATGTTTGTCGAACCTAAGTTACAACTGATATCTGTACCAAGTGTTTCATATTCTTGTTTGCCATTTAAAACAGAAGGTGTTTGAACTTGTAAAATTTCTGAACATAAGTTACTCATGATGATTTTGCCATAAGCTGGATTACTTCTATTAGCTGTATCAATATTGATGATATATGGATAGCCAGATTCTTGTTGTAATTTAGAAATTTCATTTTCTAGATCACGCGCTTTGATTTTACGTTTACGAATCTTAGGATTGGCAACTAGATTATCGTATTCTTTGGTAATATCAATATAAGAGAACGGGACACCATATTCACGTTCTACACTATAAGGGCTGAATAGATACATATCTTCATTATTACGTGCTAATTCATAAAATTTATCAGGAACCACAACGCCTAACGATAAAGTTTTCACACGAACCTTTTCATCCGCATTTTCTTTTTTTGTTGAAAGGAACATTTCGATATCTGGATGGAAAACGTTTAGATAAACAACTCCAGCACCTTGACGTTGACCTAGTTGATTAGAATAACTAAAGCTATCTTCGAACAATTTCATAACGGGAACCACGCCGCTGGCAGCTCCTTCATATCCTTTGATCGGAGCACCTGCTTCACGTAAGTTGGCTAATGTGATACCCACACCGCCACCAATACGTGATAATTGTAAAGCGGAGTTGATTGAACGGCCGATACTGTTCATGTCATCTGTTACTTGGATCAAGAAACAAGAAACAAGCTCACCACGGCGTTTACGTCCTGCATTCAAGAATGAAGGTGTGGCTGGTTGATAACGTTGGTGGATCATTTCATCAGCTAAAACTAAAGCCAATTCTTCATTACCATCAGCAAAATACAAGGCATTGAAAGCCACACGATCTTCATAGCTTTCTAAGTATTCACTACCTTCATTGTTTTTAAGTGCATATTGTGAATAAAACTTATAAGCTGCCATAAATGATTTGAATTCAAAGTTTTGTTCATCTAAAAACGTATATAATTTTTCAATAAAAGCCATAGAATATTTTTGGACAAAAGCAGTTTCCAAATAGTCGTTCTCGATTAAATAATTGATTTTTGCTTCTATAGTGTCGAAGGTTCTTGTGTTAGGAAGGACATTTTCTTTGAAAAAAGCTTCCAATGCTTCTTTATCCTTATGTAAAGGAATTTGTCCGTCAACAGGACGATTGATCTCATTATTCAGCTTAAAATAGCTAACATCTTTAATTTCTTTTAGACTCAAGTTCATTCACTACTTTCTTAAAGGATTCCACGTCTTCATTCGTACCGCTAAATTCAAATGCAAAAAGCATTGGAACGTTATAATCACGTGCTATGTCTTTGGCTGTATATACAAACAAATCTGCGAAATTGAGGTTTCCGCCTCCAGCAACGCCTTGCAAGTATTCTTGATTATTTTTGTAATCAAGAAAATCATTCACTACTTCCGTGATTTCTTGGTCATAAGTAGGAACGACTAGGACAAAAGGCTCATTTATCTCAAAAAAAGGATTCGCAGGCTCAATTTCACAAGCTGCTAAATCCAATTTTTTAATGAAGCGTCTAGTTTGTCCAGTGACTGAGAAATAAACAATTTTCATTTTAGCTAGCCAATTGTTTTAATTGATCAGGACGGAATCCTACAACTGTTGTAGCATCAGAAGTGATAACCGGAACACTTTGGAATCCTTGTTCTTTTAACCAGTCGATTGCGTCTGGTTGGATATCGATATTTACTTCTTCAAATGCTATATTATTCTCGCTCAAAAAGCGTTTTGCCATTTTACATTGGATACAATTATTTTTAGAAAAGATTTTTACGTTCATTTTTATTTCCCCCTCAATTAGTTTACTTCACTAGTATAAATCTCTCAGAAAAAAAGTCAACACTTAGGCACTACATATTGTGGTCGTTTTTTGTTTGAATACCATGTTTTGTGTTTTTGAAAGAAATATGAAAGCACGTATTCTCTAGATTTAAGCGCCTTTTCTTACCATTTTTGTGTTTAAAAAAGAAATTTATTAAATTTTGAATCGGAACTTCTAATTTCAAAAACACAAGATATAGTGGTCAATCAATATACAAGACACTAGGATAATGGGACCAATTTTAATGGGAGAATATTTTCTTACTATAGGTAGAAAGAAGATTGATTTAAGTATCACAAACAGGTATACTTAATGAGAACGATTATCAATATCATTGAGAATCAAAATGAAACTTTTTCACAATAGAATAAGAAAAGAACAGTTAAAATAGGGAGGGTATCCAATGTTAACATTGGCACAGGCAAAGTTGAATAAGGTTTATACAATTGAAGAGATCCAAGCAGAAGGTTTTGCACGGAAGCATTTGAATAATCTGGGTCTTGTGCCAGGAGGCAAGGTTGTCTTGGTCAATTATTCCAGTGAGAATGGAATTGTCCTTTTACACAATAGCCGAATTGCGATCAACCTATCTGTCTTAAAACAAATTATAATAGTAGAAAAAAGTATTGATGAAGAAAATTGGTTGTCTTTAGATCAATTAATTGTAGGTGAAAAAGCACGAGTCATCGGGATCCATGGACAAGGAGCTGTCAAAAGACGGTTGATGGATATGGGGCTTACAAAAGGCGTTGATCTACTTGTTAGAAAAATGGCTCCTTTAGGCGATCCAATCGAAATCAATCTCCGTGGCTATGAATTGACGTTAAGGAAGAATGAAGCAGAACTAGTCTTGGTACAGAAAGAGGGATAAAAAATGAAAGAACAGCATATTGCTCTGACAGGAAATCCGAATAGTGGGAAGACAACTGCATTTAATGCACTGACAGGAGCCAATCAATATGTAGGAAATTGGCCAGGCGTTACCGTTGAACGAAAAGAAGGTAAATTGAAAAAAAGCAAACAAATAACGATCCAAGATTTACCAGGTATCTATTCCCTTTCCCCATACACACCGGAAGAAGTTGTTGCTCGGGATTACTTACTTAGTGGCAGTCCAGATGTGATTGTTAATATTGTGGATGCGACAAATCTAGAGCGTAATCTATATTTGACAACTCAATTGATGGAAACTGGGATTTCTGTTGTAGTCGGATTGAATATGATGGATATTTTAGATAAAACAGGAAGAAAAATTAATATCGAAAAACTTTCCTATGGTTTGGGTGTAGATGTACTAGGTGTCAGTGCTTTAAAAAATCGCGGGCTTGATGAATTAATTCAAAAAGCGGTTAAAGCAACAGAAGTCTTTCCGCCAGAGTTCAATTATCCAACCTATGATAATCGTTTAGAAGCAGCCTTAAATGAAATTGTGGATGTATTGGGAAACAGTGTGCTAGAAAAGCAAGCACGTTGGTACAGTATCAAATTATTTGAAAGAGATGCCAGAGTTGAGTCAGAATTAGAATTAAGTAGTCTTCAAAAAAATGAAATAAAAGAAATCATTAAAATCACTGAAAAGATTTTTGGGGATGATAGTGAGGCAATCATAATTAATGAGCGTTATGAATTTATTACTCGTTTAACTGCTCTTTGTGCGATCGAAAAAAATGAAATAACATATAGTACCAGTGATAAAATTGACCGAATTGTGACAAATCGTTGGCTAGCACTACCGATTTTTGCTTTGATCATGTGGTTTGTCTATTACTTAGCAATTCAAACTGTGGGCACTATGGGAACGGACTGGATCAATGATGAATTATTCGGAAATATTGTCCCAACGACAGTTAGTAATTGGCTTACAAATTGGCAAGTGGCACCGTGGATGCAAAGTTTGATTTTAGATGGAATCATTGCTGGAGTTGGAGCAGTTTTAGGATTCTTACCACAGTTAGCTGTTTTATTCTTGTGTTTAGGCTTTTTGGAAGATTGTGGTTACATGTCAAGAATTGCGTTTGTGATGGATCGTTTGTTTCGGAAATTTGGCCTGTCGGGAAAATCCTTTATACCGATGCTGATTGCGACCGGTTGTGGTGTACCAGGTGTCATGGCAAGTCGTACAATCGAAAATGAAAAGGATCGCAAGATGACAATCATGGTGACAACCTTTATGCCTTGTTCAGCAAAATTGCCGATCATCGCACTGATAGCTGGAGCATTTTTTCCAAAAAGTAGTTGGGTTTCACCATCGGCTTATTTTATCGGGATCGCAGCGATTGTGTTATCGGGTATTGCTTTGAAAAAGACACGGTCATTTTCTGGAGATCCAGCACCGTTTATCATGGAATTACCCGCATATCATATGTCCCAACTACGTGGCGTGCTCCGTCATGCCTATGATCGCAGTAAATCATTTGTGAAAAAAGCGGGGACGATTATTTTTGTGATGAGTATCATTATTTGGTTTACATCTACTTATACATTTACCTTACAAGAAGCGGGTGCTGATCAAAGTATTTTAGCAAATTTAGGTAAAATAATTGCACCATTATTCGCACCGCTTGGCTGGGGAACTTGGCAAGGAGCGGTTGCTACGATCACAGGCTTAGTTGCAAAGGAAAACGTGATCGGCACATTCGGTATTTTATTTGGGCATTTAGGTGAAGTTTCTGAAGATGGCGTTGAGGTATGGTCCGCTTTACAAGGTGCTTTTACCCCAGTTGCTGCATATTCATTTTTAGTTTTTAATCTATTATGTGCACCATGCTTTGCAGCGATTGGTGCAATTCGCAGAGAAATGGGTGATTGGAAATGGACATGGGGAGCGATCGGCTATCAATGTGGTTTAGCCTATGTTGTAAGTTTTATCATCTATCAATTTGGGCATGTTATTTTTGAAAATGGCCAAATCGGTGTTGGTATTTTTATGGCAGGATTTTTAGTTATACTCATGGGGTATTATTTAGTTAGAAAGCCAAAAGTAAAAGAAGCACCAGTTGTGACATTGGCAACTTTAGAAAGAGGGTAAGAAGATGGCCACGATTGTTTTAGCAATACTGATTTTCGGAGGAGCAGGCTCTATTGTTTATACTCAAATCAAGAAAGGGAAAAGCTGTGATGACTGTCATACAACTTGTCCAGTGAAAAAAGAGCAAGGAGAGTAGACAGTTTGGACGCAATGAGATAAATAGAGTTAAAATTTATTTCATTGCGTCTGATGTTCCCTCTTGAATAAACGACTTTCAAGTGCTACAATATTTAAGTACTAATTATTTGGGTCGTTAGCTCAGTTGGTAGAGCAGCTGACTCTTAATCAGCGGGTCATGGGTTCGAGCCCCTTACGACCCATTGGGTGCCAAACCCACGAGAATGGTATTCTGTCGGCGTCTTCTGACGTTTAGAAGATGGAATATGCGTTCTCTTTTTTTGTTTCAGAAATTTACGAAACAAAAGGCTCTTTGTCAACTAATGTTGGTGAAGAAAATCCAAAGAATTAAATCAATGATGAAGCCTAGAGGGAAATTCCTCTAGGTTTTTCCATTTTTAAAAAATTTTCATTAAAAGTAATGTTTTTGTTTTATCGAGCTAAATTAAAAATCAAAACAATTGTCTAAGACTCAAAAGCAAAAATCGCATCCCTAATCATAAGAAGTGAGTAATCGGTTATTTGATGATAAACTAAAGAAAAGAAAGTTCTAGGAGGGACAAAAATGAAAAAGAAACTCATTTATTCATTCATACTACTTGCAGGAATATCACTAGCTGCCTGTGGAGGAAAAACTAAGACTGTTGAAAGTTCAACTTCGAATAAAAGTACAGAAAATAGTAGTCAAAGCAATAGTTCAACTAGTAGCACAACAAAATCAAGTTCAATCAAATCCTCTACAGAGAACTCAGCTTCGTCTGAATCAAAATCAAGTGAAAGCCAATCAGCAGTCAAAGCAGAGACGAATGCTCCTGCAAAACAAGCAGATGCTGTGTTAAGTCAGCTCAGCACAGCATTTCCCAATGATCGTTTACCCCAAGCGGTATTAACAAGCAAGACAGCTGACTATTTAACCGCAGCAACGACAAGCACGGCTGATCAGGAGAATTTCAGAATTTTATATTATGCTGAAAATCATGCAATCGAGGTCAATGATATTGTAGTTAATGACTTGCAACCAATTGCCTCGTTTGAAAAAAAATCGTATGATTCCAATGAAACAGCTGCTAGTGTAGTAAATCAAATTATTGATAATGGTGGAAGTAAAATAGATTTAGGGTATGGAATTACTGGCTATCAACAAGGGGCAGCGGGATCAAGTTACTTATCGTGGCAAGAAGGAAATTGGAGTCTGGTTGTTAGGGCTTCAAATATTGGTGGAGAAGTTGCTGAACCGTTAGCTAAAGAAGCTGTGGCTTACTTAGAAACAGCGATGCTTCCAGCTCCTCAAAATATTGGACAAATTTCTTTAACAGCTAGTACAAGTGATAGCTATCAAAATAATTCAATCGTTTGGCAAAAAGGATTGATTGTTTATACAATTCAACACTTTGATGCACTTCAAGCATTAAAAATGACAGTATCAACAAATCAATAACTATAGTTACATGCTTCTTAAAGAAACAAAACAAAAAAGTGATTTGCTATTAAACAAATAATATTGAAAAAAGTGTCTGTCTATTTTTTATTTATATAAAGATCGATTTTTAAAGGAAAAATAAAGCTCAATCAGCATTGACGAAACATTCACTCATCTTGTACAATGAGTACATGATAGAAGCAAAAATAATAAAATAAAAAAGGCACTTCATAGTCTGGTGGCCGCCAAACTACGAAGCCCTGATGAGTCAAGACACTGACCAATCAAGTTGCCCTCGTCAATGCAAAAGCACTGACATGATTCATTGTACTCAATTTTTAGGAAAATATCTACCCCTAAAAGTATACGAGATGATGAACATGACAGGGTTTACTTATTGATTGATACAACGGTATTGGAAGGAATTCTAATACTGTTTTTTTATTTTTTGCTTCTATCTCTTGTTTTAAGTATCCTTGTTGAACAGTCTTAGATATGAAGCTAAGTAAGGTTCAATGAATAAAGGATATGTTGGCTAAAGTTTACCACTATAGGCATTTGATTTATCTATTGGGGAAGAAAATCAACAGCTGAAAAAATGTGCTCATTTATCAGAAAGAACTCTTGTTGCCTATAGTGGTAGCTTTATACCTAAGTATAAGAAAATGTCATATACTTTAAACTTATTATAATGGCAAGGTTACTAATGTAGCAATTGAAACGATGTTAAAAAATAAAAAAGAGTCGAATTATTATTTAAGTATCAAAAAATTGATACAGTAAGATTCGACTCTTTTTTTGATTGAAAATTATTGTGTGATACGGCTTTTATCCGGTTGAGAATGAGCTAAGCGACTAGCAGCAGCTGCTGCGATGGCCCCCACAATATCATCTAAAAATGTATGAACATGCGGTCCTTCATGAGAATTTAATTTAGCAAGAATGCCAGGTTTTACTTTATCGATGTAACCGTAGTTTGTAAAGCCGATTGAGCCATACACGTTGACAATCGAAAGCGCCAAAATTTCGTCGATTCCATACAGCCCTTCATCTTCCTCTAGAATTTCTTGTAAAGGATGAAGCAATTTCTTTTCTTCAGCTAAGATATCTAATTGAATACCTGTAATAATCGTATTATGAACCTCGCGTTTAGATAAGACACTGTCGATATGTTCAATACAGGTTGCTAAATCAAGATCCTCAATGTAGGGCTTTTGTAAGAATAAAACTAATTCAGCCAAATCTTCCATCTCAACGCCACGATCTTTTAATAACTGTCGTGCTTTGTTTTCTAACGTTTCACCTTTTATCACCAAAATAAAAACCTCCAATGCGTCATTTATAGACTTAGAATACATCAATGGTATACTATCTAGAGAGAAAATTGCAAGGAGAAGATCGATGAACCCACTGATAGAATGTTGTGAACAAAATTTGGCTAAAGGCGCAGAGCTATTGTTAAGTGATCCATTTATCGAAGAAAATGGAGACGTAATCTCTTATTCTTGTATGAATGAATGCATTCTTTGCGCCCAAACATACTTTGTTTTATTTGAAGGAGAACGAATTACCGGCGAAACACCAGAAGAGCTTGTGGTTAATATAAAAAAAGCCCTTGTCCTTTGGCAAGAAGAAATGGGTTAAAAAAAGAGAGCGAAACAAAACTGATTTTTAGTTTTGTTTCGCTCTCTTTATCTGAATAAATGGCGAGAAAAAAGCAGTGCATCTTATTTCTCGGAGCTAAGCACTTTTGTTTTGGGCTTTTTGATTAAAGCATTTTCGCTTCTTTTCCTTCAAATAAACTAGTGCTGTGCATCGGTTGCGTTCTAGCATCTGGCTTAATGAAGTGCAATGCGTTATTGACAGCTGTTGGTGCTTCACCGAAGCCTGTGGCAATCAATTTTACTTTGCCGTCATAGTTGCAAATATCACCAACTGCATAGACACCAGGAATGTTTGTTGACATGTCTGAGTTTACTTCAATCGCATTTCGGCTGACATCTAAACCCCAATCTTTCAAATGCCCTAATGAAGAAGTGAAGCCATAATTAATAATCAAAGAATCCAAATCAAGTTGTTCGAAATTATCTGCTTTGGTTTCTTTTAATTTGATACCTTTGAAGGAATTATCTTCTACTAATAATTGATCAATGACATAAGGGGTATAAATAGATACGTCAGAATTTTTCAAATTATCTACACTATGTTCATGTCCACGAAATTCAGGGCGGCGATGGATAATTGAAACTTTTTCAGCGATAGGTTCTAACATTAGCGCCCAATCAATGGCAGAGTCACCACCACCTGCAATCGCAACTTTTTTACCAGAAAATTTGTTCATATCAGTAACATAATAATGAACGTGATTTCCTTCAAGTTCTGTCGCACCATCAAGGGTTAGACGTCTAGGTTGGAAGGAGCCATTTCCGATAGCAAAGATAACGGCTTTAGAATAGTGAACACCCTTCGAAGTTTCGATACGCAGATAACCATCTTCTTGCACTAAGTTTCTTACTTCTTCCTCTAAACAAGTTTCATGAGCAAAAGGGGCAATTTGTTTTTCTAAATTGTCAATCAGCTCGCTGGCTTTAATTGCAGGAAAACCAGGAACGTCATAAATATATTTTTCAGGGTAAAGCGTAGATAGTTGTCCGCCAAGTTGGGGTAGGCTATCAATAATTTTTGTTTTTGCTTTACGAATTCCTGCATAAAAAGCGGCGAAAAGACCGACGGGGCCTGCGCCGACGATAGTTAGATCATAAATGTTTTTTGAATCAGACATCAAAATTCCCTCCAGTTTCTATAATAAAAAAGGTTTCATCTATATAAAATGAAAGCAAAAAAAGTAGTATATCGTTTTTCACAAAATAGCACTTGTAGCAGAAAAAAGCAAGTGGGAGTTTGTGAAAAAAGGCTTCTCTTAAAAGAATAACAAAGATAATGGAATTTTCAAGTGAAGTTGTTTATGATAGTATAAGTAAGTAAAAATTAATAAGGAGGAAACAACTATGTCAGAATTTCCACAATTAGATTTAGCGAATGTTAAAGGCCCAAAAGCCGTGATTAAAACCAACCGTGGGGATATTACTGTTCAACTTTTCCCGGATCATGCACCAAAAACAGTTGAAAATTTTGTTCAATTAGCGAAAAAAGGCTATTATGATGGTGTGATATTTCACCGTGTCATTCCAGATTTCATGATTCAAGGTGGCGATCCCACTGGAACAGGTATGGGCGGCGAAAGTATTTATGGTGAAAAATTTGAAGATGAGTTCTCTAAAGACGTATTTAACTTGCGTGGAGCTTTATCAATGGCAAATGCGGGCCCTAATACAAACGGCAGTCAATTCTTTATTGTAAATAATCAAAATGTCCCTGCAAATATGTTTGGTCAATTAGAAGGGGCAGGATTCCCTACAGAAGTGATCGAAGCGTATAAAAAAGGCGGTACTCCTTGGTTAGACTTCCGTCATACCGTTTTCGGTCATGTCGTGGAAGGTATGGATGTTGTTGATGAAATTGGTGGTGTACAAAGAGACTCACAAGATCGTCCAACATTTGACGTAGTGATCGATAAAGTAGAAATCAGCGAATAAGCTCATTTATTTAAAATAAAAGCTCAAAACAAAATAGACTTTGTTTTGAGCTTTTTTTACTATTCAAAAGAATGTTTGATTCTGTGCAAACCTTCTACAAGAGTTTCTTTTGGACATGCGATATTTAAGCGCATATGCTGTGTCCCATTAGGACCAAAAGAAATTCCCGGATTTAAAACGACTTTTCCTTGATGAACAAGCCGGTTTTGGATTTGTGTATCAGACAAATCCAAAGCAGAGAAATCTAACCAAATTAAATAAGTCCCTTCTGGGCGCATCATTTTGACTTTAGGTAGTTCAGTTTGTAAGAATTCACTCACAAGATCGATGTTTTCTTTTAAGTAAACCAATAATTCTTTTAACCAAGTATCACCATTTTTATATGCAGCTTCCGTTCCAACATAACCAAAGATGTTGATCTCATTTTGAAAATTTTGTTCTTGTGCAGCGACAAATTTTTTCCGTAAATCAGGATTTTCAATAAAAATCATTGAGTTTTTAATCCCTGCTAGATTGAACGTTTTAGTAGCAGCGGTTAAAGTAATTGAAAAATCCTTAAATGTCGGGTGGACATTCGTGAATGTTGTAAACACGTGAGGAGCAAAAATCAAATCCTGATGGATCTCATCACTGATAACAAGAACATCATATTTTGCACATAATTTGCCAAAAGCTTCCAATTCACTTTTGCTCCAGACACGGCCGCCAGGGTTGTGAGGATTACAAAGAATAACAACTCGTACATTCTCATCCACGATTTGTTTCGCCATCATTTCCAGGTCCATAACGAAGTGTTCTTGTTCTATTAATAGCTGGCTTCGAATCAGTTTACGATTATTTTGTTCAACGACTTTGGCAAATGGAGGATAAACTGGATCGTGGATCAAAACAGCATCACCAGGTTCAGTGTATGCTTGAATAGCTAATGAAAGACTTGGTACAACACCACTATTGAAAAGAATAGCTTCTTTACCAACGGAAAAATCATGGTGCCGCTTTTGCCAACTTTGAATTGCTTCGTATAATGAATCGGGAGCAGGCGAGTAACCTAAAATTCCTTGCTCTGCTGTTTCTTTTAAGGCCTCAAGGACTGGCAGATTTGCTTTGAAATCCATATCAGCTATCCACAAAGGCAAAAGACCATCTTCTCCATAAGTATCTTTAATGGAATCCCATTTTGAACAATTTGTATTACGGCGATCATAAACTCTATCAAAATTGACCATTCAATCCATCCTTTCTATTCTAAAACATTTTTCACTAAATAAACTCTAACTATAGTATAATAGACTTTCGATAAAATATGAATAAAAAGAATTAATAAATAAAGTAGTAGAAATAAATTCATGCACTTTTTAATGGAACGTGATATCATTTTATAGAAGCAAAACATTTTGATGGGATTTATGAAAAGAGGATAAGAAAATGGAATACAAAATAGGGATGATTCTTAACGGAACGATCACAGGGTTACAACCCTACGGTGCTTTTGTTTCATTAAGTGATACAATCCAAGGATTGATACATGTTTCAGAAGTACAAGCTGGCTATACTAAAAATATTCACAGTTTATTGACAGTTGGACAAGAGGTTAAAGTGCAGATTATTGATGTTGATGAATACTCAAAAAAAATCAGCTTATCTTTAAGAACCTTAGAGACACAAATCCAGCAACCAAATCTTCGCCGTAAAAAATACTTTACCAATAAAAATAAAAAAATAGGGTTTGAGACATTAGAAAAAGAGCTTCCTATCTGGACTAATGAAGCGATGAACGAGTTACTTGAGAAATAATTCTGTTTTTTTTCAGAAAATATGGTACAATTTTCGTAGTTTATGAAAACAAAAATTAATTGAGGTGGATGTTTTGTCTAACAAAAAAGTCGCTGGTACTATTATGCTGAATCTAAATGATGGTTCAAAAAAGTTTCTTGTTCATCCTGATGGTGAGTCAATGGCGTTTGTGACAACAAAAGTTTCTGAAGATATGACCGGATTGGCGAGTATGTTACAATTTTTTAAAGAAGAAATTCAACTAGATGTTACTTCAATTAATTTAGTCGAGTTAACAAATGCACATACAGATGCTGAAAATATGCCTTTATTTGTATTTGAAATGAACGAAGAACATATGAATTCTACGAACAATGATAGTTACGTGTGGGAAAAACCATCTGAATTAAAAAATTTACTAGCTTCTTATGATATTCAAGGAGTACCAATGTTTTAACATTAAATAGTTAGATAATAATAAAAGGCACTGTGGTGACCTCTTTTATTTCAGAGTTTAAAAAACAGGACAAAGCAATCATGTTTTGTTCTTTTTTTTTACAAAAGTATATATAGATAGGAAGAAGTAAAGAATGCAACTAAAGAAAGTCACTAAGACAGAAACGAAAATAGCACTATCTATATTAAAAGAAAGTGCGGAATGGTTACAAGAAATAGGGAGTGATCAGTGGTCTGATATTTTACAGGGAGAAGATAAGCATGGTTTAGCCGAAGCTGTCGAAAGAGGAGAAGTATTTTTCTTCTATAATAATAAGAACCAATTAGCAGGAATGGTAGCCGCATGGAAAAATCCAACTGCATGGGACAAATTACTTTGGCAAGAGTATGACCCTAAGCAATTTGCTTACTATCTCCATCGCGTAATCATTCGGCCAAACTATAGAGGTAGTGGTTATGGAAAAGAATTGTTGACTGAGTTGAAACTAAAATTTAAAACAGAAGTATCAGAACTACGTTTAGATTGTTTAGCACGTAATCAAAAGCTTATTCAGTTCTATCTTGGAAATGAATTTGTTAATATAGGAAGTGCAAGTGATTTATATGGAAATGAATTCGAACTATTTTCATATAAATTATAAAAATAGTCTGGAAAAAAAACAGTAAATAAGTGTAAATTGAAATATGAAACTATATTTGTAGTGTAAAGGCGAAAATGAATCGAAGAGTTATACAAATACAAAAAATTCTTTTTGATTTTTTTCAAAATAATGGTTGACCAATAAAGAAAAACTTGTTATATTATATCTTGTCGCAAGGCACTAATGAAACACGTCGAACGATAAAAATAACATAACATCCTAACGGGTGAAAAAAACTTTAGGAATCAGAAAAATTATTGTTGACAAATGATAACTGACCTGATAAAATAATGAAGTTGTCTCAGAAACGAGTGGCAATGAAAAAGAAATAAAATAACAATTCAGGTTTTAAAAAAACTTGGAAAATCAGGAAAAGTTGTTGACAAATAACAACAAACCTGATAAACTAATGAAGTTGTCGACGAAACATTCGATAACATCAAGCAGAAAAGACTTTGAAACTTTTGAAGAAAAGTGTTGACATCAAATCAAAGATTTGATATGATATAAAAGTTGCTGCGAGGTAACACAGTAGACCTTTGAAAACTGAACAAAGTAAGACGAACCAAATGTGTAGGTTGTTTTTACAACGGTAAAAACAAACAACAATTTTTAACAAGCAAGCAATATGCTAGCAACCAAATGAGCTTATCGATCGCAAGATCGTGTTCAACTTTTATTATGAGAGTTTGATCCTGGCTCAGGACGAACGCTGGCGGCGTGCCTAATACATGCAAGTCGAACGCTTCTTTTCTACCGAGTGCTTGCACTCATTTGAAAAGAAGAGTGGCGGACGGGTGAGTAACACGTGGGTAACCTACCCATCAGAGGGGGATAACACTTGGAAACAGGTGCTAATACCGCATAATAGTCGACACCGCATGGTGTTGATTTGAAAGACGCTTTCGGGTGTCACTGATGGATGGACCCGCGGTGCATTAGCTAGTTGGTGAGGTAACGGCTCACCAAGGCCATGATGCATAGCCGACCTGAGAGGGTGATCGGCCACACTGGGACTGAGACACGGCCCAGACTCCTACGGGAGGCAGCAGTAGGGAATCTTCGGCAATGGACGAAAGTCTGACCGAGCAACGCCGCGTGAGTGAAGAAGGTTTTCGGATCGTAAAACTCTGTTGTTAGAGAAGAACAAGTAGGAGAGTAACTGCTCTTACCTTGACGGTATCTAACCAGAAAGCCACGGCTAACTACGTGCCAGCAGCCGCGGTAATACGTAGGTGGCAAGCGTTGTCCGGATTTATTGGGCGTAAAGCGAGCGCAGGCGGTTTCTTAAGTCTGATGTGAAAGCCCCCGGCTCAACCGGGGAGGGTCATTGGAAACTGGGAGACTTGAGTGCAGAAGAGGAGAGTGGAATTCCATGTGTAGCGGTGAAATGCGTAGATATATGGAGGAACACCAGTGGCGAAGGCGACTCTCTGGTCTGTAACTGACGCTGAGGCTCGAAAGCGTGGGGAGCAAACAGGATTAGATACCCTGGTAGTCCACGCCGTAAACGATGAGTGCTAAGTGTTGGAGGGTTTCCGCCCTTCAGTGCTGCAGCTAACGCATTAAGCACTCCGCCTGGGGAGTACGACCGCAAGGTTGAAACTCAAAGGAATTGACGGGGGCCCGCACAAGCGGTGGAGCATGTGGTTTAATTCGAAGCAACGCGAAGAACCTTACCAGGTCTTGACATCCTTTGACCACTCGAGAGATCGAGCTTTCCCTTCGGGGACAAAGTGACAGGTGGTGCATGGTTGTCGTCAGCTCGTGTCGTGAGATGTTGGGTTAAGTCCCGCAACGAGCGCAACCCTTATTGTTAGTTGCCATCATTCAGTTGGGCACTCTAGCGAGACTGCCGGTGACAAACCGGAGGAAGGTGGGGATGACGTCAAATCATCATGCCCCTTATGACCTGGGCTACACACGTGCTACAATGGGAAGTACAACGAGTCGCTAGGCCGCGAGGTCATGCAAATCTCTTAAAGCTTCTCTCAGTTCGGATTGTAGGCTGCAACTCGCCTACATGAAGCCGGAATCGCTAGTAATCGCGGATCAGCACGCCGCGGTGAATACGTTCCCGGGCCTTGTACACACCGCCCGTCACACCACGAAAGTTTGTAACACCCGAAGTCGGTGAGGTAACCCTTGTGGAGCCAGCCGCCTAAGGTGGGATAGATGATTGGGGTGAAGTCGTAACAAGGTAGCCGTATCGGAAGGTGCGGCTGGATCACCTCCTTTCTAAGGAATATTACGGAAACTTACACATTCGTCGACACTTTGTTCAGTTTTGAGAGGTTTACTCTCATTTTAATAAGTACCACGGGGCCTTAGCTCAGCTGGGAGAGCGCCTGCTTTGCACGCAGGAGGTCAGCGGTTCGATCCCGCTAGGCTCCATTAGTAACCAATGGTTACTAATTATTGTTCATTGAAAACTGGATATTGAAGTAAAAAAGTAATCAAAACAAACCGAGAACACCGCGTTGAAGAGTTAATTAACTGTTCGAAGCTTATTTTATTGGTGACGCCTCTATCGCTAGAGAAACGAACCAAACAATTGACCGTAAGGTCATAAGGTTAAGTGAATAAGGGCGCACGGTGGATGCCTTGGCATTAGGAGCCGATGAAGGACGGGACTAACACCGATATGCTTTGGGGAGCTGTAAGTGAGCTATGATCCAGAGATTTCCGAATGGGGAAACCCAACATCTTTTATAGGATGTTACTTTCCAGTGAATACATAGCTGGTTAGAGGTAGACGCAGAGAACTGAAACATCTTAGTACCTGCAGGAAGAGAAAGAAAATTCGATTCCCTGAGTAGCGGCGAGCGAAACGGGAAGAGCCCAAACCAACAAGCTTGCTTGTTGGGGTTGTAGGACTCCGTTGTGGTAGTCTGTCAAGATAGTCGAAGAACCTGGAAAGGTTCGCCAAAGTGGGTAATAGCCCCGTAGACGAAATGTTGGCAACACCTAGGAGGATCCTGAGTACGGCGGAACACGAGAAATTCCGTCGGAATCCGCGGGGACCATCCCGCAAGGCTAAATACTCCCTAATGACCGATAGTGAACCAGTACCGTGAGGGAAAGGTGAAAAGCACCCCGGAAGGGGAGTGAAATAGATCCTGAAACCGTGTGCCTACAACAAGTCAAAGCCCGTTAATGGGTAATGGCGTGCCTTTTGTAGAATGAACCGGCGAGTTACGATTGCATGCGAGGTTAAGGTGAAGAGCCGGAGCCGCAGCGAAAGCGAGTCTGAATAGGGCGAATGAGTATGTAGTCGTAGACCCGAAACCATGTGATCTACCCATGGCCAGGTTGAAGGTGTGGTAAAACGCACTGGAGGACCGAACCCACGTACGTTGAAAAGTGCGGGGATGAGCTGTGGGTAGCGGAGAAATTCCAAACGAACTTGGAGATAGCTGGTTCTCTCCGAAATAGCTTTAGGGCTAGCGTCGAAGTTAAGAATGATGGAGGTAGAGCACTGTTTGGACTAGGGGCCCATCTCGGGTTACCGAATTCAGATAAACTCCGAATGCCATTCATTCATATTCGGCAGTCAGACTGCGAGTGATAAGATCCGTAGTCGAAAGGGAAACAGCCCAGACCACCAGCTAAGGTCCCAAAATATATGTTAAGTGGAAAAGGATGTGGGGTTGCACAGACAACTAGGATGTTGGCTCAGAAGCAGCCACCATTTAAAGAGTGCGTAATAGCTCACTAGTCGAGTGACCCTGCGCCGAAAATGTACCGGGGCTAAACATATTACCGAAGCTGTGGATCACACCTCTGGTGTGATGGTAGGAGAGCGTTCTAAGGGCGTCGAAGCTAGATCGTGAGGACTAGTGGAGCGCTTAGAAGTGAGAATGCCGGTATGAGTAGCGAAAGACGGGTGAGAATCCCGTCCACCGTATGACTAAGGTTTCCTGGGGAAGGCTCGTCCGCCCAGGGTTAGTCGGGACCTAAGCCGAGGCCGAAAGGCGTAGGCGATGGACAACAGGTTGATATTCCTGTACCAGTTGTTTTTGTTTGAGCAATGGAGGGACGCAGGAGGCTAAGGAATGCATGCGACTGGAAGTGCATGTCCAAGCAGTAAGTCTTGAGTAGAGTCAAATGCTTTACTCTGTACGGACAAGCTGTGATGGGGAGGGAAATAATAGTACCGAAGTTCCTGATGTCACACTGTCAAGAAAAGCTTCTAGTGAGAAAACAACTGCCCGTACCGTAAACCGACACAGGTAGTCGAGGAGAGTATCCTAAGGTGAGCGAGCGAACTCTCGTTAAGGAACTCGGCAAAATGACCCCGTAACTTCGGGAGAAGGGGTGCTGACTTCGGTCAGCCGCAGTGAATAGGCCCAAGCGACTGTTTATCAAAAACACAGGTCTCTGCAAAATCGAAAGATGAAGTATAGGGGCTGACGCCTGCCCGGTGCTGGAAGGTTAAGAGGATGGGTTAGCTTCGGCGAAGCTCAGAATTGAAGCCCCAGTAAACGGCGGCCGTAACTATAACGGTCCTAAGGTAGCGAAATTCCTTGTCGGGTAAGTTCCGACCCGCACGAAAGGCGTAACGATTTGGGCACTGTCTCAACGAGAGACTCGGTGAAATTTTAGTACCTGTGAAGATGCAGGTTACCCGCGACAGGACGGAAAGACCCCATGGAGCTTTACTGTAGCTTGATATTGAGTGTTTGTACCACATGTACAGGATAGGTAGGAGCCGATGAACCCGGAACGCTAGTTTCGGTGGAGGCGCTGGTGGGATACTACCCTTGTGTTATGAACCCTCTAACCCGCACCACTTATCGTGGTGGGAGACAGTGTCAGGTGGGCAGTTTGACTGGGGCGGTCGCCTCCTAAAGAGTAACGGAGGCGCCCAAAGGTTCCCTCAGAATGGTTGGAAATCATTCGCAGAGTGTAAAGGCAGAAGGGAGCTTGACTGCGAGACTTACAAGTCGAGCAGGGACGAAAGTCGGGCTTAGTGATCCGGTGGTTCCGCATGGAAGGGCCATCGCTCAACGGATAAAAGCTACCCTGGGGATAACAGGCTTATCTCCCCCAAGAGTCCACATCGACGGGGAGGTTTGGCACCTCGATGTCGGCTCGTCGCATCCTGGGGCTGTAGTCGGTCCCAAGGGTTGGGCTGTTCGCCCATTAAAGCGGCACGCGAGCTGGGTTCAGAACGTCGTGAGACAGTTCGGTCCCTATCCGTCGCGGGCGTTGGAAATTTGAGAGGAGCTGTCCTTAGTACGAGAGGACCGGGATGGACTTACCGCTGGTGTACCAGTTGTTCTGCCAAGGGCATTGCTGGGTAGCTATGTAGGGAAGGGATAAACGCTGAAAGCATCTAAGTGTGAAGCCCACCTCAAGATGAGATTTCCCATTTCTTTAAGAAAGTAAGACCCCTCAGAGATGATGAGGTAGATAGGTTGGAAGTGGAAGTGCAGTGATGTACGGAGCGGACCAATACTAATCGGTCGAGGACTTAACCAAAGAAGCGAAATAAAAAAGTTTTTCGGAATGTTTGATTCTATTACTTCAATCCAGTTTTGAGTGAATAATCACTCAACTAAATAGCAACAACACCCAGTGTGGTGGCGATAGCGAGAAGGATACACCTGTTCCCATGCCGAACACAGAAGTTAAGCTTCTTAGCGCCGATTGTAGTGAAGGGTTTCCCTTTGTGAGAGTAGGACGTCGCCACGCTAATTATTCCGGCATAGCTCAGTTGGTAGTAGCGCATGACTGTTAATCATGATGTCGTAGGTTCGAGTCCTACTGCCGGAGTAAAAGAACGAAGACTGAATAAGTTTTCGTTCTTTTTTGTTTTATAGTAAAATAAATTTTATTATTTGATAGAATTAATAATAAATGGAATTATGAGATAGTAAAGTTGCTTACTTTTATCTAACAGTTTTGTCATATGAAGCATCTATTTTATGGAATAATGGCTTTCCTACGCTGTTTTTTGATATAATAAATGTAAGCTGAGTGAACTAAGACTTTAGAATGAGTAAGGTCTCTTTAACCTATGGTATAATAACTTAAATAAGTTAGGAGTGGCAACGTGAAGGTTTTATTATATTTTGAAGGTGAAAAAATATTAGCGAAGTCTGGAATAGGACGCGCGTTAGACCATCAGAAGCGGGCACTCTCTGAAGTTGGGATAGAGTATACATTAGACGCTGATTGTACAGATTATGATATTTTACATATTAATACTTATGGAATCAACAGCCATAACATGGTAAATAAAGCTAAAAAATTAGGTAAGAAAGTTATTTATCATGCCCATTCAACCGAAGAAGATTTTAGAAATTCATTTATTGGTTCCAATCAAATTTCTCCTTTAGTTAAAAAATACTTAGTGAGCTTATATTCTAAAGCAGATTATTTGATTACACCTACACCGTATTCAAAGGACTTATTAAAAGGTTATGGCATAACTGTTCCGATTGTTTCAATTTCTAATGGAATCGATTTGAAACGATTTGAGCGCTCAGAAGAAAAAGAATCAAAATTTAGAGAGTACTTTAAGATTGAAAAGGAACAAAAAGTAATTATTTGTGTAGGTTTATATTTTGAAAGAAAAGGCATTATTGATTTTGTTGCATTAGCTAGAAAATTTCCTAATTACCGATTTATCTGGTTTGGGCACACGCCTATGTACTCAATACCTAAAAACATTCGCACGATCGTAAAAGAAGAACATCCTGAAAACGTAGAGTTCCCAGGTTATATCAAGGGTGATATTATTGAAGGAGCTTATTCCGCAGCTGATTTATTTTTCTTCCCCTCTTATGAGGAAACAGAAGGAATCGTTATATTAGAGGCGCTAGCAAGTAAACAGCAGGTTCTAGTAAGAGATATCCCAGTATATAAAGGCTGGCTTGAAAATAAAGTAAACTGTTATATGGGGCATTCTAATGAAGAATTTACTTATTTGATTAAAGCACTTGTTAATGATGAAATTCCAAATACCTGTCAAGCAGGTTACAATGTTGCACAGGAAAAAAGTATTGAACGAATTGGTCATGAGCTAAAAAAAGTTTATGAAAAAGTTCTAAGTATTGATATAGTAGAACAAAAAGAACAAATGCAACAAAAGAATTAGAAATTAATGGAGGGGAACAAGGTGAAATTTGGTTTCTTTACAGATACATATTTTCCCCAAGTTAGTGGGGTTGCAACATCTATTAAAACACTTAAAGAAGAATTAGAACAAAAGGGACACGAAGTTTATATTTTTACGACGACAGATCCTAATGCAAAAGAATTTGAGGAAGATGTCATTCGAATGCCTAGTGTTCCTTTTGTTTCATTCAAAGATCGCAGGATTGTTGTAAGAGGTATGTGGTACGCCTATTTGATTGCTAAAGAGTTGGATTTAGACTTAATTCATACTCATACTGAGTTTGGGGCTGGATTATTAGGTAAGATGGTCGGTAAAAAGCTTAAAATTCCTGTTATTCATACGTACCATACGATGTATGAAGATTATTTACACTATATTGCAAATGGAAAAGTTGTACGTCCTACACATGTTAAATATTTTTCTCGTTTTTTTGCAAATCATACAACGGGAGTAGTTTGTCCAAGTGAAAGAGTAATTGATAAGTTAAAAGAATATGGTGTGACATCACCAATGAGGATCATTCCGACCGGTATTGATATCCAAAAATTTGAAAGACCCGATATTACAATCCAAATGAAAAAAGCGCTTCGTAAAGAATTAGGATTAACAGACGATAGTTTGATGTTATTATCTTTGAGTCGCATTTCATACGAAAAAAATATTCAAGCAATTGTAACAGGATTACCAACTATTTTTGAACGCTTTCCAAATGCTCGCTTTGTGATTGTAGGAGATGGTCCTTACGTAGGTAAGCTTCGCTATTTGGGTGAAGAATTAGGTATAGGAGATAAGATTCAATTTATTGGTGAGGTACCGAATGATCAAGTAGCCATTTACTATAAGGCTGCAGATTATTTCGTTAGTGCTTCGACCTCAGAAACGCAAGGCTTGACTTATACTGAAGCAATGGCTTCAGGTGTTCCATGTATTGTTGAAGGAAATGCATATTTGAATAATTTATTTGATCATGAAAGTTTGGGAAGAACGTTTAAAACCGATGCTGATTTTGCTTCAACCTTCATAGAGTATGTTGAGGCGGAAATCCCATCGAATGAAGCTATTTTAAAAGAAAAGCTTTATGAGATATCTGCAACTCATTTTGGTAATGTGATGGTTGAATTTTATGAAGACATGATCAAATACTACGACCAACGTACTTTGGAAAAAGATACTGCGGCTTCTATTGAACGAATCAAAGTGAAATTTACCTCATTAAGAAAATAAATGTTAAAACTTCTTATCTTAGTTTATACTAAGATAAGAAGTTTTTATTATACTAAGAGGAGGAGTATCATTATGCCGCAAATTGGATTCATTGGAACAGGTGTCATGGGTGCTGCAATTGTTAGAAATATGATGAGGCAAGGACTAGAGGTAAATGTCTATAATCGAACCAAGAGTAAAACAGATGAATTAGTAAAAGCTGGCGCTCTTTGGAAAGATACACCGGCAGCAATTACCGCAAGTAGTGATATCATTTTTACAATGGTGGGGTTTCCAAAAGAGGTCGAAGCAATTTATTTTGAAGCAAATGGTATTTTCTCAGTGAATATTACAGATAAGATAATTGTTGACTTAACTACAAGTACGCCAACATTAGCTGAGAAAATAGCATTAAAGGCTAGTGAATTGGGTGGTATAGCGTTAGATGCACCCGTATCTGGAGGAGATTTAGGAGCTAAAAATGGTACATTGACGATCATGGTTGGTGGCGATCAGACAGCCTATGAGCAAGTGTTACCTATTTTTAAAACATTTGGAAAAACGTTTGCTTTACATGGTGCTTCTGGTAAAGGACAGCATACTAAAATGGCGAATCAAATTATGATTGCTGGTACCATGACTGGTATGACAGAAATGATGGTTTATGCTAACAAAGCTGGCTTAAATCTGGATAAGGTAATTGAAACTTTGTCGGGAGGAAGCGCAGCAAATTGGTCATTGAGTAATTATAGTCCGAGAATATTAAAAGAAGATTATTCTCCTGGCTTTTTTGTAAAACATTTTATAAAAGATTTAAAAATTGCCTTAGATGAAGCTGAGAAAATGGATCTTGAATTACCAGCGACTCGATTGGCAACAGAACTCTATGAAAAGCTTGCGAATGAAGGCTTTGAGAACGATGGGACGCAGGCTTTGATCAAGCTTTGGTGGGGAGATGGAAAGCAGCCTGTAGTCAAAAATTAAAGAACAGCAAAAAAATTAAAAAAAATGACGAAATATCATGCAAGAACGACAATGTTTTGATACAATGGTACAGAACTAGTTTTTAAAGGGAGGCCCATTTATGAAACATTCACAACTTGTGGCGATTATCAAGCGACTTGAAGCGATGACTGAAGCTACAGATAACGAAATTCAAGTTCGTCGTTTTGAACGTGAGGGTGCAGAAAAATGCATCGTAAACTATGATAAATCAACTGAAACGTTTGAATTAACTGAAACAGATTCTCAACAAAGTTATCAATTTGATAATATTGATATTGTTGCGATGGAAATTTATGATTTAATTCAATAATTAGCAAATTTCAGTCTGTATTTAACAAAAATTAATGACAATAATCAAAAATCCTGTGGCGTACAATTTTGTGCGCCACAGGATTTTTTTCTTATATCACCCAGAGTTCGATCAAACTTAATTGTGTCTGATTACTATATTCAATACTATTTCAGTAATATGGCAAGAATGGTTCCCAATTCTCATGAGTTTAGAGTTTCTTAAATTGCAAATATTTTGATAGTCAAACTAAAATAGATGATAACCAATTCAGTCCAATCTATTAAGTGTTTTTGAAAGGTTGTTTTTTTTAGAGTAAGAGAATGTATTTATGGATTAAGAAAAATTAAAAATTTAATATTTTACTTGCAATATTTTTTCATATGCGATATAGTTTGAACATCAAATGATTTGATAATCAAAGTATATGGATGGTGCACACACATGGAACCTAATTTAGAAACAGTCAATGATTATCTTGTCAGTGTCTTTAATGATATTTTGACGATCGAAGAATCTGAATTGAAAAAATCACAATTCAACGACTTGTCCATTACTGAGATGCATACAATAGAGGCAATCGGAATGTATAAGAAGAAAACTTCTTCTGAAGTCGCTAAAGAGTTATCGATCACTGTAGGAACTCTGACCGTAGCAATCAATAATCTAGTAAAAAAAGGATATGTTGAGCGCATACGAAGTGAAGATGATCGTCGGGTAGTTAAGTTAGGTTTGACTAAAAAAGGGAAATTACTTTTTCGTGTCCATCAGCACTTCCATAAAGAAATGGTTAGACGGATTTTAAATGGAATGGATAAAGCAGAAGAAAAAGCTTTATTGAAAGCATTGAAGAATCTTCACGACTTCTTAAAGGAATACAAATAAAAGTGAGGAACAAGATGAACCAATATGCAAAAATAACTTGTACGAGCCGATATGTTCCTGAAAATCCCGTATCAAATCATCAACTTTCAACGATGATGGATACATCAGATGAATGGATATCTAGCCGGACTGGAATAAAGTCGAGAAATATAGTTACTGACGAAAATACGTCAGACTTGTGCATTGAAGTGGCCAATAAATTATTAGAAAAATCTGGTAAGTCAGCTGCTGATTTAGATTTTATTCTAGTAGCAACGATGACTCCAGACTATGGGACACCTTCTGTCGCTTGTCAAGTTCAAGGTAGCATCTCTGCAACACAAGCTTTTGCCTTTGATATCAGTGCTGCTTGTAGTGGTTTTGTTTATGCTTTGAGCATGGGTGAAAAATTGATCCGTACAGGAAAAAAATTAGGTATGGTCATTGGTGGAGAAACTTTATCTAAAGTACTTGATTGGAATGATCGTAGTACAGCTGTTTTGTTTGGTGATGGAGCAGCCGGAGTTTTACTAGAAGCAAGTACTGAAGAACATTTTCTAAATGAAAAGCTACAAGCTGATGGTCAGCGTGCAAACTCGCTTACTTCTGGTTACTTAAAAAATAAGAGCCCTTTTTATACGGGAAGTAGTGAGACTAGTGTACATCTACAAATGACTGGTAGAGATATTTATGATTTTTCCTTGAGTGATGTGACGAATAATATTCGAGAAATCATAGAAGAAGACGTTGATTTTTTATTACTGCATCAAGCAAATAAGCGAATCATTGAAAAAATATCGAAAAAACTAAAAGTCCCAAGAGAAAAATTTTTAACAAATATGGAGTATAATGGAAACACTTCTGCGGCAAGCATCCCTTTATTACTGGATGAATCAGTAGAAAGCGGAGTGCTTCAACTAGGCTCTAAACAAAAAATTGTGTTAACAGGCTACGGCGGCGGTTTAACGTGGGGTTCGATCCTCTTAACGCTGTGAGAACTGTGACTATATAAACTAAAAAAGAAAATTATTGGAGGAATATACACATGGTATTCGAAAAAATTCAAGCAATTATTGTAGAAGAATTAGGTAAAGAGCCTGAGGAAGTAAAATTAACAACCAACATTCAAGAAGAATTGGACGCGGATAGCTTAGACTTATTCCAAATCATCAATGAAATCGAAGATGCTTTTGACATAAAAATCGAGTCTGAAGATGGTATTACGACTGTTCAAGATTTAGTAACATATGTAGAAAAACAAAAAGCAGAATAATCAAAGCGATTAGGTAAATTAAAAGTTGGATGAGCAAGGCTCTGTGCGATTCTCAACAATTGCTACAGAGTCTAGCTTTTTTCACACCGTTCGTTGGAATTCGAAAGGCTGGTACTAAACTTATAGAGTTTTGTTCCAGCTCTTTTTTGATTAATTATTCTATAGTTTGAAGGATGTCATTTATGCAATCGAAGATATGTGCGTTATTAGGAATTAAATACCCTATTATTCAAGGGGGAATGGCTTGGATTGCAGATGCTTCTTTAGCTGGAGCTGTATCCGAAGCAGGTGGTCTTGGAATCATCGCAGGCGGCAATGCGCCAAGAGAAGTGGTGCAAGCTGAAATTAGAAAAATCAAAAAAATTACTGATAAACCATTTGGGGTCAATATTATGCTGCTTTCACCCTTTGCACAAGATATCGTAGATTTAGTTTGTGAAGAAAATGTCCCAGTTGTTACAACTGGAGCTGGAAATCCCAGCAAATATATGGCGCGTTTTAAAGAACATAAGATTAAAGTAATTCCAGTTGTTCCTTCTGTTGCACTTGGCGCTCGTATGGAAAAGATCGGAGCAGACGCAGTAGTGGTTGAAGGAATGGAAGCTGGGGGACATATCGGTAAGTTAACGACGATGAGCATGGTACCTCAAGTTGTAGATGCACTAACGATCCCAGTCATCGCGGCTGGCGGTGTTGGTGATGGCCGTGGGATGGCTGCAGCATTGATGCTAGGAGCAGATGGCGTCCAAGTTGGGACCCGTTTTTTAATTGCAAAAGAATGTACTGTACATGAAAATTATAAAGCTAGAATTATCAAAGCAAGAGATGTTGATACAACGGTTACTTGTCAACATTTCGGTCATCCCGTCCGGACAATCAAAAATAAATTGACTAGAGAGTACGATCAATTAGAGAAAAAAGAATTGAGAAGCGACACACCTGATCTTGAAAAATTTGAAAAGATGGGGCAAGGTGCTTTACGTAAAGCAGTTGTTGAAGGCGATATAGATTATGGCTCAATCATGGCTGGACAAATTGCCGGACTTATAAAAAAAGAAGAAACAGCTAAAGAAATCATTGAATCTTATATGAATGAAACTAAAGAAATCATGGCTTCTAGATGTAGTCACTGGATAAAATAAAAAATTTATTTATGAGGTAATGAAATGAAAACAGCTTTTGTATTTAGCGGACAAGGTGCCCAATATATTGGTATGGGTAAGGAATTGTTTGACCAAGAGAAAATTATTCAAGAAACATTTCAAGAAGCTAGTGATGTTTTAGGCTATGACATGGCAGAGATTTGCTTTACTGAAAATGACCAATTAAATGAAACTATATATACTCAACCAGCAATTTTAACAGTTAGTATTGCTTTTTATCGACTTTTACAAGCTAAAGGATATCAGCCAGATGTTGTAGCTGGTCTTAGTTTAGGAGAGTATAGTGCACTTGTGGCAAGCGGAGCGATTTCCTTCAAAGAAGCTGTTCAACTTGTTGCTAAAAGAGGACAATTTATGACTGAGGCGGCACCTTCTGGGACAGGAAAAATGGTGGCTGTAATGAACGCTGAGCGATCTTTAATAGAAGAATGTTGCTTAGAAGCCAGCGCGTTGGGAATTGTTTCACCTGCAAATTATAATACTCCACAGCAAATCGTAATTGGAGGAGAAACTCCTGCAGTTGACAAGGCGGTGTCATTATTGACAGAAGCAGGTGTGAAGCGAATGATTCCATTGAAAGTTAGTGGTCCTTTTCATACAGCTTTATTAAAAACTGCATCTGAAAAATTAGCTATTGAGTTAGAGAAAGTAGATTTTACAGAAATGACGATTCCTGTAATTAGTAATACCACAGCTCAAGTCATGAAGCAATCACAAATTAAATATTTGTTAGAGAAACAAGTAATGTCGGCTGTTCGGTTTGCTGAGAGCATTGAAACAATCAAAAAAATGAACGTTGATGTAATAATAGAGGTTGGACCGGGGAAAACATTGACTGGTTTTATCAAGAAGATTGACAAAGAGATAAAAACGGCTCGTGTTGAAGACGAAAAAACGTTGTCTGAAACTGAAGCTCTTCTAAATAGGAGGTAACACATGGATCTAAAAGGAAAAAATGTGTTTGTTACAGGAAGCACACGTGGAATAGGAAAGGCTGTTGCTTTGGCTTTTGCAAAAAAAGGAGCAAACATTGCTTTGAATGGACGCAGTGAAATTGGCACTGATTTAATTGCTGAAGTAGAATCTTTTGGGGTTAAATGTATCGGTGTTTCTGGAAATATTGCCGATTTTGAGTCTGCTGGAAAAATGATTCAAGCAGTGGTTGATGGTTTAGGATCGATTGATGTCTTAGTGAATAATGCAGGGATCACAAATGATAAGCTATTATTAAGAATGACAGAAGAAGATTTTACTCGATGTATCCAAATCAATTTAACCGGAACATTCAATATGACGCAACATGCAATCAAAAAAATGATGAAGCAACGCAGTGGCAGGATCATCAATATGTCTAGCGTGGTCGGGCTGATGGGAAATATCGGTCAAGCGAACTATGCTGCAAGTAAAGCTGGAGTTATCGGTCTAACAAAATCTGTTGCAAGAGAAGTTGCAGCACGAGGAATTACTTGTAATGCTATCGCACCTGGATTTATCGAAACTGAAATGACAGAAGTGTTATCCGATAAAGTAAAAGAACAAATGAGTCAGCAAATTCCATTACAATCATTTGGGCAAGTAGAAGACGTTGCCAATACAGCTATCTTCATAGCGAAAAGTTCGTATATTACAGGACAAGTCTTGAATGTAGATGGTGGTCTAGTCATGCACGGCTAGCGAACAAACTTGAAAGGAGCGGTTGAATGAATCGCGTAGTTATTACAGGTTATGGTGTAGCATCTCCAATTGGAAATGATGCAGCGGCCTTTTTAGAAAGTTTGCAAATGGGAAAAAATGGCATTGGTCCAATCACAAAATTTGATGCAAGCGAAACAGGTATTACATTAGCAGCAGAAGTAAAGGATTTTCCTTTTGATAAATACTTTGCCAAAAAAGATGCCAAGAGAATGGATTTATTTTCCCTTTATGGTATCTATGCAGCGTTAGAAGCTATGGAAATGAGTAAACTAGAGACAGAAAAAATTGATGTTGACCGTTTCGGTGTTATGGTAGGTTCTGGTATTGGTGGACTTCAGACGATTCAAGATCAAGTAACACGAATGCGTGAAAAAGGTCCTAAACGAGTAGCACCTTTATTTATACCAATGGCAATCGGAAATATGGCGGCAGGTAATATCGCTTTACGCGTAGGTGCAAGAGGGACTTGTACCGCAACCGTCACAGCCTGTGCTACGGCGAATAATTCAATTGGTGAAGCCTTTAGAAATATTAAGCATGGTTATTCTGATGTTTTACTAGCAGGAGGAACAGAAGCTTCGATTACTGAAATAGGGATTGCTGGTTTTGCTTCATTAACTGCTGTAACGTCTGAGGAAAATCCGAATAGGGGATCGATTCCTTTTGACAAAGACCGTAGCGGTTTTGTGATGGGAGAAGGCGCAGGAATTTTAGTTCTTGAATCATTAGAACATGCTAAAAACAGAGGTGCCAAGATTTTAGGTGAAATCGTAGGGTATGGCTCAAATTGTGATGCTTACCATATGACGTCTCCTAGGCCTGACGGAAGCGGGGCTGCTAAAGCAATGAGGTTAGCAATTGATGAAGCTGCGATCAAAGCTTCTGATGTCGGGTACATCAATGCTCACGGCACAAGTACACCATCAAATGACGTTGCAGAAACCAAAGCAATTCAAACTGCTTTGGGAGAAGCTTCTAAAACAGTTCGTGTCAGTAGTACGAAAAGTATGACCGGACACGCATTAGGAGCAACCGGTGGTATTGAAGCCATTGCTACTCTGAATGCATTGCAACATCAATTTATTCCACCAACAATCAATATCGAGCAAGTGGATGAAGCCATCGAAATCGATATTGTTACAAATAAAAGTCAAAAACATGAATTTGACTATGCATTAACAAATTCTTTTGGCTTTGGTGGTCACAATGCAGTACTTTGTTTAAAACGTTGGGAGGATTAAGATGGATATCAATGAAGTAAAAGAATTATTGACGCAATTTGACCAATCTACTCTAACTGAATTTGACCTTAGAGAAGGTTCGTTTGGTCTTTACATGAATAAAAATAAAGTGACACAAAAACCCTCTTCAGGTGAAGCAAAACAGGCAATGAACAATAATACAGTGAGCCAAGAAGCAACAGAAGTTACGAGTCAAACAGTAAAAGAAATTGTTAATGAGACTGTAAAAGCAGAACAAAAACCTGAAAATATCGAAGAAATCATTTCTCCAATTGTCGGAGTTGTGTACTTAAAGCCGGCTCCTGATAAAGCAAACTTTAAGCAAGTTGGCGATTTAGTGAAAAAGGGTGATGTCGTTTGTATTGTTGAAGCAATGAAACTTATGAATGAAATCACGTCAACTGTAGATGGTGTGATTACGGAAATCTTGATACAAAATGAAGAGGTTGTTGAATTTAATCAACCGCTTTTCCGTGTATCTAAGGGAGTGTAGGTATGAATATTCAAGAGATCAAAGAAATCATTCCGCATCGATATCCTTTTCTATTGTTAGACACAGTGGAAGAAATCGTTGTGGGTGAAAAAGTGATTGCCAAGAAAAATGTTACGATTAATGAACCTTTTTTTCAAGGTCATTTCCCAGGAGAACCTGTGATGCCAGGCGTTTTGATTCTTGAAGCATTAGCTCAAGCTGGTGCGGTAGCACTATTATCTATGCCTGATTTTAAAGGAAAGACAGCTTATTTTGGTGGTATCGACAAAGCTAAATTTAGACAAAAAGTTGTTCCTGGTGATACTTTGATGTTAGAAGTAGAAATTATGAAAGTAAAATCAATAGCCGGTATCGGCAAAGGAACTGCGACTGTGAATGGGAAAAAAGTAGCGGAAGCAGAATTGACCTTTATGATTGGATAGGTGAGCTATGTTTTCAAAAGTTTTAATTGCAAATAGAGGAGAAATCGCAGTTCGGATCATTCGCGCATGTCGTGAATTAGGTGTACAGACCGTTGCGGTATATTCCGAAGCAGATAAAGAAGCGTTACACACACAGCTTGCAGATGAGGCTATTTGTATTGGACCAGCCAAAGCAGCTGATTCATATTTAAATGTACAAAATGTTCTAAGTGCAGCAATCGTAACCAATGCCGAAGCGATTCATCCTGGTTTCGGTTTTTTATCAGAAAATAGTCAATTTGCAGCAATGTGTGAAGAATGCAATATTACCTTTATTGGTCCAAAAGCTGCAACAATCGATGCAATGGGTAATAAAATTAACGCACGTGAATTGATGCAAAAGGCCAGAGTTCCAGTTATTCCTGGCAGTACAGGTGTGATTAGCTCTGTTGAAGAAGCATTAACGATTGCTGAAAATATCGGTTATCCAGTTATGCTGAAAGCAGCAGCAGGTGGTGGAGGTAAAGGAATACGTAAAGTATTGAATAAGGAAGAATTACCTCAACATTTTACCTCTGCCCAACAAGAAGCAAAAGCGGCTTTCGGTAATGATGATATGTACTTGGAAAAAATTATTTATCCAGCTCGTCATATCGAAGTACAAATTTTAGGTGATCAGTATGGACATGTGATTCACTTAGGTGAACGTGATTGTTCTTTACAAAGAAATAATCAAAAAGTTCTGGAAGAATCGCCATCGATCGCAATTTCTCCTGAAAAGCGTCAGTTATTAGGTGAAACGGCTGTACGTGCAGCTAAGGCTGTTCATTATGAGAACGCTGGAACAATTGAATTTTTAATGGATCAATCAGGTGAGTTCTATTTTATGGAAATGAATACTCGAATCCAAGTTGAACATCCTGTTACAGAAATGGTGACTGGGATTGATCTTGTTAAAGCACAACTAAAAGTGGCTTCGGGTGAAGAATTACCTTATACACAAGAGGATATTACGATCACAGGTCATGCAATTGAATGTCGAATAAATGCTGAAAATCCTGCTTTCAATTTTGCACCATCTCCAGGGGAAATTAAAAATTTACTGCTTCCAAGTGGAGGTATGGGATTAAGGGTTGACAGCGCAATGTATTCTGGCTACACGATTCCTCCTTATTATGATTCAATGATTGCCAAAGTCATTGTTCACGGAAATGATCGGATGGATGCGTTAATGAAGATGCAACGGGCTTTGCATGAGATCGTAACAGATGGAATCATTACGAATGCAGAATTTCAGTTAGATTTGATTACGCATGAAAATGTGCTAGATGGTGAGTATGATACGAGCTTTTTACAAGAAACATTTTTACCAAATTGGGAACCAGAAAGCGATAATTAAAAAGGAGCAGGTGTATGGCTTTATTTAAAAAGAAAAACTACATTCGAATCAATCCAAATCGCACAGGCGACCAATCTTCTGTAAAAAAACCGACAGTTCCAGATAATATGTGGGCTAAATGTCCTTGTTGCAAACGTACGCTATATACAAAAGATATGGGGGCAGAAAAAGTCTGTCCTTATTGTGGTTATAGTTTTAGAATTGGTGCTTGGGAACGTCTTGCATTAACGGTAGATGAGAAAAGTTTTGAAGAATGGGACACAGATTTAGTGACTAAAGATCCCTTAGACTTTCCGGCTTATTTGGATAAAATAGCTATAATGCAGGAAAAAACTGAACTACATGAAGCAGTTCTGACAGGGAAAGCTAAAATTAATAATCAAGAAATCGCTATTGGAGTGATGGATGCCAATTTTATTATGGGAAGTATGGGAACGGTTGTCGGTGAGAAAATTACTCGTTTATTTGAGCGAGCAATAGAGCAACATTTGCCAGTAATTATTTTTACTGCTTCGGGAGGAGCTCGGATGCAGGAAGGGATTTTCTCTCTAATGCAGATGGCAAAAATCTCTGGTGCACTTAAACGTCATAGTAATGCAGGATTACTTTATATTACCATATTGACCGATCCAACAACTGGTGGAGTTACTGCTAGCTTTGCGATGGATGGTGATGTTATTTTAGCTGAACCTCAAAGTCTGATTGGATTTGCTGGACGTCGAGTGATCGAGCAAACGATTCGTCAGGAGTTACCAGATGATTTCCAAAAAGCTGAATTTTTACTGGATCATGGTTTTGTTGATAAAATCATTCCTAGAAATCAGTTACGAGAAGTACTCAGCAAATTAGTCGAGATTCATACGATGAAAGGGTGGAAATAGACATGGAAAAAACAGCCAATGATATTGTCACCTTAGCTAGAGCACAAGATCGTTATACTACTTTAGAATATATCAGTTCTGTTTTTGATGATTTTATGGAATTTCATGGGGATCGTTATTTTGGAGATGATCTAGCTGTTGTGGGTGGCATTGCAACTTTAGAAGAAAAACCAGTAACTGTTGTTGGTATTCAAAAAGGACGTAATTTACCTGAGAATATTGAACGTAATTTTGGCGCTCCTCATCCTGAAGGATATCGGAAAGCATTACGCTTAATGAAACAAGCAGAAAAATTTGGTCGACCAATAGTGACGTTTATCAATACTGCGGGTGCTTATTGCGGGATTGAAGCAGAAGAGCGCGGTGAAGGTGAAGCAATTGCTAGAAATTTAGTGGAAATGTCTGATCTTAAGGTACCAATCATCGCAATCATTATTGGTGAAGGCGGTAGTGGTGGTGCATTAGCACTGGCTGTGGCTGATGAAGTTTGGATGCTGGAACATACGATTTATGCGGTATTGTCACCGGAAGGCTTTGCGTCGATTTTATGGAAAGATGGCAGTAGAGCTAAAGAAGCAGCTGAATTGATGAAGATCACAGCAACGGAATTAAAAGAATTGACGATCATTGATCGTGTGATCCCTGAAGAGATGAATGGTGAAGTATTAGAACAGGCAAAAATCAATCGAATCCTTCAAAAAGCACTTATTAGTAAATTTACTGAACTTTCTCAACTAGACATAGACAAACTATTAGAGAATCGTTATCAGCGCTTTCGTAAATATTAATAAAAATATGGAGCCAGCCGAATGTGCTAGCTCCATATTTTTATTTAATCAGCTAAAGGATAGATCTCAGAAATAGACCAAACAAAACCGAAAGGATCTTGAATATTTGCTACCTTGAATTTATTAGGAACAATAGTTAAGGGCATTTCTAACATGCAGCCTGCATCTAATGTTTTTTTCACAAGTTTTTCAGCATTGTCACAAATCAATTGGATACAAAAAGGAGTTCCATTTAATAATAAAGGTGATTTTCCGCTCTGATCTGGTTGCTCATCTGCTAGTGCAAACAAACTTTCACGAATACTGAAACAGCCAGATTTTATTTCCTGTGCAGTTGATAACTCGATTACATTTGCATCGAATATTCTTTGATAAAGGCTCATTGCTTGTTCTGTGTCAGGAACAAATAGATTAATTTTTTTTATGGTGATTGTCATATGAAATCTTCTTTCATCTTTAAAAAAAGTTTATCATATAAACTAGAAGTTGTGAAAAGTCTAGTTTTCTGCGATATAAGCTAATGATTGAGCTTCTTAAAAACTTATGACGAGCATTTATAGAATTTTTTAGAGAAATGCAGTATAATACAACTTGGGGAGTACTAGCTTAGTGCTCCTTTCATTACGAAAAGAATCATCGTGGAGATGAGAGGAGTTTCTATGTTTTCAAAATTTAAACCAACTTGGATGGTCGATGCGATTTACAAAATCACACCGAGCCAATTAAAAAAATTAGGTATCAAAGCTGTGTTGACTGATTTAGACAATACATTGATTGCCTGGGATAATCCAGACGGGACCGAAGAATTATTGACTTGGATTCTGGAAATGAAAAATGCTGGGATTCCAGTTATAGTTGTTTCGAATAATAAATCTAGTCGAATTAAACGTGTAGTAGAGAAATTTGATTTAGAATATGTGTCCAGAGCATTAAAACCCTCAACAAGAGGATTTAGAGAGGCTGAAAAAAAGCTAAATCTAAAACCAGAAGAGTTAGTAATGGTTGGAGATCAGATTATGACAGATATTCGCGGAGCGAATGGGGCTGGAATCAGGAATATTTTAGTACGCCCAATTGTGGATACTGATGGCTGGAATACGAAAATCAATCGATTTTTTGAACGAAAGATCATGAAACATTTAGGGAAGAAACATCCAGATATGATATGGAAAGGCGGACTAGAATGAGTGAGAGTGAAGTAATTCACTGTATCGGTTGCGGTGCAGCCATTCAAACAGAACATCCAAATGAATTAGGCTTTACACCAAAGGCTGCGTTTGAAAAAGGAATGGAGACAGGGGAAGTTTATTGCCAACGCTGTTTTCGTTTAAGACATTATAATGACATCCAAGATGTTCAATTGACAGATGATGATTTTTTACGCTTATTAAATGAACTAGGGAAAAAGGATGCCTTGATCGTGAATGTCATTGATATTTTTGATTTTAATGGTTCGTTGATTCCAGGGCTTCATCGTTTCATTGGAGATAACCCTGTCTTAATGGTAGGTAACAAGGTTGATATTCTACCTAAATCATTAAAAAGACCGAAAATGATCCAGTGGATGCGAGAACGTGCCTATGAAGAAGGGCTGCGTCCTTTAGATGTCTTGTTGACAAGTGCCAAAAAGCCGCAGGAAATGGAACATTTACTTGAAACGATCGAAAAATATCGTGAGGGGAAGGATGTCTATATTGTCGGTGTGACTAATGTAGGAAAATCAACATTGATCAATCAAATCATCAAACAGACAGCAGGAGTAAAAGACGTAATCACAACATCACAATTTCCTGGGACAACATTAGATAAAATTGAAATTCCTTTAGATGACGGACATTTCTTGATTGATACCCCAGGGATCATTCACCGCCATCAAATGGCACATTATCTTGGTAAAAAAGATTTAAAGATCATTGCGCCACAAAAAGAAATCAAACCAAAAGTTTATCAACTAAACCCAGAGCAAACGTTGTTTTTAGGTGGATTAGCTCGTTTTGACGTCATTCAAGGAGAGCGAAGCTCATTTATAGCTTATGTTTCAAATGATTTAACCATTCATCGGACTAAACTAGCTACAGCGGATGCCTTTTATGAAAAGCATGTTGGTAGTTTATTGCAACCGCCACGTCTTGATGAAGTCGCAGACTTTCCAGAGTTGGTTCGTTTTGAATTTTCTATCAAGGAAAAAACAGATATTGTTTTTGCTGGACTAGGCTGGATCACGATCACAGAGCCTTGCGTCGTTGCTGGTTGGGCACCAAAAGGCGTCGATGTTTTAAGAAGAAAAGCGTTGATTTAACCACAAGTGAGAACAGAGAGAAGGAAAAATTAGTGGATTTAAGAGGAAAACAAAAGCGTTATCTGCGCAGTCAGGCGCATCATTTACAACCGATTTTTCAGATCGGTAAAGGTGGCTTAAACGCTGCGATGGTGGTTCAGATCAATGAAGCGTTAGAAAAACGTGAATTGATCAAAGTCACATTACTCCAAAATACCGATGAGATAGCAGAAGAAGTTGCAAAAGCTTTAGAAGCTGATATTCATTGCGATATCGTTCAAATTATCGGTCGGGTATTAGTGTTATTCAAACCATCATCAAAAGAAAAATATCAAAAAATCTCTAAAGAAGTTAAAGCAATTTAAATTTTGGAGGTAAGAAAAATGGGGACAAATACGAATGCAGCATTAAAAGCAGAAGTAGTTGTTGAAGAAGCAGAGCTTTTTCAAAAGCGTAAACAGGTAGGGATTTTAGGTGGGAATTTTAATCCGGTTCATTTGGCTCATCTAGTAATGGCCGACCAAGTGCAACAGCAACTTGGTCTTGACAAAGTCTATTTGATGCCTACTTATTTACCGCCTCATATAGATGAAAAAAAAACGATCGATAGTAAACACCGATTAACAATGTTAGAACTTGCGATTGCTGATAATAAAAATTTAGCTGTTGAGCCGATCGAATTATTTCGTAAAGGAAAGAGCTATACGTATGATACGATGAAAGCTTTAACACAAAATAATCCGGATACAGATTACTATTTTATCATTGGTGGAGACATGGTAGAATATTTACCAAAGTGGTATAAAATCGATGAATTAGTAACTCTGGTCAATTTTGTGGGTATCCGTCGGCCACATTATGGGACCATTACCCCTTATCCAATCATCTGGGTCGATGTTCCACAAATGGATATCAGTTCAACACTGATTCGAGAAAAAATCCAAAATGGTTGTTCTACACGTTACTTACTCCCTGATAGTGTGATACACTACATAGAAGAAAAGGAGCTGTATGTAGATGGAATTTAGTGGAAAATATACTACGTATAAGCGTGAAGAATTGATGCAGGAAGTTCAAATGCATATGAGTGAACGTCGATTTCAACATGTTCTAGGTGTGGAAGAAATGGCTGTTGCTTTAGCAGCTAAATATGGAGCCTCCAAGGAAAAGGCGAGTATTGCAGCGCTGACTCATGATTATGCTAAAGAACGACCGGATGAAGAGTTTGAGTTGATCATCAAACGCGATGGCTATGATCAACAGTTATTGGCTTATGGAAATGCAATTTGGCATGGACTGATTGGTGCTAGTATGGTTCAAAGAGAGCTTGGAATTGAAGATGAAGAAATTTTAGAAGCAATTCGTCTCCATACGACAGGAGCGGCTGCCATGAGTTTGCTGGATAAAATCATTTATGTTGCTGATTATATCGAACCAGGCCGCAAATTCCCAGGAGTAAAAGAAGCCCGTGAAATTGCTTTGATTGATTTGGACGAAGCTGTCGCATATGAAACAAAGCATACATTACAACACCTTATTGAACAAGAACAAAGAATTTATCCAAAAACAATTGAGACATACAATTATTGGGTAGTAGGAAAAGCTGACTGAGCTTAATTAGCACCGACAGAAAAATAGGGAATACTGATCGTGATGGTCCATGTCACAAGCAGAATTCATCTTTTTTCCGCGGTGCTAGCTCAAGAAGCTGGATCAAGGGAAAAGCTGACTGAGTCAGCTATGTTTTAAAAATTAGGAGGAAACCATCATAGATAGTCAACAGATTTTAGAAATCGCTGTAAAAGCAGCTGATTCAAAAAGAGCAGAGGAAATTGTCGCTTTAGATGTGCATGAAATTTCACTTTTAGCAGATTACTTTATGATTTGCCAAGCAGCAAGTGAACGCCAAATCAATGCCATTGTGGAAGAAATTATCGAAAAAGAAGAAGAAGCAGATGTAGAAGTAAAACGAATTGAAGGAAAAGATGGCGGTAAATGGGTCTTGATCGATTTAGGTGATGTCATCATCCATGTATTCCAATCAGCAGAACGTGGTTTTTATAACTTAGAAAAACTGTGGTCAGATGCGCCTATGGTCGATCTACACGCTTGGGTCGAGTAATATGGCATACGAAACATTTGCTTTTGTATATGACGAAGTAATGGATGACAGCCTCTACGATCAGTGGTTAGAATTTTCTAAACGTCATTTACCAGAAGAGAAAAAAGATGTTTTAGAGATGGCTTGTGGCACAGGTGCTTTAGCTGTTAATTTTGCCAAAGCAGGCTTTACTGTCACAGCTTTAGATCTATCAGAAGAAATGTTGATGATGGCCAGTAAAAGAGCGGCAGAAGAAGAAGTTCATGTTCAGTTTGTGCAAGGGAATATGATGGATTTGTCTGAAATGGGTCAGTATCATGCGATTACTTGTTTTTCTGACTCCCTTTGTTATATGGCCAATCGTCAGGAAGTTCAACAAGTATTTGATGATGTATATCAAGCCTTAGAGGATGAAGGGGTCTTTATCTTTGATGTCCATTCAATTTATCAAGTAGATAAGGTATTTCCAGAATATAGCTACCATTATCAAACGGAAGAATTTGCCTTTTTATGGGATAGCTATCCTGGAGAAAAAGAGCATAGTATCGAACACTTTTTAACATTTTTTGTGAAAGAGCATGGAAATGACGAAGTGTTTATTCGACAAGATGAACTGCATCAAGAGCGTACCTATACAATGGAAAACTATTTGATGATGCTGGAAAGTGCTGGTTTTATGGATGTGGAAACCTATGCTGATTTCACAGATGAGATACCAAACAAAGAAAGTAAACGTTGGTTTTTTGTTTGTAAAAAATAGTTATGGAAATGAGTGACGCAAAACTGGCCACTCATTTTTATTTTGTTTCCGTACCAAAATAAAAATGGTATGATGGAATTCAAATAGAAATAATCTAGATGAAGGAGAAAAAAGATGAAAAGCTGCGGCATTATTGTTGAATACAACCCATTTCACAATGGGCATCAGTACCATGCAAAAATGGCGCGAGAAATGAGCGGAGCAGATGTTGTGATTGCAGTAATGAGTGGGAACTTCTTACAACGTGGAGAGCCAGCCATTATCGATAAATGGACACGAGCAAATGAAGCGTTGACTAATGGGGTCGATTTAGTGATTGAATTACCTTTCGCTTATGCTGTACAATCTGCTGATTATTTTGCTGCAGGTGGCATCAAATTACTTCATGCTCTAAATTGTGAAGCTTTATGCTTTGGTACTGATAATCAATCAGAGATGGATTATGAATTATTTGGAAATTTTGTGAAAAATAATCAGATTGAGATCAATCAACTGTACCAAACGATCAAAAATAACGGTATGAGTTATCCTCAGCAAATGACAGAAGTTTTCCGCAGGCTTTACCCAAGTAGTGGATTAGACTTTTCTTCACCTAATCATATATTAGGGTTAAGCTATGCTAAAGAGAATGCAAATTATGAAAAGCCAATGAAGTTATATCCTTTAAAACGAGAGCAAGCGGGTTACCATGATACAAATATTTATCAAGATTTTGCCAGTGCTACTGCAATTAGGAAAGCTGTTTTCTCAGATGAATTAGCCCAAATCACAAAAGTACTGCCAGAAAAAGTAGTAATCGATTTGGCCACTTTACCGACCATTTCTTGGGAGAATTATTGGCCACTATTAAAATATAAATTAATCAGCAGTTCAACTTCGGATTTACAAGAGATTTACCAAATGAAAGAGGGAATCGAATATCGTTTACAAGAAGCAGCTAAAAATTCGGATTCTTTCCAAACATTTATGGAGCAAGCAAAAACAAAACGATATACTTGGACACGTCTTCAAAGATTGGCGACGTATGTTTTGAATAACGTTAAACAACAAGAAATAACAAACTCTTGGAATCACACTCACATACAAGTTTTGGGTTTCACAGAACAAGGCCAACGCTTTTTGCGAGAAGAAAAAAAACAGCTAACATTGCCTCTGATTACAAAAGTATCGAAAAGTTTGAAGACCCAATTAGCGGTAGATATTCGCAGTAATCAACTTTATCAGTTAGGACATCCCAGTATTTTAGAACAGAATTTTGGTCGATTTCCGATTCGTATCCGTTAAAAATAAAAAACACTTAACAAAAGTTGATTTGGCAAGTATAATAAGAAAGGCGCTATAAACAAAAAATAATAATGAATGAAAGCGAAGTGAGAATATGGGTCGTAAGTGGGCAAATATTAAAGAGAAAAAAGCTGCCAAAGACGCAAATAACAGCCGAGTTTATGCAAAATTCGGAATTGAAATTTACGTAGCAGCGAAATCGGGTGATCCTGACCCTCAAGCAAATCAGAAATTACGGTTTGTGATCGAACGCGCAAAAACATATAATGTACCAAAACATATCATTGACCGAGCAATTGAAAAAGCCAAAGGTTCAGGCGATGAACAATACTCTGAATTACGTTATGAAGGATTTGGACCTAACGGCTCAATGGTCATTGTTGATGCTTTGACAAATAACGTAAACCGAACAGCATCAGATGTACGTGCTGCTTTTGGTAAAAATGGTGGAAATATGGGTGTCAGCGGAGCTGTAGCATACATGTTCGATCATACAGGTGTGATTGGATTTGCAGGTGAGGATGCTGATGAAATTCTTGAGTACTTGATGGAAAAAGACATTGATGTACGTGATGTTACAGAAGAAGAAGGTCAAATTATTGTCTATACAGAACCAGAAGATTTCCATACAGTCCAAGAGGCCTTAAAAGAAAAAGGTATTGAAGCCTTTTCCGTTTCTGAATTAGAAATGATTGCTCAAAATGACGTTGAATTAGCTGGAGAAGATTTAGAAAAATTTGAACATATGATTGATGTTTTAGAAGATCTAGATGATGTTCAAAAAGTTTATCATAACGTAGAGTTAGATTAGTTCGATAAGCTTGAGCTATAACTTGTTTGTAATCTAATTTTGAGATTACGAAAGAGTTATAGCTTATTTTTTATAAAAATTATTTTAAGAAATTAGCTTAAGAAGTTTTTTTGGAATCGTTTCCCTATTTTCAAAATTATATGTTACAATTCAAATCAGATCATTATTAAGAAAGCTGGGATAAGATGAAAGCAACGATGAAAGATGTTGCCGCATTAGCTGGGGTGGGCGTTGGAACTGTATCTAGAGTCATTAATGGAGTAAAAGTCAAAGAAATTACCAGAAAAAAAGTTGAAGCTGCCATCAATGAATTATCTTATGAACCTGATGAATATGCAAGGGCTTTAAAAACCAATCGGAGTAATACTTTAGCCTTAATTCTTCCAACGATTTGGCATCCTTTTTTTTCAGAGCTTGCATATTATATTGAAGAGGAACTCAGCAAAAAAGGATATAAACTTTATTTGTGTAATGCAGATGGTGATCCAGAAAAAGAATATGAATATATCCAAATGGTCAAGCAAAATAAGGTTGATGGAATTATTGGGATTACTTATTCAGATGTAGATAAATACGTATCGTCTAATTTGCCGTTTGTTAGTATTGATCGACATTTTTCAGAAGATGTGACTTATGTTACCTCAGATAATTTTGCTGGTGGAAGGCTAGCTGCAAAAGAATTAGTCAAGCGAGGATGTAAAACAGTAGCATATATAGGCGGTTTTTCACCATTTCCCAATGAAACTGTTAATCGGCGAGAAGGTTTTTTAGCATATTGTAGAGACAAAAAGATAACGTATAAAATCCTAGATATGCCAGAACCAATCACAGATTTACGTGAGCAAATTTTACAGTTTATCAAAAAAAATGATACGATTGACGGTATTTTTACAGTGAATGATTTTATGGGATTAAATGTTTTAGAAACGCTAGAGACAATCGGCAAAACAGCACCTAAGGATTTTCAGTTAATCGGATTTGATGGAGTGAGAATGGCACAGGAAAGAAAGTATGCACTTTCAACGATCGCTCAATCTGTTCCATTGATGGCTGTTACAGCAGTAGATGCTATTTTGAATAAAATAAAAGGAGTAGAGGTTCCTAAAAGAATTATTTTACCTGTGACTTTTGTTTCTAATTATACGACGATTGAAAATGATAAAGATGCTATAACGTGAATTGTTTGATGATAAAATGGTTTGAGGTGTTTAGAATAGGCGTTTTTCGTGCTATTCTAAACACTATTTTTTTTATTTGAAATTCAGTTGACAGAAAGCGATTTCAATGCTATTCTTTTTTTATCAATTAATAAAACGTTTCCATTATATTTTTTTCAATAAAATGGAAACGTTTCAAATTAAAGGGAGAGATGTTAATGAAGAAGTATTTTTGCAAGTTCATGCTTGTGATCATTGTGGTTTTCTTTATTTTTTCTGGTTGTGGAAACGTTTCAAAAAAATCGAAAGATGGAATAAAAAATACTGGGGACATAAAAATTTGGGTTCAGTTTTCAGACGAAACTCCTGAAGGAAAGGCTTGGCAGACAATTGTGGATAACTTTAATAAAGAGTATCAAGGGAAATATAAGGCAATCACTGAATACATTCCAAGAAGCGGCAGCGGTGGTGGTTATGAAGATAAAGTGAATGCTGCGATCACAACGAATAGTTTGCCTGACGTTCTAACTCTAGATGGTCCAAATACTGCTGCCTATGCAAATGCAGATGTAATTGAACCGTTAGATGAATACTTAGATGATGCAAATATGGATGATGTGCTTGATAGTATCGTTCAACAAGGAACTTACAATGAGAAATTCTATGCATTTGGTTTTTCTGAATCAAGTGTAGGGATTTATTACAACAAGCAACTATTTAAAAAGGCGGGCATCAAAGAGGACGAACTACCAACGTTAGATAAACCTTGGACATGGAACGAGTTTAAAGAAGTTTGTCAAAAATTAGTGGATGAATATGAGTTACCAGCGATAAATATTCAGTTAGCTTCTAAAGATGAAATGCTGACTTATGCCTACACGCCGTTTATTTGGTCAAACGGAGGAGAAGTTGTAAATCAATCTGGGACAGAAGCTTTAGGTTATTTTAATGATCCAAAAAGTGCAGAAGCACTTCAATTTATTCAGGACTTAGTAAAAAAAGGGTACACTACTAATACGCCTATTGAAAAAGGCTTTGAAACTGGAAAATATCCGATGCTTTTAAGCGGATCATGGACGATTGCTGATTTAAATGAAAATTATAAAGAACTTGAATACGGTATTTTACCATATCCTGTATCTAATAAAACAAAAAAATTAGTTTCACCAACAGGTAGTTGGCAAGTAGCGATGTCCTCTAAAACAAAAGAAAAAGAAGCATCAGCTACATTTATTAAGTATGTAACAAATACAGAATCAAGTAAAATCATGAGTTTAGGCAATAGCGTTTTACCTATTAGAAAGTCAACGATCGAATTGATCAAAAACGATGTGTCTGAGGAAATGCGCTTTCTAATGGAACAAAACCAAAAATCAGGTCATGCGCGTCCTGTTGTAGTAGCGTATCCTCAAGTTTCCCGTGCGTTTCAACAATCAATTCAAGATGCGAGCTATTACAAAGAAAATCCTGATGTACAAAAAATCGTAGATGTTCACGCAGAAGAAATGCAGCAAGTTATCGACAGGATGTTGAAGTGATAAAGGAGGAGAAAAAATGAATCGGAAACCAACAGTCAAGGAAAATTTAGTAGGATATAGTTTTTTAGCACCAGCACTTATTTTATTGACGATTTTTCTTTTGATTCCAGTGGGAATGGTTGCCTATTATGCTTTTACAGATTACTATCTACTGACCCCAGATAATCGGCAATTCATTGGTTTAGATAACTTTAAACAATTATTTAATGATCCAATTTTTATAAAAAGTATGCTGAATACAGCTAAGTTTGTCATTTGGATCATTCCAGTCCAATTGGGGGCAGCATTAGGAATGGCCTTGATTATCAACAAAAAAAGAAAAGGAAATTTATTATTTAAAGTAGCATTTTTTGCACCAGTTGTCATGTCTTTGGTAGTTATTTCCATCTTATGGTTGTATTTATTAAATCCGAATGAGGGGCTGATCAATTCCTTGTTAATGAAAATAGGGATCTCTGCTCAACCATTTTTAACGAGTCCTAAACAAGCAATGTACACGATCGTGTTTGTCTCTGCTTGGCAAGGTGCAGGTTATCAAATGTTATTGTTTTTAGGTGGTATGCAGAATATCCCGCAAGATGTTTATGAAGCCGCTGAAATGGATGGCTTCACAAAATTTCAACAATTTCGTTATATTACACTGCCTTTATTAAAGCCGACAGCTATCTTTGTCTTATTAACAACACTTATCTCAGCGTTTAAGTTGATTGTTCAGCCAATGGTCATGACCCAAGGCGGACCAATGAATTCTACAATGACCATGGTTTATTATATTTATCAGACAGGTTTCACCGATCGAATGGTGGGCTACTCTAGCTCAATAGCGCTGATTTTTACAACCTTGATTGGTTTGATTACGATCGGTCAAAGAAAATTAATTAAGGAGGACAAAGACGAATGAAAAAAAAGATTGGACCACTAATGATTTTTGAATATGTTTTATTATTTATTTTAGCGGCATTGTTTATTTTTCCAATGCTTTGGATGATTGTTTCTGCTATGAAATCAAATGCAGAAGTTTATACAAACCTTTCTTCTTTTAAAGCTTTTTTACCTAGTCTAAATCCTGCAAATTGGTTTAAAACTTATCAAGAAGTCATTGAACGATTCAGTATTTGGACATATTTGCTAAATAGTATTTTTTATGGCATTACTTTTGCAGCAGGATCGATCATTGTTAATTCATTAGCAGGTTTTGCCTTTGCCAAAATCAATTTTACAGGAAAAAAAATAATTTTTGGTTTCTTATTAGCACTTTTGATTATTCCAATGGAAACAGTCTTGATTCCTCAGTTTACAATTGTCAATGCATTGGGATTAGTTAATAGTCGTATTGCTGTGATTTTACCAGCTATGGCTAGTGCGTTTAACATCTATTTATTTAGAAATTTCTTTATTGCAATACCGGAAGAAATCATTGAATCCGCTAAAATTGATGGTGCAAGTATCGCTAAAATCTTTTTTTCAATCATGCTACCGATGTCTAAACCAGCGGTAGCGACCGTCGGGGTTTTATCATTTATCGGAAGTTGGAATGATTATATTTGGCCATTAATGGTATTGACAGATAAAAGTAAGTTTTCCATGCAAGTCGCAATTACAACGATTAATACGACACAACCCGTTTATATCAATCAGGTTATGGCGGTTTTAACAATTTCAACGATTCCACTAATCATTATTTATATTGTCGCTCAAAAATATATCCTGCAAGGGTTGGGCGGTTCTGGTACAGGAATCAAATAGGAGAGAGAGAATGAAAGAAAAACTCGAACAAGCTAATCAATATATTAAAGAAAATAAAGGTAGAATTGATCCTGTTTATCGTCAAGGCTATCATTTGATGGCACCGATAGGCTGGATCAATGATCCGAATGGCTTTGTCTATTACAAAGGTGAATATCATTTGTTTTATCAGTATTACCCATATGATAGTATTTGGGGGCCAATGCACTGGGGACATGCTAAATCAAAAGACCTGCTCCATTGGGAAGATTTACCAGTAGCACTGGCACCAAGTGAGGAATATGATATAGACGGATGCTTTTCAGGAAGTGCAATTGAAAAAGATGGAAAACTCTATTTAATGTACACAGGTCATTATGAACGTGAAGGAATTAAACGAGAAGTTCAGTGTATGGCAGTGTCAGAAGATGGTATTCATTTTGAAAAATTTCTCGAAAATCCTGTAATTTCGGAACAACATATTGAGGGAGTTGCAGCAATTGATGATTTTCGTGATCCTAAAATAGTCGAACATGATGGTCTATATTATAGTGTAGTTGCCTCAAAAACAGCTGAACAAAGAGGGCAGATTTTATTATTTCAGTCAGATGATTTAGTTCATTGGCAGTTTACTTCTATACTTCTTAAAGGAGAAAAGGAACAGGGGATTATGTGGGAATGTCCCGACTTATTTCATTTAGATGGAAAAGATGTCTTATTGATTTCTCCTATTGAAATGGAGAAAAAAGAGAACTCTTATGAAAATATCAATTCTACTGTGGCGTTTATAGGAGAAGTAGATTGGTCAACAGGTCGTTTTACTGTAGATAATCATCATGAAATTGATTTTGGCTTAGATTTTTATGCTCCTCAAACTTGTTTTGATGAACAAGGAAAGCGAATTATGGTTGCTTGGATGCAGATGTGGGGGCGTAATATGCCGACGAATGAGTTGGGGCATCTTTGGGCAGGAACTATGACCTTGCCACGTGAGCTCCATGTAGTAGACCAACAAGTGATTCAACAACCGATTAATACAATTTATAAATTAATCACAGATAAAAAAAGAATCAAAAAGGAAAAATTAGAGAATTCATCCATTGAACTAGATAATATTGAAGCCAAGCAATTCTATATTGAGTTAAGTGGAACCCTAACACAAACTGAAAATTTAGCTATAAAGGTTCTGAGAACAAATGAGTCTGCCGTTGAACTAATCTATGAGCCTGCTACTGGTTATTTATCTATTAGTCGTGATAGCTTTGGTTTTAAGATTACAGGAATTGAAACAGAGCAATTAACAAAGCGAACGACAAGAGTTCCCCTAATAGACAATAGCCTTTTACTAGAGGTATTCAGAGATACATCATCAATAGAAGTATTTGCTAATGGCGTAGCAACGATGTCTATGAATTTTTATGAAAAAGAGCAAAGTGAACCACCGAGCGTATCCGTTACTGGTATGATTGAAAAACTAAAAATAAATTATGGAACGATCAAATTATAATCTATCAGGAAGAAGCCGAGATTAAAAGGGGTAGCTCCTCTTATTTCCGAAGGATCTGCTTTTTCTCGCCGTTTATTCGGATATAGAGAGCGCAACAAAACTGATTTTTAGTTTTGATGTGCTCTCTTTTAGTCTCATTATTTAGTTATATTTAGCGTTTAAAAGAATATTCCTATTTTTTAATCTAAGCGACAAGAAAAACAAGTAACGGAATGTATCATATAAGTAGTCATAAAAAAAATAAACCCTTCATACACACACTATATGAAGGGAAACACAATATGAAAAAACTAAGAACATAAGTATAGTAGCATTTTTATTTACAATTCTCAAATATTTAGCATTTTATGTAAATTTTTGAGAATTCATTTCGAATCAGAAAGAAAAAGAATACTTTTAGTTAGTTTATTATAGAAAAAACATGTGTCTCAAGATTTTTATCTGTAAAGATAATTAGATATCTAAACTTCAAGTGAGAAATGATCCAAACTAAATTTTTGGCCCGTTCTTTTGTAGAGTTATAAAAAAGCTATTTTTAGAATAATAATCTTAACCAAATCGTTCAAAAATAGCGATCGTAACTATTTTGAGCTTGGAACGTAAGAGTCCCAATCACTCTTATAATTTTTGTCTAATGATCAAAAAGCAACCCATAGCCCAAGGCACAAATCTCTCTAACGTAAGTTTTGAATGTAGCAGATGATTTGGAAACAGAAGGAAGTCCGCTGATTTCAGATATTCCCAGTCGTTTTGCCAATAATTTTGACCGATACATATGAAAATCACTTGTGACAATAACTGTATTTCCTAATGCTTGTTTCTTTTGAGCATTTTGAATATTTTCTTTGGTACGTGTGGATGTGTCTTCTATTAAAATTTGTTTTTGTGAAATGCCATTGCTTCTTAAATACTCTGCCATGACATTAGCTTCACTATCTGGTTCGTCAGATCCTTGCCCCCCACAAACAATCACTGTTGCTTTCGGATATTTTTTTAAATAAGGAATAGCCGCATCTAATCGTTCTTTTAAAACAGTACTCGGATAGGCATTGTTTTTTGAAGTGCCTTTTACTTGTGCTCCCAAGATAAGTACCGTATCTGGCTTTGTTGTTGGCTGGTCTTTTGTTCCGCTGAAAATCAGAAATAAAACAAAGCCAGCATAAATAATCCCTACTCCTAAAATTAGTAACATGATTCTCTTTATCCATTTCATAACCTCACAACCTTTCTCATCTATTTTAGTAGATGAACAAGTTGAACGGTACTTGCCGTTTCTTTTTTAATCTTTTTTTAACGTTTTTAAGATAAAGTATAACACAATTGATGAGATTGCTTTATACTTTATCTATATAAGCTAAAATGGGGAGGGATAGCTATGCGTACAAAAGAAGAGATGTTTCAATTGATTTTAACGATTGCTGAAAAGGATCCCAGAATACTCGCAGTTGGAATGAATGGTTCGCGAACAAATAAAAATGCACCGAAAGATTTATTTCAGGATTATGATATTGTTTATATTGTGGAGTCGGTTGAAGTATTTCGCAAAGATCAGTCATGGTTAGCTGAGTTTGGACCGCGTTTGATCATGCAGACGCCGGAAGATATGGTATTGTTTCCACCAACAAAGGATGGAAGATTTGCCTATTTAATGCTGTTTGAAGATGGAAATCGAATCGATCTGACCCTGTGTCCAAAAGAGCAAGCTGCATACTGGAATGAAGGAGATCTTTTGGCTGAGATTTTATTAGATAAAAACCACTTATTGCCTAATTTAATGGAAGCAACGGATCAAAATTATTGGATCAAAAAGCCTACCCAAGAAGAATTTTCAGATTGTTGTAATGAATTTTGGTGGGTCAGTACGTATGTCGTGAAAGGTTTGTGTCGTAACGAGCTATTCTATGCAGCGGATCATTTACATGATAACTGCCAAAAAGAATTATTACGTTTACTGTCTTGGCAAGTTGCGGGAAAGCATGGTTATCACTTCAGTATTGGGAAAAATTATAAGTACTTGCCTAATTATTTGACAGAAGAACAGTATGAACAGCTAGTAAAAACAATGAATATTTCTAGTATTTTTTTGGCGTGGTCAGCTCTATTGTCCTTACAAAAGCAATTTGATTATTATGCTCGGATAGTTTCACAAAAAAATCACTTCATTTATGACCAAAAAACAGCTGAAAAAGTCAAGCTTTATACAAATAATTGGTTCACTAAACAAAGTAAACTTGCGTTTAAAGAAAATTAGAGAAATTTCCATGCCATTTTTAAGTTTATTGTAAATAAATTAGAATTTAATCAAAGATATTGCTAAATGGTCTTTTTTCCTCTCCTATATATGTGGTAGAATGATAAGTACACTGTATCAAAATTTTGACTGTTACTCATCCTGTTTGTCAGAAAAAATGAAAGTTCAGCATTTATACATAAAAACATGAATTTTTTCTCATGTGTAAGCAGATTAATTGAACACTGAGGAAATTTTAACTAAACTAGCTTTAAAATACAGTTATTAATTTAGTACGAATAGAAATTTTAACGATATCAAGAGGAAGAGGAGCTTCCTTTTACTTTAGTTTTTGAACAGGAAAAAAGTATTTCGTCAAAGTAAGCATATAAATCATAAAAAAGGAAGATAGCTCAATGGAAAATGAAGAATCAGTTAGTCGCTCGACCAAGAATGCGAAGGGATCCAAAAATAAAAATCAGTCAAGCAAGAAAAAGAAAAAATGGCTAGTTCCAATAGTGGGAGTATTGATTCTTTTAGCACTGGTATTTACTGGTGGCCTTGTTTATTTTCAATCTCATTTTTTCATAACGGCGAAAGCTAATGGTGTTGATATTAGTTTATTAAGTGCCAAAGATGCAAAAAGCAAACTTGAGGAATTGAACAAGTCAGAAGCTGTTGTGATCAAGGTGAACGATAAAGAAGAAAAAATCGAATTACCTAAAAAATATGAAATCTCAGAAGAGTATTTAAAACAAAACATCGGGGACCGCTCGATTAAGCTACCAGTCAATGAAGAGTACAAGACTGAATTGAAAAATAAACTAAATGAACTTAGCTTTGAAGAGGGGACACCTAGTCAAGATGCTCGGATTGAGAAAGTCGATGGTAATTACCAAATCATTCCGGAACAGACAGGGACCGCGGTTGATAAAGAAGCGTTGATGAATCAAGTACTTAAAGATGTTGAGGCTAATAAAGGGAATTACGTATACGATATTAAAGAATTTTATCAAAAACCAGCAGTGACTAAAGAAGATAAAGGCTTACAAGAAAAATTAACATTGTTGTCGAAAAAAGAAAACAAAGCAATCACGTTAGACATCAATGGTGAAAAACTGACCTTAACCAAAGAAGAGTTGCAATCATTTATGGATACGTCAGGAAATGTTGATGACAATAAAGTTTACGCATGGGTTGAACAAACAAACCAAAAATATGGTTCGATCTTCAAACCAATCATTTTTAAAAATGTTCATGGTGTAACAACAAAATACAAAAACAACGGTGGCTATGGTTGGGATATCAATATGCCGCAAACAAGAGATTTACTTGTCCAAGCAATCAACAGTGATAAAGAAACAGAAACAATCACAGTACCGATTGATGGTGATGTGACACAATCATCAACTGTTAATAAGGACTATGTAGAAATTGACTTAAACGATCAAAAGATGTATTTCTTTAAAGATGGCGTAAAAGTTGTCGAAACAGATGTTATTACTGGTCGTTATAACAAAGGAACCGCCACAGTTCCAGGTTTCCATACGATTTTATACAAAGATACGGATACAAAGTTAGAAGGCGAAATGCTTGATGGTTCAAGTTATAGTGTACCTGTAAAATATTGGATGCCGTTGAAGAGCTTTGGTGGTGTTGTTACACAAATCGGGATTCATGATGCAGATTATAAAGCAGAATATTTTGGGAACAAAGAAGCCTATAAAACCAATTTTGGTAGTAATGGTTGTATCAATACCCCAGGAGCTGCAGCTGCTCAAATTTTTAACGGTGCTTATGCTGGAATGCCAGTTATTATTTATGGACACATCTATGACGATGCACCTGGAGAATTTGACAAACCAGTTGATTATGGTGAACCAGCTTAAAGGGAATGAAAAAGAAGTCCGATTGGGCTTCTTTTTTTATGACAAAACATGAATTATTAGGAAGTTAAGAAATATAAAAGAAGAGATTGTGTATGACTGTTTTTGACAAAGCTGCGCACCATTATAATGGGTTTTCGCAGGTTGAACTTCTAAACCATTTTGAAGTAATTGGGTTCAAATCTGTAACTAGTAGAACGTTTGATCATAGGAAATAATTATATGAAGCAAAATGTGTCAAAGTTCATATTGACAGCTAAAAAATAAGCTTTATAATCATAAAATATGTTATGATTATACTAAAAATTAAAAATTATACGGGGGAAAGACGATGCCATTTATTCATGTTGATTTAATAGAAGGTCGTAGCGAGGAGCAACTAACAAATATGGTCAAAGACATTACTGAGGCCGTATCGAAAAATACAGGGGCACCTCAAGAAAACATTCATGTTTTTGTGAATGAATTAAAAAAAGATCGTTATGCGCAAGGTGGACAATGGAAAAAATAAGTTATTTAAAGAAATACTTGCTTTTTGGATTAAGAAGTGTTTAAATTAACACATAAATGATTGATGAGAAAGACAACTGAACTTGTAAGCAGTCTTTTAGAGAGGAAAATCTTGGCTGAAAATTTTCCAGACCCGCACAAGGAATGACCACTTTTTCCAACCTTTGTCGAAACAAAGGCGGTCGTACCGTTAACACGCTTGAGGAATACGGCTGTTTGCTGTGTTTAAAAATAGGTGGAACCACGAACTTTTCGTCCTAGTATCGGATATTTTTATCCGATACTAGGACTTATTTTTTTGCTCAAGTGAGATTATATTGTTGGAAAGTCGTAAAATCTCGTAATCAATGATAAAAAAATTGGAGGAAATAACATGTTAATTAAAATTACATTTCCAGATGGTGCATTTAAAGAATTTGAGTCTGGATCATCGACATTAGACATTGCTAAAAGTATTAGTAACAGCTTAGCTAAAAAAGCTTTAGCAGGGAAATTCAATGGCAACTTAATCGATTTAGTTCGCCCAATCGAAGAAGATGGCTCAATTGAAATCGTAACACCAGATCACGAGGATGCACTAGGAATTTTACGTCACTCATCAGCTCATCTAATGGCCAATGCTTTACGTCGCCTATTCCCAAAAATCAAATTTGGTGTGGGACCAGCTATCGATTCTGGCTTTTATTATGACACTGATAATGGTGAAAACCCGATCACAGCTGGAGACTTACCAGCAATCGAAGCTGAAATGATGAAAATCGTCAAAGAAAATAACCCAATCGTCCGTAAAGTTGTTTCTAAAAACGAAGCGTTAGAATTATTTGCAGATGATCCTTACAAAGTTGAATTGATTTCTGAACTTCCAGAAGAGGAGACCATCACTGTTTACGATCAAGGAGATTTTGTTGATTTATGTCGTGGTGTCCATGTCCCCTCAACAGGACGTATTCAAGTATTCCAGTTATTATCAGTGGCTGGTGCTTATTGGAGAGGGAATTCTAACAATCAAATGATGCAGCGTATATACGGAACGGCTTTCTTCGATAAAAAAGACCTAAAAGAATTTATTAAAATGCGTGAAGAAGCCAAGGAACGTGATCATCGTAAATTGGGCAAAGAGCTTGATTTATTCATGCTTAATCCAGATGTTGGTTCAGGATTACCTTTCTGGTTACCAAAAGGTGCAACAATCCGTCGTACGATTGAGCGTTATATCACAGATAAAGAAATCAGCCTAGGCTATCAACATGTTTATACACCAATTATGGCTAATGTTGAATTTTACAAGAGATCAGGTCACTGGGATCACTATCATGAAGATATGTTCCCGCCAATGGATATGGGCGATGGCGAAATGTTAGTACTTCGTCCAATGAACTGTCCACATCACATGATGGTGTATAAAAATGATATACACAGCTATCGTGAACTACCAATTAGAATTGCTGAATTAGGGATGATGCACCGTTATGAAAAATCAGGAGCGTTATCAGGTTTACAACGTGTACGCGAAATGACATTGAACGATGGCCATACCTTTGTTCGTCCAGATCAAATCAAAGAAGAATTCTTGCGTACATTGAAATTGATGGTTGAAGTTTATGCTGATTTCGATGTGACAGATTATCGTTTCCGTTTAAGCTTAAGAGATCCTAACAACAAAGAAAAATATTTCGATGATGATGCAATGTGGGAAAGATCACAAACAATGATCAAAGAAGCTGCTGATGAAGCCGGAATTGATTATTTTGAAGCAGAAGGTGAAGCAGCCTTTTATGGACCTAAACTGGATGTTCAAGTAAAAACGGCATTGGGTATGGAAGAAACATTATCAACAATTCAAATCGATGCTTTATTACCAGAACGTTTTGATTTGACTTATGTTGGTGAAGATGGTGAAAATACACATCGTCCATTAGTTATCCATAGAGGAATCGTTTCAACTATGGAACGATTTGTAGCTTACTTGACAGAAGTATACAAAGGGGCATTTCCAACTTGGTTGGCACCAATCCAAGCAACAATTATTCCTGTATCCGTTGAAGCTCATTCAGATTACGCTTATGAAGTGAAAAAACGGCTGCAAGAACAAGGTTTACGTATTGAAGTAGATGATCGTAATGAGAAAATGGGTTACAAGATCCGTGCTTCTCAAACACAAAAAATTCCATATCAAATCGTTGTCGGCGATAAAGAAATGGATGACGCAACTGTGAATATTCGCCGTTACGGTAGTAAAGAAACAGAAGTGATCGACTTGAATATTTTTGTGGATAGTATGGTTGCTGATGTAGCAAATTATAGTAGAAAATAATCAAGAAGAGGTTGGGACAGGAGTGTTTAATCCCGAGAAATAAGAAGGGATTCACGAAAATTGCTCTTCAAATTTTTGTGAATTTCGGCTTATTTCCGAAGCCTTCAAATCTTAGTGCTTTAGCACTTAGAATTTGATGTGATCGAAGCGAAGCGTAGTGATTGCTTCTGCTCCCACCGTTTATACGGATTCTTTGAGTCTGAGATATAACTCGTAGAGTTATGTCCCAGACGTTTTTATTCAATAAAAGTTAAATATTTTCTTAGTAAGAGGATTCCCTCTATTTTTTTTTGTGTTTTTTCGTTACAATAGAGAAGCGAGAATTTTCTCATATGGAGGATTAACAATAAATGAAAAAAATGAGCTTTTTAGATAAATTAAAAAATAATAATGAAGAACCTATGACACAAAAAAGTAAAAAATCACATATCCCCTTTCGACTAAACCTACTGTTTTTTGTGATCTTTGGTTTGTTTGTGGCTTTGATCGTTCGCTTAGGATACTTACAAATTGCTGAAGGACAGCAATATGCACAAAAAGCAGAAGAAAATTCAACGTTAAAAATCAAAAGTACTGCTCCTAGAGGACAGATTTACGATGCAAAAGGGAACATATTGGTCGGCAATAAAGCCAACCTTGCGATTACCTATACTCGTGGGAAAAAGGTTCAACCCAAAGACCTCGTTCCTATTGCACTCAAAGTAAATGAGTTGATCCACGTACCAGCAGATGACTTGAGTGAACGCGATAAGAAGGATTTCTGGTTAGCAGATCCTGAAAATTTAAAAGCGGCGCAAAAGCGTTTGACTGATGCTGACAAGGTGGATGAAAAAGGCAATAAAATTACAGATGAAGCAACGTTGTATATTAAAACAGTTGAAAAAGTCACTCCTGAAGAAATCAATTTTGATGAGCAAACGTTACAAGCTGCGACCATTTTTAAACGCATGAATTCTGTGGGGGAATTAAACACAGCCTTTATCAAAAATGAAGGGGTCACTCAAGATGAGATCGCAATAATTGGCGAAAACTCCTCAGAAATAGCAGGTGTTTCAACTGGAGTGGATTGGGACCGGGAATACCCAAACGGCACCGATCTTACGAATTTAGTCGGAAAAGTATCTTCTCAAAAAGCTGGTTTACCAGCTGAAGAAGCTGATGAGTATATCGCAAAAGGTTATGAATTAAATGATCGGGTAGGGACTAGTTATTTAGAGAAACAATATGAAGACGTTCTTCAAGGTCAAAAAGCGATATCAGAAGTAACACTGGATAGTAATGGTAAAATCGTTACACAAACACCTGTATCAGAAGGTAAAAAAGGTGAAAATTTGAAATTAACGATCGATATGGCGTTTCAGGCTAAAATAGAAGAAGTAGTGCGGGAGCAATATCAACAACTATTAGCAACTGGAAATGCTGCTTATTCAGACGGTGCCTACGTTGTTGTTATGAACCCGAAAACTGGAGCTGTTATGGCGATGGTAGCATTAGATCGTGATGTGGCCACGAATGAAGTGACCTCTAATCCACTAGCCACAATCAACAAAGCTTTTGAGCCTGGATCTGTGGTAAAAGGTGCCACGATTTCAGCTGGTTATGAACAAGGTGTGATCAGTGGAAATGATGTACTGATCGATGAGCCATTACAAATTTATGGAAGTGAACAAAAGTCATCTGTATTTAACAAAACCCTAGGGAACCAAATACCACTTAATGCAGAACAAGCATTAGAATATTCATCGAACGCGTACATGATGAAATTAGTCTTGAAAATGATGAACACAGATTATCAATACAATATGGTTTTACCTTACAAAACAGGGGATCCAACATTATTTAATGTGTTGCGTAAGACATTTGGTGAATATGGAATGGGTGTTTCTACGGGCATCGATTTACCAGGGGAAGAGACTGGTTTATCTAATACAGCTTTTGATACTGACGCAGCACCTATGCCAGGACATTTACTCGATTTATCCTTTGGGCAATATGACACGTATACAGCAATGCAGTTGGCGCAATATGCTGCAACAGTCGCAAACGGTGGTACTCGGATTGCGCCACATGTCGTTGAAGGTATTTATGATAACAAGTCAGATGGAACACTCGGTGATTTAAAAGAAGAAATGAAACCAAAGGAATTAAATAAAGTTGATATTAGTGCAGAACAAATGAACATTATTCAAAAAGGTTTCTATGATGTAGTACACGGGACAGGTGTCTTTACGACAGGTCGGTATATGCAAGGAGCAGCCCTTGATATTGCTGCTAAAACTGGTACTGCTGAGACTAATGTGGGAGAACATGTTACAGTGAATAGTAACGTTGTCGCTTATGCCCCAGCAGATGATCCAGAGATTGCTGTGAGTGTCATTTTACCTCATTTAACTAGCGAAAGTACTAGACCAAACCAATCAATGGTCACAGCGATCGTCAATGCTTACGCTGAATATAAAGCACAATAAGATTTGTAAAGTAGTTTTCCTTTACAAATTTCGTCAAAAGGGTAGAAATTCGTAGATAAACATGATATGATATTTGAGGCTAAGAAATTCTTAGAAATACGAAATTAGATATAGGAGGGAAAACACATGCGCGTAAACATTACTTTAGAATGTACTTCTTGTAAAGAACGTAACTATCTTACAAGCAAAAATAAACGTAACAATCCTGATCGTTTGGAAAAACAAAAATATTGCCCACGTGAAAGAAAAGTTACTTTACACCGTGAAACTAAATAAGGTTTTTAACCTAAAAGCTTTGAATCCATATATAACAGGATTCAAAGCTTTTTTATTATTACTTTTATAGTAAAAAGGAAGAAAATATAAAAATAAACTTTTCTTTATGATAGAATTTATTTATACTGTTAATGATATGATTTGTTATTTAATGATTCCATCTCAAGAAATATTTAAGTTCTTGCTGATGTTTATGCAATGTCATTTATAGTGCAATGAGATCATGGTTTTGTTGGAGGAGTTTTTATATGAAAAAGAGTTTATTGGTCCTTGGTCTGCTATTTGTATTTCATCCTACTATTTGCTATGGAGAAGAAATTGGTGAGTTTACTCCTGAATTGAATTTTCAGGCTTCCTTTGATTTGACGAGTCGATATGCTCGAAAACAAATTCTAAATGGGGAGACAACAAGAATTAAGGCAAAGAAAGATGGCGTTTATTTGGAGTTTCCTTTTGAACATAGCCCGTATATGAGTTTTGCACGTTTTGTATTAAATGGGCCAGTTCATATTTATAGTGGTTTTATTGAAACTATTTTTTATCGAGAGAATATTAAAATCAGAGATATGTATTATGAGAATAACCCTGTTAAAACAGATAAAATTGGTCTTTACTCAACCGATCTCTGTTTTACTTCTGAAGAAGGCACGATTTATCATTATAAGAATGTGCCATACATTGTTTTCAGTGATAAACCTACTGTCTTTTTTTCAGAGATAAATTTTGCTAAAGAAAATTCTATAATATCTGGTGAAATCAAAATGCCAGCATCTAAAAATACCTATCAAATCGAACTTTTTTATACAGATAATGATGAATATCATTATCAAGAAACTTCTGCTGATAGAGAGGGCAATTTTATGTTCAAGTTAAATAGAGAAGCAATTGAAGGCAAACTGTATTTGCGGGCAAGTGATGGATTAGGTAATTATGCAGATGCATGTGATATTGAACGGCAAGGGCGTACGACCTATCAAGTTTTGCCAGAAAATTTAAAAGTGATTGAGGCGAGTTATAAGAAGATGAAAAAGGAGAAGTCTCTCTTAGCACTGGTTAAGATTATTTTCCTTAGATTTTTAGGAATATTTGTTACTATTTTAATATTATTACGCTTAAGAGTTATTTTAAAAAGGCATAGAAGAAAAAAATATAATAAAAACAGATGATATAATTTTTTCGAATAAACAAAAGGTGATGGTCTATTTTAGTTTGAGGTGTATACTTAGATAAATAAATGAGTACATTTTTAGGAGTGAGTAGGATGAAAATTAGTATTAGACATCGCTATATCAAAAAAATTCCATTACTGGAAGTTGTTTTAGAAGAGAAGAAAAGTGATGCTTTACCACTTGTCATTTATTATCACGGCTGGCAGTCAGCAAAAGAGTTATCTCTGACTCAAGCTAGGAAGTTGGCAAGAAAAGGAATCCGTGTGATTTTACCTGATGCAATGAATCATGGGGAACGAAAATCGGGCCCTATTTCATCGATTCCTTCAGTGACATTTTGGTCTAGTATTCAATACAATATTATTGAATTTGTTCAGTTAGTGCGTCATTTTGAGAAACAAAAGCTGATCGAAGATGGAAAAATTGGCGTAGGTGGTGTGTCAATGGGAGGGATCACAACCAGTGCTTTATTGACTCAGCATCCAGAAATCAGTGTTGCTGCTTGTATGATGGGGACACCAGCGCCTTTGCGTTATGTTGAACGGGTAATGGAGCGTTCAGTTGAAATGGATTTTTTTGTGCCGCAAGATTTACCCCTATTACTTAGTTGGGTAGTAAATTATGATCTTTCAAAAGCACCTGAAAAGCTGGCACAACGTCCTGTCCTATTTTGGCATGGAACGGATGACCCTAAAATTCCTTATGAAGATACAGCGGACTTTTATCAAATGATTGAAGCGGAACCTTATGCTGAAAATAGTCAGTTTATTGTAGGTGAAGGTGAGGGGCATTTGGTCAAGGGAGAAATGATGGATGTCGTAGCAGCATTTTTTGAAAGAGAATTAAAAAAGTAATAGGAAGACCTTGTGTTTTAGAAGTGCACACATCTTATTGAGAGAAGAAGATGTCGATTAAATTTCTAAGAAAATGTGCTCGAGTATGGCAGCTCCTATAAGTTACTTTTTTTTACGGTTTAATTGTATGTAGTAGATTACCTATATTTATACAAAAGAAATATAAAATAACTATAAATGATTTGATCGTTATAATGACCTGAATATATGGATTTTTGTAGGAATTTATCACTTTACTTTGTCGTATTAAATAGCAAAGTGGAAAAACTAAATTTGTTTTTCATGATGTCTTCATCTTTGATATAATAGTCAAAGAAGGAATAGAAGCTGTAGGAGAGGAGCAGTAAAAATGAAAAAAGCAACAATTACTAAAACAGTTGATTTATTAGACGGAGGTTGTAATGTTTGCGGGATAATTGAAAATGAAAACTATACATTAATAATAGATGAAAAGTCTATTCTGTTAGATGAGCTGACTGTCAATTCACTTGTTACTGCGATTGCCTTAAATAATGGTTATAAACGAGAATATGAGATAGACGTTCTCGATGATTATACGTTATATAAAAAAGAGGATTATCAAGTCAGAATGAAAGAGGAGTATGATTTTTTAACCTATGCAAACGAAACAATCAAAATTGAAACAAAAGATCAAATTTTAGATAAAAAGGAATTAATCACAAAGGTGAATGAAATAACGACTAGACTTTTTGGAATCGAAGAGTTAATGCTTTGTTTTTAGAAGAGGTTTAGTATAGTAAGAGCAAATATTGTTTAGATAAAGAGAGTTACAAATGTCGGCTTACGTTAAAGAGAGCGAGCAGAAACAAGAATTTTCTTATCTTTGAGCGCTAAAACGCCTCTTCCTAAAGTAGGCATTTTTGAAAAGAGCCCAAGAATAAAATCTGCTGCTCGCTTTTTGATCAATTTAATTGGAAATAGTCAGATGTTGTTAATTTTTCAAAGCGTTCTTGCGAGTCAGCTGCTTCTTCATCATGATCGTAAACTAATACTTTAAAATCAGCTGCTTTAGGAATACGTTCAAAGGTGTCGCTATCAACTAGCAAAATGAGTTGTTGACTAATCCATTCAAGAACCATTTCAATGGCTTGTGGATCTTCCACCCAATCATCGAATAGGTGAAGAGAAGCAAATTGTTGGTCTTCATCCCAATCCTTTGCATTATATTTCATCTCTTGTAATTGTTGGTCAGTGTATCCTTTAGTTGCATAATAGTCAGTTGTGTCTTGCCAAAGCTCAACAGTATTAAGGTATACGTTGATTTCGCCTTCTTCATGAATATTACAAACTAAGGCAAATGCATAGTAGGTTTCATCAGAATGATCGAGTAAAAAGTTATCGATACTATCTGTTAAAAAATTAAAAAAGAATGCTTGTTGTTTTTCTAAAAAATTTTCCATGGTATCCTCCAAGTATCTGTCTTTTAAACATTGAAACAGATAACGCAAAGAATGTCTATCTAAAATTTGAATTTAAAGAGGATAAACGAATTTTTAAGAAAGGGTAAAGATTACTCTTAAAAAAAATTTATTCTTCTAGCCCCCAGCTACGTTGTAGCAATGATAACGGGGTAGCGGACTTATTATCCTAAAGGTTTCAGGTAGAATTTAATTTGACTTTGTGATTGGATACGCTTATAGTTTAAAATGAATTAAATACTTGTTAGGTGAGGCTCCTATATAAACACAGGCTACTGCTCAGAAATGTCGAAAGACTGGCACGGGTAGGACAAAATTCGTCGAATTAAGGCGTGTTTCAAAGTAGCTAAAAGCAATGCTTTTTACGTTATATAGTGCTAAAACTCCACGAAGAGATGATCTAGGTAATTTGTCGATACATGTTGTTTGTCATGTGTTTAAGAGACTGTAATCTAATCCCTTCGCTGAGTTTTCTTGGTGAAGTTTTTTTCTTTTAGTCAAGAAAATAGTTGAGCTAGCCCATCTAACGCTGATGTCTAGAAAGGAATGTACAATGAAAAAATCTGTAAAAATAATGATCATTAGCTTGCTATCGGTTTTGCTAATCGTTGTGAGTGCAGGCTGTTATGCAGCAGTATCATTTCAAACAGCCAAAGAAGAGAGTGAAGCAAAACTACCTACTAAAAACCAAAATTTTACTGGTGACGAACAAACAAGTGATAAGGAATTAACCGTGATGATCGTTGGGAATGATTCTAGAGATGATGATGAAGATCAAGGTCGTTCGGATACCTTGATGGTCGCACATTATGATGGAAAAACGAAGCAACCCAAATTGATTTCAATCATGAGAGATAGCTATGTAACATTTCCCGATGGTGGACAAGACAAGATCAATGCAGCTTATGCATATGGCGGGGCTCAAATGACCAAGGATGTACTAAAAAATAATTTTGATTTACCAATCAATTATTATGTGGTCATGGATTTTAAAGAGTTCAGTGATATTATTGATGAGCTTTATCCTAAGGGTGTCACGATCGAAGCTGAAAAAGATATCAATTTAGATGGTGTGGATATTTTTAAAGGTGAGCAAACATTACATGGTAATAGTTTATTGCAGTATGCGCGTTTTAGGATGGATGAAGAAGGCGATTTCGGCCGTATCAGACGTCAGCAGCAAGTGATGGATGCGCTAGTTGAACAATCAAAGGATTTGATTCCGATTTGGGAATTGCCTCAAGTAGCAGGGAAAATGGTTGGGAAAATCGATACGAATGTACCGACCAGCCTTTTGATCGATTTAGCAAAAGATTTTTTAACTGGCAAGGTTAAACCTTTAAAATCATTATCCGTTCCAGTCGAAGGATCATGGCAATTTAACGATTATACAGATTCTGGCAGCGTGATCGAGTTAGATGAACAGCAAAATGCTGAAGCGATCAAAGCGTTTATGAAAGACAATTAACACATAGCTGGAAAATTAAAATGACCTGTTGACTCTGGAGTAGAATAGAGCAAACAGGTCATTTTTTATTAAAAAATCAACACAAATCAGCGTATGTCTATACGTTTAGGTCAAGCGTATGCTATCCTTTAAGAAAACGTTTTACTTATACAGAAAGAAGGTCTTATTGTGAAAATCGTCATCATTGGGGCTTCTTTTGCAGGAGTGTCGGCCGCTGTGGCAATCAGAAAAAAACACCCTGCAGCTGAAATTCATTTAATTGAAAAGCAAGCAACGATTGGCTATCTACCTGGCGGCATCAATCTTTATTTTAATGAAACGATCGATCCTATTGAAAAAGCGCAATTTATTTCGGAGCAACAACTAGAAGAATGGGGCATTTCTTTACTACTAAGTGCAAAAGTAATTAGCATAGATTCAAAACAACATATTGTTAAATACATGGAAAAAGAAAAAGAATGTGTGATGTCGTTCGATAAATTAATTTTAGCAACAGGTTCTAGTCAATGGGCTCAGAATATTCCGGGGAGTGATTCGGAGAAAGTGTTAAAATATAAATTTTTATCTGGTGTGTTAAAGGCGATTGAGCAATTACAAAACAGTGATAAAGTAGCCGTAATCGGTGGGGGACAAATTGGCGGAGAAGCGGCAGATACGCTTTTAAAGATGGGTAAAGCAGTTCATCTTTTTGAGCGTATGGATTACTTATTGTTTAAATATTTTGATGAAGAAATGATTAGACCGGTCCAAGAAGAAATGACCAACCGCGGTGTCGTGTTTCATTTCGATGAAACTGTTGCAAAGATAACAGATGGAGATGAGGGGCTTATGATCGAAACCAAAAAATCCCAGTTGTTATGTGATAGTGCAATTTTTGCCATGAATGTGCGCCCAGACTTAGCTTATTTGGATGGTCAGATTAAAATGCATACGGATCAGACAGTTTTTGTGGATGAGTACTTACAAACTTCTCATGTGGATATTTTTGCAATAGGCGACTGCATTCAGGTACCTTATAGTCTGTCAGATGAGTCCTTTTATATTCCCTTAGTCAACAATGCAGTTAGGACAGGATTAGTCGTGGCTGAAAATCTAATGCAACCTACAAGACCATTTGTTGGTTCGATTCGAACGATTGGAACAAAACTTGTTGATTATTACATAGCAAGTACTGGACTGACGGAAGCAGAAGGTTCTTTTCATGATCAGCCTATTTCTACAGCACATGTACAGCAAAAAGGTTCGTTATTTTCGGGAAGTGAAACGATTTACGGAAAAATTATTTTTGAAAAGGAAAGTCACAAGGTTTTAGGGGCACAGCTGGTTTCAAAAGCCGATATATTAGAGAAAATCAATACGTTAGCAATGAGTATTCAAATGGAGCAAACACTTGAGGAACTTTATCAGAAAGATTTTTTATATCATCCTTATTATTCAAATGTTCTCGATATCACGAATCAGTTAGGCTTAGAAGGTTTGTGGAGTGAAGCGGATGAAAATTGAAGAATTATTAGATAAAAAAGAAGCAAGAGAAGTTGAGATTTTAAAAAAGGTGATTTTAGCAGGCGGACGAATCACTGATATTGAATTGTTGGATCATTTAGGTGTTTCAAAGGCTTCTTTTGAAAGTGATTTAAAAGAACTAGCCTATCATTTAAAACCATATGAAAATAAATGCTCGCTATTTTATGATGGACAATGGGTGGTCGTTCAGATGTCAGACCAGTTTTCTATAAGTCAAGTCTTGGACGATTATCTTCGTGCCTCAATCAAATTTGAACTGATCGATTATTTATTCCATTATCGTGAATTTACAATCGCTCAGTTGACCACGAAGTTTATGACCAGTGAGTCTTCATTATTTCGAAAAATTAAAGAGCTAAACCAACTATTAAAGGAGTTTGGTCTTAAAATCCGCAATGGTCAGTTAAAAGGGGAAGAACTACAAATACGTTATTTTTACTTTCAAGTCTATTGGTTTTTAACGCCATATGAAGTTCATCAAGAAAAAACACTGACGGTTCAAAATGCTAGAATTATCGAATCTTTAGAAAAAGCGTTGAATCTTTCATTTGAAGAGCATGGTCGCTTAAAAATCAGTTTATGGCTGACAATCAGTAAAAAACGAATCGTAGTGCAACACAAAATATTTAAAGAATTGTCTAGTAAAAGTCAGTTATATGAACAGGACCCCTTTTTTAAAATAGTTCGTTCTTTTGTTTTACGCTTTTTTAGTCGCTATCCATTAGAAATCGATGAAGAAGAGGGCTTACTTCATTTTATTTTTTTAACAAGCATGTCAGTGTTGACAGAAACGGATTTTGCTGACTATAGTTTGATTCGAGGGCGACGGACACCAACATCTTTGGCGGATACGTTTGTGTTGGAACACGTGATTTTATATTATCGTCCACAAAAATTTTTTCCAGCATTAGAGAAAAAGATTTTTTATTATTTTTCTCAAATTCATAGTCGTTTGTACTTTTTTAAGGGTGAATTGGAACTGTTTGATCGAGAAAATATTTGGCAAAAAGAACAAAACTTTTCTAGTTATCAATTAGCAGACTTCTCACATGTACTTTTGGAGAAAAGTTTGGAATATTTTGATGAAAGTTATGAAGAGGGCAATAGTTTACATGAATGGTCATTAGTAACATATTTAAGCGTTTTAGCAATCATTGATTTTGAGATTGTTGGTGAAACATGGATCGGTATTGACTTGAAAATGGATCATTTGTATAAAGAAGTGCTGACACAAGTATTAGTTTTGAGTTTGAAAAATTTGAATGGGTTAACAATAGAGGAATATGATTCAAAAAAAAAGTATGATTTGATTATTACAAATGTTAGTAAGCCGAATGCTTATCGTTCTGTAAAAGAGGTTTATGTGTTGTCCGAATTAGGTTCGACCTATGATATCAATCAAATTAGAATGAAAATTCGAGCGTTGCGTCATAAAAAATAAATTCGTTTAAAAGGACCAAAAACAAAATGCTGGTTGATTTTGTTCTTGGTTCTTTGTTGCTAAAAGAGCGATCCACGGAAAAACTTTCAATTATTTTGGAAATAAAAAAAAAAATGACGTTTTTAAGAAAGCATTTGCGATTATGATGAATACATAGGATATAAAGCGTTTACAAAAATGCTGGCTTTACGAGCTAACCTCTCGGAAAAAAGATAAAAATGGAGTGAGGCAAAGAACACCTCAATCAATTTTTCCTATTTTTCAGTCGAGGTAAGACGAGCTCGTTCAGCTTTAAAATTAGGAGGAATCATCAATGACAGAGCAAAAGTACATCATGGCGATCGACCAAGGGACAACGAGTTCAAGAGCAATTATTTTTGACAAAAAAGGGAATAATATTGGTAGTTCACAAAAAGAGTTTACACAAATTTTTCCTAAGGCTGGTTGGGTAGAGCATAATGCAAATGAAATTTGGAATTCTGTTCAGTCTGTTATCGCGGGCGCATTGATTGAATCAGGAGTTAAACCTTCTGATATTGCAGGTATTGGTATTACGAACCAACGTGAAACGACCGTCGTTTGGGATAAGCAAACAGGTTTGCCGATCTATAATGCGATTGTATGGCAATCTCGACAATCCTCACCAATCGCTGATCAATTAAAAGAAGATGGACATGCGGACATGATTCATGAAAGAACTGGTTTGATTATTGATGCTTATTTTTCAGCAACAAAGATTCGCTGGATTTTAGATAATGTTGAAGGAGCCCAAGCACGAGCTGAAAAAGGTGAACTGTTATTTGGAACCATTGATTCTTGGTTAGTGTGGAAGCTGACAGGTGGGGAAACGCACGTAACAGATTATTCTAATGCGAGTCGAACGATGCTATTTAATATCCATGATTTAGATTGGGATCAAGAGATTTTAGATATTTTAAACATTCCTCGTGTAATGTTACCAAAAGCCACATCAAATTCTGAAGTTTATGGACTGACAAAAAATTATCATTTTTATGGAAGTGAAATTCCCATCTCAGGTATGGCAGGTGACCAACAAGCAGCATTGTTTGGACAAATGGCTTTTGAACCTGGAATGGTCAAAAATACGTATGGCACAGGTTCATTTATTGTGATGAATACAGGAGAAAAACCACAGCTTTCTGATAACAATTTATTAACCACAGTAGGCTATGGTATCAATGGAAAAGTCTATTATGCTTTGGAAGGAAGTATTTTCGTAGCTGGTTCAGCGATTCAATGGCTGCGTGATGGTTTGAAGATGATTCAAACGGCTGCAGAATCAGAAGCTGTAGCAAATGAATCACATAATAAAAATGAAGTTTATGTCGTACCAGCATTTACAGGTTTGGGGGCACCTTATTGGGACTCAGATGCAAGAGGTGCTGTGTTCGGTTTAACCCGTGGAACAACCAGAGAAGATTTTGTAAAAGCAACACTGCAATCTGTCGCTTATCAAGTGCGGGATATCATTGATACGATGCAAAAAGATACAGGTATCGCTATTCCCATCTTAAAAGTAGATGGAGGCGCCGCTAATAATGATTTATTGATGCAATTCCAAGCAGATATTTTAAATACGTCTGTTCAAAAAGCCCAAAATTTGGAAACAACAGCCTTAGGCGCAGCCTTTTTAGCAGGTTTAGCGGTTGGCTTTTGGAAAGATCTTGATGAATTAAAAGCGTTCTACGAAGATGGCCAAGTGTTTGAAGCGAAAATGTCTGATGAAGAACGTGATGATTTATACGAAGGCTGGCAACAAGCTGTCGCTGCCACACAAATGTTCAAACATAAATCAAAATAAAGGAAGAAGTGAGTGGTATGTCATTTTCAATTAAAAACAGACAAGCATCCATTGAAAAGATGAAGTCTGAAGAATTAGATTTATTGATCATTGGCGGTGGTATTACAGGTGCGGGTGTTGCCTTACAAGCTAGTGCTGCTGGCATGAAAACAGGGTTGATCGAAATGCAGGACTTTGCGGAAGGAACCTCTTCACGCTCGACGAAATTAGTCCATGGCGGGATTCGTTATTTGAAAAATTTTGATGTAGAAGTTGTTGCAGATACAGTTCAAGAGCGGGCAGTTGTTCAAGCCATTGCACCTCATATTCCAAAGCCTGATCCAATGCTATTACCAATTTATGATGAGCCAAAAGCAACATTCAATATGTTTTCGGTCAAAGTGGCAATGGATCTTTATGACCGCCTAGCAAATGTTATCGGCACTAAATATGAGAATTATACACTGACCAAAGAGGAAGTATTAGAAAGAGAACCTCAGTTGAAAAGTGAAGGTTTACAAGGTGGCGGCGTCTATCTAGATTTTAGAAATAATGATGCTCGTCTTGTCATCGAAAATATCAAGCGTGCTGCAACAGATGGTGGGTTGATGGTCAGTAAAGTTAAAGCGGTAGGCTTTATTCAAAATGCTCAAGGCAAAATCGTTGGGGTAAAAGCAGAAGATCTACTGACTGGTGAACAATTTGACATCAAAGCGAAAGTTGTTATCAATACGACAGGGCCTTGGTCCGATAAAGTTCGTGGTTTGGATGCGAAAGAGAAGCTAGTGCCGCAAATGCGTCCGACAAAAGGGGTCCATCTTGTGGTAGATAGTAGCAAATTGTATGTCCCACAACCAACTTATTTTGATACAGGTAAACACGATGGGCGGATGGTCTTCGTTGTTCCTAGAGAAAAGAAAACCTATTTTGGCACGACGGATACAGATTATACTGGAGATTATGAACATCCTACTGTTACGCAAAAAGATGTCGATTATTTGTTAGAAATCGTCAATAGTCATTATCCTAAAGCAAATGTGACGATCGATGACATCGAAGCAAGCTGGGCGGGACTTAGACCGTTGATTTCAGAAAATGGCGGCTCAGATTACAACGGCGGTAATAATGGCAAAGTCTCCGATGAAAGTTTCGATCAAGTAATTGATATCGTTGATAAGTATAAACATCAGCAAGCAACCCGTTTTGATGTGGAAAATGTCTTGAATCACTTAGAAGATTCACTGGCTGAAAGTAAAGAAAATCCTTCTGCAGTTTCTCGTGGTAGTTTGTTAGAACGCTCAGATGATGGTTTGTTGACCTTATCTGGTGGTAAAATTACCGATTACCGTAAGATGGCTGAGGGTGCTTTGAAAGAAATTCAACGTATTTTGAAAGAAGAATTTGATTGTGTATTTGAGTTGATCGATTCTAAAACATATCCTGTTTCTGGAGGAAATCTTGATGCAGCAAACGTGGAGACAGAATTAAATAATCTTGCCACAATTGGTTTGGAAAAAGGGTTGAGCCAAGATGCAGCAGAATATTTGGTTCATCTCTATGGTTCAAACGTGACTGAACTTTTTGAAAAAATCAAAGTAACTGAACCAGTAGCCGGTTTAAGTTTAGCTGAAACGTTAGCCTTACACTATGCTTTAGATAATGAGATGGTGCTGACACCAGCCGATTATCTTGTGCGTAGAACGAATCACTTGCTCTTTATGAGGGATACGCTCGATGAAGTCAAACAAGGCGTGATTTTAGAAATGAGTCATTATTATGAGTGGTCTAAAGAACAAAAAGAACACTATACACGTGAGTTAAATCAATTGATAGCAGAATCTGACTTGAGTACTTTGAAAGAAGGGGCGAAGTAACATGGATACTTCCAATATGACACAGATTTTCAGTGAATTTTTAGGGACAATGATTTTGATTCTTTTAGGTGATGGTGTTTGTGCGGCTGTTAATTTAAAGAAAAGTAAAGCTGAAGCTTCTGGCTGGATCGTGATTGCTTTTGGTTGGGCGATGGCTGTGACGATTGCTGTTTATGTTGCAGGGTACATGGGACCAGCGCACTTGAATCCAGCAGTGACGGTTGCAATGGCGATGACGGGTAGTTTTGACTGGAGTTTGGTTGTACCGTTTATCATTGCACAAGTATTAGGTGCGCTATTAGGTGCAGTTTTAGTGTGGTTAGCTTACTTACCTCACTGGCAGGTCACAAAAGATCAAGGTGCAATCTTGGGAACATTTGCCACAGGTCCAGCTATTCGAAATTATCCAGCGAATATGATCACTGAAGTGATTGGTACCTTTGTTTTAGTTTTAGGATTGCTGTCATTTTCACAACATAGTTTTACAGATGGGTTAAATCCATTGGTTGTGGGAGCGTTGATTTTATCAATTGGTTTGTCTTTAGGCGGCCCAACAGGATATGCGATCAATCCAGCGCGTGATTTCGGCCCTCGTTTAGCACATCAGTTATTGCCGATTTCGACTAAAGGTGATTCTGATTGGGGCTATTCCTGGGTTCCTATTGTTGGACCAGTTGTGGGAGCAGTTGTGGCTTCTGGCGTCTATATGATGATGGTTTGATTGTTTTCATATAAAACAACCTGACTAGTTGTTATTTTTACTTCAAGATTTAGGGAGATTTTAAGAGACTGGGGGTGACTCATAGAGTTGCGTCTTAGTCTCTTTATTTTGTTTTATACTACTATTAAGTTAGCTTCTGATTAATTTTTATGTGAAAGAGTTCAATATTCCATTTACAAAAGGCTTGATTTTTTGTACCCTTAAAAAGAAGTTGCTTTTTCTGATAGCTAAAGAGTACATGACCAGTCTATGATACTTCTAATATAAAGGAGGAACAAATGTGTCCTATCAAGAAATATTATTTCCTTTTCTCGGTGGATTAGGGATTTTTCTATTTGGTATGAAGTATATGGGGGATGGTCTGCAGAAGTCTGCGGGAGATTCGCTGCGGGAAATTTTAAATACGTTTACATCAACGCCGTTACGTTCAGTCTTAGCAGGATTGATCGTCACCGCTATTATTCAAAGTAGTTCAGGTACTACAGTACTTACGGTTGGTTTAGTTAGTGTTGGATTCATGACTTTACGCCAGGCAATTGGTGTCATTATGGGAGCTAATGTGGGAACCACAGTCACCGCATTTATCATTGGATTTAATTTAAGCTCTTATTCTTTACCGATCATTGGTGTGGGCTCGATCTTGCTTTTCTTTTCGAAAAGAGAGCGAGTCAATAATATTGGACAGATTTTATTTGGTTTCGGTTGTCTATTTTATGGACTGAAATTAATGGGTGAAGGCATGGCTCCCCTAAGCCAGTTACCGCAATTCGCAGATTTAATGGTGTATGTTTCTCATCATCCAGTTTTAGGAGTAGGAATCGGTACGCTCCTTACGATGGTGTTACAAAGTTCCAGTGCCACGATTGGTATTTTACAACAATTGTATAGTCAAGGAAGTATGGCAATTGAATCGGTTTTACCGATTCTGTTTGGCGATAATATTGGTACAACGATCACCGCTGTGATTGCTGCATTCGGCGTTAGTGTAGCTGCCAAGCGAACGGCAGCATCTCATGTTGTATTTAACCTAGTTGGTGCGATTATTTTCACAATACTATTAACTCCGTTTACAGCAGTGGTGGTTCGTATTTCTACTGTGCTAAATTTGAAACCAGCAATGCAGATTGCTGTAGCCCATGGATTGTTTAATGTATCTAATTTACTGATTCAATTTTGGTTTATCGATAAAATCGAGCTGCTTGTGCGCAAAATTATTCCTGGAAAAGACAAAAGCATTGATTTTAAGCCATCCAATTTGAATGAATCGATTATTCAAAACTCAGCTACTTTAGCTTTAAATCAGGCAAAAATAGAATTGCTGCAAATGGGTGAGTACGTCTTAGGTGCTTTTGAAGCAACGAAGGCTTATTATGAAAATCAAAATAGTATCGATATGGAAAATGCAAGTCAGTATGAAACGGCGATCAATGATACTGACAATCGTTTGACTGAATATTTAGTTCAGCTTTCAGCAACCGAATTAACCATTTCTGAAAGCCATGAGCAGACAATGATGTTAGAATTGACCAAAGACCTAGAACGAATCGGCGATCACTGCCGCAATATCATTCAAAATCTTAATGAAGCGATTCAACTTGAAAAGAAACAACAAGCAAAAGAGAAAAAAGCCGGTAAGGTTTCTGACCGTGACACCTTGATTTTATATGATGAAGATGTGGTAGATTTGTTTGAAAAAGTTCTGAAAAATATTCGAGATTCCTTGATTGTTTTTGAACAGGATGATAAAGAGATGGCTGAGCATATGCTGAGTCGAGAAGCACAAATTGATCAAATGGTTAAAATGCTCCGCAAAAAATATATTTCGATCATGAATAGTGGAAAAGGGCGTGCAGCAGATGGGGTCTTGTTTATTGATACTGCCTCCAATTTAGAACGTATGAGCGATCGAACGATTCATATTGCTAAATATGTTTTAGGTGAACGTTATGGAACAGAAGAAATCTCGGTGGATCAATCGGTCAATCCCTTGATTACTTTCCAGTCACAAAAATAAAAGAATCCTTTATGTCTTGTCTAGAAAGTCATAAAGGATTTTTTCGCTTAATCTATTTGTGAAATTGCTGGTGATTGAATGCTGTCAAGTATCAAAACTGTTTTTTTAGAATGCTTGATTTAGTTACACTAATGATCCAACCAATGTCAGAGTATCCGATTCGTTGTATTTTCATGTTTACTCTTTTCAAGTTAGCTTTAAAAGAATAATACTTAAAAAAGCCCATTTGACTATTTCATTTATTAAGAATACTTTATAATAGAAGGTATCAATTGAGAAGAGGGAAAAATATGGAACATAATACTTTTTTGTCATCAGATCAACAAACAACCAGTCATTTTATCTGTTGGAAACCTAAACAAAAAGCAATCGGAACGATTCAGATCATCCATGGAATGGCGGAATATATCGAACGCTATCATGATTTTGCTCTGTTTTTAAATAACTTAGGTTTTATAGTGGTCGGACATGATCACTTGGGACATGGTGCATCTGTTTCCGAGATAGAACCGAAACACGGTTATTTTGGCAAGGATGATCCTGTGACATTCATTTTAGAGGATATCGATCAAATCAAAGAATGGATCGAAACGAGCTATCCTGATTTGCCGCATTTTATGTTAGGACATAGCATGGGTTCTTTTGCATTACGCAATTATTTACAATTGTACAAAGCAGCTATTCATGGAGCTATTTTTATGGGAACAGGTCAAAAAGCGTCTATGTTGCCATTAGCTCTTTCTTTAACAAAAGGATTAAATAAAACCGCACCTGAAAAACAAAACAAATGGTTGGATAGAATGGCTTTTGGTAATTTTAGCAAACAATTTCCTGAAGCAAGTAGCTTCAACTGGCTAAGTAAAAATCAGGAAAATGTGAAACGCTATGAAGAGGACCCATTAACGGGCTTTACGTTTACAAACAATGGTTTTTATACTTTATTCCGTTTGGTTGATGGCGCAAATCGCAGCGGTTGGGCGAATAATATTGAACAAGACTTACCAATCTTAGTTATTAGCGGAGAACAAGATCCTGTAGGAGATTTTGGCAAGGGACCTAGACGGATCGCTAAAGAATTGAATGAGGCTGGAATAAAGGATGTTTCACTTGCTTTGTTCACCGATTTGCGTCATGAAATTTTATTGGAAGAGGAAAAGTTGGAGGTCTATAAAGCAATTACTAACTGGCTGCAAAAAAGACTACAATTCAAAGGAAAAGACTAGAAATCCGTTTGCTATTTTAGCAGTTTTTCTATAAACTACAGAGTAAGGTTAAAAAGATATAGGAGTTAAAATTAAAGCCAATTTATTGTGGGGATTTTTCAATCTAGCTTCTCGGGCGATTCTCTTAGAAAAACGCAAGATGGAAGGATATTGAACTCAGTTTTCCTTATTTTTCTGGTCGGAATCAATCCCAGCAAATATCTAAACTTAGGAGGGGTTTGTTGTGGAGAAGACACATTTAAGAAAATTAGGGTTAGCAAATTTGAAATGGCTCCATAAACAGTCTGAAGTAAAAGCAAAAAAGGAACAGGACATCAGTCAAGCGTTATTCAACGATTTTTATTGGAAGAAAGCCCAAACGATTGCTGTCACGAAACCATTAGATTTTGAATTTGATACTCATATTTTACTTGATCAAGGGTGGCAGGAAGGCAAACAAATAGTGATGCCGATCGCAGGGGCTAAACGTCAGTTAACGTTTCATTCAATAACCCCAGAAACTATTTTTAAAAAATCGCTATTTGGTGTTGAAGAGCCAGTAGCTGCGCCGGAAGTATCAGCTGAGGTAATTGATTTAGTTGTCGTGCCGGGAATCGTATTTACCCTTGAAGGTTTTCGAATTGGTTTTGGTGGTGGCTATTATGATCGCTTTTTAGAACAGTATCAGGGGGAAACGTGTAGTTTGGTATTTAGTGAACAGATCCAAGAAAACTGGCAGGTAGAGCCTTTCGATCTACCTGTGAAACGATTATTTATCAGCTAGGAGGAACACATGAATTATCAAACGCAAATGAAGATCAAAAGAATATTGAAGCAACCGTTGGTCACGTATATTTTATTAGGGATCACAACGATTGTTTTTTTAGGAACTGAAGTTTCCGGAGGTTCAACAGTCGGACAAGTATTAGTTGATTGGGGGGCGATGTCACGTCCACATATCTTTTATGGTCATCAATATTGGCGCTTTTTCACGCCTATGTTTCTTCATATCGGCTGGCTGCATTTTGTTATAAATATGGTGACGTTGTATTATGTTGGGTCACAAGTTGAGAGTATTTATGGTCATTGGCGTTATCTTGCAATTTATTTATTGAGTGGTGTGGCTGGAAATATTGTAAGCTTTACTTTTGGTACGCAAACAAGTATCTCAGCTGGAGCAAGTACATCTTTATTTGGATTGTTTGGTGCTTTTATTATTCTTGGACGTCATTTCCGAACGAATCCGGCTATCTCATTCATGGTTCAACGTTATGCAACGTTCATTGGAATCAACTTGATTTTTAATTTATTCAGTAGTTCTGTTGATATCATGGGGCACATCGGCGGTTTGATTGGCGGACTTTTAGTAGCATCTGCTCTAGCGGTTCCTGAGCGCTCGGAAGAGTTTAATATCCACGAACGAATCATAGCTGGAATTCTATTCGTATTTTTGTTAGGTGTTTTCTTAGTCTTGGGTTTTAAAAATTACAGTTTACTTGTATAATAAGGAAGTGCATTCAAATGGAAACGTTATATGATGTACAACAGTTATTTAAACAATTTGGCATTTACATTTATGTAGGTGCCAGAATTTATGATATCGAGTTGATGATGATTGAATTGAAAAACATTTATGAAGGTCACTTGATTGATAGAGACACTTATCTACACGCAAGAAGTATCTTGCAAAGAGAACACCGGATTGAAGAAAGCAGGACGACTGAGAAAGGAATCGAGTAAATGGATAAGAAATTGATCGGGATTGATTTAGGCGGAACAACGATCAAATTTGCGATTTTAACAACTGATGGAGATGTTCAGCAAAAATGGAGTATCGAAACTAATAGTCTAGATGAAGGCCGTCATATTGTGCCAGATATCATCGAATCAATCAATCACCGAATTTCTCTTTATGAGATGAAACAGGAAGATTTTATCGGAATCGGGATGGGCACCCCAGGCAGTGTAGACATAAAAAAAGGTACCGTAGTCGGTGCTTACAATCTTAACTGGACAAAAAAGCAAAATGTAAAAATACAAATCGAAGAGGCAACAGGAATTCCTTTTGTTTTAGATAATGATGCCAATGTAGCCGCTTTAGGTGAACGCTGGAAAGGTGCTGGAGAGAACAATCCTGATGTTGTTTTCATCACACTTGGAACAGGTGTTGGTGGCGGTATTATTGCTGAGGGCAATTTATTACATGGCGTTAACGGTTGTGCTGGCGAGATTGGTCACGTAACAGTTGATCCTGGTGGTTTTGAATGTACTTGCGGTAAACGTGGCTGCTTAGAAACTGTTTCTAGTGCAACGGGTGTTGTTCGGGTTGCACGTCATATGTCTGAAGAATATGCTGGAGATTCTCAGCTTAAACAAGCAATCGACGATGGGCAAGATGTGTCTAGCAAGGATGTTTTTGACTATGCGCAGGCAGAGGATGCATTTGCTTTGATGGTGGTTGATCGTGTCTGCTATTTCTTAGGTCTCGCTGTTGGGAATGTAAGCAACACTTTGAACCCTTCAAGCGTAGTAATCGGTGGCGGAGTATCTGCGGCTGGTGAATTTTTACGCAGCCGTGTTCAAAACTATTTTGAAGAATTTACTTTCCCAGAAGTTCGTAATAGTACCCAGGTCAAATTGGCTCAATTAGGAAATGAAGCTGGCGTCATTGGTGCTGCTTCACTAGCTTTACAATTCATGGAGAAAGTGTAAGAGAGGGATTTTGGAATGAACGTTTTATGGATTATCAACGGAATACTATTAGCAATATTATTAGCAATGGGGATCAATGAGCTATATCTTCGTATTATGGCAAAACGCTCAGCTAAAACCATTACAGAAGAAGAATTTAAAGAGGGGATGAGAAAAGCGCAAATCATTGATGTTCGTGAAAAAGACTCGTTCGATGCAGGCCATATCCTTGGTGCGCGCAGCATGCCTTACACAACGATCAAAACAACATTAAATTCACTTCGTAAAGATCAACCTGTTTATATTTATGATCAAAAAAAATCATTAAGTATTCGTACGGCAAATCAATTGCGTAAAAATGGCTATAAAGATCTTTATATTTTAAAGGGCGGCTATGAAGGCTGGACTGGTAAAACGAAAAAGAAAAATGCTTAACCAATAAAACACAGAGAGACAAACCTTGGTTCGAAAGCCGAACAATGCTTGTCTTTCTGTTTTTTTTTATCTATAGGATCATCATAAGTCGTTTCTTTTTTGATTAATTACGTTAAAATAAAGATGAGGTGATCAGAATGATTCAAATTAAACGAGCATATGAGCAAATAGCACCTACAGATGGGTATCGAGTTTTAGTCGATCGCTTATGGCCTAGAGGCGTGTCTAAAGAAAAAGAACATTTAGATTTATGGTTAAAAGAAATAGCGCCAAGTAATGAATTGCGTAAATGGTTTAATCATGAGGCTGATAAATTTCCTGTATTTAAGAAGAAATATCTAACTGAATTGCAATCTGATGAGACACAATCTGCACTTCAAGAACTTCTGGATATTACGAGAAAGTATCCTGTGATTACGCTAGTTTATAGTGCCAAAGATGAAAAATTTAATAATGCAGTAATCTTAAAAGAGCTGCTAGAAACAATACAGTCAGAAACTACATAATGATACAGGTTTGAAGGGAGGAAAAAATGAAAATTGCGATTGTTGGCGGTGGGCCTAGAGGCCTTTCAGTGTTAGAGCGAATAGTTGAATGGTCAAGAGGAGAGCAAGTAATACAGATTACGATGTTCGATCCCTATGGTCCAGGAGGCAAAATCTGGCGAGAAGATCAATCCTTATCTTTATTGATGAATTCGATCGCTGCTCATGTGACCTTATTTACAGATGAAACACTGAGTACAAAAGGACCTATAGCGAAAGGACCAAATCTTTATGAATGGGTACAAAGTGACGCTATTCCATTTATCAAAAATCATAATATTAAAAATAAATCAGCATTGCTAGAAGAGTGTGAGACCTTAGGACCGAATGATCATTGTACAAGGGTCCTTTATGGGGTATATCAAAAATGGTTTTATGAATATGTGCAGACTCGAATGACAGAACAAACATCTGTGAAATTCTTTAAAGATACTGTGCGAGCTGTAAAAATGCAAGATAATCAATTTTTAGTCTATACAAAATCAGTAGAGACTACAGTAGAGACCGTTATTCTAGCGTTAGGTCATCAAGAAAACGAATTAGTCGGAAATGAAAAAGAGCTAGCAACATATGCGAGTGAACATCGCTTGTTTTATGCCTCACCTAAAAATGCGGCTGATGCTTATCTTGAAGCAATAACGGAGAATACCTCAGTATTGCTTAGAGGGTTAGGCTTGGTCTTTTTTGATTATCTTACACTATTAACAAGTGATCGCGGGGGCATATTTGAAGAGTTGGATGGAAAATTGATTTATCGACCTTCGGGGAAGGAGCCTCGAATTATTGCGGGTTCTGGCAGAGGTATTCCTTATCATGCTAGGGGGCGTAATCAAAAAGGCTATGGCCAAGAATACCAACCCCGTTTTTTAAAGGAAAAGAGTCTCAATAAGATTAAACGTAAAGGCCATTTTTCTGCTGAACAATTTTTTGAACTTATGAAAAAAGAAGTTGAGTTTGCCTATTATTCCACCTTGATCGAGACTTCTTATCCTAACATAAATCAGCAACGATTTAATGAAGCATTTATTCGAACAAAAGGTGAGCAATCAGTTTTAGGAAGATATGGAATTAAGTCTAAAGATTTTTGGAACTGGTCGATGATTCAACAACCTGTACAACAAGTAGAAGATCATACAGATTTTCAGAAGCTTATCGTTGATTATTTACATCGTGATTTTTTGGAGGCACAGAAAGGAACGCTATTTGGACCTTTTGCAGCGGCTTTGGATAGTTTGAAGGATTTGCGTGATGAAGTTCGTTTTATGTTGGATCAAGAGTTGTTTTCAGATGAAGAGACCAAAAAATGGTTATGGGATTGGTTCACACCACTAAATTCATTTTTGTCGATCGGTCCCCCAGTTGAAAGAATTGAGGAGCTTCAAGCCTTGATCAACGCAGGAATTGTCACATTGATTGGACCAAAAATGAAGATAGAAACTGAGGCAGGCAGATTTGTTGGCTACTCTGATAGACGCCCCTTGAAAAAGTACAAAACACATTTTTTAATTGAAGCTAGACTACCAAAAACGGCGAATCAATTTAGCTTAAATCCTTTAGTACAGCAGCTTTTAAGCGATGAAATAGCGTGTCTGCATCAATTGAAACTAGCTTCAGGCAAAGAACATCAAACTGGTGCACTTTTAGTTGATCGAAAAACCAATCAAATACAGACAAAAACCGGTTCGATAATTGCTAAGTTATTTTGTTATGGTATTCCAACAGAGGGAATTCATTGGTTGACAGCAGCAACGGCTAGGCCGGGTACGGATGCTTGGAATTTGCGGGAGGCAGATGTAATTGCTAGTAAAATTTTTGAAGAAGAATAAGATAAAAACTGTTCGAAAGGTATACGACTTTTAGGGTATCAAATAAGCGATTTTTTTCAATTTCTAGAAATTTCGTATACATTAAGGCTAGTTAATTGGAAAAAGGAGTGTTTCTTATGACAGACTCAGAAGATTAAACGATAAAAACACCAGGTCGTCCAGAATTATTATTTTTTTTACTTTCCAATAATTTCTTTGGAATTTTTAGTTTCAGTAACAGCACTTTTGGGTGTTGTGTCAGAAGTCGAACTTTGTTGCTCTGACAAAGTAGATTGTGAGGTTAAGGGGTTATTCGCGCTATTTTCTGTTGATTTGGAAACTGGAGCACTTTGCTCAGGTGTCTCTTTCGTTGTTTCTACGTTTTTTTCAGAACTAGTTTGTAATGTTTTTGGCGTGGAGACTTTTTGCTCAGTTGTTTCAATAGTTGTATCAGTAGATGTGGACGTTTCATTTATCTCTTCAGAAGACGAAAGCTCTTTATCTGGACTTTGTGATCTGGCAACGCCTAAAATATCCGCTTCTAAGCCAGCTCCAATAACTGTATCACTTTTTTTAGGCTATGATGTCCCCATTTTCGTATACAATAAAGTTTTGTCCATCGAGATGGATGGTCGTTTTGTCTGCTCCTTGTGCAAAGGTTTATTTTGCCTGTGTAAGAAAAAGAACAGAAGCAAATAATACTGCTATGATAACGAATTGGGTCGTGTTTTTCATGTGTCTACTCCTTGTGATTTTCATTTTGTAGTTTAAGAAATGTAGTGTAACTATAAACTTCTATTTTGAAAAAACATGGATGGTCCAGTATTTGCTACCTAAAACTATTTATTGAGAAAAAGAAAGCGATCGCTAATTGGAATCAGATCAATAGTTGTTCGTTTTTAGTTATTCACCCCAGATAAACACTTTGTTTCGCATAAACTAACTCTTCGGAAAAAAGATAACCTGACTATGGAACAAGAAGCAGTCCATAGTCAGGTTATCTTTTTTCAAGAAAGCTAAACACTTTGTTTCGCTTTTCGTTGATCTAGCTACACACGTTAGATTTTTCGACGATAACGAGAATTAATTCACAGGGAAAACCTCCCTGCTAAAATTATTTCTCTTATATCGCTCAAAATCTGAGCAAACGTGTTTCGCTTTTCTTATTATCGAGAGATACGTTTACGCATGGCTTTTTTACGGTTTTCCTCGATCATATCTTCTTTTTCTTCGATTGGATCAAGAACCGTTTTTTTGATGGTAGCTGCAAAGCCAACGACTGCAGCGCATGTTACGGCTGTCCCTACAAGCATACCTGAAATAAATTTTTTCATATACATTCTCCTCTCTGTTATTTACACACTTCTATTATGAACTAAAGTAAGAAAAAAATCCAATAGAGTGAAATTTGTAATCGTTTTACAAAAAAACTTGTAAAAATTTAGTAAATGTTTTACAATATATTTACTAAAATGAATGAAGAGGTGACAAGGATGGAAAATGAATTAGAAGAACTATTTCATACACTTTTTGGAGTAGAGTCAAAAGATGTTTATTTTGCTCCTGGAAGAATCAATTTAATTGGAGAACATACCGATTATAATGGTGGCTATGTTTTTCCAGCAGCGATTACGATTGGAACATATGGTGTTGCTAGAAAACGTGAGGATCAAATGATTCGATTGTATTCAAAAAATTTTGCTGAATTAGGAATTATCGAACTTTCATTATCTGATTTAGCTTATAAAGATGAGGATGATTGGACAAATTACCCGAAAGGAATGATTCACTTTCTAATAGAGCAAGGGCATGTTATTGATCAGGGAATGGATATTCTTTTTTATGGCACAATTCCAAATGGAGCAGGACTTTCGTCATCAGCTTCAATCGAATTACTGACAGGTGTTATTCTAAATGATTTGTTTGATTTAAACGTTACAATGCTAGATTTAGTGATTATTGGGAAGCGCGTTGAAAATGATTTTATTGGCGTAAACTCAGGAATTATGGATCAATTTGCAATTGGTATGGGACAGCTAGATCATGCTATTTTATTAGATACAAATACCTTGGATTATGAAATGGTACCTGCAGAATTTGGAGAGTATGTAATTGCGATCATGAATACCAACAAACGTAGGGAATTAGCTGATTCGAAATACAATGAGCGTCGAGCTGAATGTGAAATGGCCTTGAGCCGTTTACAAACAGTACGATCAATTGAGTCATTGGGTGAATTAACTGAAGAATATTTTGAACAAAATAAAAATGTTATTGTAGATGAACGGTTGATTAGGAGAGCGAAACATGCAGTTACAGAAAACCAGCGGACGATCAAAGCAAAAAAAGCGCTAGTCAACAATGATTTAAGAAAGTTTGGGCAATTATTAAACGCGTCACATGCCTCTTTAAGAGATGATTATGAAGTGACAGGGATTGAACTAGATACATTAGTAGAAGCTGCTCAGAAGCAAACTGGCGTATTAGGTGCAAGAATGACTGGCGCTGGATTTGGTGGATGTGCAATTGCTTTGGTCAAAGAATCCGAATTCAATCGATTTACTAAACGGGTTGGAAAAGCTTATCAAGAAAAAATCGGGTATCCTGCAGATTTTTATATTGCTAACGTTGATGATGGCGCTAGAAAGTTGTAGAATGAACAAGATGAAAACGGTTAGTCATAGAGACTAGTCTAATAAGGAGGTAGGAAACATGTCAATTTTAGTATTAGGTGGAGCAGGTTACATTGGTTCTCATGCAGTGGATCAACTGATTAATAAAGGCTATACAGTAGCCGTTATAGATAATCTTCAAACAGGCCACAAACAGGCGATTCATGACAAGGCAATCTTTTACGAAGGGGATATCAGGGACAAAATGTTTATGCAGGAAGTTTTTACCAAAGAATCAGTTGAAGGTGTGATTCATTTTGCAGCAAGTTCATTGGTGGGGGAATCGGTAGAAAAACCATTGCTGTATTTTAATAATAATGTATATGGAACTCAAATCGTACTGGAAGTCATGGAAGAATTTGGTGTAAAAAATATTGTTTTTTCTTCCACAGCAGCCACATATGGAGAACCAAAAGAAATGCCGATCGTAGAAACAATGGCAACTCATCCGGAAAATCCTTATGGGGAAAGTAAATTAATGATGGAAAGAATGATGAAGTGGTGCGATAAAGCTTATGGAATACGCTATGTTGCGTTACGCTATTTCAATGTAGCAGGGGCAAAATCAGATGCTTCAATTGGAGAAGATCATGTTCCAGAAACGCATCTGATCCCGATCATTTTGCAAACGGCATTAGGACAAAGAGAGTATCTGGGGATATACGGCGATGATTATGACACACCTGACGGAACGTGCATTCGTGATTATGTATATATAGAAGATTTAATTGCGGCTCATATTGCGGCTTTGGATTATTTACAAAAAGGCAATAAAAGCAATATCTTCAATTTAGGTAGTAATAATGGTTATTCAGTTAAAGAAATGTTGGAGGCCGCGCGCGAAGTGACGGGCAAAGAAATACCTGCTAAAGTATTACCTCGCCGTTCAGGTGATCCAAGTAAATTGGTTGCTTCAAGTGAAAAAGCTAAAATGACTCTAGCTTGGGAGCCCCAAATCACAGATATCAAACAAATTATTAAAACTGCCTGGGACTGGCATATCAGCCATCCAAAAGGGTATGAATAATTCTGTCAAAGCGAAATAGAGTGACGGTATAGTGTCTATAAAGAAGATAAATAAGTTTGTAATAACAAGCGCTATAAACTTATTTTTCTATTTTTCTACGAGACAGAATGAGCTCATTTCGCTTTTAAATTTAGGAGGAACTGTTATGTCAATTAGCCAAACGATTACTGATTTTGTGACATTAGCGATTCAAGCTGGTGGGTGGATGGAGTTAGATCGTCTCTATTTACAAAACCGTATTCTTGCAATGATCGGCGAAGAGTCATTCGAATCGTCTTCTCCAAGACCTGTGACCGAAAACTCGTTGGATCTGTTAGATATTTTGGTAGCACAGGCTACAGCAAATGAAGTCATTCAAAAAGATTCGACTGATTTAGAAATTTTTGAAGCACAATTGATGGATTTCTTAACCCCCCCGCCTTCTGTTGTAAATGCTCTATTTGCCCAGCACTATGAAAAAGATCCGGCACAAGCAACAGATTATTTTTATAAGTTAAGTCAAGAAAATGATTATATCAAAACGCGGGCGATTGCGAGAAACATTGTCTTTCCAGCAGAGACTGAATATGGTCAACTAGAAATTACAATCAATTTATCAAAACCAGAAAAAGATCCAAAACAAATTGCCTCAGAGCGCTTAGCAACACACATTGATTATCCAAAATGTCTCTTATGCATGGAAAATGAGGGGTATAAAGGTCGATCCAACTATCCAGCAAGAACGAATCATCGAATTATTCGAATGAATTTAGATGGCGAGAGCTGGGGATTTCAATATTCACCGTATGCTTATTATAATGAGCACTCGATTATTTTGTCGGAAGAACATCGACCGATGATTATTTCAAAAGAAACGTTTCAGCGGTTGATTCGAATCACAGAAGTGCTACCGCATTATTTCGTTGGTTCCAACGCCGACTTACCAATCGTAGGTGGTTCGATTTTAACGCATGATCATTACCAGGCAGGTAAACACGTTTTTCCAATGGAAAAAGCTGAAATCGAACACTATTTTGAATTGAAGGATTTTCCTTTGTTGAATGCAGGAATCGTTAAATGGCCGATGTCAGTGATTCGACTGCAAAGCCCTAACTCAGAGGATTTAGTTGCAGCGGCAACCTTGATATTAGAAAAATGGCGCAAGTATTCCGATGAAACTGTATCGATCCGAGCTTTTTCAGCTGACGGGACTTCTCATCATACGATTACACCAATTGCTCGCCGCAAAGATCAACTATTTGAGTTGGATTTAGTTTTACGTGATAATAATATCTCCACTGAACATCCAGATGGTATTTTCCATCCTCATAAAGATGTTCAACATATCAAAAAGGAAAATATTGGTTTGATTGAAGTAATGGGATTAGCGGTATTGCCTCCGCGCTTAAATGAAGAATTAAAAGAGGTCGAAAATTATGTGTTAGCGAAAGAAAATCAACTAGCAGAGCACCATAAAAAATGGGCAGATCAGATGAAAAATACTTATTCATTTACTAAAAAAAATGTGACAGACATTATTCAAAAAGAAGTCGGACAAATCTTTACCCGTGTTTTAGCAGATGCCGGTGTTTATAAACGAACTACAAAAGGTCAAATAGCCTTTAAACGATTTATTGAAAGTTTGAATGAAGGCAGGTGAAAAGATGGCAACAATTAAAGATATTGCAGAACTAGCGGATGTTTCGCCAGCCACAGTTTCTAGAGTTTTAAACTATGATCCAGATCTTTCAGTAGGCATTGAAACGAAACAAAAAATTTTTAAAGTAGCAGAAGAATTGAATTATACAAAGCATAAAAAAAATATAAAAAGTGCTAAAGCCAAAATCTTATTCGTACAATGGTATGATGAAGCTGAGGAATTAGAGGATATTTATTACCTTTCTATTCGCTTGGGGATCGAGAAAAAAGCGGAAGAATTGGGGCTTGAACTAATCAAGCGTTCTTTAGAAGAGGTAGAACAAGCAGGCGCAGACGGAATCCTTGCTTTAGGTAAGTTTACAAAAGAGCAAGCTGACTTTTTATTCGAACTAAATCCCAACCTTTTATTTGTTGATTTTGATGCATTGGCTCTTGGTTATAATTCTCTAGTGATTGATTTTCATCAAAGTATGTCGTCAGTTTTTGAGTATCTTACTCAACATGGTCATCAGAAAATTGGGATGATTGCTGGGGAAGAATATACGACTGGAAGCCAAGAGCCACTTGAGGATAGGCGATTGACTATTTTTAGAGAAATGCTGACCCAAAAGAAAATAGTAAATGATAATTATATCCTAAAAGCACCATTTACAGTTATTGGTGGTTATGAAGTGATGAAGCAATTTTTACTAGAATATCCAACGGATTTCCCAAGCGCTTTTTTTGCTTCCAGCGATGCTTTGGCGATAGGCGCTTTAAAGGCAATTCATGAAGCAGGACTTAAGGTACCAGAAGATATTTCGGTGATTGGGTTCAATGATATCAGTGTGGCAAAATATGTTAGTCCGCCATTGACAACAATCAAAATTCATACAGAGTGGATGGGAGAATTAGCTGTTGAAACGCTTCTTTCGATTATTCATGGGCGAGCGCCAGTGGCAAGAAAAGTAACAATTGCGACAGAATTGATAGAAAGAGCATCTACGAGATAAGACTCGTAGATGCTCTGTTGATTTATTTATAAGCAATCACAAACAAATTAACATCATCATTGATACAACTTTGTAGAGTGATTCGTTCACCGCCGCCAGTTCCTACAACAAGGTCCCAGTAGTTCGTTCCTGTACCAACTTCAGCGCCGTAATCGTCCAGTTGAAGTAACGTTCTTACCGTATACGTTGTAGGTGTTCCATTTGCATCAGTGACTACGATTTGACTGCCAGTGTTTAAAGAGAAGACGGTTGAAAAGACACCAGGATTATGACCGATGAAGTGAGTATTTTGACCATCGTCACCTGATTGGACGGCTGCACCTCCCCAAGTTGAAGCAAGACCACCAGGATTTGAATCAATGATGCTTTGTCCACTACCTTGTCCACCGTTTTGATAAGGAATTGTTTGACCATTGAGTGTGAGTGTCGTTGCACCATAGGTTGGTTCAATAACAGCTGTGGTTGTGGTTTCAGGAGTTGGCTCTGCTTGAATAGGTTCTGGATTGACACTTCCTTGTTCAGCTTGTGGAACATTAGCTACAGGCTCGTTTTTAGGAATGATATGGAATATACGATCGGCCACTCCTGTATTTCCACTAGCATCTGTTGCGGAGAAGTGAACTGTTTGAGTTCCAAGAACAGAGGTATCCAGATTTTCTTCAGTTGTTATTTTTGCTGTAAGGTCACCATCTTTATTATCGACAGCAGTAACTTCATCATAGACATTGACTTGAGCATTTTGTTCAATGGTTTCCTCTGGTGCAATGATAGTAGGCGCAGTAGTATCTTTTGTATTGTTTACGGAAACAATTTTTTCTTTTTTCTTTGAAACATTTGCCAATTTACTTAATTGTGCGCTTGTGGGCACATTTTTTATCAAGGTCATTTTTTCTTTTTTAGGTTCCGTATTCGAAGGATTAGCTCTGCTTAAGCTATCGGTGAAAATAGAGCCACCAATAAATAAAGCAACACCTAAAATACTGATGACACCAAGGATGATCGTTTGTTTGATTGTGTTTTTTTTCATGTAGAATCCCTCCAAAAATGTGGTGAGATTTTCCATTTATCGATAAATTTTAAATCCGCGTTTTTTATACTTTTATAATAAGACCACGTTCTAAATAAACCAATTGAGTTGCGCTTTAGATTAATTCAAAAAAGGACTGGAAGATGCTATAATGACTGTTATATAGGGATTTCTTCAAAAAAATCTTAACCAAGGGAAAATTTTGAAGAATGCAGTTAAAAAGGGGAAAAGAGGAGAACAAAATGGAAAGATTGTTAGCACCATCTATGCATCGAAGAGTGCTGTTGTTGAACTTATTAAATGGATCAAATAGCTGGATTACTTCTGATTATTTAGCTGAGAGTATTGAGTGTTCCAAAAAAACGATTATGCTGGATTGTCAGTACATAGAAGATCGCTGGTCAGATTATTTGACGATAGAGACATCCAGAAAGCATGGGATTCGATTGATTACTTCACCCCATCGATCGATTCACGAAATTTATATAGAAATCATTCAAGAATCAAATGCCTTTTCTTTATTAGAATCCGTTTTTTTTGAACCAAGACAGGTGGCTGCATATTGGGAGAAGAAATTATTTTTAAGTAATTCCAGTCTCTATCGATTATCAAATGTAATTAGTTCGGCTTTAAAAGATCGGAATATTCAAATGAGTCGCTCACCGTATTATGTTCATGGAAAAGATGAACGACAAATTCGTTACTTTTTTACCTGCTACTTTATTGAGGTTTATGGTATTCGTGAGTGGCCTTTTCATTTAGATAGAGAAAAAATCTTTAAATTATCAAGTAAGATCAATAAAAAATTCGATTTAGAGTTGAATGATAGTCAAATCGTTCATTTAGCCTATTCGATTGCTGTAACCATTATTCGAGAAAGTCAGGGATTTTTGATCCAGAATAGAAAGGATCCAATTAATAGTTTTGTTCAAACAACAATCGATGTTAGAAAATATCAGAAAGATGTAGAAGAAATTGCTGAGCCGCTCCACGTCGTTTTACCTGATAATTGGTACGAAGATTTTTGTTATTCTATTTTTTGGTGGGATTTCGGTTGGGATAATGAACAAGAGAAAGTCAATGTTATTTATCAGGCTGAAAATTTAGTGACAACGATCCAAGAAGCACTGTCTATTTCTATTTCAGAACCAAGCAAGGTCAGTATTATTCGTTTGATTGAATATATTTATGCCAAACATAAGCTTTTTCCATATAAAAAATTTATGGTTTATGACCGCTATTTATATTCAAGTAAAGCCATCAAACAGAATTTTATTGTTTTTACAGCAGTAGTGTCCAAAGCGTTAGGTGTGTTGGAAAAGAAAATGAAGTTTCCATGGAAAACGATGTATTTGGATGGTATCTTGCATGAAATGGCGATTCGCTGGCAAGATTTGAGTAGACTGACCGATGAAATGAGACATCAACTATCTGTTTTAGTTTTAAGTGATCTAGGTAAGGAACATGCGCAATTACTCAGTTCGGTCCTAAAAGAAAACTTTCGGAATAAGGTGAGTTTGTCTGTTCAAGAAACGCATTTTTATGAACAATCGGTTAATTGTGCGGAGCAGTCATATGATCTGTATGTATCCAATTACGCAATTGAAACCGTAGATGAAAAAATTAATATGATCGTCGAAGATATTCCTTCTTTCAAGAACTTGACAGACCTAAGGAAATACATTGATAAAAGACGTTTGGTTTTACCTAAAGATATTGCTTATTTAAATGCTTGATTGTTATTTAAATTAATTTATAAAACTGATTTTTCTTTTGAAATTAAAATAATTATTGTCATTTAATAAATACTAATGCTATACTGAAAGAGTATTATTAATTTTAAAGGAGAGAATTATGAAAAAGAAAGCGTACAGAAACACACCTGCATTTGTCTTTCTAAGTTGGGGATCATTTGCCTTTTTTGTGGCATTGATGTTGATTGGCTTATACACACTAAAAGAACCATTGATGGTTAAAGGATACTATTTGATGGGGTCGGTGGGATTGATTTCTTCATCATTTACACTTTCAAAAGTAATTAGAGACAATCAAGAAGATGAAGAACGTTACAATCAAATGTTTCGAGCAAATGATGGATTAGTAAAAAAAGAAGACACCGATACGCATATTTAATCCATGTAAAAGAAGACAGGAACAAGGGCTTGCTTTTGTTTTCACCGTTTATTCAGTTTCCAAGTGGTTAGAGTGTAACTCGTAGAGTTATAGCCTAACCACTTTTTTTGAAGATTTTTTTAATCCGTTTGCTTTTTTTAATGCCTTATCCATAAAAATCACGTATAATAGAAGATAGTGAAATTTCGAGGGAGGGGTAAATTATGGCGTATCAAGCTTTGTATCGTGTCTGGCGCTCACAGCGTTTCGATGATGTTGTTGGACAAAAAGCAATCACCCAGACATTAAAAAATGCGATCATCCAAAAGAAAACCTCGCATGCCTATTTGTTTACCGGCCCAAGAGGAACAGGAAAGACCAGCGCAGCAAAAATTTTTGCTAAAGCAATCAACTGTAAACATAGTGTAGATGGGGAACCCTGCAATGAATGCGAAACCTGTGTTGCGATTACAGAAGGACGGTTGAACGATGTAATTGAGATCGATGCGGCAAGTAATAATGGTGTTGAAGAGATTCGTGATATTCGTGATAAAGCAAAATATGCACCAACACAAGCGGAGTATAAAGTCTATATCATCGATGAAGTCCATATGTTATCAACAGGAGCCTTTAATGCATTACTAAAAACCTTGGAAGAGCCTCCGCAAAATGTCATTTTTATTTTAGCGACGACAGAACCGCATAAGATTCCACTGACAATCATTTCACGGACACAACGTTTTGACTTTAAACGAATCAGTACTCAAGATATCGTTGATCATTTGGGTTATATTTTAAATCAGATTACTATCGAGTATGAAGAGCAGGCGTTATATGTAATCGGACGAGCAGCAGAAGGTGGAATGCGGGATGCATTAAGCATTCTCGATCAGACGATTTCATTCAGCGATGAAAAAGTCACACTGATAGATGCGATGCAAGTCACTGGCAGCTTGACCTATGAAATGATGGATCAATATATATCCAGCTGTGTTACGGGTGATGTCGAGCAAGCACTCGAAATATTAGAGAATATTCTTAGCTCTGGTAAAGAAGCAAGACGATTTTTAGAAGATTTATTATTGTATTGTCGTGATTTACTTATGTTTCAGCAAGCACCTAATTTGTTAACCGAAAAAGTTGGAAATCTAACAGAAAATTTCAAAAGCTTAGCTGAACAAACAGAGGCAGAAAAAATCTATCAAATGATTCAAATTTTAAGCGAGACTCAAAATGATATCCGTTTTACGAACAACGCCAATATTTATCTTGAGGTAGCGACTGTCAAGCTAGCCAAATCTGTTAAAAAACTGACCGCTATTGCTCCAGATACACACCCGACAGGTGGCATAGAGCTGACTGCCTTGCAGCAAAAAGTCGAACAGTTACAAAAAGAATTAGCAGAGCTAAAGAAAAATGGTGTTACAGCTAAAGAGACTGAACCTGTTAAAACAACACGAGTAACCAGTAGTAAGAATGCACTTCGGATCCCAACAGAATTGGTGTATAAAGTCTTGAATGAAGCAACCAAGGATCATTTAATGAATGTTAAAAATGTTTGGGATGACTTATTGCAAATGATGTCGGTGACGCAAAGAGCGATGCTCAAAGCCAGTGAACCAGTAGCTGCTGGTCCGAATGGCTTAGTGATCGCTTTCGATTATGAAATTGTTTGCGGTCGCGCAATGGATGACGAAGAATTACAATTAGCGATTCATAATAATTTAAGCCGTTTAGTAAATAACTATGCGCCTGACATGGTTTGTATCACAAAAGAAAGCTGGCCAAAATTGCGTCAGTCCTTTATCAGTCAAAATAAAGAAAATTCAGGAGAACAATCAAGTAATGAACAATCTGCGACTCATGAGGATCATCTAATGACTGCAGAAGAACCAGCTAAAGAAGTTAATAATCAAGTAGTAGACGAGGCAATCGCGATGTTTGGCGAAGCGCTTGTTGAAGTAATAAATGATTAAGAGGAGACGATAGTTATGATGCGTGGTATGGGAAATATGCAAGGAATGATGAAACAAGTTCAGAAGATGCAAAAAGATATGGAAAAAGCACAAGCTGAACTAAACGTGCGAGAATTTGTGGGAGCTGCAACGAACGAACTTGTTACAGCAACTTTTACTGGGGATCGTAAAATGAAAGATATCTCTATTAAAGAAGAAGTTATTGATCCAGAAGATGCAGAAATGCTGCAAGATCTTGTAATCATGGCAGTCAATGACGCATTGACTAAAGTAGAAAAAGAAACAGAAGCGACCATGGGCAAGTATGCTAAAGGAATGCCTGGTTTCTAATCAAAGCTAGTAGTGGTCCAAAAAATAGAAGAGCCAAAGGATAAATGCCTAAACATTTATCCTTTGGCTCTTTGTTTTGCTCTATTTCCAGCAGACAAAATGATCTGTATGATTAGTGACAATTGTGCGATAGGGCAAGAATCAATGAAACATCAACACAATTATTACATAATCAAATCAAAAAGTAGCTGATTATTTAGCTAATTGTTTTTTTCTGAAGATATAAGCTCCTGCAATCAGCATTACGCCAGCTGAAGCAACCATCATACCATTATTTGTTTCACCTGTTGAAGGTAATTGTTTTGCTTTTGTTTGAGCTGAAGCAATTGGTTTTTGATTTTTATTAGAAACAGGATTTGCGACTGGTGTAAGAAGATCGTTACCAGGTGCTTTAGTTTCATTATTTTCTTCAATTGGCGCAACCGGTTTTAATGGGTTAGCATTTTCTGGAAGAATCGTTAAGGTAATGATTTTTTCAGCGATAACATTTGCTGTACTACGTGTTAGTTCACTGATGTAGTATCTGATTGAGTATGTTCCAGGATCAACTAAGGTATTACCGATTTGTGTAACTTGGATAGGCGCTCCAATTATTTCAAATCCTACCATGTATCCATCCGCATTTTCAAAAGTCGCCCAACTTAAAATCATTTCTTCGGTTAATGATTGACCAACATACATTGTTTGGTCAGCAATTTTAATCGTTGGTTTTAACTCATCTGATGAGCTAGAGTCAGTTGAACTAGAGTCCGTCGAGCTAGGTGTAGTTGTACTAGAATCAGTTGAGCTAGAGTCAGTCGAACTAGGTGTAGTCGTGCTAGAACCAGTCGAACTAGGCGTAGTTGAACTAGAATCAGTCGAGCTAGAGTCAGTTGAACTAGGTGTAGTTGAAGAATCAGTCGACTCAGGTGTAGTCGAGCTAGAATCAGTCGATTCAGGTACAGTTGAACTAGGTTCAGTCGTACTAGGTACAGTTGGAGCTGCAACTAAAGCCTCTAATTTAAATGTCAATGCTTGGATAGAACCAGCATAGCCAGCTTCTGTATTGTGAGTTAAAACATCTCGCGCAATTGATAATGTAAGTTTTAAACTTTCAATAGATTCTGCAGTGTATTCAGCTTCAGATGATGCAATAAGAGAATCTGCTTGGGCTACTAAAGTCTCCAAGCGTCCCCTAAGTTCACTAGTATCTTCACTTGAAGAAACACTTGTTTCCTCAGCGTGAACAATCGTGTTTAACGTTGGTGTTGTAAAAAGGACTGAACTGAATAATAATGATGCTGCTAAAAATTTTAAACTCTTTTTCATAAAAACTCCCCTTTAGTATTTCTAATTTTTTATTTTCTCACCCATAATTAATATATAACACCTGTAATAAATGTCAATATTTATTTAGTAAAAAGAATATAATTTTATAGATAACTTTAATTTTTTTAACATTTATGTATTAAAAAGAATGTAACACCGGATTTATGAGTGAAAGTAGTCATATATATTAATGGAACAAAATGTTAAAGTAAACGTATGAAATTGTTGAATGTACTTTAGACCAACGACATTTGATAAAATAGATTGTTCAAGATTAGTCCTTTTTTTGATTCCATGTAATTTAAATGCATCAGCACTTATGAAAAAATAGTGAGAATTTTTTATTATTGGTTGAACTAAGAGAGAGCATTTATAAGCAGAGAAAAGTTATTATTCTGTAAAAAGACTTATAAAAAATGGTATAATATATGTTAGTTCTACAATGAATATATAATTTACAACCAATCGTCCATCGTTTGTGTTTGAAAGGATTTGTTGAAATGCATTACCCAGAACCTATCGCTAAATTAGTTGAAAGTTATATGAAATTACCTGGTATCGGTCAAAAAACAGCTGTTCGATTGGCTTTTTATACACTTGATATGAAAGAAGAAGATGTCAATGCTTTTGCCAAAGCTTTGATCAGTGTGAAACGTGATCTGCATTTTTGTAGTATTTGCGGCAATATTACAGAAGAAGATCCTTGTGAAATTTGTCAGGATACCACAAGAGACCGCAGTATCATTTTAGTCGTAGAAGAACCAAAAGATGTGATGGCAATGGAGAAGATGCGTGAATATCATGGGATGTATCATGTGTTGCATGGGGTTTTATCTCCAATGGAAGGCACAGGTCCAGAAGATATTAATATTGCATCGTTGATTCAACGTCTTCACGATGATGAAGTCAAAGAAGTCATTATTGCAACAAATGCTACGACAGAAGGGGAAGCAACAGCGATGTATCTTTCTCGTTTGATCAAGCCCGCTGGAATCATCGTGACAAGATTAGCTCATGGCTTGTCAGTAGGCAGTGATATTGAATATGCGGATGAAGTAACCTTGTTAAAAGCTGTAGAAGGACGACGGGAACTTTAGATTAGCATAAAAATAAAATAGAGGGGAAGATTCATCCATGGATGAATCTTCCCCTCTATTTAGTCTATTTTTCGCCATTACTCTTCAACAATACTGATTGTAAATCCATCATATCCTTTTACTCCAACAGTTTCAATAGCCGTCGAAGTTAAGTGTTTAGAAGTAGACAGATCTTCTATAAAGGATCTTACTCCTATCACTCGTCCATCAGAACTTTGCGAATCAATAACAGCACCATCACGAACAACATTATCACCAATAATAATCGTTCCTGGCTGTGCTAATTGTAATGCGTACTTTAGGTAAAGGGAGTTATTTTCTTTATCTGCATCAATAAAAATCAAATCAAAAGGTGAAGTTTGTGTTTGGACCATAGTTGCTAAGGTCTCAGCAGCAGCTCCCACTAAAATAGTTGTTTTCTCAGAAACACCAGCAAGGGCTAAATTTTCTTGAGCAATTTTGGCATGTTTTTGGTCGTATTCAAGAGAAATCACCTGTCCATTTTCAGCTACCGCTTTAGCAAACCAAAGAGTACTATAACCGCCAAGCGTACCAATCTCTAAAATTCGTTTCGCACCTTTGATTTTTGCTAGAAGATAAAGAAATTTTCCTTGAGAAGGAGAAACGTCATGAGGAGGTAATTGATATTTCTCATTATTCGTTAAGATTTGGTCAAAGATGGGATCGTTTTCTACTAATTTTTCAATAAAATAATCGTCAACGGCTGCAAATAGTTTTTTCAAAGAACTCACTCCCAGTTTTTAATGGTGACTCTAAAATAATTATAGCATGTTTGAAATGGAACCAGTATATTCTTGTCTGATCAGTGAGAAATGTTGGTTTTATTGTAAATGTTTTTATCATTTTTTTACTAAAATAAATATATTGAGTCGTTTATTTTTACTAAGAAGCCTTTGCACGGGTGTTGCCACACTTATTTTATATAACAGAATTAAAAAAGTGGAAATGATTTAACACCATATAACTGGGAGAAGTCCGTCAGGATATTCTTTCCAGTTTTTTTGCTATAAAATCACTACTTTTTCATTGATTCGTCAGGAAAATTTTAATAATAAGGAATTCAATTAGACTGATAGTGATAGATAAAGTATAATAGATGAAAGGAATCAAAGTAAGTAAGGGGATTAGTAAAGTGCAAGGTATTTTTATAACAATCGAAGGGCCAGACGGCGCAGGTAAAACGAGTGTATTGAACGAGTTATACCCAAGGCTGGATTTGGCAGCAGAACGAAGCATCATCAAAACAAGAGAGCCTGGCGGCATTCCCATTGCTGAGAAGATTCGTCAAATTATTTTAGATCCAAGAAATCAAGAGATGGATGAGCGGACAGAAGCGTTGCTTTATGCAGCTGCTCGCCGTCAGCATCTGATGGAAAAAGTTTTGCCAGCATTAGAAGAAGGCAAAATCGTTTTGTGTGATCGTTTTGTGGATAGCTCTTTAGCGTATCAAGGAGCTGGTCGACGGATCGGTGTTGAAGCAATCGCTGCAATCAATGAATTTGCAATCGAAGGCACCATACCTGATTTTACAATCTATTTAGATGTAGATTCAGATACAGGCTTGAACCGTATCAAAAATCATCGTACGCAACAGATCGATCGACTGGATTCAGAAGGTCTTGAGTTTCATCAGCGAGTACGCCACGAATATTTAAAACTAGTGGAAGAAAACCCAGAAAGAATTACGAAAATCGATGCCAGAATGGGCTTGGTCGATGTTGTAGAAGCAACTTTTCAAGCAATCGTAAATCGTTATCCAGAATACTTTAGAAACTAGGAAGGTGACCGAATATGAAAATTATTTTAGCAATTGTCCAAGATAAAGATAGCAACCGTTTAGCCAATGAGTTCATTGACGCCAATATCCGCGCAACAAAACTTTCATCAACTGGTGGTTTTTTAAAAGCTGGAAACAGTACATTTATCGTTGGGATCGATGATGACCGTGTTGACGAAGCATTGGAATTGATCAAACAAACCTGTCAATCTCGTAAACAATATGTGTCAACTCCTGTAACACTAGATATTACGATGGATGGACAAGTGCCTTATCCTGTAGAGGTTGAAGTAGGCGGTGCAACTGTCTTTGTTCTTCCAGTAGAAGGATTCCATCAATATTAAGATGAATGAAGCTCACGTTTTAAATGAGCAGCAACCACTACTATACCAGCAACTTCAAAAAAGCTTCGAGCATGGTCGTCTTGCCCATGCTTATCTTTTTGAAGGCGATACAGGAACTGGTAAAAAAGAATTTGGCTTATGGATGGCAAAACATGTTTTTTGTACTAATTTGACAGAGAATAATCCTTGTAACCACTGCAATAACTGCTTACGAATCAACGAGAACGAGCATCCAGATGTTTTAAGAGTTACGCCTGACGGCCAAACGATCAAAGTGGACCAAATCAGAGCTTTAAAAGCCGAATTTAGTAAAAGTGGCGTTGAATCTGCCCAAAAGGTTTTTTTGATTGAGCAATCTGACAAGATGAGCGTTGGCGCAGCGAATAGTCTATTAAAGTTTTTAGAAGAGCCAGAAGGAAAAGTCTTAGCCATTTTAGAGACGACCTCTTTAGCGAAAATTCTCCCAACGATTCAATCTCGCTGTCAGGTGCTTCATTTTCAACCGCTGGTTAAGGATAAATTAGTCAATGCACTAGTTGAATCAGGGGTCAATAAAAATACAGCGAATCTTTTGGCTGAACTGACAAATAGTTTCGACAAAGCAGTTGAAATCTCTCAAGATGAATGGTTTAATGAAGCTAGGGAAATTACTCAACAATGGTTTGATTACTTGATAAAAGATGATTTACAAGCGTTTGTCTATGTTCAAAAAAAGATGATCAAAGTCTTTAAAGAAAAAGACCAACAAGCGTTGAGTTTTGATTTATTACTTGCTTATTATCGCAAACAGCTCACTGACAGTGTGGCCAAAGAACAGCTTAAACGTGTGATCGAACAACAGGCACAACGAGTTGAACTGATTTTGAAGGCTCGCCAAAAGTGGGAAGCCAATGTTAGTTTCCAAAGTGTTTGTGAACAATTAGTGGTACGAATGATCCACCCTAAAACATAAATAGGAGGATGAAAATGGTAGAAGTAGTAGGAGTTCGCTTCCGCGAAGCAGGTCATATCTATTATTTTGCTCCTGGAAAATCAGAGTATTTTTACAATGATAAAGTGCTTGTGGAGTCACAGCAATCTAAACAGCTGGCCACAGTTGCCATACCGAAAAAAACGATCGATCCAGAAGATTTACCTGAGGATCTAAAACCCATTTTAAATAAAGCATCAGAAACTGATTTAGAAAAGGAACAAAAAAACGTAGACGATGCCAAAGCGGCATTAAGTGTGGCCAAAGAGAAAATTCGTGCGCACGAGTTAGAGATGAAATTGATTCGTGTTGAATATACATTTGATCGCAGCAAAATGGTTTTTTATTTCACCGCAGACGGACGAATCGATTTTCGAGAACTCGTCAAAGATTTAGCAGCAATTTTCCGTACGAGAATCGAATTACGTCAAATCGGTGTCAGAGATGAAGCGAAGATTTTAGGGGGTATTGGTCCTTGCGGCAGACAATTATGCTGCTCAACCTTCTTAGGTGATTTTATGCCAGTGTCGATCAAAATGGCAAAAGATCAAGGATTATCGTTAAATCCGGTGAAAATTTCTGGCTTATGCGGGCGCTTGATGTGTTGTTTAAAATATGAAAATGATGAATACGAAGCAGCGAAAAAGGAATTACCAGATTATGGTAAAGATGTGATCACACCAGATGGAAAAGGTCGCGTAGTTGGCTTAAACTTATTGAGTCGAATCATCAAGGTTCGTTTAGTAGGTCGTGAAATCGCTGTAGAATATGAATATGACGAAATTAAAGAAGCAACGCAAAAAGCTCAAGCCGAAAAAGGTGATCATAATGGATAAACGTTCTTTATACGACGGACTGAGTTCTTTAGAGACAGATTTACAAGGAACTTTAGGACAATTATCAGAGATTAAAGAAGCACTTCATGAGTTAGTAGAGAAGAATACAACGCTTGAAATTGAAAACCAACGCTTACGAGAACATTTGCAGGAGCTGACAAAACTAGCCAGTGATCCGAATGATCCAGCAAAACAAGAGCTATCTAAATCTCGTATGAATTTGGAAAAGCTTTATGAAGAAGGCTTTCATGTTTGTAATATTTTATATGGCTCACGTCGTGAAAATGATGAAGAATGTGCGTTTTGTTTGGATGTCATTTATGGTGAAAGATACAAATAAATAGTAATCAATTCAAATTTAGAGGCTGTGACAATATTTGTCTCAGCCCTTTTACATTTAGATGTTGAAAAGGAGCAGTTATGCAAAAACAAAAAAGTTTCGATTCATCCAGCATTGGACAACTATATTTGGTGCCGACACCAATCGGAAACTTGGAAGATATGAGCTTTCGCTGTGTTAATAGTTTAAAGGAAGCAACGATTATTGCGAGTGAGGATACTCGAAATACTCAAAAATTACTCAATCATTTTGAAATAGCAACGCCTCAAATTAGTTTTCATGAGCATAATTACAAAGAACGAATTCCACAATTTATAGCTCGTTTAGAGGCAGGCGAAACGATTGCACAAGTAAGTGATGCAGGGATGCCGTCAATTAGTGATCCAGGTCATGAATTAGTAGAAGCGTGTATTGAATCAGGCATCAAAGTAATTGCCTTGCCTGGACCGACTGCTGGAATCACAGCCTTGATTGCTTCTGGTTTGTCGCCTCAACCCTTTACATTTTATGGTTTTTTGCCGCGCAAGAAAAAAGAACAAGTTGAGATTTTGGAACAGTTGAAAACGGCTATTCCAACACAAATTTTTTATGAGTCTCCCCATCGAATCGGGACAACGATAAAGCATTTCTCTGATGTTTTTGGTGAAGAACGCAAAGCCGTGATTTGTCGTGAGTTGACGAAGATCCATGAAGAATATCTTCGCGGAACATTGGCTGAATTGAGGGATTATTTGGCTGAACATACGTTAAAAGGGGAATGCTGTCTTTTAGTTGAAGGAGCTAGTGAACTAGAACCAATCGAAAATGAGGATCTGGAACTCTCTATCAAGGAGCATATTGACGTTTTGATGAATACAGGTAGTACGTCTAAAGAAGCAATTAAAGAAGTAGCGAAGTTGCGGGGCTTGAAAAAGCAAGAGGTGTATAAAGAATTTCATGTCGAATGAATTGAATAGTGAAAAAGGATGAGAGAAAAGCGTTTAGCTCAGAGAAATAAAAAGGAGTTGCTTTTGCCTTGCCATTTTCGGAGATTTAGAGCGCGAAACAAAACTGACCTTTAGTTTTTGTTTCGCGTTTTTTATTGGTTCACTAAAGTATTCCTTATTTTTAATTGGAAACGCTACATTGGTATAGATGTTATTTTTTATAACGTAAATTGTCAGAAAAATGAAATTATTTTAGTTGATTAAGTGATTTTTGCTAGGATAAATTAATAAACGATGCTAAAATAACCGACAAAGCTAAAATGAAGGTTGGCTTAATTTGGAAATTGGAGGGGTTTTATGGAAACAGGAAATAGTGCATTTATTTTGATTTGTTCTGCAATGGTTTTTTTGATGACACCAGCTTTAGCCTTTTTTTACGGTGGGTTAGAACGAAGGAAAAATATTCTCAATACAATGATGATGGTGATCTGTGTAATGGGATTGGCTTCAGTTCTTTGGATTATATTAGGCTATTCGATGTCTTTTAGTGGAGATAATCTATTCGTCGGTAACCTAGATAAATTATTTTTTGAGCATGTATCAATGACCAAAGGAGATACGATACCTGAAGGCTTGTTTGCAGGGTTTCAAATGATGTTTGCCTTAATTACCACTGCTATCATCACAGGTGCTGTAGTTGGTCGTATGCGGTTTTCCGCCATCTTTTTGTTTATCGCTATTTGGTCGATCGTGGTTTATTATCCGATGGCTCACATGGTTTGGGGCAGTGGATTTTTAGATAAAATAGGATCGATCGATTTTGCTGGTGGCAATGTCGTCCATATTAGTTCAGGAATTTCAGGTCTTGTATTGGCGATTGTTTTAGGACAGCGTCGTGAATATCGACAAACAGAATACCGTCCCCACAACATTCCATTTGTAGTGTTAGGTGCTGGCTTACTTTGGTTTGGCTGGTTTGGTTTTAACTCAGGCTCCGCACTAGCGGCAGATGGTCTAGCAATTCATGCTATGTTGACAACCAATACAGCAGCGGCTAGTGGCATGCTTTCGTGGATGTTGATCGAAAAGTTAGCGCTTGGTAAACCAACTGTTGTGGGTGCTTGTACTGGTGCTGTTGTAGGTTTAGTAGCGATTACGCCAGGTGCAGGATTTGTTTCTCTTTGGAGTTCTTTTGTACTAGGTGCTTTAGTAAGTCCGTTTTGTTACTATTTTATTTCATTTGTTAAACATAAAATTGGTTATGATGATGCATTAGATGCTTTTGGTTGTCATGGTGTAGGCGGAATTTTTGGCGGAATCATGACAGGTGTTTTTGCAGATCCAGCTGTAGGTGGAAAAGTTGGGCTATTATATGGTGGAACAGAGCTGTTCATCGCTCAAGTTGCTAGCATCGTGTTTACGATTCTTTTTGCTGGTGTTGCTAGTTTTATAATCATCAAAGGGATTCAATTGTTTATACCGATCAGGGTATCCGCCAAAGAAGAAGCTTTGGGATTAGATAGAATCGAGCATGATGAAACTGCTTATCCAACATTTATGGGACTAGATTCTTAGGAGGAAAATGGATGAAAAAAATAGAAGCAATCATTCAACAAGAAAAATTAGAAGAGCTGAAAATAACAATGACTGACAATTTTGAAACGATTGGACTGACCGTGAGCCAAGTGTTAGGCTTTGGAAATCAAAAGGGGTTAAAGGAATACATACGTGGTCAAGAAATTATCACCACATTACTTCCTAAAGTCAAAATTAGTATGATTGTTTTGGATAACGATGTAGAAGCTGTGATTGCCTTGATTTTAACGATTTGTCAGACTGGAGAAGTAGGGGATGGCAAAATATTTGTGTATAATGTAGAAGAGGCGATTCGTATCAGAACCGGTGAACGGGGATCAGCTGCGATAAGATAGTCTCATAGGCGGAGTAGTACTGAAAAAGTACTGCTTCTTTTATTTTAGCCATAATCAGTTGTAAATGAACAAACGTTCGTATATAATATGTGTAAAAGCGAGTAAACGATTTAGGAGTGAAAGCAATGATTGTTGAAGATCCCTTATATGGTTCGTTTGAAGTAGAAGAGGTTCTAAAAGCCTTACTCTTATCGAAAGAGATGGAACGATTAAAGGATGTTCATATGGCGGGGCCAGCATTTCTGATCAATCCCTTTTGGAATGAAACTAGATATGAACATTCTGTTGGCGTTATGTTGTTGATCAGAAAGCTTGGTGGTTCCTTGGAAGAGCAAGTTGCAGGATTACTGCATGATGTATCACATACAGCATTCTCTCATGTTATTGATTTGGCTTTAGCCAATAAACAAGATGATTATCACGAGCAAATCAAAGAACAAATAATCGAAGAATCTGCGATTCCAGCAATTTTGAAGCAATTTGGTTTTGATTATCAGCAGATTTTATTTAATGATGCCCAATGGCAATTATTGGAACAAGAAGCACCATTATTATGTTGCGACAGGATCGATTATACATTGAGGGAAATTCATCGCTATTTTTCAGTTCCATTACAGGAAATTCAACAATTTCTGACTGCAATCAACATTGTCGATGAAAAAATTGTTTTAGAGTCATCGGAATGGGCTATTTGGTTTATGGATCAATATAAAAAAATAGTGATCGACTTTTTTTATGATCCTCGAAATATATGTAGTTATGAATGGATGGCCAAGGCAATCCAGCTTGGGTTAGAAAGTCAGGATATTACCCCTCAGGATTTATTGTTGACAGATTCAGCATTTTTGATGAGATTACAAGCAAGTAATTCGATTGAAATTCTTCAACTGTTGACTAACATGAGCCAGCCACTAAAATATAGCATTTGTTCAAGTGAAGACAATTATGATATCTGGCAAAAAAAGAAAATAAGATTTGTCGATCCACTTGTTCAAACAATCGATAGAACAGTTCCAGTTTCTACACTTTCCACAATTGCACAAACTAAGATTGAAAACCTGCTCAATGATAGTAAAACAGGAATTTTTCTTAAATTTCATTAAGAGTGAGAGATCATCACATCAAGTTTTGAAGGAGGCTGGCAAAATGATCGGTGAACTGCGTTTTCCGTTGAAAAAGGACATTTCCCGCAAAATTATCCATATCGATATGGATGCCTTTTTTGCTTCTGTGGAAGAACGAGACCATCCTGAACTCGTCGGTCACCCCTTAGTGATTGCAAGGCACCCAAGTGATACAGGTGGAAAGGGTGTGGTAACGACAGCCAATTATGAAGCTCGGAAATTCGGGATTCATTCTGCAATGAGTGCCCAAAAAGCCTATGAATTATGTCCGGAAGCTATCTTTAAACCAGGAAATTACGAGAAATATTCTGAGATTTCTCAGCAAATTAGAGAAATTTTTCGACGCTACACAGATATTATCGAGCCAGTTTCAATCGACGAGGCCTATTTAGATGTAACTGCCAATAAAATCAATAGCAAATCAGCGATTAAAGTTGCTAAATTGATTCAGTATGATATCTGGAATGAGTTGCATTTAACCTGTTCAGCAGGTGTTAGTTATAATAAATTTTTAGCTAAATTAGCTTCTGATTTTCAAAAACCTAAAGGCCTAACGGTTGTGATGCCAGAAGACGCCGAAACTTTTTTGAAAGCTTTACCGATCGAGGCTTTTCATGGTGTTGGGAAAAAAACGGTTCCTAAAATGCATGATTTAGGTATTTATACTGGTGAGGATTTGTATAAACAAGATGAAATGGAACTAATCCGTCATTTTGGTAAAATGGGGTATTCTCTCTACCGAAAAGTTCGAGGAATTCATGACTCACCTGTAAGTATCACAAGAGATCGTAAATCAGTAGGCAAAGAACATACATATGGAACTCCACTAACTACAGAGGCGCAAGTGACAGCTCAACTAAGACAATTGGCGCAGCGAGTAGAGGAGTCTTTAGAACGAGTCCAAAAACATGGCAAAACGGTTGTTTTAAAAGTGCGCTATGCGGATTATACAACAGTGACAAAGCGTCGAACCCTACCGGAATATATTTCTAAAAAAGAAGAATTGTACTATCAAGCAAACTTGATCTGGGAAGAAATTCTAGGACTTGAACAAGGAATCCGATTATTAGGAATAACGTTGACAAACCTGGATCCCATGTCGTATGAGAATATGATATTACCTTTATGGGAAAAACAAAAAAATGAGAATGGTGAAGACTAGATTGATTTTGGGTAATATAAGACGCTAATCCTGATTATTCGTTGTCTCGTGAAATCTGTGCTACTATTAAAGGAGATTAATCGTTACGAAAGGAAAAACACAATGAGTAAAACAATTATGTGGTTTCGCAAAGACCTTCGTTTAGATGATAATACAGCTTTTAATAAAATGATTGAACAGAGCAAAAAGACCGAGGAACTTATCTGTATTTTTCAATTAAACCCATTACAATTTTTAGAAAATAGTTACAATCAAGAGGCTTTTTTCTGTAGTTTAAGTAATTTTTATGAACATCTTAAAACACATCATATCACCCTTCATTTTTTATATGGAAATGTAGCAGAATCCTTTTCAGAACTTAAAAAGGCTTATCCCGATTGGCGTACAATTTATTTTAATAAAGATGAACGCGGCTTCGGCAGAGAGCGGGATCAACAGATGCTTGATTCTTTTGAAAGTATGGCTATTCAAGTTAATGCGTATCAAGATAGTCATTTACATGGTGTAGAGGAAATCAAAAAGCCAACAAATGAAAGCTATAAAGTATTTACCCCTTACTATAAAAAATGGATGCAAATGCCTAAACGTCCTTATGAGAAAATGTCTAAGCATTCTCAATCATTTGTAACGCTTACGCATCCTTTATTTCATCGTGGCGAAAAAGAGTTTAGAAAAATTGTTGAAAAAATAGCTTTACCATTCGATTACGAATGCGGAGAGGATGTAGCGGAAAATGTGTTAAAAGAATTTATAAGTAAGCATTTACAGGATTACCAAAAAGCCAGAGATTACCCTGCATTAGATCAGACAAGCAAATTATCAAGATTTTTGAGAACAGGGGAAATCTCGATTCGCAAAATTTGGCATGCTCTGAATGCTGAACCAGAATCAGACGGGCGCCAAACTTTTATTTCTGAGCTTTGCTGGCGTGATTTTTACAATATGATTTATTTTGAGAATCCGATCCAAAAAACGCAGGAAATCAAAGAACAATATCGACAACTAAAATGGCAGGATAATCAAGAGTTGTTTGAACGATGGAAAAACGGTCAGACAGGTTTTCCAATCGTCGATGCAGCAATGAGACAACTAAATCAAACCGGCTGGATGCATAACCGCTTACGAATGATCGTCGCATCTTTTTTGACGAAAGATTTAATGATCGATTGGCGTTGGGGCGAAAAATATTTTCAACAAAAGTTGATTGATTATGATTCAGCAAGTAATATTGGTGGTTGGCAATGGGCCGCTTCAACAGGTACAGATGCAGTGCCTTATTTTCGAATCTTCAATCCTACGAGACAAAGTGAAAAATTTGATCATCATGGGGACTTTATTCGTCAGTTTATCCCTGAGCTAAAACATGTACCTAATGAATATATCCATGAACCAAATAAGATGCCATTAGCTCTTCAAGAAAAAAATGGCCTTTCAATTGGAAAGGATTATCCAGAGCCAATTGTAGAGCACAGCAAAATTCGTTCAGAGGTTCTTGATTTTTTTAAGGCAAGTATTACTTAAAAAGCAAGTGGGGAGACAAAACCGTTTTTAGGTTGAGCTCCCCACTTTTTTTTATCGAATTGTATTTTATAGTAAAGATTCTGCGCCATCTACATAAAGCTCTGTGCCAGAAATATTTGCGGATGCGTCAGTTGCTAAAAACAAAACAGATTGAGCAACTTGTTCACTTGTTCCAGTGTCATTTTTTAATGGGCGATCGCCTTCTGGAAACTCTACCTTGATTTCAACTTCTTTTAAGGCATCAGAGTAAGTTGTTTTTTCATTGATCGCAGTGTCGATTGCTCCAGGACAAATTGCATTTACACGAATGTTATAACGGGCCAGCTCTAAAGCTGCCATCTTTGTAAAGGCTACTTGTCCAGCCTTTGATGCACTGTAAGCGGAAGCTCCAAAATTATTAAAAATTCGCGTACCATTGATAGAACTAGTGATAATAATTGAGCCGCCGTTTTTCTTCATGTGTGGAATGGCAAATTTTGTACATAAAAAGGTACTACGTAAATTTGTATTTATTGTTTGGTCCCATTCACTAATACTTAGCGTTTCAATTGGAGCCCACGTTCCATTGATTCCGGCATTACTGAAAAAAATATCGAGTCCACCCAAACTATCGGTCAGCTCATCGATCGCTTTTTTTAAAGAAACTTCATTCGTTACATCAACGCTACGGTAATAACAGACATCGGTATCCTGTTTAAATTCTTCCGAAATAGATGCTAGGCGCTTTTTATCAGCATCGATCAAGCCAACAATAAACCCTTTTTCAATGAATAGTTTAGCTGTAGCATACCCAATTCCAGAAGCAGCACCAGTGATGATCGCCTTTTTTGAAGAGTTAGACAGAGTTGATATCATAATAAGTTTATCCTCCTAAATTTTTAATTGATTTTAATCATTAAGTAAGTGTTTATTTTATTGTAATATACATTTAGAAGATGAGCGAATGATTTGATAGGAGGACAAACTAAAGCCAATGGGGCCACAAGATTTCTCTTGTGGCCCCATTGGTTAAGTTATGGACTAAATGATAATAATAGTACCTAAGGATAGTCTTTAAATCAATTTAGCTTTTTCAATTTGTTCATAAGATTGTTCGGCATCATGACATTTTTCCCAGACAACAGCTTGCCCGCAAGCCAAGGATTTTTTTACATCAATGATTCGTTGATTGCTACTACCTCTGAATTGTAGATTCAAGTTTCTTTTTGACAATTCAAAGCGTCCATCAACTAAAATATCAATTTTGTTTAGTAGCTCAAGTTTATCAGCTGATTCTACTAACAGCTCCTCAAAGGTGTAGCCAGACCAAGACCAGATATCCTTCTTATGTCCAAATTCTTGATGAACTCGATCAACTATAGTCAAACAAACTTCTGTATTTAAAAAAGGTTCGCCACCTAGCAAAGTCAACCCTTGCACGTAATCATGTGCTAAGTCTTCGATAATTTTTTCCTCTAGTTTTTTGGTAAATGGTTTGCCATAGCGGAAGTTTTGGACGGCTTGATTAAAACAACCTTCACACGCAAATAAACAGCCGCTGACATATAAGCTATTTCGCACACCTTCACCATCTACAAAATTAAACGCTTTATAATCGGCGATATAATTTTGACTTAGCTCTGTTGCTAACCATTCCTGTGGTTTGGGATTTCTCATTTCTAATCCTTCTTTCAAAGAAAAACGATGCCTGTATAGAGCCACAGGGGGCATCGTTTTTTCTGGATTTTATTAAAGTGATTGGTTTGATCCACTTTTTATTGAATCTAGCTACACAAACCAACTCTTCGGAAAAAAGATAACAACTGCTAGTGTCAAAAAGCGTCACAATCAATTGATCCTATTTTTCAGTCGGAGTTACCGGTTTGATCCCCTTTTTATTTCATATGTTTTACTCTTGATGAGATTTCTTTATGTCTTCCGTGAACCATAGGGCGTGCTTGTGGGTTGCCTAGGTAGCCGCAGGTACGTTTGACAACATCGCATGATTTGGGATCATGATTGCCGCATTGGGGACATTCAAACCCTCGCTCAGTTGGATGAAAGTCGCCTTCAAAGCCGCATTCATAGCAATGATCGATCGGTGTATTAGTACCCAGATAACCAACGCGGTCATATGCGTAATCCCAAACAGCTTCTAAAGCTTTAGGATTTTGTTGTAAAACTGGGTATTCGCAATAGTGGATGAAACCGCCTGAGCAATATTGTGGATAATCTTTTTCAAAATCTAATTTTTCAAAAGGAGTTGGATTTTTACGAACATCATAATGAAAACTATTCGTGTAATACTCTTTATCTGTAATATTTTCAACAATCCCAAATTTCTCTGAATCTAAACGGCAGAAACGGTCAGTTAAACTTTCACTAGGGGTTGAGTAAACACTAAAATGATAGCCATAATCGTTGCCCCAAGCATCTGCATGAGCCTTCAAATCTTTTAAGATCGCAATCGTAAAGTCTTTTGCTTCAGGATTTTGTTCCCAATCACCACCATAAAAGGCAGAAGCGACTTCATATAGCCCGATATAGCCTAGTGAAACAGTAGCCCGTTTGTTTTTGAAGAGTTCATTGACAGATTCTTTTTTCGATAATCGTTTTCCAAAAGCACCATACATATACAGAATTGGTGCATTAGCTGGCGTAGCTTCTTTACAGCGTTCAACGCGATAAACCAGAGCATCTTTCATTGTTTCTAAACGTTCTGCCAAAAGGGTCCAGAATTTTGACTTATCACCGTGAGCTTCCATAGCGATTCTAGGTAAATTCAATGTGACGACACCTAAATTCATACGGCCCACGTTGATTTCTTCACCCTGTTCATCTTTCCACCCTTGTAAAAAAGAGCGGCAACCCATTGGAACTTTAAAACTACCAGTAAGCTCAACTAAACGATCGTAATTTAAAACGTCAGGGTACATGCGTTTTGTGGCACATTCTAAGGCAAGTTGTTTTACATCGTAATTTGGATCTGTTTCATTTAGATTGACGCCACGTTTCAAGGTGAAAATCAATTTAGGGAAGATAGCTGTTCGGTGTTCACTACCCAAACCATTGATCCGAATTTGCAAGATGGCACGTTGAATCTCACGTTCAAACCAATTCAAGCCTAATCCAAATCCTAAAGAAGTAAATGGAGTTTGACCGTTTGAGGTAAATAATGTATTGATTTCATATTCTAAACTTTGCATGGCATCGTAAATATCTTTTTTTGTTTTGCTTTTAGTATAAGCTTCTTGCCGTTCAGAACCTTCGATCCATTCTTTTGCATCAGCTAAATGTTTTTGATAATTTAATTCAGCAAAGGGGGCTAACAATTCATCTACACGGTCTGCTGAACAGCCGCCATATTGACTTGAAGCAACATTTGCAATGATTTGAGAAATTTGGGCAGTAGCTGTTTGGATCGATTTTGGCGCTTCAACTTCAGCATTACCGATTTTGAATCCATTATTCAGCATCCCTTTAAAATCAATTAAGCAGCAGTTAGTCATTGGAGTATATGGATGGTAATCCAAGTCATGATAATGAATGTCACCTTTTTGGTGAGCATTTGCAACATGAGCTGGCAACATTTTAAGGCCAATTGATTTACCAACGATTCCGGCAGTCAAATCTCGTTGAGTATTAAAAACATCACTATCTTTGTTTGCATTCTCATTGACGACAGATTGATCTTTATTGATTAATTTACTGATGGTAAAATTGATATCGGTTGCTTTACTCCGCTCAAAATCACGACGAGTTCGGTAATTGATATATTCTTCTGCCAATTCATATTCGTTTCTAGCGAGTAAAATATGTTCGACGATATTTTGGATCTCATAGATTTTCACATCTTCAGTGAAACGGTCAGAAATTTCTTGATCGATTCTTTCGACGATTTCTTGAATACGTTCATGGGCAAGAGGGTCTAAAGAACCATGAATCTTTTGTTCAGCTTTGATCAAAGCGTCATAGATTTTTTGATCATCAAAATCAACTAACCGTCCATCTCTTTTCACTATTTTCATCGTGTGCAAGGTCGAATCAGTAGAACCCTCTTGATTATTTGTGTACTTCATTTCCATCATTACTACCCATCTCCTCATAGATTTATTCCATCCTTATCATAAATCAATTCAATGAATCTTTCAACTATATGTAGTGTGAAATTTAATTTTTATTCCTGCTTTACAACTACATATAGTGTTTATGAGGAATGAAAAAATAATGAAAACAACTACCTAAAAGGTTTGTGGAAATTGTCACAACATTTTGGACTTGAAAAATAAATGATTGATGAATCTTTTTTTATTATTACTTAATTGTAAGGGAAAACGATGTTCAGTTACACAAAATATTGGTAGAATAAGGACAATGAAAAAACTGGAGCGAAATGTATGAAAAAAATTTTAGAAGTAAATCATCTAAGTCAAACATATGGTTACCGAAGTAATAAAGTACAAGTATTAAATAATATTTCTTTTTCTGTTGATCAAGGGGAATTTGTCGGCATTATGGGTCCAAGCGGTGCTGGAAAGTCGACGTTACTGAATGCCATCTCAACTATTACTTTACCAACGACTGGAACTGTGAGGATCGATGGACAAGATATATTGAAAATGCGTGGCAATCAAATCAGTGATTTTCGCCGAAAAAAATTAGGCTTTATATTCCAAAACTTCAATTTAATGGAGACCCTAAATGTAAAAGATAATATCTTATTACCCTTGGCAGTAGACCGGATGCCTCTGGCAGAGATGGAAAAACGCTTGATGCACGTTACTAGTATTTTAGGAATCGATCAGTTATTGACAGACTATCCTAATGCCATTTCAGTAGGACAAAAACAACGAGTGGCGGCAGCACGTGCCCTTATCACAAAACCTACAATTATTTTTGCAGATGAACCGACTGGATCGTTGGATTCTAAATCAGCCGCTGAGTTACTACAATATATGACGAATATGAATCTACAAGATGATGCGACGATCATGATGGTTACGCATGATCCGTATACAGCAAGTTATTGCAATCGGATTTTGTTTATCAAAGATGGTGCGATTTTTTCAGAAGTGGTTCGTCAAGGATCTAGGAAAGAATTTTTCAATCGAGTAATCGATATGCAAGCGACGATCGGCGGAGGTGGTCGGGTCAATGATTTTTAATCTGTCTTGGAAAAACTTTAAGGGACAATTTCTTAATTATCTTGTTTATTTTGTCAGCATGACCTTTGCAGTCGTGGTTTATTATTGTTTTAGTGCGATTACGTATAACAGGAATTTAACTAATAGAGTAGAACAAGAGATTCATATTGATGGTGCCATGAATTTAGGCGGTATTTTAGTTGTGATTATGATTTTAGGCTTTATGTTTGCAGCAAATCATTTCTTCTTATTAAAACGAGGGAAAGAAATAGGGTTATATCAGTTGATTGGCATGCGAAAAGAGCAAATTTCCTTTTTATTTTTTATCGAAACGGTGATTTTAGGGGCTCTTTCTTTGATCACTGGGATTATTTTGGGGATTATTTTTTCAAAGCTATTCTCAATGATCTTAGCGAAGGCGATGTTTTTACAAGTGGAAAGTCTGTTTTATATTTCGATCCCTTCGATGATTCAAACAAGTATTGCGTTTGCTTTTATGTTATTAGCAGTATCTTTGCGAAGTAGCTGGTTGATTTATCGTTATCAAGTGTCAGATTTACTTAGCAAAAAAAGGAAAAAGACAGCTGAGATAGATAAAGTGTCAACTCTAAGTATTTGTTTGGGTATTTTGGGCGTAGTATTGATCCTTATAGGCTATATTTTGTCGTATAATGTGATCCCTTTCGCCACATTTTTGATGCGGACAGCTTTTGGTTTTGCTGGTTTTTTGATTGCACCAATAGCAATCATGTTTATCTGCATGTTAGGTACCTATTTATTTTTTAAGTACACAATGTATTTAGTTGTCTATTTATTGGGGAAAAGTAAATCGAATTATTATCGAAACTTAAATATGTTGGCATTGGGCAATACGAAGGTACATATTAAAAGAGTGGGAACGACCTTATCATTTGTGACTATTTTTATTGCGATTGCATTAGGAATGATCGGAGGTGCAGCATCGCTTTATACGATTGGGATGAATTCTGTGAATATTACAGCCCCAACCGATTTTATTGTCGCTGAAACGGATTTCAAAAAAGTGACCCAAGTCATTGAAAAGGAACCGGATACATCAATTGATTCGTCAGTCACATTGAATTATAAGTTGACGGGTAGTCAATTTCATCTTAAAATTGGACAGGAAGTAAACGAAAATAATGTCAGTCCAATAAATATATTGTCACTTTCAAATTATCGTGAATTTCAAAAAATAAATCCTTATTTGAAAACGATTGACTTAGCAAATAAGCAAGATATTGTTATTTTAGACAGTATTCAAAATATATTAGGTGGCTTTATTCAATATGGTTCTGAATTTTTATTACCAGATGGCATAAAGCTTAATGTTTCAGATGTTCGTCCAGATTATTTAGGACAAGAGTTATTAAGGTATAATTTTCCTACAGTCGTTTTATCTGATGAGCAATTTGATGAGATCCATTCAGGCATAAGTTATAAATTAATTGCTTTCAATATTACGGCCAAAGATGAAGAAGCATTGGCAAATAAATTATCAGAAAGTGTAAAACCCAAATGGATATCTCCTATTTTTTATCAATATCAATGGCGTGATAACCAGTTGGAAGGTTACACGTCAAGTACCAGCCAACAGGCTGAAAAAGATCAAGAGTTTTCTGAAGAGAGCGAACAGGAATATTGGCAGTTGAATTATACCAGTCGTTTCTCAGAGCTAAGCTACGAGAGGCGAGAAATGGGATTATTTATTTATGTTGCCATGTTTTTAGGAGTCTTAGCGCTGATCATTACAGGCAGTATCTTGATGCTGCAGCAATTTTCAGAAGCCGAAAGGGAAAAAGAACGCTATGATCTATTAAAAAAAATGGGTGTTCCTAAACAGGAAATCACTAAGTTAGTTTATCAACAAAATAGTATCATCTTTTTTCCACCAATGATTATCGGTGTCTTACATGCTGCCTTTGCGATTTATGTGTTTAGTAAATTTATCACGAGTTCTGGATACTGGCTGGCCTATCTCTCTTGTGGCTTACTGATTTTGATTTATCTGGCGTATTACTTTTTAACATCAGCGATTTATTCCAGTATCATTCAAGGGAAAGACAGATAACAGCTTAAACTTTTCTTAAAAAGAATTAAAGCTTGCAAAGTAAACAAACAGTGAGCTGGATTTTGCGGTCATCAGTGTATGAACTCTTTAAATTTATAGACAGCCATTATTGCGTCTTATTAGGTTGCGGTTTGAAGAGTAAAATCATTTGAGAAAAATCTTTTTTTGTATTTTCTTTTCTTTAAAAGAGGGTGGAACAAAATTTTTTCCTTTTGTTCTAGCCCTCATTTTATGTACGGGTGACAAAACTGTTAGTAGAAAATTAGGGTTTATTTACGAATTTAGTTTCTTTTCGAGCTTGTTTTGATTACAATAGCAGTACAAAAATGATGAATATGTGGAATTTTGGAGGCATTAAATAGAATGAAGAATTTTTTTAAGCAACCTAATGTGCAATACTGGGGGAAGTTCTTTTTAAAGACCGTATTCTATTTTGGAATACTTCTCATGTTGATTTATTTATACCATTACAAAAATATTGATGGTGGCTCATTTATTTACAATGAGTTTTAGGGAGGAAATACTTCATGACGATTTTAAATATTATTGAAACAATCGATCGTTGGGGGATGAAGGAGCCAAACCGCCCCGTTTATATTGAAAACAATCGAACGTATACTTACGGAGAATTGAAGGAAGACTCCGATGCAATTGCTGCATATTTACAAAAAAACATAGAACGATCTCGACCAGTAGTCGTTTACGGTGAATTAGAATATGAAATGGTCGCGTGTTTTTTAGGGGCGTCAAAAGCTGGTCACGCCTATATCCCAATTGAAGCACATACACCAAAGGAAAGAGTTGAAATGATACTGGATGTCGCAGATCCTGCAGTGATCTTTTCTGTTAGAGAATGGCCTAAGGTGGAGACGAATGCTGAAATCATTTCGTTAGAACAACTTCACACTATTTACGCTAAGACGTGGACGCTTGAATCAGCTCTAAAACCAGTGCTGGAAACAGAAACCTATTATATTATTTTTACCTCTGGCACAACAGGTGTCCCAAAAGGCGTCCAAATTAGCCATATGAACCTTTTAAGTTTTGTGAATTGGGAACTGACTGATTTTGGCATCACTGAAGGGATGCGCTTTTTATCACAGGCACCTTACTCATTTGATTTATCTGTAATGGATTTATATCCTGCCTTGACTTCTGGCGGTTCGTTGACGCCGATGGGAAAAGAAATTATCAACGACTTTAAGCAATTGTTTACTGTATTGCCGACTTTAGAAATCGAAGTTTGGGTTTCGACACCATCGTTTGTAGATATTTGTTTGATGGAACCGACATTTGATGGAGGACATGTTGATAGTTTGAAGCTATTTCTGTTTTGCGGAGAAGAGTTGCCTAAAGCAACGGCTCAGAAATTATTGGAACGTTTCCCTAAAGCACATATTTTTAATACGTATGGACCAACAGAAGCCACTGTTGCTATCTCTAGTGTAAAGATCACACAAGAACTTTTGAACGAATATAATCGTGTACCAATCGGCCATGTAAAAGAGGATACGACTGTTTATATCATGGATGGGAAAAAGGAAGTTTCTGCTGGAGAAGTAGGCGAAATCGTGATCGCAGGGCCAAGCGTTTCTAAAGGGTATTTGCATAATCCAGAAAAAACGGCAGATGCTTTTTTTGAGTATCAAGGTCAATCAGCGTATCGTACGGGTGATGCTGGAAAATTACAAGAAGGTATGTTGATTTATGATGGACGGATCGATTTTCAAGTGAAACTACATGGCTATCGCATCGAACTTGAAGATATCGATCATCATTTGGCGAGTGTGTCTTATGTGAAACAGGCAGCAGTCGTGGCAAAATACCAAAATCATAAAGTTCAGCAACTAGTCGCTTTTGTAGTTGCCCATCCACATGAGTTTGAAAAGGAATTTAAGCTAACAAAAGCCATCAAAGCAGAATTAAGTTTATCTGTAATGGATTACATGATTCCACAGAAATTTATTTACGTAGAACAATTGCCACTGACAGCTAATGGAAAGATCGACCGCAAAGGATTGACAAATGAGGTGAACGCAACATGATCGACTTTCCCCATATGATTCCTTATGCGAATCCAATTTATTTTATTTACTTACTGATCGCTCTAGCACCAATGATTCTCACCTTATTGATCAAAGGAAAACGCTGGGCATGGTATCAAGTGTTGATCACGTTATTATTTTTATATATGAGTTTTGGCGGTGAGGACTGGAAACAAGGCGTAGCGTTGATCGTTTATGTTATTTGGCAGACGATTCTAGTCTGGTTTTACTTTCATTATCGTCAAAAGAAAAATGCAAGTCTAATTTTTTATTTAGCTGTATTTTTAGCCATTTTGCCGCTGACCTTAGTAAAAGTTGTACCTTTTGTTTCAGGTCATGCGTCACTTTTAGGCTTTTTAGGAATTTCTTATCTAACGTTTAAATCGGTACAAATCATTATGGAAATGCGTGATGGTTCGATCAAAGAATATAATATTTTTCGTTATATTGAATTCCTATTATTCTTTCCAACAATTTCGTCGGGTCCAATCGACCGCTACCGACGTTTTGAAAAAGATGTGGAAAATCCGCCGACACCTGAAAAATATGTCGACTTTCTAGGAAAAGGAATTCATAATTTTTTTCTAGGATTTTTATATAAATTTATTATTGGCTATTATTTTGGCCAAGTATTGATGCCAGTTGTAGCGAAGATGGCTATAAAGACAGGTGGTTTCTCTTGGGAATTAGTTGCTTATATGTATATTTACAGCATGTATTTGTTTTTTGATTTTGCTGGTTACAGTTTGTTTGCAGTTGGTACAAGTTATTTGATGGGGTACGATACACCCATTAACTTTAACAAACCTTTCTTGAGTTGGAATATCAAGGAATTTTGGAATCGTTGGCATATGACTTTATCTTTTTGGTTCCGCGATTATGTGTATATGCGCTTAATGTTTACTTTGATCAAGAAAAAAGTCTTTAAAAGTAGAATCGTTGCTTCAAATGTTGGTTATTTTGCCTTATTCTTGTTAATGGGTGTCTGGCATGGGCTAACATGGTATTATCTGGCTTACGGATTATACCATGCCGCACTGATTTGTTTGACAGATGCGTGGCTGCGTTTTAAAAAGAAACATAAGAAACAGATTCCTTCGAATAAATTCACCCATGCGTTTGCGATTTTCTTAACGTTTAATGCAGTTTGCTTTAGTTTCTTGATTTTTTCAGGATTTTTAGATACATTATTCTTTAAATAAAAACAAAATAACTTACAGTTAACAGCTGTACAATGAAGGAGAATAACACATGAATATAGAAGAAACAGTTTTAGATATTTTAGAAGAAATTGCGGGAACAGATGAAGTAAAAGAAAATAGAGAGGTTGATTTATTTGAAGAAGGGTTGATGGATTCGCTGGCAACAGTTCAGCTGTTAGTTGAAATCGATGGACAATTAGGTGTACAAGTACCAGTTTCAGAATTTGACCGCGATTTGTGGAACACCCCTAATAAAGTTATCGAACAAGTGAAAGCATTACAATAATGAGCATGAAGAAAAAAATCTTTGGAATCTTTGGGCCAATCTTGATTTCTGCGGTTCTGTTAGTCATTTTTTTCTTTGCACCGTTTAAAATTGATATGGGGAGTAAACGTGTTTTATCGAATGCTTCCACTTCTATGGCAACGAATGTATTAAGAGGAAATGCAATCAAAAATAAGGCAATAGGTTCAAAGGATTATATTCCATTCTTTGGCTCATCTGAATTGAGTCGGATTAGTCCGTTTCATCCTTCTGTTTTAGCAGAAAAATATGATCGGAATTATCGCCCGTTTTTATTAGGTGCTCCTGGTACACAATCTTTAACACAGGCGTTGATGATGCAATCCATGGGGGAGAACCTTTCGCATAAAAAAGTAGTTTTTATTCTCTCACCTCAGTGGTTTGTGAAAGACGGCGTAACCAATGATTACTTCAATGCCTATTATTCTGAGTTACAAACCTATCAGTGGGTCAGTGATTTGAAAAAGATAACGATAGATGATATTTATCTAGCTAAGCGCTTAAAGGATTTTCCAAAAGTAAAAGAAGATAAACGTTTAGATAGTGCTTTAAACGATATTATCTCAGAACGATTACCAAGTAAATCAGACAAGCAGTACATTGATTTGATGATCAATATGTTTTCCCATGAAGATGAATTATTTGGAAAAATTGGTATGGTAAGCAAAGATAAAGCGATTGAAAAAGCTGAACAAAAATTACCTAATGAATATAATATTAATGAATTAGACCACTTAGCGACAGAGATTGGTCAAAAGGCTACTAGTAATAATTCTTTTGAAATTTCTAATTCCTTTTATAATAAACGACTAAAAAAGAAATTAAATCATTTAGAAAATTCACAGGTGAAATATGATTATCGTTTCTCGCCTGAGTTCTCAGATTTACAACTAGTGTTAAGCCAGTTGGCTCAGGAGAATGCTGAAGTATTGTTTATTATCCCACCCGTGAACAAGCATTGGTCGGATTTTACAGGACTTTCTCAAGAAATGTTGCAAGAATTCGCAAAAAAGGTCAAATATCAATTGACTAGTCAAGGATTCACCAATATTGCAGATTTTACTAAAGATTGTGATACGCAATATTTTATGGCAGATACGATTCATTTAGGTTGGCGTGGTTGGCTCGCTGCGGATCAACGAATTCAACCTTTTCTTGAAAAAGAGTCAGCTAAAAAACCAAGTTATCAGCTCGATCCATCATATTATTCAAAAGAATGGCAACTAAAAGAACCTTCAAAGATAAAATAATTAAAAGCAAGGTTGGGACAGGAGTGTTTAATCCCGAGAAATAAGAAGGGATTGCTTCTGCTCCCACCGTTTATACGGATTCCTTGAGTCTTATTTAAATTAAATTTTTAGTAGTGTTGGTAATGTTTTTCATGGTTACTAATAGTTTGGTTCCTGTAATCAGTCTGGTTGAACCGTTAATATCAGAGGGAACGTCTGAAACTTCAATTGGAAAAAAATAGAGAAAAGATAATTTTTTAGTGAAAGCCAAATAGTGATAGAAGCTCCTCAGTTGGAGGCTGTTTCTATCACTTTTTTCATTATTCAGTTAGTTTTTCAAGAATGGTAAGAAGTGATATAATACGATTAATGATAATTGAGTCGGACCAAGGCTGAACGAGCTCGTTCAACTTTTAAATTTAGGAGGGAATATTTTGGATCAAAAAGAAGAACGTTTATTAATAGACTTGACCACTGCTAAAGGAGTACCAGGCAACGAAGAAGAAGTCAGAGAGCTATTTAAAAAATATGCTGAACCTTTTGCAGATAAAATCATGTATGATGGTTTAGGCAGTATCATTGCAAAACGTGTCGGTGATAAAGAAGGACCAAAAATTTTCTTCTCAGGACATTTAGATGAAGTTGGTTTTATGGTGACTCAAATCACAGAACAAGGGTTTATTAAATTCCAAACACTGGGTGGCTGGTGGGGACAAGTAATGCTGGCACAACAAGTTCAAATCAAAACAGGCAAAGGAGATTTATTTCATGGTGTGATCGGCTCCAAACCACCACATGTTTTGACAGCAGAAGCGAGAAAACAACCTTATGATGTTGCAGATATGTTTATCGATATTGGTGCATCTAGTGACAAACAAGTCGCAGAGTGGGGCATCAAACCAGGAGATATGATCACGCCTTACATTGAATATCGTCGGATGAATGGGACCAAGTTTATCTTAGCCAAAGCATGGGACAATCGTATTGGTACGGCGGTATCACTAAGAGTATTGGAAAATCTAGCCGCACAAGGACATCCGAACATCTTATTTGCAGGAAGTGATGTACAAGAAGAAGTTGGTTTACGCGGTGCACAAACAAGTACGCATTTAGTTGACCCAGATATTGCCTTTGCACTTGATACTGGAACAGCAGGGGACACGCCAGGCATGACGCCTAAAGAAGCAGACTCTGAATTAGGAAAAGGCCCACAAATCTTGATTTTCGATGCGTCGATGATTCCACATAAAAAATTACGCGATTTTGTGATCCAAGTGGCACAAGAAAATAATATTCCGTTCCAATACACTGTCATTACAGGTGGTGGTACCGATGCGGGTAGAATGCATCTAACTAAAAATGGCGTACCATCATTAGCAATCACAGTTCCAGTTCGTTATTTACATTCTCACACATCAATAATCCATGAAGACGATTATTTAAATACCGTCAAATTAGTAACAGAAGTAGTGAAACGACTAGATAAAGAAACTGTAGATAAGCTTCGCAGTTATTAAACTAAAAAGGGGAATTTTCACATGAAGAGTCAAATTACAAATGCAATGCATCGAGAGCAAGCTCGAATATCATTAAAAGATCAATGGGGAACGATGGCCTGGATTACCTTTTTAGCTGCCTTTATTCGTTTTATGATTGGTTCAGTAGTTGGCGGTATTGCCAATCTACCGAAAGAGAGTGCTGGAAGTAATGTTATGTCATTTTTGCTAAATAACTTTCTCTTTTTTGCGATTACCTATGGTACTTATTATTGTGCGTTACAAGTATTACGTGGTAAAAAAGTTCAGTCGGGCATGTTAACAACTATTTTTCAAGGCAAGTTTTATCTTCCAATGTTGCTGATCAATCTTATCCAATACCTTGTTGAATTAGTGATGAATTTAATTTTGTTATTACCAGTCCTTATCTTCTCAGGAGTCACACTGTATTTTGGCTTGATGTTTAACACCGTTTCTGTTGATCACATTCAATCTGAAATGGGTGGAGATATCTTTTTGGGTTTACTGCTAATTGGTTTTGGATTTTTAATGATTTTAATTGGGGTCTTTATTAGTGGGGTCTTCCAATTTGCTATTTGGGTAAAAATGGATGATCCAGAGCTATCTGTCGGGGATACTCTTAAATACGCATTATTCTTGATGAAAGGCCGTTTTGGTCAATATTTACTTTTACAAATTTCTTTTATCGGCTGGTTCATTATCGGTGCTTTAGTTTTTGGAATCGGTTTGTTTTGGGTGTTTCCTTATCATGACGTTGCTATCGCAAGTTTTTACGATACAGCTCGTGAAGAAAAAGGGGCACCGGCAGTTGTAGAATAAGTATTTAGTAACTTATCGATAATTGAAAAATATATCTTTAGTAGATTAAAATAGCAAACGACCGTTGGTTCAACAGCTTTAGTCTAAGTGCTTTGTAAGAAAGTAAAGAGGTTGGGACAGGAGTGTTTAATCCCGAGAAATAAGAAGGAATTACTTCTGCTCGCACCGTTTATACGAATTCCTTGAGTCTGAGAGATAATGATGTGACCCCCAAAAGTTGTACGTGAAAAATACAATTTTTGGAGGTTATTTTTTATGAGTTATTATGAGGTAGAATTCAAATTAAAGCTAGTGAAAGAGTACCTAGAAGGCCCTCTGGGCGGACGAGCCTTGGCTAAAAAATACGGACTCCCATCAAATGCCTTAATTTACAATTGGAAACACTCCTATCAATTATTTGGGAAAGAAGGGCTCAAAAGACGCCGTTCGCTGACAAAATATACTAGTGAATTTAAGCGAGATGTATTACACTTTATAGAAACGACAGATGCTTCTTTCGGTGAAGTAGCAAGACAATTCAAGCTACCTAATGGGTCGATGATTTCTCGTTGGCAAAGGAAATACATCGCTGGTGGTCAAACTGCTCTGTCCAATCAAAAAGGGAGACCCAAAAAAAGGATGAACAAACCAACAAAAAAACAGCAAGAAACAAGCAAACTATCTCGTGAAAAGGAATTAGAGCGTGAGAATGAACGTTTGCGAATCGAGGTCGAGTATTTAAAAAAGCTACGGACTTTCCAACAGACTATTATGGCGAAGCGAAAAGACGAGTTCAAACCAGAATAGCCATAGAACTTATTGGAAAGTATCGTCAAGATCATGTATTACAAGCGATTAAGCTACCGCGTTCTACCTTCAATTACTGGAAAAAGATAATGAGCGAAGAAAAAATGACTCACATAGAGAAATTGATTCAAACAATTTTTGAAGAGAATGATCGCAATTATGGCTATCGTCGAATCAAGTTGGCTTTAGTGAATAGGGGCTATCAAATCAATCATAAGAAAATCAGACGAATTATGAAGAAATATAACTTAGTATGTATAAGCTTTACACGTCGTTCAAGAAGGTATCGATCTTACAAAGGTTTGGTGGGAACCTTGGCTAAAAACAAGGTGAATCGCCGCTTCTTTAGCACGATTCCAAAACAAAAAATCTTTACAGATATTTCAGAATTCCACTATACTGAACGAAATTCCGAAGGAATTAAACTAAAAAGAAAAGCCTATCTCAGTCCTTTTCTTGATGGTTTTAATGGAGAAATCATTGCCTATCAATTTCAGCAAAAACCAACGTTGGATTGCGTATTGATTCCTTTAAAAACAACCATTAAAGAAAGTAAAAAGACCAACGTTCGAACAACAATCCATTCCGATCAAGGGTGGCATTACCAAAATCAACAGTATGTTAGACAATTGAAGCAAGCAAAGTTATACCAGAGTATGTCACGAAAAGGAAATTGTTTGGACAATGCATTAATGGAAAATTTCTTTGGTCTAATGAAACAAGAAATGTATTATGGCCGTAGTTTTTCTAGCTTTGAGGAATTAAAACGAGCAGTTACAAATTATATTGATTATTACAATCATCATCGGATAAAAGCAAAATTGACTGGTATGAGTCCGGTTCAATACCGAATTCATACCAGTCGAATGACAGGTTAATCTACGTACAACTTTTAGGGCGCACATCATAACTCGTAGAGTTATGTCCCAGACTCTTTTTTTGATTTATCATGTTTGTTTCTGTCAATGATTTCCTTTTTTGTGTTACCATTAGGTGAAGACGAATCAAGGAGGTAGATGAAATTGAAAATAACCATTTTGGGCTGCTTAGGCGCTTATCCGTATAAAGGAGAAGGAACCAGTTCTTACCTGATAGAATCAGACGATTTTAAGCTGTTGTTAGATGCTGGAAGCACAACCTTAGTCAATTTAGAGGAGCATCTTGATCCCTTAAAGCTAGATGCCGTGATTTTGTCCCATTATCATTACGATCATATTGCTGATCTTGGTGTGCTGCAGTATTACCGTCAATTATATCCAGTGATGGAACCAACACCTATATTGCCAATTTATGGACATACAGATGACGCTGTTCATTTTGAATCGTTGAATATGTCTGGGGTATCAAAAGCCGTCCCTTATTTTGAAGCAGAGGAATTAAAATTAGGCCCCTTTCTCATAACCTTCATGAAAACCATTCATCCAGTTCCTTGTTATGCGATGCGTTTTGTAGAGGAAAAAACAGGTAAAGTGTTTGTTTTCACTGGTGATTCGGGCTATTTGGAAAGTTTTGTTGATTTTGCGAAAGATGCAGATGTTTTTTTAGCAGATACTTATTTGTTTGAAGGAAACGAACACCACCATGCTCACTTTACTGCCAAAGAGTCTGGAGAAATCGCCAAAGCAGCACATGTCCAAAATCTTATTCTGACCCATTTACCGCAACATGGTTCATTAGAAGAACTAAGAAGACAAGCTGAAAATGCCGCTGGTAGCCATGTGTCCGTTAGTTTAGCAAAGAAAAATTTAGTGATTAAAATTTAAGGAGTGGTAAACATGATTTTTGTCCCAAATGAAAATAATGATCCAAGAATCAACTTAGCAATTGAAACGTATTTATTAAAAGAAAAATCTTTAGATGAACCGATTCTCCTATTCTATATTAATGATCCCTCCATTATTATTGGACGCAACCAAAATACGATTGCTGAGATCAACAAAGAATATGTAGATGAACATGGCATTCATGTTGTTCGCCGTTTAAGTGGTGGTGGAGCTGTTTATCATGATCATGGAAACTTGAACTTTAGTTTTATCATGCCAGATGATGGAAATTCTTTCCGTGATTTTGCAAAAGTGACTCAACCAATTATTCAAGCACTCCATGAGCTAGGTGTTTCGGGTGCTGAATTAAAAGGGCGCAACGATTTAGTTATTGATGGAATGAAGTTCTCTGGAAATGCGATGTATGCAACGGCAGGGAGAATGTTTGCGCATGGTACTTTGATGTTTGATAGTGATATCAATGAGGTAGTGAACACATTAAAAGTTCGCAAAGATAAAATAGAATCAAAAGGGATTAAATCTGTCCGTTCTCGAGTGACAAACATCAAACCGTTTTTACCAGCGGATAAGCAAGAAATGACGACAGAAGAGTTTCGTGAAGATATTTTATTGAAAATATTTGGTGTAAACGCCGTTGATCAAGTAAAAACATACGAATTAACGGATGAAGACTGGGAAAAAATCAACAAAATTTCCGATGAATACTATCGTAATTGGGATTGGAATTATGGCAAGTCACCAGCGTTTAACTTAGAACGTCATCAGCGTTTTCCGATTGGTTCCATCGATGCTCAGATGAATGTAGAAGAGGGAATAATCAAAGAAATCAAAATCTTTGGCGATTTCTTTGGACTCGGTGAAATCAAAGATGTAGAAGATATTTTGACTGGTACAAAATATGAAAAATCAGCAATCGAAGCAACAGTTGATCAGATTGATATCAAAAAATATTTTGGTAACATTGAAAAAGAAGACTTGGTAAACTTATTATATTAAACGAAAGAATAGTGAAAAGCGCGCATTGCTTGTTTTTATTTAAAAACAAGCAATGCGCGCTTCTATTTTTACCTCACTCATTCAGATTATAAGGCACTAGGATAGGATGTTTCGTTTTATCTCATTTATTTAGATTTTTTCCTAAAAAATCTAAATAATTTACATTATCAATTGATAAGGATATACTTAAAAAAACGAGTTGGTGGTGTATAATAGTGAAAAAAGTTATAGTAATTGGTGCAGGAGCTGCAGGATTAGCAGCAGCTATTCGTCTGCAACACGAAGGGTATAATGTTCATTTGTACGAGAAAAATGAACAAGTCGGTGGTAAAATGTACCAAATAAAAGAACAAGGATTTACTTTTGACGTAGGTCCGACCATCGTAATGATGCCTGAAATTTATCGTGAAGTTTTTGAACAATGTGGGAAAGACCCAGATCAATATATACCGATGAAAAAAGTTGATCCCATGTTATCCTTGAACTTTCCAAATGAAGAAACGTTGAACATGTCTTCGGATCTAGTGTCTTTAACGTCACTTTTAGAAGGTATTTCAGAAGAGGATATGCAAGGATATCTAGAATATTTAGCAAGTATTTATAAACGGTATCAAATAGCGAAAAAGGCTTTCATCATGAAATCATTTCGTTCTTTTTGGGATTTTTATAATCCGAGATCATTGATTGATGGGTTTAGATTACACACATTTAATGATGCCTATAGTTCTATTTCAAAATTTGTAAAAGACGAAAGATTACGGAAAGCATTAGCCTTCCAAACTCTTTACATAGGGGTTTCTCCTTATAATGGTCCTTCTCTTTATACAATTATTCCTATGATTGAACTAATTTATGGCATCTGGTTTATTGAAGGTGGGATGTATACCTTGGCTACAGGAATGGTCAAAGCTTTTGAAGAGCTTGGTGGTACGATACACCTTAATACACCTGTTAAAGAAATCATCATAGAAAATAAACAAGCAACAGGAATCAGGACAGAAGAGGGCATTATCCCGAGTGATTACGTCGTGTGTAATGCTGATTTTCCTTATGCAATGAAGTCATTGTTACCAGATGAAAAGACTAGAGGAAAATATACCGATAAAAAAATTGATAAGTTGGATTATTCCTGTTCATGTTTCATTCTTTATCTTGGTCTGGATAAAAAATATCCAGTGGATTCACTTCATACGATTCGATTTGCTGAAGATTTTGAAAAAAATATTAATGATATTTTTGAAGATGGAAAATTACCAAATGACCCTTCATTTTATATTTATGTTCCGTCTTCAATCGATGAAAGTTTAGCGCCAGAAGGGCATGAAGGTGTTTATATTTTGGTGCCTGTTCCTGAACTCTCACAAGGAGTGGATTGGAACGAATCAACAACGCAGGCATTTCGACAAAACGTTCTCGATTTAGTCAAAAAAGAAACTATTTTCTCTGATATAGAAGAACATATCGTTTATGAATCTGTCTATACACCTAAAGAGTTCAAGCAAAATTTTAATGCTTATAATGGTGCAACGTTCGGACTGAAACCGACCTTAAAACAAAGTAACTATTATCGTCCTCATAATAAATTCGATTATGCAGATAACCTTTATTTTTGCGGTAGTAGTACACATCCAGGGGCGGGAGTTCCGATTGTTTTAACAAGCGCTAAGTTAGCTGCGGAGGAGTTGTTGAAAGATGATAAAAAGAAAAGATGACGTAACGAAACTATTTTCAATGTACGAATCAGATTTCGCTTTGTGTGAGGAAACGATTCGCAAACATTCAAAAAGTTTTTATAAAGCCTTTTCTAAACTTCCAAAGCAAAAAGCACTAAGTATTTTTGCTATTTATTCTTTTTGTCGTGAAGCAGATGATAGCATTGATGTATTCCGTGATGTGGATCGTTTAAACAAATTAAAACGTGAATTAGATGACTTTTTAGCAGGGAAAATTCCAGATCGTTATTTTTGGAGAGCCTTAGTGCCAGTATTCGAAACCTATGAAATGAATCAACAGTCTTTTTATGATATGTTATTGGGGCAAGAGATGGATTGGACGTTTCAACAACCTGAAACACAGACTGAATTAGAAGAATATTCTTACTATGTCGCAGGATCAGTCGGATTGATGTTGTTGCCAATTCTTTCTGATCGTCCTGATGAAATAAGAAGCCAAGCAATCCAATTAGGTGAAGCCATGCAAATCACGAATATTTTAAGAGATATCGGAGAAGACTACAATAATCAGCGAATCTATCTTCCAAAGGAAATCATGGAAAGATTTGATGTTTCACTTGATTCGTTGGAAAAAGGCATCATCAATGATTCTTTTATAGAATTATGGGAATACGAGGCAACAAGAGCTGAGCAACTATACTCAAAAGCCCAAACAATGCTAGCTTCTATCCACAAAGATTGTCAAGAAGCGCTGTTACTATCTATCTATTTTTACAAAGGTATTTTAAATTCAGTTAGGCAAAGCAACTATCAATGTTTTAATAAGAGAAACTTCGTGAAGAAAAGTCAGCAACTTGAATTGTACCAAAAAGCAAAAAACTATTTGAAAACATTATAGGATAATGGATACCCTTTAAATGTTTTATGATTGCTTTTAGTTTAAGTCTAGTAAAATCGTAGTAGATTAAAAAGAATGCATCGTTGTTAAAAGACATGAACGAAACTATTTTCTCAAAACAGCTAAAAAAGGCTATTAACCGAAAATGATTTCTGCTATATTACTAGTAGTGAAAACTAGAAATGATTGACTTTTGGAAGGATGAATAACGTGCGCAACGAAATGATGCATCGACCAGTTGTGAAACCAGAACTTGTTGAATTTATGCGAAATAAACAAAAAAAAATCCAAGGTGAACTTGGTGTAATCGAAGAAGAAGCTCACGAAGCGGGAGTACCGATCATTCCCCATGAAACAGTAGTGTTCTTACAATTTTTCTTAGGTCAAATCAAACCTAAGAACATTTTAGAAATAGGGACAGCAATCGGCTTTTCTTCTAGCCTTATGGCGCAATGTGTTGGGGAAGACGGACATGTTACGACGATCGATCGATTTGATGTAATGATCAGAAAAGCGAAAGTAACGTATGAACGCCTAGGATTGACCGATAAAGTGACGTTGTTAGAAGGACAAGCGGCGGAAATTTTGCCGACACTAAGTGGTCCTTATGACTTTATTTTTATGGACAGTGCAAAATCTAAATATATCGAATTTTTACCAGAATGCTTACGCTTATTACCCGTTGGCGGTGTGTTGATGGTGGATGATGTTTTCCAAGCAGGCACGATTTTAGACCCAATCGAAGAAATTCCACGTAGCCAAAGAACGATTCATAGAAAATTGAATCAATTTTTAGAGACAGTTATGACCCATCCAGATTTGACCTCAACATTATTGCCGTTAGGTGATGGCGTGATCATGATCACAAAAGAAAGAGAACTAACTGAATAACGAATAGACAACTTGGGTCAGGATTTAATTATTTTGATCTGAGTTTTTTTATGTGACGATAAAGGAGTAGATAAAGTTGAAATCAGATAAAGAAAAGCTTCAAGTGTTAAATAATTTGGTCGCACATTACGGTTTTCAATATTGGTGGGAAGATGAAAATCGGATTTCTGATTGGGTTTCGATGATCTTGATCCAGCAGACGACTGAAAAAAATGCGCATAAAGCATTGGCTAATTTGGAACCTTATCTAACAGTAGAAAGTCTTCATGAAATGGAATTAGAAACACTTCAAGAACTGATCCGTCCAGCAGGATTTTTCACTCAAAAAAGTAACTATATCAAAGCATTGATCAGTTGGTTTATTTCCCATGATAGAGATTTTGATAAATTTCGTGCTTACTCTACTGAAGCGTTAAGAAAAGAGCTGTTAACGATCAAAGGTGTTGGCTCAGAAACAGCAGATGCGATGCTCCTTTATATTTTTGAACGAAATGTTTTTATCGCGGATCAATATGCCATTCGTTTGTTTAATCGTTTGGGGTTTGGTCCCTATAAGACGTACGAAGAAATGCGGAAAGACTTCAATCATTTGACGGATGGAATTCCTCATGATTTATGTAAAGAATGGCATGCAGCAATTGATGTTCATGGTAAGCATTTTGGCAAAGACAAGAATATGGATGAATCATTTTTAATCTCCTAAGCTTAGTTTCCTTCTTTCGATTGTGTTTAATGTTCGTTTAAGTTTCAAGGCGTACACTTTCTCTATGAGAGGAGGGAAACGTCATGAGTACTACTAAAAACATAAAAAGAAAGATTCCTAAAATACTTTTGATTGTAGGTGTTATTCTAATGCTCTTTCTTTTATTTCAAAAAAGCCTAACGGCATTCGCCGAAAAATTTACATCAACAAGTGACCCCGTGGCAATTCAAACGCCAACGATTTTTGTACCAGGCACAAATGGGACAGTGAATCGATTCAATGGCTTGATCAAAGCCTTAGATTCAAAAGCTGACGTGTTAAAAGTGACCGTAGCAACAGACGGAACGGTTTCCTCTAAAGGAAAATTACCAAGTACCGCAGAACATCCTATCATCGTGATTGCGTTTGAAGACAGTAGTGATGAGACACTACCCGTTCAAGGAAAATGGTATCAATTAGCATTACATTATATCCAAGAAAAATACTCATTTGAAACATACAATTACTTAGGGCACTCCAATGGCGGATTAGTCATTACCTCTTATCTGGAAGAATTTCAACAAACTGGTGACCCTGAATTAGCCAAACTAATCACACTAGGAACGCCTTATAATGATACGTCAAAAAAATATAATGAAACGGTGACTTCATTTACCCAACTAAAAGAAACTAGCGACCTACTTGAAGGCTATTTAACGAATCTAGAAAATATCCCTGATACAATTGAGATGTTGAATATTGCTGGAGAGGTTGATGATACGGCATCTGATAATACCGTTCCTGTGCAAAGCGTCTTTTCTGGAAGGTACATTTATCAGGATCAAGTAGCGGAGTATCAGGAAGTGTTGATCGAAGGAGAAAATACAAGTCACAGCGAGTTAGTTGAAAATCAGAAAGTCGTTCAATTATTGAAAGATTTTTTTTGGTAGAATAGAATAAAAATGAAATAGGATAAAGACGCTTGTCTTTGTTCTGTTTTCATTTTATGATGTAAGTATAATCAGACAAGTAAAAACGATTGGTTTTTAGCTTAATGAGAATGAAAGAGCTATTTTCTCAAAGAAAAGCCGAAAATAGCAAAAATAAAATAACTAAACTATAATAATTCTATTGACATAATAATTTTAAATTGATACGCTAAGAGTGTAGAAAAATGTCTAGCTACACAGGCTAGCTTTTAAAAATTAGGAGGAATATGTAGATGAACTTAATTAACACAAAACTATTAGATTTCGAATGTGACGCCTATCAAGATGGAGACTTCATCAAAGTATCAACAGCAGATGTATTAGGTAAATGGAGTATTTTCTTCTTCTACCCAGCTGACTTTTCATTTGTTTGTCCAACAGAACTTGGCGACATGCAAGATCATTATGATCACCTAAAAGAGTTGAACTGTGAAGTATACTCAGTATCAGAAGATAGCCATTTTGTTCATAAAGCTTGGGCAGATGCGACAGATACAATCGGTAAAATCAAATACCCAATGTTAGCTGATCCAAATGGAAAAATTGCTCGTTTCTTCGGCGTTTTAAATGAAGATTTAGGTCAAGCATACCGTGGAACATTTATCGTTAGCCCAGAAGGCGAAATCAAATCATACGAAATCAATGATATGGGAATCGGCCGTAATGCAGATGAGCTAGTTCGTAAATTAGAAGCATCTCAATTCGTAGCAAAACATGGCGATAAAGTTTGTCCAGCAAACTGGAAACCAGGCGAAGAAACAATTGCACCAAGTTTAGACTTAGTTGGTAAAATCTAAACGTTTGAATAGACAACCTTGAGACTTCCTTTATGGGAAGTCTTTCTTAAAATTTACAGAGCAAAATAATGAGATAGACAAAAAGGAGAACATACATGAGCCAAGAAATATATGATTTGATCGTAATTGGTGGCGGATCAGCGGCATTATCAGCAGGAATTTATGCAGGTCGTGCGATGTTAGATACATTGATCATCGAAAAAGATAAGATTGGCGGACAAGTAACCACAACTTCTGAAATCGTGAATTACCCAGCGATTCGAGCAACTACCGGTCCTGAATTAATGGAAGATATGCGTTTACAAGCGCTAGATTTTGGGGTTGAATTTACAACTGATGAAATCATTGATGTCGATTTAAGCCAAACGGTCAAAACAGTCAAATCCGCGACTAAAACCTATCAAGCGTATGCGGTGATCATCGCAACAGGTGCATCAGCACGAAAAATCGGCTTTCCAGGGGAAGTTGAATTTACAGGACGTGGCATTGCGTACTGTTCAACTTGTGACGGTGAATTCTTCCAAGGTTTAGATATTTTTGTACTTGGTGGTGGCTATGCGGCGGCAGAAGAAGCGGTTTATTTAACTCGTTACGGTAAATCAGTCACAATGATCATTCGTGAACCTGATTTTACTTGTGCCAAATTAACAGCAGAAGCAGCCAAACAGCATCCAGATATCAAGATCATCTACAATACAGAAGTCAAAGAAATTACAGGTGATGATTTTGTTCGTAAAGCGGTCTTTGTCAATAATGAAACAGGCGAAGAAACGACTTACGAAGCACCAACTGACAGTACATTTGGGATGTTTGTGTTTGCTGGAAATAAACCAAGTACAGAAATTTTTGAAGGAAAAGTCGAATTAGATCGTGGTTATGTCCCAACCAATGAAAACATGGAAACCAATGTTCCTGGTGTTTATGCTGCCGGAGACCTACGTATCAAAGAATTACGTCAAATCGTTACAGCAGTTGCTGATGGTGCAATTGCCGCAACGAATGCGCAAAAATACATCACCGAAGAAAAAACAAAAGCAGGCCTATCAATCGTCAATGAACGGATGGAAAAACGTTTAGCGAAGCAACATGCTGACAATAAAGAAACACAACCAAAAGCAGAAAAGAAACCTGCTAAAGCAACAAGTGGAAATAACACATGGTTCCCAGATGCAATGAGAGAACAATTGGGTGGTATTTTTGGTAAATTAACGAAAAATGTAACCTTATTACAAGTGATGGATAGCAGCGAAGAGAAATCCCTTGAATTGAATTCTTTCCTAACGGAATTTGCCTCATTAAGTGATAAAATTTTGTTGGAAACTGTTCAAAAAGGTGCGGACTCTGATGTAGAAGCGAAATATGGCATTGATAAATTACCAAGTGTTGTTGTCTTAAATGATCAAGGCGAGTACACAGGAATCAAATTTAGCGGTATTCCAAGTGGGCATGAAGTCAATTCAATCGTTTTAGCTGTCTATAATGTAGGAAGTGCTGGACAGCCAATTGAAGAGCCAGTAGTGAATAAAATCAAAGAATTACCGAAAAAGAAAGTTCAGATTTTCGTTTCATTAACCTGTCATTACTGTCCAGATGTCGTGGCAGCGTGTCAACGAATTGCTTCTATTAATCATAATGTTGAAGCAGAAATGATCGATATTGGTGTTTTCCCAGAATTGAAAACAGAGAAGAAAATCATGAGTGTTCCTGCGATGATCATTGATGATAAAGACATTGTTTTTGGTTCTAAAAATATGGATGAGATCATTGAGATTTTAGAAAAATAAAGAAAAAGCCGAATCAAAAGAACGAATTGTTCTTGATTCGGCTTTTTCTATTTGATTGTAACAAGTTTTTTCAACGGTTCAACACCAAAATGTTTTTCCTGATACAGTAAAATTTCAGCGCAAGCTCGGCTGTCTTCTAGTGCATCATGATGATTGTTCAACTGGATATCTAGATTATCACAAATCGTGTTTAATTTATGATTCGGCAACTCTGGAAATAACTTGCGACTCGTTTTAACTGTACACAATGAAAGATAATTCGGTTGTTCGATCCCATAATAATCCAAGGACCCAGCTAAAACACCACAGTCAAAAGGGGCATTATGAGCAACCACTAAACTATTGGGTTTAAAACAGGCTTGGATCTGCTTCCAAACATCAGGAAATTTAGGGGCATCCGCCACATCTTCTGGTTTGATTCCATGAATTTGGATATTTTTCCAGAAAAAGTCGGTTTCTGGTTTAATTAGTGAGTAATATTCATCAACGATGCGGCTATTCTCTACTTTTACTAAAGCAACAGAACAAGCGCTATGTTTAGCGTAACTGGCTGTTTCAAAGTCTATGGAATAAAAATTCATAGTCATTATCCCTTTCGGTTCAAAATTAATTCATACATGCAGTATAACAAAATAATAGATACAGGGTAAGTCCCATTCAGTAATATTAACAGAAATTAAATAAAAAGAGGATGGGACAGAAGTGTTAAACCCCGAGAAATAAGCTGAAATTCACGAAAATTGTTCTTCAAATTTTTGTGACCAAGTAGGTACTGTGCAACATCAACTCGTTCTTTGTTGTGTTTTACAGCAATTTCAGCTTATTTCCGAAGGGATTGCTTCTGCTCCCACCGTTTATCCCGCTCACTAAGCAATCGTTAAATCAACCTCTACTGGACAATGATCACTGCCAGTAATTTCCGTATGAATTTTCGCACTTGTTAAAGCCTCTTTCAATCCATCAGAAACAACAAAGTAATCGATTCTCCACCCAGCATTATTTTTCCGTGCATTAAAACGATAACTCCACCAAGAATAAACGCCTTCTTGGTCAGGATAGAAATAGCGATAAGTATCAATAAAGCCACTATCCAATAATTCTGTAAATTTTCCACGTTCTTCTGGTGTAAAGCCAGCATTTTTTTGATTGGTTTTCCAGTTTTTCAAATCGATATTTTGATGAGCAACATTCAAATCACCACATAAAATCACTGGTTTTTCTTTGCTCAACTCATTTAAGTAGGCACGAAAAGCATCTTCCCATGTCATACGATAATCCAATCGTTTCAGTTCATTTTGCGAATTAGGTGTATAACAAGTAATCATAAAGAAGTTTGGATATTCCAATGTGATCAAACGACCTTCTTGATCATGTTCTTCAAGTCCCATGCCGTATCGTACGCTGAGTGCTTCTTCTTTGGCAAAAATGGCAGTCCCTGAATACCCTTTTTTCTCAGCATAATTCCAGTATTGATGGTAACCTGGCAACTCTAAGTCAATTTGACCTTCTTGTAATTTAGTTTCTTGCAGACAGAAAAAATCTGCATCTAATTCGTTGAAAACTTCCATAAAGTTCTTTTTAACAACGGCACGTAAGCCGTTAACATTCCACGAAATACATTTCATCTTGAGGACCTCCTTCAAAATTGACGCGATTTATTGATTTTTGTAACTGAGACTTTAGATTAGTTTAACATACATAATCCAGATTTTGGTATTCTGTGTCGACTTTCTGATTGAAATCAACAAGTATCATTTTTGTATTCAGGTATTTAGATTTATGATAAAGTGAAAGGGAAGTCATGGAAAACACTATAAATATTTTGAACTGAAAGGAACTATCAAATTGAATACAAAAGAAATTGGGTTGCTGGTTTATGGCGTGGTACTAAGCAGTATGATTGGGGTTATATCGTTTATCTTTTTAAGAGTGGAAGGAATAGGTTCTGAATTACTTTGGAATTTAGTTTCGCCGGATACTCCTTTACGTGTGTTCTATATTTTAGGGCTTACGTTAACAGGTGGCGTTTTACTAGGGTTTTTACGAGCAAGATGGGGGAATTTACCTCATACAGTTCATGATTCTGTAACAGAATTAAAGCAAACAAAAACACTCGATCATAGTAGTGTTTTCCGTAGTTTGTTGATAGCTCTTGTCGTATTGATTTTTGGTGCAGGCGTAGGACCAGAAGCGGGGTTACTAAGTGCGGTTATTTATTTATCTGTATGGCAGGCGGATAAACTGCGCTATTACTACTTTCACTTTAATGAATTGAAAGAGTTGTCTCTAAAAGAGCAGATTGCACGTCTGATTCATCCTAAAAACTATTTGTTGACGTATGATGAAAAAAGAGCTGCTGATACAGGCCAAAAGTCGAAGAAAAAGTTTTTTTATCTGCTATTTATTATTAATGGCTTGATCACTTTTTTCCTTTTAATGAAACTGACAGGACAACCTTCTTTTGTTTCTAAAATGGGCGAATCAAATTGGATAGGGAAAGAGCTGTGGATAGGCTTGCCGTTGATGCTTTTTGGGGTAATAGTTGGAAAATGTTATCTTCTGTTTAAAATCTTTCTAAAGAAACGGTTAGATTTTTGGCAAGAGTTTCCGATTCGTAAAGCATTGATTGGATCTATCGCAATTTTTCTAATAGGTGTTTTTCTACCTAATTTACTTTTTTCAGGGCAACTATCGCTTTCATTGGCACCATTTGTTGGAAGTCAAGCTTCATTTTTAGTGTTAACGATGATTGCGTTGATCAAATTAGTATTCTTGCAACTATGCCTTAATACAGGTTGGATCGGTGGCGATATTTTTCCTATTGTATTTGCGGCAATCATTCAAGGATTTGCTGTATCACAGTTATTTACCCAAACGGATCGTTTGTTGATTGTTGCAATCGTGAGTACCAGTATTGCAATTGCAATCATAAATTCACCGTTTCCAGTAGGTGTGTTTATGATGTTATTTTTCCCACTAAATCTAAGCCCAATTATTTTAGCGGTAGCAATTATTTTATTTTTCGCCAAAAAAGGGTCAAATCGATTCATCCAAAAGAAAACAGTGAATCAAAAAATAGAATAACATATCATGTATCGTACTAAGATTATTATTATGTAAATAGGCGTTATCGATTTTATAAATATCGTGCAAAAAGCATATTTACTTGTGTACCCTTATCCAAGCATACCTTACTTATTATTAAGGGAGATGCCACTAAATGGACACCTCCTCATTTTTACTTCTTAACAAAATGAGTAGTTACTTTTCTTTCACGATCTAACTTCTTAATTTTGATTTGTTCAGCTTCCACCAAACGGATAAATTCTGTGAAAAAAGCGTGGAACAAATGACCACAAGCATAATATTCTTTGATAACTTTTTTCTTGTTGATTGGACCCGTTCGGAATTGGAAGAAATGATCCAATACGGCAAGAGGTTCTTGCCATGAGTCAAAATGATCTAGTAAATCTTGTAAATCAGTAATATCTTGATAGGGGATTGCTTTTAGGGTATGTAGCTCGTTTTTCATAATGGTTCTCTCCTTTTTTGAAGCACTGAATTTCGTACTTCAGCGCTTCTTAATGTACGCATTGACTTAGGCAACTTATTATATTAGCGGTAGAAATGACTTGTGGATGATCATTGTCAGTCTGGTAGAATTTCTATCGCTTTTTTTGGGATAAAACAAAAAACGCTATTGGAGCAGTCAGTGAGAAAAAGCTATTTTTTCAACAACGTTCTAAAAATACCTCAATCCGAAAAGTGCATGGATTCCTTTTTAGTCCAGTTGTTCAAAACTTAATGACTTTTTATCATCTTAAAACTACCAATACCGCCATCAATTATCTAGAAAAAGTATGCAGACTTTATTAAGTACATGATTTTAACAAAAAGTTTCCAGACAGACTAGAAAATTCCAGTAAAATTAGGTACAATAAAGAATGCTAGGACTTTGTGCTAGCAATTGGCAACTTGTATAGATAGTGTTCGCTGTCTATGCAAGGCTTCATCAGTTGGTTGTCGCCAAGTGATGAAGTGCCTTTTTGCTTTGCACCACTACATTCCACTTCGATCTCATCAATTTCTAAGAGCTAAAGCTCTAAGAATTGAAGGACCACGACTGACCAAAGGGCAGAGTGGATGATGCAAAGTACAAGGTGAACGAAGTGAACGTTGTCTCCTTGTCTTATATCTATAATTGATCATTTGTTTTAATTTGAAGTGAACCTCCTTTACTTGAATTTGTAGAATAGAAAAAACGATATCAGGAAATTTCCCAATATCGTCAACAATAGTCTCTAAAAATCATCTACCACTTCTTCTAAAATAGCCCAAAAGTTAACAAACCTATGGCAAAATAGGTAAACTTTAGGTATAAGAAAGAAGCTAGTACATGTTACTAGCACTATTGGCAACTTGTTTGGGCAGTGTTCGCTGTCGTTACAAGGCTTCGATTATTTGGTTGTCGCCAATTAATGAAGTGCCAATTTATTTTATATTCTGATTTGAACAGCTCATTTATAGATGGGCTGTTTTCTTTGTTCTATTCTACCTTCTAAGTATATACGAAAAGAAGGCGAACACGCAACCTAATTTTCCTCTTAAACGCCATTAAATAACACGAAAAATCGTTTCCTTATATATAAGATAAAATAACAGAAAATTATTTTTATTTCCCAAATTGGAAGTTTTTGACTTGCAATTTTTTGTTTGATAAAGAAATTCATGTTAGAGATAGCTATAAATATGTGATTTACTTCGATATTTTATTAAGATATACTTTATATTAGGGTTGAAAAAATATAAAGGAGTATGAAAAAATGATTGATGTTAACGGTGCAGAAGCACAGAATCAGGCGACCAAGATTGGTCAAGCTAACGATAAATTAACGATTTCCCAAACCGTGACCTTTTCTTCTGGGACAACGGTGCCAGGAAATGCCACAGCAACTACTACTTTTGAAGAATTTAAAACCTCTTCCACAACAATCCAACAATTGTTAAACCGTGACGTAGCGAATATTCACAGTGCTATTGCAGCGTTTGAACGAGCAGATTCCCAGACGAAACAGTTATTTGATAGACCCTTTACAGGTTTGATGAAATAGCGAGGGATTGAAGCGTTTAACTTAAGGAGTGGATGATATGAAAGAGGACGACATTAGAAAGAAGCGAATTGAAAACGAAGAAAAGCAAGAAGAGACTGTTCAGATTAGCCTATTACTAGAACGTCAAATGGAAGAATATGGACAGCTAGCTACGAGGGAACGGATACAAAATGAACGGATATTAGCCTATTTTCATGGACAAGAAGAATTTTCTTTTTTTGAAGATATTGTTGAAGAAGCTCGTATAGAAGAACACCGATTTTTTGATGAAATGAACGAAGGTCAGGAAATAGTAAACAAGGAAAAACGACAATTAGAAGAGTATTCCGAAACCTTGTATGAAGTAGAATTACAAGCGCTGAGAGAGGAGGAAGATGCCCGTGGTCAAAATGGTGATTGGTGAAGTCCAAACTCAAACAGAACAAATAAAATCATATGCTAAAACGTATAGTCAGGCATTGGAATCTGTTTCAACCGCAACGCAAGGGATTCAGTTAGCGGTAGGAATGAGCGGAGAAGGAATGGACGCCATAAAATCCTATCTTTCAAGCGTTTATCCAGCCCTATGTAAAGCAGCGATTCTTCATAGTGAGGCGGTTGTACAAGCGAATGAACAATATGTGGAAGCCTACATCTCTCAATGCGGTAGCGAAGATTTAGATTCAGAAGAATTACAAGAGCAAATCAATGAAGCTGACAAACTGATCCAAGGGTTTCAATCGTCAAAAGACAGCTATACTCAAGCCAAACAAAATTTATCAGACGACAAAGATAAATTAATGGGCATGATTTTCCAAGCCGCAATCACTATCATGGATGCAGGCATCACACGTAATCAAGCGAAAAAATCCAAAATAGAGGAAAAACTTCAAAAATTCCTTGCATTTTGTGACCAGTCTACCAGTTATTTTGATGGGTTGAGTGATACAGGGAATTTGCTTTCAAAAGGAATGCAAGCTTTAGGTGTTAACGGTAACGGCAGTATTGGTCCTAGGAGTTGGAACGGTAAAGGGTTTTCATTGAAGGATACATCTTGGATCAACGATGTAAATAAGAATTGGAATGATCGAATTGAAAGACGGGATAAAAAATTATTAGATGGTTGTAAGATTATTCATGTTTTTGATGAAAAATATGGTAAAGACGTTTACATGTTTGAAAAAGATGGGTATCATTACACCTTGAATGAAGATGATTTATCAGCAGATTTAAAGAAATTAATCAAAAAATACGGCTTAGATGTGTTAGAATTAAGTCCAACAGAGATGTCAAAACGAGTTAATGATTTCCAGAAGAGTGGGCGAGATTATTTTAGCGGTGATAAAGTTGGAATACCAGGTTTTGGTGCTTTAGCCCATGGACAAGATTTTATGGGGAAAGCACAAGAATCAGGTCTGTGGGATGCGATGTGGGCGCTTGGATTGACTGGAGCTGCAGTGAGGAATGCGCAGATTTATGGTAATAAAATTAGTGGACCCAAACTGAATAATAAAAATACAAATGATTTTGCTACAGAAGTATTTTTACCAGATGAGTATTATAAAAATAATTATTCACCTATGGAGGGCATTCCTAATAGTAGAATGGAATTTAATAGATTAGGTTCTAGTGGTAGTATTGAAAAATCTATTGTAATATATGACAGTCAAGGGAAACAAAGTATGAGAATAGATTTTTCAGATCATGGTAATTCTCTGCATCATACAAATCCACATATTCACGAATATAATTGGTTTGATAGAGGAAGAGCAGCGAATGAAACAAAATATTTCTTAGATGAAAATGGTCTATTTATGTCTGGGACAATAAATAAAGATACTAATACCATTCAATTTTTAGATTAAATATGTAAGGGAGCAAAATAATGAAAAAATATATCAAAAACTATGACAAGGTACAAAATAAAAGAGACATTGAATTAGGCTGGTATGATAAACAAATTATGCGAATAGACTTTTTTATAGAAGAGAATATTTTTAATGAAAAACGTACAATCTTGAATTTAGATACTAAAATTGCTAATAAGACTAACAATCAAATTTTGCTGGAAAAGTTGAGATTTGTAAATGTGAGGAATTTATCTTTAAAAGAAGTTAACTATTCTCCCATTGATAGTCTTATTATAGAGGATATGAAAGATACTGGGTGTGACTATTCTGAGGATATGCGTTTTCATGTACATGATGATAGTGGTTATGGTGAAAAGGCAGGATATAACTATATTAGTTTTTATTGTGAAAGCATCGAGGCCATTGATTTAGAGGAATTTCCTTATTCAGATTTCTAAATTCTGAATAAGGAAATGGTGGACGTGATGAAGCTTATTATGGAGTTAGTATAGATGGTAAATGTTCATTACAAAGTAAAGAATATGAATTATTTAAGCGGTGCTAGTGTAAAATTGCTAGTACCGTCTTTTTCATAGTATGAAGCAGAATTACAAGCGCTCAGAGAGGAGGAAGATGACCGTGGTCAAAATGGTGATTGGTGAAGTCCAAACTCAAACAGAACAAATAAAATCATATGCTAAAACGTATAGTCAGGCATTGGAATCTGTTTCAACCGCAACGCAAGGGATTCAGTTAGCGGTAGGAATGAGCGGAGAAGGAATGGATGCCATAAAATCCTATCTTTCAAGCGTTTATCCAGCCCTATGTAAAGCAGCGATTCTTCATAGTGAGGCGGTTGTACAAGCCAATGAACAATATGTGGAAGCCTACATCTCTCAATGCGGTAGCGAAGATTTAGATTCAGAAGAATTACAAGAGCAAATCAATGAAGCGGATAAGTTGATACAAGGGTTTCAATCGTCAAAAGACAGTTATACTCAAGCCAAACAAAATTTATCAGACGACAAAGATAAATTAATGGGCATGATTTTCCAAGCCGCAATCACTATCATGGATGCAGGAATCACACGTAATCAAGCGAAAAAAGCCAAAATAGAGGGAAAACTTCAAAAATTCCTTGCATTTTGTGACCAGTCTACCAGTTATTTTGATGGGTTGAGTGATACAGGGAATTTGCTTTCAAAAGGAATGCAAGCTTTAGGTGTTAACGGTAACGGTAGTATTGGTCCTGGGAGTTGGAACGGTAAAGGATTTTCTTTGAAGGATACATCTTGGATGAAAGACGTGAATAAACGTTGGAATGATCGCCATCAAACCAGTGAGCAGAAATTTGTGCGAAACTTGAAAGAGCAGTATGGATTTGATGATGAGACAGCACAAATTATTTTGAAAATGAAAGAAAATATTGATAAAAATTATCCTAATCTTTCACAGAGAGAACGAGATTATATTTTGAATCGTTTACTTGGTGGTTTGGTATATGGTGAAGGAAGCTTAAAACAAGCTGCTATGTGGGCTAATACGGCGGGTTTGGGAATTACTGATGGCGGTGGTGATGCTCTGTCAATTGAGGATCAGTTAAAGAAATTACTTGGCTTAAGCGATAGAGACTATGATTTATTACGTTATAAAGTGAGAATACAAAATATGATTTCATCATCCGGCAATATATCTTTTAGTGATCTAAACAAAGATCAACGACAAAAATTCAAAAATACTATGGGGCAAGCTTTGGGACATGATTTATCAATGGAAGATTTTGAAAAATTATGGAATAACCAATATAATCAGATGAGAGGGAAAGGAGACTTTGCACATCAGTCTATTACACAAGCTACCATTTTAAATCCGGGTATTCCAGCAGCAGCTGGAAATGGTGGTCGTGAAAATGCTAATCGTTTATCTGGTTGGAAAGGTGATGCAACAAAAGCGGCTGAAGCAAAACCGAGCTTAGGTCCAGATGATTATAAAGCGGATTTGGATTCAGAAAATATAACATATTTAATGAACAAAAATAAATGGTCTTACATGGATGCAATGAATTATTATCACAATCGTTTGCGATCAGGACAAAGCCGAGCACAAATTTTTACTGAACATACATCGTATAACGAAGTGAAAAAAACTATATTTGATAGTCTAAAAGTCAATTCTATGAAAGAATTAAAAGAAAAATACTATGATTCGTATCGATTTTTATGTAACTTAAAGGATAAAAATAATGAATTGAAGGATTATTAGAATGAAAAAAAAAATCTTTTTTATTATATTACTGATACTGATTGTCTTTGGGGTTTATAAAGGTTGGGGATATCTAAAAGTTAAAAATATTTTTGATGAAATATATTACTCAGAATATGATGATCTTGGTTATGTTTTAAATCCAAAAGGGTTTCCAAAGATGAAACAGATTGAACGGTGGGACAGAAAAACAGCAGATACTAATAATGTTGCAGGTCCAATAATTGAGAGTTATAAAGAAGAATATTTGGAGAACGGTGAGTCTTTATCAATTAGTTTTATGTTTTCAAAAAAAGAGTTTTATATAGGATATACTAAAAAAATAGATTCCAATATCTCTTATGATATTGGATATAGATATGATAGTGAAACAAAAATTTTAAATGAAGACATCAGTATTATAGATGACAACATAGAAAAATGGGATATAGAAAAAGCGAACGAAATCCAAAAATATTTTGATAAATACAATATTTCAAAGAAAGAAGTACAAATAGTAGCGGATAACGTCTTATACAATAAAGTTATCAAGGATTGGATCAATACTTATCCTAGTCGCTTCTCTGCAAAGAATATTGGAAAAGTGATAATCAAGAAAGATCCATTTTTAGAATAAATTGAAATGAGTAAAAAAATGAAGAAGAAACCAAAGCTTGTTGTACTATGTATAGTTATATCTTTTTGGATATAAAGGTTTGGAGTATTTGAAAATTAAAAATGTTTTCGATGAGATGTATTACACTGAAATTAAAGATATGAAAAAGCAGACAGCAAACGGATTTCCTAAAATGAAACAAATCAAAAGCTGGGATAAAAAAAGTACAGACATTATTCTGAGGCAACCTTAGAGTATATTGCATTGATGGCAGAGCTTCGGTTAAGAGAGTTAGACAATTTCTTGAACAGTCCGATTGGAAAATTTTATACAGCTGTTGTAGGAATGGTCTTCTTCTATGGCGGAGCCAAATTTATTGTTAAGGGAATTGTAGATTTAGGGAATGGTCTAGCCATGGCATATGGAATGGATGCGGCAACAGGGCAAATGATTCCTGTGCTTGTCAGAAGTGATGGATTGGTTATCTCTGAAGTGATTCAATCTGTGTCGGCGGGTGTAGCACAGGTAGTTACTGGAATAACTGTTAATGCTTTTGGCGAACTGAGTACAGGTGATTTGACTCCCGGAGGTAGATCATTGTCAACACATGGAGCAGAGCGAGCTAACGAAAGAGGTTTTACTCCAGAAACAATTGATTCTATCATTGAAATAATATGAAGACTAGATCATCTAGAATAGACGAGCTTGGTAGGAAAACATGGGAATATATAGATCCTAGGGGGAATAAAGTTGTAACTAATGAATGGGGGGGGATAATCTCAGTTCACTCACCGGCTCCAGGAGGAGTATATATACCCAAATAGTAAAAGGAGCTAAAAAAATGGATCGGATTTTTAAGAAAATCGTGAAAGAAATAGATCATGGATACGAACCCGGAATTGGTGCAGAGATTAATTCCTTTATGACATATCAAAAAGAAAACATAAATGATTATCAGTTATGTTTTAGTGAAAACGAAGAGTATTTTTCTCTAGATATAACTTTAGCTAATTTAAATAAAATAGCAGTCAAGCAGCTTTTTTTTCAGTTAATGCTGTTTATCGAATATTCGCATGCAACATTTTACACATTCAATCAGGGTATTGATGAAATAAGCTATGAAGTAACCTCTTATAATATTGATAAAAAGGGATTTTTACTGAAAATTAAATTTAGTTCATTAGATTAGGTAAAAACTTTAAATAAGTGTGAAATTTTAATTTTTAGGTAGTGACATAAAGCAATGTCTAATTGGAAAAAGATCTTGGAGAATATGCTGTTTTTTTAATTCTATTTCGATGAGTTATTTAAAGGAACACTATCCAGCATCATATAACTTCATTAGGAGTCTTGAAGAAAGCCAAAATAATTATCAAAATTATGTAAAGTAAAGGAAATTGATGGGTGAAACAAAGAAGAATCAGGTTAGTGTTTACTGTAATTTTATGTATTCTTATAATTGTCCCTGTATATTTCAGAATCAGTCAATATTTAACAATAAAAAATGTTTATGATGAACGTGGAGCTATTAATACGTCTTTTTTGGGTAGAGGAAATGTTTCCTTAGGGAAAGTTGATGGTATAGAGAGCTGGAATAGAGCAGACGCTTTTGACGAGAAATTTCCTGTTAGCGAAAAATATGATGAAAAGTCATTGCCAACCAACATGACAAATATGTCTCTTAGTTTTTTCTTTTCTGAAAAAAGACTGAATATTAGTTTTGGTTATGTCTTATCCGAGTCTGTTTCTATTAGATTCTACAATCAATATTATGTGGGGAAAAGTGAATTAGTTAGAAGTATATATTTTGTAGACGAACAAAATAAGATTAGTGAAAAAAATAAGATAAAAGAATACTTAGACAAATATAATATCGATAAAGACATACTTGAACAATTTTATAAGAAAGGTATGGATGATATTCTTCTTAAAGATTGGTTTTCAGTTCATAAAAGTCGTTTTTTTTTTTTAAAATCTAGGAGAATTAATTATTAAGGATGAACTTTTTTCAGATTTGTAATGATGGTTAGGATAGCTATATCTTCAATTTTAATGAATCTGTGGCTTCTTATGAATGTAAAAAAAGATAGCGATGGCGATATCGGTTATGTAATGAGAAGAAAATTACCTTATGGTCAGGCGCGTAATAAATAGTAATCAGAAGTAAGAAAAAAGAGTTCTCAATCAGAATTCTTCTCGAAATACGAAAATTTAGCAGATGTAAAACAACAAATACTAGCTGATTTAAATATAAACACAGTGGAAGAATTAAAGCAAAAGCAACCAGATGCATATCAATTTATTAAAAATCTTGAAAATAAGACCAATATATTAGGGGCATTTTAATGAAAAAGAAAACGATAGCAACAATTGTTATAAGTTCTGTAATTATTATGGTTTGTATTTTAGGAGGAATAAAATTGAAAGAATCAATGCAAGTTAAAAATGTTTTTGATGAGATGTATTATTCAGAATGGAAAGAACTAAATTATTCAGAGAGCAAGGGATTACCCAATATGAAGCAAATCGAACATTGGGATAGAAAAAATGCTGATTTAAAAAATAGTGTAGGACCTGTTATTGAAAGGTATAAAAGTAATTTTTTAGGAAAAAATGAGTCGCTTACATTTGGGTTTGATTTCTCTGAAAAGAGATTATTAATTAGTTTTGCGAAGACCATAACATCGGAGCTTTTATACAGAATCGATTTCTCTTACTCTATTTCAGAGAAACTATTAAAACAAAATGTTGTTATATTTGATGAGACAAAAGATACATACACAATAACTAATCCTCGGGAAATAGAAAAATACCTTGATAAATACCAGATATCAAAAGATTTTTTAAAGGATAAATCTAATGAGGTTTTATATCGCACTGTAATCAAAGATTGGTTAAATACTTATCCTAATCATTTTTCTCTAAAAGATATAGGCGAAGTTGACATTGAAAAAGATGAGTTTTTGAAGTAGATGAAGAAAAGATTAATCATTGTTTTCATACTCTTGATAACTATTTGGGTCGGGTACAAGAGTTTGGAGTATTTGAAAATTAAAAATGTATTCGATGAGATGTATTACACTGAAATTAAAGATATGAAAAAGCAGACAGCAAACGGATTTCCTAAAATGAAACAAATCAAAAGCTGGGATAGAAAAAAAGTACAAACATTTGATGATTTAACCATAATAAATGAACAATATAAGAAGGAGTTTTTGAAACAGGACGAAAATCTGACGTTTCATTTTGGATATACAGACAAAATATTATCTTTTGTGTATACAAAGAAGATAGATAACGGTATTTTTTTGCAAATGGGCTATAGTTATTTTGTAAAAGAAAAGTTGTTAAAAGAGAAAGTGAACGTTACCTTATCGGGTGTAGATGAATTAGATCCAACTAATAATAAAGAGATAGAAAGATATCTTGATAAACATCAGATATCAAAAGATTTTTTAAAGGATAAATCTAATGAAATTTTATATAACACTGTGATAAAAAATTGGGTGGAAAGTTATGATAGCTCATATACAGTAACGGATATAGGTGAAGTTACTATTGAAAGAGATCAGTTATTAAAATAGACGAAGAAAAAATTAATCGTGATTTTATACTTTTGATAACCATTTGGACCATTTGCAAGGGTTTGGAGTATCTGTAAGTCAAAAATGTATTTGATGAGATGTATTACACCGAAATTAAAGATATTCAAAAACAAAAAGCAACTGGATTTTCTGAATTGAAAATAAAGAACTTAATTTTTAATCGGAACTAGGGGCGTACAGAAATAGAATCATGATTTCAATTTGGTTTTATTATAAAGTACTTTAATTTCAGACATTTCCTCCCAATCAATAGTATAATAATCGTATCAACTATTGATTGTGAGGAATTCATATGAAAATCGGAATCATCGGCTTAGGAAATATCGCGCAAAAAGCATATCTACCTGTGTACTCTCAACTAAGAGACCAAGCAACGTTTATATTATCCACCCGAAATGAACAAACCCGAAAAGAAATCAGTGAAAAATACGGCTTCAACGAAATGGTTGCTTCAACAGAAGAATTGATTCAGACTGGAATAGCAGCTTGTTTTGTTCATGCCGCAACCAAAGTGCACGGTCAACTAGTAAAACAACTACTAGAAGCGGGCATCCATGTTTTCGTCGATAAACCGTTAAGTGAAAACCTAGCAGAAGTCAAAGAAATCCAAGCTCTAGCAGCAGAAAAAAAGCTGATTTTGATGGTAGGCTTCAATCGCCGTTTTGCACCGTTTGTGGACGAATTAAAAGCAGTTGACAATAAAAATATGCTGCTGATCCAAAAAAATCGAATAGCATCGGAATCTACAGCTAATTTTGTAATTTACGATTTATTCTTACATGTAGCTGATACACTTGTCTATCTCCTTGATGATGATATCCGCCAGGTTCAAACCAAAATCATTGAGGAAGATGGCTTACTAAAAAGAGCGATTCTTCACGTAGAAACAGAAACTACGACAGCCATTGCTTCAATGAATCTCTACGCAGGAGCAAATACAGAAACTTACCAAGTAACAAGTCCAGAAGGAACGTTAGTATTGGAAAATCTAACAGATTTAACTAGCCAAAACTCGTTAGGGACACAACAACAAAAATTTGGCGATTGGACAACAACAGTAGAAAAACGTGGCTTTCAACAAATGGTGGAGGAATTTATCAAAGCAGTTCAAACAAATGATGTCACGTATTTAAAACAAGAAAAAGTCTTTACAAGTCATGAACTATGTGCGCAAATGTTGCGTAAGCATCAAGAACATATTTTATAGAGTCAGACTAGAAAGTTTCTCTTTGACATGCTAGAATAAAAAGGATGTTTGAAAGAAAGGAACGACTTTCGATGAATAAAATTGAAATGATGAATGAATTAACAGATATAACCTTACTATTTGATGAACCTTTGATGAATTTTACGTTTACTAAAACAGGTGGACCTGTGGATGTTCTAGCTTTTCCAAAATCAAAAGCGGAAGTGGCGACATTAGTCGAATATTGCAAAAGTCATGAAATCCCTTGGCTTGTCCTAGGAAATGCCAGTAACTTGATTGTCCGAGATGGCGGTATTCGCGGAATGGTAATTATGTTGGAAAATATGAAACAAATCTCTGTTTCTAAAAACCAGATCATTGTGGAAGCAGGAGCAAAATTGATCGATACAACCTATGTTGCTTTGGAGCATGATTTGACTGGTTTTGAATTTGCTTGTGGGATTCCTGGAAGTATCGGCGGCGCTGTCTATATGAATGCGGGTGCTTACGGTGGAGAGATTAAAGACGTTTTCACAAGTGTTGATGTGTTGTTGGAAGACGGGACGATTCAAACCTTTACAAATGAAGAGATGGCATTTTCTTATCGTCATAGTGCGATTCAAGATATGCACTGTATTGTATTAGAAGCGACTTTTTCTTTAAAAGAAGGGGAAAATAGCGTAATCAAAGATCAGATGGTTGAGTTGACTGCACTAAGAGAATCGAAGCAACCATTGGAGTACCCATCTTGTGGCAGTGTCTTTAAACGACCAGAAGGACATTTTACTGGGAAATTGATTCAAGATGCTGGCTTACAAGGATTACAATGGGGCGGCGCTCAAATCTCAGAAAAGCATGCAGGGTTTATTGTGAATATCGATCATGCTACGGCTACTGATTATGTAGAATTGATTGCGCATATCCAGCAAGTGATCAAAGAAAAATTTGATGTTGTATTAGAAACAGAAGTCCGCATTATTGGAGAAGAACGTTAAAAAGAAGCCTTTCAGCAGGAAGGCTTCTTTTTTCTTCTTATTCAGCGTTCGCTTGTAAATCTTCAATTTCAACAACTTTAAGATTCTTACGCTCTAAATTTTCAACGATCAAAGCACAAGTTTCTTCAGTAGTTTCTGCTGGTAATGTAATCAAAGTACGACGAATGAATTCATCTTCCCCGATATCCAAGGTAATACAGCTGGCGATACTGCTATGTTTGGCAATGATTTTTGTCATTGCAGCAAGGTCACCCTGTTTACCAGTCGTAGCAATTGTTAATACATAGCTGCCACGTTCTATATTCCAAGACTGAGCAAGGATATTCAATAATGTACTATGAGTTAAAATACCATAGAAATGATTATTTTCATCCAACACAGCGATATACGGTAATTCTTTGATTGTAAAAAAGACTTTGAAGAATGACGTGTTCACAAAAATAAATTTTGTTGCATTTTTCAACAAATAGGTCACTGGTAGACTCATGTCTCCGCCGTTTGCTTTGTGGCGGTAGATGTGCATTTTATAGATATTTCCTCTAAAAATCTTTTCCGATTCATCTAGGATCGGTACACAACGATATCCTGAATCTTCAAGGATCGTCAGTGCTTCTTCCAGAGTACAAGATTCATTGACGGTTGTAAGATTTTTCTTTTTGATAACAACGGATTTTAATAACATGTTAATCCTCCCGTAGGTTAAATTCTTCTAACAGGGTAATGATAACATAATTTGAAAGAAAACCATAGTTTATTGAGTATCCATTGACATTTTATTAAAAGAATGATAATGTTATTGAGTAAATTTGTGAATAGAGGAGGTTGAACAATGGCAACAAAAAAATCAGCACTTGCTTGTTCAGATTGTGGCTCCAGAAACTATTCTAAAGCCGTCAGTGAAGGAAAACGTGGAGAACGGTTAGAAATCAAAAAATTCTGTAAATACTGTCAAAAATACACGTTACATAAAGAGACGAAGTAGATATTGGAGGAGTTCAAATGAAATTTTTACGTAGTGTTAAAGATGAGATGAAACAAGTTACATGGCCATCTAAAAAACAATTACGCAAAGACACGTTGGTGGTTATCGAAACATCGATCATTTTTGCAGCATTATTCTTTGTGATGGATACAGCGATCCAAACTGCATTTGGCTGGATTCTTAAGTAATTCAAACTAGTATTTCATTAAAAATGGTGCTATAATAACTTGTGAGGAAAAACTTCGGGGAACTGAGGTTTTTTTATTTTCAGACGAAAAAAAGCAGTTTCAAGAAATAGTTGATACTCTTAATGTATTGTATGATCACTATATAAACCTAAAGGAGCCGAAGCAGAAATGGAATCATTTGAAAAAAATTGGTATGTACTGCATACCTATTCAGGGTACGAAAACAAAGTGAAAGCGAATATTGAATCGCGAGCACAAAGTATGGGCATGGGAGATTTTATTTTCCGAGTAGTCGTTCCAGAAGAAACAGAAACAGAAGTAAAAAATGGCAAATCAAAAGAAATCGTGCATAAAACGTTCCCTGGTTATGTCTTAGTTGAAATGACAATGACTGATGATTCTTGGTATGTAGTGCGTAATACACCAGGTGTTACTGGGTTTGTTGGTTCACATGGTGCGGGAAGCAAGCCAGCGCCGTTATTGCAAGAAGAAATCAATCACATCTTGCGTTCAATCGGTATGAGCACACGTCAATCTGATTTGGATGTTGCACTAGGTGACACCGTTCGTATTATTGAAGGGGCCTTTTCTGGCCTTGAAGGTGAAGTAACAGAAGTTGATGAAGAGCGCCAAAAATTAAAAGTGAACATCGACATGTTCGGTCGTGAAACAAGTACCGAGTTAGATTTTGAACAAGTAGATTCAATCTAAAAAAATAAAGAGCTGAGGCATAATGGTTTTGGCATGGAGAGAGTGGAACAAAACTAATCATAGTTTTGTCCTGCTCTCTTCTTACTATAGCGATAATTGAAAAGGTGATAAAATGAAAAATAAGAAGGATTACGTCATTCTAATAGTCTGTATCGTGTTATTTTTTGCTGGTTGCGCGAATAAAAAAGGAGCGGATAATGGAAAGCAGCAGATCGGTAAACAAACAGACACTAGCGAGAATGTACAAAAGACATCTGTTCCGACACTATTTATCCATGGCTATGGTGGTGGAAATAATTCCTTTGGTCGTATGATCAAACGATTGGAAGGAAACCACCGTACCAAAAAAGAGTTAATTTTGACTGTTAGTGTGGCTGGAAAAGTCCAAGCTAAAGGCGAACTTACTGGCAAAGAAAATAATCCTAGTGTTCAAGTGCTTTTTGAAGATAATAAAAATAATGAATGGAATCAAGCAGAGTGGATCAAGAATTGTCTGGAATTCATTGGGAGCAATTATGGAATCACCCAAGTCAACTTGGTAGGACATTCTATGGGTGCCGCTAGCACTTTACGTTATTTGACAACATTTGGTGAGGATAACAATTTACCGAAAATCAACAAATTTGTAGGCATAGCGGCACCATTCAATGATTTCGTAGAATTATCTAATGGAGAGACGCTTGACGATGTTTTACAAAATGGTCCTGCAATTCAAAGTGAGCGCTATTCAGATTATGTCAATGGAATCGACAAAGTGTCCAAAGGGATGAAAGTCATGATTGTTGCAGGAGATGTAGAAGATGGCAGTTTAAGTGATGAAGCAGTTCCTGTTGCGGATGCAGTAAGTGTTGTCGCGCTATTTCAAACACATGGGAATGAGGTACAAGAAAAAATATTCTACGGAAAAGCTGCCCAGCATAGTAAATTACATGAAAATACGGAAGTAGATCAACTTGTTGCAGATTTTTTATGGCAATAAAGGATTAAGTCAAGTGGATGGAACGATGAAAGTCAGAATGAAAGACATTACGAAAATGGCTAATGTATCTGAAGCTGCGGTTTCTTTGGTATTAAATGATAAACCATCTAGAATTCCGGAAAAAAGAAGCAGAAAATAAAAGCAATCGCAAAAGAATTTAACTATATCTCAAATATAGCGGCCCAACGTCTTGCTAAAAATGCTTCACAAACCATAGGGGTTGTTGTTCCTAATCTTGAAAATAGAAACATAGACTGATAGAAAGAGCTGTTTTTAAATACTAAAAAAATAAAAAGTAAAATGGTACGTGTTCCTTAAAAAGAGGAATACGTACCATTTGATATTTTTAGGCTAGACATTCCTTTTTTATCAGATATAATGACTTAAATTATTTAATTTCTTTTTGAGTTGATACATGCGGATATCAATGACTCAAATATTACCAGGGTTCTTCCGAAAAACAGTTGTGGCTGAGCAATATTTGTTGAAAAGGGACTATATGAATCAGTAGAAAATATTAAGTCAGCAGCAACAGCGATAGCCGTGTTTTTGTTACCTAAAAAAGCAATAATCGTGTTATTTTTTTTTCTAGCTAGTTCTACTGTTTTTCTTAATGACTCTTCTTCACCGGAATGAGAAACAACTATAAAAAGAATGTTTTGATTATTCTGATTATTTATTAATTGAGTGTGAGAGGTAGTAATGTTAGGAATCGAGTGGAAATTCAAAACCTCACTAATATAACTAGAAATGTGAGAAGAAAATCCTTCACCGAGAACGACTACTAAGTTTTTACGATTTTTTTCAATTAGCATGCAAAATTGATCGATTTCAGTTGTAGAAGGCAGTATTTCATTTACGATAGGAGTTGGTAAATGCGATTCTTTAATTTTATATACTAGTTCGTTGTATCCAGATAAATTTAATTTTTTAGCTAAACGAACAATAGAGGTAGGGGAGGTAAAACAATCTTTAGCTACTTTACGAATACTGAGATCACGTGTATTTCCGCATTGTTCATCTAAGTATACAAGAATTTGAAGTTCTGTTTTGGTTAAATTGTACATTTCTTTCAGGTAATGTAAATTCATGGTGTAACCCCCTTAATAAGAATATAAATAATTTTAGCAGAAAAAAGTGTTTTGTGTTGATAAATCAAAAAAATGAGGTGTTTTAAAATGAAAATCAGAAAAAGTAAGATGTTATTAGTAAGTGCGGTACTTTTAACTTTAGCGGGATGTTCAGGTGGAAAAGATGCGGCAACAAAAGAAGAACAAGTGCTTCGAGTGGGTATCGATTCAGAATTATCAACAGCGGATGTTTCATTGACAATGGATAATACCGCTTGCAGTGTGATGAGTCAAGTTGGAGAAGGCTTGTTTTCTTTTGACGAAAAGGGAGAAGCAGTTCCAGCATTAGCAACGGATAAAGTAGAGCCATCTAAAGACGGTTTAACCTATACCTTTACCATACGAGATAATGCAAAATGGAGCAACGGGGATCCAATCAAAGCGAAAGATTTTGAATACTCATGGAAAAGAACCGTGGATCCTGAAACAGCGTCACCACAAGCCTATTATTTCGAAGGAATCAAGAATTATAAAGCAATTGCCAATGGGGAAAAAAATAAAAGCGAACTTGGGGTCAAAGCTGTTGATGATCTAACGTTAGAAGTTAATTTAGAATATCCGATGAGTTATTTCCAACAATTATTAGCGGTTCCTGCCTTTTTTCCATTAAATGAAAAGTTTGTAGAGAAAACGGGCAAAGAGTATGGGACAACTGCAGAAGATACCTTGTATAATGGCCCCTTTACAATGGAAGGTTGGGATGGCACTAATAATACATGGTCATATGTCAAAAACAAAGAGTATTGGGATAAAGACGCAGTCAAACTTGACAAAGTTGAAGCTCAAGTTATCAAAGAAATCACGACGGCCAAAAACCTATTTGATGACGGCCAACTGGACGAAGTAAAAATCACTGGAGAAATCGTTGCGCAAGAAAAAGGCAATGAGGCTCTTAAAATAAGAGAAGTACCAGGAACTTATTATATCCAATTAAACACAAAAAAAGATATTTTTGCTAATTTAAACGCAAGAAAAGCTATTGCCTTGTCATTAGATTCAAAAAAACTAGCAGAAAATGTATTAAATGACGGATCAAAAAAAGCATTAGGATTTGTTCCAACGGGCTTTATCAATCAAGCATCTGAAAAAGATTTTGCAGAAGAGGTCGGAGATATTAATCCTACAGACGAAGCGAAAGCAAAAGAACTGTGGGCATCGGCAAAGAAAGAGTTAGGAATTGAAAAAACTGAGGTAACGATTTTGTGCTCTGATTCAGAAAACGCTAAAAAAATTAGTGAATACATTCAAGGTTCTCTGGATAAAACGCTTGATGGATTGACTGTTAATGTTTCAGCAGTGCCATTCAATAATCGTTTAGAAAAGAGTCGTAGCGGAGATTTTGATATTGTACTTGGTGGTTGGACACCTGTTTATGCTGATCCCATTGATTTTTTAAGTTTATTACAAACTGAAAATTCTAACAATTTTGGGAAATGGTCAAGTACAGAGTATGATCAGTTATTAAGCGAGGCGAACAAAACTTATGCAAATGATTATGAAAAACGATGGGATGTAATGAAAAAAGCAGACCAATTGATTGCAGAAGAAGTGCCATTGGTTTCTTTGTATCAATTATCAGAAGCATATTTGATCAATGATCGAGTGAAAGAGTTACCGTTTGGACCTCTAGGTTCTGTTTATTATAAAAATGTTTACATTGAAGAGTAGGTGGGAAATAAGTGAAAAAAGATCAAGCCGTAAAATTAATTACCCAACTTTCAGACGCAAATGGAGTATCTGGCTTTGAAAATGAAGTTGTCAAGATTGTTCAAAAAGCCACCAAAGAGCTTGGCTCTCAAAAAACTGATGGCATGAAAAATCTTTATATAGAAAGTCAGAATAATACTGGTGAAAGACACCTAGTTCAATTTGATGCCCATAGTGACGAAGTTGGATTTATAATACAAGCAGTCCAAACAAATGGATTACTAAATTTTTTACCATTAGGCGGTTGGATTCCAAGTAATATTGCTGCTCAAAAAGTTAGAGTGAGAAATCGTTTTGGTGAATACATTACAGGGACTGTTACAAGTAAGCCACCACATTTTATGTCAGAAGCAGAACGCAATAAAACTTTGAAAGTAGAAGATTTATTCATTGATGTGGGTGCTATTTCAGAAGCTGAAATTAATGAAATTTACAAAATTGATATAGGAGCACCAGTTGTACCAGCTGTAACTTGTGAATATGATGAAAAAACGAATAAATTCTTAGGAAAAGCTTTTGACTGCCGCATTGGTTGTGCTTGCATGGTGGATGTTTTAGATGAACTAAATAAAGAAAAACTTGAAGTTGACCTAGTTGCGACATTGACCTCACAAGAAGAAGTTGGTCTGAGAGGAGCGCTTGTCGCAGCCAAACAAGTGAATCCCGATTTAGCAATTGTATTTGAGGGATGTCCAGCGGATGATACTGCTGCACCAAATTACTTAATCCAAACAGCTTTAGGAAAAGGACCAATGCTTAGGTATTTTGATGTATCAATGATTACAAGTCCTGAATTTCAACAATATGCGCTAGAAATCGCCAAGGAGCACAATATACCCGTTCAAGTTTCTGTTAGAAGCGGTGGTGGAACGAATGGTGCTGTGATAAACCAAGTAAAAGGAGCTCCGACTATCATCGTTGGAATTCCAGTTCGATATGCTCACACACATCATGGCTATGTTGATTATCAAGATTATCAACATGCAAAGGATTTAGTGGTGGAAATTATAAAATCATTGGACTGGCAAAAAATAGAAGCATTGACTCATCCGTTATAAATGAGGAGGAATAAAATGAAAATTTATATTTCATGTGATATTGAAGGATTGGCAGGCATTGCTACTTTTGATATGGAAAAAGAAGACACACTGCTTTTTAGAGAATTATATCATAACCATGTTGCTTGGTTGATTGAAGGGATTCAAAAAAGTGAACGGCAGTCTGAAATTGAAGAAATTACTATTTCCGATTCTCATAGTCGTGGTGTTAACCTTTCTTTTAGTCGACTTGCTGAAATTGACGATCGGATTTCTTTGATCAGTGGATTTCCTCGTGAAGACTATATGATGAGCGGTTTAGATGAAAGTTATGATTTAGTTATGTTTTTAGGCTATCATGCGGGAATTGGAAAGTTGCATGGAAATATGGATCATGGGTACAGTGCAAGTGTTGCGTATGATTTGAAAATTAATGGTCAATATATGAATGAAACGACAATCAATGCAGCTTATGCAAGCGAACGTGGTGTTCCAGTAGGCTTGATTATTGGAGAGTCTGGCTTAAAAGAACAACTTCATGATGAAGGGATGTTGCCCTGGGTTTCATATGTTACGACTAAACAATCACTAGGTCGTTATGCAATCAAAAATTATCCCATAAAAAAAGTTAAAGCGGAGATTATCCAAGAAACAATAACTGTTATGAATAGTGATTTTGATCAATTAAAAAAATATAAAATCGCTACACCAGCTGTTGTTCAGTTACAATGTGTTACTACGGCTCAGGCAGATAGAATCGAAATGCTCCCAACTGTGAAGCGTATTGATGGCAGAGTAGTTGAATTTTCTGGTGAATCAATGAAAGATATAATGAATGGTATCGTTGGGATTGTAGGATTAGGAGGAACAACATATTAAAAAATACACCTGTCTGACTGTTGAGCTAGACGGGTGCATTTTTTTAATTTTGCTGACTGGCTAACTCTTTAGCTAGTCTTTTAGCAGTTGGTGATACGGCCAAACCGCCTTCTGCCGTTTCTTTGAAAATCTGTGGCATTTGACGACCAACCTGGTACATTGCGGCTACCACTTCATCTGGTGGAATCACGCTGCGAATTCCAGCTAAGGCCATATCAGCAGAAATGAATGCTTGGGAAGAGCCCAAGGCATTACGTTTCACACAAGGAACTTCCACAAGTCCGGCAACAGGATCACAAATCAACCCCATCATATTTTTCAACGTAATCGCAATAGCTTGAGCGGCTTGATCTGCTGAACCACCTGCTGCACAAACTAAAGCAGCACTGGCCATCGCACTAGCCGAGCCGACTTCTGCTTGACAACCGCCCTCAGCACCACTGATTGAAGAATTATTAGCGATCACTAAACCAAAAGCACCAGCACTAAATAGGAAATCAAGTTGTTGTTCATGGGTTAACTGTAGTTTTTCGATAGCTGCCATTAAAACACCTGGAACCACTCCAGCACTGCCTGCTGTTGGTGTGGCACAAATCAATCCCATATTTGCGTTGACTTCATTGACAGCGACAGCATTTCTAACAGCCGTCAGAATCGTTTCACCGCTCAAAAAATTACCCGCTTGAATATAGTGATTCATACGAGTGGCGTCACCACCTGTAATTCCAGTAACTGAAGTCACACCGTTCACACCTTCTTCGATGGATTGTTTCATCACAGCAAGGTTTCGTTCCATTGTTTCGAGGATTCGCTCTCGACTATGCCCATGGTTTTCAATTTCTGTTGCAATCATTAATTCAGCAACTGAAGGAAAATCTGCGGCTTGTTTTACTAATTCTTCTATGGATAGAAACATAACAAGTTTGCTCCTTTAAGTAGATTAATCAAAATAATTTACACTATAAATATGGGGAATCTGCACCAATTTCATTGTAATATCACCAATATCAGCATGATCGATCTCAATGATCATGATTGCTTTTTCTCCTTTAGATTCCCGAGTGACTGTCATGGTTCCAATATTGATGTTTGTGTCAGATAATAAATTTGTGACTTTAGCGATCATACCAGGTACATCTTGATGAACGATAATGAATGTTGGCGTACCCATTGTCAGAGAAATTTTAAAACCATTCAGCTCAGAAATTTGAATATTACCGCCGCCAATAGAAATCCCCGTGACAGAAAGCTTACGCTCACCTTTAGAAACAAGCAGCTTAACTAAATTTGGATGCTCCGCTTTTTCTTTTAAGGGAACAAAGAGAACTTCCATATGTTGTTCATGCGCAATTTTCAAAGAATCAGCCAAACGCTCATCATCAGGTTCCATATCCAGTAAACCGCCAACTAAGGCAATATCTGTCCCATGACCACGATACGTTTTTGCAAAGGACTCATATAAATAAATGTCAACCGTGTCAGGCTGCTCCCCAAAAATACTCCGGACGATTTTTCCGATGCGAGCAGCGCCAGCCGTATGAGAACTGCTTGGTCCGATCATAACTGGACCGATGATGTCAAAAACACTTTTATAACGTAAACTTTCCATTATCTATTTCACCTATTTTCTTATTTGAAACTAACAAAAGTCTATCACAATTGCCTATAAGAAACTACAGAAAAGTTGAAGAGAGAAAGTAAGCGAACATTTTTTTAGAGTTGACGAATCGAAAAATAAAAAGCTAACGTTAATTGCCTTTTAAATTACAATATGTTAGAATAAATAATATTGATATAAGAAGGAGATGTTTAAATGAAAAAAATAATTGGATCGCTATTTGTAAGTGCAACGCTAGTCAGTCTTTTCGCAGTACCAAAAACAGCACAGGCAGCAAGTCGCTGGAATATTTTCGATATTGAAGGATCGATTGAAATTCCAGGTTGGGCGAGCGGTAATAAAGAGCCAGAATATGTTATTCATGAAACGACTACGACAGGAGTTCCGCCGCTGATCATTCAACATACCAAAGGTGGCAAAACTGGCTTCTTAACTAGAAAAGAATATCATAAATTACCAGGTGCTACTGAGTGGTATGCTAAATATAGTGGGCACATCCAATAAGCGTAACAACCATAGAAAAAGCTGAAGGAGAAATTCCTTTGGCTTTTTTTGTTCTCATTTGCAAGGTTTATTTGAGTTGAATAACAAAAATACTATTTCATAATAGAATACTTGAAAAATCAAAAGAGAGAGAGTATAATAATTAAGTGTGCATTTTTGCATGCAGAATTTCTTTGATTCGTCAAAGAATGACGTGGGAGGAGAAATCTTCATCTCCAATTAACCACATCACGGACCCAAGGAGGTATGTCTCGTGGCAAAAAAAGTAGAAAAATTAGTTAAATTGCAAATTCCTGCAGGTAAAGCAACACCAGCTCCACCAGTAGGTCCAGCATTAGGTCAAGCGGGTATCAACATTATGGGATTCACTAAAGAATTCAACGCTCGTACAGCTGATCAAGCTGGTTTAATCATTCCAGTAGTAATTTCTGTATATGAAGACCGTTCATTTACATTTATTACGAAAACACCACCAGCTGCAGTATTATTGAAAAAAGCTGCAAAAATCGAAAAAGGTTCTGGTGAGCCAAACAAAAATAAAGTAGCGAATGTTTCTAAAGAACAAGTGAAAGAAATCGCTGAACTTAAAATGGCAGACCTAAACGCAGCAGACGTTGAAGCGGCTATGCGCATGGTTGAAGGAACTGCAAGAAGCATGGGAATCACTGTAGGATAATTTTTTATTCTAAGGAACCCAAAGAAGTAGCTTCTCAGTTTATTTCATATTCAAAGATATGAATTACGTGGGAGGTTCGACCGTTATAACCACAATCAAGGAGGAAACAAAATGGCTAAAAAAAGCAAAAAAATGCAAGATGCATTAAAAAAAGTTGAAGCAACAAAAGTTTACCCTGTAGCAGAAGCGATCGCTTTGGCTAAAGATACAAATATTGCAAAATTTGACGCAACTGTTGAAGTTGCTTACCGTCTAAATGTAGACCCTAAAAAAGCAGACCAACAAATCCGTGGTGCAGTAGTATTACCAAACGGAACTGGTAAAACACAAAGCGTTTTAGTTTTCGCTAAAGGCGATAAAGCCAAAGAAGCTGAAGCAGCTGGTGCTGATTACGTAGGTGACGCTGACATGGTTCAAAAAATCCAAGGTGGATGGTTTGGATTTGACGTAGTAGTAGCAACTCCAGACATGATGGCTGAAGTTGGTAAATTAGGTCGTGTCTTAGGTCCTAAAGGCCTTATGCCCAACCCTAAAACTGGTACTGTAACAATGGACGTAACAAAAGCTGTTAATGAAGTAAAAGCTGGTAAAGTAACGTACCGTGTTGATAAAGCTGGAAACATCCATGTACCAATCGGTAAAGTTTCATTTGATAATGAAAAATTACTAGAAAACTTCAACACAATCAACGATGTATTGTTGAAAGCTAAACCATCAGCAGCAAAAGGTCAATATATCAAAAACATTTCAGTAACAACTACATTTGGACCTGGAATCCACGTTGACCAAGCTTCATTTTAATTAGCAAAGCTAGTTCATGAAACTAGACAATTAGAAATTTTACTTGACTCAACTACCTTTCCCATGGTAAGGTAGTTGAGGTTAATAATTAACTGTACCGAAGACAGTAGGTGACGTAAGTCTTAATTTCCTACCGAGGACAATTGTTGATACATACAATTACGTCCCTCTATGTCAACGGTGGCATGGAGTTTTGTTGTTTTACACGACTTTTTGAAAAAAAGACGATGTAAAACAATACTTGGCGAACAAAGTGAGCGAAGTTTCTTTAGAAGCTTTTAACTAACATATGGTAAACCAAACTCCACCATCAATCATCAGGAGGTGAAAATAAATGAGTGAAGCAGCAATCGCTAAAAAAGAAACCCTAGTCGAAGAAGCAACAGCTAAATTCCAAGCAGCAGCTTCTGTAGTCATCGTTGACTACCGTGGTTTAACTGTAGAAGAAGTGACGAACTTACGTAAACAATTGCGTGATGCAAATGTTGAAATGAAAGTTATCAAAAACTCTATTCTTTCACGTGCAGCCAAAAAAGCTGGACTAGAAGGTTTAGATGAAGTATTTACAGGCCCTACAGCAGTCGCTTTCAGTAACGACGATGTAGTAGCACCTGCTAAAATCATCGACGAATTTGCAAGTACTGCCAAAGCATTGGAAATTAAAGGTGGCGTTATTGAAGGTAAAGTATCTTCAGTAGAAGAAATGACATCTTTAGCAAAACTTCCAAGTCGCGATGGACTACTTTCTATGCTATTATCTGTATTACAAGCGCCAGTCAGACAAGTGGCTTACGCTGTCAAAGCAGTGGCAGAAAAAGAAGACGAAGTTGCATAATTGCAGCCTAGTAACAAACTAAACTAAAAAAATAATGAATTATTAAAACGGAGGAAACCATAATGGCATTGAACATTGAAAACATTGTTGCAGAATTAGAAGGCGCAACTATTTTAGAATTAAACGATTTAGTAAAAGCTATTGAAGAAAAATTTGACGTATCTGCAGCAGCTCCTGTAGCAGCAGCAGCAGGACCAGCAGCAGCTGGCGAAGAACAAACTGAATTCACTGTAGAATTAACTGCAGCTGGAGACCAAAAAGTTAAAGTTATCAAAGCAGTTCGTGAAGCAACTGGCCTTGGCTTGAAAGAAGCTAAAGCAGTAGTTGATGGCGCTCCTGCACCAGTTAAAGAAGGCGTTTCTAAAGATGAAGCAGAAGCTTTAAAAGCTGCTTTAGAAGAAGTTGGCGCTTCAGTAACAGTAAAATAATCTTTTTAAGATTAAATTTCAAGCTAGAATCCATTTGGACTCTAGCTTTTTTTATTGCCATAAAATTTAAAAGCATATCAATCAAATTTTTTGTGCTATGCGTTTAAAATTATACATATATAGTAATCGATCATGATATGAAGGAGCAATGACAATGGAAAGAGAAATCAGCGTTGCTGTAACATGTAAGAAATGTGGGAAAGAAGAGTTAGGGAAATTCTTATTAAATACAAGAACTGATAAATCAAATCAGCAAAGAGTCAATATTCCCTTAGGTGAATTAAAGCTTTCAGAACATGAAATTGAATTGATTTGCGAGGATACCATAGTTGGAGAGGAAATAAATCTACACTATGTATGTGAGAATTGCCAAACTAAAAATCATGTGGTTATCCTAGTGACAGAAGAAATGAGATAAAAATGAAAATTAAATAATATAAAATAGACTTTATAAGCATTTATTTCGCATGAAAACAAATAATCTGTTAGCATAATCAAGTAATCATTATTACATTTATTCTATTTAGCTTTACGAGCTTACGGCTTGTGAAAAATAGAAAATTCGCACACTTTTTTATTCTTCAGTTGGAGTCAATAAGCTTGTTCAGCATCAAATCAAGGAGGTTACATTATGCATTGGTTATGGGTTTTAATCGTAGGTGGTGTTATCGGCGCAATCGCTGGTGCAATCACAAGTAAAGGAAAATCAATGGGTTGGATCTTCAATATTATTGCAGGTCTTGTCGGCTCATCGATCGGTCAATCACTTTTAGGAAGTTGGGGACCGCAAGTTGCTGGAATGGCACTATTTCCTTCAATTATCGGCGCTGTAATTTTAGTCGCAGTAGTATCATTTTTTGTTGGTAAAAATTAATATCTTAAAAAAAAGAGCTTGGAGAGCTAAATCTCCAAGCTCTTTTTTGCTAGATTAGACTTATAAGTCACAATTTCATGTAAATAATTCCTCAATAAATCCTTCGTAATGTGTAACATTCAAAAGCCTATTCAATTTTGCTCGATTTGAAAAAGTATCAATCATAAAATCAAATAATTGCCGAAATTTTTTCATGTCTTTTTGATTCATAACAATCATAATAATAACCTGAACATCTTGATTTTCCCATTTTATAGGTCGATCATTTAAGACAATAGCAATGCCTGTTTTCTTCGCGCTCATTTCAATAGCATGAGGCAGAGCCACCGAGTTGTTAAAGGAAGTCGCTGACATTTTTTCACGATCTTTGATCAATTCAATAAAATGAGGATCAATATAATCTGCTTCAACTAGCTGTCTGCCTAAATGCTCAATGTATAAACTAGGTGAATTCAAATAAATATTTCGTTTAAAGTGTTCAGGTGTTAGATAAGTTTGAACGCTTTCCTTTAAAGTTTTTACTAATTTTTCTTGCTTAACGACTTGGATCATTTTTTGAATCTTTTCAATATCTTTGACTGATAAAAATGGAGAAATTTGAATCATATGGTCGAAATCTTTCATTTCAATCGTGGATAAAACAAGATCAGCTTGTTCCATTTCGGCTAAACTTTCACTATTCAATTGATAAAAGCTTCCTGAAATATTCAAGTTAGATTTGAATGTATCACCAATTTTATAAATCAAACGTTTATGCATGTCATAATATTCAGGCGTATAGATCACGCAATTTAATTTATTTTCTGTTTCAAATTTTTCCTCAAAATATGAACCAATATGTAACGCAATGAATGTAATTTCATCGTCTGAAATCGGAATATTAATTTGTTTTTGAATGTGCTTGGCAATAAAAACTGCGACTTCATAAATAAAGGGGTAGGATTGTTTGATTTCATCGGATAAAGGATTGTAGACTTGTTTCGCATTTTTAGCACGAGCAATCAAATTGGAAACATGCAGGGCTAAATTTAATACTAATTCGTTCGATATATGGGTAATGAAATATTTTTCAGCAACAGTTTCCATCATAGTTGAAATAAATGTGTAGATTGAACTTCCCATATAATTTTTTAAAAAAGCATCATTTGATGGGGAAATTTTAGTCATTAGTAAGAGAGTTAAATTATTGATTTCATAGAGATCCATTTCCACGGCAAAAGACTGATCGATATCCTTTCCGATTTGAGTAGCTAGCTTGTATTCAATTTGATTTTTTGAGAATAATTCGGTTACAAGGTTCAATTCAGAACGCTGATGATGCAAGAGACGATTAATCGCAATTGCAATATGGAGCAATAAGCTATTGATCGCATAACCATTGATATACAGGTGTTGACTACTTAATCGATCGATGACGATTTGTTGGATGGTTTCAATTGAGATATCTGGGAAGATCGTTTGAATATAATCTACAGATTGGAAGTTTTGTAAAGTTTCATCCTGAAGCATGTCACCGGTAAGTTTTCTGAAATTGGTTTCCTCTCCTTCTAGGCTTAGAGTATTTCCAGTCTTAACGATTTTTAATTCATACTTGGTCATTTTTTTGCGTAGTCGAAGAATATCTTTTTCGATCGTTGGAATACTGACAAATAAGGTATCAGCGACATCAAAATAATCAATATTTTTATGCTTAATCAATAAATTCATCAGGTGATTTATGCGATCTTTTGGTGTATTCAGTTCTTGTTTATTATGGGAAACGAAATCTTCGATGCGGGTATTACTGTCGATCTTATATCCTTGTCTAGAAGATTGGATTATTTCAAGTTTAGTATCTTGATTGATCCTAGCGACATAATTACGAATCGTTCTGGTCGATGTAGATAACGCTTTCGCTAGATCTTTTGCAGATAGCCAGTTATCTTCGCGCATCAATAACTTGATCAATCCAGTTTCTTTCTTATTTAAGGACACATTTTCCGCTCCTCTCCACTTTTTATAGCTTTTATTATTCGTTCTTTTGAAAAACAAAGCAAGTACATTTTTTTCCGCCAACCTAACAAGATGAGGAAAGAAACGTATTTGATAAAGGGCTCCAAAATATAGAAGATAAGAGTGTACTAATTGGGCGGGCAAATCAGATTTGATTGACTAGCCTATAATGTTTTTTAATAGAGAGGAGAAGAAATATGAGTGAATTAAACGTACTATTAGTCTGTGGATCAGGTGCCAGTAGTGGTTTTATGGCCGCTAATATGCGCAAAGCCGCAAAAACGAAAAATTTGGACATGAGTATCGTAGCGAGAAGCGAATCTGAAATCGAAAATTATATTGAGGAGATCGATGCTTTAATGGTAGGGCCCCATCTGGAGTATATCCTTGACGAGATTGATGAAATCATTCATGGGTTTCCAGTAAAGGTCATTTTAATGAAAAAAGAGTATTATGCAACACTGGATGGAGATGCTGCCATCGACCATTTACTAAGCGAATTCAATGAAGCAGGATAAGGAAAAAAGGAGATGAAAAGATGAATAAGCTAATCTTTTGGTTGGAAAATAGCTTCTCACCCAAAATGAATAAAGTAAATAATAACCCTTGGATCGTTAGTATCAAAGACTCGATCATGCAGACCTTGCCGTTTATTTTCTTAGGTTCAATTTTTTCGATGTTAGCGATTTTAAATGAATATTTTCCCGCATTACCAAGTTTTTGGGTACCGTTCGGTTGGACTATGGGGAAGATTTCACTATTTGTTGCTTTCTTGATTCCGTTTAATTTAATGGAGAAAAAACGATTACGGAAGCAAAGGATCGTTGCTGGAATGAGCGGATTAGTCTTATTTTTGATGATTATTTCGCCTCAAATCGAAAAAGATAAAGTAATCGGATTTGGTCATGATGCATTAGGTGCTGGTGGAATGTTTGTTGCGATTGTAGCAGGCTTGATTGCAGGTTTTGTTCTTGTTACATTAGGAAAATTTTCTTTCTTCAAAGAAGAATCAGTTATTCCTGACTTTGTAAGAGCTTGGTTTGATTCAATGCTGCCGATTGGTCTGATTATTATTTTTGGCTGGGTTGTTGTGTTGATCATGAAAGTGGACTTATACAATATTGTTTTAAGTATTTTTATGCCATTGTCTAGTTTTATGGAATCACCAGGCGGTTTTATCGGCATGATGTTCTTGATTTGTTTTCTCTATTCAATGGGCATTTCGACTTGGGTTTTGACGCCAGTGGTTCAGCCAGTCTTATTAAAAGCGATTGCTGAAAATATTGCCCTTGTCCAAAATGGCACAGCTTCTGTAGAAACGCTGAACTTGGTGACGAGTAGTACGTTATATTCTGCGTATCTTTGGATCGGTGGGATTGGTTGTACTATGCCGCTTGTATTGATGATGATGCGGGCACGTTCCAAGAAAATCAGTGCTTTAGGTAAAGCCTGTATCGTGCCGTCGATTTTTAATATCAATGAACCTGTGATTTTTGGTGCTGTTGCTTGGAATCCTTTATTAATGATTCCGATGTGGTTGCAAGGAATTATTTTACCTGCTGTGATTTATATTTTTACGAAGGTAATTCCATTTGCTCCAATTCCAAAAGTTCAGTTTGAGTTGTGGTACTGTCCGTTTCCATTTGCTACTTGGGTTACAACAGGAACCATTACTGGCATTCTTTTGATGCTCATTATTTTTGCGCTGTCGACTGCTATTTGGTATCCATTTTTCAAAGCCTATGATGACCAAGAAACAAAAGCAGAAAACCAACTATTGAAGGAGGCTTAATGATATGGATGATTTATTGGCACAAAACGCAATGAAAATTATTTTATTTGCAGGAGATGCCAGAGTTAATTGTAAAAATGCACTTACGGCAACTGAAAAAAATGATTTTGAAAAAGCTACAGCAGAAATGAAAGCGGCGAAGAAAAATATCACAGAAGCACACAAAGTTCAAACAGAAGCCATTCAAAATGAGATGGGCGAAGACTCAAAATCAAAGCCCCACTCATTACTATTCACTCACGCACAAGATACGTTGATGACGATCTATAGCGAAATAAATATTGCGAATCATTTAATTAAAATAGCCAAACAACTAGATGAACGTTTAAAAAATATAGAAAAATAAGAAAAGAGGGCAAGTAAATGTATCAAGTACCAAATGGGTTTCCAAAGGATTTTTTATGGGGCGGAGCAGTTGTTGCTAATCAGTGTGAAGGGGCATTTGAATATGAAGGGAAAGGTACAAGCATTGCGGACATCAATGAGTTCCGAGCTGATCTGCCTCTAGAAAAGAGAGCGAATGCGGAAATTTCTACTGATTACATTGAAGAAGCGCTAAATAGTAAAACAGGAGTATTTCCAAAAAGATGGGGCATTAATTTTAAAGAAACATATCCAGCAGATTTAAAATTATTAGGAGATATGGGCTTAAAACTTTTTAGAACATCCATCGACTGGTCGCGAATCTTCCCAAATGGAGATGAGCTTGAACCAAACGAAGCAGGATTGCTATTTTATGATAAATTGATCGATGAAATCATCGCAAATGGCATGGAACCGATGATCACGCTCTCTCATTATGAGATGCCACTAAATTTGACTTTGAAGTATAAAGGGTGGTATTCAAGAGAAGTCGTTGATTTCTTTGTTCATTATTGCAAGGTTCTTTTTGACCGTTATCAAGGCAAAGTCAACTATTGGATCGTGATCAACCAAATCAATTTGATCGGACATGAATCATTCAATCATTTAGGTATTGCAGAAGATAAAGTGGATAATCTGCAAGAAGCAAAATATCAAGGAGTTCATCATATGATGATAGCATCGGCCTTAGCAACGGAGTATGCTCATCAAGTAGATGAACAGTATAGAATAGGGATGATGCTTTGCGGTGGTCCAGAATATGCAGCAACGTGCAAACCTGAAGATGTATTAGCAACCCTGAAAATCAATCAGATGGAGTATTTTTTTGCTGACGTATTACTAAGAGGGTATTATCCAGGTTATGCATTTCGTTATTTCGAAGAACATGATATTAAGTTGGAATTTGCAAGAGACGATGAGGAAATTTTGAAAAATACAGCTGATTATCTGTCATTCTCTTACTATTACACACGAATTTGTGATGCTGGGCACACGGAACCTTATCGGAATAAATCATTACCCGCAAATCCTTGGGGCTGGACGATCGATCCGTTGGGGCTACGAACATTATTGAATTCATTTTATGATCGCTACCAATGCCCAATTTATATTACGGAAAATGGGATTGGTTGTTATGATCGCTTGGAAGAGGATGGAACTGTGCATGATGATTATCGTATTGATTATTATAAGGCTCATATTGAGCAAATGAAAGAGGCAATCAAAGATGGTGTGGACCTAAGAGGTTATTGTGCTTGGGGACCAATCGATATTATCAGTTGTTCTTCATCTGAGATGAGCAAGCGCTATGGTTTTATTTATGTTGATCAAGACGATTATGGTCAAGGGAGTCAAAAACGATATCTAAAAGATAGTTATCATTGGATGAAGCAGGTTATTGCAAGCAATGGTGAAGATTTATAACAATTTTTTTGTATAAAAAGAACCCAGTAACTAGGATGGAAACTAGCTGCTGGATTCTTTTGCTTTAGTATCATCTTTTGGTCAATTTCACGACGACTTCACATCGCGCAGTTTGGGGAAACATATCGACTGATTGTAAGTATTGAACATCAAATACTTTCGCTAAATCAACTAAATCTTTTGCCAACGTTGATACATTGCAAGAGATGTACACCATCTTTTTCGGTGGCTGTTTTAAGATTGCTTTCAGTAGTTTTTGATCCAATCCGGTTCTAGGAGGATCAACAATGATAGCATCGGGTTTAAAACCGCTTTGAAGCCATTTAGGCAACAGTTCTTCTGCCGTTCCTACTTCGTAATGCGTATTACTTACACCTAAGCGTTCCGCATTATTTTTAGCATCCTCGATTGCAGCAGGGATGATGTCCATACCACGAACTTCTTTCGCTTGTTTGGCAATACTTAAACCAATTGTACCGACACCACAATAAGCATCAACGACAGTTTCATTTGGTTGTATATCTAAGGCCTTTAAAGCTTCGCTATATAAAACTTCTGTTTGTTCTGGATTCAGCTGAAAGAAGGCTCTAGGCGACAAATCGAAGGTGACTTCATTGATTTGCTCTTCAATGCTTTCTTTGCCCCATACATGGATCGTTTCATCCCCCATAACGATGGAGGTTCGTTTGTTTTGAACGTTTTGCATGATGGAAACCACTTCAGGTAATTGTTGTGTGATTTCGTCAACTAAGGCTTTTTTTTGCGGAAATTTTACAGATTGGGTAATAAAAACAACTTGGACTTCATTTGTTTTTACGCCAACACGAACCATTAGTGTTCGAAAGATCCCACTATTTTTTCGTTCGTTGTAAATAGGTAGCTGATATTTGTTTAGCAGTTCAACTAAAGCATTCATGACTTTTGTTGTGGCTGGTTGTTGAACAAGGCAGTCATCAATCGGCACTAAACGATGAGAGTCCGCTTGATATAGACCTGCTTCAACCTCGCCATCGATTTTACGTAATTGAAATTGGGCCTTATTCCGATAATTCCAAGGATTTTTCATCCCAATTGTTTTAAGTAATGAATAGTTTTCGAAGTTTCTTGGTCTGAATTTATTTAACGATTGCTTTAATAAGTCTTTTTTAAAGAGTAGCTGAGCAGGATAAGCAAGATGCTGCAGTTGACAGCCGCCACATGCTTCATAAACTGGGCATGGTGGAATAACTCGTTCTGGTGCTGCTTTGACAATTTTTTTCAATTGACCTTCCAGAAAACGAGGGGAAACTTTTGTGATTTCGACTGAAATATCTTCTTTTGGTAAAGCACCAGGCACAAAAACAATCGTTTTTTTATAATAACCGATCCCTTCACCATTGATCCCTAGGCGTTTTATTTTTAAAGGAATCGTTTGTCCTTCTTTTAATTGTTGTGTGGCCATAATTCCATCCTTTTGATCCGTAGATTTATAAATATGCTGGGACTTGTTCAAATGTTGTCCCACTGTTTTGTCATTTCTTATTTTAGCACAATTTGCTTGGTTTAGCTTCTGCTAAATATATGTTATAGTAGAATATATGTTCTCACTAGAAAGGCGGAGAGAGATGGAAACAATCGCAAAAATCACTAAAGACAAAGGACAGTTTTATCTTATCTGGCTCTCTTCAGGAGAAAAACTGCGTGTGTCTGAGGATACGTTAGTTCGCCAACGCTTGTTAAAAGGACAAGAAGTAACGACAGCTGAAATCGAGCAAATTAAAAAATCGGGTTCATATGATGTTGGCTTACAGATGTCATTGAATTATCTAAGCTATCAATTACGTTCAAAAAAAGAAATTTTAGATTATTTGAAAGAAAAAGAAATTCTACCCGAAGATCGCAAAACAATCGTGATCCGCTTAGAAGAAATGAACCTTTTGGATGATAAAATTTTTAGTGAAAGCTATGTTCGAACACTGATGCGGACAAGTGATAAAGGGCCCAAGATGATCGAACAACAACTAAAACGAAAAGGCTTGAATGATGAAGACATTCAACATGGGTTAACTTTTTATACAATGGATGATCAAGTAGAAGTAGCAAAAGCAACGGCTGAAAAAGCGATGAGACGGTATCGGACGAAAAGTTTCAAAGAGGCTGTCCAAAAAGTTCAAATGCACTTGATGCAAAAAGGCTTTAATAGAGAAGTGATCGATTTAGCTCTTGATGAGTTATCGTTTGAAAAAGATGAAGAACAAGAATTAGATGTGATCAAAAAAGAGGGTGATAAGCTATGGGAGAAACACCGTAAGCTAGATACTTATAAACGCTTGATGAAAGTCAAACAAGGACTATTCCAAAAACGATTTGACTCAGATTTGATTCAGCAATATTTTGACGAAAAGGAATTAGAGGATGAAGAATGAAAAATATTGGGAGACTTGGAGTGAAGCACAGCTTCAAGCTTTTCAAGAAGAGTTTCTTGCTTGGTATGAAAAAGAGAAACGAAATTTACCCTGGCGTGTTAATCTAGATCCCTACCGTATCTGGATTTCAGAAATCATGCTACAACAAACTCGTGTTGATACGGTGATCGATTATTACTATCGTTTTATGGAGTGGTTTCCGACAATCAAGGATTTGGCTGAAGCGCCAGATGATAAGTTATTAAAAGCGTGGGAAGGTTTAGGCTATTATTCTAGAGCAAGAAATTTAAAAGTTGCCGCGCAGCAGATCATGACAGAATTTGATGGTCAGATGCCAGAAACAATTGAAGAAATTCGTCAATTAAAAGGGATTGGTCCATACACGGCAGGTGCAATCGGAAGCATCGCTTTTCATATTCCTGAACCTGCGATTGATGGTAATGTGATGCGGGTTGTCAGCCGTTTGTTTGAAATCAGTGATGACATTGCCAAGCCTAGTAGTCGTAAGGTTTTTGAAGCAGCAATGTATAAAATCATCGATCAACATCGTCCTGGAGACTTTAATCAAGCGATGATGGATCTTGGTTCTTCGATTTGTACACCAACATCTCCAAAATGTGAAGAGTGTCCGATTCAATCATATTGTTTAAGTTATAAGAACAATACAATGACGAATTATCCAGTCAAATCTAAAAAGTTAAAACCTAAAGATGTTTACTATATCGGTGGCATCATTGAAAATAAACAGCAGGAATTTTTATTACAGCAACGTAATGCTAAAGGGCTGTTAGCAAATATGTGGCTATTTCCGATAGAAGAAGTCAGCAAAGAACGTTTTGAATTTCTGCAAAAAACTGGTGTGAAAGAAGAAAAGCAATTATCACTTGATTTTGAGGAATCATTGTTAGTTGCGGAAGAAAATCCAGAAATTTTTGACCAATATTCTCATGTAGTTTGGCAAAAACGAGTATTAGGAGAAGTAACACATATTTTCAGCCATTTAAAATGGCATATTTTAGTTTTCTATGGACGAAAAATAGGAGAAACTATTACTGATGAAAATCAAGCTTGGGCAACAAAAGACGAATTTTCAAATTATGTTTTTCCAAAACCACAACAAAAAATGGTAGAACTATATAAAGAAGAATTTGGAACTACAGAATAATTTTTGGTGCGAACCCCAAGTGGACATAAAATCTCTAGGGGATCCGCACCAAAATTTTACTGATTTTAGTTAAGAAATAGACTTTTTCTCATTTTAATTTAATGTTATACTGTGTTTAGTGATGGAATAGTGGAAATATGTCATGTATTTCCACTATTTTCACGGTCTAGCTCTGTTTAGAGCTAGTGGATTGAAATAAAAGAGGGACTATTAAAAGGTATATCTTATACTGTCTAGCTCTGTTTAGAGCTAGTGGATTGAAATTATGAGTGTTTGCAACTATATACAATTTACTGGGTCTAGCTCTGTTTAGAGCTAGTGGATTGAAATTTGCGGAGATTCTGTTGTTTCGCTTGATTTTAGGTCTAGCTCTGTTTAGAGCTAGTGGATTGAAATATCACTAGTTTATTCTTTAATTTACCTTGTGACGTCTAGCTCTGTTTAGAGCTAGTGGATTGAAATATACGACGGAAGCACAATAGACGAGGTAACACAGTCTAGCTCTGTTTAGAGCTAGTGGATTGAAATACGTTTAGACCCTTGAAAACATAATATAGAAAGGTCTAGCTCTGTTTAGAGCTAGTGGATTGAAATTAATAAATAAGTTTTAAACGTAAACGTTTTACCGTCTAGCTCTGTTTAGAGCTAGTGGATTGAAATTAAAGATTTAGAATATGATAAAAGAGAAAATCATGTCTAGCTCTGTTTAGAGCTAGTGGATTGAAATCACACACTACAGAAGGTTTAAATAAAGCTTTAAAGTGTCTAGCTCTGTTTAGAGCTAGTGGATTGAAATATTGAATTTATATGTTTATGCTGTAATTGTTTATAGTCTAGCTCTGTTTAGAGCTAGTGGATTGAAATTCACACGATTTATAATGGTGAACGTTATCCTAGTGAGTCTAGCTCTGTTTAGAGCTAGTGGATTGAAATAAAAATAAGAATGTAGCTATATCAAAGGATGATACGGTCTAGCTCTGTTTAGAGCTAGTGGATTGAAATAAGTCTTTATCAACACTCTTGAAAAGCAGAATTAGGTCTAGCTCTGTTTAGAGCTAGTGGATTGAAATTGCATCATTTCCTCTAGTCTGTCCATTTACCTGGTCTAGCTCTGTTTAGAGCTAGTGGATTGAAATTTTTTATCCAATCCTAACAATCCGCAATGTTTATCGTCTAGCTCTGTTTAGAGCTAGTGGATTGAAATTTTACTGTAATTGTCGGAATATTCCTAGAACCTCGTCTAGCTCTGTTTAGAGCTAGTGGATTGAAATATGGTATTTATACCTAGAATGAAATAGTGTTTCTTGTCTAGCTCTGTTTAGAGCTAGTGGATTGAAATTTTACTGTAATTGTCGGAATATTCCTAGAACCTCGTTTAGCTCTGTTTAGAGCTAGTGGATTGAAATATGGTATTTATACCTAGAATGAAATAGTGTTTCTTGTCTAGCTCTGTTTAGAGCTAGTGGATTGAAATTTGGATTGTCCCAAGAATAATAAATTTTATTAGCGTCTAGCTCTGTTTAGAGCTAGTGGATTGAAATCTTGTTATTGTTGGTAGTTGTTACCGCCATATTGATGTCTAGCTCTGTTTAGAGCTAGTGGATTGAAATCACTCGGGTAGTCTAAATCTCTCACTGTTACTGACGTCTAGCTCTGTTTAGAGCTAGTGGATTGAAATTTACAAAAGAACATTATTTAATCCTGTTAGTAGAATGTCTAGCTCTGTTTAGAGCTAGTGGATTGAAATGGTATGGAAAAACAAGGTGTTACAACAACTATCGGTCTAGCTCTGTTTAGAGCTAGTGGATTGAAATATCAAACTTCATAATTTGAGCATTTGAGGTTATACGTCTAGCTCTGTTTAGAGCTAGTGGATTGAAATGCTTTTACAAACTGCGTTTGAAGCGGCGTGGTTATGTCTAGCTCTGTTAGAGCTAGTGGATTGAAATTGTTGTTTTAGCTGACCCGTTACAACCGGATAGGTCTAGCTCTGTTTAGAGCTAGTGGATTGAAATATTTTCACGGAAACAGCTTCGACTTGATCAAATGGTCTAGCTCTGTTTAGAGCTAGTGGATTGAAATAAAACTGGAAAGAAGTGTGTGGTGTTTTTAGTTTGTCTAGCTCTGTTTAGAGCTAGTGGATTGAAATAAAGTTGTTTACATTGTTAGTGGTGATTGCCCCGCGTCTAGCTCTGTTTAGAGCTAGTGGATTGAAATATTAGTGAATTATCGCTTTTCGGAAACAAAGCGTAGGTCTAGCTCTGTTTAGAGCTAGACCTTCTTAAAATCTATTCCAATGTCAGCCTCCAAAAACTAAAATCGAACGATTTATTTTAAAAGATAGTTCTCATTACTGTAAGAAACCAAACTACTTAGTATGCAAAGTTGAAAATTATGATATAATTATGTTGATATCGGTGTAATGAACACCCAAACGAGAAATTAGTAGCTTTTAGAAGCGATTTTTCGTACTAGGGAAAGTTGGGGGACTATGGCAATTCCAAAAGAAGGTGAATTTGTAACAATCCAAAGTTACAAACACGATGGGCATTTGCATCGAACATGGCGAGATACTATGGTATTAAAAACGAGCGAGTATTCTTTAATCGGTGTCAACGATCATACATTGGTAACAGAGTCTGACGGGCGTCGTTGGGTTACTCGTGAACCAGCTATAGTTTATTTCCATAAAAAATACTGGTTCAACATAATAGCGATGATTAGAGAAAAGGGGGTTTCTTATTACTGCAATCTGGCGTCACCGTATCTTTTAGATGATGAAGCATTGAAGTACATTGATTATGATCTGGATATCAAAGTTTTTCCTGATGGTGAAAAACGGTTATTGGATGTGGACGAATACGAATTTCACAGTAAAATTATGGATTATCCAGAAGATATTGATTTTATTCTAAAAGAAAATGTTAAGACGTTAGTAGATTGGATTAATAACGAAAAAGGCCCATTCTCTGAAGCCTATGTAGATATCTGGTATCAGCGTTACCAAGAGCTATCAAAGAAATAGCCATTGTAAGATGTGAAGTCAAAAAAGAGCTTGGGACGTAAGTCCTAGATAAATCCAGATGTTAGTCAACTTGATTATCATCTGGATTTTTCTTATACAAAAATAGAACCTCTTGTTAAAATAAAAGGAACTACAAAAATAAACAAGCATGTTTTTTTAGTTAAAATTATATGATGAACCACGTTTTTCTTCTTTAAAACGTTAGCTATCAGTTCGAAAAAGTAGGGCGATCATTCTGAATGAGCTTATTCAGATTTTTTCAGATTAGTGCTCTTTTACTTTTCACTATCAAGATATCTTTTTTTTCAAAAAATGATACTAAAGACGATTTTATCTATGTATATGCAACCTAATATTTCAATCAAAGAGCACTTCTTGCTAAATTCAAGTAAAAATGAATTTAGCATTTTTTTTTTTGAAATCAATTAAAAATTCAGGATGAGAAATCAGTTTAATAAGCTGTAGTGATCATTTGATAAACTGCTTTAAAAAGGATATTTAGTTCTGAAAAATCGACTTGAAGAGATATGTTATAAGGACATTCTCAGTCGTTTTCTTAATTTGTTCGTAAAATATCTATTTTCAATTACATAAGTCTTATAATTTCTTCTTAACCTAACAGACAAATCTTCTATAAAATACGGCTCCATTTTGTAATCTTTGGAATGAAAAAATTAAAAGAATGTATCATATTAATATTATAAATATATTTAGTTAATTTAAAAAAACATTAAGTTTGTTTACTCTGAAGTGTTGAGAATTTTAATAACAATTGTTGTCAAGTATCATTTTAGACTGTTGTTATAAAAAACTAAATGAGTAAATTAACTTTTCCACAATTATTCTAGCGAAAAACTATAGTAGGAAAGAGGAGGATTAACAAAATGAGCAAAAAAAAATATGTACTTTCTACAATAAGCTTACTATCAATCTTATTATCCGTTACGTGTTATTTCTTTAATACATCAGCAATTTTTGCTAAGAGTGAATACAACGGAGACAAGTATGTGATAAATACGCAAATCACCGATAGTTCAAGTACCATTATCGGAAACAATGGTACTATGGAAATAAATGAAATTTATAACTTAGATTACGAGTGGCGTATTCCGGATAATACGTATAAAAATGGAGATATTTTAGAATTTTCTATTCCAAAAGAATTTAAAATTGTACAAAATTTTAAATTTAATTTGTATAAGGATGGAAATGAAGTGGCTCGCGTCACTATTTTAGGGAACGAAGATGCTGGATATTATATCAAGATGCAGTTTACTACGAATTATGTTGAAACGCATTCAGAAGTTTCTGGAACATTTAATTTGAGTTATGTATTAAATGAGAAATACATCCAAACAGATGGAGATAATACAATTGTTTTACCGGATAAAGAAATAGTGGTCCATGTACCTAAACCTGATGAAGGAACTCCTGGTGGGGGCACTGGTGTAGGAGCGGGAGATACAAACTGGAACAAAAAAGAAGGGGATGCTATTTTAGCGAATTTGCCAGAAAGTCCGAATGAGACAAGTACAGTGTTCAATTGGAATATTGGTTTGGGGAGAAATACGCTATTAGGCAAAGCAAGCTCTTTTGATGAAATTAAACATATTTATATTGAAGATACACCCTACGATCAAAAAATGGTTTCTTTCGGAGACATTTCACCAGGGTGGGCTGGTTCGTATGCTTTTGAAGGAGGATTTTTCACCTCTCTACCGTGGGAATATGGTGGTGTAAGTCAAGAAAAAATGGGATTGATGCGTGATCCACTGAATACATATTATTCTGGATTTAAAACAGATATTTTACCAACTGTTCAAAAATATGAAAAACTTGCACAAGACAACAATTCTGAATTTAAACAATATAAATTAGAATATTATACGACACCATTGAATGAAGTATTGGAAGACACAGAATTTACAAATGATGCGACTATTACCATTGTATATAATGATAATTCTGAAAAAGTTTGGAAATTATCTGAGTCTCAAATGTACAACGTGGCTGAGGGGACCATTACCGGGAAAACAGCAGGAGTTGAATTTCAAAAAGTTGATGGAACCACTAATCAGGGATTGGGCTCAGCAGTTTTTGATTTGTATAAAAAAAATATCACTGGGAATTATACTAAGGTAAAAAGTAACATCGCCTCTGGTACAGATGGTAAAGTCAAAGTAGACAATTTAACAACCGGTGATTATTATTTTAGTGAAATACAGGCTCCGTCAGGATATGAACAATCAAAAGATAACTTATATTTTACCATTGAATCAAAAGATTTAATGGAACCAAACCAATCCATTACTTACAAAAATATTGGAGCATTTAAAAACGAACCAGAAATGACAAAAACAGCTATTTCGGTAAACAAAGTCTGGGACGACCAAAATAATCAGGATGGTAAAAGACCACAAAGTATCACTGTTCAATTGTATGGTAATAATATAGCTGTTGGTGATCCTGTTATATTAAATGACTCTAATCAGTGGAAGTATGAATGGGTTGACTTGGATGAAAAAGCTAATGGACAATTAGTTTCTTATACGGTTAAAGAAATATCTAATGTTTCAGGATACCAAACAACTACAAAGGTAGATAAAGAGGGTACAATCGTTTTAACAAATACACATACACCTGAGACGACAAAGGTTTCAGGCACAAAAACGTGGGATGACAAAAATAATCAAGATGGCAAACGACCGGAAAAAATAATCGTAAATCTATTAGCGGATGGCATAGAAATTGATCAAAAAACAGTAACTGCAGATAATAAATGGAACTACGAATTTACAAACTTACCAAAATATAAAGAGGGTAAATTGATTCACTATACAGTGACAGAAGACCATGTGCCAGATTATTCCACAGAGATCAATGGGACTTCGATAAAAAATAGTTATACTCCAGGACAAACTAGTGTAACAGTAACAAAAGCATGGGATGATGCAAATAACCAAGATGGTAAACGGCCGAATGGCATCATGGTTCAACTTTATGCTGATGGAAAAGCACTCGGAGCTCCTGTTCAATTGAATACTGCAAATCAATGGCAACATACTTGGGCAGAGCTAGATGAAAAAGCAAATGGAAAAGAAATCATTTATTCTGTGAAAGAATTAGATGTGATTGATGGCTATGATATGGCGGTGGATACAAGCGACATAGGAAATATCATCATAAAAAATACGCATGTACCAGAAAAAATAGTGATCACCGGAACAAAGACCTGGGAGGATAAAAATAATCAAGATGGCATTCGTCCTAAGGAAGTAACGGTAAACTTACTGGCTGATGGAGAAAAGGTAGCCGAAAAAGTGGTGACAGAAGCGGACAATTGGGAATATGCTTTTTCAGACCTCCCTAAATATAAAGAGGGGAAAGAAATACAGTATACTGTGACAGAGAATCATGTACCAGAATATTCTGTAGAAATCGACGGCACCAATTTGATCAATCATTATACACCGGGCCAAACTAGTGTAACTGTGACGAAAGCGTGGAATGATGCTGACAATCAAGATGGCAAACGACCAGAAAATATTACGGTTCAATTGTATGCCAATGAGAAGAAACAGGGAGAGCCTGTTAGCTTGAGCGACAAAAATTTATGGCAACACACATGGACAGAATTAGATGAAAAAGCCAATGGACAAGATATTATTTATTCTGTAAAAGAAACTTCAATAGATGAAGAGTATGGAATAACAATCGACAGTGAAGATCTTGGCAATGTCATCATTACAAACTCTCACGTACCCGAAACAATTGAGCTGACAGGTACAAAAACATGGGAAGATAAAGATAACCAAGACGGTAAACGTCCAGAGTCCATTACAGTTCTCTTATTGGCAAATGGGGTGCCAGTAAATGAGCAAGACGTAACCGCGGCAAACAATTGGCAATACACGTTTACGAACTTACCTAAGTATAATAATGGAAAAGAAATTATTTATACGGTAATGGAAAATCAAGTGCCTGAGTATTCAACTGAAATTGTCGGCATCGATTTAATAAACCGTTATACTCCTGGGAAAACAAGTGTAACAGTAAATAAAGCTTGGGACGATGCTGATGATCAGGCGAAAAAAAGACCAGAAAAAATTAGCGTTCAGCTATATGCGAATGGAGAAAAACACGGAGAAATTGTAACACTTTCTTCCGCAAATAACTGGCAGTATTCTTGGACGGAATTAGATGAAAAAGTAGCAGGAAAAGAAATTGACTACACAATCAAAGAAGTGGATATTCCTGAAGGGTATACTGCGACAATGAATGATGCGACCAAGCATGGAATCCTTTTGACTAATACGTATCCATCAGATCCTCCTACCCCAGATTCGCCAGAGAAAGAAATACCAACTAAACCGACGAAGAAGATTGGCACAATAATACCTTCATTAGGAGAAGTCACGACGATAGGGTCAATACTTTTTGGAATTGTAGTGCTGATGTTGGCTAGTGGGTTATATTTACGGAACAAACGCCGCTAAAATGAGATAGTCTAGTTACTCAATTGACGTGGGGCATACGTTCTAAAAGAAAATCCAGATACCAGTCAATTTGATTGGCATCTGGATTTTCTGATATTTAAAAGGTATACAAAAATCTAAGTTATTTCCTATATAGGTATTAATTTCAGTTAGAAAAATATTGAGTTTACCCTTTGTCGATGAATTGAAAACATACCTGAAGGATGTATCGATCCCAAGATTTTTCATAATTACAAAGATTTAGTCATTTGATAATGCTCGATATTCGCATCTAGGAACATGTCCCCTTCTTTGACATAACCCATACGTTCGTAAAAACCAAGCGCAGTTATTTGAGCGCCTAAAGTCATAGTATTATATCCTTGTTCTTTAGAGAACTGCTCAGCATTTTTTACGATCAACCGCCCGTAATCTTTTCCTCTGTAGCCTTTTTTGACAGCCATTCGTTGTAATTTTATAAGATTCTGTTCAAGGGGTAATAAACGGCAAGTTGCAATTGCTTCATTATCATCATCATATAAAACAAAATGAATACAAGCTGCTTCATATTTATCGAGTTCAATCTCACCAGGAACGCCTTGCTCCAACATAAAAACGTGACGGCGAATTTTCACTGCATCTAAATAGATAGTACTCATAGTATCTCTAGTGTGGACGATTTTCATATAGCACCTCAATTATAATTATTTTATTTATTATACATCAAATAAGCAGACAGTAGAACATTACTAAAAATGAAAGGTTATTTTTTTTATGGCGTAAGCAGTTTGCAGTATAAATAAAAAATTCGAAAGGTCATGTTTACAAGGATTACAGATGAAATCGTATAAAAAATCAAAGACGTAATCGGTAAAGGGAACTTAGAAAAAGCCAAATATTATTTTGAAGAGCATAAAAATAATCTTCTGTAAATTTGATTCAATACTTTAAATAAAAATAGGTACAAAGAAGTATTGCTATGTTATTTAGGAGAGGTTATGCTAAAATCTATTAAGGAGCAATTATTATTTCATGAATAAAATAAAAAAGCACAATTTTTAATGTTAAGGGAGGATCTTCTTTGTTTGAAAAATTAAGACAGTCAAAATTATTTTTTTGGTCAGCAGAATTACTAGTAATTGCAACGTTGATTTTTGTCTCAAGTAAAATCAATTTTGTATTTGCACCAATCGGAACATTTTTCTCAACCTTATTTGCACCAGTATTAGTAGCAGGATTTTTGTATTATATCTTAAATCCAATTGTCAATTTACTAATGAAAACGAAAATGAAAAGAATTTTTGCAGTTCTTCTTGTTTTATTGATATTAGTAGTAGCTATTGTGTTGATACTAGTCAGTGTGATTCCTAAGTTAGCATCTCAGCTTGCTAGTTTAGCTTCAAGTATGCCGACTGTTTTCAGTAATGTAGAAGCTTGGGTCTACCGAATGGCTGAGCTACCATTATTTAAAGAGGTTGATTTAACAAGTTATATAGAGAAATTGGATATATCATATGGAACGATTATTCAACAGTTTTTAAGTGGCTTATCAAATAGCTTAGGTTCAGTTGTGTCCACAGTGGCTTCGACGACAATCGTTATTTTCACAGCACCGTTTATTTTATTTTATATGTTAAAAGATGGGGACCGATTAGTACCATCGATCGAGCGTTTTTTACCTGAAAAACGCCAAGAAAGCATCGCTGATTTGTTAAACAAAATCAACAAAACATTGGCAAATTATATTAGCGGGCAAGCGATTGAATGTTTATTTGTCGGTACTTTTACTGCAATTGGTTATTCTTTGATTGGCGTTCGTTATGCCTTTTTATTCGGTGTAATTGCAGGGTTCACCAATCTGATCCCGTATCTTGGTCCTTATCTAGGACTGGCGCCAGCTGTTTTTGTAACTGTTTTTGATGAACCGATCAAAGCCGTATTTTGTTGTGTTGTTGTTTTAATTGTCCAACAAATCGATGGCAATATCATTTATCCGAATGTAATTGGAAAATCTTTACAGATCCATCCATTAACGATCATCATTGTTTTACTAGTTGCTGGAAACATCGCGGGACTATTGGGCATTTTCTTAGGCGTTCCATTTTATGCGATTGTAAAAACCGTAGTGATTCATGTAATGGGAATGATTCGAGAAAGCAAAAGTGAAAAAATTGTATTGTCTGGTGAAGGAAATGAGATAACAATGAAAGAAAAATGACATCGATTATTGAAATTAATCGATGTTTGTGATACGATTTTAGCGTGACTACTTATAGTGGTCACGTTTTTTATCAAATGGATTAGTAAACAGTTTATTACTAAATGAAATTGGAAAACGAAATACAACGTTTTTCGAATAATTTTAAGAGGAGAGAGTGCACATTATGAATGCTGACCCCGAGAGTCAGTCGCTTATCGCGCAAATTTTATTATTGATCGTTTTAACATTGATCAATGCGTTTCTTGCTGCAGCGGAGATAGCAGTAGTTTCAGTCAACAAGAATCGTATCGAACAAAAAGCAGAAGAAGGAGACGCGAAAGCGAAGAAGTTATTAAAGATTCTACAAGATCCTACGAGCTTTTTATCAACGATTCAAGTCGGTATCACGTTAGTTAATATCTTGTCTGGAGCATCTTTAGCTGATACTTTATCAGCAAGATTGGCACCTGTTCTTGGTGGCGGAGCTGCTGCAAAAAGCATAGCAAATATTATTATTTTAGCTATGTTGACCTATGTTTCCATTGTTTTTGGTGAATTATATCCAAAACGAATCGCCATGAACAAATCAGAAGAAGTAGCGCAAGCAACTTCTGGATTCGTGCGAGTATTAGGCGTAATTGCTCGACCATTTGTGTGGTTGTTATCTGCTTCAACAGACTTACTTTCAAAAATTACACCAATGACATTTGATGATGCTGATTCAAAAATGACACGTGACGAAATGCGTTATATGTTGGAATCAGAAGGTGTTTTAGATAATGATGAATTAGAAATGCTTCAAGGTGTCTTCTCATTAGATACGAAAGTTGCTCGTGAAGTTATGGTTCCACGAACCGATGCTTTTATGATCAATATTGAAGATGATATTCAAGAGAATATTAATGCTATTTTATCCGAAAACTATTCGAGAATCCCAGTTTATAACGAAGACAAAGATAAAATTATCGGTGTTCTTCATACTAAAAATTTATTAAAAGCAGCCCATAAATTAGGCTTTGACAAAATTGAATTAAAAAATATTATCCAAGAACCATTATTTGTCCCAGAAACGATTTTTATTGATGATTTATTATATGAACTAAAACGAACTCAAAATCAGATGGCGATCCTATTGGATGAATATGGTGGTGTCGTTGGTTTGGCTACGTTAGAAGATTTATTAGAAGAAATTGTTGGAGAAATCGATGATGAGACGGATGAAGTAGAGAACTTGTATGATAAGCTCAGTGAGCATGAGTATTTAGTTCAAGGTAGAATGCTGATTGATGAATTCAACGAAGCATTTGGCACAGATTTGCACATGAGTGATGTCGATACAATGGCAGGTTATCTGATAACCGCTTTAGGTACGATTCCTGATGAAGGGGAGAAATTGTCATTTGATGTTGGCAACATTACACTGACTTCTGAAGAAATGGAAGGAACGAGAGTTTTAGCATTAAAAGTTGTTTTCCATGACGAAGAAATCGTTGATGAAGAACCTGAAGAATACCGTCGTTTTTTCCGTAAAGAAATGGAAGATGACGAGCCAAGAAGATAAACCAAAAGAAGGAACAGAAGTAGTGAAAGCTACTCATGTTCCTTCTTTTATTTAACTCACTGTAAACTGTTATATAGGAAAAATCAACGTAAGAGAACGTTTCAATGATTTTATGAACGGATAAATAATCAAAAGCGAATATTAAGGCTTTATTACATCTAGTTAGGAGTGAGACTTAAATTCGTTGCGTGTTCATTTAGTCTCTGCAATTTTTTTAGAAACTTAGTTAAAGACTTTGAAAACTAGGGTAATTCCATGATATACTACATTAGTTGAAGAATAAAGAGCAGGGAGAATTTTCCAATGTAAATAGCCTTTAAATAAACCAAGATAAATAAATGAAGTCTTTTCAAGAAAAAATGATAGATTGGAGCAACGAATGAATAATCCGCATTTAAAAGAACAAGTAGATAGCCGCCGCACGTTTGCCATTATTTCCCATCCGGATGCTGGTAAAACAACGATTACAGAACAGCTTTTACTATTTGGAGGCGCAATCCGCCAAGCTGGAACTGTAAAAGGAAAGAAAACAGGAAATTTTGCGAAATCTGACTGGATGGAAATCGAAAAACAAAGAGGAATTTCTGTAACCAGTTCAGTGATGCAATTTGACTATGATGGGAAACGCGTAAATATCTTGGACACACCTGGACACGAGGATTTTTCAGAAGACACGTACCGGACTTTGATGGCTGTGGATAGCGCTGTTATGGTAATCGATAGTGCCAAAGGGATCGAAGCCCAAACCAAAAAATTATTTCAAGTTGTAAAGAAACGTGGGATTCCAATTTTTACGTTTATCAATAAATTAGATAGAGATGGTCGAGAACCGTTAGAGTTACTTGAAGAATTAGAAGAGTTGCTAGATATTGAATCATATCCAATGAATTGGCCGATTGGTATGGGAAAAGGGTTGGAAGGATTATATGATATCTACAATAAGCGTGTAGAAGTTTACCGTCCCGAAACCAATAATGGCGAACGTTTCATTCCATTAGTGGATGGTGACATTCCAAGTGATTTGCCATTGCATAAGGATAGTGTTTACCAACAAGTATTAGAAGAAGTTGAATTGTTAGTTGAAGCAGGTGACGAGTTTGATACGGAGAAAATTGCTCGCGGTGATCAAACACCAGTCTTCTTTGGTTCAGCATTAACTAACTTTGGAGTCCAAACAATGTTGGAAACTTTCTTGCAATTTGCACCATCACCATATGGACATAAGACAGAAGAAGGGCAAGAAGTCAGCCCTTATGAAGAAGAATTTTCAGGCTTTGTATTTAAAATCCAAGCAAATATGAATCCAGCTCACCGAGATCGTATTGCTTTTGTTCGTATCTGTTCAGGAACCTTTGAGCGTGGCATGGACGTTACACTTGGAAGAACCGGTAAAAAAATCAAGTTAAGTAATGTAACACAATTTATGGCTGATGCTAGAGAAAATGTCGAAGAAGCTGTAGCTGGTGATATTATCGGGATCTATGATACAGGGAATTATCAAATTGGAGACACGTTATTTGAAGGGAAATTAAAAGTTCAGTACGAAGAATTACCCTCATTTACACCAGAGTTGTTTATGAAAGTCAGTGCCAAAAATGTGATGAAACAAAAATCATTCCATAAAGGCATTTATCAGTTGGTTCAAGAAGGTGCGATCCAGTTATATAAAACGTATTTAACGGAAGAGTATATCATTGGGGCCGTTGGGCAATTACAATTTGAAGTGTTCCAACATCGTATGCTGAATGAATATAATGCTGAAGTGATCATGACTCCAATGGGTTCAAAAATAGCTCGATGGATCGATCCAGCCGATCTTGATGAACGAATGAGCTCTAGTCGGAATATCTTAGCTAGAGATCGCTTTGATCAGCCGCTGTTCTTATTTGAAAATCAATTTGCTATGCGTTGGTTTGCAGATAAGTATCCTGATGTTGAATTGAAGAGTTTGATGTAGGATGACCAATAGGAAACGACAATGGTTTTGAGTTGTTGCTAAAACTATTGATTATTAAATGAAGTTATAAAAAAAGTGATTCTTTGTCAACTAATGTTGGTGAAGAAAATCCAAAGAATTAAATCAATGACGAAGCCTAGAGGGAAATTCCTCTAGGTTTTTCTCTGTGGTTGAAAAAGAACAGAACCAAAACATAAAGTAATTCTCAATTTAAAATTATAGAAGTTACGGAAGCCGTAGTTCTCTTTAATACTTTGATATGGTTATTCAAGCATTCTAACGGTCCGTTGGAATAAGGCAAATCCAACGCATTTTTAATGCCCGTTTGAACTTTTTTAAAGGTATTAATGGTCGTTTGATAATAAGCTGGAAGCCTAGAATAATCTTGTTCTAATAACGCATGAAACTGTCGTAATCTCTTGTTTGTATGGCATAGAGAAACTTCTGATAACAGGTATAGCCAGCTCTCAATTCTTCATCATAAGCAAGTAACCGATCCACGAGTTCTATTTCTGTTAAATAGGCACGGAAAGAAGGACGCCACTGGCGTTTTTCAAAATTGAGCTTCGATTGATTCTTTTGAAGCAGTTTCCAGTATTTCTTTAGATGACGATATTTTTTTGCCTCTCCATTTCCCTTATGAAGAAAGGTATTCATTCGTTGAATTCGGTGTTTTAAGAACGTTCGCCCAATGTGTTGCACAATATGGAAGCGATCAAGAATAATCTGAGCCTTTGGAAATAGTTTCTTAATTAAAGAAAAATAAGGCGCATACATATCGCAAACAATGTATTTTACCCCTTCACGAACAGAGAAAAAAATCGTGAGAAATAACGTTCTAAAAAAGAAAGCTGCCGATTTTCAATGACATCAATTAATTGCCTTTTTGCCCGTCCATCATGATAAAGCTCATAGAAGCAGCGACTTGTTTCACTGATTTAAATTCATCAAAACAAAGAACTTCTGGCAATGTGAGCCGATTGATTTTTTTTGGTTCGTAAAACTGTTTCAATACGCGATAAAAAGAGGAAACAGAGACCTTCTTTTGACAGGCAATTTCGCTTATAGACGTAGTGTTTCGTAGACGCTCGGCAATCGAAAGCTTGACTTTCTTCGAGATTGAGCAACACTTTTCAATCAGATTTGTTTAAGCGACAAACGTTCTATCACAAGAATGACAGAAGAAAGGTTGTTTCTATAAGCATGAATACGTTTGAACCTCAGAGACATCATTCAGTAAAATCAGACACGTTGTAAAGCTCCAAAGAATAATCGAACCGTTTTCTTTGGCACCACAATGATGATAGGAGTGAGCGAAATAATCCAATGTACCAGAAAATACGTGGCAGATTCGTCCTTTGATTCGTTCCTTTTTTAAAGAATTTTCATTAAAAGTAATATTTAAGTCTAGAATATCTAAGGTATTTTTGATAAGATTTGTATAGGACATCTTGATTTCTCCTTTTTGAATGGTTTTAGACGACTTAATTCTAAAGGATATCAGGGTGTCTTTTCTATTATTTTGTATTAAAAAGATGCTGGTGAGCTCTCAAACATCAGAAAGTATAGAGCCCTTTTTTGCTGTTTTAAATGTTAGGAAAATTCAAGAGTTTTTTTGCCTTTTTTTAATTAGGATCTTGTTGCAGAATAATTCGTAAAATTTTGAGAGATATTCTGATCACTTAGCCTTGTAAGAAGAATTGAGAGTGTTCATAATGATAGTAATTTTTGGCGAAATCAAAGGGATCGCCAGTATTTGTATAATATATTTCCTCTACTAATAGTACGGGGGAATCTTCTGGTAGTTCTAAATACCGGGAGATTTCCCCCTTTGTTTTATGAACACTTAAATATTTATCAGAAAAGCCTATATGAATATTTAAGGCTTTTTCTAAATAGTGGAATATTGAGTCCTCTGCAATCGATTCATTCAAAAAAGTGACAACACTCATTTTGTAATAAGATTCTTCTACACATAATATTTGTCCCCGAATCGATTGAACACGTTTTACTAGGTATACATCATCATCAAGCGTGCAATGCAAATTATTTGCCACTTCTTCCGTTGCTTTGACAATTGTCACGTTAATTACTTTTGAAACAACATCAAAATAAGTCAAATCTCCTGAAAATCCTTGATTTTCTAACAAAGTGATATAGCCTTTGCGCTTTCTTCGGCGCACGAAAATACCGCTACCTTGAACTTGATAAATGACGCTACGTGATTCCAACACTTTTAATGTTTGTAAAATTGTATTTTTGCTAACCTGATATTCGGTGACTAATTCACTAACACTAGGTAATTTTGTTCCTTGAGGAAGATTTTCAGTTTGGATTTTAGATTCAATTTGTTGTGCGACTTCTTGATATTTCAGCATAAGTTCCTCCGATAAAGATTTTCTGATTTCAATAGATCAGTTAATTTTAAAAGGTTTTCTAGTTAAGTTTATCAGTAAAAGAATATTTGTAAATAAAAATAGTTATTGACAAATTGTTTGGTTACATTTATATTATACCCATACAATTGAAATGTAAATGTATAATTTATAAAAAAAGGGAGTTTTTAATGTTGAGCGGAAAAGTCAGGGATTATTCAAAATTAGCAAGTGATATTTTGACTATCGTAAAAGCGGATAATATTGTGAGTGTTGCTCGTTGTGCCACGCGTCTGCGACTTGTATTGAAAGCGAGTACACCTGAGATGAAAGAGCAATTATCTCAATTAACAGGTGTGATTACTGCGGTTGAGTCTGGTGGTCAAATGCAAATTGTAATCGGTACTCATGTTGGGGAGGTTTACGATGCGTTTATTAAGCTAGGAGAGGTGGAAAATCTATCAAGTGATGATGCGCCGAAAGGATCCATTTTAAATCGCCTTGTTGCGACAATGTCAGCTGTTTTTGCCCCGTTCATTTATGTTTTAGCGGCAGCAGGAATTTTACAAGGGATTTTGATTTTAGTGAATTTGGCATTTCCAACGTTTGCGGAAACAGGTACGTATCAAGTATTTAGTTTTATCTCTTGGGCTCCATTTACCTTTCTACCTATCTTTATTGCAGTAACAGCTTCTCGCCATTTTAAGTCAAATATGTATATAGCCATTGCCTGTTGTGCGGCATTAGTTTCGCCGACTTGGGCTGAGATGGCAGGTACGATTGCTTCAGGTCAAGCAATTACTTTTTTTAACATTCCTTTATCTGAAACTGTTTATACATCTTCAGTTTTACCGCCACTGATTTTGGTTTGGCTCTTATCTTATTTGGAGCATTTTATTGAAAAAAGAATTCCAAGTGTAGTACGTTCATTGTTTGTACCATTGATCTGTCTAATCATTATGGTACCTTTAACTATTTTGATCATCGGACCGATTTCATCAGGTGCAGCAACAGCGATTGCAAATGGCTATAACTTCTTAGCGGAAAATGTGCCGTTTTTAGCAGCTGGAATTATTGGGAGTATCTGGCAAGTCATTGTAATTTTTGGGGTTCATTGGGGTGTTACGCCGATGGTTCTAGCTAACTTTGATTTGTATGGTCGGGACTCTTTCCAAGCATTTCAAACTATTGCTGTGATTGCGCAAGTCGGAGCTGCTTTAGCTGTTTTCTTAAAAACACGTAATAAAGAAATGAAAGGTGTTTCTTTATCAGCTTTTATCACTGGGATTTTTGGTATTACTGAGCCAGCTATTTACGGTGTCACTTTACGTTTGAAAAAACCGTTCATTTACGGTTGCATTTCTGGTGGTATCGGAGCCATTGTAGCTAGTTTCTTTAATCCGTATTACTATGCTTATGCAGGGTTACCGGGTGTCTTAACAACCGTTAATGCGATTAGTAAGGATAATCCAAGTTCGTTTATCGGGATTGTAATCGGGTCATTAATTGCATTAGTAGGACCAGTTGTCCTAGCTCAGGTTTTTGGCACTGGTGAAACCAGAGCAGATGATCAAGAATTAACCCAGGAGCTAGCGACTGGAGAACCTATGATGACAGTAGATGGACCAAAAACTCCTATTTTAGCACCCTTAGCAGGGGACGTTGTACCGTTGAGTCAAGTGCCAGATGAAGTGTTTGCTAGCGGTGTTATGGGCAATGGAGTTGCCATTGAACCGAGCGATAACAAAATTTATGCACCATTTTCGGGAACGGTTAGCGCTGTTTTTGATTCAAAACATGCTGTGGGCTTAACATCTAAGGAAGGTGTAGAGTTACTGATTCATGTTGGGTTGGACACAGTGAATATGCATGGTGAAGGCTTTGACTATTTTGTGAAACAGGATCAAGAAATTCAAGTCGGAGAGCTACTGTTAAGTTTTGACAGTGAAAAAATTCAAGCTGCAGGTTATGTAGCAACAACGATTGTTGTGGTACCGAATAGTAATGAACTAAAAGACATGTTAATTACAGAAAAGACTCATGTAGATCGAAACGATATAATTTTAGACTTTAACTAAATAAACACAATTAAACAATTGGAGGAATAAGAAAATGGTACAAAAAGATTTTTTATGGGGTGGCGCTTTAGCTGCCCATCAATTTGAAGGTGGTTGGGATGCTGGTGGTAAAGGCCCAAGCGTAATCGATGTAATGACTGCAGGAGAACATGGCGTTGCAAGAGAGATTACGTCAACAATTGAAGCGGATAAATTTTATCCAAATCAAGTTGCGATTGATTTTTATCATGAATATAAGAAAGATATTGCACTGTTTGCAGAAATGGGTTTGAAGTGTTTACGTACCTCGATTGCGTGGACGCGGATTTTTCCTAAAGGTGATGAAGCTAAACCGAATGAAGCGGGATTGAAATTTTATGATGATGTTTTTGATGAATTGCTGAAAAACGGCATTGAGCCAGTCATTACATTATCTCACTTTGAAATGCCTTTACATTTAGCGCGTGAATACGGTGGTTTTCGCAATCGTCAAGTGATTGATTTTTTTGCTAAGTTTGCCAAAGTAGTGTTTGAACGGTACCAAGACAAAGTGAAATACTGGATGACGTTTAACGAAATCAATAATCAAATGGATGTTAATAATCCGATTTTCTTATGGACGAATTCAGGTGTTTTGGTTGAAGAAGGCGAAAATGCTAAAGAAGTGATGTATCAAGTGGCTCACAACGAACTAGTTGCCAGTGCTAAAGCTGTGATGATCGGGAAAGAAATTAATCCGGCGTTTCAAATTGGCTGTATGGTTTCTCATGTACCTATCTATCCTTATTCATGTAATCCAGCCGATATTATGGCAGCTGAAGAAGCGAATCGTCAAAGGTTTTTCTTTGCTGATGTACATGTTCGTGGAAAATATCCAAACTATGCGTTAAAAGAGTTTGAACGGGAAGGATACAATATAGACATACGTTTAGAAGATTTAGCCGTTTTGAAAGCTGGAACAGTCGATTATGTTGGATTTAGCTACTATATGTCGACAGTAGTAAAAGCAGATGCTAGAAATGATGTCGACAATAATATCGTCAATGGTGGACTTGCTAATGGTGTTGAAAACCCGCATATCCAATCAACTGATTGGGGTTGGGCGATTGATCCAGAAGGACTACGTTTTACATTGAATCGTTTATATGATCGTTATCAACTACCTCTATTTATCGTAGAAAATGGGTTTGGTGCAATTGACGAGTTGGAAAACGGAAAAGTACATGACGAAACTAGAATTGAGTATTTAAGCAAACATATTGAGGCGTTAGAAAAAGCAGTTGATTATGATGGTGTAGAACTTTTAGGTTATACGCCTTGGGGAATTATTGATTTAGTTTCATTTACAACTGGAGAAATGAAAAAGCGCTATGGAATGATTTATGTAGATCGTGATAATGCAGGAAACGGTACAATGCAGCGCTATAAAAAAGATTCTTTTGCTTGGTATCGCCAAGTTATCGAAAATAATGGATTAAAATAGGTAGTTTTAATCCATTATTATGAGAGAGAGACACCTTGAATCTCCTTTTGTACTAGGTTTTGGTGACTTAGTATCAAAGAGAGTCAGGGTGTTTTTTGGGATGGGATAAAAAGCATATCTAGGTAATTTAAAAAGGCTCTTTGTCAAGTATTTTTGGTGGAAAAGAACTTTTTATTTTGTACAAAAACTAACTAATTGAAGAGTTGCAGATTAGAATTGTGGTTTTTGGGGAAAATAAATCAATTGTTTGGTAGAAATACAAAAAAAGATTTTGGAATAAAGCAAATGAAAGGAGTCTGGGACATAACTTTACGAGTTATGATGTGCGCCCTAAAAGTTGTACGTAGATTAACCTGTCATTCGACTGGTATGAATTCGGTATTGAACCGGACTCATACCAGTCAATTTTGCTTTTATCCGATGATGATTGTAATAATCAATATAATTTGTAACTGCTCGTTTTAATTCCTCAAAGCTAGAAAAAATACGGCCATAATACATTTCTTGTTTCATTAGACCAAAGAAATTTTCCATTAATGCGTTGTCCAAACAATTTCCTTTTCGTGACATACTCTGGTATAACTTTGCTTGCTTCAATTGTCTAACATACTGTTGATTTTGATAATGCCACCCTTGATCGGAATGGATTGTTGTTCGAAAGTTGGTCTTTTTACTTTCTTTAATGGCTGTTTTTAAAGGAATCAATACACAATCCAACGTTGGTTTTTGCTGAAATTGATAGGCAATGATTTCTCCATTAAAACCATCAAGAAAAGGACTGAGATAGGCTTTTCTTTTTAGTTTAATTCCTTCGGAATTTCGTTCAGTATAGTGGAATTCTGAAATATCTGTAAAGATTTTTTGTTTTGGAATCGTGCTAAAGAAGCGGCGATTCACCTTGTTTTTAGCCAAGGTTCCCACCAAACCTTTGTAAGATCGATACCTTCTTGAACGACGTGTAAAGCTTATACATACTAAGTTATATTTCTTCATAATTCGTCTGATTTTCTTATGATTGATTTGATAGCCCCTATTCACTAAAGCCAACTTGATTCGACGATAGCCATAATTGCGATCATTCTCTTCAAAAATTGTTTGAATCAATTTCTCTATGTGAGTCATTTTTTCTTCGCTCATTATCTTTTTCCAGTAATTGAAGGTAGAACGCGGTAGCTTAATCGCTTGTAATACATGATCTTGACGATACTTTCCAATAAGTTCTATGGCTATTCTGGTTTGAACTCGTCTTTTCGCTTCGCCATAATAGTCTGTTGGAAAGTCCGTAGCTTTTTTAAATACTCGACCTCGATTCGCAAACGTTCATTCTCACGCTCTAATTCCTTTTCACGAGATAGTTTGCTTGTTTCTTGCTGTTTTTTTGTTGGTTTGTTCATCCTTTTTTTGGGTCTCCCTTTTTGATTGGACAGAGCAGTTTGACCACCAGCGATATATTTCTTTTGCCAACGAGAAATCATCGACCCACTAGGCAGCTTGAATTGTCTTGCTGCTTCACCGAAAGAAGCATCTGTCGTTTCTATAAAGTGTAATACATCTCGCTTAAATTCACTAGTATATTTTGTCAATGAACGGTGTCTTTTGAGCCCTTCTTTCCCAAATAATTGATAGGAGTGTTTCCAATTGTAAATTAAGGCATTTGATGGGAGTCCGTATTTTTTAGCCAAGGCTCGTCCGCCCAGAGGGCCTTCTAGGTACTCTTTCACTAGCTTTAATTTGAATTCTACCTCATAATAACTCATAAAAAATAACCTCCAAAAATTGTATTTTTCACGTGCAACTTTTGGGGGTCACATCATTATATCTCAGACTCAAAAAATCCGTATAAACGGTGGGAGCAGAAGCAATCCCTTCGGAAATAAGCCGAAATTCACAAAAATTTGAAGAGCAATTTTCGTGAATTCCTTCTTATTTCTCGGGATTAAACACTCCTGTCCCAACCTCCTTTTGTTTAATTCTCCACAAGTGCGGAAGAGATTGGGATCGAAATTTCAATGACATCTTTTAACTCAATGATTGAAATTTGATCGTGGTCATATTTATCCTTAGGAATCCGTTTTAATAGATACTTTAGAATTTCATTGATTTCCGTTTTTCGAACAGCACGTTTTTTGTTCACAATCAATATTTCGGCATGTTGGGTAGCTTCTGTATAAACGACGGTCGTATTACCCGCTGAATAAACTTTAACAAAGTATGCATCGGTATTTTCTAGTTGTTTATTGACTAACCGTTTATAACTATTAGTTACGTTGACTAGTTTCATGTTTTTCACCTCATTCGATTCTTTATTTTTGACTTTGATAATAAAAAACAGAATATTCACAGCTCAAAAAAGCTGAAATAGTCTTTTTCAAATTTGATATAATCCTTATTCATCTTAATTATAAATTTTTTTAGCTTAAATAAAAAGAAATTTGTCTTAAAAAGCACAAAAAAGTCAATCAGTTTGCCTGATTGACTTCACTTTTTATTCTGTTTCAGTAGTTTCTGTGCTGATATCACTAGGATCTGATGTTATCTCACCTGTCACAATGATCTTACCATCATCGTCTAGTTTAGCCAGCAATTGATGCTCTTCAGGATGGTCTAAGAAGTATTCGGCGATACCATCTTCGATTTGTTCTTGGATCGTGCGACGTAATGGGCGAGCGCCCATTGCAGGATCGTAGCCTAAATCTACAAGTTTTTCTTTCACATCTATTGGGACATCAATGTGAATTTTTTGATGAGCAAGTAAGTCGTTGACATCATCTAACATGAGGCTAACGATGTTCATCAAGTTTTCTTTACTCAATGCTTTAAACTCAATGATCCCATCAAAACGGTTCAAGAATTCAGGTGTAAAGAAATTATTCAACTGTCCTAAAACAGATTTTGTTAGACCGTCACGAGCAGCGCCAAACCCAACATTGGCTTCGACATTACCAGTTCCAGCGTTACTTGTCATGATAATGATTGTATCTTTGAAGCTGACTGTTCTACCTTGGGCATCTGTTAATCGACCATCATCCAGAATTTGTAAGAACATGTGCAATACATCAGGATGAGCTTTTTCAATTTCATCTAATAAGATCAAGCTGTATGGATTACGACGGACTTTTTCAGTTAATTGTCCTGCTTCATCATAGCCCACATAACCAGGGGGTGAACCGATCAATTTAGAGACACTGTGTTTTTCCATGTATTCACTCATATCAAAACGGATCATCGAATCTTCTGAACCAAATAACTCGTAAGCTAATTGTTTAGCCAATTCGGTTTTCCCAACACCTGTTGGTCCCACAAATAAGAAAGAACCAATTGGTCGGTTTTGTTTGCCTAGACCAACACGGTTACGGCGAATCGCTTTTGAAACACGATCAACGGCATCGTCTTGTCCAACAACATGAGCTTTTAAGTCGACTGCTAAGTTTTTCAATTGTGTTTGTTCTTTTTCTTTCAAATCACCAACGGGGATACCTGTTTTTTGTTCAACAATGGCTTCGATATTTTTTTCATCGATCACTGGTGTTTCTTCGTCACTGATCTGTTTTTCTTTCATAGCTTGTAATTTATTGATTTGATCACGGTAGTAGGCCGCTTTTTCAAAATCTTCTTCTGCAGAAGCCTGTTGTTTTTGTTTTTCAGCATCTGCTAGTTTTTTTTCAATTGTTTTGGGATCGACGATTTGGATCGTTAAGTTCATTTTAGAACCTGATTCATCCAATAGGTCGATTGCTTTATCCGGTAAAAAACGGTCTTGAATGTACCGGTTGGATAAAGTTGCTGCTGCTTTGATTGCTTCGTCTGTGTATTTTACATGATGGTAATCTTCGTAACGTTTTTGTAGCCCTTTAAGGATGGCAATCGTTTCATCTACGGTTGGTTCATCAACACGAACTGGCTGCATCCGACGTTCTAAAGCAGCATCTTTTTCGATGATACGGTACTCATTCAAAGTAGTTGCACCGACCATCTGTAATTCACCACGAGCAAGTGCTGGTTTTAAAATATTGCCAGCATCCATATTACCGTCACCAGCAGCACCAGCCCCTACGATTTCATGAACTTCATCAATGAATAAAATAATATTTTCTGCTTGTTTGATTTCTTCGATCAGCTTTTGCATCCGTTCTTCAAACTGTCCACGAATACCAGTACCTTGAACAAGTGAAACCACATCTAAGCGAATGACTTCTTTGTCCAATAGTTTTTGCGGTACATCACCATCAATGATTTTTTGAGCTAAACCTTCAACAACTGCTGTTTTACCAACACCAGGTTCACCGATTAAAACGGGATTATTTTTAGTTCGGCGGTTCAAGATTTCAATCACTCGTTTGATTTCTTCATCACGACCAACTACTGGATCGATATCGCCATTTCTAGCAGCTTCAGTGATGTTGATACCATATTCGCCCAAGAGCCCATTTGATTGACCAGCTCCGCCTCTTGGTGGCTGACCACCATTAAAGCCATTACCGTCGCCAAATTGAGTTGGCGGTGTTTGACCATTAGGATTCCCTTGTTGTTCTTGCATTTGACGGGATAAAGAGCGATATAAATCATCTAAACTTCCAAAACCAAATGGATCTTGTTGAGACATTGTTGGTTGATTATCATTTGCTTGTGCTTTTAGTTTTTGATAGCAACTTTGACAGTAATCCAATTGTTTTCTTTGACCATTAACATTGGCATATAAATGAATCGTTGCTGGATTTTGTTGACAATTTTGACAAATCATAGGATAAAACACGTCCTTTCAAAATAAGACTAATTTTGTATCAAAGTCCTTTAGATAAAGTCAAGTAGTCTGTTGACCATTTTTGACCTTTGAGATTATTATAGCATCTTTTTAGTAAGAATCAAGCAATTGAACTCTAGATTTAGTGAAGAGAATAAAGAAGAAATTCCAATCAATTATGCGTAATAATCTACAATAATGAAATTTATTCTATTTTTATAAAAATAATCCGGTTTATTTATAGTGAAATCAGTGGGATTTAGACAAATATCTAATTTTGTCATACAATGACCACAGGTTAAAAATAAAAATGAAAGCTGTGATCGATTAATGAACGAAAATTCGTTTAAAGAACAAATCAACGCCTTGAAAGAGGGAGAAATTTCTGAATTTACAGTTGAACCGCAGGATTTTACCGCTTTTAGAGAAGTCTGGAAAAATCTGCCTGATAGAATGTCTTTTGTCGGAGAAGCTGGATTAAATGGACGAATTATATATCGTTATATGAAGGAAGAAGAGTAATCGATGTTTTGATTCAATAAAAAATAGGTGAAAAGTGTTGTAACTACTCACAAAAAATGGTAATCTTAAAAATTGAAAGGGTATTATCCAGATTCTAGTTTCTTTTGAAACGTATCATGAAAGGAAAACCCTAACATAAAAAATTATTTTACTTACGAAGGAGACCGATTTATATGGAAAAGAAAGAATTTCACATCGTAGCAGAAACAGGGATTCACGCTCGTCCAGCTACATTATTAGTACAAACTGCAAGTAAATTTAACTCAGATATTAACTTAGAATACAAAGGTAAATCTGTTAACCTTAAATCAATCATGGGCGTTATGTCTTTAGGCGTTGGCCAAGGTTCAGACGTAACAATCTCTGTTGACGGTGTTGACGAAGCAGATGCATTAGCAGCTATCGTAGACACAATGCAAAAAGAAGGATTGTCAGAATAATGTCTGAAATGCTAAAGGGAATTGCCGCAAGTGATGGTGTCGCTATTGCTAAAGCTTACCTGTTAGTTCAACCTGATTTGTCTTTCGATAAAAAGTCTGTAGAGGATACAACTGCTGAAGAAAGCCGTTTAGACGATGCTTTAGCAAAATCTACGACTGAGTTGCAAGCAATCAGAGAAAAAGCAGCGCAAAGCCTTGGTGAAGAAGAAGCACAAGTATTTGACGCACATTTAATGGTTTTAGCTGACCCAGAAATGATCGGTCAAATTAAACAAAACATTCAAGATAATAAAGTAAATGCTGAATCTGCGTTAAAAGAAGTAACAGATATGTATATCGGTATGTTCGAAGCAATGGATGATAATGCCTATATGCAAGAACGTGCAGCAGATATTCGTGACGTTGCAAAACGCATTTTAGCTCATTTATTAGGTGTTACTCTTCCTAATCCTTCAATGATCAACGAAGAGGTCGTTGTGGTTGCCCATGACTTAACACCAAGTGATACTGCTCAATTAGATCGTACGTATGTGAAAGCATTCGTAACGGATATTGGCGGACGTACATCACATTCAGCGATTATGGCTCGCTCTCTTGAAATTCCTGCAATTGTAGGAACAAAAGAAATCACTGCCAAAGTCAAAGAAGGCGATATCTTAGCTGTTAACGGAATCGATGGCGATGTCATCATCCACCCAACTGATGTTGAAAAAGCTGATTTTGAAGCAAAAGGCAAAGAATACGCTGACCTTAAAGTTGAATGGGAAAAACTAAAAAATGCTGAAACAGTGACTGCTGATGGTAAACATATCGAGTTAGCTGCCAACATTGGTACTCCTAAAGATTTAGAAGGCGTACACAACAATGGTGCTGAAGCTGTTGGTCTATATCGTACAGAATTCCTTTACATGGATTCTCCAGATTTCCCAACAGAAGATGAACAATACACAGCTTACACAGCAGTTCTTGAAGGCATGAACGGCAAGCCTGTCGTGGTTCGTACAATGGATATCGGTGGAGATAAAGAATTACCTTATCTTCAATTACCGCATGAAATGAACCCGTTCTTAGGTTACCGTGCTTTACGTATCAGCTTATCTGAACGTGGTGACGAAATGTTCCGTACACAAATGCGCGCATTATTACGTGCTTCTGTTCACGGTAACTTACGTATCATGTTCCCGATGGTTGCAACGTTAAAAGAATTCAGAGCAGCGAAGAGCATCTTTGAAGAAGAAAAAGCTAAATTAGTTTCTGAAGGAACAAAAGTTTCTGATACGATTCAAGTTGGTATCATGATCGAAATTCCTGCAGCCGCTGTAATTGCGGATAAATTCGCCAAAGAAGTTGATTTCTTCAGTATTGGAACAAATGACTTGATTCAATACACAATGGCAGCAGACCGTATGAACGAACGCGTTTCTTACCTTTACCAACCATATAACCCATCAATCCTACGTTTGATTAAAAACGTGATTGACGCATCTCATGCAGAAGGTAAATGGACTGGTATGTGTGGAGAAATGGGTGGCGATCAAATGGCTGTACCATTATTGGTAGGAATGGGATTAGATGAGTTCTCAATGAGTGCGACATCTATTCTTCAAACTCGTAGCTTGATGAAACGTCTAGATACTAAGAAAATGGCTGAACTTGCGGATCGTGCGTTGAATGACTGCGATACAATGGAAGAAGTTATTGACTTGGTTAAGGATTATACGAAATAAATAAGTACTAAAGTCTTCACCATTCAGATTCTGTTCTGAGTGGTGAAGACTTTTTTTAGTGAATGTTTGGTAATTAAGTCTAGAATGAATACTAATATGGTGGCGTTTACAATGAAATGGTTTAAGTATATTTGCTACTCCTTTATTTTTATTCATCTATTATATCGTTTTTAATATAAAGTTTGTAATAAATAGTTATTTTAAACAAAAAATATAAATAAAATGTTAAAAAGTTCAATGAAAAGGACATGGATACCGCTTACAATATGATTTATGATAGTTCAAAAAGATTCAAAAGTAGTGAAACTCAAGAAACTACGTTGATTACATGTAAGCAAGATTAGCAATCATTGATTCTGAGTCTACAAACAATAATCACACGAATCAAGTAGAGCATTCTCGTGATAAAAGGTCATAGGAGACCATATAGCATATATTGTTATCAAAACCTAAATATAATCAAAAAGGAGATTTTCTAAATTGACTACATTTACAATTGCTGCAACAGGATTATCAATGAACTACATGCCACAATACATCGCAGAAGAACAAGGTTTTTTTGATGAACAAAAGCTAAAATTATGTTCGTATTTACCTGATCCTTGGACAAAAGGACTTGATGATTTAGAAAATGGTCAAGCAGATGTTGTGTTAGGTGGAATGTGGCTGCCTATGATTTATTGTCAGAATATTCAAAAATACACGTCAGTTGCAAAAATAGCGTCCAAATGCCCATTAGTTATTCTTTCAAGAGAAAAAATATCAGGATCATTTGATTGGAAAAATTTAGAAGGAAAAAGAGTACTTGTATCAGGAGGCGATGGAGCAGGTCATTATTTAATGACGGTTGGCAGCGCGCGAGAAGGTGGTGCTGATCCAAATAAAATTCGGTTTATCCATGATTTTTCAACAGCTATGATTTGCGATCTTTTTGAAAAAGGGTTTGGTGACTTTATAGTAGTCCAACCAGATACAGCTCATTCCATGATCGATCGACAAGTAGGTTTTAACTTCTGTGATTTAACCAGAAAGGGAAGCAATATACCCTGGAGTGTTTACTATAGTTTGCCTGAAATAATAGAAGATAAATTAGTTGAATTTGAAAAATTCGCCGTAGGTCTTCAAAAAGGGACGTCATATTTATTAGAACATGGAGGAAAAGCCTGCAGCTCGATTATTAAAAATAATTGGCCGACAATTTCCGTAGAAGACGGTATTAAAACAATTGATCTGTTTATAAAAGAGGGAATGTGGACTCCGACTATAAATATTGAGTCCCAAGAGGTTGATCGTTGGCAAGATTATTTAATACTAGGAGATGTATTAGACAGAAAAATAGCATACGACAAATTAGTCGATAATCGGCCATATCTATATTCTAAAATAAATTAATTTTATGAAAAAGGAGATTCAAATGAAAATTATTGTTGCTAATCCAAATAGTAATACAGAATTAACAAAAGTTTTAATGAAATCAGCAGAAAAAGGATTTAATGATTCATCTACAGAATTGATCCCATATACCAATCCTAAAGGCTCTAAACATATAGATTGTACTTTTGGCGATTATCAATCTGTTTGGTCGTTTGTGCGAGGGTTACTTGATTTTACAGAAGAAGTGAACCCAGATGCGATTGTATTAGCTGGATTCGGGAATTTTGGTTTTTTTGCTTTAAAAGAGGCATTAGATATTCCAGTCATATCAATAGCAGAAGGATCTCAAGTTATTGCGACCATGTTAGGACATAAGTATTCAATTCTAACTGTTTTCAAACAAAATATACCTTATCAAGAAGATCTTACACATTTACTACGTTTAGAAGGAAAACTTGCCTCAGTACGAGGGATTGAAATGGATACGGAGAATGTGAACCAAAACAGTTCCGTAAAAGAATCGCTAAAAAACACAATCATCAAGATGATTGAAGAAGACGGTGCTGAGGCAATTGTATTAGGTGGTGCTAGATTTGCGATGTATGCGGATTCATTAAGTGAAGAAATAGGTGTTCCAGTTATAGACCCTGTTTCAGTATCCGTAAAATTAGCTAAATTATTTGTAGAGTGTCATCTATCACAGAGTAAGATTGGGAAATTTAATTATCCACCACAAAAAATAAGCGACTATTTTGTTGACTGAAAAGGAGTACGAGCAGAATGATTTTAAATAAAGTGAAGAACTCTAGTTTATCTATGAGGATTGTCGTAGGATCTATTATAGGGTTGATCATAGGTTTTGTGCTAGGAGAAAATGCTGAAAGTTTAAAGTTTTTAGGTGATATCTTTTTAAGATCAGTAAAGATGTGCGTCCCCTTATTAATTTTTTGTTCTATTGTTGAAGCAACGGCCTCTTTACCGTTAAAAGAATTAAAAACTGTTGGACTGAAAACATTGGGGGTATTTTTTGTTAGTACGTCTTTGGCGGCAGTTTTGTCAATTATTGCAGTAAAAATCATTCCAATCAATTTAACGTTGACTGCTCCTGGATCAGATGCATATAAAGGAACGGTTGCGGGTGGTAATATACAAGAAACTATTGTAAATTTTATTCCAGATAACGCAGTTGGGGCACTTGCAGAAGGAGTTATTGTCCAAATCATTGTTTTTGCAGCATTGTTTGGTATTTCTGTAAATATTATGAAGGATAGTTTTGAAAGTGTAAACGCACTCTATGAGTTAATATTAGGTTTAAGAAAAGTAATAATGAAAATCGTCTCTATTGTGATGGTCTATGCACCAATTGGGATTTCAGCGATGCTTGCTGGTGTTATTGGCACAAGTGGAGTAGATGCATTGAAATCACTTGTTCAGGTCATTGTAATCGTGAGTATACTCGATATTATTTTCTTTGTGCTCTATACACTTTATGTAGCTATCAGATATCGATTAAGCATTGTTACGCTTCTTAAAAATAGTCTAAATATTATGGTTATAGCTGTAACGACTACTTCCTCAGCGATAACTTTACCAGTATCTCTAGAGGATGTGCCTAAAAAGATGGGCGTTAAAGAACGAATATCTGATTTTGTTTTACCTTTAGGAAATGCATTAAATACAAATGGCTCGCCAATTTCAAATATTGTTTCGGCTGTGGCTTGTGCATCTGTATTTGACATCCAATTTACATTACAAAATCTTATTTTATTAGGCGTATTCTCAGTTGTTGCATCTTTTGGGAATCCAGGTGTTCCAGGTGGCGGAATTGTATCTATGGCGATTGTTTTTCAAATGATTGGTATTCCAGTTGAAGGAGTAGCTATTTTTGCAGGTTTGGATTATTTTTATTCTTTAACACGAGCACCATTGAACGTAATGGGGAATGTTTACTCATCAATTATTGTTGGAATTAAAACAGGTGAATTTGATAGAAACGTATTCGAATCCAGTACTAACTAAAATGAGTCATTACGAGTATATAGTTTGTAGAAAATTAGGACAAAAGCATTCAACCGCTAAAAGTGGTTGCTTTTGTTCTTTTTTATTGGAAAAACTGAGTATAGAGTTGATTCACTTAGGAAAGGAAACGTATTTTTTAAAAGGTCAAGATACTAAAATTTTCTTAAAACGGAGCATACTTAGGGACTAACTAAAAGTATTGTTGTATAGTAATGAACAAGTAAATCTTTAGGAGGTTACTATGAAACAGACAAAGACAACACTGGCTGTAGCAATGACAGTTCTTTTGGTTTCTACAGGTTTATCAAATGGAAAAACAGCATTTGCTACACAAAGTAGCACGGTTGAAAGTACTTCAGTAAATGCTAGTAATACAGAAACAACTCAAAGTTCTGAGAAGAATCTACAAATAAACGCAGTCGCTTTAGGCAATGCACTGACCCAAGAGCAAAAGGACTTTACTTTAAAAGAATTAGGTATCAAAGGTGAAACACCACAATATACAACAACAGGACAAGATTTGATGAGTTTTATCCCTGATGGTGGCTTCACACCAGAATGGGCTGTTTATAGTTCAGTTCGAATGGAAACACAGAAAAAAGGTGCAGGAATCTCTGTAGATATTGCTACACCTAAAAATATTACGAAAATCACAGAAGCCCAATACCAAAATGCGGCGTTAACAGCTGGGATTACAGATGCGAAGTTGACTGTTGCATCAGCTGTTCCGATCGATGGTTCAGGAGCGTTAGCAGGTGTCTATAAAATCGTTGAAGAATCTGGCGGCATTATCAATCGAGACCGTGTAGGTGTCGCTCAAGACGAAATGGATGTACTATCTAAGATCACAGAAGAGAATAAAGATAAAGATGGTTATACTGACGAAGCCTTAAATGCAGCGCAAGAGCAAGCGAAAAAAGAATTGGCTGCCAAAACTGCTGATGGCAAAAATTTGACCCAAGCAGATATTCAAAAAACTGTTGAAGGTGCATTACAAAGTCAAGGAATCAAAGATGTGATGTCATCAGATCAAGTGAAAGAATTGACGACTTTGATGAGCGATATGAAAGATAAAAATATCTTTGAGGACTTTGTTGGACAACTCGATTTGTCTAAAACAAAAGAACAAATCGAGGAAAAATCTAAGGGTCTTTGGGAAAATATCAAAGGATTCTTTAGCGGAATTTGGGATTCTATTACTGGTAAATAAGCTAGTCTAGGATAAGTTTACTTATATGCAAATAATAAAGTGGGTTTAGCTAAAAATAGTTACATATTTTAGCTAAATCCTCTTTTTTTTATGTATTTTTCCTGTAAACTTAATGTATATCTAAAATAAATAGGAAAAAAGGGGTAGCTACGAGTGAAAGTGAAAAAAGGAATGTTGTTAGGTGGATTTATGTGTATTGTGTTAGGTATAGTATTGTACTTTACTGTGAAACCAGAAGCAAAAGTAGAGACAAAAGCACTGAACGATTATGAATATTGTATGGTTTATTATGAGAAAATTCGGTTGTTAAACAAAATTGTACCAGATCTTGAAAAGGAATTTACGGCCGAATTTGGAGAGCCCAATTTAGATTCACGAAAGTTATTAGTCAAACCCTCTGATGTCAAAACGCTACGGTGGGAGATAACTCGCGGGAAAAAGAAGCTAGCTCAGTTATCTTTTGAGTATACAAAAAGAAAAATTACATCTAAGTATATTATTTTCAATGATCCCACAGTTTATGCAGAAGAGTCGATCATTGAACGGGCAAATAAAATGACGCTTGATGAGAAGGTTTCAGAAAAAGTATTAGAAAATATAGGGATTCCTTCATTTATCAACACCTCAAAAAAATCCTTATTCGATGACGAAACAACAGAATATGAGTACAAGGTTGATAAAAACAGTAATCGACATTTATACTTTTATTTAGAGGATGGAAAGTTATTCGTTGAACCTCAGATCGGTGAGTGAAAATTTGGACACGAGATAAAGGAGAAATGAAGATGGGCAAGCAGATGAAATTTGTTTTAGAAGCTGATTTTAATTATTCGAAATATAGTATTGTGAAGAAAGCAGCGATTGTTTTGTTTGTAGTGTGTTGGGCCATATTGATTTTTTCCATAGGAATTAAAACAGCGTATTTCTTTTTAAACACCGGGTATGAGGCAGTTGCTTTTTCTATAAGCTTTTTGATAAGTTGGGTTATTTTTGATTATTTATTGAGAAAACTATACAAAAAACTATTTTCTAAACGAGTCAAAATTTTTCAAGGGCATAATGATTTAACCATTTGGATAAATGGAAAAGAAATACAGATCAAAAAAGAGCAAATAAAAAAAGTCAAAGCGAAGGCAGTGACAAATAAATTACGTCGTGGCGGTAAAGTTGAAAATACTAAGTTGATTATTTACACTACAATTGGGAAATTTCATTTTACGAACGATCAAGCGATTTATGCAGTGAAAAAACTCATGAAGTTTGAACCAGCTAAAAAACAATAGGTTAAAGTTGTTAGAGCAATTTTAGTTATTGGAAGCGAAGCCTCGTATTCTCTTTAGTTGATTATAAATTGAGTGTGTCATTGAAATAGGATAAGAAAGAGAATTGAAGTGTTTCTTTAAAATAGGCGTTCTAATTACGAATGACCAGGCAATTTATGCAGTAGATAAAGTATTAAAAGCGGCGCCTTCAATCAAAAGAAAATGAGCAGACAATAGAATTAAGCTTCAAGGGTAAATTCATCAACGAATGATGCTACTCTTGAAGCGTAGTTTATTTTTATCCAATGATTATTCTAACGATTTGATATGCTGCTTCATTTTTTTAATCGCCCATTCATAATGACTAGACGTTGCGGAAACACAATAGCTTCCCAGTGTAGAGGTTCCAGTCCAAGAGAGTGTATTTTTAGCGAATAACTCTTCATTTGTAAAAGCTTCAATCATGTTTAAAACGTCAGCATGGCTATTGTTAAGAAGTTGCTTTGCTTCGTCTAAAGATGTATTTTGGTGTTTTTCGATAAATTCTTCATTCAGTTTTCCATAAGTTCGCCAATTATATGGAGCAGGTAGAAAGGGCTGGGCTTCTCCTTTTTGATTCGATGTTACCCAGTTTAAGAGTAACTGATGCCATTCATATAAATGGATCAAGACATCTCGTAAATTTTGATCTCGTTGCCAGTGGGCTTCTGTTCTTTTTTGTAAAAATGTTTCACTAAAAGCAAATGGTGCATTCTGTTTTTGATCATCCATCGAATCAATCAGTTGCCATAACTTTGAAAACTGCTCGTCTGCGGTTGTGATCAAATCTATTTTTGTTGTAGGTCTAGGCATAATGTTCACGCTCCTTCATAGTGGTAACTTCATAATAGCATAGTTAAGGTGACAACTATCTGTCACCTTATGGCTCCATATAATTCTTTTTCATTTCTTCAATATAAGTGAGTAATTTTTTTTCCACATGTGGCGGTGAGATAACTTTAACTGAAGCGCCTAGAGATAGGAGAAAGGAATACAACCATTCATCTTCTGGCAATTGTGTATCTACAAGAAGGGAACCATCTTCATTTTTTTGGCTATCACGGATATCAAACTCATCGTATGCTCTATAAGCACGCTCTTTTGAGATTAAAAAGGTTAAGTCTAATAGAGCTGGACTGTCTGTTACTTCAATCGCTGGAACTGTAAAATCTTTTTTAGAAAAAACGTCAGTATCTATAGCTAAGTCGGTCATTCGATTGAGTTTATAGGTTCTATCCGCTTGATTAGTGGGGCAATAAGCTTGAAGATACCAGGCTTTCGATTTGAAAAGTAATTTTAGTGGATAAACTGTTTTCAAGCTTGTTGCTCCATAAGAATTTGCATAAGTAAAAGAAATGACTTTTTCGGTAAGAATAGCTGTTTTCAACTGTTCAAATTTTTTATTGTCTGGATCAGTTTTACCCCAACGAGAAAAATCCACTTCAATCCAGCTCGTGTCTGTTTTACTAAATAGAGCTTGCAGTTTGGATAAAATAGTTTCAGAATGTAAGGGAGGTGTGGCAGCTAAGCTTTGAAGGGCAAAGAGAATTTGGTCTTGTTCATCTGCTGAAATAATGGTTTTGTCTAATACATAGTTCTCAAGTAGTGAAATGCCGCCGCCTTTTCCTTTAGAGGTGTAGATTGGGATTCCTGCGATAGATAAGGCTTCTATATCACGGAGAATCGTTCTTTTTGAGACTTCGAAATGGTTCGCTAATTCGTTTGCGGTAAGCTTTTTTCTTTCGAGTAGCAGATAGACGATTTCGAACATTCTGTTTAGTTTCATGATAGATCACCTTCTTGTTTTAGACTATTTAAGGTTATTATATCATGAAGGGAAACGTTTTTTTGAAGTCAGAAAACTTGGAAGAGTGTAGTTTTAATAGACAGCTATTTTTTAGTGTTATACGAAATAAGGACAAGGAGGAATAAAATATGACTGATAAAATAAGCAAATCTAAAAATCTGAGAAAACTGGACAATACAAATAGTAAGTCATTACCTAATGAAGTTATCCAAATGCTATCTCTAAAAGAATTTTCTGATGATATCGATTTTTTTATGAATAAGTATGATCACGTTTTTAGAGGTTTGATTGAGAAATAATAGGTAGCAGAAACAGTAATTATAATTGGAGGCTGACTCATATAGTCCTTTTTATTATTATAGATTTGGTGATTTTGTACTTTTATCTTGAATTTTTTCTTTTTTTGCAGGACGAATACGCGATTCTAGAAATTTTAAAGTTAGTTTCAAGCAACATTCAACAATTGAGAAAAAGAAAAAACGATAGAGATGGCCGCCTCTATCGTTGGGGTGACTAACAGACTGTAGCAAGTTTCTTTACCTATTTAAAAAAATTTCCAAAAGTGTCTAGAAATTCTTACAAAAATTAGGTACAATAAAGAAGCTAGTGCTACGGTACTAGTAATCAGGCAACTTGGATAGATAGGTTATGCTTTCTATTCAGGGCTTCATTTACTGGGTGGTACCGGTGAATGAAGTGCCTATTTTGTTTTGAATCACTGCGCTGTTGCTTAGATCTCATCAATTTCTAAAAGCTAAAGCTCTAAGAATTGAAGGACTGCGATTGGCAATAAGACAGAGCAGGTGATGAAAAGTACAAGGTGAATAAAATGAATGTTGTCACCGTATTGTCATTTCTTTTTCTCAAATTTTATAGGATAGAAACAAAAAAACGATTACAGATCCCCTGCAATCGTGGACAATAGGCAAGTCAAAGACCTGTATCTTTACTCAGTTATACTTGGAAGGAGAAGGGTTAAAGTCTTCTGGTAGACAACTGAATGCAAAAATAAGAACATGACGTACACTATTGGCGATTTGCTTAAGCAGGTTATGCTGTTTAATCAAAACTTCTCTAGTTTGGTTGGTAGCCAGGTCAGGAAGTGCCGTTGATTTATTTTTATGGTTAGGAGGGACAACCTCTACTCCACTCATTTCTGGCTAAGTGAAAGTTTGCTGTTCTCCTTGTTAATTATTTCTATCCTATGGCTATTAGTATACCGAAATAAATAGCAGTTCGCAATAAAAAATCTGACATTCTTCGATTAAATAACACTATAAAACCTCTCCCTTATATATAAGGTAAAATAACAAAAAATTTTTTCTAAATCTTCTCATTCGCTTCTCTTATTAATATTATTTCTCGTTATTTGTATTAAATTATGTATTAGTGAGTAAATGAGCACTGACGCCGTTTTTTATATATTGTGAAATGTGTCAAGTTACTACGATGACAGGAGAAACGCTTGATTTGTGAAATACATATAATCGAAGAGGAGATTTTAAAAAGAGTTACTCGTTTTGAAGAAGCCAAACGGAATCTTTACAAGCAAATAGAGACCGCTAAACCGCTATGACCTGATCAAATTTAAAAACACAAAAAATTCTTTAACAGTTCATTTTTCTGATAAAATAATAGAGAAGTATTAATAAAAAAAGGAGAAAAATGATGTTGAAAAGGAAAAATAAACTAAGGGATTATCTAATTTTCTATCTATACAAGCTAGTAATTTTACTATTTACATTGTTAATAAGCTGGCTGCTAATCAGTAAAATTGAATTTCTAAATGATTCGTGGCAAGTAGTGACCACTCATTTTACGGAATGGTCTTACTACGAAGATAAGTTTGAGCTTGCTATTGTGACTTTAATTGTGGTTTCCTTGGCTGCACTTGGCGTAACAGGGATGTTTTTCATTTATTGGGGGATTGAGTATGTACTTAGATTCATATTAGTACGAACAAGGCTTTGTCATGTCCAAGAGCAGGAATTAGAAGCTCGAATTAGTGACAAAGTGGTTGCTTCATATCGTCCTCCTGGTGGAGGCCCTAACGTGATTGTTGAAGAGTGTAATCTAAATCTAGAAATTGATGGGGATAAAAAAATGCATAAACTGACTGTACCATACGATCTTTTTGAGATTTTAGAAAAGGGCCAGATGATCCAAGTCATTGAATCTAAATACAGCATTTTTGGCAGTTGCTTTGACAAAACGATGACTTTAAAGGCTGAACAAGAATTAGATAGTTTAGAAGATTAATCGTGAGAAAGTCTATAAAAGTTCGCTAACGTAAAAAATTTTTCACCTATCCATTTGACACCCACCGTCTCATCTGCTATTATGATTAAAAATAAATAAAAAAACACGTAGAAAAAGAAAGTAAAATTCTGTGGAATTTCTAAAAGAGAGCCTTGGTAGCTGAAAAGAGGCGGAAGAAAACGAATTTGAAAATGGCTTTTGAGTGGGCATTTCGAAAAATTATTTTAGAGATGCACGGTTATTCCCGTTAGCAAGAATCCTAATATCAAGCAGTAGCGGCGTATTAGAGTAGAGGCAGAAATCGCAAGATTTTTGTAAATTAAGGTGGTACCATGTATGTTTATTACATCCTTAGAAGAGTCTTTGACTTTTCTAGGGATTTTTTTGTTTTCTATTTAAAAAATGAGGGGGAAATTAATTATGTGTCAAAATTCAGTACATCATTATGAAATCGTCGGCAGTTTTTTACGTCCGGAAGCGTTGAAAGAAGCGCGGGAAGAGTTTGCAGCTGGTACGATTTCTGGAGATGAATTAAAAGCAGTTGAGGATCAAGCCATTCGGGATTTAGTTGCTAAACAAAAAGAAATTGGCTTAAACGTTATCAGTGATGGGGAGTTTCGCCGTAGTTACTGGCATCTTGATTTTTTCTGGGGCTTCAATGGAATTGAGCATAATGTAATGGATCAAGGCTATTTATTTCACGGAGAAGAAACAAGAGCGGATTCAGCACGTTTAACAGGAAAAATAAGCTTTAATCCAGAACATCCGGTCTTTGAAGAGTACACATTTTTAACGGAAATTGCAGACGGAACGCCTGTTCGCCAAAGTATTCCTGCACCTGCCCAGTTATTAGCGGAGTTGGTTCGCAGTTCTAATGAAGACAAGGTTAATGAATTTTATCCTGATCGGGAATTATTATATCAAGATATTGCGAAGGCGTATCGGGAAACAATTTTAGCCTTATATGATTTAGGTTGTCGGGATATTAAATTGGATGATTGCACGTGGGGGATGTTAGTGGATAAGAACTTTTGGACCACGATGACTAATGGCGAATATGATACCAAGGCATTACAAGCGTTATATTTACGTTTAAATAATGATGCAATCGTTGATCTACCTGAAGATTTACATGTAACGACGCATGTCTGTCGTGGCAATTATCATTCAACGTGGGCCACTTCTGGCGGCTATGAGCCTGTTGCTGATACGTTGTTAGGCAATCAAAATGTCGAAGCCTTTTTCTTGGAGTTTGATGATGAGCGTTCAGGTGATTTTGAGCCGTTACGTTTTGTTCTAGAAGATAAACAAGTGGTTTTGGGCTTAGTTACAAGTAAGGACGGCACGTTAGAAGAGAAGGAAACATTAGTGAAGCGAATTAAAGAAGCAAGTAAGTTTGTCCCATTAGATCGCTTGAGTTTGAGTCCTCAATGTGGTTTTGCTTCGACAGAAGAAGGCAATGTTTTGACCGAGGAAGACCAGTGGAAAAAGTTGGCGTTAGTTATTGATGTAGCAAATGAGGTTTGGGGTTCAACAAAATAATTAGTTGGAAGGATGTGTGTAATCATGGCAGAAGTCGAAAGTTTTACATTAGATCATAATCAAGTGATTGCGCCGTACGTTCGAGTAATTACAACAGAAGTTGGGAAAAAAGGGGACGAAATCACGAATTATGACTTGCGTTTTGCCCAACCGAATCAGGCAGAAATTCCAACAGCTGCGCTTCATACGTTAGAACATTTATTAGCTGATTTATTGCGGGATCGTTTGGACGATATTATTGATATTTCGCCATTTGGTTGTCGAACAGGCTTTCATTTGATTGTTTGGGGGAATTATCCAGCCCAAGAGGTTGCTCAAGCTCTGAAAGAAACATTGGTTCAGATCGTAGAAGAAATTCAATGGACTGATGTTCAGGGAACAGATGCAAAAAGCTGTGGGAATTATAAAGATCACTCTCTTTTTTCCGCAAAAGAATGGGCGAAAGTAGTGTTAAATCAAGGAATCAGTACCTCTGCTTTTGAGCGAGAAATAATCTAGGGCGAATCATAGTAATATTTGAAGGAGGCTGTTATGAAAAAGTGGATTGGATTTGGCATTTTAGGGGCTTTATTTTTAGTGACGGGTTGTAACAGTCAAAATAAAGAGGAGGCAAATGAAGAACAGCATAAAGCGACTAAAATCGTTTTAGGTTCAGTTGACAGTGATGCCGATATTTGGCGCTTTATTGCAGACTCAGAGTTAGCTAAGGAAGCGGGATTAGCCATAGAGGTCAAAGAGATCAATGGCGGTCCTCAGCTAAATAATGCAACGGTTGAAGAACAGGTTGATGTGAATGCTTTTCAATCATTGGGGTATTTAAGTAGTTTCAATCAAGATAGCGACCAAAAATTAGTACCAATTGCAACAACCTATATGGAGCCGATGGGGCTTTATTCAGATAAATACAAATCAGTCGGGGAGATTAAAGAGGGAGCTGTCGTTGCAATCGCTGATAATCCAGCAAATACGGCGCGTGGCTTAAGATTGATGGAAACTGCTGGTTTGATCAAACTAGCCAAGAATTTTGATAACGGAACAGGAACGCCGTCTGATATTATTGAAAATCCTAAAAACTTAGAGTTTAAAATGATCGATGATACGACGGGACCAAGAGTATTGCAAGATGTTGATCTAGCTTTGATCAGTAATACAATTGCGTTTGAAGGTGGTTTAAATGTTTTGAAAGATGCTTTGTTTAAAGAAGAAATCGATGAACATACGCAGCAAAGCATCAATGTTTTAGTCACAACAGCAGACCGCCAACAGGATCAAGCGTTAAAAAAACTAGCAGATCTATATCATAGTCAAGCAGTCAAAGACTATATCCAAGAACATTTTGGTGGGACAAAAGTCGATGTGCAAGAAGATATTGGCAAGCTGTGGGAGGCAGATCAATGAAAATCGTCATAGCGGCAGCAATGCAAGAAGAGTTAGAACCATTTCGTGGTTCTTATCAATTGCACTCTATTTTAAAACGAGGGAAAACTGTGATCGAGGAAGTATTAGATCAGCCAGACTATTCCTTATTTTTAGTGGAAACCGGGATCGGTAAAGCCAATGCAGCAGCTTCAGCTAGTTTAGTTTGTGAAACAGTTCGACCAGATGTGATCATTAATACAGGTTCTGCAGGTGGCTTTTTAGGTGAAGTTGAAATTGGTGATGTTATTTATGGCACAAGGCTCACTTATAGTGATGTGGATGCGACTAGTTTTGATTACGCATTTGGGCAAGTGCCACAAATGCCAAAAGACTACCAGTTAAGTCAAAAATGGTTAGAAATTGTTGATTCTTTGGAAAAAACTAGAGATTATGGTTTGCATAATGGATTGATCGTCACTTCCGATTCCTTTATGAGTGAGTCGGAGTTTGTAACACAGGTGAAAGAGCGTTTTCCAGAAGCGAAAGCCTCTGATATGGAAAGCACAGCAATCGCACAAGTTGCGAGTTTTTATGCTATTCCTGTAATAAATATTCGCGGTATTTCCGACATTGCTGGGATTGAAGCTGCTGAGTCTTTTGATACACATTTAGGAAAAGCTGCACTACATGCATTTCAAGAAACGAAACGCTTAATTCGTGTATTGGTAGAAGATAATTAGTAGATGGTAAAGATGTTTGAGCTTTTAATAGCTGAACATCTTTATTTGTCTCGGCTTTATTTGCTTTTAAATGTCAACATGTTACTATCTTGAAATATAGAAAGCACATCTAAAGAGCATAGAAACCAATGAACAGAACTTAAAAGTGGTTAAAATTAAAAAGAGACGCTTCAAATAGTCTATAAAATGGCTTTATTTTCCATCTTCTCACCTAAAATGTTTACATTTATCCAGTGATAGTGTACTATTTAAAGGTATGCATAACATAAATTCATGTATAAAATTAAGTTATTCGGAGGGAAACAAATGTCTGCGAAATTTGAAAAAAAAGGCACCAATGATGGTGTGTTAACTTTTTCAGTTGATCAAACTCTAATTGAAAAAGGCTTGAAACAAGCATTCGATAAAGTCAAAAAAAATCTTAACGTACCAGGATTCCGTAAAGGAAAAGTGTCACGTCAAGTATTCAACCGTATGTACGGCGAAGAAGCATTATATGAAGATGCTTTGAACGCAGTGTTACCAGAAGTCTACGAAGCAGCTGTTAAAGAAGCTGGAATCGATCCTGTATCACAACCTAAAATTGATGTTGAAAGCATGAATAAAGGGGAAGATTGGGTCGTAACTGCTGAAGTGACTGTAAAACCTGAAGTTAAATTAGGCGAATACAAAAACTTAACAGTTGAAAAACAAGACCGTGAAGTTACAGACGAAGACGTAGATGCACGCATCCAAAATGAATTAGAAGCCCAAGCTGAACTAGTCATCAAAGAAGACGAAGCAGCTGTTGATGGCGATACTGTTGTTATTGACTTTGAAGGTTTCAAAGACGGAGAAGCTTTTGAAGGCGGAAAAGGTGAAAACTATTCTCTTGAATTAGGTTCTAACTCTTTCATCCCAGGCTTTGAAGAACAATTAGTTGGCAAAAAAGCTGGCGAAGAAGTTGAAGTAAAAGTAACATTCCCAGAAGATTACCAAGCAGAAGATCTAGCTGGTAAAGAAGCTGTTTTCCAAGTGAAAGTTCATGAAGTAAAAGCAAAAGAATTACCAACTTTAGATGATGAATTCGCAAAAGACGTTGATGACTCAGTAGAATCATTAGACGAATTAAAAGAAAAATACCGTAAAGAATTAACAGAATCTAAAGAAGCGGCTGCAACAGAAGCAAAAGACGAAGCTGCAATCCGTCAAGCTGTTGATAATGCAGAAATCGTTGACCTTCCACATGTAATGGTACATGACGAAGTTCACCGTTCAATGGATGAATTCCTAAACAACATGCAACGTCAAGGAATCGCTCCAGATATGTACTATCAATTAACTGGAACAACAGAAGCTGACTTGCACAAACAATTTGAAGCAGAAGCAGAAGTTCGTACGAAAACAAACCTTGTAATCGAAGCGATCGCTAAAGCAGAAGATATTGAAGTATCTCAAGAAGATATGGATAACGAAATCAAAGATTTATCAGAACAATACAACATGCCAATCGATCAAGTGAAAAAAGTCTTAACAGAAGACATGTTAAAACATGATATTCGCATGAAACGTGCAGTAGAAGTAATCACTGAAACTGCAACTGAAAAATAAATGTACAATAAAAGACATTCCTGAATGATCGGGAATGTCTTTTTTTAAGTTAAAGAATGAAACGATTATGTTAAAATTAAGTAGTGCTCAATGTTTTATCTAGCCATAGGATTAACGCTTGATAAGCTTGCAGTCCTTCGTTTTTAGTAATGTCTCCATCAAAATCATGAGGAAGAGCTTCAATTTCTTCATAAGTGGCATTAGGGATTTTGCTGCTAGCAATGCGTGATAGTTCAACTGGGACATCTTGGTCCGCTGAACTATGAGCCAAAAATACCGGTGGAAGTTCAGCAAGCTCAGTATCAGTTAAACTGAATGTTTCTTTTTCACTAGGTGAGCTGACGAGATAACTTAACCAGTTACCAAATTGCCGACCAGATAAATAAAGTGAAAAACGTTCATTAATTGAAACTTCTGCGATTGGGTTAGGATAGATCAACTCTTGGGCAGCCAAAGGGGCTATTTTAGGAAATTGATTGTAATAACTGCTAGGCTGACTAAATGAAGGATTCATCAGATCATAATAGCCATAAAAACTAATCAGTCCTTTTTGCTCTGGGAAAGGATAACGAGCAGATAATAGATAGGACAGAAAACCACCAGCCGAACGTCCAAACAAGAAATAATCCGAATGTTCTAGACCTAGTGTCATTTGATAATGCTTCAAGAACCAATCAATTGCTTCTTTTAAATAACTAACAATAGTTGGCAGTTTGACTTCAGGTGCTAATGGATAATCAATGGTCAATACGTTGTAACCATTTTCTGTTAAAAGCTGACAATAAACTTCTGGTAAATCATCTCGTTGTCCATAAAGCAAGCCACCACCGTGGAAGTAAAGTAATGTAGCTTTTGTTTGACAATTGTTTTGAGCTGAGTAATAGGTCATAAATAATTTCAAATTATCGAATTGACTATAACAAAATTCTTGTTTTAACATAATGATCCTCCTCATTTAAAAATTGGTCAGGTTTGTTTTGCAGCAATAGGTATTTTTTCTTAAGGGCATTTTATCATTTTTTCAAAGAATTAACCTGTAAATTTTAAAAATTTCACGAACTTATTTCTATTTTAACCCAAATAGCTCTAGTCTTTATGTTTAAAGCGCACAAAGATAGGAGCTGATTTGTGAAATGTGGATAGTGTATGAAAACTGGCAACCGCTTACAATGGTTATGATAATAAAAGAGGGAGATGTATCAAATGGATTTAAAAAAAGTTTTACAAGAAAATATCGATCACTTATCTAGTATTGGCAACGACCCAACAGGCGGAATGACCCGTTTATTGTATTCTGATTCCTGGTTGGAAGCACAAAAATCTGTGAAAGAAACATTGGAAGCTATCGGCATGACCGCTTCATTTGATGAGATCGGTAACCTCTTTGGTAGAGTAGAAGGTACAGAGCATCCAGAAGAAACCATTTTATCAGGTTCACATATTGATACCGTTGTGAACGGTGGTAACTTAGATGGTCAATTTGGGGTCATTGCAGCGTACGTTGCAATCCAATATTTATTAGAAACACATGGTAAACCGAAACGTTCTTTAGAAGTCATTTCAATGGCTGAAGAAGAAGGCAGTCGTTTCCCAACAGTATTCTGGGGTAGTAAAAACTTTGTCGGAGAAGCGAAAAAAGAAGACGTTATTGAAATCGCTGATTTTGAAGGGTTGAAATTTGTAGAAGAAATGCAACGTCACGGTTTTGACTTTAGAGATGAAAGCAAAGCAGCTAGAGATGATATCAAAGCTTTTGTAGAAATCCACATTGAACAAGGAACTGTCCTTGAAAAAGAACAATTACAAATCGGTGTGGTTAATAACATCGCGGGTCAAAAACGTTATACGATCGTTCTAAAAGGTGAAGCAAATCACGCTGGTACAACACCAATGGGGTATCGTAAAGATGCAGTGTATGCTTTTGCGAAGATCTGTTCACAAGCTATCGATCGTGCTTTAGAAGTGGGGGATCCACTGGTATTGACTTTCGGTAAAGTTGAACCCAAACCAAATACAGTAAATGTGGTTCCAGGTGAAGTGTTATTTACAATGGATTGCCGCCATACAGACAGCGGTGAGCTACACGCCTTTACCCAAGAAATTGAACAATTGATGAAAGATATTGCAGCGCAACACGGTTTAGAAATCGACATTGACTTATGGATGGATGAAGCGCCAGTTCCAATGAATGAAGAAATCGTAACGGCAATCGAAACGGCAGCTAAAGCTGAAAATATGAAATACAAAGTAATGCACAGTGGAGCTGGACATGATTCTCAAATCATCGCGCCAAACTTTCCGACAGCAATGATTTTTGTACCAAGTATCAATGGTATCAGCCATAATCCAGCTGAAGCTACTGACATTGATGATTTAGTCAATGGTGTAAAAGTATTGGCTAGCACATTATATGAATTAGCTTATAAATAAGAGAAAGTAGGAGAAATAGAAATGGGTTATAAAAATAATCAAACGGGCTATCTTGATGGATTATTATCATCTAGAGCCGTTATCAAAAAAAATAATTATGCATTGATTCCACATGATGGGTTAGTAAATAATGTGATTCCTGGCTTTGAAAATTGTGATTGTTCGATTTTAGGGTCAAAACAATTAGGAGCCAATTTTGTTGATTATATCATTACAATGCACAAAGATGGCAACAATCAACGTGGCTTCGGTGGCGAAGGTGTTGAAACAATTGTTTATGTGATCGACGGTGTTTTAAATGTCAATGATGGTACTGAAACACACAAACTAACAAAAGGCGGCTATGCATATTTACCAGCTAGCACGTTAATGTATCTAGAAAATGGTCAAGATGCTGATACAGAAATTTTCTTATACAAAAAACGTTACCAACCATTAGAAGGTTATGAAGCACACAAAGTAGTCGGCAATGTAAATGACATGGAGCCAATCGAATACGAAGGCATGAAAGACGTTCTTTTATGGGATTTCTTACCGAAAGATCTAGGTTTTGATATGAACTTCCACATCCTTTCATTTGAACCAGGAGCAAGTCACGGCTATATCGAAACGCATTATCAAGAACATGGCGCCTATTTACTTTCTGGACAAGGCATGTATAACTTAGATAATGAGTGGATGCCAGTCGAAAAAGGAGATTATATCTTTATGAGTTCATACGTGCAACAAGCAGCTTACGCAGTAGGACGTGATGAACCTTTAATGTATGTTTATTCAAAAGATTGCAACCGTGATCCAGAAATTTAATTTGATGAAGAGGAAGTTTAAGAATGAATGAAATTGTTGTAGTGAAACCAGAAGAATTGCATGATTTGATTGAAAAAAAATTAATGACAGCTGGCTTAAAGCCAGAACATGCAGATGAAGTGGCGACACATTTGGTATTTGCAGATGCATGCGGTATCCACTCACATGGCGCCGTTAGGGTAGAATACTATGCAGAACAAATCGATAAAGGCGGCGTAACGCTTGATCCTAAGATTGAGTTTGAAGAAACTGGACCAAGTTCAGGAATCGTTCATGGAAAAAATGGTGCAGGGCAATTTGTTGCGGATGTGGGACTTGACTATGCGATTGATATGGCAAAAAAATCTGGCGTTGCGGCTGTTGGGATTTCTAAAATCAGCCATAGCGGAGCACTGTCTTATTATGTAAAAAAAGCAGCGCAACAAGATTTGATAGCTATTGCAATGTGCCAATCTGATCCGATGGTTGTCCCATTTGGTGGCAAAGAAAATTACTTTGGGACAAACCCAATCGCCTTTGCAGCACCTAGGCAAGGTCATGATCCAGTTGTTTTCGATATGGCAACAACTGTTCAAGCATGGGGAAAAGTTTTAGATGCCCGTTCTAAAAATAAAGATATTCCAAATACCTGGGCAGTTGATAAAGACGGTAAACCAACAACTGATCCTCACAAAGTCAATGGCTTATTACCGATTGCTGGACCAAAGGGCTACGGTTTGATGATGATGGTAGATATTTTATCTGGTATGCTTTTAGGCTTACCATTTGGCAAACACGTTTCTTCAATGTATGACGATATAAGCAAAGGACGTAATGTGGGTCAAATGTATATTTTGATCGATCCAAAACGTTTCACTGATTTAGAGATGTTCAAAGAATCTGTGAACGGTATGGTAGAAGAGTTACATGAAATTCCCGCAGCTGATGGATTTGAACAAGTCTATTATCCAGGAGAAATCAATCAACTCAATTATGAAAAATCAATGACAGATGGTATCGACATCGTTAAGGATATCTACGACTATTTAAAGAGTGATACTCTTCATTTTGATCGATATGAAAATACAAATGCATTTGGTGAGAAAAAATAAAATTTGTTGAACTATGATGCTTCACGAAAATGTTGTTTGGTTTGTATAAGTATTAGCGAAGCGGAGAATTGTTGTCGTATGGTATCTAGCTACGCGGGCTAGCTTCTCGGAAAAAAGATAAAAATTGAATGAGGCCCAAAGCACCTCAGTCAATTTTTCCTATTTTTCTGTCGAAGCTGAACGAGCCCGCTTCGCTTTTGCTTTGAAACACAGTGAATGAAATGAACTGATGTTAAAAAGTACAAGGTGTAGCGAAGCGCAACGTTGTTACCGATAATAAAAGGAGGCGTTTTAAAATGAGAGTAAAAAAAGCGGATTTACATCAACTAATCAAAGATAAAATACAGAAAGCTGGTTTATCAGAGGAACATGCAGGAATCGTAAGTGATGTGTTAACCTTTGCAGATGCTAGAGGAATTCATTCCCACGGTGCAATGCGCGTGGAATATTATTCGGAAAGAATAGCAAAAGGCGGTATCACGAATGATCCTACTTTTTCTTTTAACCAAACAGCTCCTAGCTGTGGTATGTTTGAAGGCGATAACGGTTCTGGTTTTGTAGCAGCAGAAAAAGCAATGGATTTAGCGATTGAAATGGCCAAGAAAAATGGTGTCGCTGTTGTAGGAGTTCGTAACATCTCTCATAGCGGAGCGCTTGCCTATTATGTAGAAAGGGCCGCAGCACAAGATATGGTCGCCCTTTCTGTTTGCCAATCTGACCCAATGGTTGTGCCGTTTGGAGGAAGTGAACCTTACTTTGGCACAAATCCAATTGCCTTTGCAGCACCTAGCAATGATGACCGTGTCATAACGTTCGATATGGCGACGACTGTTCAGGCTTGGGGGAAAATCCTTCACGCTCGTTCCAAAAAAGAAGCGATCCCTGATACATGGGCAGTTGATGCCAAAGGAAATCCGACAACTGATTCAACAGCGGTCAATGCTTTACTTCCGATCGCTGGACCAAAAGGATATGGTTTGATGATGATGGTCGATATTCTATCAGGGATTTTACTAGGCGTGCCATTTGGCAAACACGTTTCTTCCATGTATCATGATTTATCGAAAGGTCGTGAACTAGGCCAGCTTCATATTGTGATCAATCCAGATTTCTTCATTGGTTTAGATGTATTTAAAAAGAATATTTCAACAATGTTAGATGAATTAAAAGAAATCAGCCCGAGTCCTGGTTTTACTGAGGTTAATTATCCAGGTGAACGAGGGCGCGCACGTGAAAAAAATTATGAAGAAAATGGAATTGAAATCGTAGATGATATTTACGAATATCTAGTCAGTGATGACATTCATTATGATCGTTATGATCACAAAAATAAGTTTGCGGAATAATCTTTTTGCAAAAAAAGATAGCAACCGAATGAGACAAAAAACGGCATAGTCGATTTTTCTTATTTTTCAGTCGAAACATAGTAAGTCCGTTACACTTTTAATCAAATGGAGGAATTTCAATGCTGCATACAATTATTAAAGCAAATAGCTATCAAGATTCAATCGTATTGATGCTATTAACCAACAAATTAAATACAATCGATGGTGTTCACAATGTTTCCGTTATGATGGGGACACCTGCAAATAAAGACATCTTTAAAACAGGTGGTTTATACACAGATGAGCTAGAAAAAGCTTCTTCAAATGACATGGTAATCGTGTTAGATATTGAAGATGATTCATTGATCGACCAAGTTTTAACTGAAATCGATGTATTTTTAGAAGAACAAACAAAAGGTGGCGGCGATGCCTCAGGTGAAGAAGTTGTTAAAACTTGGGACAAAGCTTTTGAGCTTGGGAAAGATGCAGGCGTGGTTGTCTTCTCTATTCCAGGAACACATGCAGCACTTGAAATTGAAAAAGCTTTGGATGAAGGCAAACATGTTTTTTGCTTCAGTGATAATGTTGCTATTGAAGATGAAAAACGTCTAAAAGAAAAAGCACATGATGCAGGTCTTTTATTAATGGGACCAGATTGCGGAACTGGGATTATCAATGGTATTCCTGTAGCCTTTACAAATGCTGTTCGTAAAGGGAAAATCGGTGTTGTTGGTGCTTCTGGAACAGGGATTCAAGAAGTAACAACGATCATCCACAAATTAGGTGGCGGTGTGACGAATGCAATCGGGACTGGCGGACGTGATTTAAAAGCTGAAATTGGCGGAATCACTTTAAAAGACAGTATTATGACATTAGAGAAAGACCCTAATACAGAAGTGGTTGTTGTGATCTCTAAACCACCTGCACCAGAAGTTCGTGATGAAGTCTTAAATCTTCTAAGAAGCATCTCAAAACCTGCTGTAACGATTTTTCTAGGCGAAAAACCAACATCTCATGAAGAAAATCTTTATCGTGCCTATACATTAGAAGAAGCCGCTCAAACAGCTGTTCAATTATTAAATAAAGAAACGGTTACAACTGTAAAAGAAACACTAACTGTTCCTGCTCATTCTTTCAAACCTGAACAAAAATATGTTAAAGGTTTATATTCTGGCGGAACGCTTGCTTATGAAGCGGCAATGTTGATCAAAGAAGGTTTAGCATTAACAGGTGACGAACATGCACCAGAAGGCTTTATCTTACAAAATCAAGGTCATGAAATCATTGACTTAGGTGACGATGTTTATACACAAGGAAAACCTCATCCAATGATCGATCCAACAAAACGCAAAGAAATGTTAGAAGAAGCGGGCCAAGATCCTGAAACGGCAATCATTCTTTTAGATGTTGTATTAGGTTATGGTTCTCATGCCAACATGGCGCAAGAACTAGCACCAACCATCAAAGAGATCAAAGCTCAAGCGGCATCTGATGGAAGAGAATTATTTATGATCGGTACGATTGTAGGGACAGACGAAGATCCCCAAAATATTCATGAACAAGAAACGATCATGAAAGAGGCTGGTGTGATCCTTTGCGATAGTAATGCACAAGCAGTGCGTTTAGCATTAGCTATTTTAGATCATCCCTTGACTCAAACAGATAAAGCAATTGAATCAGCACCGGCAGTGAATCCAGTTGCAATTGAACCAACAGAAGCGATGTTAGCTTTATTAACAAATCAAGGATTTATCAACGTTGGCCTACGTAGCTTCTCAGAAGCCATCATCAATCATGGTGGTAAAGTGGTTCAATATGATTGGCAACCAGTTGCAGGCGGAAACATTACACTGCAAAAAGCATTACAATTCTTAAATAAAGTAGCATTAGCAAAATAAATTATCCAGCTTACTGAGCTAGCTCCTCAGAAAAAAGATAAAAATAGATTGTGGTAAAAAGCACCACATTCTATTTTTCCTATTTTTCAGTCGGAGCTGATCAAGCTCATTCAGCTTTTAACGGAGGAAAATCAAAATGGCATATAAAACAATCGATGAGGCAAACCAAGCGGTAGCAGCAAAAATCGTTGCTGGTTCTCCTTTCTTATTAGATGTAGTCCCAGCAAATTCAGTGATCGAAGAATTGAATGAAGGAAAAGTCCTATTACATGCAGGTCCTCCAATTACTTACGATAAAATGGTCGATCCAATTCAAGGCGCTTGTGTAGGTGCAGTTTTATTTGAAGAATGGTGTGAAACAGAAGAAGAAGCCAGAAAATTGCTAGAATCTGGTGAAGTAAAATTAATTCCGTGTCATCACGTAAATGCGGTTGGACCAATGGGTGGTATCACTTCAGGAAACATGGCAGTCTTAGTTGTTGAAAATAAAACTGACGGTAACCGTGCTTTTTGTACAATGAACGAAGGAATCGGCGCGGTACTACGTTTTGGTGCATATTCTGACGAAGTAATCACTCGTTTAAGATGGATGAGAGATACTTTAGCTCCTGTTTTAAGTGCAGCATTGAAAACAAAAGAAGATGGCTTAAACATCAATGTATTAGTTGCCAAAGCAATTGCTATGGGAGATGAGTTCCATCAACGTAACATTGCGGCATCATTAGCATTCTTGAAAGAAATGGCCCCAATCATCTTTGGGTTGACTGAAATTGACCAAACGAAGCGTGAAGAAGTTGTTCAATTTTTAGCAGATACCGATCAATTCTTCTTAAACATCATGATGGCATCAGCGAAAGCTGTCATGGATGGTGCAAGACAAATTCAAGAAGGAACAATCGTAACGGCAATGTGTAGAAATGGATATGAGTTTGGTATTCGTATTGCTGGTATGGGGGATGAATGGTTTACAGGACCAGTCAATACACCTCAAGGCTTATATTTCTCTGGATTTAGTGAAGCAGATGCGGCTCCTGATATGGGAGACAGTGCTATCACTGAAACGTTTGGTGTTGGTGGTATGGCGATGATCGCAGCACCTGCTGTAACTCGTTTTGTAGGTTCAGGCGGATTCTACGATGCATTGAATACTAGTAATGAGATGACAGAAATTTGTATTGATACAAATCCAAATTTCCCAGTTCCAACATGGGACTTTAAAGGAATTTGTTTAGGAATCGATGCACGAAAAGTGGTAGAAACAGGAATTCTTCCCGTAATCAATACAGGGATCGCCAATAAAAAAGCAGGCTTAGGTCAAATCGGAGCAGGCACTGTAACGCCGCCAATCGACTGTTTTGAAAAAGCAGTTTTAGCCTATGCGAAAAAATTAGGTTTTACAGAATAAAAGGTGAAAACAATTGTTTATTAATGCTAGTTTTATAGATCAAGCGCTCTTGGTGACAGGTGACGCTGAACAAGAAAAATGGCAGGTTCACAGTAAATACAAAAATAGCTTCAATATACAAGACGAAAGGAAAAAACAGTTAGTGGTCATTACGACCACTGACTATCCTTTTATGCCAAATGGTATTTATATAGAAAAAACTGACTTTTTAGCGTTATTGGCAGCGATTGACATTGGAGAAGGAATAAGTTGGCGTCAAAATACACTTCAATTTTCCCGCAATCATTTATTCTTGATGCATGCTAAGCGCTATTCTTCTGTTATGCAAAAATCAGCAGATATGCGAATTGAAAGTCAAGAAAAGCTATTTTCATGTGTAGATAAATTAGAAGAAAAAACGGGCAGTCAAAATACTTTAGTTGCGTTTATAGCAGCAAAAGAGCCATTTAGCCAGGCTGTAAAACAGCTGTGTTCAAAAGCAGATTCACAACAAAAGTTAGGATTAGAATTTCTTTTGGGTAGAGGGATGGGCTTAACGCCTTCTGGCGATGATATGATTGTTGGCCACCTTGCTGCAAGATTTTTATTAGAACAAGAAAATGATAGTTTGAATAATCTATTACTTACTGAACTGTTGTCAGAACAGTCTTTAACAACAGATATCAGCAAGCACTATTTGTTATGCGCATTATCAGCTCGTTTTAGTGAACCTGTTCTTCATTTAGTTGGCTCGTTAACGATCGATAGCAGCGAAGAACAAATTGAAAAGAACGTTAAAGCAATTCTGTCAGTCGGACACACGTCTGGTGTTGATTTATTAGCAGGCTTAATCACTACAATCAAATTACTAAGCATTAATTGAAGGAGGATTTTTATGGCAAATCGTGTCGTGATCGCATTGGGAGGCAATGCAATTTTAAAACCAAATCAAGAGGCAACACTTGAGGTACAATTAGAGAATGTTAAAGTCAGCGCTGAGCTGGTAGCAAAAATAGAAGAAATTGATTATGAAATCGTTTTAACACATGGGAATGGTCCACAGGTTGGGAATATTTTAAGACAAAATGAAGAAGCCAAAGATATCGTTCCACCGTTTCCTTTAGACGTTTGTAATGCAGAATCACAAGGGTTTATCGGTTATATGTTAGAACAAAGTTTGAAAAATTCGTTGGAAACAAAAGGATTAACAAGTAACGTCATCTCATTACTTACTCAAACTGAGGTTTCAGCTGAAGATGAAGCTTTTAATAATCCGAACAAACCAATCGGAATTTTTTATTCAGAAGCAGAAGCGAAAAAAATGGAACAAGAAAAAAACTGGGTAATGATGGAAGATGCTGGTCGCGGCTATCGTCGTGTCGTTCCTTCACCGCAACCAAAAGCGATTCATGGTGTAGATGCAATCGTTCATTTATTAAGCCGAAATACAATCGTGATTGCAGGTGGTGGCGGTGGAATTCCCGTTGTTCGTGATCAAGATGGGTTGTTAAAAGGAATCGAAGCGGTGATTGATAAAGATCGTACAGGTAAAAAACTAGCAGAACAAGTTGATGCCAATGTCTTTATGATGCTAACAGACGTGAGTAATGTTTATATCAATTACGGTAAAGAAAATCAAGAAAAACTAGAAACGATTTCTGTCAAACAAGCACAACAATATATGGATGAAGGTCATTTTGCTGATGGCAGCATGGGACCAAAAATGGAAGCTGCAATTGGTTTTGCTGCACAAGGAAAAACTGCGATTATTTGCTCATTGGAAGAGGCTGATCAAGCGTTATTAGGTAGAGCGGGAACAAGAATCACAGGATAAGAAAATATAAATAGAAGTTGGAAGAAATCATCTGGTTTCTTCCAACTTCTATTTTCGTTATTGATGCTGATTTGATCGTTCGGACAATTCTAACGCTAAGCGTAGATTCAAGCTATTTGTTGGATCTTGAATACTTTTACCTAGGAGTTTAGCACAGTGATCGATTCTGTATTTGATGGTATTACGGTGTAAATACATTTCTTTCGCCGTTTTTGAAATCTCGCATTGAAAACTCAAGTAACATTGTAATGTTTTACGAAGTTCAATGAACGAATCCTCAACAGGATAGGCCAGTTCTTTTAAAGTACTCTCACAGAAATAATGAATATCTTCTAAACTCATTTTTTCAAATAAGCTTTTCATTCCCTTGGGATGATAGCGGTGCGTTAGTATGCTACTTGTCATCGTCAGCATTTCTTCATAGGCTGTTTTTGCTTCGATAAAGGAACTAGCGATCTGTTCAATCGTTTCATATAAATTTCCTAAAGCAAATGTTAAAGTAATGGGCAATTTTTCAGATAATTCTAAAGACAATTCTTGTAAAATTTTCTCTAAATCATCCACTCTACTTTGAATTAGAATCGCGAGATGGTTCGTATTTTTTACTTTGAAAATACTAATATGTTTGATTCTTAATGGTAATGTCTCTTGCAACCATTGAAAAGCCACATCGCTTTCTTCTTGTTGGTATTTGATTTTGGTAGCAGTTGTTGTGGTTTGACTACAAACTGCATATACAATTTGATATTGCGTACTTTTCTTTAAACCATAATTTGCTCCAAGATCAAGCCAATCACGTCTGGTTTGATGAGGTGTCTGTTGGTATTCAACCAGCTGAGCTAGAAAATCACTTTTAAGAAAATCAAGCGATTCTTGGATTTTTTGGTTTTTGTACAGCATAAAGGATAAAACGAGACCAGCTTGTTCTACTGCAAATTCTGACATTGGATAGGGCACTTGTTCGGGGTTTAGAACGAGCAGATAGTGCGGGAAATAACTATTTACAGTCACTGGAAATCCAGCAATCTGCAAGGTAGACTGGTTTAAATCTTTGATCACAAATGAAGCATGACTATCCTCGCTCCAGCAATCATATTTGTTAATAAGCTGTTCAACATAATACTCTGCAGGTTTTGATGTTTGCGTAAAGTGCTTCGAATGAGCGATAACTTTACGATAAGGACTAAGTAAAATCACTGGTGTATTGATCATTTTTCCAAAATCTGCGACAAAACGTGCGATGCTTACATCATGAATCAATAGATTAGAAAAGCGTTTTTGGATATCTAAAGCGTAGCTTAATTGCTCTGTCTTTGTATCCCACAAATAGTTTAGCAATTGATGTAATAGACCACCTAAAGGCTGAGTGCTTGGAACTTGAACAATTGGAAAATCAACTTCATTTGCATAAGCGACCACCTCAGGATCAATTGTTTCGATAAAGCGACCGACTTTAATACCAATCCCAGCGGCTTCCTGTTCTTTTAAAGAATCAATCAAGGTGATCAATTCTTTTTGATTCTCTTTATAGACCATTGCAGTTGTTAAAAGAAAAATTTTCTTAGGAATAAAACCTGCCACATCAGGCGTTTCAGAAATTTCGATACTTTCAACAATCGTATTAGCTTTTGTCGGATGTGTTAATAATTTTAGATCGGAAAATCTTGGTATTTTCAATAAATCTTCTAAAGTAGTCAATGGATTTCCTCCTAATAATAAAAGCTGAATGAGCTCGTAAAGACTCGACTGAAAAATAGGGAAAAACGAATGTGTCGATTTTTGACACAAGCGTATTTCATCTTTTTTTCGAGAGTCTAGCTCTTGAAGCTAGATAAAGATAAAAGCTGAATGAGCTCGTAAAGACTCGACTGAAAAATAGGGAAAAACGAATGTGTCGATTTTTGACACAAGTGGATTTCATCTTTTTTCGATAGAGTGATTCTTGAAGCTAGATATGACATCAATAAATTACGTTAACTATCAGTTTATATCGTATTGTATTTTTAGTCTATCTTTATTCTAAATGATAGCGTATGCAGATTCAAGAAAGGTTTGTACGAAATGACCGAAAATTCAATTTTTTTATTCAAATGTGCCAATGACTTTTTTTGATATAAAGGTAGGATGAAATTAAAACGGAAAAGAGGAATAGTTATGTTTTCAGAAATATCAGTACCAAATAGAACAATCATGACACCAGGACCAGTCGAGGCTCATCCTGTGGCATTAAGAGCAATGTCTGCATCGATTTTAGGACAGTTTGATCCAGCTTTTCTAAAAATTATGGATGAAGTGAAAGAAATGATCAAAATTCCTTTCGGTACTAAAAATAAGCAAGCTTTTGCAGTTGATGGCACGTCACGTTCTGGATTAGAAGCTGCTTTGATTGCATTGATCGAACCAGGAGATAAGGTTTTGATTCCAGTTTATGGACGATTTGCTTATCTTTTAGGAGAAATTTGTGAGCGAGCTCAGGCTGAAATCCATTATCTTGAAAAAGAATGGGATGCACCATTCGATCAAGAGACGGTGATTAAGGAAATTGAAAAATTCCAACCAAAAATTGTTGCAATGGTTCATGGAGAAACTGCAAATGGACAAATGCAAGCAATGGAAAAAATCGGACAATATTGCCAAGCAAACGAAGTTTTCTTCGTTGTAGATATGGTGGCAACATACGGTGGCGTTCCTATTGAAGTGGATGCGTGGGGCGTTGATATCGCAATTGCAGGAACGCAAAAATGTGTGAGTGTGCCTTCTGGTTTGTCTTTGATCACTTATAACGACCGCGTAGAAAAAGTATTGACTAGTCGCTATCAAAAAGAATTAGGTTTAAGTAAAGACATCCGCAATGATAATCATATCAGCAGTAATTACCTTGATTTAAGTCAATTACAACGCTATTGGAGTGAAGAACGAATCAATCATCATACTGAAGCGACAAGCATGATTTACGGCTTACATGAAGGATTGAGAATGATGATTCAGGAAGGAATGGATCAGGTATACGCTCGTCATGCTCAGAATGATCAAGCAATTATTGCGGGGATCAAAGCTATGGGTTTAGGTTTTTATGGAGATTTATCCACAAAAATGCCTACAGTTACACCAATCATGATTCCAGAAGGAATCGATGGTGAAAAAGTTCGTTCATTGATGCTAGATGAATTCGAAGTAGAAATTGCATCGTCTTTTGGTGCGCTTCAAGGGAAAGTTTGGCGTATCGGCAATATGGGCTATAGCAGCAGAAAAGCGAATGTACTTCATGTATTATCGGCTTTAGAAGGTGCGCTTAATTATTATGGTGCGGATATTGTTAAAGGTGAAGCCGTTAAAGCTGCATTAATGATTTATAAAAATTAGAAATAAATGTAAATTGTTTGTGTAAAAGAACAAGTGATTGTTCGTTTTGCACAAACTTTTTGACAAGTTTGTGAAAAACAATGATGCTTGAAAGTTTGCTACCGCTTACAATTGAAATGAATTAAGAAGTTGTTTGTTTATATAGTTTAGAATAAAATGCACAAACATTTTTATCGTTGCCTATATAAAAAATAACAAATGGAGGAAAAGACATGGATGCAAAAGTTAAGAGTTCGGGAATGGATTATTGGAAAAAAATCGTCATTTTATTATGTGCTGGTTGGGTAACGATCTGGGTATATCGTTCAGCTTTATCACCTGCCTATCCACAAATCAATGCGTCACTTGGTGGAGGTATCTCGGATACAGCACTAGGCTTTATTTCAACTTGTTACTTCTTCGGGTATGTTGCAATGCAAATTCCAGCAGGATTTTTAGTTGATAAGATTGGAAAGAAAAAAGTCTTAATTCCAGGCTTTATTGTTTTTGGACTAGCCGCTTTGTTGATTTCGCAAGCGACAAGCATTTCAATGATATATGTTGGGAGTGTTTTAGCTGGTTTAGGTTGTGGATCATTTTATGGTTCAGCTTATTCATTAACATCTCAAAATATTCCTAAAGAAAAAAGAAGCTTTTCTACTGCTATTGTAAACAGTGGTTCAGCAGTTGGTTCAGGATTAGGATTGATTTTATCTAGTTTCTTAGTTGTTCAATTACAGTTCCCTTGGCAAACAATGATGTATATTTCAGTAGCCTTGATTGCTGTGATGTTAGTAGCGTTTATTGCAATTATTCGTAATAATAAAGAAGATGCTGAATTTTTAGCACAATCAGAAGCAGCAGAAGCGGCAGAAGTTGCTAAAGTGACAGAAGAAGCAGCTGTTGTAGAAAAAGAAAATGTATCGATTAAAAAATTATTTGCACCAAAAATGTTATTTGCTTATATTTTATACTTTGCAACTTGTTATGGTTACTATATGACTGTTACTTGGTTACCAAATTTCTTAGGTACAGAACGTGGGTTTGAAGGTGCCGCAATTGGTTTTTCTGCCTCATTAGTGGCGTTTGCCTCAATTCCTGGCGCTTTATTCTTTAGTCGTTTAGCAGATAAATACATGCATAAAAAAGTTCAATTTATTGTAATTTTAGAACTTTTAGCTGCTGCAATGTTACTATTTACAGTTCAAGCGACTAATTCAACGTTTTTATTGATTAGTTTGATTTTATACGGATTTTTAGGAAAACTTGCAGTAGAACCAATTATCATTTCATGGCTTGGTGAGAATGCACCTAAAGTCGGTATTGGTACAACACTTGGCGTATTCAACTTTTTCGGAATGATGTCATCCGTTATTGCACCAACATTAACAGGTTCTATTTCAGATGCAACTGGTTCAAAAGTAATGGGCTTTTATATTTCAGTTATCCTATTGGTAGTTGGGACAATTCTATTCTTATTAGCAAATTTAAATAAGAAACAAAAAATTTAACTCGAAATGATGTCTAATAACTAGTTATGTCTTAAGTCATCAGTTGGTATCTTAAAAGTGAGGAACCTAGTTATGAAAAAAATTCGCAACATAAGTATGACAAATCAAGTGATGATCGCCACTATATTAGGGGTTATAGTGGGGATCATCTTTCAAGAAAAAGTCGAATCATTCAAAGTCATCGGGGATGTGTTTCTACGATTGATTCAGATGTCTGTGGTCGTTTTGATCATGGGCGCAGTTATTGAAGCAGTTGGTAGTTTAGAAGCAAAAGAACTTGGAAAAATTGGCTTGAAAGTATTTGTCTGGTTTATGGGTTCGACTATTTTGGCCGCAATTATTGGTGTTTTGTTTGGCTTATTGATTCAACCTGGAAAAGGGTTAGAAGTTAGTGGTTTTGAAGCAGGATCAATCAAGGCGAGTACGGAGAGTTTACAAGAAATCATTATTGATTTTATTCCCAAAAACATTATTGAAGCAATGGCACAAGCGAATATGATCCAAGTAATCATTTTTTCTTTATTATTTGGATTAGCATTGAGTCTAATCAAAGACAAAGATAAAAATTCAATTCTACTGGATGGTGTTTCAGCATTTAACAATGTTATTTTGAAAATGGTAACATTGATCATGAAACTTGCCCTAATTGGTATTTTTTGCTTGATTGCTCCAGTGATAGGGACGATTGGCACAGGTGTTTTGATAACCTTGATGAAATTTTTACTAACACTGGCAGTCAGCGCATTATTATTTTTAATCGTTTGGTTATTAATAACAGCTTTCTATTGTAAAGTTAGTGTGAAAAAATTAGCACAAAATATGTGGAGAATGTCAATTGTTGCGTTTACAACAACATCTTCAGCGATTACTTTACCTATTCAGATCGAAGACGGTAGAGACAAATTGGGAATCAGTGATCGAATTTCAAAATTAGTTCTGCCTTTAGGGATGACTTTGAATAGTAATGGTCTGGCAATGTTTTTATCGCTAGCTATCGTAACATTTGCTCAATTCTATAATATTCAAATGGGGATTGGGGAATTAATTAAGGCTGTGCTATTATCAACTTTAGCTTGTTTAGGTACAGTGGTGGTGCCTGGTGGTGGTTTAGTGGCACTAGCTACAGTTATGCCGATGCTAGGATTACCAACTGAAAGTATTGCACTACTTGCAGGAATTGACTGGTTCTCTGGAATGTTTCGGACATTGCTGAATGTTGATGCAGATACAACCGTCGCGTTGATCATTGCAGCTGATGAGAAAGAATTAGATTATGAGATCTTTAACTCGTAACCTTTAAAAGACAAGATCAATAGTACTCAAAATGAAATAAACCCTTGAAAGTTAGAGTTAATAGCCAATTTTCAAGGGTTATTTTATACTAGTAGAAAAGATTCTTTCAATATTTAAGTTTAAGCAGTAAAACCAATTAAAGGAGGCGAATGAATGGAAAATCAAGATTATCAAATTACAGAAGAAGAGCTTCAATCTTTTCGAGAGCGTGGGTACAATGAAGCGTTACTTCCAAAGCCACTATCAAAGAGAATAATGGGAAAATCGAATTATTTTACACTGTGGATGGGTTCAGTTCACAATATTCCGAATTATACTGCTGTAGGGGGATTTTTATTTTTAGGACTATCTCCTATTAATATAATGTTGGCATTGATGTTAAGTGCAACGGCTGTGGCTTTGTTTATGACACTTAATGGTCGTGCGGGCTCAAAATATGGCATTCCATTTGCACTACATTTACGTTCAACTTATGGCGACATGGGTGCGAAGTTACCAGGCTTTCTTAGAGGATGCGTCGCGGCCATTGCGTGGTTTGGTTTGCAGAATTATACTGGTTCATTAGCTTTACTGATTTTAATTGGTAAAATTTGGCCGCAGTTTTTGACCTTAGGCGGAAATACAATGATTTTAGGGATTTCTATGCCAGGTTTAATCGCATTTACAATTTTTTGGGTAGTAAATGTGCTGATTGGTTTTGGTGGTGGTGAGATTTTAAATAAGTTCACAGCGATTCTAAGTCCACTGATTTACATAGTTTTTGGTGGGATGGCTATTTGGGCGATCAGTGCTGCAGGCGGTTTAGGAGCAATTTTATCCTATGACGTTGCCGGTGCTGTCCATAATATTTCGCCAGTCTTTGTTTATTTTATGATTATTAATTCTGTTTTAGCTGTGTGGGCTGCACCTGGTGCAAGTGTGGCGGATTTTACTCAAAATGCAAAATCAACTAAGGATCAAACAATTGGTCAAACAGCTAGTTTTTTAGTTGGTTATGGGATTTTCGCATTTTCAAGTGTTGTCATTTTGATCGGTGGTTCGATTCGTTATGGTATTCAAGAATGGAATATTTTGAATATTGTGGATCGCTGGGATAATTCATTTGCAATTGTTGTTGCAATGCTAGTATTCTTATTAACGACGGTTTCAACAAATGCTACTGGAAATATCATTCCAGCAGCGTATCAGTTGAGCGCATTGTTTCCTAAACGGATCGATTATAAAAAAGGTGTCTTACTTGCGAGTGTTATCAGTTTCATGATCATGCCGTGGAAATTGATGGAAAATGCAAATAGTATTTTTATTTTTCTAAATACGATCGGCGCTGTACTCGGTCCTGTTGCAGGGACGATGATTGCACACTACTATTTTGTTGAGCATCAAACGATTGATTTGGATCAGTTATATATGGATCAACAGGCAGATAATCGTCATAATATCTATAAAGGGTTAAATAAACCAGCTTATGTTGCGACTGTTTTAGCTTTAGTCATTTGTTTAAGTGGTAACTTTATTCCAGCATTAAAAGTAATTTCCGATATTTCTTGGATTTCCGGGTTTATATCAGCTTTTGGAGCCTATTTATTATTAAGAAATTTTTTTGGTAAATAGCGAAAAAAGAATGAATGAGCTCGCACATTTTTTATTTAGGAGGAAAGTAAATGAGTTATGATTTAATAATCAAAAATGGTTTAGTTATTCTTGATTCAGGGGAGGTTGAAACAGATGTTGCGGTCAAAGATGGTGTGATCGTGGCAATCGGCAGTGAACTTGGAGAGGCTGAAAAGGTTATTGATGCGTCAGGTTTAGTTGTTAGTCCTGGTATGGTGGACGCTCATGTGCATATCACTGATCCAGGGGGCGGTTATCGAGATGAATGGGAAGGATATGTTACTGGAACGGCATCTTGTGCTAAAGGTGGCGTAACGTCGTTTATGGAGATGCCTTTAAATCAAGTACCAGCAACTGTCGATGGTCAATCATTAGAAATAAAGTATCATGCAGGAGTCGGCAAGCTAAAATCAGATGTTGGATCATTTGGAGGAGTAGTTCCTTTTAATTTAAGTGGCGGAATTCAAGAACTACATACAGGCGGTGTTGCGGCGTACAAGTGTTTCATGGCAACGTGCGGTGATCGCAGTATTGATGGCGATTTTATGAACGTAGATGATTATTCCCTTTATGAAGGAATGAGACAAGTGGCTAAGACTGGAAAAGTGTTAGCTATACATGCGGAGAATGCCGCAATTACAGATAAATTAGGAGAAATTGCCTATAAAAATGGCGAAACGACTTTGAAAGCTTATGTAGCTAGCCGACCAGTTTTCACTGAAGTTGAACCGATTCGAAGAGCAATTCTATTTGCTAAAGAAACGGGTTGTCGGATTCATATTTGCCATATTGCTTGTCCAGAAGGTGTGGCAGAAGTTACTAAGGCAAGAAAATCAGGAGTTGATGTTACGTGTGAAACATGTACGCATTATCTTTATTTTGATACTGACGAACTAGATACAATCGGTCCAGTAGTCAAATGTTCACCGCCGATTCGTGACAAAGCAAATCAAAATGGGATGTGGGAAAAACTTTTAGCAGGTGAGATCGATTTTGTAACATCGGATCATTCTCCATGTACACCTGATTTAAAAGACAAAGACAATGCTTTTGAAGCATGGGGCGGAATTTCTGGTGTGCAAAATAACGTGGATGTTCTTTTTGATGAAGGGGTTCAAAAAAGAGGGATGTCATTGCGACAATTTGCAGATATTATTGCGGCAAATCCAGCAGCTCGTTATGATTTGGCGCAAAAGGGGCGGATCAGTCTTGGTAAAGATGCCGATTTTGTTCTGATCAAACCAAATGCTCCTTATACCTTAAAAGCGGAAGAATTGGAATATCGTAATAAAATCAGCCCATATATTGGCCGTAAGATTGGTGCCCAAGTAATCCAAACAATTTTAAGAGGACATGTGATTTATAGTAAAGAATCAGGCGTTTCAAAGGATTTTATCGGTGAGTTTATCAAAAAGTGAGCATATGAATAACTAGTTTTAGAATAAGCTGAGGGCAGGAAATCGCAATTTTCCTGTCTTTTTTGTGCGAGGCATTTTAGTCACTTGATTCGGTTCGATGATGTAATTGTCATTATAGTATTGAAAAATCTTTTTTTCTATTATTTTACTAAAATAGAGCCTCCATTTCCTTAGAATAAGTCTAAGAATCCCTGTTTTTTCTATTCTAGAAGTATATTAGATGAAGTCTGACTTTATTTTCGTTATACTTATCTTAAGGAACGAGGTGGGCAAATGGAAAAAACAAATAAAATGTATATATTTGCTGCTCGGACTGATTTTTCTTTAGAAGAGTTGAAGCAAGCTATTTTTGATTGGTTAAGTTTTTTACGGATACTGACAATACCTGAAAGCTGTTGCTTTGGTGATGAAGTAGCAGAGGTATTTGACTTATTGACGTTCACACAACGAATCCAAATGCTTACTGAAAAAGAAAATATATGGATCAAAGTGAATGCTCAAGGTGGAGAATTCCAACTCCATATCTCAAAATTAAGCATACACGAACGAACGATTTTAGATAGCTCTATTTTTTTATCACAGCAAAAAATGATTGAAAATTATTGTGATACTCGAATGGTTAAAAATGGTATCTATGGATATATTCGTTCCTTAGATGAATACTTGTATAATAATGTTGAAACGATTGAAAAAAGAAACTTTGAGACAGAGAGTGAAATTGCTCAATTACCTAAGCGATATAATAGCGATAAATCCGTGATCGTTGATTGTAATCAATTAGCTGGCTATGATATTTATTTTAAAGGTTTATGCTTGACTTCCTGTTGGAAAATGTATTATTCCAGTTTGTATTATCAATTTATTCCAAAACCGATTTTTTTGGAAGTACAGCAGGTGCAGTCTGTAGAGGAGTTGGATAATCAACTGATCAAAATAACCTTGTTCAATCACCCTTCTAATTGGGATTTGCCTATAAATAAAAAATATCAGCGTTTGTTCAGAGATCAGATGGGCTATGACCAATTGGTTTGGAACAATGGAACTGGGGTATTGAGGCCGCCATTTATTGAGTATGCATTTGTTGAAGAGGTGGTTCAAACTGTTCAATACCAAAATAGTTATTATCAACCTGTTGAAAAGAAACAGGCAACGTATTTCGTGACTAGAAGCTATGACAATCTTCGACAAAAAAATATTGTGAAGCGGACTAGAGGCATCTTGAATGCACAAGCGTATTTCCCTTGGATCGATGAGAAGAGCCAAAAAATGATGAATTATCGTGTAGTGGATCCTGAAATGGCGATTGATGAAGGACTTTTGGCGTATGAGTTTTACATCCGGCAATTTTTAGAAATTGAAGTTTTAGATCAAAAATATGATGAGTTTGTTTCGGTGTTGCGTTTTTATCTGCCAAAAGAAGCAATCAAGCAAATTCCTTTAGAAGCATTATGGGATAAGCTATTTGATGTCAATATTAGTAATTTGAAACAGAAAGAATCATCTACGCGGTTTGACTTGAAAAAGGCCAAGAATCATTTACGTGTTGTTTTTTTAGATGCTAGTTATTTAGAGAATGTCAATCAGACGATAGATATTAGCGAATAGAGGTATAATTAAGAAGTCGCGACAAAAGCGTTTAGCTCCGAGAAATGAGAAGGAGCTAAACGCTTTTGTTTTAATGTTTATTTGGATTTAGAGCGTGAAACAAAACTGAACTTTAGTTTTGTCCCACGCCTTCCTACGATTAGTCAAGTGGAAAATGATTGCTCATTACTTAGTGATTCGGTCGCCATGGATCACAATTTCAGCACCAGTAACAAAACTAGCTTCATCACAAGCGAGATAAATGATTCCATTTGCGATATCTTCGGGTTTTCCTAAATAAGGAAATTGTACGAATTTTTTATACAAAGGTTTGATATTTGGGAAACTTGTTTCTATTAACGGTGTATGAATAACACCTGGACAAATTGAATTGATGCGAATGTTATCTTTAGCGTATTCAAATGCTGCATCAAGGGTCTGAGAGCGAAGTACATCTTTGGCTGCGACATAAGGGCTACTTTCTGGAAGTCCTACTAATCCTTGAAGTGAAGAAACAGTGACAATCGATCCACCACCATTTTTCTTCATAATCGGGAGAACTTCTTTTAAAACGTATGTAAAACTATTTAAATCGATCGTTTGGATTTTGTACCAGTCTTCAGCTGACAACTCTAAAAGTATCTTTGGAGAAGAGATCCCGGCATTATTGACTAAAACATCAATTTTGGCATATTTTTTGATAGTCCTAGCAATTACTTTTTGCCAACTTTTAAACGAACTTATATCATGTTCAAACGAGACAGCAGTCCCCCCTTTTTGGGTGATTTCTGAAACAATAGTGGCAAGTTTATCTAAACTTTTGCCGGTACAAACAACGATCGCTCCATTATTTGAAGCAAGTCTAGCTGTTGCAGCGCCAATACTGCTTTGAGCTTCAGTGACCAACACTACCTTACCTAATAGTCTATTCATACAAAAACCTGCTACAATGAAATGTCATAATCGTTATCCTTATCCTTTCTAGTAAAGACATATTAAACCTGTAAAAAATAGGTATCTCTTATATAGTAGTTTAATATAGATATTTTTTTTACGCTAATGATATAGACCAAAAATATTATTGTATAGAAAAAACCTCAAATAATCAAGAAGAAATCTCGATCATTTGAGGTTAGATAAAGCCAGTTATTGTGCAATTGGTTTTTTTACAATACCTAAAATTACAGCTGAAACAATTGCACCAAGTGCGATAAAGACTAAATAGAGAAGTGGATGACTTAATAATAAAGCAACGAAGATTCCACCGTGAGGCGCTAATAGACGAATTCCAAAGCCGCCAACTAAACCGCCAGCTAAGGCTGAACCGACAACAAAACTTGGAATCGTACGTAATGGATCAGCTGCTGCAAAAGGAATTGCACCTTCTGTTACAAAGGAGAGACCCATTACTAAGTTGGTCAAACCAGCATCTTTTTGGTCTTGAGTAAATTTATTTTTAAACAGTAATGTTGCAATAAAAATTGCTAAAGGAGGAACCATACCACCTGCCATAACAGAAGCCATAATGATGCTTCCGCCTTCTGTCACGGTTGCTGCAATAGAGGCAGTACCAAAAACATAAGCAGCTTTATTGATCGGACCACCTAAATCGATCGCCATCATTCCGCCAAGTAGGGCGCCTAAAAGTGCAGCGTTTGTACCATCTAAACCTAACAAGAAATTATTTAACCCATCATTGATGACTTTCATCGGAACATTGACTAAAAGCATCAGCCCGCCAGTAATCAACAATCCGAAAACAGGATAGAATAGAATAGTTTTGATACCATCTAGTGATTTAGGTAAGCCTTTGAAAAGTTTTTTCAAGAAAACAATGACATAGCCAGCTAAGAAACCACCAATCAGTGCCCCTAAGAAACCTGCACCACCTGTATTCGCTAAAGCACCAGCTGCAAAACCAACGATCAAACCTGGACGATCAGCGATACTTGAAGCAATAAAGCCGGCTAAAACGGGTAACATAAATCCGAATGCTGCGCTACCGATTTGATTGAACCAAGAAGCGGCTTCATTATAATTTCCAAGCATACTTAATTGATCTTGTGGAACGCCGATAAATTGGTCGATCATAAAGGACAGAGCAATCGCGATACCACCGCCGATAACAAATGGTAGCATGTGTGACACACCATTCATTAAATCTTTATAGATTCTTGAACCGATAGAACCATCCGCTGAAGCATCTTCTTCACTATTATCTGATTCAGAACTATGGAAAATCGGAGCCGTTCCACTTGTGGCCAACTGAATCAATTCTTCTGTTTTACGAATCCCATCACTAACTGGGCGGTTAACAAGCTCTTTGCCATCAAATCGGTTCATTTCTACTTTTTTATCCGCTGCAACGATTACGCCATCAGCGCGAGCAATATCTTCAGCTGTTAAACGATTTTTGATTCCTTCAGAACCATTTGTTTCTACTTTGATATCGATCCCCAGCTCTTTGGCCTTTTTCTTTAAAGCGTCTTCGGCCATATAAGTGTGGGCAATTCCTGTTGGACAAGCGGTAACAGCTACTACAAATTTTCGGGTGCTATCACGAGTATTTACAGCGGCTTGCTCCTGCTGTTCCTTCTTTTCTTCTGCTTCTTTTGCCTCTTCAGCTGATTGAAAAAGATTTTGAACAGCTTCAGGGGTTGTAGTTTCTTTTAACTTGGCGACAAAATCAGGATCGATCAATAAACGAGAAAGGGCCGCTAACGCTTGTAAATGCGTATCGTTTGCGCCTTCTGGGGCTGCAATCATAAAGAATAAGTAGGTTGGTTGACCATCTAACGCTTCATAATCGACACCAGAATTACTTTTGGCAAATAGAACCGTTGCTTCTTTAACTGCACTATTTTTAGCATGTGGCATAGCAATACCATCACCCAAACCAGTTGAAGTTTGTGCCTCGCGAGCTAATATACCATTCTTATAAGTATCTATATCGGAAATTCTACCGCCATCATACATTTTTTGAACCATTTCATCGATTGCCCCTTTTTTATCGGTAGCCTGCAAATCCATGATCATAACGTCTTTGACTAATAAGTCTTTGATATTCATTGTTTTTCCTCCTAATTTAAAGCTGTGTAGACTTGTTGCTCTTTTATTGAAAAGCAAGTCTGTAAAGTTAGCTGATTTTTTCTATAATGACTTCTGCAATTAATTCATTGATCAAATCAGCGGTTGCCAAGTCATCTGAAAATGCTGTTGCACTGCCGCAAGCAACGCCCCATTTAAACGCTTCTACAGGATCATTGCTTTTAGAAAATGTCCCAACAAATCCGGCAATCATCGAGTCTCCTGCACCAACTGAATTTTTCAATGGTCGTTTTAAAACATTCGAACGATAAACACCATTTTTGGTAAACAATAATGCGCCATCACCTGCCATGGAAATGATCACATGTTGAGCACCATCTTCTAATAAACGGTTGCCAAATGGTAGAATATCATCCACTGTTTGGAAACGTACATCAAATAATTCAGCTAATTCATGATTGTTCGGTTTGATAAGCAATGGTTTGTTTTGAAGAGCATTGAGTAAATCTTTTCCAGTGGTATCAATCACAAATTCAGCTTGTTTATCTTTAATAATTTGAATCAGCTCTTCATAAAAGCCTTCTCGCAATGTTGCTGGAGTACTTCCAGATAAAACAACGATGTCACCAGCTGAAACCAAACTTAGTGCTTGTTTTAATTCTTGCAGTTCTTCATTGCTGAGCGCAGGACCTAAACCGTTGATTTCTGTTTCATTTTTAGATTTCAGTTTGATATTGATTCGTGTGTCTTCGCGGACCTTAGTAAAATTAGTTTGAATCCGTTCTTGGGTTAGCCAGTCAGAAATGAATGAGCCAGTAAAACCGCCCAAAAAACCAAGAGCCGTAGATTCTGTTTGGATTCGTTTTAAGATCCGGGAAACATTGATGCCTTTACCACCAGGTAACTTAAAATCGTTGGTCATCCGATTCAAGTTTCCTAATTTTAATTCTTCAACATGAACGATATAGTCGATTGAAGGATTTAGTGTTACAGTGTAAATCATTGCGCTGCCTCCTTGATAGTTGTTTTTTTCTGGAATTGTTCAAGTAATTCTGGTAAACAATGGTTGGTGAGAAGTATGACATCTTCAAGATCTGTAACTTTTGTAAAGGTTACTTTGTTCAACTTGCTTTGATCAATCAGAACATAAGCTTCTTCAGCTTGGGTAATGGCCAAACGTTTTAATGCTGCTTCTTCTGGATCAGGTGTTGTTAACCCAAACTCAAGATGTGCTCCATTCATCCCCATGAAAACTTTGTTGAAGCGAAAATGACTCAGTTGTTCCATACTTGTTGCACCGATAATTGCTTTTGTCGATAACTTTAAAGCCCCACCGAGAATCATAGTGTTGATATTAAGGTCACCAAGCTTTGCAGCATGATGCACAGAATTGGTGACAACAGTAACATTTTTACCTGATAGGAATGGCAGCATTTCTAAAGTAGTTGATCCAGCATCCAAGTAAATAACATCCCCATGGTGAACAAATTGAGCGGCTAATGAAGCAATTGCTTGTTTTTCTTGCGTGTTTTTGCTTGATTTTTCGGTCATATTTTGTTCAAAGCCTAAATTTAGAATTCGTTTTGCTCCGCCATGAACTCGCTCAAGTAATTCTGCATCTTCCAAATCTTGTAAATCACGGCGAATCGTCGATTCAGAAGCGTTTAGAAGTGAAGCTAATTCTTGAGATTTCACAACTGATTGTTGGTCTAATAAATGTAAAATTGCTTGATGTCTTTCTTCTGTAAGCATTTTCAACCCTCTTTTCATTGAATATAATAGCACATCTTATTTCACTATGCAATCAAAAACGTTCATAAACGATCATTAACGTTTTTAACCGTTCATTTTTGAGCAGCCGATCTTCCAAATTTTATTATTTGCAAAGTTGTTTAATTTTTGGCTTAATGTAGGTAGGTAAAATCGGAGGGATCTGCATGAATAATCGTACAATATTACAAGGATTTGAATGGTATCTGCCAGCTGATGGGAAACATTGGCAACGGCTGACAAAATTGGCCGTCGCACTACACGACAAAGGAATCAATGGCATCTGGCTTCCACCAGCATATAAAGGTGCAAACGGATTGGAAGATGTGGGGTATGCTCCTTATGATTTGTATGATTTAGGCGAATTTGATCAAAAAGGCACGATCCCTACTAAATATGGGACAAAAACTGATTATCTTAATTGTATTCAAGCATTTAAGAAAGCTGGAATAGAGGTATATGGAGATATTGTTTTTGATCATTTCATGGGCGCCGATGAAGAAGAAACAGTTGTAGCTTTTAAATCTCGTCCAGAGAACCGAAATGAAACATTAAGTGGTAAAGAAGAAATTTCAGCTTGGACAAAATTTACTTTTCCAGGAAGAAAGCAGAAGTATAATGACTATATTTGGACTTGGAAAAATTTTTCAGGGGTTGATTTTGATAATCGACGAAAGGATCATGGTATTTTCAATTTTGAAGGAAAAGGCTGGGATCAAGAAGTTGATAATGAAAATGGCAATTATGATTATTTAATGGGTTGCAATTTGGACATGGAGTATCCTGAAACCGTTGAGCAGTTAAATAAATGGGGAAAATGGTACCAAGAATTAACAGATATTGATGGATACCGTTTAGATGCAGTTAAACATATTCAATTTAATTACTTTGTTGAATGGTTATTAAATAGAAGAAAAGAAAAAGGAAGAGAGTTGTTTGTCGTTGGTGAATATTGGAATGGGGAACTTGAAAAACTGACCAATTACATTGATAGTTCTGGAACATTGATTTCTTTATTTGATGTTCCTCTACATTATCATTTTTACGAGGCTGCTAGTTCTGACGGTCAATATGATATGCGAAATATATTTGAAGGAACATTAGCGAAAGAACGGTCTGAATGGGCAGTGACGTTTGTTGATAATCATGATACGCAAAAAGGACAAAGCTTGGAATCCTGGGTCGATGGCTGGTTCAAAGTTCATGCTTACGCACTGATCTTACTTCGTAAAGCTGGAACACCGATTGTTTTTTGGGGCGATTTATTTGGGATTCCCTCTCAAAATGTTGAGCCAGTAGGTGAAGATTTGGACTTGTTATTAAAAATTAGAGAACAATTAGCATATGGGAGTGAAATGGATTATTTTGACGATCCTGCTATTATCGGTTGGATTAGGACAGGTACGTTTGACCGAGAAAAATCTGGTTATGCGGTTGTTATGACAAATGCGCAAGCAGGTGTAAAAAAGATGACGATCAGCGCTGTACATGCTGGAAAGATATTTGTTGATATTTTGGGAAATAATACAACAAAAGTTATTTTAGATGAGGCAGGTGCGGGGGATTTTCCAGTGAATGGTGGAGAAATTTCTATTTATGTAAATGAAGCTATTGTAGAACGATTACGTAATGGGTATGATAATGGGATTAATCGGAAGGAAGAATCTATATAAGTATCAAGGTGCTAGGAGCCAAATAGAGCGTGACTTATGACAAGATTGTGATTATACTATATATAAGTGAAAAGCCATTTGTTCGCATTGAGATTCGGTGCGAACCATAAGTGCGCATGAAATCTCTGGGAGATTCGCACCAAATTTAGAGAGGAAAACAATATAAATAGTTGTTTTTTCTCATCGAAATCACATTTTAATGTGATTTATAATGTGTAAAAGAGCAAATAGGTACAAATTTGCTGTCTTTTCACGGTCTCACTCTTTATTGAGTGAGTGGATTGAAATAAGTTTTGAGGGTAAATATTCTGCTATGATTATTGTCTCACTCTTTATTGAGTGAGTGGATTGAAATAATACGACAATTTAAAGCATTTGAAATCTTATAAGGTCTCACTCTTTATTGAGTGAGTGGATTGAAATATCGTTGAACCGATCATCACGAATCCATCTAAATGTCTCACTCTTTATTGAGTGAGTGGATTGAAATGATGTCAGAGGTAGCCGATTCTTTAGCAGAAGCTATGTCTCACTCTTTATTGAGTGAGTGGATTGAAATAACAATCAACACGCCTAGTGGTGTGGCCACAGGGTCTCACTCTTTATTGAGTGAGTGGATTGAAATAAGAATCGCACGGTTGAATCCATCATTTTCGATGTTGTCTCACTCTTTATTGAGTGAGTGGATTGAAATTTCAACAACTTCTTCCGTTGTTACTGTTTTTTTGTCTCACTCTTTATTGAGTGAGTTTTTTTATTTAACTTACGCGTCTATCACTAAAGAAAAAAGCAACACACGATCATTTTATTCTCTTAAAATACGAACTTAAAAAAAGAAAATATGTTCTATAAATTCCATCATTATTAAAGAATTTTCCAGCTATATTTGGTATAATGTATAAGATTGAAAAAAGAGAGAGGACGTTGATGATGGCACAAGAAAACGCCTTGATCCAAGGTATGAACCCACGACAAAAGGAAGCCGTTTTACATACAGAAGGGCCTTTACTGGTTATGGCGGGCGCAGGTAGTGGGAAAACAAGAGTATTAACACACCGCATTGCCTATCTAATTGAAGAAAAAGATGTTAATCCATGGAATATTTTAGCAATCACTTTTACCAATAAAGCCGCAAAAGAAATGAGAGAGCGGGTTGGGAAATTACTAGAAGTTGGCGGAAATGATGTTTGGGTTTCAACATTTCATTCAATGTGTGTGCGAATTTTACGCCGTGATGTCGATCAGATCGGTTATAATCGTAATTTTACGATCATTGATACTTCTGAACAACGGACATTGATGAAACGAATTTTGAATGAACTGAATATCGATGCGAAAAAATATGATCCTCGCTCGATTTTAGGAACAATCAGTAACGCCAAAAATGAGTTGCAGACGCCAGCAAAAGTCGAAGAATTACAGGGAACTCCTTATGAAGAAGTTGTTGCGAAATGCTATAAGATGTACCAGAAAGAATTAAGAAATAACCAATGTATGGATTTTGATGATTTGATTATGAATACAATTCGATTGTTTAATGAACATCCTGATTCGTTGACCTATTATCAAAATAAATTTCACTATATTCATGTAGATGAGTATCAAGATACTAACCATGCGCAGTATACATTAGTAAATATGTTAGCAGCGCGTTTTAAAAATTTATGTGTTGTAGGGGATGCTGACCAAAGTATCTATGGTTGGCGTGGAGCAGATATGCAGAACATTTTGGACTTCGAAAAGGATTATCCAGATGCTGCTGTGATCCTGTTGGAACAAAATTACCGCTCAACAAAAAAAATCTTGGACGCGGCGAACAATGTGATCAAAAATAATAGCAATCGTCGTGATAAGCAATTATGGACTGAAAATACAGATGGAGAAAAAATTGTATATTATCGGGGCGATAATGAGCGAGACGAAACGCAATTTATTGTGGGACAGATTCAAAAAGAAATTCGAGAAAAAGATCGAATTTATGGCGATTTCGCTGTATTATATCGTACCAATGCTCAGTCACGGGTAATGGAAGAAATGTTGCTGAAATCCAATATTCCTTATACGATGGTTGGCGGACACAAATTCTATGATCGTAAAGAAATTAAAGACATCTTAGGCTATTTGAATATTATTTCAAATCCCATGGATTCGCTTAGTTTTGAGCGTGTTGTCAATGAACCAAAACGTGGAATCGGTAAAAGCTCGATCGAGAAATTAAGAAGCTTTTCTCAGATACACGACTGGTCTTTATTAGAAGCTTCAAAAAATGTAGACTTAGCTAATATTTCAGGTAAAGCTGGCAAAGAGTTAGGCAGTTTTGGCATGATGATCCAAGACCTATCTCAGATGATTCCATATCTGACAATTACTGAATTAGTGAAAGAAGTACTAGAACGTAGCGGTTACCGAGATGAATTAGTGAGACAAAATAATTTGGAATCTCAAGCGCGTTTAGAGAACTTGGATGAATTTTTAACGGTTACACAAGAATTCGACAAACGATATGAACGTCAGGGAGAAGAAGAGGCTGATGCACCAGAAGAAAAGTTAGCAGTATTCCTAAACGATCTAGCCCTTGTTTCAGATTTAGATAATTTAGAAGAAAGCACTTCTCAAGTTACTTTGATGACACTCCATGCAGCTAAAGGACTAGAATTTCCTGTTGTCTTTTTGATTGGGATGGAAGAAGGCGTTTTTCCATTGTCTCGTGCAATGTTGGAAGAAAGCGAATTAGAAGAAGAACGTCGTTTAGCTTATGTAGGAATCACTCGTGCAGAGGAAATTCTATTTATTACTAACGCATTTTCTCGAACCTTATATGGTAGAACACAATATAACCGTCCGAGTCGTTTTTTAGACGAAATAGACGAAGAATTGTTAGATTTACAAGGTTCAATCGCGGCACCGAAAGCGCCAAGTAAAACTTTTGAGCCAAAAGTATTTAAACCTGCTTATTCCCAGCCGACTAAACAGCCAGTTACGGATAAAGTGGCTAGCGGTGGTGAATCGATGGCTTGGCAAGCAGGCGATAAAGTCAGACATAAAGCGTGGGGAACAGGAACAGTCGTCCGAGTTGGCGGTACTGCCAAGGATTTAGAGCTAGACGTTGCTTTCCCTGAAAAAGGCATCAAACGCTTATTAGCAGCATTTGCTCCGATAGAAAAAATATAAAAAATGAGAGAGCTCTTTCAACTTTTAATTTAGGAGGGGTATCATGTCGGAAATACCATTAACATTAGCCGCAGCGACAGACAAAGCGAAAGAACTACGGACGCAGTTAAACCAATATTCTCATGAATATTACGTGGCGGATCAACCCACTGTAGAAGATTATGTATATGATCGCTTGTACAAAGAATTAGTCGACATAGAAACTGAATATCCAGATTTGATTACTTCTGACTCACCCACCCAACGTGTTGGCGGTAAGATTTTACAAGGATTTGAAAAAGTCACGCATGAAGTGCAGATGTACAGTCTAAATGATGGTTTCAGTAAAGAAGATATTTATGATTTTGATGAACGTGTTCAAAAATTAGCAGGTAAGCCTGTTGGTTATTGTTGTGAGTTGAAAATTGACGGACTAGCGATTTCGTTGAAATATGAAAACGGAAAATTTGTTCAAGGTGCAACGCGCGGTGATGGTACTGTGGGTGAAAATATCACAGAAAACCTAAAAACAGTTAAATCAATTCCTTTAGAATTGAAAAAGCCGATTTCAGTTGAAGTGCGTGGCGAGTGCTACATGCCTAAGCAGTCATTTGTTAACTTGAATAAAGAGCGAGAAGAAGCTGGACAAGATGTTTTTGCTAACCCAAGAAATGCAGCAGCAGGTAGCCTACGACAATTGGACACCAGTATGGTTGCAAAACGAAATCTTAGCACCTTTTTGTATACAGTAGCTGATTTTGGTCCAATGACGGCGCAGACGCAGTTTGATGCTTTAAATGAACTTTCTGAAATTGGCTTTAGAACGAATCCTGAAAAGCAATTATGTCAAACTATCGATGAAGTTTGGGCGTATATCGAAGAGTATCATGAAAAGCGTACAGATTTACCTTACGAAATCGATGGTATTGTCATCAAAGCGAATGAGTTTACGATTCAAGATGAATTAGGTTTTACAGTTAAGGCACCTCGCTGGGCGATTGCATACAAGTTTCCACCCGAAGAAGCACAAACAGTGGTAGAAGAAATCGAATGGACGATTGGTCGGACAGGTGTAGTGACACCAACGGCTGTCATGCAACCAGTTCGTGTAGCAGGAACGACTGTTAGTCGGGCAAGTTTGCACAATGCTGATTTTATTGCAATGAAGGATATTCGCTTGAATGATACCGTGATTATCTATAAAGCAGGCGATATCATTCCTGAAGTTGCTCAAGTCTTGACGGAAAAACGAGATGAAAGCAGTCAACCATATGAAATCCCGACCCATTGTCCTGTTTGTGATAGTGAGCTTGTTCATTTAGATGAAGAAGTTGCTTTGCGCTGTATCAATCCAAAATGTCCGGCGCAAATCAAAGAAGGGTTAAATCACTTTGTCTCTAGAAATGCGATGAATATCGATGGTTTAGGACCTCGTGTCTTAGAGCAAATGTTCGATAAGGAGTTAGTCGCTGATGTCGCTGATTTGTATTTTTTAACAGAGGAACAGTTAATGACGCTAGATAAAGTCAAAGAAAAGTCAGCAAATAATATATACAAAGCGATTGCTGCTAGTCGTGATAATTCTGTTGAACGTTTGCTTTTTGGTTTAGGGATTCGTCATGTTGGGTCTAAGGCAGCTAAAGTTTTAGCTGAACATTTTGGTGACCTAAATGCAATCAGTAAAGCAACGAAAGATGAGGTTGTGGCGCTGGATTCAATGGGAGAAATTATTGCGGACAGTTTGGTCACTTACTTTGAAAATGAAGAAGTCCATGAATTGATGGATGAATTGACAAAAGCGGGCGTGAATTTTGAATACAAAGGAATCCGCACCGCTCAATTAGCAGCCGTTGAATCGCCATTCAAAGATAAAACGGTCGTTTTAACAGGGAAACTAACCCATTATAATAGAGAAGAAGCCAAAGAAAAGATCGAAAATCTAGGTGGAAAAGTAACAGGGAGCGTTTCTAAAAAGACGGATATTGTCGTGGCTGGTGAAGAAGCTGGCAGTAAGTTAACGAAAGCTCAAGACCTTGGTATTGAAGTCTGGGATGAACAACAAATGGTCACAGCATTAGACAATAGTACGACCATTGAAGCAACTGAAAATGAAACAATCTAGAACTTTCAGCACAAATTTTACATTTACAGACTATTTTCTTTCATCTCTATCATAATTTCTTAGAATTTTATGATAGAATAAGAAAAAAGCTGTTTCTTAACGAGAAATATCGTTTAACAGTATAAAAATGAACTAGTGAACTCATCTAAGCTGTCTTTCAGTTGGTTTAAACGATCAACTGAAAGGGCTACAGCTTGTCTGAGCTTTTCTAAAGGAAAGAAGGGTATCCATGGCAATCAGTGAAGAAAAAGCAAAACATGTAGCCAAATTGTCCAAATTGTCTTTTTCCGATGAGGAATTAAAAGACTTTACGGATCAATTAGGCAAAATCATCGATATGGTAGAATTATTAGAAGAAGTTGATACAGAAGGTGTTCCGTTTACCTCTAATGTTGCACAATCGATCAATGTAATGAGAGAAGATGTTGTGACACCAGGTATGGATCGCGATGAATTAATGAAAAACGTACCTGAATCAGAAAATGGCTATATTAAAGTGCCAGCGATTATCGACAATGGGGAGGCTGGTGCATAATGGAAAAATTATATGATAAGTCCTTGAACGAGCTGCATGATTTACTTGTCTCAAAGGAAATCACAGCAACTGATTTAACACATGCAACCTTAAACCGGATCAAAGAAACAGAAAAAGATGTAGATTCATTTATTACAATCAGTGAAGAGAAAGCGCTAGAGTTGGCAAAAGTAATCGACCTGAAAGGAATCACTGAATCTAATCCGTTAGCGGGTATTCCAATTGGGATCAAAGATAATATCGTCACCAAAGATATTTTAACAACAGCTGCATCAAAAATGTTGCACAATTTTAATCCAATTTACGATGCAACCGTTATGGATAAAGTCTATCAAGCAGACATGATTCCTGTTGGGAAATTGAATATGGATGAGTTTGCGATGGGCGCAAGTACAGAAACATCATACTTCAAGAAAACAAAAAATGCGTGGGATCACACTAAAGTACCTGGTGGCTCTTCTGGCGGCTCGGCAGCAGCTGTAGCAGCAGGACAAATTCCGGTTTCTCTAGGAAGTGATACTGGCGGAAGTATTCGTCAACCTGCTTCTTTTAACGGAATCGTTGGGATGAAACCGACTTATGGACGTGTATCTCGTTTTGGGTTGATTGCATTCTCTTCAAGTTTAGATCAAATTGGACCAATGACAAGAAATGTACAAGACAATGCGTTAGCTTTGAATGCAATCAGTGGCTTTGATGAAAAAGATGGCACGTCGGCTGGGGCTTCAGTTCCTGATTTTACTGCTGGTTTGACTGGGGATATCAAAGGAATGAAAGTCGCTTTACCTAAAGAATATTTAGGGGAAGGGGTAGATGCTGGCGTTAAAGAAGCTGTTCTTAAAGCTGCTGAAACCTTTAAAGCACTTGGAGCAACCGTAGAAGAAGTTAGTTTACCGCATTCTAAATATGGTGTAGCTGTGTATTATATCATCGCTTCATCAGAAGCAAGTTCAAACTTACAACGTTTTGATGGTATTCGTTATGGCTATCGCTCTGAAAACGTGAAAAATCTTGAAGATGTGTATGTAAATTCACGTTCAGAAGGATTTGGTTTAGAAGTAAAACGCCGTATTATGCTTGGGACATTTTCTTTAAGTGCTGGACATTATGATGCACACTTTAAAAAAGCAGGACAAGTTAGAACCTTGATCAAACGAGACTTTGATGCTGTTTTTGAGAAATATGATATTATCATTGGTCCTGCTTCACCAACTGTCGCATTTGGTTTAGGTGAAAACATCAACGATCCAATCACGATGTATATGAACGATCTATTAACGATTCCAGTTAACTTAGCTGGATTACCTGGTATGTCAGTACCAGCTGGATTTTCAGAAGGATTGCCTGTCGGCTTGCAAATCATCGGAAAACAATTTGATGAGAGTACGATGTACAAAGCGGCTTATGCATTTGAACAAGCAACGGATTTCCATACGAAAAAACCTGTGATCTTAGGGGGGAATGACTAATGAACTTTGAAACTGTCATCGGACTTGAGGTCCATGTAGAATTAAAAACAAACTCTAAAATCTTTTCACCTGCACCAGCGCACTTTGGAGCAGAACCAAACAGCAATACAAACGTGATTGATTGGGGTTATCCAGGCGTATTACCAGTTATGAATAAACAAGCTCTTGAATTTGGGATGAAAGCAGCACTGGCGTTAAATTGTGAAATCTCGAAAGATACGCATTTTGACCGTAAAAACTATTTCTACCCAGATAATCCGAAAGCGTACCAAATTTCTCAATTTGATCAACCAATTGGTCATGATGGCTGGATCGATATTGAAGTGGAAGGCAAAACAAAACGCATCCGTATCGAACGTGTGCATTTAGAAGAAGATGCTGGAAAAAATATCCACGGTGATGGTGGTTATTCATACGTTGATTTAAACCGTCAAGGAACACCTCTGATCGAAATCGTTTCAGAAGCAGATATGCGTTCACCAGAAGAAGCCTATGCTTATTTAGAAGCAATCCGCTCAATCATTTTATTTACAGGCGTTTCTGATGTGAAAATGGAAGAAGGTTCAATGCGTTGTGATGCCAATATTTCTTTACGTCCATATGGGCAAGAAGAATTTGGAACAAAAGCTGAACTTAAAAACTTAAACTCAATGAGTTTTGTCAAAAAAGGTCTTGCTTTTGAAGAAAAACGTCAAGCGAAAGTGTTGTTATCTGGTGGCGAAATCCAACAAGAAACACGTCGCTTTGATGAAACGACAAACAAAACATTATTGATGCGTGTTAAAGAAGGTTCAAGTGACTACCGCTACTTCCCAGAGCCTGATGTTCCTCGTTTTGCGATCGATGATGAATGGATCGAACGTGTTCGTCACAGCTTACCAGAAATGCCAGCGTCTCGTCGTGCTCGTTATATCAAAGAACTCGGTTTACCAGAATACGATGCGATGGTTCTAACACTGACAAAAGAAATGTCTGATTTCTTTGAAGCCGCTCTAAATGAAGGAGCAGATGCTAAACAAGTATCTAACTGGTTGATGGGTGAAGTTTCTGCTTATTTGAACAGTGAAAAAATCGAATTACCAGATACTAAATTGACCCCTGCCAATTTAGCTGGCATGATTACATTAGTTGCAGATGGTACAATCAGTTCTAAAATCGCTAAAAAGGTCTTTAAAGAGCTGATTGAAAATGGTGGAGATGCCAAAGAAGTCGTTGAAGCAAAAGGCTTAGTTCAATTATCAGATCCGTCACAATTATTGCCAATCATCAATGAAGTATTGGATAATAATCAACAATCTGTCGATGACTTTAAAAACGGAAAAGACCGCGCTGTTGGCTTTTTAGTCGGTCAAATCATGAAAGCAACGAAAGGCCAAGCCAACCCAGGCGTTGTGAATAAATTATTACAAGAAGAATTGGCAAAACGTTAGAAAGCGGCAGATGATGATGAAAAAAGCAAGAGTGATTTATAATCCAACTTCAGGTAAAGAACTAGTCAAAAAAAATCTAGCTGACATTCTTTCTGTATTAGAAGAGTGCGGTTATGAAGCGAGTGCTTTTGCGACAACTCCAGCTGAAAATTCCGCTAAAAATGAAGCACACCGTGTGGCTGAATTAGGGTTTGATCTAATTGTTGCCGCCGGTGGTGACGGGACCATCAATGAAGTCGTAAATGGTATTGCTCCTTTAGAAAAAAGACCCTCTATGGCGATTATACCAGCTGGAACAACCAATGATTATGCACGAGCATTAAAAATCCCTAGAGATAACATCGTCAAAGCGGCAGAAGTAATCAAAAAAAATCAAACAGTTAAAATGGATATCGGTAAAGCAAAAGATAGTTACTTTATCAACATAGCTGCCGGGGGCCATTTAACTGAACTGACATATGAGGTTCCTTCAGAGCTGAAGAGTATCTTTGGGTATCTTGCATACTTGGCAAAAGGTGCTGAAATGCTGCCGCGGGTCAAACCAATCAAAATGCGAATGGAATATGATGAAGGTGTCTATGAAGGCAATGCATCAATGTTTTTCTTAGGTTTGACGAATTCTGTTGGCGGTTTCGAACAAATCGCGCCAGATGCCAAGCTAGATGACGGAAAATTTTCTTTGATTATTGTGAAAACTGCGAATGTTTTTGAAATTCTCCATTTAGCTGCCTTGATGCTTAACGGTGGAAAACACATAGAAGACAATCGCTTGATCTATACAAAAACCAGTCATCTGCATGCTCAGACGCTTGAAGAAAATAGTCGTATGATGATCAATTTAGATGGTGAATATGGTGGAGACGCACCAATGGAATTCACTAATTTACATCAGCATATTGAAATGTTTGCCAATGCTGATGCGATTCCGTCTAATGCAATCATGGGTTCTGTCTTGGATGATTATGATGGGACTTCAGATGAAGAGGACGAATATCATGAAACTAGTAAAGAATTCGTCAAAGAAGTAGAACGTTTGACCGAAGAAGACATTGATAATAATGGAAAAATCGGTTGATTCATGATAACTGCAAAAAAGTATCTAGACACGCGTCTTAGATACTTTTTTGTTGTAGTAGGGTTACGTATATTTTTGTTAGAAGAATCATGAAATGAAATACTAAACACTGTATATAGTGTTTAGTAATCAAAAAAAAACGATATGTTGTATAAAAAATGTCTCATAATCGATTAATGAGATGTATTCACATTGACTTGTAATTGAAATAAGAGTAAATTAAATAAGTCGCATCTCTCAAAAAATGATAAACAAGGTAAGCAGGTTTTTCATTTGATAGGAGTTACGATTTATTGGCTGAAAATAATTAACAATAGGTAGGGAGTTCGATGGCAGTGATCGTTTTAGCAGGTACCATTGGTGCAGGAAAATCTAGTTTAACAGAAATCATTTCAGAATATTTAGGATCAGAGGCTTTTTATGAATCAGTTGATGATAATGAAGTATTACCTCTATTTTATGCAGATCCTAAAAAATATGCTTTTTTATTACAAATTTATTTTTTAAATAAACGGTTTGATAGTATTAAACAAGCACTTTCTCATAAAAATAATGTATTAGATCGTTCAATCTACGAAGATTCTTTATTATTTCATTTAAATGCTGATTTAGGTAGAGCAAATGAAACAGAAGTAAAAGTTTACGATTCCTTATTAGAGAATATGTTACAAGAATTACCTTATGCAGCAAATAAAAAACGTCCTGATTTATTAGTGCACATTAAAATATCGTTTCCTAAAATGTTGGAGCGAATTCAAAGACGTGGACGTCCCTATGAGCAAGTTGAACAAGATCCCTCTTTATATGATTACTATAAAGAATTAAATAGCCGTTATGAAAAATGGTTTGAAGAATACAATGAGAGCCCAAAAATCCAAATTGATGGAGATAAGTATGATTTTATCGAGAGTGAAACAGCCAAAAAACAGGTGATCCAGCTTATCGAAAATAAACTTCTTGAAATCAATTAAATGGAAAGATTAATTTTTAACTCTTTTCATTGTAGAAACAATCTCTCTATTGCTTTTCTAGCATTTTTTCATTAGAATGAGAGAAGTGCATTAAAGAAGGAGCGACTTATGAATAATTTTCCAGTGAACAAAAATGAAACAATCGAAGTTGATATTATTGATCTGACACATGAAGGAATGGGTGTTGCCAAAGTTGATGGCTACCCGCTTTTTATAGAAAATGCTTTGCCAGGTGAAAAAATCGAAATCAAAGTCTTGAAAGTCGGTAAAAGTTTCGGCTACGGGAAAGTTTTGACTATCTTAAAATCAAGTGAAGATCGTGTACCAGTTAAAGACGCAAATTTTACTAAAGTTGGGATCAGTCCATTACAGCATTTAGCCTATGGTGCTCAATTGACATTTAAAACAGACCAAGTGAAAAACGTGATGCAACGTGTAGCAAAATTACCAGACGTTCCAGTATTGGATGCATTAGGTATGAATAATCCATGGGGTTACCGTAATAAAGCACAAATTCCAGTCAGAAAAATCGATGACAAGCTGCAAACTGGTTTCTTCAGAAAAAATAGCCATGATTTGATTCCCTTAGAACATTTCTACATCCAAGATCCTAGCATTGATGAAGCAGTCATCAAGATTCGTGATATCATGAGACGTTATAGTATTAAACCTTACAACGAATCTGATAATACTGGTAACTTGCGTCATATCGTTGTTCGTCGTGGGTACCATACGGGAGAAATGATGATCGTTTTAATTACGAGAACCGCTAAATTATTCCCAACAAGTAAAATCATTCCTGATATTTTAGAAGCCTTGCCAGAAGTTGTCAGCATTGTTCAAAATGTCAATTCCAAAAAGACAAATGTGATTTTTGGAGATGAGACGATTCTGTTACACGGAGAAGACAAGATGATCGATACGATTTTTGATTTGAAATTTGAAATATCTTCTCGTTCATTCTACCAAGTCAATCCCCAACAAACAGAAGTGATGTACAATAAAGTGAAAGAATACGCAGCATTAACGGGTGAAGAAGTAGTGGTTGATGCTTATTGTGGAATTGGTACGATTGGACTAACTTTAGCGAAAGATGCTAAACATGTTTATGGTGTGGAAGTCATTGAAGAAGCTGCAAAAAACGCTGAAAGCAATGCAAAACTAAACAACATCACAAATGCGACATTTACAGCAGGGTTAGCTGAAGAAGTCTTACCGCGAATGATCGAAAATGACATCAAACCAGATGTTGTCATCGTTGATCCTCCACGTAAAGGGTTAGAAGCAAGTTTGGTAGAAACGTTGATCGAAACGAAGCCCAAACGGATCGTTTATGTAAGCTGTAATCCAGCAACATTAGCACGTGATCTTGCCCTACTTGTTGAAGGAGGCTTTGAAGTCAAAGAAGTCCAACCAGTGGATAATTTCCCGCAAACAACTCATATCGAGTCAGTCACTTTGTTAACAAGGACGGTGTAAAATGGATACAAAAAAGAAAATGCTTGAACTAATCAAGAAAAAACAAAGCGGTGGTCGTTCGAAACAAATGGAAACGCCAAAAAATGACCGTAAAAATATGCGTAAAGGTCCAAAAATTTATAATAAATAACGAACTGATTCTAACTGAAGGAGCTTTTTTTAGCTCTATACGAACTATTACCCGAAACAAAATGAAATAATCATTTTGTTTCGGGTTCTTTTTGTATTTAAAGTGATTTGAAGTTATTTCTTTTGGTCGGCTACTCTTTTTTTATAGACCTCGATTTTATAATCAAGAACCTCAATTCCTTGTTGGATTTGTTCCATCTCTTTCAGAGCAAGTTCCTTTTGCTTTTGTAGTAAATCTAATCGATTCTGATTCGTAGAATCTCCTTCATACCACCAAGTTAAATATTGTTTCAAGTCTTCGATCGTCATTCCAGTTTTTTTCAAATGAAGAAAAAAGTCGATCCACTCTTTGTTTCGATCATCATAAATCCGAATATTATTCTGATCGCGATTCACTGTGATCAAGCCTTCTTTTTCATAAAAGCGCAAAGTATAAGGTGTCAGGCCAGTCATTTTTGAAAATTCGTGGATTTTGTACGTCATAAAAAAATCCTCTCTGATTATTATTTCCTTTATTTTACCACTTAGAGTCGACTCAAGGTCAAATAGAAAATTAATGCTATGTTCAATTTCAGTTGACTTGGAGTGCACTTCAAATGCTATCGTAACTTGAAAGAACAAGAAGGGTGGGACTTTAGTGAACAAACAACTTATTTTTATCGATGAATCTATTCTATTCAAACGAGAAGTGCAAATTGATCATTTATTCGAGCAACAACAATCATTACCAGTAGTTATTAGTAAATTACCTTATGTGCTCTTAAAAGAATCAATTGATTTAAGATTGGACACATTCATCTGTTTAAATGGACAACAAATAATTTTACAAGATAAGATACTCCGAAATAGTTACCTTCCTAAAGAGGAATTAACAGATGTAATTCAGTTGTGCAGCTATACAAAACACCCGATTGCTTTGTATTATGAGGACCGAATTGAGATCAGTTGCATTGATCAAACGGTCAAAGAATACCAGTATTATCATAAAGAAAGCAAATTTGTCGAGGTTGCTAAGTTTAGTAGTTTAGAAAATGTTCTACAGGTTAAAGTATTTAATGAAACACAAAGAAAAGATATTCTTTATGAAACGTTTTACCATAAAAAGCTGTCCTTTAAACGTGCGGATCCTTATTCAATAGTCTTAGGAACGAATCAGCAAGATCAGATGGAAGCAATTGTTTACTTGAAACGAGTATATGAAAATTTTTTATAAAGACAAGCTGTTACTTTAGTTTAAATAATATGCGTTTATCTACAGTTAGATAAACCTGACTTTTGATTCATTATCAAACCAATGAATACAAGCATACAGAGGGAATCATTTCATCTTGGAGCAAGAAAAAGCGATTACTCAGAAAAATTGATATAATAATCAGGAAGTCTAGTATCACATTAATGGAAAAAGTTAAATTAACCAAAAATTCAGAAGAATTTTGGTGACACTGAAGAGAGTAAATATGAATGATTGATTATTTGAAGGAAAATTTGGAGTAATTACACTCTTGAAAAATGAATAATGGAGATGATAGAAAATGTCTTTGGTTGAAATAATGGGTGAATTAGAAAAACTTGGAACGGCCCAAACACGTAAAACGTTCAGAACACATGGTGCACCTACCAATTGCTACGGCGTTAAAATTGGTGATCTTAAGAAATATTTGCTAAAAAAAGTAAAGGATCATCATGAACTTTGCTTAGAACTTTTCGCTACTGGAAATTCAGATGCGCAATATTTAGCCGGCCTTGCAATTGATTCAAAAAAAATGACAAAGGTGGAAATCACTTCATGGTTAAGGCAAAGTAGCTGGTCAGCAATTGATGAGACAATTGTAGCTGGCGTTGCTGCAGAAAGCCCTTTTGCCCTGGAGCTAGCGCGAGAATGGCTAGCTATGTCGGATTCAAAATCGCAAAATGTTGGTTGGCTGACATTTGGAAAATACCTTTCCATCCAGTCCGATGATCAAATTGCTCAAGTGGAGATTGAAGAACTTTTGCAACGGTTAAAAAAAGAAATCCATACGGCTCCTAATGAGATTAGATACAGTATGAATCAATTTATTATTTACGTAGGCAGCTACTATACAAGCTTAACAGCTATAGCATTAGAAACTGCTGCAGATATAAAAGAGATCGAAATAACCCTGGCAACAAGAGGATGTCGCTTACCTGATCCTGCCACAAAAATACAGAAGCTTAAAGATCATAATCGATTAGGTATCAAGCGTAAACAAATTATTTGCTGATTAGAACAGAGAAATCGTAAACGAGGAGAATATTTATGATAGAAACCAAGCGTTTGGCTATCCGAAAGATTAGAGAAACTGAAGTTAATATGATAGCATTGTACAAGATATTATCTGATGAAACGGTTAATAAGTATCTTCCATGGTATCCAGTAAAAAATATAGAAGAGACCAAAAAGTTTTACAAAGCTAAGATTAATCTTAATGGCAAAAAAATAATGGGTATCATTTTATGATTATTCTTAAAGAACACAATCCTGCAATTGGTTATATCTCTGTGAGCGGGGATGACAGTCACGATTTTGGTTATGGTTTGTTAAAAGAGTATTGGGGAAATGGGCTGATAACAGAAGCTAGTCTTGCAGTTGTTCACTTTTTAAAAGAAAAGGGATGGCAGTATGTTACGGCTACCCACGATATTCATAACATCGCCAGAGGTAAGGTCATGGGAAAAATTGGAATGAGCTACAAGTATTCCTATGTAGAACAATGGCAACTTAAAAATATCAGTGTCACATTTAGATTGTACCAATTAAATTTCGATGATGATCAAGAAAGAGTCTATCAAGACTATTGGGAAAACTATCCTGAACATTTTATAGAGGAGCTACAAATATGAGTATAAGTATAAAACAACCAGCTATTTATCATTATGTTGGTAAAATGGTTGGGTTGGTTATTTACTAAAAAGGAATAGCATGATTGATAAATAGCTGATTGAAATAACAGACTCTGCTAACCTGTTATTTTTTAGGAAGTTAGAATTCTCCTCCGCCAGATAAATTCTAACTATTACTGACACACACGGCATCTTTCATTGTTTTTAACATTCAGTGTTGTAGATCTAAGAAATTATTTGTTTTTGTACGCATTGACTCGGCAACCTTTTTAGACTGAATGAAAAAACTGGTGAGTGATTGATGCTAGTAATGTCAGCTCGTAAATACCAAGTGATTTTAGAAAAATCGTGTCAAGAAAAAAGGAGAACTTGGTATTTACTATTTATAAAAAGAACGAAAAAATGCGGTATTAGTCACCAACCAATACCGCGCAAGAGTGCAATAAATACCCATCAACTATCTAAATTACTAAAAATTGTAGAAAACACTAGTATTTCTTACAATTTTTAGGTAAAATGAATAAGTCAATGTACATTGACTCAGGCAACTTGTATTGTCAGTTCTGGCTGACGATACAGGGCTCTGTTAGAGGATTTGCTGTCTTCTTACAGAGTGCCTGTTTATTTTGTTTTTCGTTCTAATTACCAATAGCAATGTGAAAATCAAAAAATGGTATTAGTCAGCAACTAATACCATGAGCGTTCGCTAAATAAATATTCACTAAATTCACTTATTGCACAAAAAAGACTGGTAATCTTTTCTTACTTTTAGTACAATGAAAATAGTCAATAAACTATTGACGGAGGCACTTGTATTATTAGTTCTGGCTGATAATACAGGGCTCTGCGGGATGATTTGCTGTCCTCCTGCAGAGCGCCTTTTTTTATTTGATTTTGTAATATTATCTTAACTTAAAGATAGGAGTACAGTCAATGGGATTTTAGAAATAGTAAAAAAAATGTGAAGTGAGTAAAAAGGAAAGCTGATAGTTAGAAGCCTTTTTAATTTGACACTAAAGAAATTCTTAATCTTTTGTTCGTTTTTCAGAAATCGTTTCTCTTACATGATTCCTGTATATACAACGATTTTAGAATAAAGTGTTCGTATTTTAGAAAGAGGCTCATCAATTCTAAGTGAAGCACATAAATATATCGTTATCTGTTTTAAAATGATTATGAACTAAAATAAACTTCAATAAAATGATGAGAAGTAGAAGGGCAAGCTAAGATTTGAAATTGAAAACCAAGAGTCAGTTGATGTATTAAACACAGGGAATATTGCAATGAATTGATGGTTGTAATGATAGAAAAATTTAATCCATAAAAAATGTCTTGTCTAAAAAATCCCACCTCAACTGAGGTGGGATCAATTTTTGATTTATCTTTGGGGAAGATAAACACATTACTCTTATGACTAAATCATAATAGATTTAGTCTAAAAATGCTACTTCAATAAACTCTTATCGATAGTACTTTTTTGAATGGTTAGTGAACTACTCCAGACTATTCACGCCAAAATTTTGTATAGGCAATTTTTTCTTGAACATTGTAATCAATAATCTTTTTTAATAGCTCGAAATCAATAGCTTGGGCCCAGGTTATTTTTATGATATTCTCCGTATGCTGATAGCCAGCTTTTTCAATAGCTTCTTTGAACGCACTAATCGCTACAGTCTCAGGAGCAACGGAAAGATGTTTTTTAGATGAACTATAAGCGATAATAAAGGTATCATGATCTGTAAACATCGGTTGATTCCATTTGATCACGACGTTGAATTGGGGATAATTTTGCTTAGTCCATTCAAAGAGATCTTCTAAACGAAACCGATGTTCAGGCTTACTGGTACTTGAGAAAAATTCATTGAGATCTTTCATTTTACTGCCTCTTTCCTGCAAGTGATTGCTGCAATTTTCTTTAGTATAATATAGGATGACCTTTGAAGAAACTATTTACTTTAGAGAAATTAGATAAGGTGTGTGTTCAGTGTTCTATTCTTCTCTTTATAGCTTTTTAGTACGGTATAATCTATGTAAACAGGTTAATTAGGAGACGTTAAAGAGGAAGTCTTTGTATCTGTAAGCGAAGCTAAAGTGGAATATGAAAAAGTTGCGTATCATGAAAGAGTGACAATCAGAAATGCGAATACGGTCAATAAGTTAGCAGAATTAATAAAGAAATATAATTGAAAAAATGCTTGTCTTGGAGGTACCTCCAAGGTTTATACTTTCCTTGTTGATCGATCAAACAACAGAAAACAGAGAGGAAGTAAAGTAAGTATGCAGGATAAAAAGGTCTGGTTCGTAACAGGTGGCTCTAAAGGCTTAGGGTTGACTTTGACAAGAAAACTTTTGGAAAACGGCCATCAGGTAGTCACAACGAGTCGAACAAAGGAACTATTGATCCAAAAAATAGGAGTTGAAAGTGCATCATTTTTACCAGTTGATTTATCATTGACAGATGAAGCAGATATTGAACGGGTAATTCGATTAGCTGTCAAAAAGTTTGGCAAAATCGATGTTTTGGTAAACAATGCTGGTTATATGGTAGCGGGAGCTGTTGAAGATTTAACAGATTTAGAAGTTCGCGCCTGTTTTGATATTAATGTATTTGGTACATTGAACATGCTCAGAGCGGTTGCGCCCATTATGAGAAGGCAAAAATCAGGGTATATTATCAATACCTCATCAATATCAGGGCTTTACGCAGGGGCTTTTGAATCAACATATGCTGGAACGAAATTTGCAATCAATGGGATCACTCAAGCATTTGCAGAAGAAATCAAACCTTTTGGTATTCATGTAATCAATGCTGCACCAGGCTATTTACGCACTGAGTTTCTATCTGATAATTCCTATTCAATATCTCAAGAAATCAGCGAACCTTATAAAAAATCTGTAGAAGAGCGTCTTGGATTTGTTGCTGCTATGAATGGACATCAAGCGGGAAATCCAGAAAAAGTTGCTGACTTATATATGGAAATTGTTGCAATGGAGGAGCCGCCTTTAGAGTTGATGGTTGGAAGTGATGCATATGAATTAGCATTAAATATGTCGAATCAAAAAATTCAGATAACAGAAAAATATAAAGAATTATCAAAATCAGTTGATTTTAAAAAAATGAGGAAATAATATGACGATTAAAGAAATGGCAGAATTAGTAGGTGTTTCTGCGGACACGTTAAGATATTATGAAAGAATCGGTGTGATTCCTTCTGTGACGCGAACGATCCATGGCGTTCGCGATTATGACGCAATCGATCTTGAGTGGGTCCAGTCGATTTTAAAACTAAAGGCATCAGGTATGACATTAGAAATGATCATCGAGTACGTCCGTTTAGCGAATCTGGGTGATAGTACGATCGAAGCCAGAAAATGTTTGTTGAAAGAAGAACAGGAAAGAATCACAGCAAAGATTGAATCACTTCAGGAACGATTGACCACAATCGATAGGAAGCTAGATGATTATTACAATGAATTATTGCCTCAAACAACAGCAATGATCAATAAGATGAATAGAGAACACGAAAAAAAGTAGCACATTAAAAAATAGACTGATACTCATTTTATTGTATAATGAGTACAGTCTATTTTCTAGTTAATGATTATCGTAAAAGAAAGAGGAAAAGAAAGAATGAAGAGAAAAATCAAGATTTTACTGAGTATGTTATCTATATTGATGATCATTATTTTAGCGTACGTGGGGTATGTTTATTTTAGTTATTCTAGAATCACTGATGAGTTAGCTGTCAAAATCGTTCAAAAGGCAGAAATAAATCAAGCATCTACCAATAAAGCATACAAAATCACAACCTTTAATGTTGGTTATGGTTCTTATACACCAGACTATACTTTCTTCATGGACGGCGGTAAGCAGTCAAAAGCTGTGAGCAAAGAGAGTGTTATCGATAATATTTCCGGTGTGAATGAACTGACAAAAAAGCTAGCGCCAGATTTTGCCTTATTTCAAGAAGTTGATAAACAAGCGACTCGCAGTCACAGTGTTGATGAAGTACTACAAATCAATCAAGCGTTTCCCAATTATTCTAGCGTATTTGCGACAAATTATGATTCAGCTTTCTTAATGTATCCCGTGCTAGATCCAATTGGTAAATCCAAATCAGGTATTTTGACTTTAAGCAATAACAAAATTGAAACAAGCACACGCTATAGTTTACCAATCGAGACGAATTTCAATAAATTTTTTGATTTAGATCGTGCGTTTACTGTATCAAAGATTCCAGTTGAGAACGGTAAATATCTAATGCTGTATAATGTTCATTTATCGGCCTACATCAAAGACGAAAAAATCCAAAATGAGCAAGTGCATAAATTATTCGATCATATGGAAAATGAATACAAAAAAGGAAATTATGTCGTTTGTGGTGGCGATTTTAATCATGATCTACTAAATTCTTCGAGTGAGACATTTAAAAATGACACAACAGCAGAATACACATGGCTACAACCTTTTCCTAAAAAAGAACTACCAGAAAATTTACAAGTCGCGGCATTAAGTGAAAGAAAAACGCCAGTACCATCTGTTCGTAATTTAGATAAACCTTATAAAAAAGGAGAGTCATTTGTAGCGTTGATTGATGGATTTATCATTTCAGATAATGTCGAAAACATTGATGGGAAAGTAATAGATGCTGAATTTAAAAACTCAGATCATAATCCAGTTGAGATGACGTTTAAGTTGAAAAAGTAACAAAAAAGAGTCTGGGACATAATGATGTGACCCCCAAAAGTTGTACGTGGAAAATACAATTTTTGGAGGTTATTTTTTATGAGTTATTATGAGGTAGAATTCAAATTAAAGCTAGTGAAAGAGTACCTAGAAGGCCCTCTGGGCGGACGAGCCTTGGCTAAAAAATACGGACTCCCATCAAATGCCTTAATTTACAATTGGAAACACTCCTATCAATTATTTGGGAAAGAAGGGCTCAAAAGACACCGTTCATTGACAAAATATACTAGTGAATTTAAGCGAGATGTATTACACTTTATAGAAACGACAGATGCTTCTTTCGGTGAAGCAGCAAGACAATTCAAGCTACCTAATGGGTCGATGATTTCTCGTTGGCAAAGGAACTACATCGCTGGTGGTCAAACTGCTCTGTCCAATCAAAAAGGGAGACCCAAAAAAAGGATGAATAAACCAACAAAAAAACAGCAAGAAACAAGCAAACTATCTCGTGAAAAGGAATTAGAGCGTGAGAATGAACGTTTGCGAATCGAGGTCGAGTATTTAAAAAAGCTACGGACTTTCCAACAAACTATTATGGCGAAGCGAAAAGACGAGTTCAAACCAGAATAGCCATAGAACTTATTGGAAAGTATCGTCAAGATCATGTATTACAAGCGATTAAGCTACCGCGTTCTACCTTCAATTACTGGAAAAAGATAATGAGCGAAGAAAAAATGACTCACATAGAGAAATTGATTCAAACAATTTTTGAAGAGAATGATCGCAATTATGGCTATCGTCGAATCAAGTTGGCTTTAGTGAATATGGGCTATCAAATCAATCATAAGAAAATCAGACGAATTATGAAGAAATATAACTTAGTATGTATAAGCTTTACACGTCGTTCAAGAAGGTATCGATCTTACAAAGGTTTGGTGGGAACCTTGGCTAAAAACAAGGTGAATCGCCGCTTCTTTAGCACGATTCCAAAACAAAAAATCTTTACAGATATTTCAGAATTCCACTATACTGAACGAAATTCCGAAGGAATTAAACTAAAAAGAAAAGCCTATCTCAGTCCTTTTCTTGATGGTTTTAATGGAGAAATCATTGCCTATCAATTTCAGCAAAAACCAACGTTGGATTGTGTATTGATTCCTTTAAAAACAACCATTAAAGAAAGTAAAAAGACCAACTTTCGAACAACAATCCATTCCGATCAAGGGTGGCATTACCAAAATAAACAGTATGTTAGACAATTGAAGCAAGCAAAGTTATACCAAAGTATGTCACGAAAAGGAAATTGTCTGGACAATGCATTAATGGAAAATTTCTTTGGTCTAATGAAACAAGAAATATATTATGGCCGTAGTTTTTCTAGCTTTGAGGAATTAAAACGAGCAGTTACAAATTATATTGATTATTACAATCATCATCGGATAAAAGCAAAATTGACTGGTATGAGTCCGGTTCAATACCGAATTCATACCAGTCGAATGACAGGTTAATCTACGTACAACTTTTAGGGCGCACATCATTATCTCTCAGACTCAAGGAATCCGTATAAACGGTGGGAGCAGAAGCAATCACTACGCTTCGATCACATCAAATTCTAAGTGCTAAAGCACTAAGATTTGAAGGCTTCGGAAATAAGCTGAAATTCACAAAAATTTGAAGAGCAATTTTCGTGAATCCCTTCTTATTTCTCGGGATTAAACACTCCTGTCCCAACCTCTTTTTATTAACTTTCCGCTTTTACAATCGTTTCTTTCCCATCATGAATGATCAAAGCAGTATGACTAGCAACTTTAACACCATCTGCATCATAATCAGTATCAGAGAAATTAGCAAGCACAGATAAGGTATCACCAAATTCAGTTTTTTGAACTAAACGATTATCTGTCAATACTTTAAAACCAGTCATTTCATGTTGTAAAGCTTCTTTTTGGAAAGGTACCCAAATTTTAGCATTTTTTGAAATATCTAGTTTATGTTCCTGCCAAGAAGCTTTGTCTATATGTATCATTGGCGGAGTGTTATACAAATACTCTTTCATGCGACGTTCACCGACTTGATCTTTGATTTTGTAGCTATCCCATTCCCATTGATGAGAAGTAATCACCGAACGGTTGTAAACAAGCTTGTAAAGCGGAAGAGAATAAACAGGATCAGTATAAATCGCTTTGTACTCTTCCTTGATTGGTACGACTTTTTTGTACTTTGTTGGAATACCGCCGTCTAATGTAGCATAACTTCCTACATAGTATTCACTTTCTTTGTTTTCTCGCATATCAGGATCAGACCACATAATGACAGGTGTTTCGATTCCGTGAGCAAAAACCATATCTTTTGAAGCAAAGTCATTCCCACCTTCAGAACCGACAACTAGACCATTTTGATTGAAATAATCCATTCGTTTTAATCGGCCGGCAACATCTTCACTTTGGGTAGTTAAGTGATCAGAACTATAGTCATTATAAATTTCACCAGCAGCATCAGTATCTAAGAACCAAGAATTAAAAGGAATCTTATTCTGCATAATTCCTGTAAACCGTTCTTCGACGTCAGGAAAAATTTGTGTTGGATTAAGTTTGCGTCCTTTGCCTAAGAAACCAGCAACTTTTTCACCATTTTTTTTCGTGACTGTTGCGTTTTCGTATAGGTTTTTATTTGGGAAGGAAGCTGTGTTCCAATCGATGCTAGCTTTTTCTTGAATCGACTGATAAGAATCATAAGGACCAATCAGATAGCCTTGATCAGCTGCTGTTTTGACCATCTCGGGATTCATTAAGCCATTAACCCAGTTTGGCAGACCAATCCAGGCATTTTCAACACCTGAGTCTTTCATCTCTCTAAAGACATCAGATGATGTTGCTCCCCATTGCTCAAGTGGTGGGGTTAGATCACCTAAAATACCAGCTAATAGGTGTTTATTCAAAGTATAGCGTTCCTGTTCACTTAGTTTGTCGATGCCTTTATCAATCAATTTTTGTGCGTCTGCATCCGGGTTTTTGAAAATATCTTTAGTATAAAATTGTGGATAAAGCAGAACATAATTGATGGATGTTAAGAAGGTGTTTTTTTCATAGTTATAGCCTTCATTTTTTTTAAACGCTTCTAAAGCCTTTAAGTATTCCTCAGAACCATCTTCACCATATTGAGTCAACAATTCAGCAATCCACTGGAAAATTGGTTCATCCACCATTTGAGGTAGCTTACCCCATTTAATATCTTCTGTTGTTAAAATGCGGCTGTTCCAGTAATAAATTTGAATCGCACCACGCATTTTTTTAATTTCTGGATTTTCTTTTTCCTTTTCATCAAGTGTCTTGAACTCCCCTAGATCGATTCGATCCCTTTGGTAGGTTTTGGCGATTGCGACAGGATCATTATCGGTAACATAAAGTCGGTAATTCAAGGTTTTATTTTTGTCAAAGCCAATGAAATTATGCTTGGCTTCCAAAGTTAAGTGAGGCTCGGTTTTTGTTAAAAGATCACTGTTAAAAGTGTTATCCATTACAAAGGTTGTAGCAAAAGTTTCTTGATTTGTTGTAAAAAAGCTCATTGAGAAAGCTTCACTTATTGATAATTCTTCATTTTGTTTAAAGTAGGCAAGCCACTCTTTTTGATCATTAGGAATTGTTTTTCCTTCAGCAATCGGTAGTACATAGTTTTCAGCGTCTAATTTAGGCCAGATAAAAGAGATATCTTCAGCGGATAAACTTGTGAGTGCCACAGCTAGATGATTATTTTCTTTTTTTAATTTGACCTTGATTTGTTCATTCGGATAAGTCCAACTGATCTCTTCTTTGCTTTTCTTTAGGTCAGAGACTTCTTTTGTTTCTTGAGGTTTTGAGACTTCTGCTCTTTCTCCATTTTCAGTAATGGAGACAGTGAAAGTTGCTGGATCGACATCAAAGGAGAAATCAGTTTTAGCATAACTATTGTTTTTTTCGATTTCGTTGTTGACGATCAACTTTTCTGATTTATTTGTTGCAGTAGTTTGGTTGAAATTACATCCAGATAAGGATAGTGTGATTACGGCTAAGCTAAGATAGATAGACATTTTTTTCATAGGTTCCTCCTAATTTAAAAGCTGAGCAGGCTCGTCCTGCTCCGACAGAAAAATAGGGAAGTATGACTGAGGTGTTTTTTGCCTCAAACATAGTTCATCTTTTTTCCGAGGAGCAAGCCTGTGAAGCTAGATAATACAAAAGCTGAGCAGGCTCGTCCTGCTCCGACAGAAAAATAGGGAAGTATGACTGAGGTGTTTTTTGCCTCAAACATAGTTCATCTTTTTTCCGAGGAGCAAACTTGCTCAACTCAATAGCATATCCAAAGTTTACCAAGCAAGTGTTACAGAAAAATGCCAAAATCTAACATTAAAAAAACAAGCGCAAAATATTACGCTTGTTTTTCCGATTTATAGAAATGTAAAATAAAAATTAATGTCTGATGAACTAATCTAGCTTCGATTGTAAATCCATGTTCCTGCATGATCGATTGAACGATCGATAAGCCTAGTCCTGTGCCAGAAAGGTTTTTATTCCGTGATTTTTCATGGACATAAAAGGCTTCCCAAAGCTTATTTACATCAAAATCCGAATTTAGAGAGGTTTGATTACTGATCGTAAATTCGATAAATTCTTCCGTTTCACGCCAATTGGCTTGGATCTCTTTGTCCGTGGTGTATTTAATACTGTTAGTTAATAAATTATCAAAAACTCTTTTGAGCAAAATCGGATCTGCTTCAATCAATGAAAGAGGAGTATCTGTGTCTGCTTCTAGCAATAAAATGTCTTCTTTTTCCATCGTAGGTTGAAGTTCTGCTACTGTTTGTCTCCAAGTATCTGACAATTGCAACAGGACTTTATTGATTGGCTGTTGCTGTTCTAATTTTGCATAGTCCAACATTTGATCAACGATATCATTCAATCGTTGGGTTTGTTGTAAAATCACCTCAAGATACGTTCCGTCGTCTAAATTATCTTCAATACCAGAGCCATATGCTTTTATCAAAGCAATCGGTGTTTTTAATTCATGGGTCAAGTCTGCTGTAAATTGTTTAAGTTGTTCATTTTTAGCTAATAAATTTTTTTGGTAAGTAGCTAAAGCATAACTCATTTTGTTGATGCTAAGTGCTAATTCACCAATTTCATTGGCTGGAATGTCATCGGTCGTTACAAATGTTAGTCTGGTGATTTCTTCTGCCACTTTTTTTAAGTTGACTAAAGGATCCGTTATTTTCCGAACAGAAATATAAATTAAGACAATAATCAGTCCCAATGTCAGGCTCATAGAAATAAAGTTGAAAGTATTGATCAGATTCGCTGTTTCTGAAAAATTAACAGTAGAAACCCCCACTAAGTAAAAAGTATTATCAATTACTCTCATCTCAACTAAGAAACTGGATTTCTGCTTCCCTTGGTCAAAATTTCGTTGGACAGATTGAGATGTATTTTGTAGTTGATCCAATGTTTCTTGTGTAATCCAAAAGCGATTTAATGCGACCTTTTTTCGATTCAACTCTACATTCAAGGCTTCATTAAAATCATCAAGAGAGGTGCCATCTAAACTTCGTGAGATGATTGTGACTTGATTGTTCTCTTCTAATTCAGCTAGTTGTTGTTCAGATCGGGTATTTTGTTGAATATCTGTCATAACGGAGGTGACTTTATGATCCATTTTAGAAAAATAGTAATAAGGAACAATCAGACTATTGAAAAGAAACATGATGATAAAGCTACCTACAATAATCAGTGAAAAGGTCAATGTGAGTGTTGTACTGATTTTTCTAGTTTTCTTGTTCAATGAGATAGCCCACTCCTCGTTTGGTGGTGATAATCTCATCGCCAATTTTTTCACGAAGCCTTCTAATATGTGTGTCCACAGTTCGTGCTACACCATCATAATCCATACCCCAAACACCGACTAACAATTGTTCTCTTGATAAAATACTGCCACGATTTTTAACCAGCATCATCAGCAAATCAAATTCTTTTTTTGTTAAATCCAATGCTTGTTCCTCTTTCCAAACTTTTAAATTCGCTGGATCGATCAATAAGTCTCTCACATATAATGAACGCGTTAAACCAAGCAATTTTTTGACACGTAATGATAGCACTTGTGGATGAAATGGTTTGGTAATATAGTCATCTGCACCACTAGATAAAGAAAGAAATTCGTCTTCACCAGTTGATTTAGCTGTGAGCATCAAGACCTTTAATGAGCTTTCGGCTTTGATCGTTTTAATGACCTCAATGCCATCAATTTTAGGCATCATCCAATCAATAATAGCTAAATCTAATTTTTTTTGATAAAAAATATCTAAGGCCTCTTCACCATCAAGTGCAGTATAGACTGTAAATCCGTCTTTTTTTAAATAGGCACTAACGATCTTAACCATTTCGGGACTATCATCGGCAACTAAAATAAACATGTTCAAGACTCCTTTTAAAAATCGATTATTCTTTTGGCAGAAAAGTTGATAAATTAGTACAAAATTCAATCAACGTATTGCATAGCAGGTTTAGATAAGAACCGTTCATGATATGCTTTTATTATTTATCATACTTATAAAGTTTAAATTCCTCAATCAATTGAATCAATTTTTCGGCATAGTCTGGATCGGTTGCATAGCCGCCATTTTGCAAAGCAACAGCTGCCTCTTGATAATTTTTACTTGTTTTAATTGCATCATAGGTACCGCCTTTTAAAAATTCCATATGATCGACCATGGATTCTTGGATCGTCTCGTATTTTTTAAACGAATCATCGATCGTGATTCGTTCACCATCAATAAACTCATCCGTGGGCATAATGCTAGATTCTTCATTAAAAGCACCCTTGATCCCAAATAAATTTTTTGCTTCGACCGCTAGTTCACTACGACCCCAGTCAGATTCTAAAATCGCTTGGGCTATGGTAATACTAGCAAATAGATGGGTTTGTTTTTGTAAAAGTTTCGCTTCAGATGCTATTTCATCAATAAAAATCTGCTGATACGCAGTGGCTTCATCTTGGATTGGTTGTTCTTCTTTATTAAAAATAAGGAAAAGACTAGCAAATGAAAGAAGTAGAATCAATAGTAAGGGTAAAATATTTTGTCTTCTTAGAATTCCTTGATTCATGTAATAACCTCTTTTCTTTAAGTGTTACAAACAGTATAGAGGTTAAATGTTACAAAAATATGCCAAAGAAGTTAATATTTGTTTGGCTTTCTTAAGAAATACTTCAGTTTGATTAAGAATATACTTCTTTTTATGGAATGATCGATAAATTTTTTTGAAACAAACTTCTTTACAAGTCTCCCAATATCCTTTATGCTATTTAATGTAAATACCCTATAGGGTATAAAGGAGGAGCAAATGTTTTCATTTTTTAAAGGAAATTCAGTAAGTACAAGCGAACTTCGACAAAAATTAGCAACAAAGCCCGAAGTAATCGATGTTCGAGAAAAGACAGAATTTGCATCTGGACATATATCGGGTGCAAAAAATATACCCCTTAGTAAAATTAATTCTTATGTAAAAAAAGATAAAGAACCAGTCTATGTGATTTGTCAATCTGGAATGAGAAGTCGTCAAGCTGTTAAAAAATTAAAAGCTAGAGGAATCGATGCAATCAACGTTAAAGGCGGTATGAGTGCTTGGCGTGGAGAAGTCAGAGGAGGGACATTATAATGCGAGTAGTGATTATTGGCGGTGTAGCAGGTGGCATGTCAGCTGCGACTAGATTAAGAAGGTTATCTGAAGAGATCGAAATCATCGTTTTAGAAAAAGGCCCCTATGTTTCATTTGCAAACTGTGGATTGCCCTATTATGTATCGGGAGAAATCAGTGAACGTTCAGAATTGATCTTACAAACTCCTGAACAGTTGAAAAAAAGATTTAATATTGATGTTTATGCAGAAACAGAAGCAGTTAAAATCGATCGAAAAAATAAAACAGTTTTAACGAATGCGAATGGTAAAGAGAACACAATCAGTTATGATAAATTGATTCTTTCACCAGGGGCACAACCAGTGATACCGACAATTGAAGGGTTGGCCGAAGCAACAAATATTTATACCTTAAGAAACGTTCCAGATATCGATAAGATCGTAGCAACTGTCAAAAATGAGCAACCTAAACAAGCCGTTGTGATTGGGGCAGGATTTATTGGTCTAGAAATGGCAGAGAATTTAAGTCACCTTGGCCTTGATGTCACAATCGTAGAAGCAGCGCCGCAAATTTTACCACCTTTAGATGAGGAAATGGCCGCCTTTGTTGAAAAAGAATTAAAGGCAAAAGGAATTACTGTCTATACAGAGGTTGGGGCAACGGCATTTAAAGAGGCTGGAAAGAAAATCAAATTAAGTTCAGGTGAAACAATTTCAAGTGATTTTACAGTGCTATCGATTGGCGTCAAACCATCTAGCGATCTAGCTGTTGCAGCTGATTTGAAAATAGGCTTACGTGGAGGGATCGTTGTAGATGAAACTTACCAAACGAATGATCCAGATATTTATGCTGTTGGTGATGCAATCGTTGTTAAACAGCAAGTCACAGAAGAAGATGCTCTGATCGCGCTCGCATCTCCTGCAAATCGCCAAGGGCGCCAAGTAGCAGATGTGATCGCAGGCGTAGCTCGGAAAAACCAAGGAAGTATAGGAACTGCAATCGTGCGAGTGTTTGATCTTGCGGCAGCCAGTACTGGTTTAAGTGAACGCCAGTTACGCAATAGTCATCTAGAATTTAAAGCAGTGCATACAACTTCAAAAAGCCATGCGGGGTATTTTCCTGGAAGTTATCCGATTGTGATGAAGTTGCTATTTCATCCTGTATCAGGTAAAATCTATGGCGCACAAGCGATTGGACAAGATGGTGTGGATAAACGAATTGACATCATCGCCACTGCAATCAAAGCAGATCTGACCGTTATGGATTTGCCAGAGTTAGAATTTACTTATGCACCGCCATTTGGCTCAGCGAAAGATCCTGTAAATATGGTGGGTTATGCTGCGACCAATATTGTTGAAGGCTTCTCTGACACTATTCAATATTACGAATTGAAAGAAGCAATAGAAAATGGAGCTTTTTTACTAGATGTGAGGAATCCAGGAGAACTAACGAATAGCGGTGCATTACCTCAAGCTAAAAATATTCCATTGGATGAATTAAGAGAGCATTTAACTGATCTTCCAACGGATAAAGAAATCATTGTAAGTTGTCAAAGTGGGCAACGTAGCTATTTAGCCGAACGAATCTTAAAAAATAATGGCTTTAATGTGAAAAATTTAGATGGTGCTTTTCAACTATATAGTACAATTTACCCTCAGGAGGTTATTAATAATGTATAAATCAATCATGATCGATGAATTTGAACAAGTAGAAAAAAGAAATCAATTAGCTATCATAGATGTGCGTGAGGAAGACGAGTATCTTTCAGGACACATTAAAGGGGCAAAAAACTTGCCATTAAGCACGTTGCAAGAAACAGCTGAATCATTGGATAAAACGCAACCTTATTATATTATTTGCCAAGCTGGCGGACGTTCACAAATGGCGAGTGAATATGTTGCTTCATTAGGGTATGACGCTACAAATGTGATGGGTGGTATGTCCGCCTGGAGAGGAGATGTTGTGGATGGCTTGTGATCCTAAACTAGCGAATCGTTTGAAACGTTCAGAAGGACAAATTCGAGGGATTTTAAAAATGATGGATGAAGGAAAAGATTGCCGGGAAGTTGTGACCCAATTGATGGCAGTTCGCTCTAGTATAGACAAAGTGATTGGGCTGGTGGTGACGGAAAATTTGAAACAATGTATGGAGGATAAAGACATTGACCTGACGGGTGAAGAATTGGCAAAAGCACTGGAGATGATCGTCAAAACGAGATGATTTTTACTATTGAATCACTTAGATGAAATACTATCAAGGATGCGTCATTGAAAATAGCTAAGAGGGACAGTAGGCGAATCGGCTTAATTGTCCCTCTTAGTTAATGAAAATCTTCAAAAAATGATTTTTCTCGCTGTCTATTTAAATTTTAAGGTCGTAATCAAAGGATAGTGATCGGATAAATCTGTTTTGATTACGTCGACATCTGTGATTTCAAAATTTTTAGAAACAATAATATTATCTAAAAATTTTACTGCCATACTCGTCTCTAAAGAAGCTCTTGCAACATCTTTTTCTGCCATCGTTTCCAACCAGACACCGTTATGTCCATTAGAAATTTGGTAATCTTTAGAGAAAACATTGAATTCATTAATACCATGATCGGTATTAAAGTCACCAACTAAAATTTTATATTCTGTAGGGTCCTCATCTAAAACTTTTTTTAGTTGTTCTAATTGTTTCGTTCGCACCTCAAATGACTCAACACTTAAATGGGTAGAATAAAAGGCAATTTTTTTCTTATCTTTTTCAAAAATGGCCCGAGAATAAGAACGCGGTTCCAAGGCTCCTTTTGTGACTAAACCACCTTCTCCCCAAATATCCATCAAACGATCTGAGCTTGTTTTATCCTTATAGTCAAAATGTTTGTAGATCTCATAAAATTGTTTTTGTTCAGCTCCAGGAGCTTCTTTCATACCGTATAATTCGACAACTTTCGTCTCTTTTAAAGGATATTTAGAAACGATACCATTACCATAACCACCGCCACCAAATTCAATAGACTGTCCAAAGAAAGAATCTTTATAGGGTCCTTTTGTAAAATCAGTGAAGGGATCATAGTTGGCTCTTTGTTCGTAACGGATTGTATTTTTGTCTACTTCTTGGATGCCAAAAATCTCAACATCTTTATCTGAAAGTAGCTTTCTTTGGTCATTCACATCATTGTCTGGGGCTTTAATATCAATGTTAAATGTTCCGACAATTAGTTCCTCTTTCTCTTGGTGACCGGTTTCACTTGTATTTTGTTTACTAGGCGTTGTGTTTGAACAACCCATCATCATAGTAGCAACAATACTAAACAATAAATAACCTTTTTTTCTCATCTTTTTTCTCCTTTTAGCGTTATTTCGTTACTAAAAAACAGTTGGATAATTGTCTTCTTATACAAAAAATCCGAAATTACTCAAATAAATGAGTAATTTCGGTTTAGCTTGTCAGTAAAAACAATAACTATCCAAAGAAATAAGTAACTAATGATAGTATATATCTAAAGGAAGAAAAAGTAAACTTTAAGTATTTTATTTTGTATGAAAGTTGGCTTATTAGAGATTTCATTCCAGTTCTACTTCTTCTGAATTTATTGTGATAGGCACTTTCTTTTTTAATAGCCAACCGGTTTTTTCTAATTCATTTAAAGAAATAGAAACTCTAGATTGAGATGTCCGACAAAACTTTGATAAAATTTCTTGTGTGACAAATGTCGGCAGTTCGATTTGCTCTGTTTCTGTCAAATGCCCGATATGATCACTTAAATAGCTTAGAGCTTGTTTGATTCGGGCTGCAGTTGGCAAATGTAAGAACTCAAAGTAGCTATAATGTCGTTGAAAAATATCGGCAAAATTAGTCAATAGCAACTCATAATAGTTTGGCACTTCATTCAATGTATTTAAGAGAATCGTTTTCGGGATACTAAAAATAGTGGACTCTTCACTAATAACTCGAACGGAGTGAGTTTTTTGGTTAAATGTAGAAAAACTATCTAACCCAAAAAAATCATTTTGAAAAATGAAAGATGAGATATAGCGTTTGTCATCGTTCAATATTTCGACACAGATTACCCCTGAAACAACGTAATACAAGGTTTTGGCTTTATCATATTCATCGATGATCAAATTGCTTTTTACATAGTGTTTTTCTGTCCAGTCAAAGGGTCTCTTTTTTTTCAAGTAGTTGATCAAGCGCGTATTTTCTTTATATAATTCGATAAGTCATGGCTCCTTATTTTAAAAGCTGAACAAGTAGCTCAGTCAGTTAGAGAATTCATAGTCAGTGGAAAAAGTATAGCATAATTTTTAGGGGGAATAAAAGAGTCTATTCTTGATTTACCTAATTTATACCAAAGCCAGAGCAATTTATATCATTGATATAAATTGTTTTTTTTGTTTCCTCTAAAATAAGGTTTACCAGCTAACTGTATGGCTTGTGCAGTACAGTATCTATCTAAGAAAGGGAGGATGCAGGTGAATTATGACGGCAACAGACCTATTTATCAACAAATCATCGAACAGGTTGAACAATGGATTGTTAACGGTCATTGGCAGCAAAATGAAAAAGTACCGTCTGTCAGACAATTAGCAGAAGATTTAGCAGTAAATCCAACCACAGTTCAACGAGCGTACAGTATTTTAGAACAAGAAGAAATATTGATCAGTCAGAGAGGAATTGGGAAATTCGTGACACATAATGTCGGTAAAATTACAGATCTACGCTTTCGATTGATTGAGGCACACTTGACAGCGTTTATTATTCAATTACAAAAGTTTGAGTTAACACAAAGTGAACGAGACCATATCATTGAACGGATTGTGAGGACTGCAAATGAATAAATTACAGGTAAAAAATGGTAGCAAACGATACAAAAAAACTATTTTTCAAGAGCTGTCTTTTACGTTAGAAAACGGTCAAATTCTAGGAATTCTCGGGAAAAATGGAACTGGCAAAACAACATTATTAGACTGTATTTCAGGGCAACGGAAAATAAGCTCCGGGACGATTCTCTATAATGACCAAATACAAAGCAGTCCAGCATTTAAAACAAATATAGCTTATGTTTCAACAATTGATTATTTTGAAGCTACCGAAACCGTTCGGCAAATTCTGCTGGAGTATACGATCTTATTTCCTGGTTTTCATTTAGAAAAAGCAATGGAGCAATTAGAAATTTGGCATATTTCTCCAAAACAAAAGTGGCAGGAACTTTCTGAAGGCACCAAAGTCAAAGTGAAAATAGCTTGTGAATATGGCAAAGAAACAAGCATTTTCCTATTAGATGAACCATTTGCTTACTTGGATTATTCATCACGGATTCAAGTGAAACAGTTGTTGAGAAAAGCCAGTGGAGAAAATAAAGTAATTATTGTTTCGACGAATTTTATTGAAGAGATGGATACATTATTTACGGATGTGTTATTCATGAATCCCAATCGATTCTGCGAAGTGATCGATTTAGAAGATTTACGCGAACGCAAAAGTATGTCGCTGAAAGAAATCTATGAGGAGGAAGCTGATGATACGTTTATTTAATTTTTACCATGAAAAAAGCAAAAAATTCTTTTTAAGTAGCCTACTGTTGACTTTGACCAGCTATTTTGCTAAATATGTTTTTCAACTAACTATGCCAGAATCTCAATGGAATCGTTTGCCGATCATTCTTTCAGTTATTGCAGCAATCGTTTTGACTTGGCGGATCAATCAACTGGATATTCAGTCAAATCACCGCACATTAGCCAGTACGGTTACTCAATCGACCTTTGAAAAGATGGTTGCAAAATATTTATTGTCCTATCTGCAAGTGATTTTAATTGGTGGAGTAAATCTTATTTTTAATTTTTCAACAATCTCTTTGAACCTGAGTGAGTTAGTACTTTTAGCTTTAGAATTAGCGGTTTACCTTGCGGGTATAATCAGTTACTTAGTGTTATTTAGAGGGGTTGTAGCAAAACTATGGCTGCCAAATTTCTCAAAAACGTTTGTCATAGCCATTGGGTGGGGCTTGGTCGTACTTTTGAATGATATTGCGCGTTACTATTTTCCTCAAAGTGTGACGATTGCTTTGCCAATCAATCATGGAAAGTTTTATCCAAGTACGTTTATTTTAAATGCATGCTTGTCAGCAACGTTCGTATTTGTTTATTTATGGTTAGAAAGAAATCAAACGAACGATGATCGATAACAAATCAGACCCTGTTTTACATGAAATCATAGCAATAACCAAAGCGATGGATTTCGCCCTAATTTTAGGAACAAGTGGTAGTGGCAAGACAATTTTATGGAAGAAATCTATATTATGTTCCTATCTAACGTTATTTCAATTACTTTTGCCTATTTGATTCAATTTTTAGCAAATCCGCTGATCGAATCAAGGATTGGTTTTAAAGAAGTCATTTAAATAGCACTACTTAACGCTATAGCTACATTAGGAATCACTGCTGTATTAGGAATTTTTTTTGCACTATATCAAGTAGCCAAACTGGACCCAAGCACTGCCTTACGCTACGAATAAAAACGAAAGAAGGAAGAAAAATGAAAAAATTATGGGAGAATAAACTGGTTAGATATGGAGTGATCAGTGTGGTGTTACTTATTCTTGGAGCCGCTGGATTTTTAGGCTACTACCGCATGGCAAGAGTTCAAGGTGTTATTTCAAGTTATGAGATCAACGAAGCGTTAAAAGAAAAAGCAAATTCGTATAAAGCTGTTATCTACACACAAGATCGTGCCTTTAAAAATGAAGTAATCAATGAACTTAAAAAAAATCTAGTTGATGAAAATATTTACTTAAAAGTCGAGCCTGTCGAAGATCTTGGTGAAAGTAAAATCGAAGAATGGGATAAAGTGATTATACTATCCACCGTTCAATCAAGCGACCCTCCAAAAGCAGTTTTAGATTATATCAACAAGCACAAAAATGAAGAAAAATTAAGTATATATTTGACAGCCGATTCAGGCACTTGGTCAAAAGACCCTGGATATCTGGATGTCACAACTGCTGCGTCTAAAACGGAAAATATCACTGTATTTAGTCGGAGAATCAGAGAATTTTTATTAAATTAATAAAAAATGAAATGAAAAAAATAAACGCTGTTCGCTTGCAAAAAGAACGTATGTTTGCTATTCTGTTATTCATAGGGAGGGATAAGTATGAGTGCAACCTTTAGTGTAACCAAATGGAATGAACAACCCGTCGATGAATCAAAAATAGCGTTTCCAGTGAATCGAGTCCAAGCAGAATATGAGCTTGAAGGTGATTTACAAGGGAAAGCGTGGATCGAGTATCTTCTTTATTATTTAGAAAGTCAGTCAGAAGATGGTCATCTAGCAACAGCAAGAATAACAGGATTTCTTCATTTTGAAGGCCAATATAAAGGAAAAACAGGAACCTTTACAGCGGCTGAAAAAGGTATTTTCGATAAAGGCTCCCTTGATTCACCAGGAATGCTTATTCAAGGTACTGGAGAATTACACAGCTTGACGGGTTCTTATCAATATGATTTTGTCGGCGAAAATAGTAAGCTGATTCTGGATTTTAAGGACAATAAATAGTTTATCCAGATTATACATTATCTAACAGGGCATAATAAAGCGAAAGCTAGCTTATTAGCATCTCAGTTGTAGTTTTCCAAGCATAATAACGATATTTTATCTACGCTTGGTTTTTCCAGTATATACTCAAAGTGGACGAGCTGCTGGTAGTTGTTTATTGAATACACACCATTTATCAGTTACTTTTGTCGACGATAAAGAACAGGATCAGCTTATTTTGCGAGTGTTGCATCACTTGTTAATAAGTTACCCTCTCTATTTAAAAAGCAAGTAAAACCGTATATCGATATTGATTTTTCAACTTGTGGATGAGAAGATGAAGTAGCTTGGTGCAGCTGTTGAAATAATAAAATCAATTGAGTTAAAAGAAAAAATCAAGGTGGAAATCAAAAGAATCAATCAGCTCTATTTTTAAGAAATTTGTTTTAAATAGTTCATTATTCCTCTTGAAACAATGACTATTGCTTGAGATAATAGCAAGGGAAAGAGGGATCATATGAGACAAATTTGGCTTGAGCGATTACTTCGTTGGAATGCACAGCTTCAAAAGTTATTAAAGGGCAGATATGCGCGCATGGATCAACTGAATAGTACCTTGATGAAGGGAAGCTTCGTCTTAATACTGCTTAACTTATTTTTACCGACTTCAATAGCAAGTTGGTTGGCAGCTGGTCTTTTACTGTGGCTAAACTATCGATTTTTCTCAAAAAGAATTTATCAACGTTCAAATGAAAATACTCGTTATGTTTTAAAAATGCAACAGTTAAAATCTCGATTTGCGACTGTCAAAGAAAAATTCAAAGAGCGTAAAATCTATACCTTTTTTAAGTGTCCAAAGTGTAAACAACAATTACGAGCACCGAAAGGAAAAGGGAAAATAAAAGTCACATGTTCAACGTGTAAAGAACAATTCAATAGAATAGTTTAAAAATAACTTCTGAGAGTTTTTGTTAAATCTCAGGGGTTCTTTTCATTTATTTTGAAAAGCGAACAATAAGATATTTCTAAAGTATTTTGTTCTGATTTTCCGTTAATAATTGAACTAATTATGATATAATAGGAAAAACTTATGCTGCTTTAAAAGCTGAATTTATGGCTTTTTTGTTATCAAGCGTTTAAATTAGGAGGAAATTACATGCGTGCAGTTTTAACAGTTATCGGTAAGGATAAGGTAGGAATCATTGCTGGTGTTAGTCAAAAATTAGCAGAACTGGATATGAACATCATTGATGTTAGTCAAACAATCATGGATAGTTATTTTACGATGATGATGGTATTAGAAATTTCAAAAGAGAATAATAACTTAGAAAAGATTCGGGCTGAACTAAATGCATTAGGGGAAAAGTTAGGTGTGACAATCAGTATTCAAAATGAAGAAATTTTCAATGTAATGCACAAACTATAATATAGAATATTGTATTCTCTAATTTTCCGTCTGACCATTTAAAAAAAGCTAAAAGCTGATTGTCGTCAGGCAAGGCTGAGCGAACTTGTTCAGTGTTTCATACTAAACTATGGCTACACAGATTATTCTCTAAACGAGCCTGTGTAGCTTTCAAATTCGGGAGGAACTACTTTGGAAACAAATCAAATTTTAGAAACAATTCGTATGATTGAAGAAGAAAATTTGGATATCAGAACGATCACAATGGGTATTTCGTTGTTAGATTGTATTGACAGTGACAGTGATCGAGCTTGCCAAAAGATTTATGATAAAATCACCCGTTTAGCTAAAAATTTAGTTAAAGTTGGAGAAGAAATCGAATCGGAATATGGCATTCCAATCATCAACAAACGCATTTCCGTAACACCAATCGGAATCGTTGCAGCTGCTAGTTCAGATACTGATTACGTTAAATATGCTAAAGCACTCGATAAAGCGTCTCAAGCAGTTGGTGTGAACTTTATTGGGGGATTTAGTGCGCTAGTTGAAAAAGGCTACCAACACGGTGATGACATTTTAATCAATTCAATTCCTCAAGCATTAGCTGAAACAGAGTTTGTCTGTTCTTCAGTTAATATTGGCTCAACGAAAGCCGGAATCAATATGGATGCAGTTCGTCATATGGGCTATGTCATCAAAGAAACGGCAGCAAAATCTGATATGGGCTGCGCAAAATTAGTTGTTTTTGCAAATGCAGTAGAAGATAATCCATTTATGGCAGGGGCATTTCATGGTGTTGGTGAGGCTGATTGCGTAATCAATGTCGGTGTTAGTGGACCTGGTGTAGTCAAAAGAGCGCTAGAAAAGGTCAAAGGGGAACCATTTGATATTGTTGCTGAAGTTGTAAAACAAACGGCCTTTAAAATTACTAGAATGGGTCAACTAGTTGGGAAAATAGCATCCGAACGTTTAAATGTTCCATTTGGAATCGTAGATTTATCTTTGGCACCAACGCCTGCAGTGGGGGATAGTGTAGCCTATATTTTAGAAGAGATGGGTTTAGAAAGTGTGGGAACGCATGGAACAACTGCAGCATTAGCTTTATTGAATGACGCAGTGAAAAAAGGCGGTGTAATGGCTTGTAACCATGTTGGAGGGCTATCTGGTGCCTTTATACCGGTTTCAGAAGATGCTGGAATGATCGATGCGGTCAATAATGGCGCATTAAATTTGGAAAAATTAGAAGCGATGACAGCAATCTGCTCTGTTGGTCTAGATATGATTGCTATACCAGGAGAAACGTCTGCTGAGACAATTGCCGCAATGATCGCTGATGAAGCAGCAATTGGTGTGATCAACCACAAAACGACAGCAGTGCGAATCATACCGGCAAAAGGAACAAAAGTTGGTGACATGGTAGAATTTGGCGGTTTATTAGGTCGAGCACCCGTTATGAAAGTGAATGACTATGCTTCGACAGACTTCATTTTACGTGGGGGAAGAATACCAGCTCCAATCCACTCGTTTAAAAATTAGATTAAAATGAGTATCTAAGTATTGGTGATAAAAAGATGTATGGTATAATAAAACAGTAGCTTGATTATTGTGTTTTCAGACATAACAAAATAGAAAAAATAATTATTGGACTTAAAAAAGGAGATTTTAATTAATGGAAATAAAACGTCAACAAGAAGTCGTAGAAGCTTTTCATTACGACATGCGTACAGAAGATATGGGAGAGGTAGAAACAGATCTTAGAGTTGGTTTTTCACCAATTGAATCAACGGATGAAAACTATCCAAAAGAAAACTCGATCATTGCAGCGCGCTTAGAGTTTCGCTTAATTTTTGAGGAATATATTTTGTCAGGTTCAGTTAGCCAAATCAATCATGTGATCAATCATAAAATTGAAAACCAAGAAGATATCTCTCAAGAAGAAGTAGACGAGTTAGTAAGCCCATTATTTAGCATTGTGCAACGTATGGCATATGAAATTACTGAAATTGCCCTTGATAAACCAGGAATCCAGTTAAATTTCCAATCAGCAGCTGAATAACAAAATAGCGAAAAGAGTTTGTGATAGTTTTAAACTATCACAAACTCTTTTTTCTATCATTATAGAAACAAAATAATACCCCTTGGCCCATTAAATCAGTTACAATAAGAACATCACTGAAAATGAGCTTCTTTATTTTTAGGGGAATCATTGAAGAATGATTTCCGGGAACCTTTACTTCCTTTGATGGACTTGTCATTTAAACTAAATTACAGGAGGGAAAAAAATGACAACACTCATCACTGTTTTAGTGGTCCTTACTTTTCTTGCAGTGTTATACGTCTTTTATCGGATGCAGAAAAAACACTATAAATTTTCAACGCGTGTTTTTGCCGCATTAGGTGTTGGTATTGTATTAGGTGCAATTATTCAATTCGCATTCGGTACACAAGATAAAATCACAACGCAAGCAATGGAATGGATCAGTATTGTAGGTAATGGATATGTAGCATTTTTACAAATGCTCGTAATCCCCTTAGTTTTTGTTTCGATCGTAGGAGCATTTACTAAAATGAAAGAATCCAAGCAAGTTGGGAAAATTAGCTTTACCGTCCTAGCAACCTTGTTAGGGACAACAGCTATAGCCGCTTTAGTTGGAATCGGAACAACCTTATTATTTGGGCTACAAGGCGCAAAATTTACAGAAGGAACGGTAGAAACGGCACGGATCGCAGAACTTGCAACTCGACAGGAAACCGTTGAAAACCTATCGATTCCTCAACAAATTTTATCTTTTATTCCTAAAAATATTTTCGCGGATTTTGCTGGCACCCGTCCAACAAGTACGATTGGCGTGGTTATTTTTGCCGCATTCGTTGGGATTGCCTATTTAGGTATTAAAAGAAAAGCACCAAAAGAAGCAGAATTTTTTGCAAACTTGATCGACAGTCTTTATAAAATCACGATGCGAATCGTGACATTGGTTTTACGTTTAACACCTTATGGGGTTTTAGCATTGATGACAAATGTTGTTGCGACAAGTGACTATAATGCAATCCTTAATTTAGGAAAATTTGTATTAGCTTCCTACACCGCATTAATCATTGTAATGTTGGTTCACTTAATAATCTTAATGGCAGTCAAAGTAAACCCTGTAAACTATTTGAAAAAATCGTTTCCAGTGTTGAGTTTTGCTTTTACATCAAGATCAAGTGCAGGAGCAATGCCTTTAAATATTGAAACACAAACAAAAGCTTTAGGTGTTGATGATGCCACAGCGAATTTCGCTGCAAGTTTTGGTATGTCAATTGGTCAAAACGGCTGTGCAGGCGTTTATCCTGCTATGCTGGCTACTATAGTTGCACCAACTGTGGGAATTAATGTCTTTAGTTTAGAATTTATCTTGATGCTAGTTGCAATTGTAACGATTAGTTCGTTTGGTGTAGCAGGTGTCGGTGGCGGGGCAACGTTTGCTTCGTTGATCGTATTAGGCGCAATGAACTTACCTGTAGCGATCGTTGGTTTGGTGATTTCTGTAGAACCATTGATCGATATGGCTAGAACGGCTGTTAATGTCAGCGACAGTATGGTAGCAGGAATCGTGACGAGTTCACGAATCAAAGAGTTAGACCGTGATGTCTTGAATGATAGCAGTTTAGTCATTGAAGAAAATGTTTAAAGAGTGATCCACTTCTCTTCCCCAAGAGAGTTTAAAATAAAAAGAAGGTAAAAGCTATAAAGCTCTTACCTTCTTTTTTAATACCATTCGATATGTAGACCAACACCGACTTCTTCGATCGGCAGTTGAGACTGTATTTTCGCTTTAGCATGGAAAGAAACACAGTGACAGGGGTAGAGAGAAGTAATATGATTTTCCTGGAAATAACGAATCGTTTGTTCTAGTTGTTCATTGATGTCAAACAAATGAAAACCGCCAATCACACCTTTAATTGTTTGAGTCCCAGTAACTTGTTTCGCATATTCACAGATATTACTAATTCCACTGTGAGAGCATCCAGTAATAACAAAAATTCCGTCTTGTCCTTCAAAAACCAAAGCAGAATCATCTAAAACATAATCAGGTGTATAGCTCTGTGAGATTTTTGTTTCCCCCACTTGTTTGCGCGGTTCAAAGTTGACAAGTTCGGGTATTTCTCCCAAGAATGTGATGTTTTTAGAAATTTTTATTGGTTCTTTTGTAAGACGCACGCGATAGTTTTCTTTGAGTTCGCTTAACGTAACCGCTGATCCAATTACTACATCTTCTTCTTTTTTCGGGAAAAAAGCTAGTGGGTGTGCAACAATTTCAGGTTTTTGTTTTGTGAAGATATCAGAAATGATGCTTAGACCGCCAGTATGATCATTGTGCCCATGTGAGAGAGCCAACTTTGTTACTTGACTCAAGTCAATTCCTAATCCAGCTGCATTTTTCAAAAAGATGTCACTATAACCAGTATCGAAAAGAATTTTGTCCTCACCATCTTCGATGTAAAATGATAGAGCAGGTTCTCCATAGTAATAATGATCGATGTAAACATTATTATCCACCAAAACAGTTAATTTCATTTTTTCTCCTTCTTGAAGCAAAATTATTTTCATAAATCATACCATAAGCTATGATGGAAAGTATATAATAGAAAGATAGAACTATGACCTAAGAAGAGGAGTTAAATAATGTTTACAAATCAAATCAAAATTATGTTATATGTAACCAATGTAGAGGAATCAAGTAGATTTTGGCAAAAAATTGGTTTTGTAGAAAAAGAAAGAGATGCAGTTGACGGTACCTTAGTTGTAGAGATTGCACCAAGTGAAACGGCAGAAACAATGATTGTCTTATACGATTTAGAATTTATTCAACAGCACTCACCTGAGGTTGCTGGGAATACACCATCATTGATGTTTTTTGCGGATAATATAATAGAATTATACAAAAAAATGAAAGATGCTGGTGTGCGAGTAGGGGAATTAGTGCAATTACCTACTGGATTAGTTTTTAACTTTGCTGATAATGATGAGAATTATTTTGCGGTGTCTGGACAATAAGGAACCTATTTAAATGAACGACCTGAGCTTTTCTTTTTTTAGAAAGCTTAGGTCGTTTTATTTTGAAACATAATGAATTTAAGAGGTGATAGTGCGAAGTAAAAAAGTTCACCTCTATATGTGCATTACTCCACAAGCAAATAGCTCGCTTTTTTTATTTGTTTTTTTATATACTAAATATGTATGAAGAAAAAAACAGGGATTGTACAGTTATTATGGAGATAGCAAAACAGTTTCTTAGAAAAAGGAGAAAGATAAAATGGATTACCGCGTATTACTTTATTATAAATATACGACGATTGAAAACCCTGAAGAATTTGCAAAGGAGCATTTAGATTTTTGTAAATCGCTAAATCTAAAAGGCAGAATTCTAGTCGCAACAGAAGGAATCAATGGCACACTTTCAGGAACGATTGCTGATACAGATGCATATATGGAAGCGATGTTAGCAGATGAGCGTTTTAAAGATACGTACTTCAAAATTGATGAAGTGCCAGAAAATGCCTTTCATAAAATGTTTGTCCGTCCTAGAAAAGAATTAGTTTCTTTGAACTTAGAGGAAGATGTCAATCCTTTAGAAATAACTGGGAAATATTTAGAACCAGCTGAATTTAAAGAAGCATTACTTGATGAAGATACAGTTGTGATCGATGCTAGAAATGATTATGAATATGACTTAGGTCACTTTAGAGGTGCAGTTCGCCCAGATATTCGTAATTTTAGAGAATTACCACAATGGATCAGAGAAAACAAAGAACAATTTATGGATAAAAAAGTTGTGACTTATTGCACGGGTGGCATTCGTTGTGAGAAATTTTCGGGTTGGTTATTAAAAGAAGGCTTTGAAGATGTTGCACAACTTCATGGTGGGATTGCGGTCTACGGAAAAGATCCCGAGACAAGAGGTGAGCTTTGGGATGGTAAAATGTACGTATTTGATGAACGTATTAGTGTTGAAATCAATCATGTTGATAAAAAAATCATTGGAAAAGATTGGTTTGATGGTAGCCCTTGTGAGCGTTACATTAATTGTGCCAACCCATTCTGTAATAAACAAATATTAGCTTCAGAAGAAAACGAAGCAAAATATCTTGGTAGTTGTTCAGACGAATGTCGCCATCATCCTGCGAATCGTTATGTGATGAGAAATGAACTTTCAGAACAAGACGTGAAGGCTAGGCTTGAAGCAATTGCCAATTAAACAACTATTATAAAGTCTAAGGAAAATGATTGATTCATTTTCCTTAGACTTTTTTTTACAATAAAAAAATAAAAAATAGCATAAAGAACAACAAGAAAACGAAGTTGATTAAAGTAAACTGTAAAATAAACTGCTTTGATTGAGAAGGATAGTACTTTTTATATAATTTGAACCCAATTAAATTAGCTAATGAAGCAATGATCGTACCTAAGCCACCTACATTCACGCCCCAAAAGAGTGCTTGAGATTGAACGGTGAATGGCGCTATTAGAATAGCTGCTGGAACATTACTGATCATTTGACTAACGAGGATACTTCCAAAAAAAGTACGCGTATTCGTTGTAAATTGCTCTTTTATAAAAGTTGAAATCATTTCTACTTGAGAAAAGTTTCCCACAGCAATGAAGAAAAAAACAAACGTCCCCAATAATTTATAGTCAACACTGCTAAACGTCTTTTTATCATAGAAAATAAGGATGAGTGTAGCAATAGGAATGATAATGAAATAAGGAAAAATATTAAATACACCTAAAAGAATAAATAGACCGATCAAACTTAAAAAAAATGTTTTTTTCTTATTGATGATTGGAAGGAAACTATTTTGATTAGAAATCGTTGTTTTTTTTATAAATAGAAATGAGAGCAATAGAAATAAAAGCGAAGAAACGAGCAGCACAGATGCCCATACAAAAAATTCAGCCGTTGAAAGCGAGTAGTAAGAGAACAAGAAAAGATTTTGCGGATTTCCAAAAGGAAAAAAACTACTCCCTAAATTAGCAGCAACAATTAGCAATACAGCACCGGCAATTTTATCTGTCATTGTTGGAAATTTTTTGATGATCGTTAAATAAATAGGCATCAAGGTCAGTATCGCGACATCGTTTGTTAGAAGCATTGAACTAAAGAACGATAATAGGACGATATTTCTGATCAGGCTACGAGTTGTCGCCGAGAAATCAATCATTTTTTCTGCAAAAAAAGTTAAAATGCCAAGATTCTCAACATTCTTTACAAAAAGCATCAAACCAAATAAACAAAAAATGACTTTAAAATCGATTGTTTTCAATGAAAACGCACCGAAATAAAGACTAATAATCGCAATCACAAAAGAAATCGTAAATAATAAATCATCGGTAAAAAAAGTAATCATTCGTTTCATTCAACAATGCTCCTTTCGATAGTCTGTTCAAATTTACTTCAAAAAATCTAAAATATCAAGAACAAAGCAACCTCTCTAGCAACAAAATGGATCACTCAATAGTCTGAGTGATCCATTTTAGCATAAGTGATCAAATATTAAGAACTTTATCCAAGAAATCTTTGGTCCGTTCATTTTGCGGATTTTCAAAGATTTGTTGAGGCGTTCCATCTTCTAAGAAATTCCCACCATCGATAAACATCACGCGATTGGCCACTTCTTTAGCGAAGCCCATTTCGTGTGTCACAATGACCATTGTCATTCCTTGTTTAGCAAGTTTTTTCATCACATTTAGCACATCACCAACCATTTCTGGATCAAGTGCTGAAGTAGGTTCGTCAAACAGCATGATGTCTGGATTCATTGCTAAAGCTCGAGCAATTGCGACACGTTGTTTTTGACCGCCAGATAATGATTCAGGATAACTATCTTTTTTATCAGCTAGGCCAACTGTATCTAAAAGCTTGAGGGCTTTTTCTTCGGCTTCTTTTTTAGAAAGGCGTCCTAAATCTGTTGGAGCTAAGGTAATATTTTCCATGATAGATAAATGAGGGAACAGATTAAAATGCTGGAAAACCATTCCGATATGTTGACGAATTTTATTAATATTTGTATTTTTGTCTGTTAGATTCGCACCATCAATGATAATGTCACCGCTTGTTGCTTCTTCCAATTGATTTAAACAACGAAGAAAAGTACTTTTACCAGAACCAGAAGGACCAATTACACAAACCACATCGCCTTCTTGAATGGATACATTAATATCATTTAAAACGGTATTATCACCGTATTTTTTTACTAAATGTTCTACTAGAATTTTTTCCGCCATATTATTTCACCTTCTTTTCCAAAACTTTAGCTAATTTCGTTAAGGCAGTAATTAAAATCAAGTACATCATTGCGATGACGAAGTAAACCATCGTACTTTGTAAGTTTCTTGCAACGATGATTTTACCAGTTTGCAATAATTCAATCAAACCGATTGCCGAAAGTATCGTTGTATCTTTTAATGAGATAACGAATTGATTGACGAACGATGGGATCATGATTTTGATTGCTTGTGGTAAAATGATTTTTTGCATTGTCCGATTATAGGAAAGACCTAAGCTACGTGAAGCTTCCATTTGACCAACAGGTACAGCATTGATCCCGCCTCGTACAATTTCAGAGATATAAGCACTAGCATTTAAGGTCAACGTAATGATCCCAGCTAAGAATACTGGAATATTGAAACCTAAGATTCCTGGTAAGCCAAAGTAAATGAAGAACGCCAAGACCATCAAAGGAATTCCTCGGATAATATCCACATAAATCGTTGAAAGGATACGTAACGCTTTTGAGGGTGAAGCACTGAATAATCCCAAAATCACACCAACGATCAATGCAAGAATAAATGAAATCAAGGTCAATTGAATCGTCATCCATAAACCACTCAACAGACGTTTCCAATTGTTTTGGATCATACCCATAAAGGTTGATTCATCGACTTTACTTTCTGAAGAACCATCTTTTACATATTTTCCGATAATTTCATCGTATTCACCAGTTCGTTTTAACTCAGCCAACCCTTCGTTGAACATTTCGATTAATTCTGGATTTTTATCTTTTTTAACAGCGAAGCCGTACTTTCCGCCTTCTTCACGAGGAATCGGTGTTTCCAGTGGTTGCTTTTGTGCCACACCATAACCGATTACTGGATAATCATCCATCATAGCATCGATTTCACCAATCTCAAGAGCACTATATAAAGCGTCAGTTGTATCAAGGTATTTGATCGAATAATCATATTTATCTTTATTTGCTTCTAAGAAATCAGCACTTTCTGTTCCAATTTTTGCGCCAACTTTTTTATCTTTTAAATCTTCATAAGAATGGATCGAGTCATTGCCTTTTTTTACAGCGATTTGAATACCGCTATTGAAATAAGGCGTTGAGAAGTCAAATGATTTTTCACGTTCATCTGTGATGGTCATTCCTGCAATCATTGCATCTGCTTGCCCAGATTCAACAGCTTGAACAGCTGAGCTAAAGCCAATAAATTTAAATTCAATATTGAAATCTTGCAATTCAGCGATCCGATTTACTAAATCAACATCGATTCCTTCATATTTTCCATCTGCATTTTGAAACTCGAATGGAGCGAAGGTAGAATCACTAGCAATCACGTATGACTTTTTTTTTGGCTGGATCTTTTTCATTGTTGTATCAGATTCAGCTCCAGTAGAAATATACTTGCTTACAATTTCATCGTATTTACCTGAATTTTTTAACTCTTTGAGACCAGCATTGAATTGTTCAATTAATTCTTTATTTTGTCCTTTCTTAACAGCAAAACCGTAAGAACTCCCTTTTTCTTTTTCACCAACTAGCTGAAGTTTTTGCCCATTAGTGATAGCATAGCCTAAAACAGGGTAGTCATCAAAAATGGCATCAGCTTCACCATTTTCAAGTGCTTGATAAAGCCCGGTAGCATCGTCAAAGTTTTTGATCGTGTAGTCATATTTTTCTTGATTCTTTTCTAGGAAAGTTGCACTCTCTGTTCCTACTTTAGCAGCCACAGTCTTTCCTTTTAAGTCGTTATAATCTTTGATAGTATTGTTCCCTTTTTTGACCGCCATTTGTAAGCCACTATCAAAATAAGGTTCAGAAAAATCAAAAGATTTTTTGCGTTCATCTGTAATACTCATTCCGGCAATCATACCATCAACTTGCTTCGATTGTACGGCTTGGATTGCACTGTCAAAGCCCAACGGTTTTAAATCCACCTTAAAATCTTGATCATCCGCAATGGCTTGAAGTAAATCAACATCGATCCCCACATATTCTCCTTTGGAATCTTGAAATTCAAAGGGAGCAAAAGTCAAATCTGTTCCTATAGTATATGTTTTTTCTTCAGCCTGAGCATTTTGCCCAAGTGAGAATGTCAGTAGACTTGCCATCATTACAATGAATGAAAGTAAAAAGTGTTTCCTTTTCATAAAATACCTCCTATATTTGCATATTTGATAATTATATAGTAAAAAAAGGCAAAAGCACAAGTCATTCACTATGATAAAATCAAAAAAAACTCATTTTCTCACATCTGATGTGATGAAATATGACATTTTGCGGTAGAAAATAAATATAAATGGCTAATAAGCTCTAGTTCTAGATAATCCTTTAAAGGCAAACAAAATATTAAATAAAATGTAAATTAGCAAAAAATGCGTATACGCAAACTGCTCTATAACTAGCGAAAATATGTTCGGTATGTTAAAATAATTTTAAGAGTTTCTTTTTAAATGTACCTTGTGAAATCCTTATTGTTTAAAACGAAGCTTTGAATTGATAAGCTCCCGAGACTATCACTTATCTGGATCACTAGCTTATATTAAAGTGAGATTTTTATAGAAAAAGAACAATAATTAAATAAAAGGAGGATGTTAAATGATAGAAAGAGAGACCTCCAATACATTTGACTTAGTATCAAAATATAAGCCGGATGGAGATCAACCAGAAGCAATTAAGAAGTTGGTCGAAGGTATCGAAGGCGGAGAAAAAGCACAAATTTTGTTAGGTGCTACAGGAACCGGGAAAACATTTACGATCTCCAATGTTATAACGGAAGTGAACAAGCCAACATTGGTTATTGCCCATAATAAGACCTTAGCTGGACAGCTTTATGGAGAATTTAAAGAATTCTTCCCTAATAATGCGGTCGAGTATTTTGTTAGTTATTATGACTACTACCAACCAGAGGCCTATGTTCCTTCAAGTGATACATATATAGAAAAAGATGCAAGCATCAATGATGAAATCGATAAATTGCGTCATTCTGCAACTAGTTCATTGTTAGAAAGAAATGATGTAATCGTGGTGGCGTCTGTTTCATGTATTTTTGGGTTAGGTGATCCTAAAGAATATAGTGAGCAAGTGGTGTCTATTCGAGTTGGAATGGAAATGGACCGAAGCCAGTTATTAACAGATCTCGTTAATATTCAATTTGAGCGAAACGATATTGATTTTCAACGTGGTCGCTTTCGCGTTCGAGGGGACGTGGTGGAAATTTTTCCTGCTTCAAGAGATGATCATGCCTTAAGAGTTGAATTTTTTGGAGATGAGATCGAGCGTATTAGAGAAGTTGATGCATTGACAGGTGAAGTGATTGGCGAGACGGAGCATGTAGCGATTTTCCCAGCAACTCACTTTGTTACCAATGAAGATCATATGGAGCATGCGATTTCTCAAATCCAAGAAGAATTAGATGCTCGTTTAAAGGTACTGCATAGCGAAAATAAATTATTGGAAGCACAACGTTTGGAACAACGGACAAATTATGACATTGAGATGATGAGAGAAATGGGCTATACATCTGGTATCGAAAATTATTCTCGTCATATGGATGGCCGCTCAGAGGGAGAGCCACCGTACACATTGATTGACTTCTTCCCTGATGATTTTCTACTTGTGATTGATGAATCCCATGTATCAATGCCGCAAATCCGTGGGATGTACAATGGGGACCGTGCTAGAAAACAAATGTTGGTGGACTATGGTTTCCGTTTGCCTAGTGCTTTGGATAATCGGCCTTTACGATTAGAAGAATTTGAAAAACATGTCCATCAAGTGGTATATGTTTCTGCCACTCCTGGACCGTACGAATATGAACAGACAGATACGGTGATTCCACAGATCATCCGACCGACTGGGCTCTTAGATCCGTTAATTGAAGTACGTCCGATCATGGGACAAATTGATGATTTAGTTGGTGAAATCCATGAGCGAGTAGCAAAAGATCAACGAGTGTTTATCACAACGCTAACCAAGAAAATGTCTGAAGATTTGACCGATTACCTAAAAGAGTTAGGAATCAAAGTAAAATATCTTCACAGTGATATCAAGACGCTTGAACGAACGGAGATTATTCGTGATTTACGTTTAGGAGAATTTGATGTATTGATTGGGATCAATTTACTTCGTGAAGGACTAGATGTGCCTGAGGTCTCTTTAATTGCGATTTTAGATGCAGATAAAGAAGGATTCTTAAGGAGTGAGCGCTCATTGATCCAAACAATCGGACGAGCAGCTCGTAACTCAGATGGACGTGTCATTATGTATGCTGACAAAATCACTGATTCGATGCAAAAAGCAATGGATGAGACAGCACGTCGCCGTTCGATCCAAGAAAAATACAATGAAGAACATGGTATTGTACCAAAAACAATCATTAAAGAAATTCGTGAGTTGATCTCTATTTCTAAGACAAATGAAAAAGGTGAAACATTCAAGATTGACAAGTCCTATCACGAGTTGACTCGTCAAGAAAAAGCCGATCTATTAATGAAGCTAGAGAAAGAAATGAGAGATGCTGCGAAAGCTTTAGACTTTGAAACAGCAGCGACTCTAAGAGATACGATCTTAGAACTAAAAGCAGGAGATTAAAGTATAGTGACTGCTTCATTTGATTGGTAAAAAACATGGATTAGGAACGAGAGCGGATTAACAGATTTTTTTTTCAGCGCACTGTTCAAGATCCGCTCAAAATAATACTCGCTGTGTTTCACAGCAAAGGAGAGTAGTAATGGCAAATGATAAAATCGTCATTCATGGCGCACGCGCACATAATTTAAAGGACATAGATGTTACGATTCCTCGTGATAAAATGGTCGTAGTGACTGGCTTATCTGGTTCAGGGAAAAGTTCATTGGCATTTGATACCTTGTATGCAGAAGGTCAACGTCGATATGTAGAGAGTCTGTCAGCATATGCCAGACAATTTTTAGGTCAAATGGATAAGCCTGATGTAGATAGTATTGATGGATTGAGTCCCGCTATTTCGATTGATCAAAAAACTACCAGTAAAAATCCCCGTTCGACAGTAGGAACTGTAACGGAAATCAATGATTACTTAAGGCTCTTATTTGCTCGAGTGGGTCATCCCATTTGCCCTAACGATGGAACGGAAATCACCAGTCAATCTGTTGAACAAATGGTCGATAAAGTCTTAGAATTGCCTGAGAAAACTAAACTCCAGGTATTGGCTCCTGTGATCGTTAAGAAAAAAGGTCAACATAAGAAGATTTTTGAAATGATTCAGCGTGAAGGGTATGTTCGGATGCGTGTTGATGGAGAAACCTACGATGTAACAGAAGCTCCTGAACTTGAAAAAAATAAAAAACATGACATTGCGATCGTCATAGACCGAATCGTTGTAAAAGAAGGGATCAGGTCTCGTTTATTTGATTCTTTTGAAGCAGCACTGCGTCTGGCGGATGGTTATGCTTTGGTAGATGTGATTGATGGCGAAGAGATGCTTTTCAGCGAACACTATGCGTGTCCCTATTGTGGCTTTACAGTAGGTGAATTAGAACCTAGATTATTTTCATTCAATGCTCCATTTGGCGCTTGCCCTGACTGTGATGGATTAGGGATAAAATTAGAAGTCGATCGAGATTTAGTCATTCCAGATCCAACAAAAACATTGCGTGAAGGGGCAATTGCACCTTGGAACCCTATCAGTTCTCAATACTATCCGCAAATGTTGGAACAAGCAGCGGATAGTTTTAATATAGATATGGATACACCATTTAGTGAATTACCCGAAGAACACCAAGATATTATTTTAAATGGGTCAAAGGGGGAACCGTTTCATTTCCATTATGAAAACGATTTTGGTGGAGTACGAGATGTAGAAGTCCCCTTTGAAGGGGTCTTAACAAATATCAAACGTCGTTATCACGAAACCAATAGTGATTTTACTCGCGAACAAATGCGGCTATATATGACTGAACTAATGTGTCAAACCTGCTCTGGTTACCGTTTAAATCCTCAAGCGTTATCTGTTAAAATCGACAACACGAATATCGGTCAAGTTACAGGGTTGGCAATCAAAAATGCTGTGGCGTTTTTTGAAACACTTACTCTATCTGATCAAGAGCAAATAATTGCTAAACCAATCTTAAAAGAAGTGAAAGATCGGTTGAACTTTTTGGAAAATGTTGGGTTGGATTATTTAACTCTAAGTAGGGCAGCTGGAACATTGTCTGGTGGTGAGGCGCAACGTATTCGTTTAGCAACACAAATTGGTTCCAATTTATCAGGTGTATTGTATATTCTAGATGAACCTTCGATTGGATTACATCAAAGAGACAATGATCGATTGATTGAATCACTCAAAAAAATGCGTGATTTGGGAAATACGCTGATTGTTGTTGAACATGATGAAGATACAATGCGTGCATCGGATTATTTGATTGATGTCGGACCAGGTGCTGGACATTTAGGGGGAGAAATCGTAGCTTCTGGTACGCCAGATGAAGTAGCTAAAAATCCCAATTCCCTAACTGGTCAATATCTTTCGGGTAATAAAGTTATTCCTGTCCCGAAAGAACGTCGTAAAGGGAATGGCAAGAAAATAAAAGTTACCGGTGCTTCTGAAAATAACTTAAAAAATGTGACAGTAGAATTTCCTTTGGGGGAATTTATCGCAGTCACTGGGGTTTCAGGATCTGGGAAAAGTACCTTAGTAAATCAAATCCTAAAAAAGGCTCTAGCACAAAAAATTAATCGGAACTCCAATAAACCTGGAAAACATAAAAGTATCACAGGCTATAAGCATATCGAAAAAATCATTGATATTGATCAGAGCCCAATTGGACGAACACCGCGAAGTAACCCAGCCACATATACAAGTGTGTTTGATGATATTCGTGATTTGTTTGCAAAAACGAACGAAGCAAAAGTTCGCGGTTATAAAAAAGGGCGCTTTAGTTTTAATGTGAAAGGTGGACGTTGCGAAGCGTGTCGCGGGGATGGAATTATTAAAATTGAAATGCACTTTTTACCTGACGTGTACGTTCCCTGTGAAGTTTGTCATGGAAAACGTTACAATTCGGAAACATTAGAAGTTCATTATAAAGGGAAAAATATCTCTGATATTCTAGAGCTGACAGTTGAAGATGCAGTAGAATTCTTTCAACATATCCCTAAAATTCATCGGAAATTGAAAACAATCGTTGATGTTGGATTAGGCTATGTCACATTAGGGCAACCAGCAACTACATTGTCGGGTGGCGAGGCGCAGAGGATGAAACTTGCAAGTGAACTTCACAAAAATTCCAATGGTAAAAATTTCTATATTTTAGATGAACCAACTACAGGATTGCATACAGATGACATCGCTCGTTTATTAGTCGTACTAGAAAGACTTGTAGAAGCGGGAAATACTGTTCTTGTTATTGAACATAACTTAGATGTAATCAAATCCGCAGATCATGTGATCGATTTAGGTCCTGAAGGTGGGGACGGTGGTGGAACAATCGTTGCTACAGGAACACCAGAAGAAATTGCTAAAGTCAAAACGAGTTATACTGGAAAATACCTCAAACGAGTTTTATAAAATGGTATACTCTATCTGAAAGGAATAACACTTTTTTAAGAAAGTTTGAAGATTAGAGTAAAATTATCTGTTGCTATTGATTTTTTTCGTTCCTTGAAGTAGAATCACACTCAGATAGATATATTGTTCAACCAAATTGGTATATATCTTTCCTTCTATAAATAATCCGTTCAAAAGAAAACAGCCTGAATTATTTAAGGTTGTTTTTTTTTATCAAAAGAATAAATTTCAATAAGTATAAAGGGTAAAGAAAACAATTAAATAAATAAAAATGAGTGAAAAATAATAAAACAAAAGAAAAAATATGTTTTTTAATAATCTTAATCTAAAAATAGTCAAAAAAAGGAAAAATCTATACGTAAGTTGAATGATTATTTATTGAAAATCATGATATCCTATAAATACAAAAAGTGTATGGAAGGATGATTTTTTCTTGGAAAAAAGAGAAGTAAAAATTGGCGCACATTATGTTTGTCATGGATCAGATTTTTCTTGGTTTTTTGTAGGAGAAGCCATCTCTAAAGAAGATGATGATGTACAAGTAAGAGTGATAAAATGTCACCCAACAGATCGTCCAGTCATAAATTGTGATGATCCTATTTTAAACCTAGACTACTTTAATGTCATTGAAGACGCGTAATTTTGATCTTTCCAAATTTAAGTTTGTTCTTATTAAATTGCTTCTAATAAGTAATCATATATATCAAAAAATAGATGAACACTGAGATATAAGCAGAGTTCTAAAGTTTCACAATTTTAAAGATAGTGCATCATTTTTTTATTTCACATTTCAATTTGGCGTATGAAGGATAACTAGTGATTAGTTTTCTTCTACGCTTTTTTTGTAGTTTATAAATATATTTAAAAAATATTTGTTATGAATATTATTGATACAAAAGAAAATGAATGAAGAGAAGAATTTTTTGAAAAAAAGTTGAAATTTAATAAAATATAGCCTACCAATTAATTCGTAAGAAAGTCTGAATCACAGATAAGAATGTTATGAAAAGCTTTCTTTGATACGCCCGGGATGTTATAATTAATAAAATGTTTCCTAAGGAGTGCTAAAAATGGTCGATAATCTACAATTAGTAATAATCACTGGAATGAGTGGTGCAGGAAAAACTGTTGCTATTCAAAGTTTTGAAGATATGGGGTATTTTTGTATCGACAATATGCCACCAAGTTTGATTCCAAAGTTTTGGGAGTTGATCAAAGAATCTGGAAAAGTAACGAAAATTGCGCTTGTGATTGATTTACGTTCCCGTAATTTCTTTAGAGAGATTCAAGATATGTTGGTTGAATTAGAAAATACGAATTTAATAGATACTACGATCATGTTTCTAGATGCGACGGATGAAGAGCTTGTTTCTAGGTACAAAGAAACTCGTCGTGCGCACCCATTAGCGATGGATGGTTTAATCACCGAAGGAATCAGGAAAGAGCGGGCAATTCTTGAAGAAATCAAAGGCGATGCTCAAGTTGTAATAGATACGACCAGCTTATCTCCTAGACAACTACGTGAAAGAATCAATAGTGAATTTAAATCTAGAGATACGCACGAATTCCGTGTAGAGTTGGTTTCTTTTGGATTCAAATACGGTTTACCGATCGATGCAGATATTGTGATGGATGTCCGTTTTTTACCGAATCCTCATTATATTCCAGAATTAAAACCATTGACCGGACAAGATTCATCTGTCTATGATTATGTGATGAGTTTTCCTGAAACAGAGAGCTTCTATACTCGTTTTATCGACTTATTGAAAAACGTGATGCCAGGCTATGAAAAAGAAGGAAAATCAAGCATTACGATTGCCATTGGATGTACTGGTGGACAACATCGATCAGTCGCACTGACTGAACGTGTCGGTAAGGAGTTAGGGCAAGAATATCATGTGAATATTACCCATCGTGATAAAGGAAAACGGAAAGAGACGGTAAATCGCTCATGAAAATGAAAACTTATCGGATTAGAAAACCCAAGATTGTTGTTGTTGGCGGAGGGACAGGCTTACCGGTTATTTTAAAAAGTCTACGAAATCAAAGTGCGGATATTACAGCAGTTGTAACTGTAGCGGATGATGGAGGAAGCAGCGGTGAAATCCGAGAATCGATGAACATGACGCCTCCTGGTGATTTGCGTAATGTTTTGGTCGCATTATCAGATATGCCTCAGCTTTATGAAGATATTTTTCAATATCGTTTCGATCAATCAGATAAATATTTTGCTAATCATGCAATTGGCAATTTAATCATTGCGGCTGTTTCAGAAATGCGGGGGAGTACCTATGAAGCGATTCAGCTACTTTCAAAAATGATGCATGTTGACGGGCATATTTATCCTTCATCAGAAAGACCATTGACGCTTCATGCCGTTTTCAAAGATGGTACTATCGCAGTTGGAGAATCAAGTATTGCAGTTGATCGAAAAACAATCGATCATGTTTTTGTGACTAACACGAATGATAATGAGCAACCAAAAGCTGCTAGGAAAGTCGTTAAGGCTATCGAAGAGGCAGATATGATCGTGTTAGGACCAGGTAGCATGTTTACAAGTATTTTGCCTAACTTAGTGATCAATGAAATTGGAGATGCGATCATTAATGCAAAAGGAGAAGTCGTTTATATCTGTAATATTATGACTCAAAAGGGCGAAACGGAACATTTTACTGATGCTGATCATGTTTGTGTTTTACATGAACACTTAAAAAGTAAATTTGTTGATACTGTTTTGGTCAATACTGAAAATGTTCCTGATGGGTATATGGATCCGGAGATTTATGATGAATATCTAGTTCAGGTGGAGCATGATTTTCAGCGTTTGAGAGATGAAGGCTGTCGTGTGATTTCGACAGATTTCTTGAAATTACGTGACGGCGGTGTTTTTCATGACGGGGATAAGGTTGTAGATGAATTATTCCGTATCGTATTTGGCCCAAGATATTAAAAAGTAAGAAGAAAGGAGGAAGGTAGATTGTCTTTTGCAGCGGATGTAAAAAAAGAACTAACGACCTTAGAAGTTCATCGGGAACATGCTCGATCAGAATTAGCTGCGTTGATTCGGATGAATGGTTCACTAAGTATCGTGAATCAGCAATTCGTCTTGAATGTTCAAACAGAAAATGCAGCGATTGCCAGACGAATCTATTCTCTTTTAAAAGATCATTATGAGGTGCGTTCGGAATTATTGGTACGAAAAAAGATGAAACTAAAGAAGAACAATGTCTATATCGTAAGATTAAAACAAGATACGAAAAGTGTATTAGCTGATTTAGACATTTTAGATGGTATGATGTTTAACACTCATGTGTCGGACGAAATTATAGGAAATGCACAAAAAATGAGGTCTTATTTAAGAGGAGCTTTTATGGCTTCTGGATCAGTTAATAACCCGGAAACTAGCCGATATCATTTGGAAATATTTTCTATTTATGAAGAACATAATGATGATATTTGTCAGATGCTGAACTATTATGACTTGAATGCTCGAACGTTAGAACGGCGCAACGGGTATATTTCTTATTTAAAAGGTGCTGAACGAATTGCTGATTTTCTAACGTTGATCGGTGCGACCAATTCAATGTTAAAATTTGAAGATGTTCGGATCGTTCGTGATATGCGTAATTCAGTCAATCGGTTAGTCAATTGTGAAACAGCGAATCTCAATAAAACGATCGATGCAGCTTCGAAGCAAATTGAAAATATCCAGTATATTGAAAGTGTAGTTGGCTTATCGGCTTTACCAGGGAAATTACAAGAGATTGCTGAATTAAGATTAGAGTATCCGGAAGTAAGTTTAAAAGAATTAGGCGAGATGATCCCATCAGGTGCTATTTCAAAGTCAGGAATCAATCATCGAATTCGTAAAATCAATGAATTTGCAGATAAACTAAGAGAAAAAAGTGCGTAACCTTTTATGGATTGCTATGAGAGAATAGCAGAAAGTTGGGTGGAAATGATGGGCGTAGAAGATAAAGATTTTATCATGAGGCAAATCAAGCAACTCGGAGAAGGTCTAGGAAATTTTCTTGGCAAGGAGGATGTAGATAAGATTTTGAGTTTTGGAGAAGACGCTGAAAAAGAGATTCAAGATTCTGCAACAGCTAAGGAATCGAGTATTGACCGTAGCTCTAAAGAAAACGAGACCAAGCCTAAATAAATAGCTTGGTCTCGTTTTTTATTTCCCTTCTATATAACCAATCAATTCTTCTTTAGTAATCGATTCATCAAAAATATGCTCACCAATAATAATTGTTGGTACAAATTTGATATTGGCAGCTTCAGCTTCCAGAATTACTGCTTGAATGATCGCAGGTTCTTCTTTTTTAGACAATTGTAAATTATCTTGTGCAAAAACAGCGACATCTTCTAAAGAAAGATTTCCCCATTGGTCTTGGGTATCATACATTTGTTTCAAATCAGCCAACCCTTTTTCAGGTAAGTCATAATTGATATGATGATGCATGACATTGCCTCGTTGTAGGCTTTCTTTTTCTTTGTCTAATAGCTTGATAATTCGTTGGACTTTTCCTTGTTTGACATACTCATTTAGGAAATCAAAGGATTCCTCAAACCATTTTTTACAATAAGGGCAACGAACATTCATAAATTCTACCATCTTTACTGGAGCCGAGTCTTTTCCAATAGCTAAACCATTTTTTGTAGTAACTTTTGTTGCATCAATAACTGAAATATCCATTTTACAAACATCCTTTCATTTCTTATACTTATAAGTGTAGCGCTTTTAATCATCAATTTAAATAAAAATGCCCAAAATTCTGGGCATTTTTCATTATTTACTTAATGAGCTGCTATTTTCCATTACTTCATCGATCAAACCATATTCTTTCGCTTGTGTAGCTGTCATAAAGTTGTCACGGTCGGTGTCGCGTTCGATGACTTCAAGTGGTTGACCAGTACGTTCAGCCAAAATTTTATTTAGGCGATCACGTGTATCAAGAATATGTTTCGCTGCGATCTCAATTTCAGTTGCTTGACCTTGAGCGCCACCTAATGGTTGGTGGATCATGATTTCTGCATTAGGTAATGCGAATCGTTTGCCTTTTGTACCAGCAGTCAATAAGAAACTGCCCATAGAAGCTGCCATACCAAGAACGATAGTTTGGACATCCGCTTTAACAAAATTCATTGTATCAAAGATGGCTAATCCAGCAGAAACACTTCCACCTGGTGAGTTGATGTAAATATAGATATCTTTTTCAGAGTCTTGTGCATCCAAAAATAATAACTGAGCAATGACCGAGTTTGCTACATTATCATCAATTGGACCACTTAACATAATGATTCTATCTTTTAATAATCGTGAATAAATATCATATGCTCTTTCTCCACGAGATGATTGTTCAATAACTGTTGGTATTAAATTCATAGTATATTCCTCCTATAATAAAGCTCTTCAAATCATTTTATCACAAAGCAAGACTTAATGCTTAAAAAAAGTATACTGTATTGGTCAATAAAGGTCAACTTTAATGCACTAAATTAAATAAAAAAACCTTAGAAAACTAAGGCTTTTTTGAGTATTATGAAGTGACTACAATATTTCCATTTTGATCAGCTGGTTTAAGTAAAGTCATGATTGAAGTGAAAAATGCAATAACTGCAGGAATCGCTGTCCAAGAGAATACTAGGTACATAATGCCTTTTCCAGTGAAACCAGAATAAAACTTATGAATGCCTATCCAACCTAAGAAAAAGGCTAATATAAAATAAATCCATTTATTAACAACTCTACCATGCTGTACATAGCCGCCAACGGACTGTGTATTGTTATTTTCATTCACAATGTTAATATTGATCTTATCTTGTAAATTGTCTATTGTATTTGTAGCTTGTTCTGCTTTGTGGATGATCAATTCGTCACCATCTTCAAATACATCAACTTGATCCCCAACTTCTGGCTTAAAATGAAACCACTCATACAAAGCACGAGTTGTGCTTCCATCTTCATTAGCAATAACAACATCATCAAAATCTAACTTAATAACTTTTTTCCCCATATCAACTTCCCCAATTCTCCAAATAATATTACTACCGCTATATTATATCATCAATTGAATGAGTAATCTAGACCTATAAATAAAGGAAATAAACAAAATGCTAAAAAAAAAATAAAAAGTTTAGTAAGATAAATATTTTTTTTCATATTTTTTTGTCCTTGTGAAAGAGTATGTTATACTAAAAAAACAAGAATGAAAAGAGTGAGGGAATCCAAATGGTGGTTTTTATTGCAGGTATGACTGGTGTGCTAATTGGTGCAGTAATTGTATCAATAGGCGTGGCACTTCGTGTCACTTATGATGAACGCAAGGCAGTCCGTTACCGAGAATTAGAAAATTTTGTTAAAGAAATAGAAACACTGAACCTTCTAAACAAGAAGATCAATGAGATTCTACAAAAAAGAGATATCTATGTAGACAAGTCGGTGAATTTTATATCAATGGACGATTGTTATATCAGCATCGATGATTTTATTTATTTAGAATCTTTTTCGGCCCAAAATAATTTTTACTTACCAACATATTTGATTGAAGAATTTTTCAAAAAAATCGCCCATAGAAAAGTCATCTTAACACCAGATGAAGTGATCTCAATGGGTGGTAGTACTTATAAAGGCGGGCGTGTGATTTTAGAAAGCTTTTCAGAAGAGCTACTTTCAATCATTGAAGATAAGAAAAGACAAATGAAACGGTTGACACATAAACCTTTATACTATTTTCAAAGAGGATAATAGAGTAGACACTTGAAGGATTTCAAGTGTCTTTTTTTTGCAAATGATAAGACGTATATTGGATTTTTCATGTCCTAAAATGAGATGAACAATGAAATAAAAGTAAGGACACTACTTCGACCAGATTAAGCTCTAACCATTCATTTGAAATCAAGAGTGGCAGCGATTATTCTATAAATATAAACGACGGGAAAAAAACAAAAGCATTGAATTTCCATTCGTTAGATAGAAAAAAACCATAAGTAAGAAAAAGAGAACTTATGTTTTTAGAATTTTCTGAATCTTTTTATCAAATTTTATTGACATTCTCATTTAATAGGTTTATAGTTAACAAAAGCTTTTATTTATCACATGCTATTTTAATCTTTACGATAGATTTTTAAAAATGAGGAGACCGTTACTATGGAAAAGACAAAAAACAATCACGTATTAGTCATTATTTTACCGTGTAGGACTTAGAACACTGAGAAATTTCGCAGATGTTTGAGTCCTGTTTGTCTTTCGTAGATGGGATTCTTACTAAGACATCCCATTATTCAATGGGATGTCTTTTTTTCAAAAAAAATGTAAGGAAGCAGAGTAAATAAAAAATTGAATCAGAAGCAGCAAAATAAAAGCTACTGACGATAACTGAATTGGAGTGGATGAAAAATGCGTAGTGATCAAATAAAAAAAGGGATTGAAGCTGCACCCGCCAGAAGTTTACTTTATGCAACGGGACAAGTGAAAAATGCTAAGGACATGCAAAAGCCGTTTATAGCAATTTGTAATTCTTATATTGATATTGTTCCGGGTCATGTACATTTAAGAGAGTTAGCCGATGTTGCAAAAGAAGCGATTCGGGAAGCGGGAGGAATTCCTTTCGAATTCAATACGATCGGTGTAGATGATGGGATTGCGATGGGGCATATCGGCATGCGTTATTCTTTACCTAGTAGAGAAATTATTGCAGATGCTGCTGAAACGGTGATCAATGCGCATTGGTTCGATGGTGTTTTCTATATTCCAAACTGTGACAAAATCACTCCAGGTATGTTGATGGCAAGTGTACGTACAAATGTTCCTGCAATTTTTTGTTCAGGTGGTCCGATGAAGGCAGGTGTTGATCCAAGAGGTCATACTACAACGCTCTCGAATATGTTTGAAGCAGTTGGAACATTTAAAGAAGGCAAAATGACAGAAGAAGAATTCAATTTTATGGAGCAAAATGCTTGCCCAACCTGTGGTTCCTGTGCAGGAATGTTTACGGCAAATTCGATGAATTGTTTGATGGAAGTGTTAGGAATGGCTTTACCTGGAAATGGGACGATTTTAGCTGTATCAGATGAACGGAGAGAATTAGTTAGACAGTCTGCTTTTCATTTGATGGATCTAGTCAAAAAACAGATTAAACCAAGAGATATCATCACAAAAGAAGCAATCGATGATGCATTTGCTTTAGACATGGCAATGGGCGGTTCTACTAATACAGTTTTGCATACATTGGCAATCGCAAATGAAGCCGAAATCGACTATAACTTGGAAGAAGTCAATGCGATTGCTGAGCGTGTTCCATATTTATCAAAAATCGCTCCTTCATCTGCCTATTCGATGCACGATGTCCATGAAGCAGGTGGTGTTCCAGCAATTATGAAAGAGTTGGTCGATCTAGGCGATGCAATTCATCCAGATCGTATCACAGTTACAGGAAAAACGATTCGTGAAAACGTTCAAGATGCAGTAATCAAAAATGAAGAAGTTATCCATCCAAAGGAAAATCCATACAGTCCGGTTGGTGGTCTATCGATTTTGTATGGAAATATTGCGCCAAAAGGCAGTGTGATCAAAGTCGGCGGGGTTGATCCATCAATCAAAAAATTTGTAGGGAAAGCAATATGTTTTGGCTCTCATGATGAAGCTGTGGCAGCAATCGATGATCATACGGTAAAAAAAGGTCATGTTGTCGTGATTCGTTACGAAGGACCAAAAGGCGGACCAGGTATGCCGGAAATGTTGGCACCGACATCAAGTATTGTAGGACGAGGTTTAGGCAAAGATGTAGCATTGATCACAGATGGGCGTTTTTCGGGTGCTACTCGAGGAATCGCTGTTGGTCATATTTCTCCAGAAGCTGCAGCAGGCGGACCCATTGCATTAATCGAAGATGGGGATGAAATTGAGATTGATTTAACCAATCGGACATTGGAATTACATGTTTCTGAAGAAGAGCTGGCGAAAAGAAATGATCAACTGCCGACATTCAAAGCAAAAGTAAAAACAGGATACTTAGCTCGATATACAGCGTTGGTCACTTCAGCTCATACAGGTGGAATCATGCAGATTCCAGCAGATTTGCTAGACTAGAGGAGGGAAGCTCATGGCAGAAAAACAGAGAAAAATGAAAAATGGTTCAAAGCTTTTAATTGACTCGTTATTGAAGCAAAAGGTAGAAATGATTTTTGGATATCCTGGTGGAGCAGTCCTCCCTCTATACGATGCGTTATATGATGGAGACATTCCGCATATTTTAACGAGACATGAACAAGGAGCCGTCCATGCAGCTGAAGGGTATGCGAAAGCAACTGGTAAACCAGGTGTTGTTATCGTAACTAGTGGTCCAGGTGCAACAAATGCGATCACTGGAATTGCGGATGCAATGAGTGATTCAATTCCTTTAGTTGTCTTTACAGGGCAAGTAGTCACAGATGGTATTGGAAAAGACGCCTTTCAAGAGGCAGATATAATTGGATTAACGATGCCGATCACTAAAAATAATTACCAAGTTCGAGAAACAAAAGAATTACCAAGAATTATTGAAGAAGCCTTTCATATTGCGACAACTGGCAGAAAAGGCCCGGTTGTGATCGATTTACCAAAAGACATGACCATTATGGAAGCTGAGGCAGACATTGAGGTAAAACTAGACTTACCAAGTTATCAACCAACTGTGAAACCAAATAAACTACAAATCAAAAAACTTATGGAAGCCTTGTCGACAGCTAAAAAACCATTGGTATTAGTCGGAGCAGGTGTACTACACGCAGATGCAGGGCAAGAATTAGTTGAGTTAGTCAATAAATATCAAGTTCCAGCGCTAAGTTCACTGTTAGGACTTGGAGCAATTCCAACAGAAAACGAGCTGTTCTTAGGCATGGGCGGTATGCATGGCTCGTTTGCAGCGAATATGGCATTGACTGATTGCGACTTGCTGATCAATATTGGCTCTCGCTTTGACGACCGTTTGGCTAGTGCACCAAAAGAATTTGCTTCAAACGCAGTGATTGCTCATGTTGATATTGATCCTGCTGAAATCGGAAAAATCATCGATACTCAGATCCCAATCGTAGCAGATGCGAAAGAAACGTTAAAAGAAATGTTGAAAACAGAAGTAAAATGCAATGATTGGAGCGATTGGAAGAAACTAAATCTTTCACGAAAAAAACTGCATCCATTCAAATATGATAAAGAACAAAAGACCGAAATCAAGCCGCAAAAGGTCATTGAATTCATTGGTGAATTGACAGAGGGTGAAGCCATCGTTGCAACGGATGTTGGTCAGCATCAAATGTGGGCTGCACAGTTTTATCCATTTAAAAATGAAAAACAGCTTATAACAAGCGGTGGTCTAGGAACAATGGGTTACGGTGTTCCAGCTGCAATCGGTGCAAAATTGGGTTGTCCAGATAAAGAAGTTGTTCTCTTTGTCGGTGATGGTGGCTTCCAAATGACAAATCAAGAGTTAGCAATTTTAAATGAATACAATATTCCAATCAAAATCGTGATTTTGAATAATCAGTCATTAGGAATGGTCCGTCAGTGGCAGGAAAGCTTTTTCAACGGTCGATGCTCAGAATCAGTTTTTGCTACACAACCAGATTTTGTAAAAATGGCAGAAGCCTATCATATTAGAGGAATCAGAATAGAGGACCCGAATACTGTCGAGGCAGATTTAACTGAAGCCTTTAAAGAAACAGGACCATTATTGATTGAAGTGATGGTTTCACCAACGGAACATGTATTACCTATGGTTCCAGCTGGAAAAGCAAACTATCAAATGCTGGGGGTGGATTAAAATGAGACGGATCATTACCGCAACAGTCAATAATAATTCGGGTGTCTTAAACCGGTTTAGTGGTGTGTTGACACGCAGACAAGTCAATATCGACAGTATATCTGTTGGAGCAACGGAGTTAGAGAATGTTTCAAGGATAACGATCATCGTTCAAGTAGCAGATTTAAATGAAGCAGAGCAAGTGACCAAACAACTGAATAAACAAATCGACGTGATCAAAGTTTCTGATATTACAGATGAACCACATTTGGAAAGAGAACTAGCATTGGTCAAGCTTAATGCGCCAGCTACTGTTAGAGCTGAATTGTTCTCAGTGATCGATCCATTTAGAGCGAACGTGATCGATGTCGGTACACGTACCGTCGTGATTCAAGTCACAGGCACTAGTGAAAAAATCAGTGCCTTTGTCGATGTTGTAGCGCCATATGGCATTAAACAATTAGCACGAACAGGTGTTACTGGATTTACAAGAGGCAATAACTAAAAAAGGGTCTTAAAGCATACGCTTATAAGCATAAAAAAATTTGGAGGGTTCAAAAATGGCAAAAGTATATTATGATAATTCAGTAGAAAACAATCAATTAGAAGGAAAAACAATTGCAATCATCGGTTATGGTTCGCAAGGACATGCCCACGCTCAAAACTTACGAGATAATGGCAATCAAGTAATCATCGGAATTCGTGAAGGAAAATCAGCAGAAGCAGCTCGTAACGATGGTTTTGACGTATTGACCGTTGAAGAAGCATCTAAAAAAGCAGATGTAGTCATGATTTTAGCTCCAGATGAAATCCAAGGAGAGCTCTATGACAATGAAATTGCACCAAACTTAGAAGCAGGCAATGCATTAGCATTCGGTCATGGCTTCAATATTCATTTTGATGTAATCAACCCACCAAAAGATGTGGATGTTTTCTTAGTTGCTCCTAAAGGACCAGGACACCTTGTTCGTCGTACGTTTACAGAAGGTTTTGCAGTACCTGCATTATTTGCGGTATATCAAGATGCAACAGGAAAAGCAAGCGATGTTGCTTTGTCTTATGCCAAAGGAATCGGTGCTACGCGTGTCGGAGTACTGGAGACTACCTTTAAAGAAGAAACTGAAACAGATCTATTCGGGGAACAAGCCGTATTATGTGGTGGTTTAACTAGCTTGATCGAAGCAGGTTTTGAAACCTTAACAGAAGCTGGCTACCAACCGGAATTAGCTTACTTTGAAGTATGTCACGAATTGAAATTGATCGTTGACCTTATTTATGAAGGAGGATTTGAAAAAATGCGTAACTCTATCTCAAATACTGCAGAGTATGGAGATTATGTATCAGGACCACGTGTTGTTACCTCAGAAGCTAAAGCTAATATGAAAGAAGTGTTGACTGATATCCAAAATGGCAAATTTGCTAAAGGATTCATCGATGATAATAAAAATGGCTTTAAAGAATTCAATCAAATGCGTAAAGAGAACGCTGGACATCCAATTGAAAAAGTTGGCGCAGAGTTACGTAAAATGATGCCTTTTGTATCAAGAGAAGACTAAAAGATACGTTCAGTAACTAGAGGCTGAGAAAAGAGCTGTATTCCTTCTTCAATCAATAATGGGAGTGCACCATTTATCTCAGCTTCTTTTACTTACATAAGAAAGGTGGGGAGTATTTGTTAAAACTTACGAAGGAAAATGTTGAAGAAGCGTATGATGTATTAAAAGAGGTCGTGACAAAAACACCACTACAATATGATCTATATTTATCACAAAAATATCAATGTAATGTTTATTTAAAAAGGGAAGACCTGCAAAAAGTTCGCTCATTCAAATTAAGAGGAGCGTACTATGCTATCAAGCAAACACCTGTTGAGATGTTAAAAAACGGTGTTGTCTGTGCTAGCGCTGGAAATCATGCGCAAGGGGTGGCTTTTACTTGTCAAGAAATGGATGTAGCAGCCACGATTTTTATGCCAACAACAACTCCTCAGCAAAAAATATCTCAAGTAAAATTTTTTGGTGGGGAGAAAGTAACAGTAAAATTGTTTGGAGATACTTTTGACGCCTCTGCCGAAGCAGCAAAAAACTTTGCCAAAACAAATAATCAAGCCTTTATTGATCCTTTTAATGATTTAAATATTATGGCCGGACAGGGAACCGTAGCAGTAGAAATATTACAAGAAGCTAAGAAATCTGAATTTCAAGTGGATTATCTACTTGCCGCTATTGGTGGTGGTGGACTTGTCAGTGGAGTTGCGACATATACCAAAAATAGTAGTCCGACAACTGCGGTCCTTGGTGTAGAACCGCTTGGCGCTCAATCTATGCGGGCTGCTTTTGATGAGGGAAAACCAGTAATGCTAGATAGCGTAGAAAAATTTGTAGATGGAGCTGCTGTAAAACAAGTAGGTGCGTTAACGTATGAACATGCTCTTGAATATGTCGACGAATTGTTAGCTGTTGATGAAGGTCAAGTCTGTTCAACCATACTAGAGTTATATACAAAACAGGCTATCGTTGTCGAACCGGCGGGTGCATTGAGTGTATCAGCTTTAGAATTAGTCAAAGAGGATATTAAAGGAAAAAATGTTGTTTGCATCATTAGCGGTGGTAATAATGATATTAATCGAATGGAAGAAATCGAAGAACGCTCATTGATTTTTGAAGGATTAAAACATTATTTTGTTATTAATTTTCCGCAAAGACCAGGAGCTTTAAGAGAATTTGTAACGGATATTCTAGGACCAAATGATGACATAACACGTTTTGAATATACCAAAAAAGTTAATCGTGGAACAGGACCTGTTATTCTAGGTATTTTATTAAAGGAAAAAGAGGAACTTCCTAATTTATTAGCAAAAATGGCGGAATTTGATCCTAAATATATTGATTTAAGTGATAATCCATCATTATATGCACTACTCGTATAATAACTATTTACGTTGAAAGCTGTCTAAAATTAAATCAAAAAAAATGAGTTGTCAGTCAGAAAAAAATCTGATTTTCAGCTCAATTTTTGTATTCTCAAAGAATATCTAAAATTTACTTAAAAAGTCGAAAATTGAAGAGAGAGTTCTTGCCATTTGTGTAGAAAGAACGTATATTTAAGTTACTACTTTAAATCGGTCAAAAAACAACGACCGTCAATGAACATGAGCAAGATAGGAATTTTTTTACACTTCAACAGGCCACCTTTTTTTGGTCAAACGCGACTTATTTTTTCTATCGATCGTCATTTTTTAAATCATGTTTCCTTTGTTAAAAATTACTCGAAATATAAAAAAGAATATTAGTAAAGTTGGAAAATATAAATGAATAATAAAAAAAGATTAGAAAATCGCCGTTATATTACCGGGTTCGATGGGATTCGAACAATATCGGTCATTGGTGTGATTCTGTATCACTTGTTCCCTAATATAATGCATGGGGGCTATTTAGGCGTCCCTATTTTTTTTGCAGTTTCAGGCTATTTGATTACTGACTTACTGAGGCAAGAATGGCTTCAGACGGAAACAATCGATGTTAAAGGTTTTTATATTCGAAGGATGAAGCGGCTGTATCCAGGCTTGGTTGCAATGCTGATTACATCCTCTGCATATATCGTGTTCTTTCAAAAAGATTTACTAAATAACTTACGCAGTGTCGTTGCCAGCAGTGTCCTATATTATAATAACTGGTGGCAAATTTTTAGGGGTTTCTCTTATTTTGATCGATTCACAACACAGTCTCCATTTACACATATTTGGTCTCTCGCTGTCGAGGCACAGAATTATTTGATTTGGCCATTGTTATTTATTATTTTAAAAAAATACGTTAAACATAGTGGTAAGATCTTTGGAATCATTATGGCGCTCGCTATGGGGTCAGGTATTTTGATGGCTGTTTTATACACCCCTGGAGCAGATCCTACTAGAGTGTATTATGGGACAGATACAAGACTGTTTTCAATATTGATGGGTAGCAGTCTAGCATTTGTTTGGCCAAGTTTTCGTTTAAAGGAAGAGATTCCGATAAAAGCCAAAAATTTACTGAACGGTGTCGGAATTGCTTCATTAGTAATCTTAGTGTGCTCCTTTTTATTTTTAGCTGATCATTTAGCATTTGTGTACTATGGCGGGATGTTTATTGTCAGTATATTTGCAACGATCTTAGTTGCTGTGACCGCGCATCCTGGTGCTGATCTGAATCGATGGCTAACGAATCCTGTTTTTACATGGTTTGGTAAAAGAAGCTATGGTATTTATTTGTATCAATTTCCAGTCATGATTTTTTATGAAGCAAAAATTCAGAATTTAAGTGATCATATATTTTTGCACTCATTGATTGAGATTGCGTTGATTCTTGGAATCAGTGAGCTCTCTTATCGTTTTATTGAAAAACCGCTAGGCAAATTCTATTATCAATATACATGGTTTGCAATTAAAGATTTTTTCCGAAAACCTTGGCTAACGATTCCAAAAGTGACTGCTTTGATCAGTGTCGTATTTACTTGTTTTGCACTTTTTGCTTTGGCTGTAGCACCATCAAATGAAATTACGGCAGAGCAACAACAACTTCAAGAAAATATTGCAGCGAATAAAAAGCAAGCTGAACAAAGAAAAGCAGAAGAAAAAGCCAAAAATGAAGGGAAAACAACTGATTCGAACAATCAAACAAATGTAGCGCCCGAAACGAACTTTGATTTGACTGAGGCAGAAAGTAAGAAAGCCAAGAATATGGAAGTCACTGCTTTCGGTGATTCAGTTATTTTAGACGCAGCAGCAGGTCTCCAAGAAATTTTTCCGAAGATGATCGTTGATGGTGAAGTCGGCAGACAATTGTATACTAGTACGCCTAATATTGAAAAGTTGGATAAAGAAAAATTATTGAAAGATAACGTATTAGTGGGACTTGGGACGAACGGTTCGTTTACTGAAGCACAATTCGATGAATTTATGACAGCAATTGGTTCCAACCGTAAAGTCTTTTGGATCAATGTTCGTGTACCAACTCGTCGATGGCAAAATGAAGTGAATACGATGCTAGAAACAATGAAAAAGAAATATAAAAATCTAGTGGTAATTGACTGGTATGGATATAGTAATGAGCATGAAGAATGGTTTTACGAGGATCGGGTTCATCCAAATGTGGACGGTCAGGTAAAATACTCAAGTTTTATTGCTAAGCAGATTGTAGAAAAATGAATTTATGAAGTTAAATAAAAACATGGAAACAAATAAACGCTTTGAAGCGTTACTTGTTTCCGTGTTTTTATTTAAGTTAAGATCATTTGGTAAGCGAAACGTGCCCCATTGCTAATTGGTAGTAAAATTTCCCCTTGATAGCTAAAACCTACTTTTTCTATTAGGCGTTGCATCGCAGTATTTTGCGGATGGGTATCGATCCGAATATCTCGAAAGTCATTCAATCTAGCAGTGGTAATGAGATAGTTCATCAAAAGTGATGCAAATCCTTTCCCTTGGTAAAATGGTGCTAACGCAACACGATGGATCGTCATGTAATGCCCATAAGTCAGTTGCCATTGCCCATTTTTGATTTGTTCGTAGGGCTCTTCGATCTCTGATGAAAGCACTCCTAGGCCAGCAATAGCTTGATCAACAATGAGTACGTAACATCTCTGAAGCTTGATATCGTACTCTAACAGTTTTTGATTTGGGCCGTCGTTATTTTGCCACTGAGGGATATTTTGATCATACAGAAGTTTTTGCGCGTAGGTAATGATTTCAATAATAGTGCTAAGATCATCTGGTACAGCTCTTCTTAAATAAACGACCATGTTCTCCGCCTTTCTTACCGTTTAAGTTATTGTTGACGATTATTTTTTATTTGAATTTTCGTGTTTCAACTGATAAATCTTTGAAGGTCGACCAATGCCCACAGGACGTTCACCAATTTCTTCAAAATGATGAAGCATAGCTTTTTTAAAATTGGAGTGATCGATTGTCTTATAATCGATTCCAGAAAATTTAGCAAAGACCTTTCTGGCTTCAGTGATTGTAAAATCTTTTCCTAAGACTTGCAGCACTTGTGGATCATGTTCCATCTTGTTCGCCACACGATTAAAAGCTTTTAGAATGATTTCACTATGATCAAAAGCTAATGTGTCTTTTCCCGTTGAAACACCTGTATCTAAATCTAAAATAATATTCACATCGCCGTTATTAAGAGAAAGCAGGCTTTCTTTACGCTTCATTGTAAACCAGCGAACTTCCTTTGCATCATCTCCTGCAATCAAAGGTTCTTCACCAATGAAAGCGAGATAACTAACCGTTACTACCCAGCCACGAGGATCTCGATCAGGTCGACTGAAGCTATGAAGCTGTTCGATGTTATCTTTAGAAATGATGACACCAGTTTCTTCTTGTGTTTCCCGCAAAACACTTTCCCCAGTAGATTCGCTTCTATTTACAAAACCACCTGGTAATGCCCAAGAATTTCTATAAGGATGGCCTTTTCTTTTGATCAGCAAGATTTTCAGTTGATCTTCTTCTTTGTTATAGCACATCAAAACAATATCTACAGTCAGAGAAGGTTTTTCATATTCAGGAAGTTCTTGTTGATGGTACCATTTTAAAAAGTCAGTTTCAGTAGCTTGTTGCTCATAATATTGTTTTTCTTCTTCCTTTGAACTAAAGCGTGTCAAATTAGTCATCTCCCCTAAAGTTAGATAAAAGTACTTTTTACTTTATTGTATCATTCTCATCAAGAAAAACAACTAAAGACATAGCTTTAGTATAAGAAAAATAAACTTACGCCCTTTATTTTTACAAGTCGTTACTTGAATTCTTTCAAACTAGAATGTTAATCAAAAGATTAGAATGAAGTTAAGGGATCTATGGTGAAAAATCGTTTAATCATCAATCGGTTAGAAGTCTATTTCTCATTAAGATGTTTATTTATTGTTTTTAAGTCAACCTGTTTTATATTAAGGTTGACAAAGGTGGGTTGAAATAGTATTTTAAATATATAAATCTTGTTTAAACATTTGGAGGGAACACATGAAAACAAAAGATATCACTAAAATTGCCATTATGATCAGCATTATTATTGTTTTAGGTTTTTTTCCACCAATTCCAATTAGCCTTTTACCTGTACCAATTGTTATTCAAAACGCTGGGTTTATGCTCAGTGGTTTACTTCTCGGCAAAAAGAATGGGACAATTGCAACCTTGTTATTTCTATTACTTGTAGCAGTTGGTTTTCCATTGTTGGCAGGTGGTAGAGGAGGGATGACCGTCTTTTTTAGTGTCACAGCAGGTTATCTTTTTGCTTATCCTATTGCAACATTTATGATTGGCTGGCTGACTGAAAGATTCAACCCAAATAATCAAAATAGTATGTATGGCTTTGGCATTACTTTCCTTTTTGGGGCATTGTTTATTGATTTCTGTGGAGCTGTTGGGGTAAGTCTATTATCCGATGTCTCTTTATCAAACAGTTTGCTTGCCAGTCTGGCTTTTATTCCTGGAGATACCATTAAAGCATTTTTAACAGTATTTATTGCAAAAAGAATCTCGAAATCTCTTGCTAAAAGGGGGTCTTGAGTTGGTAAAAATATTTGGTTCAATGGTTGATAAAGAAGGTAGATGTACTCATTATAGCTCTCTTGTGGATATCATTGCGAATAAATGTTATCTTTGTAAAAAATATTATGCTTGTTACCAATGTCATGATGAACAAGAATTACATCATTTTGAAGCATGGCCGGTTGCCACTGAACCGGATGCGAAAGTAGTTCTTTGCGGAGCTTGTCAGTTAGAAATGACGGTAAGTGACTATCAAAAAAAAGCACAATGCTTGAACTGCGGACGGTTATTTAATTCGAACTGTTCTAAACATAGTGACATCTATTTTAGTTAGATAAATTTGCTTAGAAAATGAATGGTAGAAAACGATTTAATAGAATTTAGAGTTGGAAGTAAAACTAGTCTTTAGTTTTACTTCCAACTCTTTTACATTTTAAAAGCATCAAGTCAAGTGAATAAAACCTTCTTCATAATTTGTCCAAATTGTTTGGACAAATTTGCGCTTTCATTCACTTGTATGGTGACAAGTGAGCGATTACAATAAAGAAGACATCCAAGCGGTTGTCTGAGAATTGATCTGCGCAGATTGAATGACTCAAAATTTTTCTTGTTTTAAATAGAAGGAGGAAAACAATGGAACAAACACAAGGGGATCTAAAAGTGAAAGTTCAACAGTTCGGAAGCTTTCTTAGCGGAATGATTATGCCGAATATTGGAGCATTTATCGCGTGGGGAATTTTAACAGCCTTATTTATTCCTACAGGCTGGTTTCCAAATGAACAATTAAATGAGATAACAGGACCAACGATTACTTACTTATTACCGATTCTGATTGGTTTTACTGGGGGGCGTTTGGTTTATGATATTCGCGGTGGGGTCGTGGGTGCAATGGTTACAATGGGCGTGATTACTGGAGCAGATATCCCTATGTTTCTAGGCGCCATGATGGTTGGACCTGCAGGAGCATACTGCATTAAAAAATTTGATCAATTAGTAGACGGCAAAATCAAACCAGGTTTTGAAATGCTAGTCAACAATTTTTCTTCTGGAATTTTAGCATCGATATTAGCAATCATTGCCTATTTGATCGTCGGTCCTGCGGTAGAAGGTTTAAATAATCTTTTAGCAACAGGTGTAGGATTTTTAGTTAAAAACTCACTACTACCGCTAGCAAGCGTTTTTGTTGAACCTGCTAAGGTATTGTTTTTAAATAATGCCATCAACCATGGTGTGATCAGTCCGATTGCAATCGAACAAGCCGCTGAAACAGGCCGTTCTGTATTGTTTTTATTAGAGTCCAATCCAGGACCTGGATTAGGTATCTTACTAGCCTATACGATTTTTGGACGCGGAAGTGCAAAACAAACAGCACCAGGTGCAATTATTATCCATTTTTTAGGTGGAATTCATGAAATTTATTTTCCTTATATTTTGATGAAACCAATTTTGATTCTATCAGCCATTGGTGGTGGCATGGCTGGTGTTATGACGTTCTCACTATTTAATGCTGGTTTAGTAGCGCCAGCATCGCCGGGTAGTATCTTTGCTATTTTAGCGATGACTCCTCGAAATGGCTATTTAGGTGTTTTTGCGGGAATTATTGTCGCAACTGCGGTATCATTTGCGATTTCAGCTGTAGTGTTAAAAACGTCTAAAGAAACTGAGACAACGATTGAAGCAGCGTCTGAAAAAGCAAATGCTTTAAAAGGACGAAAAACAGTTAATCCAGATGTGGTAACAAGTTTTTCTGCGTCTGAAAAGATGAATAATGCAGTAGAAATTCTTGCAAATACTAAGAAAATCATTTTTGCTTGTGATGCTGGAATGGGATCAAGTGCCATGGGAGCTTCTGTTTTACGAAATAAAGTAAAAAAAGCAGGATTAACGATTGAAGTAGTCAATTCGGCCATAGCTCAACTCCCTAATGATGCTGATATTGTTGTGACACATCAAGATTTAACTTCGAGAGCAAAAGAGCGATTACCAAAAGCCTATCACGTTTCAGTTGATAATTTTCTAAGTAGTAATAAATATGATGAATTAGTAGAAAAATTATTGGCTGTTAAAACATCTGTTTAAATAAAAATAATCATTTTCTAGAGAGGAGAATCTCATGTATCTTTCAGCAAGAGTTAGACTTATTTTGGAGCAGCTGTTGACTAATAATCGTCCCGTTTTTGTTCATGAGTTAGCAGAGGATTTAAATGTTAGTAAACGGACGATTCGACGCGATTTAAAAGAAGTAGAGGAAACGTTATCTACTTATCAGCTTAAATTGGTGAAGGAGCAAGGGATTTTATCTTTAGAAGGCGTTGATTTAGATAAACAACATTTTCGATGGCAATTGATGGATCTGTCTTATAACGAATTTAGTCCAGAAGAGCGGCAGCAGAAAATTCTCAAAACTTTGTTGAAAGAAGAAAGCTTAAAACTTGCCGGACTAGCAAATGATTTAAATGTTACGATTTCAACGATTAGTAATGATCTAACTAAAATCGAAGAGCGGCTACCTAAAACAGTAAAAATTGAAAGAAGACGAGGCACAGGTGTCTCTTTACAAGCTGATGAAGCACAAAAAAGAAGCTTAATGAGCGAGCTCTTTGGCCAACAGTTTCCAGACTATCAATTATTACAGTTCTTTCAAGAAAAATCCCGTGAAGTAGCCACTAATGATCGAGTAGAAGGGCGTTTGCTAGATTTAGTCAATGAAACATTATTGAAGAAAGTAGAATTTAGTGTCCGTAATTGGCGCAAACAAAATCTAGAAGAAATCAGTGATGAGGCTTATGCTAATTTAATTGTGCATATTTCCATTTCAATAGAACGAATGATTGCAGGAAACTTTATTCAAGCACACACAGATAATGATAAAATGATCAATTATCCAGAATTTGTTGTGGCAAAACAAATGTTAGCAGATATTCTTGAAATGGAAGTAGAAGTTGTCCCAGATGGAGAAGCTGCCTATGTCACAACACATCTTAGAGGTGTGAAGACTACAAAAAGTAACATGGGCTTCATGGAAAATGAAGAATTAGAAGTCTTGGTTTTAGTTAAGCAACTGATTGAACAAGTTGAATCTAAACTAGGACAAGAGTTACCTAAAGAGTTGTTAACCAAAGGGCTGATTGCACATCTACGACCTACATTAAGGCGCCTCCAACAAGGAATGCGAATTTACAATCCCTTAATTCACTCTATCAAGCAAGATTATGCCGATTTATTTGTAGTTATCAGACAAGCGTTTGACCAAGTGTATCAAAAAAGTCACGTACCTGATGAAGAAATCGGTTACCTAGTTTTACACTTTGGTGCGGTCCTTTTACAATTAGAGAGTGAAAATCGTTTTTCTGGATTAGTTGTCTGTGCAAGTGGGATAGGAACATCTAGAATGTTGGTTACTCGCTTGCGTCAGCGAATTCCTCAATTAGAAAAATTAGAAACAGTCTCTTTATTTGAGCTGAGTAGAAAAAAAGCAGAAGGACATTACCATGTTATCATTTCGACTATTGATCTAGGATCAGTGGATTTTGATTATTTTTTGGTATCTCCTATGTTGACAGAAAGAGAGCTTTCACAAATCAGTGTCTTTTTGAAAAGTCTGCATAGTGAATACCATAAAAAAATTACCTATGAAGAACAAGCAGTTCAGTTGACTTTGTTAGAAGCAACACATTTTTTAGAGCAAAAGCAACGATTTACATCGATTGTTTTAGCAATTTTAAAAAATTTCAACTACTCTAAGTTAAATGAAAATCTTGGAACGATCGAAGACACGGTTCGGGTCATTTGTACACAGCTTTTGGAGAAAGATGCAGAGTTAGATATCGAGGCAGTCGTTAGTATCTTTTTGAACGACGAGGATAAGAAAGCCTTTGGTATTCCAAATACACAAATTGGACTGTTTCATGCACGTAACGAATCAATAAAAGAACCGTTTTTTCAACTTTTTTCGTTAGAAAAATCGATTTTTATCGAAACCATGGATCATACAAAAATGGCGATCAATCGAATCGCGTTACTATTGGTTCCAGAAAAATTTTCACAAGAAGGTTTGGAAATCATTAGTTATATCAGTACGCTTTTTGTTGATAATAGACAAGTCATTGAAATTTTAGAATATGGAACAAATGAAGAAGTATCCGCCTATTTTGTTCAGAAATTATTAAATTACTTAGAGATGAGGAGATAAAATGATTAGTTTAAAGAAAGAAGATATCGCGTTAAATCAGCAATTTTTTGATAAAAAAACAGCTATCCAAGCAGCTGGAAAACAGTTGACCAGTTTGGGCTACGTAGCACCAGAGTATATTGAAAAGATGGTCGAACGAGACCAATTAACTACGACTTATATTGGAAATCTAGTTGCGATTCCACATGGCACGGATGAATCGAAACATCTAATCAAGAAATCAGGTATCGTTATTTTACAAGTACCTGAAGGGGTAGATTTTGATGGCAATGAAGTGAAATTGATTATTGGGATTGCAGGAATTGACGATGAGCATTTAGACTTGTTATCAGCGATTGCTTTAGTTTGTTCAGATTTAGAAAATGTAGAAAAATTAGTAGCAGCTGACTCACAAGAACAGATTATTGAATTGTTTAATGAAGAGGTGACTGTATGAAAAAAATTGCAGTTCATTTTGGCGCAGGAAATATTGGACGTGGCTTTATTGGCTGGTTATTAGTTCAAGCAGGGTACCAAGTGATATTTGCCGATGTTGACGAAAAAATTGTTGAGGCAATCAACACGCAAGGCGAATATGAAGTTATTTTGGCTAACGAAGAGCAAGAGCGATTTATGATTGAAGGGGTACAGGCTGTCAACAGCAGTAAAGAAGTGGAGCGATTAGCAAAATATATCAGTAAAGCAAAAATAGTTACAACTGCTGTAGGACCAACAATTTTACCAAGAGTAGCAGAAGTTATCGCTAAAGGAATTGAGCTAAGAGTAGGTTCTGCTGAATACTTGACCGTTATTGCTTGTGAGAATATGATTGGTGGTTCTGAAATTCTTCAAGCAGCTGTCTTGCCATTGTTAACAGTTGAAGCCAAAGAATACGCTAAGAAATTTGTAGCCTTTCCCAATTCAGCAGTCGATCGCATTGTTCCAAATCAAAATCATGAAAATCTGTTGACTGTGACTGTAGAACCATTTTATGAATGGGTTGTCGAGGAGCCTTTAAATGAAGAAAATGCACCTGAAATTGCTGGGTTAAATTATGTACCCGACCTAACGCCCTACATTGAACGTAAATTATTTACAGTAAATACAGGTCACGCAGTCACAGCTTATTTTGGTCATATGAGAAATATAAAATCAATTGAAGATGCGATTCATAATGAGAAGGTTCTCTTTATCGTACGAAGTGCTCTAGAGGAAACAGGAGCGTTATTGGAAAAAAAGTTTCAATTTTCTCACCACGAGCATCAAGCCTACATTGATAAAATCATTGAGCGCTTTAAGAATCCTTACGTTTCAGATTATGTAACACGTGTTGGTCGCTCACCGATCCGAAAAATAGGTGAAAATGATCGATTTATTCAACCTGCTAGACAATTTGTGGAAGCATTTAATGAAACGCCTAAGGCTTTGGCAATTGCGATTGCTGCAGCGATGAAATTTGAAGAACCGACGGATGAAGAAGCTTGTGCGCTTCAAAAAGCAATTAAAGAGCAAGGCTTAGATCAGACGATTGAACAATATACAGGGTTAAAACCGTATACAAAATTGTTTGAGAAGATTCGCACTTCTTATCATGAGTTAGTCTAAAAAATACTTAACCAAGCGAGAAAAGCTTGGTTAAGTATTTTTTGTTATTGTGTCAATTCTAATAATTTTGTTTTTAAATCTTCTTCCATATGACCTAATTCGATTTCAGCCGCACGACGTTTTTCTTTTCCTTCTTGCTGAATCCTTAATGTTTCTTGGATTGTTTCAACTAAATCGTTTTGCGTTTTTTGTAATGTATCGATATCAACGATACCACGTTCATTTTCTTTTGCCGTTTCAATTGCAGAAATCTTAAGCATTTCAGAATTTTTCTTCAATAAATCATTAGTTGTTTCAGATACTTGACGTTGGGCTGTTACAGCATCTTTTTGACGTAATAAAGTCAATGCAATCACTACCTGGTTTTTCCAAAGCGGAATCGCTGTGTTGATCGATGCTTGAATTTTTTCTGCTAAAGCCTGATTGGTATTTTGAATCAAACGAATTTGAGGTGCTTGTTGGATCGTGATTTGACGTGCTAAACGCAAATCGTGTGTTCGTTTATCTAAGCGATCTAAAAATTGCGTATAGTCATTCGCAATTTGTACGTCCATTTGATCACCAGTTTCTTCAGCTTTCTTCATAGCTTCAGGAATGATCTTCATTTGCAGTTCTTCAGTCTTTAACTCACCGGCTGCAATATAGATATTTAAGGCATCAAAGTAATCTTTGTTTTTATTGTAAAGTTGTTCTAACATTAGATTATCTTTTAAAAGACCATTTTTTTCTTTTTCTAGTTTGACCGCAATTTTATCAATTTGAGCACCAATTTTTTGATATTTCGCAGTGATCTCAAAAATCGATTGTTTTACTTTACCAAACATTTTTTGAAAAATATTCCCTTCGCCCGCTCGTAATTCATCAGGGTTCGCTTCATTTAATCGATACATCAAATCTGTTAAGGAATCACCAACAGGACCGATATCTTGAGATTGTACGTGATTTAACATCGATTGAGAAAATTCGCCTAGCTTTGTTTGCGCTGCTGAACCATAGGTGATCACAGCTTGAGAGTCTTGTACATCGATTTTAGATGCTAACTCGCGTGCTTGGGCTTGACGATCTTCTGGCAATTTATCCACTAATCGAGTTGCAACCTGCTGATCCTGTAAAGCAGAGATCTCACTTTGTTGGGTTGCTGTTAATGAATCAATAGGTGTTGAAAAAGGGTTATTCAATAAGTCATCTAAAGTATCATTGACAGGGGTGATATCTTTTGGTTTATCTTCCATTTTATTTCCTCCTAAATTTGAAAGTGTACCGAGACTTCAGCTCATGCAAGTACACAGTATAAAACATGAGTCAAAGTAGAGTGATCAAGTGAAACAATAATTAAAATTCATCGTTACGTTCATTACTGCTATTATCTCTTTTTAAACTATTTTTAGCAACGGATATCTCAATATCTAAGTCTTCTAAATCATCAGCTACAAACTGTTCATAATCTTTTTTGATTAATTTAGAGACTTGGTCAATAATTTGAGCACTTTCTTCCAATTTTTCATATGTTTGTTTATTTTTGATCTCATGGTCATCGATTTCTAAGTATTTACTCGTTAAATCGACTAAATTAGGTAAGTGAGTATATAAAAAGTGATTCGCTAAATGCAGTTTTTTAGGCTCTTTCACTAACTCTTTAAAGAGAGCTTTGGATACTCGTAACGTATCGTTGCGCAAGTCGACCGCTCTTAATTTAGTAGAGGCATTCATATTTTCCTGCAACTGAACGATTTGCTTTTTAGTCGTATTCATTGTATCACGGAAAAAATTGATTTCCTGATCCGTCATACCTAAATTTGCATAATGTTCCTCTTTTGTTTTTGTAAGATTAGGCAATGCTTCTTCTTTTTTTCCAGTTTTCTTTTTTGATCCATTAAAAAGCAGAACGACAAGAAGCAAAAGAATCACGACAACTGCTGGTATGTGAACACCAGTAATAAAACGTAGAACTAAACCTGCTAAAAATAAATAAGCAACTATTTTGATAAGCTTTCCTTTTCTCATTTAAGTTCCCTCCAATCATTCATTCCATCGAAAGTTGTTAACCTCCGCTACATAAGTTATTTTAGCACATTCTGGGCTATAAATAATATCAGTCCAAAGGTTGATTTTGATATTTAGTGAAAATGTAAGAAATGGCAAGGGGAAAAAGGGGTTTTTTACTACTTTAGATGTAGAATCAGATAAATTGTTCACAAAAAAGTCAAAAGAAAGATGAGAAAAAAATAGAAACGTAAGGTATAATAGAAGACAACGATCTGGATAAAAGGAGAAACATTGTGAAGAAATTTAAAATCATAACTATATTATTAGTGGGGTTGGTCGTCACGGGTTGTTCTGGACGTAGTGTCGTAGAAGAAGAGGATGACGATGCTTATTTAGAAGAAACAAGTTCGAGTGTGGAAGAATTAAGTTCTTATGGAGATGATGAGGTATTTTATGAACCTCGTGATCGCTCAACAACAAGCACTACTGTAGATGAAAACCAAGTAGCAACGGATGAGACAAAAGAGCAACCGAGTGATTCAAAAAATAAAATCGAAGTAATCAAAACCAAGAATGGAAACTTTAAAATAGAAATGACAGACGGCTGGCAATCTGTTGAAGCAAAAGAATTAAGTGATAATGCGGATGTCAGTTTAAAAAATACTACAAATGAAGAATACTATATGGTGTTAAGTGAAGCAAAAAAAGATTTTGATAGTTTTGATGTATTTAAACAGTCTGTGGATTTGTCTGATTTAGGTGAGATTACAAATGAAAAAAAAGCTGCAATCAACTATAATGGACTAAAAGGTGAACGCCGTACTTTTACAGCAAGTAAAGATGGAGTAGAGGTTTATTACATCTACGATTTAGTAGAAGGTAAAGATCATTATTTGCAATGTATCAGTTGGACCTTAAATAGCAAGAAAAGTAGTAATGAATCAGATTTAATTAAAGTCATGAACTCTCTAGCTGAATTAGAAAATAAATAGTTTTAAATGATGAGCAGGATAAAAGCTGTAGATAGTAGAGAGAAGTAAAACTAGTGCCATAGTTTTATTCCTCTCTTTTTTGATGAGAGCATGCTACATTTTTTGTAGAAATAGTTAAATAACCTCAAAAATTCCCAGATACTGTGAATAAAGGATTCACAAAAAGAGTGATAAGTGATAAAATTTCAAAATTAAGGTATGATATCCATAGAAAGATTGGTGAACTTGCATGATGAACTTTGAAGAGTTTGAGGAAAAGACGATTTCCAGAAAAGAAATATTTAAAGGACATATGATTGAGGTTGTTTTGGACGAAGTCCAATTACCTAATGGTGAAACTAGTACACGTGAACTTGTTTTTCATCCTGGAGCAGTTGCGATTATTCCAATAACAGCAGACAATAAAATGATCATGGTCAAACAATTCAGAAAACCGATGGAAAAAGTTCTTTTAGAAATTCCTGCTGGAAAAATCGACCCTGGTGAACAGGACAATCCAAAAGAAACGGCAGAGCGAGAATTAGAAGAAGAGACCGGCTATCGAGCAAATGAATTTACTTTTGTGACGTCTATGTATGTTTCTCCTGGTTTTGCAAATGAACTTCTTCATATTTATTTTGCGCAAGATTTAGTAAAGGTTCCTAATCCCCGTCCGCAAGACGATGATGAGATTTTAGAATTATATACAATCACATTAGATGAAGCGAAAGCAGAAATTGCTAGTGGGCTGATTTGTGATGCAAAAACCATCTTTGCTGTGCAGTATTGGGAACTACAGCAGCTAAAACAGCAGCTGAAGGAGGATAAACAATGAGCAAAGGTCCGTTGGTCACTCGGACAGAATTACGGAGACGAAAAGAAGAGGCTGACAAAGAGGCACAAAAGTTATTTGCGCAAGAGCAAAAATCAGCTGACAAAGCATACCGTGAAAAAGAAAAAGAAATCTCAAACTTTTATCGAAAAGAACATAAGAAGCAAAAAGAAATTACCAAATCACGTTCAAATGAGCAAACAAAAATCCGAGAGCGCAGTAGTACGCTGACTAAAGCGATTATTATTGTTGCGATTTTGTTGGCTATTGTTATATTTATCGTATTGAATTTATAGAGAAGAGGAAGTCACTATGAAAATTGGAATTATCGGAGCAATGGATCAAGAAGTGAAAATCTTAAAAGAAAAATTATCTGATACACGATCTTGGGAAAGAGCTGGAGCATTATTTGTCTCAGGTTCGCTAGGCCGACATGAAGTGATTGTTGTTCGTTCTGGAATCGGGAAAGTATTGTCAGCTGTTACGACAACCTTATTGATCCATCAGTATGGTGTAAATATGGTGATCAACACTGGATCGGCTGGCGGCATTGGACAAGGACTAGCTGTTGGTGACGTAGTGATTGCAGACAAATTAGCTTATTTTGATGTAGATGTTACTGGATTTGGTTATCAGCCGGGACAATTGCCTGGTATGCCGTTATATTATGAATCAAGTGATTATCTAAAAATTGAAATGAAAAAAGCAGCTGAGAAGACAGGGATGTCGATTCATCATGGTCTGATCGTAACTGGAGATTCTTTTGTCAATGACAAGGAAAAAGTGAGTAACATTCTTTCAGAATTTCCAGAAGCATTGGCCTGTGAAATGGAAGGTGCTGCAATCGCTCAAGCAGCTGCACAATTTAATATTCCATTTTTAGTTGTTAGAGCAATCAGTGATACGGCTGATCATGAAGCATCTCAAACTTTTGATGAATTTATTGAAGAAGCAGGAGAAAAGTCAGCACAGATGGTTATCCATTTTGTGGAGCATCTTGTTTAATCTGTCTTACTTTTTAAATGGAGGTTTTTGAATGAAAGCATTGATTTCAATTGATTATACGAATGATTTTGTTGCAGCAGATGGTGCATTGACAACAGGTGGCGCAGGGCAAGCAATCGAGTCTTCTTTACTTGCTATAACTCAAGCGTTTATTGAAAATAATGATTTTGTAGTTTATGCGATTGATCGCCATGATCATAATGATCCAAAGCATCCAGAAAATGATTTATTTCCACCCCATAACATTGTTGGTACGAACGGTCGCAAACTCTACGGGAAACTAGCAGAAGTTTATGAAAAGAGTCGAAACAAAGTCAATGTTTACTGGATTGATAAACGTCATTATTCTGCTTTTAGTGGAACTGATTTAGATATCCGTCTGCGTGAAAGAGGCATTACGGAGCTTCATCTAGTCGGAGTTTGTACGGATATCTGTGTCCTGCACACCGCAGTGGATGCGTATAATTTAGGGTACAAGATTGTTATTCATAAAAATGCAGTTGCCAGTTTCGATCCTGTTGGACACGAATGGGCATTGAATCATTTTAAACAAGTATTAGGTGCGACAGTAATTGAATAACTTGATTTATAAGAGCTGTGAAAGACTTAATGAGTTTTTTTACAGCTCTTTTTTTGAATTCTCTTATAAGGTAGCTTCAAGAGTGACATTATTGTTGTATACAAACAATTATCAAGTTATTTTTACAAGAGTTTGTCGTTCTATTTTTTTCATAATTGCAGAACTGATGCCTTAGCCGTGAAATTTTTTCTGTCGTGTATTTTGACCATCTGGCCCATTGGATAATCTGTACTGCTATGAGTAATACGACCTGTGTGACATCAGCAGAATCAAATTTTCGGATCACTCCATTCATTGATCTGCCCCATTTCTCTTAAATAAATGATTTTCTGTTTTCTTGTTAATTTTTTAAATGCGTACTCTGCTTTGGTTGCGTCACTACGACTACTAAATTTTTCAACATGGATTATTTTTGCTGGGAGTCTAGAGGGAAGTCGAGTGTACTTTGCCCCAACTCCACTATTATGTTCCTTTAAACGTCTTTTTGGATCTGTGGTATAACCGCCGTAAAAAGTCTCATCTTTGCAGTGGAGTACATAAAAATAATGATTAGTTTCCATATAACATCGCCTTCACTTCAGGTAAATAATTGTTTTGGTCATCATAAGTAAACAATGGCGGCAAGACACGAAATCCTTCTTTTTTCCCTTGCTTGATCCCTTCAATCAATAAAGTATTCGCTTCTTTTCCGGCTTTAGGATAAATAAAACGAACACGTTTGGGTGCGACATCGGCAGATTCCATTGCGTGTAGAATGTCTAAAAAACGGTCAGGCCGATGAACCATGGCCAAACGTCCATTAGTTTTTAACAGTTTTGCAGAAACCCCAATGACTTCTGTTAGTGTTGTATATATTTCATGGCGAGCAATAGCTAAGTGCGGATTCGGATTTTTTTGGCTTGTTGGTAATTCTTTGAAATAAGGTGGATTACATAACACTAAATCAACAGAATCAGGTTTTACAGCAGTTGTTGCTAGTTTTAAATCTAGTTCAAGCATAGTCATTTGTTCTTCCAAATGATTTAATTGAATACTTCGTCTGCCCATATCTGCTAAGCGTTCTTGTAGTTCGATTTGGGTGATATGAGCGTTCGTTTTACGACTGGCAAATAAACCAACAGCCCCATTGCCAGCACAAAGGTCAACAATCTTGCCTTTTTTTGGATAGGCTGGGAAATTTGCTAGCAAGACAGCGTCGATCGAAAAAGAAAATACCTCTTTACTTTGGATGATTTGAATATCATTTGCAAATAATTGATCGATTCGTTCCCCTTTTAATAGCATGTGTCATTCATTCCTTTTTTTCAGATTCGTTTGACTAAAAAATATTTTGTAGTACCTATGAAAGGTGTGTCCTTTAATTGACCAAATACTTGATAGCCATATTGTTCATAGAACGTTTTTGCTTGATAGTCTTGGGTATTGATTGTGATTAATTTAGTACCTGATGCACTCGCAAAGTCTTCTGCTTTTTTGAGTAGTTCAGTGCCATAGCCTTTGCCGCGATATTCTTTGTTAATTGCAAGTAATGAAATATGTGTCTCATTCATCCATTTATTGGCAGTGATACCTCCGATATAAAAATCATTATCATATAAAGCTAAAGAGAATGGTGTATTTTCTTCTGCGGGGATATTTTTCTCTTCTTCTTGTTTTTCAGAAAGTAGCGCAATCAAATGTGTTTCATTTTGGGCTTGATTCAGTTTTTTATACTCAATCATGTACAAAACCTCCGATTTTCTAAAATTATACAGTAAAGCTCTTTGATGGAACAGAAGATATCCTTATATTATACTACAATTAGGATTAGAAGAAACCTGTGAAAAAGACTTGTCAAAAGCAACAGTTTTCGGCATACTTATAGCTAGTGAAAAGAAAGGAAGAAAAACCATGTTTTTTACATTTATGCGTGGCGTTGTTCGGGTCGTTTTATTTATTATCAACGGCAATGCTCACTATGAAAAGAAAGACCGCATTCCTCAAAATGAAAATTATATTTTAGTAGCACCTCATAGAACCTGGTGGGAGCCTTTGTACCTTGCTGTCGGTGGATCACCGAAAAAATTTAGTTTTATGGCGAAAAAGGAATTATTCAAAAATCCATTCTTAAGTTTTATTTTAAAACATGCCAATGCTTTTCCAGTCGATCGGGAAAAACCTGGTCCAAGTGCAATCAAAACGCCTGTCAAAACGTTAAAAAATACAGATTTAAGTTTAGTTATGTTTCCAAGCGGAACCCGTCATTCATCTGAGTTAAAAGGCGGCGTGGCCTTGATTGCAAAAATGGCTAAAGTTAAAATTGTTCCAGCTGTTTATCAAGGTCCACTAACGTTAAAGGATTTATTTAAACGGCGTCGGGTGACTGTTCGATTCGGTGAACCGATCGACGTCAGTGATATTGCTAAGATGGATAAAGAAGGCATTGCTGAGGTTGAGCTTAGAATGCAGGCGGCTTTTGACAGCTTGGATCAAGAAATCGATCCAAATTTTAAATATGAAGTGAAAGAATAGAAATCGCATAAGTATTTTGATTTTTTTAGCTTGGATGTAACTCGAAGAGTTATATTTCAGGCTTTTTTTTTCTTTCAGAAAATTTCTGTACGTTTGAACCATATATTTCTCCCTAAATTTGGTATAATAGTAAGAAGGACTTTTTTAGGTGGTGGAAAAATGCGTTTTTTACATACAGCCGATTGGCATATCGGTAAAAAATTACATGGGTATGATTTACTAGAGGAACAAGTGGATGCATTTCAGCAGATTTTGACTATTGCAAAAAAAGAACAAGTGGATGCAATCGTCGTGGCAGGTGATCTATATGATCGCTCAGTTCCCTCAGTTGAAGCGATCGAAGTCTTCAATAAAATGATTATAGAAATGAATCTACAGGAAAAATTCCCAGTATTAGCGATTTCTGGTAATCATGATAGTAGTACACGTTTGGAAACCGGTGGTCCATGGTTTATTCAATCAAATTTTCATTTGAATACTCGCTTGGATCAAGCTTTTCAGCCAGTAGAGATGGAGAATACTCAGTTTTTCTTATTGCCGTATTTTGAACCAATTTCAGCTCGTTTATATTTTGATAATGAAGAAATTCGGACGATCGAACAGGCGATGAAAGAAGTTGTAACTGAAATGAAAAAACAATTCAAACCTGATATGAAACACGTTTTAGTCAGTCATTTTTTTGTAGCTGGCAGTGAAAAATCTGATTCAGAAACAAAATTAATGGTAGGCGGATTGGATATAGTACCCTTATCGTTACTAGAATCATTCGATTATGTAGCGTTAGGTCATTTACACGGGAAAAATGCCTTACAAGCTGAAAATGCTCGCTATAGTGGTTCACCGCTGAAATTTTCTTTATCTGAAATGAATCAGAAAAAAGGGGTTTGGATCGTCGATACCAAAGCGAACGAAACGACCTTTGAATTTAAAGAAATCACACCATTAAGAAATGTGATACAAATCGAAGGTAGCTTCAAAGAACTAACAACACAAGAATTTTACGAGTCGATCGATCGTGAGAATTATTTACATATTCAATTAACGGATCGTGCAGTGATTCCTAACATGATGAATCAACTAAGGAAAATTTATCCACGAGTAATCGGTGTCGAACGTTTATTTGGAAGAGAAGTGCAACAAAAACACAATGAAACAAAAAAGGAAATCAAAACGTTAGCACCAAACGAATTAGTCGCTCAATTTTTTTCTGATGTAACAGGAGAGGAACTGACGAGACAACAACAAGTGTGGATCAAAGAAAATCTAGCAGAAATCTATCAAGCAGAAAGAGGGAAATAAGTTGAAACCTTTAACATTAGCATTGAAAAACTTTGGCCCTTATATTGCTGAAACAATCGACTTCAACAAGTTTGCAGATTCGTCTCTCTTTTTGATAAGTGGAAAGACGGGTTCAGGTAAAACGACGATTTTTGATGGGATGAGCTATGCTTTATTTGGTGAAAGTTCGGGGAAGTTGCGTCAAGGAAAGGAAATGCGCTCGACATTTGCTGATCCTTCGGAGCCTACAGAAGTCCATTTAACTTTTTCTCATGGAGACTATTTTTATGAGATCACAAGAAAACCAGAACAAGAACTTTACAAAAAACGGGGTGAGGGAACGCGTACTCAAAGTGCTAAGATTTCATTGATTGTGAAAGATCATACCGGAAAAGAGCTTAGAGAATATACGAAACGCCGTGAAGTTGACACGTTTATTCAAGAATTATTGCACTTAGATGCTAATCAATTTGCTCAGATTGTTCTTTTACCTCAAGGGGAATTTAGAACGTTTTTGATTGCAAATAGTAATGATAAAGAAAAAGTTCTTAGAAACCTGTTTGGCACTCAACTATATCAAACCTTAAATGAACAACTAAAAGTTCAATTAAAGACGGTCAATAAAGGAATCGAGGCAACGCAACAAATGATCCAAGCTAAATTAGATCAACTCTATTGGCAAGAGCCGTTGCAAAAAGAACTGGTTGTAGAGCAGCAATTAGTGTTACTAGATCAGCAACAAGAAACGATGCAAAAACAGCAAGCAATAGAAAAATCAGCATTAGCTGTATTACAAAAACAAAAACAACAAAAGGAGCAAGAAAAGTTTGCTTTAGAAGAGCTAGCAAATGAATTTACCAAGCAAAATCAACTCAAAAAACAAAAGGAAGAACTTGATCAAGCAGCCGTGATGATCGAAGAGCTAAGAGCAGAAGAACAGCAACTGCAATGGGTACAAAAGCATCAAGGCTTGATTGAAAAGATCGATGAAAAAGTTAAATTGATTTCTACCTATGAGCAAGAGCTGAAAAGCAATCGATCACAACAAAAAACACAGCAAGAATTATTTCAACAATTGGAACAAACACAAAGTGAAAATGAACAACGATCTGCTGAGATGCTAATAGCCAAAGAACAAGTAACAAGGCTGCAATTTCAAATTCCTTTATATGAAGAAAAGGAAAGTATAGACAGTACGATTGAAAAAAATCATTTACTGTTAGAAAGTTTAACAAAGAAACTTACAGAGACAAAAGAAAAGCAGCAGAATGCGGAGCAAGCCTATCAACAAGAGCTTGTCGTGATAGAAGGAAAATCCCAAATCGAAAAAGAACAACTGACATTAGAACGGCATCGAGAACAATGGCTGATTTTTATAGATAATTGGGCAAAGAAAGAACAACTTGAAACCAAAAAAAATAGCATTGTGGAGCAACTAGTTGTTAAGGATGCTGAACTAAAGGAAGCATCAGTCGAAAAAGAGACGATTTATGAACAAGTTGCGCAACAAAAAAGCCAATGGGCAAAGATGCAAATTAGTCGATTAAGTTTATTTTTAGTCGCTGGTGAACCTTGTCCTGTTTGCGGTTCTGTGGAGCATCCTAAACAAAATGAGCACCAAGAATTTACTTTAGAGGAAATTCAAGCTATCGAAAATCAGCTGAATGAAATCGAAAAAAGGGCTCAAAAACAAGAGGTAACAGTTGCCAAACTACAAGCTCAGTATACCCAAGTAAAGCTTACTGAACGAGAACTGCAGCAAGAACTGGCAGAACAAACACACAAAGTTGATTCGTTGTTTGAACAGTTACAAGAAAAACAAATTATTACTCTAAAAGCACCAATCACTTCTGACGGTATCGAATCAGTAACAGCGAATTTACAGGCAACAGCGGCTAAGCTTGAACATGAATTAGAACGAATTGAAATAGCCCAAAACAAGATAACTGAACTAGAAAAAGTATTGAAAGAGCAACAATTAGAGGTACAGGAACAAGAAAAAATCGTCACTGAAAAGCAACTAGAACAAACAGCAAATGAGACAAAACTAAAAACAATTTCTGAACAATTGATCGATGAACAACTTTCCCTGGCTGAAATAACTGCAACAAAACAACAGCTTGAACAACAGATCATAAACTGGGAAAAACAAAAACAAGAGCTCGACGAACAAATGGCGAAAGTGAAAGAGAGTCGATTATTGTTAAAAAATAGTGAAAAGCATCTTGTGAAAGAGCAAGATACAAATTTAACAGAGAAAATGTCATTAGAACAGCAATTGATGAAAGCAATTCAAGAATCGAGTTTCGAGCTGGATGAGAATAGTGTGCGAATGTTGTTAAAAGAAGTGACAAGACTAGACGCAATCAAAGAAGAACTAACAACTTTCGACAAAAAACAGGATCAGCTAGCATTTCAGTTGACTGAACTGGAGCAAAAGTTAGAAAATAAAGAGCAACCTGAGACAAACAGCTTGACGGATGAAATTGAACAATTGACAATTTCACTTCAAACGAAAGAAGCCAGATATTACCAACAACTTGAAAAAATCCAAGCCAATGAAAGCATTCAAAAACAAGTCAAAGAATTGATTACCTCAGTTGAACAACAGTGGTCAGAAGTTACCGCATTGCACCAATTGGCTGCGACAGTCAACGGTGATAATCCAAGGAAAACTAGTTTGGAAAGATACGTTTTACAGACTTATTTGGAGGAAGTTTTAAAGGTAGCCAATCAACGTTTGGGCTTACTGACAAACAATCGCTACCAATTTGAACTGAATCAAGATTCTGGGAGTTACAAGAATCAAACAGGACTTGAAATCAATGTTTACGATGATAATGCAGGCAGTACTCGCAGTGCACATACGTTATCAGGCGGTGAAAGTTTCATTGCCGCATTAGCCTTGGCGCTGTCTCTAGCGGAAGTGATTCAAGAGCAAGCAGGTGGTGTTTTGATTGAAGCCTTATTCATCGATGAAGGATTTGGTTCCCTAGATGAAGAAGCCTTAGAAATGGCAATGGAAGCTTTAGAAGTAATCGAAAACGAAGGAAGAATGATCGGTATTATTAGCCATGTAAGTGAATTAAAAGCAAGAATCCCGCAACAACTACAAATCCAAACAAATGGAAATGGTCAGAGCCAAGTGACCTATCAAACGGCGTAAGCCTAGGAGGTGAGAGAATGAAATGGAGTATTCCAGAACGAATCGTTGAACGCGGTAGAGAGTATATGAAAGAAGGCCGAGTATTGTCCATCATTCAAGATCCAGAAAAGAAAATGTGGCATGCCGAGGTTTTAGGTAATGAACTGTATCGGGTCCAATTAGATGGGACCGCAAAAGAAAATGATATTTGTGAATGTCCTTATTGGAAGGATCATGGCTATTGCAAGCATACTGTTGCAGTGGAGCTATCTTTAAGACAAAAAGGCACCTCGCGCATCATAAAAGAAGATCAACCAATTACATTTGAAAAACGTTCTTTATCTATCTCTGAAATGTTTACAAAAGGGTTTGCCAAACTGAACCAAGCAGAGGGGAAAAGTACGATTACACCGCTAACTGTGGAGTATATTGTTGATGTGATCGAAACCAATAGTTATTATCCTGAATTAGCTGTTTTAGGTGTTTCTTTACGATTGGGCTATCAAGGAGTCAAACCTAAAACCTATATCATTAAAAATATCGGAGAATTTTTTCAAACTTTTCAAAAGCAGGGGAGCTTCTTGATCAATAAGCAACATCACTTTGATTTAGTAAAAGAAGCGTTTACAATTGAGAACCAAGAATTATTAGAGCAACTAGCAGCAATTTATCAAACGAGTCAATTGTTAGGAGCTAATGGTATTCAAGTAAAAGGTAAAATTGATAAGCGCTATCTGGTGTTACCGATTGATCAAGGTCGATCATTAATTGAAAAAATGAACAAAATTCCTTATTTTCAACTAAATGATGAAGGAAAGAAATACCGGCATTTATTGTTCACAAAAGGTATCTTACCTATCTTTTTCGATATTAGTAAACAACCGGATAATCGTTATATATTGCTGATCACAGATCAGCTCACAACATTTTTATCTCATTACCAGTGGGCCTTTAGCAAAGACAAAATTTTTACGGTTACTCAAGAGCAAGCTGGAATCTATACAACATTATTACAGTTACTAAAACGCGTGGAAAAACCTGAGATTGTCTATGAAAAAAATGAGTTATCTGACTTATTCGGCTCTGTTATTCCTTTATTGAAAAAAATAGGAACAGTAACTGTTAGTGAAGAGGTGACACAGGAAGTTGTGTATCATCCTTTAGAAACAATCTTTATTTTTCGCAAAATCAAAGGGATGATCAAAGTTCGTGTAGACTTTATGTATGGAGAAGTTGTATTTTCGACGGATCAAGAACATTCTATTGCCTCAGGAGCGAATCAAGAAGTCGTTCGTGATGCTAAGAAGGAACAAATGATTTTGGAACAACTAACGGCATTTGGCTATCAAAAAGAGTCAATTGGCTATGAAAAGACATTACCAGCAGGTGAACGTTTATATTATTTTTTTAAAGCAGAAATTCCAACGTTTCGTCGATTAGGAGAAGTTCGTATGGGCAAGAAGCTGCGGGAGCTGTATTTAGATGCCGCGCATCACCAACCGATGATTGAAGTTTCAGACTCTGATTCCTGGCTAGATGTCCGTTTTGATATCACAGGAATCGCCGAACAAGAAATTGATGCTGTTTTAGCCAGTTTATTGCGTAAAGATCGTTTTTATACTTTGGAAACGGGTGAGGTTCTCTCACTAGATTCAGAAGAATTTCAACAAACCAGTGAAGTCTTAACTATGCTAAGAAAAAATATGAAAAACGTTCAAGGAACGATACAGGTTCCAAGAAATCAAGGTTTGATGATCGAAAATATGTTGGGAAATAATCACCGTGCGCATTTTTCGGATTCTTTTAAAGAAATGGTGGATAATTTGACCCGTCCAGAAAAATTTGAAGCGCAATTACCTGCAAACATTCAAGCAACGCTTAGAAGTTATCAAATTGATGGATTTAAATGGTTAAAAATGCTTAGTTATTATCAATTTGGTGGTATTTTAGCGGATGAAATGGGATTAGGAAAAACCCTTCAAACGATCACCTATTTATTATCTGAAAAAGAAGAACAGATTCAAAAAGGAGCGGCTTTGATTGTTGCACCAGCTAGTTTGATTTATAACTGGGCAGCTGAAATTAAAAAGTTTGCTCCAGCGTTACAGGCAGAAGTTGTGGCAGGCAATAAAGCAGAACGTGAAAAATTAGCAAATCAAGCTGATCTAGATATTGTGATCACGTCATATGCTAGTTTAAGACAAGATATTGATATGTACCAAGGACTAAATTTGGGTTATTTGATTTTAGACGAAGCACAAATGGTGAAAAATAGCGGTACTAAAACAGCTCAAGCGCTTAAAAGTTTGACGGTTCCTCAACGCTTTGCTTTGAGTGGTACTCCGATCGAAAATAATATCGATGAGTTATGGTCGATCTTTCAAATGATTTTACCAGGATTATTCCCGGCAAAAACTTTATTTAGATCGATGAAACCTGAAGAAATTGCAAAAATGATCCAACCATTTATTTTAAGACGAGACAAGAAAACAGTATTGGCTGATTTACCAGATAAGATCGAAAGTAATTTGTACAGTGTTCTTACTGAAGAGCAAAAGACTGTTTATCTAGCGTATCTAAAACAAATGCAAGAAGATGTCAGTCAAATGGATCAAGATACCTTTAAGAAAAATCGCTTAAGTATTTTGGCCGGTTTAACGCGATTGCGCCAAATTTGTTGTGACCCAAGTTTATTTATTGATGATTATACAGGGGGATCAGGAAAATTAGAGCAAGTCAAAGACTTATTAGTAGCTGCCAAAGAAAATAATCGACGTGTCTTACTTTTTTCTCAGTTCACAAGTATGTTATCAATCATTGAAAAAGAGTTACACGAGCTTGGCTTAACAACATTTTATTTAAGAGGAAGCACGAAGCCTAAAGAGCGTATGGAAATGGCAGATGCGTTTAACTCCGGGGAAAAAGATGTCTTTTTGATTTCTTTAAAAGCTGGGGGGACAGGTCTCAATTTGACAGGTGCAGATACTGTGATTCTTTATGACTTATGGTGGAATCCAGCGGTGGAAGAACAGGCAGCAGGACGTGCACATCGAATTGGTCAAAAAAATGTTGTGGAAGTTTGGCGGATGATCGCAGAAGGAACGGTTGAAGAAAAGATGGACTCCTTACAACAAGAAAAACGTGAGTTGTTTCAAAAAGTAATCCAAGGAAATGAAGAACAATTAGCCAAAATGACTGAAGAGGATATCCGAACGATTTTAAGTATCGGTGAATAAAGAAAATGCTGTGCATCCTTATGTTCTCATTAAGGAATGTACAGCATTTTTTGTATCTTTTATGAAAATATTGATTGAATCGTCGGAAGCAACTCTTCAAAAGAAGTTACTTCTTCCATGTGATGCGGTTTTTCATCCCTAGGCATTTGTCTTAATCGGTGATTGAACCACAGCGAATGCCATCCGCCGTTTTTGGCACCTACAATATCATTTTCAAAACTATCACCTACATACAAAGTACATTCGCAATCCATATTAAACTCTTTAGCGGCAAGGTCAAAAATTTCTCGTTCTGGTTTTTGGAAACCAGTGCTTTGAGAAATAATAATATTGTCTGTTGGAACCCAGTTTTCTAATTGAAGTTGTTTTACTTTTTTAAATTGATGGTCTGTAGGACCGTTTGTAATGATTCCCATAGGAATATTGTTTTCTTTTAAGAAATCAAATACCTTGGTTACTTCTGGATGCATTACAATATTATCTAATTCATCTTCGTACGTTTTTTGAAAAGATAAGCCGTCTTCTTGTGAAACACTTGGATAATTTAGGTCTTTTAGTGATTCATTGATGCGATAAAAACGCATAAATTCTAGCGTCCATTCATCTGACATCACTTTTGGAAAGGTTTCATCACTATGCACACGAAAGCGAATATATAACGCATGCATGTCCTCCGATTTTACACAAGGAAAGACTGTTTTGATCGCATTTCTAAACGGTTGTTGCTGGTCATAAATCGTATCATCCACATCAAAAACAATGGTTTTCATTTAAACAATTGCACCCCTTAATAATTTTCAGGAAATTTTTCAATATCCTTTTTCATTGTAGCGAACTTTTTCACAAAATAACAGAAAGAAAATTTTAATTTAGATTAGAATGCTGACATTGACAGGCTGTGGGTGCATAAAAGGAGGGAATTTTATCATAGGAGTTTTAAAAATTGGCCTCTTTTATCAGTATGGTTAAATTTTTTCTCTAGTTTTTGTAGAGAAGGTAACTTTTGATATCTATTTCATTTTATTTACCTTTATGTTATTATTAAATTACTCAAAGTTAGGAAGATATTTTTTATGAAGATGAAATTATTAGTAGCCGGAAGTTTGATAGCTCTAGGAGTATTTGCTGGAAATAATGTAGGCAATGCAGAAGCAATATCTGTCAGTCCTTCGAATTATCTATCAACAAGGGCGCTACCAAACATTCAAGAAGTTACACTAAAATCAGGAGAGTTTTTAGAATTTAATGCTGGAGGCTTCTATAGTGATGCACTGGTTTCTAAATTTGTAGTGAAATTTAAATTGGACACCTGTGAACCTGAAACAATCGTTGTTGACAGAGTCGGCTACTATCCAAGAATAAATTAAAACAGATATAGTTCTTACGTAGCGTATGGTGCCTATGGAACGGTGACTTTTACAAACCTAGATGATAATTTATCTACTAGAAATAATTTTATTAGTAAAGAGAGTATCAAGGTAATCAACGCCTCTGCAACTACTGTGAATTTAAAGATAGGCTTATCGTCAGGCATACATGTGAGATCACAAGAAATTGTGGATTATAGTGACATTAATTTTGATTTATAATTATACAAGAAAAGGAGATACCCCAAGTGAACCGACCCCAAAAAGTTAGACCAAAAGTCTAACTTTTTGGGGTCACTACATCCTTTTCTAAAACCATTTTTTTGTAGTCAGGTTCTATGATCAAATGATTGGGGTAAATAAATAGAATGAACTAGTTATACTCTCAAGATTATTTAGAAAAGATCATCAATAAATGATCGACCTAATCGCTAATCAACTTTTACAGTAATTATTAATTATTTGGATAGAATGCTGAACTATCATTCTGAATATTGAATTGAACTCAATAGAGAGAATAATCTTCACCAACTAGTTTATAAAGTAAAATCAATGTCGCTGTAGTTTACACATTCAATACTTCTAGGATGTATTGACGAATTCAGAGCAAAGGTAATTTTTAAAGGTTTAGCAGAATAATTATATAGTCTAAAGATTCTAGTTCCGCTTGTCCAGCCTTTTACGGGCTCATCCAACAAATTATAGTTAACTGTTTCGGTAGTGTTTGTATAAAAAAATCTTTTAGGGCCAGCTTGCCAATGATAACCATGGTCAAATACTTCTTCAAGGAGGAAACTCTCTTTGTTATCAGATTCAGCTTTAAATTTAATGACGTATTTTGAGACAAGTTCATTTGCTCTTAAGCTTCCGACTTGAATTTCAATTTTTTGACCACTTGAAATGACTGCTTCTTTTTTTACCGGTTCCCCTCGTAACAAATTAGAAGTAATAGGTGAGAGGGTTTCTAAATCTTGTGCGTTAGCTGAGCTATTTCCCACAAATACCCCGATTCCCACAAAACAACTTAGAATTAATAAAGTTTTTTTTAACATAAAATTGATCACTCCTTTTTTAGTAATTTAATTTTAACATTAAGTAAGTTTTAATGCAACGGGATGACGATTAAAAGTTGATAGAAATTGATATTCAGAGATAATTTCTATTCCATCGGCAAAATATTAACTTGTATTATCTAATTATTTTGAAGTTGAAACTATTCATGCCTAATTTGTTGTATGAATAGATGTCACACTTAAATTTTTCAAATATAGTCCGTTAGAAAACGATAAGGTAACTTGTAGAAATTAAAATATTGTTAGCATAAGAAAACATCAAATAGATAAGAAAAATATGAAGTAATATTTTTAGAAGTATTTTGACATCTACCGTGAAATTTATGAATCAGAAAGCGAATAAAAAAACATATTTAGCTAGTTTATTCTTCAAAAAAGTACGATCGAAAGTAAAATTTTGAAGTAGTAAAAAAAATAACTTTTAGTATAATAAAAAACAGAAACACCGATCAGGCCTATCTTCCCCAAGACATAAGCAACTCATCGGTGTTTTTTATGATGTACATGTATATGTATAATTTAACAAATTGCTTTAATCTTTTCAAGTGATTGATATAACAGCATTTAGAACTTTCAAAATGTATAAAAAACTGAATTGAATGTCTTGAACAAAGTTTGAAATTTGATTGATTTTTAATTAAATTAAATATTTACTTCTTTTTAGGTCTCCACAATATCAAAAATTATTTCGAAAAATAATCGATAATACATATACAATAGACAAAGCTTCGTAACATCTTAAAAATAATAATCTGATAACGCCACATACAAGATAAAATTCACTTATTATAAAAAACTATCATTACCGGATGTTCTTATTGGCCACCAAAAGCAACTTTATAGGAAGTATTTTAAGATTTCTGTCATGCTGTTTGAATAGTTTTTTACATAAAATTTTAGTTAGTGTCTATTTTTTCAAGACATGAACGGTGGAAATCTAATGTGATAGCTTCTTGTTTTATCGATTTTTTACCAGTTTTCAATTTTGCATCCTTCCCTTACTTTGCGTATAATGGTAACAGTGTCCAAAGAAAGAGGGAGTTTATGTTAAAGCGATTTTTTAGTTACTATCGGCCGTATAAGTACCTATTTATTTTAGATTTTGGTTGTGCAGTTCTCGCTGGCTTGTTGGAATTAGCCTTTCCAGTTGTTGTGAATCAAGTGATTGATAAAATCATGCCTAAAGGAAATTTTCGTTTGATCGGGTTAGCCTGTGCAGGTTTGCTATTATTTTATATACTCAATACAATTTTACAGTATATCGTTGTATTTTTTGGTCATAAGTTAGGGGTAAATATTGAAACGGATATGCGTCGTGAATTATATGGACACTTACAAACGCAGCCATTTGAATATTATGATAATCAAAAAACAGGGAAATTGATGAGTCGTTTGACAACTGATTTATTTGAAATCTCTGAAGTAGCTCATCATGGACCAGAAGATGTGTTTATCACAGTAATGACAATAATTGGTTCATTTTATTTGATGCTAAGAATCCATGTGCAGTTAGCGCTAGCTACTTTTATTGTGTTGCCATTTATTACGATTGCACTAGTTTTCTTCAATAAAAAGATGACCAAGGTCAATACAAAAATTTATGATAATTTGGGTGACTTTAATGCAGGTGTTGAAGCATCTGTTAGTGGTATCCGGGTGACGCAATCGTTTGCTAATGAACCTTTTGAGCGTCAACGTTTTGAAGGATTGAATCAAGCGTATCGTCAATCAAAGATTTTGTTTTATAAAGTAATGGGCATCAGCTCAGCGTATAATTACTTTTTGATTAGATTGATCAATCTATTTGCGTTGATTTTCGGAGCGTATTATACAATTAGAGGTGAGATTACAGATGGGCAATTCGTTGGCTTTATTTTATTATCGAATGTTTTTGTCCGTCCAATTGAAAAAGTCAACAACATGATCGAAAGTTATCCGAAAGGAATTGCAGGATTTAAGCGGTTTACAGAAGAAATCGATAAAAAACCAACCATTCAAGATAAGCCCGATGCTGTAGCTGTTGAACATTTACATGGGGATATTGTCTATGATGATGTTTCATTTTCTTATGCGGATTCTACAAAAGTATTAAATCATATTGATTTATCTATTGTACCAGGTGAAACAGTTGCCTTTGTCGGTCAAAGTGGTTCAGGTAAAACGACATTATGTAACTTGTTGCCAAGATTTTATGAAGTAACCGAAGGCAAAATTACCATTGACGGGATCAATATTCAAGAAATGACACTGGCTTCTCTAAGAAGTCAAATTGGTATCGTTCAACAGGACGTGTTCTTATTTCCGGGAACAATTCGAGAAAATATTGCTTATGGTAAATTAGATGCAACAGAAGCGGAAATTCAAAAAGCTGTTCAGTTGGCTCATTTGGAAAAAGTAGTCGATCAAATGTCTGAAGGTTTAGATACGATAATTGGTGAACGAGGTGTGAAACTTTCAGGTGGGCAAAAACAACGAGTGGCAATTGCTCGAATGTTCCTAAAAAATCCACCGATTCTAATCCTTGATGAAGCGACTTCTGCATTGGATACGGAGACAGAACAAGTGATCCAAGAATCTTTAAATTCTTTAGCAAAAGGTCGAACAACGCTGATTATCGCTCATCGTTTGGCAACAATCAAACATGCAACGCGGATCATTGTTGTTAGTGATAAAGGAATATTAGAAGAAGGGACGCATGCAGAATTACTTGCAAAAGGTGGACACTATCGTCGTTTGCATGATGCTCAGTTTAGAGAGTAAAAAAGCCAAGCTGATTTGTTCAGCTTGGTTTTTTTATTAGTTTCTTTTGCGCGGTTTTCTTCCTAAACCGATCGCATTTTTCATGCGTTGTAAGGTTTTATTTGCTACTAGGCGTGCTTGTTCAGCTCCTTGATCAAGGATGTTATCTAGCTCATCAGAAGCTAATAGTTCATGATAACGCTCTTGGATTGGGGCCAATAGTGCCACAACAGCTTCCCCCAGGTCAGTCTTAAATTCTCCATAGCCTTTTCCTTCATAGGCTTGAGCGATTTCCTCGACTGGACGATCCGTAGCGGAAGAAAATATACTTAGTAGATTTGAAATACCAGGCTTATTCTCAGGATCGTACTCAATAATACCTGTTGAATCTGTGACAGCTGATTTAATCTTTTTACGTATAACAGCAGGTTCATCTAGCATAGAGATAAAGCCTTTAGTATTTGAATCAGATTTACTCATTTTTTTAGTTGGATCTTGTAAGCTCATCACACGTCCGCCTTGTTTGGCGATTTTTACTTCTGGAAGGACCAGAATTTCTTGATTCGCTTGACCATAGCGTTTATTGAAGCGTTCAACAAAATCCCTAGTCAATTCTAAGTGTTGTTTTTGGTCATCGCCAACAGGCACAAGGTTTGCATTATATAAAACAATATCACCAACCATTAAAGGTGGATACGTTAAAAGCCCAGCACTAACTCCTGTCCGTCCATTTTTTTGTGATTTATCTTTGAATTGAGTCATCCGTTCTAATTCACCAATTGTTGTGTTGCATTGAATGATCCAAGCCGCTTCAGCATGTGCGGAAACCTCTGATTGGATGAAGATCGTCGCTTTTTCAGGGTCTAGTCCAACAGCTAGGTATAAGGCAGCTAAACTGCGTGTCTGTTGCCGTAACTTCAATGGATCTTGAGGGACTGTTATAGCGTGTTCATCTACAATACAAAAATAACAGTTATAATGATTTTGTAAATCAATAAATTGTTTCATCGCACCAATATAATTTCCAATCGTTGGTGTCCCACTGGGTTGAATGCCAGAAAATATAGTTTCCATAAAGTAACCACCTTAATCAATTAATAAAAAACTCATTGCTATCATTATACAGCTAAAAGTAAAAAAAAACAGGATTACTAAAAAAAAATAAAATGTCAGAATTTTTAGACTAATACAGTTGTAGAATTTTATGGAAGCTGTATCAGTTTTATTCGTTTTGAAAACGTTATAATTTTATGTTGTAAAAAGACAAGTTTTATTTTATTTTTAAAAAAAAACACGTAAAATAACGAAAAACTATATAATTTTTTGGAAAAAGAACTAGTATTTTTATTAGAAGTTGGGTATACTTAAATTAAATAGGAAAACAGTTAGATTTCCTGTTTCAAAAAAGTGACCCAAGTCACAAAAAGGAGTGGTGCACATGTTGACACTTTATACTTCCCCAAGTTGTACGTCTTGCCGTAAGGCTCGTGCATGGTTGCAAGAACACGAGATTCCATTCAAGGAAAGAAATATTTTTTCAGAACCATTGAATATTTCTGAATTGAAAGCAATTTTGCGAATGACAGAAGATGGAACAGAGGAAATTATTTCCACTCGTTCTAAGGTTTTCCAAAAACTTAATATGGATTTGGATGAACTTCCGTTGCAGGACTTGTTAGAGTTAGTTAAAGAGAATCCGGGATTGTTGCGTCGACCAATAATGATTGATGAAAAAAGATTACAAGTTGGTTTTAATGAGGATGAAATTCGACGCTTCTTGCCAAGAGGAGTTCGGCAGTTGGAATTACGTCAAGCGCAATTGATGGCAGGTTTATAAAAGGTAAGAGGAGAATCTTTGTCCTTGTGACAGAGGTTTTCTTTTTCTATTAATCCCTACATAGTAAGTTATTGCTTTTTTTATAGGATATTATAAAAAAAGAACATATATGTATAAGAATCGAAATTTAAGGAATATCCTAAGACAACAGATTATTTAGGAAGATTGTGACTTTTCCCTTTACATTTGGCGTGATTCCGCTACAATGTACGTAAGAATAAGTTTCCTGATTAGCAAAAGTGAGGTGTAGCGACATGGAAATGGAACATATCAATGAAAATACCATACGTGTGTTGATTGGCAATGAAGATTTAGCTGATAGAGGAATCACATTTTTAGATTTGCTAGGCAACCATAAAGAAGTAGAAAATTTTTTCTATAGTATTTTAGAAGAAGTTGATGTGGAAGATGAATTTCAAGGCAGTGAAGCTGTTACCTTTCAGGTTCTGCCAAAAAGCGATGGGTTAGAACTATTTATTAGTAAGAATGCATCAATCGATGAAGTGTCTAATTTTGAAGGCTTCAACGATTTAAATTCAGAAGAAGTAAGTAATATAATTCGTAAACAAATTGAAGAGGATTTTGCTGATGAAACACAGGAATTTTCTGATAACACAGTTAAAAATTTAGTCTTTGAGCTTAACGATTTTGACACGATGGTTCAACTGGCAAATGAAGTATTCCTACAATCTGTAATAGCGAATTTATATACATTTAAAGGAACATATTATCTCCAAACTATTTTCTTGTTGGATGAATTAGGGAAAAACAATGTAGAAAATGAAATGGCTCAATTATTGGAATATGCTAATTTATCTGCTGTGACACCTGAAACATTGAATGAATATGGGACCTGTATTATGGAACGTAACGCATTAGAATTAACAAGATATTACTTTGAATAGTTGGAAAACTGAGCTAGAGCGATGATCGTTTTAGCTCAGTTTTTTTGATGATTTTTTTAATTTTATGCGTATCTTAATTATGAGGTGATTAAGATGTTGAATGCATATTCAAAAGACGATAAAATTGTAACCTTATTACATTTATCTAGAGCAGAAGTAGAACAGTTGCGAGATCAGCCGTATTTTTGCCCTGCCTGTAAGCATCCGGTTCGAATAAAAAATGGCAAAGTTAAATTACCACATTTTTCTCATTATAGTCACAGTGCTTGTACTATTCATGCTGAAGGAGAGACCCTTGAGCATTTAACCTTAAAAAAAATGTTTACTAAATGGTGTGAGAGGCAGTCTATCTGTTATGAATTAGAAAAATATTTACCAGACTTAAATCAACGTCCAGACCTTTTAATAGGAAATATTGCTTTGGAAATTCAGTGCAGTCCGCTGAGTATTCAAAGATTGGTAGAACGAACTAAAAACTATCAAAAGAACGGTTATATCCCTATTTGGATTTGCGGAAAAAAAATATTTTCAAATCACCAAGTATTAAGCGAACTAGCTAAAAATTTATGTTATTATTCTGATAAAATTGGATTTTATTTATGGGCAGTAGACTGGGAGCAAGAAGAATTGTCATTACATTTTCATATAGAAGAGGATTGGAAAAAAAGACTTTATTCTTCAAAAAAGACATGGTCATTTTATCGTCATTCATTAAAGCAAATTTTCGATTTTCCAAAGGAATCTAAAATTTATATTCAAAGAGAAATCAAAATTGGAGAATTAATACAGAACTATTATTTTGAGTTGAACAAAGGATTATTAGTACGTGATGAAAGGATCAGAGTAGTCCAGGCTGAATTATATAACAATCATTTTCATCTACTTCAACTACCTAATTGGTTTTATTATCCAGGTCTCCGTATATTTTGTTGCAGAGGATCAGACATACTTTTAAAAGTTAAAATCTGGAAATGGGTACAGTTTTTTGATCAGAATGTTATTGGACATCTAGCCTTAATAAATGTTTTGGCAAAAGAATTGGAAGAATCATCTGAACTGTTTTATGAGTTACCTAATGTACCGATGAAATCAATTCAAGCTATTTGTTTGAATCAACTATTTATCTATTTGATTTCGTGTGGGCATTTAACCAAAGTACAAAATGGTTGGGAAGTGAGAGCTGGAAATCCGGATCAAAGCCCAATAAGTATTAAAGCATGGCTGCAAATAATTAAAAATAAACGTATAATCACTGCTACTCCAATTAGAAATGTGATAAGATAAATCTATATAAGAATAATTTGAAAAGGGGCAGATGTAATGAGTGAAGCAAAACAACTACCAGAACGTTCTAGCTTACCTATTGAAAAGACATGGGACTTAACAAAAATTTTTGAAAATGATGAAGCGTTTGATGAAGCGTATCAAGTGTTAGTTGATGAATTAAAAGAAGTTGAGCACTTCAAAGGTAGATTAGACAAAGATAGTGATACATTTTTAAATAGTATTGAAATGCTATTAAATATCTATCGTAAAATTGAAGTGATTTATGTATATGCTCATTTAAAAAATGATCAAGATACGACGAATACGGCTTATCAAGCTTTGTATGCACGAGCAAGCTCTCTATTAGCTCAAACAAGTGAAGCGGTAGCATGGTTTGAACCTGAAGTACTATCGTTAAGTGACGATAAAATATGGGGGTACTTTAACGAAAACAGCCAGCTTGAAATCTACCGCCATTTTATAGAAAATATTTTGAGCGACAGGCCGCATATATTATCTGCTGATCAAGAAGCTTTGTTGGCTGGCGCAGGTGAAATCTTTGAAGCATCTAGTAATACCTTTTCAATTTTGAATAATGCAGATTTGAAATTTCCGGTGATTGAAAATGAGCAGGGAGAAAAGATTCAGTTGACTCATGGTGTTTACGGACAATTAATGGAAAATACGCATCGAAGTGTTCGTGAAGAAGCATTTAAAGGGTTATACACGGTATACGAACAATTCAAAAATACATTTGCTCAAACCTTGAGTTCGCACGTCAAAGCACACAATTATAAAGCCAAGATTCGTAAATACTCTTCGGCACGAGAAGCCGCTTTGAGCAATAACCATATCCCAGAAAGTGTTTATGATACTTTATTGGATGTAGTCAATCAAAACTTACCGTTGCTTCATCGCTATGTGTCTCTAAGGAAACGTTTGTTAAAACTAGATGAACTTCATATGTATGACATGTACACACCGATTTTAGGAGAAGCCTCAATCAAGTATTCCTATGAAGAGGCAAAAGAGAAAGCTATTGAAGCATTGAAGCCAATGGGAGACGAATATTTAAATATAGTTCAAACGGCGTTTACAGATCGTTGGATCGATGTAGTTGAAAATCAAGGCAAACGCAGTGGCGCCTATTCATCTGGAGCCTATGATACAGTTCCGTATATTTTGATGAACTGGCATGATAGCTTAGATCAACTCTACACATTAGTTCACGAAATGGGACATAGTGTTCACAGTTATTTCACTAGAAGTAATCAACCGTATGTCTATGGAGACTACTCAATTTTCTTAGCTGAAATAGCTTCAACAACGAACGAAAATCTTTTAACAGAATATTTACTAGAAACGGAAACAGACCCGCGAATCAGAGCATATGTATTGAATCATTATCTAGACGGTTTTAAAGGAACGATTTTCCGTCAAACTCAATTTGCCGAATTTGAACATTTTATTCATACTGAGGATGCTAAAGGAATTCCTTTAACGAGTGAATATTTAAGTGAGTATTATGGAAAACTAAATCAGAAATACTATGGTCCGCAAGTGAAAAAAGACCCGGAAATCTCATTAGAATGGTCCCGAATCCCTCATTTTTATTACAATTATTATGTTTATCAGTATGCTACAGGATTTTCAGCAGCATCCGCATTAGCAAATAAAATATTAGCGAATGAACCTTTAGCATTGCAAAATTATTTGGCCTATTTAAAATCAGGTAGTAGTGATTATCCGATAGCAGTCATGAAAAAAGCAGGAGTAGATATGACCAAGCCACAATATATTGAAGATGCGATGACTATTTTTGAAGCAAGACTAAATGAACTAGAGCAACTTGTGCTGTCTTTAGAGTCATAAGAAACAGAAAAAAAACCTCATCTTCTGATTCGTTAGAAGATGAGGTTCTTTATTGTGTGATTATAACAAGTGTAAATGTCCATGTGGAACACGAGGCTCATTGTAATGATTTAATTCAAATTGCTCATGAAAGTATTGAAGACTATCTTCAGAAGTTTCACAGAGTCTTTTGATTTCATCCATTGAGTCACAATCTTCTACAAGTACCCCAAAATCGCGGTCACATGTATAATTGTAAACCACAGCAGAGGGATGTTTCTCAATCCCCATTTCACGTGCAATTTGTTGATCTGTTTGGAAAGATTCTTTTACAAAATCAGATTGTCGGTCAGCTTTGAACATATCAATGTCACCACCAGCTTCTACAACTAATTTTTCAGCTAATTCTGAAGAATAAGGAATGTTATCTACTGCTACTGCCTGTTGTAAACCGAGTAGTAAATGTCTGCCTTTTTTCTTTCCTTGTAATTGAGCTGCCTTATAATCTAATGCAGCGGAATAGATATCTTCAAACAATTGATTGCGTCGTTCAATATCATGTGATGGAATCTCAAATAATTTTATAAGATGGTTTATGGTCCGCATGTTAACTAACGGAATGAAACGAAATTGAATTTTTTTATTCTCAGTTTCAACCAGTTTTAAAATATCCTTTTCTACGTTGAGACAAATGCCCCCCAAAGGATTAACGAACAGATAGATTTCAATCATTCATACTTCCTCCAATTTGACCCTTTTGCAACTAGACATCATTTCTCAACTAAGTGTCCCTAATCTATCAGAAAATCAGGTAAAAATGAAATGATATGTTTTTCCTATAATAACTTCTTAATCTTTTGCTTTTGAGCTTAGCATCATTCGTTGGATTTTGTTTGGTGCAGGGGATTCTTTGATAGTCAAAGTATCCAATAAGACAAGAAAATCTTTTCTTCCTTTATCTGCATCACTTACTTCTAATTCCAACTCAAAATCGTGCTGCTCATTGTACCAACTTTCATCTAGCGCGAGTAAACCTTGGGGAAGTTTTTTTTCTGCTCGTTTAGTTGTTAGATCGCCGATTAAACGCAAATCATTTTGGTCGATGCCTAAAGAGTTCAACTTGTTGTATACATTTCCAAAACTTGGAAGAGTCGCTGACTCAACGATAGAGTGTGCTTCCTTGATTGAAAGCGCATCGTTGATTTCCAACAAGCCAACTTTTTCAGGTATTTTCAAAGTGATTTCTGCATGATTTGATAGTATTCGAACTCTCAGACCCATGTACCGTTTTCTTAATTGGAAATCGGTAGAATCAAAATAATAATTGGTCTGTGTAAAGAAATGTTCTTTTTTTAGCTGAAAGTAGTCAACAGCTCGTGAAAACTCTTCAATAGAGAGTAACGTTTTAAATTCTATTTCTAAATTCTCGCTCACTTGTTTTTGACCCACTTTCTTTAATTTAATTCAATTTTTGCATACTTTACCTATTTACGTCAAGAAAAGTGAACTATAAGTTAAAAAATTCGCTATTGTCGAAAAATTATAGACAATTTCTCAAATTACCCTATTTTTGACAGCTCTATGGTAAAATAAGCTGTGAATCAAATTCAAAGAAATAGAGGGATTAGGATGGAGAAAGAGTGGGAGCTTTTTCTGGCACCGTATGAACAGGCTGTTGGAGAAATGAAAGTTAAGCTGCGCGGTATCCGTAAGCAGTTTCGAGAACAAAATAAACATACACCTATTGAGTTTGTAACAGGGCGAGTGAAACCTGTTGATAGTATTTTAACAAAGGCTGCCTTGCGGAATATTTCTGTTGATCGTTTGGAAGAAGAAATGCAAGATATTGCAGGACTTAGGATTATGTGCCAATTTGTTGAAGACATTCGGCAAGTAGTAGATATCATTCGCAATCGTAAAGATTTGAAAATCATTCAAGAGAGAGATTACATTACAAATAAAAAAGAGAGCGGTTATCGTTCCTATCATTTGGTGATTGAATATCCGGTCCAATTAATAACTGGTGAAAAAAAGATTTTGGCTGAAATTCAAATTCGAACATTAGCCATGAATTTTTGGGCTACGATCGAACATTCATTGAATTATAAGTATCAAGGCGCTTTTCCAGAAGAAATGAAAGAACGGTTGCAACGTGCAGCTGAAGCGGCCTACCAATTAGACGAAGAAATGTCCACCATTCGAGAAGAAATTCAAGAAGCGCAACATCTGTTTTCGCATGGACGAGGTAAGTCGAAAGATAATTACTATCAAAAACTCAATGATAATAAAGAGACGTTAGATAAAGATTAGGAGGAGTAGGATGAAAGTTGCGATCGTTCATAATCATGAACACAAATCAAATGAAGTTACACGCCGTTTACTCCTGCTTTTGAAGAAAAGTAAAATCGAAATTGATGACCATCAACCAGATCTTGTGATTTCTGTAGGTGGAGATGGTACATTGTTATCAGCGTTCCATCGTTTCAGTCATCGATTGGACGAAGTTAGTTTTTTAGGTGTTCATACGGGACATCTTGGTTTTTATACAGATTGGCGTGATTATGAGCTTGAAGAATTAGTCCAAAGTTTATTAGTTCATCAAGAAAAAAGTATCAGTTATCCTTTGTTGGATGTAAAAATAAGTTTCCACGGAACTAAACCAGATAAGCATTTTTTAGCATTGAATGAATCAACGATCAAACGGGCGAATCGTACCATGGTTGCAGATGTTTTCATCAAAGATGAATTATTTGAACGATTTCGAGGAGACGGATTATCTGTATCTACGCCAACAGGATCAACAGCATACAACAAAAGTATTGGTGGTGCTGTACTTCATCCAAGTATCAATGCCTTTCAACTAGCGGAAATTGCTTCGCTAAATAATCGAGTTTTCAGGACGTTAGGTTCACCGATCGTCATTGCGCATACAGAGTGGGTTGAAATTAAGCTTCAAGAAAGTAATGATTATTTGATTACAGTCGATCAATTAGACATCTACCAAGATGATATCAAGGCAATTTATTACCGAATTGCAGATGAGCGTATTCATTTTGCCTCATATCGGCATATGCATTTTTGGCATCGCGTAAAAGATGCCTTTATTAGTGAGGATTAGTAAAAAATGGAATTTAGTTGGACAGTTGAAAAAAAAGAGCCGCAGCAAGTAAAAACTTTTTTAAAAGAGCAAGGAGTTTCAAAAGGTCTTTTAGCAAAAATCAAGTTTCAAGGTGGAAAGATCGAAGTTAATCATTCGGTTGAGAATGTGTTATATAAATTAGCCTTTGGCGATCAAGTCAAAATTACGATTCCAGATGAAAAGGAACATGAGACCTTGCTTGTCGATGATGTGCCAATCGAAATTATTTTTGAAGATGAGCATTATTTAGTAGTCAATAAACCGGCCGGCATTGCATCAATTCCAGCTCAGTATCACCCCAATGGGACCATGGCTAATCGGGTAAAAGCTTATCTTAAAGCACAAAACTATCAAGATCAGGTCATTCATGTGGTCACGCGTTTAGATCGTGACACTACAGGTCTAATGTTGTTTGCTAAACATGGTTTTGCACATGCAATGCTAGATCAGGAACTACGTAAAAAAGAAGTGATTAAGATTTATCAGGCCTTGGTTGGCGGAAGGGTATCTGATTTGAAAGAACACGAGACAATCCAATTACCGATTGGCCGAGATTTATCTTCTATCATAAAAAGAACAATCGTCAAAACAGGTCAACAAGCTAAAACAGAATATTGGTTGATGAAAGGCAAGGATGATGTAGCCTTAGTGAATATTCAACTACATACTGGAAGAACACATCAGATCAGAGTCCATTTTGAAGCGATTGGGTGTCCTCTATTGGGTGATGACATGTATGGTGGTAAAATGAATAAAGGGATTGAGCGTCAGGCATTACACTGCTGTCAATTGAGTTTTATCCATCCATTTACAAAGCAACGTTTAGAATTAACTTCTCCTTTAGCAGAAGATATGAAGAAAATCGTAGATCAACTTTAGATTGAAAGGAGTGGTTTGGGTGAATGAAGGGCAAGAAATGGAAGAGCATTTCTCGTTACTGTTAGACAAGTTGAAAGAACAGCAAATGGCTGAATTTAGAGAGTTATTTTTAGCACTTCATATTTATGAACAGGGACAATTTTATCAATCAATTGATGAAGCAGATAGAAAACAAATTTACAGTTATTTATCGCCAAAAGAGTTGGCAGATATGTTTGATGTTATCGAAGAAGATAATGAGAATATGAAAGATTATATTGCTGAAATGCGGCCAAGTTATGCTGCTGAAATGTTATCAGAAATGTACACGGATAACGCAGTTGATTTGTTGAATATGCTGGACAAAAGTCAAAAAGCCAAATACTTGAGTTTGATGAGTACAGAAGACGCTGGTGAAATCAAAGAGTTGCTGCATTATGAAGACGATACTGCTGGATCGATCATGACTACAGAGTTTGTCTCTATTGTGGCCAATCAAACGGTTCGTTCTGCTATGTATGTCTTGAAGAATCAAGCTGATGTGGCCGAAACAATATATTACGTGTATGTGGTAGATCAGGAAAACCATCTAGTAGGAGTTATCTCGTTACGGGATTTGATTATAAACGACGATGATACAATGATTTCCGATGTACTGAGTGAGCGGGTGATTTCGGTTCATGTAGGTGATGATCAGGAAGATGTTGCCCAAACAATTCGTGACTATGACTTTCTAGCACTGCCAGTTACCGATTATGATGACCATTTATTAGGAATTGTTACAGTTGACGATATTATTGATGTTATCGATGATGAGGCAGCTAGTGATTATTCTGGATTAGCTGGGGTCAATGTAGAAGAAGTCAGTGAAAATCCAATCAAAGCAGCATCCAAGCGTTTGCCTTGGTTGATTACATTATTATTTTTGGGAATGTCTACAGCTACTTTAATTAGCCATTATGAAGAATTAGTAAGTGAAGCAAGTATCTTGGCTGTATTTATTTCATTGATCACAGGGACTGCTGGAAATGCTGGTACACAATCATTAGCTGTAGCGGTCCGACGTCTAGCGGTAACGGATGAAAAGGATAATAACTTTGGCCGTTTGATTATCAGTGAGGTATTGACTGGTTTGGTAACAGGTGCCGTAACAGGTGTGGCAATTTTTATTGTTGTGGGAATTTGGCAGCATAATTTCCCGCTTGGATTTGTCATTGGCATGGCGATGCTCTGTGCGATTACTGTCGCTAATCTGGCAGGTAGTTTGATTCCAATGCTGATGGATAAATTGGGCTTTGACCCAGCTGTCGCCAGTGGTCCATTCATTACCACTTTGAGTGATTTGACTAGTGTTTTGATTTATTTTAATATTGCCAGTCTTTTTATGCAGTATTTTGTTTGAGGGAGAGTATTGCTCCAATCAATAACATGAGTGACTTTATATTTGAAAAATAATAAAGAAACGATCAGCCTGAATTATTTCAAGGTTGAACGTTTCTTTTTTACTGATTATCCTACAATTTTTGTTCCATGAACTTCCTTGACCTGTAGTACTTCGACTACTGCAGCTACATTTTTATCAGAAATACCACCGCCAGGTAAGATAATGATTCGGTTATCGGCATAGTCAATTAATTCTTTTAAATGATCGAAATTATCTTCGATTTTTGTTCCAGCTGGTCCACCATGGGTTAAAATACGATGAACATCGTGTTCAGCTAGCCAATCGATCGCTTTTAATTGCTCTTCTTTACTTAATACGTCAAAGGCCATGTGGAAAGTGATCTGCAAGCCTTCAGCTGTGTCGATCAGTAATTCTAGCGCCTCCTCATCGAGCTTGCCATCAGTTGTCAAGCAGCCCAAAACCACACCATCTGTCCCTATTTTTTTTGCTTCTATTAAGTCTGTATGCATGATTTTTAGTTCAATATCATTATAAACAAAATCGCCGCCACGAGGTCTGATGATTGTCATTACAGGAATTGATTTTTCACCAGCATAGGAAACGACTTCTTCAATAACACCAGTGCTAGGTGTTGTGCCGCCTACAGCCAGATTGTCGCATAATTCGATTCGTCCTGCACCATTGCGGATGGCAGTGGGAATATTGGTGAAATTTTCAGCGCAAAATTCTTTAATCATTCGTTCCACTCCTTGTTTTTTCTTCACAGGCATTGTACCATAATTTTGACAGTTGCTAAAGTCTTCTTCCCGTTGTAAGATAAATAACGATAGTTTATTTGCTGAACTTTAGAATTTATAATGAATAGGAAGTAATAGTATGTTGAAAAAAATTGATTTTGCTCGTAGTTTTTTAGAAAAACATCAAGACCAATTTCATTGCCCAGTGTGTAGAGAAGTAGTTCAGTTGAAGGATTACAGTTTAATTTGCCAAAATAATCATCAGTTTGATTTATCAAAAAAAGGAACGATTTATTTTCTTTCTCATAGTATTCAGACGGAATATAATAAAAAAATGTTAGTTCACCGAGGAAATATGATTCAAAGCGGAATGTATCAAGAATTATTAGAAAAGATGATCGGGATAATACCGCTTATGGGAAATACGTTGGATGTTGGCTGTGGAGAAGGCAGTTTCCTATTAGAACTTTCTAAATTAGGGCTATCAGGTTCAAAAATAGGTTTTGACATTTCAAAAGATGGAATTTACTTAGCTAGTAATCAGGAAGTTGAAGCTTTTTGGTGTGTAGCTGACTTAACGAATTTGCCCTTTGCAGATCAATCGATGGATACGATCTTAAATATTTTTTCGCCATCTCATTATCAAGAATTTCAACGTGTTTTAAAAAAAGAGGGCACTGTGATCAAAGTTATTCCAGAAACAAATTATTTAAAAGAGCTGAGAGCTGCGTTTTATCCTGAAGATGAAGCAAAACAACATTATTCTAATGAAAAAGTTTTAACGAAGTTTTCTAACGAAATGGATATTTTAGTTAATGAACGTGTGACCTTTACTTTTGCTATTCCAAAAGAGAATCAACTCGATTTATTGGAGATGTCTCCGTTAGAATGGGGAGCAACAGAACAGATCAAAGAAAAATTACAAAAAAATCCATTAACAGACATTACAATTGACGTTCGCATGTTAAAAGGAAAAGTGAAATAGCGCTTACAAACGGTTAATTTGCTAAAAGGTATTGCAAAGCTACGGTAATGGTGTTATATTACATACAAGTTGTTTTTTCGTTGGTTTTTATCAGGTTCCTGTTCTGATAAAAGTTAGTGAAAAGAGCTTCACTAACGTAGCGACTCGCAGTGATTGACACCGAGGCGATACGTTTTTTTTATGTTTTTTGATGAACAAAGAATAAATAGTTGTGTCATTCAATTGAAAGGAAACTGTAACCATGACAAATCATATTGTATTATTTGAACCTCAAATTCCTGCGAATACGGGAAACATTGCTCGTACTTGTGCGGCAACGAATTCGCCCTTACATCTCATTGAGCCGTTAGGTTTTGAAACGGATGACAAACATTTGAAACGAGCTGGATTAGATTATTGGAATGATGTAAATATCATGTATCATAAAGATTTGGCAGCTTTTTTAACCTATCTAGAAGATCGTCCATTACACCTGATTACTAAATTTGCGAATAAAACATACAGTCAACTCGATTATACAGACAATCAGGACCATTATTTTATGTTTGGTAAAGAAACAACGGGTTTACCAGAAACATTCATGCGTGAAAATGAAGAAAAGTGTCTGCGTATTCCGATGAACGACGAGCATGTTCGTTCATTGAATTTGTCAAATACAGTGGCTTTAGTCGTTTATGAAGCATTACGACAACAAGATTTTCCGGCGTTGGAATTAAAGCATCATTATGAAAATGACAAAATAGATTGAACCTAATCATAAAAAAACTGTTTCCTTTATTATTTAAAGAAAACAGTTTTTTTATGTGATAGCTGGATTGCTTCATTGATCACTCGTGTAGTTCTAAAGGTAAGCCATCAGGATCAAAGAAAAATGTCATTTTTTCACCTGTAAATGTGTCAGTCCGAATATCTTCACAGGGAATCCCTTTAGAATTTAAAAAGGAGATGGCTTCTTCAATATTGTCAACCTTAAAGGCCAAATGACGCAGCCCAAGCGCTTCAGGATAAGTTGGACGTTTTGGAGCATCAGAAGAGATAAAAATTTCTAATTCATGACTACCCAATCTCAGATCCAGTTTGATATCTTTTCTCGTCGTTCGCGGGTTCTCTCTAATAATTTCAAACCCCAGCTTCTCAACATAAAATTCTTTCGTTTTTTGATAATCAGAACAGTTGATAGCCACATGATGAATCGTTTTAAAAAACAAAGCGAGCGGCCTCCTTTGATAGATTTTCTTTCTGATTCATTATACCGTACTTTTTTTTAGAAGCGCAATCAGACTGTTTTAATTTTCTAATGATAGATTTGTCGTTAAATGGAATTTTCATAGTGAAAATGATACACTAGATAAGATAAATAATGAAAATGAGCCAGGAATAATTCAGAATCAGAGGAGCATAAACATGAAATTATATTTTACTCGTCACGGAAAAACGGAATGGAATCAAGAGCTTCGTTTTCAAGGAATGACCGGAGATTCGCCGTTACTTCCAACAAGCTATGATGAAATAAAGTTATTAGGTCAAACAATCAAGGATGTTCCTTTTGAAAAAATATTTTCAAGTACATCTCTTCGGGCTAAAAAAACGGCAGAAGGTATCAATCAGGAATTAAAGCAGCCAGTTGATATTTGCTACACAGATGAATTAAAAGAATTGGGCTTAGGAAAATTAGAAGGTCAATCTATCGCCGAAATGAGAAAAATATATAGTGAAGAAATGGATCATATGCGCTATCGTTTGGATCGCTATAACCCAGAAGTATTTCAAGGGGAACCAATCGAACAAGCCATTTCACGTATTTCTTCAGTTGTAGAAAAAGCTGTAGAAAAAGGGGATGGACCGTATCTCTTTGTTGGACATGGTGCATCATTGACCGCAGCAATCCAAGCTCTTTCTGGAAAAGACTTAGCTGAGCTACGCAGTATGGGCGGACTAAAAAATAATAGTTTATCGATTTTAGAAACAGCTGATACGCCCAATCAAAGATATAAATTGAAATTATGGAATGACGATTCATTTTTACAATAGCAGACAATGGTAACAAAGAAGCGAGGTGACATCAATGGAGACATTGTTTGGAGAAGCGGAAAAGGAATATGTCGTCGGTCAAGTCCAAGCGATTTTTTTCCAAAACCCTAGCAATTTTTATAAAGTATTATTAGTGAAAATCACGGATACAAATACTGATTATTTAGAGAAAGAAATCGTAACGACTGGCAGCTTTGGTCAAATTCAAGAGGAAGAAGTGTATCGTTTTTTTGGGCATTTCGTTGATCATCCTCGTTATGGCAAACAATTTCAAGTCGACAGTTATCAACAAGAGCGTCCAACATCTGCTAGTGGCGTTGTCAATTATCTTTCCAGTGAAAAGTTTCCAGGGATTGGCAAACGAACTGCTGAAAAAATCGTTGAAATTTTAGGTGAAGATGCAATTGATCGAATTATTGCAGCACCTGACGTCTTAGAAGAAGTGCCTCAACTAAATGAAAAAAAACGACAGACCATCATTGAAACCATTCGTTTGAATCACGGTATGGAGCAAGTGATCGTTGGATTGAATCGCTATGGTTTTGGGAGTCAGCTTTCATTTGCGATCTATCAAACGTATAAAGAAGAAACGTTGGATATCATACATGAAAATCCTTATCAATTAGTAGAGGATATTGAAGGAATTGGATTTAAACGAGCAGATAATATTGCGGAGCAACTGGGCATTGGAGCTGATTCAGATAAACGCGTGCGAGCGGCAATCACGCACGAAATTTTCCAGCATTCTGTTCGTTCTGGTAATACCTATGTTGAAGCCGAGATGTTGTTAAGAGAAACAATCAATACTCTAGAAGCTAGTCGACCAGTTGAAATTTCGTTGGATCAGGTAGCAGAACAAATTATTCATTTGGTGGAAGAAGGAAAAATCCAGCAAGAAGTTACCAAACTTTTTGAGAATAGTTTGTATTTTTCCGAATGGGGAATCGGAACCTCAATTCAACGTTTACTGTCACGGAAAAAAGAAATCAAGTATGATAAAAAAGAAATTGAAAAAAATATTCGTGGGATCGAAAAACGTTTGGGCATTTTATATGGTGACTCCCAGCAAGCCGCAATCGAAGAAGCGATTAAAGCGCCGTTGTTCATTTTAACTGGTGGTCCGGGTACTGGAAAGACAACAGTGATCAATGGCATCGTTTCATTATTTGCAGAATTAAATGGTCTTTCTTTAGATGTAAAGGATTATACACAGGAAATGTTTCCAATTTTATTAGCAGCTCCAACAGGTCGTGCAGCGAAGCGTATGAATGAAACGACAGGACTGCCAGCAAGTACAATTCATCGTTTATTAGGATTGACAGGGCGTGAAAAGAATCCGAGTATGACAGCCAAAGAATTAGAAGGCGGATTATTGATCGTTGATGAAATGTCTATGGTGGATACTTGGTTGGCCAATACCTTATTTAAAGCAATCCCAACTAATATGCAAGTAATATTTGTTGGCGATAAAGATCAATTACCTTCTGTCGGCCCAGGTCAAGTTTTACATGATCTACTTCAAATCAATGAGATTCCTCAAAAAGAATTAACAGAAATCTATCGACAAGGGGATGGTTCAAGTATCATTCCTTTAGCTCATGAAATCAAGCAAGGAAAACTGCCACAAGATTTCACTGTTAATCAAAAAGATCGCTCGTTTTTTCCAAGTGATGTCTATCATATTGAGACCTACGTCCGCCAAATCGTAACGAAAGCTAAAGCCAAAGGGTTTTCACCACAAGATATTCAGTTATTGGCCCCAATGTATCGAGGTGCTGCAGGGATCGATGCATTGAATAAAATGATGCAGGAAATTTTTAACCCTAATGATGGTTCAAAAAAAGAAGTTAAATGGAATGAATCCGTTTATCGAATTGGTGATAAGGTCCTTCATCTAGTTAACACACCTGAGCTTAACGTGTTTAACGGCGATATGGGAGAAATCGTTGGAATCATTTTAGCGAAAGATTCAGAAGATAAAGTAGATGAATTAGTCATTCAATTCGATAACAACGAAGTGAGTTACAAACGGAATGAATGGAATAAAATCACGCTTTCTTATTGCTGTTCAATCCATAAGGCGCAAGGTAGCGAGTTTAAGATGGTGATTTTACCGATGGTCCATCAATATCATCGCATGTTGCAGCGTAACTTACTGTATACAGCAGTCACAAGAAGTAAAGATATTTTAATTTTATTAGGTGAGGTACAAGCTTTCAATACGTGTGTTGCACATGAATCTGCTAGTCGTTTGACAATGTTGAAAGAAAGAATCACTAGTGCAGATGAGATGAATCTAACGATACGATTACAGTTAGAAGCCTATGAAGAAGGTTTAAATAAGGAATCTCCATTCTCGGATAATACAGAAAACAAACCTGCTTTGTATGAGTCCGTTAAGGAAGCGAAAAATCCAGTGGTAGAAGAAGCCGTACAGCCGATACCAGACAAACCTAAAGCTGAGGCAATTTCCTTATTTAATGAAACAGATCAAGAAACAACAGAGCAAATTGAAAATGAAATTGAGCGCCTATTAACACCGCAACTTGTCATTGCCCAAACGATCGATCCAATGATCGGTATGAATCAAACAACGCCTTATGAATTTATGTAATATTTACTAACTAGGAAGTGACAAAAGTTGCTTAGGATTGAGCAATTGAACTAAAACTCGCACAATGTTTTTTCTACATTGTACGGGTTTTTTATAGTGGCGAAGCACCTGACTTTTTCATACCGTTTGCCTGGACTCTTTATTTTTCAACTAGTTTTTTACTTTCTATAACTATTGCTTGCTTTAAGAATCGGTCGATGTATATAATTGAAAGAACACAACAGGTGTTGTTATACAAAAGAAGGTACGTAATTTTGGTAGAAAAGAGGGAAGTTAATGGAAGAAAAGGGACAAGCAAGAGATGTTCAAACAGATACATTTTTGGCACAAATTGGTAATCATCAAAACCCAGTAACAGGCTCGATCAATACGCCGATTTATTTTTCAACGACGTACGAGCACCCAACACTAGGTGAGTCGACGGGCTATGATTATACTAGAACGAAAAATCCAACACGAGAAATTGTGGAATCAGCATTGGCTGTTCTAGAAAATGGTGCAGTTGGTTTGGCAACGAGTTCAGGGATGAGTGCGATCCAATTAGTTTTTAGTCAATTTCCTGTTGGAAGTCAGATCGTTGCATCTAGAGATTTGTATGGCGGTAGTTATCGTTATTTTAAAGAATTAGAAAAACAAGGACTGTATCAATTTACCTATGTTGAGGATGAAATTGGCTTTGAAAAAGCCATTACAGATCGAACGGCTGCTGTTTTCATTGAAACGCCAACGAATCCACTGATGAATGAGGTTTCGATAGAAAAAGTCGCTCGTTTAACAAAGGCTTATGCAGCGCAGTTGATTGTTGATAACACTTTTTATACGCCATTGATTCAACGTCCTTTAGATTTAGGGGCAGATGTGGTTGTGCACAGTGCCACAAAATATTTAGGCGGACATAATGATTTGCTGGCTGGAGCGGTTATCACGCGCTCAAAAGCAGTGGGAGAAAAACTAGCGTATAGTTTAAATACTACAGGGGCCGTATTATCCCCTTTTGATTGTTGGTTGTTGATTAGAGGAATGAAGACCTTATCATTGCGAATGGAAAGACATGAAAAAAATGCTCAAGCTGTTGTTGCTTTTTTAACAACGCATAAACAGATTAAAGAGGTTCTGTATCCTGGGCGTGGGGGAATGTTGAGTTTTAAAATCAAGAAGCAAGAATCAATCAAAGCATTTCTGCGAAATTTATCGATTTTTACCTTTGCAGAAAGTCTAGGCGGAGTAGAAAGCTTAATTACGTACCCAACGACTCAAACACATGCGGATATTCCGGAGGAACTAAGAGAATCTTATGGATTAACTGCGGATTTGTTAAGGATTTCGACAGGCATTGAAGCGAGTGAAGATTTGATAGCAGATTTGCAACAGGCCTTAGCATCGTTAGAATAAAAAATAAGGTTGAAAAAGGACCTCCTTTTTCAACCTTATTTTTTACAGTTAAAACCAAAATAATCTTGTTGCTGTTCCGAATGAAAGGTCAGTACTTCTTTTTCCTAAAATTTCACCGTCTGCATGAACGTATTGAGGAACAGTAGAAACGATTCGAAATTTACTAGATTGAAAATGATGAAAGTATTTTGAATGGATGTGTTTTTGTTGAATCAATAAACAAATCAGCCAAAAAATCTTAAACATATTGACCCGTTCCACTAAAACAAAATCTAAGATAGGCTTACGTGGGTCAGCCATGGGCGCGATTGAAACACCACCGCCAAAATAAGGATGTTTAGTTATGGTGCATAAAAAAGCGCGATCAAATTCGAGTGTTTGCCCATTAACTTCAACAAGAATCGGAAAGCCTTTTTGAGTGAATAATACCTTTAAAATAGAAAAAATATAAGAAAAAGAGCCCATATTAAACTTGTTCAATGTCCTTTTGGATGTTGACGTATTTGCTGCGTTGACAATTGCTGCATCTAGACCAATGCCAATATTATTTACTGCAAGTCCTATCTCATCTTGGATTGATTCAGTATATGTGATCACTTGAATTTCTTTTGGAACATCTGCTTTTAGTAGGTGCAGAAAAGCTTTTTCTGTTTGTCTAGGAATCCCCACGCCACGGGCAAAATCGTTACCAGAGCCACAAGGAATATAGCCAATCGGGATATTAGGATCAAACGTTTGCAAAGCATTGAGCGCACTATGCAAGGTACCATCACCACCAAAAATGACCAAAAGTGGGAAACAGTCGATTTCCAAATCATCTGACCACGGAATCAACGTGTCTTCAGCTAATTTTTGTGCGATTTCTATTTCATGACCAGCATGATCTGTATAATAAGTCGTGTAATCAATGTTGGCAGTCTGCATCTGTTTGATGATCTTTTCAGCAGCTTTCCTCCCAGTACCGCTACCGGCATTTTCATTGATAACGAGATAAAAATGTTTCTTCATTTGTTTCCTCCTTGTACAAAGTCTTATTATAACAGACAACAGAAAAATTAAGAATGCTGGATGCTTGAAAAATGAAAAATTGTCTAATACTATTTTTCGTTGTACAACGATTGATTATGAGATATAATGCCTACGTATCATTTTTTTGAGGAAAACGAATCCTCAACAAGGTTCATCAACCATCCCTTGTAAAAAAACTCGGAGAAAGTGGGGAAAACTATGAAAAAAACTGTTACAACAAACAGTAGTGTAAAAGCAATTACTATGAATGGCATTGTGATGGCGTTATATCTAGGGCTAACGATTTTAGTTGCACCTGTTTCGTCAGGACCCATTCAATTTAGAATTTCTGAAAGTTTAAATCACCTAGTGGTTTTCAACCGGAAATTGATGTGGGGCGTTTTAGGTGGAGTAGTTGTGTATAACTTTTTCTTTGGCTTTGGTGCCATTGATGCTTTATACGGCGGCACGCAATCGTTTATTGCATTGGGCTTAACTGCTTTGCTGCAAAAAAGAGTTCCAAATGTGATTGCTCGTTTAGCCTTGAATACACTATTCTTTACAGCGACAATGTGCATCATCGCCTTTATGTTGGCGCCAAACGGCGGAGCAGCTTTTTGGGGCAACTATGCAACTTTAGCACTCAGCGAATTTGCAACAATGGCTTTAGCCGCACCAGTGATGTACTGGATCGATAAATCCGTTCATTTTGAAAAAAGAGGTTAAGCAATAGGAAATTATCAATATGAGACTGGTTCGAGGCTAAAAAAGTTTTGGGTCAGTCTCTTAAAGTTTTCTAACCAATTTCATGAAATAATTTACTGTTCCTGTTTAATAAATTATGATATGGTAATACAGAAGCAAAAATGTAGAGGAGTTTTATATAATGTTTGAATTTAAAATTGGCATCGATGCCAAAGAGCATGATAAATTTGTAGAAAGCCATCCCTTATGCAACTTATTACAATCGTCTGCTTGGGCCAAAGTAAAGGATAACTGGGGATCAGAAATTGTTGGTGTTTACGAAAATGGGACTTTAGTAGCCTCTAGCTTGGTATTGATCAGACCGTTACCAATGAAATTTTCAATGCTTTATACACCACGAGGTCCCATCATGGATTACACTAATTCAGAGCTTGTTGCGTTCTTTTTCAAAGAGTTAAAGCAATTCGGTAAGAAAAAACGTGCTTTATTTGTAAAAATGGACCCAACGATCCATTATAAAGATTTCCATCTAGGAGAAGAACAAATGATCGATCCAACGGCCCAACCAATCATCGATATTATGATTGCAAGTGGTGCAAAACATCAAGGCTTAACAATGGCGATGGATGCGACGATCCAACCACGCTTTCAAGCGAATATTTACAAAGAAGATTTTAGTGAAGAGCAACTATCAAAAAGCACGAAAAAAATGATGAAACAAGCGCAGAAAAAAGGTGTTACTATAAAAATGGGACACAAAGAGTTAGTAAACGATTTTGCTAAAGTGATCGAACTAACGACTGAGCGCCAAAATATCTCTCTAAGAAATAGCGATTATTTTGAAAAACTATTAACGATCTATCCTGAAAATTCGTTTATCATGTTAGCTCAGGTTGATTTGAAGAAACGCTTTGAAGAAACTAAACAGCGCTTTGATAAAAATAAAGAAGACTTAGCGAATCTAAAAGAAAATCAAGTGAAGAAACGTCATAATTTAGAAGAGCTTGATTTTTCTCTAACACGTGAAATGACTGAGCTTGAAGAAAATATTGCTCATTCTGGTGATGTTGCAGTGGTAGCAGGTGCTTTAGCCATTACGTTTGGCTCGACTAGTGAGATTCTTTATGCTGGGATGGACGATCGCTATAAACGATATATGCCAGCTTATCCAACGTGGTTTGATGCAATCAATGAATGTTTTGAACGTGGTTGTACATCGTGTAATATGGGGGGGTTAGAAGGCAGTTTGAATGATGGTTTGATCAAATTTAAATCGAACTTTAACCCGACTGTGAATGAATTTATTGGTGAATTTGATTTACCTGTTAATGGCTTACTTTTCAAAGCTAGTGAGTATGCCTACAAACTAAAAAAACAAAAGAAATAGAAAAAGATTGAGATAGCCTGGCAGACTATCTCAATCTTTTTTTTATAATTTCTGTGTCGCATTATTCTTCACCAAACGCAACAACACCGAAGTAACTCCAACCGTAGCTATAGCAGCAACGATTGCCTCAACAACGCCACTAGTAAAAATTACGGTCAAAATTGCTGTATAAATTGCTGTACCACTAGCGCCGATGCTTTGAGCATAGGAATCTTTAAATAAAAAGTAAATCAAGTTCATCACGAGAATTGTATTGGTAGCAGAGCCTAGGAAACCCGCAATAAACAAACTAAATGATTGAGAAGTAGGGTTGTTTTTCGTCAGTTTTTTCAACGCCATAAAAACGAAATAAGGAACGATACCAATTAAAATTCGAGGAACCATTGCAACAATAATCGCTTTCCAGCTCCCTTGATCTGTCCCAATCACTGGTATAAAAGGAGAAAAAACAAAAGATAAAGGGGATAAGACTACAGTGCTACGAATCATACTGATGATCCCAAAAACGCCGCCTAAAAAGGCCCCGATTTTTGGGCCTAACACAATGGATGCAATAATGACAGGAATGTGCATTGTTGTGGCATTGATAGGTCCAATTGGAATAAATCCTAGGAATGGAACGGCTGATAATAGGATTAGGATTGCTAAAAACATAGCAGTTAACGTAAATGTTTTTGTATTTTTCATAAATGACTCCTCAAAATTATTTCGCTAAACTTTCATTGATAGTAGCGACAATGCTCTCAACCGTTGCAAGAGCACCTCGACCGAAGTCCCCACAGGCTAGTAAAGCTTCTCGGGGATCGATTTCATGGTAGCCCACTTCTTTTAAAGTTGTTAAATTCCGTTGGGTAATCGGATTTTGATACATATAGGTATTCATTGCTGGGGCAATATATTTTGGAACTTCTTCTTTTAAGGCTAGTGCCACAGTTGAAAGCATGTCATCTGCAATCCCGTTAGCGAGTTTGGCTATTATATTGGCAGACGCTGGTGCCACTAAGAAGAGATCTGCTTTTTTTGCTAATTCAATATGATTGATCTTTTCTGGAGTAATCTCTTCCATGACGTCAGTATGAACTGGATTTTTAGATAATGATTGTAAGGTTAACGGTGTGATGAACCTTGTACTATTGTGGGTCATGATCACGTCAACATTATAGCCTAATTTAGTGAATTGGCTTGTGATATCGGCAGCTTTATAAGCGGATATACTGCCGGAAATCCCTAATAATATTGTTTTCATTATTGGCTCCTCCATTTTTCTTCAACCTTATTTACAATTAATTGAGCAATTTCAGATTTTGTTTGTGCGGTTGTTGTTTGTCCTGTAGCATCGATCAAGGTTCCAACATGTTGCTTATCGTGAATTTGTTCAAGGTCATTTGCCAAAATAAAATCGCAGTTATTTTTGGTGAGTAGTGCACTTCCAACATGAACTAATTCCTCGAAGGAAACGCCTACTAGCAATTTAAAACCAACCAAAACTGCTTGCGGTTGGTGGTCGCGCAACATAGCAATTATTTTAGGGTTTTTTTTCAAAAAAAGCAAGAGACGATCTGTTCCAGAAGGAATTTTTTTTGCTTGTTGAACTGTTTGCCCAATTTCATCTAAACTATGGTAAAGAGCTTCCGTAAGGCTAGTTAGATCATTTAAAGTATTATCATTAGTTAATTTAGCAGCGAGTTTTTCAATAAAAATATCTTCTGATAAGGTAGTTTCAGTTGTAAAGTCACTAACGGCCATGCCATGAATAATACCATCAAAACTTTGTTGCTCAAACTGATTAAGTAGGGTTGATGCTAATTCCTTGGTTGTTTCGATTTCAATAATAGATAGGTTAGCTTGGTTAACAGGTCGAACAGCTTGAGGGGTTGTCACATAAGTAACATGATGTCCTTGGGCTAAAAAACGTTCACCGATTGCTTTTCCTAGCCGACCAGTAGAGTGATTTGTAATTGAGCGGACATTATCGATTCTTTCAGACGTTCCACCAGCTGTAATTAAGATATTCATCTATAAATAGCTCCTTTTATTTCATTTTAATGATTGTGCGGCCAATGTGTGTTCCTGCTTGTAGTTGATTCAAGGTTTGAGGAAGTTCTTTTAGAGTAATTTCATTCATGAGTTCATGAGTGCTCACATTCAAATCAGTTGCTAAACGTTGCCAAATGACTAATCGTTGTGTCATAGGTACATTAACTGAATCGATACCTAAGAGATTGATTCCTCTTAGGATGAAAGGCAAAACAGAGGCAGTCAATTTGATTCCAGCGGCATTTCCGCAAATAGCAATGCTGCCGCCGTATTTAAGTTGTGATAACAAAGCAGCAGTAATCTCACCACCAACGGTATCAATTACAAAGTCAAAGGTTTGTTTGGCTAAAGGCTTGATTTTTTCAGGCATCCATTCATCTAGCAAAAGCACTTTGGTAGCACCGATTTTTTTTAAAGAATCAATTGCTGATGGTTTGCGACTTAATGCATAGATATTCCGATAGCCCAACTGGTGTAACATTGCGATTGCTAAACTTCCTACGCCACCTGAAGCACCGGTTATCAAAATCGCAGCGTCTTTATCTTGAGTAGCGCCATGTTCCTCAAGCGCCTGAACAGACAAGGCGGCCGTAAAGCCAGCTGTACCAAAAACCATTGTGTCTTTTAAACTTAGGCCATCGGGTACTGGGACAATCCAATCTGCTGGGACACGAGCAATTTCTGAAAAACCACCTGTATGTGTTACCCCTAAACCATAACCAGTTACTAAAACCTCTTGTCCTTTTTTAAAGCGTGCGTCTTGAGAGGTGATAACGGTTCCGCTTAAATCAATACCTGGTATCATCGGATAATCGCGAATAACACCACCGTTTTGTTTGGCTGCAAGTGAGTCTTTATAATTAACTGAAGAGTACGCCGTTCTAATTGTGACGTTTCCTTCAGATAGTTCACTAAGTTCCAATTTTTCTAACGCTGCAAAGACAGTCTCAGACTCTTTTTTTACCATATAACCAGAAAACTTTTCCATATAGATCCTCCTTGATTAACAATTGATGATTTACCAATAAAATCATCCTCTTATCCTACCCCTTAGCCTAATGATAAAAAAAGTTTTCTAAGAAGGTAAATTTATTATTATTGTTACTATCATAACATATTCTCTTTTTTTCTTTAGCAAATTCTTCTTGAAGCCCTCTTCTTAATAGCAGAGAAATGAGTTAAAATAGAAGATGATGTCTTTTATTGGACAATAAGAAGAAAATAATTAGCCATTTTTTTGCTAAAAAGTGAAAGGAATTCAGTTTGTTGAAATTTAAAATTGGTATGCGAACATTTAAAACAGGATTAAGTGTCTTTTTTTGTATTTTGGTCAGTATCTTATTAAGGCGAGAAACATATGTGGTTGCAGCGATCACAACGGTTTTTACTTTAAGAGAAGATATGGAAAATACATTGAAGTACGGTAAGCATCGAATTATCGGTAATGTGCTAGGTGCAATCATGTCAGTAGCAGTCATTGCCGTGTTCAATTGGCTGGGTAGAACAGAGTTAGTGCAGTTGATTTTCATTCCACTGATTATTACCTTGATGATCGCCTTGTTAGCGAGTTTAGGGTACCACGAAGGAACAGTTGGAGCATGTGCTACGTTGTTGACAATTGTCTTTATGATTCCAGCAGACCGCTCATATGGCTATGCATTTGCTAGAGTGGTCGATAGCTTCATTGGTATGGGGATCGCATTATTAGTGAATTATTTCATTCCACTTAAAATAGGAAATAAGCGATTTACCAAGCGTGTAGAAAGTAAGAAAGTGTCTGGATAACAGATGCTTTTTTATTTTGTTAAAATTGCTTGATCGATGCTAGTATAAAAGAATGAGATAAAATTAAAAAAGTAACAATTTATTTGCAAAAATTGTTGCTATTTTTCAAAAAATTCGTATACTAGAAAAGGTAAAATTAAACTTGTAGTTTAGTATTAGCAAACTTTTTATATATTTTAAATAATAGAAATGAGGTGGTCAGATGGAAATTGGTGAGAAACTGCGTAATTTACGTGTGCAAAAAAATTTAACACAAGAAGAGCTAGGCGAGCGAACTGACTTAACCAAAGGCTATATTTCTCAATTAGAACGTGATTTGAGCTCCCCTTCAATGGAAACTTTTTTTAATATTTTAGAAGTGTTGGGCATCACGCCTGAACAATTTTTCAGTGAACAAACACTGGAACAAAAAATTATTTATCGAGGCGAAGATAGTACACTGTATTATGATGAAGAAAATGGCTATGAGTTAAAATGGTTGATACCTGAATCAAATGAAAAAGAGATGGAACCCATTGTTTTAACTTTTGATAAGGATGGTCAGTATAAAACGTTTGAGCCTTCTTTATCTGAAACGTTCATTTATGTGATCGATGGTTCTGTATCATTAATACTAGGTGAAACAACTTACTCAGCTAAAAAAGGGGAAGCAATGTATTATCAAGCAGCAGAACCCCATCAATTGATCAATCATTCAAAAGGAAAAAGTCGAGTATTGATCGTAGCAACAGAATCTTATTTATAATGATACGTTAATCAAAGTAAAATGGGCTGATGTTAAGAAAAACAAGATATAGCAAACAGAACGTTGTTACTGTGTTAAATAAACCCAGTTCAATTTTAATAGAGGAGGCATCAGCGGATGAAAAAAAAGATTATTACATTCGAAAATGTAGTCAAACAATATGATGATGAGAAAGTGTTGAAAAATGTTAGTTTTGAAATTGAACAAGGGAAGTTTTACACTCTTTTGGGCCCTTCAGGTTGTGGTAAGACAACGATTTTACGAATTTTAGCAGGATTTGTGGATGCAACCGAAGGCGATATTTATTTTGATGGACAACGGATCAATGATATTCCTGCGAATAAACGCCAAGTGAATACCGTATTTCAAGATTATGCCCTGTTTCCTCATATGAATGTGTTTGATAATGTGGCATTTGGGTTGAAAATCAAAAAAATACAGAAGCAGGAAATTGAAAAGAAAGTGAAAGATGCCTTGCGGATGGTTCAATTACCAGGGTATGAAACACGAGAAATCAGTGAAATGTCTGGCGGTCAACGCCAACGTGTAGCGATTGCGCGCGCCATCGTCAATGAACCCAAAGTATTGCTATTAGACGAGCCGTTATCTGCTTTGGATTTGAAGCTGAGGACGGATATGCAGTATGAACTGCGTGAATTGCAACAACGTTTAGGGATCACCTTTATTTTTGTCACCCACGATCAAGAAGAAGCTTTGGCAATGAGTGATGAAATCTTTGTCATGAACAAAGGACACATCGTGCAAAGTGGTACGCCTGTAGATATTTATGATGAACCGATCAATCATTTCGTGGCAGATTTTGTGGGAGAAAGTAATATCGTTAATGGTACGATGATCGAAGATAATTTAGTTGAATTTGTCGGCAAACGTTTTGAATGTGTGGATGGCGGAATGCGTCAGGCGGAACCTGTTGAAATAATGTTGCGTCCAGAAGATTTGACGATCACGACAGCGGATAAGGGCAAATTAGTTGTAACAGTGGATACACAATTATTCCGTGGGGTTCACTATGAAATCATCTGTCATGATGAAGACCATAATGAATGGATGGTCCATTCAACGAAAAAAGCGCAAGAAGGTGCAAAAGTCGGACTCTTTTTTGAACCAGAAGATATTCATGTGATGCGTTTCAATGAGTCAGAGGAAGACTTTGACGCTCGTCTAGAAAGCTACGAAGAATAGGAGGAATCATCTTGAAAACAATGCGTCGAATCTACTCGATTCCTTATACAATGTGGCTTTTGCTGTTTGTGATCACTCCGGTGTTAATGATTATTTACCAATCTTTTTTTGATATGAATGGGCATTTTACGTTAGAGAATTATCAAACGTATTTTACTTCTGGCACATACTTGAGTATGACCTTAAACTCGGTCTGGTATGCTTTTTTGATCACGTTATTTACGTTTTTGATCAGTTATCCGACAGCCTACTTTTTAACAAAGTTAAAGCATAAACAATTGTGGTTGATGTTGGTGATTTTGCCTACATGGGTGAATCTGTTGTTGAAAGCTTATGCTTTTATTGGGATTTTTAGTATCCATGGGAATGTGAACCAGTTTTTAAGTTTTCTTGGGATTGGACCACACCAAATTTTATTTACGGATTTTAGTTTTCTATTTGTTGCGACCTATATTGAAATTCCCTTTATGATCTTACCGATTTTTAACGCATTAGAGGAACTAAATCCTTCTTTGATCAGTGCTAGTCGTGATCTTGGTGCCAATAGTGTTGAGACTTTTCAACGGGTGATCTTTCCACTTTCATTAAATGGTGTGAAAAGTGGGGTTCAAGCAGTGTTTATTCCATCACTTTCATTGTTCATGTTGACCCGTTTGATCGGCGGAAATCGAGTGATTACGCTTGGAACGGCCATTGAAGAGCATTTTATGGTGACACAAAACTGGGGTATGGGTTCAACAATCGGTGTGATTTTGATTGTGGCGATGTTTATCGTGATGTTGTTGACAGGTGAGAAGAAGAAAAAGGGGCGGGCGAAATGACAAAGAAAAAGTTTAAGTGGTCTTACATGTATCTGATCATCGTTTTTGCTTTATTGTATGCGCCGATTTTTTATCTCATTTTCTACTCATTCAATGATACTGATACAATGAATAAATTTACTGGTTTTACGCTTGCCAATTATACAGCGGTTTTTGAAGATACCCGTTTATTGATCATTGTGCTAAATACTTTCTTGTTGGCCTTTTTATCTGCTTTACTAGCAACGATCATTGGAACATTTGGTGCAATGGGGATCTATTATACAAGACGAAGAAAAACGAGAACAGCTTTAATGAGTTTTAATAATATTTTACTGGTATCCCCTGATGTCATTATTGGTGCTAGTTTCTTGATCTTTTTTACGGCTATTGGATTTATTAGTTTGGGCTTTGCCAGTGTGTTATTGTCTCATATTGCTTTTAGTATTCCGATCGTCGTCTTGATGGTGCTACCAAAATTACAAGAAATGAATGACTCGATGGTAGATGCAGCTCGTGATCTGGGGGCGAATAATCTCCAGGTCATCAAGAATATCATTTTACCGTTTTTATCACCAGGTATTATCGCAGGCTATTTTATGGCGTTTACCTATTCGTTGGATGACTTTGCTGTGACCTTTTTCGTTACAGGAAACGGATTCTCAACACTTTCAGTTGAGATTTATTCTAGAGCAAGACAAGGCATTAGTTTAGAGATCAATGCGTTAAGTGCTTTAGTTTTCATTTTCTCTATGATTTTAGTGATCGGCTACTATTTTATCAGCCAAGATAATACGTCAAAACGACTGAAAAAACTGCGCCGTGAACAAAGTGAGGTGGCGAATCTTAAATGAAAAAACTACAATCTTTGCTTATTGGCATTTTAGCGATCATTCTGATTTTATTTTTAGGAGTTCGTCAATTGGAAAAAGCCAGCGGTATGGCAGGAGCTGATACCTTAACAATATACAACTGGGGTGATTACATTGATCCTGATTTATTACGTAAATTCGAAAAAGAGTCAGGCTACAAGGTCAATTATGAAACATTTGATTCCAATGAAGCGATGTTTACGAAAATCCAGCAAGGTGGTACAGCCTATGATATTACGATTCCTTCTGAATATATGATTCAAAAAATGATGAAAGAAAAAATGTTGCTGCCAATCGATCACTCTAAATTAAAGGGTATGGAAAATATTGATGAACGATTTCTAAATCTTGATTTTGATCCGCAAAATAAATATTCGATTCCTTATTTTTGGGGAACGTTAGGTATCATTTACAATGATAAATTTGTTGATGAAGGTCAAATTCAGCATTGGGATGATTTATGGAAACCAGAATTAAAAGATAACGTGATGTTGATTGATGGGGCACGTGAAGTATTGGGTCTTTCATTGAATAGTTTAGGCTATTCTTTAAACAGTAAAAACAATCAAGAACTACGTAAAGCAACTGATAAGCTAAACAAACTTACTACAAATGTCAAGGCGATCGTAGCTGATGAAATCAAAATGTATATGATCAACGAAGAAAGTGCTGCAGCTGTAACGTTTTCTGGTGAAGCGGCTGAAATGTTGGATAATAATGAGCACTTGCATTATGTGATTCCATCAGAAGGTTCTAATCTTTGGTTTGATAATATTGTGATTCCTAAAACAGCGAAAAATATTAAAGGTTCCTATGAATTTATCAATTTCATGCTAAGACCTGAAAATGCTGCTCAAAATGCAGAGTATATTGGTTATTCAACCCCGAATAAAGCAGCAAAGAAATTATTGCCTAAGGAAATTTCTAGTGATGAACAGTTTTATCCAAATGATGAAGTGATCAAGCATTTAGAAGTTTATGAAGATTTAGGGGCGAAATATTTGGGGATTTATAATGACTTGTTTCTTGAATTTAAGATGTATCGGAAATAAATAAAACGTTTATCAGCAAATTTTATCTTACCCAACAAAAATTTTGGTTCAAAATGCTATTTCATACGGATAATTTCTCATTTTTTGTCTGAAACATGAACTTTTTTCGAAACTTTTGAAACTTTCGAGTCAAGTAGCAGATTTTCCGTTATACTTATGGTAAAATAAACTCAACTTATAGAAGGTTAAAAACGATTTTTAGAGATAAGAGGCAGGTGGCTTTATGGAAAAACATCAAATTCACATTCCAAATGCTTTACTAGCTGGAACCACTGAACATGTGATGCAGTCCTTTAAAAATTACAAGAAGTTGATCTGAAGGCAAAGTATCTCGATAGCCTAAAGGGAACAAATAAACCTAACAAATGAGTGCTGGGTTCTATTGACGCAAGTGATGGGATCTTTAATACATGTGAGAGGAACTAAAATGAATGAAAAGAAAATTATTATCGCTCCAGATGATTTGTGTACTACTTAGTGTGAATTTAGTACCAGTCATTGGACATGCAGATGAATTAGTTCAGTCTGGGTCAGGTACTGTTGAAGAAGGGACATCGGAAACAACTGAAAGCTCTTCGACCGAAGAGACAACTACGACGACTGATTCGGCGACTTCTGAAACGACTGATTCAACAAGTGCAACGACAGAGTCTTCAACAGAAGTAACGCCTTCAAATAGTCATGAAGCGATACCAGTAGCACCTCAACCAGATGCTCCTGTTGAAGCCGTACCAGAACAACCTGTTCAGTCAACTGTCGACCATGCTCCTACACAAGAGCAATTGGATCAAGCAATTAAAATTGTAAAAAATGAACCGACAGAAACTTTTATTCGCAGAATTGGTGAAAAAGCACGAGCAGTGGGTCAGAAAAATGATTTATATGCTTCAGTAATGATTGCTCAGGCAATTTTGGAAACTGGTTCTGGCAATAGTGATTTAAGCCAAGAACCTTATCATAATCTCTTTGGAATCAAAGGAGAGTATAAAGGTGAGAAAGTTGTCTTTTCTACACAAGAAGATGATGGCTCAGGTAACTGGTATACGATTGATGCCGCGTTCAAGAAGTATCCGGGGTATAAAGAGTCATTTGAAGATTATGCCAAGCTAATGAAAGAAGGCATTGATTCAAACGAAACGATTTATTCTGGTACATGGAAATCAAACGCTGTGAGCTATCGTGAAGCGACGAAAGCTTTAACGGGTGTCTACGCAACGGATACTAGCTATGATCAAAAACTGAATGCTTTTATCGAAGAATATGACTTAACTGAATATGACAAAGAGAAACCATCCACATCAACAAGTGGTATCATTGTTTCTGACAGTCATCCAGATAGCGACTTTAGAGAATATTCAGGGGAAACTTATTCTGGTTCAGAAGCCTATGCCGCAGGAAACTGTACGCAATACGTTTATAACCGTATCGTTCAATTAGACGGTTACGTTGAAACAACTATGGGTAACGGAATGGACTGGGGCGTTACAGGAAAAGCGAATGGCTATGAAGTATCTAGCAAACCTAAAGCAGGAACTGCCGTAAGCTTCCAACCAACAGTGGCTGGTGCAGATGGTACTTATGGACATGTGGCATTTGTAGAACATGTTTATGAGGATGGCTCGATTTTGATCTCAGAAATGAATGTTGCAGGCTTAGGCGTGGTTTCATTTAGAGTAATCGACAAAGATACAGCAAATATTCTAGCTTATGTAACACCTAAATAAGCAAAATAAAAAATCAATGATCATATTCGGCTGAAAAGCTAAGTATGATCATTGATTTTCTTTGGTGTGGATAGCTATTAACGTTTTCTTAACTATTCTATAGAAAACCTAAATGATTTAGGCATAGTTTCTTCAAATTTTCCGGTTATTATCTATTCATACCCAATAACAAATCCAAACAAAACACTTTTTCATTTTTACTCCTCAAGTAAAAAGAACTCCTTTCCGCTCGGTCACCCAGCCGAGCGGTATTTATATGTTCATCACTGCGACTGGCAAAACCAGAGCAGATGCTGAACAATACTTGGCGAGCGAAAGTGAGCGAAGTTACCATATTATCTCGTCACCAAGAGTAAAAGATGGAAGATAAGTTCTAAAGGGGAAAGTAGAAAAAAAGTATTAAATCTGGCAAAGCCTGAGCAGATGCTGAACAATACTTGTCGAACGAAAGTGAGTGAAGTGGTTCATATTCTAAAACTATAAAAGTCTAATCTATCCAATTAGTTCTTTAGATATACATAAAAAAGTGCTGACCATAGAAATTATGGTCAGCACTTTTTATTATTTTTTCCACTCAGCTACTTCTTTTTCATGACTATCAATCCAATTTCTAGCAGCTTGTGTTGGGTCAGTTCCATTGTTGATTTCTAACATCACAGATTCCATATCTTCTTTTGTCCAATGGAAATTTTTCAAGATGTTATAGGCTTCAGGATTTTCTTTTTCCAATCCTTTTCTAGCCATTGTGTGAATCGTTTCTTCTTTGCCCATCGTGCTTTTTGGATCTTCTAAATATTTAAGGTCATATTTAGCAAACATCCAATGAGGGGACCAACCAGTAATCACGATTTCTTCTTTGTTTTTGATGGCTTGTCCTAATGCAACAGTCATGGCACCTGAAGAAGAAGTTTCAACTGACCAATCAGATAAGTTGTTATAAGCTTTTTGTGTTTTTTCAGCCGCTGCAACAACACCTGCACCAGGTTCGATCCCAGTTATTTTTTTACCAGCTTGATCTTTTAAGTCTTCGATCGAGTCGACATCCATATATTGTGGAACAACGATACCAAGTTTTGCACCTTTTAGATTTTCACCTAAATCATCCACTTTATCTTTGTATTGTTTGTATTGCTCACCGTGAGTTCCGGGTAACCAAGCGGCAACCATTGCATCTGTCTCTCCTTTTGAGATTGATTCCCACATAATGGCATTATCCAACGGTGTTAGTGAGACATTGTAACCAACGTCTTTTAATACTTCGCCTACAACATGAGTTGAGGCAACTTCTGTATCCCATTCTACATAAGAAAGAGAAATGTTTTTTTCTCCATTTTTTGCAGAAGAGAAAAGAGTAGAGCCCGCGATCAAAGCGATAATCGCTACAATAGCAACAGCAGTCCCACCAATTTTTTGTTTTTTAGATAATTTTGACTTAGCTGGAGTTGTTTTTTTCTTATTCAAGTTTTGAGTAAAACGATCAATGATAATGGCTAGGATAACTAAAGCAACCCCATTAACAAAACCATTTCCGACTTGAGCACGTTGTAAGGCAGAAAGAACGCCACGACCAAGACCAGGCGCTCCGATCATTGATGCGATAACTACCATAGAAAGTGCTAGCATGGTTGTTTGATTGACACCCGCCATAATGGTATTTTTAGCTAATGGTAATTCCAGTTTGAATAATTTTTGCCAACCCGTACTACCAAATGAATCAGAAGCTTCAACGAGTTCTTTCGGTACTTGACGTATTCCAAGATTCGTAAAACGAACAGTCGGTGGTAAAGCAAAAATCACTGAGGCAAATACTCCAGGAACCATCCCAATTCCGAAAAAGGCAACGGCAGGAATCAAATAAACAAATCCCGGCATTGTTTGCATGAAATCTAAAATAGGGGTAATAATACTTTGTGCTTTGTTACTTTTAGCCATTAAAATTCCAAGTGGCACACCAATGACGATCGAAACCACACTGGAAAGTAAAACTAAAGTCACAGTACTCATTAAATCTGTCCATAGATTTTGATTATAAATGAAAAACAAGCCGATCAGAGTAAATAAACTTAAACCAATTTTCTTATTTGAAATAAAGAATGCAATGGCAGTTAAAATGATAATAAATAGTACAGGAGGAATGGCAACTAATAGGGAAGTGATTCCGTCCATTAAGCTTTGACCTGTTGATTGGAAGAAACTGAAAACGCCAGAAAAAGTATTCGTCATCCATTCTGTAATTGTTTCGACCCAATCTGCTACTGGTAATTGATAATTATTCATTGATATTCACCTCTGTTTCTGCTAATGCTTCAAGAACGCTACCTCTGATGACGACACCAAGCAATTTATTGTTGTCCGTTACAGCAACTGGTGTAGGTGAATCATAGATGATTGGGAAAATATCGTTGACAAGCATATCTTTGTCGATAGAAGTAATATCTGTATCCACATAGTCAGTTAATGGTTTACCTGTTTTACGTGCTTCTAGAGCGCGTTCAGCTCGGACAACACCTTTTAGTTGACGTTTTTTATCAACAGCTAAAAGCATACTAACTTCTTCTTGGCGCATCCGTGTTAGCGCAACGGTTGGACCGTCAATTTCAATATTGGTCGTTAGTGCTGGAACCATGATATTTTGAGCAGTCAAGACTTTTGAACGATCGACATCTTCAACGAAGGTTCGTACATAATCGTTAGCTGGGTTCGTTAAGATTTCTTCACCAGTACCGATTTGCATGATCTGACCATCTTTCATTAAAGCAATTCGATCACCGATGCGTAAAGCTTCATTTAAATCGTGGGTGATAAAGATGATCGTTTTTTTCACATTTTCTTGTAAATCGACTAGCTCATCTTGCATTTCCCGACGAATCAATGGATCAAGAGCAGAAAAGGCTTCGTCCATCAATAAAATTTCTGGATCGTTAGCTAAAGCTCTAGCTAAGCCGACACGTTGTTGCATGCCACCAGATAGCTGATTAGGAAACTGATCTTTAAAAGCGAGTAAGCTTGAGTTTTCTAAAGCTTGTTCGGCTTTTGCTGTTCGTTCCTCTTTTGGAACACCACGAACTTCTAAACCATATTCAGTATTTTCTAAGATGGTGCGGTGAGGGAAGAGACCAAAATTTTGGAAGACCATACTCATTTTATTGCGACGAACTTCTCTAAGTCCTTCTTTGTCTAATTTTGAGATGTCTTGATTGTCGATAAAAATATTTCCTGAAGTTGGTTCGATCAAACGATTCAAAAGACGAATCAACGTTGATTTACCACTACCAGAAAGACCCATGATCACGAAAATTTCTCCTTCTTCTACTTCGAAGTTCACATCGTAAACCCCAACGGTAGCGCCCGTTTTTTTCAAGATCTCGGTTTTATCTTTGTTTTCTTTGATCATATCCAGTGCTTGCTTTGATTTCTTACCGAATATTTTTGTTAAATGCGATACTTTTACTTTGGGCAAAACAAAATTCCTCCTTATTTTAAAAGCTAAACGAGCTTATTTAGCCTTGACAGGAAAATAGTAAAAAATAGGCTGAGACGTTTGTTATCTCATTCAGTTTTTATCTTTTTCCCGAAAGACTAACATGTGAAGCTAGATAATGCTACAACATGATTTACATGTAATGAAAATCATTTTCTTTTCTGTAAAAAAAGTGACCATTCTAGATTAACATCGTGTAGTCACTTTGTCAAATTAGGAACTTATATTGGCAAAGGAATTAATCCAATTAGTTACTAAAAGAAGCATAGATTTAAAGATAACCCATGTAAAAAACCGATATAATTACACTCTAACAAGAGTAGTCATAACGGTTTTATATATAGTTTAAGTAAAAGTAGTTATTTTTATTTTATTGGAATCCAAACTTCTTCTTGAGCGTTTATATCATAAGGATGATAATTTACATCCAAAACTTCAAATTGTTCTCTATTTAAATCAATTTGGTAACCTGATTAGGGCAAACTGTCGTTGATAACTTTGAAAAATACGGTTGGAAAGTTCTGAACAGGTCCTTTAAATGTAAATACAGCATATTGTCCACCGGCTAAAGTAGTTGATGCTAATGGTTTTTCTATGTTGTAAAAATCAAATACTTCTACAACGGCCAATTTTTGATAAGAGCTTTTTGAATCCTTAAAAGAAAATTGCGTATCCGTTACTTTTACGGACAAGCTATTTTGATTTAATTGATTTTGTATTGTTGCTTTTCTATTTATAAAATTTCTCCAGAGTTGGCTAGTTACTTCTGAATCCTTTTCTAGACATGTTGTAATGGCTAGACCAATTATTTTTTTAGGTGGTATTGTAGTAAAAGTTATATCCATATTGTATTTTCCACCTGTAAGATTAGATTATGTTTAGTGGAATATGGATTTCTCCAATGAATTTTGAAGACTCGTTTTTTTTAGTAAAGCGTTCAAGTTCTGGTAAGCCAGATGGTAAAAATTTAAGTGAAGAGTGGGTAGTAAGCAATTGTTCCCATACATACCGAAGCTGATTTAATTCGTCTAATTCAAAAGAAAAAATCGCCCATCTTGCACTTGAAATGATGAACTCTTCTAGTTGACAGTTTTTTTGTAGTTGATAGTGCTCAGACACTTTTAAAGCGACAAAAAAATCAAAGATATCTGAGTGAATAGCGCTACATCCTTGATAAATCTCTAAGGGAGTACTAAATTCGTTCGAAAATTTTGATTTCAAGTTTTGAATAATAGCTTGAGAAACTTTAGGAATTTGATCACGGGTGACACGCTCTTTTTGTCCGATAAGCTTAAAGGAATCTTTAGATACAATCGTATAATGCAGTATTTGGTACCCAGTGACTGACATATTGAATCTTATTTTGGAAAATAAAACTAACTTATTCTTTTCTTTACGGGCATTTGAAGGAGTTATTCCATGCATTGATTTAAAAGCTCTCGTAAAAGAGGTAGATGATTCGTATTGATAGTCTAAGGCAAGGGAAAGGATTGTTTGTGAACTATTTTGAAGTTCTGCTCCTGCTTCTGATAATCTGCGTTTGCGGATATATTGTTTGAGCGATAGTCCAAAGACTAATGAAAATAGCCGTTGAAGATCATTAGCGGAACAATGCATGTATGTAGCTAGTGTTTCTAATTCAATTGTGCTTTTTAGATTATCTTCAATATAGTTCAGTACTTTTTCCATTGAATCTGAAAAATTCATTTTTATTCCTCCACATGACAAAATAATAGCAAACATTTGAAGGGAAATAGCGACAATTCTTGTACAAGAATTGTCGCTATTTCTTTTAAAGTAAAGATAAACGATTATAAATAAATTAAGAGTTTGGATAGAAAAAATTCTGAACTCGTTGTAGTGTTGATTCATGACCAACAAAATAAATCGTATCACCTGAAGTCAGTTTTGCATAGGGACCAGGGGACACAAGAAGCTCGTCACCATGTTTGATCGCAATCAAAGTAGCAGAAGTACTTTGCCATAAATTTAACTCGCTGATCGTCATTTCAAGATGCGAGGCATCACTGGTTAGTGTAAAGGTTACTGGATTCAACGGGTTGAATGAGTCAAAGCGCTTGGTCTGATCAACAAGTTTGTCTAAAATTTCTGAGAAGTGACTTAATTCTTCTTTTTGTTTTTTGACACTATCAATTAGATCATCTTTCAAATCATGGATGGATTGAACATCCTGATATTGCTCGATGAAGAGTTTAGCTTTTTCCATTGAATGAACATAGAATCCACTGCCATGTTTTGCTTTGACGATTTCTAAATCAACTAACACGCTGATGGCTTTACGCGCCGTTTCAGGAGAAACGCTGTACTTATTTGCAAGCGTCGAGCGGGCATGAATTTTATCGCCAACTGGAAAGGTCTGGTCAGCAATTTTAGCGGCTACATCAACAGCAATTTGCTGATACTTAGGATTTGTCACATTCATACGTTTTGAAGTCATGTTTGACCGCCTTTCATTGATTATTTTCTTCTAATTCTTCCAGTTCTAAACTAAGATTTTCCCATTCTGTCAGCAATTCTTCCTGTTCAATTCGTTTCGTTTCTAATTCTTCATTTAAAGCCATTAGCTGCATATGGTCATCAACCAATGTTGGATCGCTCATTGATTGTTCAAGTTGGTTGATCGTTGTCTCAAGCGTTGTAAGGTTTTCTTCAATTTGTGTAATTTTACGGTTTAAATTACGTAGGACTTTCTGTTGTTCTTTGTTTTGGTAAAAATCATTTTTAGGTTTTGAGGTTTCCGTATATTTAGTCGTAGACTCTTCAGCTAATAATGTCGCTAATTCTTCTTCTTCTTTTTTCTTTTCTAGATAATAATCGTAATCACCTAAATAGAGTTTACTGCCAGTTTCGGAAAGTTCAATGACTTTCGTTGCGATGCGATTAATGAAGTAACGGTCATGAGAAACAAATAAAAGTGTCCCTTCATAATCAATCAGAGCATTTTCTAAGACTTCTTTGTTATCGATATCTAAATGGTTGGTCGGTTCATCTAAAATTAAAAAGTTTTCTTTATCCATGGATAATTTTGCTAAAGCGACACGCGCTTTTTCACCACCACTTAAAAGTGGAATTGTTTTTTCTACATCGTTACCACTAAATAAAAAGCTGCCTAAAATATTTCGTATATCTTTTTCAGGAGTTGTCGGATGTTCATCCCACAGTTCAGCTAATACGGTTTTTGTTCCATGTAAATCTGCTTGTTCTTGGTCATAATAACCGATCTGAACATTTGTTCCAATATTTGCTTCACCTTTAATGAAAGGAATCGTTCCGATAATCGATTTTAATAGCGTTGATTTACCAATTCCGTTAGGACCAACTAAAGCAATCGCTTCTTGGCGACGAATATCTAAAGAGACAGGTTCTGATAAAATATGAGCGTCATATCCAATTGCCGCATCTTCCACTTGTAAAACAACATTTCCAGACGCTTTTTCAATGGCGAATAGGAAATTAGCTGATTTTTCATCACCTTGGGGCCGATCTAAACGTTCTATTTTTTCTAAAGTTTTTCTTCGGCTTTGAGCTCGCTTAGTTGTTGATGCTCTGACTAAATTGCGGGCAACAAAATCTTCAAGTTTGTTGATTTCTGTTTGTTGCTTTTCATAAGCTTTCCACTCGCTAGTCAATTGTTCGGCTTTTAATTCTAAATATTTTGAATAATTTCCTTTATAATAACGCATTTTATGACGGCTGATTTCATATACTTCACTAACCACTTTATCTAAAAAGTATCGATCATGAGAGACGATCAAAAGCGCACCAGAATAACTCGGTAAGTAATTTTCTAACCAAGAAAGAGTATCAATATCTAAATGGTTGGTCGGTTCATCGAGAATCAAGATATCTGGTTTTTGTAATAGCATACGAGCTAAAGCTAAACGCGTTTTTTGACCACCCGATAAGGTACTGATCTGTTTTGAATAGAACTCTTCCTTAAAGCCAAAACCATGTAGGACAGAACGAATTTCATTTTCATAGCCGTAACCATTTTTTTCTGAAAAGTCATGTTGTAGTCGATCATATTCTTTCATTACGGCCTCATAATTTACAGCATCAGGCAGCAGTTCACTAATGATCAATTCTAGTTCACGCATTCGTTTTTCCATTGTGATTACATCAACAAAAGCTTCAAGCATTTCATCCCAAACCGTTTTATCAGAATCAAGTCCAGTATCTTGTGCAAGATAGCCTAAGCTAGCTGTTTTATTTTTTGCAATCGTACCGGCATCTGGTGCATCGATACCAGCGATTATTTTTAGTAGGGTAGATTTACCAGCGCCATTGCGGCCGACTAAAGCGATCCGACTATTGGTGCTAATCTCCATTTGTATGTTTTCAAACAAAGTGTCTGCGCCAAAATAGCGGGCGATTTGGTTTGCTTGGAGTAAAATCATGGGACATCCTCATTTCTATTTCAATGCCTTTAGTGTAGCATAAATCGATCGAAAATAGCACATATACAAATGATGGGGAGTGAAATTTATCTGGACAATTAAAGAAAGTTTGAAAAATTGTTCTTTTCTTGAGCTGTAAGATTGCTTTTTAACTAGAACAACTGCTATTATGAGAGATGGATATTTGTCTATATTTAGAGTATTGGAGGTACGATTGTGAAAGACCAAATTATTCCAAAAGCAACGGCTAGACGCCTTCCCCTATATTATCGTTATTTGAGAATCCTGCATGATGCAGGAAAAAATAAAGTGTCATCTACAGAGCTCAGTGATGCAGTGCAAGTAGATAGTGCAACGATTCGACGAGATTTTTCTTATTTCGGAGAATTAGGCAAACGTGGTTATGGTTATGATGTAGAGAATTTAATGAATTTCTTTGCAAAAACTTTGAATGATGATGAGCTAACCAATGTAGCTTTGATTGGTGTAGGGAACTTAGGAAGTGCCTTATTAAAGTATAAATTCCATCAAAGTAATAGTATTCGTGTGAGCTGCGCATTTGATGTCAATGATGATATTGTTGGCAGAATCGTAGATGGAATTCCAGTATATCCAATGACGGATATGATGGAGCAGATTCGTGTACAACAAATCGAAGTAGCTATTTTGACTTTACCAGCTAGAAAAGCCCAAGAAGTTGTAAGTCAGTTAGCAGATGCTGGTGTAAAAGGTATTTTAAACTTTACGGCTGCTAGATTAGTTGCTCCAACAGATGTTTTGATTCAAAACGTTGACTTAACAAACGAATTACAAACGTTGATTTACTTCTTGCATCATGACAATGAATTGGCGGATGCTGAAATCGAAGACGAAAAAGAATAATACAAACCCCTTATGTTTGCACATTGTTTAAAAGATGCAAGCATAGGGGGTTTTTTATTTTGGTAGTTCAATATTTGCATAATGAAGCACAAGTTGAGCAATTACTACGAGCGTGTTCATGCCGCAGTGGGCAATGATCGAAGTCCAGATTTTACCAGTCATTTTATACAATAGAGCAAAAAAGAACCCCATGAAAAAATAGACAAAAAAATGACCATCTTGATGGATAATTGAAAATAAAGAAGAACTAATGATCGCAGCAAACCAAAAGCCGGTGTAAGACTCTGTTAACCCAATCAGTGAACGGCGAAAAACAAATTCTTCCATAATCGGTCCACCAATCGTTGTAGCCAATATAAAGAGTGGATTAGCTAAAATTACGGCAATAATATTTTGGGTGTTTTGTGAACTAGGCTGAGCTCCCGTGATTGCTGTTTCAATACTAAAAACAATTGCTTGAATGATCATCGCTATAAATATCCCACTAAAACCAAGTAACATAGTGAAGACAGGTGAAGTTAGTTTGGCTTTCTCTTCCACTATAGTGACAGCTGTCTTTCTATTTTTAAAATACAACCAAATCATCAAAATTGCACCGAGAATATAAGTGAAGGTTGTGCCAGCAATCACGATATCTGCTGAAAATGGTTGAAATAAGTAAGGGGAAAAGAATACGAGTCCGTATAAAAGAATCGTGATCAGACTAATTTTTTTTAGCGATAAATTAGTAGACATAAAATTAAAAACTCCTTTCATCATTTGTAGCCTAAAAAAATATACCATAATGGAACTTTTATTTCTTATGATTGTTGCGATAGCCTAGCAATAGGAAGATAAATACGAAAAAGAAGGCTGCTTCCCATAAAGTAGTGGTCCAATCAAAACGCCTAGTGACACCAAAAAAGAAGTTACCAACATTGGCAATGATCAAATAAAGACCAGTAGCAATCAAAGCTCCTGTGATTCGTTGTTTCATTTCAATCGCCTCGCTTTCTATTCTTATTTTACCATGAAATGAATGAGAACAAAGAATTATAATGAGTTTGTAAAAAAATAGTTTGTAGAAATGATTTGAGATTGGTGGAAAAGAAAGAATTATTTTTAAAAGTTAGTCAAAAGACTTGCAAAATGAAAGTGAAATGAGTATTATAAATAGTGTGAGTTAGCACTCGATAACTAAGAGTGCTAAAAAAGATAAATATTTTTTATGGAGGGATTTATTGTGTTAAAACCATTAAGCGATCGCGTCGTTATTGAAGTCGCGAAAGAAGAAGAAAAAACAGTAGGTGGTATCGTCTTAGCATCAGCAGCTCAAGAAAAGCCCCAAACAGGAAACGTTATCGCAGTAGGTGAAGGCCGTGTACTAGAAAACGGTACAAAAGTTCCTGCCGATGTAAAAGTAGGCGACACAGTGATGTTTGAAAAATATTCTGGTACAGAAGTAAAATATGAAGGTAATGACTATTTGATCGTTTCAGGTAAAGACATCATTGCAATCGTTGAATAAACTGTTTAACGCATAAAAAAACATTTAAATAAAAAAATAAAACTTTTGAGGTGAAGGAATTATGGCAAAAGAAATCAAATTTGCAGAAGATGCACGTGCAGCGATGCTTCGTGGAGTAGATATTTTAGCGGATACAGTAAAAGTAACATTAGGTCCTAAAGGCCGTAACGTTGTTTTAGAAAAATCTTTTGGTTCACCACTAATTACAAATGACGGTGTAACAATTGCTAAAGAAATCGAATTAGAAGATCATTTTGAAAATATGGGTGCTAAATTGGTTTCAGAAGTTGCATCTAAAACAAATGATATCGCAGGAGATGGAACAACAACAGCTACGGTATTAACGCAAGCAATCGTTCGTGAAGGATTAAAGAACGTAACTGCGGGTGCTAATCCATTAGGTATCCGTCGAGGCATCGAATTGGCAACAAAAACAGCTGTTGAAGAATTACACAATATCTCAACAGTCGTAGATTCGAAAGAAGCAATCGCACAAGTTGCAGCTGTTTCATCTGGTGATGAGCGCGTTGGTCAATTAATTGCGGATGCAATGGAAAAAGTAGGCAACGACGGTGTCATCACGATCGAAGAATCTAAAGGAATCGAAACAGAATTAGATGTCGTTGAAGGTATGCAATTTGACCGTGGCTACTTATCACAATACATGGTAACGGATAACGATAAAATGGAAGCTGTTCTAGAAAATCCATATATCTTGATCACAGATAAAAAAATCTCTAATATACAAGATATTTTACCGTTATTGGAACAAATTTTACAACAAAGTCGTCCATTATTGATCATCGCTGATGACGTTGACGGTGAAGCTTTACCTACGTTAGTGTTAAATAAAATTCGTGGAACATTTAACGTTGTTGCAGTGAAAGCTCCTGGTTTTGGCGATCGTCGTAAAGCGATGCTTGAAGATATTGCAATTCTAACAGGCGGAACTGTGATTACAGATGATTTAGGTTTAGAATTAAAAGATACAACGATTGAAAATCTTGGAAATGCAAGCAAAGTGGTTGTTGATAAAGACAATACGACAATTGTAGAAGGTTCAGGTGAAAAAGCTGGAATCGATGCACGTATTCAATTAATTAAAAATCAAATCGCTGAAACAACATCTGATTTTGATCGTGAAAAATTACAAGAACGTTTAGCTAAATTAGCTGGCGGTGTGGCAGTGGTTAAAGTCGGTGCTGCGACAGAAACTGAATTAAAAGAATTAAAATTACGTATCGAAGATGCATTGAATGCAACTCGTGCCGCAGTAGAAGAAGGAATGGTTTCTGGTGGTGGTACTGCTCTAGTCAACGTAATCGGCAAAGTTGCTGCATTAGAAGCTGAAGGTGATGTAGCAACAGGTGTGAAAATTGTTATCCGTGCCTTAGAAGAACCAATCCGTCAAATTGCAGAAAATGCTGGCTACGAAGGTTCAGTAATTGTCGATAAATTAAAAAATATTGATTTAGGAATTGGCTTCAATGCTGCGAACGGTGAATGGGTAAACATGGTTGAAGCAGGAATCGTTGACCCAACTAAAGTAACGCGTTCAGCATTACAAAATGCGGCTTCTGTTTCAGCTTTACTATTAACGACAGAAGCAGTTGTTGCTGATAAACCTGAACCAGCAGGAGCAAGTATGCCTCCAATGGATCCATCAATGGGTATGGGCGGCATGATGTAAGAATGAATGAAGAACCTTGATATTTCAAGGTTCTTTTTTTATTAAATAGGATTTTTAGAAAGTTCCAAAGAAATATTTTTTAATTAGATTAGACAGTTTTATTTTAGTAACATAGAGCGTAAAGATACATGAAAATCATTTTTCTCTATGTTTAGTTTATTCTATTTCATTAGTATTGTGTATTACCAGAGTTTGAAGTAACAATGGTACTTATGTTTTAGTTTTTCTAGAGCATTAGAAGTTTTTGAACGCTCTATTAATCAATGTTGTTGAGAAATATGTTTTTTATACCGTATCTTATTCAAATCAATTTTTGAAACTTGAATTTCTGGTTAGTTTAATATTTCTAAAACGATAATTTTATTAGTTACAAATATAAATATGATGTGACATTGAATATTCTATTCATTTCTCTAATTTTTATATGGCGGAAGCTATTAAGTAGCTATCATACTTCAACTAATATGATCAAACCTTACTTTTAGAATTCAGCTCAAAAGTCAGTAGAATTAACTTAATTTCACAAAAAGGAATCGCACATTTCACATTAATCCCTTAGCTAAGTAAAATTTCCTAAGCATTTTTTAAAAGGATATCGCCGTTAGAATATTTTTTTCTTTATTTTCCACTTGACTAATCGTAAGAAAGAGCGCGAGACAAAACCAAAGGTCAGTTTTGCTTCGCGCTCTAAATCTGAATAAACGGCGAGAAAAAAGCAGCTGTATTGGAAATAAACTTTTCTTCTCGGGCTCTTTTGTATGCTTAAATCAATTCATCTTAAGCGCAATCAAAAACTGCTGAATAGTAAGCAAAACCAACAAATGAACTGGATAAAACCAATAAAAAAAGTATTTCCACTGTCTGCCACGTTGATCATTGTAAAAATAGATCGGTACAAAAGCCAGTGGTCCAAACCAGCTATTCTGTAAAAGAATCAACCCTCCTAGAATACAGTTGAATAAAGTTGAGTCTCGAAATAGATAGAGACTCACAATCAGTAAAACACCAATCCAACCACCGTAATCTGTCCGTAACCACTCAGCAAAAAAAATACCCACCAAAATCAATAGAGGAGCACAAAAATACTTGATTTTTGTGAGGGTTCGTAATTTTTCTAATCCAATAATAACAATCAAGCCAATTAATAAGGTGAAAAATACATTCTGATTCTCCAAATCAATAAAGCGATGTGAAAAAGCTAAGTCATAAGGTATCTCGGAAACTAACGCAAATAAAAACAAACGTAATGCATATTTTTTAACATTTGAAGTATGGATAAAGCCTTCTACGAGTAAAAAACAGAATAGTGGAAATGCTAATCTTCCAAATAAGATAAATAAAGGAACTAGCCGTTGACTGATTTCTACTAGCTTATTAGGTTCCGTTCCATATGGAACAGCTAATGTTAGCGAAGGTTGAAAAGAAATAATTTTTGCTGTGTGGTCAAGCAGCATGGCAAAAACGGCAAGCCATTTTAATTGACTACCTGAAAAAAAAGCTCTTGATTCCAATAATCGTACTCCTTTTAGTAAGTTATATAGATACATTATTTTACCATATTATTTCTAGAATTAGACTTAAATGAAAAGGAATAGTTTTTTTGCTTGAATTTATAATTAGGAAAGGGATCATTATAGAAGTAGTAGATTTTTAGGTAATGAGATGAAATTCAGAAGAAGTTGTCCAAAATAGTTTTTTTCTTTTTTTAAAAAGATATAATTTATATTAAATGGTGAAAAAAATAAGATATATTGTTATAATGAGATTATTGCTGAGTAGTAAAATTTTTTCTTGAATGTAGCAGTTATAAGAAAATATAAATCTAATAAATGTTAACCGTAATATAATTTAGACTACTAGTCCATTCTATATCAAAGTAAGGAAGCAGTCTATAATTAAAATATCTTTTTTTTATCATATTTTTCAATAAAACGAGAAAAAATTGAGAATAATTAAAGGGGATTTTATGGAAATGCTTAGCTGTAGTTTGTTTTAATTGAAAATATCCAATTTTAATTTAGTATCATCTTTTATTCTAAACAGGGAATGGTAGTTACCTAGACAGAAAAAATAGATTTATATTTTTAAGCCGTCAAATAAGCCGTCAATTTTTTGGGAAAGGGTGTCATGTAGTGAGTAGAAAAGGTGAAAACATCTATAAAAGAAAGGATGGCCGTTGGGAAGGCCGATATATGAAAGCGAGAAATGAGTACGGAAAAATTGTTTACGGCTATATTTATGGGAAACGTTATAAATATGTAAAAGAAAGATTAGCTGAATTGAAAGTTCAATACTCTTTTACTCACAAGAACATTCACATATACGAAGGTACGGTTCAAGATTGGCTAAATCATTGGTTAAATGTACTGATGCGTAAAAAAATTAAGTTGTCTACTTATTCGAGTTATCGTTTGCGTATGGATAAATATATTATTCCGTTTCTAGGAAAAAAACAATTGACTCATTTAAATAGTAGGGAGGTTGAGGAATTCGTTAATTATTTAACTCTTTTAAATTTATCAGCTTCAACCGTCCATTCTATTGTGACCGTATTGAAAAGTGCTATGAATAAAGCAGTAGTTGAAAATTATATTATTTCTAATCCATGTAACAACTTGTCGTTATCGACAGCTGCAATAAACGAGATCTCTGTTCTAACGATGAAAGAACAAGATAGCTTAGAGAAAGTCGCTTTAAAGGAAGAAAACTGTTCAGCTGTAATTTTAGCTTTGTATACTGGTCTAAGAATCGGAGAAATCAGTGGCTTAAAATGGACGGATATAGACTTTGATAAAAATATTATCTATGTAAGAAGAACGCTCTATAGAATTCAGAATACAACGAATAGCAAAAAAACAGAAGTTATTATGGCAGAACCTAAAACAAAAAGTTCGAAGCGATCAATCCCATTAGCAAAAAATTTGAAAAATTATCTATTAGAAAAACAAAACAATGATTCTTCTGAATATGTAATTTTCTGTAAAAATAGTTATGCTGAACCACGAGTTATTAGTTATCGATTTAGAAAAAATATAGAAGAAGCTGGTATTAGAAACATTCATTTTCATGTTTTACGGCATACTTTCGCTACACGATGTGTGGAGCAAGGCATTGATATTGCTACCCTAAGTAAACTTATGGGACATGCTTCTATAAAACTGACCTTAGATACGTACACAGATTCTCTTTGGGAAAATAGAAAAGCTGCTGTTTCAGTTATTGATAGTAAATTGGGCCTGTAGTTCTGTGGTAGTGGACTAATAAAAAGTACTTGAAAAAACTAATTTTTAGTTTTCTCAGGTACTTTTTATTATTTTAAAGCAAAAATATACTGGAAAAGATAGCGCTGAAAGGAATTTTTAAGCCGTCATAAAATGGTCAATAAAAGTAACTAATGTTTGTAAATAAGCAAAATTAGTGTGTTTTCTTATAACTGCTACATTCAAGAAAAACAGATGGGTCAACTATCCTATTTTTTGATAGACCGTCGATGTCTATTTACAAGACATTAATGAATAGACTTACAACTATTATAATCGTAAATCAGAAATTTCCATACTCTAAAGACTTCAAATAAATAGAAGTAATGACCAAAAAGAAAAATTCAGCCGCAAGTATAGACAAATGATGACAAATGATGATAGAGGAGGGCATCAATAATGTACAAAATTGGGTACATATCACTTAACAACGAATTAGGTGAGCAGTATGAGAAAGAGTTAAAATCACTTCAATGCCATATTGAAATGATCGATAAAGAAAGAACCACTCAACTATTTGCAAATAATAATAATCTATTACAGCAACTAGATACTTTAATTATTGAAGATTATAACTTAAACAATCTCAATTGGGTTTGTGAATTGATCATGTCTATACGGAAACAAACGACACTACCACTTTGGATCATCGCCTCATCAGAAAAAGCTAATCGAACGAAACGGATTATTTATTTGCAACTAGGGGCAGATGGCATTATTGATCATGGTCAAGATATGGATGAATCGTTGCTGATGATGAGAAACTTACTAAAACGTTTTAAACAAAGGGAGAATAAACAAGCCGTTGTTCAACCATCATTAATCAATGGAGTTGCTGATTTTAAATTGGTACCTCAAAACTTAAGTGTCTGTGTTGAGAATGGAAAAGAAGTCAATTTAACGAAATTAGAGTTTCTTACAATCGAATACTTACATAAACATGCTCGTAAAACAAAGACATATGAAGAAATCTATCAAAATGTTTGGAATGATACGTATCAAAATCGAAAGTATCGGGTATCCAATTTAGTATTTCATTTAAGACAAAAACTTGAACTTGATATTGATAAACCGAAATATATCAAAACGATCCGATCAAAAGGCTATATGTTGAATATTTAGCCACTGAAAAAAGAAAAGACTGAGAATCGGCTGATGGAACACAGGCTCAGTAAAAATATAGAAACCACTTGATTTTTAACGAAACGGGAGGAAAAGACATGCTTGTATATTTGATTTCAGTCAAAAAAATCATTTGCGAAACTGGTTAGGAATATGAGTAAGTAAATCATGACTCGTTTTTCTGGAAAGGAGGGGAGTAAAAAAGTTTCGACAAACACACACTTTAGGAGGAAAAAGAATTGAAAAAAACACAAGTATTAAAAAGAAGTCTACTAACATTAGCTGCAACTGTTGCATTAGGTGCAGTAGTGTTAGCAGTACCAGCTCCATTTTCAGGAGAATCAATTGTGGCTTATGCAGCTGAAGGGACAGCTGAAGTATCAACGATTGACGAATTTGATGCAGCGTTGAAAAATCCAACAATCACTGTGATCAACGTAAACCAAAGTATCCAATTTAAAAAGAACATTACTAATATTCCAAATCGCGACTTAACAATCAATGGTAATGCAGATAAAGGAGTAGTAATCAATTCAGCCCACAACTCAATTTATGGTAAACAAAATACTAAAGGCAAAAACCTTGTTACGATCACAAATGCTAACATCGTTGGTGCTGACAGCGACGGCCGTTTCTTCACTGGTGGAGCTGGTAACGGACCGTCAAGCTACGGCTGGGATGTTTTAGCAACAAATGTGACATATACAGGTGCTCGTTTCGTTCACCTTAGTGAAGGTAAATTAACATTTGATGGCACAAATACAATCACAACTCGTGCTGAAAATGCGTGGGTTCATGATCTTGAATTTAAAGCAGGCTCTACTTACAACGGAATTGCTGCAAATAAAGATCACGGTCAATTCTCAGCATTCTACTTCAATGGTGCCTTGATCAAAGGGAAAGCAACTGGAGAAGCGATTATTGGTGATAATGCTAATGTAAATGTAAAAATTGGACCACAAAGTAATGTGAATCACTATTACCCAGTATTTTACGACAAAGTTCAAAAAGTGGATGTAGGTACTGGTGCAACTTTTGATGTTGATGCTGCAGGTGTTGCATTCCAATTTATTCCGCGTGCTGACTATGTAAATAAAGTACCAACGTTGAATTTAGCTTCAAGAAGTAAAGTGAAATTCAATGGCCGTGGAGGCGGAAACTACTCAACAATGAAATTACAGTATTATGGAACAGTCGTAAACGTAGATCGTGCAGCTGAATTAGTTGTTACTGGTGACAGCTCAAAATCAGTTATCGAAAGTGAATATAAAGGTGCTGTAATCAATTTAAATGCGCCAAGAAACTTCGAAGTAGCGAATAAACGTGCAAATTCAAAATTATTCTATGCCACTAATACAACTATCAATGGTACAAATGTTGGTCGTATCTCAACTTGGGGTCAATTAGGTGGAGATTATACAACTCCTGCTACAGAAACATTTAGAGGCGGTCAAGAATTTGCAGTGAACTTTGGTAAAATTTGCAACAGCAAAACGTTATCAGTTACTGGTAGTTTAACAGGTGATCAAGAATTCAAACTTGAAAATTATGGAAAACTTACTTTAGCTGGAGGAAGCATCTAAGCTTTGTAAAAAGACAGTATTTGGTTTTGAATTTTAAAAGAGAGGAGGAAAATAATGAAGAAACATATTAAGATTTTTCTCTTTCTAGGACTAGGGCTAATTGCCCTAGTTTCTGGTTATGTTCAGTTTCATATTTCTAATGAGAATAAAATTTTTGCCGCACCGTTACCTGGTTATCAAGATATAAAGACAGCTAATGGGATAAATTTAGTCGCTAAAAGTGGATCAAATACGGAGATATCTGGTGATTTTGGTTTTATGTTCAAACTCACAGATAACGTTTCATATGAGCCTATCGGTGAACCAATAATAGATTCAGGATTTTCTGGAAGTAAAACAAAAGTGTATCAGTTTAATCCAGAGAATCCGAGTGCCGAAAAAGGTGTTTGGGTTCGAAATGCAGGACTCTATAATGGTCGCAGTGTAGATTTAAAATTTGTCATTGATGAAATGGACCTTGCAAAGAAAAGTAATGGCAAATATCCTTCTTTCCGTTTCTTTGCGGTAGATGCTTCAGAGCGGGATAGTATGACAAATACACCAATTGCCACATCTTGGGGAAGCTACTATCTAATGATTGGATCAGGTTTGTATAATCACTATGAAGAATTTCAGTTAGGCGATAAAGTTCGATACCATTACGAATTTTATTATAATGACTCAAAAGAAAGTTTTGATTTAAAAGGTTCGTGGAATTTCAGTAATGTTAACATCAATAAAAAAGTAGCTTTTCCGTTTCCAACCGCTAGTTTTAGTGATATGTACGTTAGAGATGATTCAAACATAGGTTACAAAATAGAAAATAACACTTTTGAAATGACAAGTGATGATGAAGAAGTGGATCAACCAAGCGGAAGATTAACGAATTTATTTGAAAAACAAAAATATGAAATGACTATGGAATATCAAGGGTGGGATTACAATCAACCTAATCCCTATCCAGGACAAATGGCTGTTTTATACTCTACCGAATCTTTAGCACGAATTGCGCCAGCAACACCTATTGTCTCTGGTGAACGAAACAAAGCTGTACACACAGATCCAGAATACAGATCATTGAAATATTCAATCCTTCAGGGAATTGCTGATAATTCGAAAGAAAATAGAAATACTAAATTTAGACTTGAAACACAAGTACCAGATTTTTATGATATCCAATCGATCGATATTTATGAATATGGAACAACGATCAATAAGAGTGATCTTTTTACTATTACTTATGAAGGAACAGAGCGATCAAAAGTAACAATGACAGCAAAGGATCCTACTTCTGATGCATTTAATGGTAGTTTATTTGATATCAAAGTAGTGGCTGTTCCTAATGCTAAATTTCAGTTTGATGCAACAGCAACTTCGCCATACGGATATGTTAATGCAAAAGATTCTACAAATGAAGATAACGGCTATATGATTTTTGAACAAGCGGGACCTAAAACAGTTGCGTATTATAGTTATATCAATAGTTTTTTAAACATTGATAATAAACCATTAGAATCTGAAGTGGCAAAAAATGTGAATGGTAGTGATTCCCAAGCTAAAGTGTTATATGAGGGAATACCAACTGCACAAGCAAAATCAGATATTAAGATTCCACTGAATACTGATTTTGAAACAGATTATCCATTCAATACGAATCCATTACCAACGGATACTGAAAACTATTTCTTGAAAAACATTTCTGTTGATACAGATAATAAAATTGATAAGCCTATAAAAGTTGCGTATAGCACAAATCACCCTTTACCTGATACATCTGTATTAGGAGAAAAATCGTTATGGCTAACATTAACAACAGCTAAAAATGTCACGAAAGATATTGAAGTGAAAGTAACAGTTGTACCGATTGCGGCCGAATTAAGGGTCAAGTACAAAATCAATGGCAACTATATGACGGATAAATACCCAGATTATGTTGATTCAACACAAATGATTGGCGCGCCGATTAATTTGAAAAATATTAAGTCAGTTGTTGATACGGTCGCAGCGATCAAAGAAGCGGGTTATAAACAGACGAATACGGTAACAGAAGAATTTAATCTTGCTGCTACAGGTAATACGGTTGAGTATGAATTTGAGGGGACCTTATTCTTATCATCTAGCCCAAGTTTACTTGATTTTGGGATTGAAGAGTCAAGTTATAAAGCGATTCGTGTAAATGAAGCAAAACTTGATAAAGCGTTGATCATCAAAGATACGCGAGCAGTCAAACAAAAATGGACACTGTCAGCAAAATTGACACAAGACTTTACTTTAACTGAAACAAACGGTGCTAAAAAAGTTATTCCAGACATCTTACGCTATAACGACGGTACGGATGAAGAGAAAAAATTCAATCTTGCTGAAAATCGTGATCTGCTGATTGACGAACATACCAGTAGTAATGAGTATGATGTCAGCCAAACTTGGAACTCAAAGGGCAAAGGCTTTAAATTGGATGTACCAGGAGATGCTGTTAAAACATTAGGGAAGTACCAAGCAAAAATAGAGTTTACGGTAAATGCAACGCCTTAAAAGCAAAGGAGAGACAATCAATTGATCATGAAAAATTTACGAGCTAGTGTTGTTCTTGTTTTCCTTGTTTTTGTGGGCAGTATGTTTACTGTAAAAACTATTCCGGCTTATGGAGTAGAAGCAGCGGTGCAAACGGATGGGGAAATTGTATTTACGCAAGAAAGTACCCAAGCAACTTCTGCAACAAGTGAGTCGTCGACTGAGTCTAGTAATGAGCTGATAAAAAAGCCTGCAGGTAAGTTTCCTTCAACTGGAGAATTAGTAGCAAAAAGTCTATCAGTGAGTGGAGTAGCTATCGTCTTGTTTGCGTTGATTTTTTATCTATTTAAGAGAAAAAAATCAGCAGATGGAAAGGACGGGCAAAGCGAATGAAAAAAAGAACATTTTTGGTTGCATTATTTGGCACCGTACTATTTCTTTACGGTCAGTTTGACCAAGTACAGGCCGAAAGCGCCCGTGAAGGTGGAGCTGAAATCGATCTTAAACGATTTAAAGAGACCGATTCTATTATTCGTGACCCTGAAAATCCAGAAGTACAAGTTGATCCAGGTGAAACGCCACAAACAGAAGGTGATTTACGAATCGATTTTGTACCAAAATTAAATTTTAGCACAGTCATGATTTCTGATAAAACTGCTGTATTCCCAGTCAATGCCCAATTGTTTCATGGCGATACCAAGGCTAGAGGAAATTTTGTTCAAGTATCAGATTATCGCGATGATTCAACTGGCTGGACATTACAAGTCAGACAAGAACAACAATTTAAACATAGGACAAAAGCGGGTGCCGAATTAAAAGGCGCAGTGATTTCTTTAGACCAAATATGGACCAATTCAACTAAAGATGCTGCCCTTTCACCAAGTGTTTCCAAAGAAGTTATTCACATGAGTAATATTGGCGACACCTATAATTTGGCGCAAGCACAACCTGACAAAGGCTCCGGAACATGGAGCATTATCTTTGGCGCATCAAAAGAAAATAAAAATGAGCGCCCAAATTCATTAGAACCAAGACTGGATTCTTCTGGCAAATCAATAGAAGATCCAATTTTTAAAAAACCAGTTTATAGTAATCAGGCGATTACGCTTTCTGTTCCAAAAGAAACAGAAAAACAAACTGGTGCTTATTCAACGGTGCTAACTTGGATATTAGCCGAGTTACCATAGATATTATACAAAAACTAGGAGGAAATACAAATGAAATTAACACACAAACTAGCTGGTACAGCGTTACTAGCAGCAATCGCAGTAGCAGCTACAGCACCAGGAGTAACAAAAGCAGCAGATCCAGCCGCACCAGGAGTTGGAGAAGGAGAAATTGAATTCACAAGTAAAACATACGGCACGTATGATACTACAGGGGTTGTGCCACCAAACTATACTAGTCAATCAACAGTTGATACAGATAGTACAGCATTGTTAGATGGACCATTTTTAGTACAAGGAATGTCTAAACTAGTCTTTAACTCTCAATCAGCAACAACTGGAGCCGTTACTTCATGGGCGAAACCAACGACAGCAAATGCGAACACAAGCGGTGCGACAGATAAAGTCGATGGTCGTGCAAACTGGGTACAATTTAAAGATGATCGTCAAGTAGACGACCATGGGTATGAATTAAAAGCTGTTATTTCTCAAAACTTCCAATTTAACGATACTGCAAAAGGAAAAATCAGAAATATCAAAGGGGCTCAAATCACTTATGGTAATGCAAACTTAGTAGCGGATAAAGATAATGAAGCGTTAAAACCTTCATCTACTGGTCTTAACAGAGCGACTACTGTTAACGAAACTGGATCAGAATTAATCTTCAAAAACCAAGAAGAAAATAAAGGGCGCGGTCGTTACGCTGTTTACTTTGGTGACGCAGAAGATGCTACTCAAAAACCAGAAGAGTCTGTTAAATTAGATCTTCCAGCGAACCAAGCAGAAGAAATCATGAATGGTAAATATGTGGCTAAAATCACTTGGACACTTGAAGCAACACCAAAACCATAAAACACAATTTAAATAGGTTCGCCAGTTGTAAAACTGGTGAACTATTTATTGATGGAATAAGAAAGGATAAATCAATCAGATGAAAAAAAGAATCAGCTTAGGACTACTTTTAAGTCTATACATAGTAGCACTTATTGGATTTTCTACACCCGTATATGCGAATCTACAGTTTACATATGAAACGGTAAAACCAGAAAATCAGCAAGGTGCTTTCGAGTATTTTAATTTACTTATGCAACCGGGTCAAAAACAGACGGTAGAAGTTCTATTGACAAATCGTGCAGATGAAGAACAAACGATCGAAGTTGGGTTGAATGGTGCTAAAACAAACTCTAATGGTGTTTTGGAATTTGGACCCAGTGCAATAAAAAATGACAAATCTTTGAAATACGATTTTAAAGATTTGGTAAAAGGCCCCAAAGAAATAACCTTAGCGCCAAAAGAAACACAACCGCTAAAAATGGAAATAACGATGCCAGAAGCGAGTTATGAGGGGAAAATTGTTGGTGGCATTCACTTGAAATCTAAGCCTACCAAAAAAGAAGAAGAAGAAAATAAAAAAGCAACAGGCGTTATCAATGAGTATGCTTTTGTTATCGGTATGGTGTTAAGTGAATCAGATACTGCGATAAAACCAGAGCTGAAGCTGAATACGGTTTATGCTGGTTTATCAAATTATCGTAATAGTATTTTTGCTAATTTTTCCAATATAAGTGCTGATTTTGTCAATAATATGACCGTTGAAATGGAAGTTACAAAAAAGGGGTCAGAAGCTGTTTTATATGATATCAAACGAGCAGATATGCGGATGGCACCCAATTCGATGATTGATTTTCCGCTAGCGATGAATGGCGATCAGATGGAAGCAGGAGATTACAAAGCGCACATCGTTGTCACGAGTGGTGAACAAAACTGGACTTGGGATAAAGAATTCAAGATCACAAATGAAGAGGCAGATAAATATAATGCGCAAGATGTTACCTTGATCCAAGAAAGAGGGATCGATTGGAAATTGATCGCCATGATCGTAGGTGGCGTCTTCATTGCTTTCTTAGCTATTTTCTTTATTGTTCGTACCCTTAATAAGAAAAAGAAACCCAAAAAGAGAGGGAAGAATAAGCGTAAGTAAGAAAGGAGATCAAAAAAGTGATGGTATTAGATTGGTTTTTTATTGGTTTACTTTCTTTTGCAATACTTTGTTTACTACTTCTGATTTTTTGTCTATTTTACTTCTTTTCGATCACGAAAGAATTAAAAAAGAAGCAGTGGCGTAAACGTCCTAAAAATAAAGAAAAACGAAAAAAATGGTTACATGTAAGAAAATCATTGGAAAAAAGACGAAAACGTTATCTTACGAATGTTTTTCTTTTATTCGTTGTGATGCTCATTACGGCAGGCAGCGCCTTTTATGCACGATATTATCAGTTGACCAATCTAACGTCGGAAGATGCAAAAGTTGTTGTTCAGGGGTATCTGTTAACAGAAGATCTAAAAAAACAGATGGAAACAGTCAAAGCAGGCGGCAGTGCTGAAAAAGTTTATCCGCAATTCCAAGAAGTAAGTGCTCTATTAGTCTCGTACGGGAATCGTCCAGTATCAGGTGGTTTGTCAACAGAAGGGGCAAAATTATTAACTCGTTATTATGTATCTATGAAAAATGTTGGGTTAAATCTGTCTACTTTAAGCCAAGAGCAATTAGAAAAACAAGAGACGATCGATGGCTATTTAAAAGATATCGAACGAATAAATGAACGGCAAAAAGCAGTTTTCAAGTACTTTAAAGTCAACGAGTCGGCACTAAAACAGAAAAATTAGGAGACTCAAGATCAAGATGAAACAGACAAATAAAACTTCTAAAAAGGCTGTAGTAAGCAACAAGCAAAAGAGCAAAGGTATCAGTCGTCAAAAGCTGCATAAAAATCAAAGTAAGCAGAAGGCGGCACACTTAAATCAAGGAAAAAAAGAATCAGCTAAAAAAAATAGAAAGGTTCAATCAAAATCACTTAAATCGAAAAAAATAAAAAGGACTCTAAAAAAAAAGAGAAAACAAAGACACCAATTTTATAAAGAAATCGGTGTCAGCTTTTTTCTCCTCATCCTTCTTTTTTTTGCTCTACAATGGGTATTTTTCAGTATGCCAAAAGTCGACGGTTATGGTATGACTACGACATTAGATGATGGAGATCGCTTATTTGTCAGCAAACGTAGCGCAATCAAGCGCTTTGATCTCGTCTATTTTAAAAATCCTGAAACAAAACAAGTAATGATTAGGCGAGTGATTGGTTTACCAGGCGAAGAGATAGCGTATGTAAACGATGAATTGATGATCAATAAAGCACCAGTTGTAGAACGGTTTTTAAAAAAAGAAATCAGTGAAGCCGCACAAGAAAAACGACGTTTAACCGAGGATTTTACTTTAGCTGGATTAACAGGTTCAACACTATTGCCAAAAGAGAGTTATTTCGTTTTAGGTGATAATCGCCATTATGCGGCAGATAGTCGTCAATTTGGCTGGATCGAAAAAAAAGACATCTTAGGTGTGGTAAAAGCAAGAATAACACCATTTCATCATATGACTCAATTTTAAAAAACAGTAGGGAATCACTACATAGTAGGAGGGCAATCGGTGTCTACATATCAGAAACAAGTCTCGACAGCCAAAAAAGGCCATTCAACGAAAAAGAAACACCGCTATTATTCAAAAGAAAAAAGAAGCCAGAAACTGAATGAACAAAGCCAAAGAATGAGAAAGACACTCAAAAGTAGAGATATGATCTTTTTACTGTTTTTTGGCTGCTGTTTGGTCTTTTTATGGCAAAATAGCACTCATCAAGTGTCTGGTTCTTCGATGTTACCTACATTGGAAAATAATGATCGTATTATTGTTCGAAAAGGTCGCCTACCTGAACGGTATGAACTGATTACTTTTGATCCAGAAATCCCCGATGAAACTAGTTACGTAAAACGAGTGATTGGTCTTCCTGGAGATCAATTATGGGCAGAGGCAAACGCGATTTATCTTAGACCTCAAAAAGCTGGTAAAGGAGTGTTAAATACGGCTAGTCCAATGCCGGCAGAAGAGCTACCAGATAGCACATTAAAAGTTATTGTCAGTGAAGAAATTTTCCAAGCATTAAGAGATATTCACAAAATTCCTGAAGGCAGTTATTTTGTCTTAGGGGATAATCGGAGTGCTTCAAAGGATAGCCGCACAATGGGCTTGATCACTGAAAAACAAGTGGAAGGTGTTGTGACGTATCGCTATTTTCCGTTGAATAAGATAGGAGAAGTGAAGTGAATTTTGAATTTATAGGAGGAACGACTATATGAGAAGAATGAATTGGATGAAACAAAAAGGCTGGGCTTTTTTATTGAGCATTTTTTTGCCTATAGGAATCATGTGTTTTGTCTATGCACTTCTAGGTATTTATCCGGGAAGTGAAAAAACTATTTTAGCCAGTGATGCTTTGTCGCAAACGTCTAATTTTTTTGCGAGTTTAAATAATACGCTTCATGGAAAACAAAGCTTCTTTTATTCATGGCATGGTTCTTTAGGATTAAATTATTGGTCATTTATGGCTTACTACTTAAATGGTATTTTTAGTCCGTTGATTTATTTTTTTGATAATAGTCAAGTGCCAGATGCACTTTATCTAATTATCTTACTAAAATTCGGTGCGATCGGCGGGACCTTTTGGATCATGAGTGATCAAACGTTCAAAGTGCCTCAATGGGTCAAACTGATGCTAAGTATTAGTTATGCATTAAGCGGATTTGCTGTTGCGTATTCACCTCAACAAATGTGGCTAGATGGGTTGATCTATCTGCCATTAGTGATTTTAGGTATTCATCGTTTGATGGACAAAAAAAGACCTGCTGTTTTATTTATTAGCTATTTGTTATTATTTTTATCTAATTTTTATATGGCTTTTATGATCGGAGTATTTTCATTTCTCTACGTTATTTGTCGCTTTTTAATTGATCCAGCCAAGTATAAAAAAAGTCTGCTGCCCTATTTAACCACTTCACTGTTAGCAGGTGGTGCCTCAATGGTGACTATTTTACCTACGCTATTGGATTTAAAAAATAACGGAGAAAGTCTAACTAAGATACAGGATTTTTTTACAAAAGGAACTGATATTTGGGATCTTCCGGCGAAAACAATGGTGGGAGTTTATGATACAAGCAAATTTGGCAGCTCGCCATTTCTTTATTTTGGTCTATTAGGCTTGATTTTTTGTCTCTTTTACTTTGTGAGCCCTAAATTTCCCTTGAAGAATAAACTTATTTATGGCAGTTTGTTTCTATTATTGATTGCAAGTGTCTATATTGAACCGCTGAATTTATTTTGGCATGGTTTTCATTCGCCAAATATGTTTTTATTTCGCTTTAGCTTTCTTTTTTCCTTTTTAGGCTTATTATTAGCAGGCTTTGGTTTGGAAAAAGTAACGAGGGAAGATACCAATCGACTGGTCAATATTGTTCTTGGGCTGATTTTGTTATATCTTGCGATTATTTTTTTGGCTAATCGTAAAAGATATGATTTTTTAGATAAAACAACGATTGCTACTACGGTGATTTTACTATTAGTTTATCTTTCAATTTGGTTAGTCAGTCATAAATGGCAGCAAAAAATGACCATCTGGTGGGTGTTATTATTTCTCGTTTTTCTGGGTGAAATAACGTTTAACACACAGCGAATGGTAACAGGAATTAACGCTGAATGGCATTATCCTGATCGAGTTGCATTTGATCGTGACTATCAAGATGTCCAACAATTAGTGGCAACGACCAAGGAAGAAAATAGTACCTTATATCGTTTGGCAAATTTGAACAGTATTTCTAGAAATGAAAGTTTTCTTTATGGTTATAGCGGGGTATCAATGTTTTCATCTATTCGAAATCGTCATTCTTCTATGTATTTAAATGAATTAGGTTTTCGATCTAATGGTACGAATTTAACGATACAATACGCAAATAATACGTTAGTAATGGATGCTTTGTTGGGGATAAAATATAATATTTCTGAAAATGATCCAAAAAAATATGGATATGAGCTCAAAGAGACTGCAGGTAAACATAAATTATATGAAAATCGTTTGGCGCTTCCTTTAGGAATTTTAACAGATCAAGGAATTTACAAGAAAGATGCCGTGAAAAATCAATCAGAGCTGATTGCCTATTTGTCTAATCAAAAAGAACCATTATTTTATTTCTCAGAAGCTGAAATGATCAAAGAGGAAAATGTTCAAATCGAAGATCAAGGCTCCGTCCTCTTCTACTCAAAAACAGTTCCAAATAAATTACGAAAACTGACCTACTCAATTGATGTTCCCGCACATTCACAAGCCTATCTAAGTTTGTATGGCAGAGGAATGGAGGTTGAAGCAATCACGAAGGTAAACGGAATTGAACAGCGCTCAGGTCTTGAAGAAAATGGGCAGTATTATAATTTAGGGTATTATGAAAAGGCCGAAAAAATCGAAGTAGAAGTTAGTTTTACTGGTGAAGGTGTCGTTCATTTAGTTAAACCGACCGCTATGTTTATGAATGTTGAGGTATTTGAAGACTCGATTCGAACGATTCAAAAGCAAGGGGTCTCTTTTGAAACGAAGGGTAGAACGGCGGAAGCCAATGTAAATTTAGCTAAAGAGCAAGTCGTGTTGACAACGATTCCTTATGATAAAGGCTGGAGTGCGTATATTGATGGCAAAAAAGTTGAGATCCCAACATTTAAAGATGCGTTTTTAGCTTTACCTGTACCTAAAGGAGCACATACGATCAAATTTGTTTTTTTGCCTCAGGGTTTTAAAATAGGGTTTAGTTTATTGATTAGTTGTCTCATTCTTTTTATATTTTTCAACTGGTGGTTAACGAAAGAGGATAGGAAAACGTAACAGTGCAAAGAGTATCTTTTAAAAAGAAAAGGAGCATATGATGCATAAAAAAAAGCTGTATTTAATTCTAGTGCTACTGATTTTTATTAGTGGTTGTTCTGCAAAATTATCGAAAAAAAAGGAATCATTCGAGGGCAAAGGAATCGAGTATACCTTTCAATTACCAAGTACGTGGGAAAAATCGTTAGACTACAAAGTAACATACAGTAATGAAGCAATTTTTGGTGCAAAAGATACAAAAAGTAATTCAACCTTAGTTGTGATGGCTGAAAGAAAAGAATCGATGGATTTAACAGATTTTGGCAATCGAATTAGAAAAGAGTTGAAAAAGCAATATAATTACAAAGATGAAGCAGATATTTTTATGAAAGAATTTAACGTTGGCAAATATAAAGGCTATAAGTATACCTTAGATACAACATTCGATAAACGTGAATCTTGGTTGCATTTGTATTATATTGAAACGGCGCACGGAATGGTGCAATTGAATTATTATTCAGCAAAAGATGGCAATTATGAAAAACGAGCAGAAATCATCGATGACTCAGCTCGTTCTGTTAAAGAAAAAAAAGATAATGGTGCTGAGTCTGAAACAGAAGATGAAATTGTTTTTCAAAATGATGATTTTTCTTTAACCCTGACAGGTGTGATGAATGTGACTGGGGAGACTGGGCAGAAACTCTTAGCACTTAGATATACAGTCGTGAATAAAACAAAAGATCAAGCAATAAAAGCAGATAAATGGGATTCACTGATTCAAGCAACACAAAACGGAAAACAGTTAGTGGAAGGAAAACTAGCAAATGATAATTCGATTTTAGATATTCCCAAATTGATCGAGCAAAAAACGAAAGAAATTCCTGCTGGTAATTCACTTGAAGGTGTTTCTTTATACGAGTTGAAAGATGACAGTGATGTTTTATTGATACCGAATAAAGAGACGTTTAAAACGGCCGATGATGTCCCTATTGCGGTACTCAGTGCCAGCGAGAAAGCGGGGGAAGAATAATGAAGAAAACCGTTCTTCTGTTTGTAACAATTGTTTGTTTTCTAAGTATCAGCGGTTGCTTCGCAAAAAAACAGACAACCGAAACCGAGGTCGAACATCAACAATTATTATGGCACAATAAAAGAGAAAAGCCTTTTGGAACTTTTGATTATCCTAAAATAACGGAAAAAGAAGCGACAGATTTATTAGAAAATAAATTCAAAGTGAACAGTCCAAAACTTATGTCGCAAGTGAAAGTGTTACTGAAAGAAGAGGTTGCCACTGAAGGGATGCAAACTGGCGAACCAGAATATACAATGTATGCTACTGGCGATGAGCTGAAAATACGCGCCTACTTTCCCTTGAATGAAGGGGAAGAACTAAGAGTTTTTGCATTAGTTGACTTAAAATATACCTATAATAAAGAGCAACAAGAAGTTCGTTTAAATGCTCAAAGCTTTTCTATGACGACTTATGGCGAAAAAGTGACTTATCCTAAAGATAATTTTGATGAGTTATTAGCTAAAAGTGCCGCAATGATTGATCTTTCAGAAGAAAAAACCAAACGTGCCATTAAAAATTTTAAAACAGATTATCAGGAAATCGATAAGCGTCCAATTGCGGCAAAAGCTGTTATTTACAGTAATGATAAAGAAGCTGTGGAGAAGAAAAAAGTGTCACAAGAATTATTAGGTGGGTTTGACAGCAATAAGGAATTAAAGGAAATTTATGCAACAATCGTTGACTATACAGAATAAACGAATCAAAACAACTCTTTCTGTACCAACCTCACGTTAACAAAATGGTAGTATGTTTGCTAGGGAAATTATAATAAGCAGTGCTTAAACCATTATAAAACAAAGAATTTTATGAATACGTAACGAAGTGCGCCTGTACAAGTAACTGATTTTGATTCGTTACTTGTACAGGCGCACTTTAGGCAGCAAACAATTTACCAATGCATTTTTGAAGGTGAGGATCCATAAATTTAAAAAAATGAAAGATAAATTATGATATACTCATATAGTTGAAATAAAAAGGCCTCCTATTACAGAATAATCAAAAGAAATAGGCCGATAAGAAAAAGGAGTTTAACAGATGAATGTTGTTTTTTGTGATATAGACGGAACATTTCAGGATCTCGGTGGTGAAGTACCACAAATCAATTATGATGCAATTTATGCCCTACAAAGACAGGGAGATCATTTTGTTTTTATCAGTGGAAGAGGGTATGCACAGTTGTCAGAATTGATGGTTGAATTAGACAGCGAATGTGATGTTATCTTTAGTAACGGTGGTGGTCGCAAGTTGGTCGGTGAGCCTGTTGAATATAATCACTGTTTACCATTAAGTGTATGTGAGCAGGTACTAACTATTTTAGAAGCACGAAACATTTTTTATCATATTCATACAAATGAAGGAATTATTTTAAAAGATGTTGAAAACTACACAACGAATATCTTAGCGCTAAGAGAAAAGCTTGAATCTATGGGAGAAACTGGAAAACAGATCATGGATTTTAAAGAAGCCTTTTTTAAAGAACAATGTCAACATGTAGAAGATCCGCTTCATCATTTAATGGAACACCCAGAACTGAAAGTGATGAAAATTGAATTGATGGAAGCTAGTGATCAAGAACATGAAAAATTACGTGAGTTGTTACGTGGTGAATCAGTCGATGTTTTTTCTTCATTTACTCAATGTTTGGAAGTTGTGGATACAAAAAGTAGCAAAGGGAATGCAATCAAAGAATTTATGACAAATTACCCGAATGCGCGAAGTTACGGCATAGGCGATGGTGAAAATGATCTAGCCATGTTAGACGTTGTTGACGTCCCAGTGGCTGTTGGAAATGCTAAAGAAATCGTTAAACAACAATGTCAGCATGTTGTTGGAGACTGTTTAGACGGTGGTGTTGGGCAATTTATTTTTAATGAAATCATTAAGTAAAACAGTCTGTTCTATTAAATAATGACGAGTCAACTTTTTTGTAATAAAATAAAAGGGTGCAAACTAATTAGTAAATAGATTTATACTTGGGGGAGTAGTAATGAAAGAAACAAAAGAGAATATTGAACATGATTTAGAGTATTATCAATCAGGGATTAAACAGCTATATATGAAAAATTATCAAAAGTATTTTTTCATTCTGCTTGCGGTGATGCTAGTGACATCAACGGGTCTTGTTTTATCTGAATCGATTGTTCGATGGTTGTTGGTTGTATTATTTTTTATCGAGGCGGGCTTAGCCTTTTATTTACTGCGTTTTTTACGTACGGACACTTTTGAAACATATTTTCAACAGATCAAAGCACAATTACCAACAGAATTTCACAAAATAGAAGCAATCGAAATTCAGGAAGATGATCAGGCATATTACTTTCTGAACGGTCAAGAGTCGTTTGTTAAACTAAAAAAGAAAAATGCCAGAAATTTTCCATCGAAAATTAGACAATATACATTATTAGTTGGGTTTACTGATGAATTGGAATTCGATGAAAAAATGTTGGAACAGCCATTACATTTTTTTTATTATGATATTACACAAATCAAGCACTCAGATAACTATAAGAAGGAAATGCTAAAGAATACTAATTTCATAATGAAACGAAATAAAAGAAGAATCAAATCTGCAATCACAATGTTTATTGTTTTAGCGATAATAGGAATTCTCGTTTATTTTTCTGGAACACCTTGATAGCGATATCCTAATTGAGTAGCTTATAGGTAGATGGAATAGTGAGTTTGATTGATCAAGATAAAGCAAAAAAAGTGCTTGGGAGTCCCAAACACTTTTTTTGCTTTTACAAGACAAACCCAAGGGGCTATTTCACAAAGTGCTGAATGATTTTATTTAAGGTTTCTGCAGCTTGTGCGCCTGCTCGTTCATTATAATAAGTCGCGAACCGTTCGTCTTCCACATACATCTGACCTAGACCTCGATGCATTTCAGGCGAATAGCTTGGTGATGTATAATTCAGCCATTCTTTATGTTTCAAGAAAACAGCCTCCGCTTCTTGAGAGCCATAATTTTTCGTTTCCATCACGATTTTTAAAGCAATAATAAGTTCTTTTTCAGCTATTTCCATACCAATGAAATCATCTTCGCTTAAATTTAACCATTTTTGATTAGACGCTGTCACTGTATTTTCACCATACTTCTCTCGGATTTCCTTCCCATGGGTTTGTTCATTTTCTTGTAGTTTTTCTTGCTTGAAACCTACAAATTTTTCGTTGTCAGTCATGCTTATTTCTCCTTTTTGATAACGTAGTGTTTTTTCTACAGTCAGGATCAGATGATCGAGTTGTCGACGCTTATCCAATAATTGCTGATGATGAACCTGTAGTGCGTGTTTAGGATCATAGTCGGGTGCGGCCAGTATTTTTTGAATCTCTTCTAGTTTCATCTCTAACGATCGGTAAAAAAGAATCTGCTGCAGCTTATCGACTTCTTTTTTGCCGTAGATACGATAACCAGAAGAATTGATACGAGCTGGTTTTAGTAGATCGATCTCATCATAATAACGCAACGTGCGAGTGCTGATTCCAGATAGTTCAGCTATTTTTTTTATTGTGTATTCCATCTGTTTCCCTCCTGTATGAATCTAGCATAAACCTTTACTTAACGTGAAGGTCAAGTTTTTTTAAACGATACATAATTTTAGATTTACAAAGTACGCATGAAAGAGTAAAATTTTATGTAAAGTGATCAAGATAAAAAAGGAAGTGAGCAAATGAAACTAATTGAAACACCAATCAAGAAGAATTTAGATTTGGAGTATTTTTATCCTAACATCACAAAATTTGTTTTTGGGTCCAAAGCGATTAAATTTTTTAAATTGTATGCATTAGATCGAACTCAGATTGTCTATGCCGATGCATTTGATAAAATCGATATCATCATGATCAATACCAAAAAGAAAATTACTAAAAATGAAGTGGATTATGTCATCAAAAAACTGCTGAATACGAATAGAGAAGCGGTGACTGTTCATATTGGTATTAAAAATGAAATGCAGAAAAAAGGCTATACTTTTAGTGCTCCTAGAAAAGATATCATTGTCATCCAGAAGACGGTTGATCCATCATAAAAAAGACTCCCTGTAGAAAGCTTAACACACAGCGCTCTACAAGGAGTCATTTTTAATTTTCAGTAGTTGTTTTTTTCAAAGCAAGCTTCAAATTAAGTTGCTCTTTTCTTGTTATCATTGCTAGTAGGAAAAAGATGAAGGCAAAAATAATCAGAATAAGCGAATTGAATAGAAAGCTTGTACGAAAATCATTATTGAATTGGCTAGTATTTCCAATCAAAGTACAGTTCCTCATATACCAATAACTTGGGGTAAAAGAAGCTATTTTCGTTACGATATCCGGTAAAATCTCAGCAGGCACAAATATGCCACTGACAAAAGCACTCCCTAAAATAAATACGTTATTGATCCCAGAAACCATATCTGGATTGCCAATGATTCCGCCAATGAGGTTACTGAAAGAGACCGCTAAGATAAATAATAGGAGCGTATTCAAAATAAAGTAAAAGGTGTAATAATCAAAACTACTCTTTGTAACAAACAGTACGAGACTGACAAATAGTACCCAGATGATCAAACAAAATCCAAATTGTACAAGAAACTGTTGCCGTGAAAACTTTCGTTTTGAAAAAGGAGAGCAGTTGTTTCGCTGCTTGATCTCTTTTCGGTTGAAGGCTAAACTTACTAGCGTAATCGCACTAAAAATAGTCATAAACATCGTATAGGCTAGTACACCAAACACTTTACTTGAAGCCCGATTCTTTTTCAATTGATTAAAAGAAGAGTCAAAGTTGATTTTTCCAGCAGTTTTAACGTTTTTTGTAGTCAATTTTATAAGGTCTGTCTCAGATTTTTCAGGAAAGGTTTCTTGATAAAATTGATATGTTGATAGGTAATTATTAATGACTGAATCTACATAAACCTGACTGAAGTTATCTGGTTTAACTTGAATCATCAAATCTGATAATTGGCCTTGGTTGAGCGAGTGAGAGAATGTTTTTGGAATTGTCAGGACATAATCAACTTTTCCAAAAAATAAAGCGTCATCGATCGTTTCTTGCGTATCTTTTAATGAGACGACATTCATCGTTTCATTTAGGTAGTTTTCTAATTGTTTCGCTATACTACCTTGATCTTTATTGAAAATGACAACATTCATTTTAGCAAGTTCAGTTTCCTTAGAATCTGTTGAAAAAGAACTTGAATAAGCAAATGATATCCCTAAACTGATCGCCAATGCAAGAACCAGAGTACCTAAGTTCTTTTTCATAATACTAAACGTAGCTTTAAAGACTGACATATTGCACTCTCCTTTCATAAATAACACTAAGTGTGATAAAGACTGCTGTCAGTATGCTTAGGTTGAGAATATTATTGTAGAAGCTGTCGATATTTTGATAATAATAAAGCTTATATAACGCCTCACTAACAAGGTTTACTGGGTTAATAGCATTTAACCAAGGAAGATGTTGATTGACTAAAAGTTTGATATCTGGAGACATCATACCAGCTAAAAAGCTACAGGTCATTTGAAAAGTTACTGCAAGTGAAATTTTTTGATTGAGTGGCACTTTTAAAAGATTACCTAACAAAACACCTAATGAGATGGCGGTAACAGCTGTTAGCGAACAAGTCAGTAAAATCAAAAGCCAGCGGTCACCAAAATCTACTCCGTAAACGAAATGACTGAATCCTAGGATAAAAAACAATTCAGTGACAAATATGGTAAAGGAAGAAGCTAAGTTAGTTAGGACAATAAACAGTTTGTTTTTTGGAGTCATACTAATGCGAATGCCATTAGCAGATTGGTTAGCTTGCTCATCATTGGCGGTAACGATCCCCCAGAACATACCGAACATACAACTCATGCCAATCAAGGTAAAGAAGAAGAAGCTTTTTTGGCTTCCTTTTGAAGCTGTTGCATTTTTTACTGAAATATAATTATTGGTTTGACCTATTTTTTCTGTAATTGATGAAGCTAAGAGCGCAGGGTTTTCTTTTTCTAAGGTTCTCAATATTGATTTACTTTGAATAAATTGATTCATAAATGAGTTCAAAACATTTTGTTGAATTGATTGTTTATTGATTGTCAGCGAGAGATTTTCAGCTGACAAAGTATAGTAACCAGCTATTTTTTCATCAAGTAAGTGCTGAGCAGCTGTTTCTTTTGATAATACGACTGACGCAAACATTTTTTGATCATTCGATTTGATTTCTTCGACTGTTTTGATAAAAAATTCCGTATTTTGAGAATCGTTATTATCACTAATGACAATTCCAACAGGGATTTTTTTCACTGTATTCAATGTATCTAAGTTACTAAATGCCGCAGTAAAAAAAAGGCCTAAGAGTAGCGGGAAGATGAGTGACCAAAATAGTAGCACTTTATTTTTTGCTTGAATCTTTAAACGATAATGATATAAATGCCAAAACATAGGAGGGCTCCTTTCTAATCTCTTAATTCTCTGCCAGTTATTTCTAAAAAGACGTCATTAAGGGTTGGTTGTTGGGTATAAAAGTTACCAAATGAAATTTGATTTTCTTCTAGTAAGTGCAGTACTTGAGCAAACACTGCTTTATTTTCTTCTGTATTCAAGGTTGCAAAAACGTTGTCATACGTAATCTCGATAATACCTGGAAGCTGTAATAATTTTTCTTTTACCGCTGTAGGAAAATCAGGGATTTCGATCACAATTTTTTCGTTGACCTTGATCATACTTTTTAACTGTTCTTTAGTGCCTTCTGCTATCACTTGTCCTTTTTCGACGATTACGATGTTATTGCATAATTGTTCGACTTCTTCCATATAGTGGGTTGTATAGACGATTGTGGCACCCTGACGGTTCAGTTCTTTGATACTGTCTAAAATTTTATTTCGGCTTTGAGGATCGACTGCTACTGTGGGTTCATCCAAAAAAATAAGTTCAGGTTTATGCACGATGCCACAGGCAATATTCAGCCTGCGTTTTAAGCCACCACTTAATTTTGAAGGGAGAAAGGTGATAAAATCTTCCAGACCAACTAGTGCAATAACTTCTGTAATATACTGTTTTCTAGTTTTTTTATCGGTAATATATAGTCCACAATAATAATCGATATTCTCAATTACAGTCAACTCGTCAAAAACAGCCACTTCTTGTGGGACGATGCCGATTCTTTTTTTGATATCGTATCGAGTTGGAGACATCTTTTCTCCAAAGAGTTTGATGTCACCTTTGTCGTAAGATAGCAATGAAAGTATACAGTTGATTGCGGTTGATTTCCCGCAACCATTAGGACCAAGCAGGCCTAATATATCTCCTTGCTTTACTTTTAGGTTAAAGTGATTTAGGGCGGTTAATTTTCCATACCTTTTTACAAGATCATTTATTTCGATTATCATATGAAATTCTCCTTTTTTTCTTTATAATAGAACTATAACCTATACTATATAAAGATATAAGTGAATATTTTCCTATATCGATGTGACATTTGTCATACAATAAACGAATTTGGAGAGAATGATGGATAAATTTAAAATGCGCAATATAGTGGATAAAGTTTTTTTGTTAGGTTTATGTACAATCATCCTGATCAATCAAACGTATCAAACTGAAATGGTCCTTTTTATTTTAGTCACGATGATGCTAGATATTTTTCTTTGGGTCATTAAAAAACCAAAATTTTCTTTTTTCGGTCTTTTGACCTTGATGATTAGTGCAGCTTGGTGGTTAGAATATGCGTATTTTATTCCGATTCTTTTTTATGATGGAATGTTGGAAGAGGGAAAAAAAGTATCTCTTTTAAATAGTGGCTTGATTGTAGCTTTTCTGCTATATAGCAATGAGTACTCAAGTAGTTTAAAGATGTATCTTTTACTTTTATGCGGGCTAGCTGGATATTTGGCTGTTCTTACTACGAAAGAGTATACGCTACGAAATAATTATATTTTATTAGAAGAAGAGAACTACGAAAATAATTTTTCATTTGAAGCACAAAATTCTGACTTGATCAAACAACAAGAAATAAAGATTGATTTGGAGCTTTCAAATGAACGAAATAGAATTGCTCGAGATATCCATGATAATGTAGGGCACTTACTTTCAAGCGCATTATTGCAGACAGGAGCGCTTAAAGCAATCAACCAAGAAGACAAGCTAAAACAACCATTAGATCAGCTTCAAAAAACAATCACTGAAGGAATGAATAGTATTCGAGAAAGTGTTCATGATTTACATGATGAGTCACTGAGCTTGGCATTAGCATGTCAAAATATAGTGCAAAACTTTACTTTTTGCGAGGTACAATTAATTGGGGCCTTCTCTGAACGTATCAGCAAAGAATATAAATTGGCCTGTTTAATGCTAATCAAAGAATCACTGGCTAATGTAATGAAACATAGTAATGCGGACAAAGTAGTCATTGAATTTCAAGATCATCCAGGTTTTTATAAATTAACAATAGAGGATAATGGCACTCAGAATCAAAGTAAAAATCCAAATGAAATAGGGATCGGTTTGATTGGTATGCAAGAAAGAATTAAAAAATTAGGAGGAAGATTAAGCTATCGTCGAAAAGAAATTGGCTTTTCAGTACTAGCGGTCTTGCCAAAATAAGGGGTTTAAGAAATGATTCGATTATTGATTGTAGATGATGATTTATTAGTGACCACTTCACTCAAAACAATTGTTGAAGCGAGTGATGAAATTAGTGTAATAGGGATAGGAAACAATGCGACACAAGCGGTTGAATTGTATGAAACACTGCATCCAGATATTTTATTGATGGATATTCGGATGGGTGAGTCAACTGGAATCGAGGCTGCTACAGAGATATTAGCAAAAGAAGAACAAGCTTCTATTTTACTGTTAACGACGTTTTCAGACGATGAATATATCGTCGAAGCTCTTAGAATCGGTGTGAAAGGATATTTGTTAAAACAGGACTTAGAAGCTATTGTGCCATCAATCAAAGCAGTTAAAAATGGACAATCCGTTTTTGGGCATACAATCATGGATCGATTGCCACAATTATTAAAAACTGAAAAAAATGGTTGTTTAGAAGAACTTAATTTGAATGAAAAAGATTTATCGATCCTCTCGTTAATTGCAGAAGGGTTGAACAATAAAGAAATCGCTGAAAAAATATATTTAAGTGAGGGAACTATCAGAAATTATATCAGTAGTTTATTAGAAAAGTTAGCATTAAGAGATCGAACCCAGCTAGCTGTTTTCTACTATAAAAATATCTATGTGAAATAAACTTAATCGCTATAGTTGATGATACGGAAATTGAAAAGCAGTAGGATTTCTCTTCTATCTTTGATAAAATAAAAAGAGCAATGAAAGGGAGCGTATGTGTTGAAAGAATTGATTTATAAATATAAGGAAGTGATTTCTTATATAGTGTTTGGCGTGGCAACGACAATTGTCAACTTTGTGGTGTTTTTTATTTGTAAAGACATGTTAGGAATCGATTATAAAATCAGTAATGCAATCAGTTGGTTTTTATCTGTATTATTCGCCTTTTTTACAAACAAGTATTTTGTCTTTGGCAGTAAGCATGATGATCTAGGTTCTTTTGTTAGGGAAATACTGCTTTTTTACTGGTATCGTATTTTGTCTTTTGTTATCGATATGGCATTGATGATTTTAATGATAGAAGTTTTAAACATTTCGGATTTTTGGTCAAAAATGGCGACTCAAGTGGCAGTAGTCGTGTTGAATTACTTTTTCAGCAAGTTTTTTATTTTTAATAAGAAAACATATTAAAAGTAGTTTTTAGTTAAAAAAATAGTTTTTTGGTATAATAGAAATTAAAATTCTAGAAAAATAAAAGGTGGTACACTGAGATGACAAAAGTTTACGATGATGACGGATTAACATTACATACGGATTTATATCAAATTAACATGATGCAAACCTACTGGCAATTAGGTAGAGCTGATTTGCATTCAGTCTTTGAATGTTATTTTCGTGAGATGCCGTTTAATCATGGCTATGCCATTTTTGCTGGTTTAGAACGACTAGTGGACTATTTAGAGAATCTAACTTTTACGGAGACAGATATTGCTTATCTTAGAGAGGTTGAAGCGTATCCTGAGGACTTTTTAACTTATCTCAAAGAATTTGAATTTAAATGCACGGTTCGCTCTGCATTAGAAGGGGATTTAGTCTTTAATAATGAACCATTGATTCAAGTAGAGGGTCCTTTAGCACAATGTCAGTTGATTGAAACTGCTTTACTGAATATGGTCAATTTTCAAACGCTGATTGCAACAAAAGCCGCTCGTATCAAATCAGTAATCGGAGAAGATCCGTTGATGGAATTTGGTACGCGTCGTGCACAAGAATTAGATGCAGCTGTTTGGGGGACTCGTGCGGCTTATATTGGTGGAGCGGATGCTACCAGTAATGTACGTGCAGGAAAGGTTTTTGGTATCCCAGTGAGCGGCACACATGCTCATTCATTAGTGCAGTCATATGGCAATGATTACGATGCCTTTACAGCTTATGCTAAAACGCATAAAGAATGCGTCTTTTTAGTGGATACCTATGATACCTTGAAATCAGGGGTACCGAGTGCTATTCGTGTCGCGAATGAAATGGGAGATAAGATCAACTTTCTTGGTGTTCGTCTTGATAGTGGTGATATGGCCTATATTTCAAAAAGAGTTCGTGAACAACTAGATGAAGCAGGATATACAGAGGCAAAAATCTACGCCTCAAATGATCTAGACGAAAATACGATATTAAGTTTAAAAATGCAAAAAGCTAAAATTGATGTTTGGGGCGTTGGTACAAAATTGATTACAGCCTATGATCAACCAGCATTGGGTGCGGTATTTAAACTTGTTTCGATCGAAGACGAAAATGGACAAATGGAAGATACGATCAAACTTTCTAGCAATGCTGAAAAAGTCACAACACCTGGCAAAAAACAGGTGTGGCGCATCACACGTAAATCAGATAAAAAATCTGAAGGGGATTATGTAACTTTATGGGATGAAGATCCTCGTGAGCAAGAGGAAATCTATATGTTCCATCCAGTGCATACCTTCATCAATAAAACCGTTAGAGATTTCGAAGCAAGAGCAGTTTTACAAGATATTTTTGTTGCTGGTAAACGTGTCTACGAAATGCCTACTCTGGAAGAAATCAAAAGTTACGCAAAAGAAAATCTTGATTCACTTTGGGAAGAATACAAACGGGACCTAAATCCTCAAAAATATCCAGTAGATTTATCAACTGAGTGCTGGAACCATAAAATGCGTTTACTGGAAAAAGTTCGAGTAGATGTAAAAGCGTTAAGTCAAGGTAAATAATAGGAGGGATTTTTATGGCGTCATTGCAAAAGGCAATTATTGAAGAATTAGGTGTAAAGCCACAAATAGATCCGCAAGAAGAGATTCGAAAAAGCATTGAATTCATGAAAAGTTATTTATATAAATACCCTTTTTTAAAGACCTTTGTACTAGGAATCAGTGGAGGGCAAGATTCTACCTTAGCTGGACGATTAGCTCAATTAACAATGGAAGAAATGCGAAGAGAAACACAAGATGAAGCCTATCAATTTGTAGCTGTTCGTTTACCTTATGGTGAGCAGGCAGATGAAGCGGATGCTAAAAAAGCGTTAGAGTTTATTCAACCAGATAATTCTTTGCGAGTAAATATCAAACCAGCGATTGATGCTTGTGTTAGCTCCTTGGAAGAATCAGAGGTTTCAATCACAGATTTTAATAAAGGGAATATGAAAGCTCGCCAAAGAATGATCGTTCAATATGCAATTGCTGGAGAAAAATCCGGTGCTGTAATCGGAACGGATCATGCAGCAGAAAATATTACTGGTTTTTACACAAAATATGGGGACGGCGGAGCGGATATTTTACCACTATTCCGCTTAAATAAACGTCAAGGGAAAGCGTTGCTGAAAGAATTAGGTTCACCAGCTGAACTGTATACTAAGATACCGACTGCTGACTTAGAAGATGACAAACCTTTAGTGGCTGATGAAGTAGCCCTTGGTGTGACGTATGATGATATTGATGACTATGTTGAAGGAAAAACGGTGTCGGATAAAGCGCGAGAAACGATAGAAGGTTGGTATAAAAAAACTCAGCATAAGCGTCATATGCCGATTTCGATTTTTGATACTTTTTGGAAGTAAGCTCTTAAGCTAGCAGGCGAATGAATAGATAATTCTAGGTGCGGACCCTAAGTGACCATGAAAACATTGGGAGATCCGCACCAAAATAATAGAGAAAAAAGGGATGATTAGCAAATTTTTCATTGAAATGCATGCAGTCAGACATTTATACTTGACCGCACGATGTCTCACTCCAATAAGGAGTGAGTGGATCGAACTATTTTTCACTATACTGTAATCTGTAGCATGGACATTGCTCGAACACAGACAAGCAAAAAATGATAAAAAGGAAAGACTAGAATTTTAGCCTTTCTTTTTTTATATTCCATTACTAATCAAAGCACCTTCATTTTGTTCAAATGGTTAAAAAAAGTGTAAACTTAAATCAGGTGCCAGAAAAATACGCTAAAATACTCTACAATTGAAGTAATATTAGCAAGAAAAAGGTGAACGAAAGTATGAGAAAATTGTTAAAACGAAAAAGAGATATTGATAGCGAGGAGTTTCTTTCATCTGAAATAAAGCCACAATCACTAAATAATAATGATATTCGGATTCCACCAACTATAAAAGGACTATCTAATCAAGAAGTGCAACAGCTGTATGCTGAAGGAAAATACAATAAGGAAGGGGAAGATCTTTCTAGAACTACAAAACAGATTATTTTAGATAATTCTTTAACACTGTTTAATTTCATCAACTTGTTTTTAGCGGCAGCTGTTTTTGCTGTAGGTTATCCTAAAAATGCTTTATTCTTCTGGATCATTATCATCAATACAGCAATTGGTGTGATTCAAGAAATTCATGCAAAGAAAACAATCGATAAATTATCGATCGTCAATAAAAATGAAGTAATGGCAGTCAGAGAAAATCAAGTGACAAAAATTTTTCAAGATGAAATTGTTTTAGGCGATGTTTTAGTTCTAACTTTAGGAAATCAAGTTCCTTCTGATGGTATTGTGCTCCAAGCGGAAGGGATGGAGGTTGATGAATCTCTTTTAACGGGTGAGTCTGATAAAATCACAAAGCAAAATGGTGACAAAATCATGAGTGGTAGTTTTATTACCTCAGGTTTAGGTTTTGTTCAAATCACAGCTGTTGGGGAAGATAACTTTGTCTCTAAGTTATCGAAAGAAGCAAAAACTGAAAAGCCATCAACTTCTGAATTGATGAATTCTCTTAATTTGTTGATTAAAGGACTGACTTTTGCAATTGTCCCAATTGGTTTGCTATTATTTTGGTCCCAATATCAATCAACGCAGTCCTTTCCGAAAACTGTTTTAGGTGTTTCAGGGGCCTTGATCAGTATGATTCCAGAAGGCTTGATGCTGTTGACCAGTGTAGCCTTTGCTGTAGGTGCTGCGAATTTAGCCAGAAAACAAACGTTGATTCAGCGTTTATCTTGTATTGAAACACTTGCTCGTGTCGACACAATTTGTTTAGATAAGACTGGAACTATTACAGATGGTAGTTTAACGTTTAAAGAATTGATTCCTCAAGCAGGTTTTCCAGCTAGTGAAATCGAGCGGGCGATGAGTGAAATGATGGCAGGCCTATCTGATCAAAATGCAACAGCTAAAGTTTTAAGAACTCGATTTCCATTAACGCAATCTAATTGGAAAGTCAAAGAAGTGATTCCATTTTCTTCTGATCGGAAATGGAGTGGTGTCACGTTTGAGGAAAAAGGTTCATTTGTAATGGGCGCACCAGAATTCATCTATTCTGATGTTCCGCAAGACTTAAAAGAGAAGTTGGCTCCTTATAACGAACAAGGAGACCGCGTCTTAATTTTAGTTCATTTTTCTGACGAATTAACGAGTCCTGTGTTGCCAACAAAAAAAGAGACGGTTGCGATCTTCATTATTGCCGATACGATTCGTGAAAATGCTGTGGACACATTTTCGTATTTTGCAAAGCAAGATGTCACTTTAAAAGTTATTTCGGGTGATAACCCTATTACGGTATCACAAATAGCTAAACAAGCGGGAATCGCTGGGGCAGAAAATTTTGTCGATATGAGCAAAATTTCAGAAGACGCTGATTTCAAAGAATTAGTTGAAAAAACAACCGTCTTTGGTCGAGTGACTCCTTATCAAAAAAGAGAATTGATTCAAGCTTTAAAACAAAATGGCCATACAACTTGTATGACAGGAGACGGAGTTAATGATATTCTTTCACTACGAGAAGCGGATGTAAGTGTCGCAATGGCTAGCGGAAGCGATGCGGCTCGAGCGGTATCCGATGTTGTGCTGCTTAATTCTGACTTTAGTTCGATGATCCAAGTTTTGAATGAAGGTCGAAGAGTGATCAATAATATTGAACGGGTGGCGTCGATGTACATGGTAAAAACAATTTACTCAGCTATATTGGCGGTCACATTCATCTTTTTATTTTTGCCTTATCCATTTGCGCCACTACAATTAACGCCGATCAATACACTAACAGTTGGTATTCCTTCCTTTATTTTGGCATTAGAGCCTAATTATCAACGAATAAAAGGTCATTTTTTAACAAATATCTTGCGTATTTCAGTGCCAGGAGCTTTGACGGTGGTCTTCAATATTTTCGTGTTACAATTGGCAGGTATTTTGTTTGAACTATCACATCAAGAGGTGTCGACAATGTGCGTGCTGCTTACAGGTTGTGTAGGATTCCAAGTATTACTGAGAGCTGCTAGACCATTAGATTTGAAAAAGCAATTAATGATCGGTATGCTTTTAATCGCTTTTATTGCTTGTTTCTTATTCTTCGGAGACTTCTTTATGCTGACACCTTTATTTACAAGAAATGTTTTCTTCTACTTGCCATTGATTCTGGGAAGTCGCTCGATCTTTAACTATATCTCTTTGTTTATGACAAGAGCGATCTATGAAGTTGAAAAAAGAAAAGAGCATAGAAAAAACAAAAAAACTAAACGAGTGATTTAATACGATAAAAGCCAGGACGAATTAATGTCCTGGCTTTTTTAACAAATATTTCTAATAAAGAATGACAATCATTTTCATTTAAGCCCTTTGACTTTGTTATTTCTTTCGCAAAGCGTAGTCTTAAGTTAGAAAAGGAAAGCCTTAAAGGGGTAGATAAAAATGAAACATTTGACAAAACTGATCATTACTATAATGACTGGCGTTTTCGCATTGCTATTTGAATTTGTGTTAGAACAATCGACATGGGCATTTGCCCTGATTGCCGTGACTGGATCTATAATGGCACTGTCAATGCTGATTGAAATGGTAAAAACGTTGAAATCCGGCAGATATGGTGTAGATATTTTAGCGATCACAGCAATCATCGCCACATTAGCTGTTAGAGAATATTGGGCGAGTTTGATGATATTGGTGATGTTAACTGGAGGCGATTCGCTAGAAGATTATGCCGCTAAACGTGCTAACAAAGAATTAAAATCTTTACTCGATCACTCACCACAAAAGGCACATCAGTTGGTTAATGGTTCGCTAGTAGATATTTTGGCTGAAAAAGTTCAAGTTGACGATGAGCTAATTGTAAAACCAGGAGAAATAGTTCCTGTTGACGGTTATGTCATGAATGGCATCTCGACGGTTGATGAATCTTCTTTGACAGGAGAATCTCGTCCTGTAAATAAAAAAGTAGGCGATTCTGTACTATCTGGTTCAATCAATGGTGATAGCTCATTGACCATGAAAGCCAAAAAGACTGCAGCAGATAGTCAGTATCAAACCATTGTGAAACTTGTCAAAGAATCAGAGGATAATCCCGCTCGTTTTGTGCGGATGGCTGACCGTTATGCAGTGCCATTCACAATTACAGCTTATGTAATTGCTGGAGTTGCTTGGTTTATTTCAAAGGATCCAACCAGATTCGCAGAAGTTTTAGTTGTAGCTTCACCATGTCCATTGATTTTAGCAGCTCCGATTGCGTTAGTTGCTGGCATGAATCGTTCAAGTAGAAATGGAATCATTGTGAAAACAGGGACTACTATTGAGCAGATGTCCGAAACAAAATCTGTTGCCTTTGATAAGACTGGAACGATCACGAAAGGGACAGTATCAGTCGATAAAATCGTTTCTGAAAGTGGAATTACGGCGGAGGAACTCTTGTTGTTAGCAGCAAGTGCAGAACAAGAATCAAGTCACATATTAGCACGTTCTTTGCTATCGGCCATATCCTCTAAAACAAAATTGAAACGAGTTTCTGCTTTAGATGAGATAACAGGCATGGGAATTAAAGCGGTGATTGCAGGAAATGTAATTCGTGTTGGCAAAGCAACCTATGTTACAGCGCAAAAAATTGAAAAAGAAACTGACCAAACAGCTATTTATGTCTCAGAAAATGACCAATATCTAGGCTACATCACCTTTACCGACCGGATTCGTCCAGAAGCCAAAGCAACCATGATTCAGTTGAAAAAACTTCATATTGATCATTTGCTGATGATAACAGGCGATCAGAAATCAATTGCTGTTGCTATCGCAAAAAAAATTGGCATTAGCGAAGTTCATGCGGAATGTTTACCGCAAGATAAAATTGCTGTATTGAAACAATTACCTCACTCTCAACATCCAGTGATCATGGTAGGCGACGGCGTCAATGATGCACCATCTTTGGCGATTGCTGATGTAGGAATCGCCATGGGCGCACATGGTGCGACAGCGGCCAGTGAAACGGCGGATGTGGTAATCTTAAAAGATGATTTGGAAAAAGTCAGTAAAGCTGTGGAAATTTCTAAAGATACGATGAAGATCGCCAAGCAATCTGTGTTGATTGGTATTATGATTTGTACGGTCTTGATGTTAATCGCAAGTACAGGAATCATCCCAGCGTTATTAGGTGCCGTTTTACAAGAGGTAGTGGATACTGTTTCAATTTTATCTTCTTTACGCGCTAAAAATGATTGAAGTTTTTTTAAGAGAACAGATAGTTGCAACGATATGTTTAAATTGTTAGAATCAAGTTATTGAAGAACAGGAAGATAATTGTTTTTTTATGATCCGAGGAGGAATTCAATAAGATGGATGGAAGTAAAATCAATGATAAAAATGTAACAGAAGAATTACTTTTGGAAGAAGGCTATCGTAAATATTCCGGTGAAAAGCTAGATATTTATTATAGTAAAGACATTTGCGCTCATATTGGAAATTGTGTTCGCGGTAATCCTGATGTTTTTGAAGTAGGTCGCCGTCCATGGATCATCACTGATAATGGCAGTGTTGAAGAGGATATCCGTGTCATCAACACATGTCCAAGTGGAGCCTTAAAATACATTCGAAAGGATGGAAAATAATTATGGAAATAAAAGAAGAACAAGATCGTTTTGTATTATTAAATGATGAAAATCAAGAAATTGGTGAAATGACTTGGTCAAATGCAGGAGAAAAAATGATGATCATTGATCATACCTTTGTGGAACCAACCTACCGAGGACAAAAGCTGGCCGAAAAACTAGTGTATAGCGGTGTGGAAAAAGCCCGTCGCGAAGGAAAAAAAATCATTCCACTCTGTCCATTTGCTAAAAAAGAGTTCGATAGAAAGCCAGAATATGGCGATGTTTTAAGAACTTGATAAAAATATTATAAGAAAAATAGACCCAATGTATCGTATTTTGTTCTTCTGCTGTTAAATACAACTGGTATTTATTCAAGAAATATGCTAAAGTATAATAGATGTATTTTGTGAATAAGGGAGAATTAGACTATGTATAATTTTATTTTAACACTTGTGATCATCCTTTCAGTAGTGATGGTTATTGCCGTTATGATGCAGCCTAGTAAACAAAACAGTGCAGCAAGTGCATTTACGGGCGGTGCAGATAAATTGTTCGGCAAACAAAAAGCACGTGGATTTGAAGCTGTAATGCAACGCGCAACAGCAATTATTGGTGCTGTTTGGATGTTACTATTATTTATTTTAGTATTGTTATCATCAAAGTAAGACCTTTGAAGTCCTTCATTTACTGAGGGACTTTTTTCTTTAGAAAAAATGATTATTGGTAATCGAAAAGTTCTTGAAACATCTTTCTTTTCACAAGGTTTTCACTAGATAATGTGCTAAAATGGAGACGAGGTGAATTGAAAAGTGAAAAAAATAAGTCTACCTAAACCATTATTTACCCAAAATGGTTCCCGTGCGGTTTTACTTTTGCACGCTTATTCAGGCAGTAGTAATGATGTTCGAATGATGAGTCGTTATTTAGAAAAAGAGAATTATACCGTTTATTCACCAAATTTCTCTGGTCATGCAACTGTTGCACCAGAAGATATTTTAGCAAAGTCAACAAGTGATTGGTGGCAGGATACGATAGAAGCAATTCAGTTTTTAAAAGAGCATGGCTATAAAGAACTTGCGATTTTTGGCCTTTCGATGGGCGGTATTTTTACAATGAGTGCCCTGACAGATCAACTGGAAGGAGTCATTGGTGGTGGTTTTTTTTGTTCACCAATTGTTCCAGTAAAAAATAAAGTACCAGAAAACTTTGCCCTTTATGCGGATAAAGTGTTAAAAATGGCCGGAGTTTCAACACAAGAACGAGCTGAGCGAATGGTGAATATCAAAACAGCTTCTTATGAGCAACTAAGTGATATCGAAGCATTTTCCAAACAAACAGCAAATAAACTAGCCCAAATCGAGGTGCCAGTGTTTATGGCTCAAGCTGGAAAAGATGAAATGATCGATCCAATGGGCGTTTATCAGACGGCACAAGCACTAACCCAGACACGATCTACATTAAACTGGTACCCAAATAGCGATCATGTGTTGACCGTAGGACCAGATCATAAACAATTAGAACAAGACGTATTAGCATTTTTAAATACATTGTCTTGGAATGAGGAGAAAGAATGACAAAACAAACAATCAAGGAGAAAATCCTAACCTTCATGGAAAATCATACGAAAAAAAGTTTTTCTATGGAAGAAATCGCAGAGGGATTGCAATTACAAAAGAGCTCAGATTTTAAGTTGCTCGTTCAAACAGTTGCAACGATGGAACGCGAAAAATTAATAGAATTCACCAAAAAAGGGAAAATCCGTTTACCACAGAAAAATGGAGATATTGAAGGCACTTTTCGAGCAAACGAACGAGGTTTTGGCTTTGTAACGATTGATCCGGAAGAAGCAGATGTCTATATTCCGAAAGAAGCCGTGAATTTTGCGATGGATGGGGATCTTGTCGCAATTGATATCGTACAGCCAGCAGATGCTTTTTCAGATCGTGGTGCTGAAGGGAAAATCGTGGAGATAAAAAAACGTGCAATCACTCAAGTGGTTGGTGAATTTATCGCTTATGAGGATAATGAAGTGAACGAAACTGATTTATACGGTTATGCTATTCCCAAAGATAAAAAAATGACAGGATTGACGTTTAACATTGCTGCACAAGGAATCAAGCCAGTCGATGGTAGTATCGTAATCGTGGAAATCACCCATTATCCAGATAAAGAATACCCAAGAAGCTTAGAAGGGTTAGTTAAAAAAGTAGTTGGTCATAAAAATGATCCAGGGATGGACATTTTATCGATCGTCGTAGCTCATGGTATTCCAACAAGCTTTCCAGATGAAGTTATTGCAGCAGCTGACAAAGTGCTAGATGCAATTTCAGAAACAGATATCAAGGGTCGCAGGGATTTGCGTGATCAAATAATCGTAACAATCGATGGAGAAGATGCCAAAGATTTAGACGATGCTGTAACTGTCCATAAATTAGCAAATGGCAACTACTTTTTAGGCGTGCATATTGCTGATGTTTCTTATTATGTAACAGAAGGCAGTGAGTTGGATCAAGAAGCGTATGAACGAGGAACAAGTGTCTATTTGACTGATCGTGTTGTGCCGATGATTCCACAACGCCTATCTAATGGGATTTGTTCATTAAACCCCAATGTTCCTAGATTGACGATGAGTTGTGAAATGGAGATAACACCAGAAGGTTATGTAGTCAAACATGATATTTTCCAAAGTGTCATCCAAACAACGGAACGAATGACTTATACGGCTGTCAATGAAATTTTAGAAGAGCAAAAGCCGGAAACAATGAAACGTTATAAAAAATTAGTGACTATGTTCAAAGAAATGGGCGAGCTTCATCGTATTCTTGAACAAATGCGGGAGAACCGCGGTGCGATTTCTTTTGAAGACCGCGAAGCAAAAGTATTAGTTGATGCTGAAGGACATCCACACGATATCTTATTGCGGACACGTGGCGTGGGTGAACGTTTGATCGAATCGTTTATGCTAGCAGCAAATGAAACCGTAGCTAAACACTTTAATGAGTTGAAATTACCCTTTATTTATCGTATACATGAACAACCAAAAGAAGAAAAAATGCAGCGTTTCTTTGATTTTGCTGCTGTATTAGGTATTTTAGTTAAAGGCACAAAGGCAGATATTACGCCAAAAGACTTACAAAAGGTTTTGGAGCAAGTAGCTGATAAACCGGAAGAAGCAGTCATCAATACGATGCTATTGCGTAGCATGCAACAAGCCAGATACTCAGAAGATAACTATGGACATTATGGTTTGGCAGCAGAATATTATACCCATTTCACCTCCCCCATCCGTCGTTACCCAGATTTGATCGTTCATCGACTGATCCGTAGCTATGAAGGGAAGATTTCTGAAAAACTAAAAGAGAAATGGGAACAGAATTTACCTGATATTGCAGATCATAGTTCAAGAATGGAACGAAGAGCTGTTGAAACAGAACGTGAAGTTGATTCAATGAAGAAAGCTGAATTTATGGCAGATAAAATTGGGGAAGAGTACGACGGTATCATTAGTTCTGTAACGCGATTTGGTCTCTTTGTTGAATTACCAAATACAATCGAAGGTCTGATCCATGTCAATAATTTGAAACAAGACTATTTCCATTTTATTGAAAATCATATGGCACTTGTTGGGGAAAGAACAGGAATGACCCTAAAAATCGGCCAAAAAGTCAAAGTCAAAGTAGACAAAGCCGATCCTGAAACGAGAGAAATCGATTTCGAATTTCTAGAAGCGGAAGAAGTAGAAAGAATCGAAGCACCAAAACCAAAAAAACGTCAAGATAACCGTCGCAGAAACGTCTCAGATCGTAAAGAGACAGATAAGAGACCTTTTACACAAAAGAAAAACAAGAAAAAAGGCAAAAAGCCATTTTATAAAGAAGTGGCTAAAAAGAAAAAAATAAAGAAACAAAAGAAAAAATAGAAAATGGAGGAATGGGTATGCCAAAAGGGGAAGGAAAACTGATTGCCCAAAATCGTAAAGCGAGGCATGACTATACCGTTGTTGATACGATGGAAGCGGGTATCGTGTTACAAGGAACAGAAATCAAATCGATCCGTAATGGTCGAATCAACTTAAAGGACGGCTTTGCTAGAATCAGAAATGGGGAAGCTTACCTGCTCAATGTGCATATTAGTCCTTATGAGCAGGGGAATATTTTTAATCACGATCCTTTACGGACGAGAAAATTACTTCTACACAAAAAGCAAATCGCTAAATTGATCGCTGAAACAAAAAATACAGGGATCACGATTATTCCATTAAAAGTCTATATTCGAAATGGCTATGCAAAAGTGTTGATTGGACTTGCTAAAGGAAAAAAACAATATGATAAACGAGAAGATTTGAAACGAAAAGAAATCAATCGTGAAATCAGCCGGACACTTAAAAATAATTTGCGCTAGTTTGTCAAAAGTTAGGTGTTTTTTAATGAAAATAATGTTTTTTAATGGTTATTTTATTCTTTTTCGCATATTTGTTTTCTTTGCTTTATCTTATGTGAAAAATTTGGTAGAGTGTAAAGAAACTGATGGATTTTCATCATTTTTTCAGTAACCAACTATTGTACTGCCGAATACTAGTAAGACCTTGTTCTGATAAATTTTTGTCATATTAAAAGAAGTGTCTTATTTTCATGAAATTCTTTTGAAATTATTCATCGTTGGTGGTATGATACGTGTGGTTAAGAATATAGAAGCCTTTTTAAGCTTCTCGTAAGTTTGTTAGAAAAGAGGTGAAAAAATTTGGAAGAGAAGACACTACTCTTCAAGATTGGGCCAATTTGGTTTGATGGAACGATTTGCTTAATGGTTCTGTTAACGTGTGTCATTGTCTTTGGGATAGTATATTACTGCACAAGGAATATTCAAATGAAACCTAAAGGCAAACAAAATGTTATTGAGTATCTTATTGATTTTGTTCGAAGTATCATTACCGACAATATGCCGAGTAAAGAAGTAACAAATTTTCACCTGCTAGCATTCACGATGTTCATGTTCGTTTTAGTTGCTAACATTATTGGTTTAGTAACCAAGGTGGCGATCGGAGATTATACGTATTGGAAGAGCCCTACAGCTGATCCAATGGTTACCTTGACATTAGCCTTGATCATGATTGCTTTAACACATTTCTTTAGTGTTAGTCGTTTTGGCTTGAAAGGATATTTCAAAAATAGCTTTTTAAGTCCAGTATCTTTCCTAATGCCGATCAAGTTGATGGAAGAATTTACGAATTTGCTTACTTTAGCACTACGTTTATACGGAAATATCTTTGCTGGTGAAGTATTACTTGGACTGATTGCAGGACTGGTATCAAGTGTCGGACTTTGGACGATTCCACTCGCAATACCGCTAGAAATGATCTGGTTAGCCTTTTCATTATTTATCGGCGCAATCCAAGCATTTATTTTTGTAACATTATCAATGGTTTACATGGCTCATAAAGTTGAAGTCGAAGAATAAATAATAAATAAAAACAATTATTTCTTAGGAGGAAAACAATAATGGACGGATTAAATTATATCGCAGCAGCAATCGCAGTTTTCGGAGCAGCCATCGGGGCAGCATACGGTAACGGAAAAGTTATCTCAAAAACAATCGAATCAATGACACGCCAACCAGAAATGGCTGGACAACTAAGAACAACAATGTTTATCGGGGTTGCCTTGATTGAAGCGGTTCCTATTCTAGGTGTAGTTATTGCATTGTTATTAGTGCTTAAATAATCCCTTTAGAAGGCAGGACGCTGAGTTTTTAAACGCCACGCGTTACTGCTTTCTTTGCTGCGAATCACAGCGACTGACTTCGGCAGAGCTGATGATGAGCAGTACTTGGCGAACGAAGTGAGAGAAGTAACCTATAAAAAAAGAAACACCAAGTTTTTCCAGAAACAAAGAAGACCGCCAAAAACATCAGTCTTACTTCAAAGTTCTAACCAAAAGGAAGAGCTGATGATGAACAGTAACCTATTTTAAAAGAAATACCAATTTTCACTAAAAATAAGGTGGACTAAACTATGCTATACAAAAAATAGTAACCAACCACCACAGAGAATTGCAGAGAAAGGAAGTTGAAACTTCATGCTAGATCATTTAGTAATCGGTGAAGCAGGACCAAGTACAACAATTGGCACAATGATTGTTGTAAGTGGCGCTTTTCTAATTTTAATGCTTCTAATCAAGAAATTTGCTTGGGAAGCAATCACTGATATGTTAAAAAAACGTGAAGATAAAATTGCCAACGATTTAGATTCTGCAGAACAATCTCGAATCGCAGCTGCTAAGCTACAAGAAGAACGTCAACAAAAGTTACTATCTTCTAAATCAGAAGCCGCAGAAATCATCAAACATGCGAAAGAGAATGGAGACCAAAACCGTCAAAAAATCTTATCAGAAACCAATGATGAGGTTTCACGTTTACGAGAAAAAGCACGTCAAGATATTTCTCAAGAACATGAAGAAGCGTTGGCATCTGTTAAAGATGAGGTAGCAAGTCTATCTTTACAAATTGCAGAGAAAATTTTAAACAAAGAATTGACGCCAGATGCACATGATTCATTAATCAATTCTTATATCGAAGGTTTAGGTAAGTCAAATGAAGTTAGATAAATACACGGTAGGGAAACGCTACGGTAAAGCTTTGTTTGAGCTGGCGATTGAAAAGCAAGAAGCCGATAGTGTTTATCAAGACTTGTTAAAACTTAGAGAGATTTTTCACGAAGTTCCAGAATTAGGAGACATTTTAAGTGATGTACGTCTCGAACCTTACGAAAAAGACGAAATCATGAAACAACTAGTTACTGGCTTTGATGGAACGATAAAAAACTTCTTATATGTTGTTTATAACTACTCACGTATGATTGATTTATTATTAATGATCGATGAATACGAAAGACGTTATGATGAGCACAAAAGCTTGCTTTTAGGAACAGCATTAACAGCCGTTCCTTTGACAAAAGAACAACACCAATTAATGGAAGAAAAAGCAGCAAAACTTTTAGGCTATGAACAAGCAAACTTGATCAATTTGATTGATCCGGATATTGTTGGTGGAGTAATTATAGAGGCCAATTATAAAGTGATCGACGGTAGTATCCATAAGCAATTAGAACGAATCCAGGAATTGTTATTAAAATAACGTTCAGCACAATAAAGAGGTGAATTGAATGGCTATCAAAGCAGAAGAAATCAGTGCCTTGATTAAGGAACAAATCAAAAATTATCAACAAGAATTAGCAGTCGAAGAAATTGGGACTGTCACATATGTTGGGGATGGAATCGCTCGTGCCCATGGATTAGAAAACGCAATGAGCGGAGAATTACTTGAATTTTCTAATGGCTCATATGGAATGGCGCAAAATTTAGAAACCAATGATGTCGGTATTATCATTCTAGGGGATTTTGAAACTATTCGAGAAGGCGACAAAGTAAAACGTACTGGTAAAATCATGGAAGTTCCTGTTGGTGAAGCATTGATCGGACGCGTCGTTAATCCATTAGGTCAACCAATTGATGGCTTAGGCGAAATCAAAACAGATAAAACACGTCCAGTAGAAGCAGCAGCTCCAGGTGTTATGCAAAGAAAATCAGTGGATCAACCGATGCAGACTGGTCTTAAAGCAATTGATGCACTTGTACCAATCGGTCGTGGCCAACGTGAACTAGTCATTGGTGACCGTAAAACAGGTAAAACATCAATTGCTATTGATACGATCATCAACCAAAAAGGGCAAGATGTCATTTGTATCTATGTTGCGATCGGTCAAAAAGAATCAACTGTTCGTAACCAAGTTGAAACATTGAGAGCCTATGGTGCACTTGATTATACGATTATTGTGAATGCAGGAGCCTCTCAACCAGCGCCATTACTTTATATTGCGCCTTATGCAGGAGCTGCGATGGGAGAAGAATTCATGTATAACGGCAAGCACGTTTTGATCATCTTTGATGACTTATCAAAACAAGCCGTTGCTTATCGTGAACTTTCATTATTATTGCGCCGTCCTCCAGGTCGGGAAGCATACCCAGGTGATGTGTTCTATCTACACTCACGCTTATTAGAACGTGCGGCAAAATTAAGTGATGAATTAGGCGGCGGTTCAATGACTGCCTTACCATTTGTTGAAACGCAAGCAGGAGACATTTCTGCCTATATCCCAACAAACGTTATTTCAATCACAGATGGCCAAATCTTCTTAGAAAGTGATTTGTTCTATGCGGGCACTCGTCCAGCCGTTGATGCCGGTCTTTCTGTATCACGTGTTGGTGGCTCAGCACAAATCAAAGCAATGAAAAAAGTTGCGGGTACCCTTCGTTTAGATTTAGCAAGTTACCGTGAATTAGAAGCCTTCACTCAGTTTGGTTCTGATTTAGATGCGGCAACACAAGCAAAATTAAATCGTGGCCGTCGTACCGTTGAAATTCTAAAACAAAAATTACATGCACCACTAGCTGTTGAAAAACAAGTTGTTATTTTATATGCATTGACGCATGGATTTTTAGATAGTATCAGTGTAGCAAAAATCCTAGATTTCGAATCAGAATTATTCGATTTTTTAGATGGCAAACATCCAGAATTATTTGAAACGATCCGGACAACGAAAGACTTGCCAAAATCAGAAGATCTAGATGCTGCAATCAAAGAATTTAAAGAAATTTTTGATGCTGCTAATTCAGAAGGATTGACAGCTAAAGACACATTTGAATCAATTCAAAATGCGTAAGAGAGGTGACAAGAATTGGGTGCTTCATTAAATGAAATCAAACAACGCATTGCTTCAACGAAAAAAACCAGTCAAATCACCAATGCTATGCAGATGGTTTCGGGTGCTAAACTGACAAAATCAGAAACTGCTTCTAGAAGCTTTCAAGAATATGCATCAAAAATCCGTTCTATCGTTACGCATCTTGTTGCAGCTCAATTAAGCGATCTAGCAGAACTAGATTCTTATGATAGTCAAGAAGCATCAGAAACTGGTAATTATCATATGATGCTGACATCACGACCAGTAAAAAAAACAGGGTATATCGTAATAACCTCTGATAAAGGGTTAGTTGGCGGATACAACAGTTCAATTTTAAAACAAACTATGAAAATGATGTTAGATGATCACGAATCTCAAGAGGAATATGTGTTGATCGCAATTGGCGGAACTGGAGCTGACTTCTTTAAAGCGCGTGGTATCAATGTTGCGTATGAGTTGCGTGGCCTGACTGATCAACCTAGCTTTGATGAAGTAAGAAAAATTGTTTCTACTGCAACGACAATGTATGAAAACGAAGTCTTTGACGAGTTATATGTTTGTTATAATCATCATATCAATTCGTTAACAAGTCAATTTCGTGTCGAAAAAATGTTGCCAATCTCGGATTTAGATCCTGATGAAGCAACAACTTATGAGCAAGAATATATCTTAGAACCGTCAGAAGAAGCAATCTTAGATAATTTATTACCTCAATATGCTGAAAGTTTGATTTACGGGGCAATCATCGATGCCAAGACGGCTGAACATGCAGCAGGAATGACAGCAATGAAAACAGCCACTGACAATGCGCAAAACATTATTAGTGATTTGACGATTTCATATAATCGCGCTCGTCAGGGAGCCATTACCCAAGAAATTACTGAAATTGTGGCTGGTGCAGCTGCACTAGAGTAATCATCAAAGAAGCGGGCTGAGAATGCTCAAGATTTTTACTAAGTACTAAAGAAGACAGGTTTTATCACGACCTCGTTAGGGTATAAAACTATCGAGCCTTCGATAGTTTTATGACCTCTTCAAACGAAACGGAGGAAAGAAATATGAGTTCAGGAAAGATTGTTGAAGTAATCGGTCCCGTTGTTGACGTGGAATTTTCACTAGATCAATCCTTACCAGATATAAATAATGCATTAGTCGTTTATAAAAATGGCGAAAAAAAACAAAAAGTCGTTTTAGAAGTAGCATTAGAATTAGGAGACGGTGTTATCCGTTCGATCGCGATGGAATCTACAGATGGCCTGCAACGCGGAATGGAAGTTATTGATACTGGAAAACCAATTTCTGTTCCTGTTGGGAAAGAAACATTGGGTCGTGTATTCAATGTTTTGGGCGATACCATCGACTTGGAAGAACCTTTCCCAGAAGATGCAATACGTAGCGGTATTCATAAAAAAGCCCCTGATTTTGCCGATTTAAGTACAAGTAATGAAATTTTAGAAACAGGGATCAAAGTGATTGACTTATTAGCCCCTTATTTAAAAGGGGGTAAAGTTGGACTATTCGGTGGTGCCGGTGTCGGTAAAACCGTTTTAATCCAAGAATTGATTCATAATATTGCCCAAGAACATGGCGGCATTTCTGTATTTACTGGTGTTGGTGAACGAACGCGTGAAGGGAACGATCTTTATTTTGAAATGAAAGACTCTGGCGTTATCGAAAAAACAGCTATGGTTTTCGGCCAAATGAATGAACCCCCAGGTGCGCGAATGCGTGTAGCATTGACTGGTTTGACAATTGCGGAGTATTTTCGTGATGTTGAAGGTCAAGATGTGTTATTATTTATTGATAATATTTTCCGCTTCACACAAGCTGGATCAGAAGTTTCTGCCTTATTAGGTCGGATGCCTTCAGCGGTTGGTTATCAACCAACTCTTGCCACTGAAATGGGTCAATTACAAGAACGTATCACTTCTACTAAAAAAGGCTCGATTACATCAATTCAAGCAATCTATGTACCGGCCGATGACTATACTGACCCAGCGCCTGCAACAGCATTCGCCCATTTAGATGCAACGACCAACTTAGAACGTCGTTTAACTGAAATGGGTATTTATCCAGCTGTTGATCCATTAGCTTCCTCTTCTAGTGCTTTAGCGCCTGAAGTTGTCGGAGATGAACATTATGCTGTAGCAACAGAAGTACAACACGTATTGCAACGTTACCGTGAGTTACAAGATATCATTGCAATTTTAGGAATGGATGAGTTATCTGATCAAGAAAAAATCTTGGTTGGTCGTGCCCGTCGTATTCAGTTCTTCTTATCTCAAAACTTTAATGTAGCAGAACAATTTACAGGACAACCAGGTTCGTACGTTCCAGTTGCCGATACAGTTAAAGGCTTTAGAGAAATTCTTGACGGAAAATATGATGACTTACCGGAAGAAGCGTTCCGTAGTGTTGGTAGAATCGAAGACGTTATTGAAAAAGCTAAAACGTTGAACTACTAAAAGGAGGCGACACAGAAATGGATTGTTTAACTGTCAATGTGGTGACTCCAAATGGTTTGGTTTATGACCATCGCGCAATGATCGTCGTTGCAAAAACAACGGATGGCGAAATCGGTATTTTACCGAAACATGCACCGATTATCGTTCCATTAGCGATCGATGAGGTTCGCGTAAAAAGAACAGATTCAGATACACACGTGGATTGGATCGCTGTCAATGGTGGTATTATGGAAGTCCGAGACAATGTTGTTTCAATTATTGCTGATAGTGCTGAACGTGAAAGAGATATTGATGTCAGTCGCGCAGAACGTGCAAAACAACGTGCTGAACGGATGATCGAAAAAGCCAAAGAACATGCAAATACAGATGAATTACGCCGTGCAACAGTTGCCCTTCATCGTGCGATCAATCGAATCAATGTGTCAAAACATACGTAACATAGTAAGAGCGGCTGAGACAAGTTAGTTGTCTCAGTTCGTTTTTTTACTAATAAAATACATATATCTATTCTTTTGTTAAGAATTAAGAATCTTTATTTTGGCTTTTAATTTATTTGTGCTAAACTAATCTATATCATGTACCGAAGCTTTACGGGATAATCTCTCGAAAAAGAAAAAATCTGTAAGATAAAAAGCATCACCGACTGATTTTCTTTTTTCAGTTGAGATTAAACGAGCTCATTCAGCTTTTAAATTAAGGAGAAAGTTATGCAATTTTTTGGTCTTGATGCAGTGATTCGAATCATCTGCCATATGATGTTTATTTATGTGAGTTTTTGGGCGATGCAGTCTATCAGAATTGAACAGTTTTTTAGAGCGCACCAAACCTCTCAAGTACGTTTACTGATCGTGTTATTTTCAATCGTTATCGGCTATACTGTCAGCTCATTTTTCTTAGAGTTTCTCGCGTTATGCCGTAATTTATTTATTGTGTTTTTTCCATAAAAATGGACAAATAAAAAGAAAAGATACTAATTGTTGGTAAATAATGGTATAATAGAAAAGATTTTGGATCAAAGCATCCAATTCTAACTTTTTTGGGGGGAACAAAATGGAACAGATTATTGTTCATGGTGGTAACCAATTAAAAGGAACTGTGAAAATCGAAGGAGCTAAAAATGCAGTATTGCCAATTTTAGCAGCGACCTTATTAGCGGAAGAAGGAACAACAACATTAAATAATGTACCAATTCTTTCGGATGTGTTTACAATGAACCAAGTTATCAGACACTTAAATGTAGATATTGAATTTAATGAACAAGAAAATCAAGTTATAATAGATGCTACTAAACCTCTAGGCATCGAAGCCAATTACGAATATGTGAGTCAAATGAGAGCGTCAATTGTTGTAATGGGGCCATTATTAGCGCGTAACGGTCATGCGAAAGTTGCGATGCCTGGTGGGTGTGCAATTGGTAAACGACCGATTGATTTACACTTAAAAGGATTTCAAGCGTTAGGTGCTAAGATCATCCAAAAAAATGGCTATATCGAAGCCATTGCCGACGAGTTGATCGGTAATACGATTTATTTGGATTTCCCAAGCGTAGGTGCAACTCAAAATATCATGATGGCAGCTGTTAAAGCCAAAGGCATGACAATCATTGAGAATGTAGCCAGAGAACCTGAAATCGTTGACTTAGCGAATGTATTGAACAAGATGGGTGCTAAAATCGTTGGTGCAGGAACTGAAATGATGCGTATCGAAGGTGTGGATCAACTACATGCTGTCGAACATTCAATTGTCCAAGACCGTATCGAAGCAGGCACCTTCATGGTTGCAGCTGCAATGACTGAAGGCGATGTTTTAATTGAAGAAGCAATTCCAGAGCATAATCGTCCGCTTATCTCCAAATTAACTGAGATGGGTGCGGTTATTCGTGAAGAAAGAGGCGGTTTACGCGTTATTGGTCCTAAAGTGATCAAACCAACAGATATCAAGACGTTGCCTCATCCTGGCTTCCCAACGGATATGCAAGCGCAAATGACTGCGATGCAAATGGTAGCAGATGGATCAAGCGTCGTAACTGAGACTGTTTTTGAAAATCGTTTCCAACATTTAGAAGAAATGCAACGGATGAATGCTGACGTGAAAATCGATGGAAATGTTGCAATCATCAATGGCGGCCAATCACTACAAGGGGCTGCTGTAGAAGCAACAGATCTACGTGCTGCTGCTGCATTGATCTTAGTAGGTCTAAAAGCAAATGGCATCACTCGTGTATCGCATTTAGAATATTTGGATCGTGGTTACTATAAATTCCATGAAAAGCTTCAAAAATTAGGAGCCAAAGTGGAACGAGTAAATGACGAAAAAATTGTAGAAAAGAAAATGTCTACTGTTAATTAAAAGGGGAAATAGATATGAGTTCGACACGCTATATTATAGTGACTTTGTTGAAAGTTTTAGTAGTGATAGCCTTAGTGATCATTTTATTTGTTGCCGGCACGATGATCGGTTACGGAGTGATTGGTGGAGGAAATCCAAAAGATGTGTTCAAAGAAGAAATTTGGACTCATATCCTAGACTTTTTTAAATAGAAGTTAATAGATAACTCTAACTGAAAATAGTTAGAGTTGTTTTTTTATCGTTAAATAACAACCGTTTCTTATTAAAGCAATCATTTTTTGTAAAGTTTCCGTAATATACATAGATTTCAGCGTTTATAATAGTATTTAATTGCCTTAAAATAACAAATTAAAAAGATTTATTTTTTTAAACATTCTAATAATAAAGAAATAAAGCCTGGGATAGAGGGCTTCTATAAATAAAATATTTCTAATATAACGCATTGAAAGCGTTATTTACTATCCTGTAACTTAGCCTTAATTAAATAGTAACCATCACCTTTGCCGGACATGCTATGATAGCTTTCGTATGTATTTGAGGAGGAAATTTTTTGATTAAGCAAAGATGGTTACCTATTTTAATTATTATGAGTTGTTTTATTACAGGATCAGTAATTCCTGTCTATGCAACTGAAAATAAAGAGAGTGAAATAAAAAGTTTAACTAGTTACCCAGTTGTATCAGAACAATCAGCAAAAAATCTATCTCGTTCGATGATTCATTCTTTGACAGAAGGACAGGCATTTCAACTTGTGAAAAGTGATATTTTGAATAAAGAAAAAATGGAACAAGAGAGCGTTAAAAAAGCTAGGATTGAAGCTGAAAAGAAGAAAATAGCTGAAAAACAAAAATTAGAAGCGGTGGACAGCCAAGTAGCATTAGAAAAGCAAAAAACTGAAAATAAAGAACCATCAGGAGCAAAAATGATGATGGAAGCTACAGCATACTCTTGTAACGAAGGTTTTATTGGTGGAGGGAATCTAACAGCGATGGGTCAAGACTTAAGAATAGATCCAATGGCAATTGCTGTTGATCCAAGTGTAATTCCCTTAGGTACAAAATTATATGTTGAAGGTTACGGAGAGGCTATTGCTAGTGATACAGGTGGGGCAATCAAAGGCAATATTATCGATCTTCATTTCTCTGATGTTTCACAATGCATTGATTGGGGCAGAAGACAAGTAGAAGTAACGATTATATCATAATTGTTTAATGCGTTTAAACGACAAATTGATCATGAAAACGACAAATGAGGTATTTAAATCCTTGTTTGTCCTTTTTGTGTTCAATCGAGCTTAATTTATTGAATAAGAAAAAAGGTTATATGTTATAATAAAGATTGATTAATTGGAAGAGGAGCGATAGTTATTATGAAAGCTGTAGTTACTGAAATTGGTGTTCGAGCGCTGGATGAAAAAGAACCGATCATCATACTTTTTGGTGAAAATGCCACAGATAGTTTAAAAGAGTATTCGGTGATTCAAAAATTTGAAGAGTCACAATCTTTAGAAATGAAAACAGGCGATCTATTAAAGATCGATGAACAAGAATATACAATCCAATATGTTGGACCTTTTGCAAATAAAAACTTAAACAGTATTGCCCATGTAACATTGGTTTTTTCTGAGGTGCCAAAAGAAGATGCAATTGTTAACGGTTTATATCTTGCGCCAAGCAAGCTTCCAACCATTAATGTTGGAACAATAATAGAGTATAGAACGCTTGGAGTGTGATTGAGTGGGACAAGAGAGAGAAAAAGACAAGCGATTTTCATGGTTTTGGCGCTGGTTTTTAAATAACCAGGTCGTCACTGCACTGTTGATCGTATTGTTGATATTATTGATTTTATTAGTTTTTACAAAGGTTTCGTATTTATTTAAACCAGTCTGGCAGTTTATTGGTGTTGTTGGCCTGCCACTGATCATGGCTGGAATATTATATTATTTAATGAATCCTGTTGTTGATTATTTGGAAAAGAAAAAAATTCCACGTATTTGGAGTATTATTGGTTTATTTATTATTGTTGTGGCGTTGATCATTTGGGGGCTTGTCGTAATCGTTCCTAAAATTCAGGAACAGACGATTAGCTTTGGCAATCATTTTCCTCAATATATCGATACGATCGATCAAAAGATGCAAGAGATTTTAGGTGATCCTTTCTTTGCACAATTTCGTACGCAGTTAGAAGATATGGGAGATAAGCTGATCAGTTCTTTAGGAGATATTATCCGCAATATTTCTACATTTACTGTTCAAGGTTTGGGTAGCTTTGTTGGAGCAGTTGCCACAATTGTTGTGGCGATTATTACAATGCCATTCATTCTATTTTATCTTTTAAAAGATGGAAAACAATTAGCGCCCTATTTAATGAAGTTTTTACCTAATAAAATGCGTCAACCTACATTGAAAGTATTAGGAGAAGTTAATTCTCAAGTTTCTTCTTATATTCGAGGTCAGCTGACCGTTGCTTTTGCTGTAGCAGTCATGTTTATCATAGGATTTTCATTTATTGGGTTGGATTATGCGATCACTTTAGGAATCACTGCAGGTTTTCTGAATTTGATTCCTTATCTAGGTTCATTCTTAGCGATGGTACCCGCTATCTTTCTAGGAATCGTTGGAGGTCCGATCTTACTTGTAAAAGTCTTAGTGGTTTTTGTGATTGAGCAGACAATTGAAGGGCGAGTGATTTCACCTCTTGTCTTAGGGAGTCAGCTAGATATCCATCCAGTGACGATTTTAGTGGTCTTGTTGACGTCTGGGAAGTTATTTGGAGTAGTGGGTGTTATTTTAGGAATACCTGTCTACGCTGCTGCTAAGGTCATCATTACCCATGTATTCGAATGGTATAAAGATGTTTCGAGTTTGTATCATGAAGAGGAAGAATTCAAAAATATCGAATAATAAAAAGAGGGTGTGGGACAAAAGTAAAAATCACTTTTGTATCACACCCTAAATGCGAATAAACGGTGGGAGCAGAAGCAATCCCTTCGGAAATAAGCTTCTGTCCCAGCCTCTCTTTAAGCTTAAAACGTTTTTCCTAATGTAGTTGCTTGATCCATTGCAGCACCTAATAATTCTTCTGCTTTTTCGGGATGATGATCGATTCCCTCAATAAATAATTGCTCCACTTTTTCAATACCGATAAAGTTTAAAATCCCTTTTACGTATTGAGAAGCGAAATCTTGCCCTTCATAAAAGCCGCCATTTGATTGAATGTGCAAAGCTTTTTTACCGTTAGTTAAAGGTTTAGGTCCTTCATCGGTATATTTAAAGGTTTTACCAGCGACGTTGATTGTATCCACCCAAGCTTTTAAGCGAGTTGGTACATTTAAATTCCATAAAGCATTGGCAATAACCACTTTGTCAGCGCCTAAGAATTGGTCGGTTAATTCGTTGAAACGTGCCACTTTTGTTTGTTGGCTCTCATTTAATGCAGTAAATTCAGTACCAGTGCGTAATGCACCCCAACCAGAAAGCAATTCTTCGTCGATTTCTGGGACAGAATCAGCATAAACATCAAGAACATCGATTTCGTCAGTTGGATTTTGAGCTTGATAACTAGCTAAAAAAGTTTCCAATGCTCGGACAGAACGAGATTCTTCTTTAGTAAGTGGGTGTGCTTTCACAACAAGTAATTTTGACATATAAAATCTCCTTTGAATACATAAGTATCATTATTTCTAAACAAAAACTATTTTACTAATAAAAAGTAAGAAAAGCAATGTTTTTGTGTAAATTATCTGAAAAAAACGTTCTTTTCATAAATAGGAATGAAAGCTAATTATTTGAAAAGTACATTCCACCATTATGATGATGAAACTTTAGAGAACTAATAGCTGATAAGGTTCATTTTTAGTGCTATTTGTTTGCAATCGGGCTTTGCAAATGAGAGTCAAAAAAATTTTTTATTGTTTCTTTGTAAAGGGTTGCAAATGAATAGAAATAATGTTATGCTGTGCATGTAATAAGGATTGTTACTGTTCGGCAGGCAAAACCTGAATCTTCCATAGTGACTTATTTGGGCGGATTCTAGGTTTTTTTCATTTGTATTTGTAAAAGTGAGGTTCATCATGAATATCGAAAAAATTTTAAACAACAATGTCGTCATGACAAAAAATGAATCAGGTGAAGAAATTGTCTGCATGGGTCGAGGACTAGCATTTCAGAAAAAAATTGGTGACGTTATTGACCCAACTTTTATTGAAAAGGAATTTGTTCTTAAAGATTCCATCACTTCGGGACAGTTTCAGCAATTATTTGCAGATATTCCATTAGAAGAAGTAGAAATCGTTAAAAAAATCGTGGATATAGCGGAAGAAGAGTTAGGGATCGAACTGTCATCCAATATCTACCTAACATTAACGGATCACGTACATTATGCCATCATGAGAGCAAAAGAAGGTCTCGAGATGCCCAATCCCTTGATGTTTGAAACAAAAAAGTTTTATCCAAAAGAATTCGCCATAGCTCGCAAAGGTGTACAACTAATCAAAGAAAAATTAAATATTGATTTTTCTGAAAGTGAAGCAGGATTTATTGCATTTCACATCGTATATAGTGAGCAAGCAAACGGAAACATGGAAGTCACAATGTCCGCAACCGAAATGGTTCGAGATATTTTAACGATCATCAGTCGCTATTTTGGGAAACCCTTTGATGAAGATTCCTTGAATTATCAAAGAATCGTTACACACTTGCAATATTTTGCGCAACGTTATTTGCAAAATGAAGCGCACGATGAGGAAGATGATTTTCTTTATGAGTTGATTCAAAGCAAGTATCCGAAAGCATTTCAGTCCGTTCAAAGAATCAATGATTATCTAGTTAAGAAATATCAAAAGCCAATCGATAAGGCTGAACAAATTTATTTGACCATTCATATCCAGCGAGTAGCTGGAGATAAAAAAGCGTAGCATTTATTTTATTAAAAAATTTAACTTTCAATCGAAGCGGATTGTTACTGTTTAGCAGGCAAAACCTAGATTGAAAAAACAAACGATTCATCTATATTTAGTTTTTTTAAGTATAGTAAAATCATTGTTTTTTCAGTTTAGGTTTTTTTATATAAAAAATTAAAGAAAAGAGGCTTATAAAATGAGCAAAAATCAAGAAATAGCAGAGCGCGTCTTAACGCTAGTTGGCGGAGAAGGCAATGTGAATAGTGTTGTTCATTGTGCAACACGTTTACGTTTTAAATTGAAAGATGAGGGAAAAGCGGCTACTGATAAGCTTAACCAAGATCCAGATGTAATTCAAGTCGTTCAAAGCGGCGGTCAATACCAAGTCGTGATCGGCAGTCATGTTAGTGATGTGTATAAAGAATTAATGGCACATAGTGGTCTAGGAGACGATGATTCACAAAAAGATGAAGGTCCTAAAGGGAACATTTTTAATCAATTGATTGATATTATTTCTTCTATCTTTACACCGTTCTTAGGTGCGATGGCAGGAGCTGGGGTTTTAAAAGGATTTTTAACATTGGCAGTTACATTAAACTGGCTAACGGTTGAATCAGGTGTCTATGTTGTGCTGTTTGCAATAGCAGATGGTATATTCACCTTCCTACCGATTCTATTGGCGTTTACTGCGGCAAAAAAATTCAAAACAAATCAATTTTTGGCAGTCTGTTTAGCAATGGCACTTGTTCATCCTAGTATCACTGCTTTAGCTGGTCAGCAGTTAAGCTTTGCAGGAATTCCAGTGATCATTGGTGCAAGTGCATATACATCATCTGTTATTCCAATTATTTTAGCAGTATATGTGCAAAGCTATGTAGAACGTTTCTTCAAGAAAGTTATTCCAACATTCTTGCAAATTATCTGTGTTCCTTTAGCTGTTTTTCTTGTAATGGCACCAGTTACTTTTATAGCCATTGGGCCTATCGGTACAATTCTAGGTGATTTGTTAGGTAAAGGCTACAATGGAATTTATGGCTTTAGCCCAATTATTGCAGGTGCTGTGATGGGTGGTTTATGGCAAGTATTCGTTATGTTTGGGATGCATTGGGGCTTTGTGCCGATCATGATGTTAAACCTTTCTCAAGCAGGCGGTGGCGTAGATACAATGGCACCAATGTTATTACCAGCTGTATTAGCTCAAGGTGGTGCAGCGTTAGCAGTTTTCTTCATGACAAAAAATGTAAAACTAAAAGGTTTGGCTTTATCTTCTGCGATGACTTCAGTATTTGGGATTACAGAGCCAACGGTATATGGCGTGACATTACCACTTAAAAAACCATTTATTGCAGCTTGTATCGGTGGAGCTGTCGGTGGAGCATTCATCGGTTTCAGTCACGTTCAAAACTATGTCTTTGGTTTAATCAGTTTGTTAAGTTTACCAGGTTTTATTCCACAAGACACAAAAGATACTTCTGGATTGGTTGCAGCAGTCATCGGAACAGCGATTGCGTTTGTCATTGCGTTTGTCTTAACATTCATTTTGAAATTTGAAGATAAACCAGAAGCAGGTAGTGAAGTGACTACAAAAAATACAAATACGAGCTCAGAAGCGCAAAATAGCAATAAAAATGATAAAATTGTTTTAACAAGCCCACTTACAGGTACGATCGTTGCGTTAGACAAAGTGGAAGATCAAGTCTTTTCATCTGGTGCATTAGGTAAGGGCATCGCAATCGAACCAACAGTAGGTGAACTTTATGCGCCAGCTAATGGTGAAATCACAACATTATTTCCAACAGGCCATGCCGTTGGTATCACAACAGAAGATGGTGCAGAAGTGTTGATGCATATCGGTATGGATACGGTTGAGATGGATGGCGATGGATTTGAGATCCTTGTGAAGCAAGGAGATCAAATAAAACAAGGCGATTTACTTGTTAAGTTTGATACTGAAAAAATTAAAGCGGCTGGTCATCCAATCGTTACTCCTATTGTTGTTACAAATAGTGGGGATTATTTAGATGTCTTGGATATGGATCAAACAGATGTATTACATGGAGAAGATTTTCTTGCGATCGTGCGTTAATTGAATAGATAATTTAGTAAAGACCTAATAAATTTACAATATTTTTAAATAGGAGGAACGAGTATGTCAAATAAAACAACAGTATTTCCAGACGGTTTTTTATGGGGAGGCGCAACAGCTGCTAACCAATTAGAAGGAGCCTACCGTTCAGACGGTAAAGGTTTGTCAGTAGCGGATGCAATGCCGGGCGGCAAACAACGTTTTCAAATTTTAGGTAGTGATACGTTTAATTGGGAAATCGATGAAGACAAATTTATTTATCCTAACCATCGTGGGATCGATCATTATCACCGTTTTAAAGAAGATATTGCATTATTCGCAAAAATGGGTTTCAAGTGTTATCGTTTTTCACTTGCGTGGGCAAGAATTTTTCCAAAAGGTGATGAAGTAACACCAAATGAAGCTGGGTTGAAATTTTATGACCAAGTCATTGATGAATGTTTAAAACACGGAATCGAACCTGTTATTACAATTTCTCACTATGAAATGCCGTTACATTTAGCTAAAGAATATGGCGGCTGGAAGAATCGTAAAATGATTGATTTCTTCGAAAATTATGCAACTGTTGTTTTAACGCGTTATGGAAAAAAAGTGAAATATTGGATGACTTTCAATGAAATAAATTCAGCATTCCATTTTCCTGCGTTGAGTCAAGGCATGGTCAAAGCAACTGGTGCGGGCGATTATCAAAATGTTTTCCAAGCATGGCATAATCAATTTGTCGCAAGTGCAAAAGCTGTGAAAATCGGGCATGAAATCAACCCTGATATGCAAATTGGCTGTATGATCATTTATGCAACAACATATAGTATTGACGCAAATCCTGTCAATCAAATGGCAACATTAGCTCAAAATCAAGAATTTAATTTCTACTGTACAGATGCGCAAGTTCGCGGTGAATATCCAGCATATCAACAACGCATGTTTGATAAATATGGTGTATCTGAATTAGAAATGGGTGCAGATGATTTAGAATTAATGAGAAAATATGCAGTAGATTATATTGGTTTTAGTTATTATATGTCTTCTGCTGTCAACGAAACAGCAGAAGAAGAGGATACAGTAGTTGGAAACTTATTAGGTGGTGTTCGTAATCCATTCTTAGAAGCAAGTGAGTGGGGTTGGCAAATCGATCCTGAAGGGTTGAGAATTGCTTTGAACGAATTATACGATCGTTACCAAAAGCCACTATTCATTGTTGAAAATGGTTTAGGAGCAATCGATAAAGTGGATGAAAACTTTTATGTAGAAGATGATTATCGGATCGATTATTTACGCCGTCATATTGAAGCAATGTCAGATGCGATTAAAGATGGTGTTGATTTAATGGGCTATACGCCATGGGGCTGTATTGACTTAGTTAGTGCATCAACTGGTGAAATGAGCAAGCGTTATGGTTTCATCTATGTTGATTTAGATGATAACGGTGAAGGTACCATGAATCGTTATGAGAAGAAATCATTTAACTGGTACAAACAAGTTATTGAAACAAACGGAAAAGAGTTGAAATAGAAAACAAAAAGAAGGGTAATCACTCAGATTCACATGCTGAGTGACTGCCCTTCTTTTGAAACAATTTTAATATTTGAATAGACCAATAGGGTAATCTGTTCGATCAATCTCTGGAAAGTAGTCATAGGTCAAAAATTTTATTTCTTTTTTTAAATTTTCTGCCTGAAGTCTATCGCCAATATTTTCTAAAAGTCGTATAAAATCATAAATATGCTCCATATATTGATGATTGCCAGTTAATAGATATTGCAGTAAATTATGTAAATATTGTAAATTCATACGATAATTATAATTTGACCCTGTCACATCTTGCTTATTTGCAAAAATTATATATTTTTGTGCACCACTGTAGTCTTTTTCATAGATTCTAGCTGTTATCAAATTTGTAATAGTTGTGTAAGCAAACTTTTTTGTACTATAATCTCTTTGATTTTCATCGGCAATAGGAATAGCTCGAGCAACGATAGCATCCTGTTGGCTAAAAGTAAAAAGACTGATCATATTACAGATGAGAACATAATCATAGTGCTGATAATAGTCTTTTTTTAACAAATATCTAGCAGCTTGCTGACTCTCTTGAGCTGAAATCGGCTCGATTTCGGGCCAAAACTGAGAAAAGTAAGATTTTATAACAATGTAATTTGAAAATTCTTTCAAATCTCTCTGTTTGTATTGAATCTTATTATAGTAATGAATCAGTTCTTGTTTTTTTGCCTGATTATCTATGTGAGAAGCACAAAAATAGAAGAGTTCTTGAAAGTTTTTTTGTTCGTTATCCAAAGGGACTCGGGCAAAAAATTCTTCTGAAGAGAGTGATAACTTTTTTAAAGCTTCTGCAAGAGCGTCTATTTTGATGACCTGTTTGCCATGTTCGATTCGAGAATAGGTTGAAGGGTCTAAATAGTTATCTAGCATTTCCTTTTGCGTGATATTCAAATTTTTTCTAAAAAAACGCAGTGATTCTCCTATATTCAAGTGTTACACTCCTTTTATTTGCAAATATCGCAAAGAAGAAGAAGAATTTTTTTCTAAATTCTAATTATTTATATAAAAACATTCAAATTCTTGTTCTATATGCAATAAAAGCAAAAAGTTATTTATTTAATTCTAATAGTTTGTTACAATTTTCTTGTAGGAGATATTTATAAGAAAGTATCTTTTCTAATATTAGTTGAATGGAGGGGAAGAAATGATTCTAGCAGTTGCTGTTGGGCTATTTGCAATAGTTGTAGCCCCATAAAAAATAGATGCATCTTCTAACATATTTGAGCTTGGGGAAGTTTAGTGCTGTCAGAAGATGCATAAACAATATTTAAATTAAATATCATTTATGTAATTATATCACAAAAACGACAAATTGCTAGTTATTATTTACTATTTTATTGATTTATTTTTTAGTGAAGAAACTTGTAAAAGCAAAATAATGGAGTATTGAGTGTTAGATAAGGTTTCTAATAGCAAGTAACGAGCGTATACTATAAGAAAATAGTGTCTATTTTTACAAGTCATTTATGAAACATAATATGTAGACCAGCTTGAAATTTCATTTGAGCTGGTCTACTTTTTTCATTGAAGTACTCATATCATTGTTGTATAGTCAGTTTACAGGAGGTTCATACAATGAAACGAAAAAGATTAAAGTATCCTTTTTTTGTGATCATCGGTCCTAGTGGTTCTGGGAAAACTAGTGTTGCAGAGGCAGTTTTTCCGGCAGAGTTTAAAGTGATCTCGCATACAACGCGCCCTATCCGAAAAGAAGAGAAAGATGGAATAGATTACTATTTTGAAACGAAAGAACAATTCAAAAAATTAGTCGATACCGATGCTCTAGCAGAGAATGATCAGTATCATGGTTATCAATATGGTGTAGGAATCGAAGAATTGATTCGAAAAACAACTAGTCACTTTGCCTATGATGTTTTGACAATAGACGGCTTTCAACAGATAGAAAGGCAATTTGTGAATAAAGTAATCCCCATTTTTTTTAAAGTTTCAAAGAAAAATATCTTAGCGAGATTACAAACTAGAGAAGACGATAATGAGACGGTAAAAGAACGCAGTGCATTGTATGATGTAGAAGCTCAGAATATAGAAAAGGTCATAACATATCCAAATCACTGTATAATCAATGCGGATCAACCTTTTGAGACAGTTATCGATGAACTGAAAAGTGTTATCATGGCACGAAACCTGTTACTAGACTGAGATGAACAAGGTCCTATTTTATTTGAAAAGTTATTTTAAAGTGTGAGGTGAAGCTGATTATTAGTTTTCACCTCACATTCTTATTATAGATTAAATTATACGGAAAATTAAGAATTTTCATACAATTACAAAAATGTCACTTGTATGACAGAAGCAAGAATGGTTAAATGAAAGAGTAGAATAATTGAAGGAGATGAGGAGAAGGATTATGAAGAAAAGAACAATGATCATTGTAGGGGTAATTGCAGTTGTATGTATAGGGATCTTCGTTCTTCCAAGTCTGTTGGGAGGAAATAAGGAAGCTGGATCTGAAAAGAAAACAGTTTCCGAAGATTTAGGGATTGAATATTTCGACGTTCCAGATATTGAACAAGTGTATATCAACGGTGTTATTCAACCTGAGCAAGCCGAAGCTTTTGCAAAAGATTCAAAAATGACAAGCACACCTGAAATCAAGGTGAAAAATGGTGATGTTGTCGAACCAGAAACAGAATTGTTCACATATGAAGACAAAGAAGTAACGAAAGAAATCGAAGCTCAGAACAATACGTTAAGTAAATTAGCGACTAAAAAACAAAATATTTATAATAAATGGAATCGAGCAATCGATAATTTTAATAAAGCCAAAGAAGAAGAACGCAACACAACTGGTGCAGCAATTAATGAGCAACATCAAGCCGAAATTGATGGAGTAGATGAAGAAATCCTCTTTTCAAACGAAACGATTGCTGATTTAACAACAAAACAATTTATTTCAACAAAAGCAAAATTCAAAGGACGTGTCTCGATCCCAGAGGTCAAAGATGAAAATGCTCCTGTTCTTCGTTTAACTTCAGATGGATTGTATGTTGCTGGGAAAGTAAATGAAAAGGATCTAATGAAAATTGCAGTAGATCAAAAAGCAAATCTCTCTGTGGTTTCAAGTGGAACAACGGTAACTGGGAAAATTTCATATATCGATGACAATCCGCCAGAAGCCAAAGCTGATCAAGGGGAAAATACTAGCGGAGAAGGAACAATGTCGACTTATAATGTAAAATTAGCACTTGATAGTTTAGAGGGCATCAAAAATGGTTATCATATGCAAGCAACAATCAATATAGGTGATAATAAACCAATCGAAGTACCTAAAAAAGCAATCCATGAGAAAGATGGTAAAAAATATGTATTAGTCAATGATTTTGGTTCTGTGATCCGCAGAGATGTTCAAGTAGGTGAAGAAAAAGAAGGTAGTATGGTTATAAATTCTGGTTTAGAGTCAGCTGATCGAATCATTGTTTCTTCTAAGAAAGACGTTAAAGAAGGAGACTTGATCGAAGAAGATAATCAAGGATCAGGAGAAGCAGCGCCAGCAGCTAAAGAATAGGAGGAGCATTCATGATACAACAAGAACAAAGCCCGCAACCTCTCATTCAGATGCAAGCAATCAATAAATATTTTCCTGTCGGGAAAGAAAAGTTGCACGTTTTAAAATCATTAGATTTAACGATCAATGAAGGTGAATTCATCATGATCATGGGAAAATCTGGGAGTGGAAAAACGACACTGATGAATATCATCGGTTTTCTTGATCGCGTATCTGACGGTAATTATCTTTTCAAAGGTGAAGATGTTTCCAAGCTTTCTGAGAATAAAAAGTCTGAGTTTAGAAATGAATATCTTGGTTTTATTTTCCAGCAGTTCTTTTTGATCAACTCATTGAATGTTAGTCAAAACGTACAGTTACCTTGTGTTTATGAGGGGAAGAAAAGCAATGATGAAAAACGAAAAATTGCTGAAAAGTATTTAGAGTTGGTTGGTTTAGGTGAAAAAACAAAAGCAAAAGTAAATGAATTATCTGGTGGACAACAACAGCGTGTGGCAATTGCTCGTTCTTTAGTCAATGATCCGCTATTGATCATGGCAGATGAACCAACTGGCGCATTAGATAGTGAAACGGGAATCGAAATTATGGAGTTACTGACGGAATTGAATCGTCAAGGTAAAACCATCGTCATGGTGACACATGATGCAGATATGAAAAAATATGCCACACGAGTGATCCATATGAAAGATGGCCGTTTTCTTGAAGAAGAGGTGATTCGATGATTTCAAATCTACTGATCAGTACTTTATTGAGTTTGCGTGCACATAAATTACGAGTATTTCTGACAATGATCGGAATCATTATTGGGATTACTTCGGTTGTGACTATTTCAACACTAGGTGAAGGAATGAAAAAGCAAGTAATGTCGGCAACTAGTGCTAATACGAATGTCGTTAAACTACATTATACAATGCAGGATGAAAGTTCTACTGGTATGATGATTTATGAAGAACCAGACTATAGTTTTTCTAGAGTTGATCTAAAAAAAGTCAGAGATATTGACGGCGTTGAGACAATCTATCCGCAGTATGGTGATGGCATGATGGGAGATAACCTAAATATACAATTGGACTATTTTGGTGCTAAGGCTAATATAATGGTCACATCCAATCGTGGTCAAAATAAAATCAAATACGGTCGTGATTTTGACGATCGAGATATTAATAAAGATGTGATTATCTTAAATCATGATGTTTTTGATACGAGTTTGAAAATGGATGATCCAGGTGAATTGATTGGAAAAGCTGTTTCGATCAATGACTATATGTACAAAGTCATTGGAATCTTAGAAGCATTTGATTATGAAGCATTAGATAACACTGAAGCGATGGCGCTGGATTGGAATATCGTCTACAGCAGTTTTGTCTCAAGAGCTTCATATAATAAATTAGCGACATCAAAAGCGATCAGTGGTATCAATTTCAAATTAAAGGAAGGAGCAGATAAGCAAGCGATCATTTCGCAAGCTGTTTCTACTTTAAGTGAAAGCCACCCAGATGTTAAAGGGATCTTTAAAGAAAACGATCAGGAACAAAAAAATCAAAAACAAATGGAAGATGCAATTGGTGGTATTACTATGTTCTTAATGGCGGTCACAGCAATCTCATTGTTAGTTGGGGGAATTGGCGTGATGAATATCATGTATGTCTCTGTAACAGAACGAAAACGTGAGATTGGGATTCGCAGAGCAATCGGTGCAAAACCACGGATGATTTTGATGCAGTTTTTATTAGAAGCAGCATTTATCACGTTGCTTGGTGGATTGTTCGGTGTTGGGTTAGGCTATCTGCTTTCTACAGCTGTCGGTAGTTTTGTAGATATTGTACCAGTCATGACACCTTCGATTTTTGCCATATCCACATTGGTATCTATTTTAACTGGTATCGTATTTGGGATCATTCCTGCTATCAGTGCTTCAAGAATGGATCCAATCAAAGCAATCTATAATTAATAAAATGGTATGATAGAAAATAGAAAAAGATGTTTGAATGAGAGATTCAACATCTTTTTTTTGGTATAATTATTATTCAAGAAATAATTATGTCATCGTTTCATTTTTATTTAATTATTGGTATAGATTGAATTAGAGTTGAAAAAATAGAGTGAAAAAGTCTATTGGTCTAGGAAGATTCATCTGTATTTTCTCGAAAATTTAGACAATTTGCCTTTTTTTGAAAAGAGTATTTGCTTGCTGAAATCACTAGAGATGTTTAAAATAAATAGTGGGAGACATTCGGAGGGGGAAGACGAATGGAAAAGTTTAATCTATCAAAAGATGTATATGTGAAAACGGTTGCCTTGCGTGCGAAAGATGTAGAGCGAATGGTCAACTTTTATAAAAATGTGTTGGGCTTTATTTTAAAGCTGGAAGAAAATAATTTATCAATATTTGGTTCACAAGAAAAAGATAGTCGATTGCTAATATTAGAGGAAACAGATTGTGAACAAGAACGACTAGAATCATTTGAAAAAAAAGTCTGTTTGTCATTACTGATTCCGACAGAAGAAGAGTTTAGCAGTATTTTAAGAAGAATCACAGCACATAAATATCCAATCAATTACTCTAAGCAAGTAGGAAATCGACAAAGTATCTTTTTGGAAGACCCAGAGGGAAATGAATTAGAAGTGAACTGTCAAAGGATACTCGCGCAACAAGATGAAAACATAGAAACAGTTGATATTGAAGCCTTGGTCCAACAAAGTAATGTCCTCTATTCAAGCCTTTCAGCAGGTGTTCGATTTGATCGGATCAAACTACGAGTGGAAAATAGATCAGAACATCATTCTTTTTATCAAAATATTTTAGGAATGACCTCAGAAGATAGAGTAAAGGAAAAATTATCGATAAATGACGGTGACTTTTCTGTGTATTTGACTGATATGATAAAGACAAAAGCTCAAAAAACTACTGATAATGAAGGATTAGGTGTAGATTTTTTTGTGCTAACAGTGGAACATGAAGCAGAAATGAAACAATTAAAAAATCACTTAGAGGAACAAAAGCAAGAGTTTTTTGTTGATAAAAAATTAACGATTTTAACAATTTACGACCCTAGTGATATTGAATGGTGGTTTGTAAGAAATTAAAACAATGAGGAAATCGAATGATGTATAAAAAAACGAAGCAAAAAATCAAAGAATTGATGAATGAGGGAATATTCTCAGGCGTCAGCTTTTCTTTTATAAGTGAAGACAAATCTGAGGATCATACTTGGGGAAACGCTCAAATACTACCTACAGTCGAACCGCTAGAGCGACCGCTGCTTTTTGATGTAGCTTCTTTAACGAAGGTCATCTGTACTACAACAGTCGTACTACAATTAATAGAAACTGGCGTGCTGAAGATGGATGTACCAGTGCACAAGTATTACCCCGCAATTGCTGATCAACGACTAACGATTCGTCATCTTTTAACCCATACCTCTGATATTCAAAGCTATATTGAAAATCGTGATAGCTTGACGAAAGAAGCGTTGCGTCTTGCTTATTTACAGGTTAGATCGGGGGAGAATTTAGGTGAAAAAGTTGCTTACACAGATACTGGAACTATTTTACTTGGATTCATGTTGGAAGAGTTATTTGACAACGTGCTGATCGAGATTTTTAAAGAGCGCGTTTTAGAACCACTAGATATGACAGCCAGTGTCTTTTTACCTAGTAACTCTTCGCAGATCGTGCCAACTGAAAATCATCCAACAAGAGGCGTGATTCGTGGTCAAACACATGATCCAAAAGCCTTTGTTTTAGCTGAACATGCGGGGAATGCAGGCTTATTTACTAACTTGACAGATCTTAAAAAATTTACAGAAATGTATTTGAATGATGGAAAGTATATGGAGAATAGATTATTGGAAAAAACGACAATCGAATTGTTGCTTACAGATCAAACACCAAATAAAAGGGGACAACGTTCCATTGGGTGGGACTTGAAAAAAGATGCGACAGGACATCCTTTATTATTTCATACAGGTTATACTGGTACTTTTTTATTGATCGATCCGATTCAAAAAAACGCTTTCATCTTTCTTTCCAATCGGATTCATCCAGTTGATAATAGAGCACAATATATTGAAAAAAGAGATGAACTAATTCAACTTTACTTATATGAAAAAAGAACAAACAAAGATGAATCGCTTTCTTTTTAGTGGTATAATTGACGAGTATAAATAGAAGGGAGTCTCTAAACTATGCAGCAACCTTTATTTCTAAAACCAGTATTTCAAGAAAAAATTTGGGGTGGTAATCGATTACATACCGTATTCGGTTTTGATTTACCAAGCAATAAAATAGGTGAAGACTGGGCGATCAGTGCTCATCCACACGGAGTTAGCACAGTAGAAAATGGTGAATTTTCTGGTCAAAAGCTAGATGAACTTTGGGCAAACCATCGTGAGTTATTTGGCGGTGCTAAGGGGGATGTCTTTCCTTTATTAACGAAAATCTTGGATGCAGAGGATGATTTATCTGTCCAAGTTCATCCAGATGATACGTATGGCTTAGCTCATGAAGGTGAGCTTGGAAAAACGGAGTGTTGGTACATTATTGACGCCGAGCCAGGTTCAACAATTATTTATGGGCACAGCGCTAACACTCGTGAAGAACTTGAAACAATGATCAAGGAAGAACGTTGGGATGACTTATTGAAAAAAGTGCCTGTTAAAAAAGGCGATTTTTTCTATGTACCAAGTGGTACAATCCACGCAATCGGTAAAGGAATCATGATTTTAGAAACGCAACAAAGTAGTGATACGACTTATCGCGTTTATGACTATGATAGAAAAGATGATCAAGGTCAGGCAAGAGAACTGCACATCCAACAATCCGTAGACGTAACAACTGTTCCCGCAAAAGCGGCTGAACTATCAATCCAACAACAAAATCAAGGTCAATCAAGTATTATTACGTATTTGAAAACACCATTTTTCAATGTATATGAATGGCAAGTTAAAGGACTACTGAAGCTAAAGAAAAATGCGCCGTATACCTTAGCCACAGTAATCGATGGTGTTGGCAGTTTGATTATTGAAGAGATAGATTCACTCAAAGAAGAACGCTACGAATTAAGTAAAGGAACAAGCTTTATTTTACCAACTGATATCGCTAAATGGCGATTCGAAGGTGAGTTGACGATCATCGCCTCAGAACCAGGAGTAGATGCCTAAAATAAACAAAAAGTGTTAGGGAAAATTCCTAACACTTTTTGCTTATTTAGTTGCATACATGTCCTTTGGGACAAGTAATGGTTCATTGTATTTTTTTTCTAACGCTGTTTTGATCAGGCGAATACCAAGGTTTTTATTACGAGCAAGAATCGGTCCATGGAAATAGGAGCCAAAGACATTTTTGTAAATCACACCTTCGGAACCATCTTCACTGTTGTTGCCTTTACCTTGGATAACGTTCCCTAAAGGCCGTTCACCTTTTCCTAAGAAGGTGCGGCCGTTATGATTTTCAAAACCGTAATAGGTTTCGTTGAACTCCTCATTATGAATGACAATGTCTCCAATATAGCGGTTATTATCTTGACTTAACGTGTAATGATCCAAAGCGCCTATACCGTGAATTTTTTCCCCTTTAGCCCCCATATAATAATGACCTAAAAGCTGAAATCCTCCACAAATGGCTAGCATTACGCCGTCATTTTCAATATATTCAGTTAAAGTTTCTTTTTTTGTTTGAATATCGTCTGAAATGATCAGTTGTTCAAAATCTTGACCACCACCAACAAAGACTAAATCATACTTATTCGGGTCAAATGGTTCATAGATGCTGACGATTTCGGAATGGAAGGTAACATCCATCTTTTCAGCAAGATATTTCAACATGAGTAAGTTGCCGTTATCACCATAAGTATTTAGCAAATTACCGTATAAATGACATACAACAAGTTCTTTAGGCACCATTCATTCCTCCTTGAATATAACCTTGAGCAGCAAGTGACTTACGTAATTGTAAAACCGCTGTATACGTGGCTAAAATATAGACATGTTCTGTCGGCAATGCCTTGATCGCTGTGATAACATCATCTAGGTCTGGAATTTCTTTCAACTTATCCTCAGAAATACCGGCAACTTTCAATCGCAAAGCCATATCTTGATGGCGGTCACCACCAGCAATCACTTCTGGAATATCCATTTGACTGAAGGCTTCATGATCGCCATCCCAGATCCAGCTTACATCGATCCCATCTGCATAATTAGCATTTAATAAAGAGACAAGTGAAAAGGAATAAGGGGCAAGGCCCATCATATCAATTACCTGGTTTAAACCAACTGGGTTTTTCACTAAAACTAGCGTACATAATTTCCCGTTGATGTTGATTGTTTCTTGACGTCCAAATACTTTTTCATCATAGCTTAAACCCGCTCTGATTTTCTCAGGTGCCACGCCATAGTGCTCAGCTACTGCTGTTGCTGCAAGGGCATTATAAACGTTGTACATTCCGCCGACAGCGATACTGTATTGTGAGCCATCGATCACAAAATTAGCAGAAGTGTTATCCATTTTGACCATTTCAGTTAACTGAACATCAAGTTCTGGACGGTGGAAGCCGCAATTTGGACAATAATATTTGCCAAGATTAGCATAAGTAATCATTTTATACTGTAAAATATGGTGGCATTTTGGACACAACAAGCCATCTGTATTGTAATGAGCCATCTGCTCTTTATCTGGCAAATGATTGAAACCATAATACTTTCTTGGATTGACCGTTTCAACTGAATTGAAGATCGGAGAATCACCATTACATAGAATTGGTGCGTTAGGAGCGGCTGAGGCACCATCAACGATCAATTTGTATGTGGTATAAATTTCACCATAGCGGTCCATTTGATCACGGAAAATATTTGTAAACAAAAATAGCTTTGGTTCAATATATTTGGTCACCCGACTTAGACTTGCTTCGTCGATTTCTAACACTGCAAATTTCTTCTTTGCGCCTTTGTTTTTAGCAGATAAAAAGGTTGAAACGATTCCCTGTTCCATATTCGCACCAGTCGGATTCGTCAACACGTGATCGAATTCTTGTCTTAGTATATTTACTGTTAAAGCCGTTGTCAGTGTTTTGCCGTTCGTACCAGTGACAACAACTATTTCATACTCTTTTGCTAGTGTGTCCAAAATTTTTGGATCGATCTTTAATGCTAACTTTCCAGGATAGCTGCTGCCGCCCTTGAAAAAAGTTTGTAATACCCATTGAGAAGTTTTTCCAGCGGCTATTGCCATATGACTTCTGATTCCCATAAAGTGCCCTCCAATTTGCCTTGATTGTCGTTGTTAAAGACAACAAATAAACTCAATCTATAATAACACAATTAAAAAAAAAAATTAATTCCTTTTACTCTTTCTTACTATTATTATCAATCTTTAAACGAACTTGATTAAAGAAGAAAAAAAAGAGTGGAAAACAAAAACTAATGTTTAGTTTTGTTTCCCACTTTTTTTCGTCGTTTACTTACTTACTTCGCATCAATATAGCTATATAAAGTATATTTAGAAATATTGAAAAATCCTGCTACTTTATCACCAGATTTTGTTACGAGAAATGCACCCTTACTATTTAGGAACTGAATACATTTGATTTTGTCATCTTTTGTCATTAATGGGACCGGTTTGCCGACAAGTTTTACAGATTCTTCAATCAAATCATCTAAAAGTTCATTGATATCTTGAGGGATATAGTCTGGCTCTTTATCATCATCTTGTTCATCGATCGCAACAAGTGATTTTAGCGTTGATTCAGCAGCTATTAGGGCAGTGATATCATAATTGATTGCAAAAATCCCATCTAAACTGCCAGATTTATCTTTGAAATAAACAGTACTTGATTTTAAAATCCGTCCATCATGTGTTCTTGTTAAGTAATTGATATGATCGATCAAATCAGCGGGATCCTTTTTTAAGGCTTCTAAGACAACTTGAGAAGGTCCATCTCCAAGCTGACGAGAAGAAACATGACCATTTTCAATTGAAACAATTGTATTATTCACATTATTTTCATTGATTTTATGAATGACGATTTCACAATTATCACCGAACTGACCAGCTAAAGCCTTTGCGACTTGAGTGAGAAAATTTAATTTTTCATCAGAAAGCATGGTTTTGCTCCTTTCTAAAACAAGTTAAGTCAAAAAAATATGTAGTACACAATGTTCTTTATAACCAGCCTTTTGATATTCTACAAAAAAACAGCTATAACAGTGCATAGATAGAAAAAATTACTAATTATAAAGATCTTCGTGTGTAATGATATCATGCGGTAAATCATAATACAAGACAATGAGCACAGAGCGCTAAAAAATATTTTTTAGGTAGCATTGTTTTTTTTTAGGTTAGGTGGTATAATTTACTCGAGTTAGAGGAAATCATACATTTTTGAAGTAAAATGCAAACGTTTTTTTAAGATTCTATAAGGCTAAGAAATGATCTGATTATAAAGATCGTTAGATTAGTGAATAATTGAACTATACAATTGTAAGCGATTTCTATTTAGAGAGCAAAATAAATGAATTTATAGGAGGGTTATCATGTTAGTAATAGGAAATGGGCGACTGATCACCAGAGATAGGGAAGGAACATTTTTTGAAGATGGCTGTGTCGCGATTGAAGGTCAGAAAATTAGAAAAGTAGGAACAACAAAGGATATACGTAAAGAGTTTCCTTCTGCTGAGTTCATTGATGCCAAAGGTGGGGTGATCATGCCTGGTTTTATCAATATGCACAACCACATTTATAGTACGTTTGCAAGAGGATTGAATATCAATGGTTACCACCCTAAAAACTTCATGGACATTTTGGAAGGACAGTGGTGGCGGATCGATCGGACGCTAAATCTACAAGATTCTTATCATAGTGCAAAAATAGCTTATCTAGATAGTATTAAAAATGGTGTAACAACAGTATTTGATCATCATGCTAGTTATGGCGCAATCGAAGGTAGTTTGACACAACTTTCTAACGCAGCTGACGAGTTAGGCGTTCGTACTTGTTTATGCTATGAAGTTTCAGATCGAGACGGGGCAGAAAAAATGAAAACAGCTGTTAAAGAAAATACGGATTTTATCAGAATCAGTAAGGACCGTAGTGACGATATGCAAAAAGCAATGATGGGCATGCATGCAGCGTTTACGTTGTCTGATACATCTTTGGAATATTGTGCAGCTCATACGCCAGATGATGTGGGGTATCATATCCATATTGCAGAAGATATCGCTGACGTTTATGATTCATTGGCAAAATATGGAAAACCAATCGTCAATCGTTTGTATGATTTAGGAATTTTAGGAAAACACACGATGGCAGGGCATTGTATCCATATTGGTCCCCATGAGATGGAATTATTACGTGATAGCAATACCATGGTTGTTACAAATCCAGAATCAAATATGGGAAATGCAGTTGGATGTCCGCCAGCAATGCGGATGTTGAATGAGTATGGTCTTTTGATGGGGCTGGGTACAGATGGGTATACCAATGATGTGACTGAATCATATAAAGTAGGGAATATCATTCATAAGCATCATTTAGCCGATCCGAATGCCGCTTGGGCTGAAATTCCTGAAATGTTGTTCAATAATAATCCGAAAATGGCTAATCGCTACTTTGAAAATAAATTAGGAGTATTGGAACCAGAAGCTGCGGCAGATGTAATTATTTTAGATTACAAGGGACCAACACCGATGACAAAAGATAATTACAATTCTCATATTCTATTTGGCATGAACGGCGGAGCAGTTACAGATACGATCATCAATGGCGAGATTCGTATGCGTAATCGAGAAGTGCAAGGAGTTGATGAAGCAAAAATTTGGCATGATGCTCAGGCTCAAGCGCAATCTCTTTGGACAAGAATCAATCAAGCATAGGGCCTAGCCTAGAAAAATAAAAAAGGAGTGACAGACATGAGCGACATCATGCACCCGATTTCAATCGATGGGTTATTGAATTGGATTTTGAATGAATACAAAAATGAATCAACTATTTTTGGTGTAAGGAAATTTTACAAAGCGGATCCAAGTAAAATATTGTATTTATTCGGTGAAAAAATGGAAACACCGTGTGGTCCGGCAGCGGGTCCCCATACACAATTAGCTCAAAATATTATTGCGTCGTATTTAACAGGATCACGTTTTTTTGAAGTCAAAACAGTTCAAATCATTGATGGAGAAGATTTACCTGTCAGCAAACCCTGTATTACAGCAGCAGATGAATGCTATAACGTGGAATGGTCAACTGAATTACGTGTTCCTCAAGCCTTTGACGAATACGTGAAAGGGTGGTTCATTTTAAAATTGCTCAGTAAAGAATTAAATTTAGGCGATCCAGATGGCTTTATTTTCAATATGAGTGTTGGCTATGATTTAGCAGGGATTCAGTCACCAAAAGTTGATCAATATATCACAGATATGCAAGAGGCAAAAGAAACAGCGATTTGGCAGGAATGTATAGAAGTTTCCTATAAATACTTACCTCAATTTAAAAATATCGATAAAGCATATATTGATGCCATTAGTTCAAAGGTCTGTCGTTCAATTACCCTGTCCACACTGCATGGTTGTCCATCAGATGAAATCGAACGAATCACAACCTATCTATTAGAAAGCAAAGGGCTAAATTCATTCATTAAATGTAATCCAACGATGCTAGGCTATGAATATACACGTCAAACAATGGATGAGCTAGGTTTTGACTATATGGTTTTTGATGATCATCATTTTATCGAGGATTTGCAATTTGAAGACGCAGTTCCTATGTTAAACCGTCTACAACGATTAGCTGATAGTAAAGGCTTAAACTTTGGCGTAAAAATCACCAATACATTCCCTGTGGGTATTGCAGAAGATGAACTGCCAGGTGACGAAATGTATATGTCAGGACGTTCCTTGTTCCCGTTAAGTATTTCGTTAGCTAAAAAACTGTCGGATGCATTTGAAGGAAAATTACAAATTTCTTATTCAGGCGGAGCAGATGTCTTTAATATCAAAGAAATCTTTGATGCGGGAATTTGGCCGATCACTATGGCAACAACGTTGTTAAAATCAGGTGGGTATCAACGAATGAATCAAGTCGCAAACTTATTAGGAGAATCAGACTATCCAAGTCAAGTTCAAGTGAACCTTGAGAAATTGACTAGAATTGTAGAAAAAGCAAGAACGCAAGCACGTTATAAAAAATCAATTAAATTACCCGAAAGTCCTAAACTACGTAAAACAGTCCCATTAACCGATTGTTATACAGCACCTTGTCGTAGTGATGGTGGCTGTCCGATCGACCAGGATATTCCAGCGTATCTTCGTTACGTCAGCGAAGAAAACTATTTAGATGCATTAAGAGTAATCGTTGATAAAAATCCGTTGCCGTTTATTACTGGAACAATTTGTGCTCATCCATGTATGACGAAATGTACTCGTCAGTTTTATGAAGGCTCGATCAAAATCCGTGAAGCAAAATTAGAAGCAGCCGAGCATGCCTATGATGAATTGATGGCAACGATGAAAAAACCGATTCGTAAAATAAATGCAGCTAAAACAGCCGTTATCGGAGGCGGTCCTGCTGGAGTATCTGCAGGATATTTATTAGCGCGTGAAGGAATGCCTGTAACCGTATTTGAAAAAGCCGATACGATTGGCGGTGTGTGCAGTCAAATCGTACCAGAATTTAGAATTTCGATGAAATCAGTTCAAAATGACGTGGAAATGGCTAAGTTTATGGGGGCTGAATTTATAACTGGACAAGCTGCTCCGAGCATCGAAGAACTACGTGAACAAGGGTATACTAACGTAATTTATGCTATTGGTGCGTGGAAACATGGCAAGTTGAGATTAGAAACAGGGAAAACACTTAATTCGTTAGAATTTTTAAAAGCGAATCGAGAAAACCCAATGATCAACCCTTACGGGGAGCAAATCGTCGTTGTTGGGGGTGGTAATACCGCGATGGATTGCGCTAGAGCGGCTACTACTTTACCGGGTGTGAAAAAAGTTTCCGTGGTTTATCGTCGGGATAAACGGAATATGCCTGCGGATGAGGAAGAATTGTATTTTGCTCTAGGAGATGGCGTAGAATTTTTAGAATTATTATCGCCTATTAAATTGGCTGATGGTCTACTTACTTGTGAAAAAATGCGCTTAGGTACACGCGATAGTTCTGGACGCCGAAAACCTGTAGCCACTGGTGAATTTACTGAAGTTTTAGCGGATACAGTGATTGCAGCAGTGGGAGAGAAAGTGGATACCGACTTCTATCAATCAATCGGTATTCTAACTGACCAATATGGCAAAGTTGTCTCGAATCAAGACACATTAGAAACCAATTTAAAAGATGTTTATGTAATCGGTGATGCAAATTTAGGACCAGCAACGATCGTAGAAGCCATTGCTGATGCTACCAAAGCTGCTGGAAATATTTGCCAGCTCCATAATAAGCACTATGAACAAACAAACCTTAATGATGACGTTGCCTTCGTTCGAAATAAACGAGGAATACTTGAAACAAACGAAGCTCTTTGTGGCCAAGCAAGTAATTGTCTAGAATGTTCAACGATTTGTGAATCGTGCATGGATGTTTGTCCCAATCGAGCGAATATCGTAGTTAACGTCAAAGGACAACCACAAATCGTTCATGTAGATCGAATGTGTAATGAGTGCGGGAACTGTGAAACATTCTGTCCATATGCAAGTGCACCGTATAAAGATAAATTTACGTTGTTTAATACAGAAGCAGATTTTGAAAATAGTACGAATTCTGGTTTCTATGTAATCGATCCAAGAGAAAAAAGCTGTATAGTCAGATTATGGGGGAATACATCACTCGTTAACTTAAACTCTCAAGAATTAGCTATTCCGACAGATATTATCGAGTTGATGGATACGATGATTGAAGAGTATGACTATTGTATGCAAATGTAAAAAGACATGAGTTGCGCAAAAACAACTTCTGATCAATGGAGGTTAAAAAATGTCTATTCTTTTAAAAGGCGGTACTGTAGTGTCCGCAAAAGGGCGTCGGCAAGTAGATGTAAGAATTATTGACGAGAAAATCGTTGAAATGGGCACAAACTTAAAAGCAGAAAGTTCTATAGTAGAGGATGTTTCTGGTTGTTTTTTACTGCCGGGTTTTATTGATGCTCATACACATTTAGAGTTGAATAATGGAAAAGGATCATTGGGAACAGCAGATGATTTTTACACGGGGAGTAAGGCGGCTGTCGCTAAGGGAACAACGACTGTGATTGATATGGCTACACCAAGTAAGGGGAGTTCATTAAAAGACTGTCTTAACGCTTGGAATCATTTAGCAAATGACAATAGTTCCTGCGATTATACCTATCATATGTCGATCATTGAATGGAATCCTAGTATTAAAGCAGAAATCAACGAAATAATTGATGCAGGCATCACTTCCTTTAAGATGTATATGGCGTATGACAATTTAAGAACGACTGATGCTGAACTGTATGAGGCAATGAGAGAAATTCGTAAGTATCAAGGAATGCTAGGTGTCCATTGTGAAAATGGGGATATGGTCAATGAGATGATCGCAAAATTTATTGAGGAGAGGAAATTGTCACCTCATTATCACCCATTGACTAGACCGGATTCAGTAGAAGCCGAAGCGGTAGAGCGTTACTTAATGATTGCTGAGCTGGCTGATTTACCAGTGAATATTGTTCATTTAAGTACGAAGGCCTCGTTAGAAGCGGTAGAACGAGCAAGAGCTCGGGGGCAAACCGTATATGTAGAGACCTGCCCACAATATTTAGTTTTGGATGATCATTTATACGATGGACCTGATTTTGAAGGAGCAAAATATGTTTGCTCACCACCATTGCGCAGCATCGATGATCAAAACGCACTATGGGCAGGTGTGATGGATGGTCAGATCAATACAATCTCAACGGATCATTGCAGTTTTAATTTTGAAGGGCAAAAAACAATTGGAAAACATGATTTTAGCAAAATTCCTAATGGGATGCCTGGTGTAGAGTCTCGCCCAGAATTGATTTATACCTATGGCGTGACGACTGGCAAAATCAGTTTAGAACGTATGATAGGGTTATTATCAGAAGACATTGCCAAACAGTTTTCATTGTATCCTCAAAAAGGGGTCATTCAATCTGGCAGTGATGCTGACATCGTCGTTTGGGATCCCGAGACAATTGGGGTACTATCAGCGACAACTCAGCTGCAAAAAGCAGATTATACACCTTATGAAGGAATGCAGACGAAAGGAAGCGCCAGATCAGTTTATCTAAGAGGCCAAAAAGTAGCTGAACAAGGTCAGGTTATTCAAGAAAAACAAGGAGCATTTATCTATCGAACAATTAAAAATAAATCATAGTGGAATCAATCAACTTGTGTTGATTTAAATAAATAGACGGAGGGGTAATTTTTTGGGAAAAATAAAATGGACGGCAAATGAAATGCCTAAAACAGATGATCAGTATTTATCACTGATGTCAAAAGAAGCTATTGAAAAAGCCTTAGCGTTTCATCGGAGTTTTCCTCAATACAATCAGACACCATTAGCTGAATTAAAAAATATGGCAGAATATTTAGGGTTAAAGGATTTTTTTGTCAAAGATGAATCCTATCGTTTCGGCTTAAATGCTTTTAAGGTGCTGGGCGGCTCATTTGCCATGGCAAATTATATGGCAGAAAAATTAGGGAAAGATGTTGCTGATTTGACCTATGATGTTTTAACTTCCGACAAACTTCGGGCTGAATTTGGTCAAGCAACTTTCTTCACAGCAACGGATGGCAATCATGGGCGAGGTGTTGCTTGGGCAGCGAATAAATTAGGACAGAAATCAGTTGTTTTAATGCCGAAAGGCTCAACGCAAACGCGCAAGGAAAATATCGAAAAAGAAGGCGCAACCGTTACGATTGAAGAAGTCAATTATGATGAATGTGTTCGAATGGCTAATAAAATGGCAGAAGAAACTGAGAACGGTGTCATGGTGCAAGATACTGCTTGGGACGGATATGAAAAAATTCCAACCTGGATCATGCAAGGCTATGGGACGATGGCCTTAGAAGCTTCTAAGCAATTAGAGGAAGCGGGAAATAAACGTCCGACACATGTTTTTGTTCAGGCAGGCGTAGGTAGTTTAGCTGGAGCAGTTGTGGGCTATTTTGCCAATCTTTATCCTGATAATCCTCCAAAAATGGTAGTAGTCGAAGCGCAAGCGGCGGATTGCTTGTACAAATCGGCTATTGAAAAAGATGGTCAAATTCGATTTGTCGAAGGTGACCTTCAAACAATCATGGCAGGACTTGCTTGTGGTGAACCAAATACAATTTCATTCGATATTTTAGAAAATCATACCTCAGTCTTTGTATCAGCACCAGACTGGGTTTCAGAAAAAGGAATGAGAATGCTTGGGGCACCATTAAAAGGTGATTCACAAGTGATTTCAGGAGAATCAGGAGCCGTGGCTATGGGCTTAGTTGCAACTGCGATGCAAGATCCTGAATATAAAGAATTATGGGATACATTGAAACTTGACGAAAATTCAACTGTTTTAATGTTTTCAACAGAAGGCGACACAGATCCAGATAATTATAAAAAAATCTTATGGAGGTAATATAAATGGATTTCAAAAAAATCAACGCAGCAGCAGAAGGTTATAGAGAGGACATGATCAAATTCTTACGCGATTTAGTCAAAATTCCTGGAGAAAGTGCTGAAGAAGGCGCAAAAATGGATCGTGCTAAAGCCGAAATGCAAAAATTAGGTTTTGACAAAATCGAAGTCGACCCTCAAGGGAATCTTCTTGGCTATATGGGAACTGGTAAAAAATTGATCGCATTTGACGGTCATATGGATACAGTGGGTATCGGTGAGATGAGTAACTGGGAATTTGATCCATACGATGGCTATGAAACAGATACAGAAATTGGTGGACGTGGTACTTCTGACCAAGAAGGCGGAATCGTTTCAGCTGTTTACGGTGCTAAAATCATGAAAGATTTAGGGCTACTAAACGAAAAATATACGGCTTTAGTAACCGTTACAGTTCAAGAAGAAGATTGTGATGGTTTATGTTGGCAATATATTATTAAAGAAGATGGTATTCGCCCAGAATTTGTTGTCTCAACTGAACCAACGGATGGCGGGATTTATCGCGGTCAACGTGGTCGGATGGAAATCAAAGTTGAAGTCAAAGGTGTATCGTGTCATGGATCAGCTCCTGAACGTGGCGATAATGCGATCTATAAAATGGCCGATATTTTACAAGATGTGCGCGCATTGAACAATAATGGAGACACAGAAAGTACGGTTATTAGAGGCTTAGTACGAATGCTTGACGAAAAATACAATCCTGAATGGAAAGAAGCTCGTTTCTTAGGCAAAGGTACCGTTACAGCATCGCAAATCTTCCATTCATCACCAAGCCGTTGCGCAGTAGCAGATGGTTGTACAGTTTCATTAGATCGTCGAATGACTGCGGGCGAAACATGGGAAAGTTGTTTAGAAGAAATTCGCAACCTACCAGCGGTTAAAAAATATGGCGATGATGTCGTTGTTTCAATGTATGACTACGATCGTCCATCTTATACAGGTTTAACTTATCCAATAGAATGTTACTTCCCAACTTGGGTAATTCCAGAAGAGCACGGTGTAACAAAAGCGTTGATGGAAACACACAGAAATCTATATGGAGAAGAACGTGAAGGCTCAAAAGAAACCATTGAGATGCGGAAAGCTCGTCCACTATTAGATAAATGGACATTCTCAACCAACGGCGTGTCGATCATGGGACGAAACGGAATTCCTTGTATTGGCTTTGGCCCAGGCGCCGAAGCGCAAGCTCATGCGCCAAATGAGAAAACTTGGAAAGACGATTTAGTACGTTGTGCTGCAGTGTATGCGGCATTACCAACGGTATACTGCGAAAATAACTAATTAAAAATACAAGGGAAAAACGAACCGATATTCTGATGAGTAAAGGACGTTAGAATATCGGCTATCGAATTACTTATATAGAGGAGAAATGACATGGAAACTTTTAACGACTACATTGCAAAATTGGACAAATTAGAATTTGATAAAATGTATGAAAATGACTTTTTCTTAACATGGGAAAAAACACGTGATGAATTAGAAGCAGTTTTCACAGTAGCAGATACGTTACGATATTTGCGTGAAAATAACATTTCAACGAAAATTTTTGACAGCGGTTTAGGCATTTCATTATTCCGCGATAACTCAACGAGAACTCGTTTTAGTTTTGCTTCTGCTTGTAATCTCTTAGGCTTAGAAGTGCAAGATCTGGATGAAGGAAAAAGTCAAATTTCTCATGGTGAAACCGTTCGTGAAACAGCCAACATGATCTCATTTATGGCGGATATCATCGGGATTCGTGACGATATGTATATTGGCAAAGGGAATACCTATATGCGTGAAGTTTCAGAGTCTGTTCAAGAAGGACATAAAGATGGTGTGCTAGAACAACGTCCAACTTTAGTTAATCTACAATGTGATATTGATCACCCAACGCAAGCGATGGCAGATGCACTGCATTTGATCCATGAATTTGGCGGAGTTGAAAATTTAAAAGGGAAAAAAGTAGCGATGACTTGGGCGTATTCGCCATCTTACGGTAAACCATTGTCAGTGCCGCAAGGAATCGTTGGATTAATGACGCGTCTTGGTATGGATGTTGTCTTAGCACATCCAGAAGGCTATGAAATCATGCCGGAAGTTGAAGAAGTGGCGAAGAAAAATGCCGCTGAAGCCGGTGGTTCATTTATCAAAACAAACAGCATGGAAGAAGCGTTCAAAGATGCAGATGTTGTTTATCCGAAGAGTTGGGCACCGTTTGCTGCCATGGAAAAACGTACACAACTATACGGAGAAGGCGATCAAGCAGGAATCGATAAATTAGAAAAAGAATTACTTGCTCAAAATACCAATCATAAGGATTGGGAATGTACAGAAGAATTAATGAAAACAACCAAAGATGGCAAAGCATTGTACATGCACTGTTTACCTGCTGATATCACGGGCGTAAGCTGTGAAGAAGGAGAAGTTGAAGCCTCTGTCTTTGATCGTTACCGTGTGGAATTATACAAAGAAGCAAGTTATAAACCATATATCATTGCAGCCATGATCTTCTTAAGTAAGGTGAAAAGTCCACAAGCGACATTGAAAGAACTTGAAAAGAAAGCTACACCTAGAGAAGTGAAATAAGAAACAACGAATTACTGGCATGAAGTGAGATGCTTTCTTGATTGATGATGATAGTATCAAAAGATTGATTTATGTGATCATAAGACCTTTCCAAGTCCATGTATGTAGACTGTCGGTTAAGAATAAAGCTGGGTTAAAACGAATCTGTTGTCCACAGATTCTGACTACTTCATGCAAAATCCAGCGTTTACTTAGCAATCATCAGGTGATTTATTGGGGAAGAAAGCATCTTACTTTTAAAATAATATATAAATCGAACAATAAAGTTGAAAACGAGGTGAATCGCTGAATGGTAAAACGAGTTGTAGTCGCACTTGGCGGAAATGCGCTAGGCGATAATTTAACAGAACAAATGACGGCAGTAAAAGAAACGTCGAAAGCTATTGCAGATTTGATTGAAGCAGGATATGAAGTTATTTTGTCTCACGGAAATGGTCCTCAAGTGGGCATGATTCAATTGGCGATGGAAGAACTTTCGTTAAGTAATCCAAGCAAATATCCGACGATCCCTTTATCTGTTTGCGTAGCGATGAGTCAAAGTTACATTGGCTATGATCTACAAAATGCGTTACGAGAAGAGCTATTGAGTCGTAATCTAGACCAAGCAGTTGGCACAGTGATCACTCAGGTGGCTGTTGATCCAAAAGACCCAGCCTTTGCTCATCCAGCCAAGCCGATCGGCCGCTTTATGTCAAAAGAAGAAGCTGATACATTGGTAAAAGAAAAACAAGTAACAGTCGTTGAAGATTCTGGTCGTGGCTATCGCCAAGTTGTAGCTTCACCAAAACCAAAAGAAATTATTGAAATCCAAACAATTACTTCTTTGATTGATGCAGGTCAAACAGTCATCGCTTGTGGTGGTGGCGGTATTCCAGTAGTCAAAGAAGACAATCGTTTAAGTGGTATCGCAGCTGTGATCGACAAAGATTTTTGTAGTGAATTATTGGCGGAAATGGTTGATGCCGATCTATTGATCATTTTAACAGCAGTTGAAAAAGTTTGTATTGATTTCGGCAAACCAACGCAAAAAGAATTAAGTCAAGTTTCAACAGCTGAAATGAAGAAACATGCTGCAGCTGGACAGTTTGCACCAGGATCAATGCTTCCAAAAGTTGAGGCAGCGATTCAATTTGCTGAATCAAAACCAGGACGCAAAACCTTGATCACGTTATTGGAAAAAGCAAAAGATGGAATCGTTGGCAAAACGGGAACTATTATTGAACAATAAAAGCAACACAAGCATGAGAAGGAGTGAGTTGATGTCAAACAAAATGATTAATTCAAGCAATGCCCCAGCGGCTGTGGGACCGTATTCGCACTCAGTATTAGCTGGACAAACCCAATACATCTCTGGTCAATTAGGTTTAGATCCAGTAAGTGGGGCAATGAAAGAAACGGTTGAGCAACAAGCGGAACAAGCATTGATCAATTTAGGGGCAATTCTAAAAGAAACAAATATGAGCTATGACAATGTTGTCAAAACAACGGTTTTTCTAAAAAACATGTCAGATTTCGCAAAAATCAACGATATTTATGGTAAATACTTCTCAAACACGCTGCCGGCCCGCTCATGTGTTGAAGTATGTGAATTACCTAAAAATGGGCTTTTTGAAGTAGAAGCAATCGCAGTCAAAAATTAATTTTTGAAACAATTCTGATCAAAGAAAAGGGTTGCGAATTTTAAGACTCGGATAAGTGCAGTCCTTTTTAAAATAAAAAGCGAAGAAGGAAACTTGCCTATGAGTAAAAAAGAAGAACAAGCATTGTTTGATTATGATGCTAAGTTGTCGATCAAAGAAGCTGTTCCTATGGGCTTACAGCACGTAGTCGCAGCAGTAGTTGGAATTGTTACCCCAGGAATCATGATTGCAAAAGTTTGTAACCTAAGTTCTGGTGATACAACGATCATGATTCAAACGTCACTGATTTTCTCTGCTATAGCAACGATGATCCAATTATTTCCGATTTTTGGAAAAGTTGGCTCAAGATTGCCAGTAATGATGGGTGCAAGTTTTGCTTATGTACCGATTTTAATGGCGATTGGAGGAGATTTTGGGATTGCAGCAATTTTTGGTGCACAGCTAGTTGGCAGTATTTTAGTCATTTTAGTCGGATTATCAATAAAAAAAATTAGAATATTATTTCCACCATTAGTTACTGGTACGGTTATTTTGAGTATTGGCTTGTCCTTATTCCCAGTTGCAATCAAATATATGGCTGGGGGAGCAGGTAGTCCAGATTTTGGATCAGCACAAAATTGGCTGGTCGCGTTGCTGACATTTGCCGTAGTCTTTTATTTTAACTATTTTTCAAAAGGATTTCTTAAATTATCCTCTATTTTAAATGGGATGATTGTTGGCTATGTTGTTTCTCTTGTTTTGGGGATGGTCAATTTCACCCCTGTAAAAGAAGCGTCAGTATTTCAAGTGATTACACCACTTTATTTTGGATTGGACTTTCAAATTGTACCGATTTTGACTTTAGTTGTGATGTTTATCGTGGATGCAGTCCAAGCAATTGGTCAGTTCACTGCAACAACTGTTGGTGCAATGGATCGGGAGCCTACAGATAAGGAACTGTCTGGTGGTATTATGGGAAGCGGTTTCTCCAATTTTATTGGGAGCTTTTTTGGATCAGTACCAGTCGCAACATTTGGTCAAAATGTGGGATTGGTGACCGTGACGAAAGTGATAAATAAATATGTGATGGTTTTTGCTTCAGTCATTTTGTTAGTAGCAGGTTTTGTACCAAAAGTTGCTTCGATTTTGACGACAATACCTTATGCTGTAATTGGCGGCGCGACGGTTTCCGTTTTTGCCTCGATTTCAATGACAGGAGTGCGGATGATTTCATCACAAGAATTAACGCCTAGAAATACAGGAGTTGTCGGGATTTCCTTAGCTTTTGGAATTGGTGTTACATTGTCTGTTGGTTGTTTGAGCGGTTTCCCACCGTGGGTGACAACTATTTTTGGTAATTCAGAAGTTATTTTAACAACAATTGTTGCCGTTATTTTGAATGTCTTGTTGAAAGAGCATAAACAAGTCGCAATCGAGTGACAGTAAAGATTGTCTCCTTAAAAAGATGCAAAAGATAAATGAATAAAGGGATTTGTCTTTTGCATTATTTTAATGAAATAAGTTTAGTAAAGGAAAGTGTCGCGTGAATAGTTTATTTTTAGAAGGAAACAAATTTATCGGAAAATCTACATTGCTCCAAAAGGTGCTTCGGTTGACCTGTTCATCTGTCAATGGTTTTTATGTTAACCGCATAATCAATGATGGAGGACAAATCATTGCTTTTGAGCTCAGAGCAGCCAAAGAGTTATTACAGCAAAAAGCTGAAATGAAAACAATTACGGAGCACTGTTTTATTCAGACGCGAGAAGGGAAACGAATAAGAAATTTGTTTGTCTTTGAAACTTTTGGTATAGAGTTATTAAAGGAAATAAAAAAAGTGCCAGCAGATGTGGTTTTGCTTGATGAAATTGGTGGAATTGAGTTATTATCAGAACCATTTTTAGCGGAATTATTAGCAGTCGTTCGTCATTCGAATAAAATAGTAGGTGTATTTAAATCAGAGCGCAATTACCAACACCAAAAACAGCTTACAATTGAAAAGCTAGAGGTAAACGAACAAAGAGTGCTGTTAAAACGAGAAATTTATAGAAATCAAGGGCAATTAGTAGAGCTGAAGGAAAATAATTTGCATCTGATCAAAAAAAGAATTAGTCGCTTTTCTAAAAAAATATTTTTTTTTCAAGCGTTATCTTTTTAAAGTATAACGAAAGGAGAACATGAAATGAAGGAGCAAGCAGCATTTGACTATACATTGAATTTGAAATTACGGACAAATAAAATATTTTTTGGTCCAGGTATTGTAGAGTTACTTCAACGAATTTCTCAAACTGGCTCATTAAATACTGCAGCGAAGCAAATGAGGATGTCCTATAACAAAGCCTGGCGAATGATCCAAAAAGCAGAAGCAGAGCTGGGCTATCCTTTGATTGTCAAAAGTGTGGGAGGAAGCAATGGTGGAGGTTCTACTGTGACAATCCATGGAAAACGATTAACAACAAAGTTTTTATTATTTCAAAAAAAGACCTACCAAATCACAAACCAATATTTTACAGAAATTTTTAGAGACGATTTGGAGTTGGAGGAAAGAGAATGAGGAAACTTTTTCTACGTTTAGGTGAAGCAATCAAGCAGAGGGAAGACACTGTTTTAGTGACTGTGACCGCAAGTTCAGGTTCAACACCAAGAGGAGCAGGAGCCAGGATGTTGGTATCAAATAATGGTCGTTTGGCTGGAACGATTGGTGGTGGTGCGGTTGAATTTCGTGCTGAGAAGCTTGCTAAAGAAGTTTTAAAGAGTAAGAAAGGAAGAGCAGAACAATTCATTTTGACACCAAATAATAGTGCAGATTTAGGGATGATCTGTGGAGGTAATGTGGCTGTTTTTTTTCAATACTTGTCCTATAAAGATCCTGTCATTGCAATTATTTGCGAGGAAATCAACAAGCATTTTGCAACAAATCAACAATGTTGGCTGATTACAGAAATCACTACTACAGCAGTTGGGGCAGTTGGTTTTTATAGTCTAGATACAGGTTTGATCGGTCGTTTAACAGTTGAGCTTCAAAAGAGAATATTTAAGCAAGGTCAGGTTCAAGTAGTGGTGGATGGAGCGACGTATTTAATCGAGTCTTTGTTGGAAGTCGGAAAAGTGTTTATATTTGGTGCCGGTCATGTTGGACAAGCTGTAGTACCAGTATTAAAAATGTTAGGATTTTACTGTGTTGTTTTGGATGATCGCAAAGCATTAGTTACAAAAGAGTTTTTCCCAGATGCAGATGAACGGATCATAGCTGATCTAGGAAATATTGCAGAAAAAATCCACATCTCTGAAGCAGATTATGCGGTGGTTATGACACGTGGTCATCAATTCGATTTTGAATTAGCACGACAATTATTAAAAACAAACGCCTATTATATTGGTGTGATGGGTAGTAAACAAAAAATTGCTGTACAAATCAAGCGACTCAAAGAGAGCGGTTTTTCAATGGCGGAAATTGATCGAATCAATATGCCAATCGGCTTAAAAATAAATGCTGAAACGCCAGCAGAACTTGCGATTAGTGTCGCAGGGGAATTAATCGAGAAAAGAGCAGCTCTATCGAAATAAGAAATCAGGCGAAAATAGGCGTGAGTTTAGTGACAGAGAAACGATCAACAATTAATCAGAAAAAATCATTATAGGCGGTTTAATGCTACTATTTTTTCTTGTATTCACGATTTCTTTCTTCCGTAGAATTAGTTGCTGAATAGACAAAAAAAGAAGTATACTATGACCAAGAATTCTCACAATATACTGGTGCCATTGGGTCTGCAATGATTGGAATTCAGAAAACATAAACAAAAAAAGTTTTTTTGCTAAAAAAAATTTTTTAGACAAAAGATTTGTGGTATAATCATAGTGAATAAAAGCTATATTTATAACAGAAATTGAGGTGTAAAGAAAAAATGTATTCATTAGTAGTAAATGGCAAGACGGAAACCTGTAGTAAAAATAAGAAATTAATGGATTTTCTTCGGGAAGATTTACGTTTGACTGGAACAAAAGATGGTTGTAATCAAGGCTCTTGCGGTGCATGTTCAGTGCTTATAAATGGGAGGGTTTCCAAAGCGTGCTTATTCACATTAGAGAAGTTAACTGGTAAAGAAATTGTCACAATCGAAGGCTTAGAACCACGGCAAAAAGAAGTTTATGCTTATGCCTTTGCCAAAACGGGTGCAGTTCAATGCGGCTATTGTATACCAGGAATCGTCATTTCGGCTCAAGGATTATTGAATAAAAAAGCTGAACCTAGTGATGAAGAAGTGAGAAAAGCGATTCGAGGTAATATTTGCCGCTGTACAGGCTATGTCAAAATTATTGAAGCAATTCAGCTAGCTGCTAAACTGTTTCGTGAAGAACTGAGCATCCCAGCAGAACAATCATCTGGAAAATTGGGAGAAGATCTTAAACGAGTGGATGCTGTTGAAAAAACGTTGGGGACAGGTTTATATGTAGATGATATTACACTGCCTGATATGCTTCATGCTTCTGCTGTTCGCAGTCAATATCCTAGGGCTAAAGTGGTCACGATCAATTCTGCAAAAGCATTGGAACATCCGGATTGTGTGTCTGTTTTGACTGCAAAAGACGTCCCAGGAAATAATAAAATAGGACATTTAGAATTTATTTCCGATTGGGATGTTTTGATACCAGAAGGTGAAATCACACGCTATGTTGGAGATGCGGTTGCACTAGTGGTTTCAAAAAATAGAGAATCCTTGGAAGAAATCAGAGCGTTAGTAGATGTAACTTATGAGGAATTGATACCAATGATCACTTGTGAAGAAGCGTTAGCAGAAGGTGCTCCTCAGATTCATGAAAAAGGAAATATTTTATCACATGAGCACCTTATTCGTGGTCATGCTGATGAGCAGTTAGCAAAGTCTAAGTATGTCGTAACCCAGCATTATTCAGTTCCTATTAATGAACACGCATTCATGGAACCAGAATGTGCCATCGCTATGCCAGAAGGTGAAGCTGGAATTTTACTTTATAGTGCGGGTCAAAGTATTTATGATGAGCAACGAGAGGTTGCCCGTATGTTAGGAGTTGACAAAGAAAAAATCCATGTTCAAGCAAAACTAGTTGGCGGAGGTTTTGGTGGTAAAGAAGATATGAGTGTCCAACACCATGCTTCACTTGCAGCTTGGTGTTTACAAAAGCCAGTAAAAGTGTTGCTTAGTCGACAAGAAAGCTTAATGATCCATCCCAAACGACATGGAATGGAAATGGATTTCACTACAGGTTGTGATGAAGAAGGTCATTTAACTGCTATGAAAGCGGTGATTTATGCTGATACTGGTGCATATGCTTCATTAGGAGGGCCAGTTTTGCAACGAGCCTGTACACATGCGGCAGGACCATACAAATATCAGCATATAGATGTCGAAGGATTTGCAGTGTATACGAATAATCCACCAGCTGGTGCTTTTAGGGGATTTGGTGTCTGTCAAACAGCCTTTGCTATAGAGAGCAACCTGAACTTATTAGCCGAAAAAGTGGGGATTTCACAATGGGAGATCCGATATAAAAATGCAGTTGAACAAGGTGACTCACTACCAAATGGTCAGTTAGTGTCTAAAAATGCAGCACTAAAAGAAACCTTACTCGCTGTTAAAGAAGCATACGAAACAGCCGAAATCGCTGGCATTTCTTGTTTCTTTAAAAATAGTGGGATTGGTGTAGGCTTATCCGATGTGGGGCGTTGTATTGTTTCTGTAGAAGAAGGGAAAGTTCATGTTAGAACGAGTGCAGCTTGTATTGGCCAAGGGATGGCCACTGTAACAACGCAAGTTGCCTGTGAAACGTTAGATTTACCACCAGAAATGATCATTGCAGAAGCGCCGGATACTCACCGAACGCCGGATTCTGGTACAACAACAGCTTCTCGCCAATCCTTATTTACAGGAGAAGCAACAAGGAGAGCAGCGATGCAATTACGTTATGAGTTAGATATGGGACGTGCTTTGTCTGACCTAGAAGGGCAAGAATTTTATGGAGAATACTCAGCCAAAACAGATCCTTTGATCAATGACAAAAAGAATCCTGTCAGTCATGCAGGTTATGGCTACGCCTCAGAAGTCGCAGTGTTGGATGAGAAAGGAAAAGTTGAAAAATTTGTAGCTGCCTATGATATGGGACAAGTCGTGAATCCCAAAGCCGCTCAAGGTCAAATTGAAGGTGGTATCGTGATGGGAATGGGCTATGCTTTAACAGAAAAATTTGTTATGGAAGAAGGCTATGTAAAAGCAAAATATGCAACATTAGGCTTATTAAATGCAACACAGGTTCCGCCAATCGAAACGATTTTAGTGCAAGCAAAGAATATTCATGATGGCTTGGCTTATGGCATCAAAGGAGTTGGTGAACTGGCAACGATCCCAACGGCTCCAGCATTAGCTGGCGCATATTATGCCTTAGATGGAAAATTAAGACCCACATTGCCGATGGAAGATACTTTTTATCAAAAAAGAATAAATAAATGATTCTGTGATGTGCTTGAAAGCGACGCATGAATAGCGAAAGGAACACATCCGATAAGTAAAATTGGAGGTGTTTCTTTTTTGGCAGAATAAATTTAAAGGAGCGACTGGAGTGCTAAAGATCAGTGCAATTATTATGGCTTCGGGAAAATCGTCTAGAATGGGGGTTAACAAGTTATTTCTCGACTATCAGGGGAAAACTTTTTTAGAACATTCGTTGAGTCTCTCAAGTGAAATTCCTTTTTTTGAGCGTATTTTAGTTATTTCCCCAGAGAATCTTCATGGCTTAAAATTACCAAAAGACCTGAAAATAATTCAAAATCTAGAAGCTGAGAAAGGTCAAAGTACAAGTGTTCGTTTAGGAACAAAGGCTGCATCTGGCGGGGGGTATCTCTATTTGACAGTTGATCAACCATTACTAAATCGTACCTTGATCGAGTGTTTGTTGCCTGCCTACTCCAAAGAAGCAATTGTCTTCCCAGTTGATAAAATGCTAGCGCCATGTAGTCCGATATTCTTTGGAAATAAATTTCGAACCGAATTATTGAAGGTTACTGGGAAAAACGGTGGACGTGCTGTTCGCAATAGACACCCAGAGGCCTGGCATAAAATTCAAGTGGCGGATCCACAGCGATTGATCGATATCGATACGCCAACTGATTATATAAAACTAGTGAATCAAAATTTTTATGTGTCAGAAAGGAAACAAAAAGATGAAACAGCCAGTGTATCTGAATCATGCAGCTACCTCAAACCATAAATTTGCTGCAACTGTTGAAGAATTGTGTCACTATCTAACAGAAAATAATAATTTGAACACAAATCGTGGATCTCAAAACATCGACGAACTTGAATTGATTTTTGATGCGCGCCAAGTTTTGGCAAATTTCTTTCAGGCACCTGATCCTGCGCATATTATCTTTACAGCAAATGCAACAACTTCACTGAATATGATTCTTAATGGGTTGTTAAAAACAGGAGATCATGTCATAACCACCGCAGTAGAGCATAATGCAGTGGCCAGACCACTTCATAGGTTGGAGGTAGAGGGGCAAATCTCTGTTACACGCTTGTGTTGTGATCAAAAAGGCCAGCTTGATCCTGATCAACTCAAATCAATGATAAGACCTGAGACCAAAGTGTTAGTGATGACGCACGCCTCAAATGTTTTAGGAACGATACTTCCTGTGAGCGACTGCTTTAAAATCGCAAGAAATCATGGAGTGATCACTGTTTTGGACAGTGCCCAAACAGCAGGTTTTTTACCAATTGATATGACGGAAATGTCCATCGATGTACTTGCTTTTACAGGTCACAAAGGCTTGATGGGGTTGTCTGGAATTGGCGGATTTGCGCTAGCTAAAAATAGAGAACCCATGATTGATCCTTGGTTGACTGGTGGAACTGGGAGTGCATCCTTGTCTTTTGAACAGCCTGTTTTTTTACCAGACAAATTTGAGCCTGGTACGTTAAATATGTTGGGCATTCTAAGTTTAAAAAGTGCAATCCAATCAATTGAGCGAATTGGGTTAAACAATATAGCTGCTCACGAACAACTGTTAACGAAACGATTTCTAGAAGGATTAGAAAAGTTACCAGTCACTGTTTTAGGAACCTCCGATCCATTTAGCAGGGTTCCAGTTGTTTCCATTACAGTAGCGCGGCTTGATGCAGGGGAATTTTCTCAACTGTTATTTGACCGTTATCAAATCATTACGCGTTCTGGCTTACATTGTGCCCCCCTTGCTCATCAAACAGCAGGAACTTTAAAAAGCGGAGCTGTTCGTTTTAGTTTTGGGTGGAATACGAGTGTTGAAGAAATTGATTACACCTTGCAAGCAATCAAAGAAATTTTATCAGCTTAAGGAGAAAAATAATGAATTTTTTATCGCAATGTACATCTGGTGGTTGTGGCGCCAAAATTGGTCCGAATGATTTAGCTGGATTGTTAAGTAATTTACCTAAGTTTTCAGATGAAAAATTAGTAGTAGGTTTTGATACATCGGATGATGCTGCTGTCTATCAAATATCAGAACAGCTTGCGCTGATCTCAACAGTCGATTTTTTTTCACCAATGGTAGAAGACCCTCGTACATTTGGTCGAATTGCCGTCGCAAATGCGCTAAGCGATGTTTACGCTATGGGCGGGCAAGTTTTGTTTGCATTGAATTTAGTTTGCTTTCCTGAAAAAATGGAGAAACAAGTGCTTTCAGAAATTCTGATTGGTGGGGCAGAGAAGCTTAAAGAGGCCAAGGCGTCATTGGCAGGAGGGCATTCGATTTATGATCACGAGTCTAAATATGGATTAGCAGTAACTGGACAAGTTGATCCTAATAAAATGATTCATAACAACACACCCAAAATAGGCGATAGCTTAATTCTTACCAAAGCATTAGGGGTTGGTTTGATCCAATCTGCTGTAAGAGGAGGTATGGCATCAGAGGAAACAGAAAAAGTAGCCATTGCTTCTATGGAACGCTTAAATAAATATGCAGCAGAAACAATGGCTGATTTTTCAGTCAATGCTTGTACTGATGTAACAGGATTTGGCTTGTTAGTCCATGCATTAGAGATGGCTGTTGACACGACTACCTTAGTGATTGATTCAGAACAGTTGCCCCTGTTGCCTGATGCTTATCATTATGCCGAAGAATTTCTAGCAACTGCTGCTGGACAAAGAAATCGCGAATTTATAGGAGAAAGAATTGATCTGACTTCAGTTACACCAGCTTTTCAAGAGATTTTATTTGACCCGCAAACATCAGGTGGTTTACTGCTCAGTGTTTCGGCTCAAAATGCTGCGAAATGTCTTGAAGCAATCCAAAAAAACGATCCAGTAGCAAGGATCATCGGTGAAGTCTGTGAAAGAGAAGAAGATCAATCAATTATTATTTTATAAGAAAGAAGGGGCTTTGATGAAGAAAATCAATGCGATTGGTAAGCCTTGTCCAATTCCCGTCATCGAGACTAAAAAAGCAGTTAGAGAAATGAAAAGTGACGGAGGCCAAATAGAAATCAGTGTTGATAATGAAATAGCGGTCCAAAATATCAAAAAAATGACTGTAGGTCTTGGCTTGAAAATGACGCAAATTCAATTGGAAAAAGATAAATTCATCATGTCGATCGACGTTCCTAAAGAACAGGAACAAACAAAATCAGAAATATCAAATAGTGAATTGGTGATTGCTTTTGGGAAAAGAACAATGGGAGAAGGAGACGCAGATTTAGGAGAAATATTATTGAAAAGTTATATTTATTCTCTAACTGAATTAGATACACCGCCTGAGTATTTACTTTTTTTCAATGCTGGCGCGTTTTTGACGAATCAAAATTCAGGAGCGTTAAAAGATTTACAAACATTGGCAGAACAAGGGACTCAAATTAGCACTTGCGGTGCTTGTCTAGACTTTTATCAAATCAAAGATACCTTGGCAGTCGGTGAAATCACAAATATGTATGGCATTACAGAAGTTATGGCACAAGCAAAAAAAGTCATTAATATCTAATGGACGAGGTGAAGATATGGCCTATCTTTTAACATTTCAAAATACTCATTATGCAGTTCATAGTGAAAAAATATTCATCAAAAATAACTTGCCTGTTTCAGTGATGGCTCTTCCTACAAGTCTTGGGGATTTTTGTGGAATCTGTTTAAGGATAGCTGCACAAGATTTAGACAAAGGAAGAGTGTATTTGAACAAGGCCGAGATACCGATAGAAGGAATTTTTACAATAGAAGGAGTGAATAAAGAAAGGACGTATAAAAGATGGATTCCCTGATCGAGTGCTTCGACTTTCAAGGGCGACAAGTGATTTCACTGATCGGTAGTGGTGGGAAAACAAGCCTGATGTGGTATCTAGCGAATTGTTATCATGATCAACGTGTGTTAGTCAGTACAACGACTAAGATCGGCTATCCTACAGAGCGTAATTATGATTTTTTTTATAGTGAAGAATTTTCGAATTTAGGAAAAGATGGGATAGGAATCACATTAGCAGGAAACGTCATGGGCAATGGATATAAGCTTAGTTCACCACCAGTACACGTTTTTGAGGAGTCTTTACAGCATTTTGATAAAGTCTTATTAGAAGCAGATGGATCAAAGCAGCGTCCGCTAAAAGGGTGGGAAACATTTGAACCTGTTATTTTACCTGAAACAACGACAACAATTGGATTGATTCCAATTTCTGTTTTAGGCAAAACTGTAAATCAAACGACTGTGCATCGTCTGCCTCTTTTTTTGCGTGCAACGGATACGGTTCAGGGAGTAAAAATCAAAGAAGAGACATTAGCTGAAATCATCACCAGTCCAACTGGATTGTGGTCAAAAAGTCAAGGTCAGCGAATTCTGTGTATCAATCAGGTAGAATCTTCTGAACAATTGCTCCAAGCTAAAAAAATCGTATCTTTATTGCCAAATATGCTATTGAAACGATTGAGTAAAGTAATAGCCTGCAATATCCAATCAAAGGAAGGAATCATTTTATGGGAAAAATAAAAAGACCGATTTCTGAAACAATCGTTGCTGTACGCGGTGGCGGTGATCTTGCGACAGGAGTCGTTCAAAAATTAGTTCATGCAGGGTTTAAAGTAATCATTTTAGAAACAGCTAAACCACTAGCTATTCGTCGAACTGTAGCATTCTGTAATGCCGTTTTTCAAGGCAGACAGCAGGTAGAAGATTTAGAAGCAGTCTTGGTTTCTTCTGTATCAGAATGTTCCGTAATCTGGAACAATCATCAAATTCCAATACTAATTGATTCAAAAGCAGAATCATTGAAAGAATTAAAACCGACAGTACTTGTGGATGCAATTTTAGCAAAAAAAAATTTAGGCACAAATAAAGAAATGGCCCCCATCACTATTGCGTTAGGACCAGGATTCACAGCGTCTAATGAGGTCAATGCAGTAGTGGAAACCATGAGAGGGCACTATTTAGGCAAGCTCTACTTTAAAGGTAGTGCAATCCCAAATACTGGTATCCCAGGAGAAATTAACGGTAAAAGTGCGGAGCGAGTGATTCATGCGCCAGCTTCAGGTAAGGTAAAGCATGTGAAAACGATTGGCGCGATTGTGAAAAAAGGAGAAGTACTCTTTTATATTGATCAAATAGCTGTAGTTTCCCCCTTAGATGGTGTGTTGCGAGGACTGATTTCAGACAAAGTGTTGTGCCAAAAAGGACTGAAATGTGCTGATGTCGATCCACGTTCGGTTGAACAAGTGGATTGTTTTACGATATCAGATAAAGCGCGAGCCTTAGGTGGAGCTGTTTTGGAAGCTGTACTTTGGTTAGGGTGCCAAAGAGGGTTATTTTAAAAGAAAAAACAATGAATCCTTCTACAAATGCTTAAACAGTAGCGTCTGCTAAAAAATATTTTTTTTACCTAAAAATTATTGTTTTAAACGATACGTTTATGTTATAGTGTAAGTGAAGTTTTAACCTATTGTATACCAAGAAAAGAAAGCGTTTTAAAGAAAGGTTCTAATATGTGAAAAAAGTAATTTGAAGGAGGAAGTTACGTAACTAGTCTAGAACTGTATCAATTTGTGCTAGTAAGTACGAGAGTAATGAAAAGGGTTACAAAAACTTTTTGTACTTTAAAATATTTTGTAAAAAAGATGAGAGGATGAGTAAAACATGGCACTAGTAAAAATCGTATATGCAAGTATGACAGGAAACACAGAAGAGATTTCAGAAATTTTAGAAAACACTGTACAAGAAGCTGGCTTTGAGGTAGAAAGAGAAGAATGTTCAGAAGTAGATGTTGACTTTTTTGATGATGCAGATGCCTGTATTATTGCTACCTATACTTATGGGGATGGAGAATTGCCTTTTGAATTTGAAGATTTTTATGACGAGTTAGAAGAAAAAGAATTAACAGGGAAAAATTTTGGTGTTGTCGGTTCAGGAGATCGTGAATATGGCGATTTGTTCTGTAAATCTGCTCATGACTTCGTTACAGCTTTAGAAAAGTCAGGTGCTAAGAAAGTTGCTGAAACAGTAGAAATCGAGAACAATGCAGAAGCTGATGATATCGAAGCATTGAAAAAATTTGTTAAAGAGTTGACAGCTAGTTTATAGAATAACGCTGAAATTATACGAAAGAAGGAAAAAATGAATGAGTTCATTCATTAATGGTACGCCCTATGTATAAAATAACCAAACGCACACAGCTTTCGCAAAACGAATATGATTTTTTGATCGAAGCACCTCGAATTGCGACTAAAGCACAACCAGGACAATTTATCATTTTGAGAATTAATGATAGTGGCGAGCGCATCCCATTGACGATTGCTGAGTCTAGTGCTACAAAAGGCACGATTCGACTTGTTTTTCAGGTGATCGGTAAAACGACGGCTGAGCTTGCTCAGCTCAATGTAGGAGAGTTTATCTTGGATTTAACAGGACCACTTGGGATGCCGACGGAAATTAAAGATTATGGTACGGTATTGATCGTAGGAGGCGGTGTCGGAATCGCCGCAATTTTTCCAATCGTCAAAGGATTAAAAAATGCTGGTAATCGAGTGATTACGATTCTTGGCGCAAAAACTGCTGAATTAGTGATTCTTGCAAAAGAATGTCAAGAGTATTCCGATGAATTGATTATTACAACAGACGATGGATCGCTAGGAATGAAAGGCCTTGTGACTGAGGCAATGGAACAAGTGATAGCTAGAGAACCAATCAATTATAGTTGGGCGATTGGACCGAGTATTATGATGAAATTTTGTACAGAGACGGCCTCCAACTATGATTTACCAATCAATGTTTCGCTGAATCCGATTATGATCGATGGAACGGGTATGTGCGGTGGTTGTCGGGTCACGATAGATGGCAATATCAAGTTTGCTTGCGTGGATGGACCTGAATTTAAAGGAACACAAGTCAATTGGGATGAATTTATCAGCCGAATGAAGCAATACACAGATGAGGAAGACGCATGTTTGGCAGATTATCAAAAAGCGCAGGTGATCCATAATGGCTAGAAGAAGTAGAACGAAAACACCAATTGCTGAACAAAAACCCGAAGTTCGTAACTCAAATTTTAATGAAGTTTGTCTAGGTTACACGATCGAAGAAGGACAAGCAGAAGCAATCCGCTGTTTGCAATGTAAAGATGCTCCTTGTATCAAAAGTTGTCCTGTCATGATCGATATTCCTGGATTTATCCTAGCTATCAAAGAAGGAAATATGCAGGAAGCTGCTGAAATTTTAAGTAGTTACACGAATCTACCAGCTATTTGCGGTAGGGTATGCCCGCAAGAGAAACAATGTGAGCAAGTCTGCAAATTAGGGATGGCTAAAAATTTTGAACCTGTTGCAATAGGCAAGTTAGAGCGATTAGTCGCAGATTGGGCATTAGAAAATCAAGACTTTTCTAAATTATCTCAAAGTGCTCAGCCTAAAATTGGCAGAGTTGCAGTAATTGGCTCTGGTCCTTCTGGGTTAACAGTAGCTGGTGATTTGGCTAAATTAAATTATGAAGTGATTGTCTATGAAGCATTACATGATTCAGGTGGTGTGCTAACATACGGAATTCCAGAATTTAGATTGCCAAAACGAATCGTCAAAAAAGAAATCGAAAGTATTAAAGCCTTAGGTGTGACAATTGAAACCAATGTTGTAGTTGGAAAAACGATCACTATGGATGAGCTCAGGTCAGAATTTGATGCCTGTTATATTTCTGTGGGTGCAGGGGCACCAAATTTTATGGGAATTTCTGGAACTGCTTTAAATGGCGTCTATTCATCTAGTGAATACCTGACACGAATCAACTTAATGCATAGTTATGAATTTCCTAAATATGATACGCCAATCAAACGCTCGCAACAGGTAGTGGTGATTGGTGGCGGAAATGTAGCGATGGATGCAGCCCGTTGTGCTAAACGACTAGGTGCAGAACACGTCAGTATCGTTTACCGAAGGTCTTTAGAAGAATTACCAGCACGCATAGAAGAGTACCATCACTCTGTTGAAGAAGGCATTGAGTATCATTGGCTAACAAATCCAATCGAATATATAGATAACGGAAATGGTGACTTGAGTGGTGTAAAATGTATCAAAATGGAACTTGGTGAATCAGACGAATCTGGTCGACGCAGCCCTGTTCCAATTAAAAATAGTGAATTTATTATCGAAGCTGACACAGTGATCGAAGCCATCGGTCAAGGGTCCAATAAAGTCTTATTATCCACTTTCCCAGAACTTAAATTGACAAAATGGGGCTACATTGAGGCGGATCCAAAAACGGGAGAAACATCGATTCCAGGCGTCTTTGCCGGCGGAGATATCGTGACAGGTGCTGCAACAGTGATTTTAGCAATGGGTGCCGGAAAAGTCGCAGCAGTACAAATCGACAACTATGTACAAGAAAAGATGAAAACGCCTGTAACAACAAAAGTCTGAGGAAAGATAAAAGGTGAGAAAAATGAAAAAAACAAAGACAATGGACGGAAATACAGCAGCGGCCTACATTTCCTACGCTTTTACAGAAGTAGCGGCAATCTATCCAATCACCCCTAGCTCAACAATGGCCGAATTGGTAGATGAGTGGGCGGAAACTGGACTGAAGAATATTTACGGACAGAAAGTCCAAGTAATTGAAATGCAGTCAGAAGCAGGAGCCGCTGGCGTTGTCCATGGCTCTTTAAAAACAGGTGCTTTAACAACCACCTACACTGCCTCCCAAGGGTTGCTGTTGATGATTCCAAATATGTATAAAATTGCTGGAGAACTTTTACCAGCAGTTTTCCACGTCGCTGCGAGAGCAATCACAACAAGCGCTTTGAGCATATTTGGCGATCATGGCGATGTTATGGCAACTCGTCAAACTGGTTTTTGTATGTTGGCAGAATCCAGCGTACAAGAAGTGATGGATCTTTCAGCAGTTGCACACTTAGCTAGTATTGAAGGCAGTTTACCGTTTGTCAATTTTTTTGATGGCTTCAGAACAAGTCACGAACTCCAAAAAATCGAAGTACTCGATTACACTGATTTAAAAGGAATGCTTGATCAAAACGCTGTGGATCGTTTCAGAAAGAGAGGCATGAATCCGAATCATCCAACTGTCTCAGGAACGGCTCAAAATCCGGACATCCATTTCCAACAAAGAGAAACGGTCAACGCCAATTACGAAGCTATGCCAAGAATCGTTCAAAAATATATGAAACAAATCAATGATATACGCGGTACTAATTATGATTTAACCGATTATTATGGTGCCGAAGATGCAACAGAAATTATTATTTCTATGGGATCTGCATCGCCAGTTATTCAACAAACGGTGGATTATTTAAATGAACAAGGTCGAAAAGTTGGGTTGATCAACATTCATTTATACCGTCCGTTTCCAACAGAAAATCTATTAGAAAAATTACCAAAAACAGTAGAAAAAGTTGCTGTCTTAGATAGAACTAAAGAAGCCGGAGCTGATGGAGAACCATTACTTTTGGACGTCCAGAGTGCGTTATATCAACACGAGAATCGTCCAATCGTGATAGGCGGACGTTATGGACTAGGTTCAAAAGACGTGACACCGAATCAGATCAAAGCGGTCTACGATCATTTATTATTACCTTTGGGCGAATTAAAACAACGTTTTACAATTGGAATTGTCGATGATGTGACGTATCGTTCATTGCCGCAAGGACATGTTTTGGACTTAACGCCAAATTCAACCTTCCAAGCTAAGTTTTGGGGATTTGGCTCGGATGGAACCGTTGGTGCAAATAAACAAGCGATTAAAATTATCGGTGATAACACTGATTTATATGCCCAAGCTTATTTTAGCTACGATTCTAAAAAGTCTGGCGGCTTGACACTTTCTCATTTACGATTTGGTGAAGAACCGATCACATCAACTTATTTAGTAGAACAAGCTGATTTTATCGCCTGCCATAACGCCTCTTACATTCACAATTATGATTTGTTAAACGGACTGAAAGATGGCGGAACATTTTTATTAAATACAATTTGGGACAAAGAAAAGGTCTATCGCCTCTTACCTGCAAAACTAAAAAAATACATGGCTGAGCATGATATTCAATTTTACATTATCAATGCGGTTGAATTAGCGCGAGAAGTAGGGTTAGGTCGCAGAATCAACACAGTCATGTCTACTGCCTTCTTTGAAGTGACGGATATTATGACGCGTGACGAATATATGCCCCTACTAAAAGCAGAAGTCCAAAAAACGTATGGAAAGAAATCAAAAGAAATCGTAGAGAAAAATTTCCAAGCTATCGACGGAACCTTTGATTCTCTTCAAAAAATTGATGTTCCTTCTGAATGGGCAATGATCGTTATCGAGCCAGAAAAGAAAGATACGACATTGCCTAAATATATTACCAATATTTTACAACCAATCAATCGCCAAGAAGGCAATGCGTTGACCGTTGGTGATCTAATCGACAATGGAATGAAAACCGGAGAAATGCCCATGGGAACTGCAGCCTATGAAAAGCGGGGAATCGCCTTAGAAGTTCCTGAGTGGCAGATGGATAAATGTACAATGTGTAACGAATGTGCTTTTGTCTGTCCTCATGCGGCTATTCGACCGTTTTTAGCAGATGAAAAAGAAATGGAAGAAGCACCAGCAGGCTTTGTAGCTAGAGAAATGCGCGGTGCTGATGGCTTGATGTATCGAATCCAAGTATCATTAGAGGATTGCACAGGTTGCGGTCTTTGCGTGCAAGCTTGTCCAGTCAAAGAAAAAGCCATTTTGATGAAGCCTTATGAAGAACAAAAAGAACAAGCAATCAACTGGGCATTTGCGATGACTTTACAACAAAAAGAAAACCCAGTCAGAAAACTATCTGTTAAAGGCTCTCAATTCAATCAACCATTGATGGAATTTTCAGGAGCATGCGAAGGATGCGGGGAAACACCTTATATCAAGCTTTTAACGCAGTTATTTGGTGATCGCATGATGATGGCTAATGCTACAGGATGTTCTTCTATTTGGGGTGGTTCATCCCCAGTAACTCCATATACGACGAATGAATGTGGTCAAGGGCCTGCATGGAGCAATTCATTATTTGAAGATAACGCTGAATACGGTTACGGTATGTATGTAGCTAATAGAACAAAACGACAATATTTAGCAGACCAAGTACAAGAAGCAATCGATAACGATTTAGGCTCAGATGAACTTCAAGCGCTATTGCAGGATTGGCTAGACCATTACCTAGAAGGGGATGGTACACAACAACGCGCAACCAAACTTGCTGCGGCTTTGAGTGAAGAATGTCAAATCGATCCACGCTTAGAAAAAATCTACAAACAAAGTGACTTACTTGTAAAAACCAGCCAATGGATCGTTGGTGGTGATGGCTGGGCCTATGACATTGGTTTTAGTGGAATCGATCATGTCTTAGCTAGTGGAGCCGATGTGAATATCTTTGTTATGGATAATGAAGTATACGCCAATACCGGCGGTCAAACATCCAAAGCAACACCAGCTGCGGCTATTGCTAAATTCTCTGCAGGAGGGAAACAGACTTCTAAAAAAGATTTGGGTATGATGGCAATGACATATGGCAATGTTTACGTAGCACAAATTGCTTTAGGAGCGAATTCAATGCAAACAATCAAAGCAATTGACGAAGCCGAGCGCTATCCTGGACCGTCACTGATCATTGGGTATACGCCTTGTATCAATCACGGAGTCAAAGGTGGTATGATCGAAACATTGTCATTAGCCAAAGAAGCAGTAGAGTCTGGTTATTGGCAACTGTATCGCTATAATCCACAACTTATTGAAAAAGGCAAAGATCCGATGGTGATTGACTATAAAAAAGCAGATTTTACTAAAATGCGTGATTTCCTTGAAAAACAAACACGTTTTTCTGCACTGCATACCATCAAAGATAACCAAGAAATCGTTGAAGATCTTTTAACTAAAACAAAAGATGATGCAGAAGATCGCTCAGAAAATTATGTTAAATTAGTGAGTCAGGTTAAAAAATAAGAAAAAGGCAACTGAGATCAAACTGAAACTGAGTTTGATCTCAGTTTTTTTTTTGCGGAAATCATTAAAAGAAAAAGTGTTCAGAAATTTTAAAAAGCGTTTACAATGTGGTATCCTTACAGTGGTATAATTTCAGTAAAAAATAATTTTATTAAAAAATTTATATATTTTCTCTCTAATCAAAACGAGCGCATTACACTTTTAAAAATAAGGAGGATTTTTATGTCTAATTGGAAAAAGTTAAAAAAAGGCGATGTTAAACGAGAAATATTAGCAGGAACAACTTCATTTTTTGCCATCTCCTATATTATTATGGTAAATACAGTAATCTTAGCTGAGGCAGGGATGCCAAAAGAATTGACGATTTTTGGTACAATTTTCATTTCAATTATTGGATCGATTTTGATGGGATTTAGTGCAGATGCGCCAATTGTTTTAACCACCGGAATGGGTGTCAATTCATTCTTCACTTATACCTTAGTTTTATCATTAGGATTGACCTGGCAGCAGGCATTAGCAGTCAGTTTTTGTGCAGGGATTGTTTATTTATTCGTCGCCTTTACACGGTTGAGTAAATTATTTGCGGAAGTTGTGCCTGAAACCTTAAAGACTGGAATCACAGTGGGAATCGGATTTTTCCTTGTGCTGATTGGGTTGGAAAAAGGACACTTGATTATTGGTGGTGAACATACTTTTTTACAACTGGCTTCGTTAGATAATCCTTTGACATTATTAACATTATTTTCATTGCTTTTGACTGTATTTCTTTTTATTAAAGGGATTCAAGGCAGTTTTTTTATTGGAATTGTGGTTGTCACTCTGATTGCAAATATTTTTGGCATGGTAACGCCAACAGAACATTTTTCTTTAAGCGCATTAGGAAATTATACTCAAATCTTTGCAAAGCTAGATTTCAGCACTATTTTTTCTAAAAGCTTTTTACTCGGAGTTTTTGCCTTATCGATGATTTTGATTTTTGAGTCAATGGGATTACTTAAAGGCTTGATGCCAGAAGCAGATGAAAAAAAATATTTACAAGCCTATCGTGTGACAGGATTTATTACCCTGCTATCCAGCATTTTGGGTACAAGCCCAACTATAGCTGCCGCTGAAAGTGCAACCGGAATTGAAGAAGGGGGAAAAACAGGGCTTACTTCGATCACTAGCGGGATTTGCTTTATTTTCGCTTTATTCGCTCTGCCGTTGCTGTCTTACATTCCAGATTCGGCATTAGCACCAGCAATCATTATAACGGGTTTCTTGATGATCCAACAAATCAAAGCGTTGCATTTTGAGGATTTCAGTGATTATTTTCCAGCAATGCTGATGATTGTATTGATTCCATTTACAATGAACATTTCTGATGGCATGGCCTTTGGGTTTGTAGCATATCCAGTAACAAAATTGTTTGCTAGGAAAAAAACAGAACTTCCATTACCAATGTGGTTGATTTCGGGCTTATTTTTGACGTATTTGATTGTTAATGTATTGATTTAGTAAAAAAATGACTCACCACAATTGAGACGTGGTGAGTCATTTTTTAGCCTATAATAATTTTTTCAGATGGATATTCATATCCTATATCTCGCGTTTCTTTTGGTACGAACAACATCAAAGTATATAACATACCGATTCGTCCGATAAACATCAATAGAGCGATCATCAATTTTCCGACAGTTGTTAAATCAGAAGTGATACCCAAAGATAAACCAGTTGTACCAAAAGCAGATGCGACTTCAACGATTATTGCGATCAGCGGGTGATCTTCAGTTGCAGTCAAAAATAAAACGGCGAAAAAGCACATTATCAACGAAAGCATAAAGACCACAATCGATTTTTTGACATCATCGTCATCAATCCGACGTCCGAATACATTGATTTTGTCCTCACTTTTCAAAAAAGCGTATAAGTACAAACCAATGATCGCAACAGTTGTTGTCCGAATCCCACCACCCACAGAACTAGGACTACAGCCAATAAACATCAATAGAGAAAAGACAATCAATGTTGTCACCTGAAAATCACCTAAATCGTTGATCTGCAGACCAGCATTTCGTGTGGTCATCGAATAAAACATAGACGTGATCCAGCGTTGTACTTCACCCATTCCCACAAATAAATGATCTTTTTCCAATAAATATATCAAAACTGTTCCGCCGACAAATAGAATCACGAAGGCCAAAACAGCAATTTTACTAAACAATGAGAAACGGAAAGGTAAACCTCGTTTTTTCTTCTTAAAGAATAGCCATTCACGAAATTCCATCAATACTGGAAAACCAATTCCTCCAACAAAAATCAAGAACATGATGACAATCAGAAAAAGATAGTCATTGGCAAAAGGGATGATCGAATCGCCAGTCACATCAAAGCCAGAGTTAGTCACTGCCGAAATCGATTGATAAAAACCAAAGAAAATCGCTTTTGACCAAGTTTTATAATAGCCGGAAAAATAAAAGTAAATAGAAAAAAATGTACCAAAAATCATTTGAAACCATAAAATGATTGTAAAGGTAATTCGAATCAAGCGAACGATCCCGCTTAATTTTGGTTGATTCATATCCGTCATGATCAATTGTCGCTGTTTTAAGGAAATCCTCCGTTTGGATAAAATAATAAAGGCCGTAGAAATCATCATGATCCCCAAACCACCGACCTGAAAGAGAACTTCTAAAAGCAACACGCCACGATCATTAAAAACAGAATTAATATCAAAGGTAGACAACCCTGTGACACTCACGGTACTGATCGCCATAAATAGCATGTCGATAAAACCGACATGAGAGCCTGGTTCTCTAAAAAATGGTAGGCAAAACAAGATATAAGAGACGATCGTCATAATAATATAGTAAGAAACAATAATTTGAATAGATGAAAAATGATTGGAAATAAAACGCCTTCCCTTGCGTTGAGCCAGCCATAAAAGCCGAAATCGATTCATAATGGACCTCCTGAACATCGTTAAAACAAGTATAGCAGAAAATAAATGATGGGCAAACAAAGAATAAAGACTTAGAAGAAATAAGAAATTGATTAAAAAAAATTAGAATATAACACAAATTCACCAGAACATGCTATTTTTATTGTGAGAGAAGTAACATTCATATGTTTATTCTTTTTAAAAAGGAGCGAAATCAATTTTTTTGTTTGTTAATTAAGCTTTTTTGTAATGTGAATATAATCACATTACAAAAAAGCTTATCAAAAAATTGAGTAATCAAGGTTGACTGGTCAAAAATTACTGAGGTGGGGAAAAAATGAAAAAAGTCATCATGAGTTTACTATCATTGAGCTTATTTGCTGGAATTGCTGTGGGGTGTACCAGCGATCAAGATAAGACAGCTAAGAAAAGTAAAGAATCCAAAGAAAGCACAGAAGTTACTTCTGGCGCATCAGCCAACGGCTATACAGATTTAAGTGAATTAGAAGATCAATACGATATCGTGATCATTGGTGCAGGTGGAGCTGGAATGACGGCCGCTTTACAAGCCAAAGAAGCTGGAATGAATCCAGCCATTCTAGAAAAAATGCCCGTTGCAGGTGGGAATACGATCAAATCGTCATCAGGTATGAATGCTTCTGAAACCAAATACCAAAAAGCAGAAGGGATTACCGACAGCAACGATAAATTCTTTGAAGAAACACTTAAAGGTGGAAAAGGAACGAATGACAAAGAACTATTACGCTTTTTCGTCGATCATTCAGCAGATGCGATCGATTGGTTAGATACGAAAGGAATTGAACTAAGCAACTTAACTATTACTGGTGGAATGAGCGAAAAACGCACTCACCGTCCAGCTGATGGTTCTGCAATCGGCGGCTACTTAGTAGACGGACTCGTTCGTAATGTCAAAGAAGAAAAAATTCCGCTATTTGTAAATGCCAACGTCACTGAAATCACTGAAAAAGACGGTCAAGTCAACGGTGTCAAAGTCAAACTAAATGACAAAGAAACCAAAGAAATCAAATCAAATGCTGTTATTGTGACAACAGGTGGTTTTGGTGCGAATAAAGAAATGCTAGAACAATACGATCCAAAATTAAAAGATTATGTCACGACAAACCAAGAAGGGACAACAGGTGATGGAATCAAGATGATCGAAAAACTTGGTGGTGCTACAGTGGATATGAAAGAGATTCAAATCCATCCAACAGTCCAACAAGACAAATCATTCCTGATCGGTGAAGTAGTTCGTGGTGAAGGAGCTATTTTAGCCTCACAAGAAGGAACACGTTTTGTGAATGAAATGGATACACGTGATAAAGTTTCGGCAGCAATCACAGCCTTACCAGAAAAATCTGCTTACTTAGTTTTCGATCAAGGTGTTCGTGATCGTGCTAAAGCAATCGATTTTTATGATGAACAAGGCTTTGTTGTAGAAGGTGCAACAATTGAAGAACTTGCGAAAAAAATCGATATGCCAGAAGCAGCATTAAAAGAAACAGTAGCGCAATGGAACAAAGAGGTCCAAGCAAAATCAGATACACAATTTAATCGTGCAACAGGTATGGATCATGATTTGTCCACTGGTCCTTACTATGCAATCAAAATCGCACCAGGCATTCATCACACGATGGGTGGAGTAAAAATCAATACAAAGACAGAAGTATTGAAAGAAGACGGTGCACCAATCAAAGGCTTATATGCAGCCGGTGAAGTAACTGGCGGACTACACGGTGCAAACCGGATCGGCGGAAACGCTGTAGCCGACATCATTATCTTTGGACGTCAATCAGGAACAGAAGCGGCAAACTTTGCTTCAGCACAAAAATAAATAAGTCAAAAAGAGCCAGTCGAATAAAACGCTCGCGTTTGTCGACGGGTTCTTTTTTAGTTAAAATCGAGTCGAACATGCAATGGAAGAAACTGCATCAGAGCAAGTAGAAATTATACCAGTAAAATAAAAATTAATTTATTGAGGCGTATCATATAGCTTTAACCGCACTATCAATTTCAATACACTTTTGATAAAATTGAACTAGAAATTGTAGCAAGTCAAAAAATAATTGATATTGGAGAAGCAATTCTATGGAAAATAAACATTTTGAACTTCGAATTACTTGGAAAGATACCTGTATAGAAATATTAGCTGGTTTTTTCATATTTTTTATAACTTTAGGTATAATACTTTGGTTCTTACTTCCTGTATTTAAAAATTTTGATATGTTCAATCGTTTTTTCTTATTTGTGTTAGTAATTTTTGCTCTCATGAGTGGCGTTTTTTATTTAGCTTACTTAGCTATAAGTTTTTCCTTTATGCTAATCATATCAGGAATCTATGACGTAAGAATATTGCTAAAATATCACGGTGTAATCTATTTAATGAACGAAAAAGGACTAATTTATTACGATAATAAACAATTACACACAAAAAAATGGAGAGATATTATTGATGTTGGCTGTTTTAAGCAACAAGATAATAAGGTGAAAATCCTTTATAAATATCAGATAAAGTTTGCCGATGCAACAGAGCATGAGTTTAATTTACGAGGAACATTTCCTACAAAAGAGTTTAAAGATAAAATCGAAGAATTTTGGCTATTTTACAATGCTTAACTTTTTCAAAAAAATAAACACACTGAACATTACTTTGCAAGGAGTTATTATTTAGTTATAAACATACAAGTTCAAATTACATAGTTGAAATAACTGTTAAAGCAGATGACATCAATGTGCACTGATGAAAGTGGTCAACTCTCTTTTATTCTCTTAAAATAAAAGCAAGTGGGACTACAAATATAGAAGTTGTTATCAAAGAGACCCCCTTAATACATCCACCCTAAATTTACCACTGTAAAAAACTTCGGTTTTATAGTAAAATACGAGAGGAACTAAACGAGAGGTGACGACGAAGGAATGGCACAATTATTTTTTAAATATGGCGCAATGAACAGTGGCAAAACCATTGAGATCTTAAAAGTAGCACATAACTATGAAGAACAGGACAAACCTGTTGTGATTATGACAAGCGGACTTGATACTAGAGATGGTGTAGGTGTCGTTTCAAGTCGTATCGGACTTAGACGAGAAGCAATCCCAATTTTTAAAGAAACGAATGTCTATGAATTAATCGAAAAACTAGATTATAAACCGTATTGCATTTTAGTGGACGAATCCCAATTTCTAGGGAAAAAGCACGTAATCGAATTTGCTAGGGTCGTAGATGAACTGAATATTCCTGTCATGGCGTTTGGTTTGAAGAATGATTTTCGTAATGAGTTATTTGAAGGCTCAAAATACTTAATGTTGTACGCAGATAAATTAGAAGAACTAAAAACAATTTGCTGGTTCTGCCACAAAAAAGCCACAATGAATCTTCATTATATCGACGGCCAGCCCGTTTACGAAGGAACTCAAGTCCAGATCGGTGGTAATGAAGCTTATTATCCAGTATGCCGAAATCACTATTTTCATCCGCCAATCGATGGTGAACAAGAAAAAAATGACAAATAAAAGACACTTACTTAAATAAAAAGGAGCAACCAACTATGTACGATCAGTTACAATCAATCGAAGATCGCTATGAAGAGCTGGGCGAATTATTAAGCGACCCAGAAGTCATTAGTGATACGAAACGCTTTATGCAATTATCTAAAGAAGAGGCGAACACTCGTGAAACAGTTAATGTTTACCGCCGATATAAAGAAGTAGTTGAAGGAATCAGTGATACGGAAGAATTACTAGGTGAAAAACTAGATGCCGAAATGGCTGAAATGGCGAAGGAAGAACTATCAGAATTAAAAAAAGAAAAAGAAGTATTAGAAGAGCGAATCAAAATTTTACTATTGCCGACAGATCCAAATGACGATAAAAACATCATTATGGAAATCCGTGGTGCGGCTGGAGGCGATGAGGCGGCCTTATTTGCGGGTGACTTATTCGGGATGTATCAAAAATATGCGGAGTCACAAGGCTGGAAGACAGATGTCATGGAAGCCAACATCACTGGGATCGGTGGCTACAAAGAAGTCATTATGATGATTTCAGGAGACAATGTCTTTTCTAAACTAAAATACGAAAGTGGGGCACATCGTGTACAACGTGTTCCATCAACTGAATCACAAGGCCGTATTCATACATCAACAGCAACGGTTGTCGTTTTACCAGAAGCAGAAGAAGTTGAGTTGGACCTTGCAGATAAAGACATCCGTACAGATATCTACCATGCAAGTGGCGCTGGTGGTCAGCACGTCAACAAAACGGCATCTGCTGTTCGTTTGACCCATATTCCAACTGGGATTGCGGTTGCTATGCAAGATGAACGTTCTCAAATCAAAAATCGCGAAAAAGCGATGAAAATTTTACGTGCAAGGGTTTATGACCAAATGCAACAAGAAGCACAAAGCGAATACGATGCAAATCGTAAATCTGCTGTGGGTACAGGAGACCGTTCTGAACGAATTCGTACGTATAACTTTCCTCAAAACCGTGTGACCGATCATCGTATTGGTTTAACGATTCAAAAACTAGATCAAATTTTAGCTGGTAAATTAGATGAAATCGTCGATGCTTTAGTGTTATACGATCAAACATCAAAATTAGAAGAGATGCAAAATGGGTAACCGTTATTTTGAAGTCCTTGAACGGGCTTCTTCTTTTTTAGAAAAACAAGGGATAGAAGGATATAACATTCTTTTCGTCTTTTTAGAAAGAAAAGGCTGGACTAAAACGGATTGGCTACTTCATTTGAAAGAAGAGGTATTGCCAGAAGATGAGCAGCAAATCGCTGAAGATCTAAAAAAACTTACAGAAAACTATCCACCGCACTATTTATTAGGGTATAGCGATTTTTACGATCATCGTTTTTTAGTGAATGAGCATACATTGATCCCCAGACCAGAAACAGAAGAGCTAGTCGATCGTTGCTTAAAAGAAAATCTAAATAAGCCCTTAACCGTTGTCGATGTTGGTACTGGAACAGGTGTGATTGGAATCAGTTTAAAATTAGCTCGACCAAATTGGCACGTTACGGCAATCGATATTTCAGAAGAAGCATTGAAGATTGCAAAACAAAATGCGAAATGCTTAGATGCACCGATTGCTTTTATTCATGGCGATGGCTTAAAACCGATAGGCGACACCAAAATCGACATCCTAATTTCAAACCCTCCATACATCAGTAACGCTGAATGGGACTTGATGGATGAAAGTGTTCGAACCTTTGAACCGAAAACAGCACTATTTGCTAAAAATGATGGCTTAGCCATTTATCAGCAATTGGCTGAAGAAGCAAAGGACCGACTAAATCCGGATGGAAAAATCTATTTAGAAATCGGTTTTCAGCAAGGTGAATCTGTAAAACAGCTTTTTCAGCAAGCTTTCCCGAATAAACAAATACAAATCGCCCAAGACTTATCTGGAAACGATCGAATGGTGATTATTTCATCTAAAGAAGAGGAGGGATAAAGAGTGAAAACCAAACAATTTACAGCAATTGATCTTGACCAAGCTGCGGCGTTACTTCGTCAAGGAGCACTAATTGCCTTTCCCACTGAAACTGTTTACGGACTTGGCGCAAATGCTTTGGATGAGGCAGCAGTGAAGCAAGTATATGCCGTCAAGGGACGACCTAGTGATAATCCGTTGATTGTTCATGTCAGTGATTTTGAGATGGTCAAACAATACGTAACAGACTTTCCAGCACATACGAAAGCTTTAGTTGAATCCTTTTGGCCAGGACCTTTGACGTTGATATTTGAGGTGAAACCACAAACATTTTCTACCACAGTAACAGGTGGTTTAAAAACTGTCGCTTTTCGGATGCCAAATAATCAGAAAACAATAGAATTGATTAAAGCAGCGGGTGTTCCTTTAGTAGGACCCAGTGCGAATACTTCGGGTAAGCCTAGCCCAACAACAGCGCAACATGTGTATCATGATCTTCATGGCAAAATCGCTGGCATTTTAGATGACGGTCCAACACAAATCGGAGTAGAATCAACGGTATTAGATTTAACGGCAAAAGATGGCATCCCTGTAATTTTAAGACCAGGAGCTGTCACCAAAGAACGTTTGGAACAAGTTGTTGGACAGATATTAGTCGATCAGCATTTAATCAGCGAAAAAGAAGCGCCTAAAGCGCCTGGAATGAAATACAAACATTATGCACCAGATGTCCCTGTTTGGATTGTAGATGGCGATCAGGAGACGTTTAGAAAAGCAATCGAATCAGCTAAAAGTAAAAATCAACGGATTGGTTTATTTGCAGACGATCGAGTTATCGAGATTTTTTCGGATGAAGTAGAGGCTGTTTTTTCTTTTGGAGAAGAGTCAGTTGACCAGGCAACTAAGTTATTATTTGCTGGTCTCAGAAATTTAGATGAACAAAGTATCGATGTGATTTTTGCCCAAGCTTTCCCAGAAGTAGATTTAGGGATCGCTTACATGAATCGGCTGAAAAAAGCAGCAAATCAAAAAATTCTAAAAATTGATTCGATTTTCGAGTAGAGAGCATTTAAGTATGATACAATCGGTACAAACAAATGAAATGGAGGCTTGTTTAATGGATTATAAAACATTTGATCCGGATTTATGGGATGCAATTGCCAAAGAGAACGACCGTCAAGAAAACAACTTGGAGCTGATTGCATCAGAGAACGTTGTTTCAAAAGGGGTAATGGCAGCACAAGGTAGTATTTTGACAAATAAATATGCGGAAGGATATCCAGGTAAACGCTACTATGGTGGTTGTGAGTTTATCGATATCGTTGAAGATTTGGCGATTGATCGCGCCAAAGAATTATTTGGTGCAAAATTTGCGAATGTCCAACCTCATTCAGGTTCACAAGCGAATACAGCAGCTTATCTTTCATTGATCGAACCTGGAGATACTGTTTTAGGGATGGATTTGTCTGCGGGAGGACATTTAACTCATGGCTCACCAGTAAACTTTAGTGGAAAAACCTATAACTTTGTAAGTTACGGTGTTGATCCTACAACAGAAGTGATCGATTATAATGTTGTGCGTATTTTAGCTCGTGAACATCAACCAAAATTGATCGTGGCAGGTGCCAGTGCTTATTCGCGTACGATCGACTTTGAAAAATTCCGTGAAATAGCGGATGAAGTGGGTGCCAAATTAATGGTGGATATGGCTCATATTGCAGGTCTTGTAGCAGCAGGCTTACATCCGAATCCAGTACCATACGCTGATATCACAACATCAACTACACATAAAACATTACGCGGACCTCGTGGCGGACTTATTTTGACAAATGATGAAGCATTAGCTAAAAAAATCAATAGCAATATTTTCCCTGGGATTCAGGGCGGACCATTAGAGCATGTGATTGCCGGCAAAGCAGTTGCTTTTAAAGAAGCATTAGATATTTCGTTTAAAGAATACAGCGAACAAGTTATTGAAAATGCGAAAGCGATGACAAAAATATTCAACCAAACCCCAGAAGCTCGTTTAGTAAGTGGTTCAACGGATAATCATTTATTATTGATCGATGTTAGTGGCTTTGGCTTGAATGGAAAAGAAGCAGAAGCCATTTTAGATACTGTCAATATTACAGCAAATAAAAATGCCATTCCATTTGAACAACTTAGTCCCTTTAAAACAAGTGGGATTCGCATTGGTACACCTGCGATCACAACACGAGGCTTTAAAGAAGACGACTGTGTAGAAGTGGCGAAATTAATCGTAAAAGTCTTAAAAGATCATGAAAATGAAGTGGTTCTGTCAGAAGTTAAAGCGTCTGTTAGTGAGCTTACAAAAAAATATCCACTTTATAAGTAAAAGTTTCGAGTGATTGACTAGTCAATCGCTCGATTTTGTTTTACAATAGGAAGGAATAAATTATTGAAGGAGAATGAGCATGGGAAAATTCCAAGTTATTGATCATCCACTGATCCAACACAAATTAACAATCATTAGAGATAAGGATTGTGGAACAAAGGTTTTTCGTGAAGTCGTAAATGAAATCGCAATGCTTATGGCATATGAAGTTTCAAGAGATATGCCTTTAGAAGATGTTGTGATCGAGACACCGATCGGTGAAACAACACAAAAAACATTATCTGGTAAAAAGGTCGCAATCGTACCTATTTTACGCGCAGGTATTGGAATGGTAGATGGTATTTTGGAATTGATTCCAGCAGCAAAAGTTGGACATATCGGTTTATACCGTGATCATGATACATTAGAGCCAGTTGAATACTTTGTGAAAATGCCTGAAGATATTGATGCACGTCAATTATTTGTCGTTGATCCGATGTTAGCTACAGGTGGTTCAGCAATCATGGCAATCGATGCATTGAAAGCACGCGGCGGCAGCAATATTAAATTTGTATGTCTCGTTGCAGCACCAGAAGGCGTGAAAGCTTTACAAGAAGCACATCCAGATATCGATATTTATACTGCAGCGTTAGATGAGTATTTAGATAAAGATGGCTATATTGTTCCAGGTCTTGGCGATGCTGGTGATCGTTTATTTGGTACTAAGTAATTGAACTAAAATAGCTACTTGAAACATTGAAATGTTTCAAGTAGCTATTTTTTACAAATAAAAAATCCATCCAATAATAATGGATGGAAGGATCTATACTTTTTTAAGTTTTTTGTAATTGATGACGATGACGCCGTTACTTTTAACCATTAAATCAGTATTATCAGAGTTTTCATCAATTTCTACCACAGCGGAATTATTTAATTGTTTCGTGATAATTCCTGTTTGCGGTTGACCATGCATCAAGAAAGTGACCTGGGTATCAACAGTGAATAAATCCCCTTCTGCAGAAGGCTCAACAGGACGATTAAAGTTACCGAAATTTGACATTCAAAAAAACTTCCTTTCTTAACTTCTTCTATTATACCACATATGAAGGGAAATTTCAGAAAACTAAATTTATTAAAAAAAAGAACTGTCTTTGACTTTACAAAAGGTTGGTTTAGTTTTATAATTTTGACTATATTGCCAGCTTAGCTCAGTCGGTAGAGCAACGCACTCGTAACGCGTAGGTCGTAGGTTCGATTCCTACAGCTGGCATTGGTTTAACCCTTTATATTAAAGGGTTTTTGTTTTTATCTAGCTTAGTTTGATTTTTAGTGGGCACGTTCGTGGGCACAAAATACGTAAAAAAATATAAAATAACAATTAATCGTTTTTGTGTAGTAAGGAGCCGAATTTGTCACTGGCTGCTTTTTTTGATTCTTCTAAAGCGTGGGAGTAGATGTTTGCTGTAGTACGGTAATCCTGATGTCCTAAATGTTCCTGTACTGTTTTAATAGTAATATTAGGGTCACTTAAAAGAAAAGATGCGGTCGTATGTCTTAGATCGTGAAACCTTATAAGTCGTAATTCGTTCTTTTCTAAAAATCTTCTAAAATTACGATAAAGCGAAGTTGGTCTCTCGAAATTCCCATCTACTGATCCGAAAATATATTTATGTTTTGGGTCAATATTAAGCTGCTCACGAGCTTTTACATTTGTCTGAATATAATTATACATAAACTCTAAATAATCGCTAGGAACATCTAAAATACGTTGGTCACCAACTTTTAAACCATCAACTCTCATATAACTTTTATCATTTAAAACAATTCGCTGTTCAAAACATATTTTACTATTTTTAAAATCAAAGTGTTTTTCCTCTAGGGCGGCGATTTCGCCTTCTCTTGCGCCAGTAACAAATGCGGTCAGAATGATAGCTTTTGTTTTATCTGACGTTGATTCGTAATCTAAAGCGGTTAACATCTGAGTGATTTCAGCGATTGAATAGGGTGGTTCAATGTTCTTCTTAACGTTCTTAACTTTGGGTAGCTTAACATCATTAACTGGATTTCTCTCTATCAGTCTATAATCGTTGTGAGCTACAGAAAACAGATTACTCAAAGCCGCTAAAAATCGTTTTCTGGTTTTTCTGGACAAGTCACCGTCTTTACCATCAAGTCTTTTTGTGTTTATCACAATGTCCTTAATCTGATATGGTTTGATCTCAATCATTTTCTTATCGCCTAACTTTTTCAAAAAACGGGTATCAATGATCGATATGTATTCATGATAAGTTCTAAGCTCTAAATTATGTTTCGCCTGATCCTTCCACATATTATCATAAAAATTTTTAAACGTGATGCTGCTTAAATCTTCATAGCCATTTTCTTCTAGGTAGTCAATCCATTTATCGAGCTCTACATATGCTTTCCTTATGTTTGTGGCTTCTACGGTCTTACTTAGTCGTTTTGGATTGCCATTCGCATTGCGTCCAACCGTTACTCGCAAGCGGTATTTGCCACTAGGTAGCTGCTCAACTGACCCTTTCATTTTTTCTGCCATTGTTGTATCACTCCTTAAAATTTGATACAATAAACATAATTAAATAAGCCTATTGCGGTTTTGTTTTTACGTACTTACTTCTTGGTCGGAGAGGGTACGTTTTTTGTTCATCGTTAAGAAATATTATTAAGTCCCAGAGGTTTTTTATAAATGAGTTGTCCTTTGCTAAAAAAAAGATGAGCTTCTTTCCCATCATCCATTTTATAAACGTACATTTCTAGTTCGGAGAAAGAGTCTTGTTTTATTAACGAATCAGGTGCCCAATTATATATTTCATCTTTATCTATTGTTTTACTTTTAGGTTCTCCAATGTACTCAATTACTTTATCAGTGCTTATTCCAACATCTAAGCTTTTTAAATCATCGAATGTTGTGTTCCCTTTACCACAACCGAATAAAAATAAACCAACTAGAATCAAGCTAACTACATACTTTTTCATTTTAAAAACTCCTTTATCTTTGATAATTCTGATTATATCATTGTAAAAGTAACTTATCCATGACAATTATTAGAATAAATTGGATATCCATACTGACATTAAATTATTTATGTAAAACTTATTGATAACTACTACTTTCAATAACGTTCGAAATTTTAAGAAATGAACGTTAAATATATATTTTTTTTGTATTTTCTTATAGTATGTGTATAGATTTGTTTTTACATAGTAATCACTTATTAAACTTAGAGGAGTTAAATATGTTCGAAAAGAAAAAGCAAAAAGGAAACTTAATCAAAGAAAGACGAGATCAATTGTTAATCAGTCAGCAAAAACTTGCTGAAAAAGTGAACAATATTTCAATTGAGAAGTATGGAACTAAAAGAAACATTCATTGGAAAACAATACGATCGATTGAAAATGATAAGTATGTTCCTAGTTTAAAATTAGGTATGCTAATAGCTGAAGCTCTGGATACACATGTTGAAAAAATATTTATAATGGACTAGGTAGTCATTCTCTACCTAGTTTTTTTGAATAGTTTTCTATTTTGTTTGTTTCTAGATTCTGATCTTCTTTTATTGGTATCTGAGATCGATATTTCGAAATTATCTAGATTATCGATATCTTCATACTCTACTGGTACATCGCTAAAATCAATAATAAATCCGTCATATTCTATAATTGATCCTTTTGAACTAGCGTGATAGCTTATTGCTTCTAGCACAAACTCTCGACTAAATTTCAACGCATCCGCAAGCCCTTTTAATGTATTGATATTTTGTTCGAAGGCATTGGTTAAGCTGGCTAATGGCATCAACAAGTCATAAATTTTTCTTTTAGTATTCATAAATTCGATAGTTGCTGTTTTATTTGCGTCGATTGCGATCTTACAGTCTTTGAGTAGTTCCTCGGCCTCTTTATAGACTTGACCGCTACCATTAATAACTCTAATAATATAATTAGATAAGTTATCAATTGACTGGATATCGGTATTGGACAAGCTTTTGGCTAGATCGTAAATCGACAGACTTTCCGTATTACTTAATCGGTGCCTGCTTTTACCAGATTTTATATCATAGATAAGGTTTAAAACTTCATCTTTTTCATCTTCAGTAAAGCCTTTTGTAGCTTTTTCCACTTCGTGAATAAAATTAGATACCTTATATATAGAGTAATCTTCCTTAACGATATCTTGTGATTGGATATTGTCCACAGAATAACTTATTGATACATTAAAAAACTCAGACAATTTTCTGATTGCATTTGGTCTTGGGCTTTTTAAACCTGTTTCCCAGTTAGATATTGTTTGTTTAGATACACCTATTTTTTCAGCAAGTTCCTCTTGGGTCAGATTCCTTGATGATCTGAGCTTTTGGATCTGAGAGCCTATTACATTTTCTTCCAATATCCCATACCTCCAGTAATAACTTTATAACTATAGTATAACAGATGGTCAGCTAATACAAGGGAAAGTTATATATCAAATGTTTTTTAATATTGACAATAACTAAAAGTTATATTATAGTTTATCCATGAACATAAACCAAAAAATATTCATTAGCGTGAAAACTATTGAATTAGCGTAAAAGCTATGATATGATTCTATTAAATAAGGAACGTTTGTTCTGTAAGGAGATATTGCTCATGGATGAAAAAACTGTTTTGCAGTACCAAACCGAAATCAAGACCATGGTTGACAAAGTCATTGATATCGTTTTTCTTAATACCTTATCAACCATACTTATTGTAGAAACAAGAAAAGAAGGTAGTAAGACTCAGGAGGAATAACTCCGAGTCTTACTTTTTTGCAATTAATAAATCAACGAACTTTTCAATTGTTTCATATTCCTCAGTATTCAATTTTGATATTTTTTTTAAAAAATTAATAGATTTATTATCTCCTTGCATTAACCCGCGAAGCATTTCTCCTTTGTCAATCTCTTTATTCGTTAAGTTTGTTACACCTAATAAATAGTCTGTAGACACATTTAAATACTTTGCTACTGTTGATAGTTTGTCGGCAGCAGGTGCGTTTTTACTCCACTTTGATATAGAACCGTTTGACATTTTTGTTTCTCTCTCAATTTGAGCAATGCTAATATTTTTCGTTTGTGCTACATCTTTTATATTTTCGTATAATCCCATTATTCTATTTCCTCCGTAAATTTTCTAACAAAACTATTGACATCAGAAAATATACTGTGGTATTATACAGATGTACTTAGCTTGGCGGCTGAAAATAGTACATGTCTAGAAAACCACTGATCTTATTATCTTAATGTAAAATGTAATTTTGCAGGATAATGCTTATTTCGCATACACTTATTATAGAAAATTTTCTGCGAAAGGTCAATAGGTTAGTGATAATTTCTAAGAATATTTTCGGAGGTGAATGTTTTGTTATATGAAAACGTTAAGGTTGAAGCAGCAAAAAAGGGAATTTCAATTCGGAAAATTGAGCAAGAACTTGAGTTCAGTAATGGGTCCATTTCTAAGTGGAACGACTCTGTACCTTCGGTCGATAAGATCCAAAAGGTTGCAAAATTTTTGGGTATCACAATTGAGAAACTATTGGAACAAAAACAAACAGCATAGAAAGGAGAAGAACAAATGACAAATCTAGCACTAGTAAATCTAGACGACTTAAAGGTTCTTATATCAGAGCAGGCTATTCCCAATAAAGTGTGGGGTACGAAACAAGCCGCAGATTTTTTAGAAATCAGTGTTAGCACATGTAAAAAAGAAGCATTAAGCGGAAATATACCCGCCGTGAAGATTGGTGCAGACTGGAAATTTAGTTCAATCGCATTATTTGAGTTTGTATCTAAGCGGGATCTCAACCGATGATCACCACAGCAAACCTAATCCTACTAACCGTATCGATCATCTGTTTAGCCACAGGCGAGACGTTGCAAGGCTATGCGTTTTTAGCGGTGATGTATACCTGTTGGGTAGTAGACAGAATACAGAAATCAGGAGGAGAAGAAGAATGAATGAATTAGAAATGAATTATGAGGAAATGACCAAAAAAGAGTTAGTCAGCATTATCAAATCTCAAAAATCTGAGTTGATAAGCCAAGAAGCAGTAATCAAAGAGTACAAAAAGCATTTGGAACAAGTGATTGAATTTAGTTCAGTAGAAAAGTATCGAGAAACAGTTAAAAGAAATAGAGAAGCAGTTGATACTACTCCTCAAGATAGTAATTTTTATAACCCAGATATTGGTGAGGGCATTATTAGTCATCGCAGAATTTAGATTAGGAGGAGAAGAAGATGCAAAAAATTAACAAAGACAAATTAGAAAAGTTTATTGAGGAAAACACAGAAAGAGAAATGACAAGGCAAGAGTTGGAGAAAGATATATTAAGACTAAAACATTCTATTTTAGAGCAAGCAGAGAAAAATCTAAAATTTGCGTTTGAAAATGAAAACTCCGCCATGGTTGCAGCCATAGCAGAGATTATGAAAGCTAATTAGATTCTAAATACAAAATATCTTCACCAGAAATAGTAACAGTATTTGCACCGATAAAAGCATAATTTGCGGATTTAACTAGTCTAATATCGCTTATTTGTTCAGCTGGGATAATTTCAAGTTCGTGAATAGAAATTTTTGCTTCTTTGAAAGATGGAACTTGCACGACTTTTCCGTCACGTAAATGAATATCTAATATCATATTTTTCACCACCTTATCAATTATTTCGTATCAGCATTATGTAGACGATACGATTTGATTAATGCTTAGATTTCTTATGATTAGCTAGTGTAGTACCTGCTTTAGATTTACTAGTTGCAGATTTACTAGTAGATAAAATTACCGCAGCTTTACTAACTTGCTTAGATGGTTTGCATTTTGCCATATATAAGCACCTCGCTTTCAAAAATTAGATTTTGAATAAAGCTCAACTGGAATTGGTTCTCTATTCATTTTCTATTTTACTACAACATGCTGTGTTAATTTTTTCAGTAACACTATATATTGTATCAATTTGTTTTCAAATATTACGAACGTATGTTTTTAAAAGGTGTTAGGAGGAATAATGATGTGGGAATCGGTAGAGAAAATAATTACAGAGAAAAATATTACTCAATATGAACTTTCAAAAAAAATGAAAGTATCTGTATCGGTTATAACAGAATTAAAAAAAGGCCGTATAAAAAAGCCTAGTTTTGAACTGGCTTGTAAAATAGCTGATGCTTTAGAAATTAGTTTAGATCAATTAAGAAAGGAGCAACCAAAATGAAAAAAGGACTAGCAGCAATCGCTAAAAATCCAAAGTACAAAATCAGAAGGTTACAGCTTTTAGGATATATCAGTTTTATAGGTATCTTAATAGAAACATTCTTCATTTTGTATTTATTAATCAAAGGATAGGAGAGGGAAAAAATGCCAGAAAAACAAGCAAAATCAAATAAAGAATCAAGTTTTGAAAGTTGTATCCATGTATACAGAGCCATGAAGCGCATGACACAGCAGGAACTAGCAGACAAGGTGAATGTGTCTAGACAAACAATCATTCAGCTAGAAAGAAACAGGTATAATCCATCGTTACTATTGGCTCATGACATTGCGGGTGTATTTGAAGTTCCGATTGAACAAATTTTTACATTCAAGAAAGGAGAATAAGTATGGAAGTTTTAGAGCAAACGTTAGATAGTCGCGAAGTTGCAAAAATGGTAGGTATGAGACATGATAATTTGCTTCAAAAAATCAATAGCTATATTAAATATTTAAGAAAAGATGCCGCCCTTAAAAATAAGGTGGGCGAATATTTCATCCAGTCAGAGTATTTTGACGATAATAGTCAACTCAGACGATGTTTCCAAGTGTCGAAAAAAGGTTGCGACATGATCGCAAATAAATTGTCTGGTGAAAAAGGTGTTTTGTTTACCGCAAGATATATCGAGGTATTTACATCAATGGAGACCCATATTAAACAACAAGAACAATTGCCGCAATCACCAAGAGACCAATTAAAACTTATGTACGAATTTCAGGAAGATACAGCAAAACGAGTTGATGAAGTCGCTGATAGAGTAACAGAAATTGAAGAAAACACCAAGATCGATGCCAGTGATTACGGATATATCGGACGTAGAGTAAATCAAAGAGTAAAAGAAATTGCTAGAGGGTATAACGCAACCAACAAGGATCAACTAGCAACGCTTTATAAGGATATCAACACAGGGGTAAAACAGATCACAGGAGTTTCTACACGTAGCCAGTTACGCCAAAAAGATTTTGACAAAGTAAATGAGTATATCAATAATTGGCAACCGTCTACAGCAACTATCACAATCATTAAAGATATGCGTGATTCTGCATGACCGTACAAAAAAGACCGATAGGATGGCAGTCCTGTCAGTCACATACAAAATAATATTAACAAAAGTATACCACGGAAAGGTGGATTTTGACAATGACACCACAAGAAGCAGATGCATGGGACCATTATTTGACTACTCCGCCAGAAAAATTTTACAAAGAAGTAGATGAAGTAGACGAGACAGAAAATTGGAATAAAGACGATAAAGGAACCGTTGTCTCAGATAATGATTGGGTATTTGTTGCTTACTTTAAAAAGTATGTAGTCGAAACGGATAAATGGTCAACTGAAGTCTATGAGAAATATGTAGTGGAGCAAAACGGATTTTTAGACCTCGTAGAAGACAAAGGTGCAGATAGATTAATAAAAGAAAAGCTAGAAATTATAAGTGGGAAAGAGTGGTTGAAAAATAAATGACTGATAGTAAAGATGATGGATTCTATCAAAAATTAATGAAGTTGATAGCACAGTTTAGTGTACCGAAAGATAAGAAGAACGAGTTCGGCGATTTTAATTTTAGAGATGCTGAAGCGATCATGCGTGCAGTTAAACCATCAGCAATAGAACTAGGACTTTATATAAAAACAACGAAAAAAATTGTGAAAATTGATGATCGTTTTTATACAGAAGCAACTGCTTCAATAACTGATGGGGAACATACAGAAGAATCAGTAGCTTATGCTAGAGAACCCAATATACTACCAAAAATGAGCGAACCTCAAGTATCTGGTTCAGCTGGTTCTTATGCGAAGAAATATGCATTACAGGATTTGTTAATGATAGATGATGGTAAAAGTGATCCTGATAGACAAGATAATACTAGTTACGTTCAGTTAATTGATGGTAAGCAACTTTCATTATTAAGAAAGAAAGCTAGCGAGATAACTGACATTACGGGTATTCAACCAGATGACTTTTTAAATAAACTATGTGAGCTTTTCAAAATTCAATCAATAGACCAGCTAGCATACAAATGTTTTAGTCAAGCTATGGCCAAATTGGTCAATTGGGAACGTAGCTACGAAAAAAATAGTCACAAAAACGATAATGAACAAGCAAAGCAGCCGGACATACAGAATAACAACGCTGTTCAAAATAATAAAGACATTCCATGGGGGCAAGAACAATGAACGAACTAACAACAGACATCAAATTTAACGTAGATTTTAAACCGTCAGAAATCACTATCCAAAATGAAAAGCAACTCGAATCATTAGTAGCTGCAACAGTTAAACATTATTCCTCTTTAGTTTTTACAGATGAAAATATTCCAGAAGCTAAGGAAGCAAAAACGAAACTGAATGGCATTTCTAAGCTACTAGATGATCAACGAAAAGAAGTGAAAAAAAGTTATAGCGAACCATTAAAAGCCTTTGAAACGAAGATTAACGCTTTGAGAGACCAAATCAAAGGTGTTTCAGATAATATCAACGTGGGTATTTCTGACTATGAAGAGAAACAAAAAGAATTAAGAGAAGAAAAACTGCTTGAGACACTATCTGAAATGGCACCGAACTACGGAATAGATATCGCTGCAGTTGAAATCAAATCAACATGGCTTAATAAGGGATCGTTTACCGCAAAAGGTGAACTAACTAAAAAGGTATTGGAAGAAATCGCTGGAATCATGGCATTAATCGCCAAAGAAAATCAGCGCATTAAAGAAGATAAAGTATCTGTATTTAATTATGCCAAAGCAGTTGGATTAGATGGTGACGGTTGGTCATCATGGATCGATAAAGGACATTCTTTAGTCGAAATTATGAAAGAAATCGATCAAGCTGTCAAAGATAAAAAAGCTCGTGAAGAACAAGAAAGAATAGCTGAGGAGCAACGCTTAGCACAAGAAGAAGCTGACCGCAAAGCAAAAGAAGAATATGAGCAAGCGATGAAAGAATTACGTGAACGGACAGTTGATGACAAAGTGATTGACACTGAAACAGGTGAGATCATCCAGGAAGATCCAGAACTTACTAGACAAGAAATTGAGGACACTCAAACATACACGCTTAAAGTAACAGGAACACACGAACAGTTATCAGCATTAAACAAATTTATGGTAATTGAAGGAATCAAAGTGGAAGTGATTTAAATGGAATACTCACTAAAGGTCGTGGGTTATGATCCAAAGTCAAATACCTTACAAGTGAAGCTTGATGAAAAACTTAATGTAGAACGGCTGAATACTTACTATTTGGGCGATTTAAGCAACGTTCAAGGGAATCTGACATTATCTGACCCACGATCATCTACACCAAAACAGAAGGCGTTGTATTGGGCATTACTTAACGATATTTACGAGAAATTCGGTAACGGTAGTGAAAGCACACATGAACGTTTCAAGGAAAAGTATTTTAGCAAATATGGTTTAAAAATCAGTACAAAAAATAACGCAGAGACAAGCGTTGAAGAAATGAACAATCTAATTGAGCTAGTTATAGATTTTATGTTTGAGTGGGGCGTACCTTTTAAGAAAGGTTACGAGCTTTTACCACGAGACGAGAGTTACTTTTACTATTTGTGCCTAAAGCATCGCAAGTGCTGTATATGCGGTCAACATGCGGATGTATGCCATGTTGACGTAGTAGGTAGTGGGAGAAATAGAAAGTCAATCGATCATGGGGAGTTTAGGTTTTATGCAGGTTGCAGAACTCACCATCAAGAAGAGCATACGATCGGAACTAATAACTTTTTGAACAAATATAAAATAACGCCTATCAAGCTTAATGAAGATGATAGAAAGAAATTAAGGATAGGAGGGTGAAAAGTGGCAGATATAAGCTGGATCAAACTAGCTACTGATATTCCCGATCACAGAAAAATAAAAAGAATTCGTAAACTGCCAGATGGAAATAATATCATTCTGTTTTGGGTATTCTTACTAGCAAGAGCTGGTGAGAGCAACCACTCAGGAGGACTGTATATGACTGATACTTTACCTTATAGCGTAGAGGACTTATCCGCAGACTTTGATTTTACAACCGAGTTTGTAGAGTTTGCGCTAATCACTCTTGAAAAATACGGAATGATTACTAGGTACGACGAAATCATTTTTATTAAGAACTGGGAAGAGTATCAAGCGGTAGAAGGATTGGAAAAAGTTAGGGAACAAAACAGGATACGACAGGCTAAATACAGGGATAAACAGAAACAACTAACGTTAGGTAACGTTACAGGTAACGTTGAAGTAACGGCGAATAACGGAACAGATATAGAACTAGATAAAGAATTAGATATAGATAAAGAAAAAGATAATAAAGATAGTCGCAAACCTCGCAAGCGAGTTTACGAGGACGACTCACCTTATATTCAATTATCAAAATTTCTTTATGAAAAAATAAACGCCGATGCTGCCGATAAGTCTGAAATGACGAAAGAACCGAATTATCAAAATTGGGCAGATGATATCAGAAAAATGATTGATATTGATAAACGAACTGATGAGCAAGTTAGAAAAATGATTGAGTGGTGTCAATCAGATAGTTTTTGGAGTGGCAATATCTTATCAGCTAAGAAACTGCGTGATAAATACGACACGATGGCTAAGCAAGCGAATAGACAATACCAACGCAAATCAGTCAGACAAGAGACTATGCCAGATTGGGTAGATAACCCAACACCAGAAGCTAAGTTGTCACCAGAGGAACAAGCAGCACTAGATGCTCAAATTGCAGCGTGGGAAGCGAGTAAAAAATGAAAGAACTAGATATCCAGAAATCAATCAAGAACTCATTAGTCGCAATTGGCCACCGCTGTTGGCAAGTAGACAGTGGGAAGAAAGTCACATATAAAACTCGTGGCTTTGGATTAGAAAAAGGATTCCCTGATTTATTCGGATCACGTAAAGGCGATAACAAACTGTTTTTCGTTGAGGTGAAAAAATCAGACGGAGTTTTGAGCGATGATCAAAAAGCATTTTTAATTGCTGCACATAAAAATGGAATTCTAAATGGAGTAGCCAGAAACGTGACTGAAGCAATTGAGATTATACAAGGCAAGAGAACTATTTTAGACGAAATTGAAGTGGAGGAAATCAAATGATTAACAATGTTGTATTACAAGGGAAATTAGGTCAGGATTTCGATCTCAGATATACCCAATCTGGTAAAGCAGTAGCAACAACAAGTATTGCTGTTAAAAAGAATTTTCCAGATAGCCAAGGAAACTACGGTGTTGACTGGATCAATATTGTTTTCTGGGGGAAACAAGCAGAAACCGTAGCGAATCATTTTAGGAAAGGTAATGAGATTCTTATTGTCGGGTCAATTCAAACACGCAACTATGAGAACCAACAAGGCGAAAAGAAATACATTACAGAAATCAACTGCCAGTCGTTTAGTTTTCCTGGTGGGAATAGTCAGAATGTCGCTCAGAGTGAACAGAATCAAAATACAGGCGTTTCAAACCGGTTCGAGGGTAATTATTCACAGAATCAAAACAACACGTTTAAATCGCAAGATAATAGCCAAAAAGAAATGCCTGATTTTGATAGAGATTCTGAACCATTTAGCGGATCAGGCTCGACTATTGATATTTCCGATGATGATTTGCCATTTTAAGGAGTGATTACGATGTATCAAGCAAAAGGACTGAAAACTGGTGAAATCTACATGATTAGCAACAGCAAACCAACACTGATGCTGAGATTAAGCCGTAGATATAAATATAAATCAACTACAAGCAAGAAATCACTGCAAGGATACAAAGAAGGGCATATTTACCCTGAACCACTGATTATTACCAAAGATAGTTGAAAGGACTGAAATTAATGACAACAGAATATAGAGTGAAAAACGGAACAACACTTTTTGAAAAAATGTGGTGGAATCACAATTGGGGGAAAGAAGCCTTCAAAGAAATTGAAAATCAAGAAGTTTATGCGGAATTTGGAATTAACAAGGACGATGTAGCGCTTTTGCGTACTAGAATTGTGATTAAACCAAACAGCGAAGCTTATGAGAAATATAGTGAATCGCTACTAAAAAGAACCAACAAAAATGGATTCTATGAATTCAGAAGGAATCCAAAAAGTAAAGAAGCAAAACGATTAATTGAAAAAATAAGTGATGTTGTTACGCCCTTTTATGAAAAGAATGATAGTTTCCTCCACATGTCTGTATTCGGCATGGGCGGCATGCGTAGTGGATTTATAACAGATGACATCATCGCTGTTTCAATATCTGGAGAATTAAGCGATAACAACGAGTATTTGGATCAACTAGAAAAACTAACAAAACCAGAGTATTACAAGTTAAAAGCGGAGGCTTATGAAAGGACTGAACCGAATGAATAAACCGAAGTTTAGAGCGTGGGATGAAAGTGACAAAAAAATGATTGAATGGGAGCATCTAATTAATTATTGTGATATTGGTTATTTATTTGGAGGATATGATGGTGGATTTGGAAAAGAAGGTCCTAATTCTTATGAGTACCCTATCCCTATGCAATACACAGGACTAAAAGACAAGAATGGTGTGGAGATTTATGAAGGGGATGTTATTGCCTCGCAAAATAAAAATAGAAAAAATTGGAAAATTAGCCATCATGTAATTGTTTGGCATGACGCAGGATTTGTGGGTAAGCAGATTTGTTCAAGTTCATTTATCGGAATTGATTATTGGACTAGAGGCAAAAATGGATATGTAGTCATCGGCAACATCCACAAAAATCCAGAATTACTAAACGAGGTGGAGTAGATGTGGAAAGTTAAATATCTAAGCTGGTCACACAAAGTCAAAACTACGAAAATACAAGCGTTTACGGAAAAACAAGCTGAACAAACAGCAAGTAATTTGTCAGATGTTAAGTGCATTTTAGATATTAAGGAGGACACAACACATGGGAATTGAGGAATTGATAAATGAGAAAATAAATGATTGGGATGATTGCTTAAATCGTCATTATGGTGGTGAGACACAGAATTCCGATGTTTTAATAAGAGCAGCTTTATCGGATATGGAACAACTCAAATCATCACTACCAACCCAACAGGACAAAGCTGTGGTGCCACCGATGATCGACAAGTATCTAAACGTCGGTAACAAAGCGCAAAAGTTAGCATCATTGGTATCTAACAAATACACCATGCTGGATTCTGACGAAAGCGATAGTGAGCTAAAACAATGGCTAAAAGAGATATCTATGAAAGACCTTTTAAGTTTATATAACGGCTACACAGTGGAAAAAGAGCAGTTGTATTATGTCCGGTTGCCATTTAACGAAGGGAATCATATAAGAACATATTATTTAAGGAAAGGCAAAGTAAGTGGGGACACATGGTTTGGATCGTCAAATGCGGAATACTCAGGCAATACGGCGAGATTGGCCGAACAAGAGATAAAAGATCATGACGAGCGTTACTGGGCGTTTGCTGTACCAGTAGAGGAGGAATCACAATGACAGAGAAAACAAATACAGGCGATCTAGTTTTAGACAGAAACGGCTATTTTCACGTGGTTTATCTGATTTCGGATGAAGAAAAATTATATGGTATGTCCAATTACTATATTGGTCATATTGATAACTGTACTCTAGTTTTGACGGATGAAAAATTACAAGAACTAAGAAAGCCAAAAGACCGCCAACCAACGTTTGCGGTCGGGGAGTATTACAGTTTTACGACGTATCGAAAAGATTATGATGCAGATACGAACTTTATTTTTAAAGTATTAGAGATTAAAAACTGCGGAATTAAAGTATGCGAGTATGACTGTCATGGTAAAAACTACGAAGAGTATGTTTATGATTCAGATTCCGAATTTTTGAAGGGGTCCAAACCAGCCACCGACGAACAGATAAAAGAATTTAAGCTTGCGGAAGCGATCGCTAAAACTGGTCAGTCGGCAGATCAGATTAGACAGATGCTATCTAATGGCAAAATGCCAATGGGTCCATGGTTGGAGTTACAAAAAACAGCCGAAGAACTGCAGGAGGTAGAAAACAATGGATAGAGAAAAATTCAGCAAGGTAAAGCGTCTATCATTTATTAAGCAATGTAGATGCAAACATGATTTTGTTTATTTAGGCATTGATAATCAATATAAAGTATATGGTTGCATGAAATGCGGAAAGTATAAATTAAACTAACTAAACGAAAGGAGCGGAGGTTTGTCGGCCGACACTAAAAAGCTTTTTACTCCTTTGTGATTATATGAAATTTTTAGATTTATTCGCTGGTATCGGCGGATTTAGATTAGGCATGGAATCAGCAGGGCATGAATGCGTTGGATTTTGTGAGATTGATAAGTTTGCTCGTACTAGTTACAAAGCAATACACGATACAACAGGAGAGGTGGAAATGCATGACATCACAACAGTTACAGATCAGTTTGTTCGAAGAATCGGACGTGTCGACGTTATCTGTGGAGGATTTCCGTGCCAAGCTTTCAGCATTGCAGGAAAAAGACAAGGTTTCAACGATACTCGAGGAACTCTCTTCTTTGAGATTGCAAGGATCGCATCTATTCTCAGACCACGCTATTTATTCCTTGAGAACGTCAAAGGACTGCTCAATCACGAAGGAGGGGCTACGTTCGAGACAATTCTCAGAGCCTTGGATGAACTCGGGTATGATGTGGAATGGCAAGTGTTTAACTCTAAAGACTATGTACCACAGAACAGGGAGCGAGTATTCATTATCGGACATCTTAGAGGAGAACGTACCAGAAAAGTATTTCCTTTCGAAAGAGAAAGTGGATGCTCTGATAAAGAACGCAAAATAAATATATTTGGTTCTACTAAAAGAGAACATCAAACATCATTAGGACAAAGAGAACTTGTTTATGGATCCGATGGATTAATGGGAGCTTTAACAGCGACAGATTATAAACAACCGAAACAAATAGCAGTGCCTGTCCTAACTCCTGATCGATTGGAGAAACGGCAGAACGGCAGACGTTTTAAAGAAGATGGGGAAGAAATGTTTACTCTGACTGCTCAAGACAGGCATGGAGTGGTTGTTGGCGGATTATACACAAATGATTCTGAACGATTTCACAGAGGTGTGTTACCGGATTTGAGTAGAACATTGAAATCAAATAACTCAGATGCTGGTATCTTAATCAAAGAAGCCACATCAAAAGGTTACGCAGAAGCAATGCCAGGAGATAGCGTTAATATCTCACATCCCAATTCTGAAACACGGAGAGGGAGAATTGGCAAAGGAATAGCTAATACATTATTAACAGGGGAAGAACAAGCGGTTGTAACTGAAGGTTTCCGAATCCGTAAACTAACACCTCGTGAGTGTTGGAGGTTACAAGGCTTTCCTGATTGGGCGTTTGAAAGAGCAAAAGAGGTAAACAGTGATAGTCAATTATACAAACAGGCTGGTAACTCTGTGACGGTTCCTGTGATTGCGGATATTGCTGTTAGATTGGATGGTGATAGCTGATGCTAGAACTAAACAAAATATACAACATGGACTGCCTTGTAGGTATGCAGCAGTTACCAGATAAAAGCATTGATATGATTTTGTGTGATTTGCCTTATGGGACTACTCAAAACAAATGGGATAGCATTATTCCTCTGGAGCAACTATGGCAACAGTATGAGAGGATCATCAAAGACAACGGCGCTATTGTTTTAACATCTCAGGCACCTTTTGATAAAGTGCTTGCGGCAAGTAACCTAAAATTATTACGTTATGAGTGGATTTGGGAAAAGACTTCAGCTACTGGTCATTTAAATGCCAATAAGATGCCGATGAAGGCGCATGAAAATGTATTAGTGTTCTACAAAAAACTACCTGTGTATAATCCACAGATGCTACCTGGGAAACCTTATGTTAATAAATCAGGGAGAACTACATCGAAAAACTACGGAAAATTCGATTCTAGTTTCCCTACTGAAAATCTAACTGGAGAACGTTATCCCAGGTCAGTACTTACTTTTAAAAAGGATGTTCAAAAACCAAAAATACATCCAACCCAAAAGCCAGTTGCTTTGTTTGAGTACCTTATCAAGACGTACACTAACGAGGGAGATTTAGTATTTGACGGATGTAGTGGCTCAGGTACTACTGCAGTAGCTGCTATCAATACCAATCGTAAATTTCTGTGTATGGAAAAAGAAAAGGAATACTTTGACAAGTCGATTGAACGGCTTATCAGATTGGATGGTGACCAATGAAACGGATACTAAACTATCCAGGTAGTAAGTGGCGGATCGCTGACATAATCATCAAAAATATACCAGAACATACAACCTATTTGGAACCATTTTTCGGAAGTGGCGCTATATTTTTTTCTAAGGATCCGTCACGAATTGAAACGATAAACGATCTGGATGAACGAGTATACAACTTTTTCAAAATCTGCAGAGACCAACCAGAACAGTTAGCTAGGGTTGCTTACCTTACACCAATGAGTAGGCAAGAACAAAATTTGAGTGTGCAAGATACTCGAGATCCATTGGAAAATGCCAGAAGGTTTTTGACACAATCATGGCAAAGTATAGGTGGCGTTCAAAGACACAAAACAGGATGGCGATCTAATATTGACAAAATAGGCGGAAAACTCCATGAATGGAATGAGATACCAGAAAGAGTTTTAGAAGTAGCTGATCGTTTGAAAGATGCACAAATTGAAAATCAGGATGCCGTTAAGTTGCTACAGCGATATAACAGAGAAGAAGTTTTTGCATATATTGACCCACCATATTTATTAAGCACCAGAAAAGGTCGATATTATGAAACGGATATGGAGGACAATCAGCAACCTGAACTTTTGGATGTATTAAAGAGCTTTAAAGGGAAATTCATTTTATCAGGTTATGATAACCAACTATATGATGATATCCTGAGTGATTGTTACAAGATGTATATCAATGCACAAGCAGAAGCTGGGCAATCTAGAACAGAGGTTCTTTGGATGAATTATGAACCATCTGGACAGATGACATTGTTATGAAAGCAGGTGATAGCTAATGTACGGACCATGTCCAAGTAGATACCCAACAGTAATGAGTAATCTAATATATACAGGTATGACAGCAACACAAGCGAGTGATAGGGTAGCTCAGATGTTAAGCAGTGGAACTGTTGATCAGGTCCAATGGCATGAGTTACCCAAGCAGCCAGACGTTAAAACAAAAGGCGACAAACGCAACGGCGCCATGAGCAGGCAGCAGGCGTTTCTTGACGCTTAACCAATCAAGAAAATCTTAAAACATATGATAAAGCTGGGATTAAATCTAAAAAAGCAACGATACAAATAGTTATTCCTAAAATTAGAACTATAGTATTTGATATTTTCTGAAATTTCGTATGCAGTATTTCAGATATGATAAACACACTGGGTAAATAAATTAAAATAATACCAATTAATAAGAAAATACCTGTACGAGGCTTTTCAAAGTCTCCTGAAATTCCTTTAAAGTACAGAATACCTTGATATCCAAGCCTATATAGATGAATATCAAACAAAATTGTCGTACTAAGCAAAAGTAAAAAGATGATTAGTGTTTTTGGATCAAAATATTTTTTCAAAAAAACAACTCCTTTATGGAGTAATTATAACATAGGAGGGGTAGCGGATTGAGAACATCAACATTTAACTATATCAAAGATATCCTAGCGGATTACTACAAAACAGATGAATATATCAAACAGCGTGAGGACGAGCTACGTTATCCTCACCGTGAATCTGATCTTAACGGAGATATCAAAGGGACCAAGGCGAGTTATGACAACCAGGTTAACTTGATGATTACGATAGAGCAGGATAAGAGATTGACTAACTTGGAGCGCAATAAGCAAGTAGTCTCTAATGCGCTTGATAACTCTGATAAAGACACAAGAACAATTATTCATGAACTTTATTTAGTAAAACGACCAACATATACGATGGACGGCCTACTACAAAGCGGTAAAATTTTTTGTAGCAAAAGGACAGCCCAACGATTAAGAACTGATTTTTTTGAAGAAATAGCTAACGCTTTAAATCTCGACATATGATGATGGCATGAAAATGGCGCCATTCGATGTGAATATGATGATATATTGATATTATGAAATACTAAGATAAACCATCCAAAGCAAACAATTACACAACTAAAACCAACTTATTTAAAATATGGTGATATTGTTTTGGTTGGTTATCGCCACTCACAGGTAAATACCTAGTTTACAGCCTGTGGGTGGGTACATATAAAATTATTAGGAGTGATAGAAATGCATCATTACATTACAAAGTACAAAAATGAATTAGGCGAAATGAAAGTAGTAGCGTGGTTCCAATTGAATGTTTTTGGTAAAAGCTATTGTTTATTTAAACGTGAGATGGATATTCCAACGAGTGTTTAAAGTTATGTAAGAATAAAAAGAAAAAAGCAGTCGGTTAAGACTGCTTAAGAAAAGTTACTTAGTATACTTTGTGTTATCACATCTTGGACATGGTGGTAACGTATCTGTGGTGTCATCAAGAGTGACTTTTTGACCACAGTTTGTGCAAGTATAAGTGCCTTTTCCTGGTTTTTCTCCAGTAGAATATGCCATTGGATTTCACCTCCTGATAATATTATACAACATATTGTTATGGTTGGTTAGAAATATTTTAAACTAAATAATACCAACACTCTTCAACCTGGAGTTGTAGGTGGCATCTGGCAATTACTGGATGTTAAGTAAAACTAGGAAGACGTTCCAAGTGCAGGCAGTTCGGTTAGTCCTGTATTGTTATTGACGAGACGTGTAGCTCAAGTCGTATTAGAGCGCCCGACTTTTAATCGGGAGAATGTAGGTTCGAGTCCTGCCACGTCATTTGCAACCGAGGAGGATTGGGGTCTGCTTAATCAACAGCAAGGGATAGTTTGGCTATCGTGTAGGTTGCTTAAATAGATGTTACTTGCCTAGTCGCAAGTTTATGGTAGTCATCGCTTATGCGGTGGCTTTTTATATTACATAAAGGAGTGGTTAAATGAATTCTGATCTTTATAGAGACATGTGTAATGCATACTTAAAGTTTTTGATTAATTTAGGCGAGGTATTGCATCTTGGTAAAATTGTAAATAAATTGGCAAGCAAACTCAACTAACCGTCATTCGTGGCGGTTGTTTTCTTTTAAGAGAGGAGTATTACGTATGAGCAGTAAAAAAAATAAGAAGCAGCAGAAAGATTTTGCCGAACTGTTAAAACAAATGAGAGAAGCGAAAGACTTAGATCAGATTGCTGAATTGTTTCTTCAAGTTATATCAATCTATGGTTTGAAGATGAATGAAGTGGCAGCGTTAAACTATTACATTACTGAACGGACAATCAAAGCCAAACATAATGCTGACTTCTTAAAGGAAAAGCTTAGCTTAGATGTAAACAACTTGGGACCAGAAGGGATATTGAAAGTTCAAGAAGCATTGCTGAATGTTTATGTCAGTGAGTTAACCAAGAAGAAATGATTCCAGCGGTCAAGACTAAAGCGGACAGGGCAAAGTTTTATGGTTCTTCTTCTTGGAGAAAGCTGAGACAACTATGTTTGGAACGTGATCATTATGAATGTCAATGGTGTAAAGCCGAAGGTAAGCTAACTACTCAATACGATTCTGTATTGGAGATAGATCATATCAAAGAGTTAGAAAAGTATCCAGAGCTGGCATTAGACATAGACAATCTGAGAACGTTATGCAAAGACTGTCACAACAAGCGACATGATCGTATGAACTACCGTGGGAACAAAAGAAAAAGAAAGTGGGATGATGAATGGTGGTAAAGTTCATGGATAAGCTATTCTCCAAAATATATAGCGCAGAAAATTTATTTATACCTGTTAACGGATCTGAATTTTGTGAACGTTTAAAGCGTTGTGATATCAGTTACGACATCAACGGAGAAGTACCAAAGCTTTACATCAAAGGTAAGGAAGTAGGCGTTGCATCAATGACCACGCACTATGTAACTGCTGGAGAAGGATTAGGAACAAATACAATTACGTTTGTCTATTTAACAAAAGATAATCCTGAACATAAAGTTCTGTCTATTAATAATCTAGGAGAGGTGTTCGAACAATGAGTGTAGATGTTAAACAACTGGAGACCATCGCAGTGATTGACAAAGCGATAGAGAAACTAACTGAATTCAGAAGTCAAATGATTGACGGAACGGTTATACCTGAGGAAATCTCTATCAACCAACGATTGAGAAGCGAAGCTGATGAAGTTGTTGGACTGTTCAACATGAATATTGATATTGACTACATAGTCAAGCCAAATCCCAAAATCTCACAGTAATTCAAATGGAAGTGGGGGATGATATACCCCCGGTCGAATTATTTTAGGGTCAAATCCCAATCGTGGGAACCGGTGGATGGGGTCAACTCTCCAAATGTATTACTAATTTCTCACACAACCCCACCCCCTCAAGAAAGGAAGTGATTTTATGGCTGATCTAAAAAAGAGAAACAGACTAGTCAAAGCCGAAGAAAAAAGATTAAGCAAGCTTTTTGATGATATGACAGAAGACAAAAAGAAAGTTGTTTCAGGTTTGATTACTCAAGCCGCGAGATTAAAAATACTTTTAGACGAAATGTGGATTGATATTTCAGAAAAAGGAGACTATGAACTGTTCTCTCAGTCAGAGAATCAAGCTCCTTACGAGAGGGAACGACCTGTTGCCAAACAATATAATTCGCGCGATCAGTCCTATCAACGAATCATTAAGCAGCTGACCGATTATTTACCTGAAGAAAAACAGCAGGCAGCTAAAGAGGCAGCTATGGATGGTAGTGATTTATTATGACTTTACTTCGACCTTATTTCTTTGAAGAATACATAGATATGTACGAACGTGGAAAAATACCATTCAACAAAGAAAGAATTCAGTTAGTTGACTATTTAAAAAAAGAAGTTTTAGTTCGGGATGATATTTATTTTGATGATGAAATGATCAAAAATTTTATACGTTATTCTGAAAAGAATTTTTTTCCACTAGCCAAATATCAAAAATTTATTACGCCTTTCATTTTCTGTTATCAAAAAGAAGATGATGAGGTGTTTTTTGATGAAATATTAAATTCAATTGCTCGTGGCGGTGGTAAAAATGGGTTTATGTCTGCGAGAGATTCGTTTTTTATTAGTCCTTTATATGGCGTAAAAAACTATGACGTTACTATAACGGCTAACTCTGAAAAGCAAGGAAAAGTTTCGTTTAAAGAAGTTTACGAAATGGTACAAAAGAATAGATTGGAACAACAATTCTATTTAACTAAAATGGCTATAACCAATCGAGTAACAAACTCAATATTCAGTTATAGGACTAATAACCCTAAAACAATGGACTCTGCTCGTGACGGCTGTTTGGAATTTGATGAGATACATCAGTTTGAAGCTTCTGATTTAGTAGATATTCAGCGGAGCGGCTTAGGAAAGATCGCTAATCCTAGAACTTTTTACAACGGAACCAACGGTCACGTAAGGGAGGGATTTTATGACAAAATGCTTGAGAGAGCTCAAAAAATATTTACTGGTGAAAACAAAAATGATCGTCTTTTTCCTTTCATTTGCAAACTAGATTCCATAGACGAAATGGACAATCCGGATATGTGGTCTAAGGCAAATCCTATGTTTGAAGAGAACTCTACCTACTCGAAACGGCTATTCTCTACAGTTATGAAAGAGTATGAAAAACTTCAAGATGAACCTTCTGGAAGAAGAGAATTTGTTGTTAAACGAATGAATTTCACTGAGGGTGATGCTGAGTCGGATATCACCACTCATGAGAAACTCATGGCGACTAATCAACGCACATTAGATCTAAAAGACCGTTCATGTGTTGCTGGATTTGACTATGCAAGCATTCGAGATTTCGCTTCTGTGGGCTTGCTTTTCAAAGTTGAAGAAAAGTATATATGGATGCAACACAGCTTTGCACGTAAACAATTTTTAGACACTTTTAAGCTAAAGGCTCCTATAAAAGAATGGGAAGAAAAAGGGCTGGTAACGATTGTTGATGAGCCTTCGATTGATCCGCAGCATTTAGTTGATTGGCTAAATGAAAAAAGAAAATTGTATCAGATTGAGATGGTATGTGCCGACGGTTTTCGGATGGACTTATTGAAACCGCTGCTTGATAAAGAAAATTACACAGTTGAGTTTATGAGGAACCCAAGAGGCGTGCAATCTAAAGTTGCCCCCATCATTGAAGATGGGTTTGCAAATGAGCGTTTCATTTTTGGAGATGATCCTATGATGCGTTGGTACACTAATAATTCGTTTATTAAAGAAGACAAGTCAGGCAACAAAACATTTTTGAAAAAAGAGCCAGTCAGGAGAAAAACCGATGGATTTCATGCTTTTCTTGCAGCGATTTATAAACGAGAAGAAATCGGAGAATATGTAGATTATGACGAAGCCTTTGATATGTTAGATGAATTAGACTTTTAAGAAAGCGAGTGATCAACATGTACAGACCACAGTATTTAAACGTAGAAAGAGAAGTTCAAAATTTATATAGTGGGAATTGCATATACTATTCCAAAGTTACGTCAATGCAAACCGGATACAAAAAGAAACCACCAGAGAAAAAAGAAAACGAATCTGGTAGGCGATTTGCTAGAAAGTGCAGGTGATCAAGATATCTATTTTGATTGAAAGGTGGTGAAAATATGTGAGTTTATTTGATATCTTTAAAACATCAATAAAAAATGAAGAACCTTCTGACTGGATACCTGATTTTGTATTCGGTGATGAAGAGTCTGCTCGTGCATATCTGAAAATTATGGCCAAAAACACAGTGCTTGATTTTGTAGCGAGAACAATGTCAACGCTAGAGGTTAAATTTAAGAACAAGAATGATACAGCTGATTGGGATTATATTTTGAATGTACGACCTAATTCTGACATGTCCGCTGCTACGTTTTGGGAAAAGTTTTTTTATCGTTTGTTAGATGACAACGAAGTCTTAGTTATATTTACTGAAGACAATCAGCTTTTGATAGCAGATGATTTTTCGCGCACGGAATATGCGGTATATGATGACGTGTTTACTGGTGTTGCTGTGAAAAACTATGTATTTCAAAAAAGTTTTAGTATGTCCGATGTGATTTACATCGAATATAACAACGATAAACTTGAACGATTTACAAAAGGACTATTTGATGATTACTCAGAACTATTTGGTCGTATTTTAGAAATTGCTATGCGAAATAATCAAATTCGAGGTTCAGTATCTATTGATACAACTGGAAATATAAACGAGGAAAAAGGAAAAGACGGTAAAACCCGATCGGAACGTCTCCAAGAATACATTGACAAGGTATACAACGCTTTTAAAACAAAATCAGTAGCAATTGTAGCAAAGATAAAAGGGTTTGATTACGAAGAATATACCAATAAGCAAGGGGTTTCCAATCAATCCCTTGATGAGTTAAACAAAATGAAAACGTCACTGATTGATGATATAGCCAACGCCATAGGAGTTCCTACGGCGCTTATTTATGGTGAGAAAGCAGAGCTGGATTCCAATATCAAAGCTTTTAGGAAATTATCTATCGCACCTTTAGTCAAGAAATTACAAGATGAATTGACAGCAAAGATAATTACCCGTCAAGAATATGGTAAAGGTGAAAGGATTAAAGTATCTAAAGTTTTACCAATCAGTATTTTAGATAACGCGACACAAATCGATAAAGTTGTTTCTTCCGGAACTTTCTTACGTGATGAAGTTCGTGAAGAAGTTGATTATGATGCTTTACCGAACGGAGAAGGTCAACAATTAATCATGACTAAGAACTATCAAAAAGTATTGAAAGGGGGTGAGAAAGAAAATGCCGAAAGTTAAAAAAGTACCGTTTCAATTTACCAACGAGATCCAAAATGGTAAGCACATTCTCACTCTGAGTGGAAATGTACAAAAGAAATACTGGCGTGATGATGATGTCATTAATGCGAAAGATATTCGAGAATCACTTGATACTGTCACAGACGATATCGTGATTAAACTGAATAGCCCTGGCGGCGATGTGTTCGAAGGGATTGAAATTTACAATTATCTGAAAGATCATCCGTCAAATATAACTGTAGAAGTAACTGGCTTAGCAGCAAGTGCCGCAACATTTATTATTGCCGGTGCCGACAATGTGATTATGAACGTAGGAACGTCTTTAATGATTCATGAAGCTTCAACTTTCGCTTGGGGAAATAAACAGGATATCCAAAAAACGTTAAACGCATTGGAAACAATCGATGATTCAATCTTAGCGATTTATTCAGATAAGACAGGACAATCGGCTGAACAGCTACGCGAATGGATGAATGAAGAAAAATGGTTTGCAGCAGATGAGGCTGTAGAATTTGGGTTTGCTAATTCTGTTAAGCGCGAGAATTTGCAAGAAGAACCGCAAGATATTGCTGCTATCGTACAAAATGCTGTTGCTATTGCAGTAGCTAATATGAAACAAAATGAAATAAATAAAGAGGGACAAGAACTAAAACAAAAATCATTAATCGCGCAATTGCGAAAAGGAGAATAAATTATGTTAAAAATTACAGACAAAACAGCAGATGCGAAGAAAATCTTTAACTCTATTTCTGCAAAAGAAGATGCAACGCCTGAACAAGTAAATGCTGCTTTAGAAGCTTATGTCACTGCTATCGCAGAAGATGCAGGTGCACAAGTTCGTGCTGAATATGAAGAGCTGAAAAATGTAACTGATAATCGTGTTTTAGAAGCTCGTGGGATTCCGACTCTGACTGCAGAAGAAACGAAATTTTACAATGAAGCAGTTAAAACAGGTGGATTTGATCAAGAATTAGTTTGGCCAGAAACGATTCTAGAACGTGTATTTGAAAACTTACAAAATGATCACCCGATTTTAAAAATTATCAACTTCACTCCAACTGTTGGCCGAGTTAAAGTTATTCGCGCTCGTCGTAAAGGTGTTGCGGTTTTCGGACCATTGCATAAAGACCTTGAAGGGCAATTAGATTCTGAGTTTGGCGCAACTGAGTTTGTACAACTTGCATTGACTGCATTCTTCCTGATTTCAAATGATACGCTTGACTTAGGACCTCGATGGATCGATCGATTTATCAACCTTTCTTTGAGCGAAGCTGTTCGTGACGTTTGGGCAAAAAAAGTTATTGTGGGAACAGGTAACAATGAACCAATCGGTTTAACAAAAGATTTAGATGGCGCCGTAACAGGCGGTGTGTACCCAGAGAAAAAAAGTGCTGGAACTTTGACATTTGCTAAGGATAAGATTGTCAGTGAGTTAGGCGAGGTAATGAAAGTTCTATCAAAATACACCTATAAAATTGATGCTGATGATGAAGGCGAAACAAAATATCGTTCTGTTGCTGGAAATGTATATTTGATTGTTAACCCGGTTAACTACTGGGACATCATTGTGCGTGTCACTTTAGCAAACTTGAATAATGTGTACGGAACTACGATGCCGTTCATCAGTTTGGATCACATCATCGAATCTGTAGATGTACCGGAAGGCAAGCTTATCTCCTATGTCGGAAAAGAATATGACGCAACGCAATCCAGAGCGGAAAGAGTCTACGTTTACAAAGAAACATTCGCCATGAAACGGGCGACACTTTATGCTGTCGACATGTTAGGGAATGGATATCCAACGAATAACGATGCTGCACAAGTATATGATCTTGATTTTTCTGAAGTATCTGTTGACGGTGGTTCGGGGGAGTAATTACGCCTAACGCTCGTAAGGCGCCGTTAGACTATTCTAGCTTGAATGTGCTACAACTTAAAGCGTTGTTAGGCGAGCGGGGGAAAGTGTATCCAAGCAACGCTAAGAAACAAGAATTAATTGATCTATTGGAAGGGTGATAGTATGGATGATGCAAAGTTCATAACTGAATTTAAATCTCGTTTTCGTATTTTTCATTCTTCCGAAGATGAAGATATTGGTACACAATTAGAAGATTCGTTTAATGATATCAAATCATTAATCGGATTTTTTGAAGCTGATAAATTTCCAAAAGGTAAGGAACTTGTGTATGAGCGTACTCGTTATTTACGAAACGAGGCGCTCGAATACTTTTATAGTAATTTTCAGACAATGATCATGGATGCTTCCATAGAATTGGCGGGTGAGCTAGAAATTGCCGATTAATTCAAATTATAAAAGACCTCAAATTGTAGCTGGAGACTTAAATACTCCAGTTACTTTTTTTGAATTTAAACCAACTAAGGGACCTGAGCCAGGAGAAGCAAAAAAGAAAGAGTTGTATAAATGTACAGCTCTTGTCTATAACCCTTCAATGAAAGACCGAGATATTTTGAACGTTGCAGGTACTAAAGAGGCAGTAACTATCAAGATACGCGATCCTTATACAGATTACTTACCTACCAACAAACAAAAGGTGGAAATTGAAGATTATCGCTATCTCGGTAAAGTTTGGGAAATAGTTGATGTCTCACCGGATTTAGAAAACAACGATTTTGTAAAAATCATTTTGGGGGTGAGTTCGTGAGTGTAACGATCACTGGTGAAGCTGAAATAATTAAGAACATTGAAGCTAAGTTAGGGAAAAATAAAGCTACTAGAGTTATTAATAAGGCTCTTAGAAAAGCTGGCGAACAGAATCAAAAGATTGTAAAAGAAGCTGTTTCTACTTACCAAGATACTGGCAAAACTCATGATTTAGTTGTTACTAGCGGTGTTAAAAGTAACCCAAAACGAGTTGAAACAGGGTGGGCTTCAAAAGAAAGAGCTCCTATTGTTCATTTAAATGAGTTCGGCTATACACGTTATGGTAAATACGTTCGTCCTCAAGGTATGGGGAAATTACAAGCAGCTGCCGACAAGATTCAAAAAACGTCAACGGAAACTGTCAGACGTGAAATGGAGGAATTAGGCCGATGAAAGACATGTGGATGGACGTATACAATGCATTGATTGTAAATCCAGTCATAGCAAAGCATTTAGCGATCAAGCCTAGCCCATACGAAAAAGAGATTACTTATCAAATAAAATTTTACGAAGCGCCAGAAACTTTAGACGTATCCAAACCTTTTATAGTTATTGATACTTTCTCAGGTCCACAAACAAACGCATATCACATGGCTAATAAGCCAGTTTCATTAACGTTCAACTTTCAAATAAACGTTGAAACTCAAAATCGTTTACTAACAAAAGAAATCGCAAAAGCTGTAAAAGATGTTATGTGGGAAATGGGTTACGGTCAGTTGAATGGTGGTTTAGACACGTACTTTAGGGAAACAAAGAGATTTGTAGATGCACGAAGATATAGAAAAAATACAAGAATCCACGATACGGATTACTAGGAGGAATAACACATGGAAACATATGGATTTGATAAATTATCAATCAGAAAGCTTAAAGGAGACTTAACTCCCGACACTACTTCGGAAATCGTTGTACTTGAAGGAATTCAAAAAGAAGGTGGACCTACAAGTTTTGATCTTACCGGATTAACAAAAGAAGCAATTAAAGTATTTGCTGGAAACGTAGAATATTTTATCTCACGTAAAGGGACTGGCAATGTAGCAGCTAACTTTGGCTTGTTAGACGTACCAGCAAAAATCGAAGCGGATATTTTAGGTTTTATTACAATGGACGAAAACATCGATGGTTTAGGTGAAGAAACAGAACCACCATACGTTGCAGCAGTTGCAGAGTCGGAAGATTTGTATGGAGTACCTGTGGCGTTTGCTTTAGTTGCCGGTAGCTTCTCTCGTGACGGATTTTCATTAGCAACGAAAACAGATGAAGATTTTACACCAGAAGCTGGTGAGTATGTTTATACTGCTATGTCAAGAAAAATTACAATTGGCGAAAATACAAAAACATTGAAAGTATTACGTGCATCAACGGTAGCAGGAGTTGAAAAACTAAAAACAGCAGTTTTAGGACCTGCATCGGGGAAGTAATAACCCCCGAGAGTGTTGTATTAGATAAATCAAAACTTGCATTAAAAATGGGGGAAGAAGCAACTTTGGTTTCAACTGCCTTACCTGAAAATGCTAAAGACAAATCAGTAGACTTCGCTTCGGACAACACGTCCATTGCCACGGCCACTCCAAAGCAAGGGAAAGTAACGGCGATTGCTTTAGGTACAGCAAATATAACAGCGAAAACAAATAACGGTAAGACTGCCAACTGTGCAGCTACAATCACGAAATGAAAAGGTTAACCTATACGGCTAGCCTTTTTTTGAGGAGGAAAAACAATGGAAAGAAAAATCGAATTAGAGTTACGGATGCCAGACAATAAATTCCGAACATTTACCCAAGAGTTCATTCCATTTCGAAAACGTTATGACTATATTCGTTTAGAAAAAGATCTAGAAAAAGAAGCGGCTGTACAAGAGAGATTAGTTGAAGAAACTGAGTACGATCAATTACAAATTCAATTTGTTGCTGACTTGTTTGAATCCGAAGAAGTTACTAAGGATTTGATTCTAGGCGGTCTTGATACTGCAGATAGACATAAGATTTACGAAATTATTCGATACCGCGTTTTAGGATTCAGCCAAGCGGACGATGAAGCAGCAAAAAAAGCGATGACGGAGGAAATCTTAAGTGGAGCGACTTCTACGAACTCCAATTAAATTTCGTCCGTGACGTTATCAAGAATTTACCGGGTTGGACAATCACAGATCTAATGAAAACAGATTGCATAGATATTGACGAAATATTGTTGAAATCCGATAAAAAAGAAAAAAATAATAAGAAAAAAGAAATTAGACCATTATCAGATTTAGTAAATGGATCAAAAGGAGGGTAATCATGGGAGCGGCAGGTACACCGATAGGAAATATGGTTATAAAACTTGGGCTTGATGATTCCGACTTTGGTCGTGGAGTTGAAAACTCAAAGAAACAAGTTAGATATTTAGCTAAAGAAATGCAAGCCAATATGAAAATCGCTGATATGGCTGGCAACCAGATGGATAAATTAGGTGCTAGGTATAATGGTCTTACAAATATAATCAGTGCACAAGAAAAGCAAGTATCGTCATTGAAAAAAGCATACGAAGAATCGTTTGTAGATGGTAAAGCCACTGATTCAACAAAAAGGCTCGCAGCACAACTACAAGACGCAAACGGAAAATTAGCTGGTTATAAACAGCAACTCGTTGCGACAGCAGGTTCTTTAGCAGAGCTTGAAGTTAAAACCACTGGCGCCACTGGCGCCATTTATGCTGGTAGTGAAAAAATGATAAGTGCTGGCAAACGAATGGAATCAGTTGGCGGAAGTATGACCAAAGGTTTGACCGTTCCTATTTTAGCAGGAGCAGCGGCAGTTACGACGGCGGCTATTTCTTGGGAGTCAGCTTTTGCAGGAGTAAAGAAAACAAATGATGAAGTAATCGATTCTACAGGAAAAGTCGTTTATTCATATAAAGACTTAGAAGATGGACTACGAGGATTAGCTAAAGAATTACCTTCAAGCCATCAAGAGATTGCAGCTGTAGCAGAAGCAGCAGGTCAGTTAGGGATTGAAACACCTAATGTCGTAAGCTTCACCAAAACGATGATCGATTTGGGAGAATCTACTAACATGAGCGCTGAAACTGCCGCTACTGCTTTAGCTAGATTTGCAAACATTACTCAAATGTCTCAGAGTGATTTTGGTAAATTGGGTTCAGTCATTGTTGACTTAGGGAATAACTTTGCAACTACTGAGTCGGAAATCACTGAAATGGGATTGAGACTTGCTGGTGCAGGTAAGCAGATCGGAATGTCACAAAGTGAAATTCTTGGGTTTGCTGCCGCCTTGAGTTCTGTAGGTATCGAAGCTGAAGCCGGAGGTTCTGCCTTTAGTAAAGTTATGGTGCAAATGCAATTGGCCGTAGAAAAAGGGACTGGAGCATTTTCAGAAGTTGAAGAGACAGCCAATCAAGCCGGTATGAGTATTGGGGAATTTGGCGAAATTATCCTCAAGGGTGGCAAAAATGCTAAAGAACTTGCTGAGGCGTTAGGTACTGATGCTAAAAGTTTGAAAAAAATGTATAAAGAGGCCGACAAATCAAAAACTTCTTTAGAAAATTTTGCTCAAGTTGCTGGGATGACTGGGGAACAATTTTCAAAAGCGTTTAAAGAGGACCCTTCTCAAGCTATCATTAAATTCATTGAAGGTTTAAAGAATGCTGAGAGTCAAGGTACGTCTGCAATCAAAGTGTTAGATGATATGGACATTAAAGAAGTTCGTTTGCGTGATTCGTTACTACGTGCTTCAAATGCTTCAAACGTGTTCTCGGGAGCAATTGAAATGGGTAATAAAGCGTGGGGAGAAAATACAGCCTTAACTGAAGAAGCTAATAAGCGGTACGAAACTACCGAATCTAAACTGAAAATGCTGAAAAATGAAGTTATAGATTCAGCTATTGAATTAGGTGGCCCTTTCGTTGATGCTTTGAGGGATGGACTTCAAGCTTCCAAACCTCTTGTAAAAATGTTAGGAGACTTGGCGAAAGCCTTTAGTGATGCAGATCCTAAAACACAACAATTAGTTGTTAAGCTTTTAGCTACTACGGCTGCTGCTGGCCCCTTGTTTAAGATTACAGGTAAATTAACTGGCGGTATCGGTTCGTTAGGTAAAAGTTTTGTTGAATTATCTGCATCTATGGCGAAGAAAAGAGCAATCACGGAAGCTACAGAAGCATTAGCAAACGGAGCAATTTCTACTAAAGAATTCAGTTCAGCTATGGCAGGCGGCGTCGGTAATGTAACTAAGTTCGGAAGTGCTGCTGCAAGTGCTGGCGGAGCTTCAGGCATAGGAGCAATGACAGCCGCTCTAGGACCGTTAGGACCTGCAATTTTAGGTATTGTTGGTGTAGGCGGTGCATTGGCTGTCGGTTACGGAGCATGGAAGCTGTTTGGTGAAGAGGCTTGGAATTCTTCTCAGCGTGTTGAACGTTGGGGTACTGATGTAGGAGCGGCAACAGATAAGACGTTAGGAAAAATTCAAGATGATACTCAAAAAGCATCAGGTCAATTCGGAATTATGGCGCAAGGTTTCGAAGCAGATTCCGGTTCTATGGTTGCCAATTTTGAAAAAATAGGTCAGACAATTGAGCAAAGCCTTATTAACAAAATAGACGGTTTGGATAAATTAATTAAAGAATTACCTGCTTCTGTTGATATTGGTTTAAAAGAGATGCTTCAACAAGAAAAGAAGAACACAGAAGACTCTTTAAAAATTGTTCAAGAGAACACAGCGAGAATTACAGAAATAAAACAAAATGCCTCTAATAGAGGTGTTGAAATAAGTGCAGCAGAAGCCAAGATCATTAAAGATTTGGCGAAAGGAACGACAACTGCTTATGTTGAAACTTTAGATGTTTCGGCCGAGGAAAAGAAGAAAATCTTAGCTGCTATGAATGCTGATGTTGCTAATGCTACTGAAAAAGAAGCAAAACTATGGCTGCAGTCACTAGGAAAACAAAGACAAGCGGCACAAGAACATGCGACTAAGAGTCGGCAAGAAAAAGAGAAATATCTTCAAGACCTAGGATATAATCTAGATGGCGAATTTGCACAGAAGTTTTTAAAAGCTTGGGATGAAATAAATAAAACAACAGTTGATGGTTTTGATTCTCAGATGGCGACAATTACTGAAAAATATCCTGAATTAATAAACGAGGTATTTTTAGCCAACGGTCAGCTAGTCAGCTCAATGGGTAATGCAAAAGATGCTGCTATATCAACTAATAAAGATATTATATCCAGCGCGAACTCAATGGCAGATAAAGTAGCTGAAAACGCAGAAAAAAACGCAAAAAAAATAGCATGGACTGCTGACGAAAGTGTTAAAAACGGAAAAAAAGCAGCTCAAATGTGGAATAATCTTGTGTTCGATGAAAAGACAGGTGAAGTCAAGTCGAATGTTCGGGAAGTCGTGAAAGATGCTGCGAAAGATTCTGCGACATGGAATCAAATGAGATTTCAGCTTCAAAATGCCGATCTTGATTCAAATGCAAAATTGATTATTGGTGAAGCGGCAATCGCCAATAATTGGTGGGATGGTATGGCTTGGGAAGATAAGCAAGCCGTTTTAAAAGATGAATACAGCCAAACAATGTACAAAGCTTTAGAAGACTCTGGACAATGGAATAAAATGAGCTTGGAACAAAAAACAGCAATTTTATACTCAAATACGCCAGAAGTTATGACTGAAACTATGTTAAACCTTGGCTTATGGAAAGATTTCAAACCTGATGTAAAAGAATTAAAAGCTAAAAACTACGATTTCGTTGAAGTACTATCTAAATCAGAAGGAAAACTGAATCATTGGAATGAGGTTTCTTCTGAAGTTAAAGAAATCCTGGGGGATAATTACGATTTTCTTCAAAAGATATATCAATCTGATGCTTCTTTTAATCGCTGGAAAGAATTGCCTAATGATGAGAAAAAGCTACTAGCTGATGACACGGAATTTTTATCAAAAATATTGACTTCAACGACGAATATGAACAGATGGAATCAGCTTCCCGTGGAACAGAAAAAAATCTTGGGGGATAATTCCGATTTATTGAACAAAGTTTTTGCATCTGAAGAGTCTTATAACGGATGGATTCAACTTCCTGACAATGTAAAAAAGATGTTGGCTGATAATGTAGATTTAAAAACTAAACTAGCAGATGGTACTATCAGTTTGGATCAATTTAACAAAATAGAGCCGTTATTGAAATCTTTGTTAGGTGACTCATATAGTGTTGACCAAGCGGCAGCTACAGGTGTAAATTCTATAAATGTTTATGACAAAAATAATGCTGCAACCAAAAAATTACTAGGCGATCCGTTAGGTGTATTAAATGCAACTAGTTCTGGTGGAAGTGCTTTAAATATTTACGGATTGAACAATCCTGCTGACAAATACCTTACAGCTATTGATCAAGCAAGTGGACCAGCGTGGAATGCAAATTCAGCCGTAGAAAGTTTCAAAAATCAACCAGACGTAATTACTAAAACTCTCAGGGTTGCTGCTGAAACAGCTGGAGCATCTGTTGGTCAAGCGATGAAAGCATTTGGTTATGCCAAAGGTACTAATTTCCACAAGGGTGGAGATATGATCGTTAACGACCAGGTCGGACCATTGTACAAGGAGATTGTCCATGAACCGGGGAAAGAACCTTATATTCCAACAGGGCGTAACGTTCTAATTCCAAATGCTAAAAGAGGTACAAAAGTATACAGGGCAAGCCAAACTAAATCGATAATGAAAAGATCGGATATTCCACATTACGCTGAAGGAGTTGGTGTGCCTAGAAATTCAACAATGGTACAAAATTTAAGTTATTTCACAGGGGGAAAAGAACAAGTAATCGTAAAAGATAATAAATCAGATTTGATTCTGGCGATTAATAGTTTAAAAGATGTGATTTTAAATAAGAATAATTCGGAAAAACCTATGAATATAAATTTGAGGCTAGGAGAAAGAGACTACAATATGTTTATCCAGGACATATCAGTAGTCCAAGGAAAAGAAATTGATATTCAATCGAGTTTTTAGGAGGCGATAATTTGTATGATTTTAAATCTATTTTAGAAATTATGGAGTTACCTCAAAAGGCGATGACTTATGACGGTAAATACTTAGAAAATCAAATACCTGGCTATCTGACATTAGATGTTGCTGGACGCGAATCTTTAGACACCGACATACAGACAGATGAAATCCATGTTGGATCAATCATTTCTAACCAGAAGCTTAAAAGCAAAACGTTAATTGTTGAGTACGGATTGACGTTCGAAAACTATGAGGACTCACAATTCAAATTTAACAAGATTAAACAGTTTTTGTTTAGAAGAGAGGATGTTCCGATCGTATTTAATGACGAAAACGGGATATTGTTTTACGGAAGACTGTCCCTAATGCAACAACCGACTTATCACACAAATGAATTTGCAACTGGAAAGATTGAACTTTTCTGTCAAAATCCTTTAAAGCATTCAAGAATAAAAGAATTTAGTAATGTTATTACAATGGATAGCCCTATTGAGACAACTCCCCAAAAAATCAAAGTAAAATTATCAACTAATTCAAGTATAAAAATAACAAACAAAAGATCAGGAGCTAAAATCAAAATTACAAGCGCAGCCATTTATAGTGATAATTTAGTTGAATTTGATTTTGAACACGGGAAAGTGTTTGTAAACGGAGCAGACAGAACAGCTATTTTAGATCTAGATAGTGACTTCGAAAATTTCTATATCCATCGTGGAGACGAAATAATTTGTAATAACGGAGTAATGACAATATATGCAAATGAGGTGTATCTATGAAAATAACCAGTTCGGTCTATTTTTTCGACGACAGACAACGATTTATTCGTATGGTGACTAAAAAATTTTTGACACAAAATATACAGGAAAAAGAAATCACTTCAGATAAATCTGAATTGCTTAATGATAAATTGACGGTTTCAGTTGTTTTTGATAAAGGAATTGAAGAAGCAGCTTATATGGCTGTAAAGGAAAACGATGGTACATTTTCTTTATATTCGATCATAAATTCTGGAGATGAGAATAACAGGAATCATTTTGTAGGTATTAATTTTGCGGTCAAAGAATTGGAAGGATTTATTGTCAAAGATATTAGACCGCAAAAAAAACCAATATCAGTTGTTGCCAGTCAAATAATGAATGCTACGGATGGCGAATGGAGAGTTGGCTATGCGAAACCGAATTTGCCAATCATTACTGATACATTCTATTATTTGTCTGTAAAAGATGCTTTGAAGCAACTCCAAACTCATGGTTGCGAGATTCTTTTTAAATGCAAAATTGAAAACAACAAAATCACTGATAAATATATAGAAATCTATGACGAAATTGGTAGTGCATCAAATAAAAGATTTGTTTATGGTAGTACCGCATTATCTGTGGTCAAAGAACAGGACAGGTCCGAAATATATACCTCTCTCATTGGTCGTGGTAAAGGCGAAGAAGTGGGTGATGGCTATGGGAGACGGTTAGAATTTGCTGGAATAGAGTGGAAAACAACTGCAAACAAGCCAGTAAACAAACCTAAAGATCAAAATTGGATCGAATTATCTGAAATGACAGAAAAATACGGTATACCTTTAAAAAATGGGAAAATGAGAAAAAGAGAAGGCGTTGTTGTTTTTGAGGATATTGAAGATGCTGAGGAACTATTACTTAATACATACAACGCATTAATAGAAATGAGTCGTCCGTTAATCCAATTCAAAACAGAGGTAATTAGTGGTGATGAAATTGGAAATACTATTCAAGTCCACCGATACGATAGAGATTACCATTACAGAGCTAGAATTTTTAGTGTGGTCATTGACCGGCTAACAGGTAAGGTTAACTCTGATATTGGAGATAACTTAATAAAAAAATCTTCTATTAAAACTTCTTCTGATTTGAAACTAGACTTAAAACGTGTAGAAGATACCAAGCCTTCTTTTTACACAGCTGAGCAAATCGCGCAATGGCAAACGGATATCATTCGAGGGCTCAAAGGTGGATCTTATGTTGTTCTCACTGAAGCTGATCTAGGAATTTCCGATGAAAGGATCCCATATTGCTCAGTTTGGATGAACGGTAAATCTCTTGAAACAAGCAATCATTTCTTGGTTGCGAATAGCGAAGGGATTGGATTTATTGATGGTGATTTTAATTTAGATAACTTTCATACAGCATGGACAATTGATGGGGTTTTAAATGCTAGGTTTATCCAAGTTGGTAGATTAGGCGGAGAACAGGTATTCTTGGATTTGGATACAGGTGAAGTTTTCTTTGCAAAAGGATTTATTAAGTCAAAGAATGGAAACTTAAAAATCGATATCACAGAAGGTATTATAGAAGGTCCAATTATTAGAAGCTACACGTACGGCAAATCTAGTGGAATACAAATTCAATCTGGAACAATGTATATTGTAGGATCAAATGGATCTACTTTAGGAAGAGTCGGAACAGCTTCCTTATTCGGTAACGATATGACTATTGCAAACAATAAAGGAAAACAAATGGTGATCGGTACTGAAGAAGGAAACAATATCGGTACACTTATGCAAATTCCAACTGACTCAACAGTATCTAATCCGAAAATGAATCATTACGGAACTCATAACTTCGGTTTTGCAAAGGTAAAGTTTGGACTAGGCTCGTTAAAATTACCGATCGAGATTAATTCAGATGGAACAGTCGCTAGGTATTATAATGTCGAATGGTAGGAAGGGAGAAATGAACATATGGCAATAGACCAGTTCAAGACAGTAGACGTTGTTATTACAAATATTAATGAGGATTATATACCTCAACAATTAGTAGTACAAGGAGAACGATCAGGGAGATCAATGACCTTACAAATTGCCAACGGTGGGAAGATCGAAAATCAAGCAGGCATATCAGTCAATCTTGGGTGGTCGCACGATACGGTTAAAAACAACGATGGTGAAAAGTTGCAAGGATTAGATGCTTTTCAGGCGATAGATAAAACAAAAGGACTGTTTCGTTTAGACTATCCTGCCAGTATGGTTCAACCAGGGCAAATCACTGCCGTCATACAAATTATAAGTTCGTATTCCGACACCAGAAGCAAGCCGTTTAAAATAAAAGTCGAGAGAACGCCGTTTGACAGTAAAGCTGTTGAGAGCGAAAACTCTTTTACTGCATTACAAGAAGCATTAGGAACCGTAAATAAATATGATGGTAAAATAGGAGATTTGGAATACAACAAGGCAGAAAAAAAAGATTTAGTTAATACAGAGAATAAAGTAAACGATAAAATAGAAAAACTTGAATATAAAAAAGCTGAAAAATCCGAATTACTAAATGTGGAGAATAAAGTAAACAATCTGGGAAGTGCTACGCCAAAAGAAACCTTCAGTTCGCTTAATGCTTTGCAGACTAAGTATCCAAGCGGTTCTAATTTTGCGATGGTGGTTTTAGAAGCAGATGGGAAAACCGGTTATGTTTATTTGTGGGATGGAAGCAGCTGGCAGAAAGGAGCTTTGTATCAAGCTCAAGGATTAGCAGATAAATCGGTTTCGTCAGCTAAAATATCCGATGCGATAAACATGAAAAACTATCCGTTTTCTCCTAACTCTTCTTTTGAGTTTGAGAGACACCAAGCAGCAATTTTGGATATAAAATTGTATGATGCAGATATAAACAAAGATTATTGTATTGCTGGACTGTTTAAAAACAACGACAAAGGAGTATGGCGTATCTTTTTAAATACCTTTGACCAAAAAACAGGGATAGTCGGCGACAATGTGGCATTGTGGCAAGTAACTAACTATATCCCTCAGAGTAATATCGAGACAATTGAACTAAACAAGGCAGCTGGTGGATTTGATGCAGAAATAACAATTGATTGGTCAAAATTACTTGATGGTGATGTATTAGGAACGGGCGTTCACGGCGCAAAATTATTGATTCATAAATTAAGATATATCGATAAGTTTGAGGATGTGCAAAAATTCCCTTTTGCAAACGATGCTATTGTTGGAACAGATAGACTAAAACAAGCGTTGCTAGATGTAAAGTTAATAGGGGCTGATGTAAATAAAGATTACGCTATAGGTGGTTTATTCAAAAACAGCAATAGCAGATGGCGCTTGTTAGTATTTGAGTATGATAAAGCAACAGCTAAATTAGGAAACTTAGTTTCCGAGTTTAATACCACAAATTACGTACCAAGTGCCGACATCGAAAGGTTAAAATTATCAACAACGATTTACGAAGGTACGTTCATCTCAGAAATTTTGATCGATTGGTCAAAGCTAAATGATGGTGATTTATTTGGTACAAATGTTAATGGTGATATCTTAATTTTTGACAAGCGGTGTACAGTTGCTAGTGCAACAAGTAAGGTACTCCCCAAAACGTTATATCCGACAAAAAATGACAACACAAATTTTCCAAATTATGCTTATTTTCTCGGAAATTGGGAAAAACGTAAAATTAGAGATTTGGATGTGATGTCCTCGACATTGCCGTCATGTGGTATGATGCTTGGTTTTTATGGTCAAAAATTAGAAGGCTTATTTTACAAAGAAACAAACGGTATAAAAATTACAGTCAGAATCGATAACGGTGAACCGTTTGAGATGTGGATAAACGACGACAACACCCCTACGCTCATAGCTGAAAATTTGACATCAGAAGAACATGTTGTCGAGATTTATCAAGATCCTTGGTTTGGTAAATCTATGACAGATAAACATAGTTTTTATAATTATAAAGGATGTATAAATGTACAAGGTTTTGTACAAGATACTTATCCGATATTTACACCAGGCACAGATAATGTTTTTTATTTTTACGGAGATAGTTTCACGGCCGGAGGTGGCGCTAACTTAGCTCAAAGCTATGCAACGTTTTGTTCAGACTATTTAGGAGCGCAAGCTATACGAATAGCTCAAGGTGGTGCAGCTTTGGTTGAGCGATCTGATAGACTGTGGGTTCCAACCTTACCGGAATTTGCGTTTCATTCATCAGTTGGCAAAAGAGCAAGACCTCAACAAGCAAATATTGTGTTTATTAATATAGGCACTAATGACACGCCTAGTGCAGTGTCATTAGAAAAATACGAATCTGTTATGATCGAATTTTTAACACACCTAAAGCAACGTCACCCAGGAAGTCCGATAGTGTTAATGAATGATTGGTTAAAAAAATATACTACCGCTTGTCAAAATGCTGCAGTTAAAGTTGAAGGGGTTTATTATGTAGATGTTTCTACATGGGTATATGATAAACTCCCAGATTTACATCCTACATTACAAGGTCACCAACAAATCGGCCGATACTTAGCTAACAGTGTCACAAGTATTTTCAGAGGTGAAATATGAATTTAATCAAAGTTTTTAGGAATGACTGTTTGATGGTCATTCCTTTTTAGTTAGTTTTGATTTATATAGTTTTTAAAATAATGAAAAGGTGGTAATTATGATAGTGTTTAAATATTTAGATCAGTTTGTGGCTGATGCGGATCACAAGGCAATTTATGTCTTGATGTTAATTTGTATTGCAATGGGGATTGATTTCCTTAGTGGCACTATAGCAGCTAAGATTAACCCTGATATTGAGTTTTTGAGTAAGGTAGGTATTAACGGGATTTTGCGTAAAGTGGCAAGCATGGTGCTATTGATGTTTTTCATCCCTTTGGCTCCATTGATCCCCGGAGGGGCAGGAGTAGGGCTTATTTATGTTTTATATGTTGGGTATCTATTAATGGAACTAAAATCAATTCTTGAGAATTATAAAAAAATGGGAATTGGTACGGAGTTGTTTGAAGATTTTATCAAGAGTATTAAAAACGGAAAGGATGATCAAGATGGCTAATATTAATGCGATGATCAAGTGGATGTCGGATAGACAAGGCAAAGTCAGATACAGCATGGCAGCTCGTTTAGGTCCTAATAGCTATGACTGTTCCAGCGCAGTTTATAATGCACTGATTGCTGGCGGATTTTTAAAAGCTGGATCAACGGGGAACACCGAGACATTGTTTAACGACTTAGAGTGTAACGGCTGGCAACAAGTCCAATCAGTAAACGGCAACTATCCAGCTAAAAAGGGAAATATTTTTATCTGGGGTACTCGTGGCCACACGCTAGGAGCAGCAGGTCACACAGGTATCTTTATTGATGATAACGACAATATTATCCATTGTAATTTTGGCTTTGATGGTATATCAGTCAATGATCATGATTATATCTGGGGATACAACGGACAGCCGGCAATCACTATTTATCGATATACTGGCAATACTGGTGGCAATCCAAAACCAAGTACGCCAAAACCGATCGAGCCAACACCACAAGATCCTAATAAAAGAATCGATATGAGTGGTGTATTTTATCCAGATAGACAGTTAGCAGTCAGCGTAGACACAAATCCTGATGATGCAGTAAGTCCAGCTTTAGACTATTACAATGCAGGTATGGCAATCTCGTATGATAGCTATATTATGACTAACGGTTTTGCGTGGATCAGTTACGTTGCTAGTAGTGGTAACCGTCGCTATGTTGCTGTTGGTCCAGATGATGGACGTATCGATACAACATGGGGTAGAGGTTTCTTTAATTAAAAAAATAGCCCTCCTTGGTTAGGAGGGCTTATACATAGTTCTTGATAAAGGGATTTTGGGAGATATAAGAGAGGTGAATGGAGAGGTATTTTGATAGTATTAAAACAACCTTATTGTAAAAAATAATTGTAAACACTATAATTCCGTGTTATCATAATTCTATAGAACTAGTTTTTTTGAAGGGAAAGTTTACATTTGCAAACGAAGACTGCTACTCTTGAAGAGGATAAAGACATACGTATTTTTCAAAGAGATAAAAACAAATCTGATCTATATGTATTTGTATTTGAAATAGTTTGGTTTATGGTTACTTGTTCGATATCTTTATATAAATTCGATAAACTGTATAATTCTTCAAAGGATTATACAGACGTTGCTTATTTTGTATTAATTTTTGCGCTACCAATTTTAATTAAGCATGTATTGAGATTGCACTTTTACCAAACTTTAAGTGAATTTACTAATAAGTATATTATTGTCTTTTATTGGATAGCTAACGTAATATTTATAGCATCAGGCGCTTATTTTTTACTGATAATGCTACTGTTAAGTAACCACGATTTTAAAATAGACTTGTTTGTATACGTTATTACTTTATGTTTTCATATTGTTGTCATTATACTAGGATTGTATGATAAACTAATGGTGAAGATGAAACCAAATTTAGAAGGAGGTAATTAATAATGTTATTATTCTGGATGGTTATTATGTCGTTAATTACACTTGTATTGTTTGTAGGTGTACTATTTGCGGTAACTTTGTCATACACCAATGACATTCAAATTAGTTTCGTGATATTAGTTACCGAAATTGGAGATTTTTTATTCGTTAGGAAGAAAAAGAAGATTGAAGCATTTCAATCTGAAATTGATAACGACTTGAAAAAAAGATTAAAACGAGTTGTTAAAAAGAAAGATAGCGAATTAATGGAATTATTCTCGATGAGTAGAGAAGAGGCCTCAAGTTTTAAGGCTCAAATACAAAGGGATTTAAATGACAAAGATATTCATTTTGTCACGAAAGATGAAGTTAAACTGTTTTTAGAAAGTGAAGATTTATTAAGCTTTATAGGTAGTTACAAATCCTCTCTGGAAATCTTTTCTAATAAAGAAAATATACAAAAATTTAAAAAAGAGTCACGTAATAACAAGATAAGTAGAATAAAACAATATGAAGAGGTCTACGAATATCGAATTAGCAAAGATAAAGGGAGTTTTGATAACTTTTTTGATGAAAAATATAGAGTATGTTAAACCCTATCAATTTCCGATAGGGTTTTTTTATACACTTGTATCACATAACTTAGCAATTATATCCTCAATATCTAAACTCAAAACTAACAACCTATACAACTCTAAAGCATCCTCTAAACGCTCAAACTCCCAACGAGCTGATCCGCTGTCATTAACCAATCCTACTACGTTACCATCCAATATAATTATCTGATCCACATAAAAACCTCCTTACGTATAAGTACGCAAAGAGGGGAGGGGATTATTTTACTATGAAAAATAGTTTATAGATTACTAATTGACATGTATTTCAATCCATGGCAGTATTGATATATATTATAAGATGAGAGGGAAGATGAAATGAATAAAAAGAATTTGTTAAAAAAAGGAATATTTGCTCTACTTTTAAGTTTAATTTTTGTAGTCAACACAAATCAAGTAGCAGCGGCTGAGAAGGTAGACATTAATAATGCATCTCATACTGAACTACAAAAAATTTCAGGTGTAGGTTCAGTTATTGCAAAGCGTATAATCGAAGCTCGTCCCTATAGTTCTTTAGATCAACTAAGACGAGTAAAAGGAATTGGAGATGTAACGTTACAAAAAATTAAGCAACAAGAATTAGCATATGTTTTAGATGAAAAAGAAAATGATGTAAGATATACCGTTTACTATTATCTTGTAATAAATCTTGAAGATCCATATGAAAGTACAGCTTCAAGAGAAATATATGAAGGAAAGTATATATTTGATACGAAAGAGGAGGCGACAGAATGGATTATAGCTTACGAACTTGAACAAAAAGAAGAAGGTTACTTCGCATACTATGTTGGTGTTTCTGAATATTGATAAACTTAAACTTTTTGAAAATGAAAAATCCCTACTATATAAGTAGGGACTAAGCTATGTTTGACATGGGTTTTAAAACAAACTCACGGACAAAGCTATCAGGATTTTTAACAGCGAATTTCTCGATCACGAATTGTTTCCGATCATTGTAATGACCAAAGGTAGCAAGTTCAAACTTTCCATCCTCTAGAAAAAGAATAAGGTTAGCTAGTTCTTTCTTGCTGACTAAGCAATTTATGTCAGTAGAAGGAGTGTGTAGTGTAAAACGCACTAGCATATCAGGGAATGACTTTATAACTCTAATCTTATCAATTACACCTACATAACTATTTTTGTTCATAATATTCGCCCTCCTCAGCGTTTAAATAGAATGTGAATTTATCCAATCCAACTTCATTAATTAGTCGCTGACCACAACCCCATATATAATTTTGGAATTCTTGATAGGTCAGTAGACCGGATTCGTATTCTTCAATTAAGTTCATACGTTGTACCATTTCCTGAAATCAAACAGTTCTACATTCCGAATCTCATCATAATGCACTTTTGTGTCATTGACGATATAACCTAACTCATCGAATCCTTCGATAAATCCTATAGTATCATCAAAATATTGACCTTCGGCATCCTTGATTTCCAGCTGAATAACAACCTGTCGGTTATTATTAAAAGCAAATTCAAGTATTTGTTCAATCTCTCCAAAGGTCATTTTCCTTTTTTGTGGGACTATTTTATGGACTCGCTTGTTTTCTTCGTGTACGCTATTTGCATGCTCTGATATAATAAATCCTTGCCACTTTTTCATGCCTCGATCATGGTATTGCAAAAAATAAGGATCTGATAAGTCAATGTGATCTGTCATGATAAACACCATCCTTTTATATGCTTTTATTATACGAACGTTAGTTCTTTTTGTCGAGAATAAGATAGTTTTCATTTTGATTAAATAACGTGATTTTAATTTATTCGTGGGCACGGTCGTGGGCAGTACATCAAAATAATGACGATTAAATACGATTTTATAAAGCTTTGAATAGTCGGAAATACTCGTTTCTTTATTAATAAATAACGTATAAAACAAACTCGTAACGCGTAGGTCGTAGGTTCGATTCCTACAGCTGGCATATTTTCTTGATAGAACATGAGAGTGGACATTGAAGCGATTTCGTGTATCATAAAGATATGGAAACTCATACAGGACTTTTAACCCACATCAAGGTGTTTAAAGAAAAGCCATATGCTATAACAGGCATGCTAATTTGGGAAAACGATATCTGTATTAATTGCGTCATCAAAAATAGACCGTTTGCCACGTATGTCCTATCGCTACCGATGCACCAATATGAAATTGAGGTAAAAGGAAACTATAATAGCAGAGGACAATTTGATGTAAAACATATGCGCATCGTGAACATAGATAGCTATATTGCTTTGATAGGAACACCAGAATGAGAGGTTGGGACTTAATCCCAACCTTTTCTATTCTATTATGCTACGAGTCTAGTTAACGAATACGGTTAGGTTTTATAGTATTAAAACTAAATCAAGAAAAATAGGTTAAAATTAAAAACATTTATAAAAAAGCTAGATACTTAATGTTGATTAGGTTATCCTTAAAGTAAATAAAAATTAAGGAGATTTCAAATGGAAGTTTTTTTAAGTTGGTCTAAAAAACCTAGCCAGCAATACGCAGAAGTGTTTCACAAATTTTTACCGATAGCACTCCAACATGTTAACACTTTTATGTCAACACATAGTATAGAGAAAGGGGATAATGGTACATCAAAAATATTTGATACTCTTTCAGAAACTGGAGTGGGTATATTATTTTTGACACCAAATAATATACAAGAGTCGTGGTTAAATTTTGAGGCTGGAGCACTTTATAAAGGTGTTAGAAAAAACAGGGTTATGCCATTGCTATTTGATGGAGACAAAGATTTATTAAAGGGACCGATTACTAATCTTCAAGCAGGGATATACAATAAGGAAGAAGTATTTTCTATCTTTGAGGTAATCAATAATATGTCAAGTAGTGAAAAAATTGATCCTGAAAGGCTCAAAAGCTCATTTGATTTAATATGGCCGAAAATAGAAAAAGAGGTAATGGATGTCTCCAAAAATACAGAATATTCTAACGAAGAGTTAGAAGTAGATAATACTGAGTTGAAATTCCAACAAATATTAGATGAGCTTCAAAAATTAAAAAGTAATAATTCTAAAAGTTTCGAAGTCCAAAAGTTTAGTGAAGAAGACAGTAGACAATTATATAAGGTTTGTGAAGAATTTTTTTCCAATCATGAACCAACGGATCCTAAGATAGATTCTATAATAATAGATGTAGTGAATAATAAATTCAAGAAAGCGAAGCTAAATGACAAACTTTCAGTTTACAATATTATGAAATTTTATCAACACAATGTATATTCAAAAGAATTAGAACCTAGTGAGAATACTTCTGGAATCATTGAATAAACTAATTTTGAAGGTTCAATGCTTTAATAGTTTTAACTAATAATTTGTGAAACAAAGACATAATTTTTGTGTATTTACAAAAAAGAGCCTACACTTAACTTATAACTAAGGATATAGGAGGAATGCATCATGTCAGAAAAAGTTGATAAAATTACAAAACTAGCGAATGAAGCGAAAAAAGAAGTCGAACGTTTAGAAGATAAACGTCAAACAAATCTTGGTAACTCAATCAATTATATTGAAAATGAATTGCAAATCCAACGTTTATATGCTCAAATCGAAGCTTTTGAAGAAGTTTTGGATATTGTAAAATAATGACTTAACAACGTAACGATAGTCAAAACAATTAGAAATAATGAAAGAAAAGGAAACTAAGTATGTTTTCTCTTCTTTCATTATTTTTTTACAGAATACTTGTCTATTTTCTATGAAAAGTAATACCATTTGTCATCTGATCTGTCTCTGGAACATACGTATAAATAAATGGTTGAGGGTTTCCAGGGACAGTTACGCTATCTATATCCCATAATATGGTAAAGGTATTGTTGCTTTCAGTATAACTTGTTACTTTATATGTTTGTCCGTTGGTAATAATAGTATTTTCTGTAATGGTTACTTCAAGATCTTGTTCCCCATTGTTCCCTATCCAAGACCCTCTTAAATTTTGTGGAGTGGTTGCTGTTATTTCTGATGGTTCTGATTCTTTGCTAGATTGTTCTGAGGCTTCAGGTACTTCAGATACTTTGTCAGTCGAAACTATAGTAGAAGAAACAATAGAGCTATTTTTTGTTGCTGAATGTTCCGATGATTTTTTTGTAGAATCAGTAGTTTGCTTAGTACAACCAACTGTAACTAGTAAAAGTGTGATAAGCATAATTGTTTTTTTCATTTTATTTAATTCTCCCATTCAATTTAATTAGCATTAATCAATGCATGAATTCGTTATTTAAGCGTTTCCTGAGCGCGATCTTGAATCAGCATTAGATCGTAACTGCCATCATATGAAATAAAAGATACATGATGAATATGCAGTGAAGAATCAATTTTTGGCAAATCAGTCACCAACCTTTTCGCAGCATCGAGTACAATTGCTGTAGTTTCACTTCCTTCAGGAGAACCTTGAAACGCGCCAGTAATGATTTTGTCACTCTCAATTGTATCTGGTAATATCGTAACCGAATATTCATAGCGGCCAGTATCATTATTAAATGAATCGTTTGAAATGGTGTAGTGAGCACCTGTTATTGGATAGTTGGCAGTAAGATAGCTTGTAAGGTCAAATGTTTGAGCTGCAGAGGGCGTATTTTCTGGACTATTCTCCATTTCAGATGCTTGCTCTGGTAAATTTACAGTTGCATCCATGTCAGTTGTTTGAGTAGTTGTGGTATCACTAGAAATACTTGTTTTTACTGATGAAATTTTACTCTTTTCTGTTTTTATTTTTTCAGAAGAAGCGGTAGTTTGTGCGGTACTTGTTGAAGAATCACTTGCCTCTTTTTTTGCTGTACTAGTTGGTTGCTTTGAACATCCAACTGTAAATAGGACCATTAATAGTAATACAACGGAATTTTTCATTTTTTTACACCTTTCATAAATTTATTTTTGTTTGCCTAACCAAATAATAGCTGATGAATCAAAACAATTTTTCAGTTTTACTCCTATCTGTAATGTTTATGTAATAATTGTAATATAAAATGTTTTTTCGTAACATAGAAAAGCAACTTCTTAATATTTTCTTAAGAAATAACTAAAATTAGCTACATTCACAAGAATAAGAATCAATCGATAAGAAGAGAAAAGAATGAAATAAAGGTATGCTTGTCATACTCGTTTCGGTTCATTGCTTTTCCTTAAAGTTTTTCCAAAATCATCAAGTCTATACTTTCTTTTCTTCCTATAGAAAGTTATAATAAAAGGCGTATGATTTAAGGAAAAGGGATGACGAATGAATAAAAATAAACTAATGCGTAATTTAGATAATAGAATTGATTATGGTGTGATCTTACCAGTATTCCTTCTTTCAATCATTGGGATACTGTCACTTTATGTAGCGTTGAGTAACGATCCAAATCGACCAGAGATCGGCAATATGCTGATGAAACAAGGGTTATGGTATTTAGTCGGCGGTGTTAGTATTGTGATTGTGATGAATTTTAGTTCTAAATTACTTTGGCGATTGACTCCGATTTTTTATGTGATAGGTCTGATCATGATGGGCTTGCTTTTGAAATTTTATGATCCCTTTCTAGAATCCCAAACAGGTTCTAAAAACTGGATCAGTATCGGCGGAACAACTTTCCAGCCTTCGGAATTGATGAAGGTCGCTTTTATTTTGATGTTGGCCTATGTGGTAACGATGCATAATGTAAAAAACGTCAATCGGACGATAAAATCTGATTTTTGGTTGATTGGTAAAATGATGCTAGTTACACTACCGGTGATCATCCTCATTTTACTACAAGATGATTTTGGGACGATGTTAGTCTTTTTAGCTATTTTTGGCGGCGTATTTTTAATGTCTGGAATTTCTTGGAAGATTATTTTACCAACCTTTCTAGCTGCTATTTTGATAGGCGCTGGGACTATTTACTTGGTAACAACTACTACTGGTCGTGAATTCTTGTATTCTGTGGGATTTAAACCGTATCAGTTTGACCGGATCGATTTGTGGATGAACCCGTTTCATCATGATCCAGACCGCTCCTTCCAACCGGCATTGGCCATTACTGCTATCGGTTCCGGCGGTCTGCTTGGAAAAGGATTCAATGTCAGTGATGTTTACGTTCCTGTTAGAGAATCAGATATGATTTTCACAGTGGTTGGCGAAAACTTTGGTTTTATTGGCGGCTGCTTTATCATTCTGTTATACTTTATTTTGATTTACCGTATGATTCGTGTTTGCTTTGAGACCAACAATGAGTTTTATGCCTACATTGCAACTGGGATCATCATGATGATTCTATTCCACGTATTTGAAAATATAGGAGCGAATATTGGACTTCTACCATTAACAGGGATTCCATTACCATTTATTAGCCAAGGTGGCTCCTCGATTTTAGGGAATATGATAGGTGTAGGCCTGATCATGTCGATGAAATATCAAAAAGAAGCAACTATTGAAGAATATTAAATGAAAGAAGGCGGTAAAATGTACACATTTTTCTGGTATCCAAAATGTTCAACTTGTAAGAAAGCAAAGGTCTGGTTAGATGAGCGTCAAGTACCCTATGAAACGATCGATATGATCGAAAATCCACCCACTGCAAAACAATTGGCAAGCTGGATGGAGCAAAGTGATTTACCGATTCGCCGTTTCTTTAATACAAGTGGAATTCGTTATAGAGAGCAAGGCTTAAAAGATAAGGTCAATGAGTTTTCGATCAAAGAAGCTAGTGAGTTATTAGCAACTGATGGCATGTTGATCAAACGTCCGATTTTTGTTAAAGGTGATCAATTTTTAGCAAACGGATTTAAAGAATCTGATTATGAAGGAGCTATTAAATAATGTCTGAAGAAATCAAGATTATTGATAGTTTATGGGTTTTAAAAACAGCTGAAGGGTATAAAATCGGTTTAACGAATGATGCGCAAGAAGATTTAGGTACGATCACCTTTGCTACAATGCCTAAAGTTGGTCAACGCCTTGTAAAAGGGGACTCTTTAATAGAGTTAGAAGCTGAAAAGGCGGTCAGTGAATTTAGTTCACCAATCAGTGGTACGATTTCAGCAATCAATGTGGCTGCTGAACAAGACCCAAGTGTCCTAGACGACGCAGATCAAACCAAAGCATGGATCGCTGTTTTAACAGATGTAGATGGAACAGAGTTGCAATAAGATTAAAAATGATTGACAAGCGATTTGGATGTTGCTATAATTTCATCAATATAAAGTAAAAGCTTTGAAAAGAAGAGTACGTATCAAAAGTGTTTTAAGAGAGCCCTGTTCGCTGAAAATGGGCAACATGATTGAAATGGAAGATGGTCTTTGAGCGGAATAAGCGAGCGGATGTGAACTTATTACGGGAGTGCCCGTTACAGCACCACAGTATTTGAAATTTTGTACTGTATAAGGCTATTATTGTGAGATAATGGTAAATCAAGGTGGTAACACGAAAGACAGGCTTTCGTCCTTTGTCAGTTTAGTGACGAAGGACGGAGGCTTTTTGCATGTTCAACATCAGTTTACAAAGTATACTGATGTTGAACAGTACTTGGCGAACGAAGTGAGAGAAGTTCCCTTACTAGTGAATCACCATCAAGTTATCACGTCAATAAAGGGTAGAAGAGTAGCACAAGAAATGATCGACGCAGTTGGCAAAATAAAAGAATGAACCTGCGGATTATCATACAACATAGTGCAAACCATGTAGTATAATAAAAATGAAGTAAAACCAAAGAAAGCGGAGGGGAAAAAATGCCTCTAATCGAATTGCAACAAGTACAAAAACAATTTTCCGGTAAAAATGGACAAGTTACAGCGGTGAAAGATGTTTCTCTATCTGTCGAACAAGGTGATATCTACGGCATCGTTGGGTATTCTGGAGCTGGTAAGAGTACCTTAGTTCGTTTATTAAACGGTTTAGAATTACCTACTCAAGGTGAAGTGATTATTCAAGGAAAAAACATTGCGCAACTGACGAATAAAGGTCTGCGCCAGTTTCGTAAAAAAATTGGGATGATTTTTCAGCATTTCAATTTATTATGGTCAAGAACTATTTTAGAAAATATTATGTTACCGTTAGAGTTAGCCAATGTGCCAAAACAAGTTAGAAAAGAACGGGCACAAGAACTTTTAGATTTAGTTGGCTTAAAAGGACGTGGAGATGCCTATCCTAGCCAACTATCTGGAGGACAAAAGCAGCGTGTGGGGATTGCTAGAGCATTAGCCAATAATCCAGAAATTCTGTTATGTGACGAAGCGACCAGTGCACTTGATCCGCAGACGACTGATGAAGTGTTAGATTTACTTTTAGAAATCAATCAAACCCTAAATCTAACAATTGTTTTGATCACTCATGAAATGCATGTGATCCGTAAAATCTGTAACAAAGTAGCTGTAATGGAACTTGGTCAAATCGTTGAAGAAGGAGACGTTTTAGAAGTCTTTAGACAGCCAAAACAGGCGGTTACAAAGCGTTTTGTTCAACAAGAGTTAGAGCCGAAAGAAGATACAGAAGAACTATTGCAAGAATTGATCAAGGAAAATCCAGCAGGTCTTGTAGCAACTCTTCAATTTAGTGGGGATAATGCCAATGAGCCAGTTATCTCTCAAGCAATTCGTAAGTTTGATGTGGATATCAATGTCGTTCAAGGACAGGTTCAACAAGCCAAAGAAGGTGCTTTTGGTTCTTTGACTGTGATGATCATTGGCACAAAAGATGAAGTGGGAAAAACATTGACCTTCTTTACAGAAAAAGAAGTAGTTTTGGAGGTGATTCACGATGGCAAATGAAACCTTTGTTGAGAAATATTTAGACTTTAGTCGAGTGAATCCAGAATCAATGCAACAGGCGGCGATCGATACGTTATTCATGACAATCGTTGCAATGATTTTTGTTATTATTATTGGTTTTTTATTAGGGTTACTGCTTTATAGTTTAAGTAGAAATTCATCACCTTATGCTAAAGTTTGTTATAGTATTTTATCAGTGGTCAGCAATATATTTCGTTCGATTCCTTATATCGTATTGATCATTTTATTGATGGACTTTTCAAGAAAACTGGTTGGTACGGGGATTGGTGCCAAAGCAGCGATTCCTTCGTTGATCGTATCGGCAGCCCCTTTTTATGCTCGTTTAGTTGAAATTGCATTTCGTGAAGTTGACAGTGGTGTGTTGGAAGCAGCAGACGCCATGGGTGCTTCTAGAATTCAGAAAATCTTTAAAGTGCTCATTCCTGAAAGTACCCCAGCGTTACTATCGGGTGTGACGCTTACAACAATCACGATGATCGGTTTTACCGCTATGGCGGGGATCATCGGCGGCGGCGGTCTTGGTGGTTTAGCTTACCAAGAAGGCTTTAGCCGCAACAATAATACAGTTACATTGGTTGCTACAGTTTTAATCTTGGTTATTGTGTTTATTATTCAATTTGTTGGGGATCAACTAGTGAAACGTTCTGACAAACGATAAACAATCAAATAGAAAATATTGGAGGAAGTAAGTATGAAAAAGAAATTATTCGGTTTAGCAGCGCTAGCAGTTGTCACTTTAGGATTAGTTGCATGTGGTGGTGGAAATAGTAAAACAGATGATAGCAAAGTCTCAGGTGCTGACAAAGATTCTTCTGTTCTAAAGGTAGGCGCATCTGCATCACCTCATGCGGAAATTTTGGAACAAGTAAAACCAATTCTAAAAAAAGAAGGTATTGATTTAGAAATCGTTCAATTCGATGATTACATCTTACCTAACAAAAATTTAGCGGAAGGGGATATCGATGCCAACTATTTCCAGCATATCCCTTACTTTAATTTACAAGTGAAAGAAAACAACTATGATTTTGCGAATGCTGGCGGTATCCATATTGAACCAATGGGCTTATATTCAAAACGGATTAAAGATATCAAGGATTTGAAAGATGGTGCAACAATCATTACATCAAATTCAGAATCTGATTGGGGTCGAATTATCACAATTTTACAAGATGCTGATTTAGTAACTGTAAAAGATGGCGTTGATTTAGAAACTGCAACCTTTGAAGATATTGACAAGAATCCTAAAAATTTGAAATTTATTCATAACATTAATCCAGAGGTGTTAACCACAACGTATAATAACGATGAAGCTGATCTTGTAGCGATTAATGCTAACTTTGCCTATAGTGCAGGCTTAAATCCATTGAAAGACTCTGTATTGTTGGAAAAAGATAATTCACCATATGTCAATATCGTGGCTGTTCGTTCCGAAGATAAAGAGAGTGATAAAATCAAAAAATTAGTTGATGCATTACACAGTAAAGAAATCCAAGATTGGATCCTTGAAAAATGGGATGGATCAGTAAAACCTGTTGAAAAATAAACTATTGAAAGAGGATGGGACAGAAGTGTTAAACCCCGAGAAATAAGAGGGAATTCACGAAAATTGTTCTTCAAATTTTTGTGAATTTCAGCTTATTTCCGAAGGGGTTGCTTCTGCTCCCACCGTTTATCCGGATTCCACGTGAGCGGGATATGGCTCGAAGAGTTATGTCCCACTCACTTTTTTTGTATTTTAATTATCTGCTGATTTGAAATTCTATTTATTTATGTTGAAGTTAAATAAAGTTTAATAAATAGAAAAGTAGAACTGACTCTCAATAGAAGATAATTCTACTTATTCTAACATGGCAAACAATAAGAGATTATTTTGATTTGAGTAATATTTAGCGTTGTTTTACAAGTTTTTCCAGAATATCTGCTAACGTTGGATCGGCATTAAATGGATGGATATAATGGAAATACTCTCCGCCATGCGCCATAAAATAACCATAATTTTCTTCTTCGATTTCTTCGACTGTTTCTAAACAATCAGAAACAAAACCAGGAGTCAGGATCAAAATATTTTTAGCACCTTGTTTAGGAAGTTCTTTTAACGTTTGGTCTGTCGCTGGTGTCAGCCATTCAGCTGGTCCAAATTTTGATTGAAATGTACTGATAAAAGGAACATCGCCAACCAGCTTCATTACAGCTTGAGTTGTCTGTTCACAGTGTTCTAAATAATGGTCGCCTTTTTCAATATAAGACACCGGGATGCCGTGATAAGAGAAAACAATCTTATCAATCTTTTTTTTAGATAACGCTTGTTTGATTAGATTCGCTAAAGCTTCAATATATAAAGGCTCATCATAAAAAGACTGAATAAAATGCAAAGTAGGAATTGCTTGAGCTTTCAAATAAAATTTAGCAACTTCATCAAAAATAGGTGCTGTGGTAGTGGTTGAATATTGTGGATATAATGGAATGATCGTTAAATCAGTAACACCAAGATCGTGCATTTCTTTTAGTACTTCTGGGATCAAAGGCTTACTGTAAGACATTGCATACCGCACAATACGATCTGGAAAACGCGCTTGCAATTGATCGGTCTGTGATCGAGTAAAGATAAGTAAAGGAGAACCCGCTTCTTGCCAAATTTGTTGGTATAAAGCAGCTGATTTTTTTGGTCTCGTTCGTAGAATGATCCCATATAAAACCGGTAGCCAGATCAAACGGTTCATGTCAATAACACGTTTATCTCCTAAAAAGCGTTTAAGATAAGCTCGAACTTCCTTGGTTTCTGGTTTATCTGGTGTACCAAGATTAACGATAATGATTCCTTTTTTAGACATTGAAAAACCTTCCTTCAAATGGCTGGAACAAAGTAATTTTTGTTCTAGTTAAAAATTTCCTGAAATCGTTGTAAATTATCTCACAAAGGTTGAGGGAAATCAAAACTTTTTAGGTTGTTAGTAGTCAATAGTTCATCAAGTATAGCCGAGAAAAGACTATAAAAATGAGAAAGGAAAAGAATAACCATTTTAGAAAGATTCTAATTAAGTCCATTTTTTCACAAAGAAAACCTAGACTAAATAAGAATTATTCTAGTAAAGAGATTGCTTATCATTCTCAATTAGGATAAAATGAATGAGAACGATAAAATAATTATTTTAAGTTGGAGGGAATTGTAAATGTCCGTTTTAGAAATTAAAAATTTACACGTATCAATCGAAGATAAAAAGATTTTAAAAGGGGTTAACCTGACGATGAAAACAGGTGAAATCCACGCAATCATGGGGCCAAACGGAACAGGTAAATCAACTTTATCTGCGGCGATCATGGGAAATCCTAATTACGAAGTCACAGAAGGTGAAATCTTGTTTGACGGCGAAAATGTCTTAGATCTTGAAGTGGACGAACGTGCTCGTTTAGGTTTATTCCTTGCCATGCAATACCCAAGTGAAATTCCAGGAATCACCAATGCTGAATTCATGCGTGCGGCAATCAACGCCAAACGTGATGAAGACGATAAAATTTCAGTGATGGAATTCATCAAAAAATTAGACAAAAAAATGGACCTTTTAAATATGCCAGAAGAAATGGCTGAACGTTACTTGAACGAAGGCTTCTCTGGTGGGGAAAAGAAACGAAATGAAATCCTACAATTATTGATGTTAGAACCAACATTTGCAATCTTAGATGAAATCGATTCTGGTCTAGATATCGATGCGTTAAAAGTTGTTTCAAAAGGCGTAAACGAAATGCGCGGGGAAAATTTTGGCGCCTTGATCATCACCCACTACCAACGTCTATTGAACTACATCACACCAGATGTGGTGCATATCATGATGGAAGGCCGTGTGGTGAAAACTGGCGGTGCTGAACTTGCGAAACGTTTAGAAGCAGAAGGCTATGCTGGCATTAGCCAAGAATTAGGTATCGAATACAAAGAAGAAGCATAAGGAGGACAAGATAAATGAAGGACATAACAACAGCGAATTATCTTGACGACATCAACGCTTTTTCAGCCCGTAACGAAGAACCTACTTGGATGACCGACTTACGTGTAGCGGCTTTAGAAAAAGCTGAAAACTTAGAATTACCAAAGATCGAACGCGTGAAATTTCACCGTTGGCCTTTGTTTAACGTGAATACTGAAGAGTATACACCTGAAACAATGAACTTTCCAAGCTTTGATGCAATGAAAGACAACCCGGTGATTGTGCAGCAAGGGTCGATCACAGCGTTTGAACAACTTTCAGCAAAATTAGCCGATCAAGGCGTGATTTTCACGGATATGTTCACTGCATTACAAGAACATGGTGATTTAGTCAAAGAATATTATATGAACAAAGCGGTTGAAATGGATGAAGATAAATTAACAGCGTTCCATACAGCCTTTATGAATAGTGGAGTGTTCTTATACGTACCGAAAAATGTTGTTATTGAAGAACCGATCGAAGCAATCTTTATCCAAGATTCGGCGAGTGAAGAATCATTCTTCAAACATGTCTTGATTGTAGCGGACGAACATAGCGAGTTCAGCTACCTAGAACGATTCCAAACAATTGGCGAGCAAAAAGTTAAAGTGTCAGCGAATATCGTGGTTGAAGTGATTGCAAAAGCTGGTGCAAAAGTGAAATATTCAGCTGTGGATCAATTAGGCGAAAATGTTTCAACTTACATGAATCGTCGTGGACATATCATGCGTGATGCATCTATTGATTGGGCGCTTGGCGTGATGAACGATGGTGACGTGGTTGCTGATTTTGATTCTGACTTAGTAGGTGAAGGTTCTCATTCAGAAGTCAAAGTTGTAGCAATCAGCGCTGGCAAACAAACACAAGGAATCGATACTCGTGTAACCAATAAAGCCTCTCACTCAGTGGGACACATTTTACAACATGGAGTTATCCGCGAACGTGGTACTTTAACGTTCAACGGAATTGGTCATATTCTAAAAGGCGCTAAAGGGGCAGATGCCCAACAAGAAAGTCGTGTCTTAATGCTTTCTGATAAAGCCCGTGGTGATGCGAACCCGATTTTATTGATTGATGAAAATGAAGTAACCGCAGGACATGCAGCCAGTGTTGGTCGTGTCGATCCAGAAGAAATGTACTATTTAATGAGTCGTGGGTTACGTAAAGATGATGCGGAACGTTTGGTTATCCGCGGCTTCTTAGGTTCCGTGATCACAGCGATTCCTGTAAAAGACGTACAAAAAGAATTTGTAGACGTAATTGAAGGGAAGTTGAATGCATGATAAACGCAGATAAGATTCGGCAGCAGTTTCCCATCTTGTTTCAAGAAGTCAATGACGAGCCGCTTGTTTATCTGGATAATGCAGCAACAACTCAAAAGCCTAAAGCAGTTTTAGATAAACTGACTTATTATTACGAACACGATAATGCTAATGTTCACCGTGGTGTGCATACGTTGGCCGAACGTGCCACGAAAGAGTATGAAGAAGCTCGTGAAAAAGTTAGAGCCTTTATCAATGCGAAAGAAACAGCCGAAACGCTCTTTACCCGAGGCACAACGACGAGTCTAAATTGGGTCGCAAAAAGCTATGGTGATTTAGCGGTTGAAGCAGGGGATGAAATCGTGATTTCCTATATGGAACATCATTCCAATATTATCCCTTGGCAACAATTAGCTGAACGCAAAGGCGCAACGTTAAAATATATCGAAATCACAGCAGATGGCTTTTTAGATATGGAAAGTGCGAAACAACAAATCACGGATAAAACCAAGATTGTTTCTATCGCGCATGTATCGAATATTTTAGGCGTGATCAATCCACTAGCAGAGTTGGCAGAGCTTGCTCATAGTCACGGTGCTGTTTTAGTTGTCGATGGTGCCCAAGCTGTACCGCATATGCCGGTGAATGTTCAAGCAATCGATGCTGATTTTTACGCATTCAGTGGGCATAAAATGTGTGGTCCAACTGGAATTGGTGTATTATATGGAAAACGTGAATTACTAGATCAAATGGAACCCGTAGAATTTGGTGGGGAAATGATCGATTTCGTGAATTTATATGATAGTACTTGGAAAGAACTGCCTTGGAAATTTGAGGCAGGTACCCCCAATATTGCTGGAGCAATTGCTCTAGGTGCGGCCATCGATTTTCTAACAGAGATCGGATTAGAAGAAATTCATCAACATGAAGCAGAATTAGTCGCTTATGTGTTACCAAAACTATTGGCGATTGAAGGTCTGACGGTTTACGGACCACAAGATCCAGCTCATCATACAGGTGTTTTGGCGTTTAATTTAGATGGCTTACACCCACATGACACGGCGACAGCTTTGGATATGGAAGGAGTGGCAGTTCGTGCAGGACATCATTGTGCGCAGCCATTACTGAACTATTTAGACGTTCCAGCGACAGCGAGAGCGAGTTTCTATCTATATAATACCAAGGCAGATGCTGATCGATTGATCGATGCAATTTTAGCGACAAAGGAGTTTTTCCAACATGGCTCTATCTAGATTAGATAATTTATACCGTCAAGTGATTTTGGATCATTCAAGTCATCCTCATCATCATGGAACATTGGCAGAATCAAGCAAGAAAATCGAAATGAATAACCCAACTTGTGGCGATGTGATCGAATTGCAAGTGGCTATTGAAGACAATGTTATTAAAGATATTGCCTTTAGCGGAAGTGGGTGTTCAATTAGTACGGCGAGTGCTAGTATGATGACAGATGCGGTGATTGGAAAGACATTAGCTGAAGCAGAACAGTTAGCTGAAGATTTTTCTCAATTGGTACAAGGAAATGATGTACCAGAAGAAGAAAAATTAGGTGATGCAGCGATGCTTAGCGGTGTGGCCAAATTCCCCGCACGGATCAAATGTGCAACACTTGCTTGGAAAGCATTAGAACAAGCAGTTGAAAATGATGGACAAGGAACCGCAGGACAATTACACTGTGAAGAATAGAAAATTAGTGAGAAATCAAATAACTCGAAACTAATCGTTTGATTCTCAACCTAAGAAAGTGAGCGTGAGATAATTTGAGTACTGTACCTGAGTTAGAAGAATATCAATTTGGTTTCCATGATGATGTGAAACCAATTTTCAGTACGGGAAATGGACTAACAGAGGAAGTTGTTAGAGAAATTTCACGTAAAAAAGAAGAACCAGAATGGATGTTGGAGTTCCGTTTGAAATCATTGGAACAATTCAACAAAATGGCCATGCAAGAATGGGGACCAGATTTATCTGATATTGATTTTGAAAAAATCAAATATTTCCAAAGAGCCAGCGATAAACCCGCTCGTGACTGGGATGATGTGCCAGATAAAATCAAAGAAACTTTTGAAAGAATCGGAATTCCAGAAGCAGAACGTGCGTATTTAGCGGGAGCTTCAGCGCAATATGAATCAGAAGTGGTTTACCACAATATGAAAGAAGAATTCCAGAAATTAGGAATCATCTTTACTGATACAGATTCAGCATTGAAAGAATACCCAGATATATTCAAAAAATATTTTGCAAAATTAGTTCCACCAACAGATAACAAATTAGCAGCCCTAAACTCAGCAGTTTGGTCTGGTGGAACGTTTATCTATGTGCCAAAAGGGGTTCGTGTGGATGTGCCATTACAAACATATTTCCGAATCAATGCGGAAAACACAGGACAATTTGAACGTACGCTGATCATTGTGGATGAAGGCGCAAGTGTTCACTACGTAGAAGGCTGTACAGCACCTACGTATACAAGCAATAGCTTACACGCAGCGATCGTTGAGATCTTTACCCATAAAGATGCCTATACACGTTATACAACCATCCAAAACTGGTCTGATAATGTTTATAACTTGGTAACAAAACGTGCCAAAGCTTATGAAGGTGCCACTGTCGAGTGGATCGATGGAAACTTAGGTGCCAAAACAACGATGAAATATCCAAGTGTGTATCTTGATGGAAAAGGTGCTCGTGGTACAATGCTTTCGATTGCATTTGCTGGGGAAGGACAAATTCAAGATACAGGGGCGAAAATGATTCATAATGCGCCAAACACGTCAAGTTCGATTGTTTCTAAATCAATTGCGAAAGACGGCGGCGAAGTGAATTACCGTGGTCAAGTAACATTTGGGAAAGATAGTGCTGGGTCGATTTCACATATTGAGTGTGATACGATTATTATGGATGATAAATCGAAATCGGATACGATTCCGTTTAATGAGATTCATAACAGTCAAGTGGCGTTGGAGCATGAAGCGAAGGTTTCGAAAATTTCGGAAGAGCAGCTTTATTACTTGATGAGTCGTGGGTTGACAGAGGTTGAAGCGACTGAGATGATCGTTATGGGATTTGTGGAGCCGTTTACGAAGGAATTACCGATGGAGTATGCGGTTGAATTGAATCGATTGATTAGTTATGAGATGGAAGGGTCTGTTGGATAACAACAAAATAGAAGCTAGGAACGCTGTTAATATAGGCATTCCTAGCTTTTTTTGATACTTAAAAGTAGCATCAATACTTGCATCATTGTGTAAATTCAGTATCAGCTTCGCTAGATATTGTGGTATCTGTCAATAAAAATTTTCTCTTATCACTTCTCAAAAAATATTCCTTAGGTGAGAATCCCTTTTTATTATTTTACTCATAAATTGGCGACTCACATTATGTACATAATTTTTTTTTTTCTGTTAAAATGATAATATATGATAATTTTTTAGAACTGATTATACAGTTGCTAAAATTAAGACGAAGGTAAGACCATATGTCAAAATTAAATAGAGCACAACTTTGATTAAATAAAGAATAAAAGCATGCTAATCTAAACTAAAGATGATGTTCTATAAAAAAGAAGGAGTATAGTATCGGGCTATTCAGGGAATGTCTGATTTTGAAAAAATATAAAAGGAGATGATTGTATGGAAGTAAGATATCCTAGAAAAGAAATTATATCACTTGGCGGAGGAAATAAAGTAAGTAAATGTTTTGATGAAAAAGGCAAAGAGTATTCCTACAATGAAGTTATTACAAGTTGGATAAAATATTACAGTGAATTAGTATCTAGAAATGATGGTGAAATAGGTTTACGACTTCCTCAATTTGGTGCATTGTCAGCAATTCGAGCACACTGGGCGACTTCCGGTGCACCGGCTACAGTTGTACTGCCAACAGGCACGGGGAAATCAGAAACTATGTTTGCAACAATTATTTCAGAACAAATTGGCTCAACATTAATTATAGTTCCCTCTAATTTATTAAGAGAACAAATTTTTGAAGGAGCTAGTCATTTTGGCATTTTACCGAAATTAGGGATGATTTCAGAAGGAATTATCTATCCAACAACATTTCTATATAAGGCAAAATTTAAAGATGAGCATATTCTAATGAAAACAATTGAATCTTCCGATATTATTGTTTCAACTCCAGGTATGATAAAGAGTATGAAACCTGAGATTTTAGAGCAGTTATTAAAAAAAGTTGAAGTTGTAATCTTTGATGAAGCGCATCATTTAGGGGCACCAGATTGGCAGGCTGTTAGAGACAAGTTCTCAGAAAAGAAAATATTACAGTTTACAGCAACTCCATTTAGAAACGATGGAAAGAAAATTGCAGGTAAGATAATATTTAACTATGGACTTGGACTGGCACAAAGTGCGGGTTATTTCAAAAAAATTGATTTTTACCCTATTCAAGAATTTGATGAAAATAAATCGGATGAAGAGATTGCAAATGTTGCGGTAGAGCATTTACGCATAGATATAGATGATGGATATAATCATGTGGTTTTAGCTAGAGCAAATAGTACAAAGCGTGCTAATGAGCTGTTTGAACAAATTTATTCAAAATACACCGAATTTAATCCTGTCGTGATTCACAGTAAAATAAAAGCAGCCGCACGCAGAGAAAATTTAAAGAAAGTTAAAAATGGGGTAGCTAAAATAGTTGTATGTGTAGATATGTTTGGAGAGGGAATTGATATCCCCTCACTTAAGATTGCAGCTATTCATGATAAGTATAAGTCATTACCAATTACTCTACAATTTATAGGTAGATTTGCAAGAACAAGTGGTGAAAATTTAGGAGATGCAAAGTTAATAACTAATGTGGCTATGGATGATTTAAGAGAAGCGGTAGAAGAACTTTATCATCAGGATTCTGATTGGAATAAACTATTAAGTATTCATTCAAGTCAATCAATTGAAAGTGAAGTTAATCTTGGAGAGTTTATTGAAAATTTTGAAAAAGGTCATGCCGATGAAATTGATTTATCTCAATTGAAAATGAAAGTGAGTACGAGAATGTTCCGCTATCATTCTACCGACGTTTTATTGGATAATTGGAAAAAGGTATTAAATCCTGAACGAACAACTTTTTTGATTAACAATAAAAGTTCTGTCTATATTTTCATTGAAGAAATTGAATCAAGAGTAGTTTGGTCTGATCAAAAAGATATTGTACAGTATGAATATGATCTTTTTGTACTATTTTTTGATAAAGAAAACGGAATGATTCACATAAACGAAACCGATGCTGGAAAAGGTAACCGCCTTATTGACAAGATGTTTTTTGGTGCTACCCAGATAAAAGGGGATTCCATTTATCGTGTTCTAAATGGGATTAACAGGCTGATGATTGGAACACTTGGGTTAAAACAAGTACCTAATGGTCGAGTTAGTTTCAGAATGTTTGCAGGAACGGATATTAAATCAGGTATTAGTGAGGCTGCTATTTCCAGTTCAACAAAATCTAATTTATTTGGCTATGGATTTAAAAATGGTGAGCGAATAAGTATCGGTTGTTCATATAAAGGCAAAGTCTGGATGCGTTGGGTCGAACGAGTAGATTTTTGGATAGAGTGGTGTAAAGAAACTGGAAAACAAGTTCTGGATACGTCAATTGATACAAGTAATATTTTAGAAAATTCTCTTATTTCAGAAGCAATAACTAATTTCCCAAAAAGAAAAGCATATAAGATAACTTTACCAGAACAAATTGAAGTATCAAATTCTTTGTCTAAGCAACTTTATATTAAGAAAGAAGAGTTGCTTATACCATTTTTTCAAGCGGATCTACGTAATCCCAAATTAGTTGATAAAAATTTAATTTTTGAATACTGGATTAACGACCGTAAATATATTTTTGAACAGTATATAAATAGCACTAACTATGGATTTAAACAAATTGAAGGAGACGAATTATTTGTTAAGAAGGGGAGTCAGTTGATAAGTATGGTTGACTATCTTAAAGATTATTCTCCTGAAATCTCCTTTATTCAAGAGGACGGTACTGTTATAGTCGTTCAAGAAAATTTGAAAACAGTAATTAAACCCAAGCGTGATATGAAGTTGAATCCAAATTATATAAATAGGATTAATTGGAATAGATTTGATGTAGATATAAAAAAAGAGTCCCAAGGTAGAGAGCGAAAAAGGGATTCAATTCAATATGCGACAATTCATAATATAGTTGATGCGGATTCGGATATCATATTTGACGATGATGGTTCAGGGGAGATTGCTGATATTGTTTCTATTGCGATTAATCAAGAACAAAGAATCATAGAGTTCTATTTGTATCATTGTAAATACTCTCATGGCGATATTCCAGGAGCAAGGGTATCAGATTTATATGAAGTATGTGGACAATCAGAAAAGTCTATTATGTGGAATGATAATACTCTAGAATTGATAGTACGTATGATTGAACGTGAAAAACAACAAATGAAAAAGTATAATTCTACTAGATTTGATAAAGGCGACCTAAAGACCTTATATATGATAAAGAAAATGATTCAAGCTGGATTTCAAACAACATTTAAAATTTCAATTGTACAACCAGGAGTTTCTGTATCGGTAATGACTCCAGGCATGAAACAAATAATATTGGCTTCAGATAGTTTTTTAACTGATACATATGGTATCAAACTACACTGCTATTTTAGTGAATAGACTCTGAAAATTATATTAAATGTTGTTTTAGCGAATAAAATTTATTGTACAGTTAAGAAGCTAGAAATGCTATTTTAATATATTTCTAGCTTTTTTTATTTTATAGCGCTTTCATATGTGATAGAATAAAAGTTGACAGAGATAATTAACAGAATGGATGTGATCTTATGGTTTTACCTAAACCAGAGGGGAAACAAAATGAAATTTTATATCTTTCTGAAGTAGACAATATTGTGATATTAGGGACTGCAGGAAGTGGAAAAACAACTATTGCATTGCTTAGAGCTGTAAAAATGGCAAGGATGTATCCAAAAGATAAAATACTTTTATTAACATACAATAGAACTCTTATAAATTACATGGAGTTTATTTTATCTGACATTCCAGAAAATTTAGTGATTGAAAATTATCATAAATTTGCACGAGGATATTTAAATTCTAGAGGAAAGATGAAATATAACTGCATTCTCAATTCTAAAAATGAATTAATCAAAGAAGCAATAGATAGTGTGAAAAAGATGTATCCAAATGAATCAACTTTAAATCGTCATGTAGATGTTTTTATTGACGAAATAGAATGGATTCAAAAAATGGGTATTTCAGATAAAAATGCGTATATTAAAGTAGAGAGGACTGGACGAAGCGACGCTAGGATTCTTAGGAAAAATAGAATTTATTTTTATGAAGTATTTCAAAAATATATTGAACTTAGAAATGAGAGTGGATATTTATATGATTGGGATAGTTTAGCTGCGGTAGTTTGTGAAGAAGCAGCTCAAGATGAAACGGAGAGATTCTATAGGTATATTCTTATAGATGAAGGCCAAGATTTTTCTCCAATGATGCTTAAATCCTTGAGTTTGCTGATACCAGATGAAGGCAGTATAAATTTTTTTGGTGATGCGGCTCAACAAATTTATGGCAGTAGAATTTCTTGGCGTTCTGCTGGTTTAACCAATGTGAAAATATGGAAACTTGAAAAGAATTATCGAAATAAATCAGGTGTAGGAAAGCTAGCAAAAGCAATCTCAGAGTTGCCTTTCTTCGAAATTGATGACAATGATAAAGTTGACTCAGTAGTTCCTATTGCAGAGGGACCAAAACCCATTCTGATGCAGGTAAAGAATTTAGAAGACGAAATAAATTTTGTGGCTAACGTTGTTAAGGGATCTGATTCTTCCCGAACGATTGCAGTCCTTTTAAAAACTAGAGAAGATGTAAGGATCATAGAAGATGAATTTACTATTAAAGGCATAAATTATACAACGTTAAAAAAAGATATGGATAGGTGGAATGGTAACGATTCTGTTTATATTGGAACTTACCATTCTGCAAAAGGATTGGAATTTGATATAGTTATATTGCCATTTATGAGTGATCAGTATATGCCTACTGAGGATGAAATAGATAAGTATGGTAGCAAAGACGATGCTCTTTCAGAAGAAGTTAAACTAGTATATGTCAGTGTAACTCGAGCAAAAACTGGTGTAATAATAACCTACTTCGATGAGTTAACTGATTTACTGCCAAGAGACGAAAATCTATATGATTGGAGGTCGGAGAATGACTGAATATAATGCCTTTGTTAAAGAGAGGGGAATTAGTCGATTGTGTCATTTTACTAAATCTAAAAATCTACCATATATCTTGGGAACAGATGGTAAATTGCTAGCCAATAATTTTATTAAAGATGAGAATTTAGAAAGAAATGACGAATTGAGATTGGATGGTAAAGAAGATTATATTTGTTGTTCTGTTCAATACCCTAATCTGTTTTATTTAGATAGAGTGATTACTAGCAATATAATGCATTTATTTAAAGACTGGTCTATTTTGTTAATATCCCCAAGTGTGATAAATGACCAATCCTTGTTTTGCCCATGTAATGCAGCAACTAATGGTGGTATAATGATAGGTGGAGGAATCGATAGTTTTAAAAAACTTTATTCCGAGAGCATATTAGGTAAAAGAGAAATTGTTAGATATAAGAATATGTTAGCAAGCTCACCAACTGATAATCAGGCTGAAGTTCTAATTATGCATTCTATCCTAAAAGAAAACATATTAGGGATTGTTTTTAGAAGTAATGAACAAGCTAAAAGGGAACTAATAAATCTTAATTTAGCTCAATGTGATATTTCCAATATTCAAATCATCGTTTGTCCAGAAATGTATGAAAAAAATTTAGCATATCAATTGCGAAATGCTATTATTCCTAATGAAAACATCTATACTGAAGAGGAGTGAGACGATGGGATTAGTAGAAGAAAAATATTTAGGCTCACTTTTGGGCATTGCAATTGGTGATGCTTTAGGATGGCCTCAAGAAAGAAATAAAAGAAGTAGCGAAAGAAATAGGAATACAAACTTTCGAGAATGGGTTAAAAACTCTGGATATGGGAAGTCATATACTGAGGAAGTCATACAAGCAGGTAGTTACAGTGACGATACACAACTCACATTAGCGACTGCAAGAGCATTAAAATATACAAATTTTTTGTCGTATTTTGGAAGAATAGAATTACCATCTTGGCTTGTTTATGAACGCGGTGGAGGTGGTGCAACTAAACGCGCTGCACTCTCTTGGGCGAAAGGGATTCCACCATGGAAGCAGAATAAAAATGATGTGAAAAATTATTTTGATGCAGGTGGAAATGGGGTAGTAATGCGAATATTACCGCATGCTTATGCTGAAAACATTACTAATGATGAGATGTATCAGAGAGCGTTTCTAAATGGAATTTCGACACATGGACATCCGAGAGCGATATTGAGTGCACTAGTATATTGTAGAGCTGTAAAATATCTTATAAACAAAAATGATCAGTTACAATATGGAGAGTTAGTTGATTATTTGTTAGATATGAAAGAAGATTGGATAAGAATCCCGGAACCTAACAATATTAATGATTGGGTAAATGCATCATCAGATATAGGGATTAACTATAAAGAATTATGGATAAAAACAAGTGAAGAAATATTCGATGGTTTGCTCTTAATAAAGAAGGCTTTATCCAATGGATTACTCGATAATACAACGCAAACATTATCTCAGCTTGATTGTAATAATCCGAAAGTCAAAGGTTCTGGAGTTGTTACTTGTTTGGCTTCAATATATATTGCATCTAAATTTTCTGTAGATCCTCAAAACGGACTATTAGAAATGGCTTTCTTTGAAGGCAGTGATACTGATACTAATGCGGCTGCTACAGGTGGTTTATTAGGTGCAATTTATGGGACAGAATGGATAAAAGAAGAATGGTACCATGTTCAAGATGCAAGTTATATTCGACTGTTATCAGAAGTAGTTCCTAATTCTGATATACCTGATCGTAAAGATATGTGGAGTTTGTCCGATTTAGAAAAATTTTCTAAAGAAATTCAAGTAAACAACAAAAAAGATAATACTTTTAAATTGGGATCTTTTATTGACTTAAAAATTATTGATATGTATTTAATAAAATCAAAAATGAATAACAAAGAAGTTTTTGTTTTGAAAAATGATTTGAGCCCAACCTTTTACTGTAAAGTAACGAGAACTTCCAATAAATCTTCAACTACCACTTCGAGTATTGATAAATCAAAGAATAATTTCAATATGTCCATGGATCAATTGTTAGTACTACAAGAAACGTTACCAGAAAGGGTTACTCTGTCTAAATTTATTTCTTTGTTAAATGAAGCAATCTTGAATTTTGAAAATGAGTCATCTAGAGAATTAGACGAAATAGTGATAAAAGAAATTGAACAAAGAATTGAGAGAAACTGTTCGTATAAAAATGATTTGAGTTCATTTGTACATGAGGCTCATTTATGCTATAAAAAACAATTGTAGTATTAATAGCTAAAAATGAAATTGAATAAACAAGTGAAAAATTCAATGCTTCAAACTAACACCCAAACTAGCACCAATCTAGAAAAATCATCAGAATTTCATGGTACCGTCTAAAACAGCGAATGTTGATATAACAGCATTCAGAAGCTGTTGAAACTTATAGAAAACACTGTCTCTTTGCTGGAAGGGTCTGTGGGTTAACCCTTTAATATGTGCTAGGAATACTGTTAAATCAGTATTCCTAGCCTTTTTAATTTTAGGCGAATCATTAGAGGGTCTGTATTTTCACTCATTCAATATTTTATGTACATTATTATTTATAATTTCTTTATATTTATATATAAGTATTCATTTATAGTTCCTTTTTAATCCATTTTTCATATTTATAATTTGTCTGTTATATGATAAACTAAATTAGACAATATGATAAATAAGGAAGGACAAAATGGCTATTAATAGTAATTCAAGTGTTGCTGGTGGTATTTCGGCTTCTTTTAGTCAGTCTGCCAGCGCGTTAAATAGTATAAGTGTTTCTGTATCAGCTTCTAGCACCAATGTTGCAGGTAACGCCCCAGCAGTACAATCAATTAATCATTATCAACAAGGATTAGCAGCGTTGTCGACCAGTGTTGTTTCAGCTGGTGATAACATTCATTCCGTTGCGCAAGAGTTTGAACGAATCGATCAAAATATTGCGCAATTGACAAAATTTAACCTTCCAGGAGGTTTTTCATGAGTGAGATTCAAAAACAGCAAGAATTTGATCAAAAAAATGTTCAGTTTAGGATTCGTTTGGAACAACTGCAAGAAGATCAGTTAGTCATTAGAAAAGAGCAGCGCTACATAGAAGAGCAACAAGAAGAATTTTTCCAGCTACAACAACAAGAACAGGCGGCCTATAATTTTGTCTTAGGAAACTGTGAAGTAGAAGAACGAGCTTTTTTTGAAGAAAGAGGAGATGAGAGCCTTCATCTCGCCAAAAAAGCCCAACGAGAATTTGATGAACAACTCCTTCAGCTAAAAAAAGAGGAACGTAGTTTGTTTGATCAAGAAGAAAATCTAAAGGTCGAGCAACAAACTTTTTGGAAGAAGGCGGAGGAAAAAGAAAATGGGGCTTAAATTTTATGTGAGTGAAGCGCAAGCACGATCAGCACAAGCTTCTCAATTGACCAATCAAGCGAATCAAGCAATCACATCGTTACAAGCGAGTATCCAACTGTTTTTATCCGCACCACTTTCAAGTAAGGCATATGATTCGGCTAAAAATTATTTCATGATCGCTTATACACCGTTGTGCCAGTCTGCTATAATGACAGGTGAAGCGCTGGAAAGTGCACATAAAAAGTTTCTTAGTGAATATCAAGGAACTGTTAGTGGAATTGATACGGATGAAGAGTTGATCCTAGAAGAGATCAATCAGTTTGAGCAGTTAAAGCAGCGTTTAGATCACCAAATGAGTACGGCTAAAACACCACAACCAGACTTAGAACGGAGATATATCAATGCCTGTGAAAGTATTGATAAACGTCGAGAGAAATTAGAAAAGTTTCATGCATATGATGGTCAATCAGCCGGTTTCTTTTCAGATTATGAAGCGAGTCAGCAAGAATTCAATACAGGTTTGGCACAAGTTGCCAATTCTAAAGCATGGAATCCTGCGACAGGAACATTTGACCTGAAACGTTTAGACATGACATGGGCAAAACCAATCCATACACGTTGGAAGCAACGTGAAAAAATGAAACAACAAGTGAAAGATACACAAGTAAAACAAGCAATTAGTAAACTGGATGGGTATGAAATCGTTAAAACTGAATTGGGTTATTGGTACCTAATGAAAAATGGCAAAATCGTCTCGCCGGATAACCATCCAGAACTGTATACACAATTGGAACTATGTAAGGATTCCTTAAATGAAGACCAGTACAGATTTGAAGAAATAAAAATCGTAAAAAATGAAATGCCTCTTGCCCCTGGGTTTGGAGGGATTTTAGGTAATCTCGGAATTGCTGGTAAAATAGCGGATATTATTAGAAAAGGGACAGGAACGCTCAAAGTAGGGCAGTCTATTGCAGATATAATAAATAATGCGCCTATTATCAATGCGGTAGATGAGACTGCTGAATTAGATAAAAGTCGTGAAGAGGGTGTTCCAGCAAAGAAACATAAAGAAGTGAAACATGAAGATGCATCAAAATTAAAAGGTGATGGAGAACCAAATTCTTCTGCTGATTTATTAAACCCAGATGGTTCCGTAAAACAAAGAAGATATTATGGTCCTGACGGACGTGCTTTAGAAGATATAGACTTCAATCACACTGATGATGGTACGCATGAATTTCCACATAGACATCAATGGGACTGGAATAAAAGACCACCTAGACAGAAATAACAAATGAGAGAAGAGGAATAAATATGAACTCGCTACACGATTACGAAATTTTAAACTATAATATTAATTTCAAAAACAGCTTACTTACGATTGATGTAACTAACGATGAATCAAACAAAAGAATTGATTTTGTAGGTGCTATTGCTCATCAATTTAGTGATGAAATACCATATAGCATTATTTTAGATTTAGATGAGCTGGATATAAAATACTTTTTTTCAAGTAATAAAGATTTACTAGAAGAAAAAAAGAATAGTGGTTGGCCTCTCATGTATAGTTCTGTTGAAGAATTAGAGAAAATGTTACAAGAAAGCGATATTCGATACTATGTCCTATACTCTTCTTATGGTATGACTGGTTGGGTTTTAGCTGAGAAAGTAAAAATTATTGATGTTAAGTAATTTTTATTAATAGTGATCCCACTTTTTCAAGTGGTTCAAGAACTTAATGAAGTTAAAGCTGAAATTGAACAATCAACTGCAAACTTTTATCAAATGATGGAAGAATTAAAAAGAATAACTAGTGAAGCACAGAAAGAACTTGATAAATTTTTAAAGCTTTTAGATAAGTAATTTTTTATTAGATTGTTTAATAAAAAGAAAATGGAGAGTAAGAATAATTGATGTTGGAAATGTTATATATAATATTACTTTTTATGATTATTCTCATTTTGACAATAATCATTAGCAAGATAAAAGAAGTAGTAGTAGCTTCACATTCACGAAAAATGATCATTCTTTTGCAGGGTGTCATTCTATTAGGGTCAGCTTATGTTTTTAAATCCTACACAACTTTTTTGATTAACATGTTTTTGACTAGCTTATTTTATAGTTTAGTAGATAAGTGTGATAAATATGAAAAAAACTGGAAATTAATAATCCAATTCGTCAAATGAAAAGTTTTTTTATACGTTATTTGGGATAGTAATTATCTTTTTAGATATGTACAAAGATGTTTGGTTTTTTATTAGTTCAACACTATTATTATCTAGATTGGTAGATGTTAAAGATAAATTGGAACTCGTTAATTCTATCAATGGTATAATATCATTTTGTTTGCTATTCATACTTATGATGGATTTCATAGAATTTAACTCAAGAGTAAAAAGAAAGTTTATTATTGTTTTAGGAAGTATTTTTGTTTTCTTAGGTTTATGTAATTCAAAATGGTGGTCGGGTATATCACTTTTAGTATCTATTTTGGGTTTGGCATTTTCCAATGAGTTTGTTGTTCGATTTTTAAATAAAGAAGTGGATGCAACCAAGAAATCCTTCTATAGATTCCTAATCCCTTATATTACATTAATTTTTTATATTTCTATGGTAATTGTACAAGATGTAGTTCCTCAAAGTCTGCTAGAGTCTTTATATAAATTTTTTCAATTGATTTCGGGAAATAAAGATGAATCGATTGAAGTTGGTACTATTAGTTTGGCATTGCTAAAAGGAGTTATTGAGTTATGTATATTTAGTGGAGGATGGGTAATTTTAAAAAGAATTCTAAAAGCCTTAGGAATTTTTAATACAAATTTCTTTGAAGAGTTAGAATCTGTAGAAGAAAATTTGAAATCAAAAATAAAAGAAATATCTTCAATAAAATAGATATAAGTTTAACCTATTAGTATATAAAATAAAGAACGACCACCAATTAAGACTGAAGATTGGTCGTTCTTGTTTATTAAACTTTCTTTCTCTGAATCATCCTTCCCAAAACTTCCTCTGTCTCTTTAAGCACCCCCACAAAATCCCCAGCAAAAACCTGATACAACTGCTGACAAGAATAATACCGCATCCGCATATCCTTCTTATTTCTCGTAACCTTCCCATCAAAAAACTCATCCAAATAAACCAACGACTTCTGCCAAGATCGAAGCTTGATTAACTCACTCCGCACATCCAAAATATCCTGATAAGGTACCGCCTTCAAATTCTGTTCTTTACTCATCACTACACATCCATTCCTATTTTTTTGAAAAACCAACAGGAAAATAAAAAACGATCAGACCTATCTGTGCCTCATCGTGTGCAATAGTTCGCCAAAGAACACATGAAATCGTCAAAAAGATGAAAGAATCTAGCAAAGAGACTAGTAAAATCAATCAAAATTAAGTACAATAAAACATGCGAGTACTTCGGTACGCGCTATCGGCAACTCGGATAAGCAGTCGTTGCTGTTTATTCGGGGCCTTGCAACATGATTCCAGTCAGGTTGTAAGGTGCCGTTTTTTATTTTTCTATTTTTAAACTTGTACATCGCTACGTTTCATTATCACCACCATCGATAAAAATCAGACCTAGAATAGAAACAAAAAAGGCATTGGCGCAATGTCCAATACCTGAATAAGTCAATAGTACCTTAAAGAAACCTAGCAATCCTTTCTAGTGGTAGCTCAAAAAGAGACACGACAAAAAAGCTAGTGATTCATTTACTATTGGCATACTTGTGCGGACAGTCGTTGCTGTTTTCAAGACCATTTCCGTTCGGTTCCAGCCAAACAAAAAGGTGCCAAGGATTAAATTGTCATAAAGTTGAGTGATGTTCTGAATCAGGACTTACTCAGCTTTTTTATTTCCATTCTATACACTAAGTATAAATAAATCGACAGAGAGAATCAAGGCGAACAGAGAAAAAAGAGAACGAAAATTCGGAATTTATAATCATACTAAAACTATCATCCTGAAATTTGGGGCAAAGACGTCTATCTGCCAATTCTAGAAGGACAACAAACTAGATGATTAAGAGGGAATGATTTGAAGAAAACTTTAAAAAATTGGTTTTATAAAAGGAACGGAGTTGAGTGAGTTTCTGTATCAAAAAACTGCTTAACTTTTTTAGTATTGGAAATGATGGAGAGAATGAAGACACACTGTGAATAAAATTTGTTTCAAATGGATAATAAATACAAAAAGTAAAAGATAATATGGTACAATTAGTTTTAAAAATAAAACGAAAAGTGGTTTTTTTGAAATGGAAAATACTAAATTAGTTACGGATATTATCGAATATTGGAGAATGGTTGAGTTTCTTGATCAAAATAAGTTTCCATACCCTTCCAAGTTGCAACTAAAACAGATAAAAGATGTTTTATCAAAACGAAAAGTGCATTCAAATTCTTTAACTATTTTTGAAAATATCCCTTTAAATACAACTGTGAAAGAAACAATAAACAAAAGAGAAGAAGTAATCAAGGTGTTTCCTTTTGAGGGGACAGCAATTCATATTATGGTAGGGAAAGTTGCTCGAAACAGTATAATTGAAGCACTCTTCTCGCCAATAAAAGAAAAAGAAGTCGTAGAAAAAAATCGTGAAAAAATTTGTATGTACGCCTTAAAAGTAACAAAAGAGGGAACATATATCAAAGGATCGCTTAAAGTTTCTCCTTTACTTTGGGGAACGGCTATTTGTTTCCATTATCCAGACAATATCAAAAACAAGATGTCTCTTGCGGAATATGACCAAACCATGGATAATATCGAGAAGTATTTTATGAAAGAACAGGATGAATTATTTGTTGACGATACATTATTAAAATCAATGTATGATTATATTTATGAGATATTTGTTAAACGTTGGGTGAAAAATATTCAAGCGACTTTTGAGGGCTCATTGATTTATACTAGATTCAAAACGAAAGATGAATTGGAACGATTAAACGATTCTCTTGAAGATTATAGCGATCTAATGACAGGTTTTTTTCAGAAAGACTTTGAGATGGTAATTGATCAATTAAAGCAGGAGATATTACCATCAAAAGACTTTACGAATTATGTGACAAGTTTAATGGCTCATTCTTTTGATAAGGAAAAATCTAGAAAAATAAACATTCGTACTGAAGATAATTTCTTGAAAGAATTATTAGATCCTGCGAATGCACCCATAGGTAAATGGCCATCAGATCATCAGCCAGCATTGATGCAGCAAGTGGCGATTAATGCTTATTTGACGAATAAAGATGATTATTTTTCAGTCAATGGTCCTCCGGGTACTGGAAAAACAACACTTCTAAAAGAGATTGTTGCACATAATGTGGTAAAAGTAGCTTCTTTACTATCTGAATATGACCAAGCAGATGATGCATTTGTAAAAAGAACATTTAGTGATGGGACAAAAAAAGAAAATGGTTATGATAAGAAGTTTGGAAATTATTATGCATTTAAAAATGACGAAATTTCAAAATATGGTATGTTAGTTGCTTCATCGAATAATGCAGCTGTTGAAAACATAACCAAAGATTTACCAGAGTACGAAAGCTTACATGACTCACTAGCATCAGAACAGTGCAAAGAAATTAAACAATTATTCGATTTAACTAAAGAACAAAACACACTTGAATTTTCATTTTCAAGTTTTACGAAAGACAATAAACGAAAAACAGTTGATTTAGTGCAAAAAGATATCTATTTTTCAGCTTTAGCACATGACCTGAAGAATAACGAAGAAATGGAAAATGTAGATTTATTTTCTGAATGGGGGTTGATATCTGCTCCACTTGGAAAGAGAAAAAATTTGAAAGATTATTACTACAAAGTTGTTGATCCCATCATAAAAAACATTGGAGCTCATTCATTTGATAATAAAAAAGAATTTGCCAATGCTAAATCTATATTTAAAAAGCAGTTAGAAAAAGTCATGAGAATTCAACAAAAGCTTTCTGAAACTAGTAAAATAATGAATGTCAGAGATTCAAAGCTATATACGGCAGACTTACAGCAAAATGAATTAAAAAAGCAGATCATTCATAAGGAAAAACAACTTAAAACTGAGCAAGAAAGAATACGTGTATTTGAAATAAAAATGAAAGAAATACAAGGTATATTACTAGAAAAAAACACTGAACGAAAGTCTTCAGAACTAAACGTGGAAGAAGTAAACAATCATTTAGAGAGTCTGAAAAGTGAGCTTAAAAATTGTAAAGAACGAATCACAGAATTAGAAGATAATCGGAAATTTATCGAAATCATTTTAGGCAAATGGCTAACAACACAACGATTGACAGAAATTGAAGAAGAGAAAATGAAGCGAGATGAACTTATAAATCAGAAAAGTTTGATTTTAAAATCGAGAAATCCACTTGAAGAACAATTGAAAGTAATTATAAATGAAGAAGTAAAGATTGAAAAAGAATATAAAAAGGTCAATAAAAATGCTCAAATTATAAAAAATGAAACTGCTTATTTGGAAGAATCAATTAACGATGATAAGCAAAAAATCCTTCTTCTTGATAGAGTGAAAGAAGTGATCACAAATGATTATATCGAACAAGTACGTACTTTAAAGGCTGATGGAATTACGGTTATTGATGAGCAATTCTTTAGACAGCTACATTCTAATAATGAAAAAGAACAATTGTCGAATCCTTGGACGACAGAAGAATACAATCGTGAAAGAGAAAAACTATTTTATTTGGCACTACAAGTCAATAAATATTTTGTTTTATCGTCGAAATATGTTAGACATAATTTAATTAATTTAGGGTGCTTATGGAAGTTTAGAAAAAATAGTGAGCAAGAAATGTGTCACTTTTCTACTAAAGATAAACGAGCAGCATATGAACATTTATTGAATACAGTCTTTCTGATTACACCTGTTATTTCCACAACATTTGCCTCAGTAGCTAGATTTTTAGATGGAATTGAAACACCGAAAAGTTTAGGACAATTAATTATTGATGAAGCTGGGCAAGCAACACCACAAATGGCTGTTGGAGCATTATGGCGATTTAAAAAGTCAATTATTGTAGGAGACCCAAAACAAGTAGAACCAATTGTTACAGATGATGTTGATGCTTTAATGCGCTTGTTTGTTACAAAAGAATTATCCGATTATCAAGATAAAAAAATCTCTGTGCAAAGTTTTGCCGATAGTATCAATGTTATTGGTACGACATTGCTTAATAGCGAAAAAGAAGAAGAGTGGGTTGGAAGTCCGTTGATTGTTCATAGAAGATGTTTAGAGCCAATGTTTACGATTTCTAATGCATTATCATACAACAACACGATGATAAGCTGTACAAACAAACCAAAAGATATAGTGAGTCAGTCCTTTATTAAACTTGAATCAAAATGGGAAGATGTGTCTGGAAAAGAAATGGGAGATAAAGATCATCATGTTCTAGAACAAGCTAAAGTCGCATTATCTTATGTAGAAGAAGCATTTAGGCGAGTACCTGACTTGCCTAGTCTATATGTCATTTCACCATTTACGAGTGTGATCAATGGTTTCAAAAAGATAGCAGGACAATCTGAAGCATTAAAAAGAATTGCAGGCGATTATTTAGATTATTGGTTGGAAGAAAATTGTGGAACAGTTCATCGTTTTCAAGGGAAAGAAGCAAACGAAGTGATATTTTTACTTGGCTGTGATTCGACTGCTAAAGGAGCCGTTCGCTGGGTAAACGATAATATTGTAAACGTTGCTGTGACAAGAGCCAAGTATCGTTTATATGTGATTGGTGACCGAGAGCTTTGGCAAGAGAATGAATCAATTAAGTTAATTCAAGGTGAGCTTTAGTTTATACTAAAAGAACATGTTTATAGGAGAGCACATGAATACAAGTGACTGGTTAGCATTATTGAAACCTTTAATAGAAAATAAAGCAATTTGGTTGGTAGTAGGGATTGTGATCCTAAACTATCTACACAAAATCATTTTACTTTTCATCGAAAGAAACAAAAACTATGAATTAAAAGATATTGACCAAATGACTGGAGAAAAATTCGAACATTATTTCGCTAACGTATTAAGAAAATCAAATTATAAAAAAGTAAGAGTGACAAAATACCAAGGTGACCAAGGAATTGATGTTTTAGCATATAGTGAAAATCGAAAAATAGGTTATCAATGTAAAAGATATAAGAAAAATGTCGGAAATAAGGCTGTTCAAGAAGCGCATGCTGGGAAAAGTTACTATGACTTGGCTGATGTATACGTGGTTACAAACAGCTATTTCACAAAGTCCGCAAAAGAATTAGCTCATAAAACAGGTGTCTATCTAATTGATCGGGATGAACTTCATAAAATAATAAGAAAAATAACGAATTAGTTGATTAGAATAAATCAATATTTTGTAAAAAAATTAAGAATTTATTTTTCGTAAATAGCAGTGTGAATACTTCTAATAATGTAAAAAAGTGAATAAAACATAAAGTTGAGTAACGTTCTAAATCAGAACCTACTCAGCTTTTTTATTGACATTCTACACGCTAAATATAAATAAATGGGCGCGTATCAAAGCAGAAAGAAAAAGGAATGAGAATATAAAAACAATTATCTTCGGTGAAAATGATGGTTATCTTCAATAGACAAAGAGGCATACATTTTGAGAATACTACACTTCATCGCGTAGAAGTAATTCAATCAGTTATTCAGAATTCAAATGGATATCGTGATTACGGAACAAATGATTTCAATTGGGGTTGTTTATCTAAAAGTTTACGACATACTGGATTATCTGTTGGATTCTTGATTGAATTTGCCAATTACGAGAATTACAGAAAGTCGAAGAAATTATCTAGCAAAATTTAAAGCAGACGAGATGGAACCTGATAAGATTGAAAAACTATGAGAACAAAAAAATAGAATGTTCTACTTGCGCTGGAGTTCACTTCATGGTTTAAGATAGATCATGTAAAGAAAAATAGAGGAGGAAATTGAGATGAAAACAGTCAAATTAAACAATGGTGTAGAAATGCCGCAACTTGGATTCGGAGTGTATCAAATCCCGTTAAATGAAACAGCGGAGGCCGTTTACCAAGCAATCAAGGCAGGATATCGTTTGATTGATACGGCGTCTATTTATGGAAATGAAAAAGAGACAGGGGAAGGCATCAAACGTGCAATTGATGAAAAACTTGTGACGCGTGAAGAACTATTTGTTACGTCAAAACTTTTTATTTTGCAAGCCCCGGAAGCTAAAGCTACTGAAACAATTGAGCAATCACTTACAACTATGGGATTGGATTCTCTAGATCTTTATCTGATTCATCAACCTTACGGAGATATTTATGGCGCATGGAGAGCCATGTGTGCAGCTCAAAAAGCAGGGAAGCTACGAGCGATTGGTATCTCAAACTTTAAATCAGCTAAAATAATTGAATTTGTAGGATTGAATGAAGTGAAACCGCAGATCAATCAAATTGAGGTGAATCCTTGGAATCAGCGAATCAAAGACCAAGAATGGCATGAGAAGTATGATGTACAAGTAGAAGCTTGGGCACCGTTTGCAGAGGGACGACATGATTTGTTTACAAATCCAGTTTTGACTGAAATTGGGGCACAATATGGTAAAACGGTTGGTCAAGTGGTACTTCGTTGGTTAATGCAACGTGGAATTATCGCTTTGGCAAAATCTGTTCGTCCAGAACGAATGGTTGAAAATATTGATATCTTTGATTTTGAATTATCGAAAGAAGATATTAAAAAAATTGCAAGTTTAGATATGAAAGAATCGGCATTTTTCGATCATGACGCACCGCAACAAGTGGAATGGTTTATGAATCGGATGAAAGAGACAGAGAAATAATGAAAAAGATATTGTTCTTAATTTCGTCATTACTGTTTGTATTATCTGGTTGTTTTCAATCGGATAGTACAAAAGTTAATCAAAATAGTAAAGCTATTGTTCTTTATTTTTCTAATAGCAATGTATAGCTTTTTTGAGAAGAACGATTTAGCTAGTAAAACGATTATTCCATTCTCAATTTATGGATGAAGTGGCTTAGCTGGAACCGTTAAAACGGTGGTGAAATTAAGTAAAGAGGCCTCAATTGAGACCAGTAATTTCTTAAGTATCTCGCGCAATGATATACCCAACAGAAGTTAGTTAAAATCTTTACTTTAAACAAAAATATCATCATAAAGGAGTAGAAGGATGGACGTACATAATTGTAATTTAAATATTCATTACTCAGCACCAGATCCTATTTGGGATGAATTAGGATACTTATATAAGCAGATGCCTCATTGGAATGGGGGAGATAATGGTAAGCCTTGTTGGTATGGAGGGGATAACGAAAAATTAATTGAGGTTTCTGTTGAACCAAGTGGTTTAAGTTTTTATGCGAAGCTACCACAGGATGAATGGAATCAATGGTTCGATTTGTTTAAGGAGAAAGCAACAGAAATAATGGGCTATCAGGTTGGGGAGCCAGAAGATGGTTTTGATTTTGTTATTTATGATGAATAAATTCTGTCTATATGAAAGCTACTGCTAAACTTTACTTAATTAAGTTTGGCAGTAGCTTTTTTATTAGGCCATAATTTTATTCTTTTATATCTGTTTGTTTGACTCGTCTTGTTTCTTCTAACAAGATTGAGTTTTTTACTTTGTAATTGTAATTGCTAATATAGTCTTTTGAAAAATTGACTGCATATAAAACATTTAAAAGAAATAAAATCGATTCTTCAGTAGAGAAGTTGCTGATTTTTTATATGGGCGCTCTCTTGAAGAAATGGTAAGGATTGTGTCCATATAATTGCCACCATCACTGGTTAAGCCAATCAACTTCACGCCGTGCTCCTTCATTATTGGAATAAACTTCATTGGTTCTCTGGAAACATCATTGCCTGAGTATGAAATAATAATCGCAACATCATTTTTAGTGAGAGAATGAGCGGTCATCCCGATTTCTCCACTGGAAATAACTTCTACTGATCTCCCAAGATCCCCATCTTACGTCTAAAAATTTTACCAATCAGGTTATTCGGACTGACCCCTAAAATGACAATTCGTCTTGCATTAAGTAACATGTTGACAGCTTATTCAAAACCTCTTCATCAATTTGATCAGCGGTATCTTGAATACTTTCTACTTGAATTGTCGCTATTTTATGAATGATATCAGCATAGGAATCGTTACTTTCAAAAGGGATATTCGGATTAATATCTGAGTAATGAGCTTGTTCGTAGCGGATTTCTTCAATCAAATCCAAAGTAAAATCTTTCCAACCATTAAAGCCAAGTGATTTACCAAAACGAACTAATACAGATTTAGATGAAAAAGTCTGTTCAGCAATTCGTTCCATAGAAATTCTATAAATATCATTTTTATGATCTAAAATAAATTCAGCGATTTGTCTTTTTGAATCATTTTGATTCACCTTATATTCTTCGATTCGTTGGAGCAGTTTCATTGTGTTTAACGTCCTTTCTATAGTCTTCTTATGCGGTAAAATAAATTGAAAGTCAATATAAAATAACAAGTTTAAAATTTTGATCTCATTCGCTTCACTTTATTTGCACTAAAAAAGAACAAATTGAGTGAATCGTGAAACGTTGGACCAAATGTCCTGTAAAAGATTGTAACCAGACTCAATCAGTTTTATATTAAACATACTTTTTACTTTTCTACACTATAAAAATACGCAAAAAATACAGAAAATGATGAATCTTTTGCTATTTATTTTTTTGCTTCAAAAATACTGACAATCAAAAAAAATTGTGTTACGATAATAAATGAAAAGAGGCAGGAAACCCCGCCTCTCTTGTAGAACCGTTTAAAAGACGGTGACATCATTAAATGTTGATTACCATCTAATTACTGGTCAAAGTGAAATTAGATGGTTATTTTTTTGGTTTGTTTTTATCCATTATCAGCACAACTAAAGTTGCAAAAGCAATCATTAGTGTCAATGCTTCAAAAACGGACATGCTTATTCCTTTCTAGGGATAAAGCCAAGAACCATAGGCATCACCCCTTTATCAGAGAGTTAGCCACCATCTTTTTTACTTTTCTACACTATAAAAATACGCAATCTATCCATCAATTGATGATTCTTTTATAATAAACATTAAAAATCAGTCGAAGCGGCCAATTCAGTTTGCTTTTTAAAATCTGCCACGCGTTTTTCCAAGGTTTGAATCGTACTATCCAAGGCTTGTGATCCTAAAACCATCCGTAATAGAGCGGGTTCAATCGCCGCACTTTCAATAATTCTTGTTGCCATTCTTTCTGGATCACTAGCGGCCAATCCGTTTGCTGGGTCTAACATAGTTAAAAAGGCATGCGCTGGATTATTGTCATATTCAGGCATCAATTCAGCAACTTGTGCACTGACATAGTGGAATTCTGTACGTGTATCACTAGGTTCAACAATCGTTACGCCAATATTAAATGGCGCTAATTCTTGAGCGACAGACTCGCAAAAACCTTCAATTCCCCATTTAGTCGCATGATACATAGAATTTCCAGCAAAAGCGACTTGTCCACCATATGAAGAAATTTGAATGATGCGACCAGCTTGTTGCTCACGCATAAAAGGAGTCACAGCACGTATCATTTGAATAGAACCTGTTAAATTAGTTGCGATAATTTTAGCTGCCTCTTGATCCGTTAATTCTTCCGCCGCTCCAAATAAGCCGTAACCAGCATTATTTACCAGCACATCGATTGCGCCATATTTTTCATAGACTTTATCTAACATTTTTTTGATACCAGTTGCATCGGTTACATCTAAAAATTCTCGATCAAAGGTTTCTGGATATTGTGCCATTAAGTCTTGTACAGTTGTATCCTTGCGTACCGTCCCGATAACAGTTTGTCCATTCGCCAATAATTGCTTTGTTAATTCTAAGCCAAATCCGCTGCTGACACCAGTAATTAGCCAAGTTTGTTTTTTCATATTGCATTCCAAAAATTGTTCATTCTGGGGCTAGTTTATCTCTTTAAGTAGACTCTAAGTCAATAAGAAAGTTTGTAAAAGAGGCTAAGTTTGTTTTATAATGAAAATGAAGTAGACGAGCTAAGGAATGCGTGGAGGAGGAATGGGGCATGAATATAAAGAAAGTAAGTGAACTAAGTGGGGTGTCTGCAGATACCATCAGGTATTATGAGCGAATTGGGTTGATTCCACCTGTCAAACGTAATGATAATGGGATTCGTAATTTTGATGAAGAAGATTTGCGTTGGATTGTTTTTAGTAGACAAATGAGAAATGCGGGCTTATCTATTGAATCGTTAGTGGAATATTTAACCTTATTTCAAGTGGGCAGTAAAACAGTGCCTGCTCGTAAAGAAATTATTGCAGATCAAATTGAGGAATTGAAAGAAAAAGCCTCGGAATTAAATACAGCTATTGAACGGTTAGAGTTTAAATTAGCCAACTATGATGAGCATATGATCCCAGCTGAAAATGCCTTAAGAGATTTTAATATGAATAGATAATAGCAAATGAATGGCTTCTAAATCGTGTCTTTCTTCTAAATTTTATAGAGGAAGTCTGATTTAGAAGTTTTTTGTTTATTTTAACAAATCCCTTGACTTGGAGTGAACTCCAAGAGCTAAACTGTTGTTGTTAGTAAGAAAAAGTGCTCATTTATGATACTGCTTTTAAATCGAGGAGGAATGCTATGTTAATCAGTCAAACTGCACAGAAGAATCATGATGAATTATTTCCAAACCATGAGTCAGCATTAGCTAAAACGGATCCAGAATTTATTGAAATTTTTGACAATTTTACGTTCGATGAAGTGTTTCATTATTCAAACCTAGATGTAAGGTTACGTATGAAAGTAACGCTGGCCTCTTTAATCGCAATGCAATGTGTTAATGAGTATAAAGTAATGATGAATGCAGCTTTAAATGTGGGTGTTTCTCCAGTTGAGATAAAAGAAATTGTCTATCAAGCAGTGCCATATGCCGGTTTAGGGAAGGTGTTCGATTTCTTACACGCGACCAATGAAGTGCTGACCGAAAGAGGCAATTCACTTCCTTTGGAAAAACAAGGAACAACCACCAATGAAAATCGTTATGAAAAAGGCTTGGAAGTTGTACGGGAAGTTGCTGGAGATGCTGTGGATCAGATGCTCACAACGATGCCGGAAAATCAAAAACATTTTGCTACATTTTTAGCTGATAATTGTTTTGGTGATTATTTTACAAGAAATGGGCTAACATCGAAAGAACGTGAATTACTGATTTTCACAATGCTGGCTTCAATGGGTGGAGCGGATGCACAACTAAAAGGGCATATTCGCAACAATCAGCGTGTTGGCAATGAAAAGCCACTATTGATCGAAACGATTACCGTTCTACTACCATTTATCGGCTATCCAAGAACATTAACCGCATTAAATTGTATCAATGAAATATTACCCGAAGAAAACGAAAAATAAAATAGAGGAGGAAATACAATGGAATATGTAAAATTTGGCAATACAGGAATGGAAGTTTCAAGAATTTGTTTAGGGGCAATGGGCTTTGGTGATCCGAATAGTGGCTTTCACGAGTGGGTTTTAGAAGAGGAAGAAAGTAAAAAAGTTATCAAAAAAGCGTTAGATTTAGGGATTAATTTCTTTGATACTGCCAATGTTTATTCATATGGTGCAAGTGAACGAATTCTTGGTAAGGCACTGAATGAATATGCGAATCGTGATGAAATCGTGGTGGCGACCAAATTATTTACTACCATGAAAAAAGACGTTCCAAACAGTGGTGGACTTTCAAGAAAAGAAATTTTTCATCAAATTGATGCGAGTTTAGAACGTTTAGGGATGGATTATGTTGATTTATACATTATTCATCGTTGGGATTACAACACCCCAATTGAAGAGACGATGGAAGCTTTACATGATGTCGTGAAATCTGGAAAAGCCCGTTATATTGGTGCTTCTGCGATGTTTGCGTGGCAGTTTGCTAAAGCCCAAGCAGTAGCTGAAAAAAATGGTTGGACAAAATTCGTTTCCATGCAAGATCATTTGAATTTGTTATATCGTGAAGAAGAAAGAGAAATGCTACCGTTGTGTGAAGATCAAAAAATTGCGGTGACACCTTATAGTCCATTGGCCTCAGGTCGCTTAACCCGTGATTGGAGCGCGCAAACCAAACGTTTTGAAACAGATAAAACAGCGAGGTCAAAATATGATACAACAGCAGATCAAGATCGTATCATCGTTGAAAGAGTTGCTGAAATTGCGGAAAAACGTGGAGTGGAACGTGTCCAAGTGGCACTTGCTTGGTTGCTTCAAAAAGGGCCAGTTGTCGCACCGATTATTGGCGCAACAAAAGAAAGTCATATGACGAATGCGATTCCTGCATTGGATTTAATTTTGACGGAAGAAGAAGTGCACTATCTAGAAGAACCTTATGTTCCTCATGTCATTGTTGGTCATAAATAAAAAAGAGAGTGATTTAGAAAGAGGGATTTAAGATAAAAATACTAATTTTAGGTGCAGCAGGTCAAATTTCAAAAATGGTTACAGAATTGATTTTAACAGAAACAGATCATGATCTTGTTTTATATGGTCGCAATCTTTCAAGTCGGATTTCTGTGAAAGATCCAACGAGAGAAGTCATTATTGAAGGTGATTTTAATGATCAAGACAAATTGAAAAAAGCCTTAATTGGAGTGGATATTGCGTATTTGAATGATATGAGTTCGCCAGCTGTAACCCAATCAATTGTGAAAGCAATGGAAGATTCAGGGGTAAATTATCTAATAGGAGCGAATGTTTTAGGCATTTACAATGAAGTTGCGGGGGCATTTGGGCGCTGGAATGCTAATATGGTTGGATCAGCTACCCATAGCTATTTAGCAGCAGCAGAAGCGCTAGAGCAGTCTTCGTTAGATTATGTCATTTTAAGATTAACTTGGTTATACAATCAAAAAGGCAATGAAGACTATGACTTGACCCAAAAAGGTGAACCATTCATTGGTGCTCAAGTAACAAGAGAAGCTGTAGCTAGACTGATTATGACGATTATTCATGAGCCAGTTCAGTACGCGAAGACCAGTTTAGGTGTGAGCGAGCCTAATACTGATTGGGCAAAACCTTCTTTTTATTAAGGGTGCACTGCATATGAATAGTAAAGAGATGAGCAAGCAAACCAATACGCCAATCAATACCATTCGTTATTTTGAGCGAATTGGCTTGATTCCACAGGTAAAGAAAAATCATGATGGATTAAGAGAGTTTACTGAAGATGATGCGGGTTGGATTTGTTTCATCAAGCAAATGAGGGAGGTTGGTCTTTCTGTCGAAGGATTGATCGAATATGTAACATTATCGAATCAACCAGAAAGAACAGTCCAAGCTAGAAAAGAACTACTGACTGAACAAAAAAATGAGTTGCAAGAACAAATCAATCGACTAGAAGCAGCAAAGGCTGAACTTCAAAGACGAATAGTAGCGAAATAAATCTAAAAAAAATTCTTTCTCAATCTAAAAAAAAGATCCGTTTATATTTGTGAAAACACTATAAAGAAAGTCAACAGTGCTATTAGCGAAAGAAGTCTTGTATACCAGCCAAAGAGCCTATAGCAACTACCGCGTTGTGATTGATATGGAAACCTTATAAGGTATAAAACGGTTCTTTTAGAAATTCGTTCTGTTTTATTGTAAAATAAACATGTGAACTTAAAAAGGAGAACCACAATGGAATTAAGAGAACTACGTTATTTTTGGACCGTTGCAGAAGAAAGGAATTTTTCTAAAGCAGCACAAGTTTTGCATATTACGCAACCAACTTTAAGTCGACAAATCAAAGAATTTGAAGAGAAATTAGGCACACCGCTTTTTATCCGAGAAAAAAGGCAATTGACTTTAACAGAAGAAGGATATTTTCTGAAAGAGCGAGCTGCTGAGATATTAACCTTAGCTGACCAAACAGAACGTGAATTTGAAGAACAGAGTAAAGGCTTTTTAAGTGGACATTTTTCAATTGGGTGTGTTGAAGCAGATAATTCAGATACGATGGCCATGATGTTGGAGGAATTGGTGAGCGATTATCCTCAAGTGACCTTTAATATTGTTTCGGGGACTAGCGATGATATTAGCGATAAACTGGAAAAGGGCATTTTGGACCTCGCTATTTTATTAGAACCGATTGCTACGCTTAACTTTGAAAAAATTATTTTGCCCAGAGAAGAAAAATGGGGTTTGTTAGTATCTAATGACTCTTTTCTTGCACAAAAAAAAGCTATCTGTCCCAATGATTTAGAAGGAATTCCACTATTAAGTTCTAATCGTTCAGAAGTTCAGTTGATGCTTGAAAGCTGGCTTGATAAGCCGTTAAAATCTTTAAATGTGGTTGGCACGTTTAATTTGATTTTTAATGTTTTTTCTTTAGTGGAAAATCGTGTGGGCTCTGCTTTAACGATTGAAGGCGCAACGACCAATGGGCAACATGAGGGGCTGACATTTGTCCCATTAGTTCCTGAGGTTAAAACAAATTGTGTCCTTGTTTGGAAAAAAAATCGAATTCAAACACCGGCAGTTAAAGAATTTATCCAACGATTTAACGATGCTTTTAAGGCATAGCAACTAGTGGATTTAGGCATTAGACGTGTAGAGAAGCAGGTTGTATCATTTACTTGTAAGTAGATGATGCAGCCTGTTTTTGCATAAGTAAAAGATAAAAGAAGGTGATCAAATGACTGCTATCATTTATTTTTCTCGACCTTTTGAAAATTTGGTTGATGGAAAGAAGGAACAGCTGTCTGTTGGAAATACAAAAGTTGCTGCACAAAAAATTGCCGAGATACTCGATGTTGATGATTTTGAACTCATTCCAGAAATAGCCTATTCAAAAGCGTATCAAGCAGTGGTAGCTCAAGCGGAACAGGAAAAAATAACAAACGAGCGACCCAAATATCAACCTGTCTCCCTTAACTTAGCAAAACATCAAACGATTTATCTAGGGTATCCAAATTGGTGGGGGACTTTTCCGATGATCGTCGCAACTTTTTTAGAGGAAAATGATGTATCAGAAAAAAATATTTATCCTTTTTGCACCCATGAAGGCAGTGGAATGGGCAATAGTATCACTGATCTAAAGAAATTATGTCCTAATTCAACCATCCATATTGGGTTACCTATTCGTGGTTCTAGAGTTGAAAAATCAGATACCGCAATCAAAAATTGGTTACAACATGAACCATCAGAAAACAAAGGAATTGGAGGAATAACAAATGGCAAAATTTGAAGAAGTAAAAAATGGTGTGATTTTTCCAGTGGGAGAAAAAAATGACGCATATGCGCAATACTTTATTGGTCAAAGCTATTTAAAGAATTTAATTGCAGATCCCGAAGTTAATGTAGGAGTAGGAAATGTCACATTCGAACCTGGTTGTCGCAATAACTGGCATATTCACCATGATGGTTTCCAACTGTTATTAGTAACGGGTGGCGAAGGCTGGTATCAAGAAGAGGGGAAGCCAGCGCAATTTTTAACTGCTGGAGATGTGATTGTTACTCATGATGGCGTGAAACATTGGCATGGTGCCGCAAAAAATAGCTGGTTTGAACATTTAGCAATTACAGCTGGTACGCCAGAATGGTTAGAATCTGTTTCAGATGAATTATACAATCAATTATAAAAATGAATAAAAGATGGGAGTCCTACCTAATGAAAAAACAAACAGCAGGAAGAGATCAATTAGGTGCATTTGCACCAAAATTTGCAGAATTAAATGATGATTTATTATTTGGTGAAGTTTGGTCTAGAGAAGAACAACTTTCGCCGCGTGATCGTAGCTTGATTACTTGTGCAAGCTTATTAACGCAAGACGTACCCCAATTAGAAGCCCATATGAACATCGCCAAACAAAATGGGGTGACAAAAGAAGAAATGGTGGAATTAATCACTCATTTAGCTTTTTATACAGGATGGCCAAAAGCATGGTCCGCGTTTGCTCTAGCAAAAGAAATTTTTGGTGAATAAAAATACGGACTATATTTTGCGTATTTTAAAGGAGACAACTTAGTGAATAAACTAACCAAGTTTTCATTATTATCTGTGTCATTACTTGTGGTATCGGGTGGCGCAATCGCTGCGAATATTCCAGCGATTATGACAGCTTATCCGACGATCAATCCTACTTTAGTAGAATTAATTACCACAATCCCTTCTTTGTTTATTATCTTAACCGTGCCATTTAGCCATATATTCGCTAAGAAATTTGGGTACAAGTTATCTGTACAGATTGGTATTGGTATTGTTTTAGGTACAGGGATTATACCTGTCTTTGTACAGTCCTTTTGGTTTTTATTTTTCAGCAGAATATTATTTGGGATTGGGATTGGATTATTTAATCCGCTACTCTTTTCTCTAGCTGGAAAAATGTACCAAGGAAAAGAACGTTCATCTGTGATTGGCTTTCAAAGTGCATTCGAAGGAATTGGCGGTATGGTCATTACGTTTACAGTAGGTCAATTGCTGGTAATGAACTGGCGGAGTTCGTTTTTAGCTTATCTGTTAGCTTTACCGATTTTACTTCTATTTTCATCTTTTGTACCAGATGTTGCTCTTGAAAATGAGGAGAATAAGAGCAAAACAAAGAATCAGACAATCAATCCTTCAAAATATGGCTACATCGCTTTATTGATTCTAGTTGTAACAATTTATATGTCTGTTACCGTCAAAATCACCTCTTTGCTTCTTGAAAAAGGTTTTGGAAATGCAACAGATGGTAGTAATTTAATTGCCTTGATAGGTTTAGGTGCCATGACCGCCGGTGCATTATTTGGGTCAATTGTTACAATAACAAAAAAATGGACATTACCACTATCCTTTTTTGTCTTAAGTTTATCAATGTTTGTGATTGCCTCTTCTCAAAATTTAGTGTCAATTTCAATTGCTGTAGTATTGTGCGGTTTTTCTTTCCGCACCTTTATCCCATATTTGTTTAATGAGGTGAATCAAGATACGAATGGCCAGTCAGAAAAGAGTACATCTTTGCTATTGATAGGCTTCAATATTGGCGCGACTTTTGCTCCAATTTCGATTTCTCTATTAGGCAATATCCTTCCTTCTAACGAAAACACGGACATTTTTATGGTAGAAGGTATGATCATGATGTTGCTAGCTTTTTGTACTGTAATCAGCACCATAACAAAAAAACAAAAAATCAATGGAGGCAAGTAAAAATGATGAAAAGGCCAAAAATTATTTGCCATATGTTGACTTCTATCAATGGAAAAATTAGCGGTGGTTATATGAGTTCAAAATATGCCATTGCTGGTGGTGAAACCTATGAAACAACCAATGACAGCTACCTTAGCCAAGCGTGGTTATGTGGAAGAGTTACGATGGAAAAGAATTTTACTCATTTCCATAAACCTGAGTTGAAAGAAATAAAAACACCTTATCCTAGAACGGATTATGTTGCACAAGCAAAGGCCCAAATGTATGTTGTTTCAGCTGATCCTTCTGGTAAAGTTGGCTGGATTGAAAACACCGTTCAATACGAAAATCGTCCAGAAGCCCACGTTATTGAAATTTTAACGGATAAAGCTAGTGACGAGTATATTGCTTATCTTCGAGAGCGACAAATCTCTTATATTTTTGCTGGACAAGAATTGATTGATTGTACACTTGCTTCAGAAAAATTATTGGTTTTATTTGGGATCAAAACATTAATGGTATCAGGTGGTGGTTATATCAATTGGTCATTTTTACAAGAGGGATTGATTGATGAAGTGAGTATTGTGATGACACCAGCAACTGATGGACGAACAGATACCAATACAATTTTTGAAAGAGCAGATACCCTGCCCGAAATAGCACCAGTTGGGTTTAAATTAAAATCAGTCGATATCATCGAAGAAGATACGCTATGGTTGAGATATAGCGTGTGTAAATAAAAAAATAAAAAGGAGTCAACTTTATGAATAACAATATAAAAGATAAAGTTATAGTTATCACAGGTGCCTCATCTGGAATCGGAGAAGCAACAGCTCAACTATTGATTGAGAATGGTGCAAAGGTGGTTTTAGGTGCTAGGAGAGAAGAACGGTTGAAAAAACTCGTGAAAAAATTTGGTGATAATAGTGTTTATGCTGTGACAGATGTTCGTAACCTAAAAGAGGTAGAAACACTTGTGCAAGTTGCTAAAGAAAAATTTGGTAAGGTTGATGTTTTATTTGCAAATGCTGGGATTATGCCTGCTTCAAATATGAGTGAATTGAAAACAAACGAGTGGTATGACACGGTTGATATTAACATCAATGGGATGCTTAATTCATTAGCAGCAGTGTTACCAGAATTCACAGCCCAAAAGTCAGGTCACGTGATTACAACAAGTTCGATTGTGGGACTTAAGGTTTTCCCTGGTAACAGTGTGTATACTGGAACGAAACATGCAGTACGTGCTATTATGGATGGTTTTCGCATGGAATCTGCAATGGAAGGAACGAATATTCGCACAACCACTCTTTATCCAGGAGCAATTGCAACCGAATTGCTAGAAACGATTTCCACACCAGAAGTAAAAAGCGGGATGGAACAATTCTATCAAATTGCAATTACGCCAGATGCAGTGGCGCAAACTGTTCTATTTGCGATATCTCAGCCAGAATCAGTCGGTATTACTGAAATGACAATTTTACCTTCGAAGCAAGCATAGCAGTAACACACTAAAATATTAAAACTTTGGAATGCGATTTTACTTAGGATAGTTGTTCAAATTATACTGACCACCAATCCTGTTAATTTTAAAACTAATAGGATTGGTAGTTTAATAAATTTAGGAATATGAAAATGAATTAGCTGTAAATTTGAATCTATTGGGTACTTAAGAATCTACAGGTACTAAAAAGCTACTGTTTTGACACATTTAGATATTAATTATAATTTTACCTTAAAAGTGAGTACCAACCTGATAAAGTGTTCTGACAGTTCTCGATAGCAATCTAAATCAAGTTCCCCTTTTTGGGTGGTTGCGTTTTCAAAAAATCTGTGCTAACATAAAGTCAATTAATAACAGGCATGTGACTGGTAATGCAGGCAGGACCTAAATAAAGCATTTTTCAACAGATGGAGTTTGATTCTGGTGAGTGTTTTATTTAGTTTCTGTCTGTTTTTTGCGTAAAATTTGGCCAATTTTGCGTAACTAATTATGAAGGAGAAAAAGTGATGAACTATAAAGAAACAGCTGTGTCGATCTTAAAATGGATCGGCGGGAAAGAAAATGTCTCTCATCTTGAACATTGCTCAACACGGTTACGTTTTACCTTAAAAGATGATTCTCTTGTAGATGTTGAAAAACTCGAAAAGGTCGAAGGGGTGATCGGCGTACGTCAAAATGTTCAGTGTCAAGTCATTATCGGGAATGATGTTGTAGAAGTTTATGATGAAATGAAAGCTCTTCTTGGGGAATTGCCAGCAGATGATAGTCAGAAGAGAAAACAAAAAATAGGATCTGTAATACTTGATTTTATCATCTCTATTTTTCAACCCTTAGTTCCTGCCATCGCAGGTGGAGGTGTTCTAAAATCATTATTATTGCTTGCCTCTGTGACGGGATTAATGAGTGATCAAAGCCAATCGTATCAAATTCTTAATTTAATTGGCGGTGCGCCATTATATTTTCTACCTATTTTAGTTGCAATGACAACAGCAAATAAATTGAAAGTGAATCAACTGGTTGCTGTATCGGCAGTGGGTGCCTTGATCTTGCCAGATATGTCTACGATGTTAGCAGGAGGCGCCAATTTTCTTGGCTTTGATGTAACGAATATTGCGTATGCGTCACAGGTCTTCCCGGCCATTTTAACAGTGTTGTTTTACGCGCAAATTGAAAAATTATTTACAAGATATTCGCCAAAACCGATTCGAATATTCTTTGTTCCAATGATGAGTCTATTGATTACAGTTCCAATTGCGTTACTTATTTTAGGCCCATTAGGATACAATGTAGGAACTGTTTTTTCAACGGTGATTGTTTGGTTGTATACTCATTTTGGGTGGGTAGCGACAGGTGTCTTAGCAGCTGTTTTACCCTTCATGGTTGTGACAGGTATGCACAAGGCTATGATTCCTTATGCTGTATCTTCTATGAGCGAAATTGGTGCTGAATTACTCTATTTACCTGCTTCTTTAGCGCATAACATTGCTGAATCTGGTGCTTGTTTTGCTGTGAGTATCAAGACGAAGGATCAAAAATTGCGTTCTACTGCAATATCAGCAGGAATATCTGCGTTGTTCGGTATTACGGAACCAGCATTGTATGGTGTGACGATCTTAAATAAGCGCGTATTGTATAGTGTAATGTTTGCCAGTTTAGTTGGTGGCGGTTTTGCCGGAATTATGGCAATCAAAGGATTTGCGTTAGTTGGTCCGGGATTAGCTAGTATTACAATGTTTGTAGACAAAGCAAATTCAATGAATTTAATTTGGGCTTTTGTTACATTGGGGATTTCGTTTATTGTTGGATTCTTATCGGTATTATTTATTTATAAGGATGAGGTGGCTTTAGAAAAGGCAGACGGGATGGAAGTTGTGTCTGAATCCGATACGGAACAGCTGATTAGTCCAGTTTCTGGCAAAGTAATTTCTTTGTCGGAAGTGAAGGATGATGTTTTTTCAAGTGGTTTAATTGGTGAAGGACTTGCAATTATTCCAGAAGACAACTGTTTAGTAGCACCAGAATCAGGTGAGGTTACGATGGTATTCGAAACAAAGCATGCATTAGGCTTGAAAACAAATAATGGAGCAGAAATTCTATTTCATATTGGTTTAAACACAGTTCAATTAGGCGGTGAGGGTTTTGAAACGTTTGTCAAAGTTGGCGATAAGGTTGTCAAAGGACAGAAGCTGATTACTTTTGATTTAGCTAAAATCAAGTCTGCCGGACTTGATCCGACGGTCGTGTGTGTTGTAACGAATAAAGAAGCCTATCATATGCAATTATTGCATCATTTAGAAAGGGTGACAAATCAGACAAACGTATTGTCTATTGCCCCACTTAGGTAGATGAACAGTTTTTTTTAGTCGAAGTCGATTGAGTTCTTTCAACTCTAAAATTAGGAGGATATTATGCAAAATAAGAAGACATTTCCAAACGATTTTTTATGGGGCGGTGCAATCGCTGCAAATCAGGTAGAAGGAGGCTGGAACCTCGATGGTAAGGGCTTATCTGTAGCGGATATCGCAAGTTATAAACCAGATGTTGATAATAAAGACTATGCGGCTCATATGGATATTTCTACTGCAACAATAGAAGCTGCGATGGCAGATGAAACGGATAAATGGTATCCTAAACGTCGTGGTATTGATTTCTATCACCGTTATAAAGAAGATTTGGCTTTATTTAGTGAGCTGGGCTTTAAGACATTACGCTTATCGATTGCTTGGACTAGACTTTTTCCCACAGGAGAAGAAGAATATCCAAATGAAAAAGGAATTGTATTTTATCAAGCGGTATTTAAAGAGATGAAACGTCTCGGGATTATACCAATCGTTACATTGTCACACTACGAGATGCCATTAGCACTTAGTTTAAATTATAATGGCTGGGTCAACCGTCGAGTAATTGATGATTTTGTCCGATTTGCGACAGTTTGTTTTGAAGAATTTGGAGAGTATGTAGAGTATTGGTTAACATTCAATGAGATCGATAGTATTCACCGGCACCCGTTTACAACGGCTGGAATTGTGCCAGATAAGTGTACACCTAGAAAAGAAGAACAAGAGATTTACCAAGCCCTGCATCATCAATTTGTTGCCAGTGCTTTGGTTACCAAAGTTGCACATGAAAAAAATCCCAACAACAAAATTGGGTGTATGCTGACAAAATTAATGACCTATCCCTTAACTTGTGCGCCAATCGATGTAGAATTAACATTAAAGAAAAATCTTGAAAATAATTTTTATACAGATGTCCAAGTTAAAGGTGAATATCCTAAAATGATCGAAACAGCATTGAAAAATAATGGGATCAATATTGAAATAACTGATGAAGAACGGCAAATTTTAAAAGAAAATACAGTTGATTTTCTGTCATTTAGTTATTATATGTCAATGGCAGAATCTGGTGACCCAAATGCTGAAAGAACACCTGGAAATACGGTTTTAGGCGTTAAAAATCCTTATCTACCATCAACTGACTGGGGCTGGCAAATTGATCCAAAAGGATTGAAAATTGCATTGATCGAATTGTATGATCGCTACAATGTACCCTTAATGATCGTAGAAAATGGCATGGGATCAGTGGATATCGTGGAAGATGGTGCCATTCATGATCCTTATCGAGTTGAATATTTTAAAGAACATTTTAAGCAAATGAAAGAAGCAATCGATGAAGGGGTCGATTTAATAGGCTACACTAGCTGGGCACCAATCGATTTAGTAAGTGCAGGAACATCGCAAATGTCAAAACGTTATGGCTTTATTTATGTTGATGCGGATGATGAAGGGAATGGCACATATGACCGTTCAAAAAAAGATTCTTTTGATTGGTATCAAGAAGTGATAGCAACTAATGGAGCAAGTTTAGTGGAGTAGGAAGCAAGGAGTTGGTTTCGATGATTTTGGTGAAAAAAGTGCTGAATACAAGCGTTGTCCTTGTTGAAAAAGAAGGGCAAGAGATGATTGCATTAGGAAAAGGGATTGGTTATGACAAGAAAATCGGTGACGTTATTTCTGACTCTTCTGTTGATAAAATTTTCTTGCCAATCGAAGAGAAAAAGTCTTCTCAATTTGCTGAGTTAGTGGCTGAAATTCCAATGAAATTTTTTGAAATAACGAAAGAAGTTGTCTCAATTGCAGAAGGAGCGCTAGATTATAAATTGAATACCAGTATTTATTTAACTCTGTCAGATCATTTGCATTTTGCGGTTGAACGGAGTGAAAAAGGATTAAATAGTTCCAATCGTTTATACTGGGAAATCAAAAATTATTATCCAAAAGAATTTCATATTGGCGAGATTGCGCTTGAGCAAATGAAGGCAAATTATCAAATCGAACTACCAAATGAAGAAGCATCTAATATTGCTTTTCACTTGATTAATGCGCAATCAGGAAATCACGAGGACCAAGATGGCTTAAAAAAAGCAAAATTAGTAGGGACAATCGTTAATATGGTGAGGTATTCGTTGGGACAGGAAATCGATACGAATTCGGTTCATTATTCTCGTTTTATCACGCATGTTCGTTTTTTCGTTGATCGATTTTTTTCCAATGCTCTGCTCCAAGAGAAAGAAGATGAATTGTATCGCCAAATGTGGTCACTTTACCCTGTTGCAATGGAAAGTGCAACAAAAGTAAAAAAATATGTTGATCAAACCTACCACACGCGGATACCAGAAAATGAAATTGTCTACTTAGGTGTCCATATCAATCGATTGATGAATCATTCAGCGATTAATACCGATTGATTTTTTATTAGAAGTACATTACGTATTTAAAAGAAGTGAAAGAAGGTATAGATATTGGATCGTCAATATTTATACCTTTTTTTATGTTAACTAAATAGGCTTGTTTCACAAATTATACCAGTAAAATGTATAGTGAGAAGTATCTTTACAATTAACGATAGTGATTGTTATTTGACGAAAAATAAAACACCAATAACCTCGAAATTTACTTGACAATTGTGTAGATATTCTCAATAATATAAGTGGCTGCGAGTAATGGAGATGTCTAATGAATAATACAAAAATAGGCAAAAAGACTAATCAAATGTACTCTATTGGTGAAGTTGCGAAATTGTGTAATGTTTCCCGCAAAACATTGCGCTTTTATGAGCAATTAGGATTATTAAAACCAGATCATGTAAGTAACGAAAATGGTTATCGGTATTACACCGAAGAAACAATGAATAGTATTCCTGTAATCAAATACTATAAACAGATGGGCTTTAAGTTGCAGGAAATGAAAGGGGTTCAGCAAACAGGAGATTATTTCTATCAAGAAAATATATTCTTAACAAAATTAGAGGAATTAAAGCTTGAAGAAAGAAGAATTCGCAATAGCTATACTGCAGTTTCAGATTGGTTAGGCTTAATCAGAGAAGGAACGTTAGCCAGTGAAAACAGCATTCAAAGTGTGAACGTCAAGTATTTTGAGCAAGAAAACTACGTATTTTTGGAGCAAGAGTTTTGTCATAACTACATGGATGCGGTAATCAATATTCCTTGGGTTAACTATTTAGAAGAACACAACTGTGCAATCACAGGGCCGGTTATTCTTCGATTTGAAGATTGTGAATCTAGTAATTTTCAAGGTTCAAAAATGATGATAATGCAAAAACCAATTGGTATACCAAACCCTAAGATACCAAAAAGAATGATAGGTGGCCAAATGTTTTTGTCTAGTTATCATATTGGTGATCTGGCTAAACTTTCATATCAATACAAAAAGATGAAAACTTGGGCAAAAGAAAATAACTATCAATGTAAAAATGAGGTATATCAACGCTATGTCATTGATTATTGGTCAACTATGAATGTGGATAATTTTGTTGTTGAGTTACTGATTCCCGCAGAGAAAATTAGAACATAGGTAGTGAGAGGAACAAGTGGACTGAAGAGTAGATCACTAATGTTCCTCTTTATTGTGAATGCAAAAACAAAAGGTTCCCCCTTAGGGGAACCTTTTGTTTTTGTTATTAAATATATTTTATTCGTTCATAATATAGTGTTTTTGTCTATTTTGAAGTTATTAAATGATTGTGATGATAGAAATTAAAAGCAATTGGAAATTATTTGTAACGAGCTACTATTTTTTTATGTGAAAAAATGATCATGAGGTGTATCAATTCAAATCCTGTTATTAAAATCAAGAATTAGAATTAGAATAATTATCACTGCCGATTAAGTAAATATTATAGTGCTAATAGTAAAGATTATTCTTAATTAAAAAAGCTAATTGAGAATAGTATTTGTATTAGTACAGATAGTTCTGTGTTATATACAGAAAAGAAATGAAAAAATAGATTGACTACGCCCTTAAGGTCATCCAATATGATGGATTTGTCAATAAAGAAAGCGTTTTTTAATTTGAAAATGAGAGGAAGAAAGAAATGAAACATGATGCATTAGGAATGGTAGAAACTAAAGGAATGATTGGTTCGATCGAAGCAGCAGATGCAATGGTAAAAGCTGCTAATGTTTCACTAATTGGTAAAGAATTTGTTGGTGGTGGGATTGTAACCGTGATGGTCAGAGGTGATGTAGGTGCGGTAAAAGCTGCTACGGATGCTGGTGCAGCTGCAGCTGAACGCGTTGGAGAGTTATTATCCGTACATGTTATTCCACGCCCGCACAGTGAAGTTGAAAATATTCTGCCAAATAGATAATTGAAAAATAACAATTGAGGAGAAATAGACATGGAAAGTGGAAAAAATATTTCTTGTACTAGTGCTGACGTTCAAATGGAACAAGCCAAAAAAGGCTTCCGAGTGAAAGGAATCAGCAATGGGATTATTTCAGGTATCACTTATGGAATTTATTCAACACTAGTCGTTGTAGCAAGTGGTTATGACCCGTTAGTTAGTGCGGCTGGCTTCTTGGCAGCACCTTTTGTTTGTTCAGGTTTAAATGATTTTTTTGCAGGTATTTTACTTTTATTCTATAACGCAAAGCAAGGAAGATTAAAAGAATTAGTCAGAACATTGCATACAAAACCAGGAAAATTATTAGTAATCGGATTTCTCCTAGGTGGACCAATTGCTAACGGGGCTTATCTTGTTGGGTTAGCTATGGCGGGTGCGTATGCGATCCCCATTTCAGCGACATGTAGCTTGTTTGGCGCATTATTTTCTTGGATATTCTTAAAGCAAAAGCCAACTGCTCGAATTGTATTAGGTATGGTCGTTGTCGTTGTCGGAGCTATTACGATTAACATGGTGAAGCCAGAAGGAGCGCCTAACTTTACGCTAGGAATCGTCTGTGCATTGATTGCTGCAATTGCTTGGGGTTTAGAAGGTGTATTTTCAAGCTTTGGTGGTGCGATGATCGATACAGATGTGGCGGTAAACTTACGTCAATTGATTTCTGGTCTAGTTGTTCTGATCATTGTTGTTCCAGCTGTGGGGGCATTTAATTTATTATTCGGTACATTGGCTGCAGTAACACCAGTTCTATGGTTAGTTTTGTCCGGATTAAGCGCTGCGGTTTCATTTTTGACCTGGTACAAAGCGAACGCTATGGTTGGAACTGCGATCGGCATGTCTTTAAATGTTACCTATGCATTTTGGGGTGTCTTATTCAGTGTTATTTTCCTTGGTCAAACCTTAACACCAACAATGGTTATAGGCTCAGTGATTATCGTGATCGGCGCGATTTTAGTTACGATGAATCCGTTAGATTTATTTAAAAAGGGGGAAGAGTAAGATGCTTTTGCCTAGTCGAACAGCTGTTTTAAATCAAATGTATGACCAAAGAGAAATAGATGTTGCCCAAATCATGAAGGCGTTAAAACCACAATATGGGCAAGAGAAACAATTCAATGAAAAATTGTATCTGGAGCATATGATGGCGCTAGAAGCAAATGGATTAGTCGAGCTAGCAACATATGATTTAGATAAAAACGAGAACCTAGTTATTTATTACAAAATTACCGATGAAGGTAGAGCAACCGTCGATAAATATGTTGATAAAAAATATCGGTCAGCGTAAGGAGGAGATACATTGAGATATCGTGGCGAAGAAGCTTTAGGGTTAGTAGAAACGATTGGCTTAGTTCCAGCACTAAAGGCTGCTGATGAAATGTTGAAAGCTGCAAATGTTGAACTGATCTCATATGAAAATATTGGGTCTACTTTAGTAACGGTCATGATTAAAGGAGACATTGCCGCTGTTGAAGCTTCTGTTGCAGCAGGAGCTAAGGCTGCCGAAACAATTGGCAAATTGACTGCACACAATGTGATGCCTCGACCAATTTCATACGTTGGAGACATTGTTTCCGTTCATGATATTGATCGGTAGTGCAAGGAGGAGAAAGAGTGAGAACATACGAAGCAATTGGTGCAATTGAAACATTCGGATTAGTTTTTATTTTGGAGGCGTGTGATGCAATGTGTAAGGCGGCCAATGTTGAGTTGGTAGGATATGAAAATGTTGCCTCAGGATATATTTCTGTGATTGTACAAGGAGACGTTGCGGCGTGCCAATCAGCAGTTGAAGCAGGTATTGCAGCTGTTGAAAAAATGGGTGCAAACATCTACAGCTCGGTCGTGATTGCAAGCCCACATGGCGATTTAAATAAAATGATTGATCGTTATCAATTAGGTGATTTTTTACCTGTTGAGGAGGGAGATGCATAATACATGCAACAAGTAGATGAAGATTTATTATCTATTCAAGAAGCGCGGATTTTAGTAGAAACAGCACGAGATGCACAGCACCTAGTAAAAGAATATGAGCAAAAAAATCTCGATGCAATAGTGGAAAAACTGTTGGCAGAGATCAAACCAGATATAAGTAGATTTTTAGCAACTGAAATAAAAGAAACAAATCTAGGATGTTATAAAGATAAAGAAATATTGATGGAACGCTTATTGAAAGCGTTATCTAAAGAGCTGGATCAACAGCTTTGTGTGGGGAATATTGTAGAAGATTCAGCGGGGAATGTTTTACAAGTTGGCGTTCCATTGGGCGTCATTCCAATCCTATTACCAGCAGAAAATACAACATTAAATGTTCTGTACAGTCTAACTATTGGGATAAAATCAGGCAATGCTATGGTGCTTATTCCACATCCAAAAGCACAAAAGACAACATATCTTGTTTTTCAAAAAATTAGAGAGATTTGTGAAGCAAATGGCTTACCAAAAGGCTGTTTAGGATGTGTTAGCTCTTTAACCGATAAAGGTGTAAAAGAGATTTTAACCAGTCAGGATAGTGCAATGATTTTAGCTATTGGTAATCAAAACTATATCAACGCAGCCAATTACCAACGGCCGATCATTTATGGTGGGACAGGTGCTACACCTGTTTTTATCGAGCGTTCAGCAGATGTTAAAAAAGCAGTGAAGGCAATCGTGGATAGTCGTTCTTATGATTGTGGTTTACTTCCAGCTACAGAACAGTACCTAATAGCTGAAGGAGTCATCGCTTCTGAGGTTAGAGCGTTGTTACAAGAATATGGTGCACACTTTTTATCAAAAGAAGAAGAAAAAAACTTACTAGCACTTTTACAGCCTAAAAATAACCAAATTAATCCATCTTGTGTGGGCAAGAATGCCCAATGGCTGGCCAAAGAGGCAAATATACGTGTTACTTCAACAACCAAAGTGCTAGTTTCAGAACAGGATTACATGTATGACGAAGATCCTTTTGCCAATGAAATGAAGTGCCCAGTTTTAGCATTTTATTTAGAACCGGGTTGGATGCATGCTTGTGAGAAATCGATCCGTTTGTTAAAAGAAAAAAATAATGGTCATACACTCGCAATTCATTCTCACAATAAGTTAGTGTTGAAAGAATTTGCGTTAAAAAAACCAGTTGGTCGCATGATTGTTAATGCCCCAGCGAGTATGGCAAGTATGGGCTTGCAATCGACTTTACCAGTGTCCGTCATTTTAGGGGGATTTACAACTGGACGAGGCATAAGTGCCAAAAATATTACTGCAAAAGATTTAACTTATGTTCGAGAGATTAGCTATCCTGTTGAATCATTATCAGAGAATAAACAATCAGAAACGAAAAGTGATGTAGAAACAGACATTTTAGAAAAAATCTTAAAAAAAATAATGGAAAAATAAATTGTTGTAAAGTGAGGGAATAAAATGGACATTAAAGAATTTTCGGCAAAATTAGCCGAAGCAACAAAAGAGTTAAGTTCAGAAGAACGTAACGCATTGATGAAGATGTTTGCGACAGTTGCCGATGATAAATCCACAAGTGGCGGTTTTGCTTCTGATGATCAATCAAGTATTCCAAATGGGTCAACTGCTCGATTAGATGCTTTAAAAGTAAATTATTTAAAACAAAAACCGACTATCACAACTCATCGAGCTAGAGTGATCACTGAACTTGCAAAAGAAAATCCAGGAATGCCTAAAAATGTTTTAAGAGCAAAGTCATTCAAACGTTGTTGTGAAACTGCACCACTTGTAATTCAAGACAATGAGTTGATCGTAGGCGCACCAAATGGCGCACCACGCGCCGGCGCTTTTTCTCCAGATATTGCGTGGCGTTGGATGGAAGACGAAATCGATACAATTTCAAGCCGTCCGCAAGATCCTTTCTTTATTTCGGATGAAGACAAAAAGATTATGCGTGAAGAATTATTCCCGTTTTGGAAGGGCAGATCGATCGATGAGTATTGTGAAGATCAATTCCGTGAAGCCGGAGTTTGGGAACTATCTGGCGAATCTTTTGTTTCAGACTGTTCTTATCATCAACTAAATGGCGGTGGTGATTCTAATCCAGGCTATGATGTCATTTTAATGAAAAAAGGGATGTTGGATATTCAAAAAGAGGCAAAAGAGCATTTAGAAAAATTAGATTATCAAAACCCTGATGATATTCAAAAAATCTACTTTTACAAATCATTGATCGATACAACGGAGGGCGTCATGATCTACGCTCGTCGTCTGTCTGAATATGCAGCACAGTTAGCGCAACGGGAAACGAATCCCAAACGTAAAGCAGAATTACAAAAAATCTCAGAAATCAATGCAAAAGTTCCTGCAAATAAACCAGAAACCTTCTGGGAAGCCATCCAAGCAGTATGGACAATTGAATCCTTGCTTGTTGTAGAAGAAAATCAAACTGGAATGTCAATTGGACGTGTGGATCAATACATGTATCCTTTTTTCAAAAATGATTTAGATAAAGGCAAGATGAATGAGTTTGAAGCCTTTGAATTAGCGGGTTGTATGTTGATTAAAATGTCTGAAATGATGTGGATCACAAGTGAAGGCGGATCTAAGTTCTTCGCGGGCTATCAACCATTCGTGAATATGTGCGTTGGCGGAGTGACACGTGAAGGCCACGATGCAACCAATGAATTAACCTATCTATTAATGGATGCCGTCCGTCACGTAAAAGTTTACCAACCATCTTTAGCTTGTCGGATTCATAATCGCTCACCGCGTGAATACTTGAAAAAAATAGTGGATGTTGTTCGGGCAGGTATTGGTTTTCCCGCCTGTCACTTTGACGATACCCATATCAAAATGATGTTGGCTAAAGGTGTGTCGATCGAGGACGCACGAGATTATTGTTTAATGGGGTGTGTTGAACCGCAAAAATCTGGTCGTTTATATCAATGGACTTCAACAGCCTATACACAATGGCCAATTTGTATCGAACTTGTTTTAAACCGAGGTGTACCGTTATGGTATGGCAAAGAGGTTTGTCCAGACTTGGGCGATATTTCTCAATTTAAAACCTATGAACAATTTGAAAAAGCTGTTAAAGAACAAATTAAATATATTACGAAGTGGTCGTCGGTTGCAACAGTTATCACCCAAAGAGTCCACCGCGATCTAGCACCAAAACCGTTGATGTCTTTGATGTATGAAGGCTGTATGGAAAGTGGGAAAGATGTTTCGAGTGGTGGGGCAATGTATAATTTTGGACCAGGAGTTGTTTGGTCAGGTTTAGCGACCTATGCAGACTCGATGGCAGCAATCAAAAAGCTGGTTTTCGATGACAAAAAATATACCTTAGAAGAATTGAATCGTGCCTTAAAAGCTGATTTTGTCGGCTATGACCAAATCCGCACGGATTGCTTGAATGCGCCTAAGTACGGCAATGATGATGACTATGCAGACTTAATTGCGGCCGAATTGATTCATTTTACAGAAGCGGAGCATCGCCAATACAAAACCCTTTATTCAGAACTTTGTCATGGAACATTGTCGATTTCAAACAATACGCCACTAGGTCAAATGACTGGTGCTTCAGCAAATGGACGAAAAGCTTGGATTCCATTATCAGATGGTATTAGTCCATCTCAAGGAGCTGACTTTAAAGGTCCAACAGCTATTGTGAAATCTATTTCTAAAATGGCAAATGATACGATGAATATGGGAATGGTGCATAACTTCAAGATCATGAATGGATTACTGGATACACCAGAAGGCGAAGAAAGTTTAATTACTTTATTAAAAACTGCGAGTATTTTAGGAAATGGTGAAATGCAGTTTAACTATTTAGATAACGAGACATTGTTGGAAGCACAACGACATCCAGAACAATATCGTGATTTAATTGTTCGAGTAGCAGGTTATAGTGCCTTCTTTGTTGAATTATGTCAGGATGTTCAAGATGAAATCATCAGCCGAACAATGTTAACGAAGTTTTAAGAGCAGGAGATGAATAGATGATGACTCAAAACACAACGACAATTGAACGACAAGCGATGATCTTTAATGTACAAAAATATAGTTTGTACGATGGTCCAGGGATTCGCACGATCGTCTTTTTCAAAGGCTGTCCCTTAAGATGCCAGTGGTGCGCCAATCCTGAAGGACTAGAACGAAAATTCGAAGTAATGTATAAGGAAAGCGTCTGTAGTGATTGTCGTGCGTGTGTAGAAGTCTGTCCGATGGGGATTCATTACATGGATGAAAACGATCATCATCAAGTACGACGCGATATTGCCTGTAATGGCTGTCGCGCGTGCGTTGATGTTTGCCCAATGGCTGCTCTAAATATTACTGGTGAAATCAAAACAATTTCTGAATTAATGGAAGTCATTCATGAAGATGATGCTTTTTATGAACAATCTGGTGGTGGGGTAACCCTTAGCGGCGGTGAATGTACAGCACAGCCAGAAGCAGCACTAGCCTTATTACAAGCATGTCGAGCTGATGGAATCCATACTGCGATAGAAACATGTGGTCATTCAAGGATGGAGCGATTATTGGCATTAGCTGAATATGTCAATTTATTCTTATTTGATTTAAAGCATATGAATCCAGTTCGACATAATGAATTAACAGGTATCAGTAATGAAAAGATTTTAGAAAATCTACAAGAAGTTTTAAAGGCTGGACACCAAGTTCAGATTCGGATGCCAATGTTGAAAATGATCAATGATAGCCATGATGAGATTCAACAAATTATTGATTTTTTACTTCCATATAAAGAATATCCCAATTTTTTAGGTATCGATTTATTACCTTATCATAAATTAGGCGTCAATAAATATGGCCAACTAGGCATGGAATATCCAGTAGCTGGAGACCCATCATTATCAGAAGAAGATTTAGATCGGATTGAAGGATGGATCAAAGAGTATGAGTTCCCAGTTCGAGTTGTCCGTCATTAGAAAGGGTGGCGTAATCATTATGGAAGAAAACGCGCCAAAGCGAGTTATTGAAGAATCCGTTCCAGGAAAACAAGTAACCTTAGCGCATGTTATTGCTTCACCAATTCCAGAAGTCTATGAATCACTAGGCATTGAAGCGGAGGGGGCAATTGGCATCTTGACAATTTCCCCCGTTGAAGCTGCCATTATTGCGGCAGATGTAGCAGGAAAAAGCGCTGGTATTAATGTTGGTTTCTTAGATCGCTTTACAGGCTCGGTATTGATCAATGGGGATGTTCAAAGTGTTGAAGTAGCTTTAAAAGCTGTTGTAACGATTTTGAAAGAAAAATTAAATTACGATATCGTTCCAGTGAGTAGAACATGAAGAAACGTATTTTGATTATCGGACCAAACCAGCAACATAATCACATAATTGCACAAGCGATTGAAGATTCTGAGCAACCAATTCGCAAAGTAGCAAATATCTTATATACCAATGAAACAATCATTGTTCCAAATTCCTATTTAGAAAGTCCCTGGATGCATAAACATATTATTTCATTACAACAAAAAGCGAGCAAGGCGTTATTTTTAGTTCCGATTCCTAGCATAAAAAAAAGTTACCCTCCAAACTTTGCTCACGCACTTCGAGTTCCTGTAATAGGTGTTGTAATGTATAAGGAAAAAGAACATACAGTAAATGAAAAAATAATTACAAAAAAAATGTTAGAAGAAATTGGTTGTATAAAACAACAATATTGGCTGCATATAAATAAGGAAGAGATCAGGGCATTTGTTGAAGAAATTAGATGAAAGGAGGAGCGTAAATGTTAAAGCAATTTAAAATGGCTACTAAAATTGTGACAGGTGTTGATGCGTTGGCAGCAGTACAAACTCTTGCTCTTAAACGAGTATTGATTATTTGTGATCCATTTATGGAAGAAAATGGTACGGTTAATCAGATCGAACAGTTACTACAAGAGAAGAATATTTGTTGTAGTGTTTTCTCAGAGATTGTACCTGACCCAACAATTGAGGTTGTCACTAAAGGCTTGCTGGCAGCGATTCAATTACAACCGGATGGCTTAATTGCGATAGGTGGCGGTTCAGCGATGGATGCGGCTAAGGTGATTCGTCATATCTATACCAGCGCAGAGAAAAAGGCAACGGTTCGGCTGATTTGTATTCCAACAACAAGCGGAACAGGTAGCGAAGTAACCTCTTTTGCAGTTATCTCAGATCCTAAAAATTATAGCAAATATGCACTTGTAGCAGATCAAATGATTCCTGATTTGGCAATCTTAGATCCAGAATTAACCATTAGCGTACCTAAAAATGTGACAGCTGATACAGGTATCGATGTGTTCACCCATTGTATAGAAGCTTTGGCATCAACAGCTGCAACCGATTTTACGGATGCAGCAAGCGAAAAAGCCATGAAGATCATTTGGAATGACTTAGTAGCTGTAGTCAATGATGGGGAAAATTTAATACTTCGAGAACGTGTTCATAATGCCTCTTGTTTAGCTGGTATCGCTTTTAGTGAAGCGTCATTAGGAATTTGTCACAGTTTAGCGCATGCGTTAGGCGGAAAGTTTCATATCGCTCATGGTCGAGCAAATGCCTTATTATTACCACATGTTATTCGTTACAATGCCGGTTTAGAATTAGAAAAAGAAATTCCTAGCTTAGCAGTTTATCAAAGAATTGCAGGTATCTTAGGATTTCAAGCAGGAACCCCGAAAGCAACCGTTCACGCAATGATCAACGGCTTGAATCGTCAGTTGAAACTGTTAAATGTAGCCAATGTAATTACAGAATATGGCATTGATCGAGAAGAATATTTAGCGGCGATTCCAGAAATGGCAACAAAAGCTATGGAAGATAAATGTACGATGACTAATCCAAGAAAACCGACCCATAAGGAATTAGAACAATTATATAAGAGGTTGCTAAGAGGTGGTTATGAATGCATTTTGTGACAGAAAGTGAACTTAGAATGGATTTTCAAAAAGAACCATTTACACAATTTTACTTAAATAATCAGTTACGCCTAACACCTGGAGCGAAGCAATTTCTTTTAGATAAGAGAATTAAAATAATGTCTGAGGCAGAACTAAGAAAGAAAGATAACGCTACTGAACGTCAATTAAACTCATTGACTGGCTATAAAGAAATTTTATCTTCAGAACTTTTTGAAGCCGCTCGTTTAGCGATAGATCAGCAGTTGAATGTGAGTCAAAAAATCATCGACATAGAAAAAACGCTGTTTCCGGCACTAGAAAAAGTAGTGTCAGATGAAGAAGCTAGTCTAGAAAAAACAGAAGAATTTCAATTGGATGCAGTTTATATTTTTAGTGAACGAGGGTTATTATTAATCAAACTAAAGAAAATTTATGGCATGATCCATTTGATCCAAGCTGAATATCCTCAATACAGCAAGATACTAATAGAAGCAAATCAAAAAATAAATGATCTAAAGAAACAATTAGTAGGAGAAACAAATGAAAAAACATTCAATGAGAACGTGTAATCAATTTGTTGCAGCGTTTGAAGAAGTCATAAAAAAGCCGAAAAAAGAACGGTCAAAAACTTACTATACGGGAATCGATCTAGGAACTGCTTGTGTTGTACTTGCTGTGTTAGATGAAAATCATGTGCCTGTAGCAGGAGCTTATCGATACGCAGATGTGGTCCGAGATGGGATGGTCATTGATTATATTGGTGCAGTTGAACTTGTTCGAGAACTTAAAGAGGAAATAGAACAAACATTGAAGACAGAATTAGTGTATGCTGCTGCTTCATTACCGCCTGGTACAGATGAGTTGGATGGCGGGGTCATAAAAAACGTTGTTCAAAGCGCTGGATTTGAACTAACAAACTTATTGGATGAACCAACAGCAGCTAATCAATTATTAGAAATAACTGATGGTGCAGTCGTTGATATTGGTGGAGGGACAACAGGTATTTCTATTGTAGAAAATGGGCAAGTCGTTAAAGTAGCGGATGAAGCAACAGGTGGTACACATTTATCCTTAGTAATTGCTGGAGCATATAAGCTTACTTTTGAAGCAGCTGAAAAGTATAAACGAAATGGGAAAAATCATGATGAATTATTGACTAGCTTAAAGCCGGTAATTGAGAAGATCTCTTCAATTATTATTCAGCAAACGCAAGGATACAAAGTAGAAGGAATCTATTTGGTTGGCGGTACAGCCTGTCTTAAGAATATAGAGACGATTATTGAAAAGACAACAGGAATCCCAACATATAAACCAATGAATCCAATGTTTGTGACGCCGCTTGGGATTGCTATGAGTTGTACCAATCAAGTTTTAACATAGCTAGCTACACAAATCAATCCTTATGAAAATAGACAAATCGTCAGTGAAACAAAGAACGTTTCAATGCCAATTTCCTAATTTTCTACAGGATTAAGCGATTTGTTTTGCTTTTAAAATAAGGAGGAATCTAAATGGATTGTCGCATTATTAAGTCGCCAAGTGAAGGAACATTAGCTATTTTAAATCGTCGCAAGGGCTCAAAAGATAATTTAGGCGTTCCTGATGCTGTAGGACTAGTTCAAGGGAAGTTGATTGAAATGGTTTGTGCTGCAGATATTGCCGAAAAAGCAGTGGGTGTTACAGTTGAGGATATTCGAGGGAGTTGCCCTCAAAATATGATTTTGTTGGCTATTTTTGGGGATACAGCTTCGGTTATTGCAGCAATGGAAGAGATTAAAAAGAAAGAAAATAATCGCTTATGGTAACTGCAAAATTGATGGACACAATTTGGGCAACTCGAAAATCAGAAAAATTAAATGGATTAAAACTAATGCTTGCAGAAGTCACTGGTGGCTCTAGAGAAGGGGAGCGAATGATTGTCTGTGATGTGATTGGTGCGGGTATCGGTGACCGAGTAATCATTGCTACAGGATCAGCAGCCAGACGCATGTTAGAAGATGAATCTATCCCCGTAGACGCAGCAGTTATTGGAATCATTGATGAAAGTTGTGAATCTGTTTAAAGAAAGTGTGACAAAATGAAAAAATTGATATGTGCAAAAGATATTGAAAAACTTCACAGCAAAAAAGAACAAGTTATTTGTATAGACAAAGAGACCATAATCACACCTTCAGCTAAAGATTTAGCAGAAGATTATCAGATGAGCTTTAAAATGGGTGTGTCTGAAAATAAAAATCTCTTAGCAAACACACAAGAAGTCTCAAAAGAGTATTTAGTGACGTTATTAAAAAAACTATTGAAGGAAGCCGGAATAACAGATTTTACTGAGTCGCCCTTTGAATACCAAGAACATAGTGGTGGTTTAAAAATTATTCGCGGTTCTACAGTTAAATTGTCGCCATTAAATAATGAGAATAACGGGCTACGTTATCAAGAAATTTTAACATCAGAAGAAAATAATTTCGAGCTTGGAATTTTAGAAATCGAAAATAGTCAGTTTTATCAAGAAGATAGGCTAGAGTCAGTAAACTACGTGGTAAATGGCGAACTTCATGTAACCATTGACGGCATAACGTATGATGCATATCAAGGCGACATTGTTTTTGCTCCGAAACATTCCGCTATTTGCTGGTCGACAACAAGCAAAGTCACCATTCTATCTGGAAAATTTAAAAGTGAGGGGTAACATATGAAGCAAGCGATTGGCATGATTGAAACCAAAGGACTAATAGCCTTGATTGAGGCAACAGATACAATGCTAAAAGCTTCTGAAGTTCGTTGTTTAGGTAAAAAACAGGTTGGTGGCGGTTTAAATACGGTTTTGATTTCTGGTGATGTGGCAGCTGTGGAAACAGCTGTACAAGCAGGCAGTGCAAGCGTACAACGTTTGGGTGAAGATCTTTTAACGGCTTCCCATGTCATTGCCCGACCACATATAGAAGCGACAACTTTTGTAGACGAAATTCAAAAGGTAGCAGAGTCAAAACCAAATGAACGAGAAGAAGTTGTAGTAGAAACAAGTGATCAAATAGAAAACACCGAAATTGTTGAAACAGATCAAAAAAAAATAGTCCGTTACAAACTCCAACAAATGAAAGTAACAGAGTTGAGAAAGTTAGCGAAAGAGCAACCTAATTTTAGTATCCCACAAAAAAATATTCACCGTACAAATAAGGAAAAATTAGTAAAAGCGCTAAGTGACATTTTAATAATAGACGAATAGAGGAATACAAATGGAAATGTTTGATAAAGATCTACGTTCTGTTCAAGAAGCACGTGATTTGACACGTAAAGGAAAAGCAGCGGCAAATCAAATTGCAACTTTTTCAGAAGAACAAATTGATCAAATTTTACAAAACATGAAGAATGCAGCAAGTAAATATGCTATTGGTTTAGCTGAAAGGGCAGTAGAAGAGACTGGTTTCGGCAAAGTAATGGATAAAACCTATAAAAATCATGCGGCATCTCAATTACTATATGAAGAGATCAAACATGAGAAAACTATCGGAATCATTGCAGAAAATACTGAAAAAGGTACATTTGATGTAGCAGAACCAGTGGGGCTTGTTCTCGGTATCATCCCGTCAACTAATCCAACCTCTACAGTTATTTTTAAAGCAATGATTGCGTTGAAATCAAGAAATGCAATTGTATTTTCGCCACATCCAACAGCAGTCAACTGTACCAAAAAAGCAGCAGATCTATTGAACCGTGCTGCTGTAGCGGCTGGAGCGCCAGAAGGGATTATCAGTTGCTTAGCTGTTCCAACGATGGCAGGAACAAATGAATTATTACATGCAAAAGAAGTGAGTCTAATCATCGCAACAGGTGGTCCTGGAATGGTGAAAGCCGCTTATAGTTCGGGAAAACCAGCATTGGGAGTTGGCGCTGGTAATTCTCCCGCTTATATTGAGCGGACGGCCGATGTAAAAAGTGCTGTAGCAAAAATCATAGCGTCAAAAACGTTTGACAATGGGACGATTTGTGCATCAGAACAATCAATCATCTGCGAAGAAATCAATAAAGAAGCTGTTATGCAAGAATTAAAAGCACAAGGTGGCTACTTTATGTCAGAAGTAGAAACCGAAAAAGTATGTAAATTACTTTTTAAAAATGGTTATGCAATGAATGCTAAATTTGTTGGTCGTAGTGCGAACGTGATTGCACAAGCAGCAGGAATCACTGTTCCAGTAGGAACCAAAGTATTGATTGGTCCCCAAGGTGGCGTTGGTGAAGGCTATCCTTTATCATTTGAAAAACTAACGACTGTTTTAGCTTTTTATGTTGTAAATGACTGGGAAGAAGCATGTGATTTAAGTATTGAATTGTTACAAAATGGCATTGGACATACGATGAGCTTGCACACTAACAATCGTGATATCGTGTTGAAATTTGCAGCTAAGCCTGCGTCACGAATTTTAGTAAATACAGGTGGAAGCCAAGGAGGAACCGGGATCAGTACAGGATTACCAATTTCATTTACCTTAGGCTGCGGCACTTTTGGCGGCAGTTCGGTTTCAGAAAATGTTGGACCAAAACATTTACTAAACATCAAAAAAGTTGCGTATGGGTTAAAGGATGTCACGAGTTTAATAGAGGATGATCCAACCTTCACTTATGAAAAAAAAGAAGTACAAGAAATGGCTGAAGTCAAAAAAGCAATCTCAACGCCTATCGATACGAATAAAACGAACGAAGCAGATATAGAAACATTGGCAAATGTCGTCCGCCAAGTTTTAGCTAACATGAACTAATTGAAAAAAGGAGTGATAAAGTTGGACAATTATGAAGAGCTACTTGGTAAATTGATGGAAAAATTGGCTGAACCAAACCAAACACAACCACCAATATTATCAAGCGCTCAAAAGATTCCAGTAGGAATTTCAAATCGGCATATCCACTTATCCCAAATAGATGTAGAAAAATTATTTGGTTATGGCTATCAATTAACGAAATTAAAGGATCTTTCTCAGCCAGGACAATTTGCTTGTAAAGAAACCGTAATGGTTTGTGGGCCAAGAGGGGCGATTGAAAAGGTTCGCATTTTAGGGCCAGTAAGAAAAAAAACACAAGTTGAAATTTTACAAAGCGATTCGTTTAAATTAGGAGTGAAAGCCCCGTTGCGTTTATCCGGAGATTTAGCTGGATCAGGTAATGTCACACTTATTGGTCCTAAAGGATCGGCAGAAATTGTTGAAGGTACGATTGTTGCAAAACGTCATATTCACATGCTGCCACATGAAGCTACTCAATTTGGTGTTCGTGATGGTGAATCCGTAACAATCGAGTTTTCAGGAGAACGAGGCGGGACCTTAGCAAATGTCATTATCCGCGCAGTTGAGAACTCTGGCTTAGAATGCCACATTGATACGGAAGAAGCCAATGCACTAGGAATAACGCCGAATACTGAAATTGTGATCAAAAAAATAACATATAGAATCTTAGGAGGAAATTATAATGAAATCAGATGCACTAGGAATGATCGAGACAAAAGGATTAATTGGTTCAATTGAGGCGGCAGATGCAATGGTCAAAGCAGCTAACGTATCATTAGTAGGAAAAGAATTAGTTGGAGGTGGCATTGTGACCGTGATGGTACGTGGCGATGTCGGTGCTGTCAAAGCTGCCACAGATGCAGGTGCAGCAGCAGCCCAACGTGTTGGTGAACTATTATCAGTCCACGTAATTCCTCGTCCACACTCAGAAGTTGAAAATATCTTGCCTATTACGCAAGCGTAACAAATAAAATTCTGAAAAAGGCGAAACACAGCAAAAATTTATGTGTTTCGTCTTTTTTATTCAATAAAAGGAGACATTACATGAAAAAGACAATTATAATTGGCGCAAACCATGCAGGTATTGCTGCAGCCAATGCACTGTTGGAAAATTATCCAGATCAAGAAGTGACCATGATCGATAAAAACTCTAATCTTAGTTATTTAGGCTGTGGAACAGCACTCTGGGTAGGTCGGCAAATCGAATCATATGAACAATTGTTTTATACAAATAAAGAAGAATTTGAAGCAAAAGGAGCAAATGTTTATTTAGAAACCGATGTTGAGCAAATCGATTTTTACGATAAAAAAGTTTTTTGCAAAGCAAGTGATGGCTCTCATTTTTGTAAAAACTATGATACGTTGATTTTAGCAACAGGTTCAATCCCAATTACACCGCAAATACCTGGGAATACTTTAGAAAATATTCACTTTTTGAAAAAGTTTCAAGATGGTCAAATAGTGGATCAATTAGTTGGTATGGCTTCCATTAGAAAAGTTGCGGTTATAGGCGCAGGTTATATAGGTGTTGAAATTGCTGAGGCCATTAAAAGACGTGGAAAAGACGTTTTACTTTTCGATGGCGCACCACGTTCTTTGTCCAGCTATTATGATCCAGATTTTACAGCTGAAATGGATCTTAATTTATCCGAAAATGGGATCGAACTACACTTTGATGAAATCGCCACTGCCTACAAAGGATCAGAGAAAGTTGAAGCAATTGTAACGAACAAAGGGGAATATGCTGTTGATTTAGTGATTAATGCTATTGGCTTTTTACCAAATAATGACTTAGGTAAAAATCATCTAGAGTTGTTTGGAAATGGCGCTTATCTTGTTGATGAATACCAGCAAACAAGTGATCCATCTGTTTATGCAGTGGGAGATTGTGCGACTCTCTACTCTAATGCGTTAGAGAAAACTACTTATATTGCTTTAGCAACAAATGCTGTAAGATCGGGCATTGTCGCAGGCCATAATGTTGGTGGCGCTTCACTTGCATCCATCGGCGTTCAAGGTTCAAATGGAATTTCTATTTTTGGCTTGAACATGGTTTCTACTGGTCTTTCATTAGAAGCTGCCAAAAAATATCAGATAGAAGTTTTGTATACAGATTATACTGATTTGCAAAAACCAGCATTTATGAATGATAATGATTCGGTTTCGATCCGAATTGTTTATGAAAAAGGAAGTCGTCGTATTATCGGTGCGCAAATGTCGTCACGTACAGATATTTCGATGGCGATTCATCTATTCTCTCTTGCGATCCAAAAGAGCATGACTATTGATGAACTAAAACTGCTAGATTTATTCTTTTTACCACATTTTAATCAACCCTACAATTATATTACGATGGCTGCTTTAAATGCAAAATAATCGTTTTATACCGTAACGGGCCTGTCTAATGAATTACGAGTAAGGTGTAGCATCGGGAAAATTACCAGAAATTGAAGAATTTAGTGTAGAACCGCTGATTATCGGCGGTTCTATTTTTCTCTGAAACAAGGAGTATTTCTATCGAAAATATCGTGAATTTTTAGTTTTTTTTAATGAAACCGTATTTATTTTATTTTTTAAATTAACTCTATTGACATCGAAAGGTATTTGCATTATTATCAAATAGTATTAGTTACTAACACTGTTAGCTATTAGTTGTGAAAGTAATTATTTTGAAAGAAGGAGGAGTCATATGTCATTCGCAGAAGAGGCCGAACAAGAGCTGATGCGCTTAATGGTTCAAAATCGACATAGCGCATTTAGTAGACTGGAAAAGAGTAATCAAGGTGAGAGTATTGTCATCAAATTTCTTGCTCGTCATGGCAAACCGACTAGCCCAAAACATCTAGCTGAATCGCTTAATTTGTCTAGCGCTCGTATTGCAGTTGTTTTAGGTAGTTTAGAAAAAAAAGGTCAAATTGAGCGCAATATGGACCCAAATGATCGTCGCCGTATTAATGTCACTTTAACGGATTTTGGCAAAAAAGCAGCCAAGTTTCAAAAAAAAGAAATGCGCGATAAGATTGTTAAAATTTTTAAATTGATGGGAGAGCCGGACACAAAACAGTTCATCGAGCTAACTGCGAAATTCGTAGACTACTCCCAACAAATTTCCCGGAAAGAGGAAGGTGACCAATAGTGAAGATTTTTAAATATCTCGGCAAATACTGGTATGCGGTCATCGCAGTTCTTGTGCTTTTAGTTGTACAGGCAAATAGTGATTTAAGCTTACCAAAGTTAACATCGGGAATCGTCGATGTCGGAATTCAACAAGGAGGGCTTGAATACTCCACACCTGAAAAGATTAGAAAAACAACTCTTCAGGGAATTGAAATGTTTATGACGGATGATGAGAAGAAAACGATTGAAGACAATTATAAACAAACAACTGAAAAAATCGATGGCAAAGAAGTTGAAGTGTATCAATTAAATCTTCAAGACAATATGACAAAAGCAAAGCTTGCAGATATTTTTAACCTGCCAATGATGATGTTAGGAACATCTCAATCAAAAGATTCTTCTAGTGGAAGTGAAGCCAAAGCAATCATTGAAGACTATAAGGCGATTGGAGAAGATGCAGCTAAGGCAAAACAACTTGGGGAAGAAGCAACAACTTTAGGAGAACAGGCAAAAGCGGCAGGTGAAGCAGCTGCCTCTGCAACAGATATTGCTACAGCAACCCAAGAAGGAACTCAAGCACAAGAATTAGCTGCCCAAGCACAGGCAAAAGGTGAAGCAGCAAAAGACCTAGCAGATTCAATCAAAACAAAGACAGCAGCTATGCCAGCAAAAGTTGAAGCCGCTCGTAAAGCAACAGAAAAAAGTTTAGGTGATCTCGGTGCAGATTCAATGAAAACTGTGGGCATTCAACTAACATTAGCTGAATATAAAGCACTAGATATGAATACCCAACAAATTCAAACAGATTATATGGTCAAAACCGGAACAAAAATGGTTCTTTTAACTCTTGTATCAGCTATAGCTGCGATCATTGTAGGATTGATTGCTTCATTAGTTGCTGCATCAGTTGGTCGAAATTTACGGGTAGGACAATACAAACGCACACTACAATTTTCGAATACTGAGATGGAGAAATTTTCTCCTGCTTCATTGATCACACGTAATACGAACGACATCCAACAAATGCAAATGGGGATCGTGATGATCATGCGCATTGTGTTATATGCTCCGATCTTAGGTATTGGTGGGATCTACAACGTCTATCAAACAGGAACAGGCATGGGCTGGATCGTCGGAGTGGCAGTTGCCGCTGTGTTAGTTTTGGTAGGTAGCCTACTATTAACAACAATGCCTAAGTTTAAAGCATTACAAAAATTAGTCGATAGAGTAAACTTGGTTTCTCGTGAAATCATTACTGGTTTGCCTGTTATCCGTGCGTTTTCTCGTGAAAAATTCGAAGAAAAACGTTTTGATCGTGCGAACACTGATTTAATGAAAACTCAATTATTTGTTAACCGTGCAATGTCTATCATGATGCCTGTCATGATGTTATTGATGAATGGTATTTCTGTTTTGATCGTGTGGGTCGGTGGACATAATATGAATAACGGTCAACTCCAAGTGGGGGATATGATGGCCTTTATCACCTATACAATGCAAATTGTGATGGCCTTTATGATGTTATCAATGGTTTCAATTATTTTACCTCGTGCCAACGTTGCTGCTGGACGTGTGGAAGAAGTACTTGAAACAGAACCAACTATCAAAGATCCTGAACACCCTAAAGATGACCATGACTTTAAAGGTGAAGTGAAATTTGAAGCGGTAGAATTCCGATATGGAGATGCGGATGAAGATGTCTTGCATCATATCAACTTTACTGCTAAACCAGGTCAAACAACTGCTTTGATTGGCTCCACTGGTTCAGGTAAATCAACTATCGTTAACTTGATTCCACGTTTGTTCGATGTAACTGGCGGACGAATCACGATTGATGGAATCGACATTCGCGAAATGAGTTTGCATAAGCTTCATGAAATTATTGGATTTGTGCCTCAAAAAGGGATTCTATTCTCTGGTGACATTGCTTCTAATATTAAATTTGGTGATGCAGACATAACAGATGAACAAATGAGAAAAGCAGCTGAAATTGCACAAGCAGAAGAATTTATTGATTCAAATGAAAAAGGCTATGATCGCGAAATTTCTCAAGGAGGAACGAATGTTTCTGGTGGTCAAAAACAACGTCTATCAATTGCTCGTGCCTTAGCGAAAAATCCTAAAATTTTGATCTTTGATGATTCATTCTCTGCACTCGATAATAAAACTGATGTGGCATTACGTAAAGCTTTATCTGAAAATATCAAAGGCGCCACACAAATCATCGTTGCCCAAAAAATCTCAACAATTCTTCATGCAGATAACATTATTGTATTAAATGAAGGTCGCATTGTAGATCATGGAACACACGATGAATTGATGAAATCATCCACTGTCTATCAAGAAATTGCCCAATCACAATTGAGCAATGCTGAATTAGGCATAGAAGAAGCTGAGTAGGGAGGAGCGAAAAATAATGGCAGAACAAACACAAAATCGCCCTCGTGGCGGACGCGGACCTGGAAATGGCGCTCCAGTGGAAAAAGCTAAAGATTTTAAAGGAACACTAAAAAAATTAATCTCCTATATTGGTGCTTATAAAATACCTGTTTTCTTTGTAATGATCTTTGCAATTGCGTCAACCATCTTTAATATCTGGGGCCCAAAAATCTTATCACAAGCGATCACAGAATTATTCAATGGTTTGATTAAAAAATATCAAGGGACTGGCGGGATTGATTTTAGTAAAATCGGTGGGATTTTACTATTCATGTTAGGACTTTACTTAGCAGCTTCAGCCTTTGGGATCATCCAAGGTTGGATCATGTCAACGATATCGCAAAAAATAACCTATCGGATGCGTAAAGAAATTTCAGAAAAAATCAATCGTATGCCAATGAATTACTTTGAAAGTCGTACAACAGGAGAAGTCTTGTCTCGCATTACCAATGACGTGGATACCTTAGGACAATCATTGAACCAATCAATCACACAATTGATTACATCCGTCTTTACCATTATTGGGGTTATCGTCATGATGCTCTCGATTTCTGTGCAAATGACTGGTATTGCCATTTTGATTGTGCCAATTTCAATGATTTTAATTATGATTGTTGTGAAAAATTCGCAAAAATACTTTAAAACCCAACAAGAATATCTTGGGGTGATCAATGGTAAAGTGGAAGAAACAATTGGCGGCTACAATATCGTACGTTTATTCAATGATGAAGAAAATTCCTTGAATGAATTTGAAGAACAAAATAATATCCTATTCAAATCAGCCTGGAAATCTCAATTTCTTTCTGGTTTGATGCAACCAATCATGAACTTTGTAGGAAACCTCGGATATGTTGCAGTGGCAATTTTTGGTGGGATCTTAGCCTATAACGGAACCATTACCGTTGGGGACATTCAAGCTTTTATCCAATATGTTCGTAACTTGACACAACCTATTGCTCAATTGGCTCAAGTCTCTAACTTACTTCAGTCAATGGCTGCCGCTGCTGAACGTGTTTTTGAATTTCTTGAAGAAGATGAGGAAGCACAAACTGTACCAAATCCTGTTAAGATCGATAAAGCCAAAGGAATGGTCGATTTTGACCATGTTCGTTTTGGTTATACACCAGATAAAATCATTATCAACGATTTTAGTTCACATGTTGATCCAGGTCAAACCGTGGCAATTGTTGGTCCAACAGGCGCTGGTAAGACCACAATGGTCAAATTATTAATGCGTTTTTACGATGTGACATCTGGTGCGATTAAAATCGATGGTCATAATATTAAAGACTTTAACCGTGCAGATTTACGTAAAAATATTGGAATGGTTTTACAAGACACTTGGTTATTCAAAGGAACGATCATGGAAAACTTGCGTTACGGTCGTTTAGATGCAACGGATGAAGAAGTATATGAAGCAGCCAAAGCCGCTCATGTTCATCACTTTATCCAAACATTACCTGGTGGCTACAACATGGAATTAAATGAGGAATCTTCCAATATTTCTCAAGGGCAAAAACAATTATTAACAATAGCTCGTGCAATTTTAGCAGATAAACCAATCTTGATTCTTGATGAAGCGACTTCTTCTGTAGATACAAGAACGGAAGGATTGATCCAAGGCGCCATGAACAACTTAATGGCGGGTCGTACATCATTCGTTATTGCTCACCGATTGTCAACCATCAAAGATGCAGACAAAATTCTTTATATGCAAGATGGTGATATCAAAGAACAAGGAACTCATGAGGAATTACTTGCTCAAGGTGGCTATTATGCATCACTTTACAATTCACAATTTGAAGAGTTGGATGAATAAAATAAGATAAAAAGCTAGAAATGACTTCCTACCGTCATTTCTGGCTTTTTGTTTATAGATTATGGTGTTTTATCTATGATAAAATAGAACGTGTATCACCTGATCAATAGTGTATAAGAGAAAAAAGCTTAAGGGGGAGCATGTGAAAGAAAAAATAATTGTCACAGGTGCAACAGGTTTTTTAGGTCAGTACGTTATTCAAGAATTAGTTGCACAACATTATGATGTGATTGCAGTTGGTAGAAATAAAGCTCAGTTGGACTTTTTAGAGGAAGAATATACTATTACACCTTTAATGCTAGATTTAAATCATAGAAGTGAAGTTTTTAGATTGTGGCCTAAAGAGGTATCCGCGTGTCTACATTGTGCTGCGCTGTCAACAGTTTATGGACCATATGAAGATTTTTACGAAGCAAATGTAGCAGTAACAAAAAACGTAATCGAGGCTTCAATTGCCAAACAAGTAAAACGCTTGGTGTTTGTGTCATCTCCTAGTATTTACGCTAAATGCAAAGACGACTTTAACATTAAAGAAGTAGATTTAACGAATAAAGCCTTCGATCCGCCGTATTTAAATAATTATATTCAAACAAAAATCGAAGCGGAAAGGCTACTTCATCACTATCAAGAAGAGATTGAACTCGTAATCGTTCGCCCTAGAGGCTTGTTTGGAATTGGTGACACCAGTATCTTTCCTAGATTGATGGCAGTCAATCAAAAAATTGGCATCCCATTATTTCGTAATGGGCAAGGCAATATCATGGACCTAACATGTGTAGAAAACGTTGCCTATGCCCTCAGACTATGTGTAGAGGCAAATGGAATAAATGGCTGCATTTTTAATATCACGAATGATGAGCCTATTTCTTTCAAACGACTGATTGATCGAATTTTTCAGCTTTTGGGTGAAGAGGTCCATTATCGTCAATTTAATGAACAGTTTATTTATAAAATTGCACATTTATTAGAAAAATTCCATTATTTATTCAAACTAAAAAAAGAACCGCTATTGACACGTTATACGGTCAGTATTTTGGCTTATAGCCAAACATTGGATATTCGTTTTGCAAAAGAGAAATTAGGGTATCAACCGATCATGACGATCGATGAAGGAATCCAAAAATATATTACGGATTATAAAATGAAACTGGATGGGTGAAAAAAATGAACTTTACCATCGTTGGGTCAGGCAGTTATTTGCCTGAAAGAGTTGTTTTATCAAATGAAATCGATCAGCAGTTTGGGCTGGAACCAGGAGAAACAAAACGAAGAACAGGCATTGCCAAACGTCATTTTTACGATGAGGGAACATCCAAATTGGCGGCAAAATCTGTCAGAGCGGCCCTAAAGGATGCACAAATGAATTACCAAGAGTTAGATATTATGATTTGTGCTTCAGGTACATTTGAACAGCCAATTCCGTGTACGGCTAGCTTGATTGCAGAGCATTTTTTAGCAGAGAATCATCAGATTCCCTGCTTTGATGTGAATGCAACCTGCTTGAGTTTTATTAGTGCTTGCGAAATCGCACAAGCTTTTATTGAAACAGGTAAATATAAAACGATTTTAGTTGTTTCAGCTGAAGCTGGGGATGATGCACTTGATCCAACTGAATTTGAAAGTAGCGCTTTGATTGGAAATGCTAGTGCCGCTTTCATTTTTTCTACCGCTGAACAACCAAAGGCACAATATGACGTAGAAGTGTTGAGTGCAAAATTCATGACATATCCCGAATATGCCCATAGTGCCGAGATCAAAGCGGGTGGGAGTGCTGATTTTATTCCTGAGCATGAACAAGACCGCTATTTTCATATGGATGGTTTTGAATTAATTAAAGCAATGCGCCGTAAATTGCCAGAATTTCTTGGCGAACTTTTATCAGAAGGCAGTACAGAAGTCTCAGAAATTGATTTTGTGGTGCCTCACCAAGCCAGTGGTCCTGGTATGAAAATTGCTGCGCGAATGGCTAAATTTTCGCACACACAAATGGTTGATATTATTGGAGAAACTGGAAATACAATTGCGGCATCAATCCCGTTTACATTCGAACATTTATTAAAACGAGAAGACCAATTTCAAGATAAGTTGGTACTTTTATTAGGAACAGGTGCGGGGATGTCAATTGGGGGACAATTATTGAAGGTGAATCGCCGATGATCCGTCATATCAACATAATAAAAACAGGATCTGCCAGACAACGGCCTTTTTTGACAATGGCAGGTGGTTCTTTCCAAAAAAAAGAATACCCCATTTACTGTATTGAGCTGGAACATGAAACCAAAGGGAAAATCTTGATTGATACCGGCTATGGAACCCACTTTTTATCTCGATTAAAAAAACTGCCCCAAACTGTTTATGGAAAATTATTCATAGAAAAAGAGCAGAAAAAAGTGGAACAACAAATGTTTTTAAAATCAGAATATGATTGGCTATTCTTGTCCCATTTTCATCCGGATCATCTTGGCGGTATCTGTGAAGTAAACTATCGTAAACTAAAGATATCAGCTGCCATTGAGCAATTGAAAAAGCAACCACGTGTCATGCAATTACGTCAAGGTTTTTTTCAGGAATTGTTACCGCAATCCTTTGAGCAAATGAGCTATTTTGAAACAGCTCCGTTAGTGGAACTCTTTGATTTAAAGGTGAAAGCGTATGATCTTTTTGGTGATCAAAGTATTTGTGCAATTAACATGCCTGGACATGCTTTAGGACAATTTATTTTTTATCTACAAACGATTCAAGGGCCAGTATTGTTAGCAATCGATGTTGCTTGGCACTTAGAATCAATTACCGAAGGTCGGCTGCCAAATAGATTAACAAAAGTAATTGTTCATAATTTTGCTCAGATGAAACAAGATATAACCTGTTTAGCTCAGATCCATGAACAACAGCCAGAGCTGCCCATTTTCTTATCTCATTGTGAAACGTCGCTTACTCAGCTACTTGAATGGAACCAAAAACGAGGAGGCGCAATCGTTGGATATCAAGAAATTTAAACCATTTTTGAGGACGTATATTGACCTTTCTTATCAGGATTATTTAAGCAAAAAGCGCCCAAAAAAATTTCGTCATTATCAAAAGAAACGATTACAAAAACATTTAGAAAAAATTGTGCCTAAATCCCCATTTTATAGTCGTTTTGTAAATGAATCTGGTAAAATTGTTTACGATCAGTTTCCGATAATCAACAAGGACGTGATGATGAATGAATTCGATACATTGAACACGAAACGAATCTCATTAAAACAGGCGAAGCAAGTGGCTCTAAAGGCAGAAGAAAATCGAGATTTTGCACCGAAAATCGGAACGATTTCCGTTGGCCTTTCTTCGGGTACGACAGGAAACCAAGGCGTTTTTTTAGTGAGTGATCAAGAAACAATCCAATGGTCAGCAGCGATGATGAAAAAAGCGATTGATCGACGGAAATTTCGAGGAGAAACGATTGTCATTGCATTTTTCATGCGAGCCAATAATAATTTATATGAAACAATCAATCAGGGCAAAATTCGGCTGCATTTTTTTGACTTGATGAATCCTATCGATGAAAATTTAGCTAGACTTGATCAACTGAAGCCAAACGTTATTGTAGCGCAACCTTCTATGTTGCGCTTGATCGCTGCTTTTTATGTAGATCATTCATTAGAATACAAGCTAAAAGAAGTATTCAGTGTTGCAGAAGTACTAGAAGAAATGGATCGAGCATACATTGAAACAAGCTTATCCTGTCGTCTAAAAGAAATTTATCAAGCAACAGAAGGATTCCTAGGCATCAGTTGTCATCATGGAACATTACACTTAAATGAGGACATTGTGTTTATTGAAAAAGAATATCTCTCTGAAACATCTAATCGATTTATTCCAATCATAACGGATTTATACCGAACCACACAACCATTGATCCGTTATCGTCATACTGATATCCTGATTGAGCGTAAAACACCATGTCCTTGTGGTAGCTCATTTATTGCACTAGAAAAAATTGAAGGCAGAGAAGATGATTGCTTTATTTTCTATGTTGAGAATGAAGCGCAGATTGTTTTTCCAGACTTCATCCGCTATGCAATAGCACGGAGCAGTGATGAAATTCTACAATTTCAATGCATTCAGCAAACAAAAGAACGTATTGATCTTAAATTAGAGTTATCATCAGCTAGTTCTGAGCAAACGATTATTCCAATCGTTATAGATCAGTTAAACAAAGTATTTCCATCAAGCTTACAGACTCGGATCAACATAAATGTAAGCATTGGTAACCTGACCAATGAGTATGGTAAGAAAATGCGGCGTGTTATCTCATACGTAAAAAGGAGTGACTAATGGATGCGTATAGTTTTAACAGGGGGGCGTTCCCCTTTGGCGCTGTTTTTTGGGCAGAAATTAAAGCAGATGGGTCATGAAATGTATATGCTGGAACACTTTAGTCCAACATTTGCCAATTATACAAATATTTTCACAAAAATTGAAGTGATTGCACCACCCGCGCAACAGTTTGAAACTTTTAGAAAAGAAGTTCTATCTTTTATAGAGAGAAATGCCATCGATCTTCTTTTACCGATAAATGAAGAAACCCTTTACTATGGATTACTTCAAGAAGAGATCCAACATAGGGGGACTAGCTTTTTGATTGGTGAACAAGAATTACTAAATACACTACACAATAAATTGACGTTTATCACTTGGTGTGAAGCGATTGGATTGTTAGTACCAAAAAGTGAGTTGTATGTGGCACAGGCTGTTGATTTTTCTAAGCAATTAGTCAAGCCTATCTATTCGCGCTTTGGTCAATCTGTGTTCTTTTCTGAAGAAGCTATTACTACGATAGATTCTGAAAACTATATCGTACAGGAAAAAATTGAAGGACAGCAAATCTGTCTCTCACTGATGCTCAAAAACGGTCAACTGATTTCTGCTTGTGCCTATGATACAAATCTAGGAATCGAAAACTTTGCCAGCATTACGTATGTACCGTTTGAGCATCCTAAATTAACGCAGATCATTGAAATTTTGAGTCAACATTTAAGCCAAAATGGTTTTTTTAGCTTTGATTTTATGTTTGATGGCACAACCTTTTATCCGATTGAATGTAACCCACGTCTAACGTTTGGTGCTGTTTTGGATAATGAACGGATCATTGCAGGACTTTTAAATACGCCTGTCAAAGAAATAAACAAAAGGATAACGACATCTTATGGAATCAAACTGCTTTGGCTAGGTAAAATAATCACACAAAAAAACTGGCGAAAAACATATCCGACTTATCTTAAAACACAAGATGTCTTGGCGGAAGCCTTTGTTTGGCAGACCTGGCTGATGCTGCCATGGGTCTTAGCTCAATATTTTCTTAAAGCAAAAAAACAAAAATTAAGCATAACCGATTTTGTTGTACAGGATATTTCGTATCAAGTAGATAAAAATGAGGGAACGGAGGGATCGGATGAATGACGTTCGTTTGTATTCAAAAACCGATTTTTCTAAATGCCAATTAACTCAGCACCCATTATATAGTTATATTCGAACCTTTCTAACCCATGATGTTTCCAGTCTAATAGAAAACTGTAGGAATACCACTTGCTACGCAATCGAATTTGGTAAAGAGCTTATTTTGGTTGTGGATGCACAGTTTCAGGCAGGACAAACATATCCGACATCCTTAAGAGCGCAATATTTAGATTATGCCCAAGAAGAATTAGCGTTGACTGAGATAAAAGGGCAAAAACTATTGTCAGGGGCTTTCCGACTATTAAAGACGATTATACCTCAAAAAATAGATGAAGCCGTTTATGTAGGAAACTATTTAGTATCGACAAACCTTTTTCCAAATTTTACGCTGGAAGAAGTACAGGCAATCGAGCTTCTTTTGAATAAACATTTCCCAAATAAAACGATTGTTTATCGTTCACAAAATAGCTTTCTAAATCAAGAACTAATGGAACATCTGGATGTATTAGACTATCAACCCTTTATATCACGGCAGGTTTTCATTGCACATCAAGCCCAAGTAATCAAACGCAAAAAGAGTTTCAAAAAAGACTGTAAATTGGCAAAGGACACAATGTTTGATATACGAATAGACTTTGATGTAGAAAACTATACTGAACGGATTATCGAACTATACTCGCAATTGTATATTTCAAAATACTCTAAGATCAATCCGCTGTATACAACTGTGTTTATTGAAGCGATGACAGATGCTCAAAATACTCAATTTATAGGGATTTTTGATGATGAAAAACTGATTGGAGTCACGATGAGTTGGTCTTTTGACGGCGTCTTGACCGTTCCCATTTTAGGCTATGATTTGAGTTATCCAAAGGAGGCTGGTATTTATCGATTATTAACGTATTTTACGCTCCTTCGTGTGAATGACCAGCAGATATTTCATATGAGTTCAGGAGTGGGGCCCTTTAAGCTTTCAAGAGGGGCTGAATATTTTCCAGAGTATATTTACTATAAACGGGTACCTTCAGCTAAAGGATACACTTGTTCTTTTTGGTTATTGCAGAAGCTGAATAAGATTTTAATCCGTATAAGCAAAAAAAAAGTATTTTAACAAGAGTAAGCGGAAAAGCTGATCAAATTTCTTAAGGGTTATTGTCAGGGAATCTTTTGTTTTGGTATAATTCATTCTATAGAAGTGGAGGAATGTAAGTATGATAAAAGTAGCTATCATCGGGTATGGGAACCTAGGGCGTGGGGTTGAGCGCGCAATCAAACAAAATGAAGATATGGAACTGGTAGGAGTTTACACAAGAAGAACTCCGGAAAGTGTTCAAACAGAAGGCGCAAAAGCCTTTACAATGGATCAACTAACATTAAAAAAAGGGGACATTGATGTCTGTATTTTGTGCGGAGGTTCAGCAACAGACTTACCCACACAAACGCCAGAATGGACGCATTTATTCAATACCATTGACAGTTTCGATACACATGCGAAAATACCAGAACATTTTACCAAGGTGGATCAAGTCGCAAAAGAAAATCAAACGACTTCAATCATTTCGACTGGTTGGGATCCTGGTTTATTTAGCTTAAATCGTTTATATGCGCAAAGTATTTTACCAGTTGGAGAGACAAACACATTTTGGGGAAAAGGTGTTAGTCAGGGACATTCAGACGCTTTAAGACGAATCGAAGGCGTAATAGATGCTGTTCAATATACCATTCCAAATAGTGAAGTTATTAAAAAACTAAAAGCTGGAGAACAATTGACTTTAACGACTCGTGATAAACATTTTAGAGAGTGTTTTGTGGTATTGGAAGTGGGTGCTGAGGAAGAAAAAATTCGTGAGGAAATCATCTCGATGCCAAATTATTTTGCTGATTATGATACAGAAGTTCATTTTATTTCACAGAGTGAACTAGACCAAGAACACAAAGCAATGCCTCATGGTGGAACGGTTCTTCACACTGGAATAACACATAAAAATACCAAACAAGTTATCGAATACAATTTGGACTTACAAAGTAACCCAGAATTTACTGCGAGTGTATTGGTAGCCTATGCGAGAGCGTGCGTTCGCTTAGCAAAAGAAAAACAATTTGGTGCATATACTGTTTTGGATATTCCGCCGAAGTATTTATCACCTCGAACAGACGAGGAATTACGGAAAGAATTATTGTAGAAATCAGCCAAAAACAGAGAATTCTTATTTATAAGATTCTCTGTTTTTTGTGTAATCGAATTAAAAATAGTTAATGCTTATCGGTTGCCTCAATCAACGTATTTAAAACGTACTCTATGTCTTCCTGTGTGCCACGAAGTTCATAATCTGCTAAAAAAGGAAAATTAAATTTTTGAGCATATTGTTTAGCAGTTAGACAATATTGATGATTAAAATTTTTATTACCACTACCGACAACTCCCAAACAATAACGAAAGTTTTCATGAAAGTCCAAATACTCTCGCATTGTGTCTGTTAAAATTTCCGTATCACCATTATCTAAGCCATTTCCTCCACCTAAATAAGTTGGAACAAAAGTGAAAAAAGAACTTTCCTCATCTTCAAAAACAGAGTTTTCATGAATTTCTTGTACGTCAATTTGTATAGCATACTGCTTAGAAGCGTATTCAGCAAGACGCTTAACAAAAGAACGCGTGTTGCCAGATATTGATATATAAAGGATCTTCAAACTTAAAACCTCCCTAAACTAAAAGTGGAGTGAACTCGTTTAGCTCTGACAGAAAAATAGGAAACGAAGAGTGAGGTGCCTTTTGCCTCATTCTTATTCTAACTATAATAAAGAATAACCAAGTTTACAACTTTTTTCTAGATTAGAATGAGACAATTAGATTAAAACTTTATTTCGTCTGTTCTATTATTTATCAATCCTTATTTCCTTACATATAAAGACCCCAGGAAAATACACGGCAGCAACGATAATCTTTCTTTTGATTGCTAAAGTGATCGCTACCTATTTTGGTATTTTATAAGATTAGGTAAAACAATACTTATGATAAAATTTGAGCTTGGGATGTAAGTGCTAAGCTCAAAGAATTTTTCCACTTAAAATAGAAACATACGTGCATCTTTACTTTTTCAGGATATCATGTTAAAGTTCTAGTGTTATCTCAAAAGAAGATAAACACAAAAAATTAAATAGAACCCATCACAAAGGGGAGCCCATGGCTGAGAATGAGTAACCACTCTAAACCCTTGAACCTGTTCGTTAGTACGAGCGTAGGAATTGTGATGGAGTAAATAAATTCGTTTACTCCTCCTTTGTGAATTGGTCGTTCTACAGGGAGGATTTTTTTATGCAAAGAAAAGCAGCGTTACAAATTTGGATTGAAGGAACGATAGTTGCTGCAATCGCAATGGTTTTGTCATTTATTCCGATGAACATTGGTAGTAGCTTTTCCATATCGTTAGGCATGATTCCAATCACATTATATGCTTTGCGAAGAGGAGCCAAAGCAGGTTTTTTTTCTGCTTTCATTTGGGGATTACTTCATTTTCCATCAGCCCAAGTATACTATTTAACGCCACTTCAAGTCATAATTGAATATATCTTAGCTTTTGGTTTTGCCGGTTTTGCTGGGCTTTATAGTGGGAAATTACAACAAACAATCAAAGCAGGAGACTTTAGAAAGAGCAGTCGCATTATTCTTTATGCAACATTTTTAGGTACGGCAATGCGTTATTTTTGGCATTTTCTTGCTGGAGTTATTTTCTGGGGCAGTTTTGCTTTGTGGGGGATGAATCCTTGGTTGTTTTCATTTATAATGAATGGCTTAAGCGGGTTGGCTACTGCAATTGCAACATCAGTAGTTCTGCTATTGGTGCTTAAGATCAATCCTAAGCTGTTTGTTCCTACGAGTATGTCTCGATTTGAAAAGAGCTAAAAATAAAGTTGAGTGAATAGTCCGAGCTAGAACGTGTACGTTTTGGCTCGATTTTTATTTGTCTTGACCTTATTTTCATTAAATTTTTTTATAGAGCCCGTTAGTCTATGTTACAATAAAAATAAAAAAGGATCAGGGAGTAAATGAAAAGAATTAGGTATGGGTTGTTATTTATTTGTATAGTTGGGCTTTTTTTAATTATTGGTGGCAAACATGTGTCTGCAGAATCTTATATTGAAGATCAAACTGGAAAAATCAATCAAGAAACTAAAGAGTATGTTTCTAACTTAAATCAAGAAAAATTTTCAGTTCTAGATGGTAAGCCGGAATATGGTGTTGTCATCACTCATGATGTGGAACCTCAAGGAAATAGCCTGGAATTACATTTAGGCAATAAATTTAGAAATTTTGATTTTCAAACTAGAAATGCTCCTGTAAATAGTCTTCTCATCTTTGTTTTAGCGCAAGACGAGGTATACTTTGCGCATGGTGAAAAACTTACTTCAATATTTGAGCCGTTGAATGAAGATGAAAAACTGAAACATCAATTATTAGAATTGATCAAAGCAGATAACTATAACGAAGCAGTCATCGAAGCAAGTGATCGTGTCTACGCCGATGTAAAAAAAGCTTATGCGGAAAAGGGACTAGCAAAAATCACGCAAGACAGTGATAAAATCAGAGCAGATAAAAAAAAGCAAAAAGAATTTGGGAACATGAAACGGATCATCATAGTGGCCGCAGTGGTTTTTCTTATTGGGATGGCGTATATCATCTATTTGCGCTACAAGAACAACGGTGTGAAAAGACAGTTTTACTTACACAAGATACTGCCCAATAGATTAGTGAAAGATGCACTGTTTAATCAAAAAGACTTTGATCATTGGTTAAAAAGCAGTCAGAATGTTTATAATAGATATTCAAATAAAAATGAAGCGCTCAGAGCGTTAAAATACTATTGTATGTATTATTTTTTTCCAAAAAAAATCAATCAATTAGGAACTATCTCTGATCAACGAAAGAACATACTAAAAAGGATGATAACAAATCAAGAGATTGGAGACAATCTTTTTGCTAATTATTTTGAAAATGAACAATTTACCTTCCTGATGTTTAACTTAATGATAACAGATGCTCAAAAAGTATCAGACGCTTATGCTGAGAACCTTCTTAGTCGTTTAAGTCAGTTTGTTTCTGAATATGATATCGATGACGAGGTCTTAGAATCAAAGTGTTCGCTGATACCAAAATATAAACTGAGTCTGTATGAAGAAGTAAAAGAGGTCATAGTAAAAAAACAAGAACAAGCAGACTATTTAGTTGAAAATATGATTGCAAATAAGAGTTATGAGCAGTTGTTAGATGGATTGCCTGAGGAACTGGAAAAGGTGACGTCTAGTTGTTTAAAAGTAGCTATTTTCAACGTTGATTTAGAACAGGTTTATGAATTGAAACCAATTTATAAAGAGATCATTGAAAATGATTTTTCAGATGAAGATCTAGCGGAAACGATGTTTAGTATCAGAATAGGTTATGCAACGAATCGTACGTCAATACTTAAATTGCAAGAGGTTGTAAAATCAGTCATTATTAACATGCAGGATACAATCAAAGACAGGAATAAAAGACAGACAACAGTTGTTCGATTTGATTTTGGGGAGAGGGATGTAAAAACCACTTTTCGTCCGAAGAGTAAGAATCGTTTTTTTGATTGAGAAGAGTTCATAACGTTAGTTAAATTAGCTTAAAGTCTTACGTAATGAAAAATTGTAGCGATTATCCAGCCTAGCTTGATAATCGCTACAATTTTTGCTGTACTTGAATATATTCTATGATGAAAATCAATTAATTTTACTCAACTTATCTAACTCTTGTATTTCATTCCATGTTTTGTCCATTAAATCGATTGATAAAGCATCCAATGTGGTGAAACGGTTTGATGGATAATTGGAACAAACACTAAAAAGGTTCCAATCACAATGGTTAGGCATAACATCAAGTGATTTTTTATAAAATTTTTCATTAACTATTCCTCCTGCAACTAAGATTTAAGCCTAACTTTGCATTACTCGCTTAAATGATACCTTAGAAGTTGCTTCTACCAAATAATAAAGCTGGTTACTAGTTAGAAAATAAAAACAGAATAGACAAATCTACTCTGTAAAAATCAAGTTTATTCGTTCCCTTTTACATCTGCATCCAAGTTGGTTCTAGAGAGTTGCCATCAGGATCTTGTACTTCAAGACCAAACATTTGATCGTCTGGAATCCCCATATCAACTTTGTAAAAGTCCCCGCCGTTAGCCTTTGCAGTTTCACCAAATTTTTTCACCGCTTCAGCACTATCCAAACTAAAAGCGATCAATGTAGCACTAGTTGTTTTAGTATCTGCAATTGTTTTATCCTTAATAAACTTACTGTAAAACGCATGATTTAAGAGCATGATCCAAAAGTTATCATCCCACACCATTGAACTTGTTTCGTCTGTAGAAAAGTCTTGATTCTTTTTAAACCCTAATTTTTCATAAAACTCAGTAGAACGTTTTACGTCAGTGACTGGGAAATTTACAAAAACCATTGTTGCCATAAGATCCAACCTTCTCTCATTTTTTGTTGATTACGACTAGAGCATCTCATGTGTTTATTTTTTTGTCAAAAATAACGGATTAAATGAAAACTGTTATTTAAATCGATGGCATAGGCTTTCTTTTTTTATAAATCTTCATTTATTTCCAATTTAATCACAAAAATAGTTGACTTTTTGTTTGCGAAATAGAATGATAAGGTAGGGAGTAAAAATTGTAGAAATAGGAGATAAACATGAAAAGTTGTCAGTCATGTCAGCATGAAAATTACGAGGATGCAGTCTATTGTGAAAACTGTGGACTACAATTTGAAGTAAGCCAAAAAGTAGAAGAGGACAGCAAAATAGTTTGTTCATGTGGTTCATTGATAGAAGAAGAGGCTCGATTTTGTCCTGCCTGTGGTGAATCAGTATCGCACACAAATTCACTGCAATCAGAAGGAAGTAAAACGAGTAAGAATAAAGTGCGAATGAAAAAAAGTCAAAGAGTTTTCTTAGCAATCATTGCAATCCTTTTCTGTTTAGTTATAGGAAGCTATTTTACAGCAAAAAATTATTACAGTAAAGAGAACCAGCTAAAACGAATGATAGAGATCGTGAGGAATAAAGATATCAATCAAATGGAAAAATTGACCGTTTCAACAGATCCTAATTATCAAATAACAAAAAATGAATTAAAAAGATATTTCGCTTATTATGAACACAACGAGCATAAAGAAGCCTTTTCTAAATTAATTCTGCAGTTAGAAACTGGGGATAAGCAGACAGGTGAGTTATCATTATTAAGAAGTGGCAGGAAGTTTTTGCTTTTTGATGTCTATCAATGGGAACTAAAACCTGGGTATATCACCATTACAGCAAACCAGAAGGATATGCAGTTATTTTTGGATGACCAAGAAAAAGAACGAACCGATCAGGATCTATTTCAGACAGTCTGGGGCCCCTTAACGCCGACAGAATATACTATCAAGGGAGAATTATTAGGTGAGCAAAATGAAACAACAGTTGATTTAATTCAAGCTCACCATACTGGCTTAATTAAAATGAATCAAGTTGATTTTGACTTTCGCAAGCTTTCATTTAAAGTAAAAACCAATATCTCTGATGCAGAAGTGTTTATCAATGACAAAAAAATTGGTCAACTTTCTAATGGGGAATATGAAGTAAAAAATCAAATTTGGAATCAGGGAATGACTGTTCGATTAAAAAAAACATTAGCAGATAAAAGCATTATCGAAACAAAACAACACACGATTGATGGGCTATCTTTTGATGCTAGCGAATATGATCCCGAATCGTATGCATCGATCATTGAGCTGGATTTCTCAGGAATCAAAGGAAAATCAGAGGTTGAAACCTTTTTGTCCCATTTCTATGGAGATGTCTCTAGTTATACAGGATCTTATTCAACGTATGATGAAACAACCAAACAAACATTTTCTACTTACTTTACAGATACTAAAAGCAATGTTGAGTACCAAGACTTTGATACATTCATTCAATCTGTGCGTGATAGTAAAAGCAAGAGTTCAGTAAGTGGAACTCCTACGGTGGAATCTGTTAAAATGAATGGTAAAGATTGTTATGATGTGCAATACTTGATCAAGTATAAGACCCATTACAAAGAGTATAAACAAAACGATGTGACACAAATTTTTCGCTATCAAAAGGCAACGCTGAGGTATAATGACACAGAAAAGCAGTTCAATATTCAAAGTTTAGGCGGAAAAGAAAACTTTGAAATCGTTGATAATGGTGGAATTGAATGAACAGATTAACGATTTATTAGTACGACTTACAGGCTATTTTTGTCAGCTTTTGTGTAAAGCGTTTAATTTTAGGAGGGACAATTATCAATCATAAAAAGACGATTATCAGTGCAGTATTCATTTTATTAGTGATTATTGGCATTAGTTTAGCGGTGATTTTATTGTTTAGTCAAAAAGAAGGAACAAATCATCAAGAAAGCTCTTTAACTAAAACGATTGAAGAAACAACGAATACAACTAAAGAAAGTAAAATTATTCTTGAAAATAATCAAGATAAAGTAATTGAAGAAATGATCGCTTCGATGAGTGTGGAAGAAAAAGTTGGACAATTATTTTTAGCTCGTGTCCCAATGGAAGACCAGTTGGAAAATATTCAAAATTATCATTTAGGTGGTTATCTTTTATTTGGTCGAGATATGGAGACTGAAACGCCAGTATCATTAAAAGAAAAAATTGCTTCTTACCAATCTGTAAGTAAACTCCCACTATTTATAGCTTCTGACGAAGAAGGTGGAACAGTTTCACGTTTAAGTGGAGGAATCGATTTAATTCCGGAGGCGTTTAAATCACCTCAAGAAATCTACCAACAAGCAGGTTGGGAAGGGATTCGTTCAGAAATTCAGAAGAAAGCAGAAGTTTTACACTCATATGGTATTCAAGGTGGCTTGTTTCCAGATGCTGATGTAGCAACTGATCCCCAAGCCTTTATTTATGATCGAACTTTAGGGTTGGATGCCCAACAAACAAGTGAATATGTAAGAATTAGTGTAGAAGAATTAAAAAAGGGAAAATTAGTATCAACGCTAAAGCATTTTCCAGGTTATGGGAATAATCGTGATTCTCATATAGAAATCGTCTATGATGATCGTACGTTGGAAGAATTAAGAACAAATGACTTTTTACCATTTAAAGCAGGTATTGCTGCGGGTGCGGATAGTGTTCTTGTTTCTCATAATATCATTACGAGTATTGATGCAACTATGCCAGCATCAATTTCTCAGCCTATTCATGACATTTTGCGAAATGAGTTAGGTTTTCAAGGTGTGATCATGACAGATGATATGGATATGGCAGGTTTAGCTAATTTTATTTCTCAAGAAGAAGCGGGTTTAGCTGCTTTAAAGGCAGGGAATGATTTGATTTTATCTTCTTCGTTTCAAGAACAAATCCCTTTTGTTTTACAAGGAATCGAACAAGGTACTTATACGATGAAAGAGCTGGATCAGTCCGTTTATCGAGTATTAAAAATGAAAATGGAGATAGGATTAATAAAAGGGTAGAGGTGTAAAAAATGAATAATTGTAATCGTTGCGGAAAAGAAGTTAAAAAGGAAGCTAAGTTTTGTCCAGCCTGTGGTCAAAGCCAAATAACAGAATCTGGTGTAACAAAGTCTGGAGAAACAGTGTTGGAAAAAAGCGTTCAATTACAACAAAATCTAAATGAACAATTAAAAAAGAATCAAACTGTTCAACAGCTAAAAAAAGAGAGCAAAAATTATTTCCGTTGGTTAAATGCCCAGATAAAAGGGGAAAACGCGGTACAAATAAAAACAATACCAATTTTTGGCGTAGTTAATTTTTTATTATTGATTGTTCTTAATAGTATTGCGATCAGTCGAAGTATTGCTGAAATTCGTTATTCTAAAGAAATAGTATTGTTGTTAAGTGCTTATTTTTTTGTTTTTATCTTACTCTTTTTCCTAATAATGAATAAGCTCCTGAAAAAGGATGTATCGTTCCTAACTGCGTTTGGGTGGCTTTTTAGTCCAGCAAGTTTGGCGGTATATGTTAGTCTATTTTCAGTGTTGATTGCTTTTCTAGTAACTAATTCTTTCCAGATCGTTGCAGGGCTATTTTTCCTATCTGCTTTAATCGTCAGTTTATCTTTTACAGATAATATTTGGAAAAGAGAGGGAGCTTTGGGACGATTTAGTTTGACATTGTTGTTATTATTATTTTCTTTTATCGTACTTTCTTTTTCCTGTTTATTATTAGGTGATTCGCAGTTGATTACGATTGTTCTCTTTAACTTGTTTGAATAAACGAAAATCAAGACAGCTCAGTGTAAAAAGTGAGCTGTCTTTTGTGGAGAATCATCTTAGATTAAATTTGGGTTCATTTTTTGATAGTTAGCGAGTTTATAAGCCAAATTTTTGTCATAGTCTTGGTTGAAGAAACTAAGATATAAACGATCAAAGATGGACATCAAAGACATTCGAGTGGAAAAAGATGAAATTTTATTGTAATGATTTTCCATTGATGAAAAATAAAAGACACCGTCCACTTTTTCCTGTAACAATGGACTATGCAATGAGGTAATCAATAAAATTTTACACTGATTCTTTTTTAAGATTTTAAGAATTTTTTTGACACTTGAGCCACGCCCTTCGTAAGAGACTACAATGGCTAAATGATTAGGTGTGCTATTTGCAGCCGTTAGGTTTTGCCGATAATCATCAATTGGTACATTGATGTTGCGACCGATTTCCTGCATTTGAAATTGAAAATTTTGAGCAAAGTAAATATTTGCTGATGATGCATAGATATCGACAATATTTGCTTCTTCAAGTAAAGCGCTACTAAGTGCTAACATCTCAACATCATTGGTATCAATTGTCGACTGAATAGTTTGTTCATAAACTGTTTTGAGTTTTTGGGTCATAGCATAGTGATTATCCTCAGCAGAAATGGGGTAGTCAATATCAATCATTGGCTCTGTACCGTGTTCATTCAGATAGGTAACTAGTGCAAATTTAAGATCATTCAAGCCATCAAGATCAAGTTTATTGATCAATCGGTAGATCGTCGAAATCGATACATAAGAATGTACTGCTAATTCTTTTGGAGAAAAATGGATCACTTTTTCAGGAGCATCAAGAATATAGTCAACAAGAACTTGTTCACTCGTTGTGAGTTTATCTAAATTTTTTAGTTTAAGCATAAGATTCATGGGATAGACACCTTTCAATTCAGTCTGTATAAGTGAATTATACCTGAATATGACTGAATGTGTGAATCATAAAAAGATAGCTCCGTTTTTTTGATTCAGATCTACTTCTAACAGATTAAAGTAATTCAGCTAAAGCCGTTGCTATGCCATCTTCATTGTTTGATGTTGTGATCTTATCCGCTACATCTTTTAATTCATCAACCGCATTGCCCATTGCAATCCCCAGGCCTGCGTAATTGATTAAAGAGAGATCATTATGCCCATCACCAAATGAAACGATGTGCTCTCTATGAATGCCCAGAGGCTTCAAGGTTTGCTCCAAAGCATTCGCCTTATCAATACCTTGGTCAGTGAATTCAAAGTACATCGGTGCAGAGAACATGCCGCTAACGGATTGCTTAAATGGTGCAAGTATTTCTTCCCAGTGTTCTTCTAAATATTCTGGCTGAGCAGCAACTAGGATTTTGTGTAGTGGGAAATCAACAAAAGCTGCTAAATCTTCTTTTTCACACAACTGGAAATTACCGCCACGTGATTCATATTCAATAATATTAAATAGCCCGTCAGTAGCCCCTAAGTCTAACATGCCGTCGAACACATTATTGACGTACATATATTCATCTTTAGCAATCATCGGCTTTACATCGAATGATTTTAGATGCTCTAAAATTTTCTTGCTATTTTCGATTGAAAGAGGTTGACTAAAAAGTTCTTTTTGGCTACAGACATCAAGAACGTGAGCGCCATTATAGGATACAATCATCCCGTCGTATTGGTTCATTTGCAGTTCATCCACGAATTTTAACATTCCAGGGGTAGGTCGACCAGAAGCTAAGATGACTTTGATTCCCTTTTCTTGAGCCTTGATCAACGCTTCTTTCGTTTTTTTCATCAATTTTTTGTCATCATTTAAGAGTGTGCCATCAATATCTAGTACAATTGCTTTTATGTCCATTTTATTTCCTCCAATAAGCATCGATTTTATAGTTTTAAATTGTTAATTCTAGACGATTTCCTTCAGGATCGGCAACGACCGATTCATAATAGCCATCACCAGTTGTACGAGCAGGGCTTAATAGTTCATATCCTTCCGTAACCAAGATATTGGTTAGATTATCAACACTATCTTTGCTCCCTAAAGAGATTGCTAAATGAGCAAATCCTAAACCCTCATTCTCAGAAAGGTGTTGAACAACATCAACTCTTCTCATGATTTCAAGTCTTGCACCATCCGTAAATGTCAGAAAATAGGATTGAAAGCTCGTTTTTTTATTATGATAAAGAGCTGAAGAGTGCGCATTAAAATAGGTTTCATAAAACGTCCGCATCTTCTCCAAGTCAGCTACCCATAAGCCAATATGTTCAATTTTCATTGTAAAGTCTCCTTTAATCGTTAGTTGTGAGTATAGTATATAGGAAAACGAAATTAAAAAGCAGACTTTCTAGAAGGTTGAAAGAATCTTCTCAAGATTGCTCGTTCTTAAAGACTAAATATGATAATTTTCATTCAAGATTTTTTGATAATTCCTCATTGATGGCTCTATCTAAAGTTTCAAGAATCGTGAATACAGAATTAGTCAGAGGGACAAGATCTTTTTTTGAAACGATTGCCATAGAAAGTTGCATTAAATAAATATCACCTGACCATGTTTCTTTATGTAAGGTCAAATAGTTAATCAAGGACTGCCGGTAAGCTGCTTTTTGATTGGTTAAGATTAAATCGAAAACGTCAGGAATAACAGAGATAGTAAAGTCAGGAACCAACTGCTTTTTTTTGTAGAACGCTTCGACTTTTTTAACCGTTTCAGCGACTGTTTTAGGATTTGAAAAAATCAAGTGTTTTTGATGAGGATTCGTTGTAATGTGTTCGAGTAATGGATGCTCTACACGAATAATTGGCACACCTTTGATCGATTCCTGTTGAATCAAGTTGGAATACATAGTGCAAGTAATAATGACGTTGCAGACATTTTTTGTTATTTTATCTTCAATGAATTGAGTGAGTTTTTCTTTTGTGATGATCTCAAAAAAATCTGTCATGACATAATGCTCTAAAATAACATTGTCTTTATCTTGAAATAGTGGAGTCAAATAGGGGATGTTAGAAGAATGAGCGTGAATACAAATTATTATTTTCAAGTGTTTACCTCCCAGCCAATAATCATAAATAATAGCTACTATACTTCATAGTATACGTTACTTTCTTCATTTTAGTAGTTTCTTTTAGAATAGAGAACCAAGCATTGTTGACAGAGAGAAAAAGATCATGATATAGTAAAAGCATAAAAAGACGAAGTGAGGGATCCGTGCATTGAAAAATTAAGTCAATTTGTTGAAGCTGCATTCAGACTGTAACTTGAGCTATCTCAGGGGAGCAGTGTGCAGATTTTCAGAATTGGCATGATTTTTCAAGGTACGGATTTTTTGTGTACTCGAAATCCCGTTGCTAGTTCTGAAAAGTGCAGAAGGAATCATTGAACTTCCTTCAGCTTTTCATAAACGAGGTGAGACGATGTCAAAAATTGAACTAAAAAATATAACATTCGGGTATGACACTCAAGGAACATTACTATTCGATCAAGCAAATTTAAACGTTGATACTCAGTGGAAATTAGGGTTGATTGGCAGAAACGGTCGAGGAAAAACAACCTTACTAAAAATTCTACAGGATCAATTGGTGTATAGTGGAAAAATTATTCATCAATTAGAATTTCTGTATTTTCCTCAACCAATTAAAGATAGTAAGCAATTGACTTACTATGTATTGCAAGAAATCAGTGAGTTTGAGCAATGGGAAATCGAACGTGAGTTAAATCTTCTCCAAGTAGATCCTGCAATCTTATGGCGTGAGTTTGAAAGCCTTTCTGGCGGTGAACAGACAAAAGTTTTATTAGCTTTATTGTTTATTGATGCTCATTACTTTCCCTTGATTGACGAACCAACGAATCATTTAGATATTGTTGGACGTAAACAAGTAGCGGACTATCTGAAAAAGAAACGTCAAGGATTCATTGTGATCAGTCATGATCGTTCCTTTGTGGATGAAGTGGTAGATCATGTATTATCTATTGATAAAAGCCAGATAGAGCTTTACCACGGAAATTTTTCAGTTTATGAAGAACAGAAAAAAATCAAAGATGATTTTGAGCTGGCGCAAAATGAAAAATTAAAAAAAGAAGTCAGCCGCTTGAAAAAAACAGCTGCTGAAAAAGCAGAATGGTCGCGTTCTAAAGAACAAGATAAATATGGTAGAGCCTCTGAAAAGGGGAGTGGAGCAATTTATGATACTGGTGCGATCGGTGCACGTGCAGCTCGTACGATGAAACGTGCTAAAACAATCGAACATCGGATGGAAACAAAGCTGACGGCAAAAGAAAATCTACTTAAAGATATTGAATATATCGATTTATTAACGATGAATTATCAACCTAGACATCTCAAACGATTATTGACAGTTGAGAATTTACAGTTAAATTATCAAGAACAATCCTTGTTTCGAGCAATATCATTTGAGTTAAACCAAAGCCAAAGAATCGCTTTAGCTGGTCCAAATGGTTCAGGGAAATCATCGATCATTCGCTTTTTATTGAATCAATTTGATGGTGGGCGTCAAGGAACAGTGATTCGTCCAGAGCGATTAAAAATCAGTTATGTTCGTCAAAACTATGAAGACAATCGAGGAACGCTACTGGAATTTTCTGAAGAACAAAACCTCGATCATCAAGAATTTCTCAATAACTTGCATAAACTAGGAATGGAACGAGAAGTCTTTCAAAATCGAATTGAACAAATGAGTATGGGGCAACGGAAAAAAGTTGAACTCGCTAAATCATTGGCCCAGCCGGCTGAACTTTATATTTGGGATGAACCATTAAATTATTTGGATGTCTTTAATCAAGAACAATTAGAGCAATTGATTTTGTCGATAAAACCAAGCATGCTTTTAGTTGAACATGATCAAGTCTTCTTAAAAAAAATAGCCACCCAAATTATTACGCTGAATAAGTAAGGAAAAACCTGTTGAAAGATGATGCTTGTCATTTATAAGTTAGGAACGCTTTTATATAGGCATTCCTAGCTTTTTTGATGTCTGAAAATAAAAGTAGAATCAATACTAGCACCAATGAGCATTTTTTAGAACAAATCTTTTATAATGGTATATTTCATAATGTTTAAAATATGTTAATTATGGTATTATATAAATAAGGCAGTTATCAATATGCACAAAAATAATGTTATTAATTGTTTCGTATTCGGAAAAAAGATTGAATCGATACTCGTATGCAGAGAAACTAACCTATTTTGTTGATGTATATTCAAATTAGGATAGTTTGTAAGAGGATTTCTATTTGAATATGGAGACAGGTAGTTTTTTGGATATAATGAGAGTTAACTAAATCTTCAGAAATCTCTAATTAATCATGATTATATAAGGAATAAATTTAAATGGTAATGTCTCTCTGAATTATTATTGTTTAAAAATATCAGCACTAAAATATCTATATATTATAAGCTATGTATACATTAGTTAATACTTAAATATATTAAAGGTAAAAATAGATTGAAAATATTGGGAAAACAAATTATAAGGAGGAAGAAAAATGTACCTAAAAAAGTTATCTGTTAGAAATTATAGGAAATTTGGTGATAAGCTACAAAGAATTGAGTTTGCGCATGAAACTTGGGAGGAAGACACCAAACTGGATACTGTAAAGAAGGATGAGAGTGAAGAGGTTGCAGAAAAATATATTTCTAAAAGCTCTACATTAATGGTTGGTAAAAATAATTCAGGGAAAACAACAGTATTGTCTTTAATGAAATGTTTGAAAGACAAAAAATGTGGCTCATTAGACGTTTTTAAATATACTGATTTTAACTTAAACTATTTACGTAAATGGTATGAGGATAATATCTGGATGAAAGATCAGAAGTATATTAAAGACATCGCAGGTCAAAATTTACCAGTGTTGGAATTTAATCTAGAAATAGGTATTAATGATAAAGATGATGTAATTGGAAAATTTGAAGATATTTTAATCGTAAGGGATATAAAAAAAGAAGCCGATCAACAAAAGGAAGATGTGGCGGATGTAAATATACAAATAAAATATGAAGTTAATAATAAAATTAAGTTCTTGGATTCATTGTCTAAATTAAATAAAAATGTAACAGTAAAATTGTCTCAATTGGACTTATCTATGGAGGAGATTGAAAAAAATTTTCCAACAGATAGTGTCGAAACTTCAATAGCTAAATTAAGAGAGAAAATTAGTAGTAGTGAAAAAATAAAAAGATTTATTGAATTTTTTGAAGAAGAAAATTTTAGAGCTTATTTACAGCATTTTTGTGGTAAATATTATATTCTAAACTTCTATGCAGAGGGCAGTGATGAGCCAGCTAAGGATTTTTCTCTATCTTCGTTGTTAAAAGTAAAAACGATTGATGCAAATACAGTAAAAGATGGTAAGACGTTAACCAATGCATACAATAAAATCGTAACAACTTACATAAAAAATCACGAAACTGAAGATTTAGATAATTTTATGTACCAGTTAAATTATCAAACAAAAAAAACTGTTGATGATAACATTACAAAAATCTTACAAGATGCTGTTACAAGTATAGAATCGGCTAAAAATCTAAAAATGAACTTAAAACCAGATATTAATTTGCCAACAATCTTCAATCACGGGATCATTTACGAATACCAAGAAAACGGAAACTATATTCCAGAAAATCAATTTGGTCTAGGATATACAAATCTAATGGTTATAATCTCTGAGATTGTTGATTATATTGAGTTGTACGGAAAAGAAGATATAAATGGTGCAATCAACATTTTGTGTATTGAAGAGCCTGAATCATTTATGCATCCTCAAATGCAAGAACTCTTTATTAAAAATATTTCTAAGGCAATCGCTAAACTAATAGGAAATAAGGGAAAGAATAAATTAGAGACCTTTCAAATAATTATAACAACCCATTCTTCGGCTATTTTGAATAGTAAAATTCACTCTGGGAATACGCTAAACAATATTGTCTACTTAGGATGTGATAGTAAAAACGAGATTATTGTACAAAATATAAAAGATGAAGAGTTGACCTCAACAGGAAAAATTGATTCTGGAATTTTTGAATATATAAAAAAATATTTAAGGCTAGAAGCCTCGGATATTTTTTTCACAGATGCAATAGTGTTAGTTGAAGGGGTATCTGAGGAAACGTATATAAGATATCTTATTGATAATGATGAAGTTTTAAATAAACATCATCTAAAAGTTTATAGAATTGATGGTGCTTATGCACATCAATTTATAACCTTATTGACTTTATTGAAGATAAAAACAATCATTTTTACTGACTTAGATTTGAAAAGGTCTGAGGAAGAAAAAACAGTGAAATTGAGTAAAGTTGATGAAGAAGATATCATCCCTAAACCAATAACAGATTTAAACAATAGGATTTCCCCTAATTCCTGTATTACTACTAATCAGTCGCTACTAGCATTTATAAAAAAAGAGAAGGCTACTGATGAAACGGAAATAATTAATCGCTTTATCATAGATTGTATCGGTGAAACGGAATCATTGAAAATATCTCGTTGCAATATATCGCTTTTCACTCAAGGAAAGATTAATGGGAACTATGCAACAAGTTTTGAAGAAGCAATAGTATTGACTAATTGTAAGGATAATGATGACCAATTTGAAAATAAGGAGTCGTTAATAAAGCTTTTACAATATGTTCATCCACAAATGAAATACTTTAGAGGTATTGATAGAGAATTCGAGATGGTAGATTATTCTTATATGTATCAAGTTAAATTATCTGATGGAAAATCTAAATTTTCGACAGGATTAGTTTTTCTAAATACAACAGAATCAGAGTTTGAAATGCGAATTCCAAAATATATTGAAATTGGATTACAAGAACTGAAGACGCATTTTTCGGAGGAGACAAATGACTCAATTGATTAGTGAAGAAAACATAAAAAATGAGAGAAAGATACAAAATCAAATAAATGAAAGTATAAAGGATTTTAAATGTTTTTATTTTGATGCGGGTGCTGGTGCCGGAAAAACATATTCATTACAAAAATCTATTGAATATATCTTAGAAAACAGAACAGATGAGTTATTAAGTGTAAAGCAGAAAATATTGTGCATAACATATACCAATGCCGCAAAAAATGAAATTTTGGAAAGAATAGGACAGAACTCACTTGTTGTTGTATCGACTATTCATGAGTTTTTATGGGGTTTTATTGCGCATCAACAGCCATTACTAATTAATGAACATAAAAAAAAGATAGAAGAAGAGTTGGGAAAGATAGATGATACTTTATCCGAGATAAAATTTTATAACGAATGTGATGATCAAGAAAGCTTTAAACAGATAGTTTTAAATCAAGAATTTCTTGATTTGTTTTATCAATATTACAGTGAATCTGCAACAGATTTTAGAGATGCAATAAAGAACACTGGGAAGATTGATGAAAAATTATTGAGTAATGTTTCAAATTTTAAAAAAGTTGTATCAGCGTTAAGAAGTGAGCAAAAACTGGAAGAAGCATTAAGTAACTCTAATAAAAGAAAATGTAAAGTACGTTACAATCCTACTCGTAATAGAGACAATCTTAGTTTATTTATTATTAGTCATGATACGTTATTAGACTATGCTTACTCAATTATCATAAATAACAATATAGTAAAAAGATTATTTTTTGACAAGTATCCTTATGTTCTAATTGATGAATATCAAGATACGGATAGAAAGGTTGTTGAGATCTTTAACAGTATTCTAGATTATTCAAGAGAAAGAGAGACGAACTTTCTGATAGGGTATTTTGGTGACTACATGCAAAATATTTATGATAAAGGAGTTGGCAAATTAGATACTATTGTTGAAGACTTTATACCAATAAAAAAGGTTTTTAATCGTAGATCATCTTCACAGATAGTAGAACTCATTGAAAGAATAAGAAATGACGGATTTGGACAAAAAAGTATCTATAAAAATTTCAAGGACGGTAAAATTCAGTTTTATCATTCGAGTCTTGAATTGGAAAGTCTATCTAGTTTTTTGTCACAAAAAGAAATTGATAAAGATTGTGCAGTTTTACTTTTAAAGAACGATAAAATAGCTAAGGAAAGAGAATTTGAGAATTTATTAAACAAAATTAGAGAGTTTCCAAGATTTAGTGGTGGGAATTACAATAATGTTGGTTCAGAGTTTTTGTCAAATAATCTACAAAATATGGGATGGTTTTTAAGAGAAGTTTTAAACTTTATTGATTTTATAGCAAAGGTGAAAAATGAGGACTCCACTGTAAGGATGGTTACAAATTTTATAGAAGGCTCCACACAGATTACTTACGATGTTTTTATTCAATTTATTAAAAAAGTTAATTCTATTAAATCTACAAAAATTGGTGGCTATATAAATGAATTAGGCAAAATTAGTATTAGTAATAATAAGGAGACTAATACTAATTTTGAGGTAGAATCGATTTTGAAAAATATATTTTCAATTGATTCTACTAACAATTATATAGAACAAATAAAAAAACGAGCATATGATTATTTTTACTTTACTTCAAGCGATACTTTTGAAGATGACGATAGCAATGAATCTGAAAGAGATATGAGTATTATAAATTCCTTCTTTGATTTAGAGCTAAAAGAATTTCTTTGTTGGTATGAATATGTTCAGACTGATAAAAAAGAAACAGGTATAAACTACTATACATTGCACGGATCAAAAGGTCTGGAATTTGATAATGTAGTTATTGTTCTTGAAAATACTTTTGCAAATAAGAAAGATTATATTCAATTTTTCTTTGAAAATTATGGTAATTTAAATTTCACGGAGGAAGAGAGCCTTAGATTTAATAGCGTTAGAAATCTGCTATATGTTGCTTGCTCAAGAGCGCGGAAAAAACTGTATATTATATATATTTCAGAAGATTTACAACAAAATGAAAGACAAAATATAAGTGTGATTTTTGAAGAAATAAAAAGCCTTGATCCTGATATTTTAGACATAGCCTATGATAGTCCTGAAAGTTAAAGGGATGGAATCTCTGAGGATGTGGAGTAGCATCATGTAATCCTACATTCTTATCTATATGATGCTTTTTATTCATATTAGTGAATTAGATATTTATTTTTAAGGTGTTAATCATTTAGAAATTTATTTTTTTAGATGATTTTTAACGGAAATAAACAAGCTCTTTAGTATTAAAACAGTTGAATTTAATTGGTAGTAAGGTTCTTTAGTATAATATATAAACTAAAAAAAATTGAAACTAGGACGGTATGCAATGTTTTCGATATTCATGAATGGACAGGACAAAACGAACCAAATAACAGATTGGAGACTTTGGAGTAAAGAAAATCAAATGATGGTGACTGTAGGTTTTCCATCAGGTAAGTTATTTACAAAACCGTTAGTCTTTTGCAAGATTACACCACAAAAAGAAATACAAGCAGGTCTTTTATCTAGAGAAGAAAACGTTTATCAACAAATAGATAAATCCACTGAATATGGGAATAAGTATGTTGTTGTAAACTATCCAAATGATCAAAAAAAGTATGTCATGAAGTCGGGAAATGTAAGAATTATTGCGAGTTCTGGTTTGAAAAATGAGAATATATTTTCTTATTTTACTGAAATTGCAAAAGAACGTGTTCGTCATGCTAGTCCAACAAATAAACCTATGGCCGAAAATATAGAGAGGCAATTGAAAAAAATTACTCTTTATAAAGGAACAGCTTTACACTCTTATTGCTATGGTAAAAATGAAGCTAGAGATTCTTTAGAGTATTTTATTTTTCCATTTGGGTTGAATGAGAGCCAATTAGAAGCTGTTGAAAATGCCTTTTCCTCTCAAATTAGTATTATTGAAGGTCCTCCTGTCACGGGAAAAACACAAACTATTTCAAATATCATTGCAAATATTTTAGTGAATAAAAAATCTGTTGCAATTGTTTCAAATAATAATCCGGCAGTTGAAAATGTGTATGAAAAAATGGCTAAAAAAGAACTAGATTACCTTGTTGCAAAATTAGGGAGTTCAACTAATAAGACAGGATTTTTTTCAGGAGTGAAGGAAGTTCCACTTTATAATTTTGAGTCTGCTGTAGTGACCCCAAAAAGTTAGACTTTTTATAGAGTGGATTTTTCTACTCTATTTTTTATGCAGTTTTTTGATCGAACTGTCGAAACTCTACTGGACTTTTCCAGTTGAGTTTTTCTTTGATTCGTGTTTTTTTATCTGGAAAAATGTTGAATTAACCTTGATCTCAAGGATTTCTAGTATTGTTATTCCATTCTTTCTTTGTCATAATGGTAGATAAGCTAAATAGAAGCAGGTTCTGGAGAAAGAGAAGGTGCGTTGGGTTATGAATTGTTGGGAAATATTGGGGTTGGAACCAACTTCAGATAAAAAAAAGATAAAGCGGGCCTATGCTGCAAAACTAAAAACAATAAATGTAGAAGATGAGGCGATTGCGTTTCAAAAGCTAAAAGAAGCCTTTGATTCGGCTATTTTTCTAGCAGGAACGATTATTGAAAGTGGTCGACCTATCGAAAAAACAACAACTATAGCCGCAATTGAAGCAGCAGATGAAGAGCCACCGAACGATATAGAACAAAAAGTCGAGCTAAAGACAAGTAAGTTAGAACATGAAAAGACACAACAGACTGTTCAAAATAATGAAGAAATAACATTCGAACAAGACTCGTTTGAGCGCAAGGAAAATAATCAAAGCATAACGAAACCAGAGATAATCACTCAAAGCCAAACGAACAACGTTGAACACTTTGATCATAAATTAGCAGCACTTTATGACGAAATGGCGTTCTTTTCTGAAGTAGAAAAATGGACGTTGCTATTTTCAGATGATCTGGAGTGGTCAATTGATGAACATGGTGACATTTCAGATATAATGAAGGGATTTTTACTGGCAAATTATCGTGTATTATCCAAGCAAGTTATTGAGTATATTGGTGAATTTTTTGATTTTGATTCGTTGATCAAAGATTATAAATCTGGCGATTATTTTTGTTATACATGGGCAGCGATCAAGCAGGTTCCATCTTTTTCATTTGACATCTATCAGAATATTCAATTAGAACAGCGGATTGCCTATTTTACGGATCGATATGAACTTTTTCACCTTTTCGACAATGGTCTTCCAGATCAAGCTCTTTGGCAAGAGCGTTTGAATTCATGTCACGCTGTGACGACAAAAGATCAAGATGTCATCAATTTGCAAATTGCGCATCTTTTGATGAATGATTTTAGACTAGAACAGGAACATACGGTCAGCTCATTGAATGAATTATTTGCTGAAGTCCTTGCCTTGAATGAGACGAATACGAGTGGTTTTTTTAGAACCTATTATGAATGGGTCAAAAATGAAGGATCTGCCAACGCTGTCTTGATTTATGATAAAAGCGAAGTAACCATTCCAACGACAACGATTGATTTATTAACGGGCTATGTTTATTTTCGCTTAAAACGTCATTCTCGTGTAAAAGAATGCTGGGCAGAATTAGCCAAAAAAGACCCAGCATTATTTCAATCAAAAGAATTGGCTATGTTACAAGTGATGGAACCGACCCAAGGTCCTCTCAAAAGAGAAAAGGGTGTGGGCAGAAATATATGGGCTGTTTGTTTGATCCTCTTTGCACTGTTTAAAATTGGCAATAGTTTGTTTCGACTTGAAGAACGGAATTCTTATACCACTCCTTCTGATATTCAATCCTTTGTCAGTGGAGAAAGTGAATCCAAAGCTAGCTATTTTATAGATGAAGTATCAGATTTAAAAGAAAGTGAGAATTTGTATGATCAATTTCTTTATTACTTTTTTATCAATCGAGAAGATACGGATCGTGATACGTTTGTAGAAGAACATTTGGTTGGAAAAGCCAAGGAACAAGCTAAGCAAATGGTAGTTTCAGAGTTACCCAAAATAACGATCGAATCCAAATATGATTTCTATTCTTCACCAGATAACGTTTCAGAATATGGCTTTGTCACAGCATTGAATTTACTAGATGAAGAGGAACCGTTCATCATTCTTCAAGAAACAAATGATGAAAAAATCGAAAATGTTTATGGAGAGGGTTGGGAATTATTACCACAAGATAAATTCGAGGAATTGTGGGCGGATATTCAAGTTCGGCCAATAATGTCGCAAAAGTTTTTTGTTGTTTATTATTTGTTATCTGATGAACGTGATCAAAATTTAAAAGATCATTCAGAATATGTTACAGATAATGTCAAACAATTGTTGGAGAAAAATAGTGAAATCCCTAAAGCAGATGAGTTCGAAGGGGGGACTTGGCAGATCAGCCAAGATGATGAGGACAAACTATACACAATCATCAATGATGAAAAACACGACCATCGTTATATTCTCTCCTATGACACCTATGGACGCTTGGAACATATTTATGGAGAAAACTGGGAAAAATTAGATGCGAATAAAACCAAGCTGATTTACGATAAAGCCGAAGAAGAAGTGGGGGTTTACTGATAGAGCATTGAGGAAGAGATAATAAACTTTTTTAATTGAATATAGATTGAAAGAAAGTTACATCTGAACATCTCTTGATTTCAGAGTAACTTTTTTATTTCATTATTATGGTAAAAATTAAAAAATAATCAAAAAATGTGTATAATAAAGAGGTCATTCTTTGTATGGGAATCAGATTGAGTTGATAACTCTGATACCTTTCAAAAAATGAACCAAACTATCAAATGAAGAAAGAAGTGTGACGAGTGGAAAATAGTCTTAGTTTATTAGGAGTACTAATTGTCATAGTTGGCTTTACTATGAAACTAGACTCAATTTTGATTGTAATGATTGCTTTAGTTGTTACTGCTTTGGTGGGCGGCATTGGTTTGGAAGGGATGCTAGATATTCTAGGTACAAGTTTTGTAAGTAACAGAGGAATGGCTATTTTTATTATTATTATGTTAGCAACAGGAACCTTAGAAAGAAACGGCTTAAAAGAATCAGCAGCTTCTTTGATCAGACGATTCAAAAAAGTTTCAGCTGGATTGATCATTGATATTTATGGCGTTTTTCGAATGATTTTTGCCGCTTTCAACGTTAGTTTTGGTGGAGTGGCAGGATTTGTTCGACCAATTATCTTACCAATGTCGCTGGGAGCAGTTGAATCTCAAAATTTAGAATTAAATAAAGAGTATGAAGAAGAGTTAAAAGGAATGGCCTCAGCAATGGAAAATATTTGCTGGTTCTTTGGTCAAGTATTATTTATCGGTGGTTCTGGAGGACTGTTGGTTCAATCAACTTTAAAAGAATTAGGGTATGAAGTCAGCTTAGTGCAACTCGCAGCTGTTGAAATTCCTGTAGCCTTAGTAGCATTAGTTACGGCAAGCATTTATTTCTATACCAAGGATCGTCGCTTGATGAAAAAATATTATGGTACTACCAAACAAAAAGGAGGGCTATCATGAATTATTTTATGAACTCAGATATTTTGCTTGGTGAGAAGTTATTAGAAGTTTTATATATTTTAATGGGCTTAATTTTGATATACACAGGCGTGAAGAATTTAGTAGATAAAAGTAATCCTCATCGTTATGGAACAGGTTATTTTTGGTGTGCTTTGGGGATCGTAATTGGTGGTGGACGTTTTATCCCATCTTTGATCAGCGGTATCCTAATTTTTTCAATGACGATTCCAGCTATTTTGAAAAAAGTTAGTAAGGGGCAAAGTAAACTACCTTCTAAAGAATATATGCAGCAAATGTCTGATAAGTTGGGAATGAAAATCTTTATTCCAGCTTTAAGTATTGGGGTTTTTGCCATTATATTTGCATTGTTTACAAAACTTGGCGCACTTGTTGGTGTGGGCGTGGGTGTTTTAGTAGCAATTATGATCCTGATGCTTTATTCTAAAAACAATAAACCTACTACATTTTTGGATGATGCAGCAGATATGCTTGGCACAGTTGGGCCATTAAGTATGTTACCGATGCTACTGGCATCACTCGGGGCGGTGTTTACTAGTGCTGGGGTAGGTACAGTGATTTCATCTGCGGTGGGTACGATTGTACCGCAAGGAAATGTCACTGTTGGGATTATCATCTACGCTTTTGGCATGATGTTGTTTACGATTATTATGGGAAACGCATTTGCTGCAATTACAGTGATGACGGTTGGCATCGGTGCACCATTTGTCTTAGCCTATGGAGCAAATCCAGCATTGATTGGTATGCTAGCTTTGACATGTGGCTATTGCGGCACATTATTGACACCAATGGCTGCAAACTTTAATATCGTACCAGTAGCAATGTTAGAAATGAAGGATAAATATGGTGTAATTAAAAATCAATGGTTTATCGCATTATTTATGTTTGTTTTTCAAGTTATTTATATGATCTTATTTAAATAATAAGTCAAACAACTCTTCACAGGCTAGCTTCTCGGAAAAAAGATAAAAATAGAATGTGACAAAAAAAGCGTCACTTTAGATTTTTCCTATTTTTCAGTCGAAGCAAAACGAGCCTGTTAAGCTTTTAAATTTTAGGAGGTTTTTATTATGAAAGTATTAGTAACGGGTTTTGATCCTTTTGGCGGGGATTCTGTCAATCCAGCGTATGAGGCGGTAAAAATGATTCCTGATGAAGTCGCAGGAGCAAAAATAATCAAATTAGAGATTCCCACGGTTTTTAAAGAGAGTGGAGAAGTATTGGAAGTTGCAATCAAAGAACATCAACCTGATATCGTTATTTGTGTTGGGCAAGCTGGCGGGCGCAGTGCTGTTTCCTTTGAACGAGTAGCCATCAATTTAGCTGAAGCAAGAATTCCTGACAATAAAGGAAATCAACCAATTGGAGCAAAACTTGAAGAGGATGGTCAAACTGCTTACTTTACGACTTTACCAATCAAAGCGATGATGAAGAATGTTCAAAATCACGGGTTGCCTGCCTACATTTCATATACAGCTGGTACTTTCGTTTGCAATGATATCATGTATCGTTTATTGTATATGATCGACAAAGAATTCCCAAAAATCAAAGGTGGTTTTATCCATGTGCCGTTTGAACCGACTCAAGTCATCGATCGACCGGTTGGAACACCTTCAATGCCAATTCAAACAATTGCCGATTCATTGCTCTATGCAATTGAAGCAGCAGTAATAACGAAAGAAGATATTGAAGAGAATACTGGAACAACACATTAGAGACATTGCTGATCAAACATGGAAGAACAAAACACTTGTTTTGTTCTTCCTTTTTCATTATGAAACGTAAGAATGTATAAATGATTATATTTCAATGATAATGATTCTCATTATCATTTTGTTGTGCTATACTAACGAAATAGGAAAGGAGTGATTCAATGAAAGAAATAAATCTGGCAACATTTTCACTTAAATATGATAAACAAGCAACAGAGCGTTGTTCGGTGAAGCTTGATGAGCACACCTACATTGAGGATAAACAGCTACCAAGTTATTTATTTGGTGAATCAACATTGTCGTTTTTTGATTTTTATCAAGCAGATTGCTCAGGTTTTGTAGAAAGCGATTATACGTTGTCTGAAAAATTTCAGCAAATTATCAGTAGATTTCCGCATACAAATCAACAAAAAATACTTTTGACTGATGACAATAGCTATAGCATTAAAAATATACCAGTTTATATCACGGTTACTGACTATATCTTAGCCAGTAGTTCTCCTGAAGCTTATCCAGAGTTCAAAGAAAAGCTAGAAACGATTCACTCGTTAAAACCTGTGAATGACGATGAACAAACATTTGTCAGCAGCTATAAAAGAAAACGGCTATTTCTAGATGGTACCTATGGGGCAAGAGAGTTACTTGAAAATAGTCAGGAAAAAAATGGCAAAGCTATTCAAAGTCAACTTGAATACGTGAATGAAATGTATTATTTTTCTCATTATAGTTATGCTGCAATGGTTCAATTTTTACCAGAATATGAGATAACAACTTATGATCAGTTTCATGAAGCTTATGGTAAATATATATATAGTGTTACAATAACTAAAAATGGTAAGACTGTCCCACTTTTATGGCCTGATTATTTGTACCACAAACCAGAAAATCATTTAGAATTTGGTCTTTTAGCGAATTCAAATCAACTAAGGTATCAACTGTTTGACAAGTGGGAAAAAGAGGAAGAAGTGAGCCTCGACATCCTAGCGGAGGGCTTTGAAGATGTTCATTTTAGGACTCGTTTAAAGCAACCCATGCGATTCTCGCCACACCTATCTAAATCTGACTATATACTTGGCGAGACGATTTCTCTATCGATCGACAATGGCTTGGTGAAAGAATTAGAACAGCAAACTGCTCGTTTTGAATTAGTCAAATCAAAGAAAATTTCTGAAAATGGCTATTCTTTAGACTTTGAGTTACTTGAAGAGGAACTTTTACTATCTGGTGCGCAGTTTGAAAAAGCGGGACGTTATCAGTTAAAAATTATTAGTGAAACATATGGACAGCTATTATTTTTATTCACATTAAAACAAGAAGGGTCAATACAAAAATGAAAAAGTTAAAAATTCAAGATTTTATTTCAGTTGGCATTTATACAGCAATTTATTTTTTAGTCGTAACAATTGCAATGGTTATTTTACGTTTTACGATTCCCGCATTTAATTCAGTGTTAATCCCAAGTGCCACTGCTCTTTTTGCTGGAATCGTGTATCTATTAGTGCTCCATCGAATTCCTCGTTTTGGGGCAATTACAATCATGGGTAGTGTAATGGGGCTGTTCTTCTTAGTTTCCGGTCACTTTCCGTTATCTTTTTTGCCCAATATAGTGTGTGCGGTAGCAGCTGATTGGATTCAATATCGTACAAAATTATCGGAAAAAATCCGAACGCTACTTAGTTATACGGTTTTTAGTTTTGGTTTAATGGGGCCAGTTTTACCCTTATGGTTCATGAAAAATGCATATGTTGATTCACTGGTAGCACGTGGTAAAGATACTGTTTATATCGATAAAGTTTTTGCGCCGATCACAACAACGACCTTTTATGTGTGTGTTGTCTCTGTAATTCTGTGTAGTATTGTAGGGCTATTGATTGGCCAAAAAATTTATGAAAAGCACTTTGATAAAACTAAAGGAAAAAATTATGGAAAAAACATACGTAACGTTTGATCCCAGAAGTAAATTATGTACGATTTTGTTTGCCAGTTTTTTGTTGATGTTCCCATTGCCTTTTAAAGCCGAGATCTTATTTGTGTCACTGTTATATAGCCTATTTATTTTAAATGGCAGCCTAAAAAAAGGAACAATTTTTTATAGTATTTTTTGGTTGCTCGTTTTAGGCGACTATTTACTTTTCCCCTATATCGACAACTCTTTTGCCGCTTTTTTTGACTTCTTGTTTGTTGGCAATCGACGGATGCTGCCCACCATTATGGCAGCCGCTTTTGCAATGAATCGAACAAGAATCAGTGAGTGGATCGCCGCTTTGAAGAAATGTCACATACCGTTTAGTTTAATTATTCCATTAACCGTGTTGTTCCGTTTTTTTCCCACTCTTTTTCAAGATTTTAAAAGTATTCGTAATGCTATGAAATATAGGGGGATTGCAGTTTCTACTGTGGATTTGTTTCTTCATCCATTTCAAACGATGGAGTATATCATTGTTCCAATTTTAATGTCTGCTGAAAATACTTCACTAGACTTATCCTCTGCCGCTTTAGTAAGAGGCTTAGCTAATCCGACGACTCATACAAGTATTTATGAGATTCGTTTGAAAATACAAGATTACGTTTTGATCGGCATTTTAGTGTTATCTGGAATTATTGGGAGGTTGATTGAATGATTGACTTGCATAATGTGGGGTTCGCTTATGAGGACCAAGCTAAGATCATCCAACAAGTGGATTTAGAGGTCAAAGCGGGTGAATTTATTGTATTATGTGGTAAAAGCGGTTGTGGTAAATCGACGTTATTAAGGATTTTAAACGGCTTGATACCTGAATTGTATGCTGGTGATCTAACGGGAACAGGAACTGTCTTAGAGCAAGATCTATTGACGAAAGAATTCAACGCATATGTTCGAGAAATCGGCGTGGTGTTCCAAAATCCTAAGACCCAATTTTTTACGAGTGATGTGTATTCTGAACTGGCTTTTGCTATGGAAAATTATGGTGTTCCTCAAAATGAAATGATTGCACGAATCAAGGAAATAACTCGTTTGTTTTCATTAAAGGAATTTTTAGAGCGAAGTATGTTTCATTTGTCTGGTGGAGAAAAACAATTGATCGCTTTTGCATCAGCTAGCATGTTGAAGCATCGGCTATTTTTATTGGATGAACCTTCAAGCAATTTAGATGAAGCAACAATTGATCGCTTGAAAACCTACTTACAAGTATTAAAAGAGCAAGGAATGACGATCATTGTTTCTGAACATCGGCTGTATTATTTAACCGAGCTTGCAGACCGATATTTAGTGATGGATAAAGGTGAAATCATCAAAAGTTATTCTAGACAAGAAATGGACAGAAAATCCCCAGCTGATATCCGGGCAATGGGATTAAGATCCCTTGAGAAGACGTATTTCACAAAGTGTATGGTAGAAACAAAAGAGATTGGGGAAGTTGTGTTAACCTGCGAAGGTCTTGATTTTCATTACCGCAAGCAAGCTTCTGTGTTGAACATTCCTTCACTAAGATTGACAAGTGGTTCTATTACAGGAATTATTGGTCATAATGGAGCAGGAAAATCGACATTTTCTAAGATTTTATCAGGATTGGTCAAGGTAAAACAGGGAATGATCCAGTTGAATGGCTCTGTAATGTCAGCCAAAGAGTTGATCAAGGAAAGTTTTGTTGTGATGCAAGATGTCAATTTACAGTTGTTTTTTGAAACAGTAGAAAAAGAAATTCGTTTAAATGCCAAAAATATACATGACGTTGATAAAGTTGTGAAAATGCTTAACCTAGAATCTCTTTTGACGAGACATCCCCAAACACTATCGGGAGGTGAGAAGCAGCGTGTAGCAATTGCTAGTGCTGTTTTATCTGGTAAAAAGTTACTTATTTTTGATGAACCGACCAGTGGGTTGGATTTATTGCATATGGAAGAAGTCAGCAATACAATTCGTTGGCTGCTTCAGGCAAATATTTTAGTATTGGTAATCACCCATGATAAAGAATTTCTGAATCAAACCTGTCAACGAGTTCTTCATTTTGATCAAGGACAAATTATTGAAGACTACTTTATTGAAACACACTAAAAAGAAATGGAGGAACAACTATGTATATAGTCACAAATACGATCCAAACAGAAACAGCTCATTCTCAAAGAATTATTCAACAGTTTACAGCCGCTCATACAAAGGAAAGCATGGAGGCAGTCAATGGATTCTTAAATTTTCAATTAATGCACCGTACATTGCCTCATGATCCAGAAATAACCGAGCTTGTTGTTTTAAGCCGTTGGAGCTCAAAAGAGCATCAAAAAAATTGGGTACAAAGCCAGTCGTTTAAAAATATGCATCAAAGAAAGGAACCAAAACAGGATGTAGCTGAAGAAAAGAAACGTTCTGGGATTATTTCAAGTACGATCGCTGAATACGAAGTATTGACATAGTTTAATCAAGAAGAAGATTTCTGTCTAGCATAATAGATAGGAATCTTCTTCTTATTTAGTATGACAAACAAAAGAAAATAAAGTGGAAAAAGGAAGTTGCCAAAAAGAAAATCGGCGTATTTTTTTGGTAATATTTTCATGATATTTCTAGATTCAAGAAAATACTTGAAAATATTACCGAAATCGTTTTCTTTTCAAACAATCCAGAGTATATTTAATGAGAAGTGAGATGAAAGGAGAAAAGATGATGAAGAAGGTACACATCGTCGCTCACACCCATTGGGATCGTGAGTGGTATTTTAGTGATAATGAAGCATTTATTCAATTTTCTTACCATATGGATGAGGTGATTTACGCATTAGAAAATAAGGAACTCGACTACTATTATTTGGATGGGCAATTAAGTATTCTAGATGACTATCTAAAAGTATATCCAAATCAAGAAGCAACACTTAAAAAATTAGTGGAAGTAAACAAACTATTTATTGGACCTTGGTATACGCAGATGGATGAATTTGTAGTAGCCGGTGAATCAGTTGTAAAAAATTTGCAAATCGGCATTGAAATGTCAAAACGTTTGGGTGGCCATACTTCATTAGGGTATTTACCAGATTCATTTGGTCAAGGGAAAGATATGCCTAAAATTTATAATGGTTTTGGCATTGAAGATGCTGTATTTTGGCGGGGGATGCCAAACGAAGTTACAAAAAGTCGAGAATTCTATTGGACAGCCGAAGATGGTTCAAAAGTATTGACGATCAATATTCGCAATGGCTACTATGCAGGAGTAGCACTTGTTGAAGGTGAGCTGTACCAGAAAAAAGAGATCCTTGATATTGTCTCACAAGATAGCGCAACAGATGTAGTGACATTACCAGTGGGTGGAGATCAGCGAGCGGTCGATCGAAACCTAAAAGAGATTATTCAAGAAGTGAACGAGCAATTTGGAAAAGAATATACCATTGAAGAAAGCAATTATCCTCATATTTTTAATTTATTAAGAAAACAAACCAAAAATTTACCGACTGTTCAAGGTGAATTTATGAGTGGTAGCGTTTCAAAAATTCACCGCTCTATTTATTCATCAAGATATGACTTGAAACAGTTAAATGATAAGGTCGAAAACCGTTTGATTTTTCAGTTAGAACCATTGATGCTGATGGCGGATGATTTAGGGATTCCGTTTAAACGAGAATTGCTGGATTACATTTGGAAACTATTATTAAAAAATCATGCTCACGATAGTATTGGCGGTTGTAATACGGACAAAACAAACGAAATGATTTTAGCTAGATACAAAGAAGCAGATCAGCTGTCATACTCAACAGTTGACTATCTCGTACGGAAAATTTCTGAATCAATAGCTGAAATTAAACCAAATGATTTGATTCTCTTTAATACTTTGCCATATAAAAGATGCGATCCTTATATAGTTGAAGTGAGTACAAAATTGAAACATATCAAATTATTTGATGACAATCATCAAGAATTAGAGCATCAAATTTTATCATCAGAAAAAGTTTATGCAGGTGAAGTCAGACGTTTAGAACGTGACTATGATGAAGCAAAATACTACTATATCCATAAAATTAGTTTCATAAAGGAAACAGATCCATTAGCATACACAATCGTTACAATAGAAGAGCAAGCTGAACTGGTTCATAATAAAATGATAACCAATGAGCGAGCGGTTGTCGAAAATGAAGCGTACAAACTTTCTTTTTCAGACGGACAGTTCTGTATTTTAGATAAAAGACAAGAAAAAACATATGAAAATTGCCTGTATGTGGAAGAATCTGGTGATGAAGGGGATACTTATGATTATTCACCAGCCTACCATGATAAAGTTCATCATTTAAACTTTGATACGAGTAACGTTGTTGTTCAGACAGGGCCATTTCTTTCAACTATGACTTTAAAAGGTAGCTGGTCCTTGCCGAAAGATTTACAATCTAGAAAAGAAGAGCAATTAAACGCTAAAGTCAACTATACCTTTGTTGTGACCTTAAGTAAAGAATCAAAACGTATTGATATGAAATTGAAAATCGATAATCAAGTGTTGGACCACCGGATGCGTTTAGTTGTGAAAACACCAGTAAAAAGTCAAGTCAGTTATGCGGATACGTTATTTGGAATCGTAGAAAGAAAGAATCAAGACCCACATATCCATGATTGGAAAAAGCTTGGTTGGAAAGAAGAACCAACAGAAATCTATCCAATGATTCACTATTCAACTATTCATGATGCAACGACTAGTTGGACGATTTTAAGTAGAGGAATCAAAGAATATCAAGTAATTGATAGTGATTTATATATTACTTTATTCAGAGGTGTAGGATTCTTAGGCAGACCCGAATTGTTAAGGAGGCCAGGAGATGCTTCTGGGAATCAATACCGCTATATTCCAACGCCTGACAGTCAGCTGTTAGGTGAGTTAGAGATGGATATATCACTAATTATTAGTGAAGTGTTTGACCCAGTGATGGTGCAAAAAGAATATCAGTTGTATTCAAACGAAAGTCCGTATTATCAAATCCAAACATTGAATCGTTTTACCAATCCGATTCAATATTTCCAGAGTAATAAAGTAGACCAATTAAATGGATTGAACACGCTTATTGATTTAAGTGACTCAAATTTGGTATATAGTGCATTAGAATTGAGTAGAGATCAAAAATGGGTCCAGATTCGTTTGTATAATCCATCGCTAGCGTCGAGTGTTGAAAACGAAAAAATAATGTTGAAAAATAAATCCAACATCCATTTTGTTGATTTAAATGGTAATACAATTGAAACATTAGGAAAGCTGCATGAAATTCAATTAGGGAAATTTAAACCAGGTGAAATTAAAACAGTTGCAATAGAAAGAACGCAGTAGAAAGGTCGAATTAAGATGAAAATAAATATCGAAAAGATTCAAGATCCATTATTAAAAATTGCAAATAAAGTAGATAATAACAGCGTTTTACAAGCAATTAAGAATGCATTTATTAGCAGTATTCCCTTTACTGTAGTTGGCTCATTTTCGAATTTGATCAAAATGCAGATTGATGCATTCTTTGGGGAAACGGCAATCGGTCAAACAGCTTCTGCAATATTCGGCAATGTTTATCTAGGAACACTGGGAATCGTCGCGTTATTGATTGTATTTTCTACTGCATATAATTATGCAAAAGAGTTGATGAAAAAACATCCTGAGGCCAATATCAACCCGCTATTAGCAACGTTACTTGCCTTTGCAGCCTACTTTGTTATGGTACCAAATAATGTGAACTTTGCAGATGATTCCGCTGAAATCGTTCAAGGTTATGCAAATAATTTCTTTAGTTATGAAGGAATGTTTACAGCTTTGATCGTCGGATTGCTAGCAGTTTTCTTATATTCAGTACTGGCAAAACACAAAATTGCCATCAAACTACCCGGAAATGTACCACCAAACGTGTTTGATTCCTTTTTTGCCTTAATTCCAATTTCGATAGTTTTATTGGTTTGTTCTATTTTGAAAGTTTTGATTGAAGCCTTTGATTTTAATTCCTTCATGGACATGGTTAGTCAATTATTTGTGCAACCATTGACCTCAGTTGGAACAGGCTTGCCCGCAATTATTGTAGTTATTTTATTAGAGCAAATCTTGTGGTTCTTAGGACTTCATGGCTTTAATATTGTGTGGGGCGTTGTGTCAGCATTATGGTTGCCGATCTTCTTAGAAAACGTGGCAAAATTTGCTGAAACAAAAAGTTTTGCGGACATTTCTGTTGCCCCGAACACAATGACAAATGTTTACGCAATGATTGGTGGATCAGGTGCAACATTTGGGTTGATTTTAGCCATTTTGATTTTCACACCAAAAACCTATAGTGGTCGTGAAGTAGCCAAACTTTCATTTATTCCTGGATTATTCGGAATCAATGAGCCAATTATTTTTGGCTTTCCAATCGTACTAAATCCATTGATGTTTATACCATTTGTATTTGTACCAGTATTTAATGCAATTGTCGCATATATTGTAACCAAAATTGGTTGGGTCGTTCCGTTGGTCGTTCTAAATTCTGGAAATGAGCCGATATTTATCAGTACTTGGATTTTAGGTGCGTTCCATCTTAGTCCTGTAATTTTAACAGCCGTGTTAGTTGTACTGGATATTTTCATCTATGCACCATTTGTACGGATGAATATGAAATTTGATGAAAGCCAATTACTTAACGCGCAAAATTAGTTCTAGGTTTTGATCAAAAGGTGGAAACAAAAGCAGTTCCATCGGAAATAAGCTGAAATTATTGTGAAATAAAATGGGATACGAACGGATGCAGAATAGTATCTACTTGGTCATAGGAATTTGAAGAGCAATCAGTAGGAACCATTCTACATCAAAGCTAAAAATCCTACTTTTCTTGTCATTTTTGTTCTTTTCTGTTGATTTCTCGAAGTTAAATACTTTTGACCCAACCGTATTTTCAATCCAAATATCTCTTATTTTGTTTCCAGATTGTGAAAGGAGGGCTTGATTATGGAAAGTTATATTGAACTGATCATTCAAGCAAACGAAAAGAAATTTACGGATGTTGAGCGGGTGATTGCGCACTATTTTCTTGATGGAAATAAGGAGCTGGGTATCCAAGAGCTTGCCCAAAAATTGAGTGTTTCCAATTCTTCGATTACTCGCTTTTGTAAAAAAATTGGTTTAGCGAATTATAAAGAACTGATTTATTTGTATAAATATTCTAGTAAAGGAACTAAGAAGCAAACGGATTCAAGCATCAACTATGTAAATTTAAATTATTCTTTGCTTCTCAATGACATTATCGAGAAACTAGATAAGGAACAAGTGAAAAAAGCTGCGCTGATGATTGACAAAGGGCGAATCATTCATTACTGGGGCACGGGCTATAATGCTTTTTGTGGTGAAGATTTTCAGTTTAAATTTTCTCGTTTAGGTAAAATTGTTAATGTGATCAAAGACGAGCATTCAATTGCAATGATGGCTCACGGCGTTCAATCAGGAGACCTTGTGATCATGTCCTCAATTTCTGGTGACAATGAAACGATTTTGGAGGCAATCAGAGTTGTTTCTGAAAAAAATGCCAAAGTAATCGTTATTACAGCGAATGAAAAAAGTCCGTATAAAAAGCTTTCTGAGGCATTTTGCTTAACTAGTTCCATGGGGAAAAAAGATATGGGCGGGATTTCTCCACAAATTCCAGTGTTAACAGTAATCGATATTTTATATACTGAGATATTAGCGATGTATCATGAAGATACAATCAAATCTTGGATAAAATCAGAAGTGATTTTAAAAGGAAAATAAAGAGGAGCCTATTTATGACGGTCAGTTATTCAAAAAAAATAATTAAAAATTTAAAAAAACAAGTCGCTGAGAAAGTTGACAATCCCAGATGGAGTGAAGTGTTCGCAAATTGTTTTGATAATACATTAGAGACAACTGTTAAAACAACCGCAGATGATACATTTGTGATTACCGGAGACATTCCTGCTATGTGGTTAAGAGACTCGTCCGCACAGATCAAACCGTATCTCGCTATAGCCACTGAAGATGAACAGGTCAAACAATTGATTAGAGGATTAATTAACCGCCAAATCAAGTGTATTTTGATAGATCCTTATGCGAATGCTTTTAATGAATCGGAAAACGGGCATTGTTATCATCACGATAGCACCGAAATGAACGGCTGGATTTGGGAACGAAAATACGAAGTAGATTCCTTGTGTTATCCTATTGAGCTTGCTTATTTATTATGGAAAAAGACGGGGGAAACAACCCATTTCACTAAAAACTTTAAACAAGCGGCTGAAACAATCATCAATGTTTTTAAAATAGAGCAGAATCATGAAAATTCAAGCTATCGCTTTGAACGATTCGGTGAAAGACCAGAAGATACTCTGTCTAATAATGGATTAGGCGAACCTTGTGGTTATACTGGTATGACGTGGTCTGGCTTTCGTCCTAGTGATGATAGTTGTACCTACCATTATCTTATCCCAGCCAATATGTTTGCGGTAGTTATCTTAGATTATCTGGCAGAGATTCTTGAGACAATGTATAATGATGTTATTTTAGCTGAAAAGGCTAGACAATTAAAAAACGAAATTGAGCAGGGGATTATAGAATGGGGAGTTGTTGAATATCAAGGGAAAAAAGTTTATGCTTATGAGGTTGACGGTTTGGGTAATTATCTTTTAATGGATGATGCCAATGTCCCTAGTTTGTTAGCCGCACCATATTTAGGCTATTGTTCGATGGAGGACGAAGTTTATCTAAATACACGAGACTTGATTTTATCCGATACAAATCCCTACTACTTTGAAGGAAATAAGTTAAAGGGAATCGGAAGTGAGCATACGCCAAAAAATTATGTTTGGCCGATTGCTTTATGTATTCAAGGGCTGACAACTGAAGATCAAACGGAAAAAGTCGAGCTTTTAAATACCTTAGTTCAAACTGATGCAGGTACGAATCATATGCACGAAGGGATCAATGTGAATGATCCTGCTCAATATACACGTGAATGGTTTTCTTGGGCAAATATGATGTTTTGTACGTTACTTTTAGATTATTTAAAAATAACCAACTAGGAGAAGAGAGAATGAAAACATTTCCTAAAGATTTTTTGTGGGGCGCAGCTATATCCGCTCCACAATCAGAAGGCCATGGTTCTTTAAACGGAAAATCACCCTCAACTTGGGATAAGTGGTATGAAATGAATCCAGAAAAATTCTCGAAAAATCAAGGGCCTGAACATACCTCAAATATGTATGAAACCTATTGTGAGGATGCCAAACGAATGAACGCTATTCACCTAAATTCTTTCAGAACGTCAATTGCTTGGACGCGATTATTGCCGGATGGTAAAACAGTGAATTCAGAAGCTGTTGCGTTTTACCGGAGCTATTTTAATGAGTTGCGTTCAAATGGTGTTAAACCAATCATTAACTTATTTCATTTTGACATGCCTTGGTGGTTAATGAAAAAAGGGGGCTGGGAAGCGCGAGAATCAGTTGAAGCGTTTGCCTTTTATGCCAACACTTGCTTTGAATTATTTGGTGATTTAGTCGAACTGTGGACGACCTTTAATGAGCCGATGGTTCATGTTGAATGTGGCTATTTATATGGCTATCATTATCCAGCTATACATGATTTGAAAAAGGCCATTCAAGTAGGTTTTCATACGTTGATGGCGCATACTTTAGCGGTCAAATCATTTAAAGAAGGCAAATACTCTGGCCAAATTGGTATTATATTAAATGTTTCCCCCTGCTACCCAAAAAGTCAGAGCAAAGAAGATTTAGAAGCAGCTCAACTGGCTGATTTATTAAACACAAAAAGCTTTTTAGACCCAACAGTCTTAGGAACAATTCCTGAAAATTTGATTGAACTTTTAGCAGCGAATGAGTTACTGCCAAAAGTAGAAACAAACGATTTAAACACGATCAAAAAAAATACTGTTGATTTTATTGGCATGAATTATTATCAACCTCGTCGGGTTCAAGCACCTACAAAAATCAATCAGCCTGCTCTTTCCCCGGCTGATTTTTATGAGCATTACGATTGGTCAGGTAAAAAAATCAACCCCTATCGCGGGTGGGAAATTTATCCTGAGGCTTTATATGATGTGGCACTGATGATTAAAAATGAATATAAAAATATTGCCTGGTATGTTTCTGAAAATGGCATGGGTGTGGCAGATGAAGAGCGATTCATGGACCAAACAGGAATGATTCAAGATGATTACCGAATTGAATTTATGCAAGAACATTTAGCGCAACTGCATAAAGGGATTGAAGCAGGAAGTAATTGTTTTGGTTATCATTCATGGACATTTATTGATTGTTGGTCTTGGCTGAACGGATATAAAAATCGTTATGGTTTTTACCGATTAGACTTGGAAAATGACCAACGTACTCTAAAACAGAGTGGACATTGGTTTAAAGAAGTGGTTGATCGAAATGGCCTAATTTGATAAAGTGCTTGTATGTACATTAACTGGCATTATCTTTGGTATAGATGGAATTTAAGTGAATCACTTTTGCTTGATTATAAGTTTAGGACGGATTAAGTCTTGTGAAAAAATGATAGGAGTTGAGTGAAATGCAACGAAAAGTGATGCAACGAAGTAACAACTCGATACAGTTAGAGGGCTGATAGAAACTGTATAGAGTAAGATGATTGCTATCAGGACAACCTTTATAACTGTATCCAACTTACAATGAAGAATTAGACAGTGTAAGGGAGAGTTAGTTATGAACAATGAAGACTTAAAAAAATATTGGCAAACGATTGAGCAATTGCCATTTAATGGCTGGGATTTTTCTTATATGTGCAATCGTTGGCGTCAAGATGAATTACCTTGGAGTTATTCAAGGCTTGTTCGTGAACACTTATCTAAGGAAATGGACTTATTAGATATGGGAACTGGTGGGGGAGAATTACTGCTGACATTTGAGCATCCGTATCATCAAACTACCGTAACCGAAGGCTGGCGGCCCAACTATCGTTTATTAAAAGAAACATTACAACCATTAGGCGCAAAAGTCGTATTTGTAGCGGAAGATGATCAATTGAAATTTCCAAAGGATTCTTTTGATATTGTCTTAAATAGTCATGAATCTTATGATTTGACTGAAGTGAGCAGAGTATTGAGGCCGGGCGGGTTATTTATTACACAGCAAGTTGGCGATCAAAATGGACGTGCCCTTTCACAAAAGCTATTCAACAATGTTCAACGACAACGGATTGACTGGTCTTTAGAAACAGCGAAAAAAGCGCTGCTAAAAGAAAATTTTGATATTTTGTTTGCTGCGGAATCTTTTCTAGCACAACATTTCCTAGATATGGAGGGACTCATTTACTATATCAAAAGAATTCCATGGGAATACCCAAATTTTTCTGTAGAAACTCATTTTGAAGCGTTACTCGATAGACAAAAAGAATTATGTGAAAAAGGGTTCATTTCTAATCAGCAGCATCGGTTTATTTTAATTGGAAAATTAATGGATTTGTAGAAAAAAAAGCGTGTGGTTCACCGAATACGAGTGGACCACATGCTTTTAAAGCATTGATTATTTTACAACGAGTACATTACAAGGAGCGAACTGTACAACATAACTTGTTGTCGTGCCAAGCTGGCTTGATTGGATCATCCCTTTACCAGTTGCACCTACAACGATTAAATCAATTGCCTGATTCGTAGGTACAGTGGTAGCAATCATTTCTTTAGGATTGCCGATTTCGACTATTGGAATGACCTCATCTAGACCTTGTTCAGTGGCATAATAAATGTTTTTTAGTAACTCTTTTTCAATAGCTTCTTTTTCTTGTGCAAGTACTTTTGAATAAGCATAAGAACTATGACTGATTGCATTTTCGTCAACAACAGATAATAAATATAAGGTAGCATTTTTTTCTTTAGCAATAGCAACACCATGTTGCAACGCTAACTCAGCATTTTTAGATCCATCAACAGCAACTAAAATAGTAGAATAGTTATTGATCATTTTAATCAGCACCTTTCTTTATCTACCTTTATTATAACATGTTCCCTAGTAGAGGTTAAACAAATTGATAAAAGTGACGACTAGCTTGACTAGATGAAAAAAACGATAAGAAAGCAGAATCGCTCTGACTTTCTTATCGTTTCACATTATTTATAATCCAAGGAAGGGAGCCGGATTAACAAATCCACCCCATAAACTGGTTGAAATACTAAAGTGCAAATGAACTCCTGTAGAATTTCCAGTAGTGCCCATACCGCCTAATGTTTGACCAGCACTAACGTTTTGACCAGCGGCTACACTTAAGCTACTCATGTGTAAATAGTAAGAGTAGTAGCCATTATCATGTTTGATTACAACATGGTTGCCAGCCATACCACCATAATTTGCACTAACCACTTCACCAGATCGAGCGGCCATAATTGGCGTGCCACTTGCTCCGCCAAAATCAATACCATCATGGAATGAGCCAGAAATTCCGGTAGGGTCTTCACGACCACCAAATCCACTAGTAATGCTCATACTAGCTACAGGAGCAGACCAACCGCCAGAGGATACTGAAGGAGTAGGTACTTGTTGAGTATTATTCGTATTCGTCGTTGTATCGGGAACTGTAACAGCTTCTTCAGTTGTTTGTACAGGAGCCGATTGAACAGTTGGTTCGTCTCTTTTTGCTTGTTCGGCAGCTTGCTTTTCAGCAACAACTTTAGCCGCAGCTTCTTTTTTCTTTTCTTCAGCAATTGCTTTTAATTGGGCTTCTTTTCTTTTTACAGCTTCATCTTTTTGTTTGACAAATTTATCCTTTTCAGCTGTTTCAGTAGCAAGACTTGCAGCAATTTCGTTGATTTTTACGTTTTGCTCAAGCTTCGCTTCGGCCAAAGCAGTTTCTTTTTCTTCAAGTTCTTCTGTTTTCTTCTCAAGAGTTGTTAAGGTTTCAGTTAATGAAACTTTCAGCGTATCCAGTTCCTTTTTATCCTCTTTTTGAGCCGTTAAAATATCATTATTTGCTGTAACTAATGTATTCACAGCGATGGCTTTTGAAATAGCATCAGAAAAAGATTCAGCACTTAGTAACACAGTCAACATAGATTCTTGTTCATGGTTTGTTTGTGTTACTCTAGCTTGAGCTTGTAATTGCTCATTTCTTTTTTGAATTTTTGTTTCTAAATTCGCAATATCAGTATTTAACTGATTCATTTCTTTTTCATGCTTTTGTTTTTCAGAAAGAACAGCCTGATATTCTGTTTCGATCGTCGTAATCTCTTTTTCTAAAGTAGTTAGATAATCTTTTGCATCTTTTTCGGTCTTAATAATTTCGTCTATTTTCTTTGTTTGATTTTGGATTTTTTGATCGATATCTTCTGCTGATACGCTCATTGGTGCAGCGTGTACTAATAAAATAAATGACAGTGTAATCAGTAGTTTTTTCTTCAAGTGATGTTCCTCGCTTTTTTATTGATTATTTTAAACGTTTGACAGCTTAGATATTGTCTCCGTTCATCATCGTTTATGATACAAGACAAAGTATACCATATTTTTTAAGAATAATTAGGCTTAAACTATCAGATCAATCAAAAAAATGAAATTTAAAATATGGCAATAATGGTAACATCTAATTGTAATATGCGAAACTTACTATTAATAAGAAACAATAATTGTAATAGTTAAAAAAAGCTTATTTTCGTTTTAAATATTATAATCAGCATAAAATTCATCAAGTAAATAGATGAGTTCTTTTTTTACCTGAGCATATTTTTTTTTCACTGTTTTCTCAGTTAATAGTTTACCTTGCTTAGGTTTTTTAATAGAACTGTTATAATCAATGGATTTCATGGTGTGTTTCGTTCTATAAACTATATCGTTAGTGATAACTTCTGATAATAAAGCAAAAATTTGTGGAACCTCTGAAAAAAGTTTACATGATTCTGATCGTTTTAATAAATCAAAGACTAAAAATAAGACAGAAGCGTTAATCTCTTTTTGGTTAGAATGATACAATAATTCTTCGATCATTGGTAAAAAGTCTGTTCTATAACGATCGTTTTGTTCGATTCTGTAAAGTGTGGAATCTTCAGAAATAAGGGAGAATTGTTCGGAAAGTTCTGATTGATAATTTATTTCAAATAAATCTGGGAATAGCTCGTTTGCAGTAGTCAGTATCTTTAAATCTTGGCTATAGCTGATCTTCTTTTTTTTTAGTGAGTGTATTAATAGTTCAAGCTGTTCATTCTCAAGTTGATGTTGTAAATTCGCTTCACTCAATAATTGTTTCACATAATCTTTGAACGCTCCATAGCGAATCCAATCGATTGTTGTGTTGCCAAGAATCGCAATTTTTTCTAATCTTTCTGGTTTAGGTAGATTATTTCCTTTTTCCCAGTTATTTACTGTGCTGGCACTTGCATTTCCTACTAAATTAGCAAAAAGAGCCATTGAGTACTTATGTTGATCTCGAATTTCTTTGATTCTTTTCCCAGCTGCTTTTAAATCTATCTCCAAAATAATACCTCCTTGGTATGAATACTCTACGCTCTTCGTAAAGCTGACTAAAATTTCTTTCTTTTACTATATCATTATTTAAGAATAAATGTACCGTTTTTATTTCAATTTGTCGTTGCAATAAATCGTTTGGAGTGATATGATCTTTATACCGAAATATATTCAATTATTTTTCTTTGTTTTATAAAATGAGAGTGTAAGTAAATTTTACCACTAAGAAAATAAAAAAATAAGACCCAATAAATTTACTTTAGTCCATTAATTTCTTTTTTAAAAATACCGAAAAACATTCATTATTTAAGGAGGAGAAGTACACATGAAAAAAATAGCTAAAATTGAGGAGCAAAAAAATCATCTTTTATATCAATTCTTGGTTAGACTGAATAATGAGATTCCTTACCAAGAAAATAAAGAAAGAATGGAAGAGACGTGTATTCAACAGTACAAGCTACTAGTCAACATGTCGTTTAGCGCAAATGTTTTATATAAAGGCTTAGATTATGCAAGCCATGTATATAATCATGTGGCAAAGATCGAATATACACGATTATGCAAGATGATCATCAAAGAAGGCTTTGAGCAAAGTGCAACAGAAGACATACTAAAAAAGCTCAAAAAAACTCAAAATGAATTAGTTCGTCATTCTCCCATTACTAAAGAATCAGAAGGAATTGATATTTTTTATGGATTTACTGGTGGAAACCGTAAAAAATATAAAGCAAATCGAAAAGCAATCCAACAAATGTATAGTGAAATAAAACGAGAATCTGAAAAAAACGTGTATAAATATTTTAAGGAATCTTGTGTAAGAAAATATAGTAGGATTAAAGAAAAAAGAGATTATGCTATTTGGCTTTTTAAGAGTTATACTTGGCATTAATCAGAGTGACTTAATATAAAATACGCAAGAAATTTTTGTTTATATGAAATGAGTTACTTTATTTTTTCCAAATGCTAGATTGTGCTATGCTTAAAATGAGAGATTGGCTCTGACATAAATGAATTGAAAAGAAGGAAAGAAGGAATTTTAATGAAGAGGAACGATGAAGAACATAGTGATCATCAAATGCATAACTTGGAAAGTATGGATCACAGTACATTTGGGCATCAGTCGCATGAACATATGTCTAGTATGGATCATTCTATGCATATGGGGAATTTTAAACAAAAGTTCTGGTTTTCTTTAATTCTTGCTATACCGATTATTTTTATTTCACCAATGATGGGTGTGGATTTGTCTTTTCAGTTTACTTTCCCTGGTTCTGATTGGCTCGTCTTGGTTTTAGCATCAATTTTATTTTTTTATGGAGGGGAACCTTTTTTAAATGGTGCTAAGATGGAGCTGAAACAAAAAAGTCCAGCGATGATGACCTTGATCGCTATGGGTATTTCTGTCTCTTATTTTTATAGCGTGTACGCATTCATAATGAATAAGTTAATGCCGCAAAATCATGTGATGGATTTTTTCTGGGAGTTGGCCACCTTGATTGTTATTATGTTGTTGGGTCATTGGATCGAGATGAATGCTATTTCCAATGCAAGTGATGCTTTGCAAAAGATGGCTGAACTGTTACCTAACACAGTGAAACGATTAAACAAAGACGGCAACGAGGAAGAGGTGGCATTGCAGCAAGTAAAAGAAAATGATCATTTAGTAGTCCGGGCGGGCGATAAAATACCAGCTGATGGTGTGATCATTAACGGTCAAACATTAGTGGACGAATCAATGGTTACAGGTGAGTCAAAAACTGTGACAAAAAATAAAGAGGATAAGGTTATCGGAGGTTCGGTTAACGGAAGTGGAACAATTGAAATAAGAGTAACAGGAACTGGCGAAACAGGCTATCTTTCAAAAGTTATGGGGATGGTAAAAAAAGCTCAGAGCGAAAAATCAAAACTTGAATCGTTATCGGATCGAGTGGCAAAGTGGTTGTTCTATATAGCATTCGCTGCGGGACTGTTCGCATTTTTTACTTGGCTGATCATCGATAGAGATGTAAGCATTGCCTTTGAACGAATGGTGACGGTCCTTATTATTGCTTGTCCTCATGCGCTAGGTTTAGCTATTCCTTTGGTTGTGGCACGTTCCACTTCAATTGCAGCAAAACATGGATTATTATTGAAAAACCGTAATGCCCTTGAACAAGCAAATGACATTCAATATGTTATGTTAGATAAGACAGGAACACTGACTGAAGGCAAATTTACTGTAACTGGGGTTGAAATGCTCAGCAAAGAGATGACTACACAAAAGGCCCTAAAATTGATCGGTGCCTTGGAAAATAATGCGAATCACCCATTAGCGATAGGCATCATGAAGTATATAAAAGAACAAGGAATTATACCAGACAAGGCAGAGAACCTTCAAAGTATTTCCGGCATTGGTTTAACAGGGATGGTCAACGGACAATCCGTAAAAATTGTGAATGAAAAAGAAGTGGATCGATTAAATTTTACCTTTGACCGTTTATTAAAACAAAGCTATCAAGAACAGGGAAATACCTTAAGTTATTTGATTGTTGAGGAGCAACTTGTGGCGTTGATTGCATTAGGAGACGTGGTAAAATCAGAAGCAAAGCAATTTATTACTGAGTTAAAAATACAAGGAATCGTTCCTATAATGTTAACAGGTGATAATAAAAAAGCAGCAGAATCAGTCGCTCATTACCTAGGGATTGATGAATTTCATGGAGAGTTATTGCCAGAAGATAAGGAGAAAATCATTCAAACATATATAAGCGAAGGCAAAAAAGTAATGATGGTTGGAGACGGAATTAATGATGCACCAAGTTTAGTTAGAGCGACAATCGGTGTTGCGATTGGGGCGGGAACTGATGTTGCAATTGATTCAGCTGATGTAGTCTTGACAGATAGTGATCCAAAAGATATTCTCCGTTTCCTAGATTTAGCCAAACAAACACGACGCAAAATGATTCAAAATCTTTGGTGGGGCGCTGGTTATAATATTATTGCGATTCCACTAGCGGCAGGGATTCTAGCACCATGGGGAATAATACTAAACCCAGCAGTTGGAGCAATCTTGATGTCTCTGAGCACTGTAATAGTTGCAGCAAATGCTATGACTTTACGTATCCATAATTAAAAAAATGAAAAGTAATGAATAGTGCGTATATTTAATATGCCTATTCATTACTTTTTTTGTGAAAATGAGTGATAGAATAGAGGCTCATTTTTATAGCGGAGGTTTGGAATGGACTTTAAAGAAATCCTTGATTTTGAATCAATCAAGTTACTTAACCTGTTTAATGTACTCAAATCAAATGAGAATAGTTGTTCATTAAAACAACTTTCAAATGAAGTAGGAATCAATTCAAAAACGATCCAAAGATCATTGGTCAAATTACAAAAATTATTCAAACGATATCAATTGGATCAGCATTTAACCATTTGTGCTAATTCAAAAAAATATATTTACTTAAAAAAAGACAATGCACATTATGTAGAAACGTTTTTAGTTCGCTATTTAAGCAATCTACCTGAGATTGTTTTTCTGAAAGCAATTATCGAAGAGGAGAATATTTTAATGAAACAATTAGCAGAAAGATCGCTGATTGGTGAGTCAAGTATGAGAAAACGTATGAAAAAGATCAACGAGTGGCTTAAAAAATTTAATATTCAGTTGACACGAGGAACGTACGAATTTAAAGGAAATGAGGAACAGATAAGAGCGATGATTTTCCATTTTTACTGGTTTGTTTATCAAGGGACGGAAACGAAGTTTTTACTTAATGGGAAAAATCGAAGCAAATGCCTAACAGAACAATTCATTTTATTTTTTCAAATACAAATAAATGATCTTCAAAAAAAAGGTCTTTATCGAATGATTCAAATTGCAAGCTGGCGTTATCAAAAAGGGAACAAAGTTCAGATAAGAACTAACTGGAAGCAATATATTGAAAATAGTTCTATTTTCTTGAAATTTATGAAGGCAATGAGAATGGAACAAATGACGAAGCACTTGCCTTTTGAAGAATTAGCTTATTTGTATTTAATTTCTCAAGCATATTTTTTTCAGTACTATGAATCACGCATACAGGCCTATATTATTGAAGAGCATTATTTAAGGCAGACATCTTGTTTTTATAAAACATTGATTGCAGCACACAAATTTAGACGAGTCTTTTGGAATAATAATTTCACCTATTCAATGGAAAGCGTTAATGCATTTTTAGGATTCCATTTACATTATGAATTAGTTTCAAATATTTCATTTGAAAGGAATCAGCCAATTAAAGCTCTCCAAGAATGCTATCCTAGCTTTTCAAGTAAACTTGAAGAAGGGATAAGTGAGTTGGTAAAAGAGTCCCCGTGTTATCGCAATATACCAAAAGAATCTTTATTCCATCGGTATTTTATGATTTTAAGTTCTCGTATTCCACCTGTTTATAATGAGAAAAAAATTGTGGTCTGTTTGATGACGGATTTACCACTTGAAATCGAAACGCAACTAGGAAAGAGAATTAATACTTTTTTTCTTAACAAATTCAATTTAGCTGTTATTTATGCCAGAATTTCTAGAAACATCTCATACTCAGATATCATTTTAACAACAGTCCTTTGTCAGGAAGTGGAGCAAAAGTACAATTTACCAACCTTACTTATTGAGCCAGAATTTTCTGAGGAGGGATTTATTAAAATTGAAAAGATATTAAAAAAAGTTAGAAAATGAAACCCTTTCATAAAAATGTGTTAAACTAAAATAGTCAATATAATTTGAGGAGGTTTTCTAGTGAAAAAAATTCAATTTGGAACAAGCGATTTACAAGTAGCATCGGTTATTCTCGGCTGTATGAGAATGAATGGCGCTGAAAATCCTAGAGAGATTATAGAAACTGCATATGAAAATGGGATCGATTTTTTTGATCATGCAGATATTTATGGTGGAGGAGAATGCGAAACTATTTTTGGAAAAGCGTTGAAAGAAACATCGATTAAAAGAGAAGATATCATTATCCAGACAAAATGTGGTATTCGTAAAGGAATGTTCGACTTTTCCAAAGAGCATATCGTAGGGTCAGTTGAAAACAGTTTGAAGCGTTTAGATGTTGAGTATGTAGATGCCTTATTATTACACAGACCAGACACACTAGTAGAACCTGAAGAAGTTGCAGCAGCTTTTGACCAGTTAGAAGCACAAGGAAAAGTAAAATATTTTGGTGTTAGCAATCAAAAACCCATGCAAATCGATTTATTGAAAAAGACAGTGAAGCAGCCACTACTAGTGAATCAATTGCAATTTGGGATCAAACATACAGGAATGATTGATCAAGGAATCCATGTGAACATGACAGATGAACCAAGTACTGACAGAGATGGAAGTCTCTTAGATTATTCACGATTGAATCAGATGACAATTCAAGCATGGTCGCCTTATCAATATGGTTTCTTTGAAGGGGTATTCATTGGAAATGAGAAATTCTCAGAATTAAACAGCGTTTTAGATCGAATTGCGGCAAATCATAATTGCACAGCCACTGGCTTAGCTACTGCTTGGATTTTAAGACATCCTGCAAACATGCAAGTTATTGCTGGAAGTATGAATAAAGAGCGAATTAAAGAAATTGCAAAAGCTTCTGAGATTGTATTAAACAGAGAAGAATGGTATGAAATCTATTGTGCAGCTGGAAATATTTTACCTTGATGAGAATGTTTTTGAACAAATCAGCAGTTACTGATTCTGTTGAATAATAAAGAATTAAGATGATGGTCATTAAAAAAGTTACACTTTAGAAATGTTTCGTTCATATATTTTTCACATTTACCTTGTAGTATAAAGACATAGAAGAAAGAGACAATAGTTACAAAAAATCAATTTCATTTGTGTGAACTCCTAATTGACCCCCTCTGAGTGTGCAGAGAGGGTTTTCTTTTTGTTTTAATTACTAGTCTAAGGTATTTTATGATAAATTGTTAGCTTTAACCAAATGAAAGGAATCAAAAATAACAAGTCTATTCTAACTATTAAAGAAAGAAATATTACCTAACGTAATGTTTCATTTTTCTCACTTGCCATATACCAAAGGCAATGACTGTTGTCTCCACAAAGATACCAATTAAATCAGACACTGTTAGAGTCTTCTGTAAGAATATATTGATAATTATACACAAAAAAACGTAAATAAAATTACACTTGTTCGTCTTTGAGTTAAGTCTTGACCTAATTTTTTCAAAATTATTCCTTCTCTCCATTGTATTGAATCGTTATAGTCAAATACATTTTTTATTTTATCAAAGAAGCTAATGGAAGAAAAGAGCATTAAAAAATGTCCAACAGAGAGATTGACCTACTATAAAAATAAATTCAAGGCGATTAACTTAACTAAAATGTTCTTATTTTTAAAGTATTTAAGAGCGTGTTGCACTTAATTTAATAATTCTAATAGACTTTACGAACTTTAGTTCCTTCCTACTGCAAAGTTACCAAATTTTTGTTAGAATAGATAGGAAACCAGTTTGCTTAAGATGAGGAGATAAAAGAATGACAAAAAATAAATTATTATTAGTTGATGGAAACAGCGTGGCGTTTCGAGCATTTTTTGCTTTACACAATTCCTTAGAACGTTTTAAAAATAAAAATGGGTTACATACAAATGCGGTTTATGCGTTTAATAATATGTTTGAAAATGTTATGATAAAAGAAAAACCAACTCATGTTTTAGTCGCATTTGATGCAGGGAAAACCACATTTCGGACCGAATTTTACCCAGAATATAAAGCAGGACGTTCAAAAACACCTGGAGAATTTAAAGAGCAGATGCCTTACATTCGTGAATTGTTAACTGGTTTAGGTGTAAAATATTATGAATTAGATAATTATGAAGCAGATGACATCATTGGAACATTAGCGACTAAAGTACCTAAGGACCAATTTGATGTGGTCGTCTTATCAGGTGATCGAGATTTGACTCAGTTAGCAACAGATTCAGTAAAAGTAGATATTACGATCAAAGGTGTCAGTGATTTAGAATCCTATACACCAGAGCATGTAGCTGAAAAATATGATGGGTTGACCCCCAATCAAATTATCGATATGAAAGGTTTAGCCGGAGATACTTCAGATAATATCCCTGGGGTAACAAAAATTGGTGAAAAGACAGCTATTAAATTGTTAAAAGAATTCGGTTCAGTTGAGGGCGTTTATGAAAACATCGATAGCTTGAAGCAAAGCAAAATGAAAGAGAATTTGATTAACGACAAAGAACAAGCTTTTATGTCAAAGCGCTTAGCGACGATCAATATCGATTCTCCAGTTGAAATCAATATTGATGAACTAAAATATGAAGGAAAAGACTTAGAAAAATTGATTCCTTTCTATAAAGAAATGGAATTCAAACAAATGCTAAGCAAATTGAATGTTGAAGAAGAAGTAGTTGAGCTAGAAGATGTTCATTTTGATGTGGTAGATACATTCACAGAAGAAATGTTTACCGATGATATGGCCTTATATGTTGAAATGTTGGAAGATAATTACCATACTTCACCGATTGTAGGTGTTGCGTGGGGAACAAGGAACAAAGTATACACAACAAACAGTTTAGAATTATTTGAAAGCAAACCATTTGTTGATTGGCTGTTATCAGAAAAATATAAAAAAATAGTGTACGATGCAAAACGTACCTATGTGTCTCTTAACCGCTACGTTGGGAAACCTCAAGGTATTACGTTTGATGTCTTATTAGCTGCTTATTTATTAGATACAAATGATAACAATGCGGATATTGAGGGTGTAGCGCAGCACTATGGTTATACTGATATCCACTCGGATGAATCAGTTTATGGAAAAGGTGCGAAAAAAGGCTTACCAGAAGATGATGAGGCTTTTTTCAGCCATCTTGCACGGAAAGTCAACGCTATTCATTTTCTATCTGAAAAACTAGATGCAGAATTAGTTGAAAAGAATCAAGCTGATCTATTCTATAAAATGGAACTACCGCTCTCAAAAATATTGGGTGATATGGAAATCACAGGTATTCGTGTGGATGCGAATCGATTGAAAGAAATGCGTATCGAATTTTCAGATCGACTACGTGAAATCGAACAAAAAATATATGCAGAAGCTGGCGAAGAATTCAATTTGAATTCACCTAAACAATTGGGCGTGATTTTATTTGAAAAAATGGGTCTACCTGTTATTAAAAAAACAAAGACTGGCTATTCAACCGCAGTTGACGTGCTGGAACAATTAAAAGAGCAAGCACCGATCGTCGAAGATATTTTGGTCTATCGTCAAATCGCCAAAATCCAATCAACCTATGTTGAGGGGCTATTAAAAGTGATTCAACCTGATGACAAGATCCACACACGCTATGTTCAAACATTGACTCAAACAGGACGTTTGAGTTCAGTTGATCCTAACTTACAAAATATTCCAATCCGTTTAGAAGAAGGACGGAAAATTCGTCAAGCTTTTGTACCGAGAGAAAATGATTGGTTGATTTTTTCATCCGATTATTCTCAAATTGAACTACGTGTTTTAGCACACATTTCAGATGATCAACATTTGAAAGAAGCTTTTATTGAAGGTCAAGATATTCACTCTAGCACAGCTATGCGTGTTTTTGGTATTGAAAAACCGGAAGATGTAACACCGAATATGCGTCGCCAAGCAAAAGCTGTAAATTTTGGCATAGTTTACGGAATCAGTGATTATGGGTTGTCGCAAAACCTTGGTATTACTAGAAAGCAAGCACAAGAATATATTGATACGTATTTTGAAAAATATCCTGGTGTGAAAAAGTATATGGAAGCTATTGTTCGGGATGCTAAAGATAAAGGATTTGTAGAAACGTTATATAATCGCCGCCGTTATTTACCAGATATCAATTCACGTAATTTTAATTTACGTTCATTTGCGGAGCGGACAGCGATTAATACACCGATTCAGGGAAGTGCTGCGGATATTTTGAAAATTGCAATGATCAACATGCAAAAACGTTTGAAAGAAGAAAATATGCAAGCAACAATGCTATTGCAAGTACATGATGAACTTGTTTTTGAAGCACCTGAATCTGAGTTAGAAAAATTAAATGACTTAGTTAAAGATGTGATGGAAAATGCTGTTGCTTTACACGTACCGTTGCTAACGGATAGTAGTTGGGGCAAAACATGGTATGACGCTAAATAGATAAGGCAATAAAATAAGTGGAAAAGACTGACTAAACGACAATGTTAAAAACATTGCTGTGTTGGTTTCAGTCTTTTTTTCTAAAGGAGCGATGAAAGGTGCCTGAATTACCAGAAGTTGAAACAGTCAGAAAAGGGTTAGAAAAATTAGTCGTTGGAAAAACCATCAAAGAAGTAACTGTTTTATGGCCAAGGATCATCGAAACACCAGAAGTTGATGTTTTTGCACAACAATTGATCGGGCAAACAATTGAAAACATGGAGCGTCGTGGCAAGTTTTTGATTTTTAAATTAACAAACTATGATTTGGTCTCTCATTTGCGAATGGAAGGAAAGTATGAAACCCATGATCCGCAGAATGACCGAAATAAGCATACTCACGTTATTTTTACATTCACTGATGAAACAGAATTAAGATACTTAGATGTGCGTAAATTTGGTAGGATGACTTTAGTAGAAAAAAATCAAGCAGGGCTATATAAAGGGATTTTAGCTCTAGGTCCTGAGCCTGTCCCTTCTCAATTTAAATTATCAGAATTCCGCAGAGGTCTAAAGAAGCATCATAAGGCAATCAAGCCATTATTATTGGATCAGCGTCTAGTGACAGGGTTGGGCAATATTTATGTAGATGAGGCACTGTGGGAAGCGAAGATCCATCCTGAGCAGCCAGCAGACACCTTAAAAGCCAAAGAAATTGAGCGCTTATATCATGCGATCATTGACGTTCTCGGTCGTGCAGTTGAGGCTGGTGGAACAACAATTCGAAGCTATCTAAATGCTCTCGGAGAAGCTGGAACGTTTCAAATTTCTTTAAATGTTTACGGTCAAACAGAAAAGCCCTGCTCGAGATGTGGGACACCGATTAAAAAAATCAAGGTTGCTCAACGAGGAACGCATTTTTGTCCAAAATGTCAAACCTTGAAAGTGAGGAATTGATGGATGGGTCTGATATTAGGTTTAACTGGAGGTATTGCTACAGGGAAAAGTACGGTTGTTAATGTATTTAAAAATTTAGGTTTCCCCATCGTGGATGCGGATATTATAGCAAGAGAAGTTGTTGAGCCTGGAAGCATCGGACTGGCTGAGATTGTTTCGGTTTTTGGAACAAATATTATCAATTCTGATGGTTCATTAAACAGAAAAAAGCTAGGTGTACTTATATTTTCCGATGCACAAAAAAGAAAAATACTCAATAAAATTCTGTCTCCATGTATAAAAGAAAGAATCTTAGCTGAAATCGAATCAAAAAAAGATAAAGCATCGTTAATAATCGTTGATATACCATTACTTTATGAAGGCGGTTATGACAAATTTGTCGATCAAGTGGCTGTCGTGTATATTCCAGAAAAGCTCCAGTTACTTCGCTTGATGAAAAGAGATCATCTAAGTGAAAATGAAGCTTTGCAACGAATCCAAAGCCAATTATCGATTGAAGAAAAGAAAAAAAATGCGGATATTGTTTTTGATAATCAAGAAAATATTGAAAAAACAAAAAAGTTAATTGAAGCATGGGTTTCTGAAAAAAACTTTTAAGTAGATGATAAGTCCTCTATCTATTTTATGTTTTTTTTAAATAGCAGTAATTATAAAGCGATGAATAAATCTTATTGTCGCTTTTTTTGATTTTTTTAATAAAAAAAGAAAAATGAATATGTTTTATATTGGAATTTTCATTATTTATTCCAACTCTTTCTTTTTGAATACCAGGATTAAATGAGCATTAATTTCTCGTGGAACTATTACTAGATGTATGGCTTCTCAAGCATTTCATGTTATAATATAGATACGTAAATAATGTATATTATAAAATATAAGATAAACGAGGTGAACACTATGCGTTGTCCAAGATGTCATCATAATAATTCTCGAGTGATCGATAGTCGTCAAGCAGATGATGGACGTGCAATTCGTCGTCGCAGAGAATGTGAAAATTGCAATTACCGTTTTACAACCTTCGAACGAATTGAAGCGGCGCCATTGTTAGTCATCAAGAAAAATGGGGATCGAGAAGAATTTAATAGAGAGAAAGTTTTACGCGGATTGATTCGCTCTGCTGAAAAACGACCTGTTGCTATGGAACAAATGGAGCAAATCGTCGATAATGTTGAAAATCGAGTACGTAGTTTAGGTGAAAACGAAGTCTCAACGACGTTAGTCGGAGAATATGTTATGGAAGATTTAGTTAATCTAGATGAGATTGCTTATATTCGATTTGCCAGTGTTTACCGTCAGTTCAAAGATATGAGTGTATTCCTAAAAGAATTGCAGGATATCGTAGACAAAGCGAAATCATCAAGTGACGATGCAACAAATGAATAAGGAGGTCTTTCCTTGAAAGACAATTGGAAAGAAGTCCATCCTAAAAGTATATTTCAAGCGGCGATTGCTTGTTCGCTTTCTAATCAGGAACAAGAGATATTGACCCTTTTATACCAACCTATTATCGGTGTGGATGCCTTTGGTTTATATCTAACACTGTTATCTGAAGCTGAAAAAACTGGGATTAGTGAGTCGCTGTTTCACGCAGAATTGATTACGATAATGGATAAGAGTATTAAACAAATTCAATTGGCTAGAAAGAAATTAGAAGGCATTGGTTTATTAAGTACTTTTGTAAAAAATGATGCTGAACTGGGGACTTTGTTTTTATATCGTTTGAACCATCCTGAAACAGCAGAACGTTTTTTTAAAGATGAAGTATTATCGCTAACACTTTTAAACAGTGTAGGTCAGCGGAAATTAGATAAATTATTTGATCGGTTCAAACCAAAGTTCATTAATTTGAACGGTTTTGAAGAAATTTCGGTAGGCTTTAAAGATGCTTATCTATTTAAAGAAGAACAAATTGTGGCACAAAGCAACCAATTAAGTCAAATGGAGCAAGCTTTTGAGGATCCCCGTCCAGCACAGAAAATAAGTGCAGTCAGTGAACAATTTGATTGGTCCTATTTTATACAAGGAATCGAAAAACTGGGTATCAAATTACCAGATAATCATGTTGGTTTTAAAGAAGAAGTTTTTGTTTTTCATAATTTATTTGGAATTACAGAACTAGACATGATCGATTTCTGTTCTAAATCATTTGACTATTATACAGGAAAAATTGACACAAAAGAATTTGAGCGTGCGGTCTATAGGACCTATGATCCTGATAAAAAACAAAAACCAAGTCAGTTTCAAAAAAATGAGACAGTTGATTTATCAGCTGAAGATCAACAAACATACCGTTACAATTCATTAAAAATGAATGGCTTTTCAATGCAAGATATTCAGATGATCATGGACAGTGAGAACAATTTTCCGCTAAACTATTTGGAAGCATTGAAAAATGAGCGTGGCGGCTATACGACTCCACAAGAACGCTCTTTAGTTAAATATTTAGTCAGCAAATCAGGCTTGCCAAACAGTGTGATCAATGTCTTGATCAACTATGTTTATAATATTCAAAAGCAACCAACATTGAAAGCCGATTATGTGAATCGAATCGCAAACGAATGGGCTCAAAGTGGCATTTTTTCTCCAGAAAAAGCAATTGATCATGTACGAGAAATTGCTAAAAAAGGCAAAGAACAAAAGCAAACAAGACAGCGCTATGGTCAAAATAATCGACCAATTCGCCAAGAAACATTACCAGATTGGGTTGACAATCCAGTTGAGGAGCAAAAATTATCTAAAGAAGAGCAGGCGCGATTGGATAAAGAAATACAAGATTTCTTAAGCAAAGGAGGCGATAATTAATGGAAGATGTAGGGAAAGAAATGTCAAAAATCATTCAAAACAGAGACATGAACGAACGGTACAATGAGTTAGTTGAAGTTGTATTGAAAGATACGGATGTTCAACAATTTATTCAGGAAAATCGTGAACGTTTGTCAGATGATGATATTCGAAAAAGTTATTCAAAACTATATGAATTTGTTCAAGAAAAACGTAAATATAATTTGAATGATCCAACAATGATCGCACCTGGATATGAGCCAAAACTAACCTTGAATTTCCATTATATCGATGTCACTTATGTGCCGACAGAAGCTCTGATTGCCAAGCAAAAAGAAGATGAAATTCGTAAACGAGTTCGGGCCATGGATATGCCAAAGGATGTGCGAGAAGCGAACCTAAGTAGATTTGATACAGCATCTCAAGGTCGTGCTCAAGCGATGGCCGAAACAATGAAATTTCTAAATGATTACACTTCTAATCCAAAAGAATTTCATAAAGGACTTTATTTACAAGGGACATTTGGTGTAGGGAAATCTTTTCTACTAGGTGCAATTGCCAACAGCTTAGCTGAACGGGGATTCGTTACAACGATTGTTCATTTTCCAACCTTTACTGTCGAAATGAAACAAGCAATCGGCAAAGATATGGTAGGCCCAAAATTGGATGCCGTTAAAAAGTCCCCTGTTTTGATGATTGATGATTTAGGTGCGGAATCAATGACGTCTTGGATTCGAGATGATGTGCTTAGTGTGATTTTACAATATCGGATGCAAGAACAATTAGTGACTTTTTTTTCATCGAATCTAAATTTAAAGGATTTAGAAAAGCACTTGACCGTGACTCAGCGTGGGGAACAAGAGCCGTTGAAGGCTCGTCGAATCATGGAGCGGATTCGTTATTTAGCACAAGAAATTACGATGTCAGGCAATGACCGGAGAAATGGTTAAAGGTGGTCAGACTACTACAGCTTTTATGGAAGCCATGTGGTTGAGATGTAACTCGAAGAGTTCTGTCTCAATCATTTTTTATTTTTTAAGAGAACTAAGGATGATATTAGACTGGAATCAAAAATATAGCTTATAATTAGATATCAATAATGGAGGGATATCCTATGAAAAAAATCACATTAGCAGTGCTAACTATCATTACATTGATTTCTTTAGGAGCATGTACGAAAAATAACCATGATTCTGCAAAAGGAAGTGAAGAAACATCTATGAGTAGTAAACAAAATCAAGTGACAGATGAAACATCTCATAACGTGGAACAAGAACAAGCAAAATCAGTATTTATAGCCACTTTAATGGAAGATGCTAGGAGAAACGAGACGGTAGACAAATCTCTACGTTTGGTTTTAAATGAAGTTGAAGTAATTGAAGATCCAGAAAAAATAATCGGTATGATGAAAAATGATGGCGTAATCTTAAATGTATCAGATGAACAATTGGCAGATGGTATTACTGAAAATGATTTGAAAAAGGGAGATAAAATTCAATTTACCTTAGTTGGTTTACCTGCCATGACAATGTCGATCCCACCTCAAGTAGTTGGTAATTCAGTAGTCAAAGTTGAAAAAAATTAATCTATCAAAAATCACTGTTAAAAACGCACTATTCAAGTATTTTTTGACAGTGATTTTTTGATTTTGTAGTGAAACGATCATTGCTTATTCAAAAAATAAACGAAAAAACATTGACATTTGTTTTGTGATGGTGGTATAGTTCTTTCTGTAAGACAACTAAATAGATTTGTTAGGTGAGGCTCCTATACAAACATAGGCTACTGCCCAAAAACATCGAGAGATGCCAATGGGTAGAACAGGGATTGTCGATTACAAGGCTTTTCATAAGGTAGCTAAAAGCTCTGCTTTTTACGTTGTATAGTGCCAAAACTCAACGATTAGATCATGCAGGCTTTTTTTTGTACGCCTATTTATGACCTTCCGCTGAGTTTTTGGCGGAAGGTTTTTTGCTGTGAAACACTGCGATTGCCATTGGCAGAGCAGATGTTGAACAGTACTTGTCGATCGAAGAGAGAGAAGTGCCCGACGTACTGAAACCCAACGATTGCCATTAGCAGAGCAGATGTTGAACAGTACTTGTCGATCGAAGAGAGGGACGTAACGAGCTGAAAACAAACAAACCGAAGAAAGGAGAAAGCCTATGCATTTTTAATTAATATTGTTGCGAGTATCTTTGCAGGAATGATCATCGGTGCGGAAAGACAATGGCGAAAAAAGTTGGCTGGTATGAGAACGATGACTTTGGTAACGTTTGGTTCATGTCAGTTCGTTTCGCTATCATCGCTGATTCAAGATGACAATAGTCCAACACGAATTGCGGCTCAAGTCGTCAGTGGTATTGGGTTTCTTGCCGGGGGAGTGATTTTACGAGAAGGATTTAGCGTAACTGGCATCAATACCGCAGCAACATTATGGTGTTCAGCAGCTGTGGGCAGTATGATTGGTGCTGGATTTGTAACAGAAGGCGTAGTTTGTGCTGTTATCTTAATGTTAGTGAACATCCTGTTGAGAAATTTATCTTTCAAAATAGATGATTATACAGTTCAAAGAGAAGACGATCAAACAGAGACAATTCATTATCTTTCTGTTATTGCTAGTAACAGCAGTGAAGTCATGCTTAGAACTGAGATTATCCAGTTGTTAGATAAGTACTGTCTAACATTCACTAAATTTTCTTGTACAGATTTAGCTGGAAAAAAAGTCCGGTTGTTTTTGGAAATTGAGGCTACAAGAAATGGTAGTCTAGCAATCAATACGATTATTTCTGAGTTGTCTCAGCTTTCAGAAGTTATAGAAATCAATCAAATGACTAACTAAAAGAACGGAGGAATCAAGATGGTAAAACAGTGATGGTTAAAATTATCAATTGGAATAGTGAAGCCTATTGGGCAGGAGTCCAATTAAGAAACGAATTGCTTAAGTCTAGTGCTGGTAAAGAATGGATCAAAGAGTTGCCTTTGAACGAAGAAAAAGATATTCATATGACAGCTATGATCGAAGGAAATGTTGTGGGAACATTAATTCTTTCAAAAAAGAGTAGAACAATAGGGCAAATCAAACAAGTAGCTATTAATGAAGTGCATCAAGGCTTTGGTATTGGAAAAAAATTACTTGAATTTGCTGAAAAAGTAGCAGAACTTATGGGGTGCCAAATCATAATTCTAAACGGGCGTATGCAGGCTTGGGGTTTTTATGAACATTTTGGATATCAAAGTATAGGACAAGCCTATAATGACGGAAATGTCGTCTTAAAAACATTTGAGAAAAGAATCTACACTAATAAGAAAATCGAATTATTTAAATTTATTAGATATATAACGCTAAAGGAGATGGAAACAAATGGATGACAGTAGTCAGATGATCAAGGACCTTTGTAAAAAGAACCCTGTTTTTAAAGAAGATAAGTTTATTATTGTCTATTTGTTTCTAGGGCAGTTCAGAAACTTACTCCGATAAGCATACCTCTTTTTCCATTGGTCCGATTCTTAAAAGATTGAATATCTGAGCATTGAGATAACTTAAATCGCTATGCGATCATCTATTATCTCATTGGTAAGAGTTTAGAAAGAAGGAAAAACAAATGGAAAAAAGAATAACATTAACTAAAGAAAAGAACCAATCTTATGAATATTTTGCAAGAAATTCAGCAGAAAATATCGTAACCTATTTCAATTCTTCAAAGCGAGGACTAACACATCAACAAGCAGTCTTATCGAGAGAAACGTTTGGGGAAAACATTATCTCACATGGTAAAAAAACGCCTCTGATTGTTCAAATAATCAAAGCTTATTTTACACCCTTCACAATCGTTTTACTCACGTTGGCAATCATCTCATTTATCACTGATTATGTGATTGCACCACCTGAAGATCGTGATCTCATCGGTGTCTTGATTATTTTAGCAATGGTTTTGATCAGTGGTACAATGACACTAATTCAATCGGTTAAATCAAATCAAGCGGCTGAAAAATTGAACAATTTGGTCAAGGTTACAGCCACTGTTGTTCGTAGAAAACAGACAGTAGAGCTTCCAATCGAAGAAATTGTTTGCGGTGATATCATAAAATTATCAGCAGGAGATATGATTCCAGCCGATATTCGTTTAACGAAAACGAAAGATTTATTCGTTTCACAATCAGCTATGACAGGGGAAAGTTACCCTGTAGAAAAAAGAGCAGACTATAAACTAAAAGCAGGCAGTTCAGAAACAGAATATGAAAATATTGTATTTATGGGCAGTAATGTAATTAGTGGTAGTGCTGAAGGTATAGTTGTTTCTGTGGGAGATGATACACTTTTTGGTAAAGTGGCGCAAGATGTTTCTGATAAAAATCCTCAAACGAATTTTGAATTAGGTATTAGTAAAACTTCGTGGTTATTGATTCGTTTTATGTTAGTCATGGCACCAGCTGTTTTTTTAATCAATGGTTTAACAAAAGGAGATTGGTTTGACGCCTTTCTTTTCGGGTTATCAGTAGCAGTTGGACTAACACCTGAAATGTTGCCAATGATCGTGACAACCAATCTTGTCAAAGGGGCTTCAAGAATGGCCAAAAAAGGAACGATCATAAAAAATCTAAATGCTATTCAAAATTTTGGTGCAATCGATGTTTTGTGTACAGATAAAACAGGAACATTAACGCAAGATAAAATTATCTTAGAATATCATTTAGATTGTGATGGAAAAGAAGACAATCGCGTATTACGCCATGCTTTTTTTAATAGTTATTATCAAACTGGATTGAAAAATTTAATGGATGTCGCTATTATTGATGCAGCAAAAACTGAACTTTCAATCGATTCCTCTGAGTATCGAAAAGTAGATGAAATTCCTTTTGATTTTAAACGTCGTCGTATGAGTGTCGTGATTGAAGACAATACTGGAAAAACGCAAATGATCACAAAGGGTGCTGTTGAAGAAATGCTGGAAATTTCTAGCTATGTTGACTATCAAGGCGTAGTAACACCTTTAACAGAAGAGCTGAAAAAAGAGCTATTAAAAACAGTTGAAGAATTAAACGAGGACGGTTTACGTGTACTTGCTGTTTCCCAAAAAACAAATCCTGCAACAATCGATGAATTTTCTGTCTCAGATGAAAATGAAATGGTTTTGATCGGCTATCTTGCCTTTCTTGATCCACCCAAAGAGACGACTAAAGTTGCATTAGAAGCACTAAAAAATCACGGAGTAGGGGTCAAAGTCTTAACCGGTGATAATGCATTAGTAACAAAATCAGTGAGTAAGCAGGTTGGATTAGCCCATGAAGAGTTGATCTCTGGAAGCGAAATCGCACGAATGAATGATTCTGAACTAAAAATGATTGCAGAAAAATATAATATTTTTGTGAAATTAACCCCGCAACAAAAAACAAGAATCGTTCAAGTTCTAAGAGAGTCAGGTCATACTGTTGGGTTCATGGGAGATGGGATTAATGATGCACCAGCAATGAAAGAAGCAGATGTTGGCATCTCTGTTGATACGGCTGTTGATATTGCAAAAGAATCGGCAGATGTCATCTTGCTAGAAAAGGATTTGATGATCCTTGAACGTGGTTTATTAGCAGGGAGAACTACATTTGGAAACATCATGAAATATGTTAAAATGACAGCTAGTTCAAACTTTGGTAATATGTTTTCGGTGGTAGTTGCTAGTATCTTTTTACCATTTTTACCAATGCTACCGTTACAATTGCTGTTTTTGAATTTGATTTATGATATTTCTTGTATGTCGATTCCTTGGGATCACGTTGATGATGACTATTTAGAAAAACCCAAAAAATGGGATGCATCGAAAATCGGTTCCTTCATGAAATGGTTAGGACCAACTAGTTCAGTCTTTGACATTACGACTTACTTATTAATGTATTTCGTTATCTGTCCCCAATTAGTTGGCGGAAATTATCATGATTTAGCACCAGCCCAACAAGCAACCTTTATTGCCATTTTCCATGCAGGGTGGTTTGTTGAATCACTTTGGTCACAAACATTGGTGATTCATACCTTGCGTACACCTAAGATTCCATTTTTACAAAGTCGCGCATCATTTATTCTAACGACAATTACTTCATTAGGGATTGCGGTCGGGACAATTTTGCCCTTTACAGGCTTTGGAGAAAGTTTAGGCTTAACAGGATTGCCATTAAATTATTTCGCTTGGCTAGGTTTAACAATAGTAAGTTATTTGCTATTGGTTATGGTCGTAAAAAAAATCTATGTGAAGCGTTTTGGGGAATTATTATAGTAAGAACGATTTTATGAGTGAAGATTTTTGCTAAATAAATGCAGGGAGGAAATGGTTACTAAATTTTCCTCTCTGTTTTTATTTTGTTTATCTTGCGCTGTTTTTTTATAAAAAAGCTAGTATAATTGAATTAGTTTGAAAAAATTATAGCGTTGATTGATCGAGGGGTGAGAATAGATGAGTATTTTTGTTTTGGAAGATGATGTTATTCAGGCACAAGCGTTAAAGCGCATCATAACCGACATTTGTGAGGAAAAAAATGTTAGTTATGAGTTTATATTTGTTACCAAAAAAGGCGAACAAATCTTAGAACAGATCCCCAACTCAATATCGCCAAACATTTATTTTCTCGATATCGAGATCAAAAAGTCTGTATATAATGGATTTGAGGTTGCTAAGAAAATTCGTATGATTGATGATACAGGATTAATTGTTTTTATAACGACACATTCAGAATTTGCTCCGATATCCTATCAATATATGGTTTCTGCCTTGGCCTTTATAGAAAAAATGACTGAACCAGCAATTTTGAAAGAAGAAATCGAAAAATGTCTGATTAAATATCAGGAGTTGAATCAAAAACAAGTGATCGATGATTATTTGATCGTTAGTAACAGTCATGCAACAATAAAAGTACCTGTTTCAGATTTCTATTACGCAATGACGACAGATGCGCATCGCTTAGCCCTTTTCACCCAACAACGATCGCTGCGCTTTTATGGTGAACTGAAAGAAATCGAAACCAGCAAGAGTCAATTTATGCGTTGTCATCAATCTTATGTTGTTAATTTAGATAAAATTGGGGAAATAGATCATACTCAACGGGAATTGATTTTATCTAATGGAATGAAAATTCCAGTTTCAAGACGAATGTTGAAATCAGTGTGTGATCACTGGATAACAGGTTTGTAAAAAATCGAGAATGGTTGGTCAATGGTTATGGGGATAATAATAAGTACAAGTTTAGTAATAGGATTCGTTTATTTTATATTTTATTTAGAGTTGATCAATAGCAAAATAGCTTGGAGCAGACTGTTTATCTTGAATACTATTTTGACAATTGTAACAGGCTTTTTTAATAGTAGTGGATACAATATCTATTCAGTCGTTACTATTTTTTTACTATTGTTTTACTTAGGGGTAAGGCAAAAGCAACATAAACTATCTATCGTTGAAAATATATATTTTTCTGGGGTAACGGTCTTTTTGATTACTTTTTTACAAAGTGAATTGAATAAAATCTTTACGTGGTTATTAATCTATTCTCAATTTCCAACCTATTTTTCAAGTTTTATAGTCCTCCCATTGGTTGTTGCTTTGTTTATGTTTTGCTTAATCATGATACTCCGAAAGAAAATCAGCCGAGTATTTGCTTATTTGGTTGAAAGCCCAATGCTGTATTTAAGTATTGTTTGCATCCTGATTTGTAATTTTTTTCTTTTTATGGCATTCAATCCTGCATCATTTTTTTTCCAGCATTATTTTTGGCAGTTTGAGCCATTAGCCTATCCTTTGTTGTTTGTTGCGTTTGGATTGGCACTTTTTTTCTTTTATTATAGTTTTAAATTAACAAATAAGAAACTCTTAGCAAAGCAAAAAGAATCTGAATATTATGAGATGAAGCAATATACAGAGAAGTTGGAAATCTTACACGAAGAATTGGCGACTTTTCGTCACGATTATTCGAACGTGCTTCTTTCTCTAGAGGAAAGTATCCGTTCAAAAGATTTAGATTCGATTCAGCAGGTGTATTATGAAGTAATCAAACCAACTTCAAAGATTATTTCTAATAAAGAACTTGAATTGACTAAATTAACGAAAATAAAAATTGTTGAAATCAAAAGTGTGTTGAGTGTCAAAGTTATAGATGCTTGTCAAAAAAACTTGAATGTCACAGTGGATATACCAGAAGAAATAACAGAAATTTATATTGATCTGCTTGATTTTATCAGAAGTATTTCAATCGTAGTGGACAATGCTATCGAAGCCGCAGAAGCATCTGATGAGAGAGAATTGATCATTGCGTTTTTTGAAGTAGAAGACAATCAGATTTTTGTCGCAAAAAATAGTTGTCCAAAAAATATTCTGCCGATTGATCAAATGTTTCGCAAATCTAAATCCAGCAAAGAAAGTAAGTGGAATCAAAGAGGTTATGGACTATTTTCCTTAGAGCAAATAGTTAATCACTCGCCAAATTTAATGATAGAAACATGTATAGAGCACCCTTATTTGATTCAAACATTGAAACTCAATAAAAACCACTTGTGAACGAAAAAGAACCACTTGTGAACAGAACTATTACAGAATGCGCACCAAGATGTATACTTTTATTGAAGAAGTACATGAAAAGAGGTGAGTGAACTGTTTAGTGCTGTGATAGCGTTAAGTGTGGGTGGGATTCTTCCAATAGTTATCTTGAGCTATTGTTTAGTCAAACGTAGCTATGTAAAAGCGTTTCTTTTAGGTGTTTTGACATTCATAATTTTCCAATTAGTCCTTAGGCTTCCTTTATTACAATTTTTGTCAAAGAATAGTTTAGAATTCAATCTTTTTCAAACGATGCATCCAATTGTTTACCTTCTTTTTCTAGCTTTTACTGCTGGACTTTTTGAAGAAGTGGGTCGATATGTCATGATGAACTATTGTTTAAAAGCGTATGCTTCTTTTCAAACAGCTGTATTTTTTGGTCTAGGGCATGGCGGAATTGAAGCGTTTTTATTTTTAGGGATGAACGCTCTCATTTATTTAATAAGTCCAGTGCATCCAGAGATTGCAACTAGTGACTTTTTGTGGGGGAGTTTAGAAAGAATAATTGCAATAACTTTCCATGTAGAATTATCAATAATTGTAATGAAAAGTGTTGAAGAACAAAAGCTTCACTATCTTTGGTTTGCAATAGTTTTACACGGACTGATTGATTCAGTGATTGCGATTGCACAATATTCTGGGAGTCTATCACTCATCTTAACGGAAAGCCTTTTTGGCATCATTGTGATAGGCTTAGGTTTTTATGTTAGAAAATTAAAAAAAGAGTGGAGTGTCCTAAAATGAAAAAAGTCTTATCATCAGTAATCACGATCCTTATTGGAATGACGATCTTAACCGCTTGCGGAGAAAAAGTCGATCAAGAGACTTCAAATAAAATGACAGCTAAAGCTGAGGAAATTGTAACATTGATCAATGATGGGAATTATGATAAAGCTAGTGAATCCTTTTCTGATAAAATGCTAGAACAATTGAATAGAGCGGATTTTGAGAAAGCTATTGCACCAGTTCTTGAAAAATCAGGACCGTTTGAAACAGTTGATAAAAGTACTGTTGAAAAGAAAGACAATTTTTATGTGGTTGTTTTAGTTGCCAAATATGAAAAAGAGAAAAGAGTCTTTACAATCTCGATCAATGAAAAAGAAAAAATAGAAGGTTTTTTTATTAAATAAAAAAGATCATATTAATAGATGAAGAAGGAGTAAAGCGTGTTAGACTTTATACCTTCTTCTTTTGTTTGAGCGATAATAATAGTTGCGAAAAAATGAATAAGTTGTATGATAAAATTAAGTAGAAACATTGGTCAAAATTCAATGGTTTTTATTTGACCTTTATTGACCAAATGAGTATAATAAATTCATAAGGTCAAAATTAATCAGACTTTAGACTTTGAATAAATAGTACAAAAGACCTACTGTCTTTTTGATAAATTAGGGATACTATTTAGAGAGTGGAGATTGATAGATATTTTTTCCTGTCAAAGCTGGACAAGCTTGTTCCACTTTACATTATCTAGCTGCGCGGGCTAGCTCTTCGGAAAAAAGATAAAATATAAATGAGGCAAAAAGCACCTCAGTTATATTTTCCTATTTTTCTGTCAGAGCTGGATGAGCTCGCTGCGCTTTAACATTATCTAGCTGCACAAATCAGTTCCTATGAAAATAGACAAATTACCAGTGAAACAAAGAACGTTTCAATGTTAATTTCCTAATTTTCTACAGGATTAACCGATTTGTTCCGCTTTTAACGCTATCTAGCTTCGCAGGCTAGCTCCTCAGAAAAAAGATAAAAATAGAATGTGACAAAAAACGTCACAGTCGATTTTTCCTATTTTTCAGTCGGAGCTAAGTGAGCCTGTTCAGCTTTTAAATTTAGGAGGTAATTCTATGAACATCGAAAAAATGACAACGACATTACAAGAGGCTATTGCTGAGGCGCAACAGGTTGCGGTTACTCGTCATCATCAGGAAATCGATATTGCTCATTTATGGAAGATTTTTTTACAGCCAAATCATTTTGGTCGTAATTTTTATACAGATGCTGGCGTTGATGTAGAAGCATTTGAACGTGAAATAGATCAAGCAATCGACGAATATCCAAGTATACAAGGCAGCAATGTTCAATATGGTCAAAGTATGAGTCAAAATCTGTTCAACTTATTAGCTGAAGCAGATAAGCTACGTGAATCATTTCAAGATGAATTTTTAGCAACAGAAATCGTGATTTTAGCATTGATGAAACTAAAAAATTATCGTTTGACTAAATATCTAACAAGTCAAGGAATCACTGAAAAAGAACTACACAAAAATATCGAAGACATGAGAGGGGGAGATCGTGTGACTTCTCAAAATCAAGAAGAACAATACAAAGCATTAGAAAAATATGGGGTAGATTTAGTCCAACAAGTGAAAAGCGGCAATCAAGATCCTATTATCGGTCGTGACGAAGAAATTCGTGATGTCGTTCGGATTCTTTCTCGTAAAACAAAAAATAACCCTGTTTTGATCGGTGAACCAGGTGTGGGTAAAACAGCAATCGTAGAAGGATTGGCACAACGAATCGTCCGTAAAGATGTGCCTGAAAATTTAAAAGACAAAACAATCTTTTCTTTAGATATGGGGGCATTGATCGCTGGCGCTAAATTCCGTGGTGAATTTGAAGAACGTCTAAAAGCAGTCTTAAAAGAAGTGAAGAAAAGTGAAGGACGCATTATCCTATTCATCGATGAAATTCATAATATTGTTGGTGCTGGTAAAACAGAGGGTAGTATGGACGCTGGTAATTTATTAAAACCAATGTTGGCTCGTGGAGAACTACATTTGATTGGTGCCACAACATTAGATGAATATCGTCAATACATGGAAAAAGATAAAGCATTAGAACGTCGTTTCCAAAAAGTTCTAGTAAAAGAACCAACTGTTGAAGACACAATTAGTATTTTACGTGGCTTAAAAGAACGTTTTGAAATCCATCATAGCGTAAATATCCACGATAATGCCTTAGTCGCAGCTGCAACTTTGTCAGATCGTTATATCACGGATCGCTTTTTACCAGATAAAGCCATTGATTTAGTTGATGAAGCGAGTGCAACGATCCGGGTTGAAATGAATTCTATGCCAACTGAACTCGACCAAGTAACACGTCGATTGATGCAATTAGAGATCGAAGAAGCAGCTTTGAAAAAAGAATCCGATGATGCTAGCAAAAAACGATTGAACGCATTGCAAGAAGAATTAGCAGATCTTCGTGAAGAAGCCAATGCGATGAAGATGCAATGGGAGACTGAAAAAGAAGAAGTCAATGCTGTCAGCAACAAGCGTGGCGAAATTGATAAAGCTAAACATGAACTTGAAGATGCCGAAAACAATTATGACTTAGAAAGAGCAGCTGTACTCCGCCATGGAACGATTCCTCAATTAGAAGAGGAACTAAAAGTACTTGAAGCTAAAAATGCGAAAGACAATGTACGCATGGTACAAGAAGCGGTGACTGAAAATGAAATTGCTCAAGTGGTTGGCCGTTTAACAGGTATTCCGGTAACAAAACTAGTTGAAGGCGAACGTGAAAAACTAATGAAATTAAATGAAACCCTTCATAAACGTGTTATTGGGCAAGATGAAGCAGTAGATGCTGTTAGCGATGCTGTGATTCGTTCACGTGCTGGTTTACAAGATCCGAATCGGCCATTAGGTTCCTTCTTATTCTTAGGACCAACAGGTGTTGGGAAAACAGAACTTGCTAAAGCTTTAGCAGAAGATCTGTTCGATTCGGAAGATCATATGGTTCGAATCGATATGAGTGAGTATATGGAAAAACACAGTGTATCTCGTTTAGTCGGAGCACCTCCAGGCTACATCGGTTACGAAGAAGGCGGTCAATTAACAGAAGCCGTTCGTCGAAACCCTTATACAATTGTTTTATTAGATGAAATCGAAAAAGCACATCCAGATGTGTTCAACATTTTACTCCAAGTATTAGATGATGGTCGCCTGACTGATTCTAAGGGACGGGTCGTTGATTTCAAGAATACTGTTTTGATTATGACAAGTAACATTGGCTCGCAACTATTACTTGAAGGTGTAACGTCAGAAGGGACAATACCAGAAGAAGTTGAAGAACAAGTAATGACGATTTTAAGAGGCAACTTTAAACCAGAATTTTTAAATAGAATCGATGATACAATCTTATTCACACCGCTAAGCTTAGAAAATGTCAAAGGCATTATCGGCAAAATGACAGCTCAATTAGCGAAACGTTTAGAGCATCAAGAAATTGAATTAGTCATTTCTGATGAGGCAAAAACCTGGATCGCAGAGAGTGGTTATGATCCAGCATATGGTGCACGCCCATTGAAACGGTTCATTACAAAAGAAGTTGAAACACCTTTAGCAAAAGAAATCGTTTCAGGACGAGTATTGCCAAAAACAAAAGTAACGATTAGTTTATTGAATGAACAATTGGTGTTTAAAAATGAACCGATAGAAGAATAAATTGGAAATTGAGGTAGCTTTTTGTAAAGCTATCTCAATTTTTTTAAAGTACAAAAAATTGATTTTAAAACCGATATTGTGTAGAATCTAACTATTATATCAACAATTTAAAAGAGGGATCCAGTGGATAAAAAAAGTAGAAGATTAGAAGAACAGCTGTGTTTTTCTTTACAAACAGCCTCAAAACAATTCAATAGAATGTATGCAAAGGCGTTGAAGCCATTTCATTTAACCTATCCCCAATATTTAGTATTGCTCGTTTTGTGGGAATACTCAGATCAAAGAATCTCGGATATTGGTGAAAAACTAGCGCTTGATACAGGAACATTGACGCCCATGCTGAAAAGAATGGAAAAAAATGGGTACATTCATCGCGATCGATTGCCAGAAGATGAGCGAATCGTGATCATTTCGCTTTCAGAAAAAGCGAGTCTATTAGAAATGGAGATTTATGATCAAGTAGAAGGGTGTTTAAATCAACTTGATTTTGATGAAAAAGATTATTTTTTATTGATTGAACAAATCAACTCTCTAAGTAAACAAATTGGTGAAATCAATCATTAGTATATGAACCAAAAGGCTTCAAAAAGAGTGAATTGTTCCAATGCCAACTTTTTGAAGTTTTTAGTAACTGTAATTTTTTTGAAGCAAACTATTGTACATCGTTATAAATGTTGTGTACAATTTAATTGTACGATGCGGTTATGATAATAGGAATTGGAGGAAAAAATCATGAAAAAAATCTATTCAACAACAATCATCAATACAGGCGGAAGAGAAGGGGAAGTTTTCTCACCAGACAAATCTTTTAGTTATCAAGTGACATCTCCTGGTCCACACCAAGAAAATAAAACAAATCCGGAACAATTATTTGCAGCAGCTTACAGTTCTTGCTTCAATAGTGCATTGGAACTTGTAATGGCACAAAAACAGATCACCTCTAAAAGTACTGTGAAGGCGACTGTCTCACTATTTAGTGATGAACAATCTGGGTTTCAAGTTGGCGTCGTGTTATCAGTAAAAATCGATGATGTTGATCGTGAAACAGCTGAAGAATTAGTCAAAGCGGCTCATGAAGTGTGTCCCTATTCAAAAGCAACTAGAGGTAATATTTCTGTTGAGTTAGAAGTAGAATAACTGTAAGGGCTGCTTTTTGACCACTCTTAAGTCGAATTTTAGGAGAGGTTGGGACAGGAGTGTTTAATCCCGAGAAATAAGCTGAAATTCACGGAAATTGCTCTTCAAATTTTTGTGAATTTCAGCTTATTTCCGAAACCTTCAAATCTTAGTGCTTTAGCACTTAGAATTTGATGTGATCGAAGCGAAGTGTAGAGATTGCTTCTGTTCCCACCGTTTATACGGATTACTTGGGGCTGAGATATAACTCGAAAAGTTATATCTCAGCCCCCTTTTTCACTTTATTTCTTCACTTTTCTGAAAGCATAAGCTTTAAAATACTCTGGCTTGTGACGTTGTGTAAAGCTATAAACGGTTAAAATCAATGCCCCAATCGTATTTGTGAATAAATCACCCATCGTATCCATCAACGCTTCTCGTCCGATGTAAGGTTGACCAGCTTCTGTCATATAACGTTGTAAATTCATATTTCCAAGTGAATCACAAAGAAACTCCCAAAACTCCCAAAAAACACCAGCTAGACCAGCAAAAGCAAAGCCCATAATAATAAATAACCAAGGACTGACTTTAGTAAAATCGGCATCACGAAGGCAATAACCAATGATAGCATACCCCACAGCTACTAGTAGAATCGGACTGACGGCGTGCAATATTTTATCCCAAAAGGGGACAATAATAATCAAACGTAAACCAGTCCCAAGAAAAACTGCGATCCAAATGAAAAACCAATAATAAAGACGGACCATTTTTGGGAAAACCAGTCCAGTAAATTTTGTAAACACAAAGGGTAAGAAAATTACCGCAATTCCGGCAATCATTTCAACAGTCAATAGCACATATTGTTCTGTTGGTTGCACTATAAAAGTTTTGACGATGTTGACGAGTAATGTAATAAAACCAAATGCTAATAAAAAATAAAAAGCACTTTTTTCTTGTTTATCCTCAAAGTCTAATTTCATATAAAAGCCTCCGCTATTTGTATTTTAAATCATGTCGTTCAATTATTTGGCTAATTGTTTTTTTATTAAGGCTAAGAAATCTTGCTCATTAGTTACAACGGAACCATTTAATTTTATTAAGCCGACTGTATATAAATTAAGATAATGAAATTGATTTTCAGCTATATCTCCTAAAGCTTGCAATTTTTTTTGATTGTCAGCACCTTGTTGGCGAGTATCTGTATATAGACCAATCATTGGAATGTTTTTGGCATACGCAACACCAATTTCAGAAGCAACGCCTGCATCGATCGTAAGCCCATCTAAAACGGCTATCAGTAGGTCACTTTCTAGTACTTTTTCAGTATCGGCTAGTGCAATCATCTTACTATCAGCATAAGCTGTCTTATCATTGATCGCGCCATTTTCTTGTGGTAAGTAGACCTCAATTGAATCAGCTAAGTCACGAATTTTTTTAACCAAGTATTCGTTATAAAGTAAGTCTGCTTTTGCAAACATCGGTCCAGCAAAATAGATTTTCATGTGCAATTTCCTCCAGCAAAATTTTTTTCACATTATTGAGTTAATGAGACCAATCAAAAATAATCACTAAAGTAAGCTTCTTGATCGGGTAAAATCCGTTCCAAAGAATTCAAGGTTTCTTTATCTGTCGCTAGGCGCTCGATACGATGCAAGTAAGAAGGTCTCCGATAATTCATCAATAAACAAGTCAAAGTTTGGATATCGATATGCACAGCTTGTCCTAGCGGTTCGTCTGTTATAGAAACCTGATCATCTTCATCCCATAATAAACTAAAGACACCGTTATTCCATTCCGCAATGGGATCATTCACTACAAAATGAAAAGGTTTTGCCGTACTGCTATAAGGGTAAGCCAATAACATTTCCTTTACATCAACGATCCTAGCCATGTAGTAGGGTTCAATCGTTTCTTTGATTTGACTGTCTTCTAATAAAAAGGCTAATGGTTCATTTTTGTAAATATCGCCTTCAACCCAATCGATCATTGAAAAATGAGCTGCAATGAAATTCCATAAACCCTTGCGTGCTTCCTGATTGATGGCAAACATTTCTTTGATGTGAAAAACATCTTCAGCGACCCAGTAAAAAAGGACGCCTAAGGGTTCTTGGTTTGCACCATAATAGATGGCGGCAGTTCGTTCATCTTCATTTTCAAAGCGCCAGTATTCTTCCCAGTTAAATTCGCTGCGAATCAAGGCACCATGATTTTGCCTGGCAAATTTTGCATAGACAGTAAAGACATCTTCATGACTGACACTTACACGTTCTACCATCCCTGGCATGTTAACTTGTCTTGGTAACTGCGTATCACGAATTCTGAAAGACAACTTATCAGACATGATTTCCCAGCCTTTTCGACGGTAATAAGGAATATTATAAGGATACAAATAAGAAATCCATTGTTTATCTTCTCGCATATTTTTTAGTGCGAGATGAATCAAATCCTGCATCAAGCCATGATTGGCATATTCTGGATAAGTTCCAACACCGGTAATTCCGCCCATTTTGAAAAGTGAACCGTGAATATTGACCTCACAAGGATAAATTGCTATTTGAGAAATGAGTTGATTATCATAAAACCAACCAAAAACTTTTGACTGTTCTAAAATCGGCTGTTTTGATTTGATCAGTTCCTTTTTACTTTCATAGCCACTTTCTTCTAAATCAGCTTCAGTAAATTGAAAGACATAGCTTAACAATTCATTGAATTGATCAACATATTTTTCGTCGACAACTTTTAATTCTAAATTATCTTTGAACTCTTTTTGGTCCATTTTTCCATCTCCAATTAGTTTTTCTAAGACTAGTATATCAAAAAAAGTCGAATAAATAGAGTAATACTTACTAAAAAATGGTAAAGAGCGATTAAATGTTTGTCTATTATGGATTCATTTGCTTTGTTGTAAAATGATGAAAGAGATCATGAGATAATTAAAAGCCACATGGAAGCACAGGAAAGTTCTTTAATTCTAGTGGAAATCTTGCTATAATGGGTAGTGCTGATTGAAAATGATCTGAGCGATGAGCGAATAAATCATTGAATGAAATCACAAGCTCATACAGCTTTTCATAAAAGAAATGAGGACTATTAATGAAAATAAATGAAATGAAGCAACGACAAGAGAAAATTCGTAATTTTTCCATTATTGCTCATATTGACCATGGAAAATCCACACTAGCTGATCGGATTTTACAAAAAACTGAAACTGTTTCGGATCGTGAAATGCAGGACCAATTACTCGATGCGATGGATTTAGAAAGAGAACGTGGGATTACAATCAAATTGAATGCTGTTGAATTAACCTACACAGCAAAAGATGGGGAAGATTATATCTTTCATTTGATTGACACTCCTGGACATGTGGATTTTACGTATGAAGTATCAAGAAGTTTAGCAGCTTGTGAAGGTGCGATTTTAGTCGTTGATGCAGCGCAAGGTATCGAAGCGCAAACGTTGGCAAATGTTTATTTAGCCTTGGATAATGATTTGGAAATTATTCCAGTGATCAATAAAATCGATTTACCTGCAGCAGATCCAGAGCGTGTCCGCACAGAAATCGAGGATGTAATCGGGATCGATGCCAGTTATGCAGTTTTAGCTAGTGCCAAAGCGGGGATTGGGATTGAGGATATTTTAGAACAAATCGTTGATTTGGTTCCAGCGCCGACAGGTGACCTTGAAGCACCTTTGAAAGCGTTGATTTTTGATTCTGTTTATGACAGCTATCGTGGGGTTATTTTGAATGTACGGATCATGGATGGCGTTGTCAAGCCTGGTGATAAGATCATGATGATGAATAATAACAAAACGTTTGAAGTAACAGATGTAGGGATCTTTTCACCAAAACCAATCAGTCGTGATTTTCTAATGGTTGGTGACGTGGGTTATATTACTGCCGCTATCAAAACAGTTCGCGATACGCAAGTTGGGGATACGGTTACTTTAGCCAATAATCCTGCAAAAGAGGCATTAGCTGGTTATCGTAAAATGAATCCAATGGTTTATTGCGGATTGTACCCAATCGACAATTCGCGTTATGTTGAATTGCGTGAAGCGTTAGAAAAGTTACAATTAAATGATGCTGCGTTGCAATTTGAAGCGGAGTCTTCTCAGGCCTTAGGCTTCGGGTATCGTTGCGGATTTTTAGGCTTGCTGCATATGGATGTTATTCAAGAACGGTTAGAACGAGAATTTAATCTTGATTTGATTACGACAGCGCCGTCCGTAATTTATCATGTGACTAAAACAGACGGGACGAAAATCGTAGTAGATAATCCAGCTGAATTTCCGGATCAAAGCAGTGTTGATTTTGTAGAAGAACCATACGTTAAAGCAACGATCATGGTGCCTAATGAATATGTAGGTGCTGTAATGGAAATCTCACAACGCAAACGTGGTGAATTTGTGACGATGGATTATTTAGATGAATACCGAGTGAACGTTATTTACGATATGCCTTTATCAGAAATCGTATATGATTTCTTTGACCGTTTGAAATCTGGTACAAAAGGCTATGCTTCATTAGACTATGAGATGATTGGTTACCGCAAGAGTAATCTGTCTAAGATGGATATTCTGTTGAATTCAGAGAAAGTCGATGCATTGAGTTTTATTGTGCATAAAGATTTTGCTTTTGAACGTGGCAAAGTAATCGTTGAGAAGTTGAAAAAATTAATTCCACGCCAGCAATTTGAAGTGCCAGTTCAAGCTGCAATCGGTCAAAAAATCACTGCTCGCTCAACAATCAAAGCGTTGCGGAAAAATGTTTTGGCTAAATGTTATGGTGGAGATATTTCACGTAAACGTAAGTTGTTGGAAAAACAAAAAGATGGGAAAAAGCGTATGAAACAAGTTGGATCTGTGGAAGTTCCGCAAGAAGCGTTCATGGCAGTTCTGAAAATGGACGAGGACGAACCGAAGAAATAAAGATAATAATTCCGATAAAATTAAATAAAACGATCGAAAATAGTTGTTGTGATTTTCGGTCGTTTTATTTGTCTTTGATTACTTGATTAAAGTCTCTGGTTATTGATTTAAAGCGTTAAGAGTAGCGGTTAATTGCTGGAAATCATTTTTAAAAACGTACCCATTCATACCAGTATTTGAAGCACTCTCAATATTGGCAGGCATGTCATCAATAAAAAAACATTCTGATGGATTCAAGTTGAAATGGGAATAAAATGCTTGATATATTTCTTTTTCCGGTTTAAGCATTTTCCAGTCTGATGATAAGAACACTCCATCGAATTGATTAAAATTTGGAATTTTTGTTTTAAAATAATGAAAATCTGAAGACGCATTGGATAAAATATATAGGTTGAAATCCTCTTCTTTTAGAGCATGTATGATAGACTCCATTTCGTTAATAGGATGAATCTCTTTATACCAATTATCTAAAAGATCAAATGCTACTTCTTTTAGATGGGCAGGTACACGTTGAGAAACGTTAACCTTGAATGCTTCTTTTCTTATAGTACCTCTATCAAATTTAAGCCAGTCAACAGAATGAAATAGCTCATTGAACAATATTTCTTGATCATCTTCATCCGCTAGTTTTTTTTTTAGCATGTCCTTAGGCTTGTATGAAATCAAAACATTTCCCATATCAAAAACAATATTTTTAATCATCTGAAACTCTCCTTCGTTAAATAAAGTTACTGTTTAAAATAACTGATTTTTATCGTTCTGAATTGGTTGCTTCATTTAATCTTAATATAGTGAGTCGGTGAAATAAAGAATATTTAAAAAAATTAAGAAAATTTATGTAATGATCTCTACTCGGGTTGAAATTCCAAGGATAGCTATAGATGAGCGATTTAAATTCTCCCTATAGTTTTAAATTGGAGTCGTGAAACAATAGAACAAGTGCTTAGTATGCTGACGTGGGAATATGTCAACATATTATACATTATTTCTATGCAAGATAAAATTCTTTGCGATATTGATAAAAGAAAGTTAACGTTAGGTGGAGATGAGTACCATATTGAAATTGATGACAGACAAGACCATAGAGTTTTCTTATTAACAACGATTGCGTTAGGTCGTATTTATTACACAAAAAAATAGATTTTTGAAAAATATGTTTGCATGTATAGCTGTTATATAGTAGACTTAACAAGTCTGAAAAATCAATACCTTAACAAATAACTATCCTTATCCCATTTCAAATGAAATGGGATTTTCTATTGAGTGACGGATAAAAATGAGTATTTTCTCATAATTAAAGAATTATGTAGACTTTCAGCCAGTAAGGTCATATAATAGGAAATGTAGTATAATTGTAATTTAAATTAATAGGTCATTTCATTCGTAAGGGTGTTTTAATTCCTCTTTTTTTATCACAAAGGTATTGCAAAAATTAATCGTGCTAAAAGCACTAGGAGGAACACATTTATGAATACAGGTACAGTGAAATGGTTTAACGCAGACAAAGGTTTTGGTTTTATTACTCAAGATAACGGAACAGATTTATTCGCTCATTTTTCAGCAATCCAAGGTGACGGATTTAAATCTTTAGACGAAGGCCAAAGCGTATCATTTGATATTGAAGAAGGTCAACGTGGACCACAAGCAGTAAACATTGTAAAAAACTAATTTAAAATTTCAGAACGATTCAATTTAAATTGAATCGTTCTTTTTTTGCTTTTGAATAATTTTGTCTCCGAGTCTTATTGCTTGAACTTTCATTTATTTGAAGTTATTATGAAATCATACCAACAACAACCCTTTTTATTTTTTCATTTTACTCTTTAGAGTAAAACTCCTTTTCCCATCTTCTTTTGAAGGTGGGATTTTTTTATTTATATATTTATAATAATTGGAAAATGAAATAAAAAACCTCAAAAAGAAATGCGCTAGAAAATTTATCAATTGAGCGCATTTCTTTTTGGGATTTTATCTTTTTTATCCGATCATAACACTTTCATCTGGATATTTAAATTTCGCTTGTTGTTTTTGTCCTTTCGTTAATAGTGAGAAGCCAACAGTATAGATACCCACACGTCCGATGTACATTAATAACATGATAATCACTTTTCCAATACCAGTAAGTTCAGGTGTCAGCCCCATAGTCAAACCCACTGTACCAAAAGCTGAAAAGACTTCAAAGGCAACATATTCAATCCCAGAAGTTTCTGGGATGTGTTCGGTGATTGTTAAAAGCATGATTGAAAGTACACACAAAGTCAATGTGATAAAGAATAGTGTCAGTGCGCGAAATACGGTACTGTTTCGGATTGTTCGTCCTTGAAATTCTGCTCGTGTTCTACCTTTAAAAATAGAGACGATCTGAATGACCAATACAGCAAATGTTGTTGTTTTTAGACCACCAGCTGTTGAGCCGGATGTCCCGCCGACATACATCAAAAAGATTGTCGTAATCAATCCGGCGTTAGTCATCTGCATATAATCGATCGAATAATAACCAGCAGTTCTTGGGGTGACAGACATAAAAAAAGTATTGGCCAGTCGATCAAAAAAATTTGTTCCAGTTGTTAACTGACTGGCATTGTGTTCAGTTAGGAAAAAGATGGCAAATGCTCCAAGCAACAATGATCCAGTCGTAATGAGCGCAATTTTCGTGTGTAAAGAGAATTTTCGTTTCTTTTTAAACTGCAATAGATCTTGCCAAACAATAAAACCAAGTCCGCCAGAAATAATCAAGAAACCAATCACAAATAAAACATAAGGCTTCGCTTGATAAGGCGTCAAGCTATCCCCTAATAAATCAAAACCAGCGTTGCAAAAGCTAGATATCGAATGGAAAAGTCCAAAAAACAACCCCTTTTTCCAGCCGAATTCTGGCACAAACTCAATTGCAAGTAGCGCAGCCCCGGCTAATTGAATGACAGTAGCTAATTTAACCACATACATCATCAAACGGAAGGCACCAGACATATCGTCTAAATTAAGAGCCTCGCGCAATAATATACGTGTACTCAGCGTAATCTTTTTACGCAGAATAAAATATAAAATGACGGGCATTGTCATAAAGCCTAAGCCACCAATTTCAATCAAGATCATAATAAGTAGTTGTCCGTAAGCATTCCAATGCAAAGCTGTATTGAGAGTAGTTAGACCAGTTACACAAACAGCCGAAACAGCAGTAAATAAGGCGTCGATAAAAGGTGTTGATTGGCCGCTACGTGAAAATATCGGCAAAGATAGCAGCGTTCCGCCAACAAAAACTAACACAATAAACCCCAGAGCTATAATTTGAACCGCTGATAAACGTTTCTTTACTTTAATCACAATTTTATTTTTTTTCATCTTTTCCTCGGGAAAAATACTATGATCGTACAGTATTTTTTATTTTATTTGATAAATCCAAGTGTACCATTTTACGGAATATTTTCCAGTAATAAGAAAATTCTTTTTCTATTCTATAGCAATGAGGGCAACAGAAAGTATTTTTTCAAAAGAAAACGCTTGTAAAAATTTAAATTATAAAGTATTATACAAACATAAAGTTAATTGTATATACAAGTTACTTGAGAGGAGCAAAGGAAATGGGTAAGTTTCAAGAAGATGCAAAAAAACTGTTAGAGAATGTAGGGGGCAAAGAAAACATCGCTGCTGTTTCACATTGTGCAACTCGAATGCGTTTTGTGTTAAATGATCCTAGTAAAGCAGATACTGTGGCGATTGAGAAAATTCCTTCGGTAAAAGGGACATTTACAAATGCTGGACAATTTCAAGTGATCATCGGAAACGAGGTACCGCAATTTTATAATGAGTTTTCAACTATATCCGGACTTGAAGGCGTTTCCAAGGAACAAGGAAAAGCTGCGGCTAAACAAAATCTTAATCCGATTCAGCGAGTAATTTCTGTTTTAGCTGAAATTTTTACACCTTTGATTCCAGCATTAGTGATCGGTGGGCTGATTTTAGGCTTTCGTAATGTGTTGGAAGGGATTCCATTTAGCTTTTTAGATGGACAGAAAATAGTTGAGGTTTCACAATTTTGGAGTGGTGTCAATTCGTTTTTATGGCTGATTGGTGAAGCAATTTTTCAATTCTTGCCGGTTGGTATTACTTGGAGTATTACTAAAAAAATGGGAACAACGCAGATTTTGGGAATTGTCTTGGGGATTACATTAGTATCACCGCAATTATTAAATGCTTATGACGTAGCAAGTACAGCTGCTGCTGATATTCCGTTTTGGGACTTTGGATTTGCCCAAGTGAGTATGATCGGTTATCAAGCGCAAGTTATTCCAGCTATGCTAGCTGGATTTTTACTCGCTTATTTAGAACTATTTTTTAGAAAAGTTATTCCACAAGCAGTCTCTATGATTTTCGTACCGTTATTTGCTTTAGTTCCAACTGTTATGGCAGCTCATGTCATTTTAGGACCAATTGGTTGGGCCATCGGTAGTTGGATATCAGATATCGTAAATGCAGGTTTAACTTCGTCAATGAACTGGTTATTCGGTGCCGTATTTGGTTTCATGTATGCGCCATTAGTCATTACGGGGCTGCATCACATGACAAATGCGATCGATTTGCAATTGATTGCTGATTTTCAATCTACCAATTTATGGCCAATGATCGCACTATCAAATATTGCTCAAGGGTCTGCCGTATTGGCTGTTGTATTCATGCATAGAGGAAATAAAGAGGAAGAGCAAGTGTCGATTCCAGCGATGATTTCTTGCTACCTTGGTGTGACGGAACCTGCAATGTTTGGAATCAACTTAAAATATGTATACCCCTTTGTGGCTGGAATGATTGGTTCTGCTTGTGCCGGACTATTCGCTACTCTTTTGAATGTTAAAGCAATCAGTATCGGTGTTGGTGGGCTACCAGGAATTCTGTCAATCGTACCACAGTATTACCTAGCATTTTTTGGTGCCATGATAATTGCCGTTGTTGTTCCATTTATTTTAACGTATATTTTTAGAAGAAAAGGTATTTTTAATAAGCTTGATCCTGTGGATGAAGTGACAGGTAAATTATTTGTGAAAGAAAGTTAGTCAATGAAATAAAATTATTTTATTTAAAAAGTAAGACGGTGTCTAACTGTCTTATTTTTTTTGTTATCTCTTTTTTCTTTTAAGAAAATAGTTGGCTTTTTTTCTTCTTTCAGGTAGACTAAATAGGGTTTAAGAAAAGGGAGAATGTCAGATGGATATTTATTTAAAAAGTGCTATTTTGCATATTATTGATCGTGAAACCGGAACTCCGGTATTTTCAGCAAAGGAATTAGATTTAACAACAGAGTATATTCGGGTCTATCTAACGAGTAAAATAACAAAATTATCAACTGCCCAAACAAAAACGGGTATTTTAGCTGAAGAAAGTATGTTTGTGGATAAGATGAGAGGAATTCCCAATGATTTTGTTCAAAAAAGTCAGCTATTAGCGCAACACTGGTATGATGTATACTCAGGCAGTGAAGATGCACCAAGTGCCGATGTTCTGTTTATTTTATACGAGTTGGATACTGTGATGCATTTAGCTATGATCAAATTGAACTATAAAGAAAGTTACACGCATTATGTGGATTATGAAGATGAAGCTGTCTTCAATAAATTGATCATTAATCGAGCGATTTTACCTTCAAAATCACAAAAACCAGATGAAGGTATGACGGTTAATCTAGATACTTTAGCATATGAGTTACTAGAAAAGCGTTATGAATTTTCTGGCGAAAAAATTTGGTATTTTTCAGAAAAAGTAATTGAATCACAACCAGCACCTTCTATAGAAGAAAACATGAAAGAAATAAAAAAAGCGGTAAAACGAATTGGAAAAAAATTTAATGAAGATGAGTTTGAACTAATTGCGTCCGTCAAAGAGGCTGTGTATGAAAGTATTGAAGAAACTGGCACAATTGATAATGAACAAATAGCTGAATTAGTGTTTAAAGAAAATATTTCAGCTCGGATGGCTTACCAAGATGAAGTCAATGAGTCAAAATTTGTTGATAAGACACCGCCAGTTCGAGAAGCAAGAGAGATTTCAGAGAAAAAATTTGGGAAGCAAAAATTAAAAATGAGTAATGGTATTGAGTTGATTGTTCCAATTGAGGTTTATCGTAATGGGGATTTGATTGAATTTGTAAATAACCCAGACGGAACAGTTTCGATCGTTTTGAAAAATATCGAAAAAATCAGTAATCAGTTATAGCTAAAAAGCACTTCATTCTTTGTGATGAAGTGCTTTCTTAATGATTCAATAGGGTTCAATCAGTTAGTTGCTCAAGTGCTTTTTTAGGGATTGTGTTTTCAGGCACTTCTTCCCAGCTTAGTACACCTTTTTTAGGATTGACTTTCAATTTTAAATAAGCATTTATTCGTAAGGGTTTCTCACGAATTTCTCTTAGTACTTGGACGTCTTTTTCACCTTGTTTATTAAACGCAATTTGAGTATAATCATATTCTGTATATTTCTCGCCATTGTCGAATTTCCCTGTTTTTATTTCATCAGGTGTTCCCACTCGAGTATAGTAGTCTTTACCACCGTAATAATAATTATAGCCAAACCCAACCGCAACTGACAAAAGTACGAATGGTAGGATGAAAAGTAGTATTTTTTTCATTATCGTCACCTCTTATTATGTAGTATGCCTTTTTTTTAATCAAGATGCCATAGAATTGGCTTATAATAATGTGACAATTTTGTTAGAGTGGCAATTGTGAGAGTTCATAAATTCGTCAAGGTATAGTTACACTTTTTTTAGAAACTCGTGATACAATAGAAGAAAGACAGGGGGAATGAGAATATGATGCCTTTTTATGCAATGTTTGATCCAACCTATATTCTAGTTATTGTTGGGTTACTGATCTCAATGGCTGCATCTGCTTATGTAAATAGTACATTTAAAAAATACGATAAAATCCAAAGTCGAAATAAAGTGACGGGTACAAAAGCGGCTCAATATATTTTGCAAAAAGAACGGATCAACGATGTTGGCGTTCAACAAATTAATGGTAATTTAACTGATAATTATAATTCTGGGAATAAGACTTTAAGTTTATCAGAAGCAACAGCCCAGTCAACTTCTGTTGCAGCAATTGGTGTTGCAGCCCATGAATGTGGACATGCGGTACAAGATCATACTGGCTATAGTCCGTTAAAAATACGTGCGGCGATTGTTCCTGTAGCTAATTTTGGTTCTTCGTTATCTTTTCCAATTATTTTAATTGGTGTCTTGTTTAGCTGGAATCAGACGTTGATCAATATTGGAATCTTCGCTTTTTCGTTGGCGTTACTTTTTCAATTAGTTACATTGCCGGTAGAATTTAATGCGTCAAGACGAGCGCTAAAGATTCTGTCAGATGGAAATATTTTGACAGAAGAAGAAGTACCGATGGCAAGGAAAGTTCTATTTGCCGCAGCTTTAACCTATGTAGCCGCGGCCTTAGCTACATTTTTACAACTGCTTCGTCTGATTATTTTATTTGGAGGAAACAATCGTAGGAACTAAATAGTAGACGATTTTGTTTTATTACCGCAATTTTTAAGAGTGTGTTATCATTATGATAGATAGTAAGAAGGAGCTGAAAAGAATGAAAACATCAACAAAAATTAGTATTGGCTTAGGCATTGCAGCAGTAGCAAGTGTTTCAGTTGCCGTGATCGCATCTGAGAAAATCGTCAAAAAAGTTTACCATGTATCGAATCGTTTCAAGGCAAAAAAATTCGTGAACGATAAATTTGGTGGAAATGAAAAATTGCTAGGAATTGTAGATGATTTATCTGATGATGAGCTTGATTCTATGATGAATATTTTAGGCAAAGTCAAAGACGGCAGAAAGAAAATCTCTTCTTACGGGGAATCATTAAAAGGCAATACTGAGAATTTAAAAGATCGCTTGGTTACCTTTGTAGAAGAAATGATGTAAAAAAGCAGAGAGTATATGGATATTAAGGACTGAGATATATCTCAGTCCTTTTGTGTTTTTATTTTGTGATTAATAAATAGCAAAATACAAGATCATCCATACGTTTTAAAGAAAGACCAGTTTGTTCATAAAATTTTTCCAAGCGATAGTGGAGGGTATTGCGATGCATATACAAATCTTTAGCAGTAGAACTAATATTTCCTTGGTTATGCCAAAGAGCAAGAATGATTTGTCGAATCTCACTAGTCAAAACCAGTTGGCTAGCAAAAGTTGTAATGATTTTGCTTTGGTTCATGGCCTCTTTAGTAAAATAATGTAGAGCCACATCGGGTAATGAGAATGCAGATTTTCCCCGAAGGTTTTGTGCTTCTTGTTTAAAAATATACTGCTCTTCTTGAAATAAATTTGGCAAATGTTCGTTAGCTTGGAAAAAATTTCCAACAAATGCAGTTGTGGATGAATCAAAGTCAGCATCCAAAGTTAAAAAGATACTTTGAATATCTTCTAGAGTGTAATGATTTTTATAGTATTTTTCAATTAAAGCGCCATCATTTTCGGTAGTAAAGAAAAAATCTTCAAAATTGGGAAAGATTTCTTGTATACTGTTTTCCCATTCTGACTGTAAAAAATCTTTGGGCTTTTTGATTTGGAATTGAATGATGCGGAATGTTCCGTCACTTTCTAGAGCTGTTTGATTAAATAAATAGTCATACCAAGGATGTTTTTTGTGATCAACAATTGATTCTTTTGAAGGGAAAATTGTTTCTAACAAACGAATTTCTGTTTCTTGTAATGCTTCTTTAGCAAGGATAAAATAGCTTCCAGCAATCGGTAGTGAAAGCCATTCGCTAGAAGCTTTTGTTTGCTGGATTCTTCCGGTAGGATATAATTCGATTAAATCTTCAATAGTCATAGACACACCTCACAACTTTATTGTACCATGAACAAGAGAAAAAGGTTTAATGATTAAAGTGAATGAAAGGTGGAAATGACTTGAGTGAGAAGACGAGCAGTCTAACGATAGCAGAAAAAGAACGATTTATGCAAGAAGCCATCAGTGAAGCAAAAAAGGCAGGAGCCATTAAAGAAGTACCTATCGGGGCGATTGTTGTATTGGATGGACAAATCATAGGTCGTGGACATAATCTTCGTGAAGAAAGTCAAGATGCTACTGCTCATGCAGAAATGTTTGCCATCAAGCAAGCTTGTGAGGCAATTGATAATTGGCGTTTAGAGCGAGCGCAGTTATTTGTCACCTTAGAACCTTGCCCGATGTGTAGTGGTGCGATGATCCTTTCTAGAGTCAACGAAGTTTATTATGGAGCCGTAGACCCAAAAGGCGGAACAGCGGGAACATTAATGAACTTGTTAGAAGATGAACGCTTTAATCACGTAGCTTATGTAGAATCAGGCATTTTAAAGCAAGAATGCGGGCAACTTCTTTCAAATTTTTTTAAAAAATTACGGGAGGAAAAGAAACTTTTAAAAAATCAACAGAAAGACTAGCCAAGTAACCAAAAATGCGGTATACTAAATCTTGCCGAAAGGCTAGGACAATGGTGGGCTTACGAAGCGTGTCAGATCCGGAAGGAAGCAGCACTAAGTAGGTGCCGCCATGTGTCTGAATTGAATGTGATTATATCAACGTTTCTAGCGATGCTAGAGACGTTTTTTTATTAAAAAATATACTTAGGAAGCACAAAAGAAGCATTGCTAGAATGCTTCTTTTGTGCTATAAACCTATGTTATTTAATTTCTCTACAATGTCAGTTTTTTGCTTTGTCGTAACGTGAGTATAAATCTGTAAAGTTGTCTTTTCATCACTGTGGCCTACACGTTCCATAATAGCTTTTATTGGTACGTTTAACTCAGTAAGTAAAAAGATATGAGAGTGCCTAAAAATATGGCTAGAAAGTTGTTTATTCTTAATTCTATACTTACCTAAATTAGCATTCATTGTTTTTAAAGATCTATTTAATGAATTGACCTGTATAAGTTTGCCGGTTTTACCTACAAAGATATAGTTGCTAGTTAGACTGGATTTACATTTGATTTAGATGATAGTACACCTTATGGGATCAAAACTCACTTGTGGGTTACTCAAAATTGGTTGGGCGATCACACTGATCCTTATAGCTATTTGGCAAGTTGGGGTATTAGTAAAGTGCAGTTGCAACATGATTTGTTTAATGGATTGACAGAGAATGGTACGACCAATCCAACTAAACCAGCACCAACAAAACCTCAAACAGGACAACGAGTTGCGATGTCAGGCGTGTTTACAACAAATCAAAGCTTGCCTGTATCTAGACATACTACAGTTGATAGTGCAGCATTAGCTTGGTATGATCCGTACGAATCAATTGTTTATGATAGTTATGTACAATCTGCTAACTACGTTCGGATCAGTTACATTGATTACGGTGACAGTCGCCGTTATGTTGCTGTTGGTCCTGATGACGGACAGATTGATACGACATTGGGTAGAGGATTTTTTAATTAAATAATTATATTATTTGCAAAATATCAGAAGAAGTAGTAAATTGAAATTACCAATTTCTGACCCTAACATTTTTTCAAGGTACTCACTCCCCAGAGTACTAAACTCCTTTTCCCATCTCTTTTGAGGTGGGATTTTTTGTTTTCTGGAAAATAAAAAAGCAACTACCTTTATTGGCAGTTGCTGCAGAGTGATTGATATTTACATTGTATCTATTCTATCTTTATTAGCAATCAATGGAAATAATTTTAAACAATAAATCGCAGATAGACCTACTAAGACATAAATGATTTTTGCAAGTATTGTAGTTGATCCTCCGAAGATAGTTGCTACTAAATCAAATTCAAAAAGTCCGACTAATAACCAGTTTAATCCCCCGACAATAACCAACGCTAATGCAACAGAATCTAAAGCTTTCATATATATTCCTCCTTCTTTAATATTTTTAAGTATAAGCTATAAACAATAATTTTTCATATACAAAGCTCATGAGAGTTTTCCTTTTGAATAATTTAATTTATATGATAGAATGATTGATTTGTTTTAGCGTTTTTTATGTTAAAATAGCCCTCCTATCAAGGAGGGCTTGTACATAGAATTACGGGAGAGTTGTGACAAGGATTTGACAGAATAGTGGTTGATTATACTTGTTAAAGTTTATTATAATTTAAATATGAGTTGAGATAGAAAAGTAAAGAATTTCAATCTTTTCTGTTGACTACGGTAACAATTCTGTTATTATTAACTTATAAGACGACAATGCTCTCACTGCCGATTGGCCAGATACGTTCTGATGTGGGAGCTCTTTTTATAGGGAGAATAACATGGATAAAGTTCAGGAACATCTAAGTTTTGAAAATCAATTATCGTTATTTGAGAGTAGAGGAATGTTAGTTACTAACAGAGAAAAAGCAGTTAAAAACTTGAAAAGATTAGTTATTATAAATTCAAAGAATTTGCTTTCCCATTATCAAAAGTAGTAACTCTGGAAAATGGAGAAAAAGAACGACAGTACGAAAATGTCGAGTTCGATAATGTATTAACCAGATATTACCAAGATAAAAATTTAAGAGTGTACCTAATGCATGCCATTGAAAAAATAGAAGTTTCCTTGAAAACTAAAGTTGCTTATATTTTAGGGAAAAATTATAAAGCATATGGTTATCTTAACTTTAGTAGTTGGTGCAATCGTGAAGAATACTGCAAGTATTACTTAAAAGAGAAAATTAGATTATCAAGCTCCCATGATATTAAAGACAAGAAAAATTTAAATGCAAACGGATTTCCTACTATTTGGTTAACGGTGGATGTGCTGACTTTTGGGGATATTTTAGTTTTGCTTCAATTGATGTCTAAAAATAACCTCAGGAAATTAGCTTCTTACTATGGCTACACAGCAGAAGAACTCATGTCGTGGCTGTAAGGTTTAAAATTTATTAGAAATATTTGTGCGCATAATTCTAATGTAATTGATTTGAAATTAACTACAACACCTAAAATACGTAACGAGTGGAAACCCTATTTATTTCAGTTTGAAAATAGGAATACTTATTCCAATAGAATTGCTGTGATGTTCTTTATTACTAAGCATTTTATAAAGAGTATAAATGAAAACTATAATTACGAAAATATTGGTAGGTCGTTGTCAATAATAGTTTCAGTAGTGATCAAGGTGCTGTTTTGCTTGGATTTAAGGATAGAAACGCATTTTCCTATTTGTTTCCCAAGCCTCTTCGTAGGAATAATTATAAAAAAATCAAAAAAAGTTAAATACATAATACTTACACCGACCCTAATCGGTCGGTATTTTTGTGCAAAGAAAAAGCCCTCACGATTGCGGGGGCTTGTTTAAGTCTGGTAAACTTTTTATGAAATTAGCATCTGAAGCAGAATATCTTTTTTTAGTCCCGTTTTTATCACCAGAAGTAAATTTAACATCAAAAAAATCACCATCAGAACATATCAAAGCATCTATAATTTTAGCATAACATCCGTCAATAAAGATTTCCTTGTTTAAGTATTGTTTTATGGCTTCGATCATTTTACTCACTTCTTTATTAGATTTTATATTTTCACCATTCGACTTTTCAATCTCATCATCTTCGTTATCAACTATCCATTTTGAAAAAAAATCACTTTTTTCTTTTTTTAGATACCATTGAATAGCCGCCGATGTAATTATTAAAATAAAGAACGAAATAAAAAATATTTTAATTCTATCTTCGGTTTTTTCAGGATTAAAAATATAAATAGAAATTGACCATGCAAAAACAAATTCATAATAAACAAATTTTATCATCTCGAATTTTGTAAGAACATCATCAGTAATTTTTTTACCTTCTATATTTTTTTGAGTAGAAAAAATACGGAGAATTGTTTTTGGAGTACATATAAAAGTAAATAATGTTGTAAGCATAGATATAGAAGCAAAAGTTTCTATACTAATTATTGAAAATATATATGAAATAAAGATTGCGATAAGTATAAAAGATAATTTTATACTCATTCGAGTTAATTTCTGTTTTGTTGAAATGTCTTTTTTTTGTAATGGTCTAGGTAAAAGTGAATTCAGTGAAAGTGAAATAGCTATAGGTAAAAGAAATAAGATCGTGATTGGAGCAATTATAGTTGAAAAGTTAGCAACAAGTTTTAAAAATACATATGGAGATAAAACTGGCATATTAAAATTAAAAGTAAGGGTAAAAATTTTTTGAATACCTACAAGTACAACGCTAAACCAAAATAGAGTAGCTATTAAAAGAAATAAAGATGTTGGAAGAATCGAGAGTAACAATAGTATATATTTATGTTTGAAAAAAAAAACTATTTTTCTTGTAAAAAAAAAGAGTAAGTAAATATTAATTATAAAGAATATAACTCCGCTGAAGAGTTCAAAAACTGTAAGTATTGTAGAGTGAAAATTATTTAAAATATTATTAAAAATAAATACTTCCAGAGCAAGAAATAGTAATAGTGCGAAGGGAAACATACAATAAAAAATTATCTGGTAATGATAGCTGTCTATGCTACCGTCCGAAAGTTTATTTTTAACCTTAAAGTATAACGATTTTAATTTTTGCAATTTTATCATATCCTTTTTTACTAATTATATACTATTTCCTACTAAATCGGCAATCCTATCCTCAACATCCACACTAAGCACCAGCAACCTATACAACTCCGCAGCATCCTCTAAACTCTCAAACTCCCAACGAGCCGCACCACTATTGCTTTGGCTAGTGTGATGATCGGGGCTTTAAAATTATTTATGGGATAGCGAAAATACCGACCCTAACCGGTCAGTATTTTTGACAACTCCATCCACCCACTAAAAACTAAAACAGAACACCTATCTATGCGTTTGTTACAATCATCATGCCGCCCTTTCATCGAGGCGGTTTTTTGTAAAAAATTTATAATTTGATACACCTATAGTGAGGCTATTTATAGAATAAAGTTACAAAATTGTTAGAAGAATACATGGTTAAAATTGTTTCCGTAGTGCTAAACTATACTAAATTAAATTATACGAGGTGAATCACTATGAAGAAAATACTTGGATTGATCGGACTTATTGCATTGTGCGCTATTGGTTACTTTGCTTTTGATTACTACAATCAAACATATAATACTACGGTAGCGTATGCGAAGGTTCCAACTGAGGTTCCTGAAATGTCAGATACTTTGGATATTGATGGTAAAAAGGTAAAAGATACTTACTCTTATAAGTACAAAGTCACGTTCGTGAAAGAAAACGGAGACAAACAAGAGATGGATTTTGAGTTGTCTGGGAAAACCCCAAAACCATTCGAATCAGGGGCATATATTAGAGCAGAAATAAGCAAAGAAAGAGTAAATAATCCAACTCAAATTTCGGAAAATGAAGTTCCGAACAAGGTGAGAAAAGAACTTAGTAAATAAAAATTTAAGCGAAAAGACCCTAGTGTTTGCAAGGGTCTTTTATTGTGTTCGGGAAAATTATAGCAAACTTATCTGATCCATATAAAAACCTCCTTACGTTAAGATACGCAAAGAGGGGAGGAAATTATTTTATGCAATTGATTTTAATGGTTTTAAGACAAACTCGCGTATAAAGCTATCAGGGTTTTTTACTGCAAATTTCTCGATCACAAATTTCTGACGATTATTATAATGACCAAAGGTAGCAACCTCGAACTTCCCGTCCTCAAGTAAAAGAATAAGGTTAGCGAGTTCTTTCTTACTGACAAGGCAATTGACATCAGCGAAAGCGGTATGCAACGTAAAACGCACTAGCATATCGGGGAACAACTTTATTACCCTAATCTTATCTACTACTGCAACATAGCTATTCTTGTTCATGATATTCACCCTCCTCAGCATTTAAGTAAAATATAAATTCATCCAACCCAACCTCATTAATTAGCCTCTGACCACAACCCCATATGTACTTTTGAAATTCTTGGTAGGTCAGTAGACCGGATTCGTATTCATCGATTATATTCACAAGATCACTCCATCTCACTATAATTCCACTGGTCAAATATATATTCCATACGCCTTGTTTCCATTTTAAAATCATCCAGGTTATAAACTTTTTTACTTGATAAAGTCAAATATTGATAGGGGTCAGTATATTCTAAAACAATAAAGTGGTCGATCTTCTCAAGCGGGAAAGCAGCTAAATAGTCTTTTTTCTTTATCTTAGGAAAGGACCATAGATTATAAATCGTTCCCTCTATGTTTAAGCGTTTAGAGGATACTTTTCGAAATGGGACCAGGTGCAACGAGTAAAAATATTGCGCTGGTCGTATATGCTCTTTTAAATGTACAGTTTTTACATATCTCATTATCATCACCTAAGCATATTATACAAACGTTTGTTCTCGTTTGTCTAGCGTGAGATACTTAACCAGTTGTAAAATGATTAGTAAATATGTTAAAAAGATAAAATATTAAGAGAGTGGATTTGAACTATAATATCGTTATTTTAAAAATGAAATTAGGAAGCATAAAAGAATTAAGAAATTTGTAACCATATGTAATTATATTCTTTTTATTAAGATAGGTAAGACGAAGGAAGGCAGATTTTCTAAGGATTTGCAATTATATGTACTTGTTATTTAAAATTAAGTAGGTGTCGCCATGTGTCTGATTAGATGATCGATTTATCAAGGCTTATAGGCCTTTTTTTTGTCTGAAAGTGAAAAATATAACGAGTGTGATCAGGGAATAGACGTGTTAAAATTGAGTGCAGAAGATGTTGTTGAATTAGAACAGGTTACAAAAGTCATTCCTTTTATAACGAGCCAGTAGGGGAAACAAATAAAGAACTGGAATGTATGGCTTATGATTTATTTACTGATCTGGCTGATTCAGGGCATTTTATTTCAGAAGAAGTGTGGATGAGTGAAGTTACTTTATACGCGTATATTGATTTAAAACGATTGTTTCCTCAGGTCAATTAATTTTTTGAAAGAAAATAGTTTTTTACAGATGAAACTATTTTGAAAAATACGTGAAAGTTTTTATACAAAAAAAGAGCATCAGCCATGATTCAATGACTGATGCTCTTTTTTTGAATCTAGAAAACGACTTGGAGGCACTTGCTATTTCAAATTGATTGTTTTTTCACCAAGCTCTTCTCCAGCCATTCCTTGCGTCGCTTTCAAAATGACAGGTGTTTGTGAATCATCTAGATCATAAGAAATAAGTGCTTTGGCTGTACCGCCAGGTTTAATGTCGTCTAGTTGATGTTCGGTGTATTGCGCAAATTTTTCATCTTGTGGAGTCATTCCAACAGTTAATTTATTGAGAACTTCTTCAGCTTCTTGAGTTAATGACATACAAGCAATCCAAACAGTTGAAGCTGAAATTAAATCCTTACTATCGTTTGTTACTTCATAGGTAATGGCCAGTTGCGGTTTTTCTCTAAGTAAATTTTCGTCAGCAGGTAAAACTTCAGTGGATAATATTTTAAGAGTAGCCATATCGATTTTTAAAGTGTCATCTTTAAAATAGACTTTTTCCATATTTTTTTCAGAACTTGAAGAATTATCTGCTTTTTTATCCTCTGTTGATGCTGTATTTCCACCACAAGCAACCAAGGTTGCACAACATAGAGTTAAGACTCCTATACTCACCAATTTTTTCATTCTTATATCCTCACTTTATCAAATAATAGTTACAGAAGACCCTATAAAATAAAAGCGATGTTCTTTTTTATAGGGACATTTTATTCTATACTACCTTGTATCTTGTTAAATAACAAGGTGACTTTTACTAGTAATGTGAGAATTGAAAAAATGCTGATGTTTCGGTCTATTGTTTGTTCCATTTTATAGTTAGTTATCTTTATTAAAAGTACGATGATTGTTCTTTTATCTTTCACAAATGTGATACCTATGATATATTTTGTTAAAAAGGGAAAAAGGAGTAATTGCATGGATGAAGAAAAATTATTAATCAGGATAGCAGAAATGTATTATCAAGAAGATAAAAATCAGAGTCAGATCTCAAAAGAATTAAATATTCACCGTACAACAATCAGTCGATTATTAAAACGATCAAGAGAGGAAGGGATCGTTAAAATTTCGATCAATTATGATCTTTCGGAGACGTATTCGTTGGAGCAAGCCTTAGAGCAACAATTTGGATTACATAAAGCTATTGTTGTACCAATTGCCATTGAGGCAAGTACACAGCAAAAAGAACAAGTGATTGGAAAAGCTGCTGCCGATTATTTATTTGAGCAATTAGAAACGGGGATGAATGTTGGTTTTTCATGGGGACATTCTTTAGCTTCAATGGTGAACGAAATGGGGCATACTGAATCAAAAGATATTGTTTGTCTGCCTATGATTGGCGGCCCATCAGGAAAATTAGCTAGTGAGTATCATGTCAATACTATTGCATACACTGCATCAAAAAAAATGGGGGCTAAAGCATTGATGATTGATGCACCTGCTATTCCTGAAACATTGGAACTTAAAGAGGCTTTGATGAAAAATGCCTTTAATCAGAAATTGCTTCAGTTATGGGAACAATTGGATATAGCGGTTTTCGGTATTGGAAGCCCTCATTTAAGCAAAAAGGATATTTGGCAAGCATTTTATGGTAAAGATATACTTAGTGAATTGGCAGAAAGAGATATCGCAGGAGATATTGTTTCTCATTTTTTTAATAGTGCAGGATTACCAATAGCTAGTGAATTAGATGATCGCATCATTGGCATCACCATTAATCAGTTGAGAGAAACGCCAATAAAGATTGGTATAGCTGAGTCAAAAGAAAAAGCGCAAAGCATTGTGGCTGCATTAAAAGGACAACTCTTGACGACCCTTGTAACTACTGAAGAAACAGCAAAAGAAATCTTGGCACAATCAAGAAAAAAATAATTCATTAAATTTGGTTCAATCAAGTTGAAACCCTAACTTTATAACGTTCTAGAAAACTAAAAAACTTAGTTCTCTAGGACGTTATTTGTGATTTAGGAATAACAAATGTGAAAAAGTGCTTGACATTGTGAAAGCACATACATATAATGAGTTTGTGATATCACATAAGTTAATATTAAATCACGAATGTGAGGAGTGTTCTGATGAGCTGGTTAGAAGTAGAGAAAAAAACGGTTATCGTAACAGGTGGATCTTCAGGTATCGGTGCGGCGATAGTCAAGGAATTGTGTCATTTAGGCGTCAAAGTAGTAAATACAGATTTGCAAGAAGGGACTTTTGAGCATGAAAACCTTTCTTTTATTCAAACGGATGTAACGACACGTGTATCTGTGGAACAAGCTGTTAAATCTACTATAGATATGTTTGGAAAAATTGATGCCTTGGTAAATAATGCGGGAATTAACATTCCAGCGCTGTTGGCAGATACAAATCAATTGGATAGTCCCTATGAATTAAATGACGCACTTTTTGAAAAGATGGTGAATATTAATCAAAAAGGCGTTTATCTAATGAGTCAAGCTGTTAGTCGATACTTAATCAAAGAAGGAGCTGGTGTGATTATCAATATGTCTTCTGAAAGTGGACTTGAGGGTTCAGAAGGACAAAGTTGTTATGCTGCAACTAAAGCGGCAATCAATAGCTTTACTCGTTCTTGGTCAAAAGAATTAGGCAAATTAGGCATTCGAGTAGTAGGGATTGCACCAGGTATTATGGAGGAAACGGGCTTACGGACAGCAAGTTATGAATCCGCTTTAGCTTATACGAGAGGAAAGACAGTGGACGAAATCAGAGCGGGCTACAGTCAAATAAGTACAATTCCACTGGGGAGAAGTGGAAAATTGGTTGAGGTGGCAGATTTAGTCGTTTATTTAATATCAGATCGTTCTAGTTATCTCAGTGGGGTGACAATCAATGTTGCTGGTGGGAAGACGAGGGGGTAACTTGAATGACAAAAGTAGTGCTAGTAGCGCACGGAAAACTTGCTTTAGAGATGAAAAACTCTGCTGAAATGATTTTTGGTCAATTATCTCATTTTTCTGCGATTGAATTTTCCAAGCATGATGGATTAGAAAGCTTGTCTGAAAAAATAATGAAAGACCTTAAAAAATCAAATGAAGAAACGCTGCTTATTACGGATCTTTTCTGCGGCACACCTTACAATGCTAGCTGTAGTATTTGTATGAAAGAACCAACACTGCAGATCGAAGTGATTTCAGGTATGTCATTACCAATGGTGTTGGAAGTAGCGGCTATGATTGATGCAACACCGCTCAGTCAAGTCGTTAACATAGTGAAAGAAGCTGCGGCTGAAACTGTAAAATCATTTAAAGAACAAGTTATTAAAGACGAGGAGGAATTTTGAGATGGAAATAAAATTAGCAAGAATCGATGATCGATTGATCCATGGACAAGTAGCAACTGTTTGGGCTAAAGAAGCAGGAGCTCAACGAATCATCGTTGTTAGCAAAGAAGTAAATGAAGATGAGATCCGCAAAACCTTAGTTAAACAAGCCGCACCTCCAGGGATCAAAGTCAATATTGTTGACGTAGAAAAAGCCATCAAAGTGTATCAAAATCCTAAATACAAAACAGAAACAGTGTTCTATTTATTTACGAATCCTAGCGAAGTTGTAGCATTAGTTAAAGGTGGGGTCCCATTAAAGACAATCAATATCGGCGGTATGCAATTTAGAAATGGTAAGACACAGATCACGAAAGCCATCTCTGTTAGTCAAAGAGATATAGAGGCATTCTATGAGCTGAAAGAATTAGCAGTTACGTTAGATTGCCGTGTTGTTGCAACAGATCCTAAAATCGATTTTGAAGGGAAATTAAAAGAAGCAGTTACGAATTAAGGAGGAGCAAAATGGCGTTATCGATAATTCAAATTGTACTGATTTTTATCTTTTCATGTGTTGCGGGTATGGGGAGTGTTTTAGATGAATTTCAAACCCATCGCCCTTTAATTGCATGTACCATTGTTGGATTGATTTTAGGTGACCTGACAACAGGAATTATTTTAGGTGGAACATTAGAGCTGATTGCTTTAGGTTGGATGAATATTGGCGCGGCACAATCACCAGACTCTGCTTTGGCAAGTGTGATTGCGACAATCTTAGTAGTAGTCGGGCATCAGGACATTCAAGCCGGTATTGCAATTGCTTTGCCAGTGGCCGCAGCAGGCCAAGTTTTAACAGTAATTGCTCGGACGATTACGGTCGCTTTTCAACACGCTGCGGATAAAGAAGCCGAGACGGCAGCTTTTAACAAAATTATTTTTCTTCATTTTAGTGCATTATTTGTTCAAGCGCTACGTGTAGCGATTCCTGCGACGATTGTTGCCATATTTGTTAGTGCGGAAATGGTCAATAAAATGTTGGCAATGATTCCAGAAGTCGTTACAGGTGGGCTGGCAGTAGCTGGCGGCTTTATTGTGGTAGTCGGGTATGCCATGGTTCTAAATATGATGAGTGTAAAATACTTGATGCCATTTTTCTATTTAGGGTTTGTTTTAGGTGGCTATTTGGAATTTAGTTTGCTTTCATTTGGTGTGATTGGTTTAATCACTGCATTGATTTATGTTCAATTGAATCCTAATTTTACTAAGTCACTCACCTTACAACCAAACGAACAGATGGTTTATTCAGGAGCAATTGTTGCAGACGATGAATTAGATGATTAGGGAGGAAAAAAATGGAGACAATAGTGAGCGAAACGATTGAGGAGCAGCCCTTACAATCCGTCATCACAAAAAAAGATTTAATGATGACGTTTGTTTTTTCAAACTTTCAACAAGCATCTTTTAATTATGAACGGATTCACGCACTTGCTTTTTGCGTAGACATGATTCCGACAATCAAGAGAATTTACCATACAAAAGAAGAACAGTCGGAAGCGCTAAAACGACATTTAACATTCTTTAATACAACACCAGCTGTCTGTGGTCCTGTGATTGATGTAACGATTGCGATGGAAGAAGCCAAAGCAAGTGGCGCTGATATCGATGATGGTACGATCAACAGTTTAAAAGTGGGCTTGATGGGTCCGTTAGCAGGTGTGGGCGATCCCTTAGTTTGGGGGACTCTGCGTCCGATTGCAGCAGCAATCGGTGCCTCACTTGCTTTGTCTGGGAATATTTTGGGTCCTATTCTCTTTTTTATAGCTTTTAATGCCGTTCGTCTGAGCATGAAATGGTTTGGTTTAACTTATGGATTCAGAAAAGGTTTAGACATCGTTAAAGATCTGTCAGGTAATCTTTTGCAGAAATTGACGGAAGGTGCGACCATTTTAGGGCTATTTATCATGGGTGTCCTTGTGACTAAGTGGACAACGATCAATATCCCTTTAGTTGTGTCAAAAACACCTGGACAAGATGGAAAAATGATTGTTACGACAGTTCAAAATGTGTTGGATGATTTAGTTCCTGGGCTGTTAGCCTTAGGATTGACCTTGTTAATGATGAAATTATTGAAGAAAAAGGTAAGCCCGATTGTATTGATTTTTGTTTTATTCGCAGTGGGAATTGTAGGGTATGGATTAGGTCTTTTAAATTAAAATAGTTGGAGGTATTTTAGGATGGAAACAAAAGCAGTCCGTTTATATGGAAAAAAAGATTTACGCTTAGAAGCGTTTGAATTACCTGAAATTAAAGAGGATGAAATTTTGGCCTCTGTTGTGACAGATAGTATTTGCATGTCTACATGGAAACTGGCTAATCAAGGTCAAGAACACAAAAAGGCACCGCAAGATTTAGAGCACAACTCAATTATTATTGGGCATGAGTTTTGCGGTGAGATCTTAGAAGTGGGTAGTAAATGGCAAGGGAAATACCAAGCAGGAGAGCGCTACGTAGTACAAGCAAACCTTCAATTGCCAGATCGTCCAGATTGTCCAGGATATTCCTATGCCTATACAGGAGGAGATGCAACGTACATCATTTTATCGCGAGATGTTATGGAGCAGGACTGCTTAATTCCATATAAAGGAGAGACTTACTTTGAAGGCTCATTGATCGAACCTTTATCATGTGTGATTGGCGCATTTGAAGCAAATTATCATTTGATTGAAGGCTCTTATGAACATAGAATGGGAATCAAATCAGATGGTCATCTACTAATTATGGGCGGTACCGGTCCAATGGGCTTATTAGCAATCGATTATGCCTTGCATGGGCCGACCACACCTAAAAAAATTGTGATCACGGATATGAGTGACGAAAAATTAAAACGTGCTGAAAAATTATATCTAAGTCAAAATGGTATTGAAGTGACATATCTCAATGTAAAAGAGTTAGAAAATCAAGTTGAGGTTCTAAAACAAACGGTTTCTGGAGGATTTGATGATATTTTTGTAATGGTTCCTGTTTCGGACGTTGTCGCGGATGCTTCTAAATTACTGAACCCAGATGGCTGTCTGAACTTCTTTGCAGGGCCGCAAGACAAATCATTTTCAGCACCAATCAATTTCTATGATGTACATTATTCATTCACTCATTATGTTGGAACTTCAGGTGGAAATACAGAGGACATGCGCAAGGCTGTTGAACTGATTGAAAAAAAACAAGTAAAAGTTGCCAATGTCGTCACGCATATTTTAGGGTTGGATGCGGTAGCCGAGACAACCTTGCATCAACCAGAAATTGGTGGAGGGAAGAAGTTAGTTTACACACATTTGTCTTCTAAATTACTTCCATTAGCGGAAATGGAAAACCATAATGCTCAATTAGCTGATATCCTTCACAAGACTGATGGTATTTGGAGTAAAGAAGCAGAAGAATATGTACTAAAGAGTTTTAATAGAATTTAAAATATACAAGGAAAGTCATTCGTAAAATACGAGGCTTTCCTTTTTTAGGGTTAAAAGCTATGGCTTTCATAAAGTTTTTTGCTACCATAATTTTTTTGACTATACCTGCAAATGAATAGATGAAAACATTATTGTATCGCTGACTATAAATAAAATTGTACTTATAATATTTATCAGCGCAAAAAAAGTCGAATTATTTATAATTTTGATAAATACTTCTTTTTTCTATCATAGATTTAGATGAATAAGGTATAATGAATAGATAGAAAGAAACAAGATTTGGGGGATTGGAAAATGGAAAGAGTGACCAAAAAAAAAGGAAATAAACCAGTGATCATAGTGATTAGCGCTGCCGCAGCTGTAATAGTTTTGGCGGGAGGTTATTTTGCTTATAGTTCGTGGCAGAAAAATCAAGAGTTGAATAAAGCAGAAAAATCGGCGAAGTCTTTTTTAAACTATCTTTCAAAACAAGAATTTGAGCAATTACCTGAATTACTAAATGAAACTTCTGTAAAAGAAAGTGGTTATGATGATGCCAAAGTTGTAGAAAAATACCAAACGATTTTTTCTGGTATTCAAGCGCAAGGAATCAAGAGCAAAAACATCAAAGTCACCCAAGAAAAAGAAGGAAAATACACATTTACTTACAATTTAGAGATGACTACGCCACTTGGCAATCTGACAGATTTATCCTATAAAACAACGATCCAAAAGGATACTGACACATATAAAATCAACTGGGCGCCTAATCTGATTTTCCCTGAAATGACAGGACAAGACAAAATTTCGATTGGGGTAGATGCAGCAAACCGAGGAGAAATCATCGATCGCAATGGAGAAGGCTTAGCTGTCAACCAAGCTTTTGATCAAGTAGGCATTGTACCTGGGAAACTAGGAGAAGGACAAGAAAAAACGAATAATATCAAAGCATTTAGTGATCAGTTCAAGATTTCTGTAGATGAAATCGAACAAAAACTCAAGCAATCATGGGTCCAAGCGGATTCTTTCGTACCGTTAACAGTCTCTTTTGAACCAGTTACGACTTTGCCAAAAGGAGCTGCCTCTCAGGATGCGACTGTTCGTTATTATCCATTGAAGGAAGCATCTGCGCAATTGGTTGGCTATGTTGGCACAATCACAGCAGAGGACATTGAGAAAGACCCAACTTTAAGTAGTAATGGCGTTGTTGGGAAAGTTGGTTTAGAGCAGGCTTATGATAAACAATTAAGAGGACAAGACGGCGGTAGTATCACGATTACTCAGGAAGACGGTACACCAAAAAGTGTCCTTCAGCAAGTGGATAAAAAGGATGGCGAAAAAATCCAGTTGACGATTGATAAGAATGTACAATCTCAAGCCTATAACATTTTCAATAATCGTCCAGGAAGTGCTGTGATCATGGCCCCTCAACAAGGCGATTTATTAGCAGCAGCTAGTTCACCATCCTTTGATCCAAATAAGATGGCGAATGGCATTTCTCAAACGGATTATGATGCGTATGCAACCAATGAAAACTTACCATTTACTGCCCGATTTGCGACAGGATATGCGCCTGGATCGACCTTTAAGACAATCACCGGCGGAATTGGCTTAGATGCCGGCACCTTAAAACCAGAAGAAGAAATTGCAATCAATGGCTTGAAATGGCAAAAAGATGCATCTTGGGGGGATTACTTCGTGACCCGAGTTAAAGAAGCTAGCCCAGTAAATTTAAGAACAGCATTAGTCAATTCTGATAATATTTATTTTGCAGAACAAACCTTACGGATGGGTGAAGAAACATTCAGAACAGGTCTGGACAAATTTATCTTTGGCGAAAAACTAGATTTGTCGATCCCGATGAATCCAGCACAAATCTCGAATGAAGATAAATTTAATTCGGAAATTTTATTGGCAGATACAGGATATGGTCAAGGACAACTGTTAGTGACACCGATTCAACAGGCTGCTATGTATACTGTTTTCCAAAATGAAGGGAAACTTGTTTATCCGAAAATTGAACTGAATAAAGAAACAAAAGTGAAAGAAAATGTGATCAGTGCAAATGCAGCGAATACAATTGTGACTGATTTGTTAGGTAGCGTAGAAGATGAAACGGGATACGTTCATAATATGTATAATCCAGATTTCTCTTTAGCAGCCAAAACTGGAACTGCCGAAATCAAAGAGAAGCAAGATACAGTCGGGAAAGAAAATAGCTTTCTTTTAGCGATGGATCGCAGTAATAATAAATTCTCTGCGATGATCATGGTAGAAGATTCTCGAAAAAATGATACGGCAACCAATATCAGCAAACCGTTGATTGATTATTTAGAAGCGAATAGCAACTAATCAATCAAGCGAGAGGTAAAGCGCAACAAGCGATTTTGCCTCTTTTTGCTTTTAATTCTTCATGTTTTTACGAAAGAATAAAAATATGCTACAATAGACCAACTAGATGATGAAAGAAAGGGACTTTTTTGTGCGGATTTTAGCAATCGATACCTCGAATCAAACGTTGGCAGTTGCAGTTTGTGAAGAGAAGAAACTATTAGGACAATATACAATCACCGTAAAACAAAACCATAGCTTAACTTTGATGCCTACAATCACACGATTAGTAAAAGATATTGGGTTGACACCTACTGACATTGATCGAATCGTTGTGGCTCAAGGACCAGGTTCTTATACAGGCTTACGAATTGGTGTAACGACAGCGAAAACACTTGCGTATACACTAAAGAAAGAATTAGTTGGTGTTTCAAGTTTAAAGACCTTAGCTGCCAATTGTGTGCGGATTGAAGGCCCCATTATTCCAGTATTTGATGCCCGAAGAAATAATGTTTACACTGGGGCTTATGAATATGTTGATGGCAAGTTGAAGATGATCAAAGCAGATCGCCATAGTGCAATAGACGTGTGGTTAGAAGAATTAAAAGAATTTGAACAAGTTTATTTCGTTGGAGAAGATGTTGAAAAATTCCGTGTTCAAATCGAATCAGTATTACCCCATGCACAGATCAATCCAATTACTCAGTGGCAAATTCCCAGTGGTGTGACTCTTGCGGAAATTGGTGGAGAAGCGGAGCCAGAACCAGAAATTCACCACTTTTTGCCTAATTATTTAAAACGTGTGGAAGCAGAAGAAAATTGGCTAAAAGAACATACATCAGAGGTAGAAAATTATGTTGAAAAAATTTAATCTTTTTCATAGTATTCTAGGAAAATTCTTTAAAAATCGACCCTATGATGCCAGAACGGTCGAAATTTCAAAGCAAGAATATTTTATACGTGCAATTGTACTTGATGATATCAAAGATCTTCTTTCGATTGAAAGAGAAGTCTATGCTGGGGAATTACCTTGGACAAAAACAGCATTTTTGATGGAACTTCAAGCAGCAGAGCCGCACTTATATTTACTTATTCAAAAGGATGAGCAAACGATTGGTTTTGTTGGATGTCGGATATTTGGTAAAGATGCGCACATTACAAATGTCGCTGTTTTGACTCAATATCAAGGAAATGGAATTGGTAGTTTTTTGATCAGAGAGGTCCAGGAATTTGCAAGAGTCAACGATTGTCAAACAATTTCTTTAGAAGTAAGGATCAGCAATAAAAATGCTCAACGTGTATATCGGAAACTGGGTTTTGTTTCGAATACGATCAAACCAGCCTATTATTCGGAAAATAAAGAAGATGCATTAGAAATGATGTTACACTTAAAAGAAGAGTGAAAGATGTATTATTCAAAAGAACAATTACCAGTAAATCAGGCGGCGGAAAAACTTTGGACTTTAAGCAATCAGTCATACAGCAATGGTTCGCCGTGGTCCCTAGAACAATTTAGCCTTGACTTAACTCAAAAAACGAGTGATTATCTTGTGCTGATCGATCAAGAACAATGGCTTGGTTTTGTCAGTTATCACTTGGTTTTAGATGAAGTGGAGATCACTCATGTTGTGATCAACAAAGATTTTCAACACCAAGGGTATGGTAGTCGATTAATCGATCAACTGATCCAACGCTTTGTTGAACAAAACGTTTCTCAGGCTTTTTTAGAAGTACGTGTGTCTAATTCAAAAGCACAAAAATTATATGAAAAAAAAGGATTCAAACCCATCAACCGTCGAAAAAATTATTATAGTCATCCTAAAGAAGACGGAGTGGTCATGTGTTTAACTGTTAAGGAAGTGAAAATGAGTCAATGACTTTTTTTAATAAGGAAAGAAAATTAATACTCGCTATTGAAAGTAGTTGTGATGAGACGAGTGTTGCCATTATTGAAGATGGTTCCCTGATATTGTCGAATGTCGTAGCTTCTCAAGTCAAAAGTCATCAGCGTTTTGGCGGTGTGGTGCCAGAGGTGGCTAGTCGTCATCATGTGGAAGAGATTACATTATGTATTGAAGACGCTTTGACAACAGCGGATGTCAAACCCAGTGAATTGAGTGGGGTTGGTGTTACTTATGGCCCAGGCTTGGTTGGGGCGTTATTGATTGGGATTTCGGCTGCTAAAGCATTTGCTTGGGCACACGATTTACCGTTGATTCCAGTGAATCATATGGCTGGCCATATTTATGCAGCCCAATTTGTAGAACCGTTGCAATTTCCCTTAATGGCACTATTAGTGAGTGGCGGTCATACAGAACTGGTTTACATGAAAGAAACAGGCTCATTTGAAATCGTCGGCGAAACACGAGATGATGCAGCTGGTGAAGCGTATGATAAAGTGGGTAGAGTTTTAGGATTAAGCTATCCGAGTGGGAAAGAAATCGATAACTTAGCGCATCAAGGTCAAGATACTTATCAATTTCCACGAGCAATGATTAAGGAAGATAATTATGATTTTAGTTTTAGCGGGTTGAAAAGTTCCTTCATCAATACAGTTCATAATGCGCAGCAACGAGATGAGGAATTAGTGATTCAAGACTTAGCGGCAAGTTTTCAGGAGAGTGTCATTGACGTTTTAGTAGCCAAAACAATTCGTGCTTGCCAAGAGTATCCAATTAAGCAGCTAGTGATGGCCGGTGGTGTCGCAGCGAATCAAGGCTTACGTGATCGGCTAAGAGCAGAAGTTACAAAAAAACTACCAGGAGTAACCTTTATTGTGCCACCGCTTAGATTATGTGGTGACAATGCGGCGATGGTCGGAGCTGCGGCTTTTGTTGAAGCAGAAAAGGGTCATTTTGCCGATTATCAATTAAATGCTGATCCTAGTTTGACCTTTATGACTATTAAAGAGTAAAAATCAACAACCAAACACTAGGCATAGCGATAAATATTTGCTATAATAAATCCAGTTTCATATTGATTCATTGAAAAAGAGAGTACTTCATTAGAATTAACCAAGCGATTTCGGGAGGGTGAAAGCCGAAGATAATCAAATGAAGGAAACGCACTTTGGAGAATCTGCATAGGCAGACGGTTATCTACCGTTACTAGATTAAGAGGGTTCATCTTTTGCAAAGAATGAACAATTAGAGTGGTACCGCGGGAAAATCTCGTCTCTGGTGTTTTTTAACACTAGAGACTTTTTTGTTGTTCATCACTCCACTTTGTGTGATCTCATCAATTTATAAGAGCTAAAGCTCTAAAAATCGAAGGAGTACGATTGGCATAGCTAGAGTGGAGGATGAAGAATAGTTGAAAAATAAAGTGAGAGAAGTTACCTTTTAAACAATATAATCAACCATCAGGAGGATATTTATGAACAACAAAGAAATCGTAGCAAAAGCCATTTTTGAAGTGGTAAAAGAAGACCTATCATTAGAAACAGTTACAGAATTATTGGAAAATCCTAAATCTGCCGATCATGGAGACGTTGCTTTTCCAGCCTTTTCATTAGCTAAAGTATACCGCAAAGCACCGCAACAAATTGCGGCTGATCTAGCAGAGAAAATTGGTGGAACAGACTTTGAAAAAATTGAAGTAGTTGGACCTTATTTGAACTTTTTCATGAATAAAAAAATGGTCAGTCAAACAGTCATCGGCCAAATTGCAAAAGAAAAAGGACATTACGGAGATAGTTCGATCGGTGAAAAGGGAAACGTCCCGATTGATATGTCGTCACCTAATATCGCTAAACCAATTTCGATGGGACATCTGCGCTCGACTGTTATTGGGAATTCGATTGCTTTTATTCTTGAAAAAATCGGCTACACCCCGATTCGCATCAATCACTTAGGCGATTGGGGCACTCAATTTGGTAAGTTGATCGTGGCTTACAAAAAATGGGGTTCTGAAGAGGCTGTTAGAACGGCACCTATCACTGAATTATTACGTCTATATGTGCACTTTCATGAAGAAGCTGAAACACAACCTGAACTAGATGAACAAGCTCGTGCTTGGTTTAAACGACTAGAAGAAGGCGATGCACAAGCAACAGAACTATGGCAATGGTTCCGTACAGAATCGTTGAAAGAGTTTGACAAAATATATGCAATGCTGGAAGTTTCGTTTGATTCTTATAATGGAGAAGCTTTCTACAATGATAAAATGACTGAAATCGTTACAATGTTAGAAGAAAAACATTTATTACAAGAAAATCAAGGAGCAGAAATCGTTGATTTATCTGCTTATGATTTGAATCCAGCATTGATCAAAAAATCAGATGGGGCCACGCTTTATATTACACGGGATTTAGCTGCGGCTGTTTATCGCAAACGGACATATGATTTTGCAAAAGCAGTCTACGTTGTAGGGAATGAGCAAAGTAATCACTTCAAACAATTGAAAGCTGTTTTAAACGAACTTGGATTTGATTGGTCTAAAGATATGCATCATATTCCATTTGGATTGATTACTCAAGGTGGTAAAAAATTATCAACTCGTAAAGGGAAAATTGTTTTATTAGAAGAGGTATTAAACGAAGCAGTTGAACTAGCAAATCAGCAAATTATGGAAAAAAATCCTGATTTGCCAAATCGCGAAGAAGTGGCTAGACAAGTGGGGATCGGTTCAGTTATTTTCCATGATTTGAAAAATGATCGCTTGAATAATTTTGACTTCGCCTTAGAGGAAGTTGTTCGTTTTGAAGGGGAAACAGGCCCCTATGTGCAATATACTCATGCACGTGCAATGAGTATATTAAGGAAAGCTGATTTTACGATTGATGAGACAAAAGAATATGCCTTAGATGATAAAGAGAGCTGGGAAGTGATCAAGTTATTGCAAAAATTCCCAGAAGTTGTTATCCAAGCAGCTGATAAATATGAACCATCAGTGATTGCAAAACATGCGATCCAAGTTGCACAAGCCTTTAACAAATACTATGCTCATGTTAAAATTTTAGCTGACGATGAACAAAAAGAATCACGTTTAGCTTTAGTTTATGCCATGGCAACAATTATCAAGGAAGATTTAAGATTGCTTGGTTTACATGCGCCAAATGAAATGTAATCTGATCTATTGATTAAAGATTGATTTAAGAATAATCGCCTCTAATTGTCGTAAATGAATACAACAATTAGAGGCGATTATATTAATTTATCCAAGTTTGTTGCATTTGATCTAATAGATCGATGACGTCTTTGGTTAAAAAAAGTGATTGGTTCGGTAATGTTCCTTCGATTATTTTGATCATGTTTGTAATTTCATAATTCAATGCTTCGTTAGTATCACCTGAAATGATTGTTTCAACCGTTCCATCATTAAAATAGACTTTTGCTTCATCTGCGCGTGGGTATTCGTTGATCACAATATACGCTTCTTCAAAAGCTACAATCCCTTGCTTAGGCATTTTTGCTTGAAAACTTAAGGAAACAGTTGCCATTTCCTGTACGTCATTTTGTAGAATCGTTGCTGATTGCTCATCTACACCAGTTGAAAATGGCTGCATAACTGAAGCTATGACCTTAGGCTGAGCAGTGAAGAACCAACGAACAAAAGATACTGCATATGTTCCAATATCCAAAAGAGCACCGCCAGCTAAATCTGGATTAAAGAAGCGATTGTTAGGGTCAGGCTCTTTATAGCTACCAAAAGGTGCTTGAATCATTTTTAATTTACCAAAACGATTCGCATCAATCAGGCTTTTTAATTCGTGATATAAAGGCATATTGAAAATCGTCATCGCCTCGGCCAGTATCAACCCTTTTTCTTCAGCCAATCTTATTGCTACGGTCAATTCTTCACTGTTCATCGTGATGGCTTTCTCGCAAAGAACGTGTTTACCAGCTTCCAATGCTTTTAAAATATGTGAAATATGTTGTCGATTAGGTACAGCAATATAGATAATATCGATCAAGTCGTCAGCTAATAATTCTTCAAATGATCCATAGGCTGTAGAAATAGCATGTTCCTTAGCAAATGTTTGCGCTTTTGTTAAGGTTCTAGATGCAACCGCAGCGATACGGCTGTTCTCTTGGTGGAAACTATTCGCAAAGCTGGCTGCGATATCTCCAAGTCCAATGATGCCCCAGTTGTATTGTTTCATAATGATTCCTCCTAATTTTAGAAGCGGATGGTTTAATCCAGCTACTGAGTAAAGTAATTTTTGGTTGATGCTGAACAAACGTATCAGGTTGGGAAACTCAGTAATTTTATTATACATGAGAAGTTGGAAATGAAGGGATATTTTGATTAGAAGCCTGAAGATGTTTGATTATTTATCGGGAAAAATTGAATGTTTCTTAAAAAAATAGAAATAAGTGATCCAAAGAGATGCATTTTTCGGATATTTTCAGTAAAATAAGGAAAGGAGGCGAAAGTCATGCACCAAATGTATATAGATATTCTTATTGATGCAATTATTGAGCAATTTGAAACAGAAGAAAAATTTTATACAGACTATCTCCAAACCTCAAAAGAAAATTGGGATAACTGGAAAAAAGGTAGAGTCAATTTAACGAGTGAGCAAATGCAAAAAGTAAAAAACTTATTTTCTGATTATGAATGGATGTTGACACAAAAAATATTACGTCAAACCGTTCTGTTCCCAGAAAAAAGAAATATTGCTGTTTCAGAATACAAACGTTTAAAAACACTAATCGCTAAAAAATGGCTGCAATCAGGAGCTGGTATTGCTGAGTTGATTCCATCAAAAGCAAACCATGAAGAAAAAGAACAAGCATTCATTGATTTAAAAGTCACGCTGTCTTACGGTGAATGGGGATTTGATGATATTGTCACTTTCCGATTGCCAGCTACCTTACAAGGACAATTAGAAGGCTCAAAAGTAGAATTGCTTGATTGGGTAAATGAAAATTTGATGGGTACTTACGTTGGTGAATAAGGAAGTAAGGGAGTTTTTTTTTGAAACAAATTTTAGGTATTTTATCGGTTATCATAGTACTAGGTGCTGTAATTTTTGTCTTATTTGGTCATCCAGCCTCAAAAGATAAAAATAATAATACAAATGAGAGCACCGAAGAAACAAGTACAACCGTTTCAACCAGTATATCTACGTCTGAAATACAAATGAAAACATCGACAACTATGACTACAACAGCTATTGATTGATTGTATGAAAAAAAACTGATATAATCAGTCAGCCATTATCCTAAACTAAGAAGGATTAATACGGAAATGAATACAAAACAAAGTAGGGAATGTATGAATAGTCAAAGGTATAAGAAGAAAAAAATAAGAAAAACTAATTTACCAATGCTTTTTGCAGGATTACTGATCGTTGGTATAGCGTTTGTTTTTTCAATCAATGTATTATCAGACAGCTCAAAAACAATAGAAGAAACTGCTCAGCAAAAAGAAGAAGTATCAAAAGAACAGTTTATCGATCGAATAAGCCCTCATGCGAAAGAATTGCAAGCGTCTTATGGTGTTTTACCCAGTATTATTATAGGTCAAGGCATTTTAGAATCAAATTGGGGACAGAGTACTCTTGCTTCAAAGTATAACAACTTATTTGGGATCAAAGCGTATGGAGACCAAAAAAAAATCAATCTTGAGACTAGAGAATACATCAATGAAGAATGGATTGTGATTCAGGGAGATTTTAGAGTTTACAATACCTGGGAAGAATCAATGGACGATCACACGCGTTTATTTGTTAATGGTGTGACATGGAATCCCCGACTGTATGAAAATGTCCTTTTAGCGAAAAACTATAAACAGGCTGCACGCGCATTACAAGAGGCCGGCTATGCAACAGATCCTACGTATGCAGATAAGGTGATTCACGTGATCGAGAGTTATGATCTCAATCAATATGATCATTGATCAATGAAGTAAAAAGGAGTGGTGGGAATGGATGAAAAGTGGGTACCAGAAATTGTTACACCTTTGAAACAAGATATTGTACAAGTACCGAAAGTAATCAAAAAGGCCAGTGGTATTCGGATTTTTGGGAAAAAAATCAAATCAATTATTTTTACGACTGATATTGCTATTATTCGAAACACAGATGCAAACGCAGTAATCGCTGTGTATCCTTTTACACCGCATCCAGCGATTACTAAAAGTATTATTGAAGCCGCAGACATCCCTGTTTTTTCAGGTGTAGGTGGTGGACTGACACAAGGACAACGCTCTGCATATATGAGCTTGTTTGCAGAAGCACAAGGATCGATCGGCGTCGTGTTAAACGGCCCCACACCTATTGAGACCGTAGAGATGGTTTGTGAGGTCGTAGATATTCCAGTGGTCAGTACAGTCACTTCGATTCATACGCCTATTGATGAAAAAATAACAGCGGGTGTTACGATGATCAATATTAGTGCTGGTAAAGACACTGCTAAAACAGTTAAGTTTTTCCGAGATAAATATCCTGAATTACCAATTATTGCAACAGGCGGGCCAACAGATGAATCAATCACTGAAACAATTGCTGCCGGAGCGAATGCAATTACATATACGCCGCCTAGTAATGGTGAGCTTTTCAGTCATAAAATGGACAAATATCGCAGTTTGGAAAAAAAGAATGATCATTAAGATTGTTCGTATTGTGATAAAAATGTAGGAAATGAAATTGATTACAAATAAGGATTCGATAGATACTCTGAGAATTTCAACGGAATTCATTTTTTTCATTGAAATTTTCAGAGTTTTGTACTATTGTATACTAATACAAGAAGCTTATATATGGTCATAATATGGTTGACCGTTTCTACCCAACACCGTAAACGTTGGTCTATAAGTGAAAAAGAGTCTTTGACCTTTTTTGCTTATGCAGAAAAGGTCTTTTTGTTTTTTTATAAGCATCAACCCTATAAAAATTGATGAAGGAGTCGGAAAAAGTGGAAGAATTAGTACAACGAATCAAAGAAGATGGTCGAGTTTTAGGAGAAGGTGTCTTAAAGGTAGATAGTTTTGTTACCCATCAAGTCGATCCTAATCTAATGGAAGCAATCGGCTATCGCTTTGCAGAGGTATTTGCAAAATCGGGTATTACAAAAGTTGTGACGATCGAAGCATCGGGGATTGCACCTGCGCTTTTTGCAGCTAAAAAATTAGAAGTGCCAATGATTTTTGCCCGCAAAGCAAAAAGCTTAACAATGGATGAAGAATTATTGACTTCTTCTGTTTATTCGTTTACTAAACAAGTAACTAGCCAAATTTCTATTTCAAGAAAATTTTTATCAAGCGAAGATAATGTGTTGATCATTGATGACTTTTTAGCGAACGGTCAAGCGGCGAAGGGCTTAGTCGAATTGTGCCAACAAGCTGGTGCAACAGTTGATGGGATCGGGATTGTCATTGAGAAATCTTTCCAAGATGGACGAGATTTATTAGAAAAAATGGACTTACGTGTTGTGTCGTTAGCACGTATTGCCTCATTGAATAATGGTGCAGTTGAATTTCTTGAAGGGGATGCATAAACTTGGAAAGTAAAGAGAATCAAAAAGGACAAATCCAGCAAAGTGAAACTGGAAATGGAAAAGCAGCTGTTTTAGGATTGCAGCATTTATTAGCCATGTATGCTGGAGCCGTAGCAGTACCGTTATTGATTGGAACAGGTTTAAATTTTAATTCCGAACAAATGACCTATTTGATTTCAATCGATATTTTTATGTGTGGTATTGCAACATTGCTGCAGCTGACTGTAAATAAATTCTTCGGTATCGGCTTACCAGTAGTGCTTGGTTGTGCTATACAAGCAGTAGCGCCATTGATCATGATCGGTAGCGATAAAGGAATTGGAGCGATTTACGGCTCGATCATTGCTTCTGGTATTTTTGTGGTCTTAGTATCAGGTATATTTTCAAAAATCAAAAAATTGTTTCCGCCTTTAGTAACTGGAACTGTGATTACTGTTATCGGTTTAACGCTGATACCTGTTGCTGTTGAAAAGATGGGGGGAGGATTAGCTACTGATCCTGCTTTTGGAGATAGTACGAGCTTACTTTTAGCTTTTGTAACAATTGCTTTGATCATTGTGATTCAGGTTTGGGGTAAAGGCTTCATCAAATCAATTGCGGTTTTAGTTGGTTTAGTTGCTGGGACTGTCCTTGCGGCAATTTTAGGTCAAGTTGATTTAGCACCAGTTGGAGAAGCAACATGGTTTCATTTCCCTCAACCTTTTTATTTTGGTACACCGACTTTTGATATTTCTTCAATCATCTTGATGATCATTATTTCGATTGTTAGCATGGTGGAATCAACAGGTGTCTATTTTGCTTTAGGTGATATCACCGGCAAGCGAATCGGGGAAGAAGAATTGAAAAAAGGCTATCGTGCAGAAGGTTTAGCTGTTATTTTAGGCGGTATCTTTAACACGTTCCCTTATACCGGATTTTCTCAGAATGTTGGATTAGTACAGCTTTCAGGAATCAAAACACGACGCCCCATCTACTATTCGGCATTTTTTCTGATCGCTTTAGGGTTGCTGCCTAAGGTTGGCGCAGTTGCTCAAATCATCCCAGAACCAGTATTGGGTGGCGGAATGTTAGTGATGTTCGGTATGGTAGCCGTTCAGGGGATGCGGATGTTATCGAAGGTAGATTATAATAACGACAAAAATTTATTGATCATTGCGATTTCAATTGGTTTTGGACTAGGCTTTAATATGATACCGACATTATTCCAACATATGCCAGAAACGGTAAGAATGTTTACTGGAAATGGGATCGTGATGAGTAGTTTGACAGCAATTATTTTAAATTTATTGTTCAACGGTCTAAAAAGTGAAACGTGAGTCGAGTAATGAGTGTAGAGAAAAACCGGAGTTTGTTTCGGTTTTTCTTTTTTGTCGCTCTATTCCGAACGTTTATATTAAAAATAAATTTAATATTCGATTTTATTTTGACACGCTCTTATTCCATTGCTAAAATAAAGAAGAATAGAATAAGAGAGGGGAATAGTATGTCTGTCATAGTTTCAGTTGTTATGGGAAGTACTTCTGATTGGCCAACAATGAAATATGCCTGTGATTGTTTAGAAGAGTTTGGTATTCCTTATGAAAAGAAAGTAATATCGGCACACCGTACACCAGATTATATGTTTAAATTTGCTGAACAGGCACGTGGACGAGGTGTTAAAGTGGTCATTGCAGGTGCTGGCGGTGCGGCACATTTGCCTGGAATGATTGCAGCTAAAACAACTTTACCAGTAATTGGTGTTCCAATTCAATCTAAAACATTGAATGGATTAGATTCATTACTGTCGATCGTTCAAATGCCAGGTGGAGTACCTGTTGCAACGACTGCGATAGGAAAAGCTGGGGCACTTAATAGCGGACTACTTGCAGTTCAGATGCTTTCCATGTATGATGTAGAGTTAGCAGGGAAATTAGATGCAAAACGTCAATTTCTTGAAGAAACTGTGATGGAAAGTAGTGATGAACTTGAATAAACCTTTACTACCGGGACAAATGATCGGTATTATCGGTGGCGGACAATTAGGTAGAATGATGGCTTTAAGTGCACGAGAAATGGGTTTTCGTGTGGGCGTCTTAGATCCAACTGTCGACTGTCCTGCTGCTCAAGTCGCTGATTGGCATTTATTAGCTGATTATGATGACATCGAGGCTTTAGAAGAGCTGGCTAATCGTTCCCAAGTCTTAACGTATGAATTTGAAAATGTTGATGTAGGAGCATTAGTTCATGTTCAGGATCTAGTAAGCATTCCTCAAGGGACGGATCTTTTGGCTATTACACAAGATCGCTTACTAGAAAAATCTTTTTTAGAATCAAACAACATCGTTATTGCACCATTTGCTACAATTGTAAGTCCGACAGATATCCAAGATGCCATTGATGGTATTGGCTATCCTTGTGTGTTGAAAACAACTCGTGGTGGGTATGATGGTAAAGGGCAGTTTGTTTTATATAGCACTTCTGACTTGGCCCCTTCGATGAATATTCTTAGAGAAGGGACTTGTGTATTAGAAGCTTGGATTCCTTTTGAAAAGGAAATTTCAGTTTTAGTTAGCGGAAATGGCCTTGGAGAGTATACTGTATTTCCTGTTGTTGAAAATATTCATCGGAATAATATTCTACATGAAACGATTGCTCCGGCAAGAGTCGATGAAGAAGTTATTGAGGAAGCTCAACGAATTGCACGTGTGATTGCAGAGTCGATCGATTTAGCTGGTACATTGGCTGTCGAAATGTTTCTGACAAGTAACGGCGGTATATATGTAAATGAGTTAGCACCAAGACCACATAATTCGGGACATTACTCGATTGAAGCTTGTTCTATGAGTCAATTTGATGCCCATATTCGTGGGATTTGCGGTTGGCCGTTACCAGAAGTTGAGCTATTGTCTGAGGCAGTGATGGTCAATATTTTAGGCAATGAGATTTATGAAACGATGGATGTGATTTCTGAAAAGCCGGATTGGCATTTTCATTATTACGGCAAAGCAGAGGCGAAAAAAGGGCGAAAAATGGGACATATCACTATTTTGACCGAGGATATTTTTGAAACACTAGAAGAGGTATATCAAACCAATATTTGGGATTAAAAAGGAGCAAAAAATCGAATGATCGATCGTTATACACGACCTGAAATGGGTGCTATTTGGACAGATGAGAATCGCTACAATGCTTGGCTAGAAGTAGAAATATTAGCAGATGAAGCCTGGGCTGAATTAGGGGATATTCCGAAAGAGGATGTTCAAAAAATCCGTGATAATGCCTCTTTTGATGTAGCGCGCATAGTAGAAATAGAAGCAGAAACGAGACACGATGTAGTGGCCTTTACTCGTGCAGTGTCAGAAACGTTAGGTGAAGAACGCAAATGGGTCCATTATGGTCTAACTAGCACTGATGTAGTGGATACTGCTTATGGTTATTTATTAAAACAAGCGAATGATATATTGCGAGAAGATTTAAACAAGTTTACTGCAATTATAGGTGAAAAAGCGAGAGAGCATAAACATACTGTAATGATGGGAAGAACTCATGGTGTTCATGCTGAGCCAACAACTTTTGGGTTGAAATTAGCTTTATGGTATTCTGAAATGAAACGAAATGTAGAACGTTTTGAACATGCCGCCAAAGGTGTAGAAGCTGGGAAAATTAGTGGTGCAGTAGGAACATTTGCAAACATCTCGCCGTTTGTAGAAGAGTATGTTTGTGAACATCTAGGGATTCGGGCGCAAGAAATTTCTACCCAGGTGTTACCACGAGACCTCCATGCAGAATATCTATCTGCTATGGCTTTAGTGGCGACAAGTATTGAGAAATTTGCGACTGAAATTCGTGGACTGCAAAAATCAGAAACTCGCGAAGTGGAAGAATTCTTTGCTAAAGGGCAAAAAGGCTCGTCAGCGATGCCTCATAAGCGCAACCCGATTGGTTCAGAAAATATGACTGGTCTTGCTCGTGTAATTCGCGGGCATATGATGACAGCCTATGAAAATGTGACGTTGTGGCATGAACGTGATATCTCTCATTCTTCTGCAGAGCGAATCATTATCCCTGATACAACGATCTTATTGGATTATATGTTGAACCGTTTTTCGAACATTGTTAAACATTTAACCGTATTTCCAGATAATATGAAACGAAATATGGAAGCGACCTATGGCTTGATTTACAGCCAACGTGTTTTGTTGAAGTTAATCGATCATGGCATGACAAGAGAAGCGGCATATGACCTAGTTCAGCCGAAAACGGCGTATGCTTGGGATCATCAAACAGCATTTCGACCACTTTTAGAAGCCGATGAAAAGATCACGTCAATTTTATCAAAAGAAGAATTAGACGACGCATTTGACTATAATTATCATTTAAAGAATGTTGATATTATTTTTGATCGCGTTGGTCTATCGTAAACTGAAAAATAGCAGCGGAGTCACATTAGTGTGATCCTGCTGCTATTTTTTTGCTCAAAGCATCTCTATGTAGCTGTCAAAATATTGTTCTATAAAATGAGTTTGCTCAAGTATTTCTTTTTCAGTGATTGATGATTTTTCAGGAATTACGACCCATTTTGTTTCATTATTGTCATTTCTATGAATCACGGCTGTTATCACACCGATAAAATGACTCAATGGATCGGACGTTGCGTTCAGAATATAGGCATCTTGTTCCTCTTCCTCTCCGCCGATCACACCAGCAATATAGCCATAGTTGATTGGATAGATCGTCCCGAATGAATCTTTGTAGCCGATTGGTCGGTCAATTGTTACGTTAACTTTTAATTTCTCCATAGTGTTTTCCTTTTTTTAGTTGAAAAATGACTAAAACGTTAAGCGTTTTAGCCATTGCTCTAGATAACTTCTAGTATTATCAAACTGTAAGTTCTTGAAAATTTCGCATTGGTGCTTTTACTGGAGCTTTCAACATAGAAAGTAAGTGATCAATAAAAAGATAATTACATTCTTGTGAGTTGAAATAGACATGGATACAGTAATTGTTTTTGAAAAAATGTTGCTCATGTATTTGGTGGATCACTAATTCGTTATTAAACTTATTCAGATAGCGGAAAGTTCGTTTCCGTCTTTCTGAATGTCGATGTAGCGCTCGTTTCAAATTTTTAAATGTGTAATAAGAACTATACTGATTTAATTTGTGGACTTCTTCTAATGCTAGTAAATCGTTATATAATTTTGTTCTTTCTTCCGGTACCAGTCCTGCCAAAAATTCCTGCGCCAAATTGTCATAATCGCTAGTCATCCTTGTATTCCCTCCCAAAAATCGTTACTGGAAAAATTAAAATAGTTTTTTTAATCTATTTTTGTTTAGCATATCATTTTTCTTGATAGTTGTAAATGCTTACAAGCTTTTTCTGTTTTCCACATTCGTTAGCTGATTTCCAAAAAAGGTCTAAATACGAACGTTCTTTATTTTTATGCAAATTAATGTTAACGAAAAGTTGACTGATAGTTTAACTCTTGTTAAACTGTAAACAAGTTAAATACGAACTATTTTAGTTTTATTTTAAAAAATGTACGTAAGGAGCGTTGTGTACCGTGAAACCAAAGTCTTTGTTATACGAAGGGAAAGCGAAACGATTGTTTGAAACAGATGATCCACAGATTTTATGGGTAGAATATCTAAATCAAGCAACGGCTTTGAATGGCGCTAGAAAAGATGCTATGGATGGAAAAGCCAGTTTGAATAATGAAATTACCGCTCTCATTTTCGAACAGCTAAAGCGAGCAAATCTTCAAAATCATTTTATTAAGAAAATATCAAAATGCGAACAATTAGTGGAGAAACTAGAAATAATTCCTTTAGAAGTGGTAATTCGAAATATTTCCGCAGGCAGCTTTGCGAAACGTTTGGCAATACCAGAAGGTAAGCCTCTTGAATTTCCAGTCTTAGAATTTTATTACAAAGATGATGATTTAGATGACCCATTTATCAATGACGACCACGTTAAAATTTTGAACCTTGCATCGAATCAAGAAATTGAGAGAATAAAAAATGAAGCTTATAAGATAAATAAAGCACTGAGCATTTTGTTTGAAGCAATTGATATCCGGTTGGTGGACTTTAAAATAGAGTTTGGCAGACGAGCAGATGGGACAGTTTTATTGGCAGATGAAATTACACCTGATACTTGTCGTTTGTGGGATAAACAAACAGATGAACATCTAGACAAAGACGTTTATCGCAGAAATTTAGGAGATCTTGTTCCAGTCTATCAAGAAGTTCTTAATCGTTTAAACAAAAGGTTTGATTAAAAATAAAGGAGAATCGACGATGATGTATGATGTGAAAATTTATGTTACGTACAAAGATTCAGTACTAGATCCACAGGGTGAAGCAGTCAAAGGAGCTATTCATCGACTAGGATTTGATGAGATTGATGCTGTTCGGATTGGTAAGTATTTTGAAATGAAGGTAATGAAAACAGATCAACCGATTGAAGGCGTCATTGAAGCCATTTGTGATAAGTTGTTGGCCAATGTCAATATGGAAACCTATCGATATGAAATCCAGGAGGAAAGATAAGATGAGATTTGCAGTACTCGTTTTCCCAGGATCAAATTGTGACATGGATCTACTATGGGCGGTCAAGGATATTTTAGGTGAAGATGCTGAATATGTTCGTCATGATGCAGACAGCTTGGCTGGATTTGATGGCGTGCTGATTCCAGGTGGATTTTCGTATGGAGATTATCTTAGATGTGGTGCGATTGCTCGATTCTCAAAAGTCATTAGTGAAGTGATCCGTTTAGCAGATGAAGGAAAACCAATTTTTGGTACCTGTAATGGCTTTCAAATATTGACAGAAGCAGGACTTTTACCTGGAGCTTTACTTCGCAATGAATCGCTTCATTTTGTTTGTAAGACAACGCGTCTAAAAGTCGCAAATAATCAAACAAACTTTACCTCAGAATACCAAGAAAATGAAGTGATTGAACTCCCTGTGTCTCATGGAGAAGGGAATTATTATTGTGATGACGCAACTTTGAAGCAATTAAAAGAGAATCAGCAAATCGTTTTTACTTATGCGGATGAAAATCCTAATGGCAGTCTTGCAAATATCGCAGGCATCATTAATGAAAAAGGGAATGTTTTAGGGATGATGCCGCATCCAGAGCGCGCAGTCGAACGTTTGTTAGGATCGGATGACGGGCTACGCTTTTTCAAATCAATTGTAAAAAATTATGGAAAGAGTAGGGCAGATGCATGATGAAAGGAAAAGAGCCAACACCACAAGAAATTAAAGAACAACGCATTTATGCTGAATGGGGATTGACCGATGAAGAATATCGAATGATTGAACAAGATATTTTAAAACGTATGCCAAATTATACGGAAACAGGACTCTTTTCTGTCATGTGGAGTGAACACTGTTCCTATAAAAACTCAAAGCCCGTGTTAAGAAAATTTCCTACATCAGGTCCTCAAGTCATACAAGGACCTGGCGAAGGTGCTGGAATTGTAGATATTGGCGATGGTCAAGCAGTTGTTTTCAAAGCGGAAAGTCATAATCATCCTTCAGCTGTTGAACCGTATGAAGGAGCAGCAACGGGTGTTGGCGGCATCATCAGAGATATCTTTAGTATGGGCGCTAGACCGATTGCCATTTTAGATTCGCTACGTTTTGGGGAGCTAACCAACCAGCGAACCAACTATCTTTTAGAAGAAATTGTAGCAGGGATCAGTGGGTATGGCAATTGTATTGGCATTCCCACAGTGGGCGGTGAAATAGCTTTTGATCCATGCTATGAAGATAATCCTTTGGTAAATGCAATGTGTGTCGGGTTGATCGATTATAAAGACATCCAAAAAGGCCAAGCCAAAGGAGTTGGAAATGTGGTTATGTATGTTGGTGCGAAAACAGGACGCGACGGCATTCATGGCGCAACATTCGCTTCAGAGGAATTTGTAGCAGGCGAAGAACAACAGCGCTCGGCCGTTCAAGTCGGTGATCCGTTTATGGAAAAACTATTGCTTGAAGCATGCTTAGAGTTGATCTTAGAGCATGCGGATATTTTGGTGGGCATTCAAGATATGGGTGCTGCAGGATTAGTCTCATCAAGTGCGGAAATGGCTTCTAAAGCAGGTTCTGGTTTGATTTTAGAGTTGGATAATGTGCCTCAGCGTGAAACAGGAATGACGCCTTATGAAATGATGTTATCAGAATCACAAGAACGGATGTTGATTTGTGTAGAAAAAGGACATGAAGCAGAAGTCGTTGCGCTTTTTAAAAAATATGAATTAGATGCTGTCTCAATTGGCATCGTTACAGATGATGGATTATATCGCTTAAATCATAACGGTGTTGAAGTCGCAAATTTACCAGTCGATGCATTAGCAGAGGATGCCCCTGTGTACAATAAGGAGCGAAAAGTACCAGCAAGAATTGAAAAATTTGAGAAACAGGCTGATTTTCATCCAAACATTCTCAATGGTACAGAAACATTATTACGTTTATTACAGCAGCCGACAATCGCGTCTAAAAAAATGATCTACGAAACCTACGATGCCCAAGTACGCACCAATACTGTTGTATTACCAGGGAGTGATGCAGCTGTTTTACGCGTACGTGGAACAAAAAAGGCGCTTGCGATGACAACGGATTGTAATGCTAGATACCTTTATTTAAATCCAGAAATCGGCGGGCAAATTGCTGTGGCGGAAGCAGCAAGAAATATTGTAGCTAGCGGTGGACAACCCCTAGCTATCACAGACTGTCTAAATTATGGATCACCGGATAAGCCAGAAGGTTTCTGGGAGCTTTGGACTTCAGCTGATGGCATTGCTAAGGCTTGTGAAGTATTGGAAACACCAGTAATTTCAGGAAATGTTTCTTTATACAATGAGACCAATGGTAAGGCTATTTACCCAACACCAGTAATTGGCATGGTTGGTTTGATCACAGATTTATCACATATAACAACGCAAGAATTTAAACATGCAGGTGATTTGATCTATCTGATAGGTGAGACAAAAGCCGATTTCAATGGCAGTGAGCTACAAAAAATGATGTTGGGTTTTATAGAAGGTAAATTGATGGATTTTGACTTATCGATTGAAAAAGATATTCAGCAGTTTGTATTAACGGCAATCAAAGCTGGAGTGATTGAAAGTGCCCATGATTGTTCAGAAGGCGGTTTAGCAATCGCATTAGTTGAATCGGCCTTTAAAAATGAATTTGGTATGGATGTTGCTGTAGATACGCCAACAGCACTACTATTTTCTGAAACGCAGTCAAGATTTATTGTATCGATCAGGCCGGATAATCAAGCGTTGTTTGAAGAAATGAGTCAAAGAAATGCACAGTTCCTTGGAAAAGTAACAGATACAGGCGTAATTGAAATTCAAACAAATGATCAAAAAATCAGTATCATGACGCAAAAGGCCAAAGAACTATGGGAGGAAGCAATTCCATGTCTTATGAAATGAAAAGTTTAAATGAAGAATGCGGAATTTTTGGCATTTGGGGACATCCAGATGCCGCACGGGTGACATACTTTGGTTTGCATAGTTTACAGCATCGAGGCCAAGAAGGTGCGGGAATTGTTTCTAATAATGAAGGGAAATTGAATGGCTATCGAGGGCTAGGATTGCTTTCAGATGTTTTTAAAGATGATCGTTCACTCGCTTCGTTAAGCGGAAATTCTGCAATTGGTCATGTTCGATATGCAACTTCTGGAAATGGAAGCGTGGATAATATTCAACCATTTTTGTTTAAATTTTATGATGGTGCATGTGGTTTAGCTCATAATGGTAATCTGACCAATGCGAAAAGCCTTCGTAAAGAATTAGAAAAAGAAGGTGCGATTTTTCATTCTAACTCAGATACCGAAATTTTGATGCATCTCATTCGTCGTAGCAAACAAATAACATTTATTGAACAACTAAAGGAAAGTTTACGAACGGTTAAAGGCGGTTTTGCCTACCTGCTGATGACTGAAACAGCTATGATCGCAGCGCTTGACCCTAATGCTTTTCGACCGTTATCTCTCGGACAAATGAAGAATGGAGCGTACGTGATTGCTAGTGAGACTTGTGCATTAGAAGTTAGCGGGGCAGCCTTTGTCTGTGATGTTGGACCAGGTGAAGTGGTCATTATCGACGATACGGGTTATAAAATAGAGAAATACACTGATGATACTCAGTATGCGATTTGCTCAATGGAATATATTTATTTTGCTAGACCAGATTCAAATATTGCCGGAATAAATGTGCATACAGCACGTAAAAATATGGGGAAACGCTTGGCTAAAGAAGCACCGATCGAAGCCGATATGGTGGTTGGAGTACCGAACTCATCATTATCAGCTGCGAGTGGTTACGCTGAGGCAAGCGGTATTCCTTATGAGATGGGCTTAGTGAAAAATCAATACATTGCACGCACCTTTATCCAACCTACTCAGGAGTTGAGAGAACAAGGCGTTAGGATGAAACTATCTGCAGTTCGTGGTGTAGTAGAAGGTAAAAGAGTGATCATGGTAGATGATTCAATTGTTCGTGGCACGACAAGCCGTCGTATTGTGCAGTTACTTAAAGATGCAGGAGCAAAAGAAGTTCATGTACGAATTGCGTCTCCGCCGTTGAGGTTTCCCTGTTTTTATGGTATTGACATCCAGACAAGAAAAGAATTGATTGCAGCTAATCACTCGGTAGCTGAAATCAAGAAGTTGATTACTGCTGATTCATTAAATTTTTTAAGTGAACAAGGCTTGATTGAGGCGATTGGATTGAACTATGATGCGCCTTATTCAGGACTGTGTATGGCTTATTTCAATGGAGACTATCCAACGCCATTATATGATTATGAGGAGAAATACCAAGCATCTTTGAAAGAGAAGATCAGTTTTGTCTAGTCAGAAAAACGATAGAAAACTATTCTTTATCAAGATAAAACGAGCCTGCTCAGTTTTCTAAATAAGGAGGAACTATGATGGCAAATGCCTATGCAAAAGCTGGAGTTGATATACAAGCTGGTTATGAAGTGGTGGAAAGAATCAAAAAACATGTCGAACGAACGGAACGTGCGGGTATGATGGGCGCGCTTGGCGGTTTTGGCGGTTGTTTTGATTTAAGTGTGGTAGATGTGAAGGACCCCGTATTGATTTCAGGAACAGATGGTGTGGGAACCAAATTAATGATTGCGATCCAAGAAAATAAACATGAGACGATTGGGATCGATTGTGTGGCAATGTGTGTAAATGACATCGTTGCTCAGGGCGCGGAACCACTCTATTTTTTAGATTATATTGCGACAGGAAAAAATGTACCAGAGCGTTTGGAATCTGTGGTTGCAGGCATTTCTGAAGGATGCATCCAAGCAGGTGCAGCGCTGATTGGCGGTGAAACAGCTGAAATGCCAGGGATGTATCAGGATGATCATTATGATTTAGCTGGTTTTGCTGTAGGGGTCGCTGAAAAAAATCAATTAATCACGGGAAACAAGATTCAAGAAGAAGACGTTCTTCTAGGATTACCTTCAAGTGGGCTTCATTCAAACGGTTATTCACTTGTACGTAAAATTTTCTTTGAAAGCCATCGATTGACTGGAGAGAGCGCACTACCAGAACTCATGGGGAAAGTATTAGGAGAGGAATTACTGATCCCAACTAAAATTTATGTAAAATCATTACTCCCACTGATCAAACAGGAACTAGTGAATGGAATCGCCCACATTACAGGAGGCGGTTTTATAGAAAATATTCCAAGAATGCTTCCAGATCATTTGTCGGCAGAAGTGAAATTAGGAAGTTGGCCGCAGTTGCCGATTTTTACTGCATTGGAAACATACGGAGAAATTCCAGCTATGGAAATGTATGAGATTTTCAATATGGGAATAGGCATGGTTTTAGCTATTTCCCCAGAAAAAATTGATGCCGTTCAAATGATGTTAACTAAATGCGATGAACCAAGTTATATTCTCGGCAAGATAACGGCTAAATCGAAACAATCGATTGTGTTTAAAGAGGTGTAAAAATGAAGTTAGCAATATTTGCTTCAGGAAATGGCAGCAACTTTCAAGCAATTGTTGAAGCGTCAAGAGCTGGCTTGATTGCTGCTGAAATTACGTTATTATTTTGTGATAAAAAAGATGCTTATGTGATTCAGAGAGCTAGAGAATTATTGATTCCAGTTATTTCATTTTCACCAAACGATTTTGAATCAAAAGCACTATATGAAGCTGAAATCCTTCATTTACTTGAAGAAGAGCAAATCGATTTAGTTGTTTTAGCAGGTTACATGAGGATCATTGGCCCAACTTTGTTAGAAACTTTTTCAAATCGCTTGATCAATATACACCCTTCACTATTACCTCGTTTTCCTGGTCTTCATGGGATCAAAGATGCTTTTTGTGGTAATGTTTCTGAAACAGGTGTGACGATTCATTATGTGGATGATGGTGTTGATACAGGTCCGATCATAGCACAAGAAAAAATCTTGATTGAACCAACTGACACGCTTGATTCTTTAGAAAGAAAAATTCATAATGTAGAGCACAGGCTATATCCGAGTGTCCTAGCACAGCTTATTCAAACAAAACAGGGAGAGAAATCTGAATGATAAAAAAAAGAGCATTAATCAGTGTGTCAGATAAAACAGGCGTAGCAGATTTTGCCAAGGGCTTGGCGAAACAGGGAATCGAAATTATTTCAACAGGTGGTACAAAAGCGATGCTTGAACAAGCAGGTATTCAAACAATTTCGATTGAAGAAGTGACTGATTTTCCAGAAATGATGGACGGTCGTGTTAAAACCTTACATCCAAAGATTCATGGTGGTTTACTTGGTCGTCGTGATTTGAGTGAGCATATGGAGGCTATGGAAAGACATAACATTCAGCCGATTGATTTTGTTTGTGTCAATCTCTATCCGTTTAAGAAAACAATCTTAAAAGAGCATGTCACCCAAGAAGAAGCAATTGAAAACATTGATATTGGTGGTCCAAGTATGTTACGCAGTGCCGCTAAAAATTACCAATCTGTCACAGTCGTCGTTGATCCAAATGATTATGATGAGGTATTGTCGGAACTAGCCAGCGCAGGAGAAACAACCCTTCTTACAAGACAGAGGTTGGCTGCAAAAGTCTTTCGACATACAGCTGCTTATGATGCTTTGATTGCAGAATATTTAACTGAAGCAGTAGGAGAAAAAGAACCAGAAACACTAACTTTGACATATGATTTAAAACAGAGCTTGCGTTATGGGGAAAATAGCCATCAAAAAGCGGCATTTTATCAAAATGCTCTGCCACTTTCATTTTCGATTGCCAGTGCGAAACAATTGCATGGGAAAGAATTATCTTATAATAACATCAAAGATGCAGATGCAGCTATTCGTATCTCTAGGGAGTTTGACCAACCTGCAGTAGTAGCTGTTAAACATATGAATCCTTGTGGAGTGGGAATTGGTGAGACGCTTGATGAAGCGTATCAATATGCTTATCAAGCAGATCCACTCTCAATTTTCGGAGGGATCGTTGTTTTAAACCGTGAAGTTGATCTAAAAGTAGCTGAAAAGTTGCACCAATTGTTTCTAGAAATTATTATTGCCCCAAGTTTCTCGGATGAAGCACTTACAATTTTAAGTAGTAAAAAAAATCTACGATTGTTGACGCTTGATTTTTCTAAGAAATCTCAAGCGATAGAAGATGAAAAAGTTTCAGTCTTGGGTGGACTACTAATCCAAGATCAAGATATTATGAAAGAAGATGTCGAAAAATGGCAAGTTGTAACGAAAAGAAACCCAACAAGTGCTGAACGAACAGCGCTGGAATTTGCATGGAAAACGGTCAAACATGTTAAAAGCAATGCAATCGTTGTTGCCAACAGTCAGCAAACGCTTGGGATTGGTGCAGGCCAAATGAATCGCGTTGGTTCTGTCCAAATAGCCATCAAACAAGCAGGAGAAAAAGTGGAGGAAGCTGTTTTAGCGAGTGATGCATTTTTCCCAATGTCTGATAGCATAGAGTATGCTGGCAAACAGGGAATCAAAGCAATTATTCAGCCGGGTGGTAGTATCAAAGACCAAGAATCAATCGACATGGCAGACAAGTATGGTATTGCGATGGTGTTTACTGATAATAGACATTTTAGACATTAAAAGGAGAAGCAGATGGGATTAACTATTTTAGTGATTGGAAGTGGCGGCAGAGAACATGTGATTGCTCAAAAATTGATTCAAAGTCCTAGAGTTACAACAGTTTATTGTGCTAAGGGAAATGCTGGAATGATAAATGATGGTATTCAATTAGTCGATATTGCGGAAGATGATCATGTACAATTGATCCAATTTGCCAAGAAAAAGAAGGTGAGTTGGACTTTCGTTGGACCAGAAGTCCCTTTATTGAATGGTTTAGTTGATGATTTTACGGCTGCGGGTTTACTAGTGTTTGGTCCTACTAAAGCTGCGGCACTTATTGAAGGTTCTAAAAATTTTGCAAAAAAAATTATGGATAAATATCAAATACCAACAGCCGATTATCAAACCTTTGCTGATTTTGAATTGGCAAAAACATATGTATTAGAAAAAGGTGCACCTATTGTGATTAAGGCAGATGGTTTAGCGGCTGGAAAAGGTGTTGTAGTAGCAGATAGTGAGGCACAAGCAATAGAAGCTTTAAAAGCAATGCTGGAAGAAAATAAATTTGGCTTGAGCGGTGCGAAAGTCGTGGTGGAAGAATTCCTTTCCGGAGAAGAGTTTTCGTTACTAGCGTTTGTTCGTGATCATGAAGTTTTTCCTATGGTGATTTCACAAGACCATAAACGTGCATATGAAGGAGATACAGGTCCGAACACAGGTGGTATGGGCGCATATGCCCCAGTTCCGCAAATTTCTGATGCAATCGTCAAAGAAGCAATAGAGACGATCATCAAACCAGCTGCCCAAGGACTAGTGGATGAAGGCAGACCGTTCACAGGGATTTTGTATGCTGGGGTGATTGCCACAGAAACAGGTCCTAAAGTAATTGAATTTAATGCACGATTCGGGGATCCAGAAACTCAGGTTGTCTTGCAACGTTTAGAAAGTGATTTTGCTCAAATTATTGATGATTTACTAACAGGCACACAACCAACCGTTCTGTGGAAAAAAGATGGCTATAGCTTAGGAGTAGTTGTTGCAGCGAAAGGTTATCCAAGCAATAGTGAATTAAACTATCCAATTCCAGATTTTTCGCGGATACAAACAGGACAAGTTTACTATGCAAGTGTAAAAGAGCAAGCTGGACAATTAGTTTCAGATGGTGGTCGTATCTATCTTATAGAAGCTAGCGGGGAAACCTTGAAAGCAGCACAGAATGCTGTTTATGGCATTCTAAATATGGTCAATACAGAAGGAACTTTTTACCGTAGAGATATTGGTTTTAAGGGTGTGACGTTCAACTAAAAGAAGAGGGATTTTTCCTCCTCTTTTAGTTGTCTATCCGTTGTTTTAGACTCGATCTTTTTGATTTGTTTTCTTAAAAGCCCCTTCACATCGCTGAGCTGTGTGATATAATCAGTTTGAAGGGAAGTTGACTAATGGAAGATAAACTAAATAAACATGTATCAGTTTCTATTACAGATGTAAAACAATCACCAATGAGCATTTTTGAAACAGCAAAAGAGAAAAATACAGGTGTTTACATTTACAATAGAAAAAAAATCGCCGGAGTGATGTTAACGGCTGAACAATATGAAGCGCTAATTAAGCAAAAAACGCAAGAGCAAGGACAGGACGTAAAAGTGGCAGAATTGAATCAAGCAATTCGCCAAAAAATTGCTTTTGGCTCCTTAACATCAACTAAAATTTTAGATGACCATTTGGTCTCATTAGGATTTATTACGAAGAAAATTGAAATAGAAGATTATAGTGAAATGATGAATGAATTAAATGAAACTGGTAAAATTGACTATCATTTTCAGAAAAAAGAAGATCGTACAAGCATTTTAGCTGAAGTGATTGGGGAACAAAGTAATCAATCTCATTTATCAGATAAATTAATTGTGAAAAAAATTCATCTTAGAGTGGATTAATCAAATATTCAGATTGTACAAATGAATCAGAAAAAACCAAGGTGGGACAGAAGCGATTGCTTCTGCTCCCACTGTTTGTACGTTTTCCTTTTATTTTCAAATATGTAGAACAAGCTATTGGAAATCAACCATATGGCCACGATAGCGTTTTGGTAAATGAGAAAGTTGAGCTCGTTCATTTTTTCTTTCTTCAATCGTAACGGCTTTAAGAAAGAAACGCCAGTTTTCTTGAATCCCTTGTTCAGTTTCGTTGGAATCAAATGTTGGTGGCGCACTATTTTCAATAAATTTAATTTGTCCATTTTCGATAATTCCCAGTAAGCGGTGTGTTTCATCATAAATTATAAGTGTCTCTTTGGGGTACCTTTTGGCAAAATGGGGACAAAGGTACGGTAATGAAAAGTGTTTAGGAGCAATAGTACTGTAAAGTGAATCACCTACATACTCAAATCGAATAAAACCAGTTAATGCATGGACTTCACTAAATAAAGCGTTTAAAGCATTTTGAAGAGCTAAAATGGACGGGTGTCCTAAGTGATTAGTCAATAAACTATCAGTTGTCAAGCTGATTTTAACAGCGTCTAGCAAACAGCGTTCTTTATCTCTCAATGAACAATAAAAACCATCAATAATAAATTGCCAATTTTCTTTTCGTAATCGTTCGGTCAGGCGAGCTTGAATTCTTTGAGCCAGTACTTCGTCTGTTGCGATCCAATGACTAGCAAATAAATTTTCGATCGCATTATCTGACGTTACAATGATTTCAGGAAATACTCGTTTTTTAAAGGCATGATAAATAATCGTTAAAAAACCATAAAAACTACCATCATATTCCCAAGTTTCTGTGGTTTCTTCAATGTGCATAACGGGATTCCTTTCGTTTGGTTGTCTCAAAACGTTCGACATCAAACAGGGATAATTGTTCTTGCTGTGATTGACTGTTGCTCTTTTTTAATGTTTCGTATTGGCGAGAAGAAATCAAAGAAGAAATGATCCATTCAGGATCGTCGTTCAATCCAGGTTGGCGAACACCATTGCAACTGATAAAATATTGCGCTCGCTTGATAACAACGCCTAATTTTTTTAAATCTGATAAATGTAATTGATAATACTTTCTAGCTTTTAAAATATTTTGTGCACTTTTTGGTCCGATTCCAGGGATTCTTAGCAAACGCTCATAAGAAGCCGATTGTACATCGATTGGAAACTGCTCATAGTTTTGGACTGCCCAGTTGGCTTTAGGGTCTAAGTATAAATTAAAATTCGGTTTATCTTCGGATAAAATTTCATCGGCAGAAAATCGATAAAAGCGTAACAGCCAATCTGCTTGGTACAATCGATGCTCTCTTAATAAGGGGGGGTCAGTTGTAATCGCTGGTAGTAAAGAATCTTGATTTACAGGGATATATGCAGAATAATAAACTCTTTTTAATTCATATTTTTTATATAAATTTTCGGCAATCTTAACAATTGCATGATCGCTTTCGGGAGAAGCACCGATAATCATTTGTGTCGATTGACCAGCAGGAACAAATGGGGACTGTTTTTTTAAAGCGGGTACTTGGACAAGTTCTTTCTTCTTATGCGTGATTTGTTTCATAGGTTTATATAAAGCAAAAGGATCTTTGTCAGGTGCTAATAATTTCAGGCTTTCTTTTGAAGGCAATTCGACATTCACACTCATACGATCAGCTAAAAAGCCTAATTCTTCAATTAATTTTTCATCTGCACCTGGAATGGCCTTCACGTGGATATACCCTTTAAATCCTTTTTCGTAGCGTAAGATCTTCAATGTTTTAATCAATAATTCACTCGTATAATCGACATTTTTTATAATAGCCGAACTTAGAAAAAGCCCCTCAATATAATTTCTCATGTAAAAGTCCATCGTTAAATCAGCCACTTCTTTTGGCGTGAAGGTGGCCCGAGGGATCGTATTAGATTTTCTGTTGATACAATAATGACAATCAAAAATACAAGCATTTGTAAAAAGTAGTTTTAAAAGCGAGACGCACCGGCCATCGCTCGTGAAAGAATGACAAATTCCAGCTGTTGCAGTACTACCTACAGTTCCTTTTCGCGAGTTATCAGTAACCCCGCTACTGGAACAAGATACGTCGTATTTTGCTGATTCAGCAAGAATTTCTATTTTTCTAGATAAATCCATTACAAGCCCTCATCTCTAAAATTTACGGAACATATGTTCTTATTTTAGCAAGAAGTATTGATTTTGTCAAAACTGAAAATAAAAAATATGAGTGGAATAAAACTAAAAAATCAGTTTCATTCCACTCACGTTTTTTATTGTTTTTTTAAGTCTAGATATCGTTCAAGATAATCAGCTAAACCATCTTCATCATTCGTTTTATCCGTAACATCATTGGCTACAGATTTGATCTTATCTGTTGCATTTTTCATTGCAACACCCCAACCAACGTAATCGAGCATTTCTTCATCGTTGTGTTCATCACCAAATGCGATGATGTCAGAACGTTTCACGTTTAAGTAATTTGCGACTTGTTCGACCCCTTTCGCTTTTTGGATGCCTTTTGAAACGATCTCTAAAATCGGTGTGGGTCCACCCCAAGTTCGAACATCTACATAATCACCATATTGTTTCATTAAAGAGTCAGAAACATGCTCTGCTTGCTCTTTGGAAGTCCGAACCATCATTGAAGTTGGATCTGTCAGTAAATTTTTGGTTGTCAAAAGGTTACTAGGCGTTGCTTCTGAGGCGAAGAAACCTGAATCAAAGTAATCTAAGCTATCAATATAAAATGTTTCTTTATTTTCTGCCGCTACAAAATCAAGATTTAAGGCTTTCTTTTGAGCTAAAATATCAAAAACTAAATCTCTTTGGATTCCAGTTTCTTTTTCGTCAGACCATTGTTTTTCTGGCATATGAACAAGAGCACCGTTGAAATTGACCATCGGAGTTGATAACCCCAGTTGACGATAGAATTGACCGCTCATTCGATAAGGGCGACCAGTAACAATGCTGACATAGTGCCCGTGTTGCATTGCGTTTTTTAAGGCTTGTTCAGTCGTGTCACTAATCAGTGACTGTCCATTTAACGTTGTACCATCTAAATCGATTGCAATTAATTTTTTCAAAGTCGTTCCTCCCGGAAAGTTTTCTTTCACTTAGTCTAGCACAAAATAGCAGAATGACAAGTTTTCAAGAAAATTTTTGAAAATAATGTCTATATGATACACTAGATAAAAAAGGACGGTGAATCATTTGAATCAAAGATATCGTTGGTTAGTAAGAATAGGGACGGTGTTCTACTGCTTGTATATGCTGTTCTTTGCTAAGGTGTATCATTTTATGGCGCTGAATGTTTTGTTAGCCTATATTCCATTAGAGCTAAGCTTTCATTTTAAAAAAGCGACCAAGCAACTCTTTTTTCTGTTAGGAATGTTCTGGCTATTATTTTATCCCAATGCACCATACTTATTTACTGATTTTTTTCATTTAGAACAATTACCTATTTACCATGGGATGAATCAGTTGTTCGGGCAATCATTGTCGGCGTGGTTATCTTTCAGTTTGCTGACTATCGGAATTTGTGTGTACGGTTATTTAGGTATGGCGACATTGATTACAATAATAAAGGAATGTTATCGCAGAGGACTATTTAAAAGCCGATGGCACGGTGTTATTTTTGTCATAGTTATTAATGCATTATCTAGCTTGGCTATATTTGTTGGACGTTTTGATCGTTTGCACAGTGTCCATTTATTGACGAAACCTATTCAAACAATCCAAATTATTTTTCTTCAGTGGTCGGTGGATAAAGGGTTATTCATTATTTTATTGACAGGATTGCAGCTTATTTTATTCGCTTCTATTATTGGAGTAAGAGCGTTAGACTCAGAAGTAGATGGTGAAAAGCTATATTGACAGTGTGTTTGGAAATTGTTACTCTTTAACTAAGTATATTTGGAAATAATTGAAGAGGAGTTACATAAATGAAAAAGTGGCAAAGCTCTTTATTAACTAGTTTATTGATGATTGGTATCGTTAGCAGTACTACAGTTGGGGCTGAAGTTGCTGTTGCCCAAACAGAAAATGGGACAAATACATCGATGCAACAACAACCGACGCAAACTGAAGAAATTCCCTTTCAAATTTTGGGTATCAATGATTTTCATGGTGCTTTGAATACATCAGGTTCGTTTTTTGACGATGAAGGTAAAAAAACGGTAAACACAGGAACCGCTCCGTTACTAGCTGCCTATTTGAATCATGCACAGGAACAATTTTCTATAGCAAATACTGGGGGACAAACTATACGCGTGCAAGCAGGAGATATGGTTGGTGCAAGTCCTGCAAGTTCAGGTCTGCTTCAAGATGAGCCGACGATAAAGGTATTGAACCAAATGGATTTTTCCATAGGAACATTAGGTAATCATGAATTTGATGAAGGTTTACAAGAGTTTAATCGAATTATGCTTGGAGAAAATCCGCAAAATGATCCATATGGTATTCTGACAGCGTATCCAAGAGAAGCATCCAAAACCCAGATCGTGATTGGCAATGTTGTTAAAAAAGGAACAGAAGAAATTCCTTTTGGGTGGAAACCATATGCGATCAAAGAGGTAGGGACAGCAAATAATAAGGTGAAGGTTGGCTTTATTGGTGTGGTAACAACTGAAATTCCTAACCTAGTTTTAAAAGAACATTATGAAGCGTATGATTTTTTAGATGAAGCTGAAACAATTGCTTATTACTCAAGTCAATTAAGGAAGCTTGGCGTGAATGCCATTGTTGTTTTAGCTCATGTACCTGCAACAAGTAAGGCTAATAAGGTTGATGGTGAAGCAGCTGAAATCATCAAACAAGTCGATAAATTATATCCTGATAACAGTGTAGATGCTTTTTTTGCGGGACATAATCACCAGTATACAAACGGTGTAGTCAATAAAACGAGAGTAGTCCAGTCCACCTCTCAAGGAAAAGGATATATCGATTTACAAGGAACACTTGATCCAAAGACTAATGATTTTGTAGAGACACCGAATGCGAGAGTTTTACCAGTTGATCCAGCTAATAAAACGGCTCCGAAAATAGATAAAAAAGTAGATGCTGTGGTGAAAGATGCGGAAGAACGTGTTGCCATGGTAACAAATAAAAAAATTGGAACGGCGAAAGAAGCTTCTGCAATTACACGAGAGGTTAATGGATCGAAAGAATCTCCTTTGGGAAATCTGATTACGGACAGTCAAGTTGCAATGGCTCATGCACAAGGGATCAATGCTGATTTTGCCATGACTAATAATGGCGGAATTCGTGCTGATTTAGTGGTTGGCGAAGATCGCACAATTACTTGGGGCGCTGCTCAAGCTGTTCAGCCATTTGGGAATATCCTGCAAGTCGTTGAAATGACTGGTTCTCAGATTGAACAAGTCTTAAATGAGCAATATGATGAAGAGGAACGCTACTTCTTACAGATTTCTGGTTTAACGTATACCTATGTAGCAACTGATAACAAGGAACAACCGTTCAAAGTACAAGAAATGTATGAAAAAGACGGTACACGAATGCAAGCAGAACAAGCGTATCAGGTCGTCATCAATGACTTTTTATATGGTGGAGGAGACGGTTTTGCTGGGTTTACACAAGCAACGTTAGTCAATGCGATGCAACCAGATACAGAGACTTTTATTGGATATATTGAAAGTCAGGAAGCTACATGGGAATTGATTGCAGCATCGATTGAAAATCGAAAAAAATTAGCTGATCCCACAGATCCAGTTGATCCACCAATTATTGAGCCCAATGAGGCGGAAGAAAGAATCAAGAAAGCAACGATTTTCGATCCTTTGTACGAAGATGATGAGCTTTTAAGAGGCGTGACGTTGCCGAATGCAAAAATCGTTCTTTATGTTGGCGAACTTTCAGAGACAAAAACTAGAACCACCGCACTGCCTGAAGGTGATTTAGTTGGACAAGCGGATTCAGAAGGACGGATCAAGCTCAACGTTACTTCGTTAAAAATCAAAGATAAAAAGAAATTGACTGTAATAGTGTTAGATGAAGAACAAAATAAAGCAATTTTCTCATTAGCTATTTTACCAAAAAGAGAAGTGACTCTAGAGACAACGAACACTAAAGAGCTTGCCAAAACGAGCACTGGAAAAGAATTACCGAAGACTGGTGAAAAAGAAGCCGCTTCTATTATGTTAAGTGGTATAGTGATTTTGGGAATATGTGGGACTCATCTAATAAAAAGAAAAATTTTATAATAGTAAAAAGCGTTATAGTCGTTGGAGAGAACTGGCGATTATATCGCTTTTTTTACATCTACAGACACAAACACGAACATTAAAAACAATTAATGTGATTAAAGTTAATATTTTGTTGAAATAGACTAAACTCTAACTTATACTTTAAAAGTATTCATCAGGAAAAGCAAGATGCACTTATTATTTTAACGAACGTATTAGTATTCTGATGAAATTTTAGTAAAGAGGAGAGAAACAATTTCATGGAAAAGTTTTTCAAATTAAAGGAAAATAAAACAAACGTCTCAACTGAAATGATGGCAGGGGTAACCACATTTTTTGCGATGAGCTACATTTTATTCGTTAATCCATCAATTTTATCTCAAACAGGAATGCCTTTTCAAGCAGTATTTCTAGCAACGATTATCGCATCGATCATTGGAACATTGATTATGGGACTTTTTGCAAATGTTCCTTATGCACAAGCTCCAGGAATGGGACTAAATGCTTTTTTCACTTTTACAGTAGTTTTTGGTTTGGGTTATACATGGCAACAGGCATTAGCAATGGTCTTTATCTGTGGTTTGATCAATGTTTTGATTACTGTTACAAAAATTCGTAAATTGATCATTAATGCAATACCTGAGAGTATGCAGCATGCCATCGGCGGAGGTATCGGTATTTTTGTTGCGTATGTGGGGATCAAAAATGCAAAATTATTAGATTTTACAGTTCAAGCTGAGCCAAAAAATGGCGCTGTTAATGGGGATAGTATTGTTCCTGCTTTGGGGAATTTTAATAATCCTGAAATTATATTAGCGGTGATAGGTTTAGTGATTACAACGATTTTAGTCGTTTTAAATATTCGCGGAGCGATTCTAATCGGTATCGTTGTAACGACAATCATTGCAATCCCAATGGGTGTGGTCAATGTTTCATCGATTAACTGGCAGGAAAATTCTTTAGGAAACTCTATTGGTGCTTTAGGAACGACTTTTGGTGCCGCTTTTGGTGCTGATGGTATGCAATCACTGTTTAGTGATGCTTCGAAAATCCCTCAGGTGTTGATGACAGTCATTGCCTTTAGTTTATCCGATACATTTGATACGATCGGTACATTTATTGGTACTGGCCGTCGCACGGGGATCTTCTCGAAAGAAGATGAATTGGCTTTAGAGGATAGTAAAGGTTTTTCTACAAAAATGGATAAGGCATTATTTGCAGATGCGATTGCAACATCGATCGGTGCGGTATTTGGAACATCTAATACCACGACTTATGTAGAAAGTGCTGCAGGGATTGGTGCTGGTGGTCGGACTGGTTTAACGTCTGTTGTTGTTGCTGCCTTATTCGCATTGAGCAGTTTGTTGTCTCCGCTGATTGCAATTGTCCCGGCACAAGCAACAGCTCCTGCACTGATTTTAGTTGGTGTGATGATGTTAGCATCGTTCAAAGATATTGACTGGACTAATCTAGAAGAAGCAGTACCAGCATTTTTTGCATCGATCTTTATGGGATTATGCTATAGTATTTCATACGGAATTGCTGCAGGATTTATTTTTTACGCAGTAGTTAAAGTTGCAAAAGGAAAAATCAAAGAAGTTTCGCCGATTCTCTGGGTGGTCAATGCTTTGTTTATTTTAAACTTTATTATTTTAGCAATTTTATAAAATGACTTGATTTTAAAGCTTGGCTATCGATTGATAGTTGAGCTTTTTTCATTTTTGACAATTATTTTTTGAGAGATTGCATATTTTGGAGTATAGTTAATAGTGAAGAATTTGTGAGGTGTGCGTGAAAATGAAAATTGATTGGAAAAAGAATTTGATGGTTGCTTGGTTAGGTTGTTTCTTCACAGGAGCCAGTATTAGCTTGGTGATGCCGTTTATTCCTGTTTATGTTGAACAATTAGGAACGCCAAAAAGTCAAGTTGAGCTGTTTTCAGGTCTTGCAATCGCGGTTACTGCATTTGCAGCGGCGATCGTAGCACCAATCTGGGGGAATTTAGCAGATAGAAAAGGACGCAAAGTCATGATGATCCGGGCTGCTGCCGGAATGACGATCACGATGGGTTCATTGGCTTTTGTGCCTAATGTATACTGGTTGTTAATCATGCGTTTTTTTAATGGGATTCTTTCAGGATATATTCCGAATGCAACAGCAATGATCGCCTCACAAGCACCTAAGGAAAAAAGTGGTTGGGCATTAGGTACGTTATCAACAGGGGCTATTGCAGGAAATTTGATTGGACCTTCGATCGGCGGTGCCCTAGCTCAATGGTTTGGCATGGAGAATGTTTTCATTATTACGGGAATCGTCTTGCTGATCACAACATTATTGACCATTTTTATGGTGAAAGAAGATTTTCAGCCTGTTGAGAAAAAAGACTTATTAAGTACCAAAGAGATTTTTTCAAAAATGGAACATGTCTCAATTCTCATTGGTTTATTTGTAACCACGTTGATTTTACAAATTGGTGTGACAAGTATTAGTCCAATTCTAACGTTGTATATCCGCTCATTGAGTCAAGATACGGGAAATATATTATTTATTAGTGGGTTGATTGTTTCTGTTGCAGGGGTTTCAGCAGTGATCTCTTCTCCGATACTAGGAAAACTTGGAGATCGAATTGGCAATCATAAAGTGTTACTAGCGGGATTGATTTTATCGATGATTTGTTATATTCCGATGGCTTTTGTTAAAACACCGTTTCAATTAGGACTATTACGTTTCTTCCTAGGTTTTTCAACAGGTGCTTTAATGCCTTCGATTAATACATTGATCAGTAAGATCACGCCAACCGAAGGCGTCAGCCGAATATACAGTTATAATCAGATGTTTAGCAATTTCGGACAAGTTTTAGGTCCTATGATTGGCTCAACTGTCGCACACGGAATGGGCTATAGTGCTGTATTTATTGTGACAGCTTGTTTTGTACTAGGAAATATCTGTTTATCGTTGTTTAATTTCCGCAAAATTTTAAATAAAAGACTTTAAACGGTTGAAAACATAAAAAAACCAGTTACAATGTTTGTAGTAACTGGTTTTTTTATAAGGATGCTTTTTAAGGTTAAAAGCTAAATACTACTTTTAGTTATTGAACACTTTTAGTGGTTTCTTTTTTTGGTAATGCAAATTGACCAATCAATAAGATAATCACGCCGGTAATCAATGATATAACGGTTGTCAGCATAAAATCATAAGTTCCGCCATTTAAGGCACCACCGATATAGCCAACGACTTGTCCAAGTAAAAAAGACCACAACAATACAAGAATGTAACGCATGGATTGCACCTCTTTTCTAGCTATAGTTTAGCACAATTTTTCTAAATGTAAAGGAATTGAAAGTTACATTTTTTGATTTAAAACCATTATGTAAGTAAGGAGATGTCCTATGTCTTTTCCACAATTATATACAATCACTTCCTACTCGTTACTTTCCAGTACAATACGAATTCAACAATTTGTTCAGCAAGCTAAAAAGCTGGGCTACCAAACCGTTGGAATCACGGATATCAACGTACTTCATGGCGCAATCGAGTTTTTTGAAACCTGTATGAAGGAAGGGCTCAAACCGATTATTGGCTTAACAGTAGAATATACACCTCACAAGTCTGAACAATCTGCTCAACTATTGTTGTATGCAAAAGATTTAGAAGGGTACCAAAACTTGATGCGAATTTCAACGGCTAAGATGAATAGTGAAAAAATTTTCTATCTAGATGAAGTGAAAAACTACTTGAGTCATTTGTTCGCTGTAATGCCTTCTGACAAAGGAGAAGTTACTTTTGCCTTGAAAAGAAGTGTGGAGGAAGCGTCAGAGAGCTTAAACCGCTTAACCGATTATTTTGATCCAGCTTCCTTTTTTGCCAGTGCTTCTTTTACCTGTAATCAAGAAACAGATCCATTACTTTTTCAATTTTATGAAAGCCAAAACCAACCATTGATTGCATTACAAGAAACACGTTATTTAAATCGACAAGATGGTTTTGCGTTGAAAGTGCTAAGACATATCGATGAAGGCCAGCAGATGACTTTGAATGCTGAAGAAACGGAAATCGAAGGCCCTTTTTATCTAAGAAGTCAAAATGATGCTGTCGATCAACTAACAGTAAAGGTCAGCCAACAAGCTATTTCAAATGCAGAAAATATGGCTGCTGCTTGTACTGTAGAAATCCCCTTACATCAGCGTCTGTTGCCGCATTTTCCCATTCCAGATGGGAAGCAAGCAGGTGTATTCTTAAAAGAACTGTGTCTGCAGAAATTACCTGAGCGAATACCTGATGCTTCAATTGAGTATGAGCAACGACTGGAAAAGGAACTCACGATTATCCATACGATGGGCTTTGATGATTATTTTTTGATTGTGTGGGACGTGATGGCTTTTGCTCATGATCGAAAAATCGTGACAGGCGCTGGTCGTGGTTCTGCTGCAGGTTCATTAGTTTCTTATGTCTTGTCAATCACTGATGTCGATCCAATTAAGTATGATTTGCTTTTCGAACGTTTTTTAAATCCCGAAAGACATTCGATGCCTGATATCGATTTAGATATTCCTGATAATCGCCGAGAAGAAGTATTGCAGTATGTTCGAGAGAAATATGGTCATTATCATATGGCTCAAATTGCGACATTTGGAACGATGGCAGCTAAAATGGTTCTAAGAGACGTGGCAAGAGTCTTTGGATTATCACAAAGTGAATCCAATCGATGGTCAAATTCGGTACCAAGTGCTCTGAAAATGACACTGGAAACGGCTTATAACGATTCGAAAAAACTCGTTGAATTAGTAAACTCTTCTGATACTAACCGTTTATTATATGATACAGCAGTTCGCCTAGAAGGATTGCCACGTCACGTATCGACACATGCAGCAGGTGTGGTGATTAGTGATCTTGATTTGATTGATATTGTTCCGTTGCAACCTGGATCAAATGATATCTTTCTTACGCAATTTACGATGAATGATGTTGAAAAAATCGGTTTGTTGAAGATGGATTTTCTAGGTTTGAGAAATTTATCAATTATTGATGATACGATCAAATCGGTTAAACGAGTCTATAAAAAAGAAGTGATTTTAAACCAAATTCCACTAGGTGATGAACAAACATTGGCTTTATTTAGAAGAGGTGAAACAAGCGGTGTTTTCCAGTTTGAATCGGCGGGCATCAGAAATGTTTTAAGAAAATTAGGTCCAACTAGTATTGAAGATATCGCAGCAGTCAATGCATTGTATCGACCAGGACCTATGCAAAATATTGATTTGTTTATTCGTAGAAAAAAAGGACAAGAATCAATTGAGTATCCAGATGCTGTTTTAGAACCAATTTTAAACAATACCTACGGCGTTATTGTCTATCAGGAACAAATCATTCAAGTTGCTTCAACGATGGCAGGCTTTAGCTTAGGGCAAGCAGATATTTTAAGACGAGCCGTCAGTAAAAAGAAAAAAGATGTGCTAGATGAAGAACGTAAACACTTTGTTGAGGGAGCAATGAAACAAGGGCATAGTGAGGAAGTCGCAACCACGATCTACGATTATATCGAACGCTTTGCGAATTATGGTTTTAACCGTTCACATGCATTTGCCTATTCTTTTATTGGATTCCAAATGGCCTATCTAAAAGTTCATTTCCCAGGAGCTTTTTATGCTGCTATACTCCATTCTGTTCGACATAATCCTACTAAAATCAAGGAATACATCGGTGAAGCTCGCAAAAATAAGATGGTAATCATGCAACCTGCGATCAATTCTAGTCAGTATAGTTTTTACCTAAATAATGATGATCAAATCATGTTTGGCTTTAGCTCGTTGAAAGGAATACGTAGAGATTTTATCCAGAATATTTTAGATGAACGTAGAGAACATGGTCCGTTTAAAACGTTCAATCAATTTTTATTGCGTATTGACCGCAAATGGTTAAAAGCAGAAAATATTCAGCCACTGATTGCCATCGGTGCTTTCGATGAATTACAAGCGAATCGCCGGCAATTAGCAGTCGGTTTAGATAGTGAGATTCAAAACATTATTTACAGTGGTGGTAGTATGAACCTTTTAGAAGATACTTTGAAACTAAAAGAAGTAGAGGTAGCTGATTATTCGTTAGAAGAGAAACTAGAACAGGAAGAGCAATATTTAGGTGTCTATTTATCTGGGCATCCGACTGAAGAGTTTAAGAAAACTCGTTTAGCTAAACAAGTAATGTTAGTCAGCGATGTGGTTGAAAATCAAACGGCGCGTTTATTAATTTATGTGAAAGATGTCCGAGTGATTCGTACCAAAAAAGGAGAACAAATGGCCTTCGTAGAAGGGGATGATCTAACAGGTTCGTTATCTTTGACACTTTTTCCAGCAGTTTTCAGAACACTTCGTCAAACTGTTGAAAAAAATCAGGTTTATTTCGTCGAAGGTAAAGTAGAAAAAAGTAACTATAATCAAGAGTTGCAATTACTAGTCAATCAAATAGAAAAAGCGAGTGACATTGAAACTAGTATTAGTGCAACAACGTGTTACTTAAAAATTTCAGAAGCAAGAGACCAAAAAGAAGTTTTACACAGTATTCATGAAGTGCTGCAAAAGCATAAAGGAAATACGCCAGTAATCATTTACTTTGAAAAAAGCAACAAGAAATTAGTCTTAGGTGAAGAGAACTGGTTAAGTGAAACAATAGATGTAAAAGAACAATTAGAGGCAATATTGGGTAGTCAAAATGTTGTTTTCAAATGATTTACGGTAAAAACTACTAATTGTTTTCATCTTTTTTCAATTATTTCTTCTTAAATCAAGACATTTTGCACTATTAATGGTAAAATGAGTGACGTAATATTTTTGAGTAATGAATAACTGTAGCAAATCTTGTTGCAGCTTAAAAGTATATTATTATGAGGTGAAAGAACGAATGAAACGTATCGGTATTTTAACCAGTGGGGGAGACGCCCCAGGAATGAACGCTGCTATTCGTGCAGTGGTACGTAAAGGGATTTTTGACGGAATCGAAGTGTACGGCATTAACTACGGTTTTGCAGGTCTAGTAGCAGGCGATATCCGCCGTTTAGACATTGCAGATGTTGGCGACAAAATTCAACGTGGAGGAACTTTCTTATACTCTGCCCGTTATCCAGAATTCGCAACAGAAGAAGGACAATTAAAAGGAATCGAACAATTGAAAAAATTTGGTATCGAAGGCTTAGTTGTTATTGGCGGTGATGGTTCTTACCATGGCGCAATGGCACTTACTAAACGTGGATTTCCAGCCGTAGGTATTCCAGGAACAATCGATAATGATATCCCAGGGACTGATTTTACTATCGGTTTTGATACAGCGATCAATACCGTATTAGAATCAATTGACCGTATTCGTGATACTGCTACTTCACATGTACGTACATTCGTTATTGAAGTAATGGGACGTGGAGCAGGCGATATTGCTCTTTGGTCTGGTGTAGCAGGTGGTGCGGATGAAATCATCATTCCAGAGCATGATTTTGATATGGTCAATGTAGCACAACGAATTAGAGAAGGCCGTGATCGCGGTAAAAAACATTGTTTGATCATTTTAGCCGAAGGTGTTATGGGTGGAAACGAGTTTGCCGATAAACTTTCTGAACATGGCGACTTCCATACACGTGTTTCTATCTTAGGACATGTTGTCCGCGGTGGCTCACCAAGTGCCCGTGACCGTGTATTGGCAAGTAAATTTGGTTCTTATGCTGTCGAATTATTAAAAGCTGGAAAAGGTGGACAATGTATTGGGATGCTTGACAATCAAGTCGTTTCAGCTGATATCGTTGATACATTAGAAAACCACAAACACAAACCAGATTTATCACTTTATGATTTAAATCAAGAGATTTCTTTTTAAGAATACACTTGAAATTGAGTGTTATTTAAAGAAGCTCTTGAGGAAAATAGATAATCTTCATGACGTATAAACAAAAATGGAATAGGAGCGTTTGGTAATGAAAAAAACGAAAATCGTATGTACGATCGGACCAGCTAGCGAAACGGTAGATATGCTAGTAAACTTAATGAATGCAGGAATGAATGTTTGCCGTTTGAACTTCTCACATGGTGATTTTGAAGAACATGGCAACCGCATCAAAAATATTCGCGAAGCTGCAAAAATTACAGGTAAACGTGTAGCGATCTTGCTTGATACGAAAGGTCCTGAAATCCGAACTAATGAGATGGAAAATGGCGCAATTACTTTAAGAACGGGTGATTCAGTACGTCTTTCTATGACAGAAGTTTTAGGAACAAACGAAAAATTTTCAATTACTTACCCAGAATTAATTAACGATGTAAACGTTGGTTCTCATATTCTTTTAGATGATGGCTTGATTGATTTAGAAGTAACAGATATTGACCGCAATGCTAACGAAATCGTTACTGAAGTGAAAAACGAAGGCGTATTAAAAAATAAAAAAGGCGTAAACGTTCCAGGTGTCTCTGTCAATCTTCCTGGTATCACTGATAAAGATGCTGCTGATATCCGTTTTGGGATTGAACAAGGTGTCGATTTCATCGCTGCAAGTTTTGTTCGTCGTGCAACTGACGTTTTAGAAATTACTAGAATTTTAGAAGAAGAAAACGCAACACATATCCAAATCATTCCTAAAATTGAAAACCAAGAAGGAATCGACAATATTGACGAAATCCTAAAAGTTTCTGATGGTTTGATGGTTGCTCGTGGCGACATGGGTGTTGAAATTCCAACTGAAGATGTTCCTGTTGTTCAAAAAGAATTGATCAAAAAATGTAACGCTTTAGGAAAACCAGTAATCACTGCAACTCAAATGCTAGATTCTATGCAACGCAACCCACGTCCAACACGTGCGGAAGCAAATGACGTTGCCAATGCAATCTATGACGGAACAGATGCAGTAATGCTTTCTGGTGAAACAGCTGCTGGAGATTACCCATTAGAAGCGGTTCAAACAATGGCTCGCATTGCTGTTCGTACTGAAGAAGCATTGATCAACCAAGATTCATTTGCATTGAAATTATACAGCAAAACAGATATGGCCGAAGCAATTGGTCAATCAGTTGGGCACACTGCTCGTAACTTGGGTATCCAAACTATTGTTGCAGCAACTGAATCTGGACACACTGCACGTATGATTTCTAAATATCGTCCAAAATCACACATCGTTGCTATTACGTTCACCGAACAAAAAGCGCGTAGCTTATCATTATCTTGGGGTGTTTATGCAACAGTTGCTGAGAAACCATCAAGCACAGATGAAATGTTCAATTTAGCAACACACACTTCTCAAGAAGAAGGGTTTGCAAGTGAAGGTGATTTGATCATCATTACAGCAGGTGTACCAGTCGGCGAAAAAGGAACAACGAACCTAATGAAGATCCAAATGATCGGTTCAAAATTAGTTCAAGGTCAAGGGATTGGTGAAGCTTCAGTAATTGCTAAAGCAGTTGTAGCGAATACAGCTGAAGAAGCAGTTGCCAACGCAACGGAAGGTTCTATCTTAGTTGTTAAAACAACGGATAAAGATTATATGCCTGCAATCGATAAAGCAATTGCTTTGGTCGTTGAAGAAGGCGGGTTGACTTCACATGCAGCAGTCGTTGCAATTGCCAAAGATATTCCAGTAATTGTTGGTGCAGCTGATGCAACAAACTTGATTACCAATGATGAGCTAATTACTGTTGATCCTCGTCGCGGCATTGTTTATCGTGGTGCCACAACAGCAATCTAAAACAACTAATTATACAGTTAAGAGAGTAGAAATGAATCATGCAAAGTGATTCATTTCTACTCTTTTTTATAGAATGTGAACAAAATTTCTTTATTTAAGAACGATTTATCTGAAAGGGCTATCAAAACGATTTCGTACATGGTAGAATGTAAATGTTACCAAATTATATTGAATACAGGAGTGATAGAATGAAAGCAGCTGTTGTAACAAATGAAAATAACGGAAAAGTAGAAATTAAGGATGTAGATATTAGACCACTTGAGGCTGGTGAAGCTTTAGTAGATGTTGAATACTGTGGTGTTTGTCATACAGATTTACATGTTGCTCATGGCGATTTTGGTGAAGTTCCTGGGCGTGTGATTGGTCATGAAGGCATCGGAATTGTTAAAGAAATCGCTCCAGGTGTTGAGAGTTTAAAAGTAGGAGATCGTGTTAGCATTGCTTGGTTTTTTGAGGGCTGTGGAACATGTGAGTATTGTATTACTGGTCGTGAAACGTTCTGCCGTCAAGTGAAAAATGCTGGCTTTTCAGTAGATGGAGCGATGGCTGAACAATGTATTGTCAAAGCGGATTATGCTGTTAAAGTGCCAGAGGGATTAGACCCAGCGCAAGCAAGTAGTATCTCATGTGCCGGTGTTACTTGTTATAAAGCAATCAAGGTTTCAGAAGTAAAACCTGGGCAATGGGTTGCTATCTACGGTATCGGCGGATTAGGTAATCTAGCGATTCAATATGCTAAAAATGTTTTTAATGCGAAAGTAATTGCAGTTGATATCAATGATGATAAGTTAGCGTTTGCTAAGGAATTAGGAGCTGATTTAGTTTGTAACCCGTTAACTGATGGTGATGCAGGCGCTTGGATTCAAGAAAAAGTAGGTGGTGCACATGCAGCAGTCGTTACAGCAGTGTCAAAAGTTGCCTTTAATCAAGCCGTTGATTCAGTGAGAGCTGCTGGAAAAGTGGTTGCAGTTGGTCTGCCGCCAGAAACGATGGATTTAGCAATTGTAAAGACTGTTTTAGATGGCATTCAAATCGTTGGTTCCTTAGTTGGAACACGTAAAGATTTAGAAGAAGCATTCCAATTTGGAGCAGAAGGAAAAGTAGTACCTGTCGTAGAAACACGCTGTTTACATGAAGTCAATGATATTTTTGAAGAAATGGAACAAGGAAAAATCAAAGGCAGAATGGTTGTCGATCTAAAAAAATAAAGTTAGTATGAAGTGAAAATAAATTAAATAGAACAGACCCTTAAAAGGAAGCGTGAATGTAGTGACCCCAAAAAGTTAGACTTTTTATAGAGTGGATTTTTCTACTCTATTTTTTATGCAGTTTTTTGATCGAACTGTCGAAACTCTACTGGACTTTTCCAGTTAAGTTTTTCTTTGATTCGATGATTATTATAATAATAAATATAGTTTTCAATTGCTCGTCTTAACTCATTTTGACTCCGATAGACTTTGCCATAATACAATTCTTGCTTTAGAATACTGAAGAAATTCTCCATAGGAGAATTATCTAAACAGGTTCCTTTCCGAGACATACTTTGAAAGGTACGGTTGTCCTTTAATGTCTGTACATAGGTATTCATTTGATAAGCCCAGCCTTGATCAGAGTGGAAGGTGCGGCGATAAGGACAATCATTTGTTTGAGAAATTGCTTCTGCTAACCCTGCCATAACTGTTTTACCGTTTGGTTGAGTAGAAAGGCTGTAGCTAAGAATTTCACTGTTATACATATCCATAAACGGATCTAAATATAGTTTTTTCAGTCGAAGAATGCCCGCGTCATCTGTTTCATAGTATTTAAATTCAGTTGTATCCGTCGTGATTTTTTGATGAGAGACCGAAGTGTTGAATCTTCGATGAATCAAGTTTTTAGCTACTTTCCCAACGGTTCCCTTATATGAATTATATTTCCTAGATTTCTTGGTAAATGCTTTGACTTGTAACTGTAGCTTTTGAATTAATCGCTGTACTTTCTTTTTATTTACTTGGTATCCACGTCGTTTTAATTCTTGTGTCATTCTTCTATAGCCATAATGTTGATGTTCTTTACGAATTGCTTGAATTTCTTCTTCAATCATTTGTGTTGAAGTTGTTCTGTCGAGGCGTTTTTGCCAGTACATGTAAGTGGATTTTGGAAACCTTAGGGTTTCCAGAATATCTTTTAATCGAAAGTATCCTCGGAGGCTGTGAATGATTCGCGCGATTCGTTCATTTTTTGTTCGTCCTATATACGCAGCCTCCTCAATTCTTTTAAATAGGCATTCTCAATTTTTAACATTCTATTTTCTTTTTCTAGTTTATCTAATTGAGATTGTTCACTTGGTAATGGTTGGATTTCATTTCGTTTCTTCTTAAACATTGTAGGTGGACGTCCTTTCTGTTTAGAGAGTCCATCTATACCAAGCTTACGATAGGTTTTAAGCCAATTCGCAATCAATGATGGATTGTTCATTTTGAGAAGATTGGCTACTTCTTGGTAGGACAACTCTGTAGTTAAATACAACTCTATCGCATCTAACTTAAATTGAACAGAGTAATTCCTACATTTCCGACTACGAAGTAGTCCTTCTTCGCCTAATTCATTATACGCATGGATCCACTTTCTTATTTGAGTGTTAGAATTAAATCCATATTTTTTTGCTAAGCAATTTATTCCTCTTTTTTCTTCAAGATGCTCTTGAACAATTTTTAATTTGAATTCTAAACGATATTTTGCCATACAAAAAGACCTCCAAAAGTTAGATTTTTGGGTCTAACTTTTGGGGGTCGGCTCAGAATCTAACTTTTTAAGGGTCTTTTTTTATAATAAATATTTTTAGAATTTTGAATAAGTGCTTTGATAGCTTCTTAAAATGGATTCTGTTACTATTAATATTAAAATAGCAACAATCGTAGCGTGATTTAGATTTATTTAGGAGGAAACGTGATGAAAGAAAGTGCAAAAGCAGGAATTTCATTTGGGTGTGCATTAGCATTAGTCATTTCGTATGTGAATTGGCATAGTATTCTTTGGGCAGTATTTCATGGAGTCCTAAGTTGGGTTTATGTGATTTATTACGTGATTGTCTATGGCTTAAGTTAAAGAACAATTGATCTTTGATTATAATTTACAAGGCATGCCTCTGGAACCAGAAGAATATTTTTTTGAGATTAGAGCTATAATAATGAGATTTTTATTCATTCCTGTTTATTGAAAATTAAAAAAAATTTTAAACAATAGATTTTCAGAAAATTTCTGTTAATAACTGGACAAATTATGCTATAATTACATAATTAAGATGGGAGGTTTAGTGCAAATGGAATCCATTTCAAAAGATTTTGCCGTTCAGCTGTTAAACGATGATGCACAACGGATCATGATGTTGATCCGCAATCAAAAAAATAGCCTATGTATTTCCCAGTGTAAGGCTTTTGAGGAAGTCGTAGATACACAAATGTATGGTTTTTCTCGCCAAGTGACTTATGCTATTCGTCTAGGCATTTTAAGTTCAAAACAAGGACATCAATTGTTAAGCGATCTAGAAAAAGAACTCAATCAATTATATAGTGACGTTTATGAGGAAACTCAAGAAAAAAAAGAGATTGGCAAGGAGGTTTAAACTTTGCCGAACAAGATAAAAAAGAGGCATTTGTTAGACTATAGTATTTTGATCCCCTACTTAGTCCTTAGTGCGGTGGGTTTGATCATGGTGTACAGCTCAACCTCTTCTTTGCTCGTATCAAAAGGTGAACCGCCAACAGGCATGGTCATCACACAGCTACAATTTTGGCTTTTGAGTTTAGTAGCAATGTTTTTCATCTATAAGATGAAAACATCCGTGTTTCAAATCAAAGGATTTATTATGTTTGCGATCGTTGTCATTTCCGTGCTACTTTTAGCTGTTAGATTCACAAAATTAGGAGCAGAAATCAATGGTGCAAAGGGCTGGATCCAAATCGGTTCTTTTTCAATGCAGCCAGCGGAATACCTAAAGATCATGGTGATTTGGTATTTGGCGTATATTTTAGGACGAAGACAGAAATATATTGATAAAGAATTTAAGAAAGCTGTATTTAGACCAATGCTTTTGGTTGGTTTTTTAATTTTTCTTGTAGCAATTCAGCCCGACTTGGGGAATGCAGCAATTTTGACTTTATTAGTGATTATCATGGTACTTGCTAGTGGCGTTAATTATATGTATACCTATTTAGTTGGTGGTGCTGGGATTTTAGGAAGTATAGCAGTTATCCAAGCGTTACTTTTAACGGGTGGCAGCTTCATCCCAGAAAGATATCAATATGTTTATCAACGTTTTGCTATTTTTTTGAACCCATTTAAAGATGAGCGAAATGCTGGGCACCAATTAGCAAATTCTTACTACGCAATCAACAATGGTGGCTGGTTTGGAAAAGGATTGGGTAATAGTATTCAGAAAAAAGGTTTTTTACCCGAAGCCCATTCAGATTTTATTTTTGCGATTACCATTGAAGAATTAGGGTTATTAGTATCATTGATCATATTGGCGATTTTAATGTTTATGATTGCTAGGATCATCTTAGTCGGGGTACGCTCGAAGAAACCATTCAACTCATTAATGTGTATTGGAATTGGTTCAATGTTGTTATTACAAGTGTTTATCAATTTGGGTGGAATTACTGGGGTCATTCCTTTGACTGGCGTAACGTTTCCATTTCTAAGTCAAGGAGGAAATAGTGTTTTGATTATTTCAATCTCTGTAGCATTTGTATTGAATATCAGCGCAGATGAGAAGAAACAAAAAATGGACCAAGAATACCAAGTACTTGGTAATTAATCGATAAATGAAGGGGAACAATCGATCAAACAGAATTTTAATAAACAGGTAGGAGTGAAAAAATGAAAAAAGTTTTAGTAGCAAATCGTGGAGAAATTGCAATTCGAATTTTTAGAGCCTGTACAGAGATGCACATCGGGACAGTGGCAATCTATGCAGCAGAAGATGAGTATTCGGTTCATCGTTTTAAAGCAGATGAAGCCTATTTAGTTGGTAAAGGGAAAAAGCCGATCGAAGCTTACCTTGATATGGAGGATATTATTCGAATCGCTAAAAAATCTGGTGCTGATGCCATTCATCCTGGTTATGGGTTTCTTTCAGAAAATTTAGAATTTGCCCGTCTATGTGAAGAAGAAGGACTTATTTTTGTGGGACCTTCGCTACACCATTTGGATATTTTTGGAGACAAGATCAAAGCTAAAGAAGCTGCTGTTGCTGCAGGTATTGCTTCAATACCGGGTTCTGATGGTCCGGTCGACTCTGTCGAAGGCGTTTTAGAATTTGGCCGGACACATGGTTTTCCAATCATGATCAAAGCAGCTCTTGGCGGCGGTGGTCGCGGAATGCGAGTAGCCCATGATGAAAAAGAAGCGAAAGAAGGGTATGACCGCGCAAAAAGTGAGGCAAAAGCGGCCTTTGGTTCTGATGAAGTTTATGTCGAAAAATATATTTCTAATCCGAAACATATTGAAGTACAAGTATTAGGAGATACACATGGAAATGTTATTCATTTATTCGAAAGAGATTGCTCTGTTCAACGCCGTCACCAAAAAGTAGTCGAAGTAGCACCTTGTGTATCAATGAATGATGGAAAACGTAAAGAAATTTGTGAGGCTGCAGTTCAATTAATGAAACATGTTAAATACATTAATGCGGGAACAGTTGAATTTTTAGTTGAAGGAGAAAACTTCTACTTTATTGAAGTGAATCCACGTGTTCAAGTAGAACATACCATTACTGAAATGATCACAGATATCGATATTGTCGTATCACAATTGCAAATTGCTCAAGGCCTTGATCTACATAAAGATATGAAGATCCCACAACAGGAGAATATTGCATTGAACGGTGCTGCGATTCAGTGTCGGATCACCACTGAAGATCCTTTGAACAATTTTATGCCAGATACAGGAAAAATTGATACTTATCGTTCACCAGGTGGTTTTGGTGTACGTCTTGATGTAGGGAATGCGTACTCTGGGGCTGTTGTCACTCCTTATTTTGATTCGCTATTAGTAAAAGTTTGTACGCATGGCTTTACTTTCGAAAAAGCAATCCAAAAAATGGAACGTAGCTTGAGAGAATTTAGAATACGTGGAGTAAAAACCAATATTCCATTTCTACACAAAGTAATCGGTCATCCTGAATTTCAATCAGGTGAAGCGAAAACAACGTTTATTGACAATACACCGCAATTATTTGAATTTCCAAAATTAAGAGACCGCGGCAATAAAACCATGAAATATATTGGGGAAGTAACCGTTAATGGGTTTCCAGGTATTGAAAAATCAACGAAAAAATATTTTGATGCACCACGTATTCCAACCGATTTAGAATTACGTAGTGAGTATGTGACGGCAAAAAATATTCTAGATAAAGACGGAGCTCACGGCGTAGTTGATTGGGTCAAAAAACAAGAAAATGTTCTACTGACTGACACTACTTTCCGTGATGCCCATCAGAGTTTATTAGCAACTCGTGTCAGAACACAAGATTTCAAAGAAATCGCTCGTTTAACAGGCGAAGGATTACCTGAGTTATTCTCTAGTGAAATGTGGGGTGGCGCAACGTTTGATGTTGCCTATCGCTTCTTAAATGAAGATCCATGGCAAAGACTTCGCAAAATTCGTAAATTGATGCCAAATACTTTACTACAGATGTTATTTAGAGGCTCAAATGCTGTTGGGTACCAAAATTATCCGGATAATGTCATTGAGGAATTCATCAAAGAATCAGCAAGGCAAGGAATTGATGTTTTCCGTATTTTCGATAGCTTGAACTGGTTACCACAGATGGAAAAGAGTATTCAAACAGTTCGAGATACTGGGAAAATTGCAGAGGCCGCGATTTGTTACACAGCAGATATCAATGATCCTTCAAGAGCAAAATACAATGTCGAATACTATAAAAATATGGCCAAAGAGCTTGAAAAAATGGGTGCGCATATCATTGCAATCAAAGATATGGCGGGGTTATTAAAACCCCAAGCAGCCTATCGATTGATCAGTGAATTAAAAGATACAATTGATTTACCGATTCATCTGCATACACATGATACTAGCGGAAACGGCATCATTACTTACTCTGCTGCTACAAAAGCGGGGGTTGATATCGTAGACGTAGCAACCAGTGCAATGAGTGGTGCGACAAGCCAACCTAGTATGAGTAGTTTGTATTATGCACTAGTTAATGGTGATCGTACACCGGATGTTAATATTGATAATACGCAAAAAATCAATCATTATTGGGAAGATGTTCGTATGTATTACCAACCATTTGAAAATGGATTGAACGCACCTCAGACAGAAGTCTACATGCATGAAATGCCAGGTGGTCAGTATTCCAACTTACAACAACAAGCGAAAGCTGTAGGTTTAGGACACCAATGGGATGACATCAAAAAAATGTATCATACAGTAAACTTGATGTTTGGAGATATCGTAAAAGTAACGCCTTCTTCAAAAGTCGTTGGTGATATGGCACTCTTTATGGTCCAAAATAATTTAACTGAAGCAGACATCTATGAGAAGGGAGACGAATTAAGTTTCCCTGAATCTGTTGTGACATTTTTCCAAGGTGATTTGGGTCAACCAGTTGGCGGATTTCCAAAAGACTTGCAAAGAATCATCTTGAAAGGACGTCCAGCATTTACCGAAAGACCTGGAAGTTTGGCAGCGCCAGTAAAATTTGATAAAGTAAAAGTAGAATTAGCTGAAAAAATCGGCTATGAGCCGAAACTTGAAGAAATACTAAGCTACTTGATGTATCCACAAGTCTTTCTAGATTACCGCCAATCTTATCAAAATTTTGGGGATGTTACATTATTAGATACCCCAACATTCTTCCAAGGGATTCGTCAAGGCGAGTCGGTTGAAGTCCAAATTGAAAAAGGAAAGACTTTGATTATTCGTTTAGATGAAGTTGGTGATCCTGATATTGAAGGGAACAGAGTATTGTTCTTTAATTTAAATGGGCAACGTCGAGAAATTGTTATCAAAGATACTTCTATCAAATCATCTGTTCAAGCTAAACGTAAAGCAGAACCAACAAACAAAGAGCAAATTGGTGCAACAATGTCGGGCTCTGTTCTCCAAGTGTTAGTGAATAAAGGAGATAAAGTTAAAAAAGGGGATGCATTATTAGTAACAGAAGCAATGAAGATGGAAACAACGATTGAGGCGCGCTTTGATGGAATCGTTGAACATATTTATGTTTTTGAAGAGGAGCCAATTCGGTCAGGCGATCTCTTGATCGAAGTTAAAGAAAATTAAACGAAAAGTGGGGAAGAAGATGAAGCGAGTATTAGCTTTTCTAGGTGTTTTCTTAGTAGTCTTACTAGTTGGTTATTTACAACCGGTCTTTTTCCCTGCTGAAAAAACACGGCAAGAAGTAGAGGGTGGGAGGCATGCTGTCTCCCATACTGCTTTACCTTATGAAGAAATTCCAACATCAGGATATGCTGAATACATAGGTAAGAAGGCTGTTGATTTTACAGCTGATTTTGGGGAACCAATTGAGCAACAAAAATCTGGTATGGGTTATGAAGTACTGATATATGGAAAAAAAGATGCTGACTATCTAGAGATAACTGTAAAAGATGAAAAAATTTCTATGATCAAAGCCTTCAATGACTCAAAAGAAACGGCACCATTCTCAATTGGGATGAAATTATCAGATGTATCAGAATTAATGACGATCTATTCAAATTTTGCATTTACATATAAAGAAAATAAGTATAACATTGAACTGATGGAAGAAGATATGAACTATCGTCCATTGATTGCTTTTGATAATAAAACTTTTGCATTATTATTTTTTAACCATGGCACAAGTAAGCTTGCAGCAGTGACTTATTTAAATAAAGAAACTTTATTGACCTTGATGCCATATCAATTACTTGAAGGTGAAGTAATCCCATTTTCTACAGAGGAACAAATAATGGGATTTGATGCAGTTAAAAGCAATCAAGTGATTCGAATCATCAATTTATTAAGAATCAAAGAAGGCCTGCCAACCTATCGAGTGAACACTGAAAGTCAAAAAAATGCTCAAAAACTTTTTGAAGTTTTAAACAAAAATCAGAAAAATATTCTATCATCTGAGAGAGCAGAAAGTTGGCAATTCAGCAAAGAACAAATGGCCACAACGGCTATTTTTACACTAACAAATGAGGAGTATCAAAAATTATTGAAAGTTGGACAATTAGACAAGAAAAAGGCTACAGGTATGTATGCTGAACCCATCTATGATCCAACATTCACAGTACTTTCTTGGTTTTCAGATTCTTTGTACCACTCTAGGTTTTCTCATGAAGAGAAGGAAAATATTGGCGTTGCATTCTCTAAAGCAAGTATGTTAGTCTTAATGCAAGAAACTGAAAAAGAAATATCTCAAACAGAGGAAAGTGAATAAGTATGATAGTGACAGAAAAACTATTTGAAATAGAAGATCAGACAGAAAAGCTTGTTCAAGCGATTTTAACAAGTGAGAGTATGGATTCTTATAAAAAGAATCGTATGTCAATGTACGAGTCAAAAGATGTTCGAGAAAAGCAAAAGGCTTTTTTAGATGCAAAAGATTCTTTTGAACGGATTGAAGCCTATGGTAATCATGCACCGGATTTTCGAACAAAGCAACGAGCAGTTCGCCAAGCTAAAAGAGCATTGGATATGAGCGAAGAAGTTGCTGAGTTTCGATTTGCTGAAACAGAGATTCAGACAATTCTTGATTTAGTTGGTATGGCTGTCGCTAAAACAATCTCAGATGATATCAAAGTAGATGCTGGAAATCCTTTCTTTGAAAAAGGAAAACATTCAGGATGTGGGGGTAGTTGTCATGCAAGTTAGTGAAGAAAAAGAACTCACCATCCAAAAACGTCGTTGTTTAATTGTCTGGGTATACAGCCTAAAACAATTAAAAACATTAAAGCGTTATGGACTGATACATTATGTTTCTCGTCGAATGAAATATGTTGTGATATATATGGATGAAGAAGCAATCGAAAGCTCAGAAGCTAAAATAAATGGCTTGCATTTTGTTCGTAAGGTAGAACGCTCGTATCGTCCAGATGTAGAAATGAACTTTGCTGAAAAGATCGGTACAAAAGAAGCCTATCAGTATGAAAAAGAAGAAGGTTTTGAAGTAGAAGAATTAAGTACTAAAATTCGTTTAGCTGAAAATGTGTAAATTGAGATGGAAAATGTGAACGAACTTCAAACATTTTTCATCTTTTTTCTGTATATTTGTTATATGGTTAAAATAGATTGAAACAAGTGAAGGGGCGTTAAAAGATGCGAGTTATTTCTGGAGAATATGGCGGACGACGCTTAAAAGCGTTAGATGGTGACAACACTCGTCCAACAACTGATAAGGTAAAAGAATCAATTTTTAACATGATAGGACCATATTTTGAGGGTGGAACAGTCTTAGATTTGTATGCAGGGAGTGGTGGACTTGCAATTGAAGCTGTATCCAGAGGAATGGACCTAGGGGTTTGTATTGAAAAAAACTTTGCGGCGCTTAAAATCATTAAAGAAAACATTGAAGTAACAAAGGAACCTGAAAAATTTATGGTCAAAAAGATGGATGCGAATAAGGCAATAGATTTTTTGAAAGAAGAAAAAATAACGTTTGATTTAGTTTTGCTAGACCCACCATATGCTAAACAAGAAATTGAAAAACAAATTGATCGAATGATTGTCGGTGGATTACTAAAGCAAGAGGCAGTCATTGTATGTGAGACAGATAAATCTATTGAGCTTCCTGAAAGAATCAGTATACTGAAAAAAGCACGAGAAACAACCTATGGGATTACTCAGATAACGATTTACAAACAGGAGGTAAGACATGACTAGAATTGCTCTTTTTCCTGGAAGCTTTGATCCTTTGACAAATGGTCATCTCAATATGATTGAACGCAGTACTAAGATGTTTGATAAGGTCATTGTTGGTGTTTTTGTCAACACAAATAAAACAGCGCTGTTTACATTAGATGAAAAATTGATTCTGATAAAAGAAGCAGTAGCACATTTAAAAAATGTTGAAGTGATCGTCCAAGAAAGCAAACTCACTGTTGAAAGTGCTACCGAATTAGGCGCGGCTTTTTTAATTCGAGGGATAAGAAATGTGAAAGATTATGAATATGAGAAAGATATTGCTATAATGAACCGTCACTTAGCCCCTGAATTGGAGACTGTTTTTTTGTTAGCAGATGAACCCTATGCACACGTGAGCTCAAGCTTAATCAAAGAAGTGCTGAAATTTGGTGGAGATGTTTCGCAGTATCTACCTAAGTCTGTTAATCAAGCACTAAATCAAAAGAATCGTGAGATGAACCTAGATGAATAATACGCATGAAAAAAAATTATCAATCAAGTCGATGCTACCTTTTGTAGCAATCATTTTATTAATTATTGTTATGATTTTCCCAATTCCTTATTATATTGAAGGACCTGGTACAACTGAGAATTTAAAAGAGTTTGTGACGGTGGATAATAAAAAAGATTCAGAACCGGGTGCGTTTTATTTAACGACCGTTGGGGTTCGTAAAGCAACGTTGGCTTCTGCCTTAAAAGCAAAGTTTTCAGATTTTCAAGAGCTGGTCAGTAAAGAGGAATTGATGGGATCAAGTACAAATAGTGAATATGAACGAATTCAGCAATATTATATGGACTCTTCTAAAAATGCGGCAATCGAGCAAGCGTTGAAACTTGCTAAAGTTCCTTATGAAATGGCATTTAAAGGAGTTTATGTTTTAGCAGTTGATGACAATTCAAGTTTTAAAGGAAAAATTTCTGTCGGAGATACAGTCACAGGAATCGATGGAAAAACATTTAAAAGCAGTGAAGAGTTTGTCGATTACGTAAAGAAACAGAAAATCGGGCAAGAAGTTACTGTAAACTATTCGCAAGATGGTGTGTCTAAAGAAGCAACAGGAAAATTGATCGAACTGTCGACAGATAAAAAAGCTGGAATCGGCATTGGCTTGACAGATCATACTGAGATCAATTCTTCTATTCCGGTTGAAATCGATGCTGGGGATATTGGCGGTCCTTCAGCTGGTCTGATGTTCACTTTGGAAACATATGAGCAACTAACGCAAAAAGGAATTCGTAAGGGACACAAGATTGCTGGAACCGGCACAATTAATACTGACGGCGTTGTCGGACGGATTGGTGGCATTGATAAGAAAGTAGTCACTGCTAGCAAAAACGAGACAGAAATCTTCTTTGCTCCAGACGATGAAATTACTAAAGAAATGAAAAAAGCAGAACCAGGTATCAAAACGAACTATGAAGAGGCGAAAGCTGCTGCTGAGAAAATTGGCACAAAAATGAAAATCGTTCCTGTAAAAAATGTACAAGATGCACTAGATTACCTAGCCACATTAAAAGAAAAATAAATAAGTAGTATTAGCTAGAATCTATTCTAGCTAATACTACTTATTTTTATGTTGACACTAGCCTATGAGATTAAATGAAACAACATGCTACTTTTTATAACAATAGCTGTGGAAAGGTCAAAGATAAATTTAAACGGACCAATATGAAAAAAGCCACCTAAAGCAAAGAGCAGTAAAACGATTGCAGCTAAAATGTTAAAAAAGTAAAAAGTGACTTTATACGCCAAGATAGGGTTGTTAACAACTCTATCAAATGTTCGTTTGCGATATATTTTCTCCGTAACCAGAATGGTTTGCAGTGCTGGAATTTCCAGCAATTGCCGTTTTAAAATATCTGCATCACGTTGGCCTAACAACTCTGAAAAAATATGGTTTTCAGATTCAAAGTCGAAAGTGTAGGTATAAAGAGCAACACGTTTAGGTGGAAAAGACTCGTCCCAATCAAAATAGGTCATTTTATTTTCTTTAAGTGTGATGGCTTTGATCGTTGAATAGGGATAGCTAAAAAAAGTTCGTTGATCTAAAAATTCAATGATTGTTGTAAAAATCATTTTTTTATTCGTAAAAATCAACAACCTGTTGCCCCTAAGATCATTAAAATCTTTTACATACGCTTTTGCTTCGGGCGATTCAGGATGATACATTCCCATTAGACCCAGGCCTACGACAGAAGCATTTTGTCCATCATTTGTCATTGGCAAGTACGCATGGATTTCCTCTCCTTCCTCAAGGTAGGGCTTGATTTTCTCAATAAAGCTTTGAAGAAATATATACATTTTGGTTTGATTGAATAAATTCCTTTTTTGTTGAGCATTAAGCTCCTTTGTTGAACGATTATTTATTTCATTATTAAACTGATTAATGACTGTTTTGAATGGATTAACCATTTTAAATTCCTCCTTAAAATAAAAGTGTAGCAGGTGCTTTTGCCACAATCGGATTTTATCTTTTTTTAAGCCAGATAGTCCGATGGGCGGATCAAAATAATTCTTTAATCTTTTTTCTCCCACGTGACAGATGATTATAAACCTGTGAAACCTCCATTTTTAAATCTTTGGCAATATCATTAGGACTATCTTGATAATAATAGTATTTTAGAAAAATCAATTGATCCTCTTCCGTTAGATGTTTTAATAAATCTAAGAAATTTTCTTTCTCAAAATAGTCTTCGACTAAAGTGTTTTCTGGTAGCTGCTCCATCGGAATAATATTTCGTTCACGGATGATCACACGTTTTTTATCTAAACAAATGTTGCGTGTTAGGGTCAGACACCATGTTTTTAGACTACTTTTTTGTGCGTCATAGTGATCAATTTTTTGCCAAATACGATAAAACACCTCATTTTCAACTTCTTTACGATAAGTTATCTCATCAGAATGATTCAAAATTGCGCGGATGCATTTAACGATATCTGTACCTAAAAGATCAATCAATTTTTCTAACCCCAAAAAATCTTTACCAATTAATAACGCTACAATTTCCTTCTCCATCTCTTTATCACCTTCTTACTCTATTATACGATCAAATTTGTTCTTTTCTATCATGAAAAAATAGAAATAACGCGTATATTAATTTTGAAGGGAGGAAATGATGGATTTTCGTAGGTTATTAGATAAAGATAAGTATTATACAATTGCTGTTAGCATGATTGTTATTATTGTTAGCGTTGTTTTTTTATTTTTGTTTGTTCAAAAAAATCAAAAAGAAGTTTCCGAAGCTGAACGAACCATGACCTCAATAATTTCAACTCATTCATCAGAAGCTGAATCGTCTTCTCAGCAACTATACGTCGATATAAAGGGCGCTGTTAAAAAACCAGGGATGTACGAAGGGAACGCAAATATGCGAGTCTGGGACGCGGTAATGCTTGCAGGAGGGGTCAGTGATGAAGCTGATACAAAGTACGTCAATTTTTCTGAACGGGTTGTTGACCAGATGGTGATTTACGTTCCAAAAGTAGGGGAAGAAGTTCAAAGTAGTACAAGCAAAGCTGACTCTCAAAATGGAGCAATGAACGATACAAGCAAAGTCAATCTTAATCAAGCTAGCGAAAGTGAACTACAAAATTTACCAGGTATTGGTCAAAAAAAAGCGCAGGAAATCATTCGCTATCGGGAAGAAAATGGAGGTTTTAAAAAGATCGAAGATTTAAAAAACATTTCAGGTTTTGGTGAAAAAACGTTTGAAAAACTAAAAGATTTGATTACTTTATAAAAATTGATAACGATTTTCAAAAAAGAGAAAATAATTATTTTACAAATATCATGTATAGGTTCTTGACGAGACTTTTTCTATAATTTACTATTTGTATAACCTAATATTAAATTGAAATCAGCAAAATGAATTTTAGAAAATAAATAATCATTAAAAAGGAGTAAAATATGACATTAGAGAGAATCCCTTGGGATCAATATTTTATGGCACAAAGTGTTTTGTTGTCGTTAAGAAGTACGTGCACAAGATTAGAAGTAGGCGCAACCATTGTTAGAGATAAACGAATTATTGCTGGCGGATATAATGGTTCAGTTAGTGGTGATGTTCATTGTATCGATGATGGCTGTTATATTGTTGATGGCCATTGTGTCAGGACAATCCATGCAGAGATGAATGCCGTTTTACAGTGTGCTAAATTTGGTATCCCGACAGAGGGAGCTGAGATTTATGTAACGCATTTTCCTTGTCTACAATGCACTAAGATGATTTTACAAGCAGGAATCAAAAAAATTCATTACTTAAAGGATTATCGCAATGATGAATATGCTTTAGCTTTGATCAAACAAGTAGGAGCTACAGTAGATCAAGTCAGTTTATCTAAGAAGTATTTTGCTGAATTACAATTAGGAGAAGATGAGATTGCTTCAGTGGAAGAAGCACCTCAAGCTGATCAATAATTACTGGATTTTTCCAGTCTTAGTAATAATAGGAACTGTTTTTTTAGTTTTAGAACCAACTCTATTAACAGGAATTGTTTGGTTTTATATAATTAGTCGAGTCCTCTATACTGGAAACAAATGGATTATTGGTGCTAGTTTTTTATGTATGTGTATTATGATCGTTTCCTGTGTAAGGATTTTGAGAAAAGAAGAACTAGAGAAATTTCCAGAAACACACCAAATAATTGGAGACTTATCTGTATTACCCGATCAAGTTAAAATCGATGGTGATCGCCTCCAATTAGAGGGGAATATTACGATATCTAATAAAGAAAAGCGGAAGATTGTCGCATTTTATCGATTGACCTCTGAACAAGAAAAGCAAAGTTGGCAAAAAGTAAATCAGCCATTGAAAGTCAATATTTCAGGTGAATTTGAAACCCCTATGTCAAAAACAAATTTGAATGGGTTTGATTATCGAAACTATTTAAAAGAAAATGGGATCTATCAAACATTGACGATTGAGAAGATACATAAAATTCAAGAAGAGAGACCAAAATTTTATGAACTCTTAGCTTGGTTAAGTAGCTATCGAAAAAAAGGAATCGATCACTGTGATAAAACATTTTTAAAAGAGACGACCTTATATCTTAAAACATTGATTTTTGGGTTTAAATCAAGTGAATTTTCTCAAAAAGAAGGAATGTTTTCAAATTTAGGTATTCTTCATTTATTCAGTTTATCTGGAATGCATGTAACTTTTTTTATTGGACGTTTTCGGTATATATTTTTAAAATGTGGACTTACCTTAGAACAATTATTTTGGTTACAATTACTATTTTCAATTGTGTATGCAGGCTTCGCTGGCTTTTCAACTAGTGTTGTTAGAGCATTGCTTCAGTGTATGCTGGTTTTGAGTAATCGAGAATTTAAATGGCAGCTATCTGCATTGGATTGTTGGAGTTTAACCTTGATGCTATGTTTATTTTTTCAACCGTATCTTCTTTTTTCCGCAGCTGGTCAATTAAGTTATGGTTTATCTTTTTTTATTTTATTTGTCTATCCTATTGTAAGAAAAGTCAGCAATCGTTATTTGCAAACGTATTATTTTTCTCTATTGTTAAATCTGACGATCATTCCGTTGGTGGGGTTAACATTTTTTGAATGGCAGGTAACGAGCAGTGTATATACATTTTTATTAGTGCCTGTTTTTGAACGATTTATGTTGCCAGTATTAAGTATTAGTTTACTTAGTTCATTCCTACTGAAAGCTACTTTTATCATTGATACCTTGGAAATTTATTTTTCTGTCCAACAATCATTTTTTGAATGGTTAAGTCAAAATACTACTCACACCATTGTTACAGGGGTATTTTCACCTATACTTTTTCTCGTAATGCTTTCGCTGATGCTTCTATTTTTGCATATGTTGTTAAACCAATCCAAACAAGTATATTTGGTTGGAATTGCGCTATTCTTGTTGATGTATAGCAAATATGTATCACCAAATGGTACAATTGCCTTTATTGATGTTGGACAAGGAGACAGCATATTTATACAGACCCCCTTTCATCAAGAAAATATATTGATTGATACTGGTGGGAAATTGGACTATAAAAAGGAAAAGTGGGCGACTAAAACAAAGCAAACAAGCAATGCAGATTATTCAGTAATTCCGTATTTGAAAAGTAAAGGTGTTAAGTATCTAGATAAAGTATTGATTACTCATGGACACATCGATCATTTTGGTGATTTAGTAGCAATTAATGAGAAAATTCCAATTCGTTCCATTTATTTTCCTGTTGGCACAGATAAGAAAATAGCTTTTTTCTCTATGATTGAGTACTTAAAAAAGAGTGGAACGAAATGTTATCCAATTTTAATTGGAGATTCAGTTAGTGATCATATTCCACTGAAAACCCTTGCCCCAGATCATTTAGGCACTGGAGAAAATAAAGACTCAATTGTAGTTTATACAAAAGTTGCTGGGCGAGGTTTCCTATTTACAGGAGATTTAGAAAAAGAGGGAGAGGAACAGTTAGTAAAACAATTTCCAGCCTTGAAGGTTGATGTACTTAAAGTTGGACATCATGGCAGTAAAACGTCATCTACTCCTTTGTTTATTCAAAGTATTGAGCCAAAGGAGAGCATTATTTCTTGCGGGCGTAATAATAGATTTAATCATCCTCATAAAGAAACTATAGAAACATTAAAGCAATTTAAAATCAAACAGTTTCAAACAAATAAAAATGGCATGATTTATTATGAATGGACTCCGTTTTCAGATATGTCTCCAGCTAAAACAATCCTGAAAGAAGACTAGCAATTCTTAAAATGACATGATAGGATTGAAAAGAGAAATGAGGGAATTTATGAATTTACAAGAGGCATTGAAACAGGTAAGACAACAGCAGTTTGCTTCTGTCTATTTAGTTCAAGGAACAGAGAGTTATTTGGGCGAGTTATTTAAGACAGAATTGATGGATCAATTAATCAAAACAGAAGATGATCAGTTCAATTATTCTTCTTTTGATATGGAGGAGGTTCCCCTATCTATAGCCATAGAGGAAGCTGAGACGATTCCTTTTTTTGGAGACTATCGCTTGGTATTTATAGAAAATCCTTATTTTTTAACGGCGGAAAGAAGAACGAACGGACTTGATCATGATATCGAGAGTTTGCTTAAGTATTTGGAACAGCCTTCACCAACAACTATCTTAGTTTTTATTGCAAATGTCGAAAAATTAGACGAACGTAAAAAAATAACGAAAGCAATCAAAAAACAGGCAGAAGTCATTGATGTAAATCCCATGGGAGAGCGTGAAGTAAGGCAGTATGTAGAACAAACAATTCAAAGTGAGGGGTATGAAATACGACCTGAAGCATTTGATTTATTAGTACAGCTGACAGATCTAAATCTTTCAAAAATAATGGGTGAATTGCAAAAGTTATTTTTATATGCTTCTGAAAATAAAATAATTTCTTTATATGGAGTCAAAGAACTCGTACCAAAATCTTTAGAACATAATGTCTTTGATTTAACAAACGAGGTCTTATCTGGGTCTAGTGAGAAAGCAATTCAATTGTATGAAGATCTACTTCTTCAGGGGGAAGAGACCATTAAATTAAATGCTATTTTATTAAATCAAATCCGCCTATTTTTACAAACAAAAATCTTAGCCAAATTAGGGTATCAACAAGCAAATATTGCGGAAACCTTAAAAATTCACCCTTATCGTATTAAACTTGCTTTACAGCAAGTGCGACGCTTTGAGTTAGATCGTCTAGAAGCAATTTATGACGAATTAGTAGAAAATGATTTTAGAATGAAAACAGGTCAGATGGACAAAGAGTTGCTCTTTGAATTGTTTATTCTCAAATTATCTGGGCAAGTGACTCGCTAAAATAGGAGGATTTATTATGAATGAATCGAAGAAAATCATTGAAATATTTTTCAGAGAGGTTCGATCAGGGAGCAATCTTTAAGTGGTGTATGATCTTATGCGTGTACAGGTTATTGCACATCAAGTTCAATCGGAAAATGAGTATATCATAACAAAATCTCCTCAAGATTATATTGAACATGTAAAGGATATACTTGAACTTTATGGACAATTTGGATTAGAAATTCAAGAAATTCTGGCTGACGATCAAAAGGTTTACGTTAGAGGGGGACAGACAGGTCAAACAAGTAAAAACGAAACAATCATTCAATCAGCTAGTGCGGTTTATCTAATTGAGTAGCAGTAGTTTAAACGAGTCAAACGAAATTTTGACCTGTTTTAATTTATAGAAATGTGACTGAAACAAAAGTGCGCACCATTGTGAATTTCGGCTTTAAAGGACTGGATGATAAAATGCTAAGCTTTATAATTCAGTCTTTTTTAATAAAAAAGAAGTTAACACGAATGTTAACTTCTACAAATCATTATTTTGCTAATTTTTTGCTTAAACGAGATTTGTCACGGCCTGCTTTGTTTTTATGGATTAATCCTTTTGTTTCAGCCATATCAACAGCTTTGATAGCTTCTGTATATAACGCATCAACATTGTCAGCACCAGCAGCTACAGCATCTTCAAATTTCTTGATAGCTGTACGCATAGCATTTTTTTGAGATGAATTTTGAGCATTCTTATTAGCGTTAGTACGTACACGTTTAATTGCAGATTCAATATTTGGCATTTCTTTCACCTCCGATAAATTAAGGTCTTACACAGGAAAATCCATATGTAATTCAACACTAATCATTATACCTAATCCAAACAGGCATTGCAATAAAAGATGACAAGTTTTTTTCCTTAACAGTGAAATTACGGTTTTCTTTATGTGAAAAACTTTAATGACTTTAAGTTTGATCAGAAAACTAGATACTTTTTATAAAAAATATGCTATCATAGCAGGGGAAAAATGAAATGGTGGTGTCAATGTGAATATTGCTTTAATTATAACGGTCACTCTTGTTATGGGCGTTATTTTTGTCAATGGCTGGACAGATGCGCCAAATGCAATTGCAACCGCTGTCTCGACACGGGTTTTAAAACCAAATGTTGCGATCTGGATGGCTGTTGTCATGAATTTTTTTGGTGCGTTGGTGATGACATACTTTAATGCGCAAGTTGCTGAAACAATTAGTAATATCGTGAGCTTTGATGCGCATGGAAATGCATCGCAAGTAGCGTTAGCCGCTGCATTATTTTCGATCGTAGTTTGGTCTGTTGCAGCGTGGTATTTTGGAATTCCAACAAGTGAGAGTCATGCATTGATCGCTGGTCTGACGGGATCAGCAATGGCTTTAGGAGGACTTGGAGCTGTCAATGGAACTGAATGGGCCAAAGTATTAGTTGGACTAGTGGTTTCTACGGTAATGGGATTTGGTGGAGGATTTCTTGTTACGAAGCTAATTGTAATCCTTTTCAGAGGTGTAGCTAGAAGAACTGCTAATAAAGTATTTACCTATGGTCAAGCGTTCGGTGCGGCGGCTAATGCCTTCTTACATGGTGCTCAAGATGGTCAAAAATTTATGGGAGTCTTTATGTTAGGGCTTTATTATAATAATCTAGCAGAAAAGTCAGGTTCAGGCTTTATTATTCCAATTTGGGTCATGGTCTTGTGTTCAGTCACAATGGGATTTGGTACGTCAGTGGGCGGCATGAGGATTATTAAATCAGTTGGAATGGATATGGTGAAATTGGAACTTTATCAAGGATTTGCGGCGGATTTAAGTACATCAGTCTGTTTGTTTGCAGCATCTATTTTTGGAATTCCTGTATCTACCACACATACAAAGACAACTGCAATTATGGGGGTCGGTGCCTCGAAACGTGTATCTAGCGTCGATTGGCGCATTGTAAAAGAGATGCTGATTGCTTGGATTTTGACTTTTCCAGGTTGTGGGATCATTGCCTTTGTTATGGCGAAACTATTTATGGCGGTATTTTAAGGAGAGAATAAGATGGCTAGAAAAAAGCAATTCGATTATTTTGGTGAATTAGAACGTTTGGCAATGAACGCACATCAAGCGGCAGAGCTTTTAGAAATGATTGCAATGGATTATTCACTTGAAAAATTAGAGGAAGAAGCTGAAAAAATTCACGTATTGGAAAAAGAAGGAGATCAAATCGTTCAAAAAATTTTAAGTGAATTATATATTTCGTTTATTACACCGATTGATAGAGAAGATATTGTTGAAATAACACAACGCTTAGATGATGTCTTGGATACAATCAACAGTATTGCCTATTTGTTAAGTAGCTTAGTTGTGAAAGAATTAAATGATAACGCCAGGGTATTTATTACTTACGGAGTAGAGGCAACGGCCGGTGTTTTAACTGCTACAAAAGAATTTGCAAAATTTAAGAATTCCAAAACACTGCATACAATGATTAATGAGGTAAGTGAAATTGAGGGAAAAGCGGATAAATTATATAGTGAATCTCTTAAAGAATTATTCACTAACGAGCAAAATCCAGTTGAGGTTATTCGCTGGAAAAATGTCTATGATCAATTAGAAGAATTATTAAATGCAAGTGAATCTGTAGTCAATGTAATTAGTGGACTAGTCATTAAAAATAGTTAACCATGAGTTATTAATCATAGAATGATGATAATTCGAGGTAAAAGTTTCGACATCCCTACAGGTATATCGTTTGGAGGAATAGAATGCGCGATCAAAATATAGAGGCAATCAAAAACTATACAAAGGCAATTATGCTAAAAGACCAAACGGGACATGGCATGGATCATATCAATAGAGTGGTCCGCTTAGCAAATAAAATTGCTGATACAGAACAATGTGATCACTTTGTTGTTATCGCGGCGGCTTATCTTCATGATACAGTGGATGATAAATTAGTTTCTGATCCAGAAGATGCTTATAAACAACTAAGTGAGTTTTTGGCTAGTCTTACCATTTCTGTTAGTGTAGTTGAACGAATCATTTATATAGTGGAAAACATTTCTTTTAGTCAAACACTGACAGGAACAAGAGAAAAGCTTAGCATTGAAGGCCAAATTGTACAAGATGCTGATCGTTTAGATGCTATGGGAGCCATTGGCATTACTCGAACAATCTATTATGGCGGCCATAAAGGAAATCCTATCTATGATCCAAAAATTTTACCTAGAACACTTCAATCAAAAAGTGAATATCGAAAAGATAGCACGGTCATCAACCATTTTTACGAGAAGATCATACGGCTAAATACAGGACTAAATACAAATTACGCAAAAAAAATTGGGCAAAAACGCCAAGTATTTTTAGAAGAATTTTTAAAAGAGTTTATGAAAGAGTGGAATGAGTAAAAAAAGACTGCAGCCAAAAGATTATGGGTGAAGTGAGCCCCCTAAGTTAGACCAGAAAATCTAACTTAGGGGGCTTTTTATAGTGGCTAAATATGATTATGACTTTAAAAAATCAGTAGTTGAAGCGTATCAGAGGGGAGAAGGTGGGTATGTGGCTCTAGCTCGCCGATACGGTATTCCAGCTGATTCAACAGTAAGAAAATGGGTAAAGATTGTAGAAAAATTGGACTTTAATGCCTTAAACCGACGTAAAAATAAACAAACTTATTCTTCCCAATTCAAGCAAGATGTCATACACTATTATTTGACTAGCGGTGACTCTTACCTTAATGTCGCATTGAAATATGGATTGCCATCTGGAAATCTACTCCAACATTGGCACCAACTATTTCTGCGTGAAGGCATTGAAGGTCTCTTACCGAAACTGAAAGGAAGGCCTTCAATGACTAAGAAAAAGAAGAAACAAATACCAAAAAGGCCGTTAACGCGTGAACAAGAACTGGAACGAGAAAATGAACTGCTTCGTGCAGAACTGGCCTTCGTAAAAAAGCTCCGAGCTTTAGGGATGAATATCCCAGATCGACTCAAGAACGAGATGCACGAATCATCCACGAACTCCGAAAGGAGTTCCGATTAACGATTCTTCTTGAAGCGACAAAATTTCCTAAAGCGACATACATGTATTGGCAAAAGCGATTGAATCGTGGGAATCCAGATGCCAAGCTAGAGGAAACCATTCAAGAAATCTTCGAAGAAAACGATGGGAACTATTGGTATCGTCGGATTCAAATCGCCCTGAACGAACAGGGAGTAAAGGTAAATCAAAAGAAAATCCGTCGAATCATGCGTAAGCTTGGGCTGAAGAGCGTAAAGTTTACACGCAAATCACGTAAGTACAATTCCTACAAAGGGACTGTTGGACGAGTGGCAAAGAATCGGATTCACAGACGATTTGTTACCTCGGTTCCTCATCAAAAGATTACAACTGATACTTCTGAATTTAAGTATTATGAACAAGATACGAACGGAAAACCTGTCATCAAGAAGCTGTATTTAGACCCATTCCTAGATCTGTTTAACGGGGAAATTCTGTCCTATCGAATATCAGAAAAACCAAATGCAAAGGCCGTTCTTGATGCTCAAAAAGAAGCCATAGAACAAACCGCGGACTGCCCCTATCGTCGGACTTTCCATTCTGACCAAGGCTGGGCTTACCAGATGAATGGTTATAGAAAGCCTTTAGCGGAGAAAAAAATATTCCAGAGCATGTCCCGAAAAGGGAATTGTCTTGACAATTCACCGATGGAAAGCTTCTTTGGTCTATTAAAGCAAGAAATTTATTATGGTGTGATTTATACAAGCTTTAAAAGGTTGAAGAGGGCAATTAAAGAGTGGATTAATTACTATAATCATCACCGAATCAAAACAAGGCTCGGCTGCAGTCCCGTTCAATATCGCAAACGGATGACCGCATAATAACCCGACCAAATTTCTTCGGTCGGGTTATGGTCTAACTATTGGGGCTCACTTCATGGGCTGCAGTCTTTTTTATTATTGGACAAAGTCTGCTGTTTGCGAAGAATATTTGTTTTCAGACATAGTTGTTTTTTCAAGAGGAATCGTTTTTAGCATCCGCAATCCGTTTAAGATAACAAGAATTGTGCTTCCTTCATGACCGATAACACCCAGTGGCAAATTGATGATTTGAAAGAAGTTTGATAGTATCAAGAATAGGATGACACTAGAAGAAAACAGAATATTTTGCGTGACGATTCGTTTTAATTTTTTAGAAAGAAGATGACTCATTTGTAGCTTTTCTAGGTCATTCTGTATTAAGATTATATCAGCTACATCCATCGCTATATCTGTCCCTTCACCCATTGCAACGCCAATAGCTGCATTAGCAAGAGCGGGTGCGTCATTGATCCCGTCACCGATCATTCCGTTGACACCATAAGTTTCTTTTTGATGCTTGATGATTGTTGTTTTGTCTTGTGGCAAACAATCAGCATGAACTTCATCAATTTCAAGTTGTGATGCTACAGCAAGGGCAGTTTTTTCATGATCGCCAGTAATCATTGTAGTATGAATCCCTGATTGTTTAAAATAAGCAATCACCTTATATGCTTCAGGTTTAGGAATATCCAAAAGTCCAAAATAAGCGACGATTTCTTGTTCTTGAAATAGATAAACAACCGTTTTTCCTGCATTTTGTAACCTAGAAACTTCGTTTTCCAATTCCTTTTTTTCGCCTATTTGTGTGTTGAAGGTATTTTTCCCCACCCGCCACGTTGTTGAGTCAATCGTGGTTTCCATTCCAAATCCAGTGATATTCTTTACTTCTATCTGATCATAGAGTGTAGTTGTCTCATTGTCGAATCTGGTTATTATTGCCTGAGCTAAGGGATGTGTGGATTGTCTTTCCATTGCTAAAAGGACATTTAAACCTTCCTGCTTATTTTTTAAAAAGACACTATCCGTAACAACTGGAATACCACGAGTTAAAGTTCCAGTCTTGTCAAAAGCGATTGCTTTTAAAGAAGCTAAATTTTCTAAGTAAATTCCGCCTTTAAATAACACACCATTTCTTGCCCCATTGGAAATTGCTGCCAATGTAGCGGGAGTTGCAGAAGCGACTAATGCGCAAGGAGATGCAACGACTAACAATACCATTCCTCTATAAAAGCTTTCATTCCAAGACCAATCTAAAAATAGATAAGGAATTAAAATCATCATAGGAATTGCAATCAAAACGATTTTTACATAGGTATTTTCTAGTTTTTCGATAAAACTTGCGGTCTGTGAAGGGGTATTTTGTGCTTCATCCACTAAACGAATGATTTTTGAAAATAGCGTATTTTCGCTCGTAGTATTCACTGTCATTGTAATTGCTTCGCCCAGATTGATTGTTCCGCCAAACAAGGGATCATTAATTGATTTTTCAGTTGGGATAGACTCACCAGTGACCGCAGCCTCATCAATCGTTGAACAACCTCTGGTCAAAATACCATCAATGGGAATGCGTGCTCCTTTAGGAACAAGCAGTAAATCACCGATTTTTAATTGTTTCACAGGCGTTTCAGTTGTTTTACCTAGCTCATTTAATAGCAAAGCCATTTCAGGTTGTAGATTCATTAGACTGGAGATTTCTTTTTTACTTTTATTTGTCGTATATTCTTCTAATGCACCACTAAGACAAAAGATAAACGTCAACATAGCTCCTTCAAACCAATTACCAATAATGCAGGCACCGATAGCAGCTAAGGCCATAAGTAAATCAACATTAAGACGTTTATTTTCAACAGTTTCTAGTAGACCTGCTTTGGTTTGTTTAAACCCGCCAAAAATGATAGCTACTATAAAACTAATAGGGTAAAAAATTGTACCTGATTTTTCTAAAATAAATCCAATCACCATAAATATTAGACAAAGTATGGTGGCTAGTAGTGCTTTTTTTTCTTCTGAAATTTTCATTTTATCACTCCTCAAATAGAGCATAGCATAAATAAATCTTAAATGATAATGGAAATGTCTAAATGAGAACGATAGTAATTATCAATTGGCATTAATGTTGTTAAATAAGCTTTCATGTTTTTTTGAAAGTATATTTATTCTAATTAGTAATGATAATCATTATCATTGGAAATAGAAATAAGCCAACAACTGGACTACACGAAAAATAAAAAAAGAACCGATAAAATCGGTTCTAAATAAACTATGAAAATAACCAATAACTAATCAGTAAAACACCCAGTACAATTCGATACCATCCAAATGCAGTAAAATCGTTTCGTTTTAAATAGTTTAGTAAGAACTTGATTACAATGATCGAAACAACGAAAGCGACAATCGAACCGACTAATAAAATAAACGTTTCGGTGAACCCAAATGAATTACCTTTCATAATAAACTTACCTATTTTCAGAAAGCTTGCACCGAACATGACAGGAATGCCAAGGAAAAATGAAAATTCTGTTGCAACAAAGCGAGAGGCACCAATAATGATTGCACCCAAAATGGTTGCGCCAGAACGGGAAGTTCCTGGAATCAATGAGAGTACTTGGAAAAAACCAACGACAGCAGCAGCTTTATAAGTAAAATTACGTAAATCTGTACATTTTGGTATGTGATTTCGATTACGTTTTTCAATCACAACAAAAGCAATCCCATAAACAATCAACATCAAAGAGACTGTAAAAAAGTTGTGGAATTTTGCCTCCAACCAGTCATCTAACGGTATCCCAATGATCGCAGCCGGTGCGCAGGCAACAACAACTTTTGACCAAAGAATCCAAGTATCCTTTTTTTCAGTCGCATCTTTTTGTGGTGAAAAGGGGTTCAGCTTATGAAAATAGAGCACAACAACTGCCATAATCGCACCAAGTTGGATCACCACATTGAACATTTCCATGAAATCTTTGCTGAGATTCATTTTAATAAATTCATCCACTAAAATTAAATGCCCTGTACTGCTGATTGGTAGCCATTCAGTTATTCCCTCGATAATCCCTAGAATAATTGCTTTCCATAAATTTGATAAAAGCATAGGTTCAATCCTTTCTAGAATAAAATAATAAATCACTAATAGTATACCGTTTCATATAAAAAAAACCAACTAACTTTTCATCAGTGTTAGAAAAATTTAGTTACAATGAATTCTTTGTTGTAATTATTCTGAGAATTTTCTATACTATTATTATTCATAAAAATTGGAGGAGAAAAGAAATGTTTGGATTTTTAAAAAAGAAAGAAACAATTCAATTAAATGAAACGCTTTATGCTGTGGCAACTGGGAAGCTAATTCCTATTAGTGAAGTCGATGATCCCGTTTTTTCTCAAAAAATGATGGGAGATGGATTTGCCGTAATTCCTGAGACAGGTGATATTTATTCACCTATTGTTGGAGAAGTCTTAAGTGTTTTTCAAACAAAACATGCAGTTGGGATGAAAATGGCAAATGGGTTAGAAATTTTGCTTCATATGGGGATTGATACAGTCGAACTTAATGGAGAGCCTTTTAATATAAAAGTAAGCGAAGGAGCCAAAGTGACTCAAGAAACTTTAATTGCGGAAGTTGATTTGGAAGCAATAACGTCAGCTGATAAAGCAATCGATATGGTTGTTGTGATTACGAATATGGATGCGGTGAAAAGCTTTGAACTTACTAAGATAGGTAATGTCAGTGCAGGAGATGAAATTGGTATTGCTAACGCCTAATTAGGACGAAATCAGGTGACGTCCCATTCTGTTCAAGTGAAGTTGTAACTTTAAAAAAGGAAAGTCTTGCCAATGATTCCATCGACTATCTGGATTTAAAAAGTGTGAGAGATAACTTCAACGGTTATTTCTTACCTTTTTTCTTTTTATGACAGCATACTTGAAATCATGTTTCAAATATATTATTTGAGCTTAGAAGAGAAGGAGTTTATATCTTAGGGACCCAATGTTCAGTGATCAAGATAAAGCGTATAGCCACAATCACATAATTGAGCTGTTCAGATCGTAAAAAACGATTTAAACTAGACTATTGTTCAACCATTCAAAAAACATCTAGAAGAAAACGTAGCTGTTTTCTTCTAGATGCTTCTTTTGAGTTTAATGAGCGGAAGCAATACCACGTCCATTGTCAATAAAATGAGTATCGTTGACTGTATCAATAGTGAATGACCCATTTTCATAGGTGAGTTTTGTTACGCTACCATTTTCCAGTCCAATTTGCATTGGTAAACGATTATCGATCAGTGATAGTAAAAACGAAATCGTCAAGCCATGAGAAACGATCATGACATTACCACCCCCATTTTTTTCTCGGTGATGAGCAATGTCTTCAAAGCCACTCCAAACACGTTCACGAATTTTGTCATAAGGTTCAGCCCAATTTGCAGTATCTGCCGCAATAATCGCATCTGCTAAGTCTTTATAACTTATTCTGTTGGTCATCATATCTTCATAATCTTTAAATGCTAGAATTCTAGGAACAACTCCCCACAGTTCACCATCATAACCACCATCTAAAGAGCCAAAACACCACTCGCGGATACGACTGTCGGTTCCGTATGGAATGGCAGCACCATTTTCATGTTCTTGCAAAATGATCCTTGCAGTTTGCATGGCACGGCCACTGTCACTGGAATATGCTTCTTGGAATACCATATCTTTTAAACCTAACCCCAAATAGCGAATGATTTCTTCGCCTTCTTTTGTTAAAGGAGTATCGGACCAACCTTGTGTTCTGCCAATTGTATTGAACATCGTTTTTCCATGGCGAATGATATATAGTGTTGTCGGTTTCATAATTTTTCCTCCTAAATCTCAAGGCTGAGAAATTCTATCAGCCTTTAAGCATGATAGTATAAATAGAATAACGATTCCTTCTTTTCAACTTGCTTTTTTACCATCTTAAATAATTTAAGTTCGTTGATAATAGTCTGAATTTAGTTAAAAAAAGGATTTGTCTTTTTCTCATGCTCGATGGTTGTAGCATCTCCATGGCCAGGGTAGGCTGGAAATTCATCGGGTAAAGTAAAAAGATACGTAGTGATACTGTGGAGAAGCTGTTGCATATCACCAGTATGAAGATCGGTACGGCCGATACTTCCTTTAAACAACGCATCGCCTGTGACAACAAAGTCGTCAAAAATAAAGCTTACACTTCCTATCGAATGCCCAGGAGTTGGAACAACGGAAAAACGAATACCGCCTAAATCATAATCAATCAATTCAAATTCTACGTCGGCGGGCTGCACAATGATATCCGCAATATCATCATGCCGACCTAAACCAGATAAATTCAAAATTGGGTTAGATAACCAGTCCTGTTCAAGTGGGCTGACATATACAGGAATCGAATAGTGATGACGTAGTTCTTCAACTGCACCAATATGATCATAATGAGTATGCGTCAGTAAAATAGAGACAGGTGTAGTGTCGGTTTTCTCGATCATTTCCGTAATCTTTTTTGCTTCAGCACCAGGATCAATAATCAAAAGGCTTGTTTCATTGTAAATTAAGTAACAATTTTCCTGGATTGTACCAGTTGGGATACGTTCGATTTTTAACAAAATAATTTGCCTCCTAGTAAATAAGATTCTTCTCTAAGTATAACCTAATTTAGAGTAGAATCAAAAGGTGGAGTTAGTTAAAATTACGGATGTTTTACTTTTATTTTCCTATCACTCATAATAAAGAGAGATTCTCAGTAAGAATCGATCTGAAAAGGAGTTGGTCATAAATGAAAAAAATCAATCAGTTTTTAGAGCAGATCCCAGCCTTGCTTGCTAGCAAAATCTCCATTTTTATTTATCTATTTCTTTTTTTCTATCTTGTAGTCTTTGCCGTGCTGACAATGTGGCTTCCGTCATTAAAAAATGTTCAGCCATCTGCGAATGTACAATTAATCTTAGGAAATTATACCAATGTTTTAAGTGCTCTAGGTGCATCTTTAGCGGCAGGAAGCGGGACACTGATTCACCATAGCCTATCAACTTTGCATAAAAAACATGATACAATGCATGAAGAGATGCAAAAAACGATTGCGGAACTTCATGCAAAAATCGATCGTTTAGACCAGTCAAGTCAGGGAAAGGATTAAGATTCAAAAGATGACGATTTTAACAGATGAAAACATTGAGTGGCATGAATATCAAAAAAAGCTGCTTGCTAGAATACCAAAATATAAAGAGAACCTATCTATCCATCTAGTAGCTCCACCAGGCTCTGGTAAAACGTATTTAGGGATAGAAATAGTTCGACAATTAAATAGGAAAACGTTGATATTAGTTCCGTCTTTAGTATTAAAGCAACAATGGACAGATACGATTCAGACAGCTTTTTTGAAAAATAAGTCTGATAGAATTCAGATATCCACTTCAATCGAGTCAATAAAAGAAATTACGATTGAAACATACCAAACCGTGTACAGTCGGCTAGCTGACGATATAGGTTTTTTGGAAAGAAAAAAAATTGACGTGTTAGTACTGGATGAAGCACATCATTTAAAGAAAAGCTGGGGTGAATTTTTACTAAAGTTAAAGGCATCAGTACCGCAACTACTGACTGTTTCACTAACCGCAACACCTCCGTATGATGCAAATGTGCAGGAATGGCAACAATACCAATTGTTAAACGGTCCAATCGATGAAGAAATCACGATTCCTGAGTTGATTAAAGAGCAAGTGCTAGCGCCTCATCAGGATTACCTCTATCTAGTTTCTGCTCCTAGTGAGATTACTAATTGTTATGAAAATTTTTTGCAAAAGCAAGCGAACGTGGTCGAAGCAATTGTAGCCAGTGTAGAAATAGCAGATTATTTATTAGCACAAGCCTTTATACAAGATCCAAAAAATCAAGTAGCCTTTATTTATCAATCCTTTGAGGTTTATTTAAGTGCGCTATTATTTTTGCAATTACATGGCTATCAATTGACCGACGAACATTGGTTGTTGCTTGGGCTAACGAAAGCACAAGGCGAAAAAATTTCATTTCCAACGTTTGAAAAACAGCATATGAGTGATTTGTTAGTTTACTTATATGAAAAAGCCCCCAATTTACTAATTTTTAATTACTTAGAAACACAAGGCTGGGTAGCTCAAAATCAATTGCAATTATTTCCAGATTTTTCTGAAAATATACTAAATCAAGCGCCAATTGAAAAGAAGACTGCGATTTCTCAGATTTTACTTTGTGAGTATGAGAAATTAGGCAGAGAGCTATCAGGATTGGTCTTAACAGATTTTATAAAAAAAGAGGTCCTATTAGGAAAAAATGGTGAATTGGAGTATGGATTGATTCCTATCTTTGATAGTTTAATGCCGTTTTTTAAAGAAGAAATAGCAATGGGAGTGATTTGTGGTGAATTTTTGATTATTCCTAAAACATTGCAAGAGCATTTTTTACCAATTTCTATCAAAATTGACGAACACCCTTATTTCTCTGGGTATGCTATTGTTTACCCAAATGAGAAAAAACAGTCGGAAGCTTTGACTATTTTAACTCAATTAGTGAATGAAAAAACAATTCAATTATTAATTGGAACAAGCAGTTTGCTTGGGGAAGGGTGGAATTGTCCTGCGATAAACACTGTGGTATTAGCCAATCACTCTGCTTCCTTTGTTCAAACGCAACAACTAAGAGGGCGGGGGTTGCGAATCAATGAAGAAGGAAAGACAACCAATATTTGGCATTTGGCGGTTGTGATTCCAAGAGTTGATTATTCAAAGCAAGTTAATGTCAATCGAATTATACAGCGAATGAGTTATGTCTGTGGATTGACTTTTGAAACAGATCCAAGCATTGAAAGTGGTATCGAACGTTTCGATTTGTTAAGTGTTTATTCAGGGAAAGAGATAGCGGTATACAATCAAGAAATGCTTTATTGGAGCGGGCAACGTAGCCAACTCGCAGCATTTTGGCAACAAGCACTTAAAAAAGGTAGTCATTTAACTATGCCGCTAATTGTTCGGAAAGAATCGCGGCTTGGTCCAATTGAAGGCTGGAATTTCGTGGTGAAAGCTGAAGTAGCACCAAATTCTATTAAACGAAAACGAAATCCATGGATTGTCGCTTCGATTTTTACTACTGCTAGTCTAGTCGTTGCATACTTCAATTTAACTTTAGGCAGTATGTTACTAGGACTTGATGGAGCAGCACTTTTATTTACATTAAATCAGAAGAAGGTTTCTAAAGCATATAGTAAGTATAATAGAAAAAAAGCCTGGCAAAAAGAAATAAAACATGTTCGTCAATTAGCATTTAGTATTACAGAGACAATGATAAAACTTAATATGGTTGCTTCAGATGCGTTGGACCGATTAAGTATGGCAGTATCAGAAAAGGAATGTAGTTGTTATCTAGCACAAGCGAGTTACCAAGAGGAACGGTTATTTTATACTGCAATGGCGGAAGCACTTTCTGAAATAAAAAATCCACGCTATTTTATCTATACCCAAAAAGCTGGCTTTTTTAGTGTTCCAGAAGTCTTTGCTAAAAACAAAAAGTCAGCGTTATTATATCAAAAAGCGATCGAAGATTATTTTTCCGTTCGAGGTGATTTGATTTATTCTAGAACTCTGAACGGAAGAAAACAGTTTGTACAGGCAAAAATTTCTGAGGTGAAATTATCAAAAGAAGCCAACCAAAACAAAATTATCCAAAAGAGCATTTGGCAATAGGAAATTAATATACGGTTTATTTAAACGCAACCCCTTGAACAGAAAGGTAAAATCTTTTTGGTTAAGGGGTTCTTTCGAATAAAGTTCGTGTTTTGATTTATTTCGGAATGTTTTTTTATTTTATTTAATAAAAATATAGATTAAATACGAATTATTATATATAATGTCCTTGAGTTGTTATGAAAGGAGTCGTTATTTTGTTTAAATTTGTTGTAAAAGGAACTGGTTTTTCAAGTGTAGATCCAAAAAATGTTGAAATCTTTGAAGAGGCTCTATTTTGTATCTCAGAGTCCGGAACAATCGCTAAAGTGATTTTACCAGAGGACGAAGAATACCAATCAACGATCCAAGCTTATTCTATGAAGAATCAATTTCAAAATCTTAAAAAAGGACAATTCATTTTGCCTGGTTTTATTGATCTTCATATTCATGCACCGCAGTGGGCGCAAGCAGGAACGGCATTAGATTTGCCTTTGTATGAGTGGCTTAATACCTATACATTTCCACTAGAAGCAAAATTTTCTGACTTGGTATTTGCGGAGCAAGTCTATTCAGATTTAGTTTCGCAATTAATAAAAAATGGCACAACGACCGCTATGTATTTTGCTACAGTTCATCGGCAAGCAAGCCGAAGATTAGCTGAAATATGTAGTGAAAAAGGCCAAAGAGGTTTAGTAGGAAAAGTTGTAATGGACGATCCTGAACAAAATCCTGAATATTATCGTGATGAGTCCCCGAGCACAGCGCTTGCAGAAACAGAGTTATTCATTCAAGAAATAATTGAATTAAATAAACGGACACCACAAGGCGTGTATCCAGTTGTGACACCTCGCTTTATTCCAAGTTGTACAGACGCTTCATTAAAAGGCTTGGGCGCGTTAGCCGCGAAATATGACATCCATATCCAATCTCATTGTAGTGAAAGTGATTGGGCACACGATTTTGTTCGGAAACGATTTGGTAAAAATGATGCTTTTGCCTTAGATGATTTTGGTTTGATGACCGAAAAATCTGTTATGGCTCATTGTGGTTTTCTATCAGATCAAGATATGAAATTATTTGCCGAAACAGGGACAGCAGTGGCGCATTGCCCTATTTCGAACGTCTACTTTGGTAATGCAGTCACGCCAATTGCTAAACTGTTAAATCAATATCAAGTAGAAATAGGATTAGGTAGTGACATTTCTGGTGGCTTCTCTCCAAGCTTGTTTGACAATATCAAGCAAGCTGTCATGTCATCAAGAATGTTGGAAGATGGCGTCGATAAAGAATGTTGCATCGAAAAACGTGGTGTATCAAACTCTAGAATCAGCTTAAATGAGGCCTTTTATCTCGCCACAGCCGGTGGCGGTCAAGCACTGAGTTTACCCATTGGCAGATTAGCGGTTGATTACGCTTGGGATATCCAAATTATTGATAGTAGTGAACTTCCTATTTTTTCAAAAGAAGAACCGTTAATGGCTATTTTTCAAAAACTCCTCTATTTATCACGACCTGATAATATTGTTGAAGTCTGGGTTCAAGGAAGAAAAGTCCATGATAAATCTATGAAAGAATTAGAGGTGCAAATGTAAAATGTCTGATACTCAAGCGGAAAAATCAAAATTAACAGTAGGTCCAAATGATGTTTTATCAAATGCGCAGTCTCTTTTTTTAGGCGTTCAACATGTCTTAGCGATGGATGTTTATGTCGTTCCATTTATTATTGCTTCAATTATTGGCTTGACGACGAAGGAATCCTCAGTCTTGATTCAATCAACTTTTATAGCAGCAGGTATTGCAACAATCATTCAATCTTATTTTTGTATGAAGCTACCTGTGGCACAAGGTCCGTCATTTATTCCGATTGGTGCAATTGCCGGTATTTATTTTGTGAATAATCAAAGTGGCAATGGCTGGTCGACAGTTCTAGGCGCCAGTTTGATTGGTGCAATCTTGGTTATTATTTTAGGGGTAACGGGTATTTTTAACCGGTTGATCAAAGCTTTTGTGCCTCCTGTTGTTGGAGGTACGATTATTTTTATTGTTGGTTTATCACTAATGCCAGTTGCATTGAATGACAATATCTTTTCAGCTTCAGGCGATTTAGGACAAAATATTTTATTAGCAATGATCGCAGCATCATCCCTTGTATTATTCGCGATGATCGGTTCACGTTTTCCAGGAAAAGGTCGGATTTTTCGAATTTCATCGGTTATTCTAGCGTTAGTTATTGGGTGTTTAGCAGCACAATTTATGGGGATTCTTGATTTATCTCAAGTTAGTAATGCTTCTTTAATCAGTGTTCCGCAATTACCGTTTGTGAATGTTCATTTTTCATTTGATTGGTCGTCTATTTTAACGATGATGATTATCTATGTTGTATTAATGGCAGAGACAACGGGGACTTGGTTTGCAGTCAGTAATGTTTGTGAAACACCATTGACCGATGATAATATTAATAAAGGTGTTGTCGGAGAAGGAATCGGTTGTCTTATTTCGTCTATGCTAGGGACAACACCGGTCACTGGCTATTCAACAAATGCTGGCATCATTTCCATTACTGGAGTTGCTAGTAAAAAAGTATTTGTAGCCGCTGGTGCTTGGTTTATCGTTTTTGGTTTGTCAGGGAAATTATCAACATTGATCTCTTCTATTCCAGCTCCCGTAATTGGTGGTGTCTTTGTTATCGTTTGCGGCATTATCTCAATCAGCGGCATCAAAGTAATGAAAGAGGTAGAAATCAGTGAAAAGGAAATGTATGTGATTGCGATTCCGATGATTTTAACATTAGCTCTAACCTTGATTCCGAAAGAGTTTATTCAATCATTACCTCAATTTATGCAGTATCTATTCAGTTCATCTGTTGCAACCGCATCAATTGCGGCCATACTATTGAATCGCTTGCTTCCTAGCGAGAAAGTGAATGAAAATGAATACAGTATAAAAAATAAAAAAAAGATTTCTTGTTGAAAACACGAACTATTAACAATAATTAGCTGTTTTTTCGTTATTTACCTTTGACTTTTCTAAATGAATAGTGTAAATTAGCATAGGTGTTCGAAAATACGAACTATTTTTTATTTAATGTTCGTTTTTTGCGTGTTTTAATAGAAATTAGTAGGAGGCAATAAAGTATGAAAGTTTTTGATTACGAAGATGTCCAGTTGATTCCCAATAAATGTATCGTGAACAGTCGTTCTGAATGTGATACGGTCGTGAAATTAGGGAAGCATACCTTTAAAATGCCAGTCGTACCAGCAAATATGCAGACGATTATTGATGAAGACATTGCGGAGTTTTTAGCAAAAAATGAGTATTTTTACATCATGCATCGTTTTGATGAAAAGGCTAGAATCCCCTTTATTGAAAAGATGAATGCCAAAGGATTGATCACATCTATCAGTGTAGGCGTAAAAGAAGCCGAGTATGGATTTGTAGAAGAGCTGGCAGAGCGCAATCTAGTACCAGATTATGTAACAATCGATATTGCACATGGCCATTCTAATGCTGTGATTAATATGATTCAGCATTTAAAACAACTGTTACCAGACACCTTTGTTATTGCTGGAAATGTTGGGACACCTGAAGCTGTCCGTGAATTAGAAAATGCTGGAGCAGATGCGACAAAAGTCGGCATCGGCCCGGGTAAAGTATGTATTACGAAAATAAAAACTGGTTTTGGAACAGGCGGTTGGCAACTAGCAGCGCTGCGTTGGTGTGCTAAAGCCGCTAGAAAACCAATTATTGCAGACGGTGGGATTCGAACACCAGGAGATGTAGCTAAATCAGTTCGTTTTGGTGCCACAATGGTGATGATCGGTTCATTATTTGCAGGACATGAAGAATCGCCTGGTGAAACAAAAGTAGAAAATGGCATTGTCTATAAAGAATACTTTGGAAGTGCCTCAGAATTTCAAAAAGGTGAAAAGAAAAACGTCGAAGGAAAGAAAATTTGGATTCAGCATAAAGGTAGCTTAGCGGATACACTAGTTGAAATGCAGCAGGATTTACAATCTTCGATTTCTTATGCAGGCGGTCGCGATCTTGAAGCGATTCGCAAAGTTGATTATGTGATTGTTAAGAATTCTATATTTAATGGTGATACAATTTAATTGTAAAAAGGAAGCTGGGATAGAAGTGTAGTAACTCTGAGAAATAAGAGGGAATTTACTAAAATGACAAGAAACATGAAATTTCTACTATCGATGTTGAATGATTTCTAATTGATGCTCTCCAAATTTTTGTGACCAAGTAGGTACTGTGCAACATCAACTCATTCGTTGTTGTGTTATGCAACAATTTCAACTTGTTTCCAAATAAGTTGCTTTTGCTTCCACTGTTTATTCGGATCCCTTGAGTCTGAGATATAACTCTACGAGTTATATCTCAGACTTTTTTTATTTCGATTTTTACTTTACCTGTCGTGGTAATCATGGTATGATAATTACAACGATAGACGTAGTACGTTAGATGGAGTAATCGGAGGTGTTTTAATGATCGGTAGTGATGCAATAAGAGGCTACAATGATACGTTCATTTTATCTGTATTACAAGAAGGGGATTCTTATGGGTATGCAATTTCCAAACGAATCACAGAGATTTCTGAAAATAATTATTCAATTAAAGAAACAACATTATACTCAGCCTTTAATCGTTTAGAAAAAAATGGGTTTATCGAATCATTTCCTGGTCAGATTACTCATGGAAAAAAAAGAACTTATTATAAAATAACAGCTTCTGGCGATTCTTATTTGAAAGAAAAAATAGCAGAATGGACACTTACGAAAAAAGTTGTTGAACGTTTTATCAAGGAGGAAAGATAATGAAAACCATCAAAAATTATATCGATAGTTTATTTTTAGGGGTAACTGAAACGAATCAAACAAAACAATTGAAAGAAGATTTATTAGCAAGTGCAGAAGATCGATACGAAGATTTAAAAAGCCAAGGGAAATCTGAAAATGAAGCCATTGGTGGAGTGATTTCAGAGTTTGGATCTATCGATGAGTTAGTCGATGAAATGAATATAAAACAAGAATTTATCGATGAAAAAGGAGTTGAAATAGATGCGATTAAGGTAGATGAGGCAGTTGCTTTTCTTAATAAACGCCGAAAAGGAGCTACTCAAATAGGGTTAGGTGTTATGGCAATTATGATAGGTGTTGCACTTTTTTTTGCAACAATGGGTTTTTATGGTGAAAATATAGGTGGGATATTTGGATTACCATTCGTATTGTTGGGGGCGGCGATTGGTGTACCACTCTTTATTATTGCTGGAACAAGTATGTCGAATGAAAATAAAAAACTCAACGACAGATTTATTTTAATAGAAGTGAAAAATGAGATGAAAAAAAGAAAAGAACTTTTTCAGCGATCGTTTGTCTTTTGTATTGTTACTGGAGTGGCATTGTGTATTCTTTCAGTGATTCCTCTGATTGTGTTTTCAGAATTGTATCGTTCAGAAGCATCCGAAGTGTTTAGCATCGCTTTTTTATTAGCAGTAGTGTCTTTGGGGGTTTTCTTCTTCATTTTTGGTGGTGTTATTATGGGAAGTTTCACCAAAATGATCGATCAGACTTATTTTATTTCTGATGAAGATGAGCCTGGTCCTAGAGCAAAAGCTGAGCGTGATAGTAAGAGACCAGCTTGGTTCCAAGCGCTTGAAAAGATTTATTGGCCAATCGTTGTGGCAATCTTTTTAGTCCAAGGATTTATCTTAGGAAATTGGGGAACAAACTGGACGATTTTTCCTATAGCAGGAATCGTCTTTTGGATACTAGAAAGTATCTTTAGCAAAGATGAATAAAAAAAGCTCCGCTTATTTTGGAAAATAACCAAGATGAGCGGAGTTTCTTTAATCAAAAGTTAAAATGATTGCTTTGAAAAAATAATAGTCATTGCTTTTTTTAGTGGAAAATAAACTAGTGTCACAATGATAATAGTTGTAACAACATTAATCAGAGTTGCTGGTAATTTAGATAGAGCACTTGCAAAAGCTACGTTAAAGTCAGCGCCCGCAAGCAGACCCATGACAGTATTCTTTAATTGAGTCATCACTATTTTAGCAATACCAGTTGCGATAGCGACCACTACAACTTTCCAAATAGTATCAATATTTTGACGGAAAAACAAAATCGCTAAGGCTGCCGCTCCACCAACAATAAAGCTTTCCAAAATAAAGTAAGGAGCCTCAGCAGCAAATCCGTTTAAGACATCAAAAATTGCAAACCCCAACCCTCCAGCTAAAGCGCCTTTTTTGTAACCAATCAAAAGTACGGCTAATAATAAAACTGAATTCCCTAAATGAGCAAAAGCGCCAGTCGGCATTGGAATTTTAATCATTGTACCTAAAACAGTTAAAGCTGCAAATAGTCCAATGAAAACAATTGAATTTGTTGAACTTTTCTGATTCATTGAATCACTCCTTATTTATTGTTCATTCGACTCTCAGCGTGATTATAAGCACCATGCCAAACATGACCGAGAAATGGATTGATTTTTTGACCGTTTTTAATAGCGGCTGATACAAATTGCTTAGCGAGAGCAACAGCTTCAACGACTGAATAGCCTTTAGCGAGACCAGCAGTTACAGCTGCTGCGAAAGTACATCCTGCCCCATGATTATAATCAGTTGAAAACAACTCATCTTCAAAAATGGTAAATTTATTTCCATCATAAAAAAGATCGATTGCTTTATCTGCTTTTAAGCGGTGGCCACCTTTGATCACGACATTTTTAGGGCCTAAATCTATGATTTTTTTTGCAGCTTCCTTCATTTGATTCACAGAAGTTAAATCTCCAAGGCCTGATAGAATCCCAGCCTCGACTAAGTTAGGTGTTGTAATTGTCGCTTTCGGTAAAAGTAAACGAGTCATTGCAGCGACATTTTCAGGCTGCAGGAGTTCACTGGTTCCTTTACAAGCCATTACGGGATCGATCACAATGTTGTTCATGGCAAACTTGTCAATATAAGCTCTTGTAATTTCAATCGCCTCGATAGTACCAAGCATACCTGTTTTCATCGCATCAAGCGCGCCACCGGCAAAAATGGTTTTCAATTGTTTTTCTACTAATTCAGCCGCAATTGGAGTAACCAAATGACTCCAACCCTCATCAGGATCCATCGTCACGATACTAGTCAAAGCAGAAAACCCAAAAGTGCCATATTCTTCAAAAGTTTTTAAATCAGCTTGAATCCCCGCACCCCCACTTGAATCAGAACCTGCAACTGTCAATACTTTTTTAATCATTGTCCAACCTCTATTCAAAAATATTTTGATATCTGTATTGTAAAACAAACATCAGTTGACAAAAACAGCCAATTGGGTTATTTTCAGGTCATCCAATTGCTGCGAAACACAAAGAACGAAGAGATTTGATGTTGAGCAGTACAAGACGAGCAAAGCGAGGGTTGTTCCGTTATTTGAAACACAAAGAACGAAGAGATTTGATGTTGAGCAGTACAAGACGAGCAAAGCGAGAGTTGTTCCGATATTTGAAACACAAAGAACGAAGAGATTTGATGTTGAGCAGTACAAGACGAGCAAAGCGAGAGTTGTTCCGTTATTTGAAACACAAAGAACGAAGAGATTTGATGTTGAGCAGTACAAGACGAGCAAAGTCAGAGGTGCTCAAAAGAACTAACCAAAAGAAAACATCAGCAAACAGGAGGGAATATATGTGGTCACTAAATAAAGAAAAAGGCGTTCCAATTTATGTAAGTATTATTGAGCTGATTCTAGCTCACATCAAAAATGGAATGCTTCTTCCAGGAGAACGTTTACCATCGGAGAGAAAACTAGCAGATTACTTTCAAGTGAATCGCTCTACCGTTGTTCATGCATTAGATGAGCTTGTTGCTTTAGGCTGGATCGTTAGAAAACAGGGCAGTGGAACGATGGTCAATGAAGGGAAATGGGGAATTAGTACGACGCCAAGAACAGATTGGCGGCGTTATTTGGAACAAAATGCTTTTGCAAAGGTAGATCCTTTTATGGAACAAATCGAACAAATGATCAAACAAGCAAGTGACGAGACACTAGATTTATATACGGGAGAACTACCGCTAGATTTAATCCCAAGCTTTTCATTTCCACCATTGACTTGGAAACATTTTTTAGAAGAAGAACAGCAAGATGATTTAGGTTATTTCCCTTTACGGCAATCAATTAGTCAAAAAGCCGAAAAAGAATCCGGTTTTTCCTTGCCTTCTGAAAGTTTATTGATCACTTCTGGTGCACAACAAGCATTATTTTTGATTTTACAAGTATTGTTGCAATCTGGAGATAGTGTTGCAATCGAAGATCCATCTTTTCTTTATGCTCTGCCCATCTTTCAAGCAGCAGGAATTCGCTTGTATGGCGTGAACATGGATCAAGAAGGAATCGATTTGACCTCACTTGAAAAAGTGATCCGTCAACATCGAGTGAAAATGGTCATGGTTAATCCATCATTTCAAAATCCTACAGGGAAAACAATGTCGATGAAACGACGAAAAGCGTTAGTAAAACTTTGTCAAAATTATCAAATACCGATTTTGGAAGATGACGTATTTGCAAAATTAAACTTCATTCCTTCAGAACAAATCCAACCATTAAAAAAAATAGATCCTGAAAATGTCTTGTACATTGGTTCGCTCTCGAAAATTCTTGGTTCTACGACAAAAATTGGTTGGTTAAGTGCACCAACAACTGTGATTCGACAATTAGCGGAAGCTAGAAAGATGATGGATTTTTCGTTAAGTATTTTTCCACAATTATTAGCAAATTTAGCACTGACCGATGAAGACTTTTCTAAAAAAGTTTCAAACTTAACACAATGTTTGGAACAAAGAGGCAAAGCGGTGTTCGATATACTCGCTAAGATGCCGGAATGGGAAGTAAGTATGCCTAAAGGTGGTTTTTACATATGGGCAAAATGGAAACAAGGAAGGCTTAAACAAAAAGATTGGGCGTGTTTTTTACAGGAGGGATTATTGATCGCTCCAAGTTTCTTTTTTAGTGAAAAACAAGACAGTATTAGGATTAATTTTTCTAGAATCGATCATGAGCAAATACCTAACTTTGAAACCAAATTGAAGACGATCACTAAAAAAATTACTTTGGATTCTGTTACACTATGATAAAATAGAAGGAAATGGAGGAGATCAATATGAACAAAACAATCGAACTATTGAAGAACCGCCGAAGCTATCGCGATTTTGACGAGAATTACATTCTGCCAAAGCAAGACCTACAAGCGATATTGGATTCTTCTAGACAAGCACCAAGTTGGATGAATGGGCAATTTTACAGTATTATTGTGATCCAAGATGAGCAGATTCGTGGACAGCTCGTTGAGTGGAATCCTGGAAATCCCCATATGTTGAAGAGTTCAGCTTTTTTACTTTTTGTTGGTGATCTTCATCGGACGAAAATGGTTAGTGAAGCTCATGGCAGTGTTTATCCAATTAACGAAAGTATCGAACCAATCCTGTTAGCCACAACAGATGCCGCTTTAGCGCTTGAAAATGCTGTGATTGCTGCAGAAAGTTTGGGATTAGGGACAGTCGTTGTTGGTAGTATTCGCAAGCATGGTCAAGAGATCAGTCAATTACTAGGGTTACCTGATAGTACATTCCCTTTATTTGGGTTGAGTATTGGAAAACCAATCGTTGAGATGAAGGTCAAGCCACGCTTACCAGAAGCTGCTGTTGTTCACTATGATAGATATTTGCCGTATGAGTACACGGTGATTGAACAATATAATAAAATAATGGATATGTTTGGCGAAGCGAGGGAAACAAAACGTTGGAGCCAAAAGTTTGCTGATTACTTTGCAACTGAACCAACCATGCTTACTGATCAGTTATTGCGATACCAAAACCTATTAAAATAAATACCCATGGCTTTATTTGAGGGATTACTTTCCTCAAAAGCTTTGGAATGATATACTTACTAGTGGGTAAGAAAACAAATGATAAAAGAGGTGCGAACATGTCTTGGGAACAAGTCTATGAACAGTGGATAAATGAAGAAAATATACCAGAAAATTTAAAAAAAGAATTAAACGATCTCAAAGAAGATCCAGCGAAATGTGAAGATGCTTTTTATGCGCCGCTAGAGTTTGGTACTGCTGGAATGCGTGGTATCTTAGGTGCGGGGATCAATCGTATGAATATTTTTACGATTCGCCAAGCAACAGAAGGCTTAGCACGTTTCATGGATGCTGAAGGAGCGGATACTAAAAAACGTGGTGTTGCGATTGCTTATGATTCTCGCCACATGTCACCAGAATTTGCCATGGAGGCTGCTAAAACGTTAGCACAGCATGGCATTCCAGCATTTGTCTTTGAAAGTTTACGGCCAACACCAGAACTATCATTTGCAGTTCGCTATTTGAATGCATTTTCAGGGATTATGATCACAGCATCCCACAATCCGGCTGCGTACAATGGTTACAAAGTATATGGCGCAGATGGCGGACAAATGCCACCGGCGGATGCAGATGCTTTGACACGATTTGTGCGAGAAGTTGAGAACCCATTGAAAGTTGAAGTTTTAGCAGATGATCAAGCAAAATCTAGTGATTTGATTACAATCATTGGAGCAGAGGTCGATGATGCATATTTGAAAGAAATTCGATCGGTTACTATCAACCAAGAATTGATCAATGAAATGGGTAAAGAATTAAAACTAGTTTATACACCACTCCATGGCACAGGCAAAATGCTAGGTGAAAAAGCATTAAAACAGGCGGGCTTTGAGAAATTTATTTTAGTTCCAGAACAAGCAATTCCTGATCCTGACTTTACAACGGTTAAGTCTCCTAACCCGGAAGAGCATTCTGCATTTGAATATGCGATTCGTTTAGGCGAAAAAGAAGGAGCCGATTTATTGATCGCAACTGATCCTGATGCAGATCGTCTAGGTGCGGCTGTGCGTTTACCAAATGGTACTTATCAAGTATTAACGGGTAATCAATTGGGGTCAATCATGATCCAATACATTTTAGAAGCACACAAGCAAGCAGGAACCTTACCTGAAAATGCAGTTGTCTTGAAATCAATCGTGTCCAGTGAATTAGCTACAGCAATCACAACTAAATACAATACCAAAATGGTTGATGTCTTAACTGGATTTAAATTCATTGCTGAAAAAATCGAGCAATATGAAGAAGATCATTCTCAAACATTTATGTTTGGTTTTGAAGAAAGTTATGGCTATTTAGTTAAGTCCTTTGTTCGTGATAAAGATGCAATCCAAGCACTTGTTTTGTTAGCAGAAGTTGCAGCTTTCTACAAGAAACAAGGGAAAACTTTATATGATGGTCTACAAGGTATTTTTGAAGAGTACGGCTATTTTGAAGAAAAGACGATTTCAGTGACATTAAGTGGGATCGAAGGCAGTGAAAAGATTAAAGCATTAATGAAAAAATTCCGTGAAGAAGCACCAACATCATTTGCTGGTTTCAAAGTAATACAAACAGAAGATTTCAAAGAACAAACGAGAACATCCGCTGAAAAGGAAGTCGAAGCTTTAACGACACCACCTGCAGATGTATTAAAATACTTCTTGGAAGATGGCAGCTGGATTGCAATCCGTCCATCTGGAACAGAACCAAAAATCAAGTTCTATTTAGCAACTAAGGCTGTTTCACGAAATGAAGCAGACCAAAAAATTAAAAATTTTGAACGAGCAATTAATGCATTAACTGAATAGCAATACCTGGGGCTGAAAACTAAATAAAAAGTTTATTTCAGTCCCTTCGTTTGCGAAAATCATAAGGAGTGATACTATGAATATTGGATTTATCGGAGCAGGGCATATGGGCAGTGCAATGATCGAAGGACTTTTAAAGGCTAACACAGTAGCCCCAGAGAACTTATTTGTAAAAGGTGGTTCGAGCGGTACAGCTGAGGCTCTGCAAGAAAAATTGGGGTTTCGATTGATCAAAGACTACACTTCATTAAAAGAGTGTCAGGTTATTTTTATTGCTACAGGAGCCAAAATTGTTTTAGAAATTTTAAAACAAGCAGCTCCTTTTATGGCAAAAAATACAATTCTTATCTCCGTTGCAACAGGACATACAGTAGAAGAAGCACAAGCTGTGTTAGGTGAAGAAATCCATGTGGTTCATGCTATTCCAAATACTCCTGTAAGTGTTAACGCTGGTATGATTGGAGCGGTTTTCGCCAATGATATGCCGGGTGCGTTAAAAGCGGACGCTCTGAACGTTTTAGAATCATTAGGAAAAGTAAAAGAGGTCAATGAACATATTCTTGGAACGTTTGGAACTGTTGCAGGGTGTAGTCCTGCATTTGTTGATATATTTATGGAAGCATTAGCTGATGGTGCTGTGTCACAAGGGATGCCTCGTGCTCTTTCTTATGAGGTGATCGCACAGATGATGCTAGGATCTGCAACGTTAGCACTTGAAACACAAAAACACCCAGGAGAACTAAAAGATGGTGTAACATCACCAGGAGGCAGCACAATCAAAGGTGTTGCAGCTTTAGAGAAAAATGGTTTTAGATATGCTGTGATCGATGCTGTTAACCAAGCCAATAGTTAATTAAAATGACGGAAAGACGAGTAGGGAACGCTTTTATCTCCTAGTCGTCTTTCTTTAATTTTAATGAAAGAAATGATTCATTTTTAAAAAAAATTTGCTATAATAAGCAAGAGGAACAATGGAAAGGGAGCTCAGCGATGAAAGAAATGGATGAGATTCAAAAAGTTAGCCAGTTATATAAAGTGTTGAGTGATCCAACAAGATTGCGTATTTTACTGTTATTAAAAAAAGGAGAATTAAATGTAACTGCAATAGGAGAAAAACTTACAATGGAACAATCAGCTGTTTCCCACCAATTAAAGTTATTGCGTGACAGTCATGTAGTGAGATCACGACGCGAGGGTAAAACAATTTATTACACATTGGATGATCATCATGTTATTGATATCCTTAATCAAACGTTCGAACATATCAAACACCAATAATTCACCTTTTTCTATGGTTCCTCTGGGAAATTCACAGAAAAGGGTAGTTTTTTTTTCGACAGTTCGTTATACTAGAAACATGTTTTATTAGAGAAAAATGAAATGTTTCTAATTTTATAGTTGGAGGAAGAAGAATGAAGGAAAAACTAAAGATTGGTTTGCTTGGACTGGGTACAGTCGGATCAGGTGTACCGACAATTTTACAAGAACATCAAGAAAAAATTTCTCAAGTGACAGGGATGGAAATCATCATTTCAAAAGCATTAGTACGTGATGAAGCAGAAAAAAGACGCTTAGCTGAGAAGTTTGATATTCAACTCACGACCAATATTGAAGATATTATCAATGATGATGAAATCAAAATTATTGTAGAATTAATAGGAAAAGTCGAACCAGCAAAAACCTTCATTACCAAAGCACTAGAAAATGGTAAACATATTGTAACAGCAAATAAAGATCTCTTGGCACAGCATGGTAGTGAACTAGTTGCATTAGCTCAAAAAAATCATTGTGATCTATATTATGAGGCAAGTGTTGCGGGTGGTATCCCCATTTTGCGGACGATTGCAAATAGTTTAGCAGCAGATAACATTCAGAAAGTTTTAGGGATCGTGAATGGCACGACTAACTATATGCTGACTCAAATGGTTTCTGAGAAGAAATCTTACGATCAGGCTTTGAAAGAAGCGCAAGACTTAGGATTTGCTGAATCTGATCCAACTAATGATGTGGATGGTATCGATGCGGCTTACAAAATGGTTATTTTAAGCCAGTTTGCATTTGGTATGAATATTCGGTTAGACCAAGTAGATACACGTGGGATTCGTGGATTATCGTTGGATGATGTTGAAATGGCTGCTCAGTTAGGTTATGAAGTGAAACTGATTGGCTCTTCTGAAAATCAAAATGGCAGTATTGCTGTCGAAGTGGGACCAATGCTTGTGGCAAAATCTCACCCGATTGCTTCAGTTCGTAATGAATTTAATGCTGTTTTCATTGAAAGTTCAGGTGTAGGAGAGTCGATGTATTACGGTCCAGGTGCAGGAGCTAAGCCAACTGCAACGAGTGTGGTTAGTGATTTGATCACAATTGCTAAAAATATTCGTTTAGGAACAACGGGACACATGTTCAATGCATATCAACATGATACGAAGCTAGCAGAAGACGAGACGATTTCTGGGAAATATTATTTCTCGATCGAAGTACCAGATCGACATGGTCAAATTTTAAAACTAACGCAAATAATGACAGAAGCAGACGTCAGCTTCGATCAACTAGTTCAGCAAAAATCTGATGGAACGAGAGCTAGAATCGTCGCAATTACACACATGATCACCAAACACCAAATGAAGCAAGTAACCAAAAAAATCGAATCGACCTATGAATTCGAACTATTAAACACATTTAAAGTATTGGAGGACTAAATCTATGTATGAAGGACTACTAAAACAATATCGAGAGTATTTACCAATCACTGACCAAACACCGATGATTTCACTGGCAGAAGGGAACACCCCCTTAATCCCGCTACACAGCCTATCAAAAGAGTTGGGGATTAATTTATATGGAAAATATGAAGGATTGAATCCTACTGGTTCATTTAAAGATCGTGGAATGGTCATGGCTGTAGCTAAAGCAGTAGAAGAAGGCGCAAAAGCGATCGTTTGTGCTTCAACTGGTAATACGAGTGCTGCAGCTGCGGCCTACGCTACAAGAGCAGGTGTTAAGGCCTATGTTGTTATTCCTGATGGCAAAATCGCAATGGGTAAGTTAGCGCAAGCTATTATTTACGGAGCAGATATCATTTCAATTCCTGGGAATTTTGATGAAGCCTTGAAAGCTGTTCGTGATATTGCTAAAACAGAAGCCGTAGCATTAGTAAATTCCGTAAATCCCTATCGCTTAGAAGGGCAAAAAACAGCTGCTTTTGAGGTATGCGAGCAACTTGGGAAAGCGCCAGATGTCCTAGCGATTCCAGTAGGAAATGCTGGAAATATTTCTGCTTATTGGAAAGGCTTTAAAGAATGGCACGATAAGAAAGGAACACTTTTACCTAGAATGCATGGCTTTGAAGCGGAAGGCGCTGCGGCAATCGTAAAAGGTGAAGTAATTGAACAGCCTGAAACAATTGCAACAGCTATTCGGATCGGAAACCCAGCTAGCTGGAAGTTAGCAGAAGCAGCACGAGACGAGTCAAATGGATATATTGACTCTGTAACTGATGAAGAAATATTAAATGGGTACCGCAAAGTAGCAGCACAAGACGGCGTTTTTGTTGAACCTGGATCAGCGGCTTCCTTAGCTGGTATCATTCAACATGTCAAAAGCGGTAAAATCAAACAAGGTGAAACGGTAGTAGCTGTTTTCACTGGTAATGGATTGAAAGATCCTGATACAGCAATTAATGCAACAGATGTAAAAATATCTAAAATGAGTGATTTAGAAGAAATGCGGATTCATTTACGTAATGGAGTGTCAGAACTATGAAAATAAGGATCCCCGCTACCAGTGCAAATTTAGGTCCGGGTTTTGACTCATGTGGCATAGCCTTGTCGCAATATTTGAGCATAGAAGTACTAGAAAATGCTGCAGAATGGAAAATCATTCATTCTTTAGGCTCAGATATTCCAAGTGATGCAACAAATTTACTTATTCAGACTGCTCTTAAAGTAGCGCCTGATCTCTCACCAAAAGTGTTGAAAATGACCTCAGATATCCCTTTGGCTAGAGGATTAGGCAGTAGTTCCAGTGTAATCGTTGGTGGTATTGAATTAGCCAATCGTTTAGGAAATCTGAATTTATCCCAAAAAGACAAGGTGCAAATCGCAACTGAGATGGAGGGACATCCAGATAATGTAGCGCCTGCTATATGCGGAGATTTCGTTGTTGCAAGCTATGTTGATGGAGAAGTTCATTCAGTGAAACACCATTTTCCTATGTGTGATGTAATAGCTTTTATCCCAGATATGCAACTTTTGACTAGTGAGAGTCGTAGCGTTTTACCAACTTCGATTCCGTATAAAGAAGCAGTACAAGCAAGCTCGATTGCAAATGTTATGATTGCGGCAATCTTAAACGGCAATTTACCGCTAGCTGGACGGATGATGGAAAAGGATCGTTGGCACGAAGCATATCGCAAAAATCTAGTTCCTCACTTGGAACAAATTCGTTTGCTCAGTCATGAAATGGGCTTGTATGGAGCATTCTTGAGTGGTGCGGGACCAACTGTTTTAATTTTGTCACCAGAAGAAAAGACGGATGAAATGGTTCGCAAATTAGGAAAATTATCTATTTCTGCAACGATTCACGTGTTATCGATCGATCAAGAAGGCATTCAAGTCTTTTAAAGAATAAAAAACTAAAAGTAATGAGAATGATTATCTCAACACTTTTAGTTTTTTTATTTTTAAGCTTCAGGTGACTCAGTAGCATAATAGCTGTGGTCTTCTAAGTTTAAGGCATTTAAAATCATTGAAGCAGTTTCTTCAATAGACAAAGAAGCAACATTGATGACAACACATCCTAGTTTTGTATATAAATCACTTGCGAAAGCTAATTCTTTTCTAATTTTCTCAATGTCTGAATACGATGTATCAGCTGGCAATCCGTAAGTTCTCATTCGTTCCTTGCGGATACCATTCAAGATGTCAGGATCATTCGTTAAGCCGACGATTTTTTTAGGGTTTGTTTCCCATAGTTGCTTTGGTAAATGTGCTTCTGGAATCAAAGGTAAATTTGCAACCTTCAAATTTTTGTTGGCTAAAAACAAACTAAGAGGCGTTTTTGAAGTTCTTGAAACACCGAGCAAAAGAACATCTGCTTCCAAAAATCCTCTAGGGTCTTTTCCATCATCATATTTTACAGCAAATTCCATTGCTTCGATTCGTTTAAAGTAATTTTCATTCAAGTGATGGAGTGCCCCAGGTTCTCTAGTAGGTGCAATTCCAGTCAATCGTTCAATCTCTGCAACAGGTGGTGTTAATATATCGAAGTGATATAAATCGTGCTCATCAAAAAAATCATTTGCGATTTTTACTAACCGTTCATTGACGATAGTATGTAAAACCATGGCGTTTTCACGTTTTGCATCTTCGAGTGCTTTTCTTAACTTATCTTCCTCTTTAGCAAAGGTTCGTCTAAATAATGAAAAATCTACGGTGGGATATTGCGCCATCGAAGCTGCGGCTAGTTTTGAAGCTGTTTCTCCTGCTGAATCTGATATAACAAAGATCGTTACACATTTTTTTTGCTCATTAGTTGTCATAAAGTGATTCCTCTCTTGCTTTTTTTATCTACTTATTATACCATATCTTCATCGATCTTATTCGTAATGATTCTGATTTGAAGGGTGGAGGCTATAAAATGGCACAATCAAACTCTAAAGTAGAGCAATCACTGAGTGTGATGAAGGAACATGGCTTAAAATACACAAAAAAAAGAGAAGCAATGATTACATATCTAATTAGAAGAAACCGATATATTTCAGCGCGAGAAGTATATGAATTCATGAATCAAGAATATCAAGGGGTCAGCTACGATACGATCTACCGAAATTTACATGATTTTGAAAATTTAGACCTGTTAGAAACCACTGATTTGAATGGGGAAAAAAAGTTTCGTTTTCATTGCTGTCAAGAAGTGGGACATCATCATCATTTTATTTGTACGGTTTGTGGAAAAACAAAAGAAATCCACATGTGTCCGATGGATTTTTTTAAAGAACAATTAAGCGGATGTGAAATAGAAGGCCATCGATTTGAGATTTTTGGTCGTTGTGAAGAGTGTAAATGATCCTTTTTTTCAGAAAAAATCATGAATATTACAAATGTGTGTAAAACTTTACTCATTTTGGCACTTTTTTATGCATTTTTTCAATACAATGGTTGACGTTAAAATAACCATTCGATATAATGTAAAAAGAACGGTATTTTATTTATGTTGAATAACTCATAAATATAAAAAACGGTTACTTTTTAAGCTCGGAGGGAGGGAATTAACATGTCAAAAACTGTCGTTCGTAAAAACGAATCTCTTGACGATGCTCTTCGTCGCTTCAAACGTTCCGTTTCAAAAGCGGGTACTTTACAAGAATCTCGTAAACGTGAATTCTACGAAAAACCAAGTGTAAAGCGTAAGAAAAAATCTGAAGCAGCTAGAAAACGTAAAAAATTCTAGTTTTCGATGAATTGGAGCTGGTTGTATGTCATTACTAACAACATTGAATGACGATATCAAGGTAGCAATGAAGGCCAAAGATAAAGAGACTTTATCCGTTCTTCGTATGCTGAAGGCAGCCATTCAAAATGAGCAGATTAAAGCTGGCCGTGATTTGGACGGAGAAGAAGAGTTAACAGTTTTATCTCGTGAGATGAAACAGCGTAGAGACTCTTTGTCAGAGTTTGAAAAAGCGGGACGTGACGATCTTGCTGACAAAGTAAAAATCGAAATCGCAATTGTTGAAAAATATATGCCAAAACAACTTTCAGAAGAAGAAATTCGTCAGATTGTTCAGACGGCAATTGATCAGACTGGAGCAACTTCACCAAATGAATTTGGTAAAGTAATGGGTGCTGTAATGCCTAAAGTAAAAGGTAAAGCAGACGGCAATCAAGTCAATGCAATTGCAAAAGAATTACTACAAGAGAATTAGTCAAAGGAAAAAACCAACGGATTTCCGTTGGTTTTTTTGTCTAAATAACAGCCTGAGAAGTTTAGATAGAAATAGTTGTTTTAATCCACTCTCTTTTTAATAAATAAATAATATGGTATGATTATAAGGAATGAAAAAATAAAGGAGATGGGCATTTTTTGACAGAAAATCAGCCAATATCTTTGGAATTAAAACTAAATGATTCTGATGATGTGAGTATGCTTTTAGGAAACCACGATAAACATATAAAATATTTAGAAGAAAATACAGCGGTCACAATCAACACACGTGGTGAAACAATCCAATTGTTAGGTGAAGAAAACGAAGTACAATTGGTGGCTTCTGTTTTACGTACATTACAGGTGTTGATTAAACGTGGCATCAAAATTAGTACGCCAGATGTTGTGTCAGCTTTGAAAATGGCGAAAAGTAATGATTTGGATGCCTTTATTGTGATGTATGAAGAAGAAATTCTTAAGGATCATCACGGTAGAGCAATTCGGATTAAAAATATCGGTCAAAAAAGATATATCGATGCAGTTCGAAAACGTGATATTATTTTTGGAATCGGCCCTGCGGGAACCGGTAAAACATTTTTAGCAGTTGTTATGGCTGTTTCTGCATTAAAAAAAGGCGAAGTTCAAAAAATTATTTTGACTCGTCCAGCTGTTGAAGCAGGTGAAAGTCTAGGCTTTTTACCTGGTGATTTGAAAGAGAAGGTTGATCCGTATTTACGTCCTGTTTACGATGCATTGTACCAAGTTTTTGGTATGGAACATACAAATCGATTGATGGAACGTGGTGTGATCGAAATTGCTCCATTAGCCTATATGCGGGGACGAACATTAGACGATGCATTTGTCATTTTAGATGAAGCACAAAATACAACGGTTGCTCAGATGAAGATGTTTTTGACCAGATTAGGTTTTAACTCAAGGATGATTGTCAATGGTGATACAAGTCAAGTCGATTTACCTAAGGGTGTAGCGAGTGGCTTAATTCATGCCGAAAGAACGTTACAGTCCATCGAAAAAATTTCTTTTGTTCATTTTGATGCTAGTGATGTGGTAAGACATCCAGTAGTCGCTCAAATTATTCGAGCTTACGAAAAAGAAAATCAACAATAGTCTTAGATTTGCGGAAAGGAGTGAAAATTCCGTTGAAATACTCATTATTGAAATTACGCGATAGGTTAGGGAAAGCTTATATTCCGATACTTTTACTCGTTTTCTCTTGTTTTTTATTTGTGATCATGTTTGGCAGTGTTCACCAAAAAAGAGTCGAAATCAAGGAAGGGCAACTTGCTGAAAATACGATTCGAGCAAATAAAAATATTGAAAATACTTACGAAACAGCACAAAAGAAAAAGCTAGCCGCTGAAGCGGTCACACCTGAATACATTTATCAAGAAGACACGGCAGACATTCAACATAAAAGAATTGAAAAATTATTTAAATTGATTACCACTGCAAACGAAAAAACAGATAAAGAGTATGAAGAAAAAAAAGCCAAAGCCAAAAAAGATGAAACAATCCCTAAACCAACAATCGAAGAAAGAGTAGCCAATTTAAAAGCTCAATTCGAATCATTGGATCAAGATGAGGTTTCTTTTTATCAAAAATTTCCCAATGTTTTCTATCAAAATATATTTTCTTTAGATGCTAATCAAATTCAGCAAGTGAAGACAGAGAGCTTAAAAATCGTCGATGAAAAGATGAAAGATCATGTTCGGGAAGCTGATTTGGATTCGATTCGCCAAAATGCAATCGAAAAAATTCAATTTTTAGATGTTACTAGCACGATGCAACAAGAAATTCGCTATATTGTCAATGAAGGAATTGTGGCTAACGATTTTGCCAATGATAAAAAAACCAAAGAAATGCGCCAAAATGCAATGGATGCTGTACCTCCTTCAATGATCTATCAAGGTGAAATCATTGTTCGGGAAGGCACACAAATTGATAGCAAAGCAATGGAAAAACTTGAATTATTAGGAATGACAAATCAGAGTACATCCTTATTTCCAATGGTTGCTTTAGCTCTAGCTATCGTATTACAAATTTTCGTCTTATTGTTTTTTACTAAGCAAGTAACCGAAGAGGGCAGACGTAGACACTTTGTTTTATTTTATGTAGTTGCCATGTCGTTAAGTGTGGTTTTAATGAAGTTTTTCCAAATTTTCCAGAGCGAACAAATGCTGTATATCTCGTTGTTCTTCCCAGCAGCATTTACACCGCTTGTTTTAAATTACTTTGTCAGTAGAAGAGCAGGAGTTCTGGCAGCGGTCTTCCAAGTGATTTTTTCGCTTTTCGTTTTTTATAATTCGATAGGAACGAACTCGTTGACGATCATTCTCGTGAGTTATATGTTTTCTGGTCTACTAGCAACAGTTGTGAAACGAACACGGATTGGTGAACAAGGTTTGATTGCTGTTTTTTGGGTGATCATCTTCCCAGTGAGTTTGGACTTTGTTTTAATGATTTATCAAGGCATGAACTTTTTTGATGGTAAATCATGGACAATGATGATTTGTGCGTTAGCTGGAACGATATTGTCTTTCCTAGCAACAATGGGACTGCATCCTTATATAGAATTGCTCGTAACAGATGACAGTGTGATTATTCTCAATGAATTGAGTAATCCCAATCATCCACTTTTGAAGCAATTACTTGAAGAAGCGCCTGGAACCTACCATCATAGTATGATGGTAGCGAGTTTAAGTGCAAATGCAGTAGCTGAAATCGGTGGACGCTCATTATTAACACGAGTTGCCTGTTACTATCACGACATCGGCAAAATTAAACATGCTAATTTTTTTGTTGAGAATTTACCAGCTGGTGCGGAGAATCCACATAATTTCTTGTTGCCAGAAGATAGCAAACAAATTATTTTTGGTCATGTAATAGATGGAGCTAAAATTTTAGAAGACTATCATATGCCTGAAGTGGTGATCGATATTTGTCGTCAACATCATGGTACGACTTTAATGAAGTTTTTCTACGTTAAAGCTAAGGAACGAAACTCGGATATCTCAGAGAGTGATTTTCGCTATCCAGGACCAAAACCTCAAACAAGAGAAGCTGGAATTGTCAGTATTGCTGATACATGTGAAGCAGCTGTCCGAGCAATGGATAATCCTACAAACGAAAAAATTCATGAATTTGTTCATAATGTGATCCAAGATCGGATTTCTGATGGTCAATTGGACGATTGTGGTTTAACAATGAAAGAGATTCGGATTATTGAAAAGTCACTTATCAATGGATTGTGCAGTACGTTCCATTCAAGAATCAAGTATCCAAAAATGAAATCAGAAGCTGAAGAAATGAAAGATGAACAAGAAAAGAGAGATGACTAATGGATATTTCATTCATTGATGAAACAAATAACCTATCGCAGGATAATTTAGAAGAAGTAGAAAACTTGCTGCAGTTTGCAGCGAGTCATTTGAAAATATCAGATGATACTGAAATGTCTGTGACTTTTATGGACAATTCAGGTATTCAAGTGATAAATAAAGAGTATCGCGGAAAAGATGTCCCTACAGATGTCATTAGTTTTGCTTTGGAAGAAGAAGGGGAGGATGAGGTGCCGATTATTTTTGAAGATGAAGATGCGGCCTTCCCACGAAATCTTGGAGATATCATGATTTCTACTGAACGGGCGGCAGAGCAAGCTCAAGAATACGGGCATTCTTTTGAGCGTGAGCTTGGTTTTTTAGCGGTACATGGATTTTTACATTTAAACGGTTACGATCATATGGAAACAGAAGATGAGAAGGAAATGTTTGGATTACAGAAAGAGATTTTAGACGCCTATGGACTCAAAAGATAAACGGACTGAAAAAAACAAGCACTTCGTAGCATCGTTGGAATTCGCTATACAAGGGATCAAAACGGTGTTTAAAGAGGAACACAATATGCGGACGCATGTTGTTATGGGGATAGTCGCTGTGATTATTGGCTTTGTTTTCCATTTGGCTACTTGGGAATGGTTATGGTTACTCTTGGCGATTTTTCTGGTATTAGTCATGGAGATCATTAATACAGTATTTGAAAATGTTGTCGATATGGTAACAGATTTTCATTTTCATCCGATAGGTAAAAAAGTCAAAGATATGGCGGCCGGCGCAGTACTTTTAACGACAGGATTTGCTGTCGTTGTTGGCTTGCTACTGTTTGTTCCAAAAATTTGGCAAATACTACAAGATTTTTTATAGAGGAGAGACACGATGACAGAAGAACATAAATCCGGATTTGTAGCAATCGTAGGCAGACCGAATGTAGGGAAATCTACATTATTAAACCGTATCGTCGGACAAAAGATTGCGATCATGAGTGATAAAGCACAAACAACAAGGAATAAAATCCAAGGGATTTATACTGTACCACAGGCGCAAATTGTGTTTATTGATACACCTGGTATTCATAAACCAAAACATCGTCTAGGAGATTTTATGGTGGAAACGGCATACAGCGCATTACGTGAAGTCGATGCGACATTATTTATGATTAGTGCTGATCAAAAAAGAGGTAAGGGAGACGATTTCATTATCGAACGTTTAAAAACAATGAATAGTCCAGTCTACTTAGTGATCAACAAAATAGATACCGTTCATCCAGATCAACTTTTGGGAATTATCGACGATTATGCTAGTCAGATGGAGTTTGCTGAGGTTGTACCAATTTCAGCGACTGAAGGAAACAATGTAGATCGTTTGATGGATGTGTTGGTTGATCAAATGCCAGAAGGTCCGCAATATTTCCCAGATGATCAAGTAACAGATCACCCTGAGTATTTTATTGTTTCTGAATTAGTTCGTGAAAAAGTATTATTGCTTACACGTGATGAGATCCCTCATTCTGTTGCGGTAGTGGTTGATTCAATGAAGCGCAATGAAAATGACAAAGTGCATATTCAAGCAACGATCATAGTTGAACGCGACAGTCAAAAAGGAATCATCATTGGAAAAGGCGGAAAGATGCTTAAAATGATCGGTACGAAAGCAAGACAAGACATTGAGCATTTATTAGATGACAAAGTCTATTTAGAGCTTTGGGTAAAAGTTCAAAAAGATTGGCGTGATAAAAAAGTTCATTTACAGGATTTTGGCTATCGTAAAGATGATTATTAAATGAGTTAGTAAGGAACAATTCTGCATCATTGTAGAATTGTTCTTTTATTTCCATCTCTGGTAAACTAAAAGTAAACATCAAGGAGGTGAGCCTATGGCCTTAGGAGAAACAAAAGGAATTATTTTATTTACGAAAGACTACAAGGAAAAAGATAAACTTGTCAAGATTTTTACTGAATCTTTTGGTAAACTAATGTTTTTTGTCAAAGGAGCTCATCGCAAAAACAATCCAATTAGTTCCGCCATTTTACCCTTTACTGAAGCGGTTTACATCGGTGATTTTAGGGAAGATGGGTTATCTTTTTTGAATGGAAGTAAAGAGGTCTATCCACTGAGAATCATTCAAGAGGATATCTTTATAAATGCATATGCGACGTATATTTTAAATTTAGTTGATGCGGCAATTGAAGATCGAACGTACGATCCTAATTTGTACCAATTTGTACAACAAGCACTCAAATTATTAAATGAGAATAAAGATGCAGAGATTGTTACCAATATTTTTGAAATCCAATTGCTAAGTCGTTTTGGCATTTCTCCCGAGTGGAGACATTGTAGTGTTTGCCAACAAACGCAGGGGAAATTTGATTATTCGTCAAAATATAGTGGTGTGTTGTGTGAACGTCATTGGTCACTTGATGATCACCGATACCATGCTGATCCTAGAGCTATTCATTTTATTCGACTTTTCTCATCTGTCTCCTATGATAAAGTGCAAGATATCAATGTTAAATCAGAGACCAAAGCGGCTATTAGAAAAACAATTGATGAATTATACGATGAATATGTTGGAATTCAGCTGAAGAGCAAAAAATTTATTGACCAGATGAAAAGTTGGGAAGATACATTGAAATTACCAATTAGAGAGAAAAAATCTGAAATTGAAGACAATAATTTAACTTGAAATAATGAGATAGTAACAAATAAAACTTCTAGATCACTAAAATAACTGAAAAAGATTTGACAACTTACGCTGCAAAGATTATCATAAAGAAGAATTAAATAAATACGTTGAAAAAGAAGAGTAAAAAGTGAGGCAGTCAGAGCGAGTCTGGAATAGTGAGAGCCAGATACAAGCAACTTTTGAAAGGCGCTTTTGAGTATGATTGAACGAAGCTGCCGATAGTTGATATCGGAAGTAGGGTGGAACCGCGATTATTCGTCCCTATGTCTCTTAGAGACATAGGGACTTTTTTGTTTTTAAAAAACATTGCGCTTTTAACATAAGGAGGATCACAATGGAAAAGAAACTTACTGTACAAGAAATGATTTTAACATTACAAAAATTCTGGTCATCAAATGGTTGCATGCTAATGCAATCTTATGACACAGAAAAAGGAGCAGGAACAATGAGCCCGTACACTTTTTTACGAGCTATCGGACCTGAACCCTGGAATGCAGCTTATGTAGAACCTTCAAGACGTCCAGCAGACGGCCGCTACGGCGAAAACCCAAATCGGTTGTATCAACATCATCAATTCCAAGTGGTTATGAAACCTTCTCCTGAAAATATTCAGGAATTATACTTGGAGAGTTTGGTGTTATTAGGCATTGATCCATTAGCTCATGATATTCGTTTTGTTGAAGACAACTGGGAAAATCCTTCTATGGGCTGTGCTGGTCTGGGATGGGAAGTCTGGCTTGATGGGATGGAAATCACCCAATTTACGTATTTCCAACAAGTTGGTGGTCTAGCTTGTTATCCTGTGACGTCAGAAATCACTTATGGGATCGAGAGACTAGCTTCTTATATTCAAGAAGTTGAAAGTGTATATGATTTAGAATGGACGCATGGGGTCAAATATGGAGAGATTTTTAATCAACCTGAATACGAGCATTCTAAATATTCGTTTGAAATAAGCAATCAAGAAATGTTACTGGAAAATTTTGATAAATTTGAAAAAGAAGCGAAGCGCTGTATTGACGAAAATTTGGTACATCCAGCTTATGACTATATTTTGAAATGTAGTCATACCTTTAATTTATTGGATGCACGTGGTGCGGTATCTGTAACAGAACGTGCTGGATATTTAGCGCGTATCAGAAATTTGGCGAAAGCTGTCGCTAAAATTTTCGTAGCAGAACGTGAAAAACTTGGATTCCCACTACTAAACAAAGAAAATCAAACTACTGAGGAGGCAAACTAACATGGCAAAAGACCTATTACTTGAAATTGGATTGGAAGAAATGCCAGCCCATATTGTCAGCCCAAGTCGTTTACAATTAGAAAATAAAGTAATCGCATTTTTAGATGAAAATAATTTAAGCTATGAAACAGTCCAAAGCTTTTCGACACCACGTCGTCTAGCGATTCGTGTGACACAATTACCAGACCAACAGGCAGATACTCAAGAAGAAGTCAAAGGACCTGCAAAAAAAATTGCACAAGATGCTGAAGGAAATTGGAGTAAAGCAGCTGAGGGATTTGTTAGAGGTCAAGGATTAACGACGGATGCAATCTCGTTTAAAGAATTGAATGGGGTCGAATATGTTTATGTAACAAAACATAATCAAGGGCAAAAAACGATTGATGTATTAGCCGGATTAAAAGATGTAATTACAAGTTTAACTTTTCCAGTTACCATGCATTGGGCTGATTATGATTTTGAATATATACGTCCCATTCATTGGATCGTTGCTTTACTTGATGAGGAAGTCATTCCGTTTTCTATTTTAGATGTGAAAACAGGTAAAAGCACTCGCGGTCATCGCTTCTTAGGTGATGATGTGGTTTTGGACCATTCAAAAGAATACGAAGAAAAATTGAAAGAACAATTTGTGATTGTTGATCCAAACGAAAGAAAAACAATGATCATCGATCAAGCCAATCAACTGGCAGGAAAGAATAATTGGAAACTAGATTTGGATGCTAATTTGTTAGAAGAAGTCAATAACTTAGTGGAATATCCAACCGCGTTTGTCGGTGCATTTGATGAGAAATATTTGTCTGTTCCAGATGAAGTATTAGTCACTTCGATGAAGGAACATCAACGCTATTTTGAGGTTCGAAATGATCAAGGACTATTGCTTCCTTATTTTATCTCTGTAAGAAATGGAGACAGTGTTCACATTGAAAATGTCATTAAAGGCAATGAAAAAGTTTTAATTGCCCGTTTAGAAGATGCGGAATTTTTCTACAGTGAAGATAAAAAATTAACGATTGATGAATGTGTTGAAAAACTGAAACAAGTTACTTTTCACGAAAAAATCGGAACTATTTATGAAAAAATGCAACGTGTAGGAATCATTGGACAAATTATTGGAAAAGAAGTTGGTTTATCAGAAAGTGAATTGACTGATTTAGCACGTGCTTCTGAAATTTATAAATTTGATTTAGTTACAAATATGGTTGGTGAATTTCCAGAATTACAAGGCATCATGGGGGAAACGTATGCATTGCTGCAAGGAGAAAAGCCTGCTGTAGCACAAGCGATTCGTGAACATTATTTACCAGTATCAAGTGACGGTGAGCTTCCGATTTCTGTAATTGGATCGGTATTGGCATTAGCTGATAAATTAGATAGCGTCTTTGCATTTTTTGCAGTAGGTATGATTCCTAGCGGTTCGAATGACCCATATGCACTACGTCGTCAAACCTATGGCGTAATTAGAATCATCGAAAATAAAGGATGGCAGTTCCCATTAGTGCAGCTACAAATGGACATTGATGCAGCAGTTAATGCAGACAATCAAAAATACGGGATTCAATTGACTAGCGGACAAGAGGAGGTAATAGATTTTGTAAAAGCACGATTACGTCAATTATTAATGACCAAAAATGTACGTCATGATGTAATTGATGCTGTCATTTCTTCTGAGCAAAAAGATTTGGCAAAATTATTCTCTTCTGCGACGATTCTGAAAAATCATCTGTTGGATGACGATTTTAGACCTTCGATGGAAGCCTTGACACGAGTGATCAACTTAGCTAAAAAGGGTCGTGAGCTAGTAAACCAAGATAATCCTGTTGATACATCATTATTTGAAAATGAGGTTGAGCAAGCTTTACATCAGGCAGTTAATGAAATTGAAGCAAAATTTACTGAAAATACAATGTCAGAAAATTATCAAGCGTTAGTCGAGTTACGTCCATTGATTGAACGATATTTCGAAGAGACGATGGTGATGGTCGAAGATGAACAGATAAAGGTGAATCGTTTGAAAGAACTCAATCGAATTGCTAAAATGGCTTTATCATTAGCAAGTCTTGATCTGTTGATTGTAAAATAATAAAAAAAAGGGGAGGGGGAGTTCCACGGTTAGAAGTAGCGAACTCGCCCTTTTTCATACTCAGAAGATAGTAGTCTAAATAAACCTCAAGCAAGATCTTTTCATCATTCTTTAAATCATGGTACGATTACCTTATCGATTGATAAGGTAATCATGCCATATTTTTAGTTGGAGGGAATACTATGATTAATTATTTGAAATTATTTAGCATTGCAGCAGTTTCTTTGTTAGTACTTGATTTTGCTTGGTTACTTTTGATTGCCAAAAAAATGTATCAAGAGCATTTAGGTGGTTTGTTAGGTCAAACAAAACTAATTCCAGCAGCCCTGTTCTAAATTTTGTATCTTATCGGGATACTCTTTTTCATTGTTTATCCCGCACTTGAAAAAAATAGTTTGTCATATGCGTTGTCGGCGGGCGCTTTTTTAGGGCTATTATGTTATGGCACCTACGATTTAACGAATCTTGCAACAATCAAAGATTGCCATATTTAATCACAAGTATTGACCTAGTCTGGGGAGCATTCGTGACTGCTGCTACAAGTGGGATCACCTTTTTTACAGCACAAACTTTTAATTGGAGGTAAGTGCTTTATGCAAGCGAATAAGGAGCAGATGATTGATTACGATAAGTTGTTGTTTGCGGTACATCAAGGTGCGATCCAGTTGACAAATGGAAAGCAAGAATTAAACCAAATCAATGTTTATCCAGTATCAGATGGAGATACTGGAAGCAATTTAGCTTCTTTGATGCAAACGATCATTGAAGAAACAAAAGCGCGTTCAACTTCGATGACGGATGTTTTTGAAAAAATTGCTGAAGCCTCTTTATTAGGTGCTCAAGGAAATTCTGGCATTATTTTTGCGCAGTATTTTAATGGGATTTATAATCATCTATTGCTTTTAGAGGAGAAAAATTCTGTTCGCAGTTTCATAAAAAGTGTAAAATCAGCTGTTAATGAAGCCTATCAGGCAATTGAAAATCCAGTTGAAGGAACGATCATCACGGTTATTAGGTCTTGGGCTGAAGCGCTTGATAGAAGCGAACAGATGACAAGTTTGGAGAATAGCCTACCAACGGCGCTCGCTGAAGCCAAAATAGCGCTTGACAGCACAACTGGACAATTAAAAATTCTACAAAAAAATCAAGTAGTGGATGCTGGAGCAAAAGGATTTTATCTTTTTATTGAAGGATTTACTAGTGCTTTTGTCGATCATACGACAGTTCCTCAATCAACAATAGGTTCAAATGATGCAATAAATATAAGCATTTCTAAAACAGAACACATATATAACTCAGAACCTGCTTATAGTTTTTGTACAGAAGTTTTATTAGAGAATGTTACTCAAACAAAACAAGAAATACAAAAAGGATTAAGTGTGTATGGTGATTCACTCATTATTGCTGTCAATCGTGAGAAAGCTAGAATCCATATCCATTCCAATGAACCTGATCAAGTATTAAATTATTTAAGCCAGATTGGGCAACCTATTCAGCAAAAAGCAGATGATATGTTGTTACAATATCAAGTCAATCAACATAAAAAAGCTTCTATCGCTTTAGTTACAGATTCAGTTGCAGACTTGCCAGCTGATTATTTATTGGACAATCAAATTCATGACTTACCGATGAATATCTTACTTGAGGATACAAGGTACATTGATAAAATAACGATTCAAAGTAGTCAGTTTTTTAAATGAACAAAAAACAAGGAGCAAGAGCAACGAGTTCTCAGCCAACAATGAAAACAGTAGAGAATCTTTTTCTTTTTTAGAAACAAAATACGAGTCGATTTTAGTGATTACAGTAGCTCAAAAACTAAGTGGTACTTTTCAAATGGTCAAAGAAGTTGCTAGAAAAATCTCTAAAAAAAATACAAAGGTAGAGGTGATTGATTCTAAGCAAAATTTTGCTGCACAAGGGCTACTAGTAATGAATGCCAATGAGTTGTTTTAATTTATTTTACGACATTATTTTTTTAGCACAGTATCTTCACAACAATTCTATAGTCGATTTAGCATGAGGCCTGGGTTTTGTTATCGTAGCTATAACAGGGTATTTACTGATGCCTGACAAGACTTTAACAAGTATGATTATTTTAGTTTTAGTAGCAATCTGGGGTATCCGTTTATTTTTACATTTAGCGAAACGAAATATTGGCAAACCAGAGGATTTTCGATATGTAAATATGAGAAAGCGTTGGGGCAAACATTTTGCAAGGCTAAAAGCCTATCTAAATGTATTTGTGCTACAAGGGGTTCTTTTACTTGTTGTTTCAATGCCGATTCTTTTTACAATGACTAGTTCAGCTACAAATTTTTATTGGTGGAATAGTATAGGAGTTATAGTTTGGTTCATTGGTTTTGGTTTTGAAACGATTGGCGATTATGAGTTGACACAGTTTAAAAAAGATCATCGAAATCAAGGCAAACTTTTAACGACAGGTGTGTGGTCTGTCACGAGAAATCCAAATTATTTTGGTGAAGCATTTAGTTGGTGGGGCATTTTTCTTATAAGCCTGAATGAATTGCGTAATTTGTGGGGAATTATTGGACCAATTACAATCACATTGTTACTGTTGTTTGTATCAGGGGTTCCGTTATTAGAGAAAAAGTACAAGAACCGTCCTGATTTTATTGACTATGCAAGTAAAACACTAAAGGTTGTTCCATTTATTGAAAAAAAAGGTTTATAAAAGGAGGAATAGATAATGAACAAAGAAGATTCTAGTATTGCAAAATGGTTGGTTACACTCAGCTATATTATTATGCTGGGTACAAATGCAGCGGCTGTTTTATTACCATTGAATGGCTTAACAACGCAAGAGGTATCAGACACATATCCGAACTTATTTGCACCAGCAGGATTAACCTTTGCAATTTGGTCAGTCATTTACTTATTCTTAGGTGCTTTTGTGGTGTATCAATGGTTAAAACCAGCTGCTGGCTCATTTTTTTCAGATCAAAAGAACCGTAAAACGTTAAGACTGACATTTATTCTTTCTTCCATATTAAATAGTCTTTGGCTATTTGCGTGGCAGTATCTTCAAATTGACTTGTCAGTTATCATTATGTTAGGACTTTTGGGTGTATTGATTTACATCAATCATTTATTGGCTAAAATGTCTTTCAAAGTAATTGGTTTTATTTGTGTAAGAGTGCCGTTTGGTATTTATTTTGGCTGGATCACCATTGCAACAATTGCAAATATCACAGCCTTTTTAGTTGATAAAGAAATACCGCTTTTTCAAAATAATCAAGTGTTGTGGACAGTCATTATTTTACTTGTCGGATTAGTCATTATTAGTACAACAATCCTTCGTAATCATAATATAGCTTATGGCTTAGCAACTCTGTGGGCTTATTATGGTATTTTGCTAAAACATCAGGCAGCAGATGGCTGGAATAGTAAATACCCAATGATCATCACAACAGTTATTATCAGTTTGGTGATCATAGTAGTTGTTTGTTTGTACGAAGTAGTGCAAGAAATAAAAAATCAAAAGAATGTTATCTGATATATGTTTCTGCTACTATTTCTGTTAAAATAGTGAAGAAATCAACTATAGGTGGCTAGGTAATGGAGAAAGAAACGAAAAATACGCGAACTAAGATTATTCAAGTAGCAACACGATTATTTATGGATAATGGGTATCAAAGTACTTCAACAAGACAAATTGCGCAATTAGCTGAGGTAACGCAACCCAATTTATATCATCATTTTAAAAATAAGGAAGAGGTATACGTGGGGGTTATTGAAGCGTTATTAAGTGATGTGAATAAAGAATTAGTGGAAATTGTTGGAAATCAGGCACTGGATACTATTAGTAAATTAACCGAATTTGCCGAGTGTTTAAAAATAAAACATCCCTTTGATTTTGACTTGATGATGCATGATTTTAAAACTAAATTAACGGAAGATACTCAACTTAAATTGTTTGTACTGTGGAACAAATCTTATAAAGCTCCGTTGTTACAACTGTTTGAAGAAAGTGATTTTTCGATCCGAAGAGGATTATCAACAGAAATGATAACAACACATTTTCTTAATACATTGTCTCCCTATATTAAAACAGAGCAACGCAATCATGCGTTGTCTATTGCTCAAGTTGTAGATTTTTTTATTTATGGCGTCTCATCAAAAAGTAACTAAAAGCAGAAACGATCACATATGCTATCAGTGATCGTTTCTGCTTTTAGTTTATCTATTTTGTTGTTTTCCAGCATTTCTGCCTTTTTTTGATGTATTTTTTTTCGTTGCGCTATTTTCAACTGTTTTTCTTTCTGTAGGTGTTACATCTTTACGAGGTGTAATCACTTGTTTCGGCGGATTTTGTTTTAATTCTTCCGCTACTTGGGCTTTAATTCTTGGCTTCAAGAATTGATTTGTGATCAATGTTTGGATACTACTGAAAATCCCGCCGACTACCCAATACAAAGTGACACCAGCTGGAGAACTGATTGACATGAAGACAATCATTAATGGAGATACAATCAACATTGATTTCATTGTTTTCTTTTGTTCTTCAGGAATGCCAATAGTCGAAAGATATCCTTGAATCAAATAAGCAACACCAGCTAAAACGACAAATATAATACTCGGTTGCCCAAGATTGACACCTAAAAAGGAAGCGTCACTAATTCCTTGAGTATAACGAGCTGCAAAGAATAAGGCAGAGAAAATAGGCATTTGAATTAATAATGGTAGACAGCCAATTCCGCCCATCATACTCATGTTGTTTTCTTTGTAAACTTGCTGCATTTCAGCCTGAGCTTGCATTTGTTCTTCACGAGTCGTTGCTTCTTTCACTTTTGCTTGGGCCGCATCAATTTGAGGTTTGATGGCTTGCATTTTTTCTGTTTGGATCATACTTTTCTTGGATTGATTCAATCCTAAAGGCATGATGATCAAGCGCACAATGATCGTGATAAAGATGATTGCCCAGCCATAATTCCAATCGAAATTATCAACGAGGTATGTAATCATATTACTCATTGGTTTTACTAAAAAATTATAGATGATTCCTTCACCTGTTGGCTGACCATCTGATCCTGTTTTTACACATCCAGATAAAAATAGAGCTAAAGTGAATAGACCGGAACCGAGAAGCCACTTATTTAATTTTCTCATTTTATTCTTTCCTTTTCTAAAAAATTTGCACAAGGTTAACTATACTTGAAAAAGCGTTTTTTTTCAATAAAAATCAGAAGAATCCGTCTCAAGACTGAGTACGATTCTTCTTCATCGACATCAATTTGTTACTTTGAAGCTAGTATAGTCTTCCATCATTGGGACTTCTTGAATGTCTACATAAGTCACTCGACCGGCTGGGCTTGGAGAATCTTTAATTTTTTGGATAAACGTAATCATAGAAGCATCTTCACCCATAGATTCGATAGAAACGGAACCATCTTCTTCATTGCATACAGTACCATAAATACCTAACTCATCCGCAACCATTTTAGTCATATAGCGAAAACCAACTCCTTGAACTCGTCCTTGCACATTCATGCGCACTTTTCTCATCGTTCGTACACCTCGCTTTTAATTAAATCAATGATAGCGATTTTTTGATCATCTGGCAAGTAAAACTAGTCATTGTTTGATGGTCAAAAGTCGTGATATAATAGGCAAGTGAGGTGTAATAATGAAAGAAATTCTGTCTACTAAAAATGCAATAGTGAAAGAACTCAAAAAATTAAAAATAAAAAAACATCGAGAAGCACAAAAGCGCTATCTAATTGAAGGATTTCATTTAGTTGAAGAAGCAGTCAAGGCGGACGCTGAGATTGAATGGATATTGTGTAGTCGGCGGGGGATAGAAGAATGGTCTAAGTGGGTTTCTACACATGAGGATGAGCGCTTTTTACTTGTTACTGAGGAGATACTATCGTCACTTTCTGAAGTCCCAGCACCACAGGGGATGATGGCGGTAGTAAAAATGCCTAATGTAGAAACGACATTAGGCTATTCTGGTCGCTGGTTGCTGTTGGATAATGTTCAAGATCCAGGCAATGTAGGAACGATGATTCGAACAGCAGACGCAGCTGGAATGACAGGTGTCATTTTAGGTGATGGGAGTGCTGATATTTATAATACAAAAGTGTTACGGGCCATGCAGGGAAGTAATTACCATCTACCAATTTTCCAGTTACCTCTTAAAACAATTGTGGATCAATTTAAGCAACATGACGTTCCAGTTTTTGGGACGGAACTGAATAAACGTGCAGTAAGCTACCAAACATTACCAGGCCAGAAACAGTATGCTTTGATCATGGGAAATGAAGGAAAAGGTGTTTCAGCAGAGCTATTAACAATGGTGGACCAATCGATTTACATTCCGATTATCGGAGAAGCTGAATCGTTAAATGTTGCGATTGCGGCAGGTATTTTAATGTATCATTTTTTACACAATAAAATTGAATAAAAATGTGATCGAAAGCCTTATAATACTGCAATCGGTAAAGAATAATCAGATCATCGCTGCTAGGTTATTATACTGAAACATGACTTAAATCAAATACGTTAAAGTTGAAAGAAACAATATGAAAAAACATTGCTAATGTTATGGGTGTTGCCATCATTGTTAATTGTAACAGCTTGAAGGCAGCAAACAGCAACTAAGACAAGCGAAAACACTTCACACACATAAGAAAGTGCAAAAAAAGAAGCAAGTCACTCTGATTACGATGCGTATGAAGAATGGGAACAAGTTACAGAAAAAATGCAGTACCTAATTGATATTCCAGCATCAGTAGCACAAGACATGATTGATCAAGGAAACATCATTCTAGAGTACAATTCGTAAATCACAAAGGTAAAAAAATGACATAGTATCCAACTTACTGATTCTGGTACTGCTGTCATCAATCAGCGTACTTTGTTAATCAGGCCCAAGATGGGCGCATTGTTGTAATTGGTGTTTTTTTGAATAAAGTAAGGAAAATAAAGTTTTTAAGAAGTTTTAGATGACGTGAAAAATCAAACTGACGATGAAATCACTGATATTCAAACCATGTTTCCTGATAATAAAAGTTACTATTACTATAGATAGACTGCTAGTGGATTTTTAGAAATTGTCGGAACAATTTTAGTATTCTGCCCCTTTCTTTTTCGTTGCGCATCATAGCGAGTGTGAAAAAAATAACGGAATCAAAAAAAAGACTTTTTTATTGTTGAATTATTTCTTAGAGTAAGTTATACTAGTTAACGGTGTGAAAACACTAAATCCACATCCAGATTTGATTTGTAAGGCGGTGCTACTGTTAGTAGTTCCTTATAAAAACGAGAACTGGAGAGGGAACAAATAAAAACCAAATTGGAGGAAACAACCCATGGCAGTAATTTCTATGAAACAATTACTAGAAGCCGGCGTACACTTTGGACACCAAACTCGTCGCTGGAACCCAAAAATGAAGAAATACATCTTCACAGAAAGAAACGGAATCTACATCATTGACTTGCAAAAAACAGTTAAATTAGTAGATGCTGCTTACGATTACATGAAAAATGTTGCTGAAGACGGCGGCGTTGCATTATTCGTAGGAACTAAAAAGCAAGCACAAGAAGCGATCAAAGACGAAGCGATTCGTTCAGGTCAATATTTCGTAAACCACCGTTGGTTAGGTGGAACCTTAACAAACTGGGATACAATCCAAAAACGTATCAAACGTTTGAAAGATATCAATAAAATGGAAGAAGACGGAACTTTTGAAGTCCTTCCTAAAAAAGAAGTTGTTGGTTTAAACAAACAACGTGAACGTCTTGAAAAATTCTTAGGTGGTATCCAAGATATGCCTAGAATTCCAGATGTAATGTACATCGTTGACCCGCGTAAAGAACGCATTGCGGTTCAAGAAGCTCAAAAATTGAACATCCCAATCGTAGCGATGGTTGATACTAACTGTGATCCAGATGAAATCGATGTAGTAATTCCATCGAATGATGATGCAATTCGTGCGGTTAAATTGATCACTGCTAAAATGGCTGATGCTTTCATCGAAGGAAACCAAGGTGAAGATCAAGCTGTAGAAGAAATCTTTGTTGAAGAAGCTCCTGAAGCTGCAACTTCAATCGAAGAAATCGTTGATGTTGTTGAAGGCAGCAACGATTCAGCAGAATAATTTAAAATAACGGAGCTGTCTCGAAGGCTAGGCGAAAAAAGCCTGATTCTCCTTTGAGATAGCTTTTTTTAAACGGATTTTAGAATTTAAATCGTCTAGCTTCATGAGCTAGCCTTTCGGGAAAAAGACTGGACGAGCTCATTCAGCTTTCAAAACTTAGGAGGAACAAAAAATGGCAGATATTTCAGCAAAATTAGTAAAAGAACTACGCGACATGACTGGTGTCGGTATGATGGATGCAAAAAAAGCATTAGTAGAAGTAGAAGGTAACATGGAAGCAGCTGTTGATTACCTACGTGAAAAAGGTATGGCTAAAGCCGCTAAGAAAAATGACCGTGTAGCAGCTGAAGGTTTAGCAAACGTTGCTTCAAACGGTAACTTTGCAGCAATCGTTGAAGTAAACTCTGAAACTGACTTTGTTTCTAAAAACGAAATGTTCCAAGACTTAGTTAAAAAAATTGCAACTGAAATTGCGACGAACAAACCAGCGAACATGGAAGAAGCATTAGCGCTTAAAACAGATAAAGGAACTTTAGAAACTGAATTGATCGAAGCTACAACTGTTATTGGTGAAAAAATCAGTTTCCGTCGTTTCGAATTGGTTGAAAAAGATGATAATGCAGCATTTGGTGCTTATTTACACATGGGCGGACGTATTGCAGTATTGACTGTATTAGAAGGCACAACTGACGAAGAAGTTGCAAAAGACGTAGCAATGCACGTAGCTGCCATCAATCCTCGTTATGTAAACGAATCTCAAATTCCTCAAGAAGAATTAGAGCACGAAAAAGCGATTCTTTCTGAACAAGCACTAAACGAAGGCAAACCAGCGAATATCGTTGAAAAAATGGTTGTCGGACGTTTAAACAAATTCAAAGCTGAAATTTCATTAGTGGATCAACCATTCGTAAAAGATCCTGATATGACTGTTGAAAAATATGTTGCTTCTAAAGGTGCAACTGTTAAATCATTTATCCGCTTTGAAGTTGGCGAAGGAATCGAAAAACGTGAAGATAACTTTGCTGATGAAGTAATGAGCCAAATTAAAAAATAAATCTGTTACTTGTGTAACAGTTGGGAACGCATTGAGATGCGCTCCCTTTTTTTAGGCAAAACAAAAGAAATAGACTGGCAGAATACCTAGAGTATGTTAAAATGTTCTTAGACAAATGGTGGAGGGAAAACAAAAATGGTAAAACCTAAATATCAACGTGTTGTATTAAAGTTAAGTGGCGAAGCTTTGGCCGGAGAAGAAGGGTTTGGAATTAAACCTCCAACAATCAAAGAGATTGTAGAAGAAATCAAAGAAGTTCATGAATTAGGAATTGAAATGGCAATCGTCGTTGGTGGTGGCAATATCTGGCGTGGACAAATCGGTGCTCAAATGGGTATGGAACGTGCACAAGCAGATTACATGGGAATGTTAGCAACTGTAATGAATGCTTTAGCACTACAAGATACATTGGAAAATTTAGGTGTTCCAACACGCGTTCAGACATCTATTGAAATGCGCCAAATCGCAGAACCTTATATTCGTCGTCGTGCAGAGCGTCATTTAGAAAAAGGACGTATTGTTATTTTTGCTGGTGGAACAGGTAATCCTTATTTTTCAACGGATACAACTGCAGCTTTGCGTGCAGCAGAAATCGATGCTGATGTAATCTTGATGGCTAAAAATAATGTTGATGGTGTTTACTCTGCCGATCCTAAACTAGATGCGAATGCTGTCAAATTTGAAGAATTAACGCATTTAGATGTTATCTCAAAAGGTCTACAAGTAATGGATTCAACTGCAAGTTCTCTTAGTATGGATAATGACATTCCATTAGTGGTATTCAATCTAAACGAAACAGGCAACATCCGCCGAGCATGTCTTGGTGAAAATATTGGAACAACCGTAAGGGGGAAATAAATAATGAGTGGAACTGTATTAGCAACAGCAAAAGAAAAGATGGGTAAAGCAGAACAAAGTTTACAACGTGAACTTGGTCAAATCCGTGCAGGACGTGCCAATGCTAGTTTGTTAGATCGGATTCAAGTAGATTACTATGGCGCACTTACACCAGTTAACCAATTAGCAGGAATCAACATTCCAGAAGCACGAGTTTTAATGATCACACCTTTTGATAAAAACTCACTTGAAGATATCGAGAAAGCAATCCAGGCTAGTGATATTGGTATCAGCCCTACGAATGACGGAACAGTGATTCGTTTAGTAATTCCGCAATTAACAGAAGAACGTCGCAAAGAATTAGCAAAAGACGTGAAAAAAGCTGCGGAAAATGCAAAGATTGCCGTTCGTAATATTCGTCGTGATGCGATTGATGAATTAAAAAAACAGCAAAAGAGCAATGATATCACAGAAGATGAGTTACGTAGTTTAGAAAAAGAAGCACAAAAATTAACAGATGATAGTGTTAAGAATATAGATACTATCACTTCTGAAAAAGAGAAAGAACTTTTAGAAGTTTAACAATAGGAATCCAAAAGAAGAAATCATACTTTAACGAGTAGGGGTTTCTTTTTTTATTTTATTAAAGAATTTTGTTATTTAAAATGAAAAAAATATAATTATAAAATTATAATCTATAGAAATTGTAAGGTTGAGTGAGATTAGAAAAAACATCTTGTTAAACCTTATGCGTTATGGAATAATGATACTAGCTATATTTTTCTTAAAAGGAGATGAGAAAGTGAATTTTATTAAACGTGCATTATGTAGTGTTACTAGAAAAAAGGGGAAATCACTGATTTTATTTGCAGTGATATTTGTGTTAGGTAATGTTATTGCAGGATCGATTGCGATCCAACAGTCAACACAAAATGTTGAAAAAAGTGTTAAGAAACAGCTTGGAGCCATGGCAACGGTTGAAATTGATTATGAAAACAATCAAGAAGAGATCATGAATGCTGGCAGTGAAATTGAACAACTAAAAGTTGATTTGATCAAGGAAATCGGTAAATCACCGTATGTAAAATATTTTGATTATAATGCAGCTGGCTGGGCCGAAACAAAGGATTTGAAAAGTGTTATTTCAGATTCAGAGGAATTCGGTGGGATGGAAGGCTTCTCATTAAAAGGATCAAATTATCCTAAAATTTCAGATGTTGAAGAAAAGAAAATTAAATTAGTGGATGGGAAAGTATTTACGCAAGAAGACATCGATAATGGCAAGAACGTCGGCTTGATTTCATCTAAAGTTGCCGATGAAAATGGGTTGTCGGTAGGGGATCAGATGGTTATAGATATGCGTGGAAATGATTATGGTGAAGAGGGCGGGACTAAAGAATTATTTAAATTAGATGTACCAATTCAAATTATTGGTATATTTGAACCGACCACAATTGAAATGAAAGATACTGATGACAAAAAATCAGAAGATCAAACTATAAATCAGCAATTTATGTCGATGCAACAAATCAACACGATTTATTTACCCAATAAAACGGTCGTCGAATCAAATAAAAATTATCTTGAAAAAATGAAAAAAGTAGCTCCAGACAGCCACTATTTTGAAGGTTCAGACGAAGATAGTGGTGAATATTATACACCAATCTATGTATTGAAAAGCCCAGATGATGTAGAGGCTTTCAAACAAGAAACAGAACCACTTTTGCCAAAATTATATACAGTCAGAGCTTCAACGGATCAATATGAAAAAATTGGCGGAAGCATGAAGAAAATGTCGCAAATTTCAGGTTATGTTGTCATGATTGCTGTGATTGCAACCTTGCTTATTATTTCTCTTGTAGTTTTATTGTTTATGCGTGATCGTAAGCATGAATTAGGTATTTATCTGTCATTGGGGGATAAACGAAGTCATGTTATGGGTCAAATTATCATCGAAATGCTGATAATCAGTGGTATAGCGCTGATTCTGTCATTGATCACAGGTAATTTTTTAGGAAAACTAGTCTCAGAGTCCCTATTGAATAGCGATATCCTAAGCACTACGAATGATCAAGCAGGTATGCTTATGGGCTTGGAGAGTTTAAGTCCTACTGAGCTTACGGCAGATGACATCATGAATGCATATGAAGTGAAATTCTCAGTAGGCTATATCGTCACTTATTTAGTCGTTGGGTTAGGTACTGTATTATTTGCAGCCATTTTACCACTGTTGTATATTGTTCGCTTGAATCCAAAGAAAATTATGATGTAGGAGGTAAGATAAATGGCGATTTTAGAAACAAAAAATCTTAGCTATTTCTATCAAGATGGTGATCAACGTCGGTTCATTTTGAAAGATACTAATGTTTCATTTGAAAAAGGAAAATTTTACACTATTTTAGGGCAATCAGGGTCAGGAAAAACAACGTTTCTTTCTTTGATCAGTGCTTTAGATACACCAAAAGAAGGGCAAGTTTTACTGGAAGGCAAAGATATCAAAACGATTGGTTATGAAAAGTATCGTCGTGACGATATCAGTATTATTTTTCAGAGTTACAATTTAGTGCCTTACTTGACGGCTTTAGAAAATGTGTTGGTCGCAATGTCAATTACGGATAATGAATTGCCACCTAACCAAAGAGAAGTAGCCTATAATCTTCTAGATTATATTGGTATTACAAGTGAGAAAGCAGATCGACTTGTCAATCAGCTTTCTGGTGGAGAGCAACAACGTGTAGCGATTGCTCGTGCCTTAGCGACTAATGTAGACATTATTTTAGCAGATGAACCAACAGGTAATCTAGATGAAGGGATGGAACAAGAAATTGTCGACATCTTTCAAAATCTTGCCAAGGTTCATAATAAATGTGTTATTGTAGTAACTCACTCAAATGATATTGCAGACCAGTCTGATGAAACCTATTACCTAAAAAAAGGTGTGTTAAAAAAGTATGAGTGATTTCTTATCAAATTTCAGCGGTGAAAACTATGAAAAAACCCGCCAAGAAAAAAATGAACAACAAAGCAAGACTGATCATCAAAGCATAAAAAAGAAACTAAAATTTGACAAGAATTCAATAAATAAAGAATCTCCCGTAGTAGAGAAAAATGAGCCTTCTGCAGAATTAGTATGGGGGCCTAAAAACAGTCCAGATAATATGTCTGAAAAAGTTAGTCAGAACGAATCGATGACTGAAAAAAAACACCCAGAAGACCTAATTTATACCAAAAAACGCGTAAAAAAGAAAAAAAATGAACAAAAAAGAACATCCGAAAAAAAGTCTGTACCAGTAGCTATTGTTTCTGAAAACCAGACTAAGAATCCAAATGAAGTGATTGAAACGGATCCAACCTATCAACAAAAGAAGATTAGAAAGTATAGTTTAATCGCTCTAGGAAGTATCTTAACAATAGCACTATTATACTTTGCTTATTTTCAAATGAGCCATGTTAAAGTACCAAATTTTGAAGGAAAAGAATTATCAGAGGTTCGTGAATGGACAGCAGATAATGGTGTGAAGCTTAAGGTGGATCAAAAATACGATTTTGATAAAGAAGCAAATGTGATTATTCATCAAACGGTGAAAAACAAAAAAATCAAAAAAGGGCACGAATTAGTTGTTGATGCGAGCTTGGGTGCAGATCCTGAAGAAGCTATTTCACTACCAGATTTCAAATCAATGAAACTTAAAGAGGCAAAAAAATGGATCAATGAACAAAAAGCGGATAATCTGGCTATCATTGAAGAATATAATGATAAACTAGCAGCTGAGGATTATATCAAGTTTGAAATTACAAACAAAGATGTAAAAGCTGAAAACTACAAACGCAAAGATAAAGCAAAAGTTTATTACTCTAAAGGAAAAGAAGTTTTCGAAAAAGATATTGCAATGCCTGATTTTGTAGGTAAAACAAAAGAAGAAACAACGGAATGGGCCAAAAAGAATGAAATCACGCTAAAAGTAAATGAATCTGATTCAGATAACATTGAAAATGGAAAGATTATTTCACAGAGTATCGGAAAAGATACGAAAGTTGCCAAAAGGGATTCTATGGCCGTTACGGTTTCAACGGGCAAGGCTTTAATAGTCCCAGATTTTTCTCAATATACAGCAGAAGAAGCTGAAAGCAAAGCAAATGGCTTGCAAGTCCAAGTGAAACAATTCTTTAGCGATGAAATACCATATGGACGTTTCATCAGCCAATCAGTAGAAATTGGCAAAAAATATACTGAAAAAGACGAAAAACCGGTGATTCAGGTTAGTTATTCGATTGGAAAACCTTATATTAAAGACTTGCGTGATAATACATTGGAAGGTGATCTTCAAAAGATTTTCTATGATGAGTATCAGTCTAAAGGAGCGAATATCACGTATCAAGTTTATTATGTTGATTCTACAGTAACCAAAGGAACGGTGGTTAAAATGAGTCAATATAATGAGTTTATCCCAATTAATTCTGTTGTTCAAATTGGGATCAGTAAAGGGAATTTGAAACCAGAAGAAAATAAATCAGCCGATAAAGCAACGGAGTGATGAACTTTTGTACTTTATTGGATTAGGATGACAAGGGACTAGACTAGGACATGACTCATGGAGTTATGTCCTAGTCTTTTCTTTTTTCAGCGTTTTAGAGTATTTGGCACAGAAAATGAGTATTAAAACACCTCGGTTTTGGTTAGATTACAACAAATCAGCAAAAAATTTATTAAATAATGTCGAAATCTTTTCATTTGCATAGGCATTTCTGAAAGATATTGCTATAATAGTCTAGATAGATTTTTGGAATGGAGGGAAAAATATGTTACGTTTTTTTCCACAAAAGAATAAATACATACAAGAAGAGAGTTCTTTTACTTTTAATAGTGAAGGACCAATACCGAAGCATGTTGCAGTGATTATGGATGGGAATGGACGCTGGGCACAAAATCGTCGATTGCCAAGAATTGCTGGACATAAAGAAGGAATGAACACTGTTAAGAAAATAACGAAGCATGCCAGTAAATTAGGAATCAAAGTCTTGACTTTATATGCTTTTTCAACCGAAAATTGGAAAAGGCCAACAGATGAAGTGAGTTTTTTAATGCAGTTACCTGTTGACTTCTTTGATACCTTTGTGCCAGAGTTGATCAAAGAAAACGTTAAAGTACATGTGATGGGCTATCAGGAATTTTTACCTGAACATACCCAAGATGCGGTGAAGCGTGCAATTGCACAAACTAAGAATAATACTGGGATGGTTTTAAACTTTGCCTTAAACTATGGATCAAGAGCTGAGATCATCACTGCTGTAAAAGAGATTGCTCAAAAAACGGCGGCAGCTGAACTTTCGCCTGAAGACATCACGGAAGCAATAATTGCCGAGCATTTAATGACAGGATTTTTACCGGAAAATCTAAGAGATCCTGAATTATTGATTCGGACTAGTGGTGAAGAGCGAATCAGCAATTTTTTGCTATGGCAAATCGCGTATAGTGAATTGTTTTTCACGGAAGCACTTTGGCCGGATTTTAGTGATGAATTATTAGAAACTGCTTTAGCGTCGTTTCAAAATAGAAATCGCCGTTTCGGCGGCTTAAAAGAAACTAAGGAGGAAGAAAAATGAGACAGCGCATTATTACAGCCGCCGTAGCATTAGTCGTTTTTATACCAATCATCTGGTACGGAGGTTTTGTGATTGAGTTAGCAGCAGCTCTTTTAGCTGTTGTGGGAGTATATGAACTATTTAGAATGAAAGGATTAGAAATCGCTAGTTTTGAGGGAGTGCTGTCTGCGTTAGGTGCAGTATTTTTAGTTTTGCCAAAAGATCATTGGTTTTTCTTCTTACCAGACAAAGCTGATAATTTTATTCTATTTTACCTGACCGTTATGATCTTATTAGGTGGCTTAGTTGCCTCAAAAAATATGTATACCATCTCTCAAGCTGGTTTTCCAGTGATTACAAGTTTGTATGTAGGCGTTGGCTTTCAAAATTTTGTGAGTGCTAGACAAACTGGTTTAGTCGTCTTGCTTTATGCGTTGTTTGTTGTCTGGTCGACAGATATTGGTGCTTATTTTATTGGAAAACGTTTCGGAAAAAGAAAACTATGGCCAGAGGTTTCACCAAACAAAACAATAGAGGGTTCATTAGGTGGGATTTTATGTGCAGTGGTTGTAGCGTTTTTATTTTTAAGCTTAACACCAAACAAAGAATTGTTTACGTATAATTTACCAATTATGTTACTCATTACAGTGGTCTTTTCAATTGTGGGCCAATTTGGAGACTTAGTGGAATCTTCGATTAAACGACACTACGATGTCAAAGATTCCGGTACTATTTTGCCAGGACATGGGGGCATATTAGATCGTTTTGACAGCTTACTTTTTGTTTTTCCAATCATGCATTTATTCGGACTATTTTAATTTCTAGACAAGAAGGGAAGGTGGAAAACTCTGAATGTTCAGGGTTTTTCTTTTTACTATGAAGAAAATTGCATTATTAGGTGCTACGGGTTCCATCGGTACAAATACTGTGGAGGTTGTTACAGCATATCCAGAGTTATTTCAGATAACATCACTAACTTTTCATTCTAATGAAGAAAAAGGCACAGCGTTGATTGAGCAATTGAATCCAAAATTTGTTGGTGTGGGTTCGCAAAAACTTAAAGCAGAACTATCAAAACGTTTTCCAACAGTAGAATTTGGAGTCGGCGAATCAGGTTTGATAAAAGCTGCAACGCTTGATGAGGTTGACGTTGTATTGACAGCTATATCAGGTAGCGTGGGTTTAGCGCCAACGATGAAAGCAATCGAGTCAGGCAAAGATATTGCTTTAGCCAATAAAGAAACGCTCGTTATGGCAGGTCAATGGGTCATGGAAGCTGCTGCAAAAAATAACGTTAAGGTATTACCCGTGGACAGTGAACATTCAGCTATTTTTCAATGTTTAGAAGGTCAAAAAGTTGAGAACTTGCGCGAATTAGTCATTACAGCATCTGGAGGTAGCTTTAGAGACTTAACACGAGATGAGTTAAAAACAGTCACCTTGGAACAAGCTTTGCAACATCCAAACTGGTCAATGGGCAAAAAAATCACGATCGATTCTTCGACAATGATGAACAAAGGGTTAGAAGTTATTGAAGCCCATTGGTTATTTGGTACAGATTATGATAAAATAAAAGTTGTTTTACATAAGGAAAGTATTGTACATTCAATGATCGTCTTAGAGGACGGTGCATATTTGGCTCAACTTGGACCTAGCGACATGCGAGAACCGATTCAATTTGCATTGACGTATCCTGATCGTTTACCAATCAAAAATGAAAAAATGTTTGATTTAACGCAGATCGCTCAATTAAATTTTGAACCGATGGATTTTGACCGTTTTCCAATGTTGGCATTAGCTTATGTTGTGGGTAAAAAAGGCGGCGCATATCCGACTGTTTATAATGCAGCTAATGAAATTGCTGCAACAGCTTTTATAGATGGAAAAATTTCCTATCTCAAAATTGAACAATTCGTTCAAAAAGCAGTCGATCATTACCAAGAAACTACTGAAATCACTTTAGCAGAAGTGATCGCAATTGATAAACAAACAAGAACTATCGTAGAAAGATGGATAAAGGAAGAAGGTCGGTTATGAAAACAATTATTACTTTTATTATTGTCTTTGGAATTCTTGTCTTAGTGCATGAATTTGGACATTTTTTCTTCGCAAAACGCTCAGGAATTTTAGTACGGGAGTTTGCAATCGGTATGGGACCAAAGATTTTTGCTCATCAAGGAAAAGATGGCACGGCATATACAATTCGGATCTTACCAATTGGTGGTTATGTACGCATGGCTGGTATGGGTGAAGATGAAACAGAGTTAGCTCCCGGAATGACTCTTTCTGTTGAATTGAATGAACAGGAAGAAGTTGTAAAAATCAATACAAGCAAAAAGGTTCAATTGACAAACAGTATTCCAATGGAAATGTTGGAGGCGGATTTGGAGAAAGAACTCTTTATTAAAGGCTACATCAATGGTGATGAGTTACAAGAAATGACTTACCAAGTAAATCACGATGCAACGATCATTGAACAAGATGGAACGGAGGTTAGAATTGCACCAATCGATGTTCAGTTTCAATCTGCAAAACTTTGGCAACGAATGCTGACCAATTTTGCAGGTCCGATGAATAACTTTATCCTTGCTTTAGTATTATTCACAGTTTATGTCTTTATGCAAGGTGGAGTAGCGTATACAAATACGAATTTGATTGGTGGAACTCAACCAGGTAGCCCTGCAGAAAAAGCTAGTTTAAAAGCAGATGATAGAATTATTTCAATTGATGGAAAAGCTGTTTCTGATTGGAATGATTTTACCAAAATCATTAAAGAGAGTCCGAACAAAGAATTGAGTTTAATGGTTGATTCAGACGGTAAAACGAGAGAAGTTGATATCACACCAGAAAGTCAAAAATCTGAAAATAAAGAAATTGGTGTGATCGGAATCTTACCGCCTAAAAAAACTGGATTGGCAGATAAACTGATCGGTGGGATTCAAACAACATTAAGCAGCTCTATGCAAATTTTTAAAGCACTAAAATCATTGTTTACTGGATTTAGTTTAGATAAATTGGGTGGTCCAGTGATGATGTTCCAAATGTCTGCTGAAGCATCAAAAGCAGGATTAAATACCGTTATTTGGTTGATGGCAATGTTATCAGTCAATCTTGGGATCATTAATTTATTACCAATTCCTGCGTTAGATGGCGGTAAAATTTTATTAAATATTTTTGAAGGACTTAGAGGGAAACCTTTGAGTCAAGAAAAAGAAGGTGTACTGACACTGATTGGTTTTGGGTTCATCATGTTATTAATGGTGTTAGTCACTTGGAATGATATTCAACGTTTTTTCTTTTAATTAATTTGATTTCATAACGAATCATTCGAGGAGTTCTAATTATTCGTTTAAACAAAGGAGAGTTCTAATGAAACAGTCAAAAATGTTAATCCCAACTTTACGTGAGGTGCCTAATGATGCTGAAGTCTTAAGTCATCAGATGTTGCTGAGAGCAGGGTATATTCGTCAAGTCTCAGCTGGAATCTACTCATATTTACCATTAGCGAATCGGGTACTTGAAAAACTGAAAAAAATCATGCGTGAAGAATTCGATAAAATCGATGCCATCGAAATGTTGATGCCAGCATTACTACCAGCAGAATTATGGAAAGAATCTGGACGTTACGAAACATATGGACCGAATCTTTATCGCTTGAAAGACCGCAATGAACGTGATTATATTCTTGGACCAACACATGAAGAGACTTTTACCGAATTGATACGGGACGAAATCAATTCATATAAGCGTTTACCATTAAATCTATACCAAATCCAAACAAAATACCGTGATGAAAAACGTCCGCGTTTTGGTTTGTTAAGAGGCCGAGAATTTATTATGAAAGATGGCTACTCTTTCCATGCTGATGAAGAAAGTCTAGATCAATCTTATCGTGATTATGAAAAAGCTTATTCTGCTATTTTTGAACGTTGCGGATTAGATTTTAGAGCGATCATTGGTGATGGCGGTGCCATGGGAGGAAAAGATTCTAAAGAGTTTATGGCAATTTCTGATATCGGGGAAGATACGATTTGTTTCTCAACAGATGGCGATTATGCAGCAAATCTAGAGATGGCAACTAGCCTATATACACCTAAAAAGTCACATGAAACTCAATTAGATATTGAAAAAGTAGCTACTCCAAATGTTGGATCAATTGAACAAGTTGCGACCTTCTTCAATGTTGAGCCACAGCGTATCATCAAATCTGTTTTATTTATGGCGGACGAGCAACCTGTAGTGGTTTTAGTTCGTGGAGATCATGAAGTAAATGATGTTAAATTGAAAAATTTCTTAGGCGTTGACTTTTTAGAAGAAGCAACTGACATAGATGCTCGTACCTATTTAGGTGCCGATTTTGGTTCCGTTGGTCCAGTTGAATTGTCTGAAGAGGTAAGATTATTTGCAGACTTCCATGTCCAAGATTTAGCAAATGCAATTACTGGAGCCAATGAAACAGGATTCCATCTAACTAATGTTAATCCAGGACGTGATTTTACACCAATTAGCTACGAAGATTTACGCTTTGTTCAAGAAGGCGATCCTTCTCCAGATGGTAATGGTGTATTAGAATTTACTAAAGGCATTGAGATCGGTCATATCTTTAAGCTTGGCACTCGCTATAGTGAAGCGATGGGGGCAACTGTCTTAGATGAAAATGGTAGAGAAAAGCATGTGATCATGGGATGCTATGGAATCGGGGTTAGTCGTTTACTTTCAGCGATCGTTGAACAAAATATTGATGAAAATGGCATCAATTGGCCAGCGGGTATTTCTCCATTTGATTTACATGTCGTTCAAATGAACATAAAAGACGAATACCAAACAAAACTTGCACAAGAAGTTGAAGAAGTAATGTCAGTGGCGGGTTATGAGGTATTGGTTGATGACCGTAACGAGCGGGCTGGTGTTAAATTTGCTGATGCTGATTTGATCGGTTGTCCAATTCGGATCACGGTCGGTAAAAAAGCGGTTGATGGTATTGTAGAAGTAAAAATCAAACGAACTGGAGAAATGGTTGAGGTTCGTAAAGAAGAACTGGAAAGCACATTATCTATCTTGCTGAATGCTGATAAAGAATAAATTGGAGACGTCTACGAAAGAGATCATCGATCGGTTTTCGTAGATGTTTTCTCTTAGCAAGCCAACAAATATTATAGACGTATTATAACTAATAGTAATTTTGTTTACATTGTATTTCAGATAAAAAAATAGTATACTTAAATGTGGCGAGGCACTTGGCAGAAATGTCTAAGGGCCTCTTTCTTATCAAATGATTAAACTATAGACAGTTATATAAGGATTCGGACTGAGAATAGTGAGCGATTCTTCAGTTGTGGTGTGGCTAATCGTCAAGAGAAAAAATCTGATCGTATCAGAAAACATTATGTTTACAATTAGCGTGTTTCTATTGGATAAAGTCCGCTGCACTTTTAATTTAAGGAGGTTCATTTAGTGGCAGAAAAAGCACAAGAGTTATTTGCAAAGTTGATTGATCAAATTCAATTAAATGAACAAGAGCGGCAACATCCGCTTATTCAGCAAGGGAGAATTGACAAAGTAGTTGTCCATCAACAAAGCCGCTTATGGGAATTTCATCTTGGATTTTCTGAAATTTTACCTGTGATGCTTTATCAGTCATTTATACAGCAATTAGAACTTGCTTTTCAGCAAATCGCAGGTGTCACTGTAAAGATTTCAGCAGATAAAAATGAATTTACAGCTGAACAATTAACTGATTATTGGCAGTTAGCATTATTAAATAGTCAATGTGACACACCATTGGTACAACGCGTGATAAAAACGCAAACGCCAATCATAGAAGATAAAAAAATCATTTTACCTGTCGATAACGAAGCAGTGATTCCTTATTTGAAACAACAATATTTACCAATTATTGAAGAACTATATAGCCATTACGGTTTTCAAAAATTTCATATTGAACCTAAAATGGATGAACAACAAGCTAAACGAGTATTGGCACTATTTGAAGAACGCAAACAAGAGCAAGATGCTGCTTTTCAACAACAAGCCGCTGAATCTCTTGTGAAACATGAACAAAAGAAAAAACAACAGCAACAACAAGGGCCAGCACTTGAAGGTCCAATCCGTTTAGGTCGAAATATTCCAAATGATGAACCAATCATGCCGATGGGCAACATTCTAGAAGAAGAACGCCGAGTGACGATCGAAGGTTTTGTCTTTGATGTAGAAGTTCGTGAGTTACGTTCTAAACGGAAAATTTTGATTTTGAAAATTACCGATTATACATCATCATTTATCGTCAAAAAATTCTCAAATGGTGAAAAAGATGAGCAAGTTTTTGATGCTATTCAAAAAAATAGTTGGATTCGAGTTCGCGGAAGTATTCAAGAAGATACGTTCATGCGGGATCTAGTAATGAACTGTCAGGATTTAATGGAAGTAAAACATGCGCTTCGTAAAGATTATGCACCAGAAGGCGATAAGCGTGTGGAACTACATTTGCATAGTAATATGAGTACAATGGATGCTACAAATAACGTTGCTGACTATGTTGCCCAAGCAGGGAAGTGGGGACATAAAGCAATTGCTATTACAGATCATGGTGGGGCTCAAGGGTTTCCCGATGCTCATAGCGCTGGTAAAAAAGCAGGCGTCAAAATTTTATACGGTGTTGAAGCCAATGTAGTAGATGACGGTGTGCCAATCGCTTATAATGAAGCCCACATTGAATTGAGCGAAGCAACTTATGTAGTATTTGACGTGGAGACCACTGGTTTATCAGCTGTTTATGATACGATCATTGAGCTTGCGGCAGTTAAAATGCATAAAGGGAATATCATTGATACATTTGAACAATTTATCGATCCAGGACACCCATTATCGCAAACGACGATTAATTTAACTGGGATCACTGACGAAATGGTGCGGGGCTCAAAATCAGAAGAAGAAGTTTTACGCTTATTTAGAGAATTCTCGAAAGATACCATACTTGTAGCCCACAATGCCTCCTTTGATATGGGATTTTTAAATACTAGTTATGGAAAATATGATATCCCAGAAGCCGAAAATCCAGTCATTGATACATTGGAATTGTCCCGATACCTAAACCCAACATTTAAAAGTCACCGACTTAATACGTTATCTAAAAAATTCGGTGTCAATTTAGAACAACATCACCGAGCAATCTACGATTCAGAATCGACAGGGCATTTATGTTGGATTTTCTTAAAAGATGCTAAAGAAAATCATAATATGAAATATCATGATGAGCTAAATATGCATATTGGAGAAGGCGATTCATATAAACGAGCAAGACCGTTCCATGCAACTATCTTAGCAACTACTCAAGCTGGTTTAAAGAACCTCTTCAAGTTGATTTCAATGTCTAATATAAATTATTTTTTCAGAATTCCTCGTATCCCGCGTTCACAGTTAAGTAAGTTGCGAGAAGGATTGATTATCGGTTCTGCTTGTTCAAATGGTGAAATTTTTGAGGCAATGATGCAAAAAGGCGTTGAAGAAGCAAAAAATCGAGCAAAATTTTATGATTATATAGAAGTTATGCCAAAAGAAGTTTATGCACCTTTACTTGAACAAGAGTTAGTGAAAAGTGAAGCAGATCTAGAAGAAATCATCACCAATTTAGTTAAAATCGGAGATGAGTTAGAAAAACCTGTTGTAGCGACTGGCAATGTTCATTATCTAAACGAAGAAGATAGTATTTATCGCAAAATTTTAGTGGGTTCGATGGGTGGCGCTAATCCATTGAATCGTCATAGTTTACCTGCTGTTCATTTTAGAACAACCGATGAAATGCTGACGGCTTTCCAATTTTTAGGAGAAGAAACAGCACATCGACTAGTTGTTGAAAATCCCAATGCGATTGCAGATATGTGTGAGGAAATCACGCCAGTTAAAGATGACTTATACACGCCGAAAATTCCTGGTTCAGAAGATGAAATCAGAAATTTGAGTTATACTCGTGCGAAAGAATTGTATGGTGATCCACTGCCTGATATCGTTGAGAAGCGTTTGAAAAAAGAACTCGATAGTATTATCGGAAATGGTTTTTCGGTTATCTATTTGATTTCACAAAAATTGGTGCATAAAAGCATGGAAGACGGTTACTTAGTTGGTTCACGCGGCTCTGTAGGTTCAAGTTTTGTTGCAACTATGACTGGAATTACGGAAGTTAATCCTTTGGCGCCGCATTATCATTGTATCAACTGTAAGCATTCTGAATTTTTCGATGATGGATCTTATGGTTCTGGCTTTGATATGCCCGAGAAAAATTGTCCCAATTGTGGTCAGCGATTGTTTAAGGACGGACACGACATTCCATTTGAAACCTTTTTAGGATTCCACGGGGATAAAGTGCCCGATATCGATTTGAACTTTTCGGGTGATTACCAAGCGGAAGCACATAATTATACGAAAGTTTTGTTCGGTGAAGAATATGTTTATCGTGCTGGGACGATCGGGACCGTTGCAGATAAGACGGCCTATGGGTACGTAAAAGGCTATGAACGAGATCACAATCTACATTTTAGAGGAGCTGAGATCGATCGTTTAGCAAAAGGCTCGACTGGAGTGAAACGAACGACCGGACAACATCCTGGAGGAATAATTGTTATTCCTGATTACATGGATGTTTACGATTTTACACCGATCCAATACCCTGCTGATGATCAAAATTCAGAATGGAAAACGACCCATTTTGATTTCCATTCAATTCATGACAATATTTTGAAACTGGATATTCTAGGTCACGATGACCCTACTGTGATTCGGATGCTACAAGATTTATCTGGGATCGATCCTAAAACGATTCCAACAGATGATCCTGAGATGATGCGTATTTTTGCAGGACCAGAAGTATTGGGTGTCACACCAGAACAAATCTATTCCAAAACAGGAACGCTGGGTATTCCAGAATTCGGAACGCGATTTGTACGCGGTATGTTGGAAGAAACACACCCGTCTACATTTGCTGAATTACTACAGATATCTGGATTATCACATGGGACCGATGTTTGGTTAGGCAATGCGGAAGAACTGATTCGCAGAGGAGAAGCAACTCTGGCAGAAGTAATCGGTTGTCGAGATGATATCATGGTTTATTTGATTCATGCTGGTTTAGATAGTGGTATGGCTTTTAAAATCATGGAAACTGTACGTAAAGGACTTTGGAATAAAATTCCTGATGAGCTTAGGGACGAATATTTAACCGCTATGAAAGAGAACAATGTGCCAGATTGGTATATTGATTCTTGTTCGAAAATCAAATACATGTTTCCAAAAGCCCATGCAGCGGCATATGTTTTAATGGCTTTACGCGTTGCATACTTTAAAGTTTATTTCCCGATTCTTTATTACTGTGCTTACTTTTCAGTTCGTGCCGATGATTTTGATTTGGTTGCGATGTCACAAGGAAAAGAAGCTGTAAAAGCTCGAATGAAAGAGATTCAAGATAAGGGGCTCGAAGCTTCGACAAAAGAAAAAAATCTTTTGACTGTGTTAGAACTTGCCAATGAAATGATCGAACGCGGCTTTAAATTTGGTATGATCGATTTGTATAAATCAGATGCTGAAAACTTTGTAATTGATGGTGATACATTGATTGCGCCTTTTAGAGCCGTACCAAGTTTAGGTCTTAACGTGGCTAAATCAATTGTTGAGGCAAGAAACGAGCCGTTCTTATCTAAAGAAGACCTTGCAAGTAGAGGTAAAGTATCGAAAACGTTGATCGAGTATATGACTGAAAATGGTGTGTTAAAAGATTTACCAGATGAAAATCAATTATCATTATTTGATATGTTATAAAATTGAAGTTCGTCAAATAGATGGATCGAAGGTGATGTAAAAGTACTGGGTACTTTTGTGTCACCTTCGTTTATTTGCCAAGAGGTTCATGTTGATTTTTAATAGAAAAGTCTAATGAAAATCGTAATAATAACACTAAACCTTTAATTTTTGAGTTCAGTAGCATATAATAAGAAAGGGTTATTGAAAACACACAATAATGATTTTCATGGTACAATAACAAGTGATGGATCATTACAGGAGGGAACACTATCATGGTTAAAGAAAAAACAAGATATAAAGCGGTGATTGCCGATCATACATACACGATTATCGGACAAGAAAGCAAACAACATATGGATTTAGTAACAAAATTAGTTAATGAACAATTGGCTGAGATCAAACACATTTCACCACAAACAAATGACGAACAAGCCTCTGTTTTATTAGCGATCAATGCAATTTCAGATCAACTCAAAAAACAAGAAAAAGTGCTTAAACTAGAACAGGAAGTTGCCGAACTAAAAAAACGGACGATCCGCTTAGCAGAACTTGAAAATCGCATCAAACGAATTGAAACAATTGAAGAAGAAGCAAGAGATGTCTTGAAAAAAAATGGTCAAGAAGATGTCGAAATCCATAATCATATGGAAGCACAACAAATTTTAAACGAAAATCGTAAACAACAAATTCAGAGTAAAAGCACTCAAGACCAATAATCTGAGAGGATGACAGGATGTTAACATTACTCATTTTACTATTACTAGCGATTGGATTTTACACAGGTGCTAGACGCGGATTGATTCTACAAGTTTTATATACATTGGGGTATCTTTGTTCTTATTTTATCGCTAGATCCTATTATAAGACACTAGCTGCCCAATTAGAATTATTCATCCCATATCCTTCACCAACAGCTGATACTAAATTGGTCTTTTTCAATCAAGAACTTACGCTTGATTTGGATCAAGCATTTTATGGAGCAGTCGCATTTTTACTTATTTTAGCGGTAGGCTGGTTAGTTGTACGCTTTTTGGCTATTTTTGCTCATGGGCTAGTTTTTGTGCCAGTATTAAAGCAGGCAAACTGGCTCGCAGGTGGCGTTATTAGTTTGATCGTTATTTATGTTGGTATTTTTTTAGTTTTAAGTACGTTGTCAATGTTACCCGTTGATGCAATCCAAAATCAATTCAAAAATAGCGGATTAGCTCGATATATTATCAAAGACACGCCGATTTTTTCTAAACAAATCTATCATCTATGGATCGAGCAGATGATTAAGTAAAAAGATATCAGCTCAGCAGACAAAACAGTTGAGCCGTAATGACTCGTTCCAAGTCTTACAAGAACAGAAGGTGAAAAAATGAATACACGTATTTTAACAACATTAGGCTTTGACAAGGTCAAACAGTTGCTCTCTCAATATATTGTTACAGCTCAAGGCTTAGAAGAAATTGAGCAGTTAGTGCCAATAAATGATGCTACTCGTATTCAAGCATGGCTGGAGGAAACAGAAGACGGCTTGACACTCCAACGTTTACGTGGTGGAATCCCTATTCCTAAGTTGGAGAATATTCGTCCTCACATGAAACGAATTGAAATTGGCGCTGATTTGAATGGTGTTGAGCTTGCTCAGATTGGTCGTGTACTATCAACGACTTCTGAGGTTATTGGTTTCTTTAACGATTTAGAGGATAGCGAAATTGAATTACTGAGACTCTATGCTTGGATTGAACAATTGATTGTGCTACCAGAGCTTAGTCGCAGATTGAAAGAGTCGATCGATGAAGATGGCCGTGTAACGGATGAAGCTTCTCCAGAATTAAAAATAATTCGTAATAATATTCGTAGAAGTGAACAGACAATCCGTGAGCAATTGGATGGGATAGTTAGAGGGAAAAATGCTAAATATCTAAGTGACGCGATCGTGACTATGCGAAACGAACGCTACGTTATACCTGTTAAACAAGAATATAAAAGTGTTTTTGGCGGCGTAATCCATGATCAAAGTGCTTCTGGTCAAACTCTTTTCGTTGAGCCAAAACAAATTGTGGATTTAAACAATCGTTTACGTCAACATCAAATTGCTGAACGAAATGAAATCGAGCGTATTTTATCTGAGTTATCAGCTGAATTAGTACCTCATCGCAATGATATTCTGCACAATGCAAATGTTATAGGAAAATTAGATTTTATAAATGCCAAAGCCCGTTTTGGTAAGGAATTGAAAGCCGTTGTTCCGAAAATCAGTGAAGAGAATCAGATCTATTTCAAACAAGCGAGACATCCCCTTTTAGATCAAGACAAAGCTGTTCCAAATGATATCACTATTGGAAAGGATTATCAGGCTGTCGTCATTACAGGACCTAATACAGGTGGTAAGACAATTACGCTTAAAACACTAGGTCTGCTTCAGTTGATGGGACAATCGGGTTTACCAATACCAGCGGGGGAAGAAAGTCAAATGGGCATATTTTCTGAAGTTTTTGCTGATATTGGCGATGAGCAATCTATTGAGCAAAGTTTAAGTACCTTTTCTTCTCACATGACGAATATTGTTGATGTATTGAAAAAAGTTGATAGCCACAGTTTAGTGTTGTTTGATGAATTAGGTGCAGGAACTGATCCTCAAGAAGGAGCGGCATTAGCAATTTCAATTTTAGATGCGTTAGGTAGTAAAAGTGCCTACGTGATGGCAACTACGCATTATCCTGAATTAAAAGTATATGGGTACAATCGTGCAGGTACAATCAATGCTAGTATGGAATTTGATGTGGATACATTAAGTCCAACGTATCGCTTATTGATTGGTGTTCCAGGGAGAAGTAACGCCTTTGAAATTTCTAAACGCTTAGGCTTGGATACATCAATTATTGATGAAGCAAAACATATTATGGATGGCGAGAGTCAAGATCTCAATGAAATGATTGCTGATTTGGAAAATCGCCGTAAGATGGCGGAAACGGAATATTTAGAAGTGCGTCATTATGTTGACGAAGCTGAGCGACTATATAGAGAACTAAAAGAAGCTTACGGATATTTTTTTGATGAACGTGAAAAAGAAATGGCCAAAGCACGTCAAAAAGCGAATGAACTTGTTTCCCAAGCAGAAGAAAAAGCCAGTGACATCATCTCTGATATTCGTAAAATGCAGTTGGCAGGTGGAAATCAAGGTGGTGTGAAAGAACATCAACTGATCGATGCCAAGTCAAAATTGTCACAGCTTCATCAAGAAGAAAACCATTTAGAAAAAAATAAAGTGTTGAAAAAAGCCAAAGAACAAAAGAAATTAAAATCAGGTGATGAAGTGATCGTCAATACTTTTGGTCAACGTGGAACCTTGATTCGTAAGTCTAGTGATCATGAATGGCAAGTACAATTAGGTATTTTAAAAATGTCTGTTGCTGAAAGTGATATGACACCTGTTGCTCCAGAAAAGGAGCCACTGCAACGAGTGACGGCTATTCGTTCTAGTGAAAGTAGCCATGTAGCGAATCAATTAGATTTACGTGGAAAGCGTTATGAAGAAGCGTTAGCAGAAGTAGACCAATACTTAGATGCTGCAATTTTAGCCGGTTATCCTCAAGTAACAATCGTTCATGGTAAGGGAACTGGAGCTTTACGAACTGGTATCACTGATTATTTGAAGAATCATCGTAGTGTGAGTAGTTATGAGTTTGCTCCAGGAAACCAAGGAGGCAACGGAGCTACGATCGTTAAATTTAAATAGGTTGCTTACCTTTAGTAAGCAGAAAACTAGTCGAATAAGCTATCAAGTGATATAATTAATTCAGATATAAGAAGTAGGAGGTCTATAAGATGACACAAGTAATTACAGATAAAGATTTTTCAACTGAAACAGATAGTGGTCTTGTTTTGATCGATTTTTGGGCAACATGGTGTGGTCCTTGTCGCATGCAATCGCCAATTTTGGAACAATTAAGTGAAGAATATGATGAGAGTGAAGTGAAAATTGCTAAAATGGATGTAGATGAAAATCCGGAAACACCAGCTTCATTTGGCATCATGAGTATTCCAACACTTCTTTTGAAAAAAGACGGAGAAGTTGTAGAAAAAGCGGTAGGCGTTCACTCAAAAGAACAATTACGTGCCTTAATTGAAAAACATATGTAGTAAATTCTTAGGATGAAGTCCTTCTTCATCCTATTTTTTATGCCTAAGGATAGAGAAGATGGTATAATGGAATCTATTAAAGAACATGAAAGGAAGTATTATGAACGAAAGAATCAAAAATAAATTAGCATTGCTTCCTGACCAACCAGGTTGTTATTTAATGAAGGACAAAAATGGAACGATCATTTATGTTGGAAAAGCTAAAGTTCTAAAAAATCGTGTACGTTCCTATTTTACAGGTAGCCATGATACAAAAACGGAAAGGTTAGTTAGTGAAATAGAGGATTTTGAATATATTGTGACTGAATCAAATATTGAGGCGTTACTTTTAGAAATCAATTTGATTCATAAAAACGATCCGAAATATAATATCATGTTGAAAGATGATAAGAGCTATCCTTTTATTAAAATTACAAATGAAGATTATCCACGGTTATTGATTACTCGAAAAGTATCAAAAGATAGAGCCTTATATTTTGGACCATACCCAGATGTAGGAGCAGCAAATGAAACCAAACGCTTGTTAGATCGACTTTTTCCTTTAAGAAAATGCCGTGTTTTGCCGAAAGAGGTCTGTCTATATTATCACATGGGGCAATGTTTGGCGCCTTGCGTATTTGATATTCCAAAATCAACTTATACTGAAATGGTAGCGGAAATCAAACGTTTTCTAAATGGTGGACATCCAGTGATACAAGAAGAAATTCAAAGAAAAATGGATGAAGCGGCTGAAAAGATGGAATTTGAAAAAGCTGCAGAATACCGTGATCAAATCAAAGCGATTGAAACGGTAATGACTCGTCAAAAAATGACAAATGCAGACTTGGTTGACCGAGATGTTTTCGGTTATGCAGTCGATAAAGGCTGGATGTGTGTACAAGTATTTTTTATTCGTCAAGGAAAGCTAATCGAAAGAGATGTTTCTATCTTCCCTTTTTACAATGAAGAAGAAGAAGATTTTTTAACATTTATCGGACAATTCTATCAAGAAAATGAACACTTTATTCCTAGAGAAGTGTTGATTCCAGATAATATCGATAAAGTGAGTGTGGAAGCCATGCTTTCGACAAAAGTGTTACAGCCTCAACGAGGAGAAAAAAAGAAACTAGTAAAGTTGGCTGGAAAAAATGCTACAGTTGCTTTGCAGGAAAAATTTGATTTAATCGTGCGCAAACAAGAGCGAACGATCGGCGCTGTTGAAAAACTAGGGAATGCTATGAACATTCCTGCCCCTGTTAGAATCGAAGCATTTGATAACTCGAATATTATGGGAACAGATCCGGTTTCAGCAATGGTTGTTTTCATCGATGGGCGTCCAGATAAAAAAGAATATCGAAAATATAAAATCAAGACTGTTAAAGGACCTGATGACTATGCTTCGATGCGTGAGGTAATCTATCGCCGTTATTCACGTGTGCTTAAAGAGAATTTACCCTTTCCAGATTTGATTGTCATCGATGGTGGGAAAGGCCAAGTTGATGCAGCTAAAGAAGTGTTAGACAACCAGTTAGGCTTAGATATTCCTATCGCTGGTTTAGCAAAAAATGATAAGCATAAGACGAGTGAATTGCTTTTCGGTTCTGATTTGAACATTGTTCCTTTGGAAAGGAACTCGCAAGAATTCTTTTTACTCCAACGTATTCAAGATGAAGTTCACCGGTTTGCGATTACATTCCATCGACAATTGCGAAGTAAAAATAGTTTTTCTTCCCGATTAGATGACATTGAAGGCTTAGGTCCAAAGCGTAAGAAGGAGCTTTTGAGACAATTTAAGTCGCTGAAAAATATTTCAGCAGCTTCAATTGACGAATTGAAAGCATCAGGGTTACCCAAAAATGTCGCGAAAAATGTCTATGATCACTTACATCAAGAAGAAACGGATATTAATTAAAATAACTAGATAAATAGGAATAAAAAGCTAAAAAATCATGATTAATTTTAGCTTTTTTCTTTTTATTTAATTTTAATCATATATTATTTGTCAAGTAAAAAGACTCGGTTTGCAAAAAAAAATTTGACATGGTCCAGAACTCACGATACTATATCATTAGATGATATATCACCAGCTGATATAAAGGGGTAAGTTATCATGGAAGATTCACTGACAGATTCCACTTATTTGATTCTGCTAGCACTATTAAAACCTCAACATGGTTATGCTATCATGAAAGAAGTCAACGCTTTAACAAAGGGACAGGTAAATATTGGTCCGGCAAGTATGTATACTATTTTAAAAAAATTACAAAAAAACGAGTTTATTACATTAAAGGAGAGTAGTGAACGAAAGAAGACGTATTTGATTACAGACAAAGGGCTTCATATCTTAAAGATAGATATCGAGCGCCGCAAACTTCTTTATCAAGCTGGAAACTGTCTGTTAGCTGAAAAAGGAGAAATGAATGAACATGTTTAAGGGGAAGAAATATATTTTTTCTAGGGGAATTGCCTTCTATCCTGAAAAGGAAATGCAGCTTTTGAAAAAACAAGCAAGTAAGGGATGGCACTTCAAGAAAATGAGTCATATCGGGTTTCTTGTGTTTGAAAAGGGAACGCCAGAAGACAAAGCATTCTCAGTTGATTTTTTTGATGGATTACCAGAAGAATTGTCTGAATATTTAGTGATTTATCAAGAAGCTGGTTGGGAAAACATTGCAAATTATAAAAAAAAGTATTTCTATTTTAAAGCTGATTGTGATACACCAACCATTTATTCGGATTCTGAAAGTTATTGGCTTCGTATGAAAAAAGAATGGATTTGGTTATCAATTCGTTCACTTTTTTATTTCCCACTAGGGATAGGTTTGCTTATTTTACTATTTTTAACGAAAACATTACAGGAGCATTTTTTATCTAGCTTAGGTATTCGGACTTTACTTGCTTTTATAGGGATGTTATGTATTGCATTACCGATCGGAGTGGCAATCAATGTTGCTTTTTCAATAATTATTTATAGTGATCGTACAAAATATTACAATCAACCAGAACGATTTGCCAAACGACAAAAAATAGTTAGAGATTCTCTGTTTCTGGCAATGATCGGTTTTATAATAGGTGTGTTGATCAGTATCTTGCTGAAGAATTCTTTTTAGAAATACTGAGGCATGGTAAGATTCGATAAAGATCAAAATAAACATTGATCTATAAAAGAGGTAAATTACTTTTTATATAAAAAAGTCGATTTAAATTGAATAACAGGAGGAGAAAAAATGTTAGAAGTAAAGAATTTAGTTAAAACATTTGGGAATTATACAGCCGTAGATAATATGTCGTTTGAAATTCCAGATGGCAAAATACTTGGGTTGATTGGCCAAAATGGCGCAGGTAAAACAACAACTTTTCGTTTGATTTTGGATTTTTTAACACAAGATAGCGGCGTTGTACTTTGGAATGGTCATCAGTTAAGCGGGAAGGATTATAATGACATCGGCTATTTACCTGAAGAACGCGGCTTATATCCGAAAGTTTCGATTCAAGAACAACTGCTCTATTTTGCTCAACTAAGGGGAAAGAGCAAAAAGGAGATCGAGCCTAAAATTGATGAATGGATGGAAAAGTTCAAAGTCAAAGGGAAAAAAACGGATAAAGTCAAATCACTTTCTAAAGGGAATCAGCAGAAAGTCCAATTGATTGCAACACTAATCCATGAACCAAAATTAGTCATATTAGATGAACCATTCAGTGGATTAGACCCTGTTAATGCAGAGCTTTTAAAAGATGGAATCATAGCATTGAAAGAAAAAGGTTCATGTGTTATTTTTTCTAGTCATAATATGGACAATGTTGAAAAGATTTGTGATCACCTTGTAATGTTGAGAAGTGGTAAAATGGTTCTTAACGGCAAAGTCCATGAAATTCGGGAAAGCTTTGGACGTACGAAAGTTTTCTTGGAGTCACCATTACCACCAGAAGATATTTTAGGAATCAACGGTGTAGAATCAGCAGTAAAACGTAGTGACGGTGTTGTTGAAATTACTTTAAATGACCCTAAAGCGGGTGAAGAAATTTTTGCACGTGCAACACAATTTGGTTATATTCCAATGTTTAATCAACAGCCACCAACCTTAGAAGAAATATTCAAGATGAAAGCAGGTGAGCCAAATGAGTAAATTTTGGATTATAGCAAGTGATGTTTATAAAAAGAATGTTAAATCAGTTTCTTTTGTCGTTATGATTTTGGTACCATTTATTGTGATGGGCATTATTTATATTGCAGGTTCGGTAGCCGGTGGTTTTTCTGAAGATACAAAAGTTGGTCTTGTTTCAGATAATCAAGAATTATCTAAACAGTTAGCGAAATCAAAAACTGATGATTATACATTCAAAGTTGTTACGTCTCAAAAAGAGGCTGAAAAACAATTGAAGAACAAAGAGCTGGATGCTTTTCTGGTATTAGACACTGAAACAGAACAGATTCAAGGGAAATTATATGCAGAATCTTCTTTAGGCACAACAACTGAATTGATGATGGGACAAATGCTCAATGGACTTCAGTCTTCATTGAATGCAAGTAAGCTAAATTTGACTCCCGAACAATTGACAAGCCTAAGCCAGCCTGCTAATTTTGAAAAAACGAAAGTTAGCTTTGATGAAGATGGAAAAATGACGACAGGACAAGATAATACAGCTATTCAGTCGGCAATGTCTTTTGTGATAACGATTATTCTTTGGGTGATCATCATTACCTACGCTTCGATTATTGCCCAAGAGATCGCATCTGAAAAAGGAACGCGTATTATGGAAGTCATCTTATCAAGTACCAAAGCCCAAACTCATTTTTATGGCAAATTGACAGGGGTTATTTTAGTGGCTCTTACTCAAATTGTAATTTATGCTGCGGCAATTGGTCTTGGTTACACGCAATTAAAGAATTTAGATATGGTCAAAGGGTTATTAGATGGACTTTCATCCGCTAATATATTAGGAAGCTTCTTGTACTTCACTTTAGCATTTTTCGTGCTAGGAATCTTAGTTTATTCAGTTTTAGCAGCTTTATGTGGGTCATTGGTATCCAAGCCCGAAGATACAGCCAAAGCTGTTCAGCCAATCATTTATATCGCAATGATCGGGTATTTTATCGGGATTTCATTAGGAACGACAGATCCGCAAAATATTGTGATTAAAGTATCGTCTTATATCCCATTGATTTCTTCTTTCATTATGCCAATTCGTTTAGCAAGTGAAACAGTCACGACAGCAGGAGCTATGATTTCTGTAGTGATTTTAGTTGTTTTCGGACTGTTACTAACAATGTTTTCAGCGAAGCTGTATAAATCTAACGTACTGGTTTATAGTGAAGGCGGCGTACTTAAATCATTGAAACAATCTATTTCGATTTTAAGAAATGAACGTAAAAAATAAATATAGTTGAATAAAAAGCTTAACTTAGAAAAGTAGAGATTTTTTAGGATCATTTAGCTAAACTAAAATGCTCTGAAACATAACACACAAAGTTATGTTTCAGAGCATTTTTTACAGTTTACGTAAAGGAACGGTTTGCCGCTCAATTAACTTAACATTCATTTCTTGTTCGCGAATTTTCTCCTGATTCAATTGATTATGAATATAAATAAACGAATTTTCAGCTTGTCGTTTTATCGAATAATCTACTGTTGTGATATGCATCAGACGACTGATTTCACTATTATCAAAGCCAATTACAGCGACATCTTCTGGAACTGAATAGCCTAAGTTTTGAAGCTCGGAAATAAAACCTGCGGCGACTGAATCCGTATAAAAGGCCATAGCATCTGTTTTTTCAGTCATGTTATGCCAGCGTTGAGCAATGCTTAGGCCATTGTCCAATCTTGATTTATCATAAAAAATCCATTCATCGTTGAAAGAAAGATTTTTCGTTTGATGGAAATCATCAATTGCTTTTATGCGTGCTTTTGTATTTAGATTTTCGTAATTGCCTAAGACGTGACCAATTGAGCGATATCCTCTTTGAAAAAGATAATCTAAAGAGCGTAGATAGCCAGAATAATGATCAACGTAAGAAGAGTAGATTCTTTCCGAATCGATGCGGTGCCAGGTAGCAATCGGCCCATAAATGCTGTATGGTTCGATTATTTCCCACTTGTTTGCTCTGGTTAATATAAAAAGGCCATCGAGTTGTTTGTATTTCATTTGATTCAACGCTTCGATTTCTTTCTTCTTATCACTACCAGTAAAGTATAAGGTTACATAATAGTTATATTTTTTAGCAATGGAAATAAAACTTTCGAGAAAAATGCCTAAAGGATCGATAAAACCATGTGCGAGAAAGCCGATGGTTTTGGTTTCACCGCTTTGTAGATTTCGAGCAATCAAATTAGGAGAATATGCTAGCGCTTCCATTGCGTCTAGTACTTTTTCTCGACTTTCTTGGCTAACATATCCATTACCAGAAATCACTCTCGAAACTGTTGATTTAGAAACTTGCGCTTGTTTAGCGACATCAATAATTGTAGTCATTTCAACACCTCACTAATTAAAATGGACAGAGTAGAGTGACAATTTCTTTCCTTATAAAGTATAACATAAAAAATCGAAAAAAAGAGCTTGACATGGGAACATTCCCACAAACTATGATAAGAATGTAAACGATGTCAGAACATATTCTGAACAAAAAATCAGGAGGGAAACACATGACTAGAGAAGCATTGAAAATCGCAACAATCGGTGGAGGTTCAAGTTATACACCAGAATTGATCGAAGGATATATTAAAAGAAAAGATGAACTGCCAATCAAAGAAATTTGGTTAGTCGATATTGAAGCAGGAAAAGAAAAGTTAGAAACAGTAGGAGCTATGGCTAAACGAATGGTCAAAGCAGCTGGTTTAGATTGGGAAGTCCATTTAACCTTAGATCGTCGAGCAGCGTTAAAAGATGCTGACTTTGTATCAACACAATTTCGCGTAGGCTTACTTGACGCTCGTATTAAGGATGAACGTATTCCGCTATCACATGGTGTTTTAGGCCAAGAAACAAATGGAGCTGGTGGTATGTTTAAAGCATTCCGTACAATTCCTGTGATTCTTGGAATTATTGAAGACATGAAAGAATTATGCCCAGATGCTTGGTTAGTTAACTTTACCAATCCAGCTGGAATGGTTACCGAAGCTGCAATTAAGCACGGTGGTTGGAAAAAAACGGCTGGCTTATGTAATGTGCCAATTGGTCACAGAAAACAAGCAGCAGAAAAATTAGGGATTCCTGAAGATGATCTATTCTTCAAGTTTGCGGGAATCAATCATTTTCATTGGCATCGTGTTTGGGACAAACAAGGAAATGAAAGAACGCATGAATTGATCGACTTAATCTATGGTCCACAAGAAGATTCTGAAAGTCATTTGAAAAATATTCATAACGCACCATTTCATTATGAGCAAATCAAAGATTTAGGTATGTTGCCATGTGGCTACCATCGTTATTACTACATTGAAGACGAAATGTTGAAGCATTCAATTGAAGAATTTGAAAAAGGGGAAACAAGAGCCCAAGTAGTAAAAGAAACCGAAGCTCGTTTGTTTGAATTATACAAAGATCCTAATTTAGATTACAAACCAAAAGAATTAGAACAACGTGGCGGCACGCATTACAGCGACGCAGCTTGTGAATTGATTGCATCGATTCATAATGATAAGCGCACGGATATGGTTGTTTCAACAGAAAATAATGGTACGATCACAGACCTTCCTTATGATTGCGTTGTGGAAGTTTCTGGACCTGTAACAGCACATGGACACGAACCTTATAACTGGGGAGCATTTCCTCCAGCTGCCCGTGGCATTATTCAAGTGATGAAAGGAATGGAAGAAACTGTGATTCGCGCAGCGATCGATGGTGATTATGGCGCAGCCTTACATGCATTTACAATCAATCCTTTAGTGCCAGGCGGTTCCATGGCTAAAACCTTGTTAGATGAATTATTGATTGCGCATAAGAACCATTTACCAAACTTTACTGAAGCAATCACTAAAATCGAAAAAGAACAACCGGATACAGTTGCCTATGTAACAGAATTGATGAAGAGCAATTAAAATTAAAAAAACCTGATTTTGTCAAGAATGGCAAAATCAGGTTTTTTGTAGGCAGTACAAATGCGATAATTCAACTAATTTTCGTAGGCGCGACCTCTTTAAAAAATGAGCGGTGAGTCTCCACATTAAATTGATAAGAGCGGTAACGAAAGAGTTGGTTTAGTATAATAAAAGTTATAAATTCAATCAGTAGAAAAATCTTTAAAGAATCAATTGTAAGACTGGCTAATGATATGACTAAAAATAGCATAAGGAATAGAGTAAATAATTGCTGAAGATGATTTGTATTTGTGATAGTAACTTCTTCTGTTTTCGAAGTAACCTTGATTTTTTGTGAGAATCGGAAAATACCTTCTCTGAATTCAAGTGTATCCCCAACAGCGACTTCTAGTTCAGTTGAAATATTATTAAATAGTTTTCCTTGATAAGTGCCATTTTTATATACAGAAAAATGACGGACACAGCCCCATGTAGTTTGTCGTTTCAACTTTATTTTCATGATTATTACCTCCTAAAGCTATTTTCACATATTTTAAGAAAATAAAAATCAAGCAAAAGGCTGATTTAATTCAGTCTTTTTATCCTGCTAAGGTCTTAGTTGGAAATACAAATAACGTTAGATAGTAAAAAAACTCTGAGAGTGCCAACTTAGACTCCAGAGTTTTAATTATTATAGAAGAATAGGAGATATACTTAATCTAACGGTGGTAAGTAGGTATATTCCGCAATAGCCGAAGCGTTTATTCCGGCAACGTGCCCAGTGACAAATGCAGCTGTGACGTTATAGCCACCAGTATACCCATTAATATCAAGTAATTCACCAGCAAAAAATAGCCCTTTGACTAGTTTACTTTCCATTGAATTGGGTTGGATCTCTTTTAAGGAAACACCGCCGCCAGTTACAAAAGACTTTTCGATGGGTAATGTTTTCTCAGCATTTATTTTAAAAGTCTTTAACTGTAGCAACAGTTGATCTAGTTGTTGGGCAGAAACTTGTTTGGCTTGTTGATCAGAAATGCCAGTTTGACTTAAAATGAAATCTAGTAAGCGTTCAGGAACCAAATTTTTTAAAGCATTTTTGATTGATTTGTCGGGTTGCTCTGAAATTTTTCTTTTAAGCTCGTCCTTTAATTCGGCTATTGTTTTTGAAGGAAAAATATCTAAGAGCAGAACAACTGGTTGTTGCTCATTTTTGACTAATTCTTGATTTACAAAACTAGAACATCTTAAAGCAGCTGGTCCAGAAATCCCAAAATGAGTGAACAAGAGATCCATCTGATGTTCTACCACGACTTTTCCTTTGCTATTTAAAACAGAAAGAGAAATATCCTGTAGGGAGAGCCCTTGTAAAGTTTTATTTTGAATAAACAGATCATTTGAAATAATAGGAGATTCTGTTGCATACAAGGGACTGATCGTGTGACCTACTCGTTTCGCTATTTTATAACCATCACCAGTCGAGCCAGTGGATGGATAAGTTCGACCGCCTGTTGTTAAAATGACACAAGGAGCGTAGATTTTTTCGTGCTCTAGAGCGACTCCGATAATTTGATCTTCTTTCCGTAAAACTTTTTCGACTTTGGCTTCTGTATAAATTGTAACGCCAAGTGTTTCCAATTGATGGAATAAGGTTTCCACAATTGTTTTTGAACGATCGGTGACAGGAAACATCCGACCATGATCCTCTTCTTTTAGATGAGTACCATTTGATTCAAAAAAATCCATAATATCATAATTGTTAAATTGCGAAAAGGCGCTATATAAAAATTTTCCATTACCAGGAATATGAGCAATGATTTCTTCAGCAGGTCGATTGTTCGTAACATTACAGCGACCACCGCCAGTTAATAATAGTTTTTTTCCAACGCGCTTATTTTTTTCTACTAACAATGTGTTACTGCCAGCTTTTGCCGCTGCAATGGCTGCCATCATTCCGCTAGTACCAGCTCCAACGACAATCACATCAAATAATTTCATAAATTCTCCTCCAGTTCAATGGTAGTTTAACACAATTTTCAATTTTTTTTCTAAGTTTTTTGCATTTTACTGTAAAAAGTTGTGGAAATTTTCTGAATTTAGGTTAAAATAGGATTATAACAATGAGAGGGTGATTAGATGGAAGCAAAACAGTACGTGGAAGAGATTCAAAAGAAGATTCATGAGAATGATCGAGGGCAAGTAGAATACTTGCAAGCTGTCGACGAATTTTTACCAACGGTTGAAGTATTTTTGAAAGAAAATCCAGCATTCATTGAAGCCAATATTTTAGGAGTCCTAATCGAGCCGGAAAGAATTTTACAATTTAGAGTGCCATGGCAAGATGACGCTGGTAATTGGCAAGTTAATCGTGGGTATCGTGTGCAGTATAACTCTGCAATCGGACCTTATAAAGGCGGTTTGCGTTTTCACCCTAGCGTGAATTTAAGTGTGATGAAATTTTTAGCATTTGAGCAAATTTTCAAAAACAGTTTGACAGGTCTGCCAATCGGCGGCGGCAAGGGCGGTAGCGATTTTGATCCAAAAGGAAAAACAGATGCTGAAGTTATGCGTTTTTGTCAAAGCTTTATGACCGAATTACAGAAACATATTGGGCCAAGTACAGATGTACCAGCGGGTGATATCGGTGTTGGGGCTAGAGAAATCGGTTATTTGTTTGGCATGTACAAACGTTTGAGAAATTATGATGCAGGTGTATTAACTGGTAAACCATTAGGGTATTGGGGTAGTCAAGCTCGTACAGAAGCTACTGGCTATGGCTGTGTGTACTTCGTAAAACATCTATTAAAAGATTCAGACGATTCATTTGATGGCAAGAAAGTTGTGGTATCAGGTAGCGGGAACGTCTCAATCTACGCAATGGAGAAGGCGAAAGAATTAGGCGCAACAGTTCTAACTTGTTCAGATTCAAGTGGATTTGTTTATGATCCAAACGGAATCGATGTTGAATTAGTCAAAGAACTGAAAGAAAAAAATCGTGAACGTATTGCTAAATATGTAGAGACACATTTAGATGCGACTTATTATGAAGGTCAATCTGTCTGGGACTTTGAAGTAGCATATGATATTGCTCTGCCTTGTGCAACTCAAAATGAAATCAATGAAAAACAAGCTGAAATTTTAGTGAAAAATGGTGGAAAAGTCGTAGCAGAAGGGGCGAATATGCCTTGTACGTTGGAGGCCGTTGCAGTACTCGAAAAAGCTGGCGTTCTCTATTGTCCAGGTAAAGCAGCAAATGCAGGCGGCGTTGCGGTTTCTGCTTTAGAAATGAGTCAGAATTCAGAGCGTTTATCTTGGTCATTTGAAAAAGTAGACAGTATGTTGGATGATATCATGAGAAATATTTACGAAACTTGTCGTGATACGGCTACTAAATTTGATGCACCAAATAATTTTGTCTTAGGAGCAAATATTGCAGGATTTGAAAAAGTGGCTCAAGCAATGCTTAGTCAAGGATTAGTTTAATTCTCTTTTTAAAACGGTTTTAGATTTAAAAAGGGACTAGGTCTGACTCAATGAGTTATTGTCCTAGTCCCTTTTTTATTTGACATCTTTCAATTTTGAATGAGAAATACCTTATTTCAAGAGGAATAAAATAAAATTGGTACAGACAGTCATAATTTGCTTGAAAAAAGCATAAAAAGAACGTAAAGTAGATACTGTATTAAGTTTAATTTCAAGGAGGAGAAGGAATGTCACACATTCAATTTGATTATTCCAATTTAACACCGTTTATTGCGGATCATGAATTGGAATACATGCAGACTCAAGTGACTGCAGTAGACAAGGCACTAAGAGAAGGAACTGGAGCTGGAAGCGACTTTACTGGTTGGATCGATCTACCGGAAAATTATGATAAAGACGAATTTGCCCGCATCAAAAAGGCGGCTGAAAAAATCCAATCTGATTCAGAAGTTTTAGTTGTAATTGGTATTGGCGGTTCTTACTTAGGTGCAAGAGCAGCGATTGAATTTTTACATCATTCATTTAATAACCTATTACCATCAGAAGAAAGAAAAGCACCACAAGTTTTCTTCGCTGGAAATAGCATCAGCTCAACTTATTTAGCTGATTTAATCAATGTTATTGGTGAGCGTGACTTCTCGGTAAATGTGATTTCTAAATCAGGTACAACGACTGAACCTGCGATTGCATTTAGAGTATTTAAAGAGTTATTAATTAAGAAATATGGTAAAAAAGAAGCGAACAAGCGTATTTATGCTACTACTGATCGTGCCAAAGGTGCTGTTAAAGTTGAAGCAGACGCTGAAGGTTGGGAAACTTTTGTGATCCCTGATGATGTTGGTGGACGCTTTACCGTACTAACACCAGTTGGCTTACTACCAATCGCCGTTAGTGGTGCAGATATTGATGCCCTAATGACGGGTGCCAATGATGCACGTAAAGAATATGCTGCAACGACAGATTTAAGCAAAAATCAAGCATATCAATATGCTGCATTAAGAAATATTTTATATCGTAAAGGGAAAACCACTGAAATGTTGATCAACTACGAACCAGGAATGCACTATTTCTCTGAATGGTGGAAACAATTATTCGGCGAATCAGAAGGAAAAGACCAAAAAGGAATCTTCCCAGCAGCAGCCGATTTTTCAACAGATTTACATTCAATGGGACAATATGTTCAAGATGGTATGCGTAATTTATTTGAAACTGTTGTGAAAGTTGAAAGGCCGCGTCACGTTGTATCAATTCCTGAATTAGCAGAAGATTTAGATGGTTTAGGCTATTTGCAAGGGAAAGAAATCGACTTTGTAAATACCAAAGCATTTGAAGGAACATTGTTAGCACATACAGATGGTGGTGTGCCAAACATGATCGTGAAAATACCTGCGATGGATGCTTATTCATTAGGATATGTGATGTACTTCTTTGAAATTGCTGTGGGAATTTCTGGGTATTTGAATGGTGTGAATCCATTTGACCAAGAAGGTGTAGAAGCATACAAAAAAAACATGTTTGCATTACTTGGTAAACCTGGCTTTGAAGATTTAGCGAAAGAATTGAATGCACGTCTGTAATATTGGATTTAACGAATTGTGCTCAATCTTTGATTAAACAAGAAATAAAGGAGCTCTCAAAATTGAGGGCTCCTTTATTTAGTTAGAAAATCTAATCATTCTCTTTCACTTAAAGTCATCATCTTTAGGGTAAGGAAGAATATCTAATGAATAATCATCATCTATTGTTTCTTCTTGAGTTTGCTCTTGATGGTAAGGATCATTGATTTCTTCTTTTTGCTTAAATTCATCTGGGTCCGGCATGTTTTCAGAATGTAAGTAATCAGTCTGATGTGACATGGCTCTGTTGTTTTGAGCTAAACGTTCTTTAGCTTCTGCTTCTGCCTCAGCTTGATGAGTGTTCTTATGAAGTGATTTATTATTTTTACTACCTGTAAAAGTTAAATAAATAATCAACACAATCATAATGATTGTTGCTATAATTAAACCAATGAACATGCCAAATGTAATAAACATGGGGGTAGATCCTCCTTCATTAATCCTGCTTCTATTCAGTTTATCAAATCTTGGTTGTTCAGTCATCTATTTTTCATAGATATTAGTAATAAAATTAGAATATACCTGAGAATAAAATCAAGTATAGGGAAAAACATAGAAGCTAGTAAAGTGATTGTTACCTAATTTTTTAATTTTGGTAGAAATCAGTTCGGTTATCGAAAAGTTAATTTAAAAGTTTGTTTAAAAAGAAAAGAATCCTGTAGGAATTTACTTCTTTGTGGTAAACTATAGAAAGCAAGTTTTTGGAGGAATGAATTTGAAATCTAAAGAGTTATTACATACAATTTTATTTTTTATTGGATTAGCAGCACTACTATTTTTATTGAGACAATTTGTGTTTACCCCAGTTGTGGTCAAAGGTCACTCGATGGACCCAACATTGGCTGATGGTGAACGAGTGATTGCATTAAAAAATACGGAAATCAAACGGTTTGATATTGTCACATTTCCAGCACCAGATGAACCTAAAAAAAACTATATCAAACGAGTGATCGGGTTACCAGGTGATACAATTGAGTACAAAAACGATGTTTTATATATCAATGATAAAGAAGTAAAAGAACCTTATTTAGACCAGTTTAAAGATGAAGTGACGGATGGAATGCCTCTGACGTTTGATTTCACATTGAATGAAGTGACAGGTGAAACTAAAGTACCAGAAGGCGAATATTTTGTGATGGGCGATAATCGTCGGAATTCTAAAGATGGCCGAATGATTGGTTTTATCAGTAAAGATAGTATATTAGGTGATGTTAAATTTGTTTTATGGCCGCTAGATCGCTTTGGTACGATCTAAAAAAGTATAATTTAAGAAAGCTCTCTTTTAATTAAGAGGGTTTTTTTGTTAGATGGTGGGCGCCGTATTCAACAATGATTTATGATAAACTAAGCGTATGAGATATTTATAAAGGATGTGACAGAAGTGAGTTTACAATTTATCCGTGGAACAGCTGAAATGGATTTAGAGGAAGAGCTTTTACAAGCGTCTAATAAGTGGTTATTGGCAGATGACAAACATGAAGTTTTTTATTTAGTCCCAAACCACATGAAATTCGAACAAGAAATCAATGCACTTAAGCGATTAAAAAATATCCAAAGTAATCATAGTGATTCGATAGCAACCATGCGCTTTCAGGTGTTCAGTTTTTATCGTTTAGCTTGGTATTATTTGCAACATACACAGTATTATAGCTCTGAGATTCTGACCGAAGCTGGAGCGGCAATGGTTTTTAGAAAGATTTTATCAGAAAACGAGGAAGAGTTGAACGTTTTCCGTGGAGAAGTTAACAAATCTGGTTTTATCCAACAATTGTTTGATTTATATCAAGAAATGAAAGAAGGAAATATTGATTTAGAGGAGCTATTTAGCCAGTTATCAGGATCAAATTCTGATAGTAAAGAGCAAGATTTACAATTGAAAATCAAAGATATCAAATTAATATTTTCGAAATTTGAAGTAATGATGAGTCAATATGGTATCAAGTCTGCAGAGATCATTAATTACTTAACTGAATATTTAGAGTCTAAAGACCTTAGTAATGTTTTATTTGTGATTAATGGCTATCATAATTTTTCAGCAAGAGAATTGAAGTTGATCGAGACGTTGATGCGTCGAGGTGGAGAAGTTAAGATATCTTTAGTAGTAGATAAAAAATATCCGAATGAAGTACCGACGATGATGAATTTGTTTTATGAAACGGGTACGACATACCACAAACTGTATCAATTAGCTAGAAAATCATCGACAGCGATATTACCTGATTATATAGAAAAGAATCATTTTTTAGTTGCCGATAACAGTCTTCAAACGCTTGGAAACTATTGGATAGAAGCGCAAGAAAGTCGTCCGAAAAGAAGACAAGCACAAGTAACTGATGAGCATTTACAATTTTGGTGTGCTGAAAATCCCAAAGAAGAAATCAATCACATCGCAAAAGAAATTAGAAGATTAGTAGTTGAAGAAAATTATCGATATAAAGATATTCAGTTGCTGACAAGAGAATTGGATAGCTATGAAACGTTGATTGAACCACTATTTACGCTACACGAGATTCCGGTTTATTTAGATCGTGATATGGCAATGGAGCAGCATCCACTAGTTGAGTTTATTCAATCTGTATTTTCAATCCACAATTATCACTATCGTTATCGGGATGTTTTGCGTTTTCTAAGAACAGAATTATTTTTCCCGATTGCCGATCAACTCTCTCTAGAAGAATGGCAAACGGAACGAGATGAATGGCGGCGTAAAATTGATGTAACAGAAAATGTCGTCCTAGCCTATGGTTATGAAGGATATCATTGGGAAACAGATAAGGACTGGCATTTCATCCGCTATGATTTTGAGGCAGATCAACAAGACAATACTGAGCTGATCGAAAAAGATGCGAATATTGTTCGTCAGATGATTCAAAATCATATACCTGCTTTTTTCAAGAAACTTGAAAGTGCTGAAACGGGGATTGAAGCAGCTGACTATTTTTATCGTTTCTTAGTAAGTAATGGCGTTGAAAAGCAATTGATGATGTGGCGTACTCAAGCAATCGAACGTGGGCAATTAGAAGCTGCTCGTAACCATGAACAAACTTGGGAAGCTTTGATGACCTTATTAGATGAGTATGTAACGATCTATGGGGCCGAATTATTTGACTTAGATACTTTCGAAGAAATTTTTTCCAGTGGTTTAGAGGGGCTACGGTATAATAAAGTACCAACAGCAATTGATCAGGTTCAAGTCAGAGCAATTGATTTAGCTAGGCCAGGTCAAGCGAAAGTTGTTTTTGTGATAGGTTTAACGGACCAAGTATTTCCACAAAAATTTGATAATAAAACATTACTTTCAGATGAAGAGCGACAATTCGTCAATGGTCATTTAGAGGAAGGTCAATTCTTGCTGAATGATACCCGAAAAAGTATAGCCAAGGAACCGTTCATTGCCTACATCATGTTTGCTTCAGCGACTGAACGTTTATACTTCTCATATCCAAGTGTGAAAGACACCTCTAAAGATGTGAAGGTTTCTAGTTATTTAGTGAATATCCAAAATGACTTAGGAGTGAAAATGCAGTCGAAAAATGCACTTATGATCACAGATGATGAGCAGGCGTCCTTAGAACATGTGGGAACTTACAGAACGTTGATCAGTGATTTAACCAATTTGAAGCGGCAAAAAAAGGAAACGCATGAAGGCATACGACCATTATGGCTACTGTTAGAGCGTGAATTAATGGAACACTCCTATGCATCATTGGCACAACATATTTTTGAAAGCTTAGGTCATCAAAATTTACCAGAAAATTTAACAGATTCTTTAGCAGAGGATTTATATGGCAAACAAATCTATACCTCTGTGTCAAGAATGGAAAGCTTTTATCGCTGTCAATATCAATATTTTGCTCGTTTTGGTCTAGGGCTGAAAGAAAGAGATGTTTTTGGATTATCTCCAGCTGCTACAGGTGATTTTTTCCACGAAGCACTGGATCAATTCTTTAAGTTATTAATCATGCAAAAAAAACAATTATCTGAATTGACAGATCGTGAAGTCAGTGAATTTACGGAACAGATCCTAAATGTTGTTTTTGGTGAAATAAAATTTTCGATTCTAGACTCTTCTAGTCGTATGAATTATATTCGCTATCAATTAGGGCAAACGATCAAAAAAGTTAGCTGGGCTTTGAGATGTCAAAGCGAACGCAGCGGCATGTCTGCTGTTCAAACCGAAGTATTGTTTGGGCAGATCGCTAGTCAAAAAGGAATCAAAGGACTGGAATTACCTTTAAAAAATGGTGGGAATATCAGTGTTAGAGGGAAAATAGATCGTTTGGATCAGCTAGTGACACCAGAATCTGTTTATTTAGGCGTAGTCGATTATAAGTCTAGTCATAAAAAATTTAATATTACAGAAGCTTATTATGGACTAGCCATGCAGATGCTGACGTATTTGGATGTGGCTTTGATGGATGCGGTGAATTTAGTTGGTCAGCCTGCTAAGCCTGCTGGTTCATTTTATCTACATGTTCACAATCCGATTCTTCCCTTCGAGACAAATGATAAAAAAGAACAGCAGCTATTAAAGAAATTTCAGTATGACGGTCTGTTATTGAATGATCCGATTTTACTTGAAAATCTAGACAAAAGTTTACAGGCAAAACAAAGTTCATTGATCTTTCCAATTGAAGAATCGGCAAAAGAAATTATTAAACCAGGACGTCGTCAAGAAGATAAATTTGTGACAGAACCTGAACTAGACGCGTTACTGAACCATAATCGTAGTAAATTTATCGAAGCAGGTAACAAAGTCACGAGTGGAGAAATTGATTTGAATCCAGCGTATCAGGGGAAAGAGCGAATTGCTTGTCGTTTTTGCCCATTTAGAAGTGTTTGTAATTTTGATGTGATGTTAAAAGAGAATAACTATAATCGAATTGAAACATTATCTAAAAAAGAAGTGATGGATCGCTTGGTTGAAAATGAACAGGAAGGAGGAGCAGGTGATGAGTAAAATCATTCCGTTACGTCCAGAGAATGAACAATTTACAGATAATCAATGGCAAGCTGTTTTTGACGGAGATGAAAACATTTTAGTTTCTGCTTCTGCAGGTTCTGGGAAGACAACGGTTCTTGTCCGAAGAGTCATTGAAAAGCTTAAAAGTGGTGTTGATATTGATCGTTTATTGATCGTAACCTATACAGAAGCAGCAGCGAAGGAAATGAAAGAACGAATTCAAGTCGCTTTACAAAAAGCAATCACTAACGAAAGTGACCAAGAGAAAAAACAACATTTTATTCGCCAGTTAACGTTACTGCCTACAGCGCATATCAGCACATTACATGCGTTTTGTTTAACAGTGATCCGGCGCTTTTATTATTTGATCGAAATGGATCCAGTGTTTCGTTTATTAACGGATGAGACTGAAATGCTACTGCTAAAAGAAGATGTTTGGAATGAGCTTAGGGAGCAATTTTACAGTGAGAATGAAGAAGCTTTTTATCAACTGACCAGTAACTTTTCTAACGATCGCAGTGATGATGGCTTAACTCGGCTGATCTTTTCGCTTTACGAGTTTGCTAGAGCTAATCCAGATCCAGAAGAGTGGCTAACACATTTAGCTGATAGTTATCGTATATCGGGACAATTGGGCAACTCCAGTTTATTTCAAGACTATTTGAAACCGCAAATCATGGAAAGTTTATTGCGATGTGTCGATCGCTATCAAGAAATGATTCGATTAACAGAAGGCGAAGAAAAACTAGAAAAAATTGCTGATCTAGCAAGAAATGAAAAAGAATTCGCTGAAACATTTAGTAGTTTAGTAGTTGATAATGATTTGGAAGCAGCATTTGAACTCTCGAAAACAGTTAAATTTGAACGCTATCCTACTGTCCGCGTAGAAGAACTAAAAGAGATCTCAGCACAAGCGAAAAATTTACGTGAGCAAAACAAAAAAGCGATAAATGATATCTTGACGAATTTATTTACATTGTCACCAGAAGAAATGAAAGAGATCTTAAAACGTTCTCTACCTGTCGTGGAAGAAATGGCTAAAGTAGGTCAGGCTTTTATTGAACGTTACAGCAAGCAGAAACTAAAAAAAGGGCTAGTTGACTTCAATGATTTAGAGCATTTCACTTTAGCTATTTTAGCAAAAAAAGAAGCAGGTGAGTGGCTTGCTACAGAAGCGTCAAATTATTATCGCACTAAATTTGATGAAGTTTTAGTAGATGAATACCAAGACATCAACCGACTGCAAGAGACCATTCTCTATTGGTTAAGAAGACCTTCCGCTGAAGAAGGCAATTTATTTATGGTTGGTGATGTAAAACAATCTATTTATTCATTTCGTTTAGCTGATCCAACATTATTTATTGAAAAATACAATCAGTATGGTCAAAATAAAGAGGGGAAACGAATTGTTTTAGCCGAGAATTTTCGTTCTAGAAAAAATGTTTTAGACTTTACAAATTTAATTTTTGAACAATTAATGGATGAACGAGTAGGACAAATTGCTTATGACCAAGCGGCTCAGTTAGTTCATGGCTTTGATCAATTTTCAGAAGCTGAAAATTATGATACTGAACTGTTGATTTATGAAAAAAAATCAGAGCAACTTGAGCAAACACTTCAATTTGACCAGTCGCATGTCATCATGGAAGATAAAACAGAAGGTGAGTTATATATGACTGCCTTAAAAATCAGAGAATTGATCGATCAAAAGTTTTTGATCTATGATAAATCGACCAAGGAAAATCGACCTCTTACTTATAAAGACATTGTATTATTGACGCCAACAAAGAAAAATAATCTAACGATTTTAGAAATATTTAAACTAGCGGGCATTCCGATTCAAGTCAATGATGCTCAAAATTATTTCCAAGCGACAGAAGTTCAAACGATGGTTGCGTTACTGCAAATCATCGATAATCCGTATCAAGACATTCCCTTAGCCGCAGTATTGAGATCGCCAATTGTTGGGTTAAAGGAAAATGAACTTGTGACTATTCGTTTAGCTGGGAAAAAGAGTTCCTACTATGAGGCATTTTTAACATTTAATCAATCCGAAGTTGCAGATAAAGAGCAGCAAAAACTACAAGATAAAACAGTTCAGTTTGCTGCGCTATTGGATAAATGGCGAGAAATCGCTAGAAGAGATCAATTGGCTGTCCTGATTTGGGCTATTTATCAAGAAACCGCGTATTTAGATTATGTGGGCGGGATGCCCGCAGGCAAGCAAAGACAGGCTAATTTATTTGCTTTAGTGGAACGAGCAGCCAGCTATGAACAGACAAGCTTCAGAGGACTATTTCAATTTGTCCGATTTATTGAAAAAATGCAGGAGAAAGATAAAGACTTAGCTGAACCTGTGATTTTAAGTGAGGAAGATGCTGTTCGAGTAATGACGATTCACGCTAGTAAAGGGTTGGAATTTCCAGTGGTATTCGTTTTAGATATGACGAAAGAGTTTAATCTTGGAGATTTGAATGAACGCTATATTTTTGATGATCGTTTAGGTGTGGGCATCCGCTATCTCGATCAGATTGATCGAATGCTCTATGAAACATTGCCATTTTTAGCTATCAAACAAGCAAAGCTGAAAAAATTACTTTCTGAGGAAATGCGTAAATTATATGTTGCGTTGACGCGTGCAGAACAAAAACTTTACCTCGTTGGTTCATACAATAGTCAGGAAGCGGCGTTTAAAGAATGGCTCAAAGTTAGTGATGTTCAAACAAAAGTTTTACCAAGTGAGAATCGTTTGCAGGGAAAAAGTAGTCTAATGAATTGGGTGGGGATGAGTTTAATCCGTCACCAGAAAATGACTGAGTTCCAAACGGAATTTATCACTGAAAAGATTGCTGGAATTACACAACACCCAGCCAATTTTTCAATTACTTTTATAACTGAAAAAATCATTCAGGAACAATTTGCTACGCTTCAATTTGTGGATTCAAGTTTAAGTATAGAAAAGAGTATAAAAAATGATGATCCGAAATTACTGGCAAAAGGAATAGAACGCTTAAATTTTTCCTATCCTTATGAACTGTCAACTCAAACGACAAACTATCAGTCAGTATCAGAAATCAAGCGTGTATTTGAAGATCCTGATAATAAAGAAATTGTGAAAATCGAAGTCGATGAAAGAAATAAAATTCAGCCAACACCGATGATCATCCATCGAATGAGTGATGGTGAATTAGGAAAACCGAGATTTATCGAGACGATTCGCAAACCATCTGCTGTTGAAATTGGGACTGCGACACACTATCTATTACAGCTCTTAGATTTAGAGAAGGTACCAACGAAAAACAGCATTCTTCAATTGATCGAAGAATTGATTCAAACGAATATTATTCAAGAAAATGTAGCAAAGCAAATCAATATCGATCAAGTTCTATCATTTTATCAAACAACTTTAGGAAAGCAATTGCTAGAACAATCAGCACAAGTAGTACGAGAGCAACCTTTTTCAATGTTGTTAAAAGCAGAGGAACTAATCAAAGACTATCCAAAAGAAACACAAGATGATTTATTGATTCATGGTATGATAGACGGGTATATTGAACAAGAGGAAAATTGTATACTTTATGATTACAAAACGGACTTTGTTCAAGATAGTGAAAATACCCAAGAAATCAAAAAAATTATTCAACGTTACCGTGGTCAGCTCAATTTATATCGAAAAGCATTAGCTCAAGCGACGAATAAAGAAGTGACCAAAGTCTTTTTAGTCTTATTATCTGCTGGGATCATCATTGATATGGATCAGGAAAAGATCATTGAAAAAATGAATTAAAACAAAAGCAAATCTACTTACAAATTGTAAGTTGTGTGCTATACTCAATGCATGAGGTGAGGAAAATGGAGCAAGTAAAAACAACCGACTTTTTATTATGTCCTAAATTTGAGAAAGCTTTTGCGATTTTAGGAAAAAAATGGAATGGTTTGATTATTGACGTCTTGTTGGAAAATGGCCCTCAACGATTTGGTGAGTTAAGACAGAAGATTCCTGAACTTAGTGATCGAGTGTTAGTAGAACGCTTGAAAGAACTAGAGGCAGAAGGAATCATCTCGAAAGCAGTGCGCTGTGACGAGAGTAGTCGTCTAGAATATTTCCTCACAAATAAGGGCAAAGACCTACAACAAGCAATGGAACAAATCCAAGAATGGGCAGAAAAATGGGTCACAGCTGAAGAATGCGGTTGACCTCAGACTTGATTTCTTGTAAACTGTAGTCAATTGAATAATAAAAAGCGATGATGGAAAAGAGTAGTTTGGTTGATACGAACAAGGGAAAACCTGTCTTAGACTGTAAACAGGTTACGTATTCGAAAAATGAAGTTCACTTCCGGAGTTTGTTTGTTCTAGAGGTTCAGACCGGTGAAAGCCGTTATAAGAATTGAGTGCATGATTTTTTTTCATGAAGTAGGATGGTAACACGATAGCTCGTTCCTTGATAGAGGAGCGGGCTATCGTTTTTTTAGTTCACCTAGCCGTTGTAAGCAATTCTAATATTAAGCCAAAGAAAGGAATAGAAAAATGACATTAAAAGCTCAGTTAGAAGCTCTAAGAGATGAAACCTTAGTAAACATTGAACATGTTGCGGATCTTAAAGCACTAAACCAAATTAGAGTAGAAATATTAGGTAAAAAAGGGCCAATCACAGAAGTATTAAGAGGAATGAAAGATCTTTCAGCAGAGGAGCGACCAATTGTTGGAAGCTTCGCTAACGAGATTCGTGATTTATTAACTGAAGCGATTGAATCACGTAAAGTAATTTTAGAGTCTGAAGCTTTAAACGCTGCTTTAGAGCATGAAACAATTGATGTAACATTACCAGGAAAACAAATGGTACATGGTACACGACATGTATTATCTCAAGTTATGGAAGAAATCGAAGATATCTTTGTTGGGATGGGCTATCAAGTAATAGAAGGGTATGAAGTAGAATCTGATCATTATAATTTTGAACGGATGAACTTGCCAAAAGATCATCCAGCTCGTGATATGCAAGATACGTTTTACATTTCTGATGAGATTTTGATTCGAACTCATACGTCACCCGTACAAGCTAGAACTATGGAAAAACATGATTTTTCAAAAGGTGCGTTACGTATGATTTCTCCAGGGAAAGTATTCCGCAGAGATACTGATGACGCCACGCATAGTCATCAATTCCACCAAATCGAAGGGCTTGTTATCGATAAAAATATTACAATGGGCGATCTTAAAGGAACCTTAGAAGTTGTGATGCAAAAAATGTTTGGTGAAGACCGTAAGATTCGTCTGCGCCCAAGTTATTTTCCATTTACTGAACCTTCCGTTGAAGTGGATGTTAGTTGCTTCAAATGTGGCGGAGCAGGGTGTAATGTTTGTAAGCAAACAGGTTGGATTGAGATTCTTGGTGCTGGGATGGTTCATCCTGATGTTTTACAAATGTCAGGAATTGATCCAACCGAATATACTGGCTTTGCTTTTGGCTTAGGGCCAGATAGAGTGGCTATGTTACGTTATGGCGTCAATGATATTCGTCATTTCTATCAAAATGATCTACGTTTCTTAAATCAGTTCAAGGTAAAGGAGTAGTCGACGATGTTAGTTTCTTATAAATGGTTAAGTGAATATTTAGATCTTTCAAAAATTTCTGCAAAAGAGTTGTCCGATCAAATGTCTTTGACTGGAATAGAAGTTGAAGGTGTTGAAGTACCTGAGGAAGGCTTAAAAAAAATAGTCGTTGGTGAAGTGAAAGAATGTATTCCACATCCTAATTCAGATCATCTATCGATTTGCCAAGTAGATATTGGGGAAGAAGAGTTGTCCCAAATCGTTTGTGGTGCGCCGAATGTAAAAGCTGGTATTAAAGTAATCGTAGCCTTACCTGGCTCACGAATTACTGGAAATCAAAAAATAAAAAAAGGAAAAATGCGCGGTGAAGTTTCTAATGGCATGATTTGTTCTTTACAAGAATTGGGTTATTCTGACAGTGTGATCCCTAAGGCTTACTCTGAAGGAATTTATTATATGCCAAACGACGCTGTCAATGGTGATGCTGTCTTTTCTTATCTTGATATGGATGATTCTATCATTGAGTTATCGATCACACCAAATCGGGCTGATGCCTTAAGTATGCGTGGGGTTGCTTATGAAGTAGGCGCAATTTATCGACAAACACCTGATTTTAATGACGAGGTCTTAAAAGAAGATACTAATGAAAGTGCAGCTGATTACATTTCTGTAGAAGTAGAAGATAAAAAAGAGGTTCCCGCTTATCAAATCAGAGTGATCAAAGGGGTGAAAATTGCTGAAAGCCCTCTTTGGTTACAAACACGTTTGATGAATGAGGGGATTCGCCCAATCAATAATGTTGTTGATGTAACAAACTACATTCTGTTACTTTTTGGACAACCGTTACATGCTTTTGATTATGATAAATTAGACAGCAAAAATATCCTAGTAAGACGTGGAAAATTGGGAGAAGAACTTGTAACTTTAGATGGTGAAACAAGAAAAATCTCTGAGGAAAATATTGTCATTACCAATGAAACAGTTCCTGTTGCTTTGGCTGGCGTTATGGGTGGTGCCGATTCAGAAATTACAGAGGAGACAACAACTGTTGCTCTAGAATCAGCCTTGTTTGATTCACTAGCTGTCCGTAAAACATCGAAAAAATTTAATCTACGTAGTGAATCTTCTAGTCGTTTTGAAAAAGGAATCAATCATGCGACAATTGGAGAGGCAGGCGATGTAGCTGCTGCAATGATTGCTAAATTGGCTGGTGGAACGGTTGTTTCTGGTCGAAGTATTGGTTCTGAATTAACGGTTAAAGAGGTTGTTGTAAGTGTGACTGTGCCACGTATCAATGAATATTTAGGGACCAGTTTAGACGAAGCGGCTGTTAGCGAAATATTCGATACATTAGGGTTTACTTATACACTAGATCAAGGGAAATATACTGTAACGGTTCCGCCGAGACGCTGGGATATTACAATTGAAGCTGATTTAATCGAAGAAGTAGCAAGAATCTATGGATATGATAATTTACCCTCAACACTACCAAAAGGTGAAACTGTGGCAGGAAGTTTAACTAGTAGACAACTGTTGGTTCGAAAAATAAAAAGTTTATTAGAAGGCACAGGTGCTAGTGAGGCAATCAGCTATGCTTTGACAACAGAGAAAAAATCTCGTCAATTCATGATGAGAGAAAGTCTAACGACAAGTCTACAATGGCCAATGAGTGAAGAACGTTCAGTTTTACGAATGAATCTTATTTCAGGTTTATTAGATGATGTTGCTTATAATGTGGCGCGTAAAAATACAAATGTTGCTCTTTATGAAATTGGGCGTATTTTTTATCAAGACAACGATCCCAAGAAAGACTTACCTTATGAAGAAAACCATTTAGGGATTATTTTAACTGGAAATCGAGAAGTCAAGGATTGGGAAACGAAAGAAACTCCTGTTGATTTTTATACAATCAAAGGAATGCTGGAAGTTTTATTCGATTCTGTTGGACTTGCAGATGAAATCTCTTATGAGGCGACAAAAGCAAACCCAGAGATGCATCCTGGAAGAACAGCGTTGATAAAACTTAATGAGACGATCATCGGGTTTGTTGGACAAGTTCATCCGACAGTTGCAAAAGAATACGAAGTACCAGAAACGTATGTTGCTGAATTGAATCTTCAGGCAATTGTTGAAGCTGAAAATGATGCATTTGTTTATCAACAAATTTCAAAATTCCCAGTAGTTTCAAGAGATATTGCCTTACTTGTAGATGAATCGGTAACAAGTCAAGAATTAATTGGAACGATTTCAAAACACGCTGGAAAATTCTTACAGACTGTCCATTTGTTTGATGTTTATCAAGGAGATAACATTGCCGAAGGGAAAAAATCAATGGCTTATAGTTTGACTTTTGTAAATCCTGAAGCGACATTAGTGGATGAAGAGATCAATCAATCGATGGAAAAAGTTGAGAAAGCCTTGGTTGAAGCATTTAACGTAATAATTAGATAACAGAAAAAGAAGCCAAACTAAAAATTGAACCGACCCCAAAAAGTTAGACCAAAAATCTAATTTTTTGGAGGTCGGTATTTTTATGTCTAAATATAGCTTTGAACTTAAACTAAAAATTGTTCAAGAATATCTGGTAGGGAAAGGAGGAATACAAGCTTTAGCAAATAAGCATGGGGTTAAAGCGGCGGAACAAGTCCATAGGTGGATCAATGCTTATCAAGAATTCGGTGAAGAAGGTCTTTTACGAAAACGTCAAAATCAGAATTATTCTGTTCAATTCAAGCTAAATGCGATAGAGTTATATCAAACAAGTGAGCTCTCCTATCGTGAAGTTGCCAATATTCTTGAAATGAATAATCCAACTCTTATTGCCAATTGGATGCGAAAATTCCGAAAAGAAGGAATCGATGGGCTCTCAAAAGAGAAAGGGCGTCTATCTACCGTGTCAAAAAAAGAAGAACAGACAAAGAAGCATTTAATGAAAGAAACGCTAGAAGAACAGAATCGCATCAAAGAATTAGAAAAGCAGGTTCGTACTCTTCAAATTGAAAATGCCTTTTTAAAAGAACTGAGGAAGCTGCGAAAACAGGAAGCTCAACAACGACGAGTGAATCAATCGCGCGAATCATCGCAAGCCTCCGAGGACAGTTCAAATTAGTTGAGCTTCTTGAAGCATTGAATTTTTCTAAATCAACCTTTATGTATTGGCAAAAACGGTTTGACCGAAAAAATCCAAATCAGGAAATTGAAACAGAGATGCTTCATATTCGTCAAAAGCATAAAGATAACGGCTGTTTACGAATAACGAACGAACTAAGGAGCCGAGGATTCCACGTGAATAAAAAGAAAGTTCAACGCTTAATTCGAAAGCTAAGGATTGAAGTCCGCTCTTATACACGGAAATCCCGTCGCTATAGCTCGTATCGTGGAAAAGTTGGAACGATTGCCAAGAACCGAATCCAACGTCGCTTTTACACGAGTGTTTGTCATCAAAAAATAACGACAGATACAACAGAATTAAAGTATTTTGATTGTGATCCCAAAGGGATCATTCGTCAAAGAAAGTTATACTTAGATCCTTTTATGGATATGTATAATAGTGAAATTCTTTCTTATCGTATCTCAGAAAAACCAAATGCACTGGCAATAATGGAAGGATTAGAAGAAGCAATCAAACTGACGAATGATTGTCCTTATCGTCGCACCTTTCACTCAGATCAAGGTTGGGCGTATCAAATGAAAGCTTACAGCTATAAACTGAAGAAACAGAACATTTTTCAAAGTATGTCTCGAAAAGGCAATTGTCTAGATAACTCAATCATGGAGAACTTCTTTAGTCTTTTAAAACAAGAAATTTATCACGGGAAAACCTATTCTAGTTTTGAAGAACTAAAAACGGCAATTGATAACTATATCTATTATTACAACAACGAACGAATGAAAAAGAAACTGAACTGGAAAAGTCCTGTACAGTTTCGAATAGCCGAAAGTAAAGCAGCTTAATAACGAATAAAAAACGGAGTAGATTTCTCTACTCCGAAAAAAGTCTAACTCTTTGGGGTCACTACAAATAGCTTGGCTTCTTTCTTTATCTATCAATTGATTAAGCCCAGTTTCGGGATAACCATCTGGAAAATTGCGAAATGGAAAAATTAATGACAAAATACATTAGAGCAACTAAACCGTAAATTGCAAAAACCTGTCCAGTTTGAGCATAACGTCCCATTAAGATATAGGATTTCCCAAATAATTCTTGCAAAGCAATAACAGAATATAAGAAGCTAGTATCTTTAATTACTGTCACAAATTGAGAAACAATTGCCGGTAACACATTTCGAATCGCTTGTGGTAAAACAATATACAGAAGAATTTGGAAATTACTAAATCCTTGCGACCGAGCAGCTTCTTTTTGTCCTTTATCAACACCATTTAAACCGCCACGAATGATTTCCGCTAATGCTGCAGTAGTGAAAACGGTGAAACTAACAATCCCTGCGGGAGTAGACTTTATTTTGAAAATCAAAAAAATAACATAAATCCACAATAAGTTAGGAATATTCCGCACGATTTCGATATATAAACTAGCTAAAAATTTTAAAGGACCTGATTTTTGATTTCTTAAAACAGCTAATACTGTTCCAAAAATTGTACTTAGAACAATTGATACAAAAGAAATATAAAGAGTAAGCTTCAAACCATCAAATAAAAAGCGCAAATTATTGCCGGTCAGAAGTTGACTCATTTGGTCTGAGAAAGACATTTTGCGAACCTCCTATCTGGTATAAGCTTTTTTATTATTTTCTTCCAATTTTCGAGCGAAGTTAGCCAAAGGAAAGCACAGGATAAAGTAAAGAAATCCTGCTACTGCAAAGGCTGGGATATAATTTAAATTAATGGAAGACCAACTATTTGCTGTAAACATCACATCTGCTCCTGAGATAATGGCCACAGTGGATGTATTTTTGATCAAGTTTACAATTTGGTTGGTCAATGGTGGTAACATGATCCGCCATGCTTGAGGTAATACAACATAACGCATTGTTTTGCCGTAAGAAAAACCTTGAGAATAAGCGGCTTCAAATTGTCCTTTAGGAACAGCGCCAATACCAGAACGCACGACCTCAGAAATATAAGCGCCATGATAAAGACCAACACAAATAATTGCAATAGTAGTCGTTGAAAAAGTCAGCATCGGACTAATTAACGGAAAGCCATAATAGACAACGATGAACTGAATTAATAAAGGGGTATTTTGAAAAAATTCCACGTAAATCCGACTAATTAAATTTAATAGTTTATTATGCATTGTTGATAAGCTACCAAAAAAGATACCTAATAGCATCGCAACGATCAATGAACCGATCGCCAATAAAATGGTGTATAGGAAAGCATCAGCAAATAATCGCCAATCTTTGAATAATGCTTCCCAGCGATAGAGTGCAAAAGGTCCTGCATTCGCTATAATGAACATATAGTTTCCTCCCAATCCTTAACAAAATAACATAGAAACGAGAAGAGTTAGTCTAGATTCCACGTTTTGTAAATTTTATCTAAAGTACCATCTTGTTTCCATTTTTCAATGGACTTGTTTAATTGCTCATTTAGTTCTGTGTTTGCCTTCTTTGTAGTAATGCCATATTCTTGAGGTGAAAAACCATCTTTAAGAATTTCTGTACTGTCATCGACATAACCAGTTAAAATCGATTTATCCACTGAAAACGCATCGATTCTTTTTGACGTTAAGGCTGTTTTTAACTCAGGATAAGAGCCTAGTTCTTGGTATTTAAACGTGACACCTAATTCTTTCGCTTGTTTTTCAATGGCTTCTTTTGTCGTTGCTGATTGAACAACGCCGATTGTTTTTCCGTCTAAACTTGCGGTATCTGTGAATTTGTCATCTTTTCGTACTAGGAAACCAACTTCATCTTTATAATATGGAGTGGTGAAATTATAGGTTTCTTTTCTTTCGTCAGTAATGGTAAATGTAGCAATGACCATATCAAGCTCGCCATTATCCAGTAAAGGACCACGAGTTTTTGCAGTTACACCGACAAACTCTACATTATCTTCACTACCAGTTAGTTCTTTTGCAATTAAGCGAGCGATGTCGGGTTCCATCCCTTCATTTTTATTCGTATCAGGATTCATATAGCCAAAATTGGGCACGTCTTCTTTAACACCAACTTTAATTACACCAGCATCTTTGATTTTTTGAAGATCAGTTCCAGAAGCTGTCGTTTTTTTGTCTTCACTACCACCACAGCCGACGATTAAACCGAGTAACAAAGCAAGGGATAAAGCACCTAATAATTTTTTTGTTTTTTTCATTTAAAATTCCTCCTCAGTAATGTTTTGTTCTATTTAAAAAATCAATTATGGATAATCTTACTTAAAAACTCTTTAGCGCGTTCATTTTTAGTATTGGTAAAGAAATGTTCGGGAGTTCCCGTTTCAATGATTTGCCCATCATCCATAAAAATAACTTTGTCAGCTACTTGACGTGCGAAACCCATTTCGTGAGTAACGCAAATCATCGTAATGTTTTGTTTGGACAAATCGACCATCACGTCTAATACTTCTTGAATCATTTCTGGATCAAGTGCTGAGGTGGGTTCGTCAAAAAGAATGATTTCTGGATGCATATTCAAAGCTCTTGCAATCGCCACGCGTTGTTGTTGGCCACCTGATAATTGAGCAGGATAGGCATTTGCTTTGTCAGCTAAACCGACTCGTTCTAAGTATTCCATACCTGTTTTGGTTGCTTCTTCTTTACTGACTCCTTTGACCTTTATGGGTGCAAGAGTCAAATTTTGAATGATTGTTTTGTGTGCGTATAAATTGAAACTTTGAAAAACCATAGCAACTTTCTGCCTAACTTTTTGGACGGGGGCTTTGGGTTCGGTAATATCGATACCGTCTACCAATATGTGGCCGTCACTGACCTTTTCTAAACGATTGATACAGCGGATCAAAGTGCTTTTACCGGAACCGGAAGGTCCGATGATTACAATCTTTTCTCCTTCGTTGACGTTTAAGGAAACATCTTTTAATACATGATGATCCCCAAAAAACTTATTAACATGGTCCAACGAAATCATAGTCATTCTCCTTTATGTATAAAATTATCACATCATATTCAATGAATGTAGATTGGTGAGTAGGTGGAAGGATAGATCAAAAATTAAAAAATCACTAGCATTGATTTAAACTGAGAAAATAGAAAGAGTCTTTTTAAGAAATTATACATATATATAATAACCTTTAATAGCAATATCATTCCATTTCACATTGTCTTTTTATAAAAACAGTTTTCTTTTATATTTAATCTATTCATCATAAATCTATTCGTTTGTTAATGTTAGAAATTATAACATATGAAAAAAGAGAATACTAGTTTTTTTTTAGCAAGGAGCAAAAAGGCACAATAATAGAGGTTCTAACATAAGAAAACTTTTAACAAAAAATGTTATAATAGAAGAAGTACGACAATAAAACTTGAAATAAAGTAGTAAAAAGTAGAAAATAAGAGTGTTGAAAAAATACTGTAAAGGTTTGATTGATTTGAGTAATCATGAAGCAATAGGTTTTATAGATTCCGGAGTCGGTGGACTTACGGTGATAAAAGAGGCATTAAGGCAATTGCCGAACGAACGATTGATTTATCTTGGGGATACAGCAAGATGTCCCTATGGACCAAGACCAGGTGAACAAGTCATTCAATTTACATGGGAGATGACTCACTTTCTTTTAGAAAAAAATATTAAAATGTTAGTAATCGCTTGTAATACAGCGACAGCTGTTGCGTTAGATGAAATCAAAGCAAAATTAGATATTCCTGTAGTGGGTGTCATTTTACCAGGGACTAGAGCGGCTTTAAAAGCTACGGAAAATAATCGGATTGGTGTCATCGGAACAGCAGGGACGATTAAGAGTCATGCATATGAAGCGGCACTCAAAAGAAAAGCCCCAAACACAATTATAACAAGCTTAGCTTGTCCTAAATTTGTTCCGATCGTTGAAAGTAATGAGTCACATTCGTCTGTGGCAAAAAAAGTTGTATCGGAAACCTTAGGTCAGCTTCAATTGAAGAAATTAGATACATTGATTTTAGGCTGTACCCACTATCCGATACTACGACCGTTGATTCAAAATGTAATGGGAAGTAAAGTAAAATTAATTGACTCTGGTGCTGAAACAGTAAGTGAAGTTAGTATGTTATTAGATTATTTTGACATTGCAAATAGTCCGCAATTCAAAAATGAACCAAACGAATTTTTTACAACAGGATCAGCAAAAATGTTTAAGGCAATAGCAGATGATTGGTTAAAACAAGAAGCAATCAATGTTCAACAAATTAAACTATCTCCTTTTGAGGATTAATAGGATGAAAATAAATGTTCCTGTTTTTATTTTCAGAACAATACCAGACAAAGTCATACATTTTTTCAAATTTAGGAGGCGTTATGCATGATCAGACACGACGGAAGACAAGCAAAAGAATTAAGAAAAATCACAATAGAAACAAATGTTTATAAGCACCCGGAAGGCTCGGTTGTTATATCTTTTGGGGACACCAAGGTGATTTGCTCTGCAACTGTAGAAGAAAAGGTTCCGCCCTTTCTAAGAGGTGAAGGGACAGGTTGGGTGACTGCGGAATATAGTATGTTGCCAAGAGCTACGAATACGCGTAATATCCGAGAAAGTGCAAAAGGAAAACTAACTGGTCGGACAATGGAAATTCAACGATTGATTGGCCGTTCTTTAAGAGCTGTGATTGATTTGCAAAAGCTAGGAGAACGAAGTATCGTAGTCGATTGTGACGTTGTTCAAGCTGATGGAGGAACACGAACAGCAAGCATAACAGGCGCTTTTGTAGCAATGAAACTCGCCGTAGATAAGCTATTAAATACAGGGGTCTTGCAAGAGAATCCCATCAAAGAATATCTAGCTGCTGTAAGTGCAGGTATTCTAAATGAGGGAAATTGTGTGCTTGATCTGGATTATGTAGAAGACTCTGCTGCGGCAGTGGATATGAATTTAGTGATGACTGAATCGGGTAATTTTGTTGAGGTTCAAGGAACTGGAGAAGAGTCAACTTTTTCTGGTGATGAGCTAAATTCATTATTATTCTATGGGAAAACAGGAATCGAACATTTAATTTCCTATCAAAAAGAAGCCCTGATGAGCCAATCGCCTGAAATAACGAATGGTACAGAAGAAAACACCATTGTTATAGCCACAAGAAATCCAGGCAAAGCAAAAGAATTTACGAAAATTTTTGCTGAAAAGGGCTATCAGGTTAAAACTTTGTTGGATTATCCCAAACTTCCGGATGTAGAGGAAACTGGCAAAACCTTTGAAGAAAATGCTCGCCTAAAGGCTGAGACGATTGCAGCTATCTTAAAACAACCTGTTTTAGCCGATGATTCTGGTTTGATTGTTGATGCTTTAGATGGTATGCCAGGAATATTTTCAGCTCGTTTTGCAGGTGAACCAACGAATAACGCTGCAAATAATGCTAAACTGCTGCATGAATTGACAGGTATCCCGCAGGACAAACGAACGGCAACATTCCATTGTACCCTAGTTTTTGCGGCGCCTAACAAAGAAAGTTTAGTTGTTGAAGGGGACTGGTCTGGGGAAATAGGGACGATTCCTCGTGGTGAGCACGGGTTTGGTTATGATCCCTTATTTTTCATTCCGGAAGAAAAACAAACAGCTGCTGAACTATCAGATAAGCGTAAAAATGAAATCAGTCATCGCGGGAAAGCAGTTGCAAAATTGAGAAAAGAATGGAAAAATTGGTTGGAGAATTAGGAGGTCTTGGATGAAATATCTAGTTGTAAGTGATAATCATGGTGATCGTGATATTTTAGTTGATTTAGTAAAAAACTATCAAGGAAAAGTAGATAAAATGTTTCACTGCGGTGATTCAGAATTGGAACCTACTGATGAACTATGGAAAGACTTCATTGTTGTAAAGGGAAATTGTGATTATGATCCTGAGTTTCCAGATTCAATCGTAGAACGTACTGGATTGGACATTATTTTTATGACCCATGGCCATTTGGCGAATGTTCGCTCTGGATTGACTTCTCTTGCTTTACAAGCTGAAAAGCATGGGGCAAATATAGTATTATTTGGTCATACACATGAAATTGGCTGTGAAATTCGAGCAAATGTATTGTATTTGAATCCAGGCAGCATCAGCCAACCTAGAGGGATGATTCAATTGAAATCTTATGCGATCATTGAAAGTACAGAAAATCAGTTGATTATTCAATATTATGGTCGAAATCACGAGCCATATAATGACTTACATTTTGTATTTACTAAATCATAGTTTCAAAAGTTTTTTTAAAGAGAGTTTAGACTAAAACCCGCGCAATGCAAAAATGCATTACGTGGGTTTTAGAAGATTGCTGGAAATTCTGCTTCTTATTTGAAATACGCATAATATTGGACTAACTCAAAGAGTTATAGGCCAACCAATTTTTAGATAATGTTGTTAAAAACTAAGTGTGAAGAAACTAAGGTCAAACCTTAATTTTTTTTAAGAGTTATGAAAAAAGTTTGAATTCCAAGACATTTGCATTCGTTTTCGGTACAATGGTTAATGTGGCAAAGAAAATGAAATGGAGGCACTCCAATGATTGGAACTGCTGTAAAAGAATTATTATTAGAAAAAGAAAATACCTTTTTGATCCCTGCGGAAAATGTTGCAAACGTCATGTGTTTGAATCCGCTAAGTCACGCTCTATTGGTATTATCTCAAGTGAAATATTCAAAAATCCCTGTTTTAGATAAAGGCGATCGTTTTGTGGGATTGATCAGTTTATCTGATGTTGTGGATAAAATGTTTGATATCACATCGGTTGATTTCGATAAATTAAAAGATTTTACAGTGGCTGATGTTATGGAAGTCAACGTCCCGATCATCGGGGAAGAATGGGAATTGGAAGATGTTCTACATTTGCTTGTAGATGCTGCGTTTCTGCCTGTTGTAGATGATAATCAATGTTTTAAAGGAATCATCACGCGCAAAGAATTATTAAAAGCGATTAATCACATGGCTCATGAATTAGAAAGAAAAAATATCATCTTACCAAAATCAGATGATGAATCTATAGAAATGAAAGTGATCTAAATATTGATAAATAACTATTCACTTTTCTTTGATTTTTTGATAAGCTAATACCTTATAAGTAGCACCATTGTTACTTAATTTGAAGGGAGTTATGTTATGGACGCATATGAAATCATTAACTATATTGGAAACGCAGAGAAAAAAACACCAGTAAAGGTCACGTTAAAAGGCAAGCTCAAGGAAGTAACATTTCCAGAAGAGATTCAAGCATTTACTAATTGTAAAACGGGCACTTTGTTTGGTGAATGGAAGATAATCAAAGAATTTTTGGAAGAGAATAAGGACAATATCATAGATTACGTGATTGAAAACGATTCGCGTAACTCTGCTATTCCAATGTTAGATATTAAAGAGGTCAATGCACGGATTGAACCCGGCGCCATTATCAGAGATCAAGTAGAAATTGGTGACAATGCTGTAATCATGATGGGTTCTGTGATCAATATCGGTGCAGTGATAGGCGAAGGAACGATGATCGATATGGGGGCTATCTTAGGTGGACGTGCCACCGTTGGGAAAAACTGTCATATTGGTGCAGGAACTGTCCTAGCTGGTGTGATCGAACCGCCTAGTGCAGAGCCAGTTATCATCGAAGACAATGTTTTGATTGGTGCGAATGCTGTTGTATTAGAAGGTATTCGTGTTGGTGAAGGCGCAGTTGTTGCAGCTGGTGCCATTGTAGTTGATGATGTTGCACCTTATACGGTTGTAGCTGGTGTGCCAGCTAAAAAAATCAAAGATATCGATGCTAAGACGAAAAGTAAAACGAATATGATGGAAGAATTACGCAAATTATAGTAATAAACCACAGCTTTTTGCTTAAATGGTTAAAGAATGAACTAGATACCACGTAAATGCTCAAACCCCAGAAACATGGAGGAAGACTTCTACTTCTGCTGTTTAAACGAATTTTAAGTGAGTGAGATATGACTCGAAGAGTTATGTCCCCCTCACTTTATTTTTATCTAAAATAGCAACTGTTACTAGCATAGGTAAGCGAAGAGAAACAACAATAAAAACGTTGCTTTAACATAAAAAGTTTGATACGTCCTTTAGTAGCTTGTAGGTCCAATGATCAATCACTTTTGTTGTAGCTGACTATCTAATACTGAGATTGCTTTTGATAAAAATTCATTCATTAATTGCAACTCTTTTTCGGAGTACTCATGAGCTAGATTTCTCATAGCACTATCCAAAGGCTGGTAAGCTTTTTTTATTTCCTCTTTATCTTCATATGTAGGTACAATAATGACTCGTCTTCGATCATTAGGGTCCTTTTTTCGCTGGGCATAACCTATTTTTTCCAATCGGTCGATTAAAGCCGTGATAGTTCCAGTAGATAAGCCAGTTTTTTCAGCTAGTTCACCAGCTGTCATAGGACCTGATTCATTTAATAAGTCAATTGAAATGTAATCATTTGTGGGGATTCCTAAAGACTGAATGATAGCTTGTTGATGTAAAATAGAACGTGAACCGAAACCTCGTAATAAAGAGGTAAGTTGGTTGATAGCATCAGTATTTTTTGAAATTTCATTGTTTGACAAATTAGATTCCTCGCTTTACGCTTAATATATCTCGTTAAACGAGATTCTTTTTAATCGAAATATATTTTAATATTTTTATCATAACAAACAGAGTATTTTGTGTAAAGCAAAGGAAGAATCGAGGATAGAATATATGAAATTATTGATTGTATATGGAACAAAATCGGGTGCGTCTAAAGAATGTGCTTATTTTTTAAGTACGGAGTTAAGTGGAGCCACTCTTTTAGATATCGAGCAACAGCAACCAAATATAGCTGAATTTAGTCATGTTATTATTGGCGCTGGTGTCCGAAACGATAAAATGTATAAACCAATCAGAGATTTCTTGAAGAAGAATCAAATTGAGTTGTTGTCTAAAACGGTTGCATGTTACTTATGTAATTCAAAACCAAAAACAACAGAACAAGTAATTGTTGATAGTATTCCAAAAGCTGTTAGAGAAGCATCGATTGAAATCACTTCTTTTGGTGGATATAAACCATCATGGGTTCCAATCAGTGAGGAAAATAAACTAAAAGGAATCGATTTAGAAAAAATAAGTGAATTTGCTAAAAATTTTATCGAGTACATATAAATTTTTGGGAAAATAGTGCAAAATTGTGAAATTTATTATAAAGAAGGATTGACAGAAACCTGTTTTTATTCAACAATAAGTCATAGAGAAATAGAAATGAGGCAGATAAGTAGTGATTCAAGAACAATTGATCAAGATTCGTAGACAGCTGCATCAAATACCAGAAATCGGCTTAGAAGAAGTAAAGACACAACAATTTTTGCTAAGAATCATTTCATCAATTGAGAAAGACTTTATCGAAGTGAAAACATGGCAAACTGGAATTTTAGTATTTGTGCATGGAACTGCACCAACTAAAACAATTGGATGGCGTGCAGATATTGATGGCTTACCAATAACAGAAGAAGTTGTCTCTGATTTTCAATCTATACATGTAGGATCGATGCATGCATGTGGGCATGATTTTCATATGACAATCGGTTTGGGATTGTTGGAGCAGCTAACGATGAATCAGCCAAAAAATAATTATCTATTCCTTTTTCAGCCAGCAGAAGAAAATGAAGCTGGAGGTATGCTAATGTATGAGGCTGGCGCATTTGGTTCTTGGTTACCAGATGAGTTTTATGGACTTCATGTCAACCCTGATTTGCCAGTAGGAAAGATTACAACGAAAGTCGGTACACTCTTTGCCGCAACTTGCGAGGTTCAAGTTACTTTAACTGGAAAAGGTGGCCACGCAGCATTCCCTCAGGCATCAAATGACATGATCATAGCAGGGATGAGTTTCGTGCAACAAGCACAAACAATTGTCAGCCGAAATGTCAACCCCATCGAAGGTGCAGTAGTCACTTTTGGGACGTTCAATGCAGGAACTGCGACAAATGTGATTGCTGGAAAAGCGACGATTTCTGGTACGATTCGAACGTTGACAGATGCGATGAATCAGCTGACTCAAATTAGAATCAGGGAAATCGGTGCAGGGATCGCTAAATCTTTTAATTGTGAAGTAGCTGTTTCTTTAGAGCAAAAAGGATATCTGCCGGTAATCAACGACCAGCAGACAACAGAAAACTTCATGTCCTATATGGAAAATGAGCCAGATGTTTTATTTGAAGTGGCAGAAGTAGCCATGACAGGTGAAGATTTTGGGTATTTATTATCTAAGGTTCCAGGAACGATGTTTTGGTTGGGAGTCGATAGTCCTTATGGGTTACATTCGGCAAAATTCGATCCAAAAGAAGAAGCAATTCCATTTGCAGTCACGCATATCAGTAAATTTCTGAAATCATTGGATAAGTAACTGATAGCTATTTTAATTTAGGAGTGTTGGAAATTTGAAAAAGGGTAGTATCGTTGGAATTATTGTAGGAAGTTTATTATTAACAGGTTGCTCAACTACTAATTTTTATAATAGAAAAAAAGAAGTAGGGATAACCGATCGAGTGAGTCAAAAAAATGACGATGGAACAACTGATAAAAAAATATCTTTTGAAATAGAAGAGGCGATGTTCTCAGTTGATTTAATCAAGGGTTGGAAAGAATTAGAGGTTGAAGAGGTATATGAAGATGCCTCCGTTGCATTAAGTAATATGAAAAACACTATTTATTATGTTGTCATTGGAGAAAATAAAGAGGACTTCGAGAGCCTTGATTTCTATAAAGAATTAATTATAGAACAGATGATCGATGAACCTGATGAGGTTCAAGAAAAAGAAGTGACTAGAAACGGACTTAAAGGAACCAATTATACGTTTTACCAAGCGGTTGATGGAATTAAATTTTTCTATGATATTGATATTTTAGAAGGTAAAGAACATTTTGTTCAAAGTATCTCATGGACATTAAAGAGCAAAGCAAAAACAAATCAAGACACAATGGAACAGTTATTGGCAAGTATTGAAGAAAAATAAGCCAATCCAAAACAGACAGAAACAACGCTCAATGAGTGAAGTTTCTGTCTGTTTTTATCTAGTATGATTGGAATATTTTCAATGATTACTTTATAGTAATCGGTGTATTTGGAATTGTGAAGTTTGCTTCAGATAATTTTTTTACATACTGTGTTAAAAATTCTTCTCTGACCAAGGCTTGTTTTCCGTTTAAAACATACATCGTGGTACGAATTGCAAAGTTTCCATTTCCAAGATCGACCATTCCAAAAATTGTAGGACCCGATTGAATACTTTCAGTGTATTTTTCTTTTAGTTCTTCGTTTACTTGATCAATCACAGCGATAATTGCATCATATCCTTCGTCTGGTATAATACGAACATCGATCAAGACTTGCATATTTGATCTAGAAAGATTACTGATGGTTGTGATATTTCGGTTTGGAATAAAATGAACCGTCCCATCTAAAGCTTTCATTTGAGTTGTTCTAAGTCCAACCGCTGTGACCGTTCCTTCAATACCTAAAGCGCTCAAGCGAATATAATCGCCAACATCCATTTGTTGTTCTAAAATAATGAAAAAACCCGTAATAATATCATTCATAAAACCCTGAGCACCTAAGCCAATAGCCACACCAGCGATCCCTGCTCCAGCAAGAAGTGAACCAACAGGTACACCGATTACCGTTAACAAAGAATAGACAAAAAAGAAAAAGAGTGTATATTGAAAAGCGTTGTTAATCAATGTATGTAAGGTTTTCAAACGACTCTCACTAAGTGTTTGTTTCTTACTGTAATTTCCATAAGCTTGATCAATTAATGACTTTCCTACTCGATTTAAAAAGGCAAAAAGAAGTATCAAAAATAAAAGATAAATTGTTTTTTCAATCAAAGTAGCAATAATTTGATCCCAATTGATGCCGTTCCAAAAGCGTTGTAAAGCATTAACTTTTTTTTCAGTGACCGTTTTTATATCCAGTGTAGAATCCATGGTACTTTCAATGGTGGAACTGGATAGTGCTTGTCCGAAAATAAACAAAGAGATCCCAACTTTCTTTTTAATCTATATTCATTTTATCATTATACTTGAAATTAAAAAAAGATGTCACCTTTTATGGAAAAAGCTTAACAAAATCATTGGAAATGTGTTACAATATTCTGAAAATAAGGAGTGATCATATGACAATTGATTGGGATAATTTAGGCTTTGATTATATAAAAACCCCGTTTCGCTATATTTCGATGTGGAAAGATGGCCAGTGGGATGATGGTAAATTAACAGAGGATAGTACGTTGCATATCAATGAAGGTTCGGCAGCACTACACTACGGGCAGCAATGTTTTGAAGGGTTAAAAGCCTATCGATGTAAAGATGGTTCCATCAATTTATTTAGAGTTGATGAAAATTCAAAACGAATGAATCGAAGTGCTAAACGTTTATTGATGGCTGAAGTACCCGAAGAAAAATTCATTCATGCTATAGAAGAAGTTGTAAAAGCAAATGAAGCATTTGTTCCACCATATGGCAGTGGCGGAACACTATATATCCGCCCGTTATTAATCGGTGTCGGGGCAGGCATAGGAGTAAGCCCAGCACCTGAATATCTTTTTACTGTTTTTTGTATGCCTGTTGGAGCCTACTTTAAAGGTGGTTTAACGCCGACAAACTTTATATTTTCTGATTATGATCGTGCAGCACCTCAAGGAACCGGAGCGATTAAAGTTGGAGGAAACTATGCAGCAAGTTTTCTACCAGGAGAAGAAGCAAAAGAAAGACACTTTTCAGATTGTATCTACCTTGATCCAATTACGCATACGAAAATTGAGGAGGTTGGGTCAGCCAATTTCTTTGGTATTACGAAAGATGATCGCTTTGTTACACCACTATCTCCGTCTATTTTGCCAAGTATTACTAAATACTCTCTTCTTCATTTAGCAGAACATAATCTTGGACTAGAAGCAGTTGAAGAGGATGTTTTTATTGATGATTTAGATCGATTTAAAGAAGCTGGTGCTTGTGGGACTGCGGCTGTGATCTCACCAATCGGCGGGATACAAACGTATAAAGATTTTCATGTGTTTTATAGTGAACAAGAAGTCGGACCAGTGACACAAAAATTATATGATGAACTGACAGGCATTCAGTTTGGTGATATAGCTGCACCAGCTGGTTGGATCAGAAAGATAAAAGCATAACTTTATAAAAGCTCTCGTATTTTTGAATTAGCTTTAGTATAATGGTTGTTAGGGGATATAGTTAAATCTAATAATATGAGAGTTTGGAGAGTTAAAATGAAAAAAATTGTTTTGGTCGTTGCTTTATTATTTGTGTTATCAGGTTGTAATAAGCCACTTACAAAAGAAAATGTACTTAAGCGCATGGATACGCAGGAGGCCAAAGTGGATAGCTATTCATTGGAAATGGATCTTAGTGTAAAAATTAATGCGTTAGGTCAGAAAAATAGCTCAACTGTTGAAATGAGTTCTGAAGTTGACCGCAAAAATGATAGTTTCCATATTGATGTATTGAATGCAGATGAGGAAGAGCTTGAAATTATTATAAAAGATGGGAAAGCTTACTTAGAAGATCGCCCAGGGGTTTGGAAAAAGACCGCTAAAGTGGATGCTAAAGAATTTAGTAAGCAAATTGATTACAGCGTGCCTTTAGAATTACTAAGTCTTGTTTCAGATTCATTAGATCTTGAGACAACGGACGAGGATTATCATCTGGTTTATGAAGGTTATGATAAAAAATTATTTAAAACATTAAAGAAATATTATAATGTTTCATTTACTGGATTTGATACCGATGAAGACTTAACCATTGAGATGGATATACGTGCGGATAAAAAAACGTTCAACGTCCAAGAAATGAATATCAAAATTGTTGGAGAAAATAAAAAAGGACGGGTTGTTATTAGTATTGATTCAGAATTGGATGATTTTAATAAAATCGAGAAAATAGAATTGCCTGAAGAAGATTAATTAATCATATATTTCACTACTAAAAGGAAATGACGAGCGAAACTCGTTGTTTTTTTTTTCATTAAAAGTAAAAAAAGCATATAACCTTTTATGATCAAAAAGCTAAAGAATTGCGTATTGTTATTTTAGATAACAAAATCACGAAGGGAAGAGGCGGATGAACAATAAAGTATTATTGATAATGATTTTAGGCTTAGTAATGCCAACCTTGATGATTGCTGCACCAGCTCTAAAACTTAGCAGTACACTGAAAGAAAGAACAGGATTAAAAACAATCAAAATAATAAAGACTGACACGATCAGTGAGAGGAAGAATCAATCATCTAAATACGCACGATTTTTAGCCCAGTCTGTAGAAATCTCTGATGATATTCATGAAATAATAAAGAGCGAAGAAACTGTATCTGATTTTTCAGAAACGATGACTGATAAAAGCCAATCAATTGAAGAATTTGTCCATACAATAGGAGAGCAAGCTAGTAAAATAGCTAGTTATCATGATTTGTATGCCTCGGTCATGATAGCACAAGCAATTTTAGAATCAGAAGCAGGAAATAGTGCTCTATCGATTCCACCGTATTATAATCTATTTGGAATCAAAGGAGATTATAAAGGTGCCACAGTTGTGATGAAAACACAAGAAGACGACGGTCAAGGAAATTTGTTCACCATTGATTCAAAGTTTCGCCAATATTCGTCCTATAAGGAGTCTTTGGAAGACTATGCCATGCTTTTAAAAATGGGCGTAACTGGGAACACTTTATATTATCAAAGTGTCTGGAAAAGTCAAACTAAGAATTATCCAGAAGCTACCAAATCGCTAACTGGGAAATATGCAACGGATGCCCTGTATGACGAAAAGTTAAACCGCTTGATCGAAGTCTATCAGCTGACAAAATATGATATTGATCAACAAGAAGTGCTAAGCAAATTGCGCGTTTTTACTGAAATAACAATTAAAGATGTTGCAGTAAAAATCAATGCATTAAAGCGGATAATAAATACTGAGTTGGGCGCAAAACACAAATGGAGAATTATACAACAAGTTTCGAAGTTAATTAGGAAATTATTTTTTTATGTACTAAAAGTTTTGCGATACTAATGCAATAATCAGCTTATAACTCACAGTAGAGATAAGCCAGTTGTTTTCCAATGGGTGTTTTAAAGAGTATAATATAAATGTAGGAATTGTTTAGGAAAGGAATGAAACAAATGTCTTTTGAAGAAACAAAAAAATTGGCCAATGGTTCTAGCATCCCACGGTTAGGATTGGGTGTCTGGCAAGTAAAAGATGGAGATGAAGCAGTCGATTCTGTAAAATGGGCTTTAGAAACAGGCTATCGTTTAATCGATACTGCTGCCGCGTATAAAAATGAAGCGAGTGTTGGCGAAGGAATTCGTCAAGCAGGAATTCCGCGAGATGAGATATTTGTAACAACTAAGCTATGGAATGCTGATCAAGGCTACGAATCAACCTTACAAGCGTTTGACGAGAGTTTAGCCAAACTTCAACTAGACTATGTTGATTTGTATTTGATTCATTGGCCTGTTGAAGGTAAATATAAAGATTCTTGGCGTGCGATGGAAGAAATTTATCAAAGTGGTCGTGCAAAAGCTATTGGGGTATCTAATTTTCACGAACATCATATTGAAGATTTATTGACAACAGCCAAAATTGTTCCAATGGTTGATCAAATTGAGATTCATCCTACTTTGACACAAGAACCGTTACGTAAATTTTTAGCTGCAAATAAGATTGCGGTTGAAGCCTGGTCTCCTTTAGGGCAAGGAAAGATTTTAGCGAACCCAACTTTAATTGAGATTGGCAAAAAATATCATAAAACGGCAGCTCAAGTGATCATTCGTTGGCATTTGCAAAGTGATATCATTGTGATTCCAAAATCAGTTCATCAAGATCGAATCGAGCAAAATTTTGATGTTTTTGATTTTGCATTAACGCAAGAAGATATTAAACAAATTGATCAATTAAATACTAATGAACGCTTAGGTCCAGATCCAGAAAACTTTGATTTTTAAAAATGAATAAAGCAAAATAGCAAGAGAACTGTATCAAACGTTCTCCTGCTATTTTACTATTATTTAAAATTGGTTGACAAAATAGTCAAAGAGTTTGAATTCCTTAGCATCTATATCAAAACGCAGCTCAGGATGCCATTGGACGCCTAGAATCCGTTGCTCCTTTGTAACGGATTCAACAGCTTCTACAATACCATCAGATGCTTTTGCTGTTATTTTTAAAGTGGGTGCTAATCGGTTGATGGCCTGATGATGATAAGAGTTAACACGATAATTAGATCCAAAAAGTTGATATAAAATACTGTCTCTTTCTACATGAATATCGTGCGTTGCAAATTGTGGTTGGGTAGGTTGTTGTCCATGTTTTACTGTCCAGTCACGGTATAATGAAAGATCTTGAAATAAGGTTCCTCCTAAAGTAATATTAATCAACTGCATCCCTCGACAAACAGCGAAAATAGGTTTATGCTGTTTGATTGCTTCTTTGATTAAGGCTATTTCAAAAAGATCACGATTGCGATTAGTTTCTTCTAATTTTGGATGAGGTTCTTCCCCAAAAAAGTCAGGAGAAATATCTTGCCCGCCCGCTAATAATAATTTATCGATTTTCGAAATATATCCTGCAGCAGTTTCAGCTTTTCCAATAGGTAAAATCATAGGTAAGCCTCCTGCTTGTTGTATCGCTGTCACGAATCCTTGTGGTGTATAAGATACATGGTTACCGTTGAAAACATCAACGGATTGAATAATTTGGTTTCCGGCTATGCCGATAGTGGTTGTCATCTGATCACGTCCTCAATTAATATGTAGAATATCAGTGTATCACTTTTTTTAAAAAATAGGGTAAAAATGATTTGGTGATTAAAATGTCAATAAAAAACAGCTACTCATTTATTAGGGAAACCTAAAACGAGTAGCTATCTATCTTTTAGCGAGCGCGAATAACTTCGATCTTATAACCATCTGGATCTGTAATAAAATAATACGATGGTGGTGTTCCAGGGAGGCCTTTCATATCGGTAACAGTAAATCCTGCGTTTTTTTGTTCTTCATGCAATTTTTCGATTTCATCCGTACTTATAGCGATATGTCCATAACCATCTCCTAAGTGATAGGCTTCATGATCATAGTTATACGTTAACTCTAGTTCATAACCATCTCCTGGTAAAGTAAGGTAAACTAAAGTAAATTTATGTTCTGGAAAATCGCGGCGGCGGCTTTCTTCAAAATTGAATGCCTTTTGATAAAATTCTAGCGACGCTTCTAAGTCTTTGACACGAACACAAGTGTGAGCCATTTTCATATGAGTCATCTTCCTTTCATAAATGAATCTTATCGCAGAATGAATCAATTCATCTGCTGATATTTTTATAGTAGCATAGACTTTAATGAAATTGTGAGTGAAATGATACGATATTACTTGTTCATGAGAAAATTCTCATGTAAAATTAGTTTAAACGAAAAAGGAGTTGTTTTTATGGAAACACCGTCATTTGGTGAAAAATCAGAAACACTGACTTATAAAAAAAGAATGGGTGCTTATATTGTGATATCACGACATAATGCAACAGAAATAGTTTTAGTTCAAGCACCTAATGGGGCATACTTTTTACCAGGCGGAGAAATTGAACAAGGTGAGACGAAAGAACTGGCGATTCATCGAGAAATGATCGAAGAGCTGGGCTTTGAAGTAGTCATTGGACATTACCTAGGGCAGGCCGACGAATATTTCCACTCCAGACATCGAAATACAGATTATTATAATCCAGGATATTTCTTTGTTGCAGATAGTTGGCGGCAAATATGTGCTCCGTTAGAAAAAACAAATATGATTAGTTGGGTCCAAGTAGATACAGGAATTGATTTGCTAAAAAGAGGTAGCCACAAGTGGGCAGTGAAAAAATGGCAGACAAAAAAATAAGCAAAGAATAAACCAATCTGAGTTTTATCTCTGCTTATTTTCTTATTGTGAATGAGCGATTCTTAGATTTATATATATTTCAATAAAATTTCTGCAACACCATCTTCGTCATTGCTCGTAGTCTGAACATCAGCTGCACGTTTTACACTGTCTGTGGCATTGCCCATAGCAACACCAATTCCTGCATATTCGATCATGGACAGATCATTTTCATTGTCTCCGATAGCCATTGTTTCTGCTTGGGAGATACCTAAATGTTCCGCTAATTTGGCTAAAGCATTCCCTTTACTTGCTTTTTTATTTAAAATTTCATAATAAAAATCAGTACTTTTTACAGTTGTATATTTATTAAGAAAATCAGCTGAAAGTTGGCTGATTGCTTTATCTAAAACTTCAGGCTCATCAATCATCATCATTTTAATAATTGATAATTCAGGTGTCATTTCTTCTACCGTACGGTATTTTAAAGGCATGTCAACAAGGTAAGCTTCATGCACTGTGTATTTACCAATATCTCGATTTGCCGTATAAATTGCTTTATCGTCAATTGTATGCAAATGCACACCAGCTTTTCGAGCGGTCAATTCAATTTCTAAAAAGTCATCATAGCTTAAGGTATATTGAGAGATGATTTCGTTTGACTTTGTCGCTTGAACTAAAGAACCATTATAAGTGATCACATAATCGTTGTCTCCGTATAAGTCTAATTCTACTAATTGTTCTGTCACGCCTGGCAAAGGACGGCCTGTACATAACACGATATACATACCATTTGCATTTGCTTTTTGCAGTGTTTCTTTAACTTTCGGTGTGATCTTTCTGTTTGAATCAAGTAATGTTCCATCGATATCGATTGCCACTAATTTAACTGTCATAATTTCCTCCTGTAAACCTATTCTTTATTTTTTCCTTCAACTTCAACCAATGCGCCATTATGAATGTAGGACGCAAACTCACGGTAGGTATCATCAAACAAATCATAATGATTCTGCCTTTTAGGATCGACCATTTCTTTTGGGAAATAAAAGCGTTCGTCGATTTGCGTTTGACCGGCAAGAGCTGCAACTAAGTGGCTGACTTTTGATAATTCAATCAATGTGCCATCTTTTTGCATAATTTCAATCTGGGTACGATGACTATTTTTTTCTGGACGGTAAAAATCATATGGTAAATCATAACTTGAATTGATCGCTGTATAATATTTAGGATTATAACCGACTTTCTCGATTAATGCTTGTAAATGTCGGATCGTCACGGAATCACGATTTCCAGAAAATGTCGCAGATTTTAATGGTTTACGTATTAAAAATCGGTTTGCCAAATCGTTTAAGATTGGATCTGGCAAGGAAGTCCATTGCGTAAAATAAGTATTCAAGACACCGTCATCTAGCTTTAAATATTCTTGTAATGAGAAGTTTCCTTTAAAAAAAGGGACTAAAAGTTGAGAATGCAGTTGATAATCCTCAGGCTGCTGTTCATATAATTCTTTTGCTCGATGAAGTAAGTGATCTAAAATAACTTCCATACCACGAGAAACAGGATGGAAATACACCTGTACATACATTTGGTAGCGGCTGACAATATAATCTTCTACCGCATGCATGCCGTTCATCGCAAAGGCTAATCCGTCTTTATAAGGTCGGATTACGCGTAAAATCCTAGTTAGATCAAACGTTCCATATTCTGTCCCTGTAAAATAGGCATCTCGTAATAAATAATCCATCCGATCGGCGTCAATTTGACTGGAAATCATTTGAACCACTTGCGGATTAGGATACTTTTTTGTGATAACACTTGCAACTTTGTCTGGAAAATCAGCTGCAACTCGATTTAATATTTGGAAAACTTCTGTCTCAGGAGATGTAATAATTTCTACTGTGATTGCTTCATGATCCGTCTGGAAAATGTGCTCAAATGTGTGCGAATAGGGCCCGTGACCAACATCATGAAGTAAGGCAGCGCACAAAGCAACGAGACGTTCATTATCATCCCATCCTTCTTCGCCTAAACGTTCGGCTGAATAATTCCGCTGAAAGATATCACAAATACGACGCGTTATTTCATAAACGCCAAGGGAATGGGCAAAACGGCTATGTTCTGCTCCGTGAAAGGTAAAAGAAGAGGTACCTAATTGCTTGATCCGACGTAGTCTTTGTACTTCTGCAGAATTAATTAAATCCAAAATAACCTGATGCTGAACGTGGATATAATTGTGAACTGGATCTCTAAAAACCTTTTCAATCGGTAAAATTTGATGTTTATACAGGGTTGGCATTTTTTCACTCCTTTTTAGTAATCGTTTCATCTAATAATTGATTTCGCTGCTTCATTTTCTCTAATTGTTTGTCGATTTCGGCAGTAAAGCAATCAGATTTAAGCAATTTTGGTAATGCTTGACTGTCTATGACAACCGATGTGTCATCTATTAATACGTTGATCAATCGCTTTTTCACCACTTCGATTGTTAATTTTTCGTTAAGCAACTCTTCTAAATTCGCCATAACTGTTGGATCAACAGGAGGATACCCATTTTTCCCGAAGTCATCTTGTAAGCTAATTCTATAGAAATCTCGAACGATTTCACCGCGTTTTTGTTGGTTACCATTGATACTCAAATAAATCATGATTGCAATACCGTCTTTTACACGGCGTTGCGCGATACCAGCAAATTTTTTACCGTTAATACTCAAATCAAACGTCCCGGGACAATAAGAATCAGTTATTTCGAAGGCTTCAATATCGTGGGTTATGTCACCGAATGCTCGTTTGATCCAATGCCACATATAATGATACGCTTCATCGATGCTGATTTTTTTACTTCCAGCATTTGGCAGAATCAGTGAAACATTTAAAATACCAGAATCAGCAATCACGCCTAATCCACCTGCATTACGTATCACAGTTTTATAGCCATTTTCCTTTAAAGAAATAAGTCCTTTTTTCAGATCAGTCACACGTGTATCTTTCATTCCCAAGATCATTGCTTGGTCAAGTTGCCAAAAATGGATCAACGGTTGCTGATTGATTCCAGAAAATGTGGTAAAGGTATCTGTTAAGGCAAAAGGCAAAAAGTAGTCTTTTGCTGTTAAGCAATTCTGATCATATAAAAAGACTGTATTGGTTGTAAATAATTGCGTTAAATTAGTCATCGTATTCTTCATCCTGTTTTACGCGAGAAACGTAATCCTTCACTTCTTTATTCATTTGATTATATTCATTTGTAAAACGCATTGGCTTACTAATAATTCTCATTGGCATGGTGGCTAAAAATTTACTGAAATCTTCCCGTGCTTCTTCTGTCAGGCGACCAGGTTTTGAGACTAAGCGTTCATAGAGGTAATGATAAAATTGATTCATTGCATCAATATCGATGCTCATTTGATTATGGCACTCGATACATTCAATGCTAGAAATGATTTCATTCATGTATTGAATATCATGGAGTGTTTCTTTTTGGCAATGCATACAAAATAACATCGCTTCTTCATCGTGAAATAACATTTGTTCCACCTCCATTTTCTATTATATACGATTTATGAGAAAAATCATGCTTATCTGAATAGAAATAACAAGGAAATAGGCAATTTTTAAGGAAATCAAAAAATTGAAGAGAAAATCTTGCTATCCAGCTAAGAAAACTATAGAATATTTACATATGATTCAGGAGAGAACGAATGTAAAAGGAGTGAGGAGTTGAAGCGAAAAGTGGACAAGATTCCAGTGACTAGACCGATTGTTGCTACAGAAGCTTTGAAGAGAATGTGGGAAATTCGAATTTTTGAAGAAATGATCCAAGAACTTTTTGATGCAGGTGAATTATATGGCACGATGCATCTGTGTATCGGACAAGAGGCTACGGCAGTTGGCGGAGCAAGTAGCTTAAAACAGACTGATTGGATTGTTTCCACCCATCGAAATCATGGCCATTGTATTGCAAAAGGAACTGATATACGAAGTATGTTTGCTGAGATGTTAGGGAAAAAAACTGGAACGAATGAAGGCAAGGGTGGTAGTATGCACATCGCTGATTTGAATATAGGAAATCTTGGTTCAAATGGGATTGTCGGAGCTGGTTTTCCAATTGCCGCCGGTGCTGCGCTGAGTGCCCAAATGCAAAATACAGATCAAGTAGTCCTTTGTTACGCTGGCGATGGCGCTGTGAATGAAGGCAGTTTTCATGAAGCATTGAATTTAGCTTCTATTTGGAAGTTGCCTGTGATTTATCTCATTGAAAATAACCAATATGGAATGAGCAGCTCAATTGAGCAAATGGTCAATATTGACCATCTTTCGCAACGTGGTAAAAGTTATGGTATTGAAGGGATAACGATCGATGGTAATGATCTGACCGAGGTTTCCAGAACTGTTGCGCAAGCCGTAGAAAAGGCGCGAAACGGTAGTGGACCAACCTTGATTGAAGCACTGACGTATCGTCATAAAGGGCATTCTAAATCAGATAAATTACTTTACCGATCCGAAGCTGAATGCCGAGACTGGCAAGAAAACAATGATCCGATTGTACGATTAGAAAAAAAACTGATTCAAAATGGAGAAATTGAAGCGAACGAGATTCGGCAAATGGAAGAGGTGATTCGAAAAGAATTTGCAGACCTACTTGCTTCTGTGAAACATGATAGTGAACCGACAGTTGAAGACTTGTGGACGCATGTCTACGCGGAGGATACCTTATGAGAATAATCTCTTATTTACAAGCAATCAATGAAGCGTTAGATGAAGCATTGAGCCAAGATGAACATATTTTTCTTTTGGGAGAAGATATCGGTATTTATGGTGGTGGCTTTGGTGCTACCAAAGGCCTTCAGAAAAAATTTGGAAAACAGCGAGTTCGCGATACGCCAATTTCTGAAAGCGCACTGGCGGGAGCTGCAGTGGGAGCTGCGATGACAGGAATGCGCCCTGTAATAGAATTACAATTCTCAGATTTTATTACTATTGCGATGGATCAACTGGTTAATCAAGCGGCTAAAATCCATTATATGTATGGCGGAAAAGCCAAAGTTCCGTTAGTGATGCGAACTGCAGCTGGTTCAGGAACAGGAGCAGCCGCTCAGCACTCACAGAGTTTAGAAAATTGGATGGCTCATATACCTGGGCTAAAAGTAATTCAGCCAAGTAATGCGTACGATGCAAAAGGATTGCTGCATGCCGCCATAAAAGATAATAACCCTGTGATGTTTTATGAACACAAATTATTATACCAAACTGTAGGAAGTGTTCCAGCGACTCCTTATACTATTCCGATTGGTGTAGCAGATGTTAAATGCCTTGGGGATGATGTGACGATCGTTGCTACAGGAATAATGGTCAATAAAGCGTTACAAGCTGCTGAGATTGTAAAAGAAAAAGGAGTCTCAATCGAAGTTATCGATCCAAGAACCTTAGTTCCACTTGATAAAGAAGCGATTTTAGCTTCTGTTAAAAAAACAAAACGAGTGATCGTTGCAACTGAAGCGGTTAAAAATAGTGGCTTTGGTGCAGAAATCACAGCAATAATTGCTGAATCAAAAATTGCTATGAAGTTGAAAAGCCCAATTATTCGCTTAGGTGGTGAGTTTGTTCCTATGCCTGCTCAAAAATTATTAGAGATGCGTGCAACGCCCCAAGTCGATACATTAGTTGCTGCAATAAATCAATGTATGAGTAAAGCGGGGCTTCAACGATGAAAATCAGTGAAGATCGCAGAAAAATCTTAAAAATCGTTACAATGTACTATGAACAAGGTTTGACTCAAGCAATGATCGCAAAAGAAATGCGCATTTCTCGACCTGTTGTTTCAAAAATTTTACACCAGGCAAGGGAATCTGGAATCGTTTCAGTTTCAATCAAAGATGAATCTGCTTATGCAGTTGCTTTGGCTTTACGCTTAGAGCGAAAATATCAACTTAGTGACGTTATTGTGATACCAACTAATGAGCAAAAAAAATCTGAAACCATTCAAAAGGAAGTAAGTCGGGCAGCTGCATATTATTTTAAAGACCGTTTGACAGCTGATATGAGTGTAGGCTTGTCTTGGGGAACGACCTTAGCAGATATGATCGATGAAATGCCCTATTGCTCATTTCCAACGATGAATGTTTGTCCGCTTGTAGGAGGTATTTCAAGTGAGCATCTGTATTTTGACACCAATCATTTAGTCTTCCGATTAGCTGAAAAAATCTATAGCCGTTGTCAGTATTTTTATGCACCGGCCCTAGCAGAAAGTATTGAATTAGCAAATGTTCTAAACAAGTCACAACTAGTTGGTCGTGCGATGGCACAAGCAAAGAATGTTGACTTTGCAATCATTGGCGTAGGGAATCCTATTGAAAGCTCTACGTGGATGCGTCTTGGTTATATCGAGACAGAAGAACTACAAGTGATAAAAGAAACTGGGGTAAAAGGTGATGCAGTAGCCTCCTTATTTGACAAAAATGGCAAAACAGTAAACAATGAAATAAGCAAACGAATGTTGGGTGTCAAAGTGGAAGATTTAATGGAAATACCTGATGTGATGGTCATTGGTTGTGGGGTAGAAAAAGCTGAAAGTATCAAGCCGTTATTGCTGGGGAACTGCTTGACTATTTTAGTTATTGATCAGACAATTGCCGAAGCCTTGGTTTAACCTTGACTGATGCATTAGTATGAAGTTAAAATACAAATGAGTTTGTTCTGTGTTTAATCATATCTAGCATTGCAAGCTAGTTCCTCAGAAAAATAAAGAAATATGATTGTGGCAAAAAGTGCCGCTCTGTTATTTCCCTTTTTTTCTGACAGAGCTGAAAAAGCCCGTTACACTTTTAAAATAAGGAGAGTGCTTCAAATGGATTTGTCACAAGGAACACCTGTATCGATTCAATTAAAAACTGTTGTCGATCAAGCAGGTGAGAAGAAAAATTTTTATTTTGATCTAGAAGGTCAAATCGTAAAAATAGGTGATACATTATACATTCGTTATAAAGAAGAACAAGAAGAAGGAGATCCTGTCCCTGTTACGATCAAGGTTGAGCCTGATGGTAAAATCCAGTTGATTCGTTCAGGTGGTATGAGGATGCGTTTGAAATTTGCCTACCAAGAGAGGTTGGATACAAGTTATAAAACGCCTTATGGATTGTTTCAAATCACGACTTTTACGCGTAATCTGCGTTTTAGTTTAAAGGACCAGCCAGTTGCAGGTAGTATTTTGATCGATTATGATTTGTATTCTCAAGCCGAAAAAATAGGGGAATATCATTTAGAACTAGAATTTACTGCCTAATTATGCAAGAATCAATTGATTTTTTCTTGATGTTTTTGTATGATAAGGAGTAGACTGTGAAAGGACGTGTACCGTTTGGAAATTAATGTATTTGACGGGTTGAACAAAGAAGAATTATCCATGATCGAAGTTGCGCACGCAATTTTAGAACAACGTGAAGATGTGATGGACTTCTCTGATTTAGTAAACCAAATCCAAAATTATCTTGGAAAATCTGACAGCGAAATTCGTGACTCTTTAGCACAATTTTATACTGACTTAAATATTGATGGCAGTTTTATCTCACTAGGAGATAACCGTTGGGGCTTGCGCTCATGGTATCCATTTGATTCTATCAATGAAGAAGTAACGCACGGCTTAGAGGAAGATGAAGAAGATAAGCCACGTCGTAGAAAGCGTAAGAAAGTCAATGCGTTCATTATTGATGCAAATGACGAAGACGTGATCGACTATAATGATGATGATCCGGAAGATGCTGAATTAACGGACGATGACGACGATATTCTTTATGATGATGATGACGATGAAGAAGATGTAGAGATCAAAGCATATAACTCTGATCTTCAAGAAATCGGAGCAGATTCAGACGATGAAGAGGAAGAATTACCTGGAATTGAAGAAGATTTGACAATCATTGATGAAGACGATGTCGATGATGACTTTGATGATGAAGATGAAGATGAATATTCTGAAGAAGAGTAATTGAATAGAAGGAATGTTCTCGATTTGAGAGCATTTTCTTTTATTTTCTGATTTTTGCCTTAGACAATCAACTTTTATAAAATAAAATCATTGACAAATGGTCTATATCTTTGTAAACTATGATTGTTAACAAAGTAAATAGCGTTTTCATGTGACTAGATAATACTAGGCATGGAAGAATTTCTTTAAAATATGATATACTCATATTTTGGCGGGATTGTTCTATGCTTTTTTGTTGTCCTTTAGCAAGAAAACGGACAATCTACTTCTGCAGAAGAGGAATGTTTATGAAAATCAAAAAGGTGCTTAATCAAAACGCTGTACTCGTCATAGACGCTGGGCAGGAAAAAGTGGCAGTTGGAAAAGGCGTGGGTTTTAACAAGAAGAAAAATGATTTGTTATTCCCGCAACAAGTGGAACGAATGTTTGTAATGGAACCAGAGGGCTTAAAAAAACTTCAAGTTTTATTATCGCAAATCGATGAAAAGTATTTTTTTGTCACAGAAGAAATCATAGCACATGCTGAAACGATTCTTGGTGAAAAGCTGAATGAACATATCAATATTGGTTTAAGTGACCATATTGCATTTGCAGCAGAGAACATTCAAAATAAGATCATTGTGAGAAATAAGCTTTTGAATGAAATTGAAATTCTTTACAGTGAAGAATTTTCGATTGCCCAATGGGCAGTCGACTACTTGACTCAAACATTAGGAATTCCATTTAGCTATGACGAAGCCGGTTATATTGCAATCCATATTCACAGTGCTCGTAGTGGGCGCACGGATAATAGTAAAAGTATTCGTGAAGTCACAATTGTTTCTGAAATTATTCATTTAATCGAGCAAGAATTAGGAATCAATATTCATGATGAAAAGATGAGTTTGAGCTATTCGCGGCTGGTTAATCATTTACGTTTGTTTATTCACCGCTTTCAGCAAAGCCAGTACGCTGTATTGGATGATGAAATTTTGGATGTCGTGCGTAAGAAATACGCAGAAAGTTATGAGGTATCAAAAAAAGTCCAAGTTTTATTAATGAGAAATTTTCACTATCAAGTACCAAATGAAGAATTAGGTTATCTTGCCATTCATATCGAACGGTTGAAGATGATCAAATAAAAGTCAAGGGGAGAGACAAAAATGAAAGCATATATGCAAAGAATGGGACGCTCGTTAATGCTTCCTGTAGCAGTATTACCAGCTGCTTCTCTATTGGTAGGAATCGCAAACTGGATCGTGGGGACAGTGGGTCCTAGTGCGGCTACAACATTTTTAATGAATGGTGGATTAGCTATTCTTGATAACTTGGCATTATTATTCGCTGTTGGTTTAGCATTGGGGATGTCAAAAGATAAAGATGGAGCAGCAGCTCTTGCTGGTTTAGTCGCTTATTTAGTTCCGAAGACAGTGTTAGGAACAGCTTCTGTGCAAGCAATTATGGGATTAAGTGACATTGCGGATGTAAATCCAGCATTTAACAGTATGGGCAATAACGTATTTGTTGGAATCATTGCTGGTTTAACAGCTGCGGCAATGTACAATCGCTTTTCGAATGTGAAATTACCGATGGCACTTTCGTTCTTCAGTGGTAAACGTTTAGTTCCAATTATGTCAGCTATTGCAATGTTGGCAATTTCATTTGTATTGTTGTTTATCTGGCCTGTTGTCTATAATGGCTTAGTCGCTTTTGGTGAAGCTATTTCTAGTTTAGGTTTTGTTGGAGCTGGTTTATACGGATTCTTCAACCGTTTGTTGATTCCAACAGGCTTGCACCATGCTTTGAACTCAGTATTTTGGTTTGATGTTGCCAATATCAATGACATTGGGAATTTCTTAGCAGGACAACAAGCGTTAGATTCAGGCAAAGCGATTATTGGTCAAACAGGTATGTATCAAGCTGGATTTTTCCCAGTAATGATGTTTGGATTACCTGCAGGGGCATTCGCAATTTACCAATGTGCTCGTCCTGAAAAGAAAAAAGTAACGGCTTCTTTAATGTTAGCAGCCGGTTTTGCTTCATTCTTTACAGGTGTAACTGAACCATTAGAATTTTCATTTATGTTTGTTGCATGGCCGTTATATGTGGTACATGCTGTGCTTACTGGTTTATCTTTAGCATTCTCTGCTTTTATGCATTGGACAGCAGGGTTCGCATTTAGTGCAGGGTTTGTTGACTTCTTCTTAAGTCTAAAAAATCCAGTAGCCAATCATCCATTGATGTTAGTTGTTCAAGGTGTTGTCGTAGCGGCAATTTATTACTTTGCGTTCCGTTTTGCCATCACTAAATTCAATTTAATGACTCCAGGACGTGAAGAAGGTGAAGGCGAAGAAACACCTGATTTAGATACTACTGGTGATAACAAATTTGCAGTCTTAGCAAATAAAATCTATCAAGGTTTAGGTGCCGATGCAAATGTTACTTCCATTGATAATTGTACAACTCGCTTACGTTTAACTGTAAATGACACAAGCAAAGTTGATCAAGCAAAAATCAAAGCAACTGGCGTTCCAGGTGTGAAAGTAATTGATGGCACAAATATTCAAGTAATCGTTGGTACAGAAGTTCAATTCGTAGCAGATGAAATGAACAAAATACACAATGGTGCAGCTTTGGTCACAGGTGAACCTGTAAGCAAGCCTGAAGTGAAAACAGAAGCGCCAAAAGTAACTGCAAAAGAAACGGAATTATATGCTGTTGCAAACGGAAGGCTTATTCCAATTTCAGAAGTTCAAGATGATGTTTTTTCAGCAAAAATGATGGGTGATGGCTTTGCGGTTATTCCGACTGATGGAGAAGTATCAACACCTGTTGCAGGTAAGATCACCAGTATTTTCCCAACAAAACATGCTTTAGGAATTCAAACAGATTCTGGCATTGAAGTTTTGTTACACATGGGCTTAGATACCGTCGAGCTAAAAGGGTCACCATTTACTTTACACGTTGAGGAAGGTCAAGTACTGAGACAAGGGGATAAAATAGCGACAATCGATTTAGCAGCACTAGCAAATGCTGGTAAAAAAACTGACTTGATTGTTGTTTTCACTAATCAAGATGTTGTAGAAAACTACGATTTAACAAAAACAAATCAAACAGTTTCTGCTAATAATTTGATTGGAAAAGTAACAGTAAAATAATCATTAATGGCTATCTGAGATTATTCTCAGATAGTTTTTTTGTACTATTGCTTTATTTTTTTTCTATGATATGGTTAATGTGTACTTGTTTTATGTTTTAAAGTTTCAAGGACTTCCTTTTGAAAAAATAAAAAATGATTGTGACAACAAACGTCGCCTTCATTTTTTCCTGTTTTTTTGACAATATAGAATAAGTTCTTATCACTTTATAATTTAGGAGGAGATTATCTTGCATGAATAAGGCTGGACACAAAGAAGTGCCAGTTGATGATCATACGGTTTCTTTGTGTCATATTGAATAAATATGATAAAGATGAAGGAGCAAAATTACATGATTATTATTAGAGGGAACAATCCGAGAAAAATTGATAAGATTTGGGATTTAGTAAAAAAGAAACATACAGGAAATAAAATTGCGATCGTTGGGTATCCTGGAGAAATTCCGCATAATTTTATTCGTGCAAAGCAAATGCCTGCTTATGAAACAATGACAAAACACAATACACTTGACGATTTAACCCATTTTTTAAGTGAGATGAAAGATCGTTTTGAAGAGATTATTCTTTACATTGATTGTGAGTCTCACTTGATAGAATCAATAAAAGCCATAACAGAGACTTACAAAGAACAGTTTATTTTAACTGTTTATGACAAAAAGGTATATGAACAAGTGGTTGATGGAGAATAAAGGTGGTAGTGGTATGAAGGAGAAGACTGAACAATTATTAGGCTTGATCCAAAAATTTCAAACGGAAGACTTATCTTTAGACGATGCAATTAAGCTTAGACGATTATCCGCCGAATTTGCCAATCTTTGCGGTGAGGCAGTTGAGGAAAAAATGGATCAGTTTTACAAAAAAAGAGTAACAGGTTGAATGTCTTATCAAAAAGAGTAGAGTAAATTCTGCTCTTTTTCATTTACTTATAATTAGTAAGCAAATAAGTTGTGTATTTTAAAAAAAGGAATATAATAACACTATAAAGGTCAGAGAAGGTCAATTCATGTTGATTCTTCAAAAACCTTTAGAAGAAAATAGGAGGTTTGTAAATTATGGCAAAACAACATTATGACAGAAGTAAACCACATGTAAATATCGGCACGATTGGTCATGTCGATCACGGTAAAACAACATTGACCGCTGCAATCACCACAGTATTAGGAAAAAAAGGCCTAGCAAACCCTCAAGACTATGCTAGTATTGATGCAGCACCAGAAGAACGTGAGCGAGGTATTACAATCAACACCTCACATGTGGAATATGAAACTCAAGCTCGTCACTATGCTCATATTGATGCACCCGGACACGCGGATTACGTTAAAAACATGATTACAGGGGCAGCACAAATGGATGGTGCGATTTTAGTCGTATCAGCAACAGATGGACCGATGCCACAAACACGTGAGCATATTTTGTTATCTCGTCAAGTAGGTGTAAAATATTTAATCGTTTTCCTTAACAAAATCGATTTAGTTGATGATGAAGAACTGATCGATTTAGTTGAAATGGAAGTGCGTGAGTTACTGAATGAATATAATTTTCCTGGAGACGATACACCAATCATCAAAGGCTCTGCTTTGAAAGCTTTACAAGGAGATCCTACGGCTGAAGATGCAATTATGCAATTAATGGATACTGTGGACGAGTATATTCCAACACCAGAAAGAGATACGGACAAACCACTATTATTACCTGTGGAAGATGTCTTTTCTATTACAGGTCGCGGAACTGTTGCTTCTGGACGTATTGATCGTGGGAAAGTAAGTGTTGGAGATGAAATCGAAATTGTCGGAATCAAACCTGATACGCAAAAAGCTGTAGTGACAGGAATTGAAATGTTCCGTAAAACCTTAGATTATGGTGAAGCAGGTGACAACGTCGGCGTTCTTTTAAGAGGAATCACTCGGGATGAAATCGAACGTGGCCAAGTGATCGCAAAACCAGGGTCTATTACACCGCACACAAAATTTATTGCAGAAGTATATGTTTTGACGAAAGAAGAAGGGGGACGCCATACACCATTCTTTACAAATTACCGTCCGCAATTCTATTTCCGTACAACAGATGTTACTGGTGTAGTAGAATTGCCAGATGGTGTTGAAATGGTCATGCCTGGAGATAACGTTACGATCGATGTTGAATTAATACATCCGATAGCGGTAGAACAAGGAACAACATTCTCCATTCGTGAAGGTGGTCGTACTGTTGGGTCTGGTATTGTAACTGAAATTGAAAAATAGCAAAAAGAGAATCTTTGATAAACATATCAGAGATTCTTTTTTTGTTGACAACGGAAAGTACACTTTTAGTATTTGTGATATACTATCTGTTAAAAAGAAAAGGGAGTTAAGGAGAATGAAAAGTACGGTTTTAAGAGTAGATGCGTTTACAAATATTCAAGGAAAAGGCAATCCAGCAGGTGTGGTACTAAACGGTGATTCATATAGTGTAGAGCAAATGCAGGAAATTGCAAGAGAAGTTGGTTTTAATGAAACTGTTTTTGTATGCTCAAGTGATCGTGCAGCCATCAAATTAAGGTATTTTACTCCTGGTCATGAGACGCCACTTTGCGGACATGCGACAATCGGGGCCATCTTTGCTTTATTTAACAAAAAAGGCAGCTGTCAATTAGAAATCGAAACCGGTGCAGGTATTTTGCCGATCATCTATGAGGAAGAAACGCAGAGAATCACAATGAAACAAGCGCAACCGAAATTTATCGATTTTAAAGGGGATCGCTCCGCCTTATGCCAAATTCTTGGTATTAACTTAGAAGATCTTCATGCTGATTGGCCGATTCAGTATGGCAATACTGGATCATGGACTTTACTAGTACCTGTTATTGCGCCAGAAGTTTTAGATAAAATGATTCCTAACCCTACAGCATTTCCAGATATTTTAAAGGAAATCCCTAAATCTTCAATCCATCCTTTTGCTGTTGTTTCAAAAGGTGAAGCGGTTTATACGGCTAGACACTTTTCTTCGCCCTTTTCTGGGACAACGGAAGACTCAGTGACAGGAACAGCTTCAGGTGTCATGGGAGCTTATTTGCTGAACCACGTTTATGAAAATGATCATAGCAAAATGATCCAGGTTAACCAAGGACAACATGTACAAAGAGAAGGAAAAGTTTTGGTTCATATTGTAAAGGCTGATAATGGTGACCACGAAATCAGTATCTCTGGTACGGCTTGTCTGAATCACTCATTTGAAGTGATGATAAAACAAAAAAGAACTGAATGACTTCAGCTCTTTTTTTGTTTAACGTTGATATCTGTTTCTAAGAATACGACGAACACCGTGTATCTTTTTCTGTTTTTCAATCGGTGCATTGTCAATGATCAATAAGGCGATCATAACGTAGGCGATAAAACTATCCCGAGAGTATAACGTATATCGTGAAACCCACTCCGCCGCATATTTTTCTTTATAATCACGTAACCCTCGAAACGAATAAAAACGTGAACCGAATTCATATACTAAATAAGCAATTCGTTCTTGAATAAAGCTTTTTTTTGAAGTACCAACATTAGATAAAGGAGCCATTCCTAAATTGAAATACGTAAAACCTTCCTCGTTCATATAGTTGAATAAAGAAATGAATAGATAATCCATCACGCCAGAAGGTGCTTCTTTACTGTAACGCATCAAGTCGATCGTTCCTTCTTCTGTAGTATAAGTTGGTATAATGTTTGCAAAGGCAACGATTCGCCCCTCTTGATTTTTAGCGACAGCTATTTGTCCACGCTGTAGATAAGTTTCAGAAAAGAAGCCTAATGAGAACCCTTTTTCCTTGCGACTTCCTAGCCATTCATCAGAAACTTGTTTTAGCTCAGACATTAATTCATTCGAAAATGGAGGTTGTAGGACTCCAAATTGATAATTTTCTTTTTTAAAGCGGTTCATGACTGCCCGTTCACTTTTCATTTTCTTTCCAGAGAGAGTGAAGTTAGCTAAATCAACATGTGCTTCTTCCCCCATTTTGATAAAGTCGTAGCCAAATTCGTGTAAATACATCACAACTTCTTCGGATGACTCGTAAAAAACAGGAAGATAGCCCCAACGATCTGCTTCGGTAATAAACTGTTCAATTGCTTCTGGGAAATCTTCTTTCTTTCCAGAAGGATCACCCATGACAATACACTTATTATTGAATGTCTTAAATTGTAACAAAACAGTCTCTTGGTTTTCCGAATTGGTATAGATATACATCTCTTTATCTTTTAGAAAAATAAGTTGACTATCTGTATTTCCACCATACGTTGTTAAAAGGGTAAAGGCTCGTTTTTCATCTAGTGGAGTGCCCAATTGGTATCGTTTCCCTTCAAGATAACGGATAAACAGATAACTAAACAACGTTACTAATAAAATACCGATAAAACCGGAAAACCAAATTTTTTCTGATGGAAAGAAAAAGAATGAAATAAAATGACGATTATGATGAGGGAAGGTAGGTAAATTATACACGCCGATCACAAGATATAAAATGGTCAATGTCAGGAAAATAATGCCATCAATTGTGATCATTTCCCAAGAATAAACTAACTGTTCTCTAAATAATTCTCTTTTGGAGAAAATAATAATAATAAGTAATAAACTAAGAAAAATAAGGACACCCCAGCTGAAATCTTTCAAAAATGTATAAAGGAAAGTTACCAGAATCAACCCAATTGTGGGCAAGTAAGCACGCTTGACCCTTGCGGCAATACCTCGACCTGTAATGAGTAAGAGAAACCCTAATAAAATAGCCGGAAATTGCGTAATAATATGAAAGGAAAGCGGATTTAGCTGCTTTAACCAGTTGAACTGACTAAAAGCTTCTGGAATAGTAGCAGATAATACGATCATGATTCCAGAAAAATACATTAAGAAAACAACAAACTTATGCGCTATTTCTGTAGACAGTTCTCGTGGGATTCCTGAATAACGTGTATTTAGACGATAACTTAGATTCTTTATAAAAAATATAACGCCGATAATAAAAGGAACAATGTAATAAAAAAGACGATAGAGTAATATCCAAGCAACAACGACTTCTCGATTGATCCCTAAAGCTGAGAGACCAATGATCATCATAATATCAAAACTACCCAGCTCACCTGGAATCATCGAGACGATTCCAATGACGGAAGCTGCAATAAAAAGAGGCACAACTTGCAATGGATGCATTGTAACGCCCATCAACATTCCAATCAGTAAAAAACTTCCTATAACGCCTGTCCACTCTAAAAATGAAGTTAGAATAAGCCCAAAGCGTGTTTGGCGATCAATATCCCCAATATATTCGTCTTTTCTAAATAAACTTACAATCAAAACAACAGGGAAATACAAACCGCCGCCAATCAGCCAAATCCAATATTGCTGTAAATATTGATTTGTGTGAACAAACATGACAAGAAAGAAGGCCATAAGGCTATAAATAGAAAGTCCGGACATCAAAAAAATCAAAATTTTAGACAATGCACGAACGACGGCTTTGCCATCTTTCTCTTTTCCATAAAACTCAGAGCGCAATCCGATACTGACTAAACCACCAAATCCGGCAACATTGTTAATCGTATTGATTACCCAACTACTTTCAATAAGAAAAGTCTTATCTAGTTGTTGTTTTAAGATCTTATTAAGAATCACATCGTAACCAATCATTGGAACAACAGCAATTAGCCCAATCAAAAACATTAAGCCGATTTTCCAGAGCGCAAGATCTTGAAAAATATCCGAAAGTTGCTGGAATGAAATTGTTTTACTGATTGATAATAATTCACGAAAAACGATGATTATGACTGAAAAAATAAAAATTGTTTTAAAATAGCTAAAATGATCTTTGATCCATTGGAGCATTTTCTTCATTTAATTGCACCTACTTTTCTTTTAAAAATGATAGAATTTCTTGGTTAAATGTTTTGGGGTCCTTTCGAGCAAAAGAATGTCCTTGTCTTGGAATTAGCACAAAAGTAGCATGTGGAATTTCTTTGGCTAAATACATTGAATGGCTACGCTTGATAATATCATGTTTGCCGACGAGTACTAAAGTCTTTTGGGAAATCTGCTTTAAATCTAAAGCAGTAATGGTGATATCCTGTACCATCAATCGAACAATCGCCAGTCGCTGTTTCGCTTTTTGACTGAATAAAGCCAATAATCGAAGATAAATATATTCAATTGCCGTCAGAATTCTTACAGGAAAATGAACCCCTTGAACAATTGTATTTCCCGCATTCAGTACTAAACGATGAACAGATTCAGGATATTTCTTTGTAAAAACCATGGCAAGATTTGCTCCATCGCTAAAACCGACAATATCTGCTTGAGGGAGTTGTTCTTGAACCATGATATTATAAAGGTCGTCAGCCATTTGCTCAAAGGTTAAATCAATGCTGGTGTTTGTTGAACGGCCATGGGCACGACTGTCAACCGTATAGACTGTGAAATAGCGGCTAAATACAGGTACTTGTTTTTCAAAATAGCGCCCACTTCCTCCATTTCCATGAAGTAAGAATAAAGGGGTGCCGTGACCTGAAACTTCATAATAAATGAGGCTTTTATCCGTTGTTAGTAGAACTTTCTTTTCTTTTTTCATATCCTTACCACCCATCTCGTTTAGTATAGCGGTTTTTCAAAATATTTAAAACTAAAATGGATAGAAGAATAGTAGCAAATTTTTATTAAAGAATGATAAAGAATCAACCTTTTTTTAGATTTTTTTTGAATAATAACGTATTATGAAAACTACACAAAAAAAGTTTGGATGATAAGATGAGTAAATTGATGAAAATCGTAAAAAGAATACTTTGGTTATTTCTTCTGTTATTGATCATCGGTTTGGGCTACTTTGGTTTTAAAATTCGCCAAAATGTTCAACAGGTTATGACTTATGAAACAGAAGTAGAACGAGTAGTAAAGAAAAATAATATTCCTGAATACAAAAATTTGGTGTTAGCAATTATTTATACTGAATCAAAAGGACTTTCAGAAGATTTGATGCAAAGTAGCGAGAGTGCTTACGGTAAAAGACAAATGATCGGTAGCACGGAAGAAAGTCTTGATGCGGGGGTCGCATTTTTAGCCCAAGCAATCGAAAAATCAAATGAAGCGGGCTGTGATATATGGACAGCTGTTCAAGCGTATAATTTTGGATTAGATTATATTGCCTTTGTTAAAGAGCAGGGAGGTAAAAATTCAGTTCGCTTGGCAGAAGAATATTCAAAAGAAGTGTTATCACCATTACTTGGAAATACGAATCAACAAACCTATCGATATTATCGTCCGCAAGCGCTAATTTATAATGGAGGATTCTTATATAGTAATGGCGGGAACATGTTTTATGCTGATCTGGTCAAGATGAACCAGCAATTTATTAAATGGTTAAAATAATTTAAAGGCTAAATTAGTGATCCTTAAGAATGTCGTCTATTGAATGGTACGAATTCTTAAGGATTTTCTTGAACTTCTTTCTATTTACAAGTAAACTAAAGAAGATATAGTTTCAACAAGGAGAAAGTAGGGAATTAAATACATGAGAAATAAGTTTGACCTGAAACAAGGATTGACTCAAATAGAGGTAGAAGAACGAAAAAAACAAGGTTTACAGAATGATTATGAAGAAAATGTGGCTAAATCAACAAAAGATATTATTTATGATAACCTCATGACATTGTTCAACTTTTTAAATTTTGGAATTGCACTCTGCCTACTTTTTGTGGGTGCGTATTCTAACTTAGCTTTTTTAGCTATTATTCTAGTCAATATGGGGATGGGGATCTATCAAGAAATTCATGCTAGAAATTTAGTTCAGAAGTTATCAATTGTTTCTAAAGAAAGCGTTCATGTGATTCGTGAAGGAAAAGAAGTAGAGATCGATACAACAGAATTAGTGCTGGATGATATTGTTGTGATTTCTGCTGGTGAGCAAGTTCCTTCAGATATGGAAGTTATAGAAGGAAAAGCAGAAGCGAATGAAGCCTTATTGACCGGTGAGTCTGATTTAATCGAAAAAATAGCTGGCGATGTGTTACTATCAGGCAGTTTTCTAGCAAGCGGGCAAGTTTATGCAAAAGTTGTTCATGTTGGAGCAGATAATTATGCGGTTAAAATCACAGCAGAAGCAAAAGTGCATAAACCAATTCAATCTGAATTAGTAAATTCAATTCGCAAAGTATCTAAATTCACAAGTTTAGTGATTATTCCTTTAGGGATCATTTTATTTGTGGAAGGTTTCATGATTCGTAACTCTGGAATTGAAGCATCTGTAGTGGCATCCGCTGCTGCTTTATTGGGCATGTTGCCAAAAGGATTGGTCTTGTTGATCAGTATCACCCTTACAACAGGTGTTGTAAAACTAGCGAAAAAACGGATTTTAGTTCAAGATATGTACTCAATCGAAACATTAGCTCATGTTGATACACTGTGTTTGGATAAGACAGGAACAATCACTGAAGGAAAAATGAAAGTTCAAAAAGTAGCAGTCTTACATGCAAGTTATCATGAAAACTTTCCGCAAATCATCGGTAGTTATTTAGCGGAAAGTACAGATAATAATATCACGATGCAAGCTATTCGGAATCACTTCGATCTTTCCAATCGTTATGGAGCAGTAAAGAGTCTGCCATTTTCTTCTGAAAGAAAATGGGGGGCAATTGAATTTAACGAATTAGGAACAGTCTATCTTGGAGCGCCCGAAAAACTGGTTGCTGCCGATCGCTTACCAAAAGAAGTGATTGAAGCGCAAGAAGAGGGATATCGAGTGCTAATGTTAGGAATTGCAGAAAATACATCATTAGATGAAGAAAAGATACCTTTTTTAGAACCATTAGCAGTTTTAGAAATTGATGATCCGATTCGTCAAAATGCTAGTGAAACATTAGCCTATTTACGTGAAGAAGGGATTGACTTGAAAGTGATTTCTGGTGACAATCCTGTGACAGTTTCTAATATCGCTCGCCGTGCTGGATTATTTGGCTATGAATCATATGTTGATATGTCAACGATGGAGACAGAAGCGCAAGTGCGTCAAGCAGTCCATGACTATACGGTGTTTGGTCGAGTAACGCCGCAACAAAAGAGAACGATTGTTAGAGAATTAAAGGATAACGATCATGTGGTTGCAATGACAGGTGATGGAGTTAATGATGTCCTAGCATTGAGAGAAGCAGATTGTAGTATTGCTATGGCTGAAGGTGATGGGGCTACTAGACAAATTTCAAACTTAGTATTATTAGACTCTGATTTTACAACACTGCCAGATGTCTTGTTTGAAGGTCGACGCGTGGTCAACAATGTGACAAAAGTTGCTAGTGTCTTCTTTATCAAAACGATTTATTCATTTATTTTATCCATGATTTGTGTCTTTACAACAATCGCATTTCCTTTTATACCAATCCAAATTACCTTGATTGATTTGGCAATTGAAGGATATCCAGCCTTCTTCTTATCATTTGAAGGCGACAAACGTAAAGTTAAAGGGAAATTTTTACCGACTGCACTAAGAAATGCATCCGTTAATGCAGTCTTAGTCGTATTAAACATTGTGACAGTTTATTTGATGGGACAAAATCAAGGCTTTAGCCAAATGGATACCACAACACTAATGTATTACTTGTTGATTGGAATTAGTTGTATGGCAGTTGTTCGGGCATGTTTACCGTTCAATCCATTACGTATTTTCTTAGCAGTTACAACCGTAGGCGGAATTTATGTGGCGGCAATGCTGTTCCACAGTATTTTAGAAGTAGGTTTTTTAACTCAGCAAACCTTACCGATATTTGCGGTAATGATGCTTATTAATATCGTGGTTCGGATCATGATTGGTCTTTTCCAAATGAAACGAGCTGGTAAAACCATCAAGGATCTTTAAAATGGCATAAAAGGTATGGAAATAGGGAGGGGTATCTATGAGTGGAGAGTATCAAATGCGCAAAACTATCGGAAAATGTTTTCGAGCTGCTACAGATAATTTTAATGGCGTAATTCGAATATATGGTAGTCCTTATATGTATCGTGTAATTAATGGTATCCCTGAAAAGGGGGCGATGCTGGAAGTAGTAGATTTTTCCAGTACTGAATTATTTGTAACGGTGAACAATTATTTATTCGAAAGTGATGTGAATTATATTGATAATCCTTAATATTCTAATTTTTATCCTCGTTCTTGTTTTGATTTTGGTCCTTATTTCAAAAATGGTGATTATCGTTCAACAGGGTGAAGTGAAAATCGTTGAAAGTTTTGGGAAATATGTTAAAACGATCGATCCAGGTCTTCATTTCCTAATTCCTGTTTTGTATAAGGTACGTGGTCGTGTTTCTTTAAAACAAACACCTTTAGAAATTGAATCTCAAAGTGTAATCACCCGTGACAATGTAATTGTTGAAGTTGATGAAGCAATCAAATATCACGTGACGGATGTTCGTGCGTTTGTCTATGATAACGAAGATTCTGTTACCTCAATGATTCAAGATTGTCAGTCAAACTTACGTGGAATCATCGGTAAAATGGATTTAAATGAAGTGCTGAATGGAACAGAAGAAATCAATGTTAGTTTATTTGAAAGTGTAAAGGATATTACGGCAGGTTATGGTTTGTCGATCGACCGAATCAATATTGGTGAAATTTCTGTTTCGGATGAAATTGTCAATTCGATGAATAAACTAATCACAGCTAGTCGAGATAAAGAATCGACGATCACGATTTCAGAAGGTAGAAAGCAATCGATTATTTTGGATTCAGAAGCGAATGCTTCGCAGATGCAGATTGACGCCGAAGCTCGTGCAAAACAAACAAAAATCGATGCCGAAGCTCGTGCGCAACGTACGAAAATTGATGCTGATGCAGAAGCCGAACGAATCCGTATTACAACAGAAGCAGAAAGACAACGTATTTTGGCTTTGAATCAAGCCATCAAAGATAGTGATTTGAATGAACAAGCGTTGGCTTACCTAGGAATAGAAGCCTTTAAACAAGTTGTTAGCAGTGATGCAAACACAGTGATTTTACCAAGTAATATGACAGAATTAGGAAATATTCCTGTTGTTAAAGAATTATGGACTGCACAAGATACGCAAACCAAAGTGTGATTTTGAGATAGACGTTGAAAAAGTTAAAGAGAAAAGACAGATGAACGTATATCTGTTTTTTCTTTTTCATTATACGAAGGTTACTATATTATTATTATGTAAAGCTAATCAGATGAAATCAAATGTTTTGAAAATAAAGATGCAATTTACTTGAAAATTATGTTTAGTATGATACAATGAAATATGTGTAATTGTGTCTTTATAAAAGTCGCGCTGAAGATTTCAGTGCTTTTTTACTGACTATCGCATAAATTAGCTTTTCGCTATTTTGGAGGTGAGAACAGTGGCACAAAGAATCCCTCAAGAAGTGATTGAGGAAGTAAGACAACGTACGAATATTGTTGATGTAGTTGGACAATATGTTCAATTGAAAAAATCCGGCAAGAATTATATGGGTCTATGTCCGTTTCATGAAGAACGTTCCCCTTCATTTTCAGTAGCAGAAGACAAGCAAATTTTTCATTGTTTTGGCTGCGGAAAAGGTGGAACTGTTTTTAATTTTCTGCAGGAAATAGAAGGAATCAATTTCCCCGAATCTGTCCGCAGAGTTGCTGAGTTAGAGCAGATCCCAGTGAATATCGATTGGACTAATACGATGGATTCTAACCCAACGGAAAACGTACAAAATCGCAAATTGATCGAACTTCATAAAAAGGCAGCAGATTTATATCATCATGTTTTGATGAATACTCAGATAGGTGAACCGGCGTTAAATTATTTATTGGAACGTGGGTTAACAAAAGAACTCATTGAAACGTTTAAAATCGGTTTTGCTCCTCAAAAACGCGACTTTTTAAGTCAAGTATTCCAAAATGAAGAAGTCGCTGAAGATTTATCTAAAGAATCTGGATTGTTTATCCAAAGAGATAATGGTGAATTTTTAGATCGCTTTTATCAACGAGTGATGTTTCCAATCAGCGATGATCGCGGAAACGTGATTGCCTTTTCTGGGAGACTTCTTAAAACAGAAGATTTTCTAGGTGACGATATGCCTAAATATTTAAACAGTCCGGAAACCGTCTTGTTTAATAAAAGAGAGACATTATTTAACTTTGATAAAGCGCGCAAAGAAATCCGTAAGGAAAATACCGTGTTTTTATTTGAAGGTTTTATGGATGTGATCGCGGCATGGCAGGCTGGTATCACTAGTGGCGTTGCTTCTATGGGAACTAGTTTGACTAATGAGCAGATTCGTAAACTTGAACGTGTAGCAAAAGAACTTGTTGTTTGCTATGATGGAGATACTGCTGGAGTAGAAGCAACAAATCGAGCAATTTCATTATTAAGTGAACATAGCAGGTTTCAATTAAGTATCGTAAGTATTCCTGAAAAATTGGATCCAGATGATTATTTAAGAAAATACGGCAACGACTCTTTTCGGGAGTTAGCACTCCATGGTCGAGAAACGGTGTTTAGCTTTAAAATGCAGTATCACCGTTTGACTAGAAACATGAATAATGAAAAAGAGCAGCTCGATTATGTCAATGAATTATTACAGGAATTGTTACTAGTTCAATCGCCTCTAGAGCGTGATCGTTATCTAAATCAGTTGGCGCAAGAATTTCAGTTGTCCTTCCACTCTTTAGAAGAACAGTTAAAACAACTGGAAACACAACAACGCTCTACGAAGAGAAGGGAAAGACAGCAACAAGTCGCACCGCCGCCTCAAGCGTTTGATGAAATGACGGGTCTAATGGAACCGCCAGAAATGTTTGAAGAAGTCGTTGTTCCTTCTACACAAAATAAATTACCGTTAACACAAGTAGAAAAAGCAGAACGTGCATTATTGTATCGTTTGATGAATGAACAAAGTGTTCGAAATCAATTGATTCAATTACCTGAGTTTAATTTCGCACATGATCAATATCAAGAGCTTTACCTATTATTAGATAGCTACATGAGTGTTCACTCGGACTTTTTACTTGCAGATTTTATCGATTATTTAAAAGAAGAAACGATAAAAAAATTGGCAATCGATATTTCGTTACAGACGATTTCAGAAGAAAGTTCTGAAAGAGAGATTGCGGATGTGATAAGGGTGATTGCAAATTCTAGTTTAGACGATTTGATTCAGCAAAAACAATTGCAAAAAAAAGAAGCTGAACGTCTTGGGAATAAACAATTGGTAGACGAACTAGCGATCGAAGTGATTAACTTAGTAAGACAATTGCAAAAAAGTCGTACATTGTCATAATGAATATGTCCAGATAATGTATTTGACTATTATTTATATATTTAATCGAATGGAAAAATGAAGGGGGCCTTCTTTCATGGAAAAAGAAACAGAAAAAAAATATACAGCTGCATTGGCGGCCTTTATCAAAGAGAGCAAACCGAAAGGCAATGTTCTTTATGATGATTTAACAAACAAATTAGCAACGCCGTTTACATTGAATGCAGACGAAATGGAAAAATTGATCCAAAAAGTTGAAGATGCTGGTATCAGTGTCGTAGATGAGAATGGTGATCCAAGTGAACATAGTCTAAAAAAAGATGCAAAAGTTGCTGAAAAAGCCCAAATGGAAGATTTATCTGCCCCTACTGGTGTTAAAATCAATGACCCTGTTCGTATGTACCTGAAAGAAATCGGGCGTGTACAATTATTAACTGCAGCGGAAGAAGTCGAATTAGCACTAAAAATCGAAGAAGGCGACCAAGAAGCAAAACAACGTTTAGCAGAAGCAAACTTACGTTTAGTTGTTTCAATTGCCAAACGTTATGTAGGTCGTGGGATGCAATTCCTGGATTTGATCCAAGAAGGAAATATGGGACTAATGAAAGCTGTTGAGAAATTTGACTATCGTAAAGGGTTTAAATTCTCAACGTATGCTACTTGGTGGATTCGTCAAGCAATCACTCGTGCTATCGCTGACCAAGCAAGAACGATTCGGATTCCTGTGCATATGGTGGAAACGATCAATAAATTGATTCGTATCCAACGCCAATTGTTACAAGATTTAGGTCGGGAACCAACGCCTGAAGAAATCGGTGCAGAAATGGACTTACCAACTGAAAAAGTTCGCGAAATTTTGAAAATAGCACAAGAGCCTGTTTCTTTAGAAACGCCAATTGGTGAAGAAGATGACTCTCATCTTGGAGACTTCATTGAAGACCAAGATGCAACTAGTCCAGCTGAACATGCTGCTTATGAATTGTTGAAGGAACAATTAGAAGATGTTTTAGATACACTGACTGATCGTGAAGAAAATGTTTTACGTTTACGTTTTGGTTTAGATGATGGACGTACCCGTACTCTAGAAGAAGTGGGGAAAGTTTTTGGTGTAACTCGTGAACGAATTCGTCAAATCGAAGCCAAAGCACTACGTAAACTACGTCATCCTTCTCGTTCTAAACAATTAAAAGATTTTCTAGAATAAGAAGTTTTTCTTAAAATTTGAACAGCTCTTTTCGATTTCTTTCGGAAAGGGCTGTTTTTAACAATCGTAACAAAAAAGTTAGAAAGTACATATTGGAAGAAACAAGATTTTATGGTAGATTAGATTTAGGAATCAGTAGAATGTGAGGCGGAATGAATGACGAAACAATGTCCGAATTGCGGCACCGAAATAGATAATCAAGCAGAAACTTGCTCTGAATGTGGTTACTCATTTAATGAAGAGCAGACACAACAGAAACAAGACAAAAAAGCAGAGACTTCTAGTTTTCTAAATAAAGAACAAAATGAAAATATCGAATGGTCTGAATTGAAAGATATGAGCATCGGTCATGTAATGACGATGTTCAATGAAGAGAAAACAGAAGAAAAAGCAACAGAAGGAATAGCAGAAACTAAAACAGAAACGCCAGAGGAAAATACTAGACAAAACACAAAGGAGTCATCCTCTACAAAAGAAGAAACAAGCCCAGTGATCTCAAAAAAAGAAGAACTGGAAAATACTGCAGCACTGAATCAATATATCAATGAACATAAAAACGAGCAATCAGACAGCCCAGTGCGAACAAATAAAGAATCTAATAACGAATTAGCAAGTGATCAATTGGTTAAAATCGATGAGCCGTCAGAATCAAATCATACAGGACAAGATGAAGTGAAATCAAATGAACTAGAAAATGAGACGAATGGCTCAACGAATGAAAAGTCAGAACAAATAAGAAAAGATAGACCAAAAGATGAAATCACAAAATTCACTAAGCCTGCAGAAACTGGTGTAACAACACCGATTGGTCCGAAAGCATTACCGAATAAACAAGCGGAGATTCCATCAAAAAGTAAAAAGCCCGAGGAAATCGAGATGGATGCGGCACCTATTTTCTTTAAAGAACCTGAAGTGTCTAATACCATAAAAGATCAATTTGAAAAGCAAACCGAGACAAATAAAACACAAGAAGAAAGCAAAAATAAGGCTGTTACTACAGCCGTAACGAACAATTATAAGAAACTTTCTATTGTTTTAGCGGCAGCTGTTGTCTTAGCCGGAGGTTCATGGTTTGCGTATAATCAAATGCAGAACAAATCTGCTGACCAAGGGCAGGTAACACAAAACAAAGACAAATTAGTAATACAAACCGAAAAAGAGTTAAATAGCTATTTTACCGATGATAAACAATTGTTTTTAAAACCCGAAATGGTAAGTGTTAGCACAAAAACGATCAAAGAAAATTTAGATACATTAAAAGAAACGTCTAATTATAAGGCATTAGAGGAAACATATAATAAAGTCATTGATAAACAAGCAGCGATCACAAAAGTAAATGAACTATTTACTCAGCCAATCATTGATGGTAGCAAGCTAAAAGATGCAACAATCAAAGCAGACAAAAAAATTGATCTTGCCAAGCGTGAAGAGCAAGATGCGTTTGATACATTATTAAATCAAGCGACTGATCAAGCTGTGAGCCAGTATGATCAATTACAAAAAGCGAAAGCAGCGGTCGATGTTTTTTATAAGGATAATGGATTGACAGAAGCTTTGACAAGAGAAAATTATACAACGGCAAAAAATGAAGTAGATCAAGTTAAAAACGTAGAATTACGGAAGCCCTTGAATGATGTTTTAGTTAAGGCAGATAAATTATTGGCCGATGCAGAGGCTGCATCTATTCCAACGCAACAAGTTGTGCCAGAGCAAACACCAGCAGTTTCTGATAATCTAGAAAATAATACACAAACAACAGCAGGTGTTCAACCAGATTCAGATACTTTTTCTGCTCCTAATGCACAAGGAGTTTATACGGCTCCAGTTTATTCGGTGGATGCCAACGATGTCAGTGATCTGAGCAATCCTGCTTGGAGTTGGGCACCTGGTGTTCAGGAGAAAGTAATTGCTACGTGTATCGAACGAGGCTATATAACAGCCGGAGCCTACTCGTTACAACCAGCAAGAATCATCAATGGTGAAGGTTATTACAATCTCTATGGAGCTGATAATCAATATCTTGTGACGATCAATGCCAAAACGGGTTGGTTTAAAGGTAATGCTTCAAGAAATGCTGGAAGATAGTATTTAATTTTTGTGAAAATAAAAGTGAGGTTGGGACAAAAGTGTTTTTTCCTTTTGTTTCACCCTCGTTTTTCTTCCACTGCATATAAAAGGAAAAATCGATGACGATTGATTTTAGAAGCAAGGAGAACAGTATGGAAAAAAAAGAATATCTAACGTTTAAGGAAGGTGTCTATGCTTGTATACCAACCATTTTAGGTTATTTGGGCATCGGGATTGCAGCAGGTGTAGTTGGTAAAAACGTCGGATTATCGGTTTTAGAAATAGCGTTAATGTCGATTTTGGTTTATGCTGGCGGAGCACAATTTATAATCTGTGGTATGCTTGTGATTCATTCACCGATTTCAGCTATTATCTTTACAACATTTTTAGTCAATTTACGGCATTTCTTAATGAGTATGTCTGTTGCGTCCTATTTTAAAAAAGAGCCGCTGATTACTAGCATTGGTATTGGTACACTATTGACAGATGAATCATATGGTGTTCTGATGGGGGCTTTGAGTAACGAACATCGAGTCAGTTCAGCTTGGACGCATGGATTGAATATAACGGCTTATTTAGCTTGGATTATTTCAACAATCGTTGGTGGAGTTTTAGGTACATGGATTCCTGACCCTTATTTATTGGGATTAGATTTTGCTTTGGTGGCAATGTTTGCTGGACTATTTGTTTTGCAAGTAGATGGACCAATAAAGAAATATACGAAAGAAACGTTGATCGTTTTAGGCACAGTTTGCGTATCACTTTATTTATTAATGGGTTTTCTTTCGCCAGAACTATCCGTTTTATTTGCAACTCTTTTAGGTTGTACAGTTGGGATGGTGAATCATCATGAGTAGCAATTATGTATTATTAACAATTTTAGGTTGTTCGATCGTCACTTGGATACCGAGGATACTTCCTTTTCTAATTTCAAAACGTGTGGATTTCCCAGATTGGTTTCTTCGATTTTTATCTTATATTCCAATTTGTATCTTGACGGCACTCTTATTTCAGAGTATTTTAGAAGTTCAGGCGACAGGCTTTCCTAAAGTGAAAACGTTAGAAGCGTTAAGTTGTATTCCTACTTTACTTGTTGCTATTCGTACAAAAGATTTAATGAAAACAGTTGTAGTAGGAATCATTACAATTGCCGTATTACGGATTTTTTTAGGCTAAGTGCCAGAAGGAGAATAGTATGAACGAACTATTAGCGAATATTTTTACAGCATTAGTGATCGATGAAAATGAGACCCATTACTTTTTACAAAAAAATGGGATTACTTTGCGTTTATCTAAGGAAGAAGGAACGCATGAAATTGGGGAAGCTGTAGAAGGCTTTGGTTATATGAACCAAAAACAAGAACCTGAAATGACAACAAATATTCCAACTGCTCGAGTCGGGCAATATGCGTTTGGAACAGTCACAGGCACTAGGCGCGATTTAGGTGCCTTTGTGGACATTGGATTAAAAGATAAGGATGTTGTTGTCTCTTTAGATGAACTGCCTGTAATGCGTGAATTATGGCCTAAAAAAGGCGACCAGCTGATGGTTTCCTTAAAAGTTGATAATAAGGAACGAATTTGGGGAGAACTAGCCGATGAGAAGATTTTTAAGGCGATGGCAAAACCAGGAACAGAAGAGCTGAAAAATGAAAATATCAGTGGTATCGTGTATCGCTTAAAGATGATCGGTTCATTTGTTTTGACCGATGACTTTTATATTGCATTTATTCACCCTTCAGAACGTTATCAAGAACCTCGATTAGGTGAACGCGTCAATGGTCGAGTGATTGGTGTACGTCCTGATGGTATTGTGAATATCTCTTTAAAACCTCGTGGCTACGAAGCAATTAGTGATGATGCTGCAATGATTTTGACATTCTTAGAACGCTCTGCTGAGCATAAGATTCCATTTACAGATAAATCAAATCCAGAAGAGATCAAACAAACTTTTGGGATCAGCAAAGCTCAATTCAAACGTGCAATCGGTAATTTATTGAAACAAGGAAAAATTATTCAAGAAGCAGGATTTACAATTTTAAAAGAAGAACAACAAGAAAAAGAATAGATCTTTCATTCTAATTGAGAATCACTTGCAAAAATATTCGAGTTATTTTATACTTATTATAATTTAGTGCTATAGAAATTCAAATCTAGATTAAAATAATTATAAATAAGGGGCTGCATTTATGGATTCTACTGCTGCTTTAAAAAAAACAAAACAACAATTGCATGAATCTGGTTTCAAACTAACGCCTCAACGAGAAGCAACTGTTTTGGTATTGCTTGAAAATGAGAAAGATCATTTATCAGCCGAAGAAATTTACTTTTTAGTAAAACAAAAAAGTCCAGAGATTGGTTTAGCAACTGTTTATCGTACACTTGAAATTTTAACTGACTTAAAAGTCGTTGACAAAGTAAGTTTTAATGATGGATTAGCTCGTTATGACTTGCGCAAAGAAGGAGCAAAACACTTCCATCACCATCTGTTATGTTTAGAATGTGGGAACATCGAAGAGGTGGAAGAAGATTTGCTAGGAGAAGTGGAAGAAGTGGTGGAGCAACGCTATCATTTTTTAGTAAAGGATCACCGTCTCACTTTTCATGGTATTTGCCAAGAGTGCCAACAAAAGAAAAAGAATCAATCAACTGACGAGGTGGCATCAGCGCTTTAAATCCTGGATAGTTCTATAATAAAATTACCTATGACATGATGCTGATCCAATTGAAGTGTCACTTAGATAAAAATCGTTAAACTTTTTCTCAGTGACTTTCTTTCTGAAAAAGATTGACAATTATGAAAGAATCTCTTACAATGACTTCAATAAACAATAAAAGTTTTGATAAGAACTAGTAAGATAGTACAGGTGAACAGAAAGTAGCCGGTTGTTGAGAGGCGCATGATCCTAAGCTATCCGAATTCCTCTTTGAACTTCACACCGAATCAAGTAGGCTGTGACGGCTAAGTGCACCCGTTATTGTGCCAGGGTATAATTTTGTACCTGATAAGTCAATGAGTGCAAACGAATTGTAAACAAAGGTGGTAACACGGATCGATCGGTCTCGTCCTTTTTCAGAAATGGAAAAGACGAGGCCTTTTTTATTTACTAGATCAGTCTTTTATTGTTTGAGTGTCAGATAAAATGAAGGGAAGTTATCGTATGAGTTTTAAAGCATTGAGTGAACCAATCAATTTTGAACAAGTAAAAGCACTATCTAAATTAACACCTGAACAAGAACAATTAAAAGCAATTAGAGATCAAGAATTAAAAGAAATCATTGAAGGAAAAAGTAAAAAAATCTTGCTAATAATTGGGCCTTGTTCTGCTCACAACGAAGAAGCTGTAATGGAGTATGTCACTCGACTCGCTAAATTACAAGAAAAAGTCCAAGATAAAATCTTTATGGTACCACGAATCTATACCAATAAACCAAGAACAAATGGCGACGGCTACAAAGGTTTATTACACCAACAAAATCCCGAAGGAAAAAGTAATCTGATCAAAGGAATCGCAGCAGTTCGTAGTTTGCATAACCGTGTTATTAGTGAAACTGGTTTAACAACTGCTGATGAAATGCTTTATCCTGAAAATTTAGAATTTGTACAAGATTTAGTGAGTTATATCGCTGTTGGTGCACGCTCTGTTGAGGATCAACAGCATCGTTTTGTCGCAAGCGGGATTGACCAACCAACAGGGTTGAAAAATCCGACCAGTGGGAATTTGAAGGTCTTATTTAATTCTTTGTATGCTGCACAACAGAAACAAGAATTTATTTTTAATGGTCTTGAAGTCGAATCAAGTTCAAATCCTTTAGCACACGTTGTATTAAGAGGTGGCTTAAATGAATATGGTGAGAATATTCCAAATTATCATTATGAAGATTTAGTAAAAGTAGTTGATCTTTATAAAGCGGGTAAGTATCAAAATCCTTTTATTGTCGTCGACACAAATCATGACAATTCTGGTAAAAAGCATACCGAACAAATCAGGATCGTCCAAGAAACCTTAATCAATCGGACTTGGAATACTGATATGAAAAATTGGGTGCGAGGATTTATGATCGAAAGTTTCCTTGAAAGCGGTCGTCAAGAAGCGGATGGGAAAATATTCGGCAAGTCGATTACCGATCCATGTTTAGGTTGGGAGGAGACAGAGGAATTAGTGAAATATATTGCGGAACATGCTTAATGACTTTAAATGAAGATTCAATATAAAACAAGCTTTTCACGAAGACCTGTACATTCGTGAAAAGCTTGTTGTGTTGTTCTTTAAATGTAAAAATGCCAGATATTACAAATTAGCAAATTTTTCCAGTAAACGAATCATTTGGCAGGTGAAACCATACTCATTGTCATACCATGCAACAGTTTTAACCAATTGATAATCCCCAGAAGTCGTAACTTCAGTTTGAGTTGGGTCAAAAATTGAGCCTTCTGTTGTGCCGATTACATCGCCAGAGACGATTTCACGATCGTCATAGCCGAATGAAGGATTATCAATGGTATGCTTTTTGATTGCTTCATTTACTTGATCTGCAGTAACCTTTGTTTTTAAAATCGATACCAATTCTGTTAAAGAGCCATCAACGACTGGCACTCGTTGCGCATGTCCTTGCAATTTTCCATTCAATTCAGGAATAACTAAGCCAATTGCCTTGGCAGCACCTGTTGAATGTGGAATCGTATTGTCTGCGGCTGAACGAGCAGCTCGTAAATTGCCGCCTTTAACTGGTCCATCTAATAACATTTGAGTAGAGGTGTAGGCATGAACGGTTGTCATGGTACCAACCTCGATACCGAATTCATTATTTAAGAAATAAGCCATAGGAGCTAAACAGTTTGTTGTACATGAGCCTGCAGAGATGATCTTATCTTCTGATGTTAACGTGTCATCGTTGACATTATAGACAATGGTTTTCATATCACCAGCTGGAGCTGAAATTACAACTCGCTTTGCTCCAGCATCGATATGCGCTTGAGCTTTAGCTTCTGACGTGTAAAAACCAGTACACTCTAAAACAATATCGACGCCATTTTCTTCGACCCATTTCAACTTACTTGCATCAGCTTCGGCATACACTTTAGTTTCTTGACCATCAACGACGATTGAATGATCTGTCGCGGTAACTTTTCCAGGATACGTACCATGTGTCGAGTCAAACTGTAATAATTGTGCCAACATGGTCGGGCTAGTCAAATCATTGATTGCGACAACTTCAATATCATCAGAGACTTCTTTGATGCGACGAAAAGCTAAACGACCAATCCGGCCAAATCCATTGATTCCTACTTTTACTGTCATACTAAATTTCCTCCTTAAATTAGATACATAATAAGCTTAATCAAGCTTATTGTTGGGTAATAAAAAATGAGCAGCATCATCGAATCGTTTGTTTAAAAAAACGATGAAATACGCTATACTTATAGCATGAACGCTTTTCAAACTTTTGTCAAAAATCTTGTCTTCTTATAAGTAATGGAGTCGGGGCTATGAATAGAGTTCAAATTGTAGAGGTACTTCAGACCAATTAACAAGTTATTGCAGAAGGAGAATCGTTTTATCAGCGAGTCAGTTACACGATATGAATCATTTAATGTAGTGATTTCTGTTTTTCATGATGACATGGATGATTGCTCGAGATAGCTAAGTAGTAGTGCTGTTGTCATAGCTCTAACGACTATCGATTCTCGTTCATAAAAACGAGTTTGGCTAGACAAATTCAGCTTTAACCTTTACAATAAGAAAGGCTTTCAATGAAATCGCAGTATTAAAAAGTGAAAGAGCAGTAAATAATGTAAACAAAAGCAATGATGAGATCGAATCGCTTCTTTTTATGTTTGGAAACGAAACACGTTAGTCATTGTCTTTAAGATAGGAGGACAAAAGATGTCCATGTTTTTAGATCAGGTAACAATCGATGTCAAAGCTGGTAAAGGCGGAGATGGAATGGTTGCCTTTCGTAGAGAAAAATATGTACCCGACGGCGGACCGGCCGGAGGAGATGGTGGTCAAGGAGGAGACGTGATTCTTGTTGTAGAAGAAGGATTACGTACATTGATGGATTTTCGTTTTAATCGTCATTTTAAAGCACAACCTGGTGAAAATGGGATGAGTAAAGGCATGCACGGCCGCGGCTCAGAAAATACCTTTGTAAAAGTTCCACCAGGTACAACCGTTCGGGATGCTGAAACAGGGACGCTGATCGGAGATTTGATTGAAAATGGTCAAACATTGACTGTAGCCAAAGGTGGACGCGGTGGACGCGGGAATATTCGTTTTGCTTCTGCTAAAAATCCAGCTCCTGAAATCGCAGAAAATGGCGAACCCGGTCAAGAAAGAAAAATTGAATTAGAATTAAAAGTGCTAGCTGATGTTGGTTTAGTTGGTTTCCCTTCTGTTGGAAAATCGACTTTACTATCTGTTATCTCTTCTGCTAGACCTAAAATTGGTGCCTATCATTTTACGACATTAGTTCCTAACCTTGGCATGGTATCAACTAGTGACGGACGAAGTTTTGCAGCAGCTGATTTACCTGGATTGATTGAAGGCGCATCTCAAGGTGTTGGACTTGGAACACAGTTTTTACGTCATATTGAGCGTACCAGAGTTATTTTACATGTGATTGATATGAGTGGGATGGAAGGCCGCGATCCTTATGAAGATTATCTTGCTATCAATAAGGAACTAGCATCTCATAACATGCGTTTAATGGAACGTCCCCAAATCATTGTAGCAAATAAAATGGACATGCCAGAAGCGGAAGAGAATTTAAAGAAATTTAAAGCGCAAATTGAAAAAGAACGGACTGATGAGTACGCAGATCATTTGCCGATTTTTCCAATTTCTGGTGTGTCGCGTAAAGGGATTGAACCATTACTTAATGCAACTGCCGATTTAATTGATGTAACACCAGAATTTCCATTATATGAGGAAGAAATAATAGAAGATACAGTTCATTATGGATTCCAACCAGAAGGACCAGAATTTACGATTGATCGAGATTCTGATGCAACTTGGATATTATCTGGAGAATCATTAGAAAAACTGTTCCAAATGACGAATTTTGAACACGATGAAAGTGTTATGCGTTTTGCTCGTCAATTACGCGGTATGGGTATCGATGAAGCTTTACGAGCTCGTGGAGCGAAAGATGGCGATATTGTTCGAATTGGTGAGTATGAATTTGAATTTGTTGATTAGATGAAGAATCATAAGAAAAGAGCTGATGTTATATCGGCTCTTTTTTTCAGCTTTAAAGTGATTATTTTCACAAATTAATGTGCTATTTAATTAAAGAAAGAAACTGTTATTTCTCAAAAGCCAATTAGATCAAGATTCAGTTGGTTATCTATCGCAGTTTCTAAAACAATTGAACTTTTAATGTTTGAAAATTGCATCCATTTTGCAAGTACATCTTTCATCTCAGTAGTATTACTCACTGTTGCTTTCACTAAATAATTAACCTCACCACTGACGATATATACTTCATTAACGTAAGGACTACTTCTCAATAAATTTAACGTTTTTTCGACGGGAAGTCTAACCTGGCTCAATTCAGTGAAAAAAGTAATATTCTCTTTGAACTGTTCGCTGGATATTTGAATCGTAAAATTTGTAATGATGCCTTTTTCAATTAATTTGTTGATTCGTTCCTTTACACTTGGGCGACTCAAATTGACTTTTTGAGACAATTCAACAATTGAAATTCGTGAATTTTCATGTAAGATTTCTAAAAGTTTACGGTCAGTTTTGTCCAATAGTCTACCTCCTTTATTTTCCACTTGAAACCATTTGATATGTTTATTATAGAGGATAAATGGATGGCTTTCCATAAAAAAATAGAGGTATTGACCGTTTTATCATTACAAAGTCAAAATGGCTAATTTAGAGAATGGCGTTTCATATTGTTAAAAAAAATGACATACTTTTTCTGAATCTTAAAGCGAATGCTTCCATTTGATTCATAATTTTATATACAAGTAACAAAAAAATTCGTTATCATTAATTTATCTCAAGAGGATTTAGTTATTTATTAGTGAATAGATGTTTTTTTATCTAAAAAGACTACCAAAGGAGCATTTTTTATGGTGAGAAACAGGTGGTTAAAGTTTTTATTGCTGTATGCAGGTGGTGTGCTTGTTTCTTTAAGTCAATTGAAATTAGTGCCGATCCAAAATGAATTGGGATCAGAATTAGGTGTAAGTCTATCGACAGTTTCGTTGTTAATGTCGATTTTTACAGTTTCCGGGATTTTTCTAGCTGTTCCAGGTGGCGCTTTAGTCACACGTTTTGGTCCCAAAAAATTACTAATCGGATTGATGGGCTGTTTAGCAATTGGGAATATCTGGGGGGCAATTTCAACTAGGTTTTGCTCATTGTTGCTTTCAAGAGCGCTCGAAGAGATTTCCTTTTCAATGATTATCATGGTGGGTATCGTCTTCATTCATTTTTGGTTTCAAGAAAGTAATAGCGGTATTCCCACAGGACTTTGGGGGACATTTTCTGCTTTAGGCTCAATGCTAGCGATGAACTTGTTTAAACCTCTCGTACAAGCCTATGGGTTACGTTCACTTTGGTTTCTTATTGCAGGTTTGTCAGTTCTTTTGTTGTGTTTGTTTTTCTTTCTATTAGATGAACCAAAGAATCAATCTATTGTTGAGCAAAAAAGAATGTCAGGCTCATTTAAAAAGGCGATAGAGAATAAATCGATTTGGTTGTTAGCTCTTGCTCAAGGTTGTATGGCTTTTATACTATTTGCTTTTATCAATCTTTATCCGCAGATATATAGGCAACAATATGGTTTATCAGAATCGTTAGCAAATAGCTACACTGGCTATTTTGGTCTATTTGGCATTCCTTTTGGTGCTTTAGCAGGCTATTTGATTGATAGAACCAAAAAAGGGCAGGTAATGATCTTTTGTTCTTTTCTGTTAATGTTAGCCGCAACCTTTTGGATGGGGTACTTGTCAAGTAACGTGACATTTATTATGCAACTCTTTGCACTTTCGGCGGGAGCTAGTTTGTCTTCTTCCTGTGTGATGATTTTGGCCCCAAAAGTGGTAAAACAAGACCGCTTGATTGGAGCAAGCGTTTCTTTTATCAACTTGTTTTATTATGTTGGCATTTTTGTCGGAACACCGATTGTTACAAAACTAAGTGAAGGAGATCAATCATGGCAAAATAGTACCTATTTACTTAGTGGTATTGGTGTCATTGCATTATTAGCAGTAGTTGGATTTGTTAAATTGAATAATGAAAATGTTTTATCGTAATTAAATTATTCACGAAAGAGTAGCATGTTTTTAGATATGCTTCTTTTAAATAAAAACTTGGAAGGTGACAAATAATGGAAAGAGTATTTCAGACAGATCATGCGTTTGCAACGGAAATGGATAAGAAAGATCCGCTTAGAAGCATCAGAGATCGTTTTTATGTTCAGCCAGGTGAAATCTATATGGACGGTAATTCACTAGGCTTGGCTTCTAAAGACGCTGAAGAAGCCTTACTTAACATGATGAACATTTGGAAAAAAGAAGGCATTAAATTATGGGATGGATTGTTCCATTATGCTGGTAAATTAGGTGAAATGTCAGCACCGTTGATCAATGCGTATCCCGAAGAAGTAGTGATCACAGGTAGCACAACGATCAATATTCATCAATGTATCAGTACATTATACAAACCTACAAAAGAGCGGTACAAAATTTTAGTTGATGATTTAAATTTCCCTACAGATCGTTATGCTATCGATAGCCAAGTAAAATTGCGAGGATTTGATCCCAAAGACGCTGTAAAAGTGGTGGAAAGTGCGGATGGACGCTTGATTGATGAATCCGCAGTGATTGAAGCGATGACTGATGATGTAGCGATCATTCTTTTGCCAACGGTCTTATATCGTAGTTCTCAACTATTGGATATGAAACGAGTGACGGATGCTGCTCATCAAAGAGGAATTCTAATTGGTTGGGACTTATGCCATGCTATAGGCGCAATACCGATGGATTTTAAAGAGATTGATCCTGATTTTGCTGTCTGGTGTACGTACAAATATTTATCAGCAGGACCAGGCTCAATAGCTGGTCTTTACATGAATCAGAAACATTTCAAAGAAATACCAGGATTAGCAGGTTGGTGGGGGAACAAGGATGATACTCAATTTGAGTTGAACCATCAATTTGACCATCAAAGAGATGCAAGCGGCTGGCAAATTGGCTCCCCAAGTTTCTTGGCAATGGCTCCACTGGAAGGAACTTTAACAATCTTTAATGAAGTTGGGATGGATAAAATTCGTAATAAATCGTTATCTATTACAGCGTACCTCATGTATTTGATTGATGAAAAACTTGCCAAATATGGCTACGCAGTAGGAAACCCACGAGAAGATAATAGACGTGGTGGTCATGTTTGTTTGGAACACGAAGAAGCATATAGAATTTGTAAAGCACTAAAACAAGCAAATATCATCCCAGATTTTCGAGAACCGAATGTGATTCGCTTAGCTCCAATTGCTTTATATAACACTTATCAAGAAGTGTACACATTAGTAGAAACATTAGAAGATATTGCTTTAAATAAAAAATATGAAAATTTCAGTAATGAGCGGACACTAGTCGTTTAAGCTACTTAAAGAACTTCAATTGTCACCTTTACAAATAGGACAATTTCCTACACTATTACGATCGCTATTGGAATCAACACATATAAAAAGCACATAAGGATGAAGGCAGTCACAAAAGATCAAAACAAACTATATACACCTGTTTCCAAATCATTTAATTAAGAAATAGACGATTAAATCATTTTATTGCTGTAAATGCAATAAAATGATTTTTTTTACTTTAAGCTTCATTTATGTTTGTTCTTATACAATGAATTTAGTTAAAGGAGGAATTACAATGGTTAAACTAAAAAATAGTTTTCACAGAAAAGAAAAAAAATATATATTGACGAATAGAATATATCAGCAATTAAGAGAAAAAATAGATCCTTATCTGCAAGAAGATGAGCACGGGCTACATACGATAATTTCAATTTATTTCGACACGGAAGACTATCAAATGATTCGTAACTCTATAACAAAACCAGTTTACAAAGAAAAGTTTAGAATTAGAAGTTACGGGATTCCAAAAGAAGAATCCACTGTTTTTCTTGAAATAAAAAAGAAAATCAGTGGTGTTGTTTATAAAAGAAGAGTAGCACTAACATATGAAGCGGCTCAAAATTACGTTCAAAAACCATATTCATTTAAATTGCAAACAGCTAAAGAACAACAAATCAAGCAGGAAATCGATTGGTTGTTTGCACGAAAAAGATTAAAACCAAAAGTAATGATTGCGTATGATAGGCGGGCCTTATTTGATTTAGAGAATGAAGATTTTCGAATCACGTTTGATTTTAATATCCGTTATCGACAAGATAGATTGACTTGTACAATAGATGATCAAGGAGAACGAGTAGCACCAGAAATCGATATTTTAATGGAAGTCAAAGCAATGGGCGCTTATCCATTATGGTTTTCAGAAATGTTAGCAGCACTAGAAATTTATCCGGTCTCTTTTTCAAAATATGCGCAAACTTATCAACGTTACTTATTTGAGCCCCATTCTAATTGGAAGAATTTTGGGTAAAGAGAAGAAATTGAACTATTTAATGTTTTTTTATATTAAGGAGGATTTTCAATATGTTGTCTAGTCTTTTAGTAGAAAGTTCAGTTGAAGTATCGTTCAAGGAACTTTTGATTTGTATTATGACTTCGGTTTTATTAGGTCTTTTAGTTGCTTGTGTTCATATGTATCGAAATGTTTATAGTAAAAATTTTGTGATCACATTAGCTGTCTTACCTGTCTTGGTTCAATTAGTCATCATGTTAGTTAATGGGAATTTAGGTACGGGTGTTGCCGTTTTAGGTGCCTTTAGTTTAATCAGATTTCGTTCAGTAGCCGGAGGAGCTAGAGAAATCACTAGTATCTTTTGGTCGATGGGAATTGGGTTGGCCACAGGTATGGGCTATGTTGGCTATGTCACACTATTTTCTTTAATCATTGCTTTATTTTTATTGATTTTAAACACAGTTCATTTTGGTGAAAAGCAAAAGGTGACAGAACGGGAAATAAAAATCACGATCCCAGAAGATTTAGATTATCCAGGATTATTTGATGACCTATTTCAAGAGTATACCTATTCTGCAACTCTAGACTCAGTCAAAACAACGAATATGGGCAGTCTTTATGAATTGCGTTATCGTATTACATTAAAAGATAGTCAAACAGAAAAAGAGTTGATGGATGCCATGCGCATAAGGAATGGAAATTTAACAATTATTTCAGGTAAGGTAGCCACAAATAGAGAAGAATTGTAGGTGAATAACATGAAAAAAGCGAAATTAGGTTTAACAGTCTTAACAATGCTCGTCTTTTTATTATCGGGCTGCACGAAAGAAGATCCAAATACAAACACGTTATCTTCAAAAAATTCAGAAGACGTTATTACTGTCGAAGATGCAAAAAAATCTACTGAAAATAAGTATGGTACTTATGATGAGGAAGACTTTGATGAAAGTTATGATGAAAGCTCCGCAACAAAAATTGAGTTAAAAAAGACGAGTGCAGAAATTGATGGTTCTGGCGCTTCAGAAAAAGATAACATCATCTCCATTACCGCAGGTGGTACCTATATTATTTCTGGAACGTATGATGGGCAAATAAAAATCAGTGCCAATAATGAACAGGTTCATCTAGTTTTAAATGAAGTGTCACTAACAAATGCCTCATCCTCTGCAATTTATGTAGAACAAGCAAAAAAAGTAATTACAACTTTAGCAGATGGCTCTAAAAATACGCTTATTGATAGTAGCAATTACACCTTTGCTTCTGCTGATGAAACGGAACCCGATGCAATTTTTTTCAGTAAAGATGACCTAGTCATCAATGGGAAAGGTACGCTAGACGTGACGGGCTCTTATGATAATGGTATTCGTAGTAAAGACGACTTAGTTATTACGAATGGCACCATTAACGTTACGGCTAAGAATAACGCGATCAAAGGTAAGGATTCGATTTCTATTGCAGGTGGTACTTTTTCCTTAAAAACAACAGAAGGTGACGCAATCCAAGCGAATAACAGCACTGATGCAGATAAAGGTTGGATTGCAATCGATGGTGGAAAATTTAACATTCAATCAGGAAATGATGGTATTCAAGCTGAAACGAACCTATCCATTTCGACTGCTAATATTACCGTTCAGACAGCTAATGGTTATGACGACCACACAATTGATACCACAGCTAGCTATAAAGGGCTCAAGGCTTCTGGAAACATCATTATTGATGATGGAAACTTTGATTTTAATGCCGCTGATGATACTATTCATTCGAATGCTACAGTAACCATCAATAATGGTCGTTTCTCTTTAGCAAGTGGGGATGATGGCATACATGCTGATACTGATTTAGTAATTAATAATGGTACGATAGCAATCAGCAACTCGTATGAAGGATTGGAAGGGGCTTCGGTTACCATTAACAATGGTACGATCTCTCTTTTGGCTTCGGATGATGGAATCAACGCTGCTGGGGGTAGTTCTGGTGAGTCAGAACAAGCAGGACAATTTGGTACAGATGCATTTGGTGAACCTGGCGGTGATGGAGATAGCACCAATTTCATCGAAATCAATGGTGGAAATATCTTTGTCAATGCAGATGGCGATGGCATTGACAGCAATGGGGATGTCCGGATGACGTCAGGTACACTAATAGTCAATGGACCGACCGATAATGGAAATGCGGCCCTAGATTATGATGGAACCTTTACTATGGATGGTGGTATGTTAGTCTCTAGTGGCAGTTCGGGGATGGCGATGGCTAGTAGTGACTCTTCTGCACAAGCTACATTAAGTCTTTACTTTGATGATACGAAAGCAGCAGGGACATTGATCAATTTAAAAAATGAATCGGGCAAAACAATTGCTTCAGTTGCACCTGAAAAGGCGTTTTCTCATATTGCCATTAGCTCACCTGACTTAAAAGTAGGGGAGACAATTACCTTATCAATCAATGGCAAAGATTCAGGCACTGTTAAAAACGGTTTATACAACAATAGCAACTACTCTAGTGGAACTGAATTGGCAAAAATTACACTGGAAAATGTAATGACTTCAGTTGATCAATCAGGCGCAAAAGTCAGTGGCGGACAAATGGGGGGGGGACAACCACCGAGGTAATTGATTTTTATTGCTTTAACAGCTGGTTTATTGATAGAATAAGAGTATCAAATAGAACGAGGTGGTTATATGTCTAAACGAGTTATTATTATGCACTTTGAAGTAGAAAGTCAAGCTTACCAAGCATTTTCAGAAATAAAGAAATTGTACGTAGAGAAAAAAATCAAAGGGGAACAAATGGCTGTTGTGACCCATATTAATGATGGCGTTCATCAATTCAAAATTGACGATTTCCTAGATTTCACAGGTAATGATCACACATCCAAAAATAGTATGATCGGAATGTTGATTGGTATTTTAGGAGGTCCTTTAGGAATTTTACTTGGTTGGTTTGCAGGAAGCTTATTCGGTGCTTCTCAAGATGCTAAAGAAATTCAAGGTGCTCAAACAGTCTTCGAACATGTGACGAAACAAATCGGTGAAGGGGAGACTGGCTTGATCTTAATCGCAGACGAAGATGACAATCGTCCGTTAAATCAGTTGATCATGAATGAACTAGGTGGAGAAATTACTCGTCTAGATTTTGAAGATGTGGAAAAAGAAATCACAGATGCCAAAGCTGTAGAAAAAGAAACAAAAGATTCTGCTGAAAAATCATGGCAAGATAAAAAACAAAACGCAAACGAGAATTAATTGCTATTTATTAGTAAAGTGAGCAGATCAAGGTGAAGACTGAAATTGTCTTTACCTTGACCGAATCATAAGACTAAGGGCTAAACTAGAAGACGTGAACAAGAGATTCTTTCTCGTCGTCTTCTTTTTTGATTATAAGGATGTGAAATAAATGTTGAAAATACTACTTGTTGAAGACGATGAAATTTTATCAGACAGTATTTTAGAAATTTTGTCAGAAGTAGGGGAAATCGTTCAAGTTTATGATGGAGAAGAAGCGCTATACGAAGCAGAACGAGGAATTTATGATCTAGTAGTGCTAGACTTAATGTTGCCATTAATGACAGGTGAACAAGTTTTAAGTGCATTGAGACAAAAGAATATCTACACGCCTGTTTTAATTTTGACTGCTAAAGATGGGCTAGAGGATAAAGTTAACGGGTTTAAAAATGGTGGAGATGACTATTTGACGAAGCCGTTTCATAGAGAAGAATTATTACTACGTGTTCAGGCGCTAGCGCGACGAGCACTTGGTATGAATGGAAACAATGAATTAGTCGTCAATGAGCTCCGTTTGGACCTTGATAATCGTCACGCAAGCTACAAAGGAAATGAGTTAACTCTGCAAGGAAAAGAATTTGATCTACTACATTACCTCATGCAAAATCAAGGACGGATCATCACAAAAGATCAATTATTTGACCGCATTTGGGGATTTCAATCAGATACAACGTTAACCGTTGTGGAAGTTTATATGAGCAACTTGCGAAAGAATTTAAAACCATTTGGTCTTGATCGCTGGATTAGAACTTTACGTAATGTAGGGTATCTTTTTGAAGCATCAGAAGGAGAGTGATTCATGAATAAGCAACTAAGTAAAAAACAAAGAGTCCATTACTTCATGATCAACCTGATTTCATTCGCAAGTATTTTCCTAGTCTTAGGGCTAATTGTGTTTCAATTAGTCCAAACGTCGATTTATCAATCGGTCGATAACGATCTGCAACGTTTAGCTAATGATCAAAAATTTTTACAACATCAGCTTTTGCAAACGGAAAGACTGCAAGGGAAATCCCCCCAGCTCAGTAAATTTGACACACCACCGCCCAATAACTTCCAGCAACAAGTAATTCTTTGGTCTAAAGATGGTGAAATCGTTAATGAATCTGAATTAGGTTCTCGTTTTTATGATTTTCAGAATTTAAAATTATCGACGGATCAGTTACATAAAGTTACCAGCGTTCAAACGAAAGATAGTAATGATCGTTCACTGCAATTTCATTCGATTACAATACCGATAGAAAATCAGGACCAAATAGCTTATATCCAATTACTGGTAAACACGGATCCCATCAAAGGGACGGTTGAACGTTTTAAGCAAATCCTAATTATTTGTATGGTTGTTTTTGGGCTGTTATCCATCGGATTAAGTTATTTTCTTTCTAAATGGTTTATGAAACCCATTTTGATCTCTTGGAAGAAACAACAAGAATTCGTAGAAAATGCTTCTCACGAATTAAGAACACCATTGACGATTATCCAAGCTAAATTAGAAAAGTTGTTTACAAACCCCAATCATACCATTTTAGAAGAATCAGAGACGATTGCTTTATCGTTAGATGAAGTTCAACGTCTAAGCCAATTAACGAGCGATTTGTTATTATTAGCACGCTCAGATTCGAATGCCTTGACCCTAGAAAAAACACCAGTAAAGATCAATTGCTTTTTAAATAATGTACTATTGCCATATCAAGAACTAGCGCTAGCAGAAGATAAAGCGTTTATGATCGATCTAGGTGAGGACCAACAAGTTGTTTTCGATAAAAAAAGAATTCATCAATTACTGATCATTTTGTTAGATAATGCATTAAAATATACTAAGTCTGGAGAAAAAATTGTTGTTTTTTCCAGCGTTAAAAATAATGAATGGTTGATCAAAATCAGCGATACGGGTATTGGCATTCTCGATGAAAAAAAGACAGCAGTGTTTGAACGTTTTTATCGTGGCGAAAGTTCTAGAAACCGTAAAACAGGCGGGTATGGCATTGGGTTGGCAATTGCTAAATGGATTGTTGAGGAACATCAGGGGAAAATTGAATTAACGGATACCACACCTAAAGGAACGACCGTTATTTTGCATTTTCCTGTAAAATAAATATTATTTGCTAAAGTGGGAACTTTCTTCTAAAATATAGAAGAAGTTTAAAGAAAGTTAGGTAGCCCATGGAATTACAATTTTTAGGTACAGGAGCTGGCGTTCCAGCAAAACATCGTAACGTAAGTAGTATCGCACTAAAATTATTAGATGAAAGAAATGCCGTTTGGTTGTTTGATTGTGGCGAAGGCACACAATTACAAATTCTAAAAAGTACGATTCGCCCAAGAAAAATCGAAAAAATATTCATTACCCATTTGCACGGAGATCACATTTTTGGACTTCCAGGTTTATTGAGCAGTCGTTCTTTTCAAGGCGGAAATGAAAAACTAGAAATTTATGGACCAGTCGGCATTGCAGAATATGTTCGAACGGCGTTGAAAGTTTCGCAAACACGACTTTCATATGAGCTGAAGTTTATTGAAATCACAAAAGAAGGAACGATATTTTCTGATAAACAATTTACAGTTACTTGCTCTCGCTTAGATCACGGCATTGAGAGCTTTGGTTATCGGATCATTGAAGCGGATCATGAAGGCGAGTTGCAAGTAGAAAAACTGACTGCCTTAAATATTCCTTCAGGTCCAATTTACGGAAAAATCAAACGTGGTGAATCTGTGGAGTTACCAGATGGACGGATAATCAATGGTCAAGATTTTGTCGGTGAAAAAAAACTTGGACGGATTGTGACGATTTTAGGCGATACGAGAAAATCCAATAACAGCGTCTCACTTGCGGAAGATGCCGATATTTTGGTTCATGAAAGTACATTCAACAAAGACGAAGCAAAAATGGCAAAAGCATATTATCATTCCACTAGTCACCAAGCAGCGCAAGTTGCATTAAATGCAAATGCCAAAAAGCTTATACTAACTCATATCAGCGCTCGTTATTTAACTGGGGATATTATTCAATTGGAAAATGAAGCGAAAGAAATTTTCCCAAACACAAAAATTGTGAAAGACATGGAAATTGTCGAAATACCATTTAGAGCTGAGTAAGGGGGCAACAAAATGTATACTGGACAAGATTTAACGGATAAAGTAGTGGTTGTAACAGGCGGTTCTGCTGGCTTAGGTGAACAAATTTGTTATGAGGCCGCTAAAAAAGGCGCAATCGTTGTCGTTTGTGCTAGACGAATCAATTTGATCGGAAAGGTGAAAGAAGCGTGTGAAGCTTTAAGTGGAAAAGATGCATTTTCTTTTCAATTAGATATTGCAGATCCTGAAAATGTGGAAACTGTTTTCGAAAAGATCAAGGCAGAAGTTGGGCCAATTGATGTATTAGTTAACAATGCTGGGTTTGGTATTTTTGAGAATTTTATGGATATTGATTTAGCTATTGCTAGAAATATGTTTGAAGTGAACGTTTTAGGTATGATGGTCTTTACACAAAAAGTCGCAATACAAATGGCGGAACGTGGAATAGGGCACATCATCAATGTAGCTTCGATGGCAGGAAAAATGGCTACAGCAAAATCAACTGTTTATTCCGCAACCAAATTTGCTGTTTTAGGTTTCTCAAATGCCTTACGTTTAGAATTAAAACCTTTAGGAATTTCTGTTACAACTGTTAATCCTGGACCGATTCAAACGGAATTCTTTGACAAAGCTGATCCATCAGGGGATTATTTAGCATCTGTAGATGTATTTGTGTTAGAACCTAATAAACTTGCCAAAGAAATCGTATATGTGATGGGTACTCATAAACGTGAGATCAATCGTCCACGAATCATGGAAGGTGCTTCTCGTTTATACACGCTGTTTCCACATATAGGAGATCTTTTAGCTGGTGGTATTTTGAATAAAAAATAATTTAACTTTGGAGGAAAAAACATGAAAAATCAGTGGCGTGTGTTTATAGGGCTTTTGTTGGTCCTGATTGTGGTCATTTTCGCAGTGTTGAATAACCAGACAGTTCCAGTCAGTTTTGGTTTTACAAAAATTTCAGGTCCATTGATTCTGATTATTCTGGGCTCTGCAATTGTTGGGGCTTTGATTGGCTTACTGACCTCAACAACAACTATGTGGAAACAAAAAAAACAAGTGAAAGAATTAAACAAAGAACTCGAAGTTTATAAAAACGATGCCGATACCTTAGCAAAAGAAGAAGTGGAAAAAGTTAAACGTGCATATGAAAATCAATTAGCTGAACTGCAGGCTAAATATGATGAAGTAGCGGCTCAAATACCTATTGAACCTGTTGTAGAAACTGAACCTGTCGGGAGTCGTATCGATCATTTTACTAAACCAAGAAATAATGAAGAAGTATAACTAAAAAGTGGAAATAGCCAGGCTCTTCGAACCCAAGGTTGGGACAGAAGTGTTTAACCCCGGAAAATAAGCTGGAATTCACGAAAATTATTTTTCAAATTTTTGTGAATTTCAGTTTGTTTCCAAATGATCTGCTTCTGCTCACACCGTTTATTCGGATTCCTTGAGGCTGAGATGTAACTCATAGAGTTATGTCTCAGCCTCGGATTTTGATCCGATTGTTCAAATCCAAACAAAGACTTTTCATTTACAACTCTTTTAAGATACTTTCTTTAGTTTTCTCATTCTATTTGCTATAATTACTTGGTTAGGAGTGACGTCGTGAAAAAAGCAAAATATACATGGCAATTGCGTGAAAAAACAGAGTTGCCTGAAGAATTTTCAACTATACTAACGCAAGAACAAATAAATCCATTGCTAGGCCAACTATTATGGCATCGCAATATCCAATCAACAGAGGCCTTAGAAACATTTTTACGTCCAACCGTAGAAAATCTTTATGACCCTTTTTTACTGTATGATATGGAAAAGACCATAACAAGAATTCAAGATGCCGTAGCGCAAGGCGAAAAAATCTTGATTTACGGTGACTATGATGCTGATGGCATTACGAGTACAACTGTGATGAAAGAAGCAATCGAGTTGATTGGTGGAGAAGTAGACTACTTTTTACCTAACCGCTTTATTCATGGTTATGGTCCAAATTTAGCGGTGTTTAAAGAGCAGATCGAAAAAGGGGTTCAATTGATTGTCACAGTAGATAATGGTGTAGCAGGTCATGAAGCTATTAATTATGCGATGGAACAAGGCATTGATGTCATAGTTACAGATCATCATGAATTACCGCCAGAACTACCAAACGCGTTTTCGATCATTCATCCAAAACATCCCAAAGGACACTATCCTTTTGGGGAATTGGCAGGCGTTGGCGTAGCCTTTAAAGTCGCAACTGCTTTATTGGGAGAACTACCTGCTGAATTTCTTGATTTAGTTGCGATTGGAACCATTGCGGATCTAGTTTCATTGACAGATGAAAATCGAGTCCTTGTAAAAATGGGATTGGAGATGATTCGAACTGGTGAAAGAATCGGATTGGATATTTTGATTCATTTATCTGAGTTGAAAAAAGAAGCGATTAGTGAAGAGAATATTGGTTTTACGATTGCACCACGCTTAAATGCTTTAGGTAGATTAGGCGATGCCGCTCCAGGTGTTGAATTAATGACAACATTTGATGAAGAAGAAGCGGAACGAATCGCAACATTCATCAATAGTCAAAATGATGAGCGGAAAGAGATTGTTGCAACAATTACTAAAGAAGCGTTCGAATTGATTGATCCGATTGATCAAATCCACATTGTCGCAAAACAAGGATGGCCTGAAGGGGTTCTTGGAATCGTAGCTGGAAGAATCATGCAAGATACTGGAAAACCAACGATCGTATTGACGATTGATGAAAAAAATGAATCAGCTAAAGGGTCTGGACGCAGTGTTTCAGCTTTGAATTTATTCAATGCGTTAAGTGAAATTCGTGAAGAATTTATTCATTTTGGCGGTCATCATATGGCGGCAGGGATGACACTCCCTGTAGCAAATCTTGATACAGTGAAGAAACATCTAGCAAATTATCTAGAAATAAACCAAATCGACTTATCCCAAGGACAAGAATTACTCGTTGATGAGTCACTGAACGTCGATGAAGCAACACTAACGTTTATTCAACAACTAAAAATTCTTGCTCCCTTTGGAACAGATAATCCAGTACCCAATTTTCTATTTGAAAATGTGTCTATCGAACAGAGTCGGCAAATTGGCGCAGATAAAAGTCATCTTAAATTTCAATTAAGTCAAGGCAGTACTAGATTAGATGCTATTGCTTTTCAAATGGGCAATCAAGTAGACGAGTTTGGTCAAGGGACGACGAATCTTGTTGGTCAGTTGTCGATCAACGAATGGAATGGAAACAAGAAGCCACAGCTAATGGTCACTGATTTTTCAGTTGATGGGGTTCAGCTGTTTGACCTTAGAGGGAAAAATGGCCGCCAAAAAGAAATACCTGTTTCAAATACATTATATGTTTACTTCAATTCTGAGAGCAAAAAATTGATCGATGATCCGGCTAGTCAGCAATTGCTTGTCAGCCAAGCTGATGAGGCTATAGCAATGATCAAGAGTACTAATCCTCAGCAACTTGTCTTTGTGGATTGTCCTGATGATCTTAATGTATTAAAACAAATTACGCAAGGTGGTAAAATAGAGCGTGTTTATCTGATGGCAATTTCCCAAGAAGAAGCTTATTTGAATGGAACAGGAACAAGAGAACAATATGCACAATTATACAAATTCGTCAGACAACAAGAGCAAGTTGATGTTCGTTATAAGCTGAATGTGGTGGCACAGCATCTCAAGATACAAGAAAAATTATTAATATTTATGATTCAGGTGTTTTTTGATCTAGGATTTGTTACAATAGAAAACGGTGTTTTAAGAAAAGTTGAGAGTCCTGAAAATCATCCTTTGACGGAAAGCAAGGTCTATCAAACTCGCTTAAAAAGAATCAAAACAGAAGAGTTTTTGTTATACAGCGATCGTGAGACATTACAACAATGGCTGTGGCAAGAGGAGGAAGTATAAAAGATGGATTTAAAAAATTATATTGCTAGTATTCCAGATTATCCAGAAAAAGGCGTTATTTTCAGAGATATATCGCCGTTGATGGCCAATGGTGAAGCCTATCGTGAAGCAACAAAACAAATTGTAGATTACGCAAAAGAAAAAAGAATCGATATGGTTGTAGGACCAGAAGCACGCGGATTTATTGTTGGATGTCCAGTTGCATATGAATTAGGTGTTGGTTTTGCGCCAGTCCGCAAAAAGGGAAAGCTCCCTCGTGAAACGATTGAAGTAACATATGACTTAGAATACGGAACAGATACATTAACGTTGCACAAAGATGCAATTCAACCAGGTCAACGTGTCTTGATTTGTGATGATTTATTAGCAACAGGTGGTACGATTAAAGCGACTATCGAACTGATTGAGTCATTGGGCGGGATTGTCGTAGGATGTGCTTTCTTGATTGAATTGATGGATTTACATGGTCGGGATAAAATTACTGATTATGAAATCGTGACTTTGATGGAATATTAAAAAATGATCTTTACTTTAGAGTCATCTAAAGTAAAGATCATTTTTAGTTAGTTAAGGAAAATATATAAGATTCAATCTAAGGGTACTTACGATATACATAATGTTGATGTTCATTTTTTTTTCGTGTATGAGAGTATCTTTTTTCATCCCACAACATAAACCATATAATAAACAGAGGGCTGACAATAAGTAAAGCGGATCGTAATCCTAATGTTCCTAAGAAAATACCAATAATCAATACAACAAATAATAACCCACCACGACGAACTGCTTTCATTCTTGATCACCTCATAATTTTTATCGAACAAACGTTTGTATAGTTATTATACGAATGTTTGTTCGGTTTGTAAAGAGATAAATACAAAAAAAGTCCTTCTTTTTTGATGAATCAAAAAGAAGGACTAAAAACCCTTTAGAATAAAGAATTACTCATCGAGCTAAGTATAAAATAAAATTGAAAAGAACATGAACCCCGCACCCAGCATAACGAACAAATGCCAAACTACGTGCATAAAGCGAACACTTTTTAAACTATAAAATGCAGCCCCTAACGTATAGGAGACCCCACCTGCAACTAGTAAGGCAATACCGATAGGCCCCAAAGAATCATATAAAGGTTTCGCAGCAATCACACAAAGCCAACCCATGATAATATAAATAACCGTTGAAACATTTTTTACTGTTTCTTGCTTATGTAGTGTTAATGATTTATACACCACACCACTAATTGCCATGACCCAAATAAGAACAAACAGTAACCAGCCAAGCCAACCTTTGATGCTTAATAAGCAAAATGGAGTGTAACTTCCAGCAATCAATAAGAAAATCGAACTATGATCAAAAACTTGAAAAACCTTCTTAGCCTTAGTAAAAATCAAACTATGAAATAAGGTAGAAGACAAAAACAAGAGAATCAAAGTTGATCCATAAATCGCATAAGAAACGACATGAACAGCAGAACCAAGGCGGGCACCTTTGACAAGCAAGATTACTAATCCTGCAATACTTAAGCCAGCACCGATCCCATGTGTCACTGCATTGAGCACCTCATTTACAATCATATATTTTCTCGAGAATTTTGCTTTTTCCAAGAAATCAACTTCCTTCATTTTAATTTGGTGAAAAATAATTCTTTGTCTGTTATAATAAAAATAGACATTTAAGCCTCAAAAGTATTTTACCACGAATTGAGGTTGTTTTTAAAGAAAGAGTGATAAAATTATGACAAATGTTAAAATTGTGACGGATTCTTCTTGCACAATGCTGAAAAGTGTACGCGATGATTTAGATATTCAAATGATGCCTTTATCTGTGATGATCGATGGTGTAGTATATGCTGACGATGATCATTTAGAAGGCGAACATTTTATGGAACTGATGAGCACAGCCAAAGCTTTACCTAAAACCAGTCAACCCCCAATCGGTGAATTTGTAGAGCTCTATGATCGTTTGGGAGCTGACGGTAGTGAAGTCGTTTCAATCCACATGACTAAAGGTTTAAGTGGTACAGTAGAAGCCGCAAGACAAGCAGGAAACCTTAGTTCAGCTAATGTTACTGTAATTGACAGTGATTTTACGGACCAAGGATTATCCTTTCAAGTTATCCAAGCAGCTAAATTAGCGAAAAATGGTGCAAGTGTTCCAGAAATTTTAGCTGAGATCAATCATGTCAAAGAAAATACAAAACTATTCATTGGGATCTCCACATTAGATAATCTAGTTAAAGGTGGCAGAATCAGCCGAACAACGGGGCTTTTATCTAGCATTTTCAATATGAAAGTAGTCATGGATTTTGATCATACAGAATTGATACCCGTTGCTAAAGGCCGTGGCTTGAAAACATTCAACAAATGGTTTGAGGAGTTGAAAAACGAATTGAGCAATTTGCCTAATGTACGACAAATCGGGATTTCTCATGCAGATGGTTTAGAGTTAGCCAACGGATTTAAGGAAGGTCTACAAGCTTTATTTCCAGAGATGGATATCCCGGTATTACACACGAATCCAGTAATTGCCACTCATACAGGCAAAAGTGCTTTTGCTATCATGTACTACACAGACTGAGTTTTGAGCAGATCAAACTGATCTGCTTTTTTTAATAAGATTTTACTGTACAAATAGACTCAAAATAGAGATAATTTAATTAGAATAAAAAAATCCAAGGCCTGTTTTTTCTCTGAGGGATCAAACGCTTCGTGATTTACAACAGAGGAAGGGATACAATGAAACTATTTTTACAAAAAAATTGGTCAGGTTATGCACTTTTTTTTATCACAATCATTGGTGTATTCTTGCTATTGTTAGTGGCAGTTCCTAAAGCTAAGCCAATCTTAGGTACAGGAACTGCGCAGACCGTAAAAAATGACAAAAAAGAAGTAATTCATTATGCAGCTATTGGTGATTCGTTGACTGAAGGCATCGGTGATTTAACAAATTCTGGAGGATTTGTTCCATTAGTTGCCAAAGACTTACAAGAAAAGTATCATTTGAATGGGGTACAAACGGATAATTTCGGTAAAAACGGCGATCGCAGCGATCAAATTCTTAAAAGAATCAAAAAAAACTCTGAAATTCAAGAAGGTTTAGCCTCAGCCGATATTATAACATTGACTGTAGGCGGAAATGATTTAATGAAGGTAATCAAGGGCGATGTTTTCCGCCTGACAAAGGATTCGTTTAAAAAACCTTTGAAAAACTATCAAAAAGAAGTAGAAAAGTTACTTACAGAAATTCGTAAATATAATGCGGATGCACCGATCTATGTTCTAGGTATCTACAATCCTTTTTATCTTTATTTTCCTGATATTACTGAAATGCAGGAGATAGTGGACAATTGGAATGAGGGAACAGAGGAAATAGTTAATGCAGATTCGAATGCCTATTTTATTCCAATCAATGATTTGCTTTATAAAGGTGCTGGTGATGAAGTGGGGATCGTTAGTAGCGAAGATACCGCTGCAGCTACTACATCAAGTGGCGAACATGATATCAAAAATAATGCTTTATATGAAGAAGACCATTTCCACCCTAATAACTTAGGCTACCAAATCATGGCTAGTACTGTTCGTGAAGAGATAGTAAAAACACAAGATAAATGGCTCGAAAAAGGAAGTGAGTGACGTCAATGACAACTGAACCAGAAGAAAAAAAAGAAGGTCAAAAAATAAACAAACGCAGAAAAAAAACACCTGAAGTGAAAAATAAGGTCAACCGTTGGAAAGTAGCTTTCATCGTTTTAGTCGGTTTTATTATTGGAAGTATTACATTTGTTTTTGTAAGGATTACGCAAGTTCGTGAGCCAAATTATAAACCAGTTCCGGAACTAGTAGAAAAAGACGGAACACCTGTTGTCGCGATTCAATCAAAGAAAAAACAGATCAATGCATTGATTGATTTTTATCTTGCTGATTTTCAAAAAGGATCAGATATCACTTATAAATTCTATTTGGAAAATGAAGCGATGCTGAATGGTACATTTGAAGTTTTAGGCCATCCCATTCAATTTTATCTTTACTTTGATCCTTACGTCATGGATAACGGCAATGTGCAGCTAAAAGCGAAAAGCCTATCGATTGGAACTTTAGGGCTGCCCATGAAAGAGATTCTAAAATTCGTTCAAAGAGATTATAAGCTACCTAGTTGGGTTGAAGTAAATCCGGATGATAGTACTATTTTATTGCGTTTGGATCAATTCAGAATGCAAAATGGTCTATTCATAAGAGCAGAAAAAATCAACCTAGTAGACGATGATATTCGTATGAACATTTATTTACCAAAAGATAGCAATGCTGCAACGAACAAGAGTGACACTGAGGAGGAATCAAATTGAGCGAAAAAGCAATATTTGCAGGTGGTTGTTTTTGGTGTATGATCCAGCCCTTTGATACACAACCTGGCATTCACGCAATAACTTCTGGTTACACAGGTGGCCATGTTGTCGCTCCTACGTATGAACAAGTCTTAAGTCACACTACAGGCCATACAGAAGCGGTTGAAATCGAGTTCGACCCAACAGTAATGCCCTATGAAAAATTAGTCGAGATTTATTGGCAGCAGACTGATCCAACGGATGCATTAGGTCAGTTTGAGGATCGCGGTGATAACTATCGTCCTGTTATTTTTTACTCGAACGATCAGCAGAAAAAAATTGCTGAAAAGAGTCGCCAAAAATTACAAGAAAGCGGCCGATTCAGTGAACCTATTGTCACAACCATTGAACCTGCAACTGTTTTTTATCCAGCAGAAGAGTATCACCAAGCTTTTTATCAAAAAGATCCTGAACGTTATGAAGACGCACATGCAAACCGAGCAAATTTTATAAAAGAGAATTGGTGAAACTATGAGAAGAAGCTTTTATCATTATTTAATGACGTTAAGAGCCCCTAGAAAAACCGAAGAGAGTCAATTCGCAAATGATGCAGCAAAAGATATTCAATTTCCTAAGCAATCTGAGGATTATCATGAATTATCGAGCTATTTAGAAATGAATGCAGATTATTTGACAAACATGCATATTTTTGACGAAATTTGGGAAAAATATCTAGAAAACAATAAATAAAAAGAAGGAAAGGAGAAGAAAGCTTTTCCTTCTTTTTTTTTCGTGGTAAACTGGAAAATACGCAATGATAATTTTATAGAAAGAGATGACCTTATGAAAAATAAACAACAAGTCCCTTTTCGCCAATACCTTATTTCGATCATTTGTGTCGCCTTTTTAGCTGGCGGCAGCTGCTACATTTATTTTGACTACCAATATAAAAAACAGCTTGCGGATAGTCCTACTCAAAATGAGGACTTAAAAAAGATCGATGCTCTATATAATGAAATCATCAATAATTATGTAGGAAAAGTCGATGAAAAAAAATTGGTCGATGGAGCGTTAAAAGGCATGACCGAAGCGCTGGATGATCCTTATTCTAGTTATTTAAACGAACCAGAAGCGGACGAATTAGATCAAAGTCTTGCTGGCAGTTTCGAAGGAATCGGAGCTACCATGACGATGACAGATGATCTTCCCACCGTAGCACAAGCACCGATTGAAGGTTCACCAGCAGCTAAGGCAGGTATGAAAACCAACGATACAATTTTGAAAGTCGATGATGAAGAAACGCAAGGAAAAACCCTTACTCAAGTCGTCAGTAAAATTCGAGGGAAAAAAGGAACTGAGGTCCGCTTGACAATTGCCCGCGGGGAAGAAACATTTGAATTAAAACTAATTCGTGACACAATTCCGATCGAAACGGTCAAAGGAGAGCTAGACAAAACAGATCCCTCAGTTGGATCAATCAAAATTACCTCTTTTGGTGAAAATACGTTTAAAGAACTTCAAAAAACGATCAAAACATTAAGAAAAGATGGGGCAACTTCATTTGTAATCGATTTACGCCAAAATCCCGGCGGACTACTAGATCAAGTTGAGCAAATGGCTAGTATGTTCCTTAAAGATGGCAAACCAATCATCCAATTTGAAGATAAAAATGGCAATACCAGTGAAGAAGTTGCCTCTACTCAATTAGATAATGGCTTCAAAGTCACGGAACCAACGGTCGTCTTAGTTGATGAAGGAAGTGCCAGTGCTTCGGAAATTTTCGCAGCAGCATTAAAGGAATCTGGAGACAAAACAATTATTGGTACGAAAACATTTGGTAAAGGAACGGTTCAAACCGTTAAAAATCTTAATGGTAAAAGTGAAATCAAATTAACTGTTTTAAAATGGCTAACTCCAAACGGTGAATGGATCCATGAAAAAGGCTTAGAACCAACGATTAAAGTCGACTATCCTGACTATGCATACCTGTCTCCAATTTCTAGAGATAAGACTTTAAAACAAGGAGATTCTTCTCCTGTTGTCAAAAATGTCAATGCCTTATTAAAGGCACTCGATTATGAGGTCGATGGTCAAAGCAGTGAATTTTCTGAACAAACGAAATTAGCAGTCGAGTCCGTCCAAAAAAATAGTGAACTGCCAATTACAGGTGAGATAGACAATGAAACAGCAACTCTAATCGAAATAGCAATTGGCCAGAAAATCAAAGATAACGATGCTTTTTATGAAGCTGGTATAAAAGAACTAAAAAAAGAAAACAAATAGATTCGTAAAATTGATATAGCAAAAGTTACACGTGTATGACAATTTTAAATTTTTCACAGACAGATTCAATTTTTCCTTTAAATTAGTCGCTTTTTCTATCGTGTTTCCTTTATAATAGAATCAGTGAAAGAAAGGGAGAGAAAAAGAGTGGAAAAACGAAATTTTTATATAGGTTGCTTTATTTCTTTCATGAAATTACTCGTTCCTTCCTTAGTCTTTTTATTTATATTAAGAGGTTTTATTTTGATTCCTGTTCAAGTTGATGGTAATTCAATGGAAAAAACGCTTAGTCAAGGTGACATGATCGTGATGGAAAAGTTCTCAGCAATCAAGCGTTTTGATGTCGTGGTATTTAAGTTGCCAACAGGAGCTATTTATATCAAACGAGTCATTGGAATGCCTGGAGAGGCTGTGCGCTACGAAGATGATCAGCTCTATATAAATGAAAAGCCAATCGAAGAAGCTTTTTTAGAAAAAAATATAAAAAAGGACCACGAGCTGGCTCCTTATACAACGAATTTTGATTTAAGCAACCTTATTACAGAAGATGTTTTACCACAAGATAGTTATTTTGTATTGGGCGACAATCGACGAATGTCAAAAGACAGCCGCTCTTTTGGCGCTGTTGAAAGTAAGTATATCTTAGGCAAGGCACAATTCGTTTACTATCCAATACCACATATGAAATTTATACCAAGATAGGTGATAGAATGACAATACAATGGTTTCCAGGGCACATGGCGAAAGCCCGAAGAGAAGTATCTGAAAAAATAAAATACGTTGATATCGTTTTTGAGTTGATTGATGCTAGATTACCTCTTTCTTCTAGAAATCCAATGATGGATCAAATCGTACAGCAAAAACCACGTTTGATCTTGTTAAACAAAGGTGATTTAGCTGACAAAGAACAAAATCAGAAGTGGCAGCACTATTTTCAAGAAAAAGGCTACCATACTTTAGTAATCAACGCTCAACAAAATAAAGGTGTCAATAAAATCATACCCGAAGCGAAAAAAGCCCTAAAAGAAAAACTCGATCGAGAACGTTCAAAAGGCTTGAAGCCGCGTGCAATCCGTGCAATGTGCATTGGAATTCCTAATGTAGGAAAGTCCACATTGATGAATCGTTTAGTTGGTAAAAAAATTGCCCAAACTGGCAACAAACCCGGAGTGACAAAAGGACAGCAATGGCTTCGATCTGGAACGGATTTAGAATTACTTGATACTCCAGGAATCTTATGGCCTAAATTTGAAGATCAAGAAATCGGTAAAAAGTTGGCTTTAACTGGTGCGATTAAAGATCAATTGCTTCACTTAGATGATTTGGCTATTTACGGATTAACTTTTTTTTCACGTTTTTATCCACAGCGTTTAGTTGAACGCTATCAGTTATCAAAAGAGGATACCTTTTTACCCGGAGCTGAACTTTTGATGTTGATCAGTCAAAAACGAGGATTTCGTGATGATTACGATCGTGCGAGTGAAATGATCATCCAAGAGATCCGCAGCAGCAAATTGGGACCCTATACATTAGATCGTTGGGAAGAATTAGGAGCTACAAAAGATGAAAACTGAATCAATTCAACAAATCAAAGCTCTACTGGCCACTATTGATAAAAGAGATGATGTACGGATATCGTTATGGCAAGCTGATGAACGTAGTGGGGTTCAACAAGCTCTTGCTCAATGGGATCGAAGGCTACAACGACACGAAAAAGAAGTAGCATTATTTGAAGAAATGCAGCTGTTTGAAAAAAGAGCACGTGCAACCGGCCATCGATTAATTGTAGGTATAGATGAGGTAGGACGCGGTCCTTTGGCGGGACCGGTTGTTGCTGCAGCAGTGATCTTACCGGAAAATTTTCAATTACTTGGCGTAAATGATTCTAAAAAGTTATCTGCTAAAAAAAGAGCGAAACTTTATGATGAAATCCAAAACCAAGCTATTTCAATTGGAATTGGTATGGTAGATCACACTAAAATCGATGAAATCAATATTTATCAAGCCTCAAAACTAGCTATGGGTATTGCATTGGAAGACCTTTGCTTCATTCCCGATTATTTATTGATCGATGCGATGAAATTAGATGTCGACATCCCACAAGAAAGTATTATTAAAGGTGATGCGCGTTCCATATCGATTGCAGCAGCAAGTATCGTTGCTAAAGTCATTCGTGATCGATTAATGGAAGACTATGCTAAAAAGTATCCAGGCTATGGCTTTGAAAATAATGCTGGTTATGGAACCAAAGAACACTTATTAGGACTAGAGCAACACGGAATATGTACGATCCATAGAAAAACCTTTGCTCCTATCAAAGATATGTATTAAAAAATGAAAAACCCCTTTTTTTGCGGATACTTACTATAACAAGTATTTGCGAAAGAAGGTTTTTTTATGGATGTAAGACAACGAACCCTACTATTTAAATTGACAGTTTGTAACGGTATTGGCAACTTAGGTATACTAAAAGTTTTGGATTTTTCAATGAAGTACAACGACTGTACTGATTTAACGAAAGAAGAAATTATTCAGATTGCTGGTATCACAACCTACCAAAAATTATTTTCTGATTCATGGGATTACTGGACAACCAATCCTGATAAGTTGAAAAAATATCAATCTCAACACAGGTTTATTACGATTTTGGATCCCAATTACCCCTATCACTTAAAGCAAATTTATAATTGCCCAGTAGTATTATTTTATAAAGGAGATATCAAGCTATTAAAAAAAAATTGTTTATCCTTTATCGGAGCAAGAGCGGCTTCTATTTATGGAATAAATGTTGTTCGAAAACTACTTCCAGAGATAATCTGTAATGAGTTGACAATTGTAAGCGGGTTAGCTAAAGGAATCGATAGTGTCAGCCATCAAGTCACAATGCAAAATGGTGGCAATACGATCGGAGTCATCGGAACTGGTCTAGATATTTGCTATCCAAAAGAAACTGCACATATTCAACGAAAAATGATGGAAGAGCAGCTAGTCATTAGTGAATATCCTAACGGGGCAGGACCTAGAAAATATCACTTCCCGATGCGAAATAGAATTATCGCTGGTATGAGTTTGGGTACCTGTGTAATTGAAGCACGTAAAAAAAGCGGGTCTTTAATCACCGCACAGGCAGCTTTAGAGTATGGACGAGAAGTATTTGCAGTCCCTGGCAATCTATTTGATACACAATCTGACGGCTGCCATCGCCTTATTCAAGAAGGAGCAAAATGTACTATTTGTCCTCAAGATATATTAGAAGAAATTCAACTTTTTTCGATTTAACTGCATCTATCCTTGACAAACCTGTAACGAATAGATATGATGAAGTACGATTTGTGAGTTCTCTACATTTTGATATATATAATAGAAGAAACACAAAAACCGAAAGGAGCCACACGTTGAATGGCGTATAAATATCTTGTTATTGTGGAATCACCAGCTAAAGCAAAAACGATTGAAAAATACTTAGGGAAAAACTATAAGGTTGTTGCCAGTGTTGGGCATATTCGCGATTTACCAAAAAGTAAAATGGGTGTAGATACTGAAAATAATTATGAGCCACACTATATCTCTATTCGTGGTAAGGGCGACGTTATTAAAAGTTTAAAAACGGCTGCTAAAAAAGCCGAAAAAGTCTATCTCGCAGCCGATCCAGACCGAGAAGGAGAGGCTATTGCTTGGCATTTGTCTTTCCTTCTCGGCTTGGATTTAAATGATAAAAATCGAGTTGTTTTTAATGAAATTACAAAAGAAGCAGTGAAATCTGCATTTAAAGAACCACGTACGATTAATTTAGATTTAGTAGATGCACAGCAAGCACGTCGTATTCTAGATCGTTTAGTAGGTTATTCACTAAGTCCAATTCTTTGGCGCAAAGTGAAAAAAGGCTTAAGTGCTGGTCGAGTACAGTCTGTAGCACTTAAAATTATCATTGATCGTGAAAATGATATTCGCAAATTTATTCCAGAAGAATATTGGAGCATTGATGGTAATTTTCAAAAAGCAAAGAAAAAATTTAAGGCTAATTTCTGGGGGCTGGATGGTAAAAAGAAAAAATTACCGAATGCTGAAGCAGTAAAAGAAGTAACTACTCGAATCAATGGCAAAGAATACGATGTGACAAAAGTTGAAAAGAAAGAGCGGAAACGTAATCCTGCGTTACCTTTTACAACCAGTAGTTTACAACAAGAAGCAGCCAGAAAATTAAATTTCAGAACACGAAAAACCATGATGGTTGCACAACAACTGTATGAAGGTATTGCTTTAGGCAAGCAAGGAACTGTAGGTTTAATTACCTATATGCGTACAGATTCCACTAGAATTGCAGATTCAGCGAAAGCAGAAGTAGCCGAATACATTGAAAAAAATTATGGCTCTGAATTTTCAGCACACGGCGGACGGAAAGTGAAAAATGCTCAGGGCGCTCAAGATGCCCATGAAGCCATTCGTCCTTCTAGTGTTTTACGTGCACCAAATGAAATCAAACAATACTTGGACAAAGATCAATTAAAACTCTATACGTTGATTTGGTCACGTTTAGTTGCTAGTCAAATGACACCTGCTGTTTTGGATACAATGAAAGTGACATTGGAACAAAATGGTGTGATTTTTATTGCAAATGGTGCCAAAGTGAAATTTAAAGGATTTATGCAGGTTTATGTTGAAGGCCGCGATGATGGTAAAGAAGACAAGGAAAATATTTTACCTGATCTAGTTGAAGGCGATAAAGTCAACGCTCTTGATATTGAACCAAAACAACATTTCACTCAGCCGCCAGCAAGATTTAGTGAAGCTACATTAATTCGTTCGTTAGAAGAAAATGGTGTCGGTCGTCCATCAACTTATGCGCCGACTTTAGAAACGATTCAAAGACGTTATTATGTTAAACTAACGAATAAACGATTTGAACCTACTGAATTAGGTGAAATCGTCAATTCATTGATCGTTGAATTCTTCCCACAAATTGTAGATGTTCATTTTACTGCTTCAATGGAAGGTGATTTGGACAAAATTGGTATTGGACAAGAAAAATGGGTTGAAGTAGTCGATCGTTTTTATCGTCCTTTCGAAAAAGAATTGACGAACGCAGAAGAAAAAATCGAAAAAATCCAAATCAAAGATGAACCTGCTGGTTTTGATTGTGATCTATGTGGCCATCCGATGGTCATCAAGTTAGGACGTTACGGCAAATTTTATGCATGTAGCAATTTCCCAGAGTGTCGCAATACTAAAGCAATCGTCAAAGAGATTGGTGTTACTTGTCCCGTATGTAAGGAAGGTCAAGTCATTGAACGTAAATCAAAGAAAAATCGCTTATTCTACGGCTGTAGTCGCTATCCAGACTGTGATTTCACCTCTTGGGATAAACCAATCGGGCGTCCGTGTCCCAAATGTGGGCAATATCTTGTTGAGAAGAAAGTCAAAGGTGGAAAACAAGTCGTCTGTATCAACGGTGATTATGAAGAAAACGTTCAAAAATAATAAAATTAAAACCAGCGGACAAACCCGTTGGTTTTTTAAAGAAATGAGGAAATAGATGATTACTCCTGTAACAGTTATCGGTGCTGGCTTAGCCGGCAGTGAAGCCGCTTGGCAAGTTGCCCAAGCGGGTGTGCCAGTCACACTTTATGAAATGAGACCAGTAAAAAATACGCCTGCACATCAAACAGAAAATTTTGCTGAATTAGTTTGTTCAAACTCTCTACGAGGAAATAATTTAACGAACGCGGTTGGCGTTTTAAAAGAAGAAATGCGACGTTTAAATTCGATCATCATTAATAGTGCAGACAAAACAGCTGTTCCTGCTGGAGGGGCATTAGCTGTTGATCGTGATGATTTTTCACAAGAAATCACTGAGAAGATAAAAAATCATCCACTAATTACTGTAAAAAATGAAGAAATCACAACAATCCCTGAAGGAATCGTAATCATCGCAACAGGTCCACTAACCTCAGAAGCGTTAGCTGAACAAATCAAGGAGTTCAACGGCTCGGATGGTTTCTATTTTTATGATGCAGCGGCACCGATCGTTGACAAAGCAACGATCGATATGGATAAAGTATACTTAAAATCTCGTTACAATAAAGGAGAGGCGGCTTACTTAAACTGTCCAATGACCGAATCAGAATTTAAAGCATTTTACGAAGCCTTGATTTCAGCTGAAGTTGCACCACTCAAGTCTTTTGAAAAAGAGAAATTCTTTGAAGGATGTATGCCTATTGAAGTAATGGCCAAACGTGGAATCAAAACAATGCTATTTGGTCCCTTAAAACCAGTTGGCTTGGAAGACCCTAAGACAGGTAAACGTCCCTATGCTGTGATTCAATTACGTCAAGATAACGCAGCAGCTTCTCTATACAATCTTGTAGGATTTCAAACTCATCTAAAATGGGGAGAACAAAAGCGTGTTTTCCAAATGATTCCAGGTTTAGAAAACGCTGAGTTTGTTCGTTTTGGTGTAATGCATCGAAATAGTTTTATGAACTCACCAGAATTACTAAAACCGACATATCAATCTCAAAAAAGAGAGAATTTATTTTTTGCTGGACAAATGACAGGTGTTGAAGGGTATGTAGAAAGTGCAGCTAGTGGTTTATTGGCCGGCATGAATGCTGCTCGTTTAGCAAAGGGAGAAGAAACGATCATTTTTCCAAGAGAAACAACTTTAGGTAGCATGGCTTATTATATTACCCATGCTGAGGGAAAACATTTCCAACCTATGAATGCTAACTTTGGACTATTCCCTGAAATGCCTGAAAGAATTCGGGATAAAAAAGAACGCTATGAAGCCATTGCAAATAGAGCATTAACGGCATTAGCACGTGTCATTGAAGAACAAAATATTATAGATCAAACAACTTAATCAAAAGACCGAAGTAAGCACAACTGTTTACTTCGGTCTTTTGATTAAGTAACAAATAAGAGGATAAAAAAATTAAATTACACCTATAATTTATGAGGATTTAAAGGCAAATATGAATAAATTGTTACCAAATTTGAAAATATTGATTAAATTCTGACAATTCATTTGTCTTTTCAAAAAGGTTATGCTAAAGTTACGTTGTAATTTATTGGAGGATGCCTACTATGCAAGAAAAAAACTGGCCTGAACTATTTTTAAGTTACTTGATCGTTGAACGAGGCTATTCTGAAAAAACCAAAATTGCTTACGAAGAAGATATCCTCAATTTCTTTGATTTTCTAAAAGATTCAGGTGAAGCAGACTATTTAAACGTCGATCATTTAGATATTCGGACGTACCTCAGTTTTCTTTATGACAAAGAATATAGTCGAAATTCTATTAGTAGAAAAATTGCCAGTCTACGATCTTTCTATCAATTTTTACTAAAAAACGAAGTAATGAAAGAAAATCCTTTTTCCTATGTACATATGAAGAAAAAGCAATTACGACTTCCACGTTTTTTCTATGAAAAGGAAATTGATGCCTTATTTGAAAGTGCGAAAGGAACAAAACCTTTAGAGCTAAGAAATCAAGCACTTCTAGAAATTCTTTATGGAACGGGGATACGTGTTAGTGAATGTAAGAATTTGACCTTACAGGCAATTGATTTTTCTGCTAATGTATTACTGATTCACGGGAAAGGTAATAAAGATCGGTATGTTCCTTTTGGCTCTTTTGCACAAGATGCGCTTAAAGAGTATTTGGAAAATGGTCGAGCAGTTTTGATGAAGAAGTACCAACAAGAACATGCTTTTGTTTTTGTGAATCATCATGGTGAGCAAATCACACCAACTGGAATCGAATATGTCTTGAATCAACTTATAAAAAAAAGTTCATTGACCAGCGATATCCATCCGCATATGTTACGCCATACATTTGCGACTCACTTATTGAATCATGGTGCTGATATGCGAACTGTTCAAGAATTATTAGGTCATTCAGATTTATCGACCACACAAATTTACGCTCATGTAACAAAAGAAAGTTTACAAAAAAATTATCGAACGTTTCATCCTCGTGCATAAAAAATGATCAGCGACCCAAGCTATCTGAAAACGAGTTTGTTTTATTTTTTTAAATTATCTAGCGAAACAAATCTTTCACAATCGATTTGTTTCGCTTTGAAATCAGGAGGAATGGTAATGGTAGAATCACAATTTCATTCAACAACGATTTGCGCTGTTGAAAAAAATGGGAAATTTGCGATGGCTGGTGACGGACAAGTAACGATGGGAGAATCTGTTGTTATGAAAGGCACAGCTAAAAAAGTTCGTAGAATCTATAACGATGAAGTAGTTGTCGGCTTTGCGGGTAGTGTAGCAGATGCATTTACACTCGAAGAAAAGTTCGAAGGAAAACTAAATGAATATAACGGAAACTTAACTCGGGCGGCAGTTGAATTAGCTCAAGAGTGGCGTACTCAGCAATCTATGCAAAAATTAGAAGCAATGCTGATCGTAATGAATGATAAAGAAATGCTTTTAGTATCAGGCACGGGTGAAGTGATCACGCCTGACGATGGCATCTTAGCGATTGGCTCAGGTGGTAATTTTGCACTATCTGCGGCACGAGCAATGAAACGTTATGGTGACAAAGAAATGTCAGCCAAAGATATCGCAAAAAATGCATTGAACATCGCAGCTGATATTTGTGTCTTTACCAATCACAATATCATTGTAGAAGAATTATAAATGGGGGACAACAACCATGAACGAACTAAATAAAACACCAAGAGAAATCGTTAAAGAATTAGATGACTACATTATTGGACAAGAAACAGCGAAAAAATCTGTTGCGGTAGCCTTGAGAAATAGATACCGTCGTCTACAACTCGACGAAAAAATGCAGCAAGATGTAACGCCTAAAAATATGTTGATGATCGGACCTACTGGTGTAGGGAAGACAGAAATTGCTAGACGACTAGCTAAAATCGTCAATGCTCCTTTTATCAAAGTAGAAGCAACGAAATTTACCGAAGTTGGTTATGTGGGTCGCGATGTCGAATCGATGGTCCGTGATCTTGTAGAACAAGCCATTCAAATCGTTGAGAAACAACAATATAGCCGTGTTTATTCACAAGCTTTGAAAAAAGCGAACAATCGCTTGGTAAAAGTGTTAGTACCTGGTATCAAAAAAGAGCACAAACAAGCATCAAACAATCAATTTGAACAAATGATGCAAATGTTCAATAGTGCACAACAACCGCAAGAAGCACAAGAAGAGATAACGGAAGAAATCAAAGTAAACCGCAAAACGATTCTTGAGCAGTTAGAAAAAGGCTTATTAAATAATCGCGAAGTTACAATTGAAATAGAAGAACCAAAAAAGACAATGCCTGCAATGAATAACGGGATGGAACAGATGGGTATTGACTTAAACGAAACGTTAGGTGCGTTATCTCCCAAGAAAAAAGTAGAGCGAACAGTAACCGTTAAAGAAGCACAAGAATTATTAGTAAAAGAAGAGTCGGCAAAAATCGTCAAAGATGCGGATATCCATAGCGAAGCTATTCGTTTAGCAGAAAGTAGTGGGATCATTTTTATCGATGAGTTTGATAAAATCACATCAAAAAGTCAGCAAAATTCCGGTGAAGTTTCTCGCGAAGGTGTTCAACGTGATATTTTGCCGATTGTAGAAGGGTCACAGGTCAATACAAAATATGGACCAATCCAAACAGATCATATTTTGTTCATTGCATCAGGTGCGTTCCATTTATCTAAACCTAGTGATTTGATTCCAGAATTACAAGGTCGTTTCCCAATCCGTGTGGAATTAGATGATTTGACAGCTGAAGATTTTATACGGATTTTAACTGAGCCAAATAACGCATTGATCAAACAATATATTGCATTGATCGGAACTGAAAATGTCACAGTAATCTTTACTAAAGAAGCCATCGAGCGAATTGCCAATATTGCTTTCAATGTCAATCGCGACACAGACAATATCGGTGCTCGTCGTTTGCATACAATTTTAGAACGTTTATTGGAAGACTTATTGTTTGAAGCACCAGATATGCAAATGGGTGAAATAACAATCACAGAAGCATACGTAAATGAAAAATTAAACAGTATTGTTCAAAACGAGGATTTAAGCCGCTACATTTTGTAGGATGATCTGACAGTTCTTTCAGTGGTTGCTTTGAAATAGGCCGAGAAACACAACGAAGAAATGAGTGGATGTTAATTGGTAAGAGGGGAAGCAAGGTGTCATGGTATTACCATGTGTTATCTAGCTACACGAGCTACGCTTTTAAATTAGGAGGAGTAAAAATGGCTACTTTATTAGAAAAAACGCGTCAAATCAATAAGCTTTTACAACAGAAAAATACATTTGATCAAAAAGCAGAGTTACCCTACGACAAGATGGCAGTCATTTTAGGGGATGTCTTAGACAGTAATGCCTACATCATCAGTAACGAAGGAGTTCTGCTAGGGTATAACGAAAAATTAGATGTAAATAATGCACGTGTTAAACACATGTTTGAAGAAAAACGTTTTCCCCAAAGCTATACAGATGCAGCTGACAATTTAACTAAAACAGAAGCGAATATTTCAATCACCAGCGACTTAACTGCTTTTCCAGTTGAGTTACGTGAAAAATATCCCTTTGGCTTAACTACGATCGTACCAATGTTTGGTGCAGGTGAACGGTTAGGCACGATTATTTTGGCAAGAGTAGAACAATCCTTTGACGATGAAGATTTAGTTTTAGCTGAATATAGCGCAACAGTTGTTGGAATGCAAATCCTTTATCAACAATCTAGAAACATCGAAGCCAATGTTCGCAGCGCAACTGCTGTTCAAATGGCGATCAATACATTATCTTACAGCGAATTAAAAGCTGTTCAAGCAATCTTTAAAGCCTTGGACGGAGAAGAAGGTCGCTTGACTGCGTCAAGTATTGCTGATGAAATAGGGATTACTCGTTCAGTTATCGTTAATGCCTTAAGAAAATTAGAATCAGCGGGTATCATAGAATCAAGATCTCTTGGAATGAAGGGAACTTATTTGAAAGTCTTAAATAAACAATTTATCAAAGAATTGGAAAAAGATAACAAATAGGAGGCAGCAAATATGACTGTACAAATTGAAAATGAATTTCTGATTGCAACAATCGCAGAAGATGGTGCTGAATTAGTCAGCTTGAAATCAAAGAAAAATAATATTGAATACATCTGGCAAGGAGACCCAGCTTTTTGGGGACGTCATGCACCTGTCTTATTTCCAGTCGTTGGCCGTCTTAAAAATGATCAATATACTTATGAGAATCAAACGTATCCCATGGGACAGCATGGATTTGCTAGAGATGCTCTTTTTGAAGTAATCGAGCATGGAACAGAACTAGTCTCGTTATCTTTAAAAAGTAATAAAGAAACGAAGAAAGTTTATCCTTTTGATTTTGAGTTGATTCTTTCTTATGCTTTAGAAGAAGAGAGCCTAGTGGTTGGTTACCAAGTTGAAAATACAGGATCTAATGATATGTACTTCTCAATCGGTGGACATCCGGCATTCAATGTTCCACTAGAACAAGGATTAACATTCGATGATTATTATTTAAGCTTTTCACCTAAAAAATCTCGTACTCAGATCCCACTAGTTGGACCGTTTGCCGATTTTGAACACAAAACGTTGGGTCAAACAAATACAAGCCTTGATATTCGAAGAGAATTGTTTAAAGAGGATGCCATTATCTTCGAAACCAAAGGGGCCAATGCGATCACTATTGAAACTGATGAAAGCTCCCACAGTATTAGCTTAAGCTATACTGACATGCCTTATGTAGGTATTTGGTCTCCTTACCAAAAAGATGCACCCTTTGTGTGTATTGAACCTTGGTGTGGTATTGCAGACGAAGTAAATGCAACAGGAAATATTGTGAATAAAAAAGGGATCAATAAATTAGCTGCATCAGAGGTATTCAAAACCCATTACACACTTACAGCTAAATAAAAATAAAAAAACTAGAACGTGAGATGTCGAAACCTCACATTCTAGTTTTTTTATTTTTTGTTTCTTTTTCAGGCTTAGAGCCTAGTCCAAAAGGTACACGACTTTCTGTGCCATCTTTGATCCGTTTTATATTATCCTTATGGCGAATAAAAATAAAAATGGTCAAAGCTAAAGCAATCGTGGTCAATAACCAATCAAATTTAGGCAATATCGCTGGAATAGCAAAGGGTAAAACGACTGTTGACAAAGTGATCAATACTGCGCTGATCATGCTAGTTAAGCTAACCATACTAGTAATGTATAACATAATAATAAAAATTAAGGCAGAATAAACAAAAAATGCTGGATTGTAAGCTAAGATCATCCCTGCACTCGTAGCAACCGCTTTTCCTCCTTTGAAATGTGCAAAAACTGGAAATGTGTGACCTAAAACAGCTGCAACACCAAATACCAACGGATTGACATTTAAAGAAAATAGAAAGGGTAAACTAGTGGCTAATGTGCCTTTTAAGATATCCATAAACAAAACTGCAATACCAGCTTTTTTTCCCAATACTCTAAATGTATTTGTCGTTCCTGTATTGCCACTACCAAATTGACGAAGATCTTTTTTAAAAAATAGTTTTCCGACCCAAACACCGGAAGGGATAGAACCGAGTAGATAAGCTATAATCAATAACACAAAGAATTTCATTGAGCAACCTCTTTCTGTTCAAACTAGCATTTATTTTATCACGAATAGAAACAGCTAACAATAATTAAATATTCGTTGTATAATGAAAGTAAGAGAAATTAGAAAGGATGATCAAAATGCCAATAGAAAACCCATCACAAAAACAAATTTTTAATTACTTAAAACAAGCCAAACGAATCGCAGTCGTTGGACTAAGTGCCAAAGAAGACCGCACAAGTTATAAAATTGCTAGATTACTACAAGAATATGGCTATGAAATCATTCCTGTAAATCCGATTTTAGCTGGGCAAGAAGTCCTTGGCGAAAAAGTCTATGAAAAATTACAAGATGTACCAGGTCAAATTGACATTGTCGATATTTTCCGTCGAAGTGAATTTTTACCTGAAGTAGCACATGATTTCATAGAAACTGATGCAAAAGTCTTTTGGGCCCAATTAGGTTTGGAAAGTGAAGAAGCTTCGGAAATATTGAAAAATGCAGGAAGAAATGCTATTATAATGAATCGTTGCATAAAAATTGAATTAGCCGAAATGCCTAAATAGATGTAAATAATCTTAAGAAAGAGTGGCCGTTTAGGAAAGCTCTTTTTTTTTGAGAGCTTTTAGAGTATTATTGTAATGATGTGGCCTTTGGCCCTATAATTCAAGTATAAGGAGTTTTTTCTTTGGCGAAAAAAGTAAACAATGAATACAATGACGCCTCCATCCAGGTTTTAGAAGGATTGGAAGCTGTAAGAAAAAGACCAGGAATGTATATCGGCTCCACAGACAGCCGTGGATTACATCATTTAGTCTATGAGATCGTTGATAACGCAGTTGATGAAGCATTATCCGGTTATGGAAATGAAATCAGTGTCACGATCCAAAAAGACAATAGTATCAAAATCACTGACTCTGGCCGCGGAATGCCAGTTGGAATGCACGCATCTGGAATCCCAACCGTAGAAGTGATCTTTACCGTTTTACATGCAGGAGGAAAATTCGGCCAAGGCGGTTATAAAACTTCTGGCGGACTGCATGGTGTAGGTGCCAGCGTAGTAAATGCGTTATCTAGTTGGTTAGAAGTGCGCATCGTCCGTGACGGTGTTGAATACATGGAACGTTTTGAAAATGGCGGAAAACCCGTTGGAACTTTAAAAAAAGTAGGAAAAACGAATAAAAAAAATGGGACTTCTGTAATTTTTCTTCCTGATGATACTATTTTTTCTACTATCCATTTTTCATACGATACATTAGCAGAGCGATTAAGAGAATCTGCATTTCTATTAAAAGGTGTCAAAATTTCTCTAACAGATCTTAGAGGAGAAGAACCAAAAGAGGAAGTCTTCCATTATGATGAGGGAATCAAAGAATTTGTTGCCTACCTTAATGAAGAAAAAGATACATTAACACCTGTTGTTTATTTTTCAGGGGAAAAAGATGGCATCGAAGTTGAGCTTTCTTATCAATATAATGATGGCTATTCAGAAAATGTCCTTTCATTTGTCAATAATGTCCGCACAAAAGATGGTGGTACTCATGAAGTAGGGATGAAGTCTTCAATGACAAAAGCTTACAATGAGTATGCAAGAAAAGTCGGTTTGCTAAAAGAAAAAGATAAAAATTTAGAGGGTAGTGACTTCCGCGAAGGATTAGCTGCTGTATTATCGATTCGCGTTCCGGAAAACTTATTACAATTTGAAGGTCAAACCAAAGAAAAACTTGGGACGCCAATGGCGCGTAATGCAGTGGATAATGTCGTTGGAGAGCAAATGGGCTTTTATCTGCAAGAAAACAGCGAAATGAGTCAACAATTGATCCGTAAGGCGATCAAGGCTCGTGAAGCGCGTGAAGCAGCACGCAAAGCCCGTGAAGAAAGTCGAAATGGCAAAAAACGGAAAAAAGGCGAATCTCTTTTATCTGGAAAACTAACACCGGCTCAATCACGAAATCCTAAAAGAAATGAATTATATTTAGTCGAAGGAGACTCTGCCGGTGGTTCAGCTAAACAAGGACGCGACAGAAAATTCCAAGCGATTTTACCTTTACGAGGAAAAGTGCTAAATACTGAAAAAGCCAAAATGCAAGATATTTTAAAAAACGAAGAAATCAACACAATGATCTACACAATCGGTGCGGGTGTTGGTCCAGAATTTTCAATTGAAGACTGTAATTATGACAAAGTCATCATCATGACCGATGCGGATACCGATGGAGCACATATCCAAGTCTTACTGTTAACCTTTTTCTATCGCTATATGAAACCACTGATTGAAGCTGGCAAAATCTATATTGCGTTACCGCCACTTTATAAAGTATCAAAAGGAGTTGGCAAAAAAGCAGTAACAGAATATGCTTGGACAGATGAAGAATTATCTAACGTGACGGAACAAGTCGGTAAAGGCTATATGCTTCAACGCTACAAAGGTCTAGGGGAAATGAACGCTGATCAGCTGTGGGAGACTACAATGGACCCTGAGACACGTACGTTGATCCGAGTTAGAATAGATGATGCTGCACAAGCAGAACGCCGTGTAACGACACTCATGGGCGATAAAGTAGAACCAAGAAGAAAATGGATCGAACGCCATGTACAATTCACACTAGAAGAAGATGGTAGTATCTTAGATCGAAAAGATGGTGAGACGGAGATTTCTCCATCCATTTCAAATGAAGTATTAGATGAAGAAAAAAAAGAAGAAACTGAACGTAAAAATGCAGAGACAGACGCAGCAGCAGAAATCAGTTTATTCGACTTAGAGTAGGGAGTGACGAATTTGGAAAAACGCCAAGATATTCAAGAATTAACACTTGAAGAAGTAATGGGCGATCGTTTTGGAAGATATTCCAAATATATCATTCAAGAACGTGCCCTACCAGATATTCGTGATGGGTTAAAACCAGTACAACGTAGAATTTTATTCTCCATGAACAAAGATGGTAATACGTTTGAAAAAAGCTTTAGAAAATCCGCTAAATCTGTCGGAAATATCATGGGGAATTATCATCCCCATGGTGATAGCAGTATTTACGAAGCGATGGTGCGCTTAAGTCAAGACTGGAAACTTCGAGAAGTTCTGATCGAAATGCACGGAAATAATGGGAGTATGGATGGGGATCCGCCAGCTGCGATGCGTTATACAGAAGCTCGTTTATCTGAATTAAGCGGCGAGTTACTGAAAGACATCGAAAAAGAAACGGTCGATTTTGTTTGGAACTTTGATGATACGGAAAAAGAACCTACTGTTTTACCAGCGAAATATCCTAATCTACTAGTCAATGGTTCTACAGGGATTTCAGCAGGGTATGCAACGGAAATTCCGACACATAATTTAGCAGAAATCATCGATGGTACGATTTATTTGATTGATCATCCTAATGCAACCTTAGATAAACTACTGGAATTCATTCCAGGACCTGATTTCCCAACAGGTGGTATCTTACAAGGAAAAGAAGAAATCAAAAAAGCCTATGAAACAGGTCGTGGAAAAGTGATTCTGCGCTCAAAAACCAGAATCGAATCTTTAAAAGGCGGCAAACAGCAAATTATTGTGACCGAGATTCCTTATGAGGTCAACAAAGCTACCTTAGTTAAAAAGATGGATGAAGTTCGCTTAAATAAAAAAATCGACGGTATTGCTGAAGTTCGCGACGAGAGTGACCGTACAGGCTTACAGATTGCTATCGAATTGAAAAAAGATACCAACGCTGAAGGGATTCTAAATTATCTTTTCAAAAATACCGAGCTTCAAATCAATTATAATTTCAATATGGTTGCAATCGATAATATGACCCCCCAACAAGTTGGGTTAAAACGAATTTTAGACAGCTATATTGCTCACCGTAAACAAGTGATCACAAACCGAAGTCAATTTGAACTGAACAAAGCCAAAAAACGGCAGCATATTGTTGCAGGCTTAATCAAAGCGTTGTCAATTTTAGATAAAGTGATCGAAACAATACGCGGTAGTAAAGATAAAAAAGATGCGAAGATGAACTTAGTGAAAGCCTACGCCTTCACAGAGGAACAAGCTGAAGCCATTGTAACATTACAATTGTATCGTTTAACCAATACAGATATCACTCAACTTGAAAAAGAAGCTGATGAGCTAAATCAGCTCGTTACTGAATTAACTAAAATCCTAAGCGATGAAAACGAATTATTCAACGTAATGAAAAAAGAATTGCGTGAAGTCAAAAAACAATATGGCAATCCTCGCTTAACTAAGATCGAAGATGAGATCCAAGAAATCAAGATTGATACCAAAGTTTTGATTGCCCAAGAAGATGTAATTGTCACTGTAACTCATGAAGGATACATCAAACGCAGTAGCTTACGTTCCTATAGTGCATCAAAACCAGAAGAAGTCGGGATGAAAGAAGGAGATTTCCTTCTTTATACTGGTGAAGTCAACACATTAGATCATATTTTATTAATTACAAATAAAGCCAATGTGATCTATCGACCAATCCACGAACTTCCAGATCTAAGATGGAAGGAAATAGGAGAACATATTTCTCAAGCCATTTTAAATCTTTCAGTAGATGAATCAATCATCGCTGTTTATACTTACAAAGAACTTTCACCAACGAAAACGTTTGTCTTTATGACAAAAGAAGGTATGATCAAGCAAAGTAAGATGACTGATTTTGAACCTTGGAGAACCTATAAGAGTCGTCCAACTAACTGTATGAAATTGAAATCTGATTCCGATGAAATCGTAAATGTTTACCTAACGAATGAACAGAAAGTTTTAGATGTCTTTTTAGTTAGTCATCGTGGTTTTGGCTTACGATATCCACTAGACGAAGTACCCGTAGTGGGCGCAAAAGCAGCAGGTGTCAAAGCGATGAATCTAAAAGATCAAGACTATGTAGTCAATGGATTGCTTGTTCATGAAGACGGAGATACACCGATTGTGATTTTGACTCAACGAGGAAGCATCAAACGGATGCTTGCCCAAGAATTACCGCAATTAGGTCGTGCTAAACGTGGCCTAATGGTTCTTAGAGAATTGAAAAAAAATCCCCATCGTGTAACCTTTATGTCAGAAAGTAGCCCGTTAGAATTATTAGTTACGACACAAAACGGCAAACAATACACACTTGATTCTGAAAAGTATCCAATTAATGATCGAACATCCAATGGTTCTTTCATGCTTGATGAAAAACAAGACGGTGAAATTTTAGAAGTTCATGAAATGCATACTGCTGAATTAGAACAAAAATCAGCAGAAAATTCTAATTAAACAAGTAAGCTGTTCTATAGAATTAGCAAAAAGAGGTTTCTGTACTAGTACAGAAATCTCTTTTTATATTACAGATTTCTTACTATTTATCTTTTTATATAATAAATTAGTTAAATACATCACAAAGATAAAACGCTGTTAAATAGGTTTTTCTGATGGATTTTAATGAAAGAATCGCTAATTAGCTCAAAAATTATTAAGGAAAGGCTTGCATAAAAACGACTATGTGTTATACTAATCACATAAAGCTGTTACAATAGATTTCAGCATACTAAGGAGGCCCCAAAATGGAGCAATGGAAAGGCTTTAAAGGCGAAAAATGGCAAACATCAGTAGACACGCGTGACTTTATTCAAAGAAACTACACTGAGTACACAGGTGATGATTCTTTTCTAGAGCCAATCGCACCTAGCACAGACAAGTTATGGACAAAATTACAGGAATTATTTGAAGTACAACATGAAAAAAATGGCGTGTACGATATGGACACAAATATTCCTGCAACAGTAACTTCTCATGAACCTGGATATTTAATCAAAGAAGAAGAAACAATCGTAGGTTTACAAACAGATGTACCATTGAAACAAGCATTCATGCCTTTTGGTGGCATTAACATGGCTAACAACTCTTTGACTTCAAATGGTTACGAAGTAGACCCAGAAATGTCTAAGATCTTTTCTGAATGGAGAAAAACTCACAACCAAGGTGTTTTTGATGCCTATACTCCAGAAATGAGATCCGCTCGTAAAAACAAAATCATCACAGGTCTTCCAGATGCTTATGGTCGTGGCCGTATCATCGGTGACTATCGTCGTATTGCATTATATGGTATGGATTTCTTGATTACTGAGAAGAAAAAAGACTTAAGTAATACTGGTAATAAAGTAATGACAGATGACGTGATTCGCTTAAGAGAAGAAATTTCTGAACAAATCAGAGCGATGGCCGATCTTAAAGAAATGGCTTCAACTTACGGTTTCGATATCTCAAAACCAGCAGCAAACGCTAAAGAAGCAATTCAATGGTTATACTTTGGTTACTTAGGTGCCATCAAATCACAAAACGGTGCAGCGATGTCTATCGGACGTATCTCTGCATTCTTAGATATCTATATTCAACGTGATTTAGAAGCAGGTGTGATCACTGAATTTGAAGCACAAGAAATGATCGATCACTTAATCATGAAATTACGTATGGTTAAATTTGCTCGTACACCTGAATACAACCAATTATTCTCAGGTTATCCAATTTGGGCTACATTATCAATCGCTGGTATGGGCTTGGATGGACGTTCATTAGTAACTAAAAATGATTTCCGAATCTTACACACACTAACAAACATGGGTCCATCTCCTGAACCTAACTTGACTGTGTTATATTCTTCACATTTACCAGTTGGATTTAGAACGTTTGCCTCTAAAATCGCAAAACAAAGTTCATCTATCCAATTCGAAAATGATGACTTATTACGCGCTAACTGGGGATCTGACGACTGCGCAATCGCATGTTGTGTGTCTGCAACAGTGATGGGTAAAGATATGCAATTCTTCGGTGCTCGTGCGAACTTAGCAAAAGCGGTTCTTTACGCAATCAACGGTGGTGTAGACGAAAAAACTAAAATGCAAGTAGCTCCTAAATTCCGCCCGATGACAGGTGATACTTTAGACTATAACGAATTCATTGATCGTTATAAAGATATTATGGATTGGTTAGCTGAATTATATGTAAATACTTTAAATGTTATCCACTATATGCATGATAAATATTCTTATGAAGCAGCACAATTAGCCTTCATGGAAAGCAACTTACAACGCACATTTGCAACTGGTATTGCAGGGATTTCACATGCTGCTGACTCAGTAATGGCAATCAAACATGGTAATGTACAAGTAATTCGTGACGAAGATGGTTTAGCAATTGATTATGTTCCTCAAAATGAGTTCCCAACTTATGGTAACGATAATGAAGAAGCAGATGCAATGGCTAACTGGATTCTTGAATACTTTATGACTCAAATCAGACGTCAACATACGTACCGTAATGCGAAACCTACAACATCACTATTAACAATCACTTCAAACGTTGTTTACGGTAAAGCAACTGGTAACACACCAGACGGACGTCGCGCTGGTAAACCATTAGCTCCTGGTGCTAACCCAAGTTACCAAGATGGTAAATTCTTAGGTGAGAAAAATGGCCTGTTAGCATCACTTAACTCAACTGCTAGATTAGAATATACAAGTGCATTAGATGGAATTTCTAACACACAAACTATCAATCCTAATGGTTTAGGTAAAGACGATGATACAAGAATCGATAACTTGCGTAACGTAATGGATGGCTACTTTGATAAAGGTGGTTATCACTTGAACGTTAATGTATTCACAAACGAATTATTGTTAGATGCACAAGCTCATCCGGAAAAATACCCGAACTTAACAATCCGAGTATCTGGATATGCCGTGAAATTCCGTGATTTAACTCCTGAACAACAAGCAGACGTTATTTCAAGAACTTCACACGACAGACTATAATAAACAAACAATTGAAGGGTTGACCTCGTGTCAGCCCTTTTTTTAAAAGAAATGAGGAACGAACAATGACAACTCCAGTTATCGGTAGAATTCACTCTACAGAAAATTTTGGGACCGTTGATGGACCCGGTGTTCGATTTATCGTATTTACACAAGGGTGCCGCATGCGCTGCCAATTTTGTCATAACCCAGATACTTGGAAAATTGGTTCTGGTGGACGTGAAGTCACAACTGATGAAGTTTTAGATGAAGCAATTAAATATCGTTCTTATTGGGGGGAAAAAGGTGGGATCACTGTCAGTGGTGGCGAACCATTACTTCAATTAGAGTTTTTAACTGACTTATTTAAAAAGGCCAAAGAAAAAGGTATACATACGACAATCGATACTTGCGGCAAACCATTCACAAGAGAAGAACCTTTTTTTAGTGAATTTGAAGAATTAATGAACTATACTGACTTGTTGTTATTTGACATTAAACATATTGATAATGAACAGCACAAGTTACTAACTTCATTAGGTAATGAAAATATTCTCGAAATGGCTCAATATCTTTCTGAAATTGGCAAGCCTGTTTGGATTCGTCACGTTCTAGTTCCAGAGCGTAGCGATTATGATGACTATTTAATTCGTTTAGACACCTTTATTAAAACTCTGAAGAATGTCGATAAGGTTGAAGTGTTACCGTATCATACAATGGGTAAGTACAAATGGGATGAATTAGGTTTACAGTATCCATTAGATGGGATCGAACCACCTAAAGAAGAACGCGTAGCAAATGCGAAGAAACTGCTTCATGTCAATGACTATCAAGGATATGCAGCAAGATAGTTTAGAAAAATAGAAAAGAGCGACAATTATTGTTGTTTCTTTTCTATTTTTTGTTATTATTAGTAATGAAGAAAAAATAAGGAGTGAATTAAAATTATGTCAAAAATTCTTGTTTTTGGACACCAAAATCCTGATACAGATGCAATTGGAGCAGCAATTAGCTTTGCATATTTACAAAAAGAACTAGGGAAAGATACAGAACCAGTAGCATTGGGTACACCTAGCGAAGAAACACAATATGCATTAGACTACTTCAATGTCGATGTGCCAAGAATCGTAGAAAGTGCTGCAGCGGAAACAAATCAAGTAATGCTTGTCGATCACAATGAATTTCAACAAAGCATTTCAGATATTTCTGAATTAAATATCCTTGCAGTCGTTGATCATCATCGTATTGCAAATTTCGAAACAGCAGATCCTTTGTATTATCGTGCCGAGCCAGTAGGCTGTACAAGTACGATCGTCTTAAAAATGTTTAAAGAAAACAATATTACTATTCCAAAACAAATTGCCGGAATGATGGTATCAGCAATCATTTCAGACACTTTATTATTCAAATCACCAACCTGTACTCAAGAAGATATCGACGCAGCCAATGAGCTAGCAGACATCGCAGACATCAATTTAGATGGCTATGGTTTAGATATGTTAAAAGCTGGTACGAATTTGAGTGATAAATCAGCTGAAATATTATTAGATTTAGATGCTAAAAGTTTCCCAATGGGCGATAAAAACGTTCGTATCGCTCAAATCAATACAGTTGACCTAAATGAAGTACTAGACCGCCAAGCAGAACTAGAAGCTGCAATGAATAACGCAAATGCTGTAAATGGTTATGACCTGTTCGTATTGATCATTACAAATATTTTAAACAGCGATTCTGAGCTATTAGTTATCGGAGATTCAATTGACAAAGTAGAAGCTGCTTTCAACGTGAAACTAGACAACAACCGTACGTTCTTGAATGGTGTCGTTTCTCGTAAAAAACAAGTTGTTCCTCAATTAACTGAAGCATTTAGTTAGAAAGTTACATTTGATTTAGCCTTTTAAATAAAACTACAGGTGGCGTCTTAATTACTCCAGCTGTAGTTTTATTTTATTTAATGTACAGAAAGAGTGAGTGGACCGTGACAAATACGACCTATTATTTTTCAGCAAAAAAATTTGATAGCAAGTTTGATAACATTATTTTCGATCCTTTATTCAAAAAAATAGTGCGTTATCTTTTTGATCATAAAGATACAGAAATTATTTTACGCCAAATAAAAGCAACTATTCCCACTGATGACAACATAGAATTATATTTAGATAAATTAATCAAGTATGGTCTAGTGGAACGAAAAAATAGAAGATATACTTTAACATTTCCTATCTATTCCACAGAAAAAAATATACAAATTCCTCATTCAATAATAAATACATTGCAAATCCTGACAAATGAAAGTACCTTACAAACGAATTATTTTATTTTTGGGCAATGGTTATGGAGGTTGTTTTTTGAAGAAGAACAAAAAGAATATTTTTTTGGCGTTGTATCTTCTTCAGATAATTTTCCACTTTTTCGCAAAAGAGAGGCAGGAAACAGCGCATTACAATTTGTCTCTATATACCAAGACGACTTGATTCCATTAGACTTTGCAAACTATTTCAACATACTCTCAAAAAGACAAGTACTTCCTGAACAGTTTAATCAGTTACAACGTCTCATTGGCGATGTGGATATCAATTATTTTATCACTCAAATTCAAAAAGTGATTCGATCCGTTAAGCGAAATCCATCTAGAGTAAGAAAACAAACTATTTTCGAAGAAGCGCTGTTAACAACGGAAGATCTGCTAAGAGGTGCGGATGGGCAATTATCATTAACAGCAGTTTGTTTGGATGCTATCGAAATTTTAAGAGAAACCCAACATACTTTGGATAAACTAAAAGTAGAATTGAACTTATTGTGGGGAACAATTGAAGATGTTAATCAACGTGAATATTATAAAATGCAATGCTATAGTATTCTCTTTACTACTTGTTTTCCAGATCAGAAATCTATTCAGTATTTCAAGTTTTAAGTTACAATAAATTTATTATGTAAACTTTAAACTTGAAACTCAACTAACGTCTCTTGATGTATTAAAAGTGAAGAGACGTTAGTTGATTAGGTATTTCTTTTACGAACCTTCTTAGTCCAAAAACCACCGGAAATAAACTTAGGTTCATACGAGATAATAAAAGCTCTAGGCTCTTTTTCATTGATTAGTTTATAAAGGCTACGTTCATTTTTGCGCGGTGAAAGAATCTCTAATATCATCCGTTCGCCCTCACGACCTTCACCAAAGCTTTGTGTGACACCATACCCATGATCACGTAAAATTTCCGGTAAATTCAGTTGCTCAGTGGAAGAGGGTAGGATGGCTGTAACCATGATATAACCCAGGGCCAAATAATCTTCGATTTTGATGCCCACACTAATCCCAACAGCGTACCCTAAAGCATAAACAACCAAATTTAGTGGATTATCTAAACGATTAAGAACCATGCTAAGGCCTAAGACATAAATAGTTATTTCAGCCATACTAACTAGTGGCGCAATCAAACGATACCCTTTCATAGTCAGCATAAAACGGATCGTATTTAACGTAATATAAGAAAAGTTAACTACAAATATTGTAAGAAGCATTTTGATATCCATTTTTATTAATCCCTCTTTTCCAAGTATCAGCATATTATAGTACAAGATTGGAAGAATTAGAATAGGGAAAGCTAAAATTAAATGAAATCGTTGAATACTGATTACCAACTTTTTAGCTATCGTTATTTGTTGGATGAATCAATAGTTTTTGCTATAATCAATATATTACGTAATTTAAGGGAGAAATGAAATCTGATGCAAATTTTTATCTTCATACTTGTTGGTTTATTGTTATTAAATACAACAGCAGCACTGATCACTGTTTTTAGGAAACCACGAAGTATTTCAAGTGTTTTAGCGTGGATTATGACGTTATTATTTTTACCTGGGATTGGCTTTATCATTTATATATTTTGTGGCAGAGGAATCAATGGGCAAAAAGTTTTTAACCTAACAGCCCATGACAAAGAAAAAATTTCTGAAATCAAAAGAATGGTTGATCAAGATAATCTAAAGTCTGACGGAAAATTAGATATCAATTTATTAACCGATGCACGTGTCCTGAATAAATATTTTAGAAATATGGATGCATCACCACTAAGCAAACGAAATAGTTTAAACATTTATACTGATGGCAAAGAAAAATTTGAAGCTTTATTTGAAGATATTCGCCAAGCTAAAGAAACCGTTCACGTTGAATACTATTCTTTTTTTAACGATCGCATTGGTAATCAGTTTTTAGACATATTAGGAGAGAAAGTCAAAGAGGGAGTATCTGTTCATTTGATCTATGATCCGTGGGGATCTCCAGGAGCAAACAAGAAATTTTTTGCCTCATTTGTTGCTTTAGGTGGTAAAGTAACTCCCTTTATCACCTCGAAGAATATGATCAGTAAAACTCGCTTAAACTATCATTTGCATAGAAAAATCGTTGTGATCGATGGTAAAATAGGGTGGACTGGGGGATTCAACGTTGGAGACCAATATTTAGGTGATAGTAAAAAATTTGGCTATTGGCGTGATACGCATATTCGCTTAGTCGGAACTTCAGTCTTTTCACTTCAAGAAATTTTCATTATGGACTGGAATGCTTCGGTTCAGCTTCAAACAGATAAAATGGATTATTTAGAAAACTATTTTCAGATTGCTGAAGATCATGAATTAGGCGATTTGTCATTGCAAGTTGTTTCAGATGGCCCAGACTCTGAAGAAGAAATTTTGAAAAGCGGTTTTATTAAAATGATTTTATCAGCTGAGAAATCCGTTTGGATCCAAACGCCGTATTTGATACCTGATGATAGTATGATCAATGCCTTATTGATTGCCGTTCGCTCTGGTATTGATGTTCGAATTATGATCCCATGCATGCCAGATCATCCATTTATTTATCGTGCTACACAATATTATGCAAATTATCTGCATAAACGAGGAATCAAGATTTATATGTACGAGAATGGTTTCCTGCATGCTAAAACGATGATTATTGATAATGAAATCTGCATGGTCGGGACAACCAATCAAGATATTAGAAGCTATGCATTGAATTTTGAAGTGAGTACATTTATTTACGATACACGAATTGCTTGGAAATTAACTCAAATAGTTGAACAAGATATGGCCAAAAGCACCTTGTTGACCGATAAAATTATTCAAGAACAGTCTCATTGGTTACGATTTAAACAAAACTTTTCAAGATTGTTATCCCCAATTTTATGAGATGAAAAGCTAATAAGATACGATTCATTATCTTCTTTTCATAATCGTGTTATTGATAATTTATGTATTTATGTCTATATTTAACGGTTCTGTCATAACATTTTAAAACGAAAAATAACCATCTGTGAAAATAGACGTGATGGTTATTTTTCGTTTTGTTCGTGAAGGTGATAGGATTCATTTTATTATTTTCTATTCTAGTTGACATAATATACATTATACAAAGTAGTTAGAGTTCTAATTCTTTAGCCTTTCTGGTATTTCGATTCATACGTAATAACATCCCCTCTGATGCTAACCTAGAATCTTCCGATGTACTGATTAGACTATAGAATGTAGTAACCATAAACTTTTATCACTTTCATCTTATTCCAATCATAGGAATAACTCCAAAAACAAGAATATTTTTTTAAAATACGATTCCCCTTATACAGGTTGAAATTTATTTTATATCATTACAGATTAAAAAAGACCATAAGGCAACGCCCATAGGCTAGTATAGTTTTTATTCTATAGTTTGGGTCACTTCATTTAATTGCTTGTTGATTTGTTCTACAGTTTTTTTCTTTAGTTTTGATAAATTATAGCTCTTTATTAGATTAGTTTGCCACAACAAGCTGTTTATTTTTATCAAAAAATTCGAAAAAAAACTATATTTATGATAGGAAAACAGTCTTTTAGGTATATTTATTTATTTCCTATAAAACGAGAAACGGATGCAATTATGTGATACTGATTACCAAATGGTGCTTTAGCACTTTAGTCATAGGTCGGTTGAGTTCGTTAAACTATGTCATAACGTGCACGACTGGCAGCCAGTATCTATCTAGTTTTCAGTTCTTAAAACAGGGTATCAAAAATATTTAATCTACAACCCAAAAACGTTTGAGCTGCTCTTTAACTTGCTTCCGTTCATCTATCTGTAAATTATGTCCAGCCGTTTCAATAATAATAAAGCTACCTTTTGAAAACATACTTCTATAGTTTAAAATATCTTGAAAGCCAACTGTCATATCTTGTGCTCCTAAAATAATCAAGCTGTCACATTCAATAGCATCAGCTAAAAGACTTTTTTCGAAACTTAAGCTATACCCACTCTCTTGAAAAGACTTTTGAAAATCATGATCACCAATGTTGAGTCCGCAATAAATTTCATTGATGTACCTTTCATATCCCTCTTCGGTTACATTGACAACTGAATGCTTATATTGATCGAAAATAGGGTTATTAGCAATCTCAAATGAATGGAGTTGTTTTGATGGTTTCTCTGGCAATGTCCGATCTGCTGAATTTGCTTTTATAACGGGAGCTAATAAGACTAAACTTTTTACTTGATTGGAAAGCTTCTTCATCATCCCCAAGCACAGATAGCCACCGTAAGAATATCCTAGCAATGAGAATGATTGATTACCGATAAGAAAATCTAAGAATTCCAATAAACTAGTAACTAAATCATCAGCATTGATCATTTTAGTCGGAGTAGGCGACTGTCCCATCCCTGGTAAATCAATATAAATTCGCTGATACTTATTAGGATCGATAGATTCTTCGACAATTCCCTTCACCCCCCTGTGATCAATTGAAAAACCGTGAAGAATGAGTAAAGGATGTCCCTCACCAATAATTTCATAATAAAGTTTTATATTTTCATTCGCATAGTACATTGAGTTTTCTACTCCTAACCTTTGTGATTTCTTTAGATTGAAAAAGTTTTTTATAAATGCCTTGTAAAATAGTCTTTTATTTTATCGAGCATAAAATTTTCAATCAGTTGAACGTGATGAATGTCTCTACCTTGTTCAAGAATAGTCCTACATTTAATAAACGACCAGTTTGGTAAAGAACCTTTAAATCTTGGATCATTTGCATAAACGATACCATCAAGACCAGCCCAAACAGCTGCTGCAGAACAAAGCGGACAAGGTTCAAAAGTGGAATATAGCCAGTATCCTCTTGGTAAACTGGCTGTTTCTAGAATTTTACAAGCACTTCTAATTGCATTGATTTCAGCATGAGCTGTTGGGTCATGATCTTCAGAAACTGTTGTTTTTCCAGTAGTGATGATTTCCATTTTTTCATTTACTATAGCTGCATAAATGGAGTGATCCTTCCATTGTCTGTTGATTATTTCATTCATGATTTTATGGCTTGGATGTTGATTCATAACTGTAACTCCTTTAAAATAAACAGACGCTTTTCAGTTTATTTGTTTAGACATGCTGATATCAGTTGCTACAAACCCTGTTTTTTCATATAAATGAATAGCTCCCTCATTATGAGCAAAAACGTGTAAATCAATTTGTGAAACGTCCATCTCTTTGGCTTTTTCTTCTAGACAAGCAATGGTTTGTCTACCATAACCTTGATTCCTAAATTCATCAAATATGATGAAATCATAAATAAAGAATTTTGAGTCTTGCAACGTTTTATTGATATGAACCCACAAAAAACCAACTTTTTCATCAAGAGCGTCCTCTTCAATCGAATAAAGATACTCATTATTAGTATCCTTGCCTTTTGGTAAAAGCTCATTAAAACTTTTTGTGGCTAATGAAATTGCGTCGGCTTCATTCCAAGTTCCTGCTATGATTTTATCTTGAGCATAGTCTTTAATCGCAAATGATAAGTATTTTTCAAAATCAGTTACAGTCATTTTTTTTAATTTAATTGCCATTATTTTATCCACCAATTCTAGTTATTTTCTAAATCATACCATTTTTGAAGATATAAAAAAAGTCTACAGAAAATTACTTCTCTGCAAACTTTTTCAAATTATTTATTGTTCATTTTTCAAAGCTGTTAGGGCAGCTGTATTAATGATATTCCAAGGTTTATCAAATGAGGGTTGGAAGAAAAAGTCAGCATAAGCTAAGTCTTCAATCGTCATTTTCGCCTTGATTGCAAGTGAAATCGCATTGATGTTCGCTGTTAAGTCAGCTTTTGACATCAACTGTGCCCCAAGAATTTGGGTTGTTTCAGGATCATATACTAATTTAAACCAAGCCTTTTGTTTATCCGGGTTGAAATCCATCAAATAATCTTCAACAACTAAAGTTGATTTAGTTGTTTTATTTAACTTCTTAGCCATTTCTTCATTGATTCCTGTTGAAGCAAATTTATAGTCAAAAACAGCTAATCCAGATGATCCTTGAATACCAGGGAAAGGTTTTACTGGCGCCAGTAAATTTTTCACTGCAAATCGTCCTTGCTTTCTAGCATTGGTTGCTAGAGCAATGTTGACTTCTGTTTCACCTGGATTATATTTTATCAATGTTGCATCTCCGACAGCAAAAACATCAGGAGCGCTTGTTTGCATGTACTCATCTGTTTTGATTAGTCCATTAGGATGTAGGTCTAATGTATCTTTCAACCAACCTGTATTAGGGCGGACACCCACTGCTACAACCACAAGATCAGCATCATACTCGGCTTTATCAGTTACTACCTTATTGACTGTTCCCTCACCTTTGTAACTTTGAACTGTTTCATTTGTTACTACATTGATATTGTTCGCTTCCATTTCTTCTGTTAACACATCAGTAAACTCTTTGTCTAAATAAACGCCTAACGGTCGGTCTAAAATATCAATAACCGTTACGTTTTTACCAGCTTTAGCAAATGATTCGGCCGCTTCAATACCGATATAGCCACTTCCGATAACAACAACATTATTGATAGTTGGATCAACTGTTTTTGCTTTTAATTTGATTGCCCATTTTCTGCCGCGCATTAAGTAAATATTTTCTAGATCTTTACCAGGTACATCTAATTCGAATGGAACTGCTCCTGGACTGATAATTAATTTATCATAGTTTTCAATACGCTCGGTATCTGTTAATAAATCTTTGACCACAACTTGATGAGCATCTGTTTTGATTGCAGTGATTTCTGTATTTGAAAAAACATTCACACCTCTGCTTTCCATTTTTTCACCAGTCATATATCGAACTGCGTTTACATCTTTTACTTTTCCTTCTAGATAAAGCTGCATACCACAAGATAAGAATGAAATAAAATCTCCCTTTTCGTACCATTGGATTTCTGCATCTGGGTGTAGATTTAATAATTCTTCAACAGCCTCATAACCTCCATGCGATGAACCTAAAACGATAACTTTCATTTCATATACCTCCAATATTATTTATTATATAATAAAGAGTATCATATAAAGGTATGAAATAACAAGTGATTTGAGTGATTATTCTCAATTAAATACTTTAATTGAGAATAATCGGGAGTATCTGAAAATAAGTTTACATAATATAATTATTGTTACTTCGTTAAATGAAAGTTTAGAAAAACAAAAAGCTAATTTTTTTCTAATGCTCATAAGATTGTTGTTTGTTCATGATTATTTAAAAATAGTCACTTCTTTTTTTACTTCAACTGTGATCTTTCCGTTTTTTATTACATAATTTCGTTCAGGAATATCGATGATCGCATCGGCCATGACTTTCGTATCTAACAAAACTAAATCCGCATTATTACCAACTTGAATACCATAATTTGAGAGTCCAATTGCTTTTGCTGGATTCTCTGTGATCATAGGTAAAACGGTTGGTAAGTCATCTGCGCCCCCTAGATGTCCTACAGGAATGGCTAACATTGCGATCTGCATTAAATCACCATTTCCATAAGGTGTAAATGCATTACGAATATTATTTGTTGCCAGGCAAACGTTAACACCTGCATCACGGAGTTTTCTGATAGGAGTCACAGCTCTTCTAACATTGTATGCATCATTTCTAGCACCTAAATGTAAATCTGTTGCTGGTAAAGCCATCACGCTGATTTGTGCTTCAGACATCAATACTAAAATGTCCTTTAACCGCTCAGGTTTCAAAGCATGAAGTGCGGTTAAGTGTCCTACAGAAACTCTCCCTTGATAGTTTTCAGTAATTGTTTTCTTGCACAAGTATTCTATTGAAATATCTGTGGCTTCGTCACTAAAATCTTGATGTAAGTCAATATCTTTATCATATTTCTTAGCAATCTCAAAAACTAAATCGATATGTTTATCCGCAGGTGCATCATTATAGGGGATGCCGCCGACAACATCAGCCCCCATTTCCATTGCTTCATACATCATTTTTTCTGTCCCGGGTGCTTTAAAAATTCCTTCTTGCGGAAAAGCGACAACTTGCATATCGATTAGATCTCGATACTCTTCCTTTAGTTTCATAATTGTTTTAAATCCGGAAAAGCCTTGAGCTGGATCAAATTCTGCGTGTGTTCTAACAGCGGTCACACCATGAGAAATAATCATTTCCAAAGCAGTTTTTGCTCGAAGATAAATATCAGTTTCAGTAAATGTTGGCTTTAAAGCAGCTGTCACTTTGATTGCTTCTTGTAAAGTCCCTGATTTATTTGGTTTTCTATCTGCAATCAGCGCTTTATCTAAGTGAATGTGACTTTCTACTAAACCAGGTATCAGAACTCGGCCTTGAGCTTCAATTACTGTGACAGCCTTATCCGTTAAATCTCCTGAAATAGCAACAATTTTTCCGTCTTTAATCCCTACATCCTGTAACTCTTCATTATCACTTAATCTTGCTTGTTTGATCAAAATATCCATCTTGCTGCACCCTCTCTATTTTTAAATTAAATGAAGAAACCTATACCGATTAATAAAACAGCGGCCAAACTGATCCATTTAATATTTCCTTTTACTACATCTAAAATTGGAATTTGAAAACCAGAAGATAACGCTTGCATCGTGATGTTGACAAAACTCATCTGACTTCCTAACCCTACGCCAACTGCAACTAATCCCAGTCCGATAGAAGAAAAACCTAAAGAAACAGCCACAGGTAACACAAGAGTCAACACTGACCCTACATATGCGCCAGCTGGCACTCCAATTAAGATGCCGGTTAATATTGCAACTGGTACCATGATCATTGTCGGTGCAGCATTAGCAATTCCTGCTATAACAGCAAATGTACCTGTTTGAGCAATGATGTTAATAAAGGCTAGGAAAATTCCAACTTGGAATAATCTTGTCAAAATATAAGTAGAACCATCTACCATCGCTTCCACTGATTGATTCAGCGTGAAATCAGAACAAACAAAAATCAACGCTAGTGTCAAGACCATATAGACTAATGGTGTTAATAGGGGGAATCCAACGAAATCATTAACCACAGGCCCAAAAATGACGGCAAATAGTAAAAATATGGCCGGTATGGTTAATTTAAATAGAGCATTATTACTCATAGTTCCATACTCATCGTCGGTATTTTCTTTAAAACCAATCTTCCGCCGCTTCGTTCCCCAGAATGCTAGAATAATAGCTAACGCACAAAATAGCAGCCAGATCGGACGCATATCCGAAACGTACTTAGCTACACTAAAATCGCCTAATTTGGAAACAATACTTGATTCTAATGATGCTGGAGAGGTTGTAAATGAAACTGCTGCTGCCAATGACATGGCAGCGATCAACTCTGGAACTGCTCCAACTGCTACAAAGGCCAATGGAGCAATCACCATTGCACTACCACCACCAATGCCAGACATATAAGTCGCTGCAGCTAGTAAAATCACAATAAAAGCTGAGACATACTCAACTTTTCCTTTTGTTCCCCTTTTTGCTAAAGTTAAAGCCGCCGAGTATCCACCCGATTTAAAAACGGCCATTGCAATGGCCGAATTGATAATTGGTACAGTAATACCAAGCATTGTAGGAATCGTTTCTAATAGTTGCTTATTGGCTTGCTCTAATCCGATTCCACCGATAATCATAGCCAATACACCACCAACAAACCCGGCAATGATCATATCTATTTTCATAAACAATAATACCAAAACTAAAATTAGCGGGATGACTACAATCACAGCTTTTATTCCTGTAGGCGCAGTAATTTCGCCAATTTCTTGTGCAAATGCGGGTATAAATGAAAAAAGAAATAGAGCTGAAAGTAATAGCCCACTTAAAAATCTTTTAGGTATTTTCATAATTATTCCTCCAACTTTGGCTAATTAGGCTCACTTCATTTTTAACAAGTAATAATTGCTCATTTGAAATCAGTTTTTTCAAATTGTATCTCTAATAAATAACTATTAATACTGCCTCCTCTCTCCTTCATATAATACGTTCATTTTTAAAAAAAAGGAACGAGAATGCTTCTATAATTTATAAGATCAAAAAAAAGTAACGTTCCCATTTCACCTTTATAGCAATAGCAAAAAAATAACTGAAACAAAATATGAATTCTATCTTGTTTCAGTTATGCCTATTTCCTATTTTTTTCTTCAAGTAATTCAGTTAAATCGTAAGGTGTATTTTGATAAACTGCATAATTTAACCAATTAGAAAATAACAATGAAGCAGCCATGTGCCATCGTAATTTTGGTTGATCAGCTAGGTTATCATTTGGGAAATAATTTTTAGGGAGCCTAGGACTTAACCCTTTTTGTTGATCACGTTTAAATTCTTGTTCTAAAGTTTCACGATCATATTCTAAATGCCCAGTTGCATAAAATGCGCGATTATTTTTATTTCCAATTAAAAAAATTCCAGCTTCTCTTGATTCAACCAAAATTTCTAGTTCTTCTATCCTATCTACATCACTTCGTTTAATTCCAGTATAACGCGAATGAGGAGCATAAAATATATCATCAAATCCTTTCAAGATACTCCACGTATGGTTCAATACATCATGTTCAAATATTCCTGTTAGTTTTTGATTTAGCAGATACTTGTCAATCTTATGATGATAATACAATCCAGCTTGTGCTCCCCAACAAATATGAAATGTTGAAAAGACATGGGACTTACTCCATTCAAAAATTTCTTGTAACTCGTCCCAATAATCAACTTGCTCAAAAGGGATCTGTTCAATTGGAGCACCTGTAATAATCAAACCATCGTAGAATTCATTTTTAATTTCTTTAAATTGATGGTAAAAACGGTTCAAATGCTCGCTAGATGTATTTTTTGTTTCGTGACTACTCATATGCAAAAATTCGACATTGATTTGTAATGGTGTATTACTTAAGAGTCTCAAGAGCTGAACTTCCGTCTCATCTTTTTTTGGCATTAAATTTAAAATTAAAATTTCTAAAGGGCGAATATCTTGATGCATGGCCCGATCTTCGTCCATTACAAAAATTTTCTCTTTCTCTAATACTTTAATAGCAGGTAGCTCTTTTGGAACGCGAATCGGCATACGTATATCCTCCCTTTCTGTTTGTCTACTTTCATTTTACGATAGAAAACAGTAAAATGGAAGATTCTTTCTGAGAAAACGATAAGTAATCTTTTAATAATAAAATTTTACCTTAAAAAACATGAGGCAGGAGATAACTACCACCTCATGTTCCAACTTTTAGAAAGAAAACTTGTTATTTTTTGCATTGTTATTCTTCTTTATTTTTACGTTTGAAGGTGAAGAATACAAATAATCCTAATAATAAGGCACCCACCATTCCCCAATTATTCACAATTTCTCCGTTATTAGGAAGATTTTTTTTGTGTAGCGTTTAGGTTTTACAAACCAGTACTTCCATTATTTCCTAAGTTTCCGCCGTTGCCAGTTCCATCAGCAGGATCAGCCGGTAGTTTAAAGTTAGCTGGTTCACTTTGGTTACCCTCACTATCTTTTTGCAATTGCAAAAAGATAGTGAGGGTAACCAATTGGAGTTTCGATAATGAAACGACCTGTTCAACACAAAGCGAGTTATAAAAGAATAAAAAAGCCTTCAAAAGTTAGGTTTTTCAAGTCTAACTTTTGAAGGCCACTACAGAATCAAAGTTTCTGATAGACTTTTTTACACTTTGTCTTTAATACTTTTTTCAATTATTGGTTCACTAACGTTTTTATTCCAAAAATCAATCAGAGGACCTGTGAAAAAGGCATTAATTATTGTTCCTATTCCCACTGGTCCACCAAAAATAAAAGCTAGTATAACAAAAATAATATCTTGTATTACCCTCACCACTCGATAAGATGCTTTTGTCCGCTCGACTATAATTGGTGCAATAGCGTCATAGGGGGCATTTCCTAATTTAGCAGACATGTAAAACGATGCGCCAAAAGTAAAGATGATGATCCCGACTATCAGCAATAAACTTTGGGAAAAAACATTGATTTTGATTGGAATAAACGTTGTATAAATCCAGGTATAAAAATCGATGAAAAAACCTGTCAGCACCATGTTGATTACTGTTCCAATCCCAATATACTGCCGTCCAAAAATAAAAACGAGCACCAATATAATGATGTTGACGATCAATTGATAGACACCGAGTGATAGCCCTAAAACAGATCCGATTCCAATATTCGCTGCTGTATATGGATCTAGCCCAACTTGCCCGATTCGTAATGTTGCAGCACCAAATGCTAAAATTGCCACTCCTATGAAAGCATAAAGAGAGCGAAAGACCAGTTCTTTTGTTCTTTTTCTTTTCATTTTTCACACCTCATTTAATTTTACTTTTTAAGCATCTCAAATAAATGCTTAAAAAGCAAAATATTCCATCTTTTTGTATAAAAAAGAGTCTGAGACATAACTCTACGAGTTATCTCTCAGACTCAAGGAATCCGTATAAACGGTGGGAGCAGAAGCAATCCCTTCGGAAATAAGCTGAAATTCACAAAAATTTGAAGAGCAATTTTCGTGAATTCCTTCTTATTTCTCGGGATTAAACACTCCTGTCCCAACCTCTTTGCTTATTTACTTTGGGCAATATCTTTTAGAGCCGCTTGAGCTAATAAGTTCAAGTAGTTCCAAGGACGATCAAAGTGTGGTTGGAAAAAGAAATCTGACAACGCAAGATCTTCAACAGTCATTTTATTTTGAACAGCTAACGAAAGTGTATTAGCTGATTGTGTAATATCATACTTAGACATTAGTTGTCCGCCTACAATGCGATTTGTTCCTTTTTCGTATACTAATTCCATCATAACATTTTCAGTAGTTGGCATAAATTCTGGACGATAGTTATCTTCAAATTGTGTTGCTGCCACATCTAAATTGTTCAATTTGGCACTTTCTAAAGTAACACCAGTTGAACCGATTTTCCAACCAAATAAATACAATCCAGAGGTTCCCTGTGTTCCGCGGTAAGCTAATTTATCTTCAGCTAAATTATGACCTACCAACATTCCTTGGCGAACCGCATTTGTTGCTAGAGGAATATAATTAGTTGTATTACTTGGATTATAGTGTACTACTGCACTATCACCTGCAGCAAAAATGTCTGGATTACTTGATTTCATATATTTATCTACAACGATTGCACCATTTGGTAACATATCTACTTTATCTTTCAGCAATGCTGTATTTGGGCTAAAGCCAACGCACATAATAACCATATCCGCTTCAAACTCTTGGCTTGGTGTAATTACTTTATTCACATGTCCGCTTGCATTTGACTGGAACTCTTGAACATTTTCTCCTAACGCTAGTGTAACACCACGATCTACAAGTTCTTTTTCTAGAACATCTGTAAATGGCTTATCTAAGTATTTGTTTAAAATACGATCTAAACCATCAATCAATGTCACTTTTTTTCCAGATTCTACAAAAGCTTCAACTAGCTCAATCCCAATATAACCACCGCCTACAACAACAACTTTTTTCGCATCTTTAGCGCGTTCAATGATGACATTTGCTTGATTAAAGTTTTTACATAGTAAGATATTTTCAGCTTCTATTCCTTTGATTGGCGGAACAATTGGCCATGAACCAGTTGTCATGACTAATTTATCGTATTCTTTTGTTTCAATTTTACCAGTGTTCAAATCTTTAGCAGTAACTGTTTTATGATTAACATCGATCGTTTCGACTTCATGTTCCATTTTAACTGTAGCACCTAGAGACGCTAGTTCTTCAGGACTTGAATAGAATAAACTGTCAGCCTCCTTTACTACTCCTCCAACATAAAGGGCAATTCCGCATGATAAAAATGATACATTATCATTTCGTTCATAAACGGTTACCTCCGCGTTTGGGTGATTTGTTAAAATACTTTTGACTGCAGCTGTTCCTGCATGCGTACATCCTACGACTACGACTTTCATTTTGTAAATCCCTTCTTTCAAGTTAAATTTTTCACCAATAAATTTAGAATAAAGTTACTGGTATATTAAAAATATAACAAAGTAAGAAAGCATATTCGAGTTCTTTGCTTGTGAATCACTAACTTATTTTTTCACAAACTTCTCTATTTTTAACTATATCCCCATCTTGATTAATGATTTCTCACTTTAAAATGCTGTTTTAACAATAAATAAAGCTGAGAAACATTAGTTTCTCAGCTTGTGAAATTAAACTACTGCTCATTTATAGATACAATAATTTCTATTTCAATCAGAACATCTTTAGGTAAACGGGCGACTTCAACGGCAGATCGTGCTGGTAATTGATTTGTAAATGATTGTGCGTAGACTTCATTAAAAGCTGCAAAATCATTCATATTTTTTAAAAAACAAGTTGTTTTTACTACATGATCGAAACTACTTCCAACCTCAGTTAAAATAGCTGCGATGTTTTTCATGACTTGCGAAGTCTGTTCTTCTATAGTTGTCCCCACAACTTCTCCGGTTCCAGGACTTAAAGGAACTTGACCTGAGGTAAATAATAAGCCGTTCACAATGTTCCCTTGTACATACGGACCAATTGCTTTTGGCGCCTTATCTGTGTGAATCGATTTCATCTGATCACTCATTTCCTTTTTTTTGGTTTTTCTGACATTCTGGACATAAACCATATAGCTCTAAACGATGCTCATTGATTTCAAAACCAGTCAATTTACTTGCTGCCATCTCCACGTCTTCTAATCCTGGATAATGGAAATCAACGATCTTACCACAATTTTGACAGATCGCATGGTAATGCTTTTTAGAACTGAAATCAAAGCGACTTGATGCATCACCATAGTTCATTTCTTGTACAAAACCAATATCTGTAAACAAACGTAAATTATTATAAACAGTTGCCACACTCATATTCGGAAAACGATCTTCTAAAGAGCGGTAAATCTCATCCGCTGTCGGATGGCTGTGATTCTCAATTAGATACTCTAAAATTGCATATCTTTGAGGAGTAATACGAATATTGGCTTCTTTTAATTCTTCAAGTGCATTTTTTACCAATATGTTATCCATTTGGTTCCCCTCCCAGTCTTCTTTCTTAAATGATACTATTTCTAATGTGTATTGACAAGAATAAATAGATAAATAGTACTAAAAAGAGTAAGTTTATCTATAATTATGACAAAACAAGACACTATTATATGCTTTTTGACAACTTCACTTGTTTACACTAAAAAGGAAGTCATAAATTTAGACTTCCTTTTTAGTGTACTACTTATTCAGAAAAATTATAAAGAGCTGTTGATAAATAACGTTCGCCATTATCAGGAATAACTGTCAAAACTTTTTTTCCCTTCCCTAATTCTTTCGCCACTTCAATCGCAGCATACACAGCAGCGCCTGCTGATATTCCGACTAACAACCCTTCTTTTACTGCTAATTGACGAGCTGTTTCCATAGCAGATTCACTCGGAACAGAAATGACTCGTCCGTAAATTTCTGTCTCTAAGACTTTAGGGATAAAGCCCGCTCCAATTCCTTGGATTTTATGCGGTCCCGGCGCTCCGCCATCTAAAACTGGGGACTCCGTTGGTTCAACTGCAATGATGGAGATATTTGGATAAACTCGCTTCAATTCTTTTCCAACACCTGTAATTGTTCCACCCGTACCTACTCCAGCGACAAAAGCGTCTAAACCACTAGGACCAAAAATGTCTTGGATCTCTTTGCCCGTCGTTTTTTCATGTGTCTCTGGATTTGCGGGGTTATCAAATTGCATAGGCATAAAATAGCCATCTTTTTCAGATAGTTCTGTCGCTTTTGCAATAGCGCCTTTCATTCCTTCAGCACCTGGCGTTAACAATAATTTCGCGCCATAAGCTTGCATCAATTTCCTACGTTCTACACTCATGGTATCTGGCATAACAATCATTACATTATAACCCTTAGCAGCACCAACCATTGCCAAGCCGATTCCAGTATTTCCACTAGTTGGTTCTACGATTGTATCTCCAACTTTAATTTGTCCATTTTTTTCAGCTTTTTCGATCATACTTAATGCGATTCGATCCTTCACGCTGCCACCTGGATTAAAGAATTCTAGCTTTACAAAAACATCAGCTACTCCATCTGGGATTATGCGTCCTAATTTGACAATCGGTGTTTTACCGATTAATTCAGTTACTGAATTATAAATTTGAGTCATGATCCATTCCTCCATTTTCGTATTCGTATAAGCAAAATCTTTCTTGTGTTTATAATAGCTTATATCAAGTCATCTGGCTATCATTTTGCAATGATACTTTTTAAACAATCTTAATAACCATAATTTATTCCGATTTGTGATTCAAAAACATGGAGAAATGGCTGCAAAATATTTTAATGGCGTACTTTTTGAAATTGTCTATAATACCTACTCAATAAAGAGTGGTTATTTTAGTAGTCAAAAAAATTAAATACACTTAATTTTTATCTAAAAGAAAGATAAGAATTACAAAATAGGATTAAAATATGATATAGTTGAAATAGGGAGATGCTTATATGTTTTACATTGAATGGATTACAGCATAAGTTCATTCCCTTAATCAAAATTAAAACGGATTGACTACATATCAGGCTAAAATAGGAAAGAAGGTGACACTATGTGGAATCCAATTACAACCGAAATACCGGATAATTTTTTAGGTGACCCGCTACTTGTATCAATATAAAGATAATTGCAAGTGCAATTATCTTTTTCGCTTCTTAATCATACTCGTCAAGAAGCTATTTAGCAATGTCTAAATGAATGAACATTAAGGACTATCCTCTCTTAACACAATTTTAATAAAAATATTGTATAGTATAAGAGACTTTAAAATTGATTATTAGGAGTTTACTCATTTATGAAAATTATAAATATTAGTCCACGTGGGTATTGTTATGGTGTTGTGGATGCTATGGTCATTGCTAGAAATGCATCTCTTGATGAAAATTTACCGCGTCCGATTTATATCTTAGGGATGATCGTTCATAACAAACATGTAACTGACGCTTTTGAAAGTATCGGGATCCATACATTAGACGGAACAAATCGTGAAGAAATTTTAGCCCAAGTTGATCGAGGAACGGTGATCTTTACAGCCCATGGCACTTCTCCAAAAGTTAAAACATTAGCTATTGAAAAAGGTTTAGCTGTTATCGATGCAACGTGCCCAGATGTTCTGATTACACATGAATTGATTGCTAAAAAAGTAGCCGAAGGTTATGAAATTATCTATATTGGCAAGAAAAATCATCCGGAGCCTGAAGGAGCACTTGGTGTTTCACCTGACCATGTTCATTTAGTATCAAATCAAGCTGATATTTCTGCTTTGACGCTAACTGCAAATAAGGTGTTTGTTACGAATCAAACGACAATGAGTCAATGGGATGTCAGCGATCTAATGGAGTTGATTGTAGCTAAATACCCTCAGGTTATTATTCATAAAGATATCTGTAAAGCAACGCAAGTCCGCCAAGAGGCTGTCGTTGAACAAGCGCAAGGTTGTGACTTAACAATCGTTGTGGGAGATCCAAAAAGTAATAATAGCAATCGTTTAGCTCAAGTTTCCATTGAACAAGCAGGTGTTGCAGCTCATCGTATTTCTGACGTTTCCCAGATAAATCCAAACTGGTTGTTGGATGTCGAGCAAGTCGCTGTCACAGCTGGTGCTTCTACCCCTACTCAAATCGTTCGTGAAGTGATCGATTATTTAAAAAAATTCGATGCAACGAATCCCGAAACATATCAAAAAAGCTCAACCACAACTGCTGAAGCGATTCTGCCTAAACCTAGGGTTAAGGATTTAACTAAAAACCGACAACGACGTTTAGAAGAATTACGCTTAGGAAAAAGATAAAAACGTTCAACGATTTGTCATGAGATTGGCAATTCGTTGAACGTTGTTTTATTATGCAACCTGTAGCGATTGTCCTACAGTAATCAATTCAGCTGTTATGCCATTTAAAGCCATAAGTTGATCAACCGAAAGTCCAAATTTTTCTGCAATCCCCCAAAGAGTATCACCTGAGACAACTGTATAAGATTGGGCTGTTACAGTTGTTGTCGCACTACTTTGACCAATTGTTGATTGATTTGCAGTTATATTTTCCTCTGACGATACAGTTCCTGCCATTTCCCAATCATAAGCAGTTAAACCGTAATTTGCAATTAACCAATTTAATTTACTGGCATAATTAGGATCTGTTGCATAACGCCCAGCTAAAGCAGCTGTAGCGTCCATATAACTAGTCGTGTTGCTTTTCCATACCCCAGAATAATGATAATCACCACTGGATGCTAAGGTTGTTTTAAGTACGTTAGCATGATCCTGGAAAGATTCAGTATATGAAGGATAACTTCTAAAAGGTTCAGTCACTGTCACCCATTGCCCATTTAAATATTCAGAAGTTGGCATATAGACTGTTTGTCCACCATAACTTCCTTTGACGCCAAATAAATTATAATTTGGTGCGGCTGCTAAACCAGATGTACCATAACTACTCTCTAATAATGCTTGAGCAATCATTACAGATGCATATAAATCATTAGCATCTGCTACAGAAGCCGCTGAATAACCAATAGAATCAATAAATGCTTGCTCTGAAATAGCTTCTTGGGTCACTGTCTCTGTGGCTTGAACACTTAGTGGCAACAAATTCCCCACAACCGGAAGAAGTACTAATGAAGTACCTATAACAGATGCAACTCGTTTTGTATTGTTTTTCAACTCTTTTTGTTGGTGTCTGCTACTTCTTGTTTTTGTCTCATTCATTCATTTGTTCCTCCTCAATAGAACATCATATCATCATTCTACTCGGGTAATTTTTTATAAACAATTATTTGATCCTCAATTTTGAAGTTTTAAAGTGGGCGTAATCCTGTTGAAATTTTTGTTTTATTAATTAAATTGTATTTGTTTCAATCAATTTACATGATGTCTGTTATTCAAACTGTTTCTTTTGGTAAATCCCTTTATTTTGTTGTTTATGTATTCGTTTTAAGAACATTACTGGATATTTCTATCATATTACATTTATTACGCAGTTATTTTGTATAAAAGTACAATTTATCCGATTTTAGCAATTTTTTCATAAATAAAAAAGTAGACATTCATAGTTTGTGAATGTCTACTTTTTTATTAAAAACTAGTTTATTTTATAAATTAGTATACTTTGATACAACGTTATCAACTGTAAAACCAAATTCTTTCAAGACTAAATCACCTGGAGCTGAAGCACCAAAATGATCAATCGTTACAGTTGTGCCTGCAGTTCCAACATAACGTTCCCAACCAAATGGTGAAGCAGCTTCAATCGCAACTCGTTTAGTTATATCTTTAGGTAAAACAGATTCTTTGTAATCTGCTGTTTGCTTTTCAAACAAATCAAAACTTGGCATCGAAACGACAGAAACATCTTTCCCTTGTTCAGCTAATGCTTTTTGGGCTTCAATTGCTAAATTCACTTCTGAACCAGTTGCAATTAAGATCCCTTCTGGTTTTTCGCCTTTTTGTTTAGAAATGACATATGCACCTTTTTGAACAAGTGTATCAGCATGTTCTTTAGTTCCTTCAATAACTGGTAAATTTTGACGACTTAAAACTAAGACCGTTGGCGCATCTTTTGTTGTCATCGCAATTTTCCAAGCCGCAACAGTTTCGTTACCATCAGCTGGACGAATGACTTGTACACCAGGCATACAACGAATACTTGCTAATTGTTCAACAGGTTCATGTGTTGGTCCATCTTCACCCACTGCCACAGAATCATGTGTTAATACATATGTCACAGGAGTATTTTGGATTGCAGCTAAGCGGACTGCTGGGCGCAAATAATCTGTAAATACAAAGAATGTTCCGCCGTAAACGCGACTTCCACCATGTAATTGGATTCCGTTCATCGCTGCTGCCATGGCAAACTCACGGACACCAAACCAAATATTGCGACCTTCGTATTGACCAGGCTCAAAATCTTTTTCTGCAGCGACCATTGTATTATTTGAAGCAGACAAATCAGCTGAACCGCCCCAGAAACCTGGTACAGTTTTAGAAATTGCTTGAATCGTTTCTTTACTTGTCACACGACTAGCTGCACTCGAACCTATTTCATAGGTTGGTAACTCGCTATCCCAATTTTCAGGAAGTTCATCAGAAAAAGCTTGTTTAAATTGTTTTGCCAAATCAGGATGCTCTTTTGAATAATTTGCAAACATCTTATTCCATTGATCTTCTGCTTTCTCGCCTTCTTCTATCATCGTTTCTTTAAAGCGTGCAGCAACTTCATCTGGAACAGTAAAGTCTGGGTATTCCCAACCATAAACAGCTTTAGCTGCGGTAATGCCATCTGCTCCGATAGGTGCGCCATGTACAGATGAAGTACCTTCTTTTGGTGCGCCGTAGCCGATGACTGTTTTTACTTCGATCAAAGTTGGTTTATCTGCTTCAGCCTTTGCAGCTTCTATCGCTTGAGAAATTTCTTCTAAATCATTACCGTCTTTCACTAAGATATGTTGCCAACCATATGCTTCATAACGAGCGCCAACATTTTCAGTAAACGCTTTTGATGTTGGACCGTCTAAAGAGATATCATTTGAATCGTATAACACGATCAGTTTACCTAATTTCATGTGTCCAGCCATTGAACTAGCTTCTTGAGAAACACCTTCCATCAAATCACCATCACCGCATAACGCAAACGTATAGTGATCTATTACAGGAAAGCTATCACGATTATAAGTCGCAGCAGTATGTGCTTCTGCCATCGCCATACCGACAGCCATTGCGATACCTTGACCTAATGGACCAGTTGTTGCTTCAACACCATCAGTATGATGTACTTCTGGATGCCCTGGTGTTCTACTATTCCATTGACGGAAATTTTTTAGATCATCCATAGTCACATCGTAGCCAGCTAAATGAAGTAAGCTGTATAACATTGCAGAACCATGACCAGCAGAAAGAATAAAACGGTCTCTATCTACCCAGTTTCTTGAAGTTTTCGGGTTTACTTTTAAGTGTTTTGTCCAAAGTGCATAAGCCATAGGTGCAGCACCCATTGGTAATCCTGGATGCCCAGAATTTGCTTTTTGTACTGCTTCAATACTTAATGTACGAATCGTGTTAACGCCTAACTGATCAGTGTTGTCGAACAAAAAAATCATCTCCTATTTAGGTTTTTTTTACCTTTATTAACTACATTTTATCGCATTTCGCTCATGAAAGCAATTACCTTTAGTAAAAAAAACTAAAATTACTTTCTATTATGCAATCCTTTAGCTTTTTGAATCTCTTTCAATTTATCTGGTGTTACATCATTTCCTTTAGGATCGACCACTTTCATTCCTTCTATATGATGGCGCATCCCACCACGAAAAGCAGCCAAATATTCTTGACGAAGTACTTTTTGCTCTTCCTTTTCTTTCGCAGTTAATTCTTTTTCTTTCGCTTTTTTAGCAAGTTCATTGATACGGTTCATTTTTTCTGTTGATAACATCTATTTTGGCCTCCTTATTTTAAAAATTTAATCGGCATATTTCAAGCTTTTTTGAAAGGCTAGCCCTGTAGCTAGACAAGTTTACTTTCCATGTCTATCTTATAAGATGAGCACAAGAAATACAACTATATTCTTATTAAAAATCAGAAACGATTGTGTTTATTTATAGAAATTCCGATTCCCTACCTCAGATATTTTCCCTTGTGATTCACAGAAATATACTTTCTAAAAAAAACACGAACGCTTGTTTGATTCCTGTATAAAACTATGGTACACTAAAAATATAAATCGAAAGAAGGTGCGGGTTGTGGTGAAACGTACAGACACAAGACAAATCGAAGTATTAAAATATATATATGAACAGGTTGAGCTTAAAGGTTATCCCCCGACCGTAAGAGAAATCGGAAAAGCAGTTGATCTTTCCTCAACCTCAACCGTTCACGGACATTTAGCACGATTAGAGAAAAAAGGACTCATTTTACGTGATCCTACAAAACCAAGGGCAATTGAATTGACCGCAGACGGACTTGAAAGAATCGGTGTGAGACCGACAGTTATCCCGATGCTTGGTGTTGTTACAGCAGGTGAGCCAATCTTAGCTGTAGAAGAAGCTTCTGACTTTTTTCCTCTTCCACCTGATTTAATGGCAGAAGAAAATGCTTTGTTCATGCTGACTATCAGAGGTGAAAGTATGATCAATGCTGGTATTTTAGACGGCGACCAAGTTATTGTTCGTAAACAAAGCGCGGCTTCAAATGGTGATATAGTGATTGCAATGACAGATGAAGATGAAGCGACGTGTAAACGATTCTTTAAAGAGGCAGACCATGTTCGTTTACAACCAGAAAATGATGCATTAAAACCGATTATTTTGAACAACGTAAGCATTTTAGGCAAAGTTGTTGGCCTATACCGCAATCATATTTAAATAACAAAAAAACATACTAACTATTAGTATGTTTTTTTGTTATCTTTTCGTTTGAATTAGACAAGATCTTTTAATCCGCTGTGACTTTACGTTGATATGTTTCAAACTGATACGCATAACCATTTGCTTCGTCTTGTTCGCCTGCGCTTAAATTAATCAATGTCCAATCATCCCAATCTACAAAAGGAAATTTTGTATCTCCATCAAACGAATGATAGATAACTGTTCTATACAATACGTCACAATATTGCAAAAAATCCTCGTATACTGCTGAACCACCCGCAATAAACGTAATACCAGAAAACGTTTTGGCATAATCAAGAACTTCATCCACAGTATGAAAAACAATGACTCCTTTTGCCTGATAGCTTTTGTCTCTAGTTAGAACAATCGTTTGACGATTTGGTAACGGCCGAGCGCCCATCCCCTCAAAAGTTTTTCTTCCTATAACAATGGTGTTGTCTTCAGTCATTTGTTTAAAAAATTTCAAATCATTTGGCAAATGCCAAGGTAATCGATTCTCTTTACCGATTGTCCCTTGCTCATCTTGTGCCCATATGGCTGCTAACATTGGAGAACCCCTTTCGAATTAAACGGCAATTGGTGCCTTGATTGCTGGATGAGGATCATATCCTTCAATTACAATATCGTCCATTTCAAATTCAAAAACTGATTTTTTATCTTGATTCAATTTTAGTGTAGGAAACGAACGAATGTCTCGAGTCAGTTGTTCATTCATTTGGTCAATATGATTCGTATATAAATGGGCATCCCCCAAAGTATGAACGAAATCGCCCACTTCCAAACCAGTTTCATGAGCAATCAAGTGAGTCAATAGTGCGTAACTAGCAATATTAAATGGAACGCCCAAAAAAACATCTCCACTACGTTGATACAACTGGCAACTTAATTTCCCATCATTTACATAAAATTGAAACATCGTGTGACATGGTGGTAATGCCATGGAAGGGACATCTTCTGGATTCCAGGCGGACACGATCAGGCGTCTAGAGTCAGGTGTTTGCTTGATCATATCGATAACATTTTTAAGTTGATCAATAAAGTTGCCTTCTTTCGTTTCCCAATGACGCCACTGAGCTCCATAAATATTACCTAATTCACCATACTTCGCTGCAAAATCATCATCAGACAACATATTATTGCAGAATTCTTTGTGCTCTTTTTCATAACTTTCTTTAAATACTTCATCCGTTAAAACACGACGACCAAAATCAGTCATATCCGGCCCATTATAGTCATCACTTTTAATATAACGCTCAAAAGCCCACTCGTCCCAAATATGGTTGTTATGCTGTAGGAGATAACGGATATTTGTGTCGCCTTTTAAAAACCATAAAAGTTCGCTTTTGATTAAACCAAAAGGAACTCGTTTCGTCGTCAATAAAGGAAACCCTTTTGATAGGTCAAAACGCATTTGATGTCCAAAAATACTTCGTGTTCCTGTCCCTGTGCGATCTTCTTTTAAGTGACCATCGGTTAAAATTTTGCGACCTAATGCTAAGTAAGCCTCTTCCATAATTACTGCCTCCTAATTTTCTGCAAATTCACTCAAGTATTCCCAACGTTCCATTTTTTCCTCAAGTTCTTGTTCTACAATAGATAACTCTGATTGTAGTTCTTGCAATTTAGTAAAGTCATCCCCTTGATGGTTCATCTCTTTTGCAAGCAGAACAGCTCGATCCTCAAGTACTGCAATATCAGCTTCGATTGTTGCCCACTCTTTTTGTTCCATATAAGTTAATTTCTTTTTTTCCTTTTTTTCAGTTTCTTTAATTGGTTTCGTTTCATATTTAATAGTTTTCTTCGACTCTTCTTTATTTCCAAGTAAGTATTCACTCATAGAACCGAAATAGGTCACTATTTGACCGTCTCCCTCAAACACAAGTAATTTGTCCATTGTTTTATCAAGGAAATAACGATCATGGGAAACGGCAATTACAGCTCCTTTAAAGGTTTGGAGATAATCCTCTAGGATCGTTAGAGTATCTATGTCAAGATCATTTGTTGGTTCGTCCAATAATAACACATTTGGCTGTCCAATCAGTAGTTTTAATAAATACAAACGACGTTTTTCCCCACCAGAAAGTTTCCCAATCACTGTTCCATGCATAAAACGTGGGAATAAAAAGCGTTCTAACAATTCAGCAACACTAATTGTTGTGCCATCTGTGCGCCGAACTTGTTCTGCAGCTTCCTGTAAGTATGAAATCATCCGTTGATTTGGATCCATTGCTTCATTTTGCTGTGTGTAATAGGCTAAACGAACCGTTTCTCCGATAGAGTACAGACCATTATCTAATAGCAAACGTCCAGCTAATAGATTCAAAAGAGTGGATTTACCTGCGCCATTTTTTCCCGTGATGCCTATTCGATCTTTTGCCTGAATTAGTAAATCAAAATCTTTTAAAATTGTTTTTTGTTCAATTTGATAACTGCCGGCTTTGATTTCTAAGACTTTTTTTCCCAATCTTTGTGTCGCAATATCTATCTCTAACTGGCCTTTTTGATGTACTTGGTGAAGATTTTCTTTAAGATCATGAAAACGATCTTGACGGGCTTGTTGTTTCGTGCCACGAGCTTTGACCCCCGCACGCATCCATTCTAATTCTTGCTTATATAATTGTTTTCTTTTTTCCTCTTGTTCAACACCAACACGTTCACGTTCTGCTCTAGCAATAATATAAGCTTCGTAATTGCCTTTATATTCATGTAACTTTCCAAAAGAAAGTTCAAAAATTCGATTGGTTACTCTATCTAAAAAATAACGATCATGCGTCACCATTAAAATAGCGCCACGATAGCCATTCAAAAAGCTTTCTAACCAGTTGATCGCCTCATAATCTAAATGGTTCGTTGGTTCATCCAATAGCAATAGATCAGGCGATTCAATCAAAACTTGGGCTAAACTGACCCGTTTTTTTTGTCCGCCGGATAGCTCGCCGATTTTTTTATGCAATGTTTCGATTCCTAATTTTTGTAAAATGATTTTAGCATCTGTATCAGCTGTCCACGCATCTTCGGTGTTCATTCGTTCTTCTGCTTGTGCATATTGCTTTTGTGCTGCCTCACTAAGACCATCTTCCCCTAGTGCCAGCAATGCCAGCTCATAATTTTTTACCGCCTGTATAGTCGGTGTATCACCTTGGAAAACAGCTTCTACTACTGTCAATTCAGGATTAAATTCTTTGTCTTGAGAAAGATAGCCGATTTGATAATCACTTGGTTGTTGAATGGCAGAAATATCGCCATCACCACTATCTTTGCCAGCTAGAATATTCAACAAGCTAGTTTTTCCAGTGCCATTTGTCCCAATTAAACCTATACGATCTTTATCATGGATGTAGAAAGAAATAGCATCAAATAATGTTTTTTCTCCATATGTTTTAGTTAAATTATTTACTTTTAACTCATTCATCTGCTCACGCCCTTTTCATCCTGCTTATTGTATCAAAAAAATGTAAAAAAAAGAAGCTAGTTTTCTTAGTCCGCTTCTTTTTTTAATTCTCTGGTCAACTTTCTCAATGGAACGCCACCAGAAATGTCATTGATTGAATAAGATTCAAGTAAGTTAACATTTTTTCGATATTCATTTGCTTCAAAAGAAGAAATTTTTTCAGAAATTTCATATTCATCGATCACTCGCCGCTCCTCTTGATAGCCAATTATAAGTTCTTTTACATAATTGGATTGAGAACGAACGAGAAAAGAATCAATAAAGGTACCATCTTCCAATCGATGAGCAAGTTGTAATCGTCCCTCAATGAAGAAACGAATAATTTCTTCATCATAAACACCTTTTAAGTTATCTAAACTTTTTAAGATTACTTCTGTATTTTGTAAAAAGACTTGGCGTACATTTTCCAATTCTTCTATTTGAAATTCTCGCCGATTTTCTTCATCTTTTTTAGCCCAAGATAATTTGGGATGAACAAAAAATGCTATGATTTGGCGTACAAACAATAACCAAAAACCAATAATAGAGAGCAATTGTCTCGCAATCGAACGTTCCATCCTGGAAATTAGGCGCTCATACAAACGATAGCCTTCGATTCCGATTTCCTTTTGACGAAAACTTTCTTCTAAACCATCACGTTCAATCGAGACAATTAGCGCTCGCAATTCTTGGACTTCTTGTCGTTGTTCCGATGGTAATTGCTCGGTATATAATTCTTTGACACGATCTTGATAGTTTTCGATCACAACATTCATTTCGACATGAGGATCTTCCTTGTTGATTTTTTTTAGCCGTTCAATCACGTCCTGCAACAATGTGATTCCTTGGACATTCGTGCTTTCTACTTCGTCAGATTCTGTTAAAAACGGTAAAACAAGAATACCGCCAACTAATGTGACCAAAATCACACAAGCAGTAATGAACAATAGCAGAGAACGTTCAGGAAAATCATTACCATTAATTGTCAATGGTAAAATAAAAATCGTTGCTAAACTGACGGTTCCTTTAACACCACCAAATGTTAGTATCAGCATTTCGTTCATTGATTGCCATACATTCTTTAGGCCGTTTTTTACACTATAAATCAAGAAAATAGAGAAAAAACGAGCAACGAATAACGTGACACTTAAAATCAAAATAACGACCATCAAGAAACTATTAGAGTATGTTTCGCTATTCCAAATAGGTGAAAAAACTTGAGATAGTTCAATACCTAAGAAAAGAAAAACTAACGCATTCAAGGTAAATGTGATCGTTCCCCATGTACTTTCTGAAACATTTGAAAGTTCTGCTTCGAATAATGAAACCTTTTTAAAACTAGCAGCTTGCATGACACCTGCTACAACGGCCGCAATAATTCCAGAAACATGAAACAGCTCTGCAACCATATAAGCTAAAAAAGGGAGTAATAGTTCTAATAGTAAGTAACCCGTAACATCTCTTGCAGATGCTTTTTCTAGGATCATCACGACTTGTCGTTTGATCATTACTAAAATCGCGCCTACGATCGCACCGCCAATACTAGAGACAATTAAGGTGATACCAGCATCAGCTGCTGAAAAACTACCAGTTAATAAAGCCGCTAACGCAAATTGAAAAGCCGTAACGCCAGAAGCATCATTGATCAGTCCTTCACCTTCTAAAATATGCATTGCTTTATGCGGGATCTGAATCTTTCCAGATAAAGAACCTACAGCTACTGCATCTGTAGGCCCCAGTGCTGCACCTAAAGCGAAACAAGCTGCTATCGGCAAAGCAGGTATAACCATATGTAATGCCCACCCCACACTTACAAGTGTGATCAAAACCCCTATGAACGCTAAAAATAATATCACACTAAAATTCTTCATCGTAGCAGAAATATCATTGCGTTCTCCTTCTCGAAACAATAATGGTGCAATGATCATTACCAAAAATATTTCTGGTTCAAACGTTATTTCACGTCCCATATCTGTTACTCCAATCAAAACGCCAACAATTATTTGTACGATTGGCAATGGAATAATTGGTACAATTCGATTAAAGACATTTGAAAAAGTAATGGCTAAAACAAAAACAATAATTAAAGAAACAAACTCCATCTTGTATCCCCCTTATAAATTAATGATTGAGTTGTTTTCCTAAATACCGTAATAATTTTTCTTTTTTACAGGTAATTTTTTTCTCAATTAATCCAAGTTCTTTTTCTTTATCACATAACTCTAGCTGAGCACGACGGGCTTCTAAACGTAATAATTCAGATTTGATCAATTCTATTTTTTTATAGTTCAAAAAATTTCTCTTTTTTATATGCCGTTCCCATTCTGCTTTTTTCTCTGGGGGTAATGCTTTATATTTTTCACGTAATTCAGCAATTCGTTGCTCTATTTCTTTACTCACAACAATACTTCCTTTCAGAATTTCTCTGCACATTATAGCAAACAGTTTAAGAAATACCTACTAAAATTGACTATTATTTAAAAAAATCTTTTTGAATAGAATTTCTGCTAAAAAAATTAAACAGTAGGTGAAAATAAAATTCTTGTGTTGTCTGTTATTTTCCTCCTATGGTCTTGATTTAAGTATCTTCTTCAACTAAAATACTGATTTCAGTCTCTTCATTCAAGCGTTCAGAAAGAAAAGCTAGTAAATCTTCTAAGGGTATAGAAAATTTCATCATCGGTCCACGACGCCCATTTTTGAAATAATTTAAACGGATTTCTTGGTTCTTAAGTAACAAAGCCATCTTATCTATATCTCGATACAACACACCGTTCCTGTCGAATGGCCCTAAAATAAGCCGATCTTCAGAAAGACCTTTTGTATCCAATAAAAAACTCAACATCAACAAACCAGAAAGAATTCCCCGAATTCTTTGATCCATTGTCTGCTCTGTTATTATTGTGATGATTAGGATAAATCCACTGCACCCAATCACTAAAGCATAAAAAATTGTTCTTTTAAGACTTTTAATCAACACACTATCTCTGACCAAATACAAATAAATATACATAATCACAACAAACGCTGCAAGTAATAAAGTAAAAAAATCTATAACCAAAATATACTCCTTTTAAAAATGAACTTTACTCTTTTTGTTTACACTAAAAACAAAGCAGATATAACTGGATGAACTAGTTAATCCTTTTTATTTAATTCTGTCAATTGCTGATTGATTTTTTTTATTTTGTCTTTACAAGCTAATATATCACGGATCATCTGATCTCTTTTAACACCAAGTGGTAAACGATTAACTACTTGATAATATGCAGCGAGTAGTTGAACTTGTTTCATTTTTTCTTTTTGTAAGCGTTCTTCAGCTAGACTCATCCACTCGCCTCCTTTTCTTTAAGTATACCTTACTTTTAAAAGAAAGTGACATTTGAATCGTTATTTTTAACAATAATCGACCAAAAAAGTCCGATTTAGTTGTTATTGTATCACATTATTACTTTTTTGGTTATTTTACGAACATACTTTCTGTTTTGCTCATTTGATGAAGAAGAAATAAGGATGAAACAAAAGTCAAAAGTAACTTTGTTTCATCCTTATTTCTATTGTGCTGAAATACATAGCGCAATCGCTTTTTCACCTAAATGTGTCCCGATAACTGGGTTAAAATGACCAATTTCAATAATTGCATCTGGATATTTTTTTTGAAGTTTTATTTTTTCTTCTTCAGCAACCGTTAAATTATTTGCATGAATAACATATAATTTGACAGGTCTGTTGATTTCTTTGTCACGTTTGCCAATGATTTCTTCTGCACGAGCAAAGGCTTTTTTAGTTGAACGAATCTTTTCAAATAGAACGATCTTACCATCTTCAAAAGTCAAAATCGGCTTAATCTTCAATAATCCAGCAATCAAAGCCGCTCCATTTGTTAATCTACCGCCTCGTACTAGATTATTTAAATCTTCAACAATCAAATAAGCGTAGGTGTTATCGCGAATAATGTCTAATTTAGCAAATATCTCTTCCAAACTAGCCTTTTCTTTCACTAAATCTAACGCAGCTTCCACCATATGCCCCATCGGTACGCTTGTGATTTTCGAATCATAGGGATAAAGTGTTATCCCTTCAATCGAATCAGTTAATGAAAATAATGTATTCACGAAACCTGAAATACCTGATGAAAGATGGATACTAATGATCGTATCATACCCTTTAGCAGCAATATCTTTGTACAATTCAATAACCTCACCTAAAGCCGGTTGAGAAGTTGTCGGAAACTCATTGCTATTATTCAATAAGTTGTAATATTCATCAGCTTCGATATCGACACCTTCGTTATATATCTTACCATCTAAAATAACAGGGATGGGAATAACAAAGAGATTGGGCGAATGCTTGATTCGCTCAGGTAAATAAGCTGTACTATCTGTCACAATAGCAATTTTCATTTTGTAACCTCGTTTCAGTAATTTTGCACAGTATAGTTAAATATAGCATAAATCAATCCAGAATTAAATAAAATACTTATTGTCCAAGGAAATTTTGAACAGCGGTTTGATTGGTTGCTAAATCAATTTCTAGCACACTTCCAGCGTAATCATAGTCAACATTGCTCCAAGAATTTTCAACTGGAATCGTTAGTCGTTCAATCCCGCTACCACCTTTTAGGATCAATGACGGTCCATTTTTCAACATGAAACTAGTAGGTACATCTGTTGACATGTAGCCAACTAAACGGCCCAATGACTCAGGTGTCCGAAGTAGTGCTAAAGGATTTTTCAATTGGCTCATCACAGCCGTCATTACTTGTTGTTGACGACGAACTCGACCAAAATCGCCTTCCTCATCTTTTCTAAAACGAGCATATTGTAAAAGTGTATGCCCATCCATTTTCTGCTCACCTTTAAAAATATCTACACCATCTAAATTCAACTCTTTTTCCGCATCCATTTTGACGCCACTCGGGAACATTGAATCAATGATCTTTTCAAATGATTGAAAATCAACTTTTGCATAATACCTACACTGAATATTAAAATTCTCTGCTAAGGTTTGACGAACTAAATCTGCTCCTCCTAGTGCGTAGGAAGCGTTGATTTTATTGGCATCATATCCAGGAATATCAACGAAAGTATCACGCATAAAGGAAATCAACTTAGGTTTTTTAGAAGGTCCGTCTAGTTGTAAAACCATGATCGTATCTGCTCGACCAGAATCTTCACCTCTCGTATCACTACCTAGAATCAAAATATTATTCGCACCATTTTCACTTTTTACACCATTAAATGTTTCAAGTGCTTCTTTAGGTAACGAGTTATCATTTTCGGCATATGATTTTCCTTTAAAAAAGAAACCTACTGCTAAAACAAGCAACAATACGAAAAATAATAAAATTCTTTTAGGCCAACTAAACCGTCGTTTTTTTCTTATTTTTTTCGGTTTCTTTCCTTTTTTAGACAGTGGGTTGGGATGCCCATTTGGATTATTATTTTGCTCGAATTGCTGATTTGGTTCATTTAATGTTTCTTGTTCGTTATAATGACTATTTCTAGGTTCTTCTGTATAATTTTTTTCTTTTCTAGGATTAAATTTATTTTTTTCTTCTACTGGTTTTGCTTTATCATGTATATGTTTATAGCGATCCACACGGCTCATTATGTCCACCTCATTTTAAATTAACAACAATTATAAGCATACCTTATTTTACTAGAAATTCCTATTAGATAGTTGAAATTTAACAAAAAATAAAAAGACCTTTTCAGATCTTTATACTCCGTTAATTGGGTGAATAGCATAATTTCCGAATATTTTCACCTTACCACCCATCAAACGTATTTCTTCTAAAGCATTTTCTATTAATTGTTGCGGTTTTTGAACATTGATATCGATCAAAAAGAAATATTCACCGAGTGTTGTTTTCAATGGTCGAGATTCGATTTTGCTTAAATCAATCTCACGCCAACTAAATACAGCTAATGCCTTATGCAAAGCACCGGGAATATTATTGGGCATCGTTAAGGCAATCGTTAATTTTTCTTCATTTGACCCGATAGGCAATTCAATTTTCTCAGCACCTATTACCCAAAAACGCGTTTGATTGATCGCAACATCCTGAATATCTGTGCCAACAATAGCTAAATCATACATTTCTGCAGAAAGTTTGGGTGCAATCGCCGCAATTTTTTGATCGGGATGACTTGCAACATAATTGGCAGCATAGGCAGTAGACGGTGTTGCTTCAAGCTCTGCCATTGGAAACTCGTTACGGATAAATTCTTGTGATTGTGCTAAAGCTTGAGGATGAGATAAAATTTTTGTTGCATCCTGCCAACTATCTTTGTTACTTCTGGCCACCATTAATTGTTGATAGATTGGTAAAACAATTTCTGCCCCTACCGGGATCGTTGTTTGGTGAAACAGATAGTCTACGGTTGTATTGACAGATCCTTCAATTGTATTTTCAATTGGGACAACCCCAAGATCAACTTCGCCAAACTCAACGCCTTTGATACAAGCTGGAATTGAATGATACGATACCAACTCTTCATCAGGAAAAGCTGTTCTAGTGGCGTTATGTGTAAAGGAAGCTTCTGGACCTAAAAAACCGACTTTCATTGTCTCACCTACTTAATATTCTCTAAAATTTCTGATACGATTTCTTCTGGTGTTCGATCATCTGTTGCAATTACTAAGCTAGCACTTTCTTCATAAAAAGGAATCCTGGGTTCAAACACTTCTCTGATCTCTTCAGGAGATTTCGATACAACCAGTGGTCTGATTGTCGTGTGATCTTGTTTCAACCTAGGAATGAACACTTCTGGCTTGGTTTGTAAATAAACAACAGGCGCCATTTGTTTTAGTAAGGTTCGATTTTCCTCTCTCATCACGATTCCACCACCTGTTGAGACTACTTGATCATGATCTAAATAGCGTTTTAAGACATTCGTTTCTTTTTCTCTAAAGGCTTCTTCACCATGTAAATCAAAATATTCTTGGATGGTCATCCCAATTTCTTCAACGATTTTATCATCAAAGTCGATATGCTCCATCCCTGTTTCTTTTGAGAGTAATTTACCTACAGTGGTTTTTCCTGCTCCCATAAAACCAATTAAAATAATCCCCTTCATCTTTGTGCCTCCATTTATTGATATAGTTTAGCCAAGTCATCAAAAAAGCTTGGATAAGAAACAGAAATTGCTTCTGCTTTTTCTAATTCTACTGTGCCGTCTTTTACTAAAAGGGCGGCAATTTGCAACATCATGCCTATACGATGATCACCGTAACTCGTAACTTTTGCGTTATGTAAAGCGGTGTTACCATGAATGATCAAACCGTCTTCCGTCGGCTCGATATTGGCACCCATTTTATTTAGCTCAGTTGCAACAGCATCAATACGATTTGTTTCTTTTACTTTCAATTCTTCAGCATTGCGAATAATTGTTTTCCCCTGTGCTTGGGTAGCCAATAAAGCAATAATTGGTAATTCATCGATCAATCTAGGAATGATTTCTCCACTGATTTCGATTCCTTTCAATACACTCGTTTCCACAGTTAAAGTACCAGCTTTGTTTGCTTTATTGCCAGTTTCTTTGATTGTTAATTTCCCACCCATTTGTTGAATAACATCAATAATACCTGTCCGTGTCGGATTTAAGCCGACATTATTCAAGATAATTTGACTATCTGGAATAATCAAACCAGCTACTAAGAAGAACGCCGCAGAAGAAATATCTCCTGGCACAATCACTTCTTGCCCATTTAGTTTTTGCGGCCCTTTTAGCCTAATTTCTTTTCCTAAAACAGTAATATCACCACCAAACTGACGAATCATATCTTCAGTGTGATCTCTTGTTTTTTCTTTTTCTACAATGACTGATTCACCATGGGCTTGTAGTGCAGCGAATAGAATTGCTGATTTCACTTGTGCGCTGGCAACTGGCATGTGATATTCAATTGGTTGTAAGTTTTCTGTTCCTTTGACTGTAAGTGGAGGAAATTCTGTTCCATCATGTCCTGTACAGCTTGCACCCATCTGATTGATAGGTAACATCACTCGATTCATTGGACGTTTTGCAATAGAATGATCGCCGAACAGTTCCGTAACAAAGGTTGTTCCAGCTAAAATCCCCATAATCAAGCGGATCGTAGTGCCAGAATTTCCGACATCAATTGCTTTTTTTGACTGCTTTAAACCGGAAAAACCAGTTCCATAAACAGTAATAACTTCCCCATCATCTTCGATTTCCACTCCTAAATCTTTAAAAGCTTGTAACGTACTTAAACAGTCGTCACCACGTAAAAAGTTTTTAATCGTCGTTTTCCCTTGTGCAATGGCTCCGAACATAATGCTTCTATGAGAAATTGACTTGTCACTAGGAATATCGATACTACCATTTAAACTCACTTTATTGATTGCTAATTCCAAAAAATCCCTCCTAATTTTTAAATGTTTGTTGCCTCATTCAGCTTATTTTTCATAAGTTAGATAAGTTGTTTCCTTTTCAATCAATTCTTTTGCTCTTTCTAAATCGTCCTGTCTTTTAAAGGTTAATTGTAAGATACCATAAATATCCTCCCGAGTTTCAAGAATTTTCAAATTAATTAATGAAAGTTTTGCCTTACCCAGTAAGCCTGTGATCTCTGCAATCACCCCTGGAACATCAGGTACGTCAACAAATAAATCATAGAAGGCTGGAATTGCTCCTTCTTTATGCACAGGCATTTGATTTCTAGTTTCTTTCGCTTCATAGAAAAATTGGAAAATCGCTTCCTTGTTTTCAGTCTGAAGCCAAGTTGTGACTTGCTGCATCTCTTTTTGCCAAGATATCATCAATGCTAATAAGGCTTCTTTATTACTCAATAAAATATCCGTCCACATTTGTGGATCAGAAGAAGCAATTCGAGTAATATCTCGAAAACCGCCCGCGGCTAACTGTCGTGAGCGTGGATGCGCTTCATTAAAAATCTTACTTTGGTTCACTAAGCCCGCTGCAATAATATGAGGCAAGTGACTAAGCATTCCTGTAATTTGATCATGCTCTTTGGCTGTAAGAACCACAAATTTTGCTCTTGTTCCTTGTAATAGTTTTTGCAATTCCTTGACTTGCTTTTGTTTTTCCGGTTCTGAAGAAGTTAAAATATAGTAGGCATTTTCAAATAAATTTTCATCTGCCGCAGTCACCCCAGATTTATGTGAACCCGCCATTGGATGACCACCAATGAAAGATTTTAAGCCAACTTTTCGAGCAGCTTCAATGAGTTCTAATTTAGTACTGCCGACATCAGATATAATTACGCCACTTTTTAATGGCAATGTTCCAAGTAAGCTTAATTGTTTCAACATGCTTTTAACAGGAGTACACAAAATAATAATATCTGCCTCGATCGCAGCTACTTTTATAGAGGTACCTTTTTCATCAATTATTTTTCGTTTTAAGGCAAAATCTTCCGAAGATTTTTGACTATCTATCCCTATAATTGTTACCAAAGGGTGCTCTTTTTTTATGCATAATGCTAACGAACTACCAATCAAGCCTAAACCGATGATCAATACCTTTTTATTCATTCCACGTCACTCTCCATCTTATATTTTTGATTAAAACATTTGAGTATAGCGACGGTATGATTCAACTTCCTCTTTCATTTGTTCAAAGGCATCACTACCAAATTTTTCCAGCATTGCTTGGGCAATTTCAGTTGCAACAACAGCCTCACAAACAACACTAGCAGCGGGTACTGCTGTACTATCAGAACGCTCAACGCTAGCCTTATAAGGTTCTTTTGTATCAATATTAACACTTTGCAGCGGTTTATATAAGGTTGGAATAGGCTTCATAACCCCTCTAACGACGATTGGCATACCGTTTGTCATACCTCCTTCAAAGCCGCCTAAGTTATTAGATGTTCTTGTATAACCAGTTGCTTTGTCCCAAACAATTTCATCCATAACTTGACTGCCGGGTCTGTAGCCCATTTCAAAACCAAGCCCAAATTCAACTCCTTTAAACGCGTTAATACTGGTAACAGCTTGAGCAATTTTGGCATCTAGTTTCCGATCCCATTGAACATAACTTCCTAGACCAATTGGTACGCCTCCGACCACCACTTCAACAACCCCGCCGATGGTATCCCCATTTTTCTTAGTTTTGTCAATTAGGTCGCGAATAGCTTGTTCAACGGAAGGATCAAGTACACGTACATCAGAGTTTTCAGAAATCTTTTTAATTTCTTCGACAGTTAAATTATCAGGGATCTCCGCCTTAATCCCACCTAAAATGGCGACATGCCCAGCAACCTCAATGTCCAGTTCTTTTAGTAGTTTTTTAGCAACCGCCCCGATTGCAACACGCATCGTCGTTTCACGTGCTGAAGAACGTTCTAATACATTTCTAAGATCAGCATGTTGATATTTGATACCACCAACTAAATCTGCATGGCCTGGACGTGGCTTGTTTACACGGCGGATTTTCTTCTCTTTTTCAGTGACTTCTTCAATTGACATAACAGACGTCCAATTTTTCCAGTCTTTATTTTCTACAACAAGCGTAACTGGTGAACCGAGTGTTTTTCCATGGCGAATGCCTGACGTGATTCTTACTTGATCTTTTTCAATCAACATTCTCCCGCCACGACCATAACCACCTTGTCTTCTAGCTAATTCTAAATTAATATCTTCTGGTGATAACGGTAAGCCCGCTGGTAAGCCTTCAATAATGGCTGTTAATTCTGGGCCATGTGATTCTCCTGCAGTAATAAAACGCATCTAAATTCCTCCTAGTCTAAATAACTCTTCATTTGTTCAATTGGAATACGAACGATTTTGGCTTTTCCAATCGCTTCTAATAAAATAATATTGATTTTCCCGCCACGTGCTTTTTTATCATGTGTTAATGCCAAGTACAGTTGATCTTGATCCCAAAGATCTGATTGAATCGGTAGCTGAAATTTTTGAATCATTTTATTCAATTGTTTTGTTGTACCTGTTGGCGTTAATTGCTTATTTTCGGCAATTCTTGTGATTTGGCTCATCCCGATTGCAACACCTTCACCGTGAGTTAAATTGCCATAGCCAACAGTATTCTCTAAAGCATGACCAATTGTGTGACCAAAATTCAGTAGTAGCCGAACACCATTATCAAGTTCGTCTTCTTCTACAACTTTCCGTTTGATTTTACAGCAAGCAGCGATGATTTCAGTAGCATGTACTAATAAGTCATGTTCATCCGTTAATATCTCTAATTTTTGCCATAACTCTTCATCGGCAATCGCAGCTGATTTAATGATTTCAGCAATCCCTTCTCGAACTCTTCTGACTTCTAATGTGTTTAATGTATCCGGATCAATCAAAACACCATCTGGTTGCGCAAAGGTTCCGACTAAATTTTTAGCCTTTTTCGTATTGACGGCTGTTTTTCCGCCAATACTGCTATCAACTTGAGCTAATAAGGTCGTTGGAACTTGAAGAAAATGAATGCCACGCATATATGTCGAAGCAACAAATCCAGCCAAATCACCAACAACACCGCCACCTAAAGCGATGATGCCGTCACTTCTTGTCAGCCCTTCATCGGCAAGGAAATCATAAATTTCAGCGGCAACGCTTAAACTTTTACTTTGTTCTCCTGCATCGATTACAAAAGTCGTTGGATCAAAACCAGCTTCTTCCAAACTTTTTTTCACTTTATTTCCGTATAAAGGTTGAACATTGGAATCTGTAATGATCACGATTTTCTGCGGAGACCATAATGTTTTGGCCCACTGTCCAATACCTGACAACAACCCTTTTTCAATCGTCAAATCATAAGCATGATTTGGTAAAGTTACTGTGAGTTTCATTTTTTTCAACTCCTGTTTTTTTTATAAAAGGATTCTAACAGATTGACATGATCAGCCGAGTGCATTGATTTCTTTCATTGCTTTTTCAATAATATGAACTTCTTCCATCATACGCATGTAAGTTTTTTCATTTAATGATTGAGGTCCATCTGACCAAGCATTGATTGGATCTGGATGGATTTCAACAATCAATCCATCAGCTCCAGCTGCTACACCAGCTCTTGCCATCGAAGGAACTAAATCCCAAATCCCTACGCCATGACTTGGATCAACAATGATTGGAAAATGGCTTAATTTTTTAATCAGTGGAACAGCACTTAAGTCAAGGGTATTCCGGGTTGCGGTTTCGTATGTGCGAATACCACGTTCAATGAATATCACATTAAAATTCCCTTGGGCAGCGATATATTCAGCTGCATTTAACCACTCATCAATTGTACCAGAAATACCACGTTTTAAACCAATTGGTTTACCTGTTTTTCCGACAGCTTGTAATAATTTGAAATTTTGCATGTTTCTAGCACCAATTTGTAAAATATCACTGTATTCAGCAATCATGTCGATGTGGGCTTCATCCATTACTTCAGTAATGACTTTCATATCAAATTCATCGGCCGCTTGACGAATATATTTTAATCCTTCTTCTTCCAATCCTTGAAAAGCATACGGGGATGTTCTTGGTTTAAATGCCCCACCACGCAAAATTGTTGCGCCTCCTGCTTTAGCGATTCTAGCACATTCGCGGATCTGATCTGAGCTTTCAACTGAACAGGGGCCTGCCATCATTGTCATACTACCGTCTCCAATTTTGACACCATCAACATTCACTACTGTATTTTCTGGATGAAACTCACGACTAGTTAATTTGTATGTCAATGAAATTCGCACTGCATTTTCAACGCCATCATAACTATTAAATGCGACATCCTGCATTTTTCGTGTGTCTCCAACCAAACCAATGATGGTTTGTTCTTCCCCTTCACTTAGGTGCACTTCCAACCCTTCTTTTTTTACTCGTTCGATCACTGATTTAATTTGTGCCTTGGTTGCTTCTGATTTCATAATTACGATCATTATTTTGCTCTCCTTCAGTAAATACTAATTAGTTATTTTCAATAATTGGTTTAACAATTTCTATTGGCATTTCTTGTCCTGTCCATTTTTCAAATGCTGCGGCACCTTGATAAAGTAACATGCCTAAGCCATTATTTGTTTTCGCACCACGCAGACGAGCTTGTTTGAGAAATTCTGTTTCCCTTGGCGTGTAAATGACATCGCAAACCGCTAAATCTGGCCGTATGATTGAAAAATCTTGAATCGGCGTTTGAGTTTCTAATGGTTTCATACCTACGCCAGTTGCATTCAATAATAAGGCACTCTCACCAACATCTCTCGCAAGTGCTTGGTCATCAGATAAATCATGAAGTGTGATCATACATTGTGTATTTTCAGAGATATACGCTAGTTTTTCCATGATTTTGTCATAAAAATCATCTTTTCGATTATACACCGTAATTTCTTTCACACCATCCAAAGCCGCTTGAACGATAATAGCTGTTGCAGCTCCACCAGCACCGATGATCGTCATTTTTTTCCCGATGATATCAACCTCTATATCTTGCAAGCTTCTCATAAAACCAATGCCATCTGTGTTGTGACCAGTTAATTTTCCTTGCTCATTCGTGATTGTATTGACAGCTCCAATGAGACGGGCAGCTTCACTCAGTTCATCCATATATTCAACCGCTAAGATTTTATTGGGCATCGATAGATTCGCACCGATCATTTCTAAATTTCTGATTGAATCAATGGCTTTTTCCAATCCTTGTGTATCTACCTCAAAAGCAAGGTACACAGCATCGATTCCTAACGCTTGAAAGGCTGTATTTTGAATCATAGGTGAAACACTGTGACGGATTGGTGTAGCAAATAACGCAGCTAGCTTGGTATGGCCTGTGATCTTATTTTCCATCTAAAAATCCTCCTCAAAGATTTTTTTCTTCAAACAAAAAAGGTATTCACGTAAATTTTCAGAAAAATCTACAGTGAACACCTCACAAAAATTGGTAATATAAAAGCCACTATAGATTTTCTCATCTACGCGGCTGAAAGTCATCTCAAAATCCCCTAGCCATCATAGATACAAACTTGCTAGCTTGCATCCATAATGTTATGAATACAAACTCATCTAAAATAGCTAAAGTAATAATTATTCAGTTGTATTTGGTTATGCTTCATCGTTGTCATATGAATCACTCCGTAACTGATTTATTTAAGAATTGTTCTCAGTATATCTCTAAGAATGCCCAGTGTCAACCATTTTTTTCTTTTAAATTTAAAATAATCATCTTTTTTAGTGAGAAATCTTGAAAATAAAGATTTCTGACTATTATCTTTAGTCAGTTTTGTCAAAATTTATTAAGGAGTAACTTTTAAAATAATCTTCCCTTTACTTTTGTTACTAGCCATATATTGATGAGCTTCTTCAACATTTTCAAGTGAAAAGATTGAATCAACTACAGGTTTTAGTATTCCTGCTTCAAATAGGTTTGCTGTTTTGTCCCAAAATTCTTTCGTTAAATCCGTTTTATAAGAATCACTTCGCGGTGTTAACAATGTGCCTTTGATTGTTATTCTTTTTTCTAACAATGTCAGCAAATCTACCTTATCTACAACGGGCCCTCCTAAAATACCGATTAAGATCAATCGTCCATCGTAAGCTAGACTAGTAAGATTTTTTTCCCAATAAGCAGCACCAATAAAATCTAAAATAACATCTGCGCCTTGTCCCGATGTTGCTTGCAACACTTTTTCTTCAAATGCTTCTTTCTTATAGTTTATAAGAACATCCGCACCTAAATTTTCACATAGTTTAAGTTTTTCAGGAGAGCTTGCTGTCACCAATATTTTGGCAGATGTTAATTGTTTTGCTAATTGAATTGCAGCTAGACCAACACCACTAGCTCCTGCATGAATCAATACATTCTGAGTAGAAGACAGTTTTCCAAGCCAAAAGAGCGTCTGGTAAGCGGTAAGAAATACTTCTGGAATCGCAGCTCCTTCTTCAAATGTCAATTGAGCTGGTAATATCATGGCATTACCTGAGTTCATTACAGCATACTCGGCATAACCGCCACCATTTACAAGCCCCATCACACGACTTCCACATGGAAAAAGCTCAGAATCACTTTCAACTACAATTCCCGAAACTTCAACTCCTAAAATAGAATTCCCTTGTGGGAGTCTGCCCGTCTCTTTAGCAAGCAAATCTGTCCGATTAATCGCTGCTGCAGCAACTTTTATCAACAGTTGATTTTCCGCTCTAGTTGGCACTTCGGTCTCTTGGGTCAGTTTTAATCGTACTTGCTCATCAAAAACTATTCTTTCTATTGCTTTCATCTTCCCACGCCTTTCTATGTCTAATAAAAAACCGTAGAATCTTTTAAAAGAAATCCACGGTCAAACTTTACTTATTAAAGTTCTTCGCCATATACATCATCAACAGTTTGCGTTGGGTCAATTACGATATATAAGCTTTTAGTTTTTTCGCTAACTTTAGTAGATTGGTAAACATTATCTAAACCTTCGTCAGTCTTATCTTTGTATGGGAAGTATACTAAATCAGGTGTACCAGTTTTGTATAAAATTTCCATACGTTCAATATCTTCATATTTTAAAGCGCGGGCGAACATGCCTAATTCAAGACCCCCAAGATTGATATCATGTGTTTGAACGTGATCTCCTTCTTGGAAGATTTCGATTTTAAACCCTTCACACGGATGAATTTCCATAAATTCACTTCCATGAATACGTCCAAAACTAGTTGTGATTTGTTTGATCCATAAATCTCCAATAAAACGACGACCAATCGTCCAAGTTTCACCATTTCTAAAATAAAATTTTAATCCTGTCATTTCTCTACTCATAATATAAGTCTCCTTATCTAAAAATAATTTCTACAACGTTAAGTTTAGCATAACTTTTTCGCCAGGTCATCCTATTCGCCTCTTTACTTAGGAAGAGCTAATTTATCTAAAAAAACATCTGTTAAGATAACAGCTCTTTGATGAGTACCAGTAGCGATGATTTGTTCATTATCCAGAACGTTGAATGAAAAAGTAATTTTCGATTTTTCTTGTGATTCAACTTCTATTTTGACAACAATCTGCGCCCCAACTTTAGAAGGACGTAAATGCTTCGCCTCGATCCACGTTCCAACACTTGTTTCTTCAGGTGCTAGTTCTTGATGTAAATGTTCTTTAGCCGTGTTCTCCACCATTGCAAGCATTGCCGGTGTTGCCAAGACTTCTAAATCACCAGATCCGATTTCTTTTGCGGTATCCTTGGAACCAACAACAAATTCTTTTAAAAACTCTTCCATGGCTATCACTCCTTATCAATCATGTCCTTTGCAAACGCAAGCAGCACTTTCTTATTATTTATAATTTGACGATTCACAACAGCAGTTTCAATCATCTCGATCATTTCACCTACCCATTTGCCAGGTGTTTTATCGAAATAAGCTAATACATCATTCCCAGTAATAGCCAACTCTTTTCTATTATGAATGGGCAAACTTAAATAACGTTCTTTTGCTTCTTCAAGTTTACTCTTTTGCTCATAATAAAACAATAGTTTTTCTACGGATAATACCGCATCCAGTCCTAAGTTGAACAAATCAATCACTTCCCAATCACCTAATAAACGCTGATTTAAGCCATAAACCAGTTGTTGTACCTCATAGATCATTTGATTAGATTGTTTCCAAGATTTTAGAAAACTGCGAATAGCATTTTCTTTTAGACCGATTGTTTTGATCAATAGTGCCCAAGCCTGGCTTTCCGATTCGATTTGTTTATTTGGAAGTTCAGCAAAATCAAATAACATTGCACCTTTTCCTCTTAACTCTGGGCAATACTGATAGCATTCGGTTTTAATGAACGGACGTAATGCTGCACGTCTGTTTTTTCCTAATAATAATTTTATAAACTCTACGGCAATTCGTTCAACCGAGATTTTATCTAATAATGAGTGAAAATCTTCAATAGCTGATAGTGTTTCAGGCTCAATCGAAAAATCTAATTGACTGGCAAACCGCAAGCCTCGCATCATTCGCAGAGCATCTTCATGAAAACGTTCTCTAGGGTTGCCGACTGCTCGAATGATTTGGTGCTCTAAATCATTTATACCGTCGAATAAGTCAATGATTTCTCCATCGACATTCATTGCTAAGGCATTGATCGTAAAGTCTCGACGTTTCAAATCTTCCTTCAATGATCGGACAAATGTTACCGTATCTGGACGTCTAAAGTCTTGATACGTTGATTCAGTTCTAAAAGTTGTGATTTCATACTGCTCTTCCCCTATTAAAACAAGAACCGTCCCATGATCGATTCCAACATCGACTGTTCGATGGAAAATTTCTTTGATTTCTTCTGGATAAGCACTTGTTGCAATATCGACATCGTGGATCGGTTGATTTAATAAGGCATCCCTAACACTTCCTCCAACAAAGTAAGCCTCAAATCCTTGTGCTTGAATCTCTCTTAAAACTCTTTCTGCCTTAGTAAATTCATCTGGTATTGTATCTAATTTCATAATAGATTTTCCAGTCCATAAACTAGTTTTTCTAATTGGACAACTTTTTTACAGCCCAAGGCAACGCCGGTCATAAACGAACTGCGATCATAAGAATCATGTCTGATCGTTAACCCTTCACCGACACCGCCAAATTGAACTTGCTGGTGTGCGATCATGCCTGGTAAGCGTACACTGTGAATTTTCATTCCTTCAAAGTCAGCGCCTCGAGCTCCTTTGATCAATTCCTGTTCTTCTGGGTGTCCTTGTTTTTTGTGTGTACGAACTTCACTCATCATTTCTGCAGTTTTGATTGCTGTTCCGCTAGGTGCATCTAATTTATTATCATGATGGAGTTCGATAATTTCAACATCAGGGAAATATTCAGCTGCTTTTTGCGCAAACTGCATCATCAAAACGGCGCCCACTGCAAAATTAGGCGCAATCAAGCCGCCAATTTTTACGGATTCTGACCGAGCGGTTAACTCAACTAGTTGTTCTTCTGTTAAACCCGTGGTGCCTACAACAGGCGCAATTTTATGGTCAATAGCGAAGCGTGTATTTTCATAGGCAACTTTGGGAATGGTGAAATCGATCCAAACATCCGGTTCAACTGAAAGAACGTCTTCTTTTTGTTTAAAAATCGGCACATCTATTTCTGGATACTCCGCCATTTGCTTAAGATTTGTGTTGTCTTCAAATGGATCTAAAACCCCCACTAGCTCGAAATCATCATGTTCTAAAACCATTTTGGTTGCAGTAGCCCCCATTTTCCCTTTAAAACCTGCGACTAAAATTTTAATCATGTCTTTGCCCATCCTTCCGCTCAAATCGATATTTATCCCTTTGATTGAATTTTTCCATATTTTTTTGAAATGCTTCAGTTAAATCTATATCTAATGAATTTGCCATGATCATTGTGACAAATAATACATCTCCTAATTCTTCAGAAACGGTTTTAGGTTGTTCATCTGTTTTTTTAGGCTTTTCACCATAATAGTGATTGATTTCTCTGGCAAGTTCACCAACTTCTTCTGTTAAGCGTGCCATTTGGCTTAATGGAGAAAAATAACCGGTTTTAAATTGCTGGATATACGTATCCACTTCTGCTTGCATAGAATGCAGAGATTGATTTTCGTCTTTCATTTTACCCCAACCTTTCTATTACATATCTTATCAAAAACTACGCCATCTGAAAAGGTTCTACTTGTTGTTTCATAATAGGAATGATAGAGTGAGTACTGGATATGGGTTTTTGGGTATAAAAGCGACCCACTATGTTTTAGGAGTGATGATTATGATTGAAGAAAAAAAGTTTTATGTGAAGGATGTCTTATTGATTTTAGCAGGCACCTGTCTTTATGGGTTTGGTTTAGTTACGTTTAATATCGCTAATGATTTAGCAGAAGGTGGCGTCACTGGGATCACTCTGATTTTACGAGCGCTTTTTTATATTGATCCAGCATATTCAACCTTAGTTATCAATATTCCTTTGATTTTGATTGGTGGGAAAGTTTTAGGGAAGCACTCATTCTATTACACTATATTAGGTACAGTATCTTTATCTGTATTTTTATGGTTATGGCAGCGATTCCCCATCGAAGTCAATTTAGATCATGATTTATTGATCGCATCTTTACTCGCTGGTTTAGCTGCAGGGATTGGTAGTGGATTAGTCTATCGTGTGGGCGGAACAACCGGTGGAACCGATGTGATCGCCCGGATTTTAGAAAAAAATTATGGTATCAGTATGGGGCGTTCTTTGCTGATCTTTGATATTTTAGTGTTGATTTTGTCTTTAAGTTATATTGATGTTAAACGAATGATGTACACCTTAATTGTTTCTTTTGTATTCAGTAAAGTTGTCGATTCAGTGTTAGATGGCGCATATGCAGCCAAAGGAATTTTGGTGATTTCGGATCATTCTGACGATATTGGCGAAGTGATCATGGCCTTATTAGAACGCGGCGTCACCTATTTAGATGGTCAAGGAGGGTATTCCCAAGTGGATAAAAAAGTCCTGTATGTGGTAGTCAGCCCTAGTGAAATCATAGAGATCAAACGTATCGTCCATGAACTGGATAAGAAGGCATTTCTTTCAGTTATTAATGTCCATGAAGCTATTGGAGAAGGGTTTACCTATGCTAGACCAGCAAAAATGCTTTTTAAAAGAAAAAAACTTAATTAGAAATCAATAAAAAAGGGGAAATAGACAGCTTTCTTACTGATCTATTTCCCCTTTTTTATTAGCTTAAACGATTCAATTCGTCTGTTAACTCTAAAAATGCCTCATAATTATTATCTTCTAAAGCTAAATCAATTTGACTATACAATAAATCGATTTTGGCCTGTTTTTCTTCGTGTGCAAAGAAATCGTTGATACTTTCGACCACCTCTTCACTAACCTGTTCATTCCACCGAGCATAGGGATTATCTTCTAAAATCGATAAATATTGACTGTTTTGCCAAGATCCATCAAAAATACATTCCACGTAAAGTGCTTCTTTCCAATTCATACGAATCTCATGGAAAATCTGATCTGTGTCCGTAAATTTTTTTCCTGCTAAAAACAATCCGATCGGTTCCTTCTCTATTTCTTTTGAGGTAATTTTTAAGCCTCGAACTGTTTTATCCGCTTGCTCTATAAAATGCACATTATTTAAAATGGCTTCATGATTGATTAAATAATTTAAAATCCATAAAATTTCTCTTTGACTGAAGGAAATATTATTAACTAACCAAACTAAAAATTCCTTTTTATCAGCAACATTAACAAACATTTGATCACCTATCTTTCTTCAATATCATCTAACAATGATTGCGCGTCATTATCACCTGGCTCGTGTTGAAGATAGTGTTGCAGCAGTTCTTTAGCCTTCTCTAATTGTCCATCTTCACGAAGAAAAACAGCATATTCCTTTAAAAATTCAGGTTCATGCGCTAATTCTTGATACGCCTGTTCATAATGTACTTTAGCTAAATCAAATTCTTCCAGTTCATTGTATGCATGGGCTAAGTTCCATTCTCCATATGGATGTCCTTGTTCTTCCATTTGTTGTACAACATCAATCACTTCGTCAAAACGCTGTTCATTCAAATATAAATTACTTAGTGTCAGTCTTGTCTCGTCTGTTTTTTCTCCAAGCTCTAAGGCTTGTTTTAATAATTGCTCCGCTTGTTTTGTATCATGTAAACGATAGGCATTTTCAGATGCAAGTTGATAAAGATCCACTTGGAACGGATTCTCCTTGATACCTTCTGCTAAAACAATTCTAGCTTCTTCAAGCTGTTCTTCTTCTTGTAATGCTTCGCCTAAAGAGAAATATAAAGATTGATAATGCGGATTTAACGCTCTTAGCTGTTGCAAAAGTGCGATAGCTTTTTGGTTTTCATGTAATTGAAGATAGGTGAAGGCTAATTGGAATAAACGATCATCTGTCTGCCCTTCTTCCAAGGCTTTTTCTAGAAATGAAATCGCCTCTTCAAAATCACCTGACATGCTATATGCGCTTCCTAAACGTTCATTGATCGATACACTTGAGATTTCTGATACTTGGGCTAGAAGTAGCTCTTGATAGGCAACTGAGGCCTCTTGGAACTGTCCATTAGAAAAATACAGCTCTCCTAATGCAAATGAAATCAATGGCTCGTCTGGCATCAGACGTTTGGCTTCTTTCAATTTAGCTTCACTTACTTCTGGAATCCCGATCACTTGATATAGGTCTGCTGTTACTAGCAAACTTTGAACATAACTATCACTGTCTTTTTCTACTTTTTCTAGATAAGCGAATGCATCATCGATCAAGTTATTTTCGATTGCAATTTCAGCTAAAGGAATATTTAAGCCGTCAGCTTCTGGGAAAATCGTCACTAAATGCTCAAAAACTAATTTAGCTTCCTCTAAAAAGCCGAGGGATAACAATTCTTCCCCTAAATCAGCCAGCGTATCATCGTCATCTTTTCTAACCGCTTCTGCCAACATCAACTGCGCTTGAGCCAATTCTTCTTCATGTAATGCTTGTAGCATTTTTTCACTATAGGTTGTCATAATTTATCCTCTAATCTCTTTTAAAATAGTTTTATATTTTTCTACGGTCTTTAATAATTCTTCTACTTTAGGTTGTTGGTACTGAGCAACTTCCCCCACTTCTTCTAATAGAGCAGCCGTTTCACCACGAGTGATACATTTCACCATACCTTCTACATAATCACTAACTAAGATCTGCTCAGGAAAATCAACTGGGAAACCTAGGTGAATCAACCATATTATAAAGTTCTTATAGTGAAATGAAAACTCATTGACCTCTTGAGACCAAAGCAGCTGTAATAAACAGCCTAAAAATCGTTTCATGTGAGCGGACAATAAATGTCCATTCGCAGTTTCTAAAAACCCTTGTTCAAAAAGACGTCCAAATTGATCGATCATGTCACCGTCTTTTTCGTAATAACGAATCATTTCATCCAACATACCATTGAACGACTGTTGGTTTAATCGTGTTGTATCACTGTAATTTTTAAACAGCATTCGTAAAAAATCATGGCTACATACTAATCCGCATCTGATAAACACAAGAAAATCAACTAGTTTCCCTTCTCCTTGGTTAGTCATTAACGTATGATCATAAATAATTTTTTCTGCAAGTACGGAACTTTGTAAGACTGGCTGATTTTTGAATTCTATTTGAGCTTCTGTAATTAGGGCTTTGCTCAATGCCTGAACGGATAACGGTAATAACCAGCAATCAGAAAGTAGCATCGATGTTTTATACAAAAAAGTTGTCAATTGAACGACTCCTTCGTTTCCAACACCTAAAAAAATGAACTCCTCTTGCTGATTAAACTCTGTTATAAAGTCTAATAAGTTTTTCAATTCATTTAAATTATTACAACGAGAGTCATTCTTACAAATATACCAATCTAATTCTAGTTTGTCATCAAAAAGCTGAATCAATTTGTCTGAAAATAGATCATAATATCGTTGATTCGTAATCAAAAACAGATGCTTATTGCTAACTGAAATTGATTTCAGCTGTGAAGCAAATGTTTCACCATAGATAATGCTTGTTTGTAGCTGTTTTTTATGGTAAACCCATTCCATTGACAACACTCCTTTTTATTATTTTACCATTAGTTCTAGGAAAACCAAAAGGGTGATGAACTTTATTCGTAAAAAAGCACTCATCGTCAATCAATAATGCCTGTTCTTTTAATTTTCTTAAAGAACAGGCATTATTGATTCACTGTTCTATATGTATTATTCCAATTTTATATGTAAAAAAAACTTAATTAGCAAGTATAATAAGGTTGTTTCAAGAGATAGCTGATTTTTAAGAAAAATAGCGCACTTTTTAAAAATTGTCTATTTTTAAGAAACATAAGTGATTCAGTCAAATCAGAATAACGAGCATTTTACATTGTTCATAGGTCAATCAATTTTTAACATAGCTCGTTATTCTGCATCCATTTAGTCAATCTAAAAAAGATTGGCTTTTTATCACGTCTTCTCATTTGTAAACAAAGAAAGAACCCTCGACTAGTCAAGGGTTCTAAGAACTGTCTTATTTAACAGCATCTTTCAAGGCTTTACCTGGTTTGAACGCAGGTACTTTACTTGCAGCGATTTGAATTTCTTTACCAGTTTGTGGGTTACGTCCTTTACGAGCCGCACGTTCGCGAACTTCGAAGTTACCAAAACCGATTAATTGAACTTTTTCACCTTTAGCAAGAGATTCTTGGATTGTTGAAAATACAGCATCCACTGCTGCAGTTGCGTCTTTTTTAGTTAAACCAGTTGAAGATGCAACGTTTTCGATTAATTCTGCTTTATTTGCCATGGATTATTTCACCTCCTCCACAAGGGATAGGATATCTAAAAGATATCTACTTTACGTTTATTTTTGAGTGGTCCAAAAAATCACGTACAAATATTGAAATGGATCAATATTCTGTTATCACGATATCATAGGAAGCTTGTAATAGCAAGGTTTTTGATGCGTTTTAACCAGTTTTTTCTAAAAATATCATTTTTTTTTATAACTCAATGAATTTGTTTGTACATTTGAAACAAGTATGGTAAAATGCTCTACTTTCGTCTTCTTGGGATAATCTTAATTGGTGTCCCTTCAAAGGTGAACGCTTTTCGAATTTGATTTTCTAAGAATCTAGCATATGAAAAGTGCATCAATTCCTCTTCGTTCACAAAAATAACAAAAGTTGGCGGCTTGATTGCTACCTGTGTGCCATAAAAGACTTTTAGGCGTTTTCCTTTATCCGTCGGTGTTGGATTGATTGCAATCGCATCCATCACAACATCGTTCAATAACGCAGATGGTATGCGTAGATTTTGATTCATGCTAACTAATTCAATTAGTTCTGGCAATTTATTTAACCGTTGTTTCGTTAATGCAGATACAAATATGATTGGCGCATAATCAAGATATTGGAACTCATCTCGAATTTCTTCTTCAAAATCACGCATGGTGTTCGTTTCTTTTTCAACTGTATCCCATTTATTGACTACGATAATAATACCACGCCCTGCTTCATGAGCGTATCCAGCAACTTTCTTGTCTTGTTCACGAATGCCTTCTTCGGCATTTAAAACCATCAAAACAATATCTGAGCGTTCAATAGCGCGCATGGCACGCATGACACTATATTTTTCTGTTGATTCATAGACCTTGCCACGTTTACGCATACCAGCCGTATCAATCATTAAGAATTTTTGCCCATCTTCAGATTCAAAATGAGTATCGATTGCATCACGAGTTGTTCCTTCGATTTCTGATACAATCACACGATCTTCACCTAGAATGGCATTGATCAGTGATGATTTACCAACATTCGGACGTCCAATCAAACTAAATTTGATTGTCTCGTCATCTTCTTCTTCGATTTCGGTTGAAAAATGTTTAACTGCTTCATCTAAAACATCTCCGATACCCAATCCATGGCTTCCGGAAATTGGAAATGGATCGCCTAACCCTAGAGAATAAAATTCATAAATATCATTTCTCATCTCAGGATTATCCACTTTATTGACAGCTAAAATCACTGGTTTGTTGCTTCGGTATAAAATTCTGGCTACTAATTCATCTGCATCAGTAACCCCTTCCCTACCGCTCGCTACAAAAATGATCACATCTGCTTCTTCGATTGCGATTTCAGCCTGATGTTTGATTTGCTCCATAAATGGTTCGTCACTGAGTTCGATACCACCTGTATCAATAATACTAAATTCACGCCCTAACCACTCTCCCGTGGCGTAAATACGGTCTCTTGTTACACCTGGTGTATCTTCTACAATTGAGATTCTCTCACCAGCTATACGGTTAAAAATCGTCGATTTGCCTACATTGGGACGCCCGACAATTGCAATTGTTGGATTTGCCATTCAAATTACCTCCTTGACAAGTTTTCAATCTTTACTAGTTTACCTAAAGCTTGTCTAAGATGCAAGAAAAACTAGTGAAATAAGTTAATTAAACCACTTACTTCAACAATAATATCCTGCAATTGCCACTTCAGATCATCGGCAATTACAGGATACGTTGATTTAATTCAAAATAGTTTATCTGTTTGTTTTTATTCTACACCGTAAGCAATGCGTTTTACATTCATTAAATGATGAGCTGTTACATTATCTGTTGTACTACTTCCACCCATTGCTCCACAACCTAGTGTCATTGAAGGAGCTAATTTTGTCGTCGCACCAATCGCGCCTAATGCACCTAAGGTATTGACTAAAATCCGCGATGCTCTCATCTCTAATCCAAATGTTTCGGCATTAACATCCGATGTAGTGTGGATGACAGCGGTGTGCCCGGTTCCTTCATTAACTAGTAACGCTTTACATGTTTCTACACCTGCTTCAAAAGAATCTACAGTAAATAATCCCAAAATTGGTGTTAGTTTTTCTCTTGAATAAGGATTATGGTGGCCGATTTCACTTTGTTCTGAGATCAAAATAGTTGTCTCTTCTGGGACAGAGATTCCAACTAATTTTGCGACGTCTGATGCACTTTTCCCGACAATATCAGGGTTTAATGCCCCTGTCTCTCTCAAAATAAATTTACTCACTTTTGCTGATTCGTCTTTATTCATAAAGTACGCTTTCTTCGCTTTCAGCTGCTCAATTACCTCAGCTTTTATTGAAGCATCAACAACCAATGCCTGCTCTGATGCACAAATGATTCCGTTATCGAATGTCTTGCTTCTGACCACGCAATCAATTGCCTGAGCAATATCCGCTGTTGCATCAATCAATACAGGAACATTACCAGGACCCACCCCGATGGCTGGGTTGCCTGAACTATAGGCTGCTTGAACCATCGCTTTACCACCTGTCGCAAGAATCAAGGACACATCTGTATGCTTCATCAACGCACTTGTAGCATCCAAGGTAGGCTCCTGAATTACTTGGACTAAACCTGCTGGCGCCCCCGCTTCAACAGCAGCTTGCTCAATGATTTCTGCTGCCATTAAGATTGATTTTAGTGCCTTTGGGTGTGGAGAAAAGATAATCGCATTTCTAGTTTTCAACGCAATCAACGATTTGAAGATAACCGTTGCAGTTGGATTCGTTGAAGGAATTAGACCAGCTACAACGCCTAAAGGAATACCAATCTCAATAATTTTATCCTCTTTACGGCGATTAATCACTCCAACCGTTGGCAAATCTTTAATACTGTCATATACTTGTTCACTAGCAAAAGTATTTTTAATTATTTTATCCGAAACTTTACCAAAACCAGTTTCTTTATTTGCTGAAACAGCTAATTTTTCTGCATTATCAAGTGTTTTTTGATAGATATTTTTGACGATAGCATCTACCTGCTCTTGTGTATAGTTTTCATAGTTTGCTTGGGCTTTCTTTGCTGTTGTGACTAGTGTTTCAATTTCTTTTACTTTGATGTCTTCAGTCATTTCAAACACTCCTTTATTTTTTGTGAGTTACTCTTCGCTACCTACTATTAAAGTATACGGGATAGCAATTTTTCTTTTTAAACGCTTACAAGTCTAGTTTAATCTATTTAATTCAATATGTTAGGGAATATTTTAAGGAGATTATGGACAAAATCTACCTATTCACGAATTTTTTTCACAAACAATTCCACTTGAAAGCTGATTTTATTCAGGGTATTATAGAGTAGTAGATGAAATTTCACAAACAAAAGACTATTATATATCAAAGAAAAGAGGGTTTGCTCATGTGCCGATTATTGATTGTCAGTAATGATTTAAACGAACAAGAAACATTGCAACGTTCTATCAATGATTCATTTATGAATATAAAAGTGTTACCTCCTGCTGAAACGGAACAAGAAGCTTTGGCTATTTCTGAAAAGCTTCTACCGGAAATTCTTTTGATAGCAATCGATCATTTAGATATCGATGGTTTTGTCGTTAAACGTAAAATAGTACAGCACCTGCCAAATATTAAGGTGATAATCTTGACAAAACGAGATAACTTTCAAAGTATTCATCAAGCCTTAAGATGTGGCGTGATTGATTATTTACTAACGCCAATTGATTTTAATGAACTAAAATTTGCCATCGATCGTTGTGTGAAAGCTCTTAATCAAGTCTCTTTAATGGATGTCTTTAGCAATAAACCAACTGTTTTAGCGAAAGAACAAATCAATACGATCTTGGATTATATTCATGACCACTATAATGAAGAGATCAACTTGACGACATTAGCGGATATTATGCATTTAAACCGTCATTATGTCAGCCGCTTCTTTAAAGAGGCAGTTGGTATGAATTTTATTGACTATCTCACTGCTTATCGAATTGAAAAAGCAAAACAACTATTGATGAAAACTGAGGAATCTATTACTGAAATTTCTGGAACAGTAGGTTACATTGATTCTACCTATTTTAGTAAATTATTTAAGAAAAAAGTAGGACAATCTCCTCATCAGTTTCGTAAATATTATCGAGGAGAGCATACTCCAGCTGATTTGCGCGTAATTTATAATTAATCATCGAGTAAAATGGCTTGACTAAACCTGCTTAGTCAAGCCATTTTACTATTATCTAAGCAACAAAAAAGAACGAAGGTTCCCCTTCGTTCCATTTGATTTCATTCAAATCATTCTGAATCAGACTCTTGTGATTTTAAAGCCTCACCTAAGATATCGCCCATTGTGAAGCCAGTATTTTCTTCTGGCAACTCATATTCTTGCACATCTTTTGGTTCTTCTTGCGATTCAGGTTTTGCTTCTAACGCTTTAATACTCAATGCAATCCGATGTTCATCCGGATTAACTTCCAAGACTTTCACTTGAACTACATCGCCTTCTTGTAACACTTCGTGTGGTGTTGCAATGTGTTTATGTGAAATTTGAGAAATGTGCACCAAACCTTCCACACCAGGAAATACTTCAACAAATGCCCCAAAGCTAGTCAAACGTTTCACTGTTCCATCAAGAACAGATCCGACAGCTGCTTTGTTTTCGATATCTTCCCATGGACCAGCTAAAGTTTCTTTGATTGATAGAGAAACACGTTCTTCATCTGGATTGATTGAAAGAATCTTAACCTTTACATCATCCCCTACTGTTAACACGTCACTTGGTTTACCGACGTGTTGATGAGCAATTTCAGAAACATGAACTAACCCATCGATGCCGCCTAAATCAATAAACGCACCAAAATCAGTTAAGCGAGCAACTTTTCCGTCAACAATATCTCCATCATGAAGAGTTGCTAAGATATCTTTCTTCTTAGAATTTTTCTCTGCTGCAACAACCGCTTTATGAGATAAGATTAAACGATTTTCTGAAGGTTCGATCTCAATGATTTTGAATGTCAAGGTTTGACCTTTGTATTCAGAAAAATCAGCGACAAAATGATCTTCTACCATTGATGCCGGAACAAATCCGCGGACACCAACATCAACCACTAAACCGCCTTTTACAACGTTTGTAACGGGCGCTTCGATGATTTTGCCTGCTTGGAAGTCTTTTTCGATTTCTTCCCAAACTTTTTTAGCATCTAAACGACGTTTAGATAGTAAATAGCTGCCATTCTCTTTATCTTTACCAATTGAAGTGATGACAACTAATTCTAAAGTATCACCAACACTCACTAATTCATTGATATCTTCAACTTGTGTCGTAGATAATTCTTTTGCTGGTACCACACCTTCAACGCCAGCACCTTCAATTCCAACAATTACTTGTTTGTCTTCGACTGCTAGCACTTCACCTTTTACAATGTCGCCAACACTCACTTCTTGAAAACTGTTCATTGCATCTTCCATTGTTTCATTGCTGATTTCCACTTTTTTGTCTTCTGTCATGAATACTTATCCTCCTATGCCACCAAAAAATTCGTAAAAAACTGACCTACTCCTTTAATAGTAAGGGATTTTGCAAGAAAAATAAAGCGATTTCTCTCATTTTCTTTTTTTTCTTGCAAATAAGAGGAGATTTTCTTGCTTTAAGACAAAGAAAGTATAACTTTCACTTGAGTCATACTTTCTTGATTGCAAGTTAATTAGAACAAAGCATTTAGTTTTTGGTTGAAATAATCTCTTCAATCGCTTTGACAACTTCCTCGATGCCCATCCCAGTCGTATCGATTTTAATAGCATCAACTGCTTGTTTTAAAGGAGATACTTTTCTCGTTGAATCAAGATAATCACGTTGTTCGATTTCTTTCTTTAAGGTCTCAAAATCAGTTGAGATTCCTTTTTCTTGATTTTCTTTGTAACGTCTTTGCGCACGTTCAATCACACTAGCGACTAAGAATATTTTGACTTCTGCATCCGGCAGTACCGCTGTACCGATATCTCGTCCGTCCATCACAACACCACCTGCGCGTCCAATCATTTGCTGCAGTTCAACCATTTTTGCTCGTACAGCACCATGTTTTGCAACGATCGAAACAGCGTTCGTCACATCAGGTTGTCTGATAGCTTCTGTAACTTGCGCACCATCAATGAAAACTAATTGTTCTTTTTCCGTCTGCTCAAATGAAATCCTATGCTCAAGGCACAGATCAACTAGTGCTTTTTCATCTTCAAAATCAATATTTTTTGTAATTGCTAAATAGGTCAATGCCCGATACATTGCTCCTGTATCACAATAAATATAACCTAATTTTTTAGCCAATATCTTCGCTACTGTACTTTTTCCTGAAGAGGCTGGTCCATCGATTGCAATGCTTATCTTTTTCATGTTGAACTCCTTTATTTGTCACATAGTAAAAGAGTCTGGTACAAAACGTTGATTGTTTTGTTTCAGACCCTTAAAAGTAATCAGTCAACTGTTGCTTGATTGTTATTTGACACGTAGTGATTGCCCAGGTTGTAATACAGAATCCAAGCCCAAGCCATTTAATTGTAATAATTCTTCAGTTGAGATACCATTTCTTGTCGCAACTTGATTTGGTCCTTCACCATTGAGTACCTCTGTGTAGGCTGCTGCCTCTTCTACTGAACTTGTTGGTGTTGTCTCTTCTACTCCACTACTGCTTGACTCTGAAACTTCTTGTGACGTACTTGATGATGGTTGTTCCGAACTTTCTTTTGTTGATGATTGAACAACAACAGAAGAAGATGGTTGACTCGCTTGTTTGTTATCACTCGGTTTATCTCTCATCACATAAAGGTATGTTCCGACAGGCAGAGTAATGATCAACAGTAATAAGATAACTAAAATTGTTAGGAAAACCGTATTCCCTTTTTTTTGTTGACGTTTTTCTGAGCGGGAACCCCCAGTATTTTTATCTGTATCATAGATTGACTGCTCCCAAGGTTCACGTGCACCTGATGGTTTTCTATTATCTTTTTTACTCACGTATCGTTCCTCCTAAAATTCTCTCGTTTGCTATTATACCACAGCTTTTTATCAACTGCAGTCTAAAAAAAGATTATTTTTATTCTTTAAATAATCTTATCAAAATGTCCTCCCATTGTTCGGGGATTTCTTTTTCTTCTGGTGATTGTACTATCTGTCGTTTGAAGTTGTCAAAGGATAAGCCACAACGATCACAACATCTTTCTGGTAATGATTTCGTGACCTCCTCAGAAAAATACCTCTGAATAAAGGTGCGACGGCATTTTTCTTCTTTAATGTAGTTTAGCATAACATTTAACTGCTGTTGACGTTCTTTCTCTTTTCTTAATAATCTCTGTTCTAGTTCCTCAATAGTATATTCCTTTTCCAAATATCCCTGCAGCCATTTTTGTTGAATTTCATTCAGTTCTGGCATTATTTTTTTTGTATCTTCTGTTTGGTTTACTGCTAAATCATTTAAAAGCGTGCGATCAAGCCGACTTTCTGACTGAAAATAATAGTGAATCGATTCATCCCCTTTTTGATAAAGCAAAACCGCGATGCTAGGTTGTTGATCTCGCCCGGCGCGCCCAATTTCCTGAACATAATTTTCTAGACTATCAGGACAATCATAATGGATAACAAAACGGACATCCGGTTTATCGATGCCCATGCCAAAAGCATTTGTTGCACAAAGAACATCTAATTGATTCGATACAAATTGTTGCTGTAACAAACTCCGTTCATTTGTTGTCAAGCCGCCATGATAAAAAGCAGACTTCAAATCGGTTTGTTCATTAATCAGTTGATTGATCTTTTCGGTGTTTTTCCTTGTGGCACAATAAACGATTCCCTTGCTTTTCAACTGTGTTACGTATGAAAGCAGCGTCTCATTTTTTTCTAGTGTTCGATTGACGATCAATCCAATGTTAGGCCGATCCACAGAGAAAACCACTTCAGAAACAGCCTTTTGCTGAGTAAATACTTGTTTGAGGATTTCTTTTTTTACATTAGGTGTTGCCGTCGCAGTCAATGCTAAGGTTAATGGAAAACCGCATTCTTCCTGTATTTTAGCCAATTTCGTATATTCGGGTCTAAAATCGACTCCCCATTGTGACACACAATGGGCTTCATCAATTACAAATAAGGCAATATTCACGTTCGCTATTTTGTTGCGAACCTCTTTTTGTGTGAGTGTTTCTGGACTGATCAAAATAAATTTATACTCACTTAAATGATTCAATACATATTGCTTTTCTAAAAATGATAGACTGCTATTTAAAGCAATCACACGGTTTTCACCTTTTTTTTGTAATTGAATTACTTGATCTTCCATCAAAGACAGCAATGGTGAAACAATAATAACTGTTCCTTGGACAAGTTGTCCCACCATTTGATAACATAAAGATTTCCCTGTACCTGTTGGTAAAACGGCTAGCGTATCGTGTTTTTCCAACAAATGTTCAATTACTTCTTTTTGCCCTGGTTTAAAGCTACTGAACCCGAATTTATCATATAATAATTGCTCTAAATCAATCTTCATTAGCTATATTCTCTTTCTTTCCGAAGTTTTTGAATTTGATACAAACGAAATTCGAAGTAGTCTAGTTCTGGAAAAATATTTTTGATCGTTCGATACTCCCATTCCTGATAAGGCTTTGACTGCTCAGCTAGTATGCGACCAGTCTTATTTGATATAAATCGCTCAAAAGGAAAATCGTTGGTCAACGCCAATTCCATTAAATGATCTTTGATCGTGCTGACTTTTATGCCCCTTTGTTGCGCTAATATTTCTAGTGAACTTTCTGTTTTTAAATACATCCTAGTTTCTGCCATACTTTTATTTTCATTTTGATTGATCAGCGGTGCAACCAACCTTTTTAGGAAACTGCGTTCTGGTAGCTGCTCCATCACAAATAGTAAATGATGTAACTTTGCTTTTTTGATCAAGAACTGTTCAAACGCTTTCTGTCTGGACTCCATCAATTGAAAAGAAGCTTTACCTGTTCGTTCATAGCCAGAAAATTGTTGCGCAAAAAAATTGGCATCTTCTCGGCCTAAACAAGAAAAAATGTAATGCCATTCTTCTTTAATATTTTTGATCAGTAGTGATTTAGGCATTGATTTTATGTACATTTTCACTTGCTTTTGATACAATGGCGATTGTTCTAGTGGAATGTAGTCTTTATTTACATAGGATAGATGAGAAACGACCTGTACAGTGAACTGTAATAAGCGCCAAATTGCTTCATCGGTTTTACCGAAACGGTAATTATCGATCTGTGAAAAATCTTTATCAGCTGCTTGAACTAGCATCTCACCCTGCGCCGTAATCTGTACTTTATCGTCAGACGTTTGGTAGAGTAGTTTTTGCTCGATTAAACGAGTTATTAGTTGATTAAATTTACTTTCAGACAAGTCGGGAGTGAATTGAAAAAATCGTAAATTTTCATATAAAAAACCATAGAGTAACACTGAACTTGTGCGTTTGCCTTTTAATAAGTGATACAAAGTTGATGTTCTTACCTTGTATCCATGTTGTAACAACGCTAAAATAAAGGTGGGGTTCATCTCTTCACCTCTTTCAATGATAGAATAGGATGTGCTTATATGTTATGTAAAATAATACCTGAAAAGTGTATTGCCTGTGGATTATGCCAAGTTTATGCACCAGAAATTTTTGATTATAATGACGATGGTATCGTCATTTTAAAAAATGATCATTCTGCTTATCAAGAATTTGTTCCTGAAAAAGAAAGAAACAATGCGTTAACAGCGTACCGCAAATGTCCTGTTCGTGCAATAGAGATCGATGAAAAATAAAGAAAAGCGAATAATTTATGGGATAAAACACTGAGAAGAGAACCTCCTAAGATACAGAAGTTCTCTTCTCAGTGTTTTAGTTGATTGTTTTCAGCCATTCAATAAGTTGATACGCTATCCATTCTTGTTGCTCATCGTTATTTACTTGCGCAGATTTATCCCCTTTTTGTTCACCATAACTACCGAATCCAGCATGATTGCCTCCTGAAATTTCGTGATACATTGTTTGTTCAGGTAAATATTTTTTAGCTTTGTTATACGCATCCCAATTTAAAACACCATCTTTAGAGCCTGTTAATGAAAGAACTTGGCCTTGAAAAGATTTCAAACTCCCCTTTTCATCTGGATAGCTTGCTAAAAAAAAGACCCCTTTCAATTCATTATCCTTCATTTGTTCGGCTGCGAAGCGACTAGCCATAACTCCGCCAAGAGAATGTCCACCTATCACGTAACTCGTCAGATGATTGCTTTGAATGATCGTTTCTGCTTTATTTTGACCTAAAACAGCAAGGTTTAACGGCTCTTTTACCAGATAAACAGAAAAACCTGCCTCAGCTACTTTTTTAGCCCAAATACTGTAGCTTGTATTTTCAACCAATGCGCCTTGATAAAAAATCAGAGCTGGCTTTTCTTGATCACCTTTAAAAGCCAAAGTTCCATTTTCGACAGTTGCTTTTTCCGCACTCTCTATAGCAGCTGTCGTAGGCGTGTAGGTAATCGTTTTAATATAGAAAAGTGCAACTAGAATCAACGCAGCAATGACTCCGATTAGCCAAAGTACTCTTTTTTGCCATTTTTTCATTTTTAGTTCCCCTCCAATTTTTCGTCATTTCTATTTTATCAGAAACGCTCTAAGAGATAGACGATTTTGACTTGATCCTAAAAAAACGTGAGTGGGACATAACTCTTTGAGTCATATCCCACTCACACAGAATCCGGATAAACGGTGGGAGCAGAAGCAATCCCTTTGGAAAAAAGCTGAAATTCACAAAAATTTGAAGATCAATTTTCGTGAATCCCTTCTTATTTCTCGTGATTAAACACTTCTGTCCCAGCCTCGCTTTCCTTATTTTATTATTAAGTTATTTGATTAGCGTATTTTTATTCCCTAGCTGATATTGTTTTCTAGTAAGCCATGGTAAAAGTTTGGCATGAAGAACTAAAAAAACAGCACTTACGATTGCTCCTTTAATCAAATTAAAGGGCAAAATACCGATTGTCACATATTTCGCTAAAGACATTTGTAAGTACTCGCTAGCAGATGCGCCAAATAATTTTAAGTAAATTGGTGTGATCACAAAGTAATTCGCTACACTCATAAAGACTGTCAAAGCGATGATCCCAGTTAAAACCCCTAATACTTTGTTAGAAAGCTTATTACTTCCCCGCTTGAAAAAATAATACATTGGTAAGGTGAAAACAGTTGTTGCGAAAAAGCTCGCTACATCTCCTACTAAATTTTGCGGTGATGCTCCTGTAGTGAATAGATGCAATAGTGATCGAATAAAAGCTGTTGTAATTCCTGCTAATGGTCCAAATAAAAACATACTGATCATCACTGGAATATCGCTAAAATCGATTTTCAAAAAATTGAAAGTAGGGATGATCGGAAATGCCACAAATTGTAAAACGACGCCGATTGCTGCTAACATTGCTACACTTACCATTTTTTGTACCTTGTTGTTCCGCATATGAAATCCTCCTGTTAAGGACCCATCTTCAAACGAACTTTTCTAAATTGACTTTTTCAGTTGATTCTTCTTGATTTGCTGTGTTTGTTTGGCTAATGTTCAACAGCCATTGAGCGTGTATTGTGCCAAAGAGTCACTCATTTTTAGTTTTTCAGTATTTTAGTATGAATGTTAGCTCTGAGAAGTACTGTTCATCATCTACTCTGATGATGCCTTTCAACCACGTATTTCTTGAAATGTTAGCTAACTGGTTGTGATTCTTTTGTATAGTCACTTCGCTCGGCTACGCTCGCCAAGTACTGTTCATCATCTACTCTGATGATGCCTTTCAACACGTATTTCTTGAAATGTTAGCTAACTGGTTGTGATTCTTTTGTATGGTCACTTCGCTCGGCTACGCTCGCCAAGTACTGTTCATCATCTACTCTGATGATGCCTTTCAACCACGTATTTCTTGAGATGTTAGCTAACTGATTGTGATTCTTTTGTATAGTCACTTCGCTCGGCTACGCTCGCCAAGTACTGTTCATCATCTACTCTGGCGAAGCCAGTCGTAGTGATTCACAGCAAAAACTCTATTTTCCAACAGGGAAAATAGAGTAGAGTTATCTTATCTGAAAAATGCCAATTCAAATAAGCCCTATCTTCTTTATCCAGACTTTACTGTCGGTATTGGAATTTCACCAATTCAGCCACTTCAAATGAAGTAGGTCGTGGACTATAACCACCGGTCGGGAATTTCACCCTGCCCCTGAAGACGAACCTTTATTAAATTTTTGTACAAGTTCATTATACAATGATATTACAAAAAAGCAATCTTTTAGTTTTTCAGCTGAATCTGAAAATTAAATAAACTGAACAACAAAATAATCGATCCATTTTGTTGCTCAGCCTAAATTAGACTATATTGCTAGCCGATACTCTTTAACATATGCTTATTTTGATTGATTCAAGAGTATACTAATTTCTTTTTTATTCAAATTACGATATTCACCTGGACGTAGTCCTTTTAAGGTGAGATCACCATATTTTTCTCTTTTTAATTTTTGAACAGGGTAGCCCACTGCTTGCAACATTTTTTTCACTTGGTGATTGCGTCCCTCGTGTATTGTTAACTCTACAATACTTGTATTTGTCTTAAGGTCAACAGATATAATCTCAAAAGCCGCGGGTGCTGTTTTATAGCCTTCGATCTTCATTCCTTTAGTTAATGGAAGTAAATCATGTTTTTTCGCTAATCCCTTTACTTTTGCAACATACACTTTATCAATTTCATGGCTTGGATGGGTTAATTTTTGCGAAAATTCACCGTCATTTGTTAACAATAACAAGCCCGATGTATCATAATCCAATCGACCGACAGGATAAATCCGTTCTTTGATGTGAGAGAAAAAATCTGTAACAACTTTTCTGCCTTTATCATCAGAAACAGCAGAAATGACCCCTTTTGGTTTGTAAAAAAGATAATACCCATATTCTTCTTTATAAATCGGCACATCGTCTACTTCGACTTTGTCGCTTTTTCCGACTTGCGTGCCTAATTCACGAACGATTTTACCATTTACTTTCACACGTCCATTGACGATATACTCTTCTGCTTTTCTGCGTGATGCGATTCCTGCATGCGCAATTACTTTTTGAAGTCTTTCCATCTAGTTTTTTTCCTCCGATTCGTTTGTGTCCGTTGTTGCATCTTCTTCATTTAATTCTTTGTAACGGTCGAAAAAGAGGTCTAAAGGTAACTCTTCAGCGATTTCTTCTTCCATTTGCTGGATATCCGGTAACTCCTCTAAGTTTTTCAACCCAAAATAATCCATGAAATAAGCAGTTGTTCCATACAAAATGGCTCGACCAGGTCCGTCCACCCGGCCTTTTTCTTCAATGAGTTGACGAGCAACAAGTTTTTGCATCGAACCTGCTGACTGCACGCCTCTAATCTCATCTACTTCTACTCTTGAAATGGGTTGCTTGTACGCCACGATTGACAAGGTTTCAAGAGCAGCTTGAGATAGAGAATTTGAGATAGGTGATTGCGCATATTTTTTGAGTAACGGCGCAAATGTTTTTTTAGTAGACAATATAAAGTGATTGCCGACTTCTAAAATATTTAATGCGGTTTGTTTATCTGATTCATAGCGTTCTTTTAAAGCGGTCAATGCTTCGTATGTTTTGGCAGTAGATAATCCTAATAGAAAAGATAATTCTTCTAATCCAATTCCTTCTTCACCAACAACAAATAGAATCGCTTCGATTTGACTAACTGTGGTCACGCTGTTTCCTCCGTACTTGATTCAATCTCTTCAGATCTATTGTATAATAAAATTGTACTGTAATTGTCTTCTTGCTCTACATGAATGCGACCTTTTTTCATCAATTCCAATAAAGCCATAAAAGTGGTCACAACTTCTTGCTTAGAATACGTTGTGAAAAACGATTCAAAGTTTATCGGGGTATCTCGGTCGAGTCGAGCCATTTTATTAGCAATCGTTGTAATTTTTTCTTCGATTGACACATCATCACCAGTAACAGTTGTTTCTACCGGTTGGCGACCTTTTTTCTTTTCCAACATCGCATGAAAAGCTAAAAATAAATCAATTGTATTTAATTGGTTTGGTTCTAATAACGGGTTGTCCTCTTTATATTCATCAATATCCATCGGCTCTTTCGTGTAATAAAGACTTCTTTCCGACTCTTTTTCATGCAATAGACCAGCCGCATATTTAAATTTACGATATTCTAATAACTGGGCAACTAAAGCATCTCGCGGATCTTCGCCATCGAGAATTTCATCGTCTTCTGTCATTTCCAACTCTTGCTTTGGTAAGAGCATTTTACTTTTAATTGCCATCAATGTGGCTGCCATCACTAAATATTCACCAGCAATTTCTAACTCCAATGTTTTCATTGTATGGATATAGGTCATATACTGTTCTGTTACCGCAGCGATTGGAATATCATAAATATCGATTTCCAATTTTTGAATCAAATGTAAAAGAAGATCCAGCGGTCCTTCAAATACATCTAATTTTACATTAATTTCCTGCAAGTTCATCCAACTTTCTTTTTCAGCTCTTTAGTTTACCATAAAAATCAAGTGTTGTGTTCTTTCCACTTAGATAAATAATTAGATGTGGCCAAAGTCCCGTAAACTTTTGTTTCAGGATATAATTTTACCACTTCGTCCAGCAAATCAAATCCAAATTTTTCACCTCTAAAAGAAGGATTGATCGATATGTCATGTATTATCATCTCTTCAGACGTTTCTATTTCAAATCCAATGATTCCTTGAATATTTTGTTCACCGGTCGGAACCCAAAAAAGTAGATGTAAATTCTCTTCTGATTCATACATATCAAGTTCTTTTAAAAGCGACTGGTATTCTGTCATTTTTTGATGAAAGCTCAATAAGCCGAGCGCAATCTTTCGTTGCTCTTTTCGATAATAGTTTAACATGATCTCACCTTCTTTTCGCTTTTTGATTATTAAGCTCTAGGGAAATGTTGCTTATAAACATCTGCCATTCGCTGTTTCGTAATATGAGTATAAATTTGTGTCGTCGAGATATCTGCATGTCCTAAAAGTTCCTGAACGATTCTCAAATCGGCGCCGTTTTCTAATAGATGTGTTGCAAAGCTATGTCGGAGTGTGTGAGGAGTGATATTCTTAGTGATTCCAGCAGTTTGGACAATTTGATTTAGATTTTTCCAAACACCTTGACGTGATAATGGTTTCCCATGATGATTCACAAATAAACGGGTCTCATTTTGATTTTTTTTGATCAAAATAGGTCGTGCTTCTTCCATGTATTTTTCGATCCATTGAATTGCGTAGTCTCCTAACGGAATGATGCGTTCTTTGTCTCCTTTACCAATCGTTTGCAACAAGCCAATCGATAAGTGTAAATCACCTATTTTCAAGTCTACTAATTCACTGACACGTAGTCCTGTTGCATACATTACTTCTAAGATCGTCCGATTTCTTATCCCTAAAGGTTTCGTTGTATCTGGTGTTTCAATCAATAAAGTAACTTCTTCGACAGAAAGTGTACTAGGAAGTTTTTGCGCTTTTTTAGGAGAATCAATATGTTGCATAGGGTCATGGTCGGTGATTCGTTCTTGTCTTAAGAATTGGTGAAACCCTCTTAAACTTGAAATCATGCGAATAATAGTTGCTGATGAGTTATCTTCATTATGTAACTGTTGTAAGTATTCCATGACTATATAGCGATCAATTAGCTGCCAAGTATCGATTTTTTGATTTTTTAAAAATGCCAAATATTTGTTTAAGTCTCGTTCATAGCTCTTCCTAGTATTAAGAGAAAGGCCTCGTTCTATTTGTAAAAAATGCAAGTAGTCAATGATTTGTTCTTCCATCTATTTTACCTCATTTCTATTTATTATCATATCAAAGAATTCTAGCTTATGTATAGTAAAATCATAAAATTAATAAGAATAGATTTTTAGAATGAAGTTTTAGGCAAAATAAAGAAAATTTTGCATTAAAAAAGATCATCATCCAGTTTTAACTGAATGACGATAATTGTCAATTTACATATTTTTTTAAAAAGGCTGCAACTGTTTCTTGATAGGTTTTAGGATCGACTGTAAAGGCTTTAGCATGTGCAGCACCTGAAACAACATATTTCTCTTTTGGCCCATTTGTAGCATTATAGACGTCATCCAGCATTTCAAACGGAACAAACTTATCCGCATCACCATGAATAAACAATATCGGAAGCGTATTTTTCTTCAATTGTGCAACAGAACTGGCTTCACCAAAGAAATAGCCTGCACGAATTTTAGTGATCATACTTGTAACTGGCACTAATGGGAACGAAGGTAAATTAAACATATCTTTTAATTGATAAGCAAGTTCGCTATTGACCGTTGAGTAACCACAGTCCTCGACGATTGCTTTGACATTGTTAGGTAACGTTTCACCACTTGTCATCATAACGGTAGCACCACCCATACTAATGCCATATAACGTGATTTGGGCTTCTTTACCATTTTCAGTTATAACTTTATCGATCCACTGAAGATAATCTTTTCTTTCAGGCCAGCCAAAGCCAATATAATCTCCTTCACTCTCACCATGCCCACGAGCATCTGGCACTAACACGTTATAACCCCAGTCGTGATACATTTTTGCAAAACTTGCCATTGTTTCAGCACTCCCCATATAGCCATGTGCCATAATAACATTTTTATCAGTTTTTGCTTCAGCAGGTAGATAGATGGCTTTCAGTTTTAAGCCGTCTTTAGAGGTCAAATCCCAATAAGAACGATTGTGTTCATTTTGAAACCATTTTTCTTCTGGCTTTTTCGTTTCAACATCTGTTCCTGGCGTATCTCCAGCCAGAAAATCTTTTTGTGAGGGAACTACTGCATAATTATAGAAGTACATTCCTGCTCCTAACAAAACGATAACGATCAGTACTACCAAAGCGATTAAGATTTTTACTACACGATTCATCCAATTACTCCTTGTTAAAAAGCATCTATGTCGTTTATTTCGTATCAATTTCACTGACAAATGATGCAGATTTTTTTCAAATCTTTAATAGTATAATGTTTTATAGGAGTTTTCGCAATATTAATCACAAACTATTTCATTCTTTTCTTTTTGATAATCAGCAAAAATCATCTGATAATTCTCCATAATCGTACGCTCTTTTGATAAAGAAAGGGTGTAAATTTCTGAAAGTGAAAAATAGCCAACATCACTTGTTTCGATTCCTGTTTGAATAGTGCCCGCAAGAGGTTCACAGCGAATAAAAAATTTATAAACATATGTTAAGGCTGGCGGATAGGGGTGTTTAGCTTTATCCAATACTGCAATTAAGCGTTTTGCTTTAACAGTGATTCCAGCTTCTTCCAGCGTTTCTTTTTCTGCAATTTCTTTAGGTGAGTAGCCAATGTCGGCCCAGCCGCCGGGTAATGCCCAAGAGTGATCACTCTTCTCCTTCACTAATAATAGCTTTCCTTCTTGATTGAATACAACCGCTCGAACATCAACTTTTGGTGTTGCGTATCCTTCATCTCGGTCAACTAAAATCTCTATTTCTCGCTTTGTGACAGTTGGATAAAGACATGCCATCAGCTGTTTCGTTACTTGAGACAGTTCTTCGTAACGTTCTTGATCAAAGACATCTTTTCCATATCTTTTTCCAGTTTGAGCAATCCCTTGAAGCTTGGTTAGCAAAATGCTTAATTCTTTTTCCATGTGTTTCACCTCGTTTCTTTCCATTTTATCGAAAAAAGAGTTGTAAAGTAGACTTTAGGTAAAATCTTAAGAAAGAAAAAATGAGCCTAAGTTAAAATGAAGATCATTTCAGCTTGTGCTCATTTCTACTATTATTTTTTATTTTCGATCAATTTAAAACTAGACCATGGTTTCAAAAAGTCTAATAAAAATAGCTCATCTTCTGAAATACGACCCACAACGTTTACACGTCCATCATTTTTCATTGGCTTTAAGGCAATTTGTGTTTCGCCTTTATATTGTCCATAATCAACATTATCGATCAATACGTCCCCTTTCGTCATATCTTTTGTATTATGAGCTGGGAAATCGCGGTCTTTAAAGTGAATACGTGTCATCGTAGAACGTAAAATATATTCAGAACGATCACCACGATAGCTATGCAGACTAGTAAACAATACTTCTTTTTCATCAGCAGTGATATCTGACGCAGTATCCACTTTTATTGAAGGATATTCTGCGTTGAATGCATCCGCCATGGCTTTTAATTCAGCTTCTGAAGCATAGGCATTACCTATCAAAATATCGTCGATCAAACCAGTTAAGACAAGATGTTTCACTTGTGTTGCGATTTCTAAATCACGATGATCTTCTAAAGAGCATAGTCCATCTTGAGTTGGCCAAGGACCAAATGTAGCGTCATGTGAATTAACAAAAGCCATTGTATTTAAATTATATTTTCTGAATTTTTCAGAACAGAAAACAAAATGATCGTATCCCAATCCAGAATAACGATGTGGATAAAAATTATGTGATCCCAATAAGTTATCCGTGTTTGGTGAATAGCTCATAATATTATCGACATAGCTAGTGCCAGTACTCATATTGATTTCGATTTTGATTCCATATGGATTACGTGTCATTTTTGCTTCTTCTGCGCCAGTGAAACCAACATCTAAACGTACCCCATAAGCGCCCATATCATCAAAGAATGACAAATCATCATAAGAGATATCTAATTGTTCAAATAAGGCAGGATTAATGTCCACCATCACTTCCATCCCTAGACTATTAGCATAATCCACAACTTTTTTAAACTCCGCCAAGACCTTTTCTTTATCGTCTGTAATTTGAAGTAAACTTGTAAAAACACGTTTAAATCCATACTTGTGTGCTAAATCGAGATATGCTTTGTCCTTTTCAAAAGTTGAACGTTCTGGATAAATAGAAATACCTAATTTTCCCATTATTACTGCCTCCTAAGATTTGTATTGATTATAATGTATCCATTTTCATTATAGCAGAATAAAAAAAAGTGGTCTACACCTTTTGTAAATCTTAAAAATTTTCCGTTTTGACTAGCAGTTCTATAAAGGATTTGTTATTATGAATTGTACCTATTTTTGAAAGGAAGACTTAACCTTATGAAAACAAAAAAATTCATTGCTGCTACAGCGCTTGTAACTTCATTACTCTTATTTGCAGCTTGCGGACCTAAGAATGAGAAAAAATCAGCGGATTCTTCTTCTACTGAAACAAAGACGTCTGAATCGGTCGATTTAAATGCATTAGACTTACCACAGTTGTCAGAAACTGTCGGTGAAGATGAAGATTTAGTAGAAATGGTCACAACTGAAGGAACAATTGAAATCAAATTATTTCCAAAATATGCACCAAAAGCAGTTGAAAACTTTATGACACATGCAAAAGATGGTTATTACGACAATGTAACATTCCATCGAATCGTGAAAGACTTTATGATTCAAAGTGGTGATCCAAAAGGTGATGGAACTGGTGGCGAGAGCATTTGGAATGAAGAATTTGCTCCAGAAATTTCACCAAATCTTTACCACTTAAATGGTGCTTTAGCAATGGCAAGAACTGGCGGTCCTGTAACGGATAAAACACAAGGAAGTCAATTCTATATTGTTCAAAATGAGGAGAATAAATCAGATGGTCTGCTTAAAGACGAGTATCCTGAAAAAATTATCGAAGCATATAAAAATGGTGGAACACCAGCCCTAGATTTTAACTACTCCGTGTTTGGACAAGTCATCAAAGGGATGGATATTGTGAACAAAATCAGTGATACTGAAACAAAAATGAATGAATCTGGTTCTGAAAAGAGCGTTCCAGTTAAAGATATTAAAATTGAAAAAATCAACATTTTACAGGAAGCAAAAAAGTAAATCGTTAAAAGAATGGTGCTTCGTTGCCATTCTTTTTTTCTTCATGGAGGTTTAAATTGAATAAAATAATGATTGTAGGTCCTGTTGGTAGTGGAAAAACGACATTTGCCAAGCAATTGTCTGCTAAAATTGCTGTTCCTTATTATGAACTAGACAATTTAATTTGGAATCGACACCCCTCAGGAGATAAACCATATTCTGAAGAAGAATCCTCAAAAAAATTACAAGTAATTTTAACAAATGATCGTTGGATTATCGAAGGTACTACTACGAAAGACTGGATCAAGGCTGCAATAGATTCTGCTGATACTATTTTTTTATTGCTACCTCCCTATTCTACTCGAGTGTATCGAATCGTTAGTCGCTATATCAAACAAATCACAAAGCAAGAAAAAGCGCATTACCAACCTTCTCTCCATTTATTAATAAAGATGTTTATTTGGAATCATCATTTTGAGCAAAAGAATATCTACGAACTACAAAAACTAACTGATTCTTCTCATAAAAAGCTAACTGTGTTAAAAAATCATAATGCTTTTTCATCTTATAGAACAAACGATTAGCAAAGAGATTGTGAAACTATTTCTTTCCATATCCTCATACTACAGTGAAATGACTATCCAATTTACGAATAAAGTGTTACTGTTAACAAAAGAGGTGAAAGCTAATGACGTTCAATCCACGAGTAGAAACGCTCATCCTTGAGGCTTCCAGTCGGAAAGCTCCTCATTTCGTAGCAAAGGTAATCAATTTTCAGCAATTTGACCAAGAAGACGTAAAAGACACTGCACAAAAATTAATTGAAGATGGACGAATTCGGGCAACGATCCATTTTCATTATAATGATTTATGTACAATTGACTTTATACCTCAGGCTATTTGAACAAATTGATTACAGAAAAGACTGCATATATAATCGAGACATTTGTCGGATTATATATGCAGTCTTTTTATTATTTAATCTATTAGTTGCAATGCTTTCTCTGGAACTGCTTCTCTAGAAACCTCTTCGTACGTCTCTACGTGCGCACCTTTATTGTATATTTTCAGGTAACGGTCGGTGATCAATTCATGATCTGCTTTAAAGGTGATCTCTCTTTTTTTCCCATCCTTGTTTACAGCTTCTTGTGTATAGATCGTAATGCCATGTTCAATAATTTGATCTGCCTTTTTGGTTTTAACATATACCTCCCCTTTGCTAACAAGTGGGTTCAGCTGATCAATTGTTCCAGAAAGCTCATCTGATTGATTATTTGTATATACTGTTGCTCCGAAAAGAGCAGCTCCTCCAAGTAGAATAAGTAGAACGAATGCTTTGATTGTTTTCACATTATTTCCTCCATGTTTCATTTAATAAACTTATTTTAGCAGTAAAGCAAACAAAATAAATCAGTCGAATTCATGACATTCATTTAATACTTTTGGCATAGAAACTTCTCGGTCGCTGTAAATAGATGCTAGTTATACTGCGATCGTCTTTATATAAAAATATAAAAACAGTTGAGCTAAATCAACCAAAAGGCAATCTAGTTCAACTGTTTTAGTTAAATAGTACAATTTTGTTCAATTGTTTCAAAAATCACCTTTAGTTGCTCTGGTGTTCTGTCTACTATTCCAGAAAGACTTAACGAGGCTATTCCGGTGACAACAATCCATAAATCTAAATGCAGCTGCTCAAGTTGCTCTTTGGTAGCGGTTGCGTATCTCTCTTCTTTTTGAAGTGATTTTTGAAACGCTAAAAATGATAATTCACGTAACTCTTGACCGTACGAATGTTGATCTATATATAAAGATATGTACAATTTGCTGTTTGAAGTTGCTAAATCGATATAATTTAATCCGAAATCAACAATCTGATTTGCTGTTTGCGTCTTAGATAAGAATTTGGCTTCCAAATGTTTATGAGTTGTTTTTAACAATGTCAATTTTAATTCTTCCATACTTTTGAATTCAAGATAAATAGGTTGAGTTGAAATTCCCATATACTCAGCTACATTTCGCGCAGTGATTGCTGAAAATCCTTGTTCAATCAATAGCTCTTGAGCAGCTGCTAAAATATGTTGTTTTTTGTATACTTTTTTTCTAACCAAAAAAATCACTCCTTTATCGGTTACCTTTATCCATTTTACTGGTTACTAGTACTCATTTTACACTCTTTTAACGCCTTATTTTTTCAATAATTACCACTATCTTGAAAAAAGCTGATAATTTTGAAAACTTTGTTGAAATATCATTGACCAATGAACGCTATAAAGGCTATAGTTAAGTTAATGATAGATAACGGGGGTATTTTTTTATGGCTAAAAATGATAGCCAGACACTTTTTTTACATACAGATAAAAAACAGTCAAGCTTGAAAGAAAAAAATTTTAGCTATTATTTTCTGATAGGCTATTGTTTCATTTTAATTGTTATTGGATTGTTCAGTGAACCACAAGGGATCTTATGGTCAGGAATGTCACGTATTTTGACCTCACCTAGTAACTTGTTGACTGATTATATTGAACTTGGAACCTTTGGCAGTGCTTTTGTCAACAGCGGTTTGCTTACTTTGATCAGCGTCTTACTAGCTAAAAAAGAAAAAATACCAATCAACGGGCCTATGATTGCAGCATTATTTACTGTTTCTGGGTGTTCTTTTTTTGGAAAAAATTTATATAATTCGATTCCGATCATTATTGGCGGACTATTTTATGCAAAATTTGTGAAAAAACCTTTTTCACAGTTTATCGTCGTTAGCTTATTTGGCAGTGCCTTATCCCCTATTATTAGTTATCTTACATTCGGTATTTCGTTACCTTTAATCTATTCGATTCCATTAGGTTACTTAGTAGGAATTTTTATCGGCTTGATTTTACCTCCTTTAGCTTCTCATATTCTAACATTTCATCAAGGTTTTTCTTTGTATAATGTTGGCTTTACTTCGGGGCTTATTGCAATGATGTTCACTGGAATCCTCAGGATGTTTGGCTGGAAAATCGAAGGGAAAAATTTGGTTTCTACTGCGTACCATACTAGACTTCTTTTCTTTCTGATATTTTTGTTTATTCTGATGTTTTTAGTTGGTTTTTTTGTTAATCATCGTTCACTGAATGGATTAAAAGAGATCAGTAAAACGTCTGGAAAATTAATTACTGATTTCATTTCGATAGCAGGTGTTGGTGCTACTATGATGAATATGGCTCTAATGGGATTATTACTTGTTGGCTACACTCAAGTTAGTCAAACTACTCTTAATGGTCCAATTGTGGGGGCAATTTTGTCTGCTGTTGGGTTCAGTGCCTTTGGGAATCATCTTTTTAACAGTCTACCGCTACTAATCAGCGTCTATTTAACAGCTTTGTGGTCTTCGGTCTTTGAAGTTAGCCAAACAACCGTCGTACTTGCTGGCATTTTCGGGACTAGCTTAGCTCCGATTGCTGGGTATTATGGTATTACTTTTGGCCTAATTGCAGGATTTTTACATATGTCATTGGTCACAAATGTCAGCTATCTTCATGGTGGACTAAATCTTTATAATAACGGGTTTTCTACTGGTTTTGTCGCAGCAGTCATGGTACCATTACTTGATAATATTTTACAGATCAGAAAGGTGAAACAACATGCAAGAAAGAGACAAGGCTAAGCGAATTATAGATGAATTATTGACTTACTTCTTTTCAAACGATATTGAAGAAATCCGAATTGGCGTAGATTTTACATTGGAAGGTTTTTATATAAGCATACAAGGGAAAACTGAACAAGAGCCTGACAATCTCCTTCATTTATTAGAGCTACTCAATACACCTAGGGATCTAAGTATTGAAAGTTATTATGATGAATTGCTTGGGATCACCCATCATGAAGAAGAAGATTATCATTTATTAGGTTTAATGATCGACGAAGCAGAAATTAGTTTTGATGCTCCTCTTTTCGAAATTAAAGTATTTAGAAAAAAGTAACGGTATTTTAAAAAGGCAGAAGAACTAGCCATTGCCTCACATTGACTAGCTTTTCTGCCTTTTTATTTATATTTCGCACAAGTCCACTACTTTCTTTGATTTCTTGTAAGTCAAAGAAAAAACACCCAAATAATTGAGTGTTTTAATTTGAAGTTATTTACCATCTACGATATTTAAACGAACTTTTTTAGGCCCATCCACACGCACACTGTAAACAATTGTACGAATTGCTTTCGCTACACGTCCTTGTTTGCCAATGATACGGCCAATATCTTCAGGTGATACAGTCAGATTATACTCTAAAAAAACATCAGATTCTTCTATTTCTAATTTGACCATCTCAGGTTGACTGACTAATGGACGAACGATAGTTAAGACTAACTCTTTCACATCTGTCATCATCGATCACCTTATTTCTTTTCAAGTTTAGCTTCATGGTGTTTTTTCATAACGCCTTCTTTTGAAAGGATGTTACGAACTGTATCTGAAGGCTGAGCGCCTTTAGACAACCAGTCTAAAACTAAATCTTCTTTTAAAACTACTTCTGCAGGATCTTTTAAAGGATTGTAAGTTCCAACAGTTTCGATGAAACGTCCATCACGAGGAGAACGAGAATCTGCAACTACAATACGGTAAAAAGGACTTTTTTTAGAACCCATGCGTTTTAAACGAATTTTTACTGACATTTTATATATTACACCTCCATTAACTTAATCACAAATGTTAGTTTAACAGATTTCCAATCACCTGTAAAGAGTTTTTTCTTGACACCTTATAAAAACCTTTAAAGCACTGATTTTTGGCACTTTTAACTTCATATGGTATACTTATTTCACCTTGGCAGGGGCAATCAACACTTGCTTAACAAAAATAAGCTATGAACGAAAAAAAGGTAATTCTTTGTCGTCGTTCGTAGCTTGTTTTTAGATTATCTTAGTCAGTTATTTCGTAAATATAGTAATCAAAAAGCGTCTGCTCCTTAAATCCTATGGAGCGATATAAATGAAGCGCTGTTTCATTCGTTGATTCTACTTCTAAATAAATGTTTTTTGCTTGTTTTTCCAGTAATTCTTGGATGGTCTGGCTGATTACTTTTCTACCTATTCCTTGATTTCGAAATTCTGATCTTACCACAAAACCGTAAAGTCCAGAAGAATTCCCTTCATTTTCTACTCTGATACTTGCGATGACTTGCTCATTTTTTCTTAGAACAAGTGTCTTTTCTAAATCTTCAGGATCTAATGGCATAGTCTCATTCGCTAGTTGATTTTCTTCTAACGAAGCAATCATCCCTGCTTCCTCTTTTTTTGCAGGTTCTAGCGAAACATTAGTAGATTTGGGCTCAAATTGATTGATTACTAAAATCATTGAGTATTCTGAAAAGACATATTTATACCGATTTCCCCCTTCCATATAACTCCTAAAAAAAGTATCCTTTCGATCTGTGATTAATAAAATTTTATTGATTTTTTCTTGTTGGCTAAACGTCCGTATTGTCTTATTCATTTCGTTGAGAATTTTTTGATCAGGTCTCACAATGAGTGTTACCTCTAGTGCTTCAGGATCAAAATTGCTCATCGCAGCATAGCCGACTAATTCATCTTTATCCCAGTATAACAAGTGATTTATTTTGTTATTTTGAAATTTAAAAAAACTTAAATCAAGTTTGTATTCAATAGAGTAAAGTGAGCTATTGTTTTCCTTTAATGTTTGGATAGCGTTGACTTCATATGCCTTTAGTTTTTTTTGAATTGTTTGTCTTATTGTCATACTTGCTCCTTTCCTGTCTCCTAAGTTAGGTTGATTATATAGGAACGTTCAAAGAAAAACAATGAAACATTCCATCCTCATTTTTCAATTTGTCTCTTTTCCAATCCTTGATTAATTTACGAGATTTCGTTTCAGTAACTTAACTAGATCTATCTTTCATTACTTACATAACGTAGATTGATTGCTGAGAAAAAGAGTGAATTCTTGCAAAACCAAGCTTTTAGATTTAAAATTTAATAAACTATGTTATTTATCGAATGGAGGAATAATTTATGAAGAAAAAAATTGGTTTTTTTGTCGGAAGTTTGAGAAAAGGCTCTTATTGTAAAACCGTAGCAACTGCTCTTGCCAGTTTATTCCCAGAGGATTATGAACCTATTTTTATTCATTTGGATAATTTAGAGATGTATAATCAGGATTTAGATGATGAAGGGACCCCTCCTGCAGCTTGGACAAAGTTTAGAGCAGAAGTCAAAGAACTTTCAGGACTTGTTTTTGTCACACCAGAATATAATCGCTCTGTTCCGGGCGTGTTGAAAAATGCTTTAGATGTTGGCTCACGTCCTTACGGTCAAAATGTTTGGGATGGCAAACCGGGGCTTGTTGTCAGTGTATCGCCTGGTGCTCTAAGTGCCTTCGGTGCAAACCATCATTTGCGTCAATCACTTGTTTTCCTTAATGTACCAACTTTACAACAGCCAGAAGCTTATATTGGAAATGTTGTCAGCCTAATTAATGAGGATGGGACGATTACTGAAAATACCATGAGCTTTTTCAAAACCATTGTTGACTCTTACCTTGTTTTTTTAGAAAAAAATAGTTAATCCAATAATAAATAGGCTAAATCAAAACGGTATTCAGTTTTGGTTTAGCTTATTTATTATTGGATTTCTTCATATCGAAAGCAAGTTGTTACATGATCATTGATGATGCCCACGGCTTCCAAGAAAGCATAGATAATCGTACTACCAACAAACTTAAAGCCTATTCTCTTTAAATCTTTCGTAATGGTATCAGATAAATCATTTGTTGTGGGAACTTCTGTCTGGTCAGTGTAAGCATTTTTTAAAACTTTATGCTGATTGAATGCCCATAAATAATCTGAGAACGAACCAAATTCTTTTTGAATTTCAATAACTTTTTGAGCGTTGTGAATAGTGGCTTCGATTTTCCTGCGATTACGGATGATTCCTGGATTAGTTAAAAGTTCTTCGACTTTTTTTCATCATAAGCTGCAACTTTCTTTAAGTTAAACTCATCAAATGCCTCATCGAAATGATCTTCTTTATTTAAAATAGTTTGCCAACTTAGACCTGCTTGATTGATATCTAAACTCAACTTTCTAAATAGGCGCTGGTCGTCATATAAAGGAATACCCCAAATCGTATCATGATAGAGTTTCATTTTTTCATTTTCTTGTGCCCAAGAACATCTCTGTTTCAACTGATCCCCTCCCAAGACTTTGATTTTAGTCATTTCTCTTTATTTTACCAAAATTTCTAAAAAAATGTTTACAACCCGAACTGTACTATGTATACTAGTACACAACAAACACTCTTTTTAGAAAGGAGACATCTATGGTTTCTATTAATAAAACTAGTAGTAAACCTTATTATGAGCAATTAATGTTAGGGATCAAAGAAGATATCCTGAACGGTTTATTACAATCTGGTGACCGCCTCCCCTCCGTACGAGAAATGGCTCGTCAGCTTATGATGAACCCTAATACAGTTAGTAAGGCCTATAAACTATTAGAAGCACAAGAAGTCATCGTTACGGTTAAAGGCAAAGGCACTTATGTAAAAAAAATTGATCCAACACTCCGTGACGAATACCAAATACAAAAAATCAAAAATAAATTTAACGAGCTAATTATTGAAGCGAATTATCTAAACGTTTCTAAAGACGAATTAACGCACTGGCTGGAGGAAAGTGATCAACAGCTGAAAGGAGAATCTATATGAAAATAGAGAATTTACAAAAAGGAATTGATCAACAAGACATCTTACAAGATATCAATTTGACATTTAAACAAGGAGAAATCGTGGGCTTGATTGGTCGGAACGGTTCTGGTAAAACTACCTTCTTTAGATCTCTAGCTGGTCACTACGAGTTGGATCAAGGGAAAATCTTTATCAATCAAGAAGACATTCAAATCAATAAAATACTTAGACAAAAAATATTTTATATCGATGAACAATACAACTTTCTCTCAAGCTATTCATTAAACAAACTATTGTTCTTTTATCAACATGCTTATGCCGGCTTTAACAAAGAAAAATATTTAAGCTTGACTAAGAAAAACAAGCTACATCCTCACCTTAAATATCGCGCAATGTCTAAAGGAATGCAGGGACTTTATAAGACGATTTTGGCTATTTGTTCGAATGCTGAGTATCTTTTGCTAGATGAACCTTTAGATGGGCTCGATGTGATTGTTAAAAAAAATGTTTTAGGGATTCTTTTAGATGATGTCAGTGAAAATAATCGTTCGATCATTATCTCTTCTCACAATTTAAATGAGTTAGAAAGTATTATCGATCGTGCATTGATTTTAAAACATACAAGGATTCAATTGGATTATCACCTAGAAGCATTAAGAGAGAACGCTCGCAAAATCCAACTGGTTTTCAAAACAAAAAAAGTCCCAACTCTCGTTAAAGAAAATAGTCAGCTTCTACATTTTCAAGGACGCGTTATTACAGCCATTTTTGAAAATTATACAGAAGAATTACAAACATTGATACAAGCTGAGCAACCTATCTTATTTGAGGAACTGCCCTTGACACTAGAAGATGTCTTTGAAGCAAATCTTGCCAATAAGAACGAAGTCAATTCTTTGGGAGGAGTAATTTTATGAATAAACAATTAATGATTATTTTGAAAAAACGCTATGGACTTGCTTTGATCGTTACAAGTCTCTTGATTTTAGTATTTTATGGCTATCTAGGAATTAATGACGTTAATCGCTGGAAAGCAATGGAAAGTTATTATGACTCCGAACAATACATCAAAGATTTAAATGAGATAGCAGACGAAGAAAATCCTAGATATAAAGGCTTGTCAGTAGATGAACGCCTAGCTTTAGATAAAAAAGAAGGATTAAGCTTATTTTATCAAACGAATTCTTATGATGAACAAGGAAAAATAATTTCCGATTCTGACAAAGATCAACCCTATTACTCTATGTATTTTAATGAAAACTCGCTGCTCTTAATCGCAGTTGTGTCAACAATTGGATTCTTTCTATTTTTTGCTGATTTAAAAACTTCTTTCAATGAATTTCTTTTCTCATTAGGTGTTTCTAAGCGGAGGATCTATTACTCGAAACTCGTTTTGATTGCTTTGCCAATTTTACTTAGTATCCTTTTAGCAAAAATTCTATTTGTTGGAATTATTACAACAGGAATTCCTGCTGAGTTTGTGAATATTAGTATGACGGATCTCGCTAAGAATATTTTAGCCAGTTGGACCACTTGTATTCTCTATTTCTTTGTTTCGGTTTTTATTGGGCTAGTAACAGGGAACATGTTGTTAGGACCGCTTACGGCTTTTGGCTTTTGTGTGTCATTAGAGTTTTTCATCACTGGTATCACAAATGCGTGGTATTACTTCACTCACGCGACAACAGATGTATATATAACAGGAAAATTTTTCGTCTACACCGTCACAAAAGATCCGATTTCTACTGTTCCAATTATGTTAGCTGTTGTTTCATCATTACTGCTATTTGTTTTAGGTGCTATTTTATTTCCTTCCCTTACGTTGGAGAAGAGAGGAAACTATTTACTGTTTGACAAGCTGAAAATACCCGTTATTGTTGCCATGACGATTTATGTTCCAATCGTTCTTGTATTCAGTCAAGGCATTTATTATGGTGAAGACCAGCCATCCCCTATTCCTGCTTTGTTAATTTATGGAATCATCACAGCTATGATTGGAACATATCTGGTTTTTAGAAAAGAATTTCAGGAATGGTTCAATCAGAAACAGCAAATCAAAGATAGTATTCGTATTGAATAATAGTTACTACTCTCTACAAAAATAAAGCTGTCAAAATCTTTAGATTTTGGACAGCTTTATTTTTGTCTCTATTTTTTCTTCTTTTTCTTCTTCTTGTTTTTCTTCACCATGCGATTCATGGCCATTTTTCCAAGTTTTCCTTTAATACCTCCACCAAGCATTTGATCCATGCCCGGAATATCCATGTTGCCTTTAGACATTTGCTGCATCATTTTTTTAGATTCTTTAAATTGTTTGATCATTCGATTAACTTCAACAACATTATTACCAGAACCAGCAGCAATTCGACGACGGCGGCTTGGATTCAATAAATCCGGATTTTCTCTTTCAGCAGGTGTCATTGAAAGGACCATTGCTTTTTTACGCGCTACATCTTTAGGATCGACTTTGACATTTTCTAAGCCAGGCATATTATTCATGCCGGGAATCATTTTCAATAAATCTTCAATTGGTCCCATCCCCATTACTTGGTCTAGCTGCTCAATAAAATCATTAAAGTCAAAGCTGTTTTCTTTCATTTTTATTGCAAGTTCTTCAGCTTTTTTCTCATCGTAATCTTGTTGGGCTTTTTCAATCAAGGTCAGCATATCGCCCATCCCTAAAATACGGCTGGACATACGATCTGGGTGGAAAATTTCTAAATCGGTTAGTTTTTCACCAGAACCGATAAATTTGATTGGTGCGCCCGTGACAGAACGAATAGAAAGTGCCGCACCGCCTCGCGTATCCCCATCAAGTTTAGTGATCACAACCCCTGTAATTCCTAATTGCTGATTAAAACTATCCGCAACATTGACCGCATCTTGCCCTGTCATTGCATCAACAACAAGCAAAATATCATCTGGTTGTGCGATTTCTTTAATTTGTTTTAGTTCATCCATCAACGTCTCATCAATATGTAGACGTCCAGCCGTATCGATCAGGACATAATCATTTTTCTTTTCTTTGGCTAGTTCCATTCCTTGACGAACAATTTCTACTGGACTAACCTCTGTGCCCATATCAAAAACGGGTACATCTAATTGCTGACCTAATACTTTCAATTGATCAATCGCTGCTGGACGATAAACATCGGCTGCAATCATTAATGGACGAGCCTTTTCTATTTTAATCAAATGATTGGCTAATTTACCACCAAAAGTTGTTTTACCAGCCCCTTGTAGTCCGACCATCATGATCACTGTTGGAATGCGCTCTGACCTGTTCAAACCTACTGTTTCTGAACCTAATGTTGCTGTTAATTCCTCATCAACAATTTTAACGATTTGTTGCGCTGGTGATAGGCTTTCAAGAACCTCGACTCCAACCGCACGTTCACGAACACGCTTGGTAAAATCTTTCACCACTTGTAAATTTACATCGGCTTCTAATAAAGCCAAACGTATTTCTCTCATCATTTCTTTTACGTCAGCTTCAGATACTTTTCCTTTACGACGTAATTTGCTCATTGCCTGTTGTAGGCGATCTGTTAAACTTTCAAAAGCCATAATCTCATTCCTCTACTTCTTGTATTTGTTCTATATATTGGACGATCGTTATATCTTTCGGATAGGTCTCTTTCACGTACTTTTTTAAATTATCTAGTAATTCACCACGTACGATGTAATCAGAAAATAAATGAAGTTTTTTCTCATACTCTTCTAAAATTTTTTCAGTACGCTTAATATTATCATAAACTGCTTGTCGACTGATATCATATTCTTCAGCAATTTCACCTAAAGAAAAATCATCCGCGTAATACATCTCCATATAATTCATTTGTTTTTCGGTCAACAAAGTGGAGTAAAATTCAAATAAAGCATTCATTCGATTGGTTTTTTCAATTTCCATAATTGTTACTCCTATCTTCAATCCCTTTTAGGTTACCGATTTCAGCGTGATTAGTCAATAGTTCTTCTTTGATTTTCAAGGATTTTTTCAAAAGAGACAATCAGTCGGTTATAATAACTTTGTGCATTGGTACAAAAATCTTGCTTAAAAAAGCTCTCTTCCACTACTTCTTGATGTAGATTTTTCTGTCGATACCCAGTTAAAGTCATTTTTGCACTAGGATCATTAAATAGTTTTTTTAAACTAGCCAACGAGATAGAAAATAAGCTATCTACCTCTTCTTCTTGTAATTGAAAATCTCCTAATAAGATTTCTTGTTCTACTAAGTAAACATTTGTAAATTCATTATCAATAAAGTTTTTCAAACAAATTTCAACTGGGAACACACCTAAACATTCCGCTTGATCAATTGTGATCTCAATCCCTAATTCTTCCTTTACTTCTCTAAAACCATCCGTCACAGATTCTTCTGCTAATAAGTGACCAGCGGCGGTAATATCTAATTGATTAGGAAAATCTTTCTTTGTAGCTGAACGCTTTTGAAAATAAATGAAAAGTTCATGTTCTTTTATGATATAAAACCAGCAATGAAATGTTTCATGCCAGAAGCCATAAGTATGCGCCGCTTGTCTTGTTGCGGTACCAATTTGTCGATAATGGCTATCAAACGTTTTTAATACTTCATTTTCTGACATCTAAACTTCCTCACGGTCCATAACAATGCGCCAATCACTTTCTGAAAACACTTCTAGCCCTTTAAGGATAAAATATGCAGCCGCTACTCCTGGCCCGCTTCGATGGTTGCCGGAAAATGTGCCATCGTAAATCGTATTGTTTCCACATGATGGACTGTTTTCTTTCAAAATAATCGTTGTGATCTTTTCTTCCCTCAATTTTTGATAAGCAGTGATTGCTCCTTGTTTAAATAGATCGGTCACATCTTCTCCAGTATTCGTCAAAACTTGTGCAGTATCATTCCACACATCAAATCCATCTCCACCAATAATTTCAGCAGGCTCTCTAGGTATTGGCAAGCCTCCTAAAACTTCTGGACAAACCAATATTGCTTGACCACTTGCTACTAATTTTTTTAAAGCTGAGATCTCTTTTGCTTGACCATCATAACGACAACAAACACCACCCAAGCATGCGCTGATTCCAATCATTTACTTCCCTCATTTCAGTCTTCATTATTATACCATTTCTTTTGCTTTGAAAGTAGTTTTAGAAACATTCCATAAAGTTTTTGATACCGAAGGATTTGTGATAAAATGACGTTGTATTCATTTCATATCTAAAGGAGCCAATCAATGAAAAAAGTATTAGTTGTCGATGATGAACCGTCGATTGTAACGTTGTTAACCTTTAATTTAGAAAAAGACGGCTATGAAGTGATGACCGCCTTTGATGGTGCTGTCGGCTATGAACTGGCCTTATCCAACAAATTTGATTTCATTATTTTAGATGTTATGCTGCCCAATATGGATGGTTTAGAAATCACAAAATCATTACGACGAGAAAAAATCGATACACCGATTTTGATCCTGACTGCTAAAGATGATCAAGTTGACAAGATTATCGGGTTAGAAATAGGAGCGGATGATTATTTAACAAAACCATTTAGTCCTAGAGAAGTTTTAGCGAGAATGAAAGCTATTTTTAGACGCTTAACACCAACTTCGACAAAAACAGAAGAGTTTAACGAAATGGTAAAAGCGCCTTTAACATTAGGCGAGATTGTTGTGGATGAACAAAATTATGAAGTGATTGTTCGTGGTCAAAAAATCGAATTGACCCCAAAAGAATTTGAGTTACTGGTCTACTTTATCAAACGTAAAGATCGTGTGATTGACCGTAATACTTTATTAGACCGAATTTGGAATTATGATTTTGCTGGCCAAAGTCGGATTGTTGATGTACATGTCAGCCATCTAAGAGATAAAATTGAAATTGATCCAAAACGCCCTGCCTATTTGATCACCGTTAGAGGTTTTGGTTATCGTTTTCAGGAGCCTAAAAAATGAAAAAAAGACAACGAATTGAATATTTGTTTGTTGGAATCATGATGTTGGCCTTATTTATCGGAAGTGTCTTTTTAACCAATCATTTTTTTAAGCAAGAATTACTTTCTCAACAGGAAGAATATTTACAAAAAAAGGGAATGTTGTTAATTGATCAGCTGTCTCCCAATTTATTTTTGAAACAAGATTTTTCTTCACAAGAAAAAAAACTCATTGATCATTACTCCGTTGATCAAAATGAGCGACTGACGTTGATGAATGCGGCAGGAGAAATTTTTTATGATAGTGTACCGTCTGCACTCCATGAATCACGCCGTAATCGACCTGAAATCAAGGCGATTCTTTCTGGTGCTGATTTTGGTTCTGCTTTAAGAAAAAGTGCAACGTTAAAAGAAGAATTGCTTTATCTAGCATTGCCTGTTCAGGAAAATGGCAAGCTTATCGGTATTATTCGTGTGGCAGAGGAAACAACACAATTTTCTAATAGTATTCAGTCATTTCGCCGCTACATTTTATTTACCTTAGGTATTTTATTTTTGATTATTACTGCATTTGTTTTTTTATTACTGCATCAAAAAAACGAACCTCTCGTTACAGTTTTACCAGTATTAAAAAAAATCGTGAAGTATCCTGATGAAGCTCGTTCTATCATCCAAGATTCTCCAGAGTGGAACGAACTCTATCAAACGGTTAATCTTTTGAGTCAGCAAATGAGCCAAACGTATTTAGCATATACCTCAACCGATGAACAATTCCATGCGTTGCTGGATGAATTGATGATTGGTGTATTTATTATTGATATTGACGGAAAATTACAATTGATCAATCCTAAAATGACCGATATCTTGATGCTTGATAAGAGTGATGCTGGCAAAGATTATTTTGATGTAATCAAAGAACCTGCACTCATTCATTTGATCCATCATGTTATGACAGAAAAAAACACAGTCCATCAAGAAATCAAACTAACGAACTTATTAAATGAAACGATTCTAGATATGTCTTTACGCTTCATCGAAGAAGATGGCAACGACTATCAAGTCTTAGGGATTGCCTATGATTTAACTCGTGTTCGGCAATTAGAAAAAATGCAAAAAGATTTTGTAAGCAATGTTTCTCATGAATTAAAAACGCCCGTTACTTCTCTTCTAGGTTTTACAGAAACTTTATTAGATGGTGCCAAAGAAGATCCTGAAACACTGACACAGTTTTTAGAAATCATGCAAAAAGATGCTTTGCGTCTGCAACAATTGATTCAAGAAATTTTACAGCTTTCACGAGATGGAAAAAATATAACCTATGATGATCAGCAAGTGATGTTATTTTCTTTCACGCAAGAAATTCTGAGCTCCTATCGTAAAACAATTAAAGAGAAGAATTTGAAAATAACCATTTTAGGAGCAGATACTCTCACATATACAACAAAATATGAACTCTTTTACCCTATTGTTAAAAATTTGATTGAAAATGCGATTCAGTACTCTAAAACTGGTGGAACGATTACAATTGATTTTGGCTATAAAGAACAATTCTTTTTTATGGTGAAAGATAGCGGAATTGGGATTAGTACAAAAGATCAAGAACGGATTTTTGAACGGTTTTATCGAGTCGATAAAGCAAGAAGCCGACATTCTGGCGGTACAGGTTTAGGTTTATCGATCGTTCATAATTATACTGAACTACTAGGAGGCACCGTAACAATAGTTAGTCATTTAGGGTTAGGTTCAACTTTTACCGTAAACTTACCCAAAACAACGTAAAAAAAAAGGCGAATGTTTTTCACATTCAGCCTTTTTTGTTTGAGAAAATCTATTTCGTTGTAATCGCTCCAGAGACATCTCTTTCAACTTTCATCCCTGTCATCGGTAAGTAACCTAACTCTTTGACAACACCATCTTGTACCTCATCTGACAGCATATAATCTAAGAAGGCTTTGACATTATCATCAGGCTGCCCTTTGGTGTACATATGTTCATATGACCAAATTTTCCAAGAGTTGTCTGCAACATTCTCTTCTGTTGGTTTTACATCATCTATACTTAACGCTGTGGTAGAATCGTCCATATAAGAAAAAGCGAGGTAGCTGATGGCACCTGGTGTTTGTGCGACGATTTGGCGAACAGTTCCTGATGAATCTTGCTCTTGTGATTGTACAGCACTAGCTCCATCCAAGCCCCACTTTTCAAATGTTGCTCTTGTCCCACTTCCGCTTGGACGATTAATTACTGCAATTTCTTGATCTTTACCACCAAGCTCTTTCCAATTTTTTGTTTTTCCAGTAAAAATAGCGATCAGCTCTTGTTTACTGATATTATTTACCCCTACTTCTTTATTAACAACTGGTCCCATACCTACGACAGCAACACGATGATCAACAAGCTTAGACGCATCGACGCCAGATTTTTCTTCTGCAAAAACATCTGAATTTCCAATGGTAACAGCTCCATCGCTAACTTGAGAAAGTCCAGTGCCGCTGCCTCCACCTTGGACAGATATCGTATAGTTGGGGTGCTCCACAACAAATTGATCTTTTGCCGCATCGACTAAAGGTTGTAATGCAGTAGACCCAACCGCCACGATTTTAACAGGTTCGCTGTTATTACTCGCGCTATCTTTCAATTTATTATTACTCTCACCAGTTGCGGCACCTTGATTGCCACAACCTGCGATTAAAAGTCCTACACTTAAAACTACTGCCGATAATAAACGTTTCTTCATTCCTACACGTCCTTTTCAATTAGTTACAAGCTTAGTTTAGCAATTGGATGTTAAGTCTACTTCAACGTTCTGTAAATAATGAGTAAAGGAATGTAAAGCTTTTGTGTACTAAAAAAGTAGCACAAAACTAAAATCTAGTTTCATACTACTTTTTTATGTGTTTAATCTAGTGCGCTGATCATATAGTTCCCAATTCTATCCATCGCTTCTCTTAATGTATCAAAATCAGCTGCATAGCTGATTCGGACATAGCCTTCAGCCTCTTTACCAAAAGCAACACCTGGAATAATCGCAATGGCTTGCTTTTGGGCTAAATCTACACAAAATTTCATCGAATCTTGTTCGTAACCTTTGGGAATCTTAGCAAAAATATAAAAAGCACCATTAGGTCGAGCTACTTCAAAACCAAAAGATGTCATTTGTTCATACACAAAATCTCGCCGTTTACGGTATTCTTTTTTCATAACAGCTGCATCATCCATCCCCTCTATTAAGGCTCGAACAGCTGCTTTTTGTGAAATGGTGGATGCTGCTGTAACTAAGTATTGATGCACTTTAATGATTTCAGTAATCAACTGCTCAGGACCAAAAATAAAGCCGATTCTCCAGCCAGTCATTGCATGAGATTTTGATAGACCATTGATCAAAATTGTTTGATCTGGAATAAATTCAGCAATTGATACATGTTGCTCATCATAGGTCAACTCACTATATATTTCATCACTGATCACAAAAATCGGATAATTTTTCAGAACATCTGCAATGGCCTTCACTTCTTGTCGATCATAGGTAACACCTGTTGGATTACTTGGATAGTTTAAAATAATGGCTTTCACTTGGTTACCGTGCTCTACCATTGCGGCTTCAATCATTTCAGGAGTCAACACAAACTGGTTTGAGGTGGTATCAATATATATCGGTTCTGCTTGCGCCAGAGTAATGACAGGTTCATATCCTGGATAGATCGGAGCGGGTAATAAGACTTTATCTCCAGGCTCTAAAATAGATAATAGGCTTGCTGAAATAGCCTCAGTTGCTCCAACTGTCACTAAAACTTCTGATGTTGGTTTGTAGGATAAATTGTATTTTTCTTTGATAAAAAAAGTGGCGGCTTCACGTACATCCGTTAACCCTGCCATACCAGAATAATGGGAAAAATTATTTTTAATGGCATCATGAGCTGCCGTTTTTACATGGTCAGGCGTATTAAAATCCGGTTCTCCCAATGTCAATTTTATGATTCCTCTAATATCCGATACTTGTTCATCAAATTGACGAATCATTGAAACAGCGATCTTGTCTACTTGTTTATTAAATCTTTTTGTTAAATCCATGTAACCCTCTCCTCTTAACTGCTGATCCAACGTTCAAACTGCTGAGATCAAAGCGCTAGTATAGTCATCCTAAATTTATTAATGGATTTATAATAGCATAATTCAAGCGAAAATGAAATTTGTATTTCAAAAAACACTATTTTCTTTTCAAATTCACAGATTATACTTGCTAAACGTTTTAGTCTTCTTTATAGTTATAAGAAACGAAGGGAGCCAGCTAAATGAAAGGTATTAGAAAAATCACCCCCTATGTTCCTGGAGAGCAGCCCAATTACTCAGATATGATCAAATTAAATACAAATGAGAACCCTTACCCGCCCTCACCAAAAGTGAAGGCTGCCTTAAATAATTTTGATACTGAACAATTAAAACGATATAGCTCTATCAATAATCCGGATGTAAAAGCCGCTTTAGCAACTAAACATGGGTTATCGCCAAAGCATTTTATCATTGGTAATGGGTCTGATGAAGTCTTGGCTTTCTGTTTTCTTGCTTTTTTTAACAGTTCAGACCCACTTTTATTTCCTGATATCACCTATGGTTTTTACAAAGTTTGGGCTGATTTGTTCCACATTCCTTATAGAGAGTTGCCTTTGAATGAACAATTTGCTATTGATTTAAAGGACTATACACAAACAAATGGCGGCATCATTATTGCGAATCCAAATGCGCCAACAGGGCTATTCAAGCCAATTGCCGAAATAAAACAATTATTGGAAATGAATCCAGATGTCATCGTAATTATTGATGAGGCCTATATTGATTTTGCAACTGAATCCGCAGTTTCGTTGCTTGATAACTATCCAAACTTAGTAATCGTTCGAACCTTATCTAAGTCCAGTTCTTTAGCAGGATTGCGTGTGGGCTATGCAATTGGCAACCCCATCTATATCCAAGTTGTCGAAAGTATAAAATCATCTTTTAATCCCTATTCTGTTGATATGTTAGCTGAATGTTTAGCTGTGGCAGCGCTTGAGGATGATACATACTATACAAAAATAACGAATAAGATTTGTGAAACTCGAAACTGGTTCACAACGAGCATTAGTAATCTAGGATTTCAGGCGTTATCTTCACAAACGAATTTTATACTTTTAACTCATCCAGACATAGTAATAACAGAGCTTTACCACTATCTGGAGAGCCAAGACGTTTTTGTTCGTTATTTCTCTACTATTGACCGTTTGAAAAATTATTTAAGAGTATCTATTGGAACACAAGAAGAAATGGAAAAAGTCCAGCAATTACTCGTTAATTATTTACAAAATAATGATAAATGATAAATTGTTGGATGCTTACCAGTATTTAGACCATAAAAAAATCACCCTAATCCAGGATGATTTTTTAGGGTCTATTATTTTGTGACATCTTTAATAGAATCCAACACAGATTCTAATTCTTTTCCATACTTATCTTTCTTACTATTCATTGTCCAAGCCATTCTTTGAGCGTAGTGACCAGCATCTGACGCAACGACATCATAGACATAGTAGGCCTTCATTCCGTCAACTTTAGCCGTTATGAAACGACGTGTACCTTTCCAGCCATTAAGATCGATTGGTTTTTCCGTTTCTTCTACAACATCTAAAGAAAACTCAATGGCTTCTTTATATCCGTCAAATCCATCATAATCTTCTTCGGATTCACTTAAAACTGCCAAATAAAGAGATTTCTCTTCATTTTCAAGACCTATGTCAGCTTCATCGTTTAAATCGGTTGGTTCAATTTCTTCCCATCCATCAGGTAGCTGAACGGAAAATGTTCCGTTTTCAGTTTCAATCACTTCTTCAGATGCTTCTACCGTTGTTTTAGTCGAAGAATCGTCTTTTGCTTTGATTGGGTCTTTTTTCTTTTCAATTTTTTCAGAGTGCTTCACTTCTTGGCTCTCTTTTGCGACTGTACCACAACCGGTTAAAAGAACCCCTAATCCCAAAACAATGACAGCTTTTTCTAGTTGTTTTCTTTTCATTTGTAACTCCCCTTTACTCCTACAAAATAAAATCGGCTCATAAAGCCAATTAAATCGATTATAAATCATTACAAGTGAACATACAATACAAAATAAATCCACAACAGAGTTTAAAATAATTGCTTCAACTCTTTAATAAAGTATTGTCCAATCGTACTGATTGTTCTATTTTTTTGAGATAAAACACAGATTTTATTGTTTGGACTTTCAGCTAGTGGAACTAAACGAATTTCTTTTTTGGTAAAACCAGTGACAACACCTGAACCTGAAGCATACGCATCGGTTTCCACCAGTAAATTCATCAGGGTACCGCGATCATTTGTATAAATCACCGTTTCTTGTTCTTGATTTTCAATGAGATCTTCTGAAAAATAAGCAAAATTACTCCCTTCTTGCGTAAAACGAACTTGAGGATAACAACATAATTGTTCTAATTCGATTTTAGTTTGTTTCGCCAGGGGATGGTTTCTACCAAGAAAAATATGTGTTTTAAAACTTCCAACAACATCATACGTTAAATTTGCTTGTTCTAAATACCGCTCAATGCCCGATTGATTTTGATTGTTTAAATAAATAATTCCAAGCTCACTATGATAACTTTTCACATCTTCGATAACTTTCAGCGTTGTTGTTTCGAACACACGAAAATTTTTATATTGATCTTTGAATTGTTGGATCACTTTTCCCATTACTTCTCCTAAAAAATCATAATGTTGAGAAGAAATTGAAAAACGTTCGCTCTTCGTTACTTCTTGATAGCGATTTTCTATCATTTCCATCTGGGTCAAGATTTTTTCAGCGTGCTCTAAAAAAGTCAACCCTTCTTCAGTCAAGGAAGCTCCTTTATTCGTGCGGATAAATAAAGTGACACCGATTTCTTCTTCAAGCTCACGAATACCATTTGACAGACTGGGTTGAGTAATAAAGAGTTTTTTCGCCGCTTCTCTAAAACTACCATTGTTTGCAACAGCCACAACATATTTCATTTGTTGGATATTCATCGTTTTCCTCCACTTTATTCAGAAAAATAGATTTTGCGTCCATTCAGCGCTTGAACTGGACGATTATTGAATTTCAGCATCCCTTCATCGATCCGTTCAAAAAAATCACGATCCATTTCTTGGATAGTATCGAAAACAAACCAATGGACAGGTCCTTTTGTTGGTGGTGTTGTTAGTGACCCTAAATAATGAAAATGAGTTTTTTGTTCAGGTAAAAATATCGACGGATCGAACCATTGTTGGTGCGTTTCTAAGTTCCATTCAATCGTTGAACGCTTTTTTGAAAATTTATTGTCATGTGTTGTGATTGTAAACAAACAGCCCACAACCAAATTCTCACCAGAATTATTCATATGAACCAGATGAAACTCCAATGGCGAATGTTCTCCATCAAAAGTATGCTCACTTGGAGTATGGAAATGGATATCTGTTAAATAATATTTTTCCTCTTCAAAAATGACATAACTTTCTGTATTTGGCGGAACAAAGTGAAACGTATTTTTAAATTCTTTTTCTGTAAATTCTTCTGTTTTATAACAAAAATCAATTGCACGATTCGCAGATTGACCATTGACTAAGTCGTTCGATAAATTAATTGGTGATTGATAGGGATATTTGGCACCTGTTGAAAACCAATCACATAATGTGTGCCAATGATCTGGGCCAAGTTCCCCTTCATAGCCCCACTCTACATCCATATTTCGAATATTTCTCATCAAACCCCACCTTCTGATTTTATCATTTGAATAACTGTAGCTTATTTAGAATCAACAGTCAATTTTCAAAACTTTTTTGACATTTTTGGTAATCAAAGTATAGCATACATGGATAATTCGTGAAATCATGAAAAAACATGATCTTTGAAAAATGATCAAAAATCATGCTTGAATTCTCTTATTTATCCTATTAACCAATTTTGCGGATCTTGTTTCCAATTTTTTAATAATACAACATCTTTTTCTTCAATGTAGTTTGATTCTAAAGCTGCCTCAATCAGTGTTGAATAATTAGTCAATGTAAGCAGATCCATCTTGTGTTCTTCAAAATTTTCTTTGCCTTTAGGTAATTCATACGTAAAGATCGCAGCAACGCCTAAGACTTCGGCACCTTCACGTTTTGCTGCATCAGCTGCTTCCAATACACTGCCACCAGTTGAAATTAAATCCTCAATAATGACCATTTTTTGACCTTTGAAAATTCGGCCCTCAATTTGATTGCCTTTGCCATGTTCTTTTGCTTTACTACGAATATACACCATTGGTAAATCTAAAATATCTGCTACCCATGCTGCATGAGGAATTCCTGCTGTAGCTGTTCCAGCAATCACTTGTACATCGGGAAATGCTGTTTTTATTTTATCAGCAAGTCCTTTGGCGATATCTTTACGGACAACAGGATAACTCATTGTTATTCGATTATCACAATAGATTGGACTCTTGATTCCGCTCGCCCAAGTAAAGGGTTCATTTGGACTTAAAAATACTGCTTCAATTTCTAATAAATCTTTGGCGATGATTTTTGCTAATTCGGTCATTGGTTTACTCCATTCCATTCATTTTTGATCTGTTGATAGGCTTTATAGGGTGCTTTAGCTTGTGTGATGGGGCGACCAACTACGATATAAGTTGAACCCATTTTTTTAGCGTTTGTCGGCGTCACAATGCGTTTCTGATCTCCTACAGCACTACCGCTTGGACGAATGCCCGGCGTTAAACAAATAAATTCTTCACTCGTTGCACTATGGATATCTTGTGCTTCTAAAGCAGAGCACACAACTCCAACTAATCCTGCTTGTTCAGCACATTTTGCATAATGGATCACGCTATCTTGTAATGAGACTTTGATCAATTGATCTTGTTGCATTTCAGTTTCACTTGTTGAAGTCAATTGAGTAACAGCAATCAGTAGAGGAACCTCTGCACCTTCTTTTGTTCCCTTTAACAAACCTGCTTTGGCCGCAGCCATCATTTTTACACCACCTGCTGCATGAACATTCGTCATATCAACACCAAGCTTAGCTAAGCCGATCATTGCCTTTTCAACAGTATTTGGTATATCGTGCAACTTTAAATCAAGAAAAACAGAATGGCCTAATGTTTTTAGCCAACGAACAATTTCTGGTCCTTCTTGATAAAACAATTCCATCCCTACTTTAACAAAAAGTGACTCTTTAACAGGGAAATTTTCTAAAAAACTTTCTACTTCAACTTTTGAAGGGAAATCTAATGCGATGATTGGTCGTTGACTCATTGATTTTTTGCCTCCCTGACTTCTTTGATCAATTGTTCTAATGATTCGATCCCTAGTTCCGCCATTCGTATTGGTAATGCCTCAATTAGTTTAGGACAAATATAAGGATCCGTAAAATTGGCCGTTCCAACAGCGACTGCACTTGCTCCAGCCATAAACATTTCTAAAACATCATCTACTGTTTGAACACCACCCATACCAATAATCGGCAAGTTGGAAATCTGAGAGACCTGATGAATTAGACGAATCGCAACTGGCTTAATCGCAGGACCTGATAATCCTCCAGTTTGATTCGCTAGGATTGGACGACGTGTTTTTAAATCAATCCGCATCCCTAAGAGCGTATTGATCATTGAAAAACCATCTGCTCCACCAGCTTCTATGGCTTGTGCGATTGAAACAATATCTGTCACATTCGGAGAAAGTTTTACGTAAATCGGAACAGTCGAGACCTTTTTTACGGCTTGAGTCAACTGAAATGCGACATCTGGATCCGTTCCAAAAGCGATCCCGCCATGTTTAACATTGGGACAAGAAATATTTAATTCAATGGCTTTGACATTCGGCGCGTCACCAATTTTACTGCAAACTTCAACATAATCTTCTTCACAAGCCCCTGCAACATTGGCAATGATCGGTACATCATATGCTTCTAAAGCTGGGAGTTTGGTCGTCATAACCACATCCAATCCTGGATTTTGTAGTCCAATGGCATTCAGCATTCCACTAGGTGTTTCTGCAACTCGTGGTGTTGCATTACCAAAGCGGGCTTGAGGAGTCGTTGCTTTGATCATGATCGATCCTAACTTACCTAGATCATAATATTGAGCATATTCTTCACCAAAACCAAAACAGCCACTAGCAGGGATGATTGGATTTTTCAATGCTAAACCAGGAATATTGATTGCTAAAGGATTGTTCATTATAATACCACCTCACTGGCTCTAAAAATTGGCCCTTCATCACACACTTTAACACTTTTAGTGCCAGTTTCATCATCTGGTACATGACAAACACAAGCGTAACAAACGCCCATGCCACAAGCCATGCGTTGCTCTAAAGATAGAAAAACGTTTGGATTATCTGAAAAGACTTGAGCAACCATTTTTAACATACCGTTTGCACCGCACGCATAAACAGCGTCAGGCTCTTCTTTTTTTATTGCTTCTAATAAAAGGTTACCCACATTTCCTTCAACACCAAACGAACCATCATCTGTTGCAAAACGTGTTTCCCCTAAATCAATGAATTCATCTTGAAAATAAGCAACTTCTTTAGAAGCATAGCCAAGAAAATGGATGACTTCGATACCTTTTTGTTTTAGTTGCTTTGATAATTCATACATTGGCGGAATCCCAATTCCGCCGCCGATGACATATGCTTTTTGACCAGCTGCTATACAGTCAACATCAAATCCATTCCCCAAAGGTCCCATAACATCTAAAGTATCACCCGATACTAACTCTGAAAAAACTTTTGTCCCATCTCCATCTGTACGATAAATGATGGTGCATGTTTTTGCTTGCTTATCTATTTGATTGATACTGATTGGGCGTCTTAAAAGCATATCTGCTCTAGGCACTTTTATATGGATGAATTGCCCTGGCTTTTCCATTTCATTAACTAAATCACCTGTTAAGGTCATTTGAAAAATTCTAGGCGCTAATTGTTGTTGAGAGATGATCGTCATTATTTCTTGTTTCATGTATGTTTCTCCTTTACAACGTTATTAATGTAGTAAAAATGTCTAAGATAAGCGAAAACTTGTAACAAACAGTAATGAATTGGTTCTCAGAGTAAACACTTTTATTTCATTTTAACCTTTTCAAATTAAATCGGCTCTGATGAAAATGCTCGTGATTCTAACACTTTTAAGATAGCTTCTGCTGTGTCTAGTGAAGTAAACAATGGAACGCCATGCTCGACAGCCTCGCGACGAATCAGAAATCCATCTTGATTTAAATCTGATCTATTTTTATCCATCGTATTCACCACAACTTGCGCCTCTCCGCTACGAATAAGATCAAGAACTGTTTCACCGCCTTGATTGATTTTAAGAACGGATTTGACCTGTAAGCCATAGCTTTCCAAAAATTCTGCAGTTCCTTGTGTTGCAATCAGGCTATAGCCGATTGCATTGAAACGTTTCGCCAAAAACAGTGCTTCTGCTTTCGTTTCGTCTGCAATCGTAAACAAGACTGCACCAAAACTTGGCAAATGAAGACCAGATGCTTCAAATGCTTTGTACAAGGCCTTTTCTAAACTATAATCAGAACCCATCACTTCACCTGTCGATTTCATTTCAGGTCCTAAATACGTATCGACTTTTTGTAGTTTTGTAAAAGAAAATACTGGGGCTTTAATGTGTACCTGCTGACTTTCTGGATACAAGCCATCTTGATAGTTTAGATCTTTTAATTTTTGACCGAGAATTACTTTAGTAGCCACTTGAGCCATTGGAATTCCTGTAATCTTGCTTAAAAATGGAACTGTCCGGCTAGCCCGCGGATTGACTTCTATTACGTACACTTTTTCCTCATGAATCACGAATTGAATATTCATCATCCCGATACAATTTAACCCGATCGCCAATTTTTTTGTATAATCAGCAATTGTTTTCTGGATCTCTTTTGATAAGTTTTGTGGTGGATAAACCGCCATTGAATCTCCTGAATGAACACCCGCACGTTCAATATGTTCCATAATGCCCGGTATTAAAACGGTTTGCCCATCACAAATTGCATCAACTTCACATTCTTTTCCTAAAAGATAACGATCCACCAAGACTGGATGCTCTGGTGAAGCTTTTACCGCGTTACGCATATAATCTTCTAGGTCCTTTCGGTTTTCTACGATTTCCATCGCACGCCCACCAAGTACATAACTTGGTCGAACCAAGACAGGATAGCCAATTTTATTTGCCACAGCTACTGCTTCTTTTGCACTAGTTGCCGTATCTCCCAGAGGTTGAGGAATATCTAATTCTTGTAACGCTTGTTCAAATAAATCTCGGTTTTCCGCCCGATCTAAATCTTCGATGGACGTTCCTAAGATTTTGACCCCTTGCTTGACTAGCGGCTCTGCCAAGTTTATGGCTGTTTGCCCACCAAACTGTACGATAACGCCTGTTGGTTGTTCTAATTCAATGACATTCATCACATCTTCTAAAGTCAATGGTTCAAAATAGAGTTTATCAGAAATCGAGAAATCTGTTGAGACGGTCTCCGGATTACTATTCATAATAATGGCTTCAAACCCTGCTTCTTGAATCGCTTTAACTGAGTGAACCGTTGCATAATCAAATTCCACACCTTGGCCAATCCTAATTGGCCCTGAACCTAGAACTAATACTGAAGGCTTTTCAGAACGAATACTTTCATTTTCAAATTCGTAAGTGCCATAAAAATAAGGCGTTTGAGACTCGAATTCTGCGGCGCAAGTATCAACCATTTTATAAACGGGCAAAACTTTTTGTTCATGGCGATAATCCGTAACTTCTTGTTCGGTCATCTGCCATAGTTCAGCAATTTTTCGATCAGTGAAACCATTTTGCTTGGCTTCTTTCAGCGTGTCAAGGTCCTTGATATTTTCTTGTAGTGCAGTTTCTAATTCAACAATATGCAGCAGTTTATCGAGGAAAAATAAATCGATCTTAGTAAGTGTTGCCAACTCTTCGATTGTGTAATTGCGTCTAATTGCTTCTGATAAATAGAACAATCGATCATCTTGTGCTTTCACGATTTTCTCAGTCAATAATTCGTCGCTAACATCTTGCAGCTCTTTTAATTCATTATGATAGGCCCCAATTTCAAGTGAACGAACAGCTTTCAGCAACGATTCTTCAATATTTCGACCGATTGCCATGACTTCTCCTGTTGCTTTCATTTGCGTTCCTAAGCGACGTTCGCCCTTTTCAAATTTATCAAAAGGCCAGCGCGGGATTTTCGCTACCACATAATCTAAGGCTGGCTCAAATTCTGCATAAGTCGTTTCTGTGACTGGATTTTTCATCTCATCCAAAGTCAGACCAACTGCGATTTTAGCAGCTAATTTCGCGATAGGATAACCGGTTGCTTTGCTAGCCAAGGCCGATGAACGAGAAACACGTGGATTTACTTCGATGACATAATAATTGAAGCTATGAGGATCAAGAGCTAATTGGACGTTACAGCCACCTTCTATTTTTAATGCCCGAATAATTTTCAAAGATGCATCACGAAGCATTTGGTATTCATGGTCTGATAAGGTTTGACTTGGGGCAAAAACAATCGAATCCCCTGTATGAATTCCTACAGGATCAAAATTTTCCATGTTACAAACAACGATTGCATTATCTGCTGAATCACGCATTACTTCATACTCAATTTCTTTGAAACCAGCTATACTTCTTTCAATTAAGCATTGAGTCACTGGAGATAATTTTAAGCCGTTTTCGGCAATTGTTCTTAGTTCCTCTTCATTATCACACATCCCACCGCCAGTTCCTCCTAAGGTGAAAGCTGGACGAACAATGATAGGATAGCCGATCTTATTTGCAAATTCGACAGCTTGCTCAACAGTATTCACAATGTCACTTTCTGGAATTGGCTGATCTAAATCGTTCATTAATTGTTTAAATAGATCACGATCTTCAGCTTGATCGATCGCATTTAATTTTGTTCCCAATAATTCTACATTCAGTTCATCCAAAATTCCTGAAGCAGCTAGCTCCATCGCCATGTTTAATCCTGTTTGGCCACCTAAGGTAGGTAATAATGCATCTGGGCGCTCTTTTCGTAAAATTCGTGAAACAAACTCTAATGTGATTGGTTCGATATATACTTGATCAGCAATTTCTTTATCAGTCATGATCGTTGCTGGATTTGAGTTGACTAACACAACTTGATAGCCTTCTTCTCTTAAAGCAAGACAAGCCTGCGTGCCTGCATAGTCAAATTCTGCGGCTTGTCCAATGATGATTGGACCGGAACCAATTACCATGATTTTTTTGATATCTATTCTTTTTGGCATTAGTCTTGCTCCTTCCATGCATCCATTAATTCCATAAATTCATCAAACAAATGCAGACCATCATGTGGCCCCGGTGCAGCATCGGGATGATACTGAACAGTGAATGCTGGATACTGACGATGTCTGACGCCTTCAACCGAACCATCATTAACTTCGACATGTGTCACCAGTAATTTCTCAGGATCGACCGTTGCTTCAGCTACTGCATAGCCATGATTCTGTGAAGTAAAATCGATTCTACCTGTCGCCACTTCTCTAACAGGATGATTTAACCCTCGATGACCAAACTTCATCTTGTACGTATCCGCTCCATTTGCTAAGGCAAATAGCTGATGACCTAGGCAAATACCAAAAATCGGTACTTTTCCTTGAATTCCTTGAATCATTTCAATTGCTTCTGGTACATCTTTAGGATCCCCAGGCCCATTTGTCAGCATGACACCATCTGGTGAAAGTTCTAAAATTGTTTCTGCATCTGTGTTATAGGGTAAAACAGTTAAATTGCAATGGCGCTTTGATAATTCCCTTAAAATACTGTGTTTTAAGCCAAAGTCCACTACTACTACATTACGACCAATTCCAGGACTAGGATATGGTTTGGTTGTTGAAACTTGTGCGACTTGATTTTTAGGTAAAACCGTCGCCTTCAACTGATCAAATTCATGAGTCAAATCGTCATCAGCATCTACAAATGCCGCTTTCATCGTCCCGACAGAACGAAGTTTTCTTGTTAAAGCCCGTGTATCAATTCCAGCAATTCCCGGAATACCTTTTCTTTTTAAAAATTCGTCTAGTGACATTTGGGCCCGCCAATTAGAAGCCAAGCGAGCCTGCTCTTTGACTACAACTCCTTTACAAGTTGGAGAAATCGATTCATAATCGTCGCGATTGATACCATAATTACCAACCATTGGGTAAGTAAACGTAATGATCTGACCATTGAAACTTTGGTCAGTGATGGTTTCTTGATAGCCTGTCATACTAGTTGTAAAAACAACTTCTCCAACAACATTAACATCTGCACCAAATGCTTTTCCTTCAAAAACAGTACCGTCTTCTAGTATCAATAATCGCTTCAAACTTATGCATCTCCTTTAGACCAAGCTGACTGTCCATCAACAAAAGTCATTAATGTATTCCCTTTGACTTTCCAGCCAACAAAAGGTGTATTGACCCCTAGTGATTCGAATTTTTTATCATCGATTGCCTCTTCTGCTAGCAAATCAAATACTGCAATATCTGCCGGACTGCCGATTGTTAATGTCCCCGCATCTAAGCCAAATATTTCGGCTGGTTTTGTTGCCATCCAATTGATAACTTGTTCAAGAGTAAATTTGCCTGGTATGACAAAGTGCGTATAAATCAGTTGAAAAGCCGTTTCACTACCAACAATCCCAAACGGAGCTTTTAAGAATGTTTGATTCTTCTCCTCCAACCCATGTGGTGCGTGGTCTGTTGCGATACAATCGATCGTGCCATCAAGTAAGCCTTCAATAAGTGCATTGCGATCAGAAGTAGCTCTTAGCGGCGGATTCATTTTCCAAAAACCATTGTCTTCGGGGATATCTTCGTCAACCAAAATCAAGTGATGAGGCGCAACTTCTGCCGTTACATTAATTCCAGCACGTTTAGCGTCACGGATCACGCGGACACTTTCTTTGGTTGAAACATGACAAACATGATAATGAACGCCTGTTTCACCAGCTAACACAACGTCTCGTGCGATTTGTGATGCTTCAGTCGAACTTAAAATACCTGGTAATCCTAATTTTTTAGAAACCTCACCTTCATGCATCACACCACCGAATAATAACGATTCATCTTCTGTATGTGCTACGATTGCCATATCAAGTGCTGCTGCTTCTTTCATTGCAAGGTGCATCGTGCCTGCGGTCTGCACACCAACGCCATCATTGGTAAAAGCGAAGGCGCCAACTTCTTTCAATGCTTTTTGATCCGTTAATCGTTCACTACGTAACTCTTCGGTAATAGGAGCATATTGCAACACTTTCACTACTGCATTTTTTTCTATGATTTGATAAACTTCTTTTAATTTTTCAGCAGTATCTGGAACCGGGTTCAAGTTAGGCATAGCGCAAACAGTAGTATATCCGCCTCTGGCTGCTGATTTACTACCAGTAGCGATTGTTTCTTTATAGGTAAAGCCCGGTTCTCTTAGATGGACATGAACATCAACTAAGCCTGGTGTGATCAATTGACCTTTAGCATCATAAACTTCGGTAAAAGTAGTCTCGTCAAAGGACTCTCCAATCGCCCTGATTCTGCCATCTTCGATCCATATTTCTGCTGTAATCAGTTGATTGTCTTTTTTGATAATTTTCCCATTTTTGATAAGTGTTTTCATGTTGTTCACCTATGCCTTCCCTTGTAGTACTGCTTCTAAAATAGCCATTCTCATATATACGCCATTACTCATTTGTTGAATGATCCGCGACTGGATTCCTTCAACAAGCGAGTCTGCTAATTCAACATCACGATTAATTGGTGCTGGATGCATGATGATTGCTTGTTTTTGCAAATGTTTTGCTCGTTCGATGGTTAACCCAAAATTTTTATGATATTCCTCTTTCGAAAATATTTCTGAACCGTCATGCCGCTCATGTTGTACTCGAAGCATCATCATCACATCAACAGTTTCCACAACTTCATCAAGTGGCATGTAGTGTCCATAGGCTTCAAATTGTTTGTCATACCATTCTTCTGGACCTGAGAAAAAGATTTTTGCGCCAAGTCGCTTTAGCATCTGCATGTTCGATTTAGCTACACGTGAATGGGTGATATCGCCAACGATAGCTATATTGAGTCCTTCAAAGTGTCCAAATTCTTCGTAGATAGTCATCAAATCCAATAAACATTGTGTAGGATGTTGCCCACTGCCATCACCACCATTGATAATAGCGCATTGAATCGTTTTACTTTGGATCAATTCATCGTAATAATTTTCTTCACTATGACGAATAACCGCCACATCAACTCCGATTGCCGACATTGTCAGCACCGTATCATAAAGCGTCTCACCTTTTTTGACTGAACTCATACTCTCTTCAAATTCTATGACTTCAATCCCAAGTTTCTTTTCAGCTACATCAAAACTTTTATGTGTTCGTGTACTATTTTCAAAGAATAAGTTTGTCGCAAAGTACTGTTTCTTTTCCGGCTGCCACGTCGCTCCTTGTTTAAATTCCTGTGCACGTCGGATCAACCCCATAACTTCTTGATCACTTAATGCTTCTACAGTTAAAAGGTGTTTCAAGCTAATACGTTCAGATGTGATGATCATACGTTCATTCCTCCCTATTTTAAAAGCTGAAAGAACTCATTCAGCCTTGAAACTAGACAACTTATTCATTCCTGTTGCTAGATGGACTTTTCTTCACTGCGTGCTGTTTCTGGTAAAATTAAATTTAGAATAATTCCTAAAACTGTAGCCAATGCCATTGATGATAATTCAAACGTATCTAGCTTAAAAACTAATCCCCCGATTCCTATCACTAAGATTACAGAAGCGATCAATAAGTTCTTTTTCTTATCAAAATTGATTTGATTGTCAATCAAGATTTTTAATCCACTAGCAGCAATCACTCCGAATAAAACGAAGCTGATACCGGAAATCACTGGACCAGGGATGCTTAGGATAATGGCGCTTAATTTCCCAACAAAACCAAGTCCAACAGCGAAAACTGCCGCTCCGCCAATCACAAAGACGCTGTGAACCCGAGTAATGGCTAAAACTCCGATATTTTCACCATAACTAGTTACGGGAGGGCCACCGACTAGCCCTGCGACAATTTGAGCCGCTCCGTCGCCCATTAGTGTTTTGGATAAACCGGGATCTTGAAAATAGTTGCGTTTGGTCAGCTTATTTAAGACCATTAAGTGCCCGATATGTTCTGTCATTGTAACGAAGGCAATTGGTGCCATCGTTGTGATAGCATTTAAATGTAATTTTGGCTGATACTGCACAAATGGAATTTCAAAATTCGGCATGGCAAACCATGCAGCTGCCTTGATCGGTTCGACATCAACGATCCCGAATAACAAAGCCACTAGATATCCGCTCACAATCCCTAGTAAAATGGGAATCAAACCGAGGAATCCTTTGAAAAACATGTTATAAAAAATGGTTAAGCCTAGTGTAATAAGTGCTACTGCAATATAGCTAAAATCGTACTCACCATTATTGAACATGGCATTATTTGCCGCGTTTGATGCGAGTCCCAACCCAATCACCATAACCACGGGGCCAACGACGATTGGCGGTAAAATTTTATCTAGCCAGCTTGAACCAATTTTACTAATGATGATTGATACAATTAGGTAAACGAGACCCGTTGTGATCGCTCCTTGGGCGATTGCTGGATAACCGTCAGTTTTCATCAGCATCTGCATGGCAGCTATAAAAGCAAAGCTACTTCCTAAGTATGCAGGAATTTTCCCTTTCGTCACAAACAGATAGACGATTGTTCCTAATCCAGAACTTACTAAGGCAATCCCTGGATCGATTCCTACTAAAATCGGAACCAAAACTGTTGCACCAAACATGGTGAATAAATGCTGTAAACTCAAACCTATCCAATGTATTGTCTTCGGTCTATCATGTATATCTAAAACTGCTTCTTCATTACGAAATTCTTTTTCTGTCATCTCAACCTACCCTATCTTTTACTAATCTATTTGTTTACTCTTCTATACTAGCGATCAAAATTCGATCTGTTCCGTCTTTTTCTTCTACTTCCACAATGATTTCTTCAGCCATTGATGTTGGAATATTCTTTCCAACGTAGTCAGCTCTGATTGGAAGTTCCCTATGTCCTCTGTCTACTAAGACTGCTAATGAAATTTTTCTTGGTCGTCCCAGATCCATGACTGCATCCATTGCTGCTCGGATCGTCCGACCTGTAAACAGGACATCATCAATTAAAATAACCTCTTTTCCTTCTAATGAAACAGGTATGTCTGACGAGTGCAATTCTGGTTCTTCCAAAGAGCGTTCTTTCATTGTCTGACCATCCATATCATCACGGTATAATGTGATATCAAGCTCACCTACAGGAACCTCGATTTGTTCTAATTGTTTCAACCGCTCAGCAATTCGTTGTGCAATATAGATCCCTCGCGTTTTGATTCCTACTAATACGATATCTTGGACTCCTTTGTTTCTTTCGATGATTTCATATGTGATTCTGGTTAAGGCACGTTTCATAGTAACTGCATCAACGACTTCTTTTGTTTGCATTTTTGTCTCCTCCTGAAAATATAGTTTTTCTTGCCACCTTATGCGTGACTTGTTTCAGCGTAAAGGCGTTACACTTACTCTTTTTCGTTTGGTGTTGGTGCTTGTTCTTCCTAATATGGAGTAGTTAGCGCTTTTGTACGGTGACTTCTCTCACTTCATTCGCCAAGCCTTGTTCATCATCTGCTCTATGAAGCAATCTTAGTGATTCAAAGCATACAAAAATCCTCCCACCCGTGTTCGGATAGGAGGATTGAATTTATCTATACAAAGATACTATTCATTTCACACAGATTTTTTCTAAGCGCACCTAGATATTGTTCTGCATGTTTCCTTCTTAGCCTCACGGGACTACTCTTAAAGGATTACTTATTTAATTTTCTTTCTCAAATCAGTTTACCTTTTCTTTTTAAATAAATCAATCATTATTTCTTAATTGATCTAAAGTTTTTTCAAAAAGGTCGGGTAGCGGTGCTTCAAAAACCATCATTTGCCCAGTTGTCGGGTGTTTGAATCCTAGCATTTCAGCATGTAAAAATTGTCCGTTGCCTTTTAAGGTTTTTCTTGGCCCGTATAATGGGTCCCCGGCAACTGGATAGCCAATATACTTCATATGAACGCGAATTTGATGCGTTCGACCTGTTTCTAATTGTAATTGAACTAATGTATAGCCCTCAAAGCGCTCTAACACTTCAAAATGCGTAACAGCTGGCTTTCCACCTTCTATTACCGCTTGCATCTTTCGATCATTTTTAGAGCGGCCGATCGGTGCATTGATTTCACCTTTATCATGTGCAATTTCTCCATGAACTAAAGCGATATATTTTCTAAGGGACGTTTTATCTTTTAATTGTTCTGCTAATGCAACATGTGCTTGATCATTTTTGGCAACCATTAATAAACCCGAAGTGTCCTTGTCAATGCGATGAACGATTCCTGGACGAATGATACCATTGATCGAGGATAAGTCCTTGATATGGTATAGCAATGCATTTACTAATGTGCCATGCTGATGTCCAGCTGATGGATGTACGACCATCCCTTGTGGTTTATTGACGACTAATACATCATCATCTTCATAAACGATTTCAATTGGGATATCTTCAGCTAGAACATTCAATTCTTCAGGTTCTGGTACATCGATACTAATCTCATCTTGCTCCTTGACTTTATAATTAGAACGAGTCACTTCACCATTGACCGTTATGTGTTCATCTTTTAACCATTGTTGAATTTGCGAACGGGAATGCTCTTTTAATAGATCACTTAAAACTTTGTCGATCCGTCCTTTTTCTTGTTTGATTTTTACATTAATTTGCTTCATTTTTTCCATCCTTCGCTGCTTTTTCGTCTAAAATAAGATAAATAAAAATACATATTACGCCAATAACTAGCGCTGAGTCAGCAACATTGAATATAGGAAAGCTGATAAATTCCGTTTGGAACATGTCAACCACAAAACCTAGACGTACACGATCGATAAAATTTCCGATCGCTCCTGCTAAGACTAAAGTCAAACCGACCGTAAACCACTTGCTTCCATTAATATTTTTAACGAGAATGTACAAAACGACGGCGACTACGATTACCGTCACAATGTAAAAGAACCACATTTTCCCTTCTAAAAGACTCCAAGCTGCACCTGTATTACGAATATACGTAAAGGATAAAAACCCAGGAATAAATTCTTTTGTGTCTCCTAGTTGGATATTGGCTACCGTTAAATATTTTACCCATTGATCGAGCCCAATCAATGCGGCACTGATAATCAAATAAATTGCTAACAAATGCTTCATTCCTTCTCTAAATTATTGTATAAATCTCTTGGGCGAATAATTCCAAGTAAACTGCCATTTGGATTCCCATCTTTTGTAATCAATATTGCTTCTAATCGAATGTGATGCGCAAACAGTTCTTCTACTTGAAAGACAGTTGTTTCTTTATCTACAAATCGATAATTGCTTTCTTTATAATTACTAACTAAAAGCTCTGATGCTTTTCTTCCGTCTAATTGAATAGCTCCTTTAGAACTTTCAACAGCTAGCCAAATCCCTAAACCACGAACGGTGATCAAACCATTAAATTGACCATTATCATAAATTGGAAATTGCGAATATTGTTTGCGGGCCACAATCGATAAAATCTCTTGAATTGAGATATTGACATCAAAACCTGTTACTTTTTTTAAAAAACGCGGCAGAACTTTTTCAGGACTAATCAACGCTTTTTCAATTTCCTGCAAACGTTTGACTGCCCATTCATTTGGTTCAGCGATAACAAAATCCGCTGAGATTTGTTCATGTACAATTGCATTTCTTAATTGAGCCATTTGGAGTAAATCATCTTGGAACAACGAAATTTGACTTTCTCTTTTTCTAGCTAAACGCCGAACCATTTCACTGAACCCTATATTTGTTGAGTTATTCAACTGCTCACGAAGCCATTTTTCAATACGATTGAAACTACTTAAAAACGCCTCTGCTCTTTCACCCATTAAGTTTTCTCCTTAATTATATACGCTTTATTTAGCATAAAAAATACAAAGATAAAATAAAGGATCATGAGCAACAAGATACCCCACAACGATAAATGTAGCACAGGAATCATAAACATCCCCACAAAGAGTATAACATAAACAACTATCAAGGTTGGATTCATCGTTATTTCTAACTCAATCAATTGCCCACTGTCTTCAACTGTAAAAGGAGCGCTCTTTAAAAAAGAGAATTGAGCTTGAATGGTACATTTCATTTCATCTAACTCAACTTGTTTCGTTTGATTTTGACTTAAGTAAAACCATTTTTTCTGCTCTTTTTTAATCTCGATCGGACTACCCATTCCATAAAATCCGGTATTTCTAGTACAACGAATCATCATGTATATCCCTCCTCGAGCTTTAGTTTAAAGTATATAACAAAAAACCGTAGACTGGAAGAAAGAAGTTGCTTTTATTTTATAAGTAATAAATCGATTTCTTGATAAATTTCTGTATCAACCAGCATCAAAATTCTCTATTCCCGAACTTTTTGTTCTCATTTAATAAAATTTATTAAGCTGCCACCAATTTAAACGTTTCCACATGGAGCGTTTTATCACAAACATTACTTTTTTACAAAAGATTGACGGCTTCGTTTTTTCACTTTATAATGATGCTAGACTTTAGAAAATAAAGGAGCGTGATTTGAATGGAAAAAGGGTTCGTCAAGTGGTTCGATAATAGAAAAGGTTACGGCTTTATTGGTTACAATGAAGACGAGGAAATCTTTGTTCATTTCACAGCAATTGAAGAAGATGGCTTTAAGTCGTTAGAAGAAAATCAGGCAGTCGAATTTGAAGTAATGGAAGGCACACGTGGGTTACAAGCAGCTCATGTGAAGAAAATATAGAAAAACAGCATCCTGTATAAATACAGGATGCTGTTTTTTTAATAATGTTTACTAATAGTCAGCTCAGGATCATCTATAATTGTTGCCTTAAATGATTTATGCTGCTTGATTGTTTCTATAAATGCGTTTTTATTCTTTTTAGTCATAATAAACATCTGTGTTCCTTCTTTGAAATCACACGATTTTAGTTCAATGCATTTAGGTCCCACTCGAATAGCTTCAATTGCACTCAATGTAATTTTTTTTCGTCTCACTGGTAATAAAGCATGAACGACCAAGTATTTTCCGTCTATTATAAAATAACGATTGCATCCTAAAAAGACAAAGAAAATAAAAATACCCAAGATAATATTACTTGTTAAGTAAGGACGAGTATGTTCTAATGTTAAAATCAAACTTAAAAATAAAATGCCAAATGTACAAGACCAATAAATTATCGCTGTTGATAATTCTGGTTGCCAATGATAGACTTTTTTCTTCATGTAGCGACCCCTTAATAAAAATTCAGTATGTTATAATAGTAACATACTTCAACTTTTAACGAAAAGAAATAAGGAGATATTTATGTTACGAATATATGTCGATGCTGCAACAAAAGGAAATCCAGGTCCAAGCGGCGGTGGAATTGTGGTTGTTGGTGACGGGATTCACGAACAATTTCACGTTCCACTTGGTGAGCACTCAAATCATGAAGCAGAATTTAAAGTTTTTATGAATGCTCTTCAACTACTGATCGATAAAGAGTTTAATGATCAAACAATCTTAATTCATTCTGATAGTAAAATCGTTGTTCAAACGATTGAAAAACGATATACTAAGAATCTTTTATTTCAACCTTATTTAGAGACGTTCCAACAATTGGAGAAGAACTTTCCTTTACTTTTAATAAAATGGATTCCTGAAAGTCAAAATAAAGGTGCTGATAGCTTAGCGCGACAAGCTTTGCAAAAATATCAATAATCTTGTTTTACGTTGTCAAATCAACTATGGCTCCATTTGTTACTTGAAGAATCGAAGCAGCAGGTAATTCAATTTGCAGGCCTCTTTTACCTGCTGAGACAATGATTGTAGTGTAATCAGAGGCTTCTTTAGCAAGATAAGTTGGAAACAACTTTTTCATGCCAATGGGTGAACAACCTCCTCTGATGTATCCAGTTGTTTCTTCCAAGTCTTTCAGATGGAGCATTTCAACTTTCTTATTACCGCTTGCACTAGCCAGTTTTTTCAAATCTAGTTCCTTATTACCTGGGATAACAGCGACAACTGGTCCTGTTTTATTCCCTACAGTAACTAAGGTTTTAAAGATTTTCCCCTCTTCTATCGCTAGTTTTTCTGCAACGCTATCTGCACTTAAGTGATCCTCACTCCACTCAAATTCATATTCCTTATAAGCTATCTTATGTTGTTCCACGATGCGCATCGCATTTGTTTTTTGTGTTTTCTTTTTCTTGGCCAATTCTACTCACCTCATACTTAAGTGTATCAAAGAACGTTATGGATGCAAGAAAAAAGACTAGTTTAGAAATTAGTCTTTCATTTCTAAGCTAGTCTTATTCTTATAACGCTAATGTGTTAAGAACCTCACGCAATTCACCTACAGGTACTTGACCAGGGGCAGATGCTTTTTTGGCAGCACCAAAAGTCATTGCTGATCCAAAAACTTCACCGCACATTCTGCTGACCATCCCTTTTTGACCCATCGACATAGTGACAATCGGACGATTTGCATGTTTTGTTTGCATTTCATTGGTAGCTTCTAAAAGGGTTAAAACATCATCTGATGATTGAGGCATTACAGCAATTTTACAGATATCTGCATTTTTTTCTTGCATTGTACATAATCTTGAAACGATTTCCTCTTTGCTTGGCGTTTTGTCAAAATCATGATTACACATCACGATTTTGATTGTTTTTTGGTGCGCTAATTGAATGATTTCTTGGACAGCATCTTCTTCCATAAACAATTCAACATCTAATAAGTCAATTACGCCATTTTCAATAACTGTTTTATATAAATCAAAATATTGCTGATCTGAAAATGCAATTTCTCCACCTTCTTGTTTCGTGCGGAATGTGAACAGAACTGGCTTATCCGATAAAATCTCTGCAATTTTTTTAGACATTTCTGCCGTCGCTTGAAAATCTGCTACTTGATCAAAAAAGTCAACACGCCATTCAACAAGATCGCAATCAATCGTTACTAAATGTTTCGCCTCTTCTATTAATTCTTTTTCATTTTTACCTACTAGAGGAACAATAATCTTAGGACTCCCACTTCCGAGAGTCACGTTTTTAACTGTGACGGTATTCATTTGTTTTTCCTCCCTATTTAGATGTATCGATCGTTTGACGATAGCGGATAAAAATAATGACCGCTAAGACAAAACCGATTCCCGCAATGATTGTATCTAATAGCATAATGCCACGAGGGTTGCTACTAGCGATTCTACCAGAAACAACAGGAATAGCAAAGGAAGCAATACTTCCGAATGTATAAAAAATTCCAGTTATCGTGCCTTTACCAGCTGGGAACATTTCTCCCATAACTGTTAATCCTAACTGCATTACACCACCGGCTGCAAAGAATCCAACTAAAACGGCTCCAACAATCAATACTGTCGGTGTTGGGAACAACCACATAGCTGTAATGGATAAAAATGAAGCGAGCGTGTATGGCAATACTAGATTGACTGGACGAACCTTAGCTGCAACAACTGCCGTTACACCAACACAGACTAATGAACCTGTTGAATAATATGAAACAAGTAACTTGGCTGAGTTTTCTGACATAGCTGCAACTTCTTGTCCATATACTGCAATATATTGACTAATCAGATAAAATGTTGCTTGAGAAATAAAGCCATAAATGACAAATGCAACGCCTTCGATATGCATTTTAGGTTTACTTTTGAATATTGTAACTGGAGCTGCTTCAATTTCAATGCCTTCTTTTTCAGCTTCTTTATTATCTGAATCTGGAAAAGGTAGTTTTAATAAGAACAAAGCGTTGACACATAATAAAACAAGACACACAACAAAGGACCAGCCGAACCATAAACCACTGCTTCCTAAAAAGGCAATAATAAATGGTAAAGCGAATTGACCAATTTGGACAGCTGCTTTGATTAACACACTTGCTGTCCCAGCTGTTTTAGGAAAAGACTCCATTAAAGCAGGATAAGTTCCTGAATCCAAACAAGAATTAGCAATTCCTGCAATCACACCAAATGCCATCGCAACTGGTACACTTGGACTGAATAAAATTCCAACAAAAAATAATGCATAAATCAGCATACCTAGATAAACAAACGGCTTACGACCAAATTTATCTGATAACCAGCCAGAAATCAAAATCGCGACTAATCGCCCAATCCCGAGCATTGCCACAACACCAGATACACCTTCAATATTCGTGTTCCATTGTGCAGCTAATGCATCTTTGTTTTGCATGATGATCAAAACGCCCATCCCATGCACAATATAGTTGATATACAGCCCTAACGCTGTTGGTACATATTTATTTTTCATTCATTTCTCTCCTGTAAGTAACATTGTTTTTTGTTTAAAATAATAGCTCACGAATATAATCAACTGGCATATCTTCACCAGTAAAATGTTTGAACGCTTCAGCACCTTGATAAAGCATCATGCCAAGGCCATTAATCGTTTTCTTTGCGCCATGTTCACGGGCAAATTTTAATAATTTTGTTTCTTTTGGAATATAGACTACATCAAAAACAACTAAATCTGGACGAATTACTTCTGGATCATTAATTAGACTTTCTTCTTGTAATGGTTTCATCCCTACACCTGTTGCATCGATGTAAATACTGCTCTCGCTGATAGATTGCTTAAATGCTGCTTGGTCAGATAAGTCTGTCAATGTTGCAACACATTCTGTGTTTCCGTTGATTTTTTTAACCGTTTCTTCTGCTGTTTGATAGTGTTGATCATTGATATTGAAAATCCGTAATTCTTTTACCCCATCTAAAGCAGCTTGGATCGCAATTGCTGTTCCAGCGCCTCCTGCACCGGTCATCGTAACGATTTGCCCCTTCACTTCAACACCCTCTTCTTTTAAGGCCCGCATTGCCCCCGTACCATCTGTTACATGACCAACTAAGTGCCCTTTACCCTCTTTATTGGTCACTGTATTCACTGCACCAACTAATTCCGCTGCTGGTGAAAGTTCATCTAAATAAGGAATGATGGCTTGCTTATTAGGCATTGAAACGTTCGAACCACGAATTCCTAGCGCACGAATCCCTTGAACAGCATCTTTTAACTCTTCGTTTCCAACTTCAAACGCCATATAAGCATAATCTAAGCCTAGCTTAGCAAAAGCTTCATTGTGCATGGTTGGTGATAAACTGTGGCGAATCGGTGTTGCAATCAAACTGATTAATAATGTGTGTCCGTCAATTCTTTCTGTCATTTTAAATTCCCTCACTTTATATAGTTTGTGTTGCTTGTAAGCTCTTTGTTTGTTCGAATAGCATTTTTTGCGTTCTTGTATTTTCTAAGACTTCGATTGTTTTTAAAATATCTCGTGCTTCCCGAGTTCCTTCCATAATTCGTCTTGCTACCTTGCTATCCCCCATATTCAATAGAACAGCTCCATTGCTTCTAGCATAATTATCTAGTTCTCGAATCAAAGGTGCCTCTGCACGCATGCCAAGACAGACAAAGCCTAAATCGAATGGTAGTTCCATTAACTCACCATCTTTTTCAACTAAGAAGCTACTTTCTCTAACTTCTGTCAACTTAGTCTCTACATGGACTTCCACACCAAATTTCTCAACAATTTCCATCATTGCTAATTTTGTGATCAAATCTAAATCTTTCCCGATTTCTCCTTGCATTTCCACGATACTAACTTTTTTCGCTCCACGTTCAGCGTAATATTCCACCACATCAAGCCCAACAGCACCACCACCGATTACAACGATTTCTTTGCCTTCAAACTCTTGAAATTTCGTCATATCATCCAAAATATCAAAAATAGAGAAAATTTTCCGATTTGGATTAGCTAACTGTTCTTTTAATCCATTTATAGGTGGTAATAATGGTTTTGCCCCCGTTGCATTAACAATAATATCCGGTCCAATGGCTTCAATATCAGCTAGTGATGCAGGCTGATTCAAATGAATCGCTAAGTTGTCGAGCTCTTTACAACGATTGATTTGATAGGTAATAAAATCGTCGATTCTTTTTTTATCAGGGAAGCGAGCAATCTCGTGCCCTAAACCACCTAGATAATTTTTTTGTTCAAAAAGTTCCACATTAACGCCCACTTCAGCAGCTGTTGCAGCAGCTTCAAGCCCTGTAGTCCCTCCACCGATCACAACCATTTTGGTTGGATGCAAAATTGGTTTCATTTTGTAGTCATCTTCATAATGTAAATCTGGATTAACCGTACAACGCATTGGACGTGCTTTCGCAATGCGATGATCAGCACAACCAATATTACAGGAAATACATTTTCTAAGTAAATCTTCTTGTCCGTTCGCAACTTTATTGACCCAATTCGGCTCAGCAATCAAACCACGTCCCATCGCAAGTAGGTCGGCATCACCTGATTCTAAAATTTCTGTCGCTCTTTTAGGACTACGAATATTTCCAGAAGTAACTGTTATTTTATCAGGAAAACGTTCCTTCACAGCTTTTGACATATAGGCACGCCAGCCATCTGGTAAGTTCATTTTATCGATTTGATATTGCAAACTGTCGTTCAATGCAGCTGAGACATTCAAAATATCTACTTCTTCCGCAAAGTAGCTTAAAATATCAATCGTATCTTCTAAAGTATTACCACCTTCTAGTAATTCATCCGCACTAAAACGTAGTGAGATTGGGAAAAATGGCCCTACAGCTTTTCGAACAGCTTCTACCACTAGTTTCGTTAAGCGTGCACGATTTTCCGGACTACCTCCAAATTTATCTGTTCGCTTATTATATAATGGAGATAAAAATTGACTTAACAGATAAGAATGCCCTGCGTGAATTTCTACACAATCAAAACCAGCTCTTTGCGCTCTTAAAGCCCCATCTGCATAACGGTCAACAATTCCATAAATCTCTTCTTCTGTTAAAGGTCGTGGAATCGGGTTCCCTTTTTTAGAGGGTATATTAGATGCTGAGACTGGTTGCTCTCCATCTAAACGTAAACCATAAGCCGATGCTCCAGCATGGTTGATCTGTACAGAAGTACACGCTCCATAAGCATGCATTTTTTCATTAAAGTTCCATAGACCTGAAATATATTGATCATTATCCATCCTTAGCTGGCGAGCCCCATTGGTTCCCATTGGATAATCGATGCAAACATTTTCTAGCGTAATCAGACCGGTTCCACCTTTAGCACGTTGTTCGTAATAAGAAACATGCTGCATACTGAAAGTACCATCCATGTTAGCGAAATTCGTCCCCATTGGCGGCATGACAACCCGATTTTTTAAAGTCATTCGTTTTACACTTAATGGTTCAAAAATTGCTTGATAATTATTCATGATTTCCTCCTATTTTTAAAGTAGAATAGATTAGCTACAAAAATTGATCGTGAAAAAGCTAACTTGAATCTATTTTATTTTATAAAAAAATAGATGTCTCCTACTTCTATGTAATTATTTGATTCGAAATATCAATTCCATCAATTGTTAAACATTTCACAATTACTGTGATTTTATTGTAATCCAGTCGATCAATAAATTCCAATGAATGTTTTTTATGTTTCCGATAAACAATATTTATACATTGTTTTAAAATGATTTTGGTTTTTTTGATGCATGTTTGAGTATTTATTGATAAACTATGCTTATGAATGACCAATAAGGAGTTTTTACCTATGAATTTGCGACAACTAGAATTTTTTAGAATGTTAGCTGATACCCAACATATGACCCACGCAGCAAAATTATTAAATACAACACAGCCCAATTTAAGTCACTCTATGTCTGAACTAGAGAAAGAATTAGACGCCCAACTTTTTGAAAAAAAAGGCAGAAATATTCAACTGACCAAATACGGAAAATTTTTCTACACCTATGTGTCAACTGCTTTAGAAGAATTAGCGAAAGGTGAACGTGCCTTAAAAGAATTAGTCAGTCCTGAAAAAGGGTTGATCGACTTTGGTTTTATTTATACTGCTGGCTCTTTTTTAGCTCCTATGTTGATGAAAGAATTCTCTGCATACCCAGGTAATGAGCAAATTCGTTTTCATTTATTTCAAGGAAATTCTTCAGATATGACTGATTTATTATTAAAAGAAGATGTTGATCTTGCAATCACTTCTAAGTTAAAAGAAGATGAACAACTAAATTATGAAATTTTAACAGAGCAGGAAATCGTTTTGATTGTACCTGTTGACCATCCCCTGGCAAGCTACGACAGTATTTCTTTAAAAGAAACAAGTGCTTATCCCTTTGTTTACTTTAATCAGAGAAGTGGTTTGCGCCCTTACCTTGATAAGATGTTAACAGCCGCCTCTGTTACACCAAATATTATTTGTGAAGTGGAAGAAGATCACACCATGCTTGGATTTGTTGCCCACAATTATGGAATAGCTTTGATGCCTAAAATCCCTTCAATTTCAGCCTATAATGTCAAAATGATTACCCTTGAAGATAATTTTTTTCCTCGCTACATCTATTTAGCTACGAAAAAAGATCATTTTTTATCACCTGCTGCCTTACGCTTTAAAGAATTTATCGTCTCGTTTGCTCAAAATATGTTTTATGAATAGCAAAAAGAATCGTTCCTGAGAGAGAACGATTCTTTTTGCTATTTTATAATTTCAATGAAAAATACTTTTAGATAGTTACCTTCTTCAAAATGCTTATTGGTTCTAAAATCATTCGGTAGTTGATAGGTTTCTTTAAATTGATACCGAACTTGCTTTTCTTCTAATGCCTGAACTATCATGTGTTTATATTTCTCTAAAGAAATATTTGCAGCATTTGTTGAAGCAATCAATAAGCCTTCTTGTTCTAAAATATCTACTGAATCTTTCACTAAATCCCCATAATTTTTAGCTACGGAAAATACTTTCTTCTTATTTCGAGCAAAACTTGGCGGATCTAAAATGATTACATCATAATGTAACTGCTTACGTGACGCATATTTAAAGTAGTCGAAAACGTCCATAACGATGATTTTTTGATCGTCTACGGCTAAATGATTCACTTCAAATTGTTCTTTTGTTTTCGGTAAACTTCGTTTTGCCAAGTCTACACTAGTCGTTGTACTAGAGCCGCCCATTGCGCTGGCAACTGAAAATGCGCCTGTATAGCTAAACATATTCAAGACTGTCTTGCCAGCTACTACGCCTTCAACTAAACGCCCTCTTACTTCTTTTTGGTCTAGAAAAATCCCTGTCATCAATCCATCATTTAAATACGTAGCATACCTTACACCGTTCTCATAGACGAATAGCGGTTCAGGTGCCTCTAACCCAAATAATTTTTGAGATTCAGGTAATGTATCACTCGTAAAGCGGACTTTTTCATAGGCTCCTTTAATTTCTGGAAAGCTATTTCTAAACGCTTGAATGATCGTTGCTTTTTTCTGATACAAGGTTTCGTTATACCAAGAGAAAACAGCGAATTTATCGTAACGATCAATGATCAATCCGCCTAACCCATCCCCTTCTCCATTAAATAAACGGTAAGCCGTCGTAGCTTCCTCTTGATCAAAAACTTGCCGTTGATCTTTCGCTTTTAAAAATAAATTTTCTAGAAAAAGTGAATCAATCGTTCCTTCCCAATTAACCAACCAGCCAATTCCTTTATTTTGCTTACCAAGATATCCTGTAGCAAGAAACTTTCCTTGACTATCCACGAATCTGATCCACTCATCAGTGAATGTTTTCGGTATTTCCAATAAATCTTCTTTTTGAATTAGCGGGTATCTTCCCTTAAATTTTTTTTCTGATTTCTTTGTTACCATTATATTCATTTTTCGTTACTTCCTTTGCCAAATTTGATTCCTTAGTAAAAACTACTATAGAGCTCACCATTTGCTAGTATAGCAAAAATTATTTCTTCTGTCGCCAGACATTATCAACTGATTGGGTCTGATAATCTTAAGAAAAGTAAAATTTCATTAACTTTTATGAGGACAATCCTGATTTAAATTGACATCGAATTGTAGACAGAGTAGAATTAGAACAGTATACGGAAAGCTCTTAGAATTGTTTCTTAGGCTTTCCTTTAGATTTGACTTCGGAAAGGATACGTTTATTTTGAATAATATAAAAAAAATACATATGCCTAATTTTTTAAACACTAGACTAGGACTGTTTGGGTTTGTGGCAGTATTAATCTGGCTAAAAAATATTTTTGCCTATACGGTTGATTTCCATTTAAGAATCGAAAATGCTTTCGAGTATTTCATTCTCTTTATTAATCCAATCGCCTCAACCTTTTTCTTATTGGCTATCGCTTTGTATGTTAGAAGAAAGAGAGCCTCATATATTACTATGATGGTGATCTATTTCTTGATGACATTACTGGTCTTTTCAAATGTCGTTTACTATAGAGAATTTACTGACTTTATCACTGTCAACACAATGCTTGGTGCTGGAAAAGTTGCTAGCGGTCTTGGCGAAAGTGCTTTACGTTTGTTTAGACCTTATGACGTACTTTATTGGATCGACTTCATTATTATCGGTGTGTTATTGCTCACTAAAAAGATCAAAATGGATGAACGTCCTGTTCGAGCACGTGTCGCTGTTTCCATTACGATGTTGTCTGCTTTATTTTTCGTTACCAATTTAACATTAGCTGAAACAGCTCGTCCGCAATTATTAGGTCGCCAATTTTCTCGAGATTATATCGTTAAATTTTTAGGTTTGAATGCCTTTACGGTCTATGATGGTGTGACAACTTATCAAACTAACCAGGTTCGTGCCGAAGCGAGTGAAAATGATATGGATGCTGTAGCTGATTACGTTAAAGAACATCACGCTGCACCAAATCCAGATACCTTTGGGATTGCTAAAGGTAAAAATGTGATTTACATTCACTTAGAAAGTTTCCAACAATTTTTGATCGATTACAAATTGAAAGATGAGCAAGGTGTTGAACACGTTGTAACTCCTTTCATCAATAGCTTGTATCACAGCAATAGCACCTATAGTTTTGATAACTTCTTCCACCAAGTGGGACAAGGAAAAACAAGTGATGCTGAAACTATGTTCGAAAATTCATTATTTGGTTTAGATCAAGGTTCTTTATTCACCCAAGTGGGTGGTAAAAATACTTTTGAAGCAGCTCCGGCTATCTTGGGTCAAGAAGCAGGTTACACCAGTGCTGTCTTTCATGGAAATGCTGGTAACTTTTGGAATCGTAACGAAACGTATAAACACTTAGGATATAATTATTTCTTTGATGCAAACTACTATGATGTGAATGAAGATAATTCGTTCCAATATGGTTTGCATGACAAACCGTTTTTCCAACAGTCAGCCCAATACTTGGAACATTTACAACAACCGTTTTATTCTAAATTTATTGCTGTTTCAAATCACTACCCTTATTCACAATTTACAAACAATGAAGCTGGGTTCCCGATTGCACAAACAAATGATGAAACGATCAACGGCTACTTTGCTACAGCAAATTATCTTGACAAAGCAGTTGAAGAATTCTTTAATTATTTGAAAGCTTCTGGATTATATGAAAATTCTGTGATCGTACTTTATGGTGATCACTATGGCGTTTCTACTTCTAGAAATCAAAACTTAGCAGAACTTGTTGGGAAATCAAAATCAAATTGGAATGATTTTGACAATTCAACAATGCAACGCGTTCCTTATATGATTCATATTCCAGGACAAACAAATGGCGGGATCAATCATACTTATGGTGGTCAAATCGACGCTTTACCTACTTTATTACATCTAATGGGTATCGATACTAAAAATTATATTCAAATGGGACAAGATTTATTCTCTAAAGAAAATGCACAACTTGTTGCTTTTAGAAACGGAAATTATGTTTCACCTAAGTATACAATGCTAGGTTCTAGTATCTATGACACGGCAACTGGTCGTTTGATCGAAGAACCAACTGAACAACAGAAACAAGAAGCGCAAGCCTTGAAAGACAAAGCGAACTTACAACTTGAAATGTCTGATCAAACAACAAATGGTGACTTGCTCCGTTTCTATACAAATAGCGGATTGACGCCTGTCAATCCAGACGATTATAATTACAAAGATCAATTGGAACAACTAGAAAAAATAGAAGCAGATAAAGGGCAAAAATCAACAAGTGTTTACAGCAAAAATGATAACACCTCTACCGTTGATAAATACCATACCGAATCTTATCAAGACTATTTAAAATCTGGACAATAACACAGAACAATCATGAAAGCTTGAGTAAATTACTCAAGCTTTTTTAAATCTTATTCATAATTAATTCATATTCTTCTTTTATACTTACGTTAGTGAGGTGAACCTATTTGAAAAATATTCGTTACGCGTTTGCCAGCGTTTCTTATCATAAAAGGATTTCTTTTTGTATTGGTGTTTGCTCTGCTTTTTTTCTATTTTTATTGACTAGTCTGTTGAATTTGAAAGATCTAGAAACGTCTTTATATGATCAAGTAAGCGACTTAATCAATAACTCTGAGTACCATTCTAACTATCAAAAAATTATGCAGCTGTATTCTACTTTATATTTAGTTTTTATATTACTGTGGGCAATGCTAATTACTCTGTTAGTTTTTATTTCATTAAATATAAAAAAACAAGATATGATGAAATGGCGTATTATGGGCTTTTCAAATCGTTTTATTGTGAAGCAATCTATTTTAGAAAGTATCATTCCAATTACAGTTGGAATAATCACCACTGGAGTAGTTCTTATTGTCTGTCAGCATACATATGAATTTATTTTATTACAAGTTAGACCACTACTTGCAAAAGGACTGGGAATTAAACGTGTGGCATTTTTCTCTTCTAATGTACTTATAGAAAGCACACCTAACCAAGTGATGAATTCAACTGGAGAAACACACTTTTTATCCCTAAGAATTAGCAGTTTACCGATTGCTTCGATTTTCAAGGCTTTTTCAAAAAATTGTCTTTTATTATTATCGATTACAACTGGAGTTACTTTTGCTTCAACCTATTTTCTTTCAAGAAATTCAAAAAAAGTATTTAGGACGTGAGTGTATGAATTTTCCTTTAGCAAAAAATTGGACTGAAGAAAGTTTTAAGGAATTATTTCAACAACAACATATGACCGTTGTTTTAGAAGACCAAAGTAGTATTCAAGCCGATTTTTACTTTCTTATTGATAAAACATTTGAGATGAAACAATCGATGGCTGTGGGCTTTATTTCATCTGAAAATACTTTCTTACCTTATCTATCTATCAGAGACAATTTGTTTGTAGGTTCTTCCATCAAAGAAAAGGATAAAAAGAAACGGCTTGATGATCTATTTATTTATGTGGGACTTGCTACAAATGTACTAAACAAATCAGAAGAAGAACTAACTTCTTTTGAGCAAATTAAGCTTCATTTAGTTCAGCTTATGCTCATAGAAAAAGATGTTATCATTATTGATGACATTTTCCAAAAACTGTCTATTGGTCAAAGACAAGAGCTCCTACCTTTGCTTCAAAAAATAGCAAAAGAAAAACAAAAAGCCATTTTGGTTTTAACAAATGACATTCAGATCGCTGAAAGTCCTTACATGGATAAAGTTATCAAAATTGCATAAAAAGTACCGGTTAAACAAAATTGTTTAACCGGTACTTTTTACATTTCATCTTCTATTTCCACATCAGGAAAAGAAATAGTAAAACTTGTTCCTTTGCCCTCTTCACTTGTTACACTGATTTTTCCCTTATGCAAACGAACTAATTGTTGTACGATCGATAAGCCCAAACCAGATTCACCATATTTTGTATTTTTCCTTGAAGGATCGACTTTATAGTACCGATCCCAAATATTTTGGACTTGCTCTTCTGTCATCCCAATACCTGTATCCGAAATCGTTACAATCGTCTCTAAATAACCTTTTTGCAGACGAACTCGAATCTCACCGTCACGAGTAAATTGTATTGCGTTTTGAATAATATTGACCATGATCTGAACAAATCGATCATAATCAGCATATACATCGATTGCATTCTCAGCTTCCAAGATAAGTTTATCGTTTGCTGATTCTGCTTTCCCCTCTAATTGCGTAAGAATATTCTTCAATGTCTCTGTGGCATCAAATTTTTTGACGACAATACTGATTTGATTGGTTCGAATCTTTTCATAGTCTAAATTTTCATTTACAAGTCGAATCAAACGTGAGGTTTCATTTTGCATAAGTTTAATGGCATTTTCTCTTTGACCTTCGGGGATCGCATTATACTGAAGACCTTCCAATAAACCATTGATCGTCGTTAATGGCGTTCTCATCTCATGAGAAGCATCTGCCATGAATTGGCGCCGGCGATCTTCTTGCCGATCGATTTCTTCTCGGGATTCTTTCAAGGACTCGGCCATTTTATTGAAGTCTTCTGCTAGATCATCAAATTCATCTTTATCATGTGTGACTAATTTGACATCAAAATTCCCACTAGTTATCTCTTTAGTAGCCTTTCTCATACGATTGATCCGTTTCACTTGGAAACTAGCAAAAAAGTAACTTAAAATTAAGCCTACAATACTTGATATGATAAATCCTTTGAACAAGTTTGCAGTTATGGCATCCACACTATCAGAAACATTTTTAGCAGGTTGCGTAACCACTAATGCACCGACGATTGAATTTTCATTTGTTTGAACATTGGTCTTCGTAACTGGCATCATCACATAGGAAGACATATGTTTATTTCCATAAATATCTTTATCGATTGTAGTATATTCCTGTTGACCTTGCATCAAGTTGGCCCAATTTTCTTCTATCAGAGAATAATCAAACTTCTTTTTAGTGTTCACAGGATATTGGATCGTCATATCATGATCTATAAATATAAACTGAACATCCTGATTGCTCAATACGCTTTCAGATAAAGTAAACGACATATTTAGCAGCTCTTGTTCAGTCATTCCTGGGTAGCGATTGATCGAATCTTTTGTTTGCCAAGCTGATTGCGCATACCCTCTAAGCTGCTCATAATTTGTATCTTGCATCGTTTTTTTAGTTAGTTGTGTAAAGGATGTGCCCACAATTAAAATGATCAGTATGATCACACCCCAAAAAGCTAGTAATTGTTGGTATAAATATTTCATCTAAGCTACTCCAGAATCGTCAAATTTATACCCTACGCCCCAAACCGTTTGAATTACTTGTGGTCCAACTTTTTCAATTTTTTGACGCAATTTTTTTATATGCGCATCAACTGTACGTTCGTCTCCAAAATATTGATAATCCCAAACCATTTCAAGCAACTGCTCACGTGAAAATACTTGTCGCGGCTTTTTAGCTAACGTATATAAAAGATCAAATTCTTTTGGTGTTAATCCATCGATTGGCTGATTATCAAGATAGGCCTCTCTTGTCTTCGTATTCATCTTAAAGTGATCTGTTTCGACATCGAACTGATCATCTGAACGGTCTGCGCCATCTAAATTATGTTCTCCAATTTCAGAGCGGCGATGCAAGGCTTTTATTCGAGCAATCAACGTTAGCGGGCTAAACGGTTTTGTAACATAATCATCTGCTCCCATCTCTAATCCGATTACTTGATCGCTTTCTGAATCACGTGCTGTTAACATAATGATTGGAACCGAATTTGAAACTTTACGGACCTCACGACAGACCGCCATTCCGTCCATTGTAGGCAAGTTTAAGTCTAGAGTGATCATATCCCATTTCTCAGGATTTTCTAAAAAAGCATCTAAACCTTCCTTCCCATCATATTTAAATGTTGCCTCCCACCCCTCATTTAAGAAAAACATTTGCATCATTTCTGAAACAGATTCATTATCTTCTATCATTAAGACATTCATTATCTAATCGCCTCTTCCCTTCTAGTTTAACGTCATTTATATTATACTCTAAAATTGGCTTAGCTCCAATAACTTCTACCTTTCTTCAAAAAAGCTTTGTCTTTTATTCAATCTTTGATAAGATAAGTGTTGAAAGGACGTTGAAAATTCATGGAAAATATACAAGCAGTTGCTTTTTTTGATTTGGATGGAACCTTATTGAATGATAAGTCCCAAATCACACCCGAGATTACAAGCGCAATTCGTGCATTAAAAGCCAATCAAATTTTACCAATGATCGCGACTGGACGAACCGTTGTAGAAATTGAGCATATTATGAAAGATAGCGGCATTGATTCTGCGATTGTAATGAATGGTCAATTTATTCAAGTAGAAGGAAAGAAAGTTTATTCAGATGAATTCTCCTATGAAGAATGTCTAAAAATGTATGAACAGGTCAAAAGTCTTGGACATGAGATTTCTTTTTATAATGATCAACAAATTTGGTGTTCTGGTCACAGCGACATCTTAAGAAATGCCTATGCTTTTATTCATTCTGACGTTCCTGATATTGATCGATCCAATTTGGCTGAGAAAACTGTAAATATGATGTTAGTACTATCCGAAGATGGGGATGAGCATTATCTAAAGCAGTTCCCAGAAATGACCTTTTATCGTAATGGTCCTTATTCAATTGATACTGTAAGAAAAGGTGTCTCTAAAGGCAGTGGTGTTCAAAATCTATTTAAGACACTAGAACTGCCTAAAGTTCCAACTTTTGCATTTGGAGATGGGATTAATGATCTTGCATTATTTGAAGCTTGTGACCATAAAATTGCGATGGGCAATGCACGTAGCGAATTAAAAGAACGTTCTAGCTTTATCACCAAAAAAAATACTGACGGCGGAATTGTTCATGCGTTGAAACATTTTGACTTGATTTAACGAAGTGCTCTACTAAATTACACTAAAAAATCCCACTTCTTATTTAGAAGATGGGATTTCTTTTTTATGTCTTTTTTGATGAACACAGATAACGGTTCCTGTCACTTGAATCAGTAAGAGAAGAAGCAGGATTATGCTTAATCCCATATGTCCCTGATCGAACGTTCTTTTTAACAATACAAGTAAAATCAGACTGCTTACTGAATAAAGTGACCATTGCTTATCCATAATATCTAGACCCCTTCGGTTTGTTATCTATAAGGATAGGACTTTTACTTGGAAAAAGCAAGGAACTTTTAGCTATCTGTGAAGTTTTCTACAATTTTTTAGGGTTTCCTTATAATTCTAAGAGAATTCTAAATATTTCTGCTCGTTGGTATTTTTCTAGATAATACGCTAGTCATTTCAAACAGGATAAAAAAGTGATACACTAACCTTATTGTAACCTTTAGGGTAAGGAGTTTTTTTATTATGAGAACAGATAAACAATCAACAATACAACTTATTTTAGATACGTGCTTAATGGCTGGAAAAATCATGACCGAAAGTGGCTCTGAAGTATATCGAGTTGAAGATACGATGAATCGTATTGCTGAAAATGCCGGTCAAAAAGAAAGTGTCAGCTACGTTACAGCGACAGGACTTTTTATGGGCTTTCGTTCTAGTAATTATACCCAATTAGAAAATGTTACAGAACGAAGTATCAATTTAGAAAATGTTGCGATCGTTAATGACCTTTCCCGAAAATTTGCTAACAAAGAAATTACATTGGAAGAACTTAATCGAAAGCTAAAAAACATCACTCATGAAGCACCCACTTATTCTACTCTTCTGCAAATTCTTTCAGCAGGAGTGGTCAGCTGTATGTTGATGTATATATTTGGTGGTACTTGGAATGATTTTTTCGCTACTTTTTTCATCGGTATGATCGGTTTTAGTGTAGCTTTTTTTACTAAAGAGTGGTTAAATATCAAGTTTTTAGATGATTTTCTTGCGGCTTTTTCAATTGGATTTTTAGCTTATCTAGCAGTAAAGTTTCATGTAGCTGAAAATATCGATAATATTATTATCGGTGCCGTCATGCCACTTGTGCCTGGAGTAGCTATTACAAACTCGTTTAGAGATATCTTAGCCGGCCATCTTTTGAGTGGAACTGCACGAGCCACCGAAGCCATCTTTGTGGCCGGCTCGATTGGGATTGGGATCGCCATTGTGTTTAAATTATTTATGTAAGGAGAAAATTCTGTGGAAGTTATTATACATTGCTTATTTAGTTATCTGAGTACGGTAACCTTTGGAATTGTTACAAATGTCCCTAGAAAAGTTTTAAACGCTTGCGGCCTCACTGGTGCTGTAGGCTGGATGATTTTTTGGTTCACGAAAAATTTGGAAGCAGGAGAAATTTTTGCTAATTTTCTGGGTGCTATTGGTATTGGTTTGTTAAGTATTTATTTTTCACGTAGAAAAAAAATGCCGATGACGATCTTTAATATTCCCAGCTTAGTTCCATTAGTACCTGGTGGAGCTGCCTATCAAGCAGTTAGAAGCATCGTTTTAGGTGATTATGTTGGAGGATTTCACTCGATCATCAAAGTAATCCTGACAGCCGGTGCAATTGCTGCTGGTTTTATGGTGACTGGTATCGTTGAACGTTTATTGAAAAAATTTTTTGATAAAAATAGATCGACAATCAATAATTCATAAGATAAAAACAGAAAAAAAAAGCAGGAGCGCAAGACAAAACTAAAGGTCAGTTTTGTTTCGCGCTCTAAATTCGAATAAACAGCGCGGAAAAAGTAAATCCTTCGGAGCTAAACGCTTTTATCTCGCCTTTTTTAATCAACCGAAATTTCTTCAGCTGCTTCTTCGAAGAATAATAATAGATCTTGTAAGCTTAGTTTTTCTTTTTCTGCCTTATTTAAATCTTTAATAATTTTTCCTTTTTGTAGGACGATCAAACGATTGCCATAGTGTAGTGCATCTTCCATACGATGCGTAATCATCAAACAGGTCAACTGACCTTCTTTGATTCGTTGATCTGTCAGTTGCATCAACTGTTTTGATGTTTTAGGATCTAACGCAGCTGTATGCTCATCTAAAAGTAATAGCTCGGGTTTGGTCAACGTTGCCATCAATAAACTTAAAGCTTGTCTTTGTCCGCCTGATAGATTTCCAGTTGGCGTATCTAAATGATTTTCCAGACCATTGCCAACTTCACTACAAATCTTTGTAAAAAAAGTTCTTTCTTCATTCAGCTTTCGTAAACGTAACCCTCGTCTTTTGCCTCGATGTAATGCTAATAATAAATTCTCTGCAACTGTCATCCTTGGGGCCGTTCCCATTTTTGGATCTTGAAACACTCGAGAAAAGTACTTTGCGCGCTTTTCTTCAGAATAATTTGTAATATTCTGACCGTCTATAAAAAGCTCCCCTTCACTTAGGTCCAAAGTTCCTGCAATACTATTAAATAACGTACTTTTCCCCGCACCATTCCCACCAAGTACCGTGACAAATTCACCTTGTGCAATTTTTAAATTTACATGATTCAAAATCAGTTTTGTTTCATTTAAGCCATTATCAATTTGTTTTGTCGCATTTTTAAGCTCTAACACTGTACTCATTTGTCTGCCTCCTTTTGTGGTAAAAAGTGAAGATTCAATGCTTTTTTTAGTTGTGGAATCATTAAACATGCCGCCAATATCACTGCTGAAAAGATTTTTAAATACGTTGTGTCGAAGCCCAGTTTAATGACAAGCAAAATAAGTAGTTGATAAATGATGCTTCCTACGACAATTGCCACAAGACGTTCAGCAAATGTCAGTTCACCAAAGAGGACCTCTCCAATAATGATGGAAGCCAAACCAATGACAATTACGCCAGTTCCTTTATTGACATCCGCGTAGCCATCATTTTGTGCAATTAGCGCCCCAGACAATGCAATGACACCATTTGATAATGTCAACCCTAATATTTTCATAGAATCCGTCTTGATTCCGATCGAACGGGCCATATGCTCGTTATCTCCAGTTGCAATATATGCTTGACCTAAATTCGTGTTAAAGAAAAACAGTAGTAAACTGATGATGATGGCTAAAACAATCACACCTAAAAAAATAATATCATAATAATTAGGTAAGTTTAGTTGTAAAAAGAAATCTTGAATTTTTGGTTTATTCAATAAAGATAAATTTGGTGTTTGCATCACATAAAGAATAACAGAATTCAAACCTGACATAACCAAAATCCCCGCTAAGATTACGGGAATTTTTCCTTTAGTAAATAGTAAACCTGTTACTAAACCTGCACACATCCCCGCTAAAACACCTAGTAATGTTGCTAAAATCGGATGGATACCGGATGTAATTGCCGTAACGCAAACTGCACCACCTAAAGGAAATGACCCCTCTGTTGTCATATCCGGAAAATTTAATATACGATATGTCATAAAAATCCCTAACCCTAATATTGCCCATAACATTCCTTGTCCAATCGCTGAAACAATCATTTGATCCTCTCCCTATTCTATAATCGTTGCTTTTGACTTGATATTTTCAGGAATTGAAATTCCTAATTTAGCAGCTTGTTTTTCGTTGATGATAATATCTCCCGTTTTAAATGTATAAATTGGCGTTGTTGCAGGTTTGGCTTTTCCTGATAAAATATCAGCCGCCATTTTACCTGTCTGTATACCCAAATCAAATTGATTGATTCCAACAGTAGCAAGTCCACCTTGTTCAACCATCGTATCTACGGATGGAATAATGGGTGTTTTGCTTTTATTTGCCTCATTCACAACCGTCTGCATTGCATTGGCAATCGTATTATCAGTGGGAATATAAATAAAATCGACTTCACTTGTCATGACTTGAACTGTTTGCGCAATTTCATTACTGGAAGGGACTGCATAGGTCTTAACACTCCATCCTTGATTTTCAGCAATTTTTTTTGCTTCCTCAACCTGATACTTAGAATTTTCTTCAGATGAAGCATATAATATACCGACCTTTTTACTTTCCGGCAAAATTTCTTTTACTAACTCAAATTGTGCATCAACTGGTGATTTATCACTGACACCCGTTATATTGCCACCAGGCTGTTGATCATTTTTTACAAGTCCAGCACTAACCGGATCAGTAATCGCACCAAGAACGATTGGGATTTCAGAAGTTGTATTAGCTAAAGCTTGTGCTGCTGGTGTAGCGATTCCTATCAAGACATTAGATTTTTTTTCTTGCACTAATTGTTGACTCATCGTAGCTAATTTACTTTGATCAGCTTGTCCGTTTTGAAAAGCAATGGTTATATTCTTACCATCTTCATAGCCTTCTTCTTTCAACCCCGTCTGGATGCCTTTATAGATTTGATCCAGTGCAGGATGACTAACAAATTGCAGTACACCAACGGTTGGCAACTCCTCTTTGAACGTCTCTTTTTTTTCGAAAAAAAATGAACCAATTAAAAAAATAACAATAATTGCTACAACAAATGATAAACGATTTTTTCTCATAAATTCTCCTCCTAAATGTGAATACGTAGTTGGCTTCTTTAGCTCTGTATGAAAGTATTAAAAAAAGACAACGACAATTCCTAAAAAGGAGCAGTCGTTGTCTTTTCAACAAAAACCGCATAGACTAATCATCTATGCGGTCAAAAATACAGCTTTAATATACCGACATAGATACAAAATTTAGAAATCATCTTCTAAAGTTGTATCTATGAGAGTCTCATACATACAACTATCTACGCCAGTTTTGCCATGAATGATTCAATTTGCTAATTGGTTTTGATAGTTGGTTCATGTAATCACTCCTACAAGTTTTTTCTGTTACAGCAAGTGTACACTATAGAGAATTTATTCGTCAAGTCTAAAAATGTATTAAATAGAAATTATTTTGACTCTTCACTGGTTCTTTTGCTCTTTTTCAACTGTCTTCGATAGCTCCAACTATCTTTATTTTCTTTGAACGGATAAAAATTCAAACTTGTGAACATTTGCTTAGATGCTTTATTCCAATCAAAAATTTCACTTACCATGATAAATTCTCTACCTAATTTTTTTGATTTGTAGATAAAGTATTTTGTGACCGCCCGTCCAATATGCCGATTGCGAAACGCTTGATCGATCACAATGGCATAATCATCTTTTGCTAGCCAGACATCACCGATTATTTGAACAAGGTCGCCGTTTTTATATTCAATGTAATAAAGTAACCCATGCTCATCTTGCCATTCATACATTTGTTGAATTTGTTCTTCTGAATACGTGATTTTAGCACCCACGATATGATACATACTCTCTGGATCTTGATACCATTTTAATGATTCTTTACGAAGCTTATCAAAGGGGATTAAATAGATTTTTTCTGTTATTTGAATTTTTTTAGACCTATTACGTTTGAAAGAGGACTCAGTTTTAGGCTGAGTCCTCTTTCTTATTAAGTCAGTCGCTAAAGTCCGCCATTTAATACTTGTCACGTCGTTCACTTCTTACGTATACACGTTGCAATCTAGGTTTCATTGTAAAAAGTCCCAATAAACTGAATAAAATAAATTCTTTCATATCAAGCCCTTCTTTCCAAAATTGATTTATTGCACTATAGAATCAGCTTCTGTATTCGGATCATCCACTGTTTCTTCATTGATGGTTTGATCTTCCTTTGTTGTTTCTGTTGTTTCTTCTGTTGAAGTTGTTGTAGGAGGTTGAACGCTTTGCCCTACACCAGACAATGGCAACTGATTTAAAGCAGGAATCAACATTGTTTTAGTGTCTAAACTTTCATCCACGGTGATTCTATTTTTTTCTTTCCCATTTTCAAAGAAAAGAATCGTGACTTCATTTTTTTTGATATTATATTTTTTTTCAATTTTTTCGGCTTCATAAACAATTGGATAAATATAAATACTATGATTAAATTCTTTCATTTGATTTGAATCTTTTAAAACAGCGATGACATTTTCGTATGTTTTCCCACTTGGTACTGAAAATAAAACAGTCATTGCAGTCTTTTCACTAATTGTTTTATCAGCTGTTTTCGCCTCTAAATAATTGGCTTTTTTAGTAAGCCTTTCTTGATTTACTAAAGAGTTGATCTCAGATGATCGAATATTAGCCTGTACTTTAGGCACCACTATAAATAGACTAATAATAAATAAAACAAGCACTACTAAAATAATCGCACTCAGTTTTTTCTGTTTGTTTATAGATGCTACAAAATCATCTTTAACATCAACAAAATTCTTCTTCATGGGTCTGCTCCTCTACAACTTATACTCTTATTATACTAGTAGTTGATTCCTTTGCCTAGTATAACAAACAATGAGCAGTTGATATTTAATAAAAAAAGGATATTTTTCTACTTATATACACCTAAATATTAAAAAACAATAATATTATGATTGATTCATTCACCTGTTGACAAAACGGATGCGCTATCCTATACTTTCATTAATGATAAATATATTAAAATACAATGAAAAGAAGAGTACTGTTTTAGAAAGTTGATTAGAGAGTCTCGGTAGCTGAAAAGAGGTAATTTGAAAAAACAGGAAGATGGTCTTTAAGTAAATCTTGGTCAACACTGTACAGCCAAGTTTGGGAACGCCCAATACAGCGTCCGAGTATTGATTAAATAGATTTGTACTCATTGAGAAGAATCTTGTGAGAGATTTTTGAATAAAGGTGGTAACACGCTCAGTCGTCCTTTACTTTTGCAAAAAAAAGTAGAGGGCTTTTTTTATTTTCAACTAAATCTGACTAAAAAATGGAGGAAATATTATGCCAAACAGCAACAAAAAAATCCCTTTTCGTTACGATATCGTAGGCAGCTTTCTACGACCAGAACACTTAAAAAATGCACGTACTGCATTCGCCGACGGTGATCTTTCTAAGGAAGAATTAACCAAAGTAGAAGATAAAGCGATTATCGAATTAATTGAAAAACAAAAGACAGCTGGACTCTACGCTGTAACTGATGGTGAATTTCGCCGTCGTTGGTGGCATTTAGATTTTATTGCTGGTTTAAATGGTATTACTGTTTATGATTTCCAAACAACTGCCTTTGGTTTAACTACGGAAGCTCAAGGGACATACGTTAGTGGTCCTCTATCGTTTTCTGACAATCATCCTTTCCTTGAGCACTTTCGCTTTACACAAAAATATGCTTCACCCGCTTTAGCGAAGCAAACAATTCCGGGGCCAAATATGATTTTCTTGGATTCCTTGATTTTATCAAAGCAATACAATGAACAACCAATCTATGATTCATTAGAAGCATTCAAAAAAGATTTGATCCAAACATACCAAAATGCGATCCAAGCTTTTTATGATGCGGGTTGTCGCTATTTACAACTGGATGATACAAGTTGGGGTGGTTTATTCGATGATCGATTCCGTGAAATGATTAAAGCGAATGGCTTAGATGCTGATCAACTATTAACTGATTTTCAAGAAGTAACTGAAAACTCTTTAGCAAACAAACCTGCTGATCTAGCTGTTACCTTCCACTTCTGTAAAGGAAATTTCCAATCCCATTGGCTTTATAATGGTTCTTATGAAAAAATCGCTAAAAATTTATTTTCAATCGATGCCTTTGACGGTTTTTTCTTAGAATATGATGATGAACGTTCTGGCGGCTTTGAGCCTCTGAAAGAATTAAAGGACCAACGAATTGTTCTAGGATTGATTACAACAAAAAATGGTCAACTAGAAAGTTCAGACATGCTTGTTGAACGAATCAACGAAGCTGCTCAATTTGTACCGTTGGAGCAAATTTGTTTATCGCCACAGTGTGGATTTGCCTCAACTCACGAAGGCAATCACTTAACTGAGGACGACCAATGGCAAAAAATCGAACTTTTAAAAACCGTGGCTGAAACAGTTTGGCAAGATGCTTAAATAAAAAGGAGGTAATAACATGACCGCTATCAAAGATATTCCATTTCGCTACGACCAAGTAGGGAGTTTCTTACGCCCTGATGCACTAAAAACAGCTCGAGAAAATTTTCTAAAGCAAACAATTTCTGTGGCTGAGCTGAAATCAGTCGAAGACCAAGCAATTATTGAACTGATCAACAAACAAGTCTACAATGGTTTGAAGGCTGTGACAGACGGTGAATTTCGTCGTAGCTGGTGGCATCTAGATTTTTTATGGGGATTGAATGGTGTTGATCAACTCATACCTGAGCATGGCTATCAATTCAATCAAGTAGAAACTAGAGCTGCTTCATATCAGATATCAGATAAAGTCACTTTCAACCCAGATCATCCCTTTTTTGAAGCTTTCACGTTCTTAAAGGAGCATACACCAGAAGGAATCATACCTAAAGCGACAATTCCTTCACCCACACTACTTTTTAATCGAAAAAGTGATACTTTTACTTATGCGAGTTACACAGATGAAAAAGTTTTTATTGATGATTTAGCCACAGCCTATCATAAAACTATCCAAAAATTTTACGATCTAGGTTGTCGTTATCTTCAATTGGATGATACTTCTTGGGGAATGTATACAGGATTTATCGAAAATGCTAAATCAGAAGAAGAAATCAAGCATTGGCATCAACAATGTGAAGCCGGCGTTACTGTTATTAACCAGTTACTTAAAGGACTACCGGATGATTTAATCATTACCATGCATGTTTGTCGCGGTAATTATAAATCTGATTGGGCCATCGCTGGACCTTATGATCATGTTGCTACTTATCTAGCCCAATTAAATATCGATGGCTATTTCTTAGAATACGATGATGATCGTTCTGGTGGATTTGAACCGTTAGGGCAAATCTTTAAAAATAATCCTACAAAAAAAGTAGTTTTAGGGTTAATAACTTCCAAGTTTCCTATTTTAGAATCAGAAGAAGGTTTAATCAACAGAATTAATGAAGCAACCCCCTTTATCCCATTGGAAAATCTTTGTCTGTCTCCACAATGCGGATTTGCTTCTACTGAAGAAGGAAATCATCTGACTGAAGCCGAGCAATGGGCCAAAGTCAGACTAGTTGTTGATACCGCTAAACGTGTTTGGCAAGATGCATAACAAAAAACAAGAAGTTTGGTGCAAACCAGCTTCTTGTTTTTTGTTATTTTATCGATTAACTGAACGAGCCATGCGATTGATGGTATGGCGCATTCCTCGAATTGCAACAGACATTTCGTAAATATTTTCTGCAGGTGCTAGTCCGCCATAACCAGCGTCTCCTATATGTTGAATATCTACGCCACAAATTTTATTTGTCAATGCAATTTGGCGAATCGTTTCTTTGCTTGCACTTTCCTGACTTGTTCCGATTGCTGACATTGTTAACAAATCATACTTTTTAGCAATTGCCACGGCTTCTTTCATATCCGCTTCCGTAAAGCCTTGAACAGTTCCTACAGCTGGCAATAATAAGATGTCAGCTCCAGCTTTAGCGTACGCTTCTACTGCTTCTGTAGAAACGACAGGTTCATCTGAGCCTGCGCTATGCATTTTCCCAGCAATGATCAAACCAGAAAAATGTTCTTTTGCAACTTTCACAGCTTTAGCGATTTCTAAATTCGTTACACCGGTTCCTGGATTTCCTGTCAAACAAATAAAATCGATCCCCATTTTTTCAGCTTTTTGAATAGTTTCTTTTGAACTTGTCCGGCCATTGCTGATGGTCAATTTTTCGCTGAACATGGTAGATGAATCATCTACTGGTTCTAAATTCACACCAATCGGACGTCCCACTAATTCTTTCAAGATCGGTATAGGGTTGATTTTATTTTTTTCTGGATTTTGCCAATAGGTCATGATCTCTTCCATAGACATCCCGGGAATTCCTTGGACGATTGGATTAAAACAATCAAAAACATTTAATAAAATCAAATCCGCGCCAAATGCCGCTGCAACCTCCGCATTACTGATATCTCCGGCTTGGGGAGAAGCTACAACAACATTTTCAGATAAAATCGTCCGCCCCTCACTTGCCTTAATCGACTGCTTCAACTCTTCACCCGTCATTTTTGCCACTTCACTATAACTTGCACTAATTAACCGCTTGACCATATTGACTCCTCCTTATTTTAAAAGCGTAATGGGCTCTTTAAGTTCTGACTGAAAAATAGGAAACTAAAATTGAGGTGTTTTTTACCTCCTTTTTAGCTTCTCTTTTTTCCGAAGAACTAGCCCATGCAGCTAGATAACATAAAAGCGTAATGGGCTCGTTTAGTTCTGACTGAAAAATAGGAAACTATATTCCAAAAAGGATAGCCTTTAAAAGAATAAATAAATTACTTTAACTCTATTATACTAAAAACAACAGGAAAGCGCAGTCATTTATGTATCAAATGAAATAAACTCTCATTCTATGACTTTTCTTTTCCACTTCCTTTATAATTAAAAAGAACTCCGTTATAATAATACTATTATGTATATAGAATTGAGGGATGTTTATGTCATTTGATGGCGTATTTACTCATGGAATGATCTCAGAATTGTCTGAGAAGTTAGTAGCTGGCCGAATTTCTAAAATTCATCAGCCGTATGAAAATGAAATTGTTTTAGTGATCCGCTCTAAAGGAAAAAATCATAAATTACTTTTATCTGCTCATCCTAGTTATGCTCGTGTACAATTGACAGCAATTGCTTATGCGAATCCTGATACACCACCTAACTTTGTGATGATGTTACGCAAGTTTCTCGAAGGTGCTATTTTAGAACACATTCATCAGGTAGAGAATGATCGGGTGATCCATTTTACATTTACAAAACGAGATGAGTTAGGTGATTTGCAAAATATCGTGCTAATTGTTGAATTGATGGGCAGACACAGCACCATCGTGTTGATGAATAAAGAAAATGGAAAAATCTTGGATGCCATCAAACATATTGGTAGCTCTCAAAATAGTTATCGTTCTTTGCTTCCTGGCGTCGAATACATCGAACCACCAAAACAAGAACAACAAAATCCCTTCTCAGCAAGTAAGGAAAAGGTTTTTGAGCTTCTTTCTAAAACCAGTGAAATCAATGGGAAATACTTACAAAGTCAATTTCAAGGCTTAGGGAAAGACACTGCCGATGAATTAGCCTTTCGTTTAAAGGAACATCCAAATGAAAAAATGCTTGTATGGCAATCTTTTTGGGCCTCCCTTGAAAACGAAGTTGCACCGACATTGACAATAGCTGCAAAAAAAGAATACTTTACCCCACTTCCCTTCATTTCACTTGAAGGAAAGCAACAATCCTTTAACACGCTAAGTGAGTTACTTGATGTCTTTTATGGTGGGAAAGCTGAAAAAGACCGCGTCAAACAACAAGGCGGTGAATTGATCCATAAAATCGAAAACGAATTAAAACGTAATCAAAGTAAAGTTGTAAAACTTCAACAAACCTTAGCTGACACAGAACATGCTGAAAATTATCGTCGCGATGGTGAACTATTAACTACCTTTATGGCTCAAGTTCCTAAAGGCGCTGAGTTCGTTGAATTGCCAAACTATTATGAGGAAGATCAATTATTACCCATAAAATTAAATCCTGCTCTAACACCTAATCAAAATGCACAAAAATATTTTCAAAAATATCAAAAGCTAAAAAATGCAGTAAAAGTCGTTCATGGACAAATTGAACAAGCAACTAAAGAAATCAGCTACTTAGAATCTGTCTTATCACAATTAGAAATAGCTGGTCCTATGGATATTGAGATGATTCGTGAGGAATTGATCGAACAAGGATATGTAAAAAAACGTGGTGCTAAAAAACAAAAACAATTAAAAAAGAGCAAACCAGAAGAATTCTATTCAAGTGAAGGTGATTTAATTCTAGTTGGTCGGAATAACCTGCAAAATGATCAGCTTACACTAAGAACAGCAAAGAAAACCGATGTTTGGCTACATGCAAAAGATATTCCTGGATCACATGTAATCATTAAAAATGCTGCACCTTCTGATAAAACATTGATGGAAGCTGCTAATCTTGCCGCTTATTATTCTAAATATCGTCTTTCTGCTCAAGTACCAGTTGACTATGTTCAAGTCAAACATGTCCACAAACCAAACGGCGCAAAACCAGGATATGTGATTTATGAGAACCAAAAAACACTTTATGTAACCCCTGATGAACAGTTATTAGAGACTCTAAAAGAAAGTAATCCAACAACGTTTCGTTCTAATTGATAAGAAACAGCCAATTTCGTTATGAACACAAGAATTAAAGCTTCGAACAAAGCCGACAAGTGCTTTAGTTCGAAGCTTTTTTAAACTAATTTCGAGCAGCCATTGCATGCTGTACTAGTTTATTTGACACATCCGAAATGATTTTATTGGCTGATACACCTTGTAATACAGGCTTTTTGATCGTCATATAAAAAATGTACTTTGGCTCTTCAGTTGGAGTAATCGTAACCACAGAATGTAAATATTCTTGTTTTTGATAACTACCATTTTCAAAAAACTCTGCTGTTCCTGTTTTAGCTGAAACATTCAGTCCTTCGATGGCATATTCTTTTCCCATACCAAATTTAGGATCAATCGTCACATCTTTCATGTACTCTAAAATTTTATCAGCCGTTTCGCGTGATATTGGTGTGCCTACAACTTCTGGTTGTGTCATTGTTTCTTCGCCATTGGCGTTTACGATTTTATTGATAATCGTCGGTTTCAACATTTCTCCACCATTTGCAATTGCTGTATAGGCCTGAAGCATTTGTAAATGCGTTACTGAGATTCCTTGTCCGTAAGCCGTCATCGCTCGATCAACTGTTGTTTTATTCTGAATTTCACCAGCCGCTTCACCAGATAAGCCGAAATCAGTACTTTTGCCAAAGCCAAACCTTGTGAGATAGTCTTGCCACAGTTCAGGCATGCGTTCCTGAAGCGTCACCATTCCTACATTACTTGACCACGCAAGACCTTGTCTAAAGGTCATGTTCCCTGCACCAACACCGTTATTCCAATCATTAATCGTCGCATCATCCACTTTAATACTGCCTGAAGTAAATTGCTCGTTTTCATCAAATTTATTTTCCTGAATGGCCGTTGCCATCAGCAGACTTTTCATTGTCGAACCTGGTTCAAAGGCATCTTCAACAATAATATTGCGCCACTTGAAATTTGGATCATCGACACCGTTTCTTGTATCCAGTTCAAAAGAGGGGCGTTGAGCGGTTGCTAGTATGTTTCCTGTTTTAGCTTCCATCAACGTTGCGGTGATATGCTCTGGTTGATAATTTTTAGCAGCATCATCCAATAGCTCCTCCAAATAGAATTGAAGATTACTATCTAATGTCGTGTAGATATTACTGCCATCAACTTTCTTTTTCTCTTTCACACTTCCTGGTTTTACATCGCCTTTTGCAGAGTTTATTTCGTAACTCCTAGAGCCATTGACACCTGATAACTGATTATTATAAGCCTCCTCGATGCCCATAACTCCCAGCTCATCGCCTTTATCGTCTTGTTGCGTGTAGCCTATAAAAAAGGAGGCAAAATTTCCTGCTTGATACGCACGTTTTCTTTCTTCTCTAAAATAAATACCTGAAATATTTTGTTTATCTAGATCTTCTTGAATCTGCCTTTTTGTTTCAAAGTTCAAGTTTTTACCATTAGTTCCAAATTCAACGGTCGTTATAGGCTCCCCTGACTCATTGACACTCGGTCTTAACTGTTTTAGTGTTGTCTCTTTATCAATTTTGACATATTTTTCAAAAATTTCAGCGATTGTCGACCAATCCTTTTCTTGTACATACAATTTTTTACCTTCTAAATCAGTATAGTTTTTATCTAAAATAGCATATAGTGAAAATGCACTTGAGTCTTCGACTAACACATTCCCATCTTTATCAAAGATCGTCCCTCTTTTAGCTTCCAATGTTTCATGGACTTCATAAAGATCTTTTGTCTTTTCTGAAAGGGTAGTTCCAGCAACTTTACCAGTTATTAAAATTGAAGATAAACGTACCGTAAATAGTACAAAAATCAGAATAGTCAAAAATAAAACAGTGATCCCTACTCTTTTTCGGTTTTTAGTTGTAGAAAGATTATGATGCGCAAACCAGTCTTTTATTTTTTTCATTCTAGCTTATCTCCAAGTTCTATTTTTAAATGATTATCCCTTTGTATTTTACCTCTTTTATCTGCTTTTTTTTATTCACACTACTCATCTTAAACAAAAATTAGAGTATTCTCCCACTAAAAGTAAATTTAGTACTTTAGCTTAGGATTTCTGTAATCTCTTCTTACCTGTAAAGCTAAGTCTTGATAATACTGTTCTTTTTCTTCTAATACTTTGATTTTTTCTTTGATGTTTATTAACTCTTTTTCTGCACGTTCTCGTTGTGTTGTAATAAGTTGAGAGCGTTCATCAATCGTTGGATTTTCCGCCTCACAAAGCATGATATACCGTTTCACTTCTGACAAGCTCATACCAGTCAATCTTAATGCTTGAACAATCCTGACCCACTCCAAGTCTTCATTTGAAAATTGACGAACGTTCGCATGATTTCTTGTCACATGCGGGAATAATCCTTGATTTTCATAGAAGCGCAACGTATGTGGTGAAATAGTCATCTTTTTAGCTACGTCATGTACTGTGTACATTCTATCATCTTCTTTCTATTTGCTAGTTGACTGAGAGTTACTCTAAGGGGCTATAGTGTCACTAGAGCACGAGAAAATTAGGTTCATTATCGCGCTCAAATACAATATAATTTCGAGGAAGAAATCATCATGGAAAATAATGAAAAAGTCTGGTTTATCACTGGTGCATCAACAGGATTAGGAAAAGCACTTACGTTAAAATTATTGGAATATCACTATCGTGTTGTTGCTACAGCAAGAAATACCCAAGATATTGAGAATTATCTTACAACTGAAACTGATATCTTAGTTTTGCCATTAGATGTCACAAAAGAAAGCCAAATCAAACAGGCTGTACATCGTGCGATCGAGTATTTCGGTCATATCGATGTACTCGTAAACAACGCTGGAATTGGGTATTTTTCTTCGATTGAAGAGGCAGACAAAATGGCAGTGCGAAAATTATTTGATGTGAATTTTTTTGGCTTAGCAAATGTAACAAATCAGGTGTTGCCTTACATGAGAACAGCACAAACAGGACATATTTTAAATATTTCTTCTGTTGGTGGACTCATCGCTTTTCCAGGATTTGGTTATTATCATGCAACAAAATTTGGAATTGAAGGATACTCTGAGTCGCTCTACCAAGAGGTCTTACCATTAGGGATACATGTAACGTTGATTGAGCCAGGAGATTTTAAGACCGATTTTGCTGGACGATCAGCAAAAGAAAGTAGGAGGAACATTTCTGATTATGATAAGACAGCTGGAAAAAATATTCATGGTCTTAGACAATTGAGCGGACATCAACCAGGCAATCCAGAATTAGCTGCTGAGGCAATGATCCAAATAACTGAAAATTCACTGGAACCACCTCTTCGCCTTTTATTAGGAAGTGATGCCTATCTACATGCTAATCGAAGAATAGAACTAGCGCAAATAGATATTGAAAATTGGAAATCCTTAACCATGACAACAGATTATTAATATTTTATATAGTTGAATAAAAAAGGAAGAGAGCGGGACAAAACTAAAAATCAGTTTTGTTTCGCTCTCTATATCCGAATAAATGGCGAGAAATAAGTAGACTACGCTGTGCTTCGATTACATCAACTTCTAAGAGCTAGAGCTCTAAGAGTTGACGGTCTTTGGCAATAAGCTGAATACTTTTGTCTCGACCTAATACCTTAGTAGCATTATTTTTTTCTTGCCACATGAACTTTCAATTGTTTTCCTTTGATCGTCCGCTCTTTCATTGCTTGAATCACAAGTTGTCCTTTGCCATTTAAGATATCAATATAGGTTACATTTTCTTGAATGGTGATAATGCCAATATCTTCTGCTGTGATTCCTTCAATTTTTGAAATAGTCCCGACAAAATCAAGTGCACGTAATTTCTTTTTCTTCCCACCGTTGAAATAGACTTTAGTAATTTCTTCGTTCACTCGTTTCGCTTTAGGCTGTTTTATTTTTTGTTTTGTCGTTATTTTCGCTTCAAAAGCAGATTTGCTGCGCGCAACTAGCTTAGCATTGGGCAGGGTAATTTGAGTCATCGTTAGTTCGCCAAATGTTTCGATTTCTCTTTTTAGTGCGCCTTCTTTCGGGGTTACAAACGTTAAAGCAAAGCCTTCTTTGCCAGCACGTCCGGTTCGACCGACACGATGAATATAGCTTTCTTTTTCATAAGGAATATCTAAATTAATAACATGCGTGATATTCTCAATATCAATGCCTCGGGCTGCTACATCTGTTGCGACAAGATAGCGAAACTTAGCTTTTCTAAACGCATCCATTACATCAAAACGATCTTCTTGCATCATGCCACCATGTAATTTGCCAACAGGATATCCAGCCTTTACTAAGAAATCATAGGTAACATTAACCTTCTCTTGTGTGTTAGCAAAAATAATGCAGGTATCTGGATTTTCCATGATCGTTACAGCTTCTAAAGCGGTCAGTTTGTTTTCATCTGTGGTATCTAAAAAAGCATGTTGAATTTTAGGCGTTGTTTTCTCTGTTGCTTCAATTTTTACAACGATTGGCTCATGTAGATAGGCAATACTCATACGTTCAATCGTCTGTGGCATTGTTGCAGAGAATAATAATGTATTTTTCATTTTTGGTAACGCCGCAATAATTTCTTTTACTTGATCGATGAACCCCATATTAAGCATTTCATCTGCCTCATCAATGACTAAACAGTTGATTTTTTCAAGCGGGAGACTCCCTTTGATAATATGATCCAATACTCGTCCAGGTGTTCCAACCACAATATGACTTTTTTGCTTTAGCTCTGACTTTTGTTTTACATAAGATGCTTTTCCATAAACTGCTGTTGCTTTGATCCGTTTATAGCGACCAATATTGATCAAGTCTTCTTGCACTTGCTGTGCTAACTCTCTTGTCGGTTCCAGTACAAGAATTTGGGGCTTATTCTCGATCCAATCAACTTTTTCGCACAAAGGAATGCCAAAACTAGCCGTTTTGCCACTACCAGTTTGAGATTGAACTAAAACATCGTTCCCAGCCAGAACAGCTGGAATAACTTGCTGTTGGACCGGTGTAGGTATTTCGTAGCCTAAATCAGAAATTGCTTTTAAGATTACATCGCTTAGCGGATAGCTGCTAAAATTTATATTATTCATTGTTTCCCCATTCTTTTCGTTTATTGCTTAAACTAATGTTAACGAAACGTCTATTTTTACTATTTAGATTCAGCTCCTTATTATCCACGAAAAGATGTAGAACTGCAAGAGGCTGAATTAATCTTTTTAAATAGTCTGGAGCGGTCTTTTCCTGTTTGGTTTACATCATTATTGTTCTTTAAAAAATAAGTCTGTAGTATAATAAAAATTGACTAAAACGTTTGAAAGAAAAGAAGGTTTTTCCATGAATTTTTTAAAAAGATATGGATTCGGTATTATGATTCTAGTTATCATTAGTGAACTAACATTCCCTTTGATTTTTGCTCATTTTTACCCCAATTATAATCCAGTAACAATGTTGATCAGTGATTTTGGTGAAGATGGAAGTCCTGTAAAACTAGTCTTTAAAGTTTGGCAATTAGTTGATGGTAGTCTATTTATTTTAACGATTCCAAGCTTTTATGCACGGTTCAACAACACTTCTAAGCCACTAGCAACATGGTTGAGTATCACCATAGCTATTTTTTCTATTGGAGATTGCTTAGTGACAGCTATTTTTGATCGCACAACTAATACGACTCAACTAGATGTTGAAGCCCTCATTCATGACTACTTATCTGGTGTTGGTTTTATTGCACTACTAATGGCGACATTCTTTTTGATCAAGCTCTATACTTTAGAGCATCATTATTTATTTGTCAGAATCCTGATTGTTATTTTTTTCTGCTCTTGTTTTTTTATGTTTTTATTTGCCGCACCTAAAATCCCTCTTGTAACTCAATTGCACATTCCCTATCGCGGACTTTGGCAACGAGCAAATTTACTTTTTTTATATTTGCCTTTCTTTCTTGTCGCTATTAAAAATCTATATAGAAACAATCAAAAGACAATAAGACTTTAGCATCATGCTAAAGTCTTATTGTCTTTTCTTTTCCCACCTTCTCTGTCGGAATCTAGTCCTCAACTTCCCATTATCCAGAATGAATCTTCCGTTTATATCTCTTTGTCATAACAACAGCACATCATTATGTTCATTACAAGTTTATTTTATAACTAAAAATTATTTCAAATCGATTATTATATAAAAAACACACATATTCTAGTACATTTACATTTTAAGTTGAACTATCACAATAAATCTTTACTTTAGAATAAGACGCAAAATAAATGATAAACCAAACCACCCAATCAAACTTATACCAATAGCTATCACCCAGCCTAAAATATTATGCTCTAACGGTAGAGGCATATTCATACCAAAGAAGCCTGTCACGATTGTCGGAATTGTTAATAAGATGGAAAGAATTGTCAAAATTTTCATCGTATCATTCAAATTATTATTCAAGATGTTATTATATGTTCCAGATAATTGCTGTAAAACTTGAGAAGTCAATTGAGCCATCTCAACAAGTTGTCTGGCTTCAATCAAGGTGTCTTCCCACTGTTCTTTTTCGATCTCATTGAGCGACCGAAAAATAACATTTGTTTTTATTTGTTCAAGTAAAACCGCATTTTGTTTTGTTGCGGAGATAAAATACGCAACACCTGTCTCTACATCTGACAATGCTAATAAATTCTTTTTGGATGTTTTTTCTCTCAACATATCATTGATATGATTTCGTTCGCGGTTCATCTCTTCTATTACTGGAAAGAATTTGTCAGTAATCATAAATAAACTTGAAAAAAGAAATTTAAAAACAGAAATATCAGGATTATCATTCAAAAATTTCTCCATATATTGGGTAATGTACACATTTTGATGATTAGTTATAGTCAATAATTGGTTATTTTTTATTAAAAATGTCATTGGTGTTGCTTCATAATGGCTATCACTCTTTTTATTTTGAGGAACATTATAAATCAAAATAAATGCATTCAATTCACTATTATACTCGATACGGGCGCGCTCATTTTTATCTAGTGCATAAGAAATAATTTCACTATCAATGCCATATTGCTTATATAAATCTGAATCGATCGCTACTTGATCAGAATTGATATTGACCCAAAAATTGTCTCCACTGCCGAATTGTCTTTCTGTCATCATAAAAAAACCTCCAATGTCATTTAAAAAAAAACTACTATTGCTCTTTAAAATGATTTTCAACTTTGAGTAAATTCTCTTTTAGCTGTTTTTGTTCTTCTTTCGTCAAACCACTACGTACCTTCTCATCTAATTGCTCAAAAATTTGATTTACTTGACTGACGATTTGCTTTCCTTCTCTGGTAAGAAAAATATTTTTTTGTCGTTCATTGTCTTTAGGGATTTCACGATAGATAAATTGTCTTTCTTGCAATCCTTTTAAGATATTCGTAACCGTTGCTTGTTTTTTGCCTAAGTAAATGGCTACATCACGCTGCATCGTTCCAGGATATTGGCTAATATATGTAAGGCTGCGAGCCTGTAAACTATTTAATTGTACCTTTTTTAATTGCGTAAGGACTTCATTTTGCTGCAAAATACTAAGTTGATAAATCCTTTCTGCTAAACTTTCTAGATTAAAAATCATAATTATCATCACCTCTCACTTATCAGTTTAAAACACAACACTTTATTTTACAACTATTTAATAATCGAATTTATTCAAAGAAAAACCAAAACATCATTTTAAGCATCATGTTCTGATTTTTTCTTGCGTATTTATTTTTTTAATTCTAATAAAACAACATGTACTCTTATTTTTCTACGGTTGTTTTTTCTTTTTTACTTTCACGAATAATCATCAATCCATAATACTGCTATCCCCGGTAAAATAACAATCATTCCATTTAATCCAAACATCTGCCCTGTGATCAACACCAAGACAATAATTATAAGTGGATACATTTTAAGTCCTTTACTCATCACAAGTGGGTATTTAAAGAACAATATGATTTCGCAAGCTAAAACTGCGATATTAATGAGCGATCTCTCTAAATCATATAAGAAAAATTTTTTTACATTTTCAACCTATGCAGCGATCGACACCCTCATTCTTGATCAAAAACCTGATAATAAGTTTATTGAAGTCTGTCGTTCCCTTGACTGCGAATTAGATTGGTAATAAAAAATCGATAATGCAGCGTATTGACTGTTTTTCACAGCACTTTAATACGCAACATTATCGATCGACTTTTTTACTAAATTAGTTATTTTTCCCTATAAAATCTTACTGTATTTGAAACAGAGACAATACTATACAAAAGCGAATCTTCATAGTCTTGATCTAAATTAATATCCAAATGGTCATTGAACATCTCTTCATACTCTGAAATCGACAGGATTTGTCGTTCATCTAGTTGTTTTTGATGAAGATCAGTCAATAAATATTCTTCATAACCCTCAACAAGTTTCCCACTGAAGAATTCAGCTACAGCACCAGATCCATAACTAAAAAGACCAATTTCATCTCCTGCATTCAACTGACCATTTTCCAACAACGAAATCAACCCAAGATACAAAGATCCAGTATAAAGATTACCGACTTGGCGACTATAGGTAATACTTGCTTCATATTTTGTTAGAATACGTTCTTGTTCTTTTGATGATTCAGCTTCCAACGCAGCTAATAAGGCTTTCTTCCCCATTTTTGTATAAGGTATATGAAAAGCTAGTGCTTGAAAATCCTTGATTGTCTTTTTATGTCGTTCTTGATATTCATCCCAAACTTTTTGAAAAGCTTCAATGTAGGTTTCATTCGACAATTGTCCATCAACCATCGGGTAATCATGACCCACAGGTCGCCAAAAGTCATAAATATCTTGTGTTAATGCCACACTATCATCATTTAATTCCAAAATTCTTGGATTAGTTGAGATTAACATAGCAACAGCCCCAGCTCCTTGAGTTGGTTCGCCACCGGAAGCTAATCCGTACTTCGCAATATCAGATGCGACTACTAATACCTTACTTTTGGGATGACGTTGAATATGGGCTAAAGCAAATTGTAGAGCTGCGGTTCCTGCATAACAAGCTTCTTTTATTTCGAATGCACGTGCAAACGGTTGAATCCCTAACAAACGATGTAAAACGACAGCTGAGGCCTTCGATTCATCAATACCAGACTCCGTTCCTACGATTACCATATCGATTTGTGCTTGATCTTCTTCTGTTAAAATATTTTTTGCAGCATTTGCAGCAAAGGTCACGATATCTTGTGTTTTTTTATTAACAGCCATTTTATCTTGTCCGATTCCGATATGGAATTTATTTGGATCGACCTCTCTTGCTAATGCTAAATCGGTCATATCCACATAATATGGTGGGACAAAAAAACTAATTTTATCTATGCCAACGTTCATTTTATATCTCCTTTGTCATTATTCTCATTCATTACCTCCTATAATTTATCATATAATCGAGGAAGATTGGTAGAAAAAAGGATAATTTAAAATTTGTTAAAGAATTTAAGAAGTTTTTTTATTATGATTTATAGAGTATTCTTTTTTCACAAACCATGGTATATTTCATATTGGAGGTGACGTCGTGGAAATCGTAATTATCGACGCCTTGAGAACACCTATAGGGAAGTATCGAGGACAATTAAAATCATTATCAGCAGTTGAGCTAGGAACGGTTGTGACAAAAGAGTTACTTACAAGAAATACAAACGTAGCAAAACATATAAAAAAAGTCGTCTTTGGCAATGTATTGCAAGCAGGAAATGGGCAAAATCCTGCAAGACAAATTGCTATCAATAGTGGATTAAGTTTTGAAATCCCTGCTTTTACAGTAAATGAAGTTTGCGGATCTGGAATGAAAGCGCTCAGTTTAGCAAAACAAGCGATTCAATTAGGTGAAGCGGATGTCGTTTTAGCTGGCGGAACAGAAAGTATGACAACAGCTCCCGCTATCACGTATAAAGAAGATGATACTTATTCGAAACCTGTTCCCACTATGATTGTAGACGGTTTAACAGATGCATTTAGTGGAAAAGCGATGGGAATGACAGCAGAAAATGTTGCAGAACAATTTAATGTTACTCGTGAAATGCAGGATACCTTTGCGCTTCACTCGCAAATAAAAGCTGCCAAAGCGCAAACCGACGGCAAATTTGTGAAAGAAATCGTTCCATTGAATATTGAGGGTACTGTTTTTGAGCATGATGAAGGTATTCGAAAAGAGAGTACTTTTGAAAAATTAAATACCTTAAAAACCGTGTTTAAAGAAGATGGTTCAGTCACAGCTGGAAATGCATCGACAATCAATGATGGTGCTTCAGCAATGCTGCTGACCTCAAAAGCTTTTGCACAAAAACATCATATTCCTTATCTTGCCATCATAAAAGATGTGACTGAAATCGGAATTGATCCAAGTATAATGGGAATTTCACCCATAAAGGCGATCCAGTCCCTATTGGAACGAAATAATATGAATGTCAAAGATATTGATCTATTTGAAATCAATGAAGCTTTCGCTGCTTCTTCTATCGTTGTTCAAAATGAATTAGCAATTCCAGAAGAAAAACTCAATATTTGGGGCGGTGGCATTGCTTTAGGACATCCGATCGGCGCTTCCGGTGCTCGAATCGTCTCGACTTTAGCTCACCAATTAGAAGACACGGACACGCAATATGGTGTAGCTTCGCTTTGCGTTGGCGGCGGTTTAGGGCTTGCGATGCTTATTGAACGACCTAAAAAAAAAACAGCTGATAAAAAGTTTTATCAACTATCAAGAGACGAACGATTAACTTTTTTACAAGATAATGGACACCTCTCTCCAGAAAACAGACAAGAGTTAGAAAATATGTCTTTAGATGAAGATGTTGCTAATCACTTAATCGAAAATCAAATCAGTGAACTGGCGTTGCCTATGGGCGTTGTTACGGATGTTTTAGTAAATGATAAACATTATCAAGTCCCTATGGCAACAGAAGAACCCTCCGTTATTGCCGCATGCAGCAATGGGTTTAAAATGTTGCGAAAAAACGGTGGTATTCAAAGTAAACTTGCCGAAGGACTACTAAGAGGGCAAATCGTCTTTATGAACGTTACTAATGGCACTGTCATAAAAGAGCGCATCGAACGCTCTTCTAACGAAATTTTCATTCAAGCTGAAAAAAGCTATCCTTCTATTGTAAAACGTGGTGGTGGTTTAAAACGAATTCAAGTCCGTCAGTTTCCAGAAGATGATAGGTATTTATCAGTGGATTTACTTGTTGATACAAAAGATGCGATGGGAGCGAACATTCTAAATTCTATTTTAGAAGGCGTAGCCAATCTATTCCGTCAATGGTTTGATGAGGAAATTCTATTTAGTATCCTAAGTAATTATGCAACCGAATCACTAGTAACAGCAACTTGCACCATTCCATTTGCTAGTTTGAGTAAAACAGGAGATTTGGCTTCTGGAAAATTAATTGCAGAAAAGATTGCTGCAGCTTCAAAAGTAGCTCAACTAGATCCTTATCGTGCTGCAACCCACAATAAAGGCATTATGAACGGAATTGAAGCGGTAGTTTTAGCCACTGGCAATGATACTCGAGCTGTTGCAGCAGCGGCTCATGCATATGCTGTGAAAGAAAATTATCGTGGGTTAAGCCAATGGGAACTTGTAGAAGATGGCTTAAAAGGGACAATTAAATTACCGTTGGCTATCGGAACAGTTGGCGGAGCAATTCGTGTATTACCTAAAGCACAAGCCGCTTTAGACATCTTAAATGTAAAGACTGCAAAAGAGTTAGCAGAGATAATAGCTGCTGTTGGTTTAGCACAAAATTTAGCTGCATTGCGTGCTTTAGTCACAGAAGGAATTCAACAAGGTCATATGTCTTTACAAGCTCGTTCTTTGGCTATGTCTGTTGGTGCAAAAGGGACAGAAATCGATATCATTGCAGAAAAACTAAAAATAGGTTTGATGAATCAAGAACAAGCTTTAAACCTTTTAACTGATTTAAGGCAGTAATCTCTTTTTAGAACAATATATTGCCAAAACGCTCGAAACAAATGATCTGTTGTAAACTAATAAAAAAATAACCGTGACGAGCCTGAACGGTTATTTTTTTTAGTCTTTTATTCTATCGTCTAACGCTTAAACTTAAATAGCTCTCCATCACCCTCTATAGCAGCTTTTTTTCTCGTGCTTTCGACACAGCTGTAATTCGTGAATTTACCTCAAGCTTGCGGTAGATATTTAGAATATGTGTCTTGACGGTAGCTTCTGAGATAAAAAGTTTTCCTGCCATCTGTTTATTTGTCGCTCCCTTTGCAATTTCAATTAACACTTCATGCTCTCTGACAGTCAATAAATTTTTTTCTGTTACATCACAAACAGCTAATAACTGCTGATGAAACGCTTGTTCTTTGGGTTCCAATTGTGTGGCAAGCTCTTGACTAAACTGTGTATCAACCTGACAAATCACTTCTTTATAGAAAAAAAATGGGGCTTTGATTTCATTATCACTGGCATAATACAAGCTTTCAGAATATACATTTTTCAGTAGGCGTTGATCAGCATTAGGTTGCGCTAAAAGAATGGATAACTTTAATAAATTCGCTTCAATAATCTTAAGAAAAATCTGATTTTTACGACTTTTGATCAGGATCTGATCAATCACTTCTAATGCTTGCTTGGGCTGTTGTCGTTTCACTAAAATCATACTATAAAATAGCTGATTATTTAAACTTTGATTCGTGATATCTTGATGATATTGCGCTACAAAAGAGTCTTGAAAAGCTTTGCTTAATTGATTGTGCTTTAAACAATATTTCAACAAAATAGATTTTGCTAACACATCATAGTGTCCAGATGACTCATCCTCTATTTTTTGAACTACTTGAAAGGCTTCAGCTGGTCGATTAGCTAAATATAAGAACTCTGCTTGATTATAAAGATAGACTGACCTAACATGTTCATGCTGTTGCTGACTCACTTTCAGTAAATTTTTTTCAGCATTTTCTAAATCTAAGCGTTTCAGATAAATTCCAGAAATGGTGATATGAAAAGTGAGTAAATAATTCCTTTGAATGGATTTGCCATATTTTCCTGCTTCAATTGTTTGTTTGGTTGTTTTTAATAACATCAAACTTTTATTTAATTCCCCAATTTCTTCATATAACTGAGCCAAGAGGGTTTGATTATAGTAAAGTAAAAACGAATTCTTAGTCACTTGATTTAAAGCCATACTTCCTTCAACTAATTCAATAGCTCTAACAAATTGATCGCGAAAGTATAGAATCGTTGCGTTTTTTAATAAAATAAACGCTTTTGATGTGGATGTTAGCTGTAATTGATGAATTTTGCCAACAGGAATCGGTAGTTGTTCAATTGTAAATTCATGGATACCTAATAATACTTTAATTCCGGCAATCGCCTTAATTTCATTTTTTTCAGGATACTTTTTTTCTAAGGCATCAATGAGTTGTTGACAAACCGAATACTCTAAATTCGAATGATGATAAAAAAGCTTTTGATAGGCAAAATCAATATTTTGAATGGCTTTAGAGATGGGAACCATTCCAACATAATAAGCAGAGCGAATCGTTTGTGGCAAGCTTAGCATGATCTCCATCAGCTGCGTATAATCTTGGATTTCAAGTAGTAACCGCATTCCTTCATCTAAATCTCCTTGCTGAATAAATGAGCTTGCAGCAGCTTGTTTAATCCTTATTTGTTCTGCTAAAGCTTGCTTTTCAAACTTGATCATTAAAAAATCTTTTAAAATTGGATGATACTGATAAATTTGATGGCTGATATCGACACATTCAATCAACAAATTTTTATGCATTAAATGAACCATCTGTTGATGAAAGCTTATTTCAGGTAAAATCGCACCACTAAGGGCTTCATTTAAATAAGAAAAAGAAGCCGTATTTATTAAAAACACCTGTTCTTCTGTTGTTAATTGCTGAAAAATCTCTTTAGATAAATAATCAGATAGCACTTTATCATTTTTTTCTAATTCTTTTAGCTTCATCATGCCTGTTCGAAGATTGGCCGCTACTAAGAGCTGTAAACCACCTATCCAACCATCTGCAATCGTGATGAATTGTTGCTTCTCTGCTTGCGTTAAAGCTGTTCCCGCAGCAGCTTCAACAAATAGGCGTGCCTCATTCTGTGATAAAAAAAAATCCTTTTCAGCAATATATTGTAATTGGTCATCCATTTCAAGATCGCCTAAATAAAGCTTAGGACGATGTCTGGTTAAAAGTAAAACATGTACGGTAGCTGGCATTTGTGATAAAAATAGTTCAAATGATTGCAGCACTTCTTCATTTTCTATCAAATGAAAATCATCTAAGACTAAAAAGAAATCATCACTTTCAAATAAACCATTACTTAAAAATGACACCCCATCTTCTATTGTTTCCTTATTTACTGTTGCCTGGAAAAAGACTAAAAATTCCTGTTTTAATTCCCCTAATTGTGTTTGTAAAACTTCAACTAAATAGCTCCAAAAAACGTAAAGATGATTACAATCTTTGCCTAAACTCACCCATTTTACCTGCTCCTTTGGATAATCTGACAAAAAAGCTGTTACGACTGTGGTTTTTCCTCGACCTGCTCCTGCTTCTACCACAAGTAATTTTTTAGCAGTAATCCCATGAATTTTATTCACCAACAATGGTCGATTGACTAATTTTTTTCGAATTTCAGGTTGTCTGATTCTACCATTTAATATTCTTTTTTCCATGCTGACTACTCCTTTTACCTGCTAATATTACTTCTAGTATAACAGGAATTCTTATCTTCTCACATAATCTTTTCGTGTTTTCAATAAGGCAAATAGGAATAAGATAATGGTAATAATAAGCAAATAGGAGATATTTGTTACCATGGTCGTCATTGATGCCCCATTTTCTAAATTTGTAACGATGTCTAAATACCTTTTTTGTGGTAAAAATTGAATCAAGGAATCTAGCCATTTGTTCCCATCTTTAAAAGAGAAAAAGCTACCAGAAAGCATTGTGGTAATAATGACAAGAATAGAGCCTAACATATTTGAACGATCACTATCATTAAAGAGTGAAGCCATAAATAAAGAGAAAGCTGTCGCAAATAGACAAATGAATCCGAACAAATAAAGATACTCAAATAATCCGAAACCAATATCTACTTGGAAAATAAACTTAGCCCCCACAATCATACATAGGAGTGGCAGAAATAACAAGGTAAAGGAAAATACGGTATGTCCTAGTAAAACCTGCATTAAAGAAGTGGGCGTTGTGGTAATCCGTTCAAGTAGATGCTTCTCTTTATCTTCACTAAAAGTAAACATATTTGTTAAACTGGCCATTAATAAGAACATGAGTAAATAACCAATAATCATGCTACCTACGCCTCTTGAGGCAGTGAGTGTCGTCTCATTTTCAGCAGTTCCTGCTAGTAACTGTTCTAACTTTACTTGAAGTGCCTCATTTTTTATTGTTTGTACTGTAAGATGCTCCTCTTCTTTTTGAACGACTGCATCATAGGTTCCTTTAATTAGCTCTGAAGTTAGTGGCACTGCTTTTAAGTAGGTTACATCCAGTGCTTCTGATGAAACTGTCCATTCATTTGGCTCTCCAACAAACCCAATGCGTAACGTCTCTTTCGAATGCCCACTCATAAAGATAGCAACACCAAGTACCACTATCATTAAAGCAAACATCACTAAAATACGTGCTTTATTTTCCAAAGCTCTACGACAATCATTTTTAATAGTCGTTTTCATAAGTAATCCTCTCCTTTAAATAAGCCACCACAGCATAAAATAAGTAACATGGACACACCTATAAGTAGGCACATTGTTTTAAAAAAGCCAGTTGTAGCAGTATCGTAAATGAGTGAAAAGATCAAATCTACGACTTTTGTTATGGGTGAAAACTTGCTGACGGCTACCACTTGTTCACCAAGACTTGCTATTGGAAAAAACAAACCAGATAAGATGGCAAATAAAGTGGTCACAATCCCAATAATTTGATTGGCAACCCCTTCACTTTTAAAGAGGCAACACATTAAAACACCAACGCAACTAAAGAAAAAGTCTACTGCTAAAAACAGTGCCCAAATTTTTCCAAGGTGCGCACTGCCAAAGTTTACACCTAAGATAATATGCAGGATGCCCCCAGCAATCGTATAAAAAACGGTGGTAAAAAGGAAGGTGGCAATTATTTTGGATAGGGGAATATAAAATTTTTTGATGGGTGAATAGATAATCCGCAAATTAGGCTGCCTAATTCTTTCCTCTAAAAAAGAATTGGCCGAAAAAGTAGCAGCATATAAGGTACTATAGAGCAACATTGTCACACCATAATAATCATAGCTTGTAATACTATTCCCATATACCCCTTCATTCAAGACGCCTAAAACAGCTGTTAATAAGAAGGGAAAGCCAATGCCAAAAAATAGCCACATTGGGTTAATAAATAAATTAATGGTATCTCTTTGAACAATTCTTAGAAAACGATACATGATTGAACCCCTCCTAATCTCTTAAGGAACGTCCTGTTAAATCTAAAAAGACGGTTTCCAAATTATTTGATTGTATCTCAACATTTTGAATTTTTTGATTTAATTGAATTAAAACACTGATGATTTTATCTAAGTTTTCGACTCCTTGAATCGTTGTCGCGATTAATTGTTGCTTCTCCATTTTCACTTCTTTAAGCCCCTCAATGTGATAAAAATCATCTAAGGAAAAGACTGTGCTAGTTGCTAATTCAATGACAATATTTTTTTCACCTGATAAGGCTTTTAAGGATTCTTTTGTTCCTTCTGCAATCATTTTTCCATGATCCATAATAATAATCCTGGTAGAGATTTCTTCAACTTCTTCCATATAATGCGTGGTATATAAAATGGTCATCCCATTTTTTTGCATTTTACGAATGGCAGCTAAAATATGATTACGAGATTGAGGATCAATGCCCACGGTTGGCTCATCCATAATCAATAATTTTGGTTGATGAGCAATGGCGCAAGCAATATTTAAACGACGCTTCATCCCCCCTGAAAATGTATTGGCTTTTTCTTTACGGTGTGCAGTCAACCCTACCGAATGTAAAGCAAACTCAATTCCTTCTGCTAATGCAGTGCCTTTTAGTCCATATAATGAGGCAAAAAAACGAATATTTTGCTCTGCGGTTAAATCTTCATATAATGCTAAATCTTGTGGCACCATTCCTAGCTTCTCTTTGAAGCCTTTGATGTTCTTCTCAATCGGTTTCCCTTGATATAAGATTTCGCCTGAATCATAGCCTAAAGCGCCACAGATAATATTGATTGTCGTACTTTTAGCAGCACCATTGGGGCCTAGAAGACATAAAATTTCTCCCTGCTTAATTTCAAACGATATCCCTTGTATGACTTGTTTTGCTTGATAACTTTTTTCTAAATGTCTTACTTCTATTAATGGTTGCATTTGTCCATCTCCTTTATGTCTTTAGTATAGAAAAAGAACTATAAACTGCCTATCAACCGAACGGATGATATTTTAAAAAAATGTTTATTATATTTTCTTGATTTAAGAAATAGTTACTAATTGGTTAAGAGACCAAATAAGAGATGCTTGGTATAGTTATGGTGCTGAAAGGAAACCAACTATTACTGATAACTAACATACTTTGTACACCTTCATTTTCACAGGAAATAAGAAAAAACCTATGATAAAATTACTATCATAGGCCTTCTATTTATATTTTCTTACTTTAACTACTTTGTATTGTTTACTAAGAAACTTTTTGTCAGCCCTGTTTTCAAAACTGGATAACCTAACGAATCAACGAAACAATATCTTTCTTCGCAGCACTTTTGGCTGGTAACCAACTAAAAATAATCCCGATTCCAATCGAAAGAATTAAAGCTAACATAGCCGTAAAGAAATCTGGAACGATTGTAAACGGTGTAACCATTCCGACTACATAACCAATCAACATGCCAAATGCATACCCAATTGCGCCACCAATCAAAGTCAGTGTGATGCCTTCCAGCAAAAATTGCATCATGATATTATTTTTAGTCCCACCCATCGCACGACGGACACCAATCTCTTTCGTTCGTTCAGATACAGAGATATAAATCATGTTCATAACACCAATCCCTGAAATAAACAATGAAATACCACCAATTATTGAAACAATAGCGGTAATTCCAGTTAGAATCATCCTAAGTTGACTAACTTGTCCAGCAAGGTCTTGGCTTTCATATGCGCCCATATTTCTAAGTGATCCATATTTATCCAACATTTTTTCTATGTCCTTTGTTACTAATTTAGGATCAGCAACCGTATCTAATTTAACCAAAATCGAATCTTTCGGACTTTCAAAATATTCTTCATAACTTGCTGAAGGTACTTCTACAACAACATAATCTTCTTGTGTTGAAATAAATCCAGAATTATCACGATCTTCCATGATACCGATAACTTCAAAAAGCTGTCCTTGAATCGTTACACTTTTCCCAATCAATGATTCAGGATTGTCTTTTTTTATAGCTTTGGCAATCGTTTCATTAATGACAATTACTTTATTTCGATTGATATTATCCGTGCTCTTTATTTTTCGCCCATAAATAGTTTCTGTACCATCTGATCCTAGTAATTTAAATGAGCCTTGCGTTGATGCAGTGCTTGCTTCATCAATTTGCTGTGAATAGTACTTAGCACCTTTCTCTTCGTTATCATAGTACTCAACGGATTTAACACCGTCCACATTTTCAATCCGCTCGAAATCAATTTCAGAAAAAGAAGCTAAATTAGTTTCATAAAACGATTGATCTTTCGGAGCAAAGTTAAAATACACGCTGGAGTCGTAATTATCCAATCCTATAAAATCAGCCGCATACCGCTCAAATCCACGTCCAATTGAAAAAATCGTAATAACCGAAGAAACTCCGATGATCAAACCGATCATCGTTAGAAAACTGCGCCTTTTATTTTTCAAAATAGATTTCAACGATGTTTTCCAAATTTCACTAAAACGCATAGCCTGCTCCTCCTTCAATAATCTCACCATCTCGAACAGTGATGATCCGTTTGCAGTATTGGGCGGCTTCACTATCATGGGTAACCATCAATATCGTAACTTTTTCTTCATCATTCAATCGTTGGAATAATTCCATAATATCAGCTGAAGTATGAGTGTCCAAAGCGCCAGTCGGTTCATCCGCCACAATAAAATTAGGATTTCCAACAATCGCTCTGGCAATTGCAACTCTTTGCTGCTGCCCACCAGAAAGTTGTTTTGGCAGTTTGTTGTATTTGTCTGGAATGCCAACTTTTTCTAAAGCTTTCATTACCAATTCTTTGGTATTTCCATACCTCATTCCTCCGTATAACAAGGGTAAAGCGACGTTTTCAAAAACCGTATTATTTTCAATCAATTGAAACGATTGAAAAACAAACCCTACTGATTTATTCCGAATTTTTGATAGCTTATTGTCATTATAGCTATAAGCATCTTCGCCATTGAAAAGATAACTCCCTTCAAAACTACCGTCTAAAAAACTTATTGTATTCATCAAAGTGGATTTTCCTGACCCTGATGGTCCCATGATCGCAACAAATTCATGTTCTTGTATTTCTAAATTAATATCTTTTAAAACATGAATTCTTTCTTGATCTAATGAATAATATTTGTTGACATGCTCCATTTTGATCATTGAACTGCCACTTCCATTCCATCTTTGATTCCTTTAACGTTTTTAATAATTTTATTTCCTTCGTCTAAGCCGCTTTCCAAAGTGTAAAAGCCATCTTCTTCCTTGACAGTTACTTCTTTTTGTTGTGCTTTTTTATCTTTAATCAGATAAGCAAAAAATTTCCCATCTTTTTCCTGAATACTTTTCGTTGGCAAATGAATCTCATTTCGAGGAATTAGGATTTCTACACTGTAGCCTAACGGAATATTCTCATCTGGTTGCGCAGTAAAATCATAGTTTACAATGGTAGCTGAATTGCTTGTTGCATTTGTTGAACTAGTGTCATCAATAGCATTTATTTCAGAAATTGTAGTGATTTTCCCAGTTACTGATTTATTTTGATTTACATAGTCGATTTTAATCTCCATGTCTTTACTTAATTTCTCTTTGTCGTATTCTGTAACCGTACCTTTAATTTCATTTTCAGTACTTTTTAATACCATTACGGGTTTAGAAGGATCATTTTTTGCATCTTGATTCATTGTGGCGATAATACTGTCTCTTTCAGCTTTAATTTTTTCGCCCCATTCATAGGTTACTAAGACAGCATCTTTGGTTACATGGTCTCCTAAATTATAATGAATTGTTTTGACTGGTCCTTTGTCTGTACTTAGTAAAACAGACTGAGTCCACTTAGCTTGGACTTGTCCTTTTAGATGAAGTGGTGTTTGTTTTTCTACCTCATATAGGCTAATACTCTTAGCTGTTTCAGTTTCTTTTGACTGTGTATTCTGATAGACAAAAACACCTACTCCTAAAATAATAATAGCTCCTGCCCCTATCAACAATTTCTTTTTCATTTCTCAATCTCCTACTTTCATTATTTTGTTTACTTAGTCATTATAAATAACGAATGTTTTTTTATCATCATTCTATAGCCTGATTTTATAGAGGACTTTAGGTGGAGTTTTTTTAATCATAACCCTAGTGATCTTTTGTAAATAGATTAATAACAACTGAGGACTGAAAAAACATTAAAAATTGCGATTAAATCCACAGATACAAGTAAACTCACAAAAAGTTTGATAGATTTAATCAAAATACTTATATAAGGAAAAAAAAGCCCAATATGAAATTAGACTTTACATACTGCCTTTATTGATAAAAAAATAGAACATCACCATTCAATCGGTGCGTCTTCGAACCAATAGCGGTCTATTTTTTTATCTTGATTGGGATAAGTAATAGAGATTTTTTTGATTCCTACTCTTTCCTTTCATTCGAATGTGTATTTCTTTCCTGCTCTACTGGTGATACAATTATTAAAAAAGGAGTGATTGTTTTGCCAAAATTTATTAGTCGTTTAATCTCTCGTCATTTATTTTCTTACCTAGTAATTGTTGCTGCTTATTTTTATTCCATTAATAAATTTGATCGTTTGCCCTCTTTTGTTTCTGGGCTATTTATTCTTTTTGTAATCATATCTATAGCAGAATCCAATTATCAACAATACCTTGAAAATAAAGCAAATGGTAAAAAATCCCAAACGTTTAAACAGTTTATCCATAATGTTGATTGGCCTATTGTTATTGTTGTAGCAGGTATTTGTATTCTAGCTTATGTAGCCCTGGTAATTTTAAGCTTTAAAATTTAATTATCAGCTCGTGCTGTCTCTTGCAATTCTTCGACTATTTGAATGAGTGTTACTGAATATGTTGGTTCGATTAATACATTATTAAATTTGTAAATCCCCCTCTTTAGGGTGATGAGTAAACCTGTCAATGGCATTCTTCTCCATATCTAATTTCCACACGAAACTCATCCAGATCCCGCCATTTAATGGAAAAGCGTTCGCCACGTTTAAACATTTTTATTTATTCATGCTCATGAACACTTCTTTTGCATCATGATTAAAGGTGTTCTTATTTTTATACAAAAAATAAGCCAGATGCCAATCAATTCGACTGGTATCTAGCTTTTTTATTGGGACTTATGCGTCCCAAGCTCTTTCACACTTTTTTACTCGGGCAATCTAAAAAACACTTATCTTCTAATTTCTTTAATCATTACCATTGAACCGACCGCTAATAACTACTTTGCCAAGCATGTGACCACTTTCAACATCTTTAGTTGCTCGTTTCAGATTAGCTGCATTGATCCCGTCTGAATACACTTTACTCAAAGTTGTAGTCAGCTTGCCCTTATTTGCTAGCTCGGCAATCACTCCCAAAGCCTGACCTTGCGTTTCAATTGCATAATCATGATCTGTTTTAGCAAACACATACTCCCAGTCAAAACTAACAGACAAGTTTTTCCATTCACTTAAATCAATCGGTTCATGGATCCCGACAATTGTTCCCACATGACCAAACGGTTTCACCAAATATCTGATTTGATCTAAGTAACGTGTAATGTCAAACAATACAGCGATATGATTTACATCAAGAACTCCTAGTTCTCGAAAACTACTCCTTAGATCTTTATGATAATCTAGAGGATAATCCACGCCTATTTTTTTCAACCATTCAAAGTTTTCAGGACTAGAGGTAGCATAAATTGTCAAACCAGCCCAATGAGCCAGCTGATTTAATATTGAACCGACGCCGCCAGCACCGTTAATAACCAGAATACTTTTACCTTGATTGGCATTTTCTTCGGGAATCAAGCCAAATTTTTCAAAAAGTAATTCATAAGCGGTTAATGAGGTCAATGGCAATGCAGCTGCTTCTTCGTCGGATAGAGTTTTAGGAGCCAAAGCAACGATCCGTTCATCGACTGCTTGATATTCTTGATTGCTTCCTGCTCGTGTAGTGGTTCCTGCATAGAAAACTCGATCGCCTAATTCAAATTTTTCTACTTCTTCTCCGATAGCGACTACTTCACCGACCGCATCAAAGCCTAAAACGCGCAGTGCATTTCTTTTAAGAGTATCTTGACGTAATTTTATGTCTACTGGATTGACAGAAACGGCCTTTACTTTTATTAATAAATCACGAGGTTCTAGATCAGGTATTCCTTCTTTTTCATCAATAAAGCTGTGAGAATCCTCAATTGGCAGACCTTCGAAGAAGCCAATTACATGCATATTTTTTTTATCTGACATAAAAATTCCTCCTGTTCTTTGTAAGAAAATGCCTATTCTTTATTTTAAGCGGCTAAACAAATTATGAATTAAGAAAATGTTGGAACTAGCATCTAGACAGCCAGCAGTTATCGTTACTTTTCAACCATAAAAACCGATTTCGTTTACAGCGTTCGAATTTAGAGACCGTAATTATTTTACTTTGCAGGGTTCTTACCAATGAATATCCGGAATAAACAGTAAGGTTTTTCTCGTTGGTCTTCACCCTTGTGAAAGCCAGCTTGTCGCTGTAATTGGTTGTCATTAAAATATAAATATTGATCAGGACCAATTGATAAGGTGTCAGGCCACAAAATACGAGGGTCGTGGGTTAAGGTTTCCATTGAGCCGTCGGGATTGATGACGCGAATACTATTATTTTCATAGTCACCTGCATATAGGGTACCATCTTCTGCTGTAATCATGCCATCAGAAGCCCCTTTCTCACCCCAGTCTTTAACATGTGACTCTAGTTCAACGTCATCAATGTCTTTGTTAAAGATCAAGTCAGTTTCGAGTGAGTACAAATGCCGACTAGACAAGGGACTGAAGAACAAGGTATCGCCATCGTGAGAAATTGCAATCCCATCAGCCGCTACTTGCCAAGCGGAAGTTGAGCCATCAGCTTCACGATTCATCAAAATTTCACCTTCTACTTTAGGAACAAATTCTGGATCAACCGCAGTTGAGTGAGTCCCATCCAAAATACGAAACGCATCACCAGTACCTAAATCAACCACAATCAACGCACCTGGTCCGGTAATGGAAGAATCGGTAATATATGCTACGCCTTCAGAACCACGACGCAAATCAATCCGTACATCATTCAAGTAAGTAGAATCAAGAACTACATCTGTTGAGAATGTATATATCTTGCGAATTTGATTTGTACTTAGGTCAACCGCAACCAATTTTGCTCCTCCTTTAACAGGAACATCAAAATTGGGTGCAGCAGTATCCAATACCCACAAAGTACCTTCGCCGTCAGCAACAATACTTTGTACACTTAGGAATCCACTTTCAGGATTTTTTGGATCAAAAATATTAGCTTCTTGACTAGGATAAGGAACTAATTTATCATCCACTATTTCGACCACGGTTGCTTTGACATTGTCGCCCCATTCAGGGAAATTTATAAAAATTCTTCCAGTTTCTGATATACTAACACCAGTTGGCATTTCGTCGTAAAATGCATGGACTTGTTCTAGTTCGCCAAAATATTTTTCTTTTGGATAATTCATCTTGTATCTCCCTTTCTAACGGATAAAAATTATTTCACTTCTACTTCAAAATTTAAAACACCACATGCTAAGACATGACCAAACATATTAAAGCCTAAAAATGCAGGGGTAGAATCCTCAGGAATTTCTACTTTATCAATATCTAAAGCCCAAACAGTTAAGAAATAGTGATGTACACCATGGCCTTTAGGAGGTGCAGCACCGATATATTTTTTTACACGCGCATCATTTGGCAACTGAATCGCTCCTGATGGCAATTTTGAGTTGGATTTGTTGCCAGCATCCTGTGGCAATTCACTAACTGAGGCCGAAATATTTAATACTGCCCAGTGCCAGAATCCTGATCCGGTGGGTGCATCTGGATCGTACAAGGTAACAACGAAGCTCTTCGTGGTATTTGGAGCGCCTGACCAGCTAATCTCTGGGGAAATATCTTGACCACCTTCGATACCGAAATCACCAGACATAAATTTCACATTGGAAAGTGCGCCATCAACAATATCTTTACTTGTAACCTCGAATGATGAGACGTCTTGTAAACCTAAAAATGGATCATTCATATTACATCCTCCTTTGATAACTAACATTCTATTTTGTGACATCACTAGATTAAACCTCACCAAATAAAATGTAAATTAGGGAATTTTTTTATACCTTTGATCCTTATGCTAGCACTAGTTTAAAATTACTCAAAAATCCTGTTTGCCAGATTTCTTCTGATTTCAAATAAACCTGACCATAATCAACCAGCCATCCATGCAAGTTCTGCGCCTGTTGATTGGTAAAGTCAGATGGTAGCTCAATTAACGACTGTAATTTAAGATAGGTGAGCGCCTCTTCTAGTCCTAAATGGTTAAAAATTCGTTGTGCGTATTTATCAGCAATAAATACGATTTTCTTAAAAACAAAAACCAGTAATACATCGGCAGTTTCATGTCCGATCCCCTGAATATTCAATAGCTCTTCACGCAACACAGTCAAATCTTTTTCTTGTAAAGTGGCAATGTTATAATCGTAGCTTCGAAACCAGACAAAGACTTCCTTTAACGTCTGTGATTTATTTTTGTAAAACCCGCTAGGACGGATTAAGTCCTGCAGTACCAACAGATCAATCTCCGCTAATTTTTTCGGTATAAAGCCAATTTCATTTCTAATATTAATTAATGAATAATCAACATTTTTCCAACTAGTATTCTGAACTAAAATTGAACCTACCACGATTTCCCATGGATTCTCCGTATTCCACCAGATAGAGTGATCCATCGCTTCACTCAATGTTTGATATAATTCTTCGATATTTGTAATCATTTTTTCTCCTTTGAAAATAGCCCTCGTTATTCCAAGTTTCTTTGATTAATAGCAATTTAAACATTCTTCTTCAAGGGTACCCGCATTTTTGTGATTAAATTCCTCTCCCCAACTGTATAATTGTTCAATCACATTTTTTAATGAATTACCATATTCGGTCATACCATATACAACCATTAGGGGCTTCTCTTGAACTACCTTGCGATAAATCAAACCATCCCTTTCTAAATCTTTCAATTGTAGAGAAATCATTCTTCTAGTTATTCCTGGAATAAGCTTCTGCAACTTGTTATAGCGACATTCGCCATCAAACATCAAATGGTATAAAATAACACTTTTCCAACGACCTGAAATTAATTGTAAGGTTGATTCAACAGAACAACCATTTTCGCAATTGTATATTTTTCTTGTCATAATAACTTTGCTCCTCTTAGTTATGTCTGCGATTATAATAAGTGATTACTTACTTTTTGTAAAACAATTCAACTCCTTCCATCAAGAAATGAAAGTATAAAAAAAACCCTGATTTACAAAAAGTTTTTATATTGACTATTTACTTGTTTTATTTATTCTTTGAAAAAAAGAGCAAGATTTTTAAGTACAAAATCTTGCTCTAGTGTCATGCTTCAAGTTTCTGATGTTCACTTGTTTCTACTATTTAATTTTCTAAATTTTGTAAAAGTCTACTTATCTTAATTGGTCGATAATCGTACCCAATTTCAGTTAGTAGCTCTTCCCAATTTTTATTTATTCGTCTCATAATCGTATCAATTGATGGTAAGGCTTCTCTATCGTATCTTTTCCTAAATTCGGTCATAGATAAGCTTTCTTCCAAGTTCAATCGAACAATTTAATTTTTCAGGCTTGTTAAGAGTTCAAAATCTGTTACAAACCTTCACTTGTGATACCTTCAAATTCAATAAATTCTTGAATTAATACCATCAATTCTAAATCATTTTTTTCTTTCCAAATTGTTCGATGATCTTTTACTGTCATCAGCCACTCACCCTTTCATTTGTAAAAAAGTACTTTGGCTTGTCCATTTTACACCTGCACCAACTGCACAGGTTCTTCTCTATATTTAGTAGACTCATCCCCTAATCTACTAAATTGGGGCATCGTTTTGGTATTTTAGGAATCCTTTTTGTCGTCAATTTCACCTATGATTTCCACCTGTTTTCTGACAACACAGGTAGTCAAGTTGGGATAATCAAGGACAATCACAGCAAATACGCACGATTTTCTTAAACAAAGCCAAAAGAAAAAGCCCTTGATATCAAGGACTTTCGCACTTTTTTCTTACTCGGGCAATCTAAGAAACACTTATCTTCTAATTTCTTTAATACGAGCTGCTTTACCATGTAATGCACGTAAGTAATAAAGTTTCGCACGACGAACTTTACCATAACGAACTACTTCGATTTGAGCAACACGTGGTGTGTGTAATGGGAATGTACGTTCCACACCAACACCATTAGAAATTTTACGTACTGTATAAGTTTCACTGATACCAGCGCCACGGCGACCGATAACAACTCCCTCAAATAATTGGATACGTTCGCGTGTTCCTTCGACCACTTTCGCATGTACGCGAACAGTGTCTCCAGGACGAAACGCAGGAATATCCGTACGTAGTTGTTCTTGTGTTAATTCTTGAATTAATGGATTCATTCTTTTTTCTCCTCATTCCAAACATTCTTATGGCACTGCCACAGCGGAATATCGTAATAGTTGAGCGCTTTGCACTCACTGAAATAGTGTAACATAGCTATTCTTTGCTGTAAAGAGATTTTTCTTGTTACACTTTAAATAGTCCCTTCTATCACAAGCAGATCCAAATATTGTTGCAATTGATTTATCAACTTACCTAGGTGAATGCCATCAATAAGACGGTGATTAACTTGAACTGAATAGGGTAATAACAAATGATTCCCATGTTTTTCAAACTTACCCCATATTACTTTTGGAATCGAATCATCTCGGTCTAAACTTAATTCATTCCCTAAATTTGTAAATGAAAACCACGGTAGACAAGAAAACTGTATCATTGTATCTTGCGGGTACTCTGATTTAGGAAAATACATCTGTTGGGCAGCACTTACTTTTTTCGCTTCATCAGAAAATTCCTTCATCGTTCCTTCAAAATCAAGTGTCATAATATGGAATAGTTCACTGTTTGCTTTTAAATCAGTAAAACTAGGAATTAGATAATCGAGCAAAACTACCTAATTGTCACAAATTTTATAACGAAAGTTTTCGATGCGATTAATGATTTTGGTCGTTGCATATACCAAGCCATAATAAAAGGAAATCTCATTGCATTTTGCGTAGTGATAAAAATGCGTTACGTCAATTTGAGTCGTGATATCATACAGAGGTAGGCTATTACTAGAGAAAAAATCAAAGTGTTCTTTACGCTCCCATTTATTTTGATCAATAACTGTTGCTGGTATGACCATCGATACACCTCCTCTAATATGATTCAATTTAGGCTAATGCTACACTTTTTCATTGTAGATTTCTTCTAACCATTTTAATTGTTGTCCAGTTAATTCTACTTTTTTAAGCATATCTGGTCTACGCTCAAAGGTTCTTCGTAACGACTCTTTTTGCTGCCATTCATCAATTAATTTATGATTTCCATTTGTAAGTACTTCTGGCACGTTCATACCATTGAATTCAGCAGGACGGGTATATTGCGGGTGTTCCAATAAACCTGTTGAATGCGAGTCAGTTTGAGCGGACAATTTATTCCCTAATACATCTGGCAACAAACGAACCGTTGCATCAATCATAACCATCGCACCTAACTCACCGCCTGTCAAAACATAATCTCCCAAAGAAACTTCATCCGTAACAAGAGAACGAATCCGTTCATCGTATCCTTCATAATGACCACAAATAAAAACTAGATGCTCTTCTTCAGAAAATTCCTCCGCCATTTTTTGATTGAATCGTTTCCCCGCTGGATCTAGCAAAATCACACGTTTTTCAGTTTCTGGTGATACTTCTTCGATCCTTCGTAAATTATCATAAATCGGCTGAACCTTTAAAAGCATCCCAGCACCACCGCCATAAGGATAATCATCCACTGACTGATGCTTATTATCTGAGTAATCACGAAAATTGGAAATATTGATTTCCAGTAAATTTTTCTCTACAGCTTTCCCAATGATCGACTCCCCCATTGGGCCTTCAAACATTCTTGGAAAAAGCGTCAATACATCAATTTTCATCGTCAATCAAACCTTCAGGAATTTCTACACGAACGATGCCTGATTCTAAATCAATAGATTTAACAACAGATTCGATATAAGGAATCAACACATCTTTTTTCTTCGGTCTTTGAACAACCCAGACATCATTTGCGCCAGGTGAAAGAATTTCTTTTATCTTTCCCAACTCTTTGTTATTTTCATCCACAACAGTCAAACCAATGATTTCGTGATAATAAAATTCATCCCCAGGTAAATCTGTCAGGTCCTCTTTTGACACTTTCAAAATCCCATCACGATACTTTTCAACATCATTGATCGAAAAATGATCTTCAAAAGTCACAATATCAAAATTTTTATGTTTCCGATGGGTTTTGATCGTTAATTCAATTGGTTCCTTTTTTTCTTGAAATAGCATCAATACCGATCCTTTTTTATAACGCAGCTCTGGAAAATCAGTTTGTGAGATCACACGAACTTCTCCCTTCAAGCCTTGAGTATTGACGATTTTTCCAACGTTTAAATATTCAGTCACTTAAAACCCTCATTTCAATATTTTGTCTTTTTCATTCTACCATTTCTATAGAACGAATTCTATTATATAGAATAAAAAGAAAGCCATTCTAAAAAGAATTACTTTCTTTTTTATCCTATTAAGCGTTAACTCCTGTTACTGTTCCATAGATCAAGAATAAATTCAAGGCAGTTAAAACAACAGCGATGATCCAAGCTAGCACTTTGACCCACATAGGATTGGCAAATTTGCCCATAATTTTTTTATCACTTGTATACATCGTTAAGGGAATAATTGAAATTGGTAATGCGATGCTTAAGAATACTTGGGTATACAATAATAGATCTTCCACTGCTGATTCTCTACCACCATAAAGAATGACACATATAATCACCGGTACGATCGCAATCAGACGTGTGACGACTCTACGCATCCATAAAGGCATTTTTAAATGAATGAAGCCTTCCATAACGATTTGTCCAGAAAGTGTGCCTGTAATCGTAGAATTTTGACCAGAAGCAAGTAATGCAACTGCAAATAAGATACTTAAAACCGGACTAGCAATATTCCCAACAATATCTGGGTTTTTTAATGCATCGAACAAATCTACAAATTTGCCTAAGTCACTATTTGTTCCATAAAATAAAGCGCCACCTAGAATCAGTAATAGGCAGTTGACGATAAAAGCCACAGTTAATTGGATATTTGAATCCCAAATCGTGAAACGAATGGCTTTGGCTTTTTCTTTATCATCATTACGATCGAATTTTCTTGCTTGGGCAATTGAAGAGTGTAAATATAGGTTATGAGGCATAACAGTTGCCCCAACAATCCCTAACGCCAAAAAAAGCATTGATTTGTCACTAGCAATTTTGGGATCGGGGATAAAGCCACGAAGTACTTCGCCAATATTTGGATCAGCCAGTGCTACTTCATATGCAAATACAAAAAAGATAACAGCAATTAAACAGGCTACAATTGCCTCAATTTTTCTAAATCCTAGCTTTGTTAAAAGCAATAATAACAAAACATCGAATGTCGTAATCAATACACCAATCAATAATGGAAAACCAAATAATAATTGCAAAGCGACCGCGCCGCCAATCACTTCGGCAATATCTGTGGCCATGATTGCCAACTCTGTAATAATCCATAAAACGAACCCAGTTTTCTTATTAGTATGTTCGCGTGTCGCTTGGGCTAAGTCTCTACCTGTAACAATCCCTAACTTGGCTGCCATACTTTGAAGTAGCATAGCAATCAAACTCGATAATAAAACAACACTCAATAATGCATATTTATATTCAGCACCGCCAGCAATGGAAGTAATCCAGTTCCCTGGGTCCATATATCCCACTGCTACTAATGCACCGGGGCCGCTATAAGCCATCAATGTCCGCCAAAAACTAGCATTTTTGGGAACATCAACAGTATTATTAATTTCTTCTAAACTAGGACCATTTGCGTAATCCAACAACTTTTCTGCTTCCTTTTTTTCCTCTTTCATCATTTATCCTTCTTCCAACTATAAATCATCAGGTTTATATTATTTATTTTTTAGGGACACCATAATATTTAACATAATTATAGACCTCTCATTGTTGCTTGTAAATAGAAAACCTTTAGCTATTTTTTTATTTAGGGCTAAAGTAGGATGTTTCTAGTCGTTCTTTTTTGTATAATGTTTTTAGATAAGTTACCTCCTTACAACTTTGTTCGTAAGATTTGATAAATAACAATGGTAAAATAGGTAGAAGACTTTTATACTATAGATAGTAATTTTAAGGAGATGATACAAATGAGCATCGCGCTTTCAAGAAAAATTATCAATTGCATTTCAATCGTGGGGATTATAGCCACAATTGCTGTGACGATTTATTTTATACGATTAGGTGTTTTTAAAGATGTAGACGCTTTGAGAGGGTTAGTCGGTGACTCAGTTATCTTAGGTCCAATACTATTCATGCTGATCCAGATTATTCAAGTGGTGATCCCGATTATTCCTGGAGGCATTAGTTGTGCTGCTGGTGTACTGATCTTTGGTCCCTTCGCAGGATTCATCTATAATTATGTAGGGATTGCGATTGGCTCTGTCATCATTTTCTTATTAGGTCGTCAGTATGGAAAACCGTTTATTTTAAGTTTAGTTAGTGATAAGACTTATAATAAATACATTGGCTGGTTGGATAATGAAAAACGTTTTGAGCGTTTATTCGCTTTAGCAATTTTTCTGCCAATAGCTCCTGATGATGCGCTCTGTTTGATGGCAGGCTTAACTAAAATGTCTTTAAAGAAATTTACATTGATCATTATTTTAGCAAAACCTGTTTCCATTTTCTTATATAGTTTAGCTTTGATCTATGGCGGCACATTTTTAAACGGTTTATTAGGCTTTTAGAGCGTAAAAATATATAATAGAAACTGTAATGATAGGATGCAATTGTATCCTATTTTCTTTTCTTCTAATTTGTATAAGGGTGGATCAGATGATGAAATACTTAAAAAATAGTTTTAAAAATATGTTAGATTTTTTCTCAGGGACTTCAGCGTATTTTCGTGATGTTTTATTGATGCATGGTTTTATGCTTTTTGTTCTCTTACCGCTTTTAGCTAGTTCTACTCGTTTTATATTAAAACAAGGAAATATCAGTTATTTATCTTATGATACGATTCCAGTTATTTTGACAAGACATCCAGTCGTTCTACTTGCTTTGATTATTGTCTTATTGATGATTGTCATTGCTGTTTTTTTTGAATATACTTTTTTGCTTTTGAGCATTTTTTTCATAAAGAAAAAAGAACCAATTGCACTGACTAATTTGCTTAAAGGAACACTTCTTCAACTAAAGAAACTTAAATTCAGTACCATTTTGTTTTTTTTATTTTATTTTTTCTTGGTTTTGCCATTGAGTGGATTGGGTTTTAACTCAGATTTACTTGCAAAAATAAAGATTCCAGCATTTATTATGGACTTTATCTTTGCCAATCGTGTAACAATCATTGCATTCGTTATCTTAGGCTATTTGCTCTTTTTCTATCTGTCTATTCGTTTGATTTTTGCCTTACCAGAAATGATTTTAAGGGATGTTCCCTTTCGTCAAGCTGTTACTGAAAGTTGGCGCTCAACAAAACAGCATTTCTTTAAAATCTTAGGACAGTTTATCGTGATCGGTGGTAGCATTCTTCTGGTTTTTATTATCAGTTCGACAGTGATCTTAAGTGTTCAAGCAATTATTGAAACAACATTCCCAAACTACGCTTTAGTGAGTGCCGTTATTGGAATGACGCTTTTACAGTTTATTTTGCTACTTAATATTGTCTTCTCTACTGTGGGAATCTTCTATGTAACAATCGATTATATGGATGACCAAGGCTTTTTGCCAGATTTACCCCAGTGGTTTTTTGATCAGCCACAACAGCAAAAAAAGGAATGGACAGCCATAAAAGTTGGAACATTTGCCTTTATTGCAACGATTTTTGGTATTGGTGTGGGAGCTTATAATACAGACTTTCTAAGTAGACCCTCGTTAACAGAGCCATTAACCATTTCTCACAGAGGAGTCGATGCAGCAAATGGTGTTCAAAATACTTTGACTGCTCTTGAGAAGACAAGTTTAGAGAAGCCCAGTTATATAGAAATGGACGTTCAGGAAACAAAAGACAAACAATTTGTCGTGATGCATGATTTCAATCTAAAAAAACTGACTGGTATAGATAAAAGACCTAATCAATTAACATTAGCTGAATTGACTCAACTGACTGCCAAGGAGAATGGGATGGAGGCGAGTGTTTGCTCTTTTGATCAATATTTAACTAAAGCCAAACAACTCAAGCAGAAGTTATTGATTGAAATCAAAACGACACCGCAAGATAGTCCAGATTTAGTTGCCCGTTTTACCAAGAAATACCGCCCGATTATTTTATCTGAGAAGCATATTCTACAAACGTTGACATTTAGTACAGCAACAGAACTAAAGGAACTGGAACCGCAATTTTATGTTGGTTATATTTTGCCATTCAATATCGTTGGGCCGCCTGTTTCAAACGTAGATTTTTTTACAATGGAATATACGACATTAAACCGAAACTTTATTAATGCAGCCCATAATGATGGTAAAAAAGTCTATGCTTGGACTGTTAATGATGAAGATACGATGACACGTATGATGTTTTATGGCGTGGACGGCATTGTTACCGATGAATTGAAATTACTTAATAAAACAATTAAAACTGATTTAGATGAGCTAACTTATTCAGATAAATTACTTCATTTTGTTATTGGCATTGGCTAAATAAAAAGAGCGAACTATAATTTTTTTATAGTTCACTCTTTTTTATTTAGAAGCCATTCGAGTTTTCCCCTCTTGGCACAGGTATAGAAGCGGACAAATATTACATTTAGGATTTCGAGCTAAACAGTGGTAACGACCGAAAAAAATCATCGTATGGTGTGTTTTGACCCATAATTCTTTAGGAATTTTTCTCATCAATGTTTTTTCTACTTCCATAACATTTGCCTCTAATTTACAAATGCATAAACGCTTTGATACGCGCTCTACATGTGTATCAACTGCAATCGCAGGTTCTCCAAATGCATCACCCATCACAACATTTGCCGTTTTACGGCCGACGCCTGGTAAAGATACCAGCTCTTCACGAGTTTCAGGCACTTTTCCATCAAACTGATCTAATAATTGTACAGCACAAGCTTTAATATTCTTTGCTTTATTTCGATACAAGCCAATCGTTTTGATTTTTTGAATGATATCGTCTATTGGTGCTACCGCAAGGGCCTCAGGTGTTGGATATGCAGCAAATAAGGCAGGTGTGGCCTTATTAACAGAAACATCCGTAGCTTGGGCACTTAAAATAACAGCAATTAATAGTTGAAATGGACTTTTATGTGTAAGTTCGCATGCTGCTTCTGGGAACATATCATACATGATTTCTATCGCTTCCATTGTTTTCTCTTTAGAAAGCATTTATCTACCTCCTACTCACTATCTTCTGGATTAAGCCAATTGTGTAAGGTAACTTTTGGAATTGGCTCATTTTGAGCACCTTGTTGTTCGATTTCTTTTTGGATAAGCACTTGTTTTCGTCGTTTTTGATCTTCTGCAACTTGTTCTTTTGTCGTAATATTTTTACGCTCCCAAGCTAATAAGATCCGATCGATATATTTTAAGCTATAAGCTTGATTTAACACTGCTTCTCTTAATGCTAATCGAATAAGTTCCGGTTGGTAGTGATCTGTTTCTAACCACTGACCGATCATCTCAAGCTCGATTGGCGATAGTTGGCGACCAAACTCTTTTTCAAATCCTTGATAAAGCTGTTTGATTGTTTCTTCTGATGTGATTTCTTTTTGTTTTTCTATCTGCTTTTGTTGTAAAAGACCGATCTTTTCAAAAATGGGTAGTAAATCATACGTATCCATCATTTGGCCTTGATCATTCTGTTTTGTTTCAATGATTAAAAATCCACGTGAAACAAGTTGATTCAATAATTTATAGATAACATCTATAGGTTTTCCCATGATCAAACTGATCTCAGCCAAATCTGGAAATAAATCTCCTTTAGCTTGAGAACGAAATAATTGTAGCCAAAATAGAAACTCTTCATCGGTTAGACCAATTTTCTGATAGTTCTCGATTACTAAATTGGAGACAGTTGTTTCACCAGCATTTAGGTATTCTTTGATTGATAACATAACCGCTCCCTCGTTTCTGTTGCTCAATAACAGCATTACTCTTTAATTTTATAGACATCATAATAAATTGATTTCATATAATCGATCAAATATTGTGGATTCAGCGTTTCACCTGTTGCATCTAAGATCAATTGATTTGGCTTTCTCGAAGCACCATATTGGTGGATATGCTCTGTTAACCAGTCTTTGATCGATGAGTAATCTGCACTAGCTAAAACGGCATCTACATTGATTTCTTTGCCCATCGCATGACGTAATTGCGCAGCGTACATATAACCTAAAGCATACGAAGGAAAATAGCCAAAACTACCGCCTGACCAATGAACATCTTGAACAATTCCTTCTAAGTCATTAATCGGACGAATGCCTAAATACTCTTCATATTTGTCATTCCAGATTTGTGGTAAGTCCGCTACAGAAACCCCTTCATTAAAAATCATCTTCTCTATTTCATAACGAATGATGATATGCAGTGGATAGGTTAAACTATCTGCCTCAATTCGGACTAAACTTGCTTTCGTTTCCTTTAAGGAATCGTAGAAAGTCTCAAATTCAATATCATCAAAAGTACCTTCTGTACATTTTTGGAAAAAAAGGAACTGTTTTTTCCAAAAATGTTTATTACTTCCAAGAATAATTTCATTAAATAGCGACTGAGATTCATGGATTCCCATCGAAGCACCTGCCGAAAGGGGTGTATGATCATATTTTGGGTCAATACTTTGTTCATAAATACCATGACCGGCTTCATGAATAACGCCAAATGTTGCCATCGCAAAATTTAACTCATCCCAACGTGTCGTGATTCGCGCATCATTCCGATTTAAATCCAACATAAATGGATGAACGGTATCATCTAAACGTCCTCGAGAAAAATCATAGCCTAACTGCTCTGCAACTCCTATAACAAAGGTTCTTTGCTGCTCCTTTGTGACACGTCTCGATAAAAAATCTGTACGTGGTATCGTTCCTTTTTCAGCAATTTTCGCTCTGATCTCCATAATACCAGATTTCACTTGCCCAAAAATCTGATCTAGTTTTTCAACACTTAGGTCTGGTTCGTATTGATTTAATAGCACATCATAATTTGTGGCTTCGTCTTTCTTCCAATATGGAATGAACTCTTTCAAAAAATCAACGATTGTTTGAATTTCATTTTTCATCTGAGCAAAATCTTTAGATTTCCTAGCCTGTAGCCAAGCATTATGCGCGTTAGTAAGTGCCGTATTGTAAGCTTGCATCCGATTCGTTGGAATACTGTGATTTAGCTCATACTCTTCTTTGACCTTTTTGTAAACCGCTAATCCTAGTTCTGATAGCTCATCCGAATGTGTGTCAAAATAAGTCAATCCTTCTTGAATTTTTGGCCCAACGCTGCGCTCAAATGCCATCCCAGATAGATAGCCTACAGTTTCTCCGCGAAAGGCACTACTAGCTTCTGGCATTCCTGTTTGGCTATCCCACTCCAGTAATCCCAATGCTTCCTTCAGCAATTCGATTTCTTTTATCTCTTGTAAAAATTCTTGTTCTTTCATATTATTTTACCTACTCTTCTCTTGGTCTTCTTGGCGGTCTTTCGCCCCAATATTGGAATAAATCGGTACGCAGGGCACCATTATAAAGTTTTCTTTTCTTGGTTGCTCTAGCCCCATAATATTGTTCAAATGTTAAATCACTCGTTAAGATATATTTACTCCAAGTTTTAAGGGGACGGAAAACCTCTCCCATCTCTTTATAAAGTTTACGAACAGATTCTTCTTCCCCAAGTCGTTCTCCATAAGGTGGATTTGCAACCATTACACCGTATTCTTTTTCTGTTGTAAAATCATGCACAGCTAATTGCTTGAAGGTAATTGAGTCACCCAATCCGATTTCTTCTGCATTTGCTTTGGCGATTTCGATCATTTTTCCATTGATATCTGAACCCATGATGTCTAATTCGATATCATAATCGGCTTTTTCATCTGCTTCTTTACGAACTTTTTCGAAAACAGCAGCATCAAACCAATCCCATGTTTCACAGACAAATTCACGGTTAAAGCCTGGCGCAATATTATGTCCGATAAGTGCGGCTTCAATACAAATCGTCCCAGACCCACACACAGGATCAAAGAATGGTCGGTCTTTGCGCCAATTCGTTAACATCACTAAGGCTGCAGCCATATTCTCTTTTAGTGGTGCTCCACCTTTTTCAATACGATAACCACGTTTAAATAAGCTCGGACCAGTCGTGTCGATCGTTACAGTAACATGATCTTTTAAAAGAGCCACTTCTAATTGAAAAAAAGCACCTGTTTCAGCCAATGGCACTGTTGCTGGACGATGATACACTTCTCTCAAGCGATTAACGATGGCCTTTTTCGTAATGGATTGACAATCAGGTGTGCTATATAATTTGGACTTAATTGATTTTCCAGCCACAGGAAATTCAGCATCCATCGGTAGATAATCTTCCCAAGGCAACGCTTTGACTTTTTCAAATAGCTCATCAAAGCTAAAGGCATCAAACTCACCGACAATAATTTTAATACGGTCTGCTGTACGGAGCCATAAGTTTGCTGTCGCAATTGTTTCCATGGTTCCTTCAAACAAGGCTTTGCCATTTTCTACTTCACAAGGAATACCTAAATCACGTAATTCTTTTCCTACTAACGCTTCTAGACCACTTGCTGCCGTTGCAACAAGTTTAAATGTTTTTTCTTTTGTCATTATATCTCCTCTTGTTCTTGTTCTTGTTCTTGTTATCGTTAAGAACTTCGTAACTCTATTTATCTCTTACTTTAAAAAAAGCCTTCACAACAAAGTTGGAAGGTCATCCTGAATACTTGTAATTTTCTGTAAGCCATGTTCTGTATCGAATGCCTCTCAGGAGAAAACATTCGACGGTCATCATCTATCTGCAGAAATTAATCTGCCTCTTCTACTCGTTCATTTCCTTTAGAAGAGTGCCCCTACCATTGTTTGGGTTGCTCGCTCGAGGGGTTTACCGCGTTCCACCAATTCCGTTTCCAAAATTGCTTCGTCACTGTGGCACTTTCAAGGGTACTTTGACGTAGCCGAAACCTTAGTCATTTTTCCTGCCGTTATTCTATTACTAGAATACCTTAGCTTATGATTTCGCTAAGCACGAACACTACAGACATCTCAGTCTGTGCGAGCATGGACTTTCCTCAGCTTGAATAAAATTCAAACCGCGATCACCCGAAAATTACAAAATTTGATGTTTATCAATTAAAACTGACGTGTTTCTGAGTGGTCGATTTCACGTTCATAAGAATTGTGTAGATTACTTTCATATGGGTTAGAATGACTCATACCTGAAATTGGATTTGAAGCAGGAGTATCATCCAATTTTTTCCCGAATACTTCACGCTCTAAATTAGACAAACGCTTTAGAATGTCAAAGTTAGTAACAGCAGCACTTTTCGGCATCTCTTGGGCGCCGCGTGTTGGCATTGCTTGTTGTACCTTAGACGCTTGATCAAGTTTAGCTAATAAACGGTTGTTTTCTTCTTGTAAAGTTAGAAGCTCTTTATTATAAGCTTCATAATCTTTGATTACATTATCTAAAAATTCATCAACTTCCACTGGATCATAACCGCGCATTTTTGTTTTAAATTCTTTTTGTAAAATATCTTTTGGACTGTATACTAAATTTGCCATACTTACACCTCATTATTTTCTTTGATTAGGATAAAAGTTCATAGTTCAACAGCATTATTGTATCGGAAAATCGTCAGAAAATCAAACAGATTATCACAAATCCATCGAGTTTTGTAAATCATCCATCGTTATCAGGCGGATTTCGTAAGGAAATTTTTCAGAAAAACGTTCCGCATCCTTAAGAAAATACTCCGTTTTACCTGGATATTCCTTATCGTATATCAATAAAGCAGCACCAGAATGTTCTAGTAAAAATTTGGTATGCATTTTTAATTGTGCCGGTGATTTATAAGGCTGGTGGCTTACTGAATCTACAAAGTCGGCTAATAGTTCGATTTTTTCTAAATTTGCTCGATTCTTTTCGTTCCAGTTACTACCAAAGTCTTTAAAAGGATAAACAAGCCCTAATTTTAGTTCTGGATAATCATTCTTTAACTCCGCAACGACTTCTGCTGCCCAAATCTCTGTTCCAAGGTTACCAGAAACCAAAACCCACTCTAATCCAATGTCTAAATAGCCTATGATTTCCTTTTTTAATAGATTTTTAATAACTGTAATTTTAGGGTCATTGTCTTGAAAAGCCCCGATTTCAAAGCTTTTATAGCCAGTCACATAAAGTGTTTTTACAATTTCCATAGACATTCCTTTTCTTTCATAAAGATTTTTTGTTATAATGTTGGCTAGGAGTGTGATAGAAATGGCTTTTCATTATCCTAATGGTACTCCCTACAATAATCATGAAGCACCCCAATCAAAAAAACAAGTAAAAAAACAAAAATCAATTCAATTTGGTAAACGTGGCATGGATTTTGAGGAAGAAATCAATAAAAGTAATGCGTACTATTTAATGCGCAATACTGCGGTTGTCCACAAAAAACCTACTCCTGTTCAAATTGTCAAAGTTGATTATCCAAGCCGCAGTGCCGCTGTGATCAAGGAAGCTTATTTTAGACAAGCCTCTACAACTGATTATAATGGTGTTTATAATGGTTACTATCTGGATTTTGAAGCAAAGGAAACTAAGAATAAAACTTCTTTTCCTTTAAAAAACTTTCACCAACACCAGATTGATCATATGGAGCAGTGCTTAGCGCAAAAAGGAATTTGCTTTGTTTTATTGTGGTTTTCTTCATTGAATAAATGTTTCTTTTTTAGCGGAGAAGAATTAGTAACCTATTGGTCAGAACAAGAAAGCACTGGAAAAAAATCGTTGCCTTTATCTATTATTGAAAAAAATGGGATAGAAATCCAAATTGGAATTGCGCCAAGAATCCCTTATTTAGACGCAGTTCGGCAACATATTCAATCAAACAAAGGAGTTGCGATTAATGACAACTGATGAAATAGGATCACGCGCTGCCAGACACGGGCATATACCTACATCCACAGGCGCTGACATTCCGCCCTCTAATGGTGGCAAAAAACCTAAGAAAAAAAGAATCTTTCTGAAACTCTTTCTTGGATTAGTTCTGCTTGGTATTCTAGGCTTCCTTGCAGGCCTTGGACTCTTCTGGTCCTATGCAAAGGACGCACCAAAATTAGAAGATGATAAACTAAGTGCAACTGTATCTTCCAAATTGTATGACGCAAATAATGAAGTTTTTGAAGAATTAGGTGCTGAAAAACGCGAAATCATCAAACCTACGGACGTTCCAGACTTACTGAAAGATGCTGTTGTGTCTGTTGAAGATAAACGTTTTTATAAGCATAGCGGTGTTGATCCGATCCGAATCATTGGTTCGGCCTTTTCAAACTTTAAAACAGGCGGTCTGCAAGGTGGTAGTACACTAACCCAGCAGCTTATCAAACTTTCCTATTTTTCTACCAAAGAAAAAGATCAAAATCTTAAACGAAAAGCACAAGAAGCTTGGCTAGCAATGAAACTAGAAAAAGAAAAATCAAAAGAAGAGATTCTAACCTATTATATTAACAAAGTATATATGGCCAATGGTTTATATGGCATGGAAACGGCAGCTCAATCTTATTATGGAAAACCGTTAGCTGAACTAACCCTTCCACAAACTGCCTTACTAGCTGGTATGCCGCAAGCGCCCAATGATTACGACCCATATGTCAACCCGGATGTCGCAAAAGAACGACGTGACGTTGTGTTATACACCATGAAAGAAAATGAAAAAATCTCACAAAAAGAATATGATGAAGCTAAAGCGACTCCAATCGATGATGGCCTACAACCACTAAAACAATCGAATGAAAATCGTAAAATCGTTGATAATTATATCCGAGAAGTGATCGCTGAAGTCGAAGCTATGGGGAAAAATGTCTACACCGATGGTTTAGATATCCATACAAATCTTGATATGAATGCCCAAAAACGACTCTATGATATTATTAACAGTGACACTTATGTCCAATATCCTGATCCCGATTTCCAAGTTGCTTCAACCGTCATCGATGTCAAAACCGGGCAAGTCAAAGCTCAAATTGGCGGACGGAATATCCCTGATGATGTACAATTAGGTACAAATTCTGCTATCGAAACCGATCGAGATGTTGGTTCAACGATGAAACCTATTGCAGATTATGGTCCAGCTATCGAAAACCTGAACTATTCAACTGGTCGTATCATGATGGATAAACCTACTACTTATGAAGGAACAACTATTCCAGTTACCAATGCGGACATGCAATATTATGGTGCATTAACGATGCGTAAAGCCATTATGTATTCTCGTAATACAACAGCTATTCAAACATTTGACGCTGTTGGTAGTGATAAATCTGCTGCCTTCCTAAAAGATTTAGGTATTGAATTTAAAGAAATTGTTGCCGCAAATGCGATCTCTAGTAACACCAGTGAACTAGATGGCAATAAATATGGTGTTTCTTCTTTAAAATTAGCAGCTGCCTATGCTGCATTTGCTAATATGGGTGTCTATAATAAACCTTATTACGTGAATAAAGTTGTTTATCAAGACGGTTCTGAAGATGTCACAGAAACTGAAAGTAAACGAGCAATGAAAGATTCCACAGCTTATATGATGACTGACATGCTAAAAGACGTTATATCTGGCGGTACAGCATTCAATGCAGGCATTCCTGGTTTGATACAAGCTGGGAAAACAGGTACAGCCAATTATACAGAGGAGGATCTTGCAAAAATAGGCGCTTCTGAATCGTCCAGCATTGCCCCTGACAGCACTTTTGTTGGGTATACTCCTCATTATGCAGTTTCGGTTTGGACAGGCTATAAGCAGCGCTTAACCCCTATTCCTTACGAATACTGGGGAACAGCTTCAGACGTTTATCGAGAAATGATGACTTATCTTTCAGAAGGCGTTTCTAATGATGATTGGGTCATGCCGGATACGGTGATACGTTCTGGTAGCGAGTTGTATGTTAAAGGTGCTTATGAAGAACAACTATTGCCTTCAAATACAGGCTCTGTAACTTCTTCATCTTCTGAAGGTTCAACAAGTTCTGATTCGACGTCTAGCAGCTCGACAATGCCTTCACAAACTGAACCTTCTGCAACAGAGCCTAATGAAATTCCTGCTACTTCTACGCAGCAACCTGAGCCACCGGTGTCAACATCCCCAAGCGAGGTATTGCCAAGTAGTGATCCGCCAGAACAATCATCTGTTCCTCCTGTTATACAAAATAATTCAGTCAGAAGGCGTTCGACTTCTGACTGATATAGAAACAAAAAAAGGTACGCTATCTATTCATGATAGCGTACCTTTTTAGCTTATTGATTATTTAAAGCTGCTTCAACAAACCCTTTGATCAAAAGTTGTGGTCTGTTTGGTCTAGAAATCAATTCCGGATGGAATTGACAAGCGACGAAGAATTTTTTCTCTGGCAGCTCAACAATTTCAACTAGACGATTATCTGGCGATACACCCGAAAAGACTAAGCCCTTTTCCTCAAATAATTGACGGTATTTATTATTGAACTCATAACGATGACGATGACGCTCTTGCACGACTTCTTGTCCTTCATATGCAGTTGCAGTGACACTGCCTTTTTTAAGTTTGCATGGATATAAGCCTAAGCGTAATGTTCCGCCAAGATTTTCAACGTTTTCTTGATCTGCCATCAAATCAATAATGTTATTTAAAATCTCTGGATTGTTTTCAGCAGAACCAGCATCTTCTAATTTAACGACATTGCGCGCAAATTCAACACAGGCCATTTGCATGCCTAAACAAATTCCCAAAAACGGCACATCATTTTCACGGGCAAAACGAATCGCTTCGATCTTCCCTTCCACACCACGATCACCAAATCCACCTGGCACCAAGATTCCATCGGCATCTTTTAAAATTTCTGCAGTATTTTCTGCAGTCAATTCTTGTGAATCGATCCAATCGATCACAATGTCTGAATCAAAAGCAAAACCAGCGTGTTTCAATGCTTCGACTACTGACAGATAGGCATCAGGTAATTCGACATACTTTCCGACTAGAGCAATTCTTGTCGTTTTCTTCAAGCCTAAAACTTTTTCTTCCAATGTACGCCATTCTGTCATATCAGCAACAGGTACATCTAGTTTTAAATGATCACAAACAATTTGATCCATGTTTTGCGCCTGTAGGGCTAATGGAATAGAATAAAGTGTTTCTACATCACGTGATTCAATAACTGCTTCTGGTTCTACATCACAAAATTGCGCTAATTTATTTTTTGTCCCTTGAGAAACAGGTAATTCTGTACGAACAACTAGAATGTTTGGTTGGATTCCTAAGCTGCGTAATTCTTTTACGCTATGTTGGGTTGGTTTTGTTTTCATTTCGCCAGCTGCTTTTAAGTAAGGGATCAAGGTCGTATGGATATACATCACGTTATCACTGCCTACTTCTGCTTTCATTTGGCGTAAAGCTTCTAAGAAAGGTAATGATTCAATATCACCAACCGTTCCACCAACTTCTGTAATAATGATATCCGCATCCGTCATACTAGCTGCACGCATGATTTTATCTTTGATTTCATTTGTAATATGAGGAATCACTTGTACTGTTGCGCCTAAGTATTCACCTTTACGTTCTTTTCTTAATACTTCTGAATAGATCTTCCCTGTTGTCACGTTTGAATATTTATTTAAGTTGATATCAATAAATCGTTCATAATGACCTAAATCCAAATCTGTTTCGGCACCATCATCTGTGACAAAAACTTCTCCATGTTGATAAGGACTCATTGTTCCTGGATCCACATTGATATATGGATCAAATTTTTGAATCGTTACTTTCAAGCCACGATTTTTTAATAAACGTCCTAGAGATGCTGCGACAATTCCCTTACCAATCGAAGAAACTACGCCGCCTGTAACAAAGATATATTTTGTCATAATATAAAAAAACCCTTTCTTAAAATAGATTTGTAGAGAGAAGCAAACAATGAACTGTTTCTTTTTCTGAAAACAAAAAGCAAAAGCTCCCTATCCAAAATGAATAGGGAGCTGAAATTCGTTGTAAACTTCTGACCTTCTCAAAGGTGCCCAAGTAGTATAATACAAGCAAATCAATTTGAGGTCAAGTGTTTCTGATCGAAGATGTTTAGTTTTTTAGTAAAATCTTAAATCGATATTCGTTTACTCTTTGATAAAAGCGTTTTTATACGTGCTAGTTGCACCAAAGTTATGGTACTCGATTCCTTCGACACCCGGTCGAACTAATTGTCCTCTTGCTTGTTGGTATAATGGAATCAATGCAACATCTTCTTCTACCAAGACTTTTTCAGCTGCAATCAATGTTTCCCAACGTTTTTCCGGTTCGTTTGCATATTTGTTCGACGCATCATCGATTAATTGATCATATTTTTCACTACGATAGCTAGTTTTATTCTTGGTACTAACTGAGCTTTCTAAAAAGGTCATAGGGTCTTGATAATCTGGACCCCACATGCTGACAGAAAGTTCATAGTCCCCTTTTTTCATCAGTTCGATGGAGTTGTTCAATGGAACTGTCTTCACATTGATTTTTAAACCTGGTAGTGTTTTTTCTAATTGACCTTGAATGAATTCTGCCACTTTTTTATCGCCATCACCATCTTTAGATAATAATTCGATGGTCACGTCTCCATTTAATTCTTTTTTCGCTTTTTCTAAATATTCCTTGGCTAATTTTTCATCTGTTTTCACTAGATCCCCAGCTTCTTTTCTAAAATCTTCTCCTGTTTCAGGATTTGCAACAAAGTCTTTTGGAATATAACCATAAATATCTTTGGAACCATCTGCTAAGATATTTTCTACTAGGCTCTTCTTATCAAGCGCATAGGCAACAGCTTTACGTACATTTTCGTTTGCAAAGATCGATGGCTTGTCGTTTCTTTTTTGATTCATTCGTAAAGAATACACTTTTGAGCGTTGAACTGCTTCATAATCAGGATTATCTTTATTTTGCTTAGCGAAATCTCCTGTCAGAATCGCTACATCTAATTCGCCTGATTCATATAGATTGAAAACCGTATTGGTTTCTTTTAACACTTCAAAATGGATTTTTTCTGATTTGACTTTATCTGCATCATAATAATTTGGATTTTCAACCAAATCCCAAGACATTGATGATTGATCCCAGTTTTCCATCAAGAATGGGCCATTAGATACAATATTTTCACTAGATGTTCCGTATTCTTTACCTTTTTCCGTTACAAATTTTTCATTTTGCGGAAAGAAAGGTGAAAATGCTAATAATGAAGTGAAATAAGTAACAGGCTTTTCCATTTTGATTTCAAGTGTGTAATCATCAATAGCTGTTACGCCTAGTTCATCTGCTGATTTTTCTTCATTTACGATTTCTGTCCCGTTGAGAATCGTGCCATCCATCAAGAAGAAGTAGTTTGCCTGATTTTTAGGGTCAGCCATCTTTTTCCAAGCAAAAACAAAATCGTTGGCTGTTACGTTATCTCCATTTGACCATTTCGCATCATCTCTAAGTTTAATAGTGTATGTTTTACCATCTGCCGAAATTTCTGGTAATTCTTTTGCTACAGCAGGAATGATTGTATCTTTTTCATCTAATTGATAGAGTCCTTCAAAAACATTGGATTGGGCATTGACACTTGGTTCATCTTGCGTGAAAATCGTGTCCATCGATCCTACTTCTGAAGCTTCCATCAAGTTTAAGACTTTTGCTGATTTTTGCCCAGTTTCATTCTTCTTGTCTGTACTGTTTGCTGATTTATCGCTTGAATTTCCCCCGCAAGCCGAAAGCAGCAGCACTGTTGTTAACACTGTTAAACTTTGTTTTAACCCTTTTTTCATACGTTCCACCTTTTCCTTCATTTTTATTTATTAGACAAGTTCTTCCATAGCAACTAACTCTTGTTTTACATCCAAATAGGCATATGGAAGTCCTTGGTTCTCATATTCGAATTCTCCCCGCTGATTGTCGATGGGATCAGCTCTGAGAGATTGTTTTGGTGGATTAAAATCGGTTTGAATTTCGCTATTTGCTGGCATTCTAAAAATATCTAAATTACCAAAATAATAATTCCAACGATCTAAATCACCATTTCTACGAGCACCGCCGCCAAATGATAAATCTGCGAAAAGCCAACCATACGGTGCAATATAAAATTGCGCCCAATCATGACAGCCGGTATAATATTGGGACACATATAGGCCTGATTGCCATTTTGCCGGAATTTTAGCCATTCGGCATAAGGTGATAAACAAGATTGCTTGAACACCGCAATCGCCCTTTAAATTGACAGCAGCATACTCCGATATGTTCTCAATTGTAAAATATTCCCGCATAAACGAATAATTGACTTTTGTTGTAATAAAGTCATAGATTTTACGTGCTTTGATAATTGGATTAGTCTCCCCTGCTAAAATCTCTGCTAACACTTGTTCCAAGTACGGCGTAAAGCGAATATGCGGAAGTTGCTCGCTTAATTCGAATTCTGGTTGTAGCTCTGAGGCTTTGTTCGGATCTAAATCAACATAATCGACTTGATTGACATAGCTATATTCTATTGAAAAAGTTTGATCTTCTTGTAAAACTGTTTCAAAACAAACAGTACGCTGTGCTTCATTTTCAGGAGCAATAAAACTTGCCTCAGGTGTTGTCTTTATGATTTGTATATCCGAAATTTGTTTACAGTCTTTTGGCAATGGTAAATAAACCTTGACTGTTTCTCCTGGTCGTTCGTATTCTTTTTTTACTTGAATACTTGTTTTCAAATGTAGTTTTACTTTCCGATAGCCACGTTCTTTCATTAGCTGAATATTTTGAGTTAACTCTTGTTTGCGTAGACGATCTGTCTCATTATCTTCTTTGACGATCAATCTTGCTTCATAATCGGCTTGAGTTTTGATCAGGTTCATTAAGAAACGTCGTTGGAAATGGACCTTGCCATCTATATAGAGCCAATCAACTTTTCCTGTTTCCTTCAAAATAGTTAGTTCCTGCTCCTGATACTCTTTAAAGGTTTCCTTCATCATTTTATTTGCTTCGACGAAGTCAAATGGATATTCATTAATGCCAACGATTCGAATAATATCTTGTTCGATCTCTAAGCGTTTTTTTAAAGCTTGTGGTAATTCACTTTCAAGTAGATAGTCAATCAATTTCCCAGCACCATCAAAATCCCCATAATTTTTTAATTTGATTACGTCTTCTGGTAACGGTACGCTCATATAGTTTAACTCATAATACATCTTGTATTCCCCTTTCTTATTTACTCAAACCTAAGCCTGCCTTTGCGGATAACGTAATCAAGCTGGTCGGTTCTAAGCCAACACCACCTGGAATCGCGACTTCATTCAATCCAAAAGTTGCATCTAAATCAGCTCTTGTAATATTTTTAGTTGCGGCGGCCAAATGCGCTGCGGCAGTTACACCAATGTTGGTTTCTTCAACCATACAACCGATCATACACTCAACTCCAGCTGCTTCACAAATACTATTGATTTTAAGTGCTTCATGAATTCCACCGCATTTCATTAGTTTAATATTCACAAAATCAACAGCATGTGCTTTGATCAAACGTAGTGCATCTTTAGAATTAAAACAACTTTCATCAGACATAATCGGCGTTGATACGTGATTTGTAACAAAGGTCAACCCTTCAATATCATGATAGGCTACCGGCTGTTCAACTAACTCAATACCATATTCTGCTAAACGATTGATTGTATTTACAGCTTCTTTTGGTTTCCAACCTTGATTGGCATCTAATCGCAGATTTATTTGACTACCGATCGCTTCTCTAATCGCCTTAATTCGTGCAAGATCCGCTGCAAAACCCGTTCCTACTTTGATTTTCAACGTATCAAATCCTTGAGAAACAGCCAATTTCGCCTTTTCAGTCATGATCTCAGGTGTATCAAGTCCGATCGTCATATCTGTTTTGACCGCAGAATCAAATCCCCCTAAAAGTTTATACACTGGTAGGTTAGCTTTTTTTCCAAGTAAGTCATAACAAGCAATATCAATTGCAGTCTTTGCAGAAGGCGCCATTGCTGCAACAGAATTCATGACGTTGTGAACTTTTTCTATATCTAAAGGATCAGTACCTAGTAACTGTTTTTCAAATAATTGAATACACTCAGTTGTCCCCTTTAAGGTTTCACCTGTAATCAAGATTCCAGGTGAGCCTTCACCATAGCCAACAATCCCTTCATCTGTTTCGATTTCAACGATTGCGCTCATTGAATGCTCGATCGTTCCTAATGAAATCGTAATTGGTTCTTTTAACTTTACCGCTTTTGCCGCTACATTAATTTTCGTGATTTTCAAAATATTTCCCCCAGTAGTCATCATTATATTTCATTCGCATCTCTAATTACTCTTTAATATTTAAATCATTCTCAAAGAAATATTAAACGTTCTTTTTTTAATTTCTAGTTAAATTTTATTGAAGATTTTGAATTATTAGTTCCAATTTTAAGTTTCCTCTATGGAATTGTCAACATATTAATGAGAATTAACTGTGGTTTTTTTCATTAAAATCTAAGTGCTTGTAATTTTGTAACGAATTCGAGATAATATGAATGAAAAAAGGACTCTAAACAAAGGACGGCTATAGATGGAATTTAGAAAAATCAAGAATTTACGAAAAGAAAAAAGGATTACATTAACTGAATTAGGAGAAAAAACAGGTTACTCTGCTAGCTTTTTATCACAAATCGAACGTGGTATCAATCGCCCATCACTGGAAGCATTAAGAAAAATCGCTGATGCACTAAATGTCACTGTCGCTTATCTTTTGGCAAATGAAGCCCCTCAAGTTATCCAACACGAAGATGAAACGACTGAAAATGGTTATAAAGTAATTCGAAACTCTTCAGGTACTATCTATAATCCATGGCATACAAATTCTACTTATTATGATACTTTATTTAATTTACCCGTACATACGGATAACATGGTTATCTCAAAAATTTCAATTGATGCTCAATCATCATCTAGCGGTAGAAAAATCGCTCATAATCTTTGTGAAATCAACTACATTCTAAAAGGTGAAGCCACCATCGAACTAAAAGATGAAGTACTTACTTTACACGAAGGCGATGCAATCTTTTTAGAAGCATACACTCAACATAATGTTGTTAATGCAACGGAAAATGAATTAATGCTGTTTACGCTGCAATTTTGATTTTTTTAGTTATTTACACTAACTGAAACTGCTTGGTGCTCCTATTTTATTGAAAAAGATTCTCATTTACAAAGTATTTAAAAAAAGGTATTATATTGGAAGAACAAACTGTAAAGGAGTGCCGTTATTCCCGCAAATATGCGCGCATTGATCAAACGGACGACTAAGAAAAAGGAGTAGATACAATGACTGAAACAAATCAAGAATGGTCTGCTGAAGAGATTGAAGATATCAAAGAGCAGATTTTAACAGCTCTAGAAACAGTGATCGACCCTGAACTTGGGATCGATATCGTTAATTTAGGATTGATTTACGAAGTAGAATTTGCACAAACTGGTGATACTGTCATCAAAATGACCCTTACAACGATGGGTTGCCCATTAGCTGACGTTCTTACTGAACAAATCCATGAAGCATTAAAAGAAATTCCAGAAGTAAAAAATCCAGAAGTAAAACTTGTTTGGTATCCAGCTTGGACGACTGATAAGATGAGCCGCTACGCACGAATTGCATTAGGAATCCGTTGATACTAGCTAACATTACCATTAAGACACAACAAAAAGCTTTCTAGTAACTACCTCAATAATAGTTGCTAGAAAGCTTTTTGATACTCTCATTACTCTCTTTCAAGCTGTTTTAGAAACCATTAGCTGTCATGAGCAATCGGATCGAAACTGTAGATACTCTACAGATGAGTTTCCACAGTAATCTGGTTAATGTATCCACTTATTTTTTATTTGCTTTTAATACGGCATTCAACATAATGATTCCTGTGACAATCGTTGTAACTGCCTGAACCAATTTGATTTTATCAATACCTTTTGATTTGACGGTCATAGTAACCCCTCCTGTTGTTTCTATCTCTATAGTACAACTAGAACAAAATCATTACCAATAAATCGCTTCATTGACTGATAATAAACACCCCAATAATAATGAACACAACCGCTAATACTTTACGAATACTTAGCTTTTCTTTAAAAATAAAATAACTAATAATAACTGTCCAAACATACGTCAATGACGTCATCGGAAACGCAATTGAATAATCTAAAAATTTCAATAACACAATATTCGTCACAGCACTCAAAATATATAAGAAAGACCCTAAATAAATCCAGGCATTAGTCAATACTAACTTAAGACTCATTTGAGGCAAATCATTCATCCCTTTTTTAAGTGCTAAAGCCCCAGCACTCCCCGAAAAAGTCGTAATGATCAAAATCGTTAAAATCGCTGCATAATTGATCATATTTTTTCCTCATTCCCTTCGATTCCTAAAAGGATCGAGCCTACAATGATGAAGCCTGTTCCCAACAATTTATACCACGTAATGCTCTCATTTAGGAATAATGCCCCTAAAACAATTGACAGTGCAAAACCTAAGCTCATCATTGGCTGTAAAATGGAAACTTCACCGTAACGAAAAGCGGCCATCATCACAAACATTCCTGCTCCTGCTGCTACGAAACCAATAGCATAGAGTATAATTGCATAACTCCCAACTCCATCAGCGCCAAATTTCCATGCCAATTGACCTAAACTACTTAATGTTGCAGCAATCAAAATCAGTAAAATACCCAAACTTAATTTCTGTTGTTTATTTCTTTCATCCATCCCACTTCCCCCTCACTTAACAATAACGATGAATAAATTCAAAAACAGTGTCAAAATAGTGATCTGGTTCATAAATAAACGAAGACAAATGCGGTGCCTGTTCCACTATCAAACTTTCTTTTACGCCTTTTGTAGCTTCCATATTTTCATAGAGCATTTGATGTGGGACAAATTTATCTCCTGTCCCATGAATAAACAACGTCGGTAATTTGTTCTGTGCCAGTTGAGAAATTGAGGACGCCTCTTTCAGTGAATAGCCCACTTTTCTTTTCGCTAAATGATTGGCAATAGTCAAAATGGGAAAGGCAGGCAATTTGAAGGCCGAACTCAGCATCGCGCCAAATTCACTATAAACCGAAGAATACCCACAATCAACCACTAATCCTTTGACATTTTTAGGTAGTCTCTCCCCACTTGTCATCATCACAGTAGATGCACCCATCGACCCACCAAATAAAACGATTTCAGCCAATGGTTCGATCGTGATCACTTCTTGAATCCATTTTAGTAAATCTAAACGATCTAACCACCCCATGCCGATCACGTTACCTGTACTTTTACCATGGGCTCTTAAGTCCGGAACTAAAATATTATACTGTTGATCAGAAAATTTTGAAGCAACAAAAGCCATGTCCCGTTTACCATATGAGCGATAACCATGAACACAAATCACCCATTTTTTGCTATCAGGATGGGAAACGATCAAACGACTATATAGCTTTTCACGACCTATTTCCAACCAATGATCTTTAGCTACTTCTTGCTGCCAAAAAACTTCTCCTTGTTGATTTTGCTGCTCTTCAGTTAGGTCATACTTTGATGTCCCTTTATTAAAATTATCTGGATTCATCATCTTGTGACCTGTTTTGTCATACCACTTATTGTTTCTAAAAAGAGCTACGCTCAAGAAAAAATTAGCCGCATAAAATGAAGCCGCAACGATGAAAATCACTACAATCACTAAACCAAACACAATCCACTTCAATAATGACACCTCGATTCTTTATTTTCATTTCTCTCTTAAGTATACTCCTATTTAAGAAAAAAAGTATGAATGTACTCAAAAACAAAAAAGTAAAAAATTCGATTTCTGCGGGACTAAATTAAAAACCAGCCTCTGCATTATCTGCAGTATGCTGGTTTTCATTATACGATTTAGAAATACTCTATTTATTCACAATCTAATGCAATTAGGTCCTCAAATGTTTCACGTCGAATGGCTAGTTTGTCTTGACCATTTTCCACGAAAACAACGGCTGGTTTTAAATTACGATTATAATTGTTTGCCATTGAATAACCATAGGCACCGGTACTAGTCATCGCAAACAAATCTTCTGGATTCATTGGAGGTAACTCGATGTTTTTGATTAGAACATCACCTGATTCACAATACTTCCCAACAATTCTACTCTCTTGGGTCGCCTCTGTACTAATTCGATTAGCTAAAAAACCATCATATATAGCATCATACAATGCTGGTCGGATATTATCACCCATACCACCATCTACTGAAACATAGTGACGGACATCTGGTATCATTTTTTGCGATCCAATGGAATAAATCGTAGTTCCTGCTTCTGCAATAATACTACGACCTGGCTCAATCCAAATTTCTGGAAACGCATAATCCAACAATTCACATTGACCTTTTACGCCATTGACAATTGCTTTGACGAACGCTTCTGGCTCTAGCGGATCATCAGCCTCAGTGTACTGAACACCAAAACCACCACCCATATTTAAAATATCTACAGTATAATCAAACGTTTTTTTCCAATCATTCAAAATCAACAACATCTTCTCAACAGCCGCCAAAAATCCTTCTGCAGAAAAAATTTGTGAGCCAATATGACAATGCACTCCTTTTAGTAACAAATTCTCATCCGCTAAGATTTTTTCTAGCGCGTCTGTCGCTTGTCCGCTCATAACATCGAAACCAAATTTTGAATCGACCTGTCCAGTTAGGATATATTCATGGGTTTCGGCATCCACACCAGGTGTAATACGAAACATCACTTTTTGCTGCTTTCCTTTTTCTTTTAAAATAGTACTTAATAAATCGATCTCATAAAAGTTATCAATGATGATCATCCCAACATTTTGATCTACTGCATAACTTAGTTCTTCTTTTGTTTTATTGTTTCCATGGAATTCAATATTTTCAGGAGACATCCCACCTTTGATTGCCGTATAGAGTTCTCCACCAGAAACCACGTCACAACCTAATTCTTCTTCTTCTAAAAGTTTGTACATAGCCAAGCAACAAAAAGCTTTGCTGGCATAAATCACCTTATTTTTTACGCCTAAAGAATTGAATGTTTGTTTAAATCCTCGTGCGCGTTCACGAATATGGGCAACATCATAAACAAATAACGGTGTTCCGTATTTTTCAGCTAAAACAACGGTATCACATCCACCGATTGTTAAATGTTTTTGTTCATTAAATTTTGCCGTTCCAAATAATAGTGGCATCTCTTCACCTTCTTCAACAGATTTATTAAAAATAATAGCACAAAAATGAAAAACTTCCTATCTATTTTCCATTTTTTTATAACGAACCATTCAAATTTGTGACAAATGCTCATATAACTTTTCGCTTAGCTTTCTCATGCCATCAAAAGCTGGCTGATTTGCAAAAAGAATCACTAGTTTTTGATTATCCTGATCACCATACACGGCCGTTTCGTACCCACCAAGACTTCCTTGAGAATATTTTAAATCATCAAAATAAATCAGCCCTGCCCGATATCCTTCTTGATCGATATCAGCAAGTTGTTCATACTCTCTTTGTTGGAAAAGTCGACCGTCGGCTAAGCCTTGTATAACTAGCCAAAAATCTTCCGCTGACATATATAAATTACCAGCACCCAATAAGCTAGAAAATAATTTTTTGCTTGCTGGATAAGGATCGTCTTGATAATCTTGCCCTGTATAAAAATAAGGCTGCGGAGTTATTTCATCCGTCGGTAACTGATCCCAAAAATAAGTTTGAGTCAATGATAATGGATCGATCACCCTTTTTTTTACAACCATTTCATATGATTGTCCAGTGATTTGGGCAATAATTCCAGCTAATAAAGTATAGTTCCCATTTGTATAGTCAAATTCTTTATTATGCGTTACAGTCAACGTATCCAATGCATTCTCCAACTGACTTTCCTCGTTAATCAACAGTTGTTTTGGTGCTTCTTCAGCCATCGAAATACCAGAACGATGATCGAGTAATTGCCGGATCGTAATCGTTTGACTAAAATCGATTTGCGGATAAAATTTATCTAAGGTCGCATCTAATTCAAGCTTTCCGTCTTTCACTAATGTTAAAATAATGGCTCCTGTGATTATTTTTTGTAATGAAGCAATAGGAAAAATCCCCTCAATTTTATTTGGATACTTATTCTTCACATCTGCATAGCCATAACTTTTTTCATAGAATTTTGTTTGTTGGTCAATCAATAGGACCGTCCCTTTAAAATGAGAATCATTGATGATTTGATCGATTGTTTCTTGCCGACTGGATGTAGTATCAGTCTCCGTTTGTTTACTCTGTTTAGTTTCAATTAAATGATACTCTTTGTAAAAGAAACAACCACCTACCAGCACTACAAGTAAACAGAACACGCTTATTAAAAGAACTCGTTTACGTAGTCGATTCACGAATATCTCTTCCTTTCCCAATTACTTCCACTAAATTATAGCATTAGCTGACTGAAATAAAGAATACTAAGAAATAGAAAAACTGGAACTGACTTCAATAAGTCATATTCCAGCTCTTTAAGCTATGAAAAAAATGTTGAATTAATGAGTTGCTTCTATTCTTGTGCAATTGTTAAAATTGCAGCTGGGATGCGATAGGGAGAACATGAAATGTAATCTACACCGATTTTTTTCAAGAAACGAATCGATTGAGGATCTCCACCTACTTCTCCACAAACGCCAATTTTGATCGTAGCATCATAACTTCTTATTTTATCTACAGCCATTTTCATTAGAATACCTACACCGTCTTCATCAATATGTTGAAAGGGATCTTCTTTTAACAATTTTTTTTCTTGATACGCACTGATAAATTTACCTGAGTCATCACGCGAAAAGCCATACGTCAACTGCGTTAAATCATTTGTACCGAAGCTAAAAAAGTCAGCAACTTCAGCAATTTTTTCTGCAGTTAAACACGCTCTTGGAATTTCTAACATCGTACCAATTTTATAAGCAATAGCTTGGCCTGTTTTAGAAAAAATTGATTGAACTGTTTGCTCCAAACGTTCTCTTAGCCATTTCATCTCTGCTTGACTGCCAATCAGTGGAATCATGATTTCAGGAACAATCACGCTGTCTGTTTCTTTTTGAGAAATCTCCAAAGCACTTTCAATAATAGCAGCTACCTGCATCTCATATATTTGTGGTGTGGTAACCGCCAAACGACAACCACGGTGCCCAAGCATTGGGTTTTGTTCATGCAGTTCTTCAATTCGATGATTGATTTCCTCTATTGTTCGTTGTGTCGCACTGGCTAAATGGGCAATTTCTTCTTCCGTCTGTGGTAAAAATTCATGTAAGGGTGGGTCTAATAAACGAATTGTACTAGCTTTGCCTTTTAATAACGTAAACATCGTCCGAAAATCTTCTTTTTGAAATTCTTTTAGGTTATTTAACGGTTTCATTAGTGATTCTTCATTTTCCGCCAAAATCATTTTGCGCATTTCGAATATTCGCTTTTCACCAAAAAACATATGCTCTGTTCTCGCCAAGCCAATTCCTTCGGCTCCTAATTTTAGCGCAGTTTTAATATCTGCGGGTGTTTCTGCATTTGCTTTCACACCAATACTGGCTTCTTCTTTTGCCCAATCCGTGATCGTTTCTAGCAACTGCCATTCATCACCTTCAACATAGGGAATACTACCTCTATAAATGGTTCCTGTTGTTCCATCGACAGAAATCGTCTCTCCTTGACGTAAAATAACATTTCCTGCTGTGGCTTGCTCTAGAAATTCATCAACATATATTTCTTCACAACCGGCAACACAACAAACGCCCATCCCACGAGCGACTACTGCAGCATGCGATGTCATACCACCTCTAGAAGTGACGATTGCTTCACTCACTACCATCCCTTCAATATCTTCTGGTGAGGTTTCTTGCCGAATTAGGATGACCTTTTCTCCTTGTTCACTCGCTTTTTTTGCCCCTTCAGCTGTAAAATAAATGTTTCCACTAGCAGCACCTGGACTTGCTGGCAGACCTTTCGCAAAAATAGTCGCTTTTTCTAATTCATCTGGTTCAAAAACCGGATGGAGTAATTGCGTCACCATTGTTGGATTAATTCGCTGAATTGCTTCTTTTTTAGAAATAATTCCTTCTTCTACTAATTGAATACAGACCTTAAACGCAGATTTGGCCGTCCGCTTACCATTTCGCGTCTGTAAAATATATAATTTTCGATTTTCGATCGTAAACTCAATATCTTGCATATCCTTATAATGACATTCCAATAAATGACTTATTTTCAAAAATTCTTGATAAACTTCTGGCATCAACGTTTCAAGTTGACTGATTGGTTGTGGCGTTCTTACTCCTGCCACAACATCTTCCCCTTGTGCATTGAGTAAAAATTCTCCAAAAATTCCTTTATCACCTGTAGCAGGATTTCTTGTAAAAGCTACCCCTGTTCCACTATCAGTCCCAAAGTTACCAAAGACCATCTCTTGGATATTGACCGCCGTTCCTAGTGAATCAGAAATATCATGTAGACGGCGATAAGTGATAGCTCTGCGATTATTCCACGAACGAAAAACAGCTTCAACTGCTAGAGTCAATTGCTCGTAAGGATCTTGCGGAAACGGTTGATGGATCACTTCCAAAAATATATCTTTATAAACCGTTACCAATTCTTGCCAATCAGCCGCTTGCATCTCTGTATCCGACTGATAGTTATTCTTTGACTTATAAAAATCCAATTGTTCTTCAAAACGATTTTTATCAATACCACAAACAACATCACCAAACATTTGCAACAATCTCCTATAACAATCGTATGCAAAACGTTCATCACTAGTCTTTTTAGCCAGACCAAGCACCGTCTCATCATTTAACCCTAAATTCAAAATAGTATCCATCATGCCAGGCATTGAAAATTTGGATCCGCTTCTTACTGAAACTAATAATGGATCAGCGACATTTCCAATTTTTTTTGCCGTGCTTTTTTCCATACTATGAATATGCACTTGAATCTCTTCATTCAGTTCCTTTAAGACCTGCTCTTTTTCTTTTAAATAAGCTAAACATGCTTCTGTTGTGATTGTAAAACCAGTAGGAACAGGTAATTTCAATTTCGTCATCTCCGCTAAATTTGCTCCTTTACCTCCTAACAAATCAGCTTGTTCTTTACTTCCTTCTAAAAAATCAATCACATATTTCACTCGCAAACTCTCCTTCTCTCTAATAGTGTATCACATTTGTATAAAAATCATTATATTGTGTATCACATTTATTGTCAATCATTATTAGTGTATCTTATTTTTATGGTTGCTTTATTTTTATAAGAAATATATAATAATTAGTGTGTCACATTTAGAAAGTAGGTCAATAAAATGAAACTTACCTCAAGGCAATTAGAAATCATCAAAATCGTTAAGGAGAATGAACCGATCAGTGGTGATAATATTGCAAAAATACTAGGATTGAGTCGGGCGACCTTGCGCAGTGATTTAGCTATTTTGACGATGACTGGTTTGCTTGATGCTAGACCAAAAGTCGGTTATTTTTATACTGGTCAAACAATTGAACCCTTACTCTATGAAAAATTGTACAAAAAAAAGGTGGAAGACATCATGTTACCTCCTATCCTCATTCATCAAAGTACGACAGTTTATGATGCTGTAACCAATTTATTCATGTATGATGTTGGTTCTTTATACGTCAAAGATGACAATGATGAGTTGAATGGTATCCTTTCTCGCAAGGATTTGCTTCGAGCAGCTATCAGTAATCCAAATACTGAAAAAACACCAGTAGCCATTATCATGAGTCGTATGCCCAACATCATCACCATCACTCGTGATCGTACGATTTTAGAAGCTGGCGGCTTATTGATGCAGCATAGTATTGATACCTTGCCCGTTGTTACACTTGATCAACCAAAAAAAGTGATTGGAAAAGTCACAAAAACGAGAATGATGGCCTATTTTATCAATGCAGGCAATGATATTGAAAAGGAAAATTATTAATCAAAAAACGGATCAAACAACCGAACCTTTAAAAATTAGGAGAGTGTATTCATGCAAAAGGATAAAATTAAAATTTATTTAGTCTCAGATTCAGTTGGAGAAACCGCACAAAAAATCATTTCTGCTGTCTCAGCTCAATATCCGAGCATTGATATGAGCGATATTCAACGATTCCCATTTATTACAGATGAAGAATTATTACAGCCGATTCTAAAAGATGCCCTTCACGATAAAGCAATCGTTGTTACAACGCTAGTCAACAAAAAACTAGTCAATTTAGTGAAAGATTTCGCTACTCGAACTGGATTACAATTTGTTGATTACATGAGTCCTTTAAGTGAAATTGTTGAGGGAACTTTTGGGGTTCAGCCTTTGCAAGAACCAGGTGCTATTCACAAGCTAAACGAACAGTATTTTAGCCGCGTTTCTGCAATTGAGTTTGCCGTAAGATATGACGATGGAAAAGATGCAAAAGGGTTCTTGGACGCTGATTATGTCTTATTAGGTGTTTCACGTACATCCAAAACGCCATTAAGTATGTATATGGCCAATCGCAATCATAAAGTAGCTAATTTACCTTTGATTCCAGAAGTTGCTTTACCTGCAGAACTAGACCAGATCGATCCAAAGAAAATCATCGGATTAACAACCAGTATTGATAGCTTGATGGGCATTCGCAAATCGCGTTTACATTCACTGGGATTGAAAGAAGATTCTGCTTATACAAATGCGCAGCGTATCCAAGAAGAGCTAGATTATGCTAATCGAATCTTTGAAAAATATAATGCCCTAGTGATCAATGTTGATAAAAAATCAATTGAAGAAACGACAACAATAATCGAAGATTTGGCACAAAACCAATAGTAAGGAGTCCTCTTGATGAGTAATCTTCACTCAAATGAGCTGATTGCCGAAATTATTAATTTAGAAGCTATTTTAAATTTACCAAAAGGAACGGAACATTTCATCAGTGATCTTCATGGTGAGTTTGCCGCCTTCAATCATATCTTGAGAAATGGCTCAGGAAGTATTCGTGACAAAGTAAGTACGCTGTTCAGTCAAGAACTTTCTCAAGACAAAATAGATGAACTCTGCTTTTTAATCTATTATCCAGAAGCAAAGATACAGTCATTAAAGAAGGCGCAAAGTTTACCGCAAAATTGGTGGTTTGAAACGATTGAACAGTTACTGATCATTGTCCGATTTGCATCAAGTAAATATACACGTTCTAAAGTCCGTAAAGCATTACCACAAACTTACGCCTATATTTTAGAAGAATTGATTTATCAATACGATGAAACCACAGATAAAAAAGCCTATTATCGACAAATCATTCAAAAAATCATCGAACTTGGAGAAGCTGAACGTTTTATAGCCGACTTGTCTTATTTAACGCAACGTTTTGTGATCGACCATCTTCACGTGATTGGAGATATCTATGATCGAGGACCTCACCCTGATAAAATAATGGATTCTTTGCTCGACTACCACTCACTTGATATTCAATGGGGCAATCACGATATCATTTGGCTTGGCGCTGTCAGCGGCTCTAAAGCTTGTTTAGCGAATGTATTACGAATTTGTGCCCGTTATGGCAACTTAGACCTCTTGGAAGAGGCCTACGGTATTGATTTACAGTTACTAAAATCATTTAGCCGTAAAATCTATCAGGAAAATAAGGATTTTTTCCCTAAAAAAAATCCTTACAGAGAACTTACAACTCTAGAAAGCACAGATGCAATGAAAATCCAGCAGGCGATGGCAATGATCCAAGAAAAATTAGAAGGACAATTAATTCAGCGCCGTCCCGAATTTCAAATGGACCATCGATTATTATTAGACAAGATTCATGAAAATCAGCTTATGATCGATGGTCAAGCTTATCAGTTAGTCAATACCTGTTTTCAAACAGTTGACTGGAAGCAGCCTTATCAATTATCAGCAGAAGAAGAATTGGTCATCACTGATTTATTGCAGCAGTTTCAAAATTCCCCAAAATTAAAACAGCACATGACTTTTCTTATGGAAAAAGGCGCATTGTATCTGTCTTATAACCACAATTTATTGATTCATGGCTGTATTCCTCTTAATGATGATGGATCATTTCAAGAAATCAGCTTTAACAAAAATAAGTATGCGGGTAAAGCGTTACTAGATTTTTTTGAAACGAATATACAACAGGCCTTTTCAAAACCATGGTTAACCGAAGATTTTTCAACAGATCTCGTTTGGTACTTATGGTGTGGTGAGCGTTCATCACTCTTTGGAAAAGAAGCAATGAAAACATTCGAGCGCTATTTTATTGAAGAATGTCAAACCCACGTGGAAGAAAAAAATGCTTATTACTCATTAAGAAATGATTCTCAAGTATGCCAAAATATCTTAAAAGCTTTCGGGCTTAATGAACCTGATAGCCACATTATCAACGGCCATACTCCTGTAAAACAAATCAAAGGCGAATCACCAATCAAAGCTGACGGCAAAATGATCGTTATTGATGGCGGTTTTTCAAAAGCGTATCAAAAAGTCACTGGAATTGGCGGTTATACACTTTTATATAATTCTTTTGGAATGCAGTTAGCCGCCCATAAACCCTTCTCTGATCAAGAAACTGCCATCGAAAAAAATGATGATATTATTTCTACCCGCCAAATCGTTGACCGGAAAATTGAACGTTTAAAGGTCAAAGATACAACGATTGGTCATACTTTGATCAAAGAAACACAGCAGCTAAACAATCAATTGAAACATTCTGGTCAATCAGCTTTTTAACTAAAAAAACGTGAAACAAAACCAAAGTACAGTTTTGTTCCACGTTTTTCCTTTTTACTTAACCAGTTCAAATCGTTGATTCTTTAGTTCATAAACCGCATCACAAGCATTCGCTACTTCTTGTTCATGGGTCACAATAATTATGCATTTTTGTTGTTCATGTGCCACTTTTTGGAACAACTGAACGATTTCTTTGGATGTTTTCTCATCTAAATTCCCGGTAGGTTCATCGGCTACAATCAGTTCATGGTCACAACATAACGCTCTAACAATTGCCACACGTTGTTGTTGTCCACCAGAAAGCTGGGTCACATTCTTAGTGGCAAGGACCTCATCAATCCCAACATTCGCTAAATTTTCTAGAGCATAGGTCTTTTTATCAGCCTGTTTTGAACTTGATATTGACATAGCTGTTAAAACATTATCCAGCGCTGACATATAAGGGAGTAAATTATACGCTTGGAAAATAATCGAGACATCGTTTTTACGATAATTTCTAAGACCAATTTTTTTCAAGGATTCTTCATTGTAAAGGATCTCTCCAGCCTTTGGCAAGTCTAGTCCTGCAATTAAAGAAAGAAATGTCGTCTTGCCAGAACCACTCGCTCCTAAAATAGCGTACATTTTTCCTCGCTGAAACGTTAAATTCACATTTTTATAAAGAAATTCGTCTTCATTTTTATACCAATAGCCTACTTCTTGTGTTTGTAACATCGCAATTCCTCTTTTCTATGTGGTCAAGATTTTTTTTGGTTGCAATCGCAAAATACCAACTGAAGATAAAACTATCGAGAAGAAACTGATTAGAATACCTAAACCTGCTAATAGTGCGATTTCTTTTGGTTGTACAGAAATATTTAACTCTTGGATCGCTTCTGCTGCTTCAACAGAGCTTGCTCCGATTCGACCCATGGCTCCTCCTGGCCCGCCTTGGCGCTGTTGTCCGTCACCGCCCATTTTATCTGGTTGACCTTGATTCGTTTCCGTTTGTTGAGCATTTTGAGATTGTTGGTTGATCAATTGTTCACCGACAACATTTCCGACAATATTCCCACTAAATGTTGCAATGACTAAAGCAACAACCATACAAATAATGATCTCACTGAAAAATTGTAAGACAACTTTAAAGCGTGATTCTCCAAGTGATAATAATACACCAATTTCATATCGCCTTTCTCTAATTGTCATCATGACGATCAGAGTTAAAATAATTACTCCCGCGACCGCGACTAAAATCACAATATTTTTAGCAAAACTTGCAACATTATTCAAAGGTTGTAGCATTTGTTGATAGGCTTGATCGTTAGTTTGCAAACTAAAGCTGTCTGTATCAATCAGCTTTTCAGCAGAGGCAACAAAGGTGTCCATTGCTTTTGGATCACTAAGTGTGTAGCTTGCTGAATCAATCGTTCCTGTTGCGTCATCTCCTTTTAAGGTATTTGCAAAGGTATATGATGTATATAAGGTGTTCGCTGGATTCAAGAAATTGAACTGCATCCCCATGCTGTTTCCGTTTTCAGATGTCTTATAAATTCCTTTGATCGTTAATTCATAAGTTTTCGTCTCATCTTCGGGATCTGTCAGTTTAAATGTATCGCCAACGTTTAATTCATTTGCCTCAGCAAGGGTTTGCTCAATAACGACATTATTTGTCTCCACATCAGCCTCACTGATTGCTTCACCACTTGTGATTTCAGCAATGCCGTCTGAAAAATCACTCAACATCGACAAATCCATTACGCCACTTACTTGAAAATCGCTTTGCTGCTGCATAGCCATCGGTCCACCGCCCATTTGTCCATCACCTCGAGCTTGTTCCTCCCCTTCATTAACAGCTTGTTCATTATTACTTGTTGAAGAAGTTGTCGTCTCACTTTCCGAATCAGTTGAAATCGGTGTGATCCCATCACCTGCTCCAGCCGATGAAGAGGCTAAAAATGAATAGGATTTCACATTGTCTAAAGCAGCGATTTTTTGCGCATCTGCTAATGAAACTGGCGTCAAACTAAAACTACCTGGATCTGGTTTTGTACTGGTAGTGCTGTCTTGACTTTTCTTCATCGCAGCTTCACGATTAGCCGATAGCGTGACACTGGCACCAACACTTTTCTTGGCATTTTCTGTTGCAGTGATTGCAGCGCTTTGAATGGTTAATCCAGCTAAAACAAAAATTAAAATCGCTGAAAAAACAGCACATAATAAAAATGTTCGTCCCTTTTTAGCTTTCATACTTAATGCTGCTCGTTTGATAAAATTCATATAATTCCTCCTTAAATAAAAAACGCAACGGACTCATTTTATCGTTCCTAAAAATTAATCCGCCAACTCTAGCTGATCCATCTGTATTAATGATTTGCCAAAGCAATTAATACTATTTCTTCTGGACAGATACTACTTTAGTTTACGGACCTTAAACAAACCTTAAATACAGATTTCAATTATTTTCGTCCATATCTAACCTTGCAAATCTACAAGAAAAATGATTAAATGATTGTGGCTCTATTTTTAATGAACTAGATAAATAAGTATCAGATAAGATTGCTATCTTACAATTGTTAGAAAGGAACGAAAGGTATTTGGAAAAAAAGAAAATGACTCTATATGGAATGATTTTCTCTATTTGTTTCTTCTTGATCGTATCGTTCTTTTTTTCTGCTCATACAGTAGATTATGCAAACGAAGCAGAAATAAGTGAAAAAATTAGTATTCCAATCAAATCAGCAGCTATTTCGGCAAACAAAAATCCTGAACCAAAAACTATAGAAACTCCTGAGCTGACGGATTTCTACCATAAAATCAACCAAACAATGATAGATGCTGCCAAAACATTTAATGGCGACATAGGTATGACTTATGTTGACTTAACTACAGGCAAGCAAATTTCTGTAAATGGAACGAAAGAATTTTACAGCGCTAGTACGATTAAAGTTCCTTTAGCAATGATGATTGCGGATAAAGTTGAATCAGGGAGTCTAAAATGGGAAGATCAGCTTACTTTTAATGAAAAAGAAGATTATGAAGATGGAACCGGGATCATTATCAATAATATCCAGCCACAATATTCGGTGAGAACTTTGCAAGAATATAACATCACCTATTCTGATAATATTGCAAAAAACATGTTATATGACACTTTTGGTGGTGATGTTAAAGCAAAACAAGCACTTTATGCTCATTTTTTACAAAAAGAAACGGATTGGGATGACGCAAAATTCACCTCTGAAGATGCGGCTAAGATTCTTAAAATTTTGTATAAAGAAAAAGCATCAAATGTGGAGTATCAAACGATTTATGACTATATGAAAAACACTGTTTTCCATGAACGAATGGAGACTCCAACAACCGCAGGTAAAGTGGCCCATAAAATTGGCTCCTATGAAGGCTTTCTACATGACATTGGTATTTTGGAAACAGAACAGCCTTTTATCTTGACGGTGTTTACAAAGGGTCAAACAGATGCTGGTATTGCTTTTATTTCAACGATCACTGATCAATTGTGGACGATTCAAAAAAATAATTATCCAAATGAATAATCATTTTTAAACAGATTATTGAGCGAAGTTATCAATTCATAACTTCCTCAATAATTTTTTTTCGGAAATAAAACCTATTCACTAATTATAGACCAAAAATAAAGTTAAATATATTTTACATATTAATTAAAATATATTATAATAATTACGTGACAAAATAAAATCAAAGGAGAGAATCATGAAAAAAAGATTGTTTAAACAAAGTGGGTTGTTATTGTTTAGTGTTCTATTCTTGTATCCATCAAATGAGGTCCTAGCCTCCCCACCAACAAATGGTGTCATTCCTGATAATAGTCCTGCAATCGAGCAACCTAAACTATTGGAAAGACAAACAAGAACAACGTTACCAAGAATTCATGATCCAAGAGCCACAAATAATTTAGCCGTTAAAAACCAAGGCAGTTTAAATATCTGCTGGGCCTTCGCTTCAAATGCAGCATTGGAACATCATTACGAGAAAAAAAATGGAACACCGATTTCCCTTTCTGAACGTCATAGTGATTATTTTTTTGCAAGAAATGCCACTTCTATTTTAAATGAGAACCCTTTAGCTTATAATCGTAACTTAGGGGCAGGTGGACAAGAAGCCGCTACGTTTTACAGTTCAATTCGATGGAAATCTCCAGTTTTAGAAAAAGATATGCCTTTTCAATTATCACTTAAGCCATTGTCCTTGATAGATTTGGATAAACCAACTCCTTTCCATGTCCAAGGAATTGTTGATATACCAAAATTGAGCAAAGACTATACCAATTCTGAACAAGTAGCCAGAGTCAATGAAATAAAAAAAGAAACACTCACCAATGGTGGTGTTACCTTTCGCAACAATGGTAAATATTTACAATCAACGAACGCACACTACAATGCTAAAACTGATTCTTACTTTACTGCGATAAAGAATAATCCAAGTGCTATCAATCATGTGTGTCTAATTGTTGGTTGGGATGATAATTTCAGCAAAAGTAATTTTTCTACCCCGCCATCACAAAATGGTGCGTTTATAGTAAAAAACAGTTGGGGTACTTCATATAATGATGGTGGTTATTTTTATGTGTCATATGAAGATTATCATCTTATGACGAACGACTCACATGCTATCAGCTCTATTGAAAACAATAATAATTATGCACATCAATATAGTAAAACTGATTTCATTACCCCTAGCACAGAATCAAGTTATTCTATTGATAGTCCACATTACTACCTTAGTAACAACTATGATGCGCCAAAAAATAATCATGAAATTATTAAAGCCATTGGAATTCGTACCGTTCAATATAATACGCCTTATGAAATCTATATAAATCCTAATGGTACTGAAAATAAAAACCTGAAAAATCTGATCAAAGTTGCAGAAGGAATAAAAGAATCACCAGGTTTTGAAACCGTTCGTTTGAAAGAACATATTCCTATTTATAGTAAAGACAAATTTTCAGTTGTAATCAAGTTTAAACGTCCTGATGGTGCAGCTCTTGCATATTTTCCTGCTGAGTTTACTTGGATATCTGATAAAGTAGATGTAAGTAATCAATCGTTTTATTCTTCTAGCCGTTCTGATACTTCTTTAAATTTTCAAAGTCTCAAAACTGACTTTTATATCCATGTTTATACGGATGATTTAAAATAATTACCCGAAGTATCATCAGAATTTTTAACTATAAAAGAAAAAATATGATTATGTATAAAGGAGAATCTCGACAACTAGAAACGGTCATTACTTCAAGCAATTCAACAACTAAAAGCCAAATTGAATGATCATGATATAAAGCACCGAAAGAAATAATCGTAAACCATCACGGTACTTCTTTTAATTCGTCTACTCCTCTAAATGAAGGGAGCCCTGTTTTAGCCACTTTATCTGATTCAAATAAAAACTATTATTCACTCACTAACTATACGATTTCCATAAGAAAATGAAGAAGTAAGTAAGAACAAATCAATTTTTTAATGTTCTCACTTACTTCTATTTTATTTAACTACCCATATTTTTTATTTTGATCAAACGAGTAATTTCGCTTCGCTCATTTTCTTCCAGTTTCATCTGGATATAATAAATTGTTTCTTCTAATTGAGGAATCGTCATATATTCTAATGCATTCACTCGCCGACGTGTTTTCTCTATTTCTTCTGACATTAGCTGACAAGTTTTTTCCACCTCTGCTAATTCCAACAATTTGGGCAAAATCGTCGAAATCTTATCAAACACTCCGTCTAATTCAGCATTTGAATTTAGATAGCCATAATTCAACGGTGCTTCGACTACCGTTTCATCATAGTGAAAGTTCATGATTGGTACAGTCACGCTCATAATATTTTTTTCAATCACATCTAATGTGACCTCATTTGCTGGAATTGCAACTAATTCTTCGATAAAAGCTTCATTCAACGTTGCATTCGCTAACACAAAATTTGACAAAGCTGTTGTTAATTCTTGCTCTACATCGATCCGTAGTTGATTATTTTTTTTGACAAGTAAGATAAAGCGACGCATCAGCTCATCTTGCTTGTCTTTTAATAATTTATGTCCTCGAGTTGCCGTGCCTAGTTGTTTCTTTAGACGAGAGAGTTCCATTCGAGTAGGGTTCACATTTAGCCGTGCCATGGTCGATCACTCTCCTTCAGTCAGGTATTCATCCAACATATCGTCTTTGATTCGTTTTAATTCCGTTCTTGGTAACATCGATAATAGTTCCCAGCCTAAATCCAACGTTTCATCAATTGAACGATTCGTATAAAAGCCTTGGTTTACATACTCTTTTTCAAAACGATCGGCAAATTTAGCATAGATTTTATCGACATCTGAAAGTGCTGATTCACCTAGGACAACAGCTAATTCCTTCGCTTGCTTCCCTTGTGCATAAGCTGCAAATAATTGATTCATTGTCGGTGCGTGATCGATCCGAGTTTTTCCTTCTCCGGTACCCTTGTCCTTTAAACGAGACAATGACGGCAGTACATCGATTGGTGGTTGAATCCCGCTTTTATACAGCTCTCTAGATAAAATGATTTGTCCTTCGGTAATGTATCCGGTCAAATCGGGAATTGGATGTGTTTTATCATCCTCTGGCATTGTTAAAATTGGGATCTGTGTTACAGAGCCTTTTAATCCCCTAATTCGTCCAGCACGTTCATATAATGTGGCTAAGTTCGTATAAAGATAACCTGGATAGCCACGACGCCCTGGGACTTCACGACGCGCTGCAGAGATTTCTCTTAGTGCTTCGCAATAGTTTGTCATGTCTGTCATGATCACTAAAACGTGCATGCCTTTTTCATAAGCTAAATATTCAGCTGCCGTCAATGCCATTCTTGGTGTAGCGATCCGTTCGATTGCTGGATCATTGGCTAAATTCATAAACATTACTGAACGATCGATAGCGCCAGTTTGCCGAAAATCTTCCATGAAAAACTCAGCTTCTTCAAATGTGATCCCAATTGCGGCAAAAACTACAGCAAATTCTTCATCACTGTTTAATACATTGGCTTGGCGGGCAATTTGTGCTGCTAATTCTTTATGGGGTAAACCTGATCCAGAAAAAACTGGTAGCTTTTGCCCTCGAACTAACGTATTTAGATGGTCGATCGCTGAAATTCCTGTTTGAATAAATTCGTCAGGGTAGTCTCGAGCGACTGGATTGATCACTTCACCATTGATATCCACCATTTTTTCAGGTAAAATTTCAGGTCCGTTATCTTTAGGACGTCCCAAACCGTCAAAAATTCGACCAACCATATCTTCTGAAACGCCTAACTCTAATGGATGACCCAGAAAACGGACTTTTGAATCACGCAGATTGATTCCACTCGTGCCTTCAAAAATTTGAACCATTGCTTTGTCACCATTGATTTCAAGCACTTGCCCACGTCTGATCTCTCCATTTTGCATTCGGACTTCGATCAATTCTTCGTATTTAACACCTTCCACTTTTTCAACGATCATTAAGGGACCAACAACTTCATTGATTGTACGATACTCTTTAATCACTTGTCATCCCTCCATCTGCAATAATTTGTTTTAAAGTTAATTTGATTTCATCAACTAGACCATCTAATCGATCAATTTCATCTTCTGGTAAATATTTACTTCTAGCTATTTGATCTCTTAATCCAACGGTTCCAGCCATGATCTCAGACAAATACGCGCCTAATGTCAACGCAGCTTGTCCTTCCTCATAAAAAGTCAAAATCAAGCGAAGCATTTTGTATTGTTTCTCTCTTGAAGTAAAGGTATCAACATCATCAAAAGCGTTTTGCTGCAAGTAATCTTCACGAATCGACTTCGCAACTTCTAGCGTCAAACGATCTTTATCAGATAACGAATCAATCCCAACAAGGCGAACGATTTCTTCCAATTGCGATTCTTCTTGTAAAATCCTCATCCCTTCCATCACCATATCAGACCAATTCACCTGAAGCTGTTGATCTAAATATTTGCCAACTTCTGAATCATACAAAGAATAACTTTGTAGCCAATTAATGGATGGAAAATGACGTTTTTGTGCCAAAGTCGCATCTAGTCCCCAAAATACTTTGACCACACGCAATGTATTTTGTGTCACTGGTTCAGAAATATCTCCACCCGATGGCGAAACTGCACTGATTGCAGTAATACTGCCTTCACGATGATCCTTACCCAAAGCTACAACTTTGCCGGCACGTTCATAATATTCTGCCAAACGACTGCCTAAATAAGCTGGATACCCTTCATCCCCTGGCATTTCTTCCAAACGGCCACTCATTTCCCGAAGTGCCTCTGCCCACCGGGAAGTTGAATCTGCCATGATCGCAACAGAATAGCCCATATCACGGAAGTATTCAGCAATTGTGATTCCTGTATAGATCGATGCTTCACGCGCTGCTACCGGCATATTAGACGTGTTAGCAATCAAAACGGTGCGTTCCATAACAGATTCACCTGTATTTGGATCAATTAACTCGGGAAACTCATTCAACACATCGGTCATTTCATTTCCACGTTCACCACAGCCAACATAAACCACTAAATCAACATCTGCCCATTTCGCAATTTGATGCTGAACCACTGTTTTACCAGCTCCGAAAGGTCCTGGAACTGCAGCAGCGCCACCTTTAGTTACTGGAAAAAAGGTATCGATCACACGTTGTCCTGTCAATAAAGGAACATCTGGATTTACTTTTTCCAGAATCGGACGACTGCGGCGAACAGGCCATTTTTGCATCATTGTAAATTCTTGATCTCCTATCGATGTTTCAATCACATAAATGGTGTCTTCAATGGTAAATTCACCCTGTTTCACTTCTTTGACCTTCCCTTTGATGCCATATGGAACCATGATCTTGTGTGGGATTACTTTCGTTTCTTGGACGAGCCCAATAATATCTCCTGTTGAAACATTATCTCCTACAGCAACAGTTGGCTCAAACAACCATTTTTTACTTCTGTCTAATGCTGGAATCTGAACGCCTCTACTTAAAAAATTACTTTCTGTTACTTGTGCAAATGTATCTAGTGGCCGCTGAATGCCATCAAACATTTCTGAAATCAATCCTGGCGCCAATTCAACCGATAACGCTTCACCAGTCGTTACGACAGGCTCACCTGGTCCGATGCCTGTTGTTTCTTCATATACTTGAATCGATGCGACGTCTCCCCGCATCTCGATAATTTCTCCGATAACACCTAATTCTCCCACATGGCAAATATCCTGAATACTTGCATCAGACATATTTTTTGCCATGACTAAAGGACCAGATACTTTAATAATTGTACCAGTTTGCAAAATCATTCCTCCTATCAAATGTAGTAATGCTCCTAAAGTCGCTTGTTACGGTTCGACATCATTTCAGTTATTCCTTGTGTTTCTCAGTCGAAAGCTGACTCGTAAAGCTAGATCCCACATATTATTGTAAAGTACTCTAACATCCTACAAAATATTTTGCCCTACTGCTCGCTCCACATTATCTTGTATCTCTTTCAGCCCGATCCCTTTTGTCCCATTATGACTTGGGATCAAAATGATAGCAGGTGTGACTTTACTTTTATAACGTTCAATCGTTTCAACAGCTAATTCAGAAGCATCTTCTGTGATAAAAATGACACCGAAATCATCTTTGGCCATTATTTCAATCGTTTCTCTCACTTGTTTTTCCGAAATTGCGTAGACAACCTCAAAGCCAAAAAGTTTGAAAGGCATCACAGAGTCTCTATCACCGATTACGCCGATCTTATAGGTCATCTGTCATCCTCATCCTTTCTCTAATGACTTCTAGTGGAAAACCACTTCGTTTCCCAACTAAAATCAACCGTAAATTCTTCCACTCCACTTCCTTAGCATTTAGAAATGCCAAGAGTGGCAACGGCCCAAAGGCCATGATTTTTGCTTTGTCATACAAACTTGTTAAATAATTATCTTTAACCTTTTCAAAGGCAATTAAATCTAATTCTTTTGTACTAGTAGAAACAATCGCTGTTAACAGTCCACCGTACGCTGTATTTAATGTAAAATCGGTGAAAGCCTGTAATGATTGTTTGGCATAGGCAAGAAAATTCTCTTTTGCGATCGTCCCTGAACTAGATAAGACAGTTGATAAAAAATTCTCGTGCTGCCCTTGAATAATTCCTCTAGCCATCGTGGATATATTCGTCAAATCAATAAATGCAGCAACTTCTCTCACAATATCTTTATTCTCTAAGGATTCAGCTAATTGGCGCTGAAAGGTCAAAAAATTCCGATCATAAATGATATCGATTGCTTGCAATGTAGATGATTCTTGAAAATAATCCAATACTTCAAGAATAGCATCCATCAAAGCTTCAGGTAATTCTGTAGACACTCGGGTACGAATCGCACTTTTTAGCGTTTCTATAGAATATCGTCCGTCATCTAAAAATAAATAATCCAAGTCCCTACCTGTTAGCTCTGCTTTCGTCAATACTTTCAAATTATGAAAAGTGGCTCTTGACGTATAGATTGTGATCACTTCTGGTTCGGGTGCCATTTCGTACAGCCACTCATACAATTTCCCTTTTTCTTTTGCATAAATATAGTCAAACTTTTCAGCAAAATCATCCGTCATATAAGCGTTGTAAACTGTATTTTTCAAGATATCTTTTAGTTCTTCAACAGTTTTTGCAGTCAATAATTGCTCGTACTGAGCATTGCTTAGCAGTTCTGTTTCTTTAAGACGAATCAAAGGATTGATTTGATTATACGCAGTTTCTTTCATCATGATCCTCCTGTCATAAAAAGTGAAACAAATCATTTCTATTTCTATATCTAGTTATTAAAAAGCTTTTTTATCCAATTTAACTCACTATGAGTAAAAGAACCTTTGTTACTGTAAAAGCAATTTCGCTACCTTAAAACTATCTATTTTCTTGATTTCTTGCACAAGGCTAGAAAATAAAAAGTTATACTCAATGCCATCCTTTGCTACGATAAAGCCTCCAGCGTTTGGAATCACTTCTTTTTCTAAAACCAAAACTAGTTTCTCTGGCGAATGTACTTGTAGCCATTGATCAGACAGTTTATTTTTGGAAAACTCTCCTAGTTTCAGACCAGCTCGTCCTTCTATTGGCAGTTGATGAATGATTTGTTCTACAAACTGTTGAAATTCCACTTCCGACCAATCATTCATACGTTCAGTTGCTTCTGTAAAAAGCTGTTCTAGATAACCTTGTTTTTGATTTAAAGTTGCTTGTTTTATGTCTAATTGTTGACGGTTTTGCTTTTGCTTAAAGGCTTTCATAGTTTGCTCTTCATTTTTTTCAATTCGTTTTGCTTCTTGTAAATACAACGCTTCTTCTTGTTCTTGATATTCTTGATCGATCCGCATAATTTCTACTTTTTTTTGCTCAGAAACTTCTATTCGACCTTTTTCTAGAATCTGTTCGACAATTTTTTCAATTGCATCCATTTTTATCCTCCTACTACTTCACATTTAGTACAAGTAAGAATGAGATAACAAACCCTAAAATGGCATATGTTTCAACCATCGCAGCATAAATGATCCCTTTTGTTGCGTGTTCGGGTTTTTTAGCTAAAATTTGAATACCAGCCGCTGCAACACGACCTTGAGCGATACCAGAAAACAAACCCGCAAATGCAATCGGTAAAGACGCTACAAAATAATCCAATCCCTGAACCATTGACATGCTGTTATCTAAATTAATAAAAATCAAGAACGCGATAACGAATCCGTACAACCCTTGCGTACCTGGTAATAATTGTAAAATCAATGCTTGACCAAATTTTTCTGGTTGTTCAGTCGTTAATGCTGCCGCAGCTTCCCCGGTAAAACCAACCCCTTTAGCAGAACCGATCCCAGCTAAAATTGTTGCCATTGCCATTCCTAAAACGGCGAAAAGAATGCCGCCATTGTTGTTAATTAAGTAATCTATCATGTTTTTTATTCCTCCATCAGTCTTTTACTTTTGATTTTTTTTCAATGTTCATATACTTTTCTTCAGCTTTTAGTGGATTAAATGCCCGTCCACCGCCAGTATAAAATTTTCCGAAAAACTCTACATATTGCAATCGTGCACCATGTACATAAGCACTTAGTAAACTTAAAAAGAGATTCAATGCATGTAAGGCTATGATCAATACAATCCCAACGGTAAAGCGTGCAGCAGGCGGCATAAATTCTACTAACATATTAAATGCTGCCGCAATACTTCCACCAGAAATACCTAAAGCCATCAAACGCGTATAGCTAACTAGATCACCAATATACCCTGTCAAACCATATAGGCCATATAACCCTTTGGCTAACCCTTTGACTTTTGATTTTGATTGAATGATTGGTACGACAATGATCGATAAGGCTGAAATAGCAGCTACAACGATTCCCACTGTAACAAACCCATCATTACTAAAAATCAACATACCTAAAACTACGATCACTAATCCGATCAGTAACCCTTGCCATGCAAAACTTTCACTGATACTTTCTAAATAACGCTTACGCTTCGTTAACTCGATCCCATTGACCATCAAACCAGTCAATAACTGGATAAATCCGAAAACAACCGATAAAATCAAAATTGTATTCACATCTTCCGTGGTTGATAAAATAGGAAACGGGAGCTGTATTCCGAATAATACTTTGGGTAAAGTAGCACCAAAAAACGAGCCATATATAAACCCCCAGATAATCGTCGGAAATGATAAGATCAGAAAGAAATCTGCAAATCGCTTCATTCCACGTGGTAAAACCATTAACTTGAGTGCAAGCAATGCTCCCACTAACATAATCAGTCCATAGCCAATATCGGCTACCATCATCCCAAAAAACACCATGTAAAAAGGCGTCATGATCGGCGTTGGATCAATCTCATCGTATTTGGGCAAACTATACATTTCTGTCAGCATCTCAAATGGTGCTACTACAGAATTATTTTTTAACTTCACTGGAATATCCAATTGAATTTCATCATCTGTAGGTAAGTCAAAAACGATGTAAAGTTCATCTTTTGGCCTATTTTCTTGCAAGACAGTCAATAACTCGTTTTTTTCGTCTACAGGAATCCACCCCTGCATAATGAAAAAGTAAGAAGTGTTCAAGAAATGATTTTTAGCCGCTTCACGATGAATAAAAGCGTAAGTCATCTCTTCAGCTAAATATAACTCTTCTAAATAAGCATGATAAGAAGACAATTTAACTTTTAATTGCTTTTCTTCTTCTACAAGTGCAGCCAGTTTTTCTTTATTTTGTTGATATGCTTCCTTAGGCAAACGATCGTATGGATAATTAAATTCGTTAAAGCTATATTTTGCAATAACCTCCGCTACTTCAGCAGTTTGATTCTTTAAATAGAGTAAACTGTAATATATATGATTTTGGCTGTGATAAATTTCCTCTACATAAACAGAATTCACATTTGCTAAATCTGCTAAGAAAAGGGACTGGTTCGCAGCATTGATTGAGCCCAATAAAAGATTGCTACTTTCTAATACATTTTTTTTAGGAACTACATCTAAATATTGCCAACGAGCCAACCATTTTTCTTTTGTTACTAATTCTTTCCTTGTTGATGCAAGTCTAGTTAACTCATTTTTAAGAAAGGCAATTTCTCTTAGATACTTACTGATTTTAGGTTCATCAAACTTTTTTTCTAACGAACCCAAAGTCAGGACTTGCCTTTTTATTCTTTTCTTTTTGGAGGACTTCTCTGAAAATCGTTCAATAAAAGTTAATGCTTCTTGAATTTCAGATAACATTGCTTCAAAATGTTTTTGCTGCGTTGGATCTTCCTTCAACAACGTTGAAGCAAAATGTTTTTCTATATAAGAGCTATCTACATTTGAATGAAAAAAATCTTTGACCTCGATCGTTTGCAGTCCTTGTATAGCTTGAAGAATCTCTTCTTCTTTTTCAGACGCAGCAATAATTGTCATTTTTTCCATTTTATTGACTGCCATAGATTTCTTTCACCCTTTCTATTACATAATCAATGATCGAGTCTTTATTTTTTTCATATTTTTTTTCGAAATCTTGATTTTGTTCTTTTGCTTCACTTAATAGCAGGTCCTTTTCTTTTTGCAGTTGTTGTTCTTTTTGTGTCTCTAACTCTTGAAGTAAACACGTTACTTTTTTTTGACTTTCCTCTTTTTTTTGCTTTAAAGCATCTGTTTTTTCTTGCTCGTATACAGTAAGTTCTTCTTTAACTAGTTGTCTCATTACTTCTACGTCTTTTTCTGCTTCACGAATTTTGTCCAAAGCTTCTAAAACCATTTTTTCACCCCTATCTTTTAAGTCGTTCTTCTTCCATTTTATTATTGTACGTATCAGCCTTTATTACAATCAAAAAGGGAATAATCTGCACTTTAACTGACAAAAAGCACAAACTTATTCCCTTAAAAAATAAAAAAGGGCATAAGTTCAAAAAAACATTCTTCTCACCCCTTGAAGAACCTGATCCTTGAAGCTTACGCCCAACCATTTTATTTGTATAACCTTATCTTAGCAAAAATAATCTGAAATTACAACTTCTTTACAAGTAAACTTTATCTAACTAAAAAAGCTAGGAAAGAAGTTTTACTCATGAGAGCAAACAAAAAACTTATTGTTAGAATAGATTTGTCTTACTCTCCTATTTTTCAGAAAAAAAATACTTCCAAATCATAGTATGAACGTCCGATACGCTCCATGAGCGTCTCTTTCCAGACGTCTGTAAACCAATCATATTTTATTTGATCGATAATACTCTTTTTCAACCCATCCTTCATCAACAGATCATCAATCTCATCTGCATAAAATGAACTTAACAGTGTTAGCATCTTCGTGTTATTATGTTGTTGAAATCTATAAATACGTCCTTGTTCTATGTAATAAAACCAATGATTGATCACCACCACAAACCGTTCTTCTTTATTTTCTAATAGTGTGATAAACATTTTAGGTGTAATTTTTTTCATATTTATTTGCTCCTCCATATACACTGAATTATTCCACTGCTTATTCTATCATATCTCTTCCTGATCTGATGATTATTTAAATCATTCAGAAAAAACAACAATCCTTCTAAACAATCTTTTTGTTTAAAATTACGGACTATTTGATATAATAAAAGTAGAGTCTATTAAGCTAACGATTGGAGAACAACTAAATGAAACAAAATTTAATCAAAATAACGACGACTTTCCATAATACATGGTTGGTCGATCAGAAAAAAGATCTTTTTTCTGAAGAAAATAATATATTATTTGGCGATACACTTCGTTTGTCTATTTTAAAAAACGATTCTTATTATTTTTCTGAGGAAATTGCACTAACTTATTATAAAGAGATTCTGGTTACAGAAGAACCAACCGAAAGCGAAAGTGCCTTTTTCTATTATATGATATATGAAAAAAGTTCAAGAAAAAGTTTACTCAAAATCTTTAGCAGAAAATTATCAGATAGAACAATATATAAGTGAAACATAAGCCAAAGACATTTTTGCTAAAGATTCTTAAAAAAACAAATAATAGCCTCTGATTTACTTCATTCAACAGGAAAAGTAAATCAGAAGCTATTATTTTGCACTTTTTTTGTTACGCACTTTTTACTTATACATTTAGTTTTTTTTAGTTAAATTATTTGTTTACATCATTGTCTTCTAAAACTCAAATATAAGGCATCTTAATAATCTATCTAGCCCCCACCAGTAATAACAAATACAGAAATAACACTAGAGACTAGAGCCATTAATGATAGCATTAGCGCACCCCCAAATCAGTTTTTTTCGGATCAACGTTTGCAAACAAATAATTTTCCTTAAGTAAAGAATAACAAACAGACTCGAAAAAATAAAGTAGAAATATTGAAAAGTGCGAAATTGGCATAAAAACCTAATATATTACATCTTTTTTTATTAAAAACAAGAATTTTATGATTACTCCATGCTATAATCGCATAAGAAGGGAGAGAAACGCTTGAATATCATAGAAACCTTACGTTTTTTTAGATTAAAATTGAAACTTACACAAAGAGAAATGATGTCAGAATACACAGATCCTTCTACGTATTCAAAAATTGAAAGTGGTAAGCGTTCTTTAAAAGTAAATGAATTGGAAGAAATATTAGGACAGATTTCTATTAATGCGGATGAATTCTTTAGTTTTACAACTTTCGACAAAGAGCAACAAGATTTTAGAGAATTTTTTTATTATTGTGGCGCTCACTTAGAGAATAAAACAACCAAACAAAAATTATTAACTTACTTTTATTCATTAAATGATAAAAGAGAAAAAAACTTAAGAGAACTGTCAAACTATATAGCGATTAAGAATTTTTTCCACGCGCACTGGAAAGAGGTCGAGCCAATTACATCAGAAGAAGTCAATGATATTTTTGAAGAACTATTAAAAAAATCATTTTATCTTCAATATGACTATGTAATCACTGCGAACTTAACTCGTTTTTTTAGCGCAAAACAAGCTGATTTATTGGTTGCTCGAATGTTTCCCATCAAATATGAGGAACAGCGAGACTTCACTACTAAAAAATTTGCCTATAATATTCTGATTAATCTAATCTCCTTAAAATTGTATGCCAAAGATTATATTGGTGCTGAAAAATATATCAGATTAGCCAAGAAACAAGATAAACAAAGTGAAAATTATAGTTTCAAATTGAATTTGCAGTATTTGTCGAACCTTCTAAATTACATTCGTGAAGGCGAACCCTTTTATATGGAACGTGTCTATGATTTCATTCACTTACTAGAAAATACTGGAGATACTTTGCAGGCTGCACAAGTAAAAAAAGAAGTAAAGATTCTCACCCATGAAAAAGATGGTGAAAAATTATTAAGCAGCTATTCAGTTGGACTTTTAAAAGAAACTTAGTCTATTTTATGTTTTAAAATCACCTTAAAACAAGAATATCCCACCTTTTTCAAGGTGGGATAAGGAGTATTACTCGGATTGAGTAAAATGAAATACTGTTAGGGTACATTTATAATACTACATCATGTTATCAATTTCAACCCTTTAGTTCACTTTTTATTCAAAGTCTTTTCGCCTCTCTATTTTGATACTACTAGTCCAATTATTTTCATAATTATTATTTTTTCTGTTAAAATAAAGAAAAAAAGATAAAGAAGGCGACATAAATTGAATTTTATATTTAGAAAAAACGGAATTATAATTATATTTTTAATATTGATTAGTATTACTTCTATCTTTCCTTATTTTTTTAATAACTATATTTTCAGTCAAGATGACCTTTTATTTCACAGAACCAGATTAGAAAGCTACACCTTAGCGGTAAAGCATTTAGATTTTTTCCCACGCATCTTTCCTACAATGGGGCTAAATTTTGGATACGGTGCTGATTTATTTTATCCTTCTATTTTATTGCTGCCATTTGCACTTTTTAGAATTGGTGGATTTTCTTTCGTATCTTCTTACTACCTATTTCAACTATTTATCAGCTTTATTACAGCTATTATCTCTTATTATTTTTTCTATTCTATACACCATTCAAAAAAATCATCCTTGCTATTTTCTTGTTTTTATACGCTATCTACCTATCGTTTAATCGATCAGTCTGTTAGAGCTGCACTTGGTGAAACATTAGCATTTGCCTTTTTACCTTTATTAGTCTTAGGTATTTACACCCTTTTTTATACGCATCAACATCACTGGAAACTGCTCGCAATAGGAATGAGCTTGTTGATTGCCAGTCATTTGATCACAGCTTTTTATTCTTTTCTCTTGCTACTTATTTTTCTCATATTCAATTGGAAAAAGTGCAAGCTAGCTCAGCTAAAAAGCCTTACTAAAGCTTTCTTATTAACAGTTGGTTTATCCGCCTGGTTTTTATTCCCTTATCTAGAACAAATCGAACAGCTAAAATTTAATTTTAACAACACCACATTATGGGCGAACGGTTTGCATTTTAGTTTAGGCGATTTATTTATAAATAGTCTTACCAACTTAAGTGCCCCGTTTACCGAACTAAAACCGAATATTGGCTTGTTTCTCTTAGTAACCATTATCGCTGCTCTATTTAGTTACCCTAAACTCACAAAAACGACTCAACGACTCACGTTACTGACTCTTTTTGTTATTTTACTGGCTACTAACCTTTTCCCATGGGCATTTTTTAAAACATCAATCCTAGCAACGATTCAATTTCCTTGGAGACTATTATTATTTGCTTCTTTTTTTGCTAGTCTACTTGCAGTTTATTTGATCGAACAATTTCAACTGGATTCTAAAAAGGAGTTTCTAATATTTATTGCATTATCTATTTTTTTAACAATTGGATTTAATAGTAATAATTTAGTGCAAGCTCGCATTCAAAACAATGTGACCGTGACAAATGAAAATTTTTCTGATTTTTATGAATCGGAAATCGGTCATGGGAAAGAATATTTAGTAAAAGACACTGACTTCAAAAAATATTTTGCCAGTCCCGCTCTGATTATTGATGGCGTTCCTTCTACCACTAATTTTTCTGATCCAAGTAGCAACAAATATAATTATAACCACTTTACGTTACGAACTAATGGTACTCAAGAAGTCCAACTACCCAAGTTTTTCTATAAAGGCTATGAAGTCATTGATAATCAAAAAGTGATTCCTAACTATAATAAAGCAGGACTCGTTACTGTAAAACTTAATGAAGGGGAGCATGCTCTTTCTATTTCATATAAGAAAACATTGGTTCAAAAAATTTCGGTTATTTTTTCAATATTGATTTTTGGGATACTATGCTTTCAATATATAGGCAAAAAAATACTCAACAAGTGATACAGTTTCTCTTTTCAAATTTCGCTGTATAGACTCAGTCAATTGAAAGCGAAGGAAACGTCAAGAAATAAGATGGAAGTTCTTCTTATTTCTTGACGTTAGATAGTTGAACTGTGTCCTTCTTTCGAAAAAGGTGAACAGCCATCGCAAATAGTTGCTAAATGATTTATTCTGGCCTTCTTCCTTCTATTTGCTCAGTCGAGGTCTAGTCGTATTTTCTTTGATTTACTTCTCAAACTAAACATTCCATCAACGGCTTTTCAGTCCGTAATTTTCGCGAATAACTTTGTGTTGATTGTAGTCGGACAAATTCTTATTGGAAGTGGATCTTTTAATTTTTTCGTTTGTTGTGCAATTAGAGCAAGTTATTACACTTAGCAGTAAAATGCCCCGTATTCTTTTACGTTTCGTCATCTTCTTCAATCTTTCGCACTATTTTGGCTGGACTTCCTACTACAACCACATTATCAGGAACATCCTTTGTTACTGTTGAATCCGCAGCAACAATCGAATTCTCTCCAATAGTAATGCCTGGTAAAACCGTCACATTTGCCCCAAGCCACGCATTTTTCTTAATACAAATCGCCTCTACTTTAATTCCGCGTCTTTTTTCGGGGGAAATCAAATGATTCACTGTAATTAATCTAGAACCTGGACCAATTAACACCTGATCTTCAATCGTAATACCACCCAAATCAACAAACGTAACATTTTGATTAATAAAAATATCTTTGCCAAAAGTGATATGTTTCCCAAAATCAGTATAGAAAGGTTGAGAAATTTTTACCGATGAATCAATTGTTTGTCCAGTAATTCTCCCTAAATACTGTAAAACCTCTTCATTGGAATAATATTTTGCATTCAACAACATTATTAATCGTTCATTATCCTGTTTGACCAAATGGATTTCTTTAAATAAGGGCGAATCTTTTAATATCTCTTTCCCTATAATCTTCTGCTGTAACTCTAAAGCTGACATTCATTTTCCCTCCTTACATATTCGTTCATTTTTCACTATCCAAATTATACCTAAACCCGTTATACTTAACTAATACCAATTAAATATATATAACTATTCATTTTAGTTATAGGAGGGAATAGTCAATGGAACTTCGTGTTTTAACCTATTTTTTAACTGTTGCAAGCGAAAAAACAATTAGTAAAGCCGCTGAAGTCTTACATCTGTCCCAGCCGACTCTTTCAAAACAATTAAAAGAATTAGAAGAAGAGCTAGGTGTTACATTATTTACTAGAGGAAATCGATTTATCACTTTAACGGAAGATGGTATCTATTTAATGAATAGAGGAAAAGAAATTCTATCTTTAGTTGAGTCAACAACAACAAACCTTATTAAAAATGAAATAATCAGTGGACAAATAACGATCGGTGGCGGAGAAACACAAGCGTTTGAGTTTCTTGGTCGTATTTTTCACGATCTTAGAAACGACTACCCGGAAATTGACATCCATCTTTATAGTGGAAATGCTGATGATGTATTAGAAAAAATTGATACAGGGCTTTTAGATTTTGGACTCGTTATTGACCCTGTAGAAAAACAAAAATACGAATATATTCGGCTGCCTCTAATCGATTCTTGGGGAATATTAGTCAATAACTTGCATCCTCTTGCGAACCTAGACAAAGTTCAACCAAAAGATATTCAACGTACACCTTTGCTCATTTCAAACCAATCATTGGTTGATAATCAACTCTCCGAATGGCTTGGTGGAAATATGGATCATTTTAATGTGATTGGTACTTATAACTTACTTTACAATGCTTCACTGTTGGTGAAAGAGAATGTCGCCAGTGTTCTTTGTATCGATGGTATTGTGAATACAACCAATACAAATCTAACATTTGTTCCTTTCTCACCTCCATTGAGTGCAAATGTCAATCTTGTTTGGAAAAAAGATCAATTCTTTTCACGAGCTTCAAAAGAATTCTTACGCATGATTAAAGCTTCACTGTAATCGTTCACTTGTATAACGATCAAAAGTCGTGTTTTATAAAATTCAATTATTTATGAAAATAGCCTTAAGCTGAAGCTTTATGATGGTGAATACAAAATTTTGATGAGAGAAAGGATAATCATTTAGAAATTTCTATAAAATTATTCTTTTCAAAAGTGGATATAATGTAGGCTTTCAGCAGGATTACACCCAAAATTAATATCATGGTGATTTAGACTTTGAGTAATAACAAAACAAGGAGATAACTTTTACGCTATCTCCTTGTTTTGTTATTATCTCCGTCCTGCGGAAAAAAGACCGGATGAGCTTCTACTACTAGAAGATGTATAATTTGAATTACTTCGAGAACTTGTCTGCCTTGATCTACCTGAACTTGATCTTGCCCCTACAAAACCACCGCCACTTATAAATGAACCTCCTGGATCAAGTGGTGCCTCATTTTTTAATTGTGGTGCTTTTGCTGCCACATTATACACGACTATGTGGTCTCGATAAAATACTTCGCTAGGCGATAAATCCTCGGCTGATGCCACCACTGGTAATAAAGCATTCAACATTAACCCAAAAACTACTAAACTACCACTTATAAACAATCTCTTTTTCACAAAGAAACGTTTAAATATGTAACGGATAAAAAGAAATACACGAATAACGCACATTAACATTCATTTAGACCAACTTACTTCTTTTTATTGTCGGATTCACGACTTCTTAATATTTTTAATAGTTCAAGAACTATAATTATTGATTAATGAATTTAATTTACGCTGATACTTAACGCCGTTTTTTTTATTTCTAATACAAAATCAGTAACTTTTGTATTACTTCCTTTTTCTCCCATTTACTAAAAAATAAAAAAACAGCCATAAACCCTTATAAAAAGGCGTTTATAACTATTTCTTCGTTTCAACTTTTCTTCTCACATTTACTAAAAATGGAGACGGCGGGAGTCGAACCCGCGTCCAAACACATTGTCACTTAAACTTCTACGCTCATAGTCATACTATTTTAAGGCTTCGCTGAAGTTCATGCCGCATAACAGGCCCAAACTCTCGCTAGTCTGATGATCTCTTTTAAATTTTACAGACGGAAAAATTTAACGTATCCCACTTAATTTGAGACCCTTACCCGAGCACATGGGCGATGCCGGGAGGATCTTCACCCGCTGTTTTTACGCAGCTAGAGCGAAAGTAGTGTTTTCGTTTTTAGCAGTTATATTTAACTGTAACGTTTTTACGTAGACGTAACCTACGAAACGCGATTCAAGCTCAACTATGCCTGTCGAATCCGTAACGTCCCCGTTATGATTGATAGCATATTTTATGCTTTGCTTAGTATAACATATTTTTCCAGACTTTCAAAGGAGTAGAGGCTGATTTACTGCCTCGTTATTCATACATGATAACAAAAGAAACTGACAATGGCGCAACCATTCTAAAAATCAGTGACCTGTCCCAAATGTATTGACAAGAATCGTTCCAATCACAATAAAACCAATACCAATGATCGTAGGGGTATTGATTTGTTCTTTCCAATATATCACGGAAAAAATAGTGATCAATATGATCCCGATCGCTCCCCATAACGCATAGGCTACATTTAAAGGCATATATTTGATTGCTTTAGATAAACTGTAAAAACAAACAATATAAGCAATCAAGCATTCAACTGATGGTAGTAATTTGCTGAACCCATCTGTTGCCTTTAATAAATTTGTTGCAATGACCTCACTTATTATAGCAACAAATAGATACAAGTATCCAATCACATAACTCTCCTCCTCCATTACTTACTCTAAAAAATCATCGAAAGATTTAGTCATTCAACATCCCTCGATGATTCTTATTCGATTATATGTAATCGCACCGATATAAACTCAACGATCTACAGTGTAATTTAACATCCAGTTGATTCCAAATTTATCTATGACCATCCCATATTTTTTAGACCAAAAAGTTTCCCCAAACGGCATTGTTATTTGCCCATCTTCTGATAAACTGGCGAAAAACAGATCAAGCTTTGCTTCATCATCCGTATTGATCACTAAAGAAACATTATTGCCTCTCACAAACGTCAGACCCATTCCGTCTGGAACATCTGAAAACATAAACGGAACTCCTTCTATCGTCATCGATGCATTGACGATCAAGTCTTTCCATGCTGCAGGTGCGGGGTGTTCTAGATCTTCGGAAACATCGGTAAAAGTCATGACTTCTTCGCTTTTTACATCAAATACTTTTTCTTAAAATGCAATTGCGGCAGCTGCCTCATTCTTAAAGTTCAGATACACTTTTAACATGTTCATCATCCTCTCAATCTATTCTTTCGATTATCTCATGTGAAAATAGATTAGGCGAAAGGAATGCTCCGTTTTCAGGAAAAATCTGTATTGTTTAAGAGCGCTGTAACAAATTGTTCCAAATACTCTTGATCTATTTCATCATAGCCATCTGTCACTGAACTATCCAAATCTAAAACACCAAACAACGTTCCTGCTTTGACCAGTGGTACAACAATTTCTGATCGTGCAGCAGAATCACACGAAATATAGTTTTTATGATTTTTCACATCAGTCACAATCACCGTCTCTCGCTTTTCAGCAGATTCGCCGCAGACTCCTTTCCCCATTTTGATTCGGGTACAAGAGACTTTACCTTGAAACGGTCCCAAAACTAATTCTTCTCCTGTAAACAAATAATAACCAGCGAAAACTGTATTCGGTAAGGCATCCGCCAACAATGCTGAAGAATTTGCTAAATTGGCAATTTTATCCTGTTCAATTTCAATGATTGCAGCTTGTTGTTGGACTAGAAGTTCATACGCCTCTATTTTCTCTTTTTTGCTTTTCCACATTGTTCATTCACGCTCTTTTCCATCTGGAATCAGTACTACTGCTATTCATTTTATTATAGCATAAATTTATCTTTAAGAGTTTTCATTGATTTTCAATTATTCTGTATCTTATTTCCATTTTTTCTCATATTGAAGTTCATACTCTTCATAACAACTTCAAATGAATTCACACTTTTTTCAACCTTTTTTATGTTTGATTTAATCTATTAAGGCTATAGTTTAATCATAGTAAACAACCAATAATTTTGTGGATGAACGTGGTGTTAAAACTCTTTGAGGACTAACGGATGTTTATTCTCGACCTGATGAGGTGTAGGTTCGAATCCTACCGTCCACGTATGTGCACTCTATGTACTTAATCCTATATACAAATCTGATGAAAGGAATGAGGTATTATGAAAAAGATTTTGGTTACAGGAGCAACATTATCAGCAATTATGTTTGCTGCTCTTTCATTTTTAAAACACAGTCCGAAACCTCACCATGATTATAGTAAATTATAATAAGAAAGTTGTCTTGAGCAAAACATGTCCAAGACAACTTTTTTTCGTATACTTTTAAACAGAAATTCTTAGTTCGTCAAATCTTCCCCATTTGTCGCAATGACTTTTTTATACCAGTCAAATGATTTTTTCTTCGAACGTTTCAAGGTGCCATTTCCTTCGTTATCGCGATCGACATAAATGAATCCATAGCGTTTTTTCATTTCGCCAGTTCCAGCTGAAACAAGATCGATACAGCCCCATGTCGTATAGCCTAAAAGATCTACGCCATCAAGTTCTACTGCATCTTTCATCGCTTGGATGTGTGCCGCTAGATATTCGATTCGGTAATCATCGATCACATTGCCGTTTTCATCTGGTTCATCCACTGCACCTAAGCCGTTTTCAACGATAAATAATGGTTTTTGGTAACGATCATATAAGTCATTCATTGTCACACGCAATCCTAGTGGATCGATTTGCCAACCCCATTCACTTGCTTCTAAATATGGATTTTTCACTGAGGCAAAGATATTTCCAGCTGTTTTTTCATTGATCGCTGGATCCGTTGATTGAACACGTGATGAGTAATAAGAAAATGAAATAAAGTCTACTGTGTGTGCTTTCAGTAATTCTAAATCGCCTTCTTCAATTGGTAATTTGATGCCTTCACGTTCTAATTCTTTCAACGCATATGCTGGATATTCTCCGCGAGATTGAACGTCGATAAAGAAGAAATTCTCACGATCAGCTTTTTTCGCTGCCCAAACATCTTCTGGTTTACACGTATAGGCATAGTTTGTGCCAGCCGCTAACATACAGCCAACTTGGTTTTCTGGATCAACTTCGTGAGCAATTTTTGTGGCAATCGCACTTGCTAATAGTTCGTGGTGTGCGGCTTGATATTTGACTTGTTCTTTGTTTTCGCCTTCTTCAAAATAAAGACCTGCACCCATAAATGGTGCATGTAAAATCATATTGATTTCGTTGAAGGTTAACCAATATTTCACTAAGCCTTTATAACGATTGAAAATTGCGTGACAAAGATTCTCATAAAAACCAACCATTTCACGACTGCGCCACGCGCCATATTTTTCAACTAAATGCATTGGACAATCAAAATGCGTGATCGTTACAAGAGGCTCAATATTGTGCTTGCGGCATTCTTTGAACAAATCTTCATAGAACTTCAACCCTTCTTCATTGGGCTCTGTCTCGTCTCCTAGAGGGAAAATACGGCTCCAGGCAATTGATAAACGGTAAGTTTTAAACCCCATTTCGCCAAATAGTGCGATATCTTCTTTATAACGGTGGTACATGTCGATCGCATTTTGTGCAGGGTAAAAATGGTCCTCCTCAAAAGCGAACATCTTTTTCTCACCTGTGATCACTGGAAAACGGTCTGGTCCAACTGGTGCTAGATCCACGTTCGCTAATCCTCGGCCGCCTTCGTTATAGCCGCCTTCACATTGATTGGCTGCAGTTGCGCCACCCCATAAAAAATCTTTTCTAAATGCCATGTCAAATCATCCTCCAATTTATTAGAATAAAGGAATTCTTATTATCGAATAACCTTCATTACTTGCTCACCTGGTTCAGACAATGCTTTGGTCAATGCAATAATATCACCAAAATCTGCTGAATTTGTTACAACAACGGGTGTAATTATATTATAGCCTTTTTCAGCAATTTTATCTAAGTCAAATTCAATTAATTTATCACCTGTTCGAATTTTTCTTCCTTTTTCAACAAAATATTCATAACCGACTCCATTTAATTGAACCGTGTCAATTCCAATATGGATTAACAACTCAACACCTGAATCACTTGTTAAACCAATCGCATGTTTAGAATCGAAAATAGCAGTAACCATTCCTGAGAAAGGAGCATAAACAGTTCCCTCAATAGGCTTAACTGCAAAACCTTTTCCCAAAATTTCTTCTGAAAACATACCATCTTCAACTAATGCTAAAGGAACGATCTCGCCTTTAACTGGGTTTGCGACGTCTAAGATATTTTCTACTGTGGCTTCATTTACTGCTGAATCATTCACAACATTTTGTGTTGCTTTGACAGTTGGTTCTTTATATAAGATATAAGAGATTACAAAAGAGACTGTAATACTAATTGCAGCACCAATGCAGGCTAAATATAGATGTCTTAACGTATCGTCTCCAATATAACTCGGAAGTGTTAACAAACCTGGTGAACCACCTGTAAAGTTTTTTACTCGGCCAATTCCCATAAATAATCCACCTAATCCGCCGCCGATCATCGCTGCATAAAGTGGTGTTTTAAATCGTAAATTAACTCCGTACAATGCAGGTTCAGTAATTCCAAACAAACCAGTCAAACCAGCTGAGGCCGCCATTTGTTTGATTGCTGAATCTTTACTTTTAAGACCGACTGCCAGTGATGCAGCACCTTGACCTAAATTTGAGGCTAACATACCTGGATAAATCACAGTATCGTAACCTGTGGTCATCCGATTGTTAATCCCGATTGGAACAAGTCCATAGTGGGTCCCTGTTGCTACAAACAACGGAGTAAAAGCACCAATAATTGTTGGTACTAACCAGGGACTAAAACTTTCTAATGCTTTGATGCCATTTGAGATCCCATCACTAATCAAATACCCGATTGGACCAATGATTACTAATGACACGGTTCCGACAATTGCAATCGTAATCAATGGTTTACTGAAGAACTTGATTACTTTTGGTGATACTCTATCTGCAATTGGTTCTACATAGGACATAAACCAAACTGACAAAATAATTGGAATAACTGATGAGCCATATGTTACAGCCGAAATCGGCATTCCAAAAAGATGTATTCCGCCTTCACCAGCTTCTTTAATTGCATTGACCATTCCCACAAAGTTAGGATGAAGCAATATACCACCGACCATCATCGCTAAATACATATTAGTTTTAAACTTTTGAGCAGAAGAGGCTGCTAATAAAATCGGTAAAAAGTAAAACGCTGAGTCAGCCATAAAATCAATTATGATATAAGTTTGCCCAGTTTTATCAATTGCATTAAAAACAACTAATAACGAAAGAACAGCTTTTAACATTCCGGCTGCTGTGATCGCAGGTAAAATAGGCGTGAAAATACCAGTAATCGTATCAATAATTTTCGATGCTGCCCTACGATCGTCTTTTTCTGTTGATTCAATTTGTTGCTCATCTAACGATGGACTTTCTTTCAAGATCTCTTTATACACACTACCGACATCACTACCGATAATGACCTGGTATTGTCCACCTTTTGAGACTACACCCATGACCCCTTCTGTATTCTTTAGCACATCAGTTTGCGCTTTTCCTTCATCTTTTAAATTAAAACGTAATCTTGTTGCGCAGTGAGTCAAGCCACTGACATTTTTTTCTCCACCAATAGTTTCAATAATTTTTTTAGCTAATTCTTGATAGTTCATTTCTTTCCTCCTAAATTAAACGTGTAATAAAAACATTTGACCTTGAAATCAGAGGGATCCTTTTTTGTCGTAATAAAATTTTTATTTTTTTTAAAAAACAGCTCATAAAGTGCATAAAACAACATGAAAAAATACCTAAGAATCCTCTTATGTCGAAGAGATTTTTCTTAGGTATAGCCTGCTCTTGTGCAGTAACAATCCTCTAATTATTGGTTATTCTTCTTATGTGGATAGTGAGATAGATCATCTCATCTTCTTGTAGATCACGACCAAATTCTTTGCCGATATACTCACGAATTTTCAGTGCACAAAGATATTCTTCTTGATATTTCTCTTTTAACATAAATAAGAAACCTTCATCTTTGTCTTTATCCAACTCAATTCCGCTAAATAAGCGTTGAACAAAAAACTTTAAGTGCGTAATAAATCGTTCATAATTCAATGTGTACTCGTCTAAATCAGTTTTATAATGATATTTAACAATATTGATAATTGTTTGAATGACTTTTGTCATTTCAGAAACCTGACTAACTTGTGACAAATCTAGTTCTGCATTCACAATATGCAATGCAATAAAACCAGCTTCATCTTCTGGTAATGAAATATCTAGACGATTGGAGATTATGTTTAATGCTTCTTTACCAATCAAATATTCATGATTATAGAATCGCTTGATTTCCCAAAGTAGTGCATTCCTAACAGGCAGACCGTTATTATGTCGATCAATCGCATAATCAATATGATCAGTTAATGTAAGATAAATATTCTCATTTAGCTTTTTGCCTAGAGAAACTTTGGCGAAACCAATTATGTCATTTGCTACTTGTAAATGTTCTAAGCAAACATTGGAAAGTAACTGCGTAAGCTTATTTGTATTCGAATCAGCATTACTAGTATACACTTTTTCAATAAGAGTATCTTCAATGATATCACCAATTTTTTTTTTAAAACCAATACCTTTACCCATCACTAATACTTCGTGACCCTCAGCATCAAGAGACTTTACAATATTATTATTGATTACTTTTTTTACTTCCATAATATCTCCTCAATGAGATTAGATCAGCTAGCTAATAAAATGTCTATAAAAGAAATTAAGTATAGCCTGAACATTCAGTAACAATCTTGATTTCTCTTGTTATTAAAACATGAAAATAAAGCGTTGTCAACAAAGGAAAAAAGAACGCTTTTTTTTAGACCAGGTAATAATAATACTAAACTATTATTGTTACGAAACGTATAGCAAACAAATAACAAGGTAGCTTTTATTTGTCTACCTTGTTATTTCCCTCCATACACAATACTAATATAAATATTTATTTCTAAGTATTTCTAAGTGATCACTGTCTATCCCTAGTACTTCTTTTAAGTAATTCGTCATCGTGCCATACTGTTCTTCCACAGTTTTATAAGCACCATCTAAATAGTCTTTTCTAGTTTGCTGCAGCGATGCTAGAAATAGCAAAACTTCTTCATTGTCCGTATATTTTTTATAAATAGCCATTCGTTTGGCATTTCTAGGTGCATTCATTTTATCTGTTAGTAAATAATCTTGATAAATTGTCTCTTTATCCACACCTAAGGCAGCCAGATACAAAGCAGCTGCCCAACCAGTTCGATCCTTGCCACCTTGGCAATGAAAAATAAGAGGAGTCACATCAGCTTGCAATAGGACTTTAAAAAATTGTTTGTACGCCTCGATCGCATTTGTTCCTATCACCAATTGTTCCATTTGTTTGATCATCATATTTCGATTCTTATACAACTGGTTTCGACCTGCTTCAGTCTGAACTAGTTGTTCTAAATGAGCGATTTTATCTTCATCTTTTTTGGAAATAGATTGTGTACTCGCCTGCTGCGCTACATCAGCATGAGGATTAAAATTAAACGTCTCACTCGTTGAAATCATTTTGTTAGGATCTTTCACTATTTCTTCTGGTGAACGAAAATCAATAATCTTTTTTATAACCATCCGTTCCATATAAACTTGTCCTTGAGAATCAATTTGATGTAACGCATCTGATCGAAAAACCTGCCCCCATCTTGTTAATCGACCATCTGTAGTAAGATAACCGCCCATATCACGACAATTGTACAAATTATTTAATGGCAAACGGCGTTCTGCTCCAATAAATAGTTCAGAATCGGTTTGTAGTTGAAAATAAAGTCGTTCTTGAAAATTGGGATCTTTTGTCTTTTGCCACCCTTTTTCAGTAAATTCTAAATATCCAGTTTTATTTTCAGTTGTACTACCTGTTCCATAATACACTTTCACAGGTAATTGTACTGTATCAGGAATACAAATCTCAAGTTCATCCCCAATTCTTTTCACTTGAAGTGCTTGCATTATTTCACTCTCCTATTGATTTTGAAGCGTTGCTTCTTCTTCTGTGACTCCTTGGCTATCCAATTTTTTCATGAATGGTAGATATAATAATAGTACCACAACAAATTGAATTAACTGTACAACTAATCCCTGCCAGCCAGCAGCCATAAACCCAGATAAGAACGTCGGTAGATTTTTGGGAACATTTACACTAATAACTGGTAAAAAGCCAATAATCGTTGCAAGATATGCAATACCGACACAAATCGCAGCTGAAAGTGTCAAAGGGATGAAAATAATTGCGTTCATGATCATTGGTATACCAAATTTCATTGGTTCCGTGATACCAAAGATACTTGGAATTAGTGAAATTTTTCCAATTGATTTGAATTTTTCACTTCTACTCATCCAAACTAAAATCACAGCTAATGCCAATGCTCTTGGTCCTTTAAATGCATCTAAGAAAAATGAATTAATAATATTTGTAGCTACTTCACCTGCCGCAACTGCTTCCATATTGGCATAAGCCTGAGTTGTAAACAAAACAGCAATGACAGAACTTACTACCATACTTCCATGAATTCCAAAGAACCACAACAATTCTGATAAAAACATAATAAATAATGCTGACCAAATCGATCCACCTAACGCTTCTAGAGGGGTTTGTAAATTCGTATAAATAAAGTCATGGATATTTCCGAACTTAGTTTCGGCAAAAGCCGTACTAATCATAATAACCACAATAAAAATAATAGCTGCTGGAACAATTGCTTCAAAAGTTTTAGCAATCGCCGTTGGGACACTTTCGGGCATTCTAAACGTAATGCGCTTTTCTACCATTTTTGCGAAGACCCAAGTCACAATAAGTGCCACGATCATTCCAACGAAAATACCTTTTGAGCCTAGGTAAGTTAATTCAAAAGCCATGACTGGTTTCTCTTGCCCAATATCAAAAGCTGTGATCGGTGTCAAAACAAAGAACGCAGCTAAAGACAAAATGATTGAAGCAATCGTATCGCCCTTTTTCTCTCTTGCCATTGCACAAGAGATACCAATAATTACATAGATTGTAATCAAATTACTGGAAATTGAGGTCCCTAATGAACAAGCCTTCATAACAATATCTGGCAACCCTGGAATCATTCCAATAATCGTTGTCAGACTTCCCACAATAGTAATCGGCAGTGTCATCATCATTCCATTCGCAATACTTTTAACAAAGGTATTATTTGAAAATTTGTTGACAAAGACATTCAACCCGTTGATAAATGAACTTCTTTTTGTTTCTGACATTTGTAATCCTCCCCTAACTCATTCTTATCTCGATGCAATAACTTCCTGTGCATTTTTAAATACTTTTTCCCCATTCATCATGCCGTAATCCATCATTTCAATCACCAATACAGGAATATCTGGATACTCATTTTTTACATCATCTAATTGATACCCCACTTGTGGGCCTAGTAAAATGATATCTGAACCTGTTACTTTTTCTTCTAGCTCACTTAGTCCGCATGCAGAAATATCCGCTTCGATTCCTTGGGATTTTGCATACTCCTCCATTTTTTTAACTAACATTCCTGTTGACATTCCACCTGCACATGCTAATGTAATTTTCATCCTGATCACCTTTTCTATTTTGATTTTATGCATTCTCTTTAATTAAAGTACGCAATTCTTGTATTTCTTCATGTAACTCAATAAATTCTTTTGTAAAATCAGTTGCTGTAATTGCTGCCATCATATGATCTTGCGCATGAGTCAAAAACATATTTACTGGTTCATCTGGATTACTTGCAAAGGTTTTTAAAATGTTTGTATGATGTTGATGGGCAATTTTTAAATTGTCTTTGCTTTCCTCCAATATTCTTTTTGCCTCGGTGATCTCTCCACCTTTTGCTTCTTTAATTGCGTTCATTGCCAGCGATTTTGCATTACCTGCATAAACGATGATTTGCATCACATCTGTCTCTGAAATCATTTGACCGTCTCCCTTCAAACACTAATTACGTTTTCATATTAATATAAGCAACTAGTGTGCCAAACACAGAAAATCTCTATAAAGCAGGATTTCACTTGTATGTGTTTCCCAGAAATAATTTTCGAAACACATTTTAACAACAAATTAAAACACATTAACGCATACAAAAACAGATGACTTTGACTATTTCACTATTCAACATTATACTTAAGGGCATAGAACAAAAAAACACTATTCATCAAAGGTCGGAAAAAAATGAAAAGAATTGAAAAAATAGCAGAATTGTTAGGACAATATTCTGAAGATCAACTGGTAACCGCCAGTGAGATTGCTAAACAATTGAATCTTACACGTGCAAATGTTAGCAGTGACTTGAATCAATTAGTCAAGCTAGGAAAAGCTAAAAAAAGTGGTACTAAACCAATTTATTTTTGTTCAACAAGTCCAAAAGAAAAACAAACAAGCACTATTTTAGATGATTTCATCAAAAAAAGCCCTAGCCTATTTCACTGTGGTGAACAGGCTAAAGCAGCTGTGCTATATCCGCCAAATGGCATGCATATATTATTGACTGGAGAAACAGGTGTCGGGAAAAGTATGTTTGCCGAACTGATTTATAGCTATGCCGTTTCCCAAGCTAAATTGAAAGCGGATTCTAACTTTATTACGTTCAATTGTGCCGATTATGCGAACAATCCTCAATTATTAGTAGGTTCTATTTTTGGTATTCTTAAAGGTGCTTACACGGGTGCAGATAATGATCGTATCGGGCTATTGGAAAAAGCGAATGGCGGTATTCTCTTTCTAGATGAAATTCATCGGCTCCCTCCTGAAGGTCAGGAAATGCTGTTCACCTTTATTGATCGCGGTATCTATCGAAGGCTTGGTGAAACCAATAGTGAAAGAACTGCCCAAGTATTATTGGTCTGTGCAACAACTGAAGATACTTCCTCTTCATTGCTACAAACGTTTATCCGTAGAATTCCCATGCGAATTAAAATTCCTAGTTTAATAGATCGTGGTTTAGACGAACGGCTAAGCTTGATTTCAACTTTTTTTCAAGCTGAAACCAAGAAATTAAAAACACCGATAGAAGTTTCTACGAATACGATTCGAGCATTATTGGGCTATCATTGTCCTAATAATGTAGGTCAACTAAAAGCCGATATACAGCTACTTTGTGCAAAAGCCTATTCTCACTTTATCGCTCGACAAGAAGAAACTATCAAAATCAGTAGTTATGAACTGCCTCATTACATCCGTGAAGGCCTTTATAACACGGAAGATCGTCCAAAAATTTGGCTACTACTTCCGAATATGAATGCACGTTTTTTCATGTTTAATGATGAAGATACAACCTTATTTTTACAAAAAGACACTAAAAATAATGATATCTACCAAATCATCGAGCAAAAAATGAGTGATATGGAGCGAATCGGCCTTGATACTTCGCAAACATCTGAAATCATTGATACCACGATAACAAATTATTATCATTCCTATAATACTGATTCAGTCATTGATTTAAAGAACCTTGAACAAATCGTCGGTTCAGAGATTGTTGCAACGGCGAATAAAGTATGTGAAAAAGCTTCCCGATTGTTAAATCTTCATTTATCTGATAATGTTCGCTATGGATTGGCACTTCATTTGTATAATACGATTCAACGAGTTAAGAGAGGTCAAAGAATCATTAATCCTCGAATAACAGAAATAAAAAAGGAACATGCCACCCTTTTCAAAACAGCCCAACACTGTCTCTCAGTTATAGAAGCGGATTTTAGTATTCAGCTTCCAGAAGATGAAGCTGGCTTTCTTGCCTTATTTTTTACCTCTTACGAAAACAAAAATAAAAAAAGAGCGAAAGTCGAAGTCATCGTTGTTGCTCACGGTGATTCAACTGCAACTAGCATGGCAAGTGTTGTCAACAAATTACTTGGGGAACAAATTGCCGTAGGTTTTGATATGTCTCTTGAGGAAAAACCAATCGTAACTCTAAACAATATTAAAAATTATCTAATAGCAAAAGATCAACTAAAAGACGTCCTATTATTAGTTGATATGGGGTCGTTAATCAACTTTAGCGATGAGTTGCAACAAAAACTGCGTATTGACATTCGCTGTATTGAGCTAGTCAGCACTCTTCATGTGCTGGAAGCGAGCAGAAAAGCTTCTCTAGGTTACGAACTTAATGAGGTATTTGAATCGACCAGAAACATTAAAGGCCTTTCTACTTATCAAAAAAATAGTGACGATGAACGAAAGGAATCAAAGTTATATATTCTAACACTGTGTACAACTGGTGAAGGCTCAGCTCAATTGATCAAAAAAATGCTGAGTAACCGCTTAAACTTTCGTGGAGATGCTTGTGAACTTATATCATTACAAATTACTGACGAAAAATTACTGGAACAAACGCTTAAAAATTTAACTCTTTCTGGAAAAATCATTTGTACAATTGGTACTTTTCAACTTTCCTTAACTTCGCCACACTTTACGATTACAGATGCTTTAGATGAGACTAAAACTAAAAATATTCAATCACTGATCGATTATGAGATTGCTTTTGACGGTATGCAACATAATATCGCAAATATGCTAGAATATGAACACGGAAAAGAACTAATAATCTCTGTTCGAGAGTGGGTTGAAGCAATAGCTGCTGAAATCAATCCAAATGTTTCTTACGAAATAAAAGTAGGTTTAGCTTGTCATGTCGTCTGCATGATTGATCGACTAAAAAAGGATAAAAGTGTTAGTAGTTTTCCAAAAACATTAGCTTTCAAAAAAAAATATTCAACTGAAATTGCCAGTGTTCGAAAAAATAGTCAATTTTTAGAAACATACTATGCCATTGTAATTCCAGAAGATGAAATCTTTTATATTACCGCATTTTTTATGAATGAATCTTTATTTTAAAACTAAAAAAAGTGAAAAATCATTTTCTTCTGATTTCCCACTTTTTTAGTTTATAAAAGAATGAGTTGATCAACTATTTTCAACTGAATAGAAAAAGAAAAAAGACAATTTGATATTTCGGCTCTATACTTTCTGATGTTGGTGAGAAATCACCGGCATCTTTTTTAATGCAAAATAATAGAAAAGACACCCTGATATCCTTTAGAATTAAGTCGTCTAAAACCATTCAAAAAGGAGAAATCAAGATGTCCTATACAAATCTTATCAAAGAAACCTTAGATATTCTAGACTTAAACATCACTTTTAATGAAATTTGCTTAAAAAATGAATCGATCAAAGGAAGAATTTGTCAGGTCTTCTCTGGTACGCTCGATTATGCTGCTCATGTTTGTCCTCACTATGAGGGAGAAGAAAAGGAGGCGATTATCCGTTGGGGCTTTACAAGCTGTCTGATTTTATTGAATGATGTTTCGGAGTATCAAACTCATTTACGCTTGAAGAAACGCCGTTTCTTCTGTCAATCCTGCAATCGATCGTTCGTTGCTAAAACGAGTCTTGTTGAAAAACATTGTTCGATTTCAACTAAAGTGAAGTTATCCATTGCCGATCTGCTCAGAAAAACCACTTCTATGAGTGAAATTGCGCGTCAAAAGAAGGTCTCAGTTTCCTCTATGAGTGAAATTGCGCGTCAAAAGAAGGTCTCAGTTTCCTCTGTTTACCGTGTCTTGAAACGATTTTATGAACCTAAAAAAATCAATCGACTCACCTTCCGCACTTATTTAACTGAAACAAAAGTCGTGGATCGATTACTTGCGTATGATGACGAATTGAAAAGTGGCTACACCTGTTATCAGGACTTTCTTTATGCCGTACAGACAAGAGATTTTGCTCGGTTTTGTGCACTATTAGACGAAGATTTTTGTCGTCTTCCTACCTATTATCAAACGACTATTGGTACTTTTAAGAAGTACAAAAATGAAATTAAAAATGCGCTAGAATTGCCTTATTCTAATGGACCATTGGAATGTTTAAACAACCATATTAAAGTGTTGAAGAGAAATGCTTATGGGTTTCGTAATTTTTACAATTTTAAGTTGAGAATTTCTTTATGTTTTGGCACTATTCTTTTTCAAGAAAATAGAAAAACCTAGAGGAAATTTCCTCTAGGAATCATATTAATCGATTTAATTCTTTAGATTTTCTTCACCAACATTAGTTGACAAAGAGCCAAAAAACCTAGAGGAAAGTTCCTCTAGGGATCATACTAATCGATTTAATTCTTTGGTTTTTCTTTACCAACATTAGTTGACAAAGAGCCGATATTTCATAATTTCATAAAAAAAACTACGATGATCATCGTAGTTTTTTTATACCGGCGGCCGGGGTCGAACCGGCACGCCCTCGCGGGCACTGGATTTTGAGTCCAGCGCGTCTGCCAATTCCGCCACGCCGGCATGAAATAATTTTGCAAGGCGGTAACCGGATTTGAACCGGTGATGAAGGTTTTGCAGACCTCTGCCTTACCACTTGGCTATACCGCCATATTTAACTATAAAACAATCTCTAAAAGAGAAAACTGGGGTAGCTGGATTCGAACCAACGCATGACAGGATCAAAACCTGTTGCCTTACCGCTTGGCTATACCCCAAAATTAGAACTAAGGGCGACTGATGGGAATCGAACCCACGCGTGGCGGAACCACAATCCGCTGTGTTAACCACTTCACCACAATCGCCATAAAACATATAATAAAAATTAAAAGCTAAGGGCGACTGATGGGGATCGAACCCACGCATGGCGGAACCACAATCCGCTGTGTTAACCACTTCACCACAATCGCCATAAACTATTAACAGGGATAGTAGGAATCGAACCCACAATGACGGTTTTGGAGACCGTAGTTATACCGTTTAACTATATCCCTACTAAGATAATGGAGGAAAGTGGATTCGAACCACTGAACCCTAAGGAACGGATTTACAGTCCGTCGCGTTTAGCCACTTCGCTATTCCTCCAAATGGCGCAAGACAGAATCGAACTGCCGACACACGGAGCTTCAATCCGTTGCTCTACCAACTGAGCTACTGCGCCAAAAAATGTAAAACGGTCTGGACGGGACTCGAACCCGCGACCTCCTGCGTGACAGGCAGGCATTCTAACCAGCTGAACTACCAAACCGTAATTTAATGGAGGTTGACGGGATCGAACCGCCGACCCCCTGCTTGTAAGGCAGGTGCTCTCCCAGCTGAGCTAAACCTCCAAAAAATATAAATGACCCGTACGGGAATCGAACCCGTGATACCGCCGTGAAAGGGCGGTGTCTTAACCGCTTGACCAACGGGCCAATAAAAACTTAATACGGAGAGTAAGGGATTCGAACCCTTGAGACAGCGTTAACCGTCTACATGATTTCCAATCATGCTCCTTCGGCCACTCGGACAACTCTCCAGAGTTAAAGGAAGCAAAGTATTACTCATAAGTCCTATATTAAGGAACTCCGGCAGTAGGACTCGAACCTACGACATCATGATTAACAGTCATGCGCTACTACCAACTGAGCTATGCCGGAATAATTAGCGTGGCGACGTCCTACTCTCACAAAGGGAAACCCTTCACTACAATCGGCGCTAAGAAGCTTAACTTCTGTGTTCGGCATGGGAACAGGTGTATCCTTCTCGCTATCGCCACCACACTGGGTGTTGTTGCTATTTAGTTGAGTGATTATTCACTCAAAACTGGATTGAAGTAATAGAATCAAACATTCCGAAAAACTTTTTTATTTCGTTTCTTTGGTTAAGTCCTCGACCGATTAGTATTGGTCCGCTCCGTACATCACTGCACTTCCACTTCCAACCTATCTACCTCATCATCTCTGAGGGGTCTTACTTTCTTAAAGAAATGGGAAATCTCATCTTGAGGTGGGCTTCACACTTAGATGCTTTCAGCGTTTATCCCTTCCCTACATAGCTACCCAGCAATGCCCTTGGCAGAACAACTGGTACACCAGCGGTAAGTCCATCCCGGTCCTCTCGTACTAAGGACAGCTCCTCTCAAATTTCCAACGCCCGCGACGGATAGGGACCGAACTGTCTCACGACGTTCTGAACCCAGCTCGCGTGCCGCTTTAATGGGCGAACAGCCCAACCCTTGGGACCGACTACAGCCCCAGGATGCGACGAGCCGACATCGAGGTGCCAAACCTCCCCGTCGATGTGGACTCTTGGGGGAGATAAGCCTGTTATCCCCAGGGTAGCTTTTATCCGTTGAGCGATGGCCCTTCCATGCGGAACCACCGGATCACTAAGCCCGACTTTCGTCCCTGCTCGACTTGTAAGTCTCGCAGTCAAGCTCCCTTCTGCCTTTACACTCTGCGAATGATTTCCAACCATTCTGAGGGAACCTTTGGGCGCCTCCGTTACTCTTTAGGAGGCGACCGCCCCAGTCAAACTGCCCACCTGACACTGTCTCCCACCACGATAAGTGGTGCGGGTTAGAGGGTTCATAACACAAGGGTAGTATCCCACCAGCGCCTCCACCGAAACTAGCGTTCCGGGTTCATCGGCTCCTACCTATCCTGTACATGTGGTACAAACACTCAATATCAAGCTACAGTAAAGCTCCATGGGGTCTTTCCGTCCTGTCGCGGGTAACCTGCATCTTCACAGGTACTAAAATTTCACCGAGTCTCTCGTTGAGACAGTGCCCAAATCGTTACGCCTTTCGTGCGGGTCGGAACTTACCCGACAAGGAATTTCGCTACCTTAGGACCGTTATAGTTACGGCCGCCGTTTACTGGGGCTTCAATTCTGAGCTTCGCCGAAGCTAACCCATCCTCTTAACCTTCCAGCACCGGGCAGGCGTCAGCCCCTATACTTCATCTTTCGATTTTGCAGAGACCTGTGTTTTTGATAAACAGTCGCTTGGGCCTATTCACTGCGGCTGACCGAAGTCAGCACCCCTTCTCCCGAAGTTACGGGGTCATTTTGCCGAGTTCCTTAACGAGAGTTCGCTCGCTCACCTTAGGATACTCTCCTCGACTACCTGTGTCGGTTTACGGTACGGGCAGTTGTTTTCTCACTAGAAGCTTTTCTTGACAGTGTGACATCAGGAACTTCGGTACTATTATTTCCCTCCCCATCACAGCTTGTCCGTACAGAGTAAAGCATTTGACTCTACTCAAGACTTACTGCTTGGACATGCACTTCCAGTCGCATGCATTCCTTAGCCTCCTGCGTCCCTCCATTGCTCAAACAAAAACAACTGGTACAGGAATATCAACCTGTTGTCCATCGCCTACGCCTTTCGGCCTTGGCTTAGGTCCCGACTAACCCTGGGCGGACGAGCCTTCCCCAGGAAACCTTAGTCATACGGTGGACGGGATTCTCACCCGTCTTTCGCTACTCATACCGGCATTCTCACTTCTAAGCGCTCCACTAGTCCTCACGATCTAGCTTCGACGCCCTTAGAACGCTCTCCTACCATCACACCAGAGGTGTGATCCACAGCTTCGGTAATATGTTTAGCCCCGGTACATTTTCGGCGCAGGGTCACTCGACTAGTGAGCTATTACGCACTCTTTAAATGGTGGCTGCTTCTGAGCCAACATCCTAGTTGTCTGTGCAACCCCACATCCTTTTCCACTTAACATATATTTTGGGACCTTAGCTGGTGGTCTGGGCTGTTTCCCTTTCGACTACGGATCTTATCACTCGCAGTCTGACTGCCGAATATGAATGAATGGCATTCGGAGTTTATCTGAATTCGGTAACCCGAGATGGGCCCCTAGTCCAAACAGTGCTCTACCTCCATCATTCTTAACTTCGACGCTAGCCCTAAAGCTATTTCGGAGAGAACCAGCTATCTCCAAGTTCGTTTGGAATTTCTCCGCTACCCACAGCTCATCCCCGCACTTTTCAACGTACGTGGGTTCGGTCCTCCAGTGCGTTTTACCACACCTTCAACCTGGCCATGGGTAGATCACATGGTTTCGGGTCTACGACTACATACTCATTCGCCCTATTCAGACTCGCTTTCGCTGCGGCTCCGGCTCTTCACCTTAACCTCGCATGCAATCGTAACTCGCCGGTTCATTCTACAAAAGGCACGCCATTACCCATTAACGGGCTTTGACTTGTTGTAGGCACACGGTTTCAGGATCTATTTCACTCCCCTTCCGGGGTGCTTTTCACCTTTCCCTCACGGTACTGGTTCACTATCGGTCATTAGGGAGTATTTAGCCTTGCGGGATGGTCCCCGCGGATTCCGACGGAATTTCTCGTGTTCCGCCGTACTCAGGATCCTCCTAGGTGTTGCCAACATTTCGTCTACGGGGCTATTACCCACTTTGGCGAACCTTTCCAGGTTCTTCGACTATCTTGACAGACTACCACAACGGAGTCCTACAACCCCAACAAGCAAGCTTGTTGGTTTGGGCTCTTCCCGTTTCGCTCGCCGCTACTCAGGGAATCGAATTTTCTTTCTCTTCCTGCAGGTACTAAGATGTTTCAGTTCTCTGCGTCTACCTCTAACCAGCTATGTATTCACTGGAAAGTAACATCCTATAAAAGATGTTGGGTTTCCCCATTCGGAAATCTCTGGATCATAGCTCACTTACAGCTCCCCAAAGCATATCGGTGTTAGTCCCGTCCTTCATCGGCTCCTAATGCCAAGGCATCCACCGTGCGCCCTTATTCACTTAACCTTATGACCTTACGGTCAATTGTTTGGTTCGTTTCTCTAGCGATAGAGGCGTCACCAATAAAATAAGCTTCGAACAGTTAATTAACTCTTCAACGCGGTGTTCTCGGTTTGTTTTGATTACTTTTTTACTTCAATATCCAGTTTTCAATGAACAATAATTAGTAACCATTGGTTACTAATGGAGCCTAGCGGGATCGAACCGCTGACCTCCTGCGTGCAAAGCAGGCGCTCTCCCAGCTGAGCTAAGGCCCCGTGGTACTTATTAAAATGAGAGTAAACCTCTCAAAACTGAACAAAGTGTCGACGAATGTGTAAGTTTCCGTAATATTCCTTAGAAAGGAGGTGATCCAGCCGCACCTTCCGATACGGCTACCTTGTTACGACTTCACCCCAATCATCTATCCCACCTTAGGCGGCTGGCTCCACAAGGGTTACCTCACCGACTTCGGGTGTTACAAACTTTCGTGGTGTGACGGGCGGTGTGTACAAGGCCCGGGAACGTATTCACCGCGGCGTGCTGATCCGCGATTACTAGCGATTCCGGCTTCATGTAGGCGAGTTGCAGCCTACAATCCGAACTGAGAGAAGCTTTAAGAGATTTGCATGACCTCGCGGCCTAGCGACTCGTTGTACTTCCCATTGTAGCACGTGTGTAGCCCAGGTCATAAGGGGCATGATGATTTGACGTCATCCCCACCTTCCTCCGGTTTGTCACCGGCAGTCTCGCTAGAGTGCCCAACTGAATGATGGCAACTAACAATAAGGGTTGCGCTCGTTGCGGGACTTAACCCAACATCTCACGACACGAGCTGACGACAACCATGCACCACCTGTCACTTTGTCCCCGAAGGGAAAGCTCGATCTCTCGAGTGGTCAAAGGATGTCAAGACCTGGTAAGGTTCTTCGCGTTGCTTCGAATTAAACCACATGCTCCACCGCTTGTGCGGGCCCCCGTCAATTCCTTTGAGTTTCAACCTTGCGGTCGTACTCCCCAGGCGGAGTGCTTAATGCGTTAGCTGCAGCACTGAAGGGCGGAAACCCTCCAACACTTAGCACTCATCGTTTACGGCGTGGACTACCAGGGTATCTAATCCTGTTTGCTCCCCACGCTTTCGAGCCTCAGCGTCAGTTACAGACCAGAGAGTCGCCTTCGCCACTGGTGTTCCTCCATATATCTACGCATTTCACCGCTACACATGGAATTCCACTCTCCTCTTCTGCACTCAAGTCTCCCAGTTTCCAATGACCCTCCCCGGTTGAGCCGGGGGCTTTCACATCAGACTTAAGAAACCGCCTGCGCTCGCTTTACGCCCAATAAATCCGGACAACGCTTGCCACCTACGTATTACCGCGGCTGCTGGCACGTAGTTAGCCGTGGCTTTCTGGTTAGATACCGTCAAGGTAAGAGCAGTTACTCTCCTACTTGTTCTTCTCTAACAACAGAGTTTTACGATCCGAAAACCTTCTTCACTCACGCGGCGTTGCTCGGTCAGACTTTCGTCCATTGCCGAAGATTCCCTACTGCTGCCTCCCGTAGGAGTCTGGGCCGTGTCTCAGTCCCAGTGTGGCCGATCACCCTCTCAGGTCGGCTATGCATCATGGCCTTGGTGAGCCGTTACCTCACCAACTAGCTAATGCACCGCGGGTCCATCCATCAGTGACACCCGAAAGCGTCTTTCAAATCAACACCATGCGGTGTCGACTATTATGCGGTATTAGCACCTGTTTCCAAGTGTTATCCCCCTCTGATGGGTAGGTTACCCACGTGTTACTCACCCGTCCGCCACTCTTCTTTTCAAATGAGTGCAAGCACTCGGTAGAAAAGAAGCGTTCGACTTGCATGTATTAGGCACGCCGCCAGCGTTCGTCCTGAGCCAGGATCAAACTCTCATAATAAAAGTTGAACACGATCTTGCGATCGATAAGCTCATTTGGTTGCTAGCATATTGCTTGCTTGTTAAAAATTGTTGTTTGTTTTTACCGTTGTAAAAACAACCTACACATTTGGTTCGTCTTACTTTGTTCAGTTTTCAAAGGTCTACTGTGTTACCTCGCAGCAACTTTTATATCATATCAAATCTTTGATTTGATGTCAACACTTTTCTTCAAAAGTTTCAAAGTCTTTTCTGCTTGATGTTATCGAATGTTTCGTCGACAACTCCATTAGTTTATCAGGTTTGTTGTTATTTGTCAACAAGTATTTTCCTGATTTCTCAAGATATTTTAGCTGTTTTGAATTAACAACTTTGTTATTCTATCATGATTGCAATCCATTCGTCAAGAAGAAAAATAAGATATTTTTTTGTTAGTTCATTTCACCAAAAAACAATCATCAGAACATTTATAAATATAACAATACTTATCATAAAATGCAACTATAAAATAACTAATTTTGATTCTTTTTTTTCATTGCGAACAAATTACTTATACTTCATTTTAGTATTCGTTTTTTCTATATCATTTTTCGCTATAGCAAACAGATTATTCGTTTAAATATCAAAAAAAGAATAGGAGTCTTTTGCTCCTACTCTACTATTTCGTTTTTTTCTACTATTGGGATATAAATTCTAAAAATCGTCCCCTGATGAACAACACTTTCAGCATCTATTCTTCCTTTATAGTTTTCTACTAATTGTTTAGCAATCGATAACCCTAAACCATTTCCGCCTTTATTGCGGGCACGTGCTTTATCTACTCGATAAAAACGATTAAAAATTTTATCTAAATCTTCTTCTGGAATTCCTTCACCGAAGTCTTGAATAGCAATTTCAAATTCATTTAATGTTTTTGAAATAGAAATATGAACTTCTTTTCGACTGGTTGAATATTTTACTGCATTATCTAAGATAACGATCAATAGTTGCTCAAAGTGATTGCGATAAATTCCAAGCGTTACTTCATGTAAAAGATCATCATCTAATGTAATAACAAAATCTGGATATAAGATTTTAAAGTTATTAAATACTTGATAAACAACTTGCTTCGCATTTGTTGTATGATTTGAATATTGAACATCTACCTGTTCTGCTCGAGAGAGGTCCAGCATTTCTTGAACAAGGCTCTTCATACGTACAATCTCTTGTAAACTTGCTTCCAAAGATTCATCTAGTACTTCTGGATCTTCTTTCCCCCAGCGATTCAGCAAGTTCAAGTGTCCTTCTATAATCGCAACTGGCGTACGAAGTTCATGAGAAACATCTTCCACAAATTGCTCTTGCTGCTCAATATATCGTCTCATCCGATCCAACATTTCATTAAAGATTTCCGCAAGATCTGCTAACTCATCATTAGAATGAATATTCGGCATATGAATGTCGGACTGCGGATCTTTTCTAATCGTATCCATTGTATCACGTAAAACTTTTAATGGTTTTAAAAAGTATGATGACAAAATAAAGCCTAATATACTACTTAAGATCAATGAAATGACCTCTAAAACAATTAGTGTGAGTAAAAGTCGATTTCTAATTTCATAAAATGATGACAATTCATAAAAGCCTTGTATATATCCGACCTTTTCTCTATTTTCTTTCGAGTAGACCGGTTGAATAATCAAAAAACCTGTCTTATCATCAAGTGTTCTGATTTCAGCATCTTGCTTTTCCTTTTTTATTAGTTGACTTTGTACCCTTTGTGTCTCGAAGATCAACGTTCCTTTTGTATCATAAATGGATAAAAATAAAGCCGGCTGTCCTAATTCAGAAATCATACTATCCATTTCCATCAACGAACCTTCTACAGTAAGTTTTTTACTGTTCAAATCATTTTCGTCCACACTAGGTGATTTCAATTTGTCATAGACATCTGAAACTGTTAAATTCTCTTTTGCATTAGCTAAACGATTACCAACTTCAGCAACGGTTCGTTCTGCATTCTCACGTTCTTTTTCAACAATAAGATTAACGGAGGATTTATATGTAATCACTGCAAAAATTGTGAATACCACAAATATGAAGAAAGAACTTGCAGAGGCCCACTTGATTGTCAAGGAAGGCCCCTTCAGTTCTTTTTGTGCTACTTTTTTCATTTTTATTGTTTTCACGAGCGCATCACATAACCTGTTCCACGAACAGTTTGGATGTAGCTCTCTTCACCTGGAACATCGATTTTATTACGTAAGTAGCGGATATAAACATCAACAACGTTGGTTTCAACTTCTGTCTCATAACCCCAAACTTTATTAAGTAACACATCACGAGCCAACACAACATTTACATTTTCCATTAACGTTAATAATAATTCATATTCACGTTTCGTTAGTTCAATCATCTCAGAATTACGACGAACAACTCGATTTTCTTTCTCAATCGTTAAATCACGATATGTAATAGTTGTTTGTTTCGCTACATTTTTATCCCCTTCGATATCAATTCGACGAAGTAATGCACGCAAACGTGCTAGTAACTCTTCTATTGCAAATGGTTTAACAATATAATCGTCTGCCCCATGATCCAAGCCAGAAACTCGATCGATCACAGAATCACGTGCAGTCATCATAATGATTGGTGTGTTTTTCACTTGACGTACACGTCGACAAACTTCAAGCCCATTCAACTCAGGCAACATCAAATCTAAAAGGATAGCATCCCAATCATTATTTAAAGCCGCTTCCAAACCAGTGCGTCCGTTGTAGTGAACTTCCGTAGTATAGCCCTCATGTTTCAGTTCCAGTTCTACAAAACGCGCTAAGTTTTTTTCATCTTCAATAATTAGAATATTACTCATTGGTTATTTGTCCTTTCTCTTTAAAAGCTATCTTAAAGCTTACCTATTATACCCACTTTCACTCCAAAAAGCTAGTAACAACCTATATTTCACAATAGCAGAGAGAAAACCATGAGAATTTATTTGAATCCCATGGTTTTCCAACATATTATTCTTCGTTATACCAACTATAGTGGTAAGTTCCTTCTTTATCAACACGTTGATATGTGTGGGCGCCAAAGTAATCTCTTTGAGCCTGAATTAGATTTGCTGGCAAACGCTCTGAACGGTATGAATCATAATAAGCAATCGCTGATGCAAATGTTGGAACTGGAACACCTGCTTGAACAGCAATCGATACAACATCACGGACAGATTGTTGATATTTTTTTGTAATATCAATGAAGTACTCATCTAATAGTAAGTTCTCGATGGTTGGATTTTTATCGTATGCATCTGTGATTTTCTGTAAGAACTGAGCACGAATGATACAACCTGCACGCCAAATTTTAGCGATTTGACCAAACGGTAAGTCCCACTCATAATCTTCTGAAGCGACACGTAGTTGAGCGAATCCTTGCGCATAACTCATGATTTTACTGAAGTAAAGGGCTTCTCGAATTTTTTCGATCAATTCTTTTTTATCCCCTTGATAGGCTGGTGCTTCAGGTTTCGCTAAAACTTTGCTTGCTTTCACACGTTCATCTTTATACGCAGAAATAAAACGAGCAAATACAGATTCTGTGATCAATGGTAATGGTACACCTAAATCCAAAGCACTTTGACTTGTCCATTTACCTGTTCCTTTATTACCAGCAGCGTCCATAATAACATCAACGATGGGTTTCCCCGTTCCTTCATCATCTTTACGAGTTAAGATATCCGCTGTAATTTCTACAAGATAACTATCAAGTTCGCCATGATTCCATTCTTTGAAAATTTCAGCCATTTCATCAACTGAAACGCCTAGAATATTTTTCATTAAGTCATACGACTCAGCAATTAGTTGCATGTCTCCATATTCGATTCCATTATGCACCATTTTAACATAGTGACCCGCACCATTTGGACCAATATAGGTAACACAAGATTCGCCATCCTCGGCCTTAGCTGAAATTTTCTCTAAAATTGGCGCAACTAATTCATAGGCTTCTTTTTGACCACCAGGCATGATTGAAGGTCCTTTTAATGCGCCTTCTTCACCACCGGAAACACCTGTTCCAATAAAGTTGATGCCTGAGTTAGCTAACTCTTCATTTCTACGAATCGTATCTTTAAAGAAAGTATTCCCACCATCGATCAAGATATCTCCTTTATCTAAATGAGGCAATAACTCTTGAATCGTTGCGTCTGTAGCAAAACCAGCTTGAACCATCAGCATAATGCGGCGTGGTTTTTCAATAGAGGCTACAAACTCTTCAATTGTATAAGTCGCTTTAAAATTTTTATTTGGATGTTCTTCAACAACATCCGTTGTTTTTGAACCCGTACGATTGAATAAAGCTACTGTGTACCCTCTGCTTTCGATATTTAAGGCTAAATTTTTTCCCATTACGGCCATTCCGACTACGCCAAATTGTTGTTTTGTCATCTTGTATCCTCCCACTAACTTTGAAAAGAAGTTCATTAGAAATTCCTTATAATCTACATCATTATAACGTAGAATGCTTGATATGAAAACAAAATAGTTCCATTAATTTTATTTATTCTTGTTTATTTGATTGAATTTAGACAATTACAGATAGTTGTCACTCTAATTAGAGAATCCTAACAAAAAATAAATCCCCTAGGCTCCATGGTTAGCCTAGGGGATTTTAACATTTTCAAAAAATGTTTTATGCTTCTTTAGAGATTACGTCTTTTCCATCGTAATGTCCACATGCTGGACATACGTGATGGCTCTTTCTCATTTCACCACAATTTGAACATGCATTCAAACCTTTGATTGTTAATTTGTAATGAGTACGGCGTTTGCCCTTTTTAGCTTTTGAAGTTCTTCTAGCTGGTACTGCCATTGGTGTTCCACCTCCTTGTAAAGATGTGTGCATAAAATGCACGATATATTCCAATCTTACTGCTTATCTTCCTCTTCAGTCGTTTCACCGAATAATTCAGATAGTTTAGCAAGACGAGGATCCATTGTTTGTTGTGCTTCTATTTGTCTTTTCTGTTCGTATTCTTCTTCTGATAAAACTTCCCAATCATGCCCTTTTGGCATATCTTGATTGGCTTGTTCTTCGTCTGACAGTACTTGGATCGGAATTGACAAAAGAATGTTATCTTCGACTGACTCATCTAAATCAATTGTTGGTTTTTCCAACAAGATGATCTCTTCATCCGCCAAACGTCCATCTTTTTGCTGATACTGTTCAGGAGTCATGAAAACTTCATCAACATCAATCATTAGCTTTAATGGAACAGGTGTTAAGGAACGTGAAGATGGGACTGTTACAATAACATCAATTCTATAATGAAGCAAATACTCTTCTTTACCAACTGTTAAAATCCCTGTTGCTTTTACAGGACTAACATCTAGAATCAGATTATCTCTTTTAATCAAGGACGCTTTTAAATCCAGTGTCTCTGAAAATTCACATGGTTCATCTTTGTATTTGTTTAACTCTAGTAAAGACCATTTCATATTCATCACCTCATAACGCAACAAAAGCAATTATACAAGGCTTTGAAAGCTTTGTCAATGAAATTTTCTTGACAGTGTTTTCTTCTTTCATTTTTTTAAGCCTCACTATTCTATTCTTGTTTATTAATGGTAAAATAAAGCAAAGGAGGAGTTAGTATGAAAGCTTTTGAATTTAATAATGTTTCTTTTATTCGAGATAAAAAAAGCCTGTTAAATAACGTAAGTTGGACAGTAGAATCTTCTGAAAACTGGGCAATTCTTGGATTAAATGGTGCTGGGAAAACATTACTTTTACAATTGATTTGTGGCTATCTTTGGCCATCGAAAGGTCGTTTGGCAGTTTTAGACCAAGTGTTTGGTCAGGCTTCTATTCCAGAGTTGCAAAAACGAATCGGTTGGGTCAGTACTGCTTTACAGTACCGTATGAAAAATTGGGAATCGGCAGAAAAAATTGTTCTTTCAGGAAAATTTGCAAGTATCGGCATCTATCAACACTATACCCAAGAAGAACTAGATCAAGCCAAAGCAATTCTAAAAAATGCTGGCGGCGAATCCTTGATCGGTAAAAAATATGAAGTTTTATCTCAAGGGGAACGTCAATTGGTTTTGATTTCTAGAGCTTTGATGGCGAATCCAGAACTATTAATTTTAGATGAACCTTGCAACGGTTTGGATTTATTTGCTAGAGAAAAATTATTGACTCAAATCCAGCAGATTGCCGAACAAGACAACCACCCAACATTGCTTTATGTTACTCATCATACTGAGGAAATCCTGCCGTGTTTCAATCATTTGATGCTGCTAAAAGAGGGTGAAATTTTCGCGAAAGGAACACAGTCTAAACTTTTTAACGAAGAGACATTTGCAGATTTTTATGCTGAACCAATTCAAATCATTCCATTGAAGGATGGACGTTTTGCCGTTTATCCTAAATAAAGTAATCCTGACAAAAGTACCTTGCTTCGAGAATTTTAGGCTTATTCAAAAGTAACTGCTTTATCACTACCGTTTATTCGGATTTAAGGGGCTGGGATATAACTCTTTGAGTTGTATCCCAGCCCCTTAAATCCATCTGTATTGAATACCTTCTAAGTAATAGCCTTTTTTTCTTCTTCATTGTGTTCAAATTTTTCAATGGCTGCTAAGAATTTTTCACCATACTTATCTAATTTGTTTTGTCCGACACCTTTCACTTGTAATAATTGAATAGAATTTTTCGGAAGTTTTTCACACATTTCCTTTAAAGTACTATCTGAGAAGATCAAGTATGGCGGTACACCTGCTTCTTGAGCTAAGTCCATTCGTAGTTCTCGCAATGTTTCAAAAAGAATATCATTGACAACAACTTTACGAACTCGTTGATCTTCTTTTCTAAATACCGTCTGTTTCCCTAATAACACTTGAACACCCGTGGGCGAAACAGATAACAATGGATATTGTCCATCTGAAGGATTTAAATATCTTTCAGCCGTTAGGTAATCAATCAATTGATTGACTTCCTTTTGTGTGCGATCTTTCATCAAGCCGTAGGTCGGCAAGCGATGGAAATGCCATTGATCAATCTTTTGATCTTTTGAACCTGTTAATACTTTACCAACTAAGCCTTTACCAAATTTTTCTCCCATCCGTTTGACACACGATAAAACTTTCTGAACATCTACTGTGATATCTACTAGTTCCCGCTCATCTAAACAATTAGAACATCGTCCACACTCAGAACCGTTTTCACCAAAATAGCGCAAAATAAATTTTTGTAAACACATTTGGGCACTTGCATATTGTGACATTTCTCTTAATTTCATATATTCTTTTTGCTTGTAATCAATCGTCATTTCTGACTGATCAATAAAAAATTGTTGAATTTGAAGATCTTGAGGTGCATATAGTAAAACAGCATCACTTGGCAGTCCATCTCGTCCTGCACGTCCTGCTTCTTGATAATACGACTCAATATTCCCAGGAATCTGCGCATGGATAACAAATCGAACATTACTTTTATTAATGCCCATGCCAAATGCATTGGTCGCAACCATTACTTGAAGCTTATCGAATAAAAACTCTTCTTGATTATGATTGCGATCCTTCTCATTCATGCCGCCATGATACATACCGACAGTGATTTTTTTACTCTGTAATAAATGATAAATCCGCTCAACTTCTTTTCTAGTACTGGCATAAACAATACCAGATTGTCCTTGATTCAACTTTAAATACTCTAGAAGGAAAACATCTCGATTTTGGTCTTTAACAACTTGAAAAGACAAATTCTCCCGAGCAAAACCAGTCTGTACTTGATTTTCTTTTGGGATATGCAACTGTTTCAGGATGTCTTCTGCTACTTGTGGAGTCGCAGTGGCTGTAAGCGCAATAACTGAAGGCTGCTGCTGAAAGTGTTCAATAATCTCAGCTAAACGTAAATAACTTGGGCGAAAATCGTGCCCCCATTGAGAAATACAGTGGGCTTCATCAACTGCTAATAAATCAATCGGTACATGTAATAGCAATTGCTGAAAATCAAAAGATTCCAAGCGTTCTGGTGCAATGTACAGTAGCTTTACCTCACGATTAACAGCCATTTGAACACGTTTATTCATTTCCAACTGTGAAATTGTACTATTGATGAATGTAGCTGGAATCCCCATCATATTAAGTGCATCAACCTGATCTTTCATTAAAGAAATCAAAGGAGAAATCACTAAAGTCAGATTTTCTAACAGAAGGGCTGGTAACTGATAACAAATCGACTTACCTCCACCTGTCGGCATGATACCTAAAACATTTTCTTTATGTAAAACATGATTGATAATTTCTTCTTGTCCTTGACGAAATTCATCGTATCCAAATTTTTCTTTTAGTAAACCTTTGATGTCAATCATGAAATTCTCTCCGTTCTTTGTGTATGCTTGTTATTTTAGCATGCGTCATAGGGCAATTCAAGGGAGGATTTTTTCCTGTCCGTGAAACAATTTGATTTATGTGAAACATACAACTCTTTATATTAATAATTAAAAACTCTATTTACCAAGGTTTCTATAATAAGATACGCATTTTTTTAACAGATTCTGCAAAAGTTATCCACATTAAATAAAAAAACTGGCACATAACTCTGTGAGTTACATCCCAGTTTAATTGTTTATTCGGCTACTTTTCTCTTTTTACTTGCTTTTTCACGTTCGTTTTTATTAAGAATTTGCTTTCTTAAACGAATGCTTTCCGGTGTTACTTCACAATATTCATCATCATTCAAGAATTCTAAGGATTCTTCTAATGTAAGGATTTTTGCTTTTTTGATTACTGAGGTTTGATCTTTGTTAGCAGAACGAACGTTAGTCATTTGTTTTGCTCTTGTGATATTTACAGTTAAATCATTATCCCGGTTATTTTCACCGATGATCATGCCTTCATAAACGTCAGTTGTAGGTTCTACAAAGACAGTTCCACGTTCTTCAATACTCATGATACTGTAAGTTGTGGCTTTACCTGTATCGATTGAAACCAACGCACCTTGATGACGTCCGCCGATTGTTCCTTGGATCATTGGTAGATATTGGTCAAAGGTGTGGTGCATGATACCATATCCGCGAGTCATTGATAAGAATTCAGTTGTATAACCGATCAAACCACGAGCGGGTGCTAAGAAGATCAAACGGATTTGACCATTACCAGTGTGGATCATATCTTGCATTTCACCTTTGCGCAAGCTTAATGATTCGATCACGCTACCCATATATTCTTCTGGCGTATCAATTTGAACACGTTCAAACGGTTCACATTTTACACCTTCTATCTCACGTTCGATAACTTCAGGACGAGAAACTTGTAATTCGTACCCTTCACGACGCATATTTTCAATCAAGATTGATAAATGTAATTCGCCACGACCAGATACCGTCCAAGAATCCGGACCAATTGGTTCAACCCGTAAGGAGACATCGGTTTGTAATTCAGACATCAAACGCTCTTCGATTTTACGAGAAGTGACATATTTCCCTTCACGACCAGCAAATGGAGAGTTATTTACTAAAAATGTCATTTGTAATGTTGGTTCATCGATGTGCAAAATCGGCAAAGCTTCTTGGTTTGCTACGTCAGCAACAGTTTCACCAACGAAGATATCTTCCATACCGGAAACAGCAATCAAATCGCCTGCTTTTGCTTCATTGATTTCAACACGTTGTAAGCCAAAGAAACCAAAGATTTTCGTGACACGGAAATTCTTCACGCTGCCATCTAATTTCATTAAGGCAACTTGGTCGCCGACTTTCATTGTTCCGCGGAACACACGGCCAATACCAATACGGCCAACGTAATCATTGTAATCTAACAATGATACTTGGAATTGTAATGGTTCGTCTGAGTTATCAACTGGTGCTGGTACGTGTTCAATGATTTGATCAAAAATAGGTGCCATTGTTGGTTCTTGATCTTCAGGGTTATCTGAATCACTTGACGTTCCGTTTAATGCTGATGCATAAATAACTGGGAAGTCTAATTGATCATCATCTGCACCTAATTCGATAAATAATTCTAATACTTCATCAACAACGTGCTCAGGACGTGCTGATGGTTTATCAATTTTATTTACAACAACAATCGGTGTTACTTTTTGTTCCAATGCTTTTTTCAGTACGAAACGTGTTTGAGGCATTGTTCCTTCATACGCATCCACAACTAAAACGACACCGTCTACCATTTTCATGATACGCTCAACTTCACCACCGAAATCGGCATGTCCAGGTGTATCTAAAATATTGATACGAGTGCCCTTGTAATCAACTGCTGTATTTTTAGCTAAGATCGTGATTCCACGTTCGCTTTCAATCGCATTTGAATCCATCGCACGTTCTTGTAATTGTGTGTGGCCATCTAAAGTATCTGATTGTTTTAAAAGTTCATCTACTAATGTTGTTTTACCGTGATCGACGTGGGCGATGATTGCCACGTTTCTAATATCTTCTCTGTATTTCAATGTAATTGCTCCTTATCCTTTTGCCTTACGTCACTTGTTCATTAAATCCGACTTTTTATTATAACAAATTTTTTTCATGAAATATAGTCTAAAGCTTTCAAAAGTTGTGAAAACTTCATATTTTATTGCCTTTTTTTGAAAAAATAACATATTTACAGAAAAAAAGCAATGGTTTCTTTTAGCCATTGTTCATTTTATTAGGTAAATTTTAGCTTCCTACACTACTATAAAGAACAACTACTTGCTGTTTTGGATAAAATGTTCTTGAATTTCAGTATATGCTTTTGGGGTGGCTGCTAAAAAATATTCGCGCTTGGAAAATGCTAAGGGTTTTCCTTCTATATTAGAATATCTAAAACCAAACTCATCCATTAAGACTAAGCCTGCGGCGTAGTCCCAAGGACTTAAATTCGAAATATAGCCAATATGATTGCCTTTGAGCATCGCAATTAGTTCTACCCCAGCACAACCGCTCACTCTAATCCCCATACTGGCGTGACCAATTTCTCCTGCAGAATGAATATTTTTTCCGTACATATAAGCATTCATTCCTAGTAACCCTTCAGATAAAGAAGCATCTTTTGGCCGCACCATCGGTTGATCATTAAGAAAAACACCCCGATTTTTACCGCCCCAATATAACTCCTCTTTCATTACATCATAAATAAAGCCAAGTTGACCGATTCCTTCTTCAAAAACAGCTAGCATAATACAAAAATTCTCTTGCTCAAGTACAAAATTCATCGTACCGTCGATTGGGTCAATGATCCAGACCCGGCCGTTTAAAGACTCAATCTTGTCAAAGCCTCTTTCTTCTGCTAAAATTCGATCATCTGGATAGTGTTGCTTAATTTTTTTTACAAGAAATGATTGCGTTTCTTCATCGATATTTGTGACTAAATCAGTTCGGCCTGACTTTTGTGAAACTCTAAGTTTCTGCGTTAGGCTTACTTGTATAAATCCAGCGGCTTCTTTAAGCCATTCTTTGATTTCAATAATCATTTTTTCTGAAGTCATTTTAGACAACTCCTAGTTTTAATTTACCTGAGCCTTGTTTTTTGGCTTGCTGAACAGTGCGGTATAGTGAATAACCTGACGCCTTTTCGAACTCATTTCCTAAACGTTTTTCTTCCCCAATACTTTTCACTACCGTTTTAAACTCTTTATGGGTATTTAAAAAACGTACGGTATCGATTCCTGATTCGTATGCTTCTTCAACGGCAGACCACATATCGGTAACGATCACCATTTCATCTGTTGTCCAATCTAAATCCAACGGATACTGATACTCTTTCATGTCTTCACCTCATTTAATTAGTTTATCATAGGTTAAGAATATTGTTCTATAAAACGTTATTCCTTATGTTCTTTTTGCCACTTATTCCAAATCGGTAAAAATAACACCCCTTTTTCTATCTCTACTTTTTGAGCAGAATAAATACCAGCATTTCCCGAGCACATATAGCTGATCAAACAAATCATAAAGAAAAATAAAGCTGCTTCACTACCAAATAATTCGATGCCCATAATGAAGCAGGCAATCGGTGTATTCGTCGCACCAGAAAATACACCAATAAAGCCTAATCCAGCTAAAAACGGAACAGACAGCTGAAGAATCACGGCTAAACTACTTCCCAGCGTTGCACCAATTTCAAATAGAGGCGTTACTTCCCCACCTTGAAAGCCTGCGCCTAATGATAACACCGTAAAAAAAAGTTTTCCAATAAAATCAAACCTATAGCTATCGCCATTAAAGGCATCCTTTAATAGCGGCAGGCTTAAGCCTAAATAACGTTGTGTTTGCAAAATAAATACGGCAGCTACTACAACTAATCCACCAATAAAATTCCGTAAGACAACATTTTCAAACCAACGCGCATATATTTTCTTAAGCAACACAATTGAACGACTAAAAAGCCAGCCAACTAAACCAAAACAAATGCCAGCCAACAGTAATTTAGCAAATAATGACAGGCTCCAATTTGGGATGGACCCCATATTATAATGTGTATGTGTCACACCAAGTAACTCCGTTACACCATTAGCAAAAAAAGCGGCAAAGAAACTTGGAAAAAGCCCCTCTGATCTTAGTCGACCGACTATAAGCACTTCCAATCCGAAAATCGTACCTGCCAAAGGTGTGCCAAAAACAGAACTAAACCCAGCACTGATTCCACTAATGATCACGATTTCTCGTTCGATTTTGTCTAATCGGAAGAGGCGACCAATTGCATTTGCAACTGTTCCACCCATCTGAACCGCTGTTCCTTCACGACCAACTGAACCACCGAACAAATGTGTCGTGATAGTCCCAAACAAGGTCAACGGAATCAAACGTAATGGAATATTTTCCTGCTCTCCATTGGCCTGCTCGATCACAAGATTATTACCTCGGATTGCGTTCTTCCCATATTTTTTATATAAAAAAGCAAAAACAGCTCCACTAATCGGTAATAAAAAGAGCAACCATGAGTGTTCCAATCTAATTCGTGTCACTGCGTCCAAACTTTTTAGAAAAAAAGCAGAGAGCACTCCCATGACTAATCCAATCAATGAAGTAATCAACAGCCATTTGATCATATAAATGCTGATTTTCACTGGCCTATTTAGTTTACTCTCCATTTAGTCAACTCCTTATAAACATCTCAACTATTCCATAATACCACTTCTCAAAACCATGTTGCTCCATTATATCAATTTTTCCTAAAAGAAACGAGAAATAAAAATAATTCTATCGTAGTAAAGCACTTGCAAAACCCTAATATTGTGCTACTATAAATAGGAAATTTTTATTATAATTGCTCTATTTATTCCATTTGACGTTAAATTTTAGAGAAAATCTGCCTATCGATTATTCTCTCCTAATGAAAGGATGTTTTCATTGAAAGAATTAACACATGGCAATCCCGCAAAATTGATTTTTTTCTTTACGATCCCTTTATTAATCGGCAATATTTTTCAACAATTTTATAATATGGCTGATATGATCATCGTTGGACAAACTTTAGGAAAGGATGCACTAGCAGCTGTTGGTTCTACTGGAAGTATTACCTTTTTAATCATTGGTTTTGCTCAAGGTTTGACGGCTGGTCTTTCGATTCTAACATCCCAACGCTTTGGTGGACAAGATTATCGTGGTGTCAAGAAAAGTTTTGCGACAGGCATTCTCATCAGCGGTGGTGTGACGATTATCTTAACGGCCGTAAGCTTATTATTTGTTCGTCCGATGTTGAAACTTATGCAAACACCACCAGAAATCATTGACGATGCTCAGACGTTTATCTCAATTATCTTTATCGGTATTTTTGCAGCTATGGCTTTTAATCTATTATCCAATGTCATCCGCGCACTAGGAGATAGTCGGACGCCTTTGTTGTTTTTGATCATTGCAAGTATTATCAATGTTGTACTTGATTTAATTTTAATCATCAACTTTCATATGGGGGTTGCCGGAGCTGGTATTGCGACTGTTACAGCGCAAATCGTATCCAGTCTATTGTGTGTGATATACATTCGCTTAAAGATTCCTAATCTTCAATTGCGTAAAAAAGATTTTTTAATTGATAAAGATGAATTTCGTGTCCATCTTAATATCGCACTGCCCATGGCCTTTCAATCGTCAATTATTGCAATTGGTGCGATTATCTTACAAGCGGCTTTAAACAGTTTGGGAACGGATGTTGTTGCGGCGCAAGCGGCCTCTGGAAAAATTGAACAGTTTGCAACACAACCTATGATGTCCTTTGGGATTGCTATGGCAACTTTTACTGCTCAAAATTATGGGGCAAAAAAATACAAACGAATTCTTCAAGGTGTAAATCAATGTCTTGGGATGAGCATTGGTTTTAGCTTATTAGCCGGAGGAATCGTGATTCTTTTTGGTCAGAATCTGGTTACTCTTTTCGTTAGTGGAAAAGAAACGGAAGTGCTTAATTTGTCTCAAACTTACTTTAATGTGAACGGTAGTATGTACTGGTTATTAGCAATCTTATTTATTTTGCGTTATACCTTGCAAGGTCTTGGTCAAATTATGATTCCAACACTCGCTGGAATCATGGAATTGATCATGCGTTCATTTGCGGCAATTATTTTGACCGCTTCTTTAGGATTTGTCGGTGCTGCATTGGCTTCACCACTTGCTTGGGCTGGTTCTGTTATCGTTTTATTGGCTTCTTATTTTAAATCAATCAAGCGATTGAAAAAATTAGAGCACGAACAGATAATTGAAACACAACAACTTTCTCATTAACTTAAATACAAAAAAACGACCGATTTTCAAAAAGAAAATCGATCGTTTTTTTATACAGATTGTTTTCTTGGAAAATATTGACGCCATTTTGCTTTCACCGAATTCGTCATCGGTTCAGATGCTTCTTTAACGGCACAATATTTGTCAACCATTGTCACAATATAGCTTTCTTTGTATTTGGGCGGAGCAATTGTTGCACCCCACATATGTTTAATGATAATATCACGTTCTAAGTCTGAAAGTTCTGTTAGTTTTTCAGCATTTTTCACAGCAATTCTCGGATGCATGTACGCATGCGACCCTTCATCGAATTTCGTTGTCCGCCAATCGTAATAGAATAAATCATGTAAAAGCCCAGCACGAGCCGTTGCTCTAGCATCACCATTCCACTTTTTAGCTAACTTATAACTAAAGTAAGAAACGCTGATTGAATGATCTAAACGAGTTGAGTGAACATGCTGTGTATAGTTACCTAAACGCTGTACTTCTTCGGTTTCCAACAAATCTTCCACATAAGACATATATTCTTGATCTTCACGCCATTTTTCAGTCATTAATTCTGGTTCCACCTTTTTAGAGACTTAATGTTTGTTAGTGTTTATTTTGAGAAAAGTCTTTTTTTGAACTTGATGAAAGTATAGCACCTTGATTTTATAAATACTAGGATTTTTAAATTCCGTAACTAAACTTTAATATTTGCTTTATAAATGACGAATAGACTGTTCCGTTCTTCATTGCTATTTTTCATTTTGATGCTTAGCAAATTCTGCTTTAATCTCTATGAATGTTTGAAATACTTGTAAAAACTGAAATAACTGTGCTCGATTTTCAAACTCATCTCTTGTTTTGGGTAATTCTTTGTTGCGATAAATTTCATACACTTGTGTGATTTTATCTAAGATATCTTTGCCATCGTTATTTTCAGCAAATGTTTCAGCAGTATATTGCAATAGTTCTTGAATATTGCCTACTTGTTCTGGTTCAACGGTAATATTTTCTAAAATTCGCAGCATATCTTTTAAACGATTGCTTTGTAGCCGTCTCATGGTAAAGTATTCTATATAATAGTGATTAGATGCAATCAATTGGTTTTCCGCATGATTTTTTGCCCAATTTTCTCCTGTTTGAATAAACGCTTTTAAATCATCACATTTTTCAAACAGATTGCGCTCTTTACCATGCTGATTTAGATAGGCAGCCATATTGTTTAAAATTTTACGAAACATGGTTTCAATGACTTCTTGATCTTCTTTTAAACGCTTTTCAGTATCTGGCATATAAAGATTCATCAATAAAGCAAAACCAACTCCGATCGCCATCAATAAAAACTCATTGCCAATGATTGACCAAGATAAATCCTTTTCTACTAAATACTGGGTCACTAAAACTGAACTTACAACGATCCCGTCTGAAAGCTTGAAGTAAACGGCTCCAGGGATAAATAACAGTAAGTAAACCCCAAATGCAATCGCATTAAAACCTAAAATCGAAAAACAAAGAAACGCAATAATTGTAGCCAAAGCTAAAGAAAGCAGACGATAAAATCCTGTTAATAAAGAAGTTTTTTTTGTATTTGTCACACTCAATACAGAAATGATTCCCGCTGAAGCAGGGTATAATAACCCCAAGCTACTTGCCACGATCATGGACAACGTCGCACTTACCGCGGTTTTTACTGTTCGTAATCCAATTTTCATTTGTTTGCTCCTCATAAAATGTTTAATTCTTTGTATTAATACTAGTAATTTTACCTCTATTTCGGTTATCATGAAATAGAAAACTGATTAAATCTTGATTATAGGAGAGAAAGCTCATGGAAGTCGGTCCTTTTCGTTTGGGTATGCGGACATTGAAAACGGCATTAGCTGTTATGATATGTATTATTTTATTTAAAGTATTGGATAGAGGGGCACCGATGATTGCAGCTCTAGCCGCTGTTTTTTCGCTTCGGCAAGATTTAACAACTAGTCTGACTTTTGGTAAATCCAGGATTCTAGGAAATACCCTAGGTGGCGGTTTAGCTATTGTGTATTTTTTAGTGAAGGATCTTTTTTCTAATGATTTTATGGTAGAATTATTTTTTCTGCCTTTTTTGGTGATAATCGTGATCGTCGTCTCTGATGGTATGAACAATAATTCTGGAATCATTTCTGCGATTGCAACATTGTTATTGATTTCTTTAAGTATACCACAGGGTGAGTCCTTTTATTTTGCTCTATCTAGAGTAATCGATACGTTCATTGGTACGTTTATTGGTATTGGCCTAAATTTCTTTTTCAAACCAAAACCAATCGAAGAAAAACATGAAATCGAGGAAGATCTTGCTGAGCTGGCAAAGAAGGAAAAAGAATTAGAAGAGCTTAAAAAGAAAGTCCAGGAACGTGTTAAAGTCGAAAAAAAAACTGATGGAAATAAAAAATAGAAAAAGCGAGTCTGGGACATAACTCTACGAGTTATCTCTCAGACTCAAGGAATTCGTATAAACGGTGGGAGCAGAAGCAATCACTACGCTTCGCTTCGATCACATCAAATTCTAAGTGCTAAAGCACTAAGATTTGAAGGCTTCGGAAATAAGTTGAAATTCACAAAAATTTGAAGAGCAATTTTCGTGAATTCCTTCTTATTTCTCGGGATTAAACACTCCTGTCCCAACCTCGCTTTTTATTATTCTTTTTCGCTAGATGAATCTTCGCCATAGAAATTCACATTGCTGTTCGTTCCTTTTTTAGAGAAGTTTTCAATCAATTCTTTCACATCTAAGCCGGTTGTTTCTTTTAAAGTTTCTTGTGTTCCCGCTAATAAATTCGTTGCGTAATTGGTAATGCGGTTCGCTCCTGCATTTTCACCGCCGCCTCCTGTATCGACAACAGAGATTTTATCAATGTTGCTAAGTGGTTGGGCAGCTTCTTTCATCAATTGCGGTAACATTTCCATCACCATGCTTAAGACAGCCGCTTCGCCATATTCCTTGAAGGCGTCCGCAATTTTTTGTTTCGCTTCCGCTTCTGCTGCACCGCGAGCTAAAATTGATTCAGCTTCGGCTTGACCTGCTAGTCGAGTTTGGTTTGCTTCCGCTTCTGCTAAGGATTCCACACGGAAACGTTCGGCTTCGGCTTCGGCTACTTCGCGAGCTTTTTGTGCTAACGCTTCTTGTTCTTTCGCATAACGATCAGCATCGGCTTTTTTCTTCACTTCCGAATCGTATTGTTTCTCACGACGAACGATTTCTTTTTCTTCTAATTCAATTTGTTTTTGACGCTCGATGACTTTAACTTCCATCTCTTGGGCAATAACTTCTTGTTGGGCTTTAGCCGTTTCTAGATTGTAAGCTTGGTCGGCTTTGGCTTTAGCGATATCTTGCGCTTCTTTATACGTAGCCAACTTCAATTCTTTTTCTTTAGACGCTTCAGCAATTTCTGTTTGACGTTGTAATTCAGCTTGTTGCGATTCTTTTTCTGCTTCAGCTTTCTTGATACGTGTTTCCTTCCAAGCCTCGGCTTCAGCAATATCTGCATCACGTTTTACTTGTGCAATTCTAGGTTTACCTAAAGAATCCAAATAACCATTTTTATCGCGAACTTCTTTGATAGTGAACGATACGATGATCAAACCCATTTTCGCTAAATCTACACTAGCAACTTCTTGGACGCTTTGGCTAAATTTATCACGATTTTGATAAATTTCTTCTACAGTCATTGAACCTAAGATCGAACGTAAATGACCCTCTAGTACTTCACGGGCCTCATTCTCCAATTCTTCACGTGTTTTACCTAAGAATTGTTCTGCAGCTGTTGCTATTTCTTCTACTGAAGAACCGATTTTAATGATCGATGTTCCATCACACATTACAGGAACCCCTTGTTCTGTGTACACCTCGGGAGTTGATACATCCAACTTACTTGATAGTAGGCTGATCCGGTTTGATCGCTGGAAAACAGGAAGTACAAAAGCCCCTCCGCCACGAACAATCTTAATTTTATTACCACTCTCATCTGCATGAACATTTTTACTGCCTAAGTAACTCCCACTAATAATCAATGCTTCATCTGGTTTAGCTGTTTGATATTTTGAAATAAAAACGATCAATAACATCAATAAGATAAATACAACCAGAGCAATTGGTCCCAAAATTCCTAACTCCATTCTCTTCTACCCCTTCTTTTTTATAATTGTAAACTTCCCTTGTAAGGAACCACATAACACACACGCTTTCTGATTTCGATGATCAGCACTTGTTCCCCTTGTTCAATCGGTTGATCTTGAGCCGAATAGAAAGCCGCTGGTCGACTTATCGAACCTGTGACACTCTTTAATTGAATCTCACCCATTCCACCAACTGGAATCGGAGTGATAACAGTTGCTGTATTGCCTTCCATATCTTTTTCAGAAATCGAAATTGTTGCTTCGGCATTTTTCATCGGCATCAGCACATAAAAATTCAAGAAAAAAACTAGTATTGAAGCAATCACACCACTTGCTAAAAATAATAGCAAATGATCCCACTCAAACAATCGTTCTCCTAGATAACCAAATAGCGAAGTAAAAGCCAACCAAGGAATCAACAACATAGGATCGATTGGTCCATCAAAATCAAATATATCTCCAAAAATGACAAGTAAAACAGCAATTACAGCACAAACAATCAAAACATAAAGATAAATCGTTTCAATTTGAATACCTTGGATCATGTTCTCACTTCCTTTCACTTATAGGTCCGTCCTGCAACTCTTAGTGCTTTAGCACTTAGAATTTGTTACGATCGAAACATTCGTGTAGCGTTCGCTATTTCTACATCACTTTGTATCTAGATTTAGTGTCACTTCCCAACTTATTCCACTTTCTCCCGAATTTTTTTTGAACGTACTTATATTTTACCAATACTTTGTACAAAATGACAGCAAATCTTAAAATATTAACCGAATGATAGCTCTGTTCTCGCAAAAAAATAAAACGAAACAGCCACAAAGTAAAAGGCTTGTTCGTTTTATTTTTCAAACTATTTATTCATTGGATTTCAACGCTTCGATCATATCAACCTTCATCAGTTTTCGATGCATAAAGATCATCACCAGCAAAGTAAAGAACAATGTGATCAAAGCTGAATAAAGATAACTTAGCCAATGGATCGTTGGTGAAAACATCAGCATATCTACTTCCACTGTTGTCAGCACATAGCTGTGAACAATTTTTCCAAAGAAACAACCAAAAAAGATACCAATTATTGTCAAAATTATATTTTCACGATACACATACATTGTAACCTCTTTATCATAAAAGCCTAAAACTTTGATTGTTGAAAGTTCTCTGATCCGTTCTGAAATATTGATATTTGTTAAATTATATAACACAATAAAAGCCAATAAACCAGAAACCGTGATCAAGACCCACACCACAATATTCAAACTATGAATCGTGTCATCTAAAGCATCACTCGATAGAGATAGAAACGAAACATTTAAAACGTTTTGGTTTTCCATCAATTCTTTTCCAATTTTGTTTTCTACTTTTTCACTAGGCGCTTTGTCAAAAAGTAAAAAGTCTGTATTGTAGCTAGGGGCTTTTTTAAAGATTTTTTCATAATAATCCGGAGAAATGTACGCAAAGTGTCCTGTATAATTTTCAGCAATAGCATTGATTTTAAGCTTGTATTCCTGATTGTCACTATTTTTCAAAACAAGTGTGTCACCCGTTTTATAGTGGAATAGATTCGCTAATTTTTCGTTAATGATCACACCATCATTGGTTAGCTGGTACTTTTCACCTGATTGTCGATCATTGAATAAAATAAATTGGTCGATTTCTTTTGGCTTTTCAGGTACATAGATAGAAACATCTTGTTTAGCATTAGACTTTTTCGTAGTTTTTAAAGATTCAGTGTATAACGGCATCGTCTCTTTCAAACCATCGACTTTATCCAATACAGCTTGGTAGTTTTGCTCATTTTTTTCGGATTTATCTTCTTTAAACGTCACGATTGCCTGATAGTGCCAAATTTTATTAAATTGGACATCTACGATATCTGAAATAGAATCTTTTAAACCAAAACCTGTGATGATCAAAGCCATACAGCCTGCTATACCTAAAACGGTCATTAACATTCGTTGTTTATAACGGAACAAATTTCGCGCCGTAACTTTTTGTATAAAACTTAATCGATTCCATATCGGTTTAATCCGCTCCAGCCAGATTCTTTGTCCGGCTTTAGGTGCCTTAGGACGGAGTAAGATCGCAGGTGTACTGAATAAGTCAATTCGTAAAACCACCATCGCAGCGCCTGCCGTACAGATAACCGACACGACTATTCCGATCAGACTATAACTTAAATACCATGGCGCAACAAAATCTGGCACATTGTATAATTGTCCGTACGCATCAAAGATGATCGTTGGGAATAAATAATAGCCAACGAATAATCCTAAAACGGCACCACATAGACTTGCGAATGCTGCATAAACTAAAAATTTAAACGCAATTTCTCCATTTCTATACCCTAATGCTTTGAGGCTACCGATTTCCATCCGTTTTTCCTCAACCATTCGCGTCATTGTTGTTAAACTCACTAATGCTGCAATCAAGAAAAAGAAAATTGGGAAAACAGTTGATAAGGAAGAAATTCGATTGGCATTATCTTCATATTCAGAATAACCAGGATTGTCATCTCTTGTAAAATAATAATAATCAGCCGCTTTTAGGTCTGCTAATTCTTTTTGTTTTTTTTCTAATTCTGTTTTTGCGTCATTTAGTTTTGTTGACGTTTCTGCCTTTTTCTTTTGAAACTCTGCCAACCCTTCTTCGTAGGCTTTTTGCCCTTCATCTATTTTTGCTTGCGCCTCGTTTAATTTTGCTTGACCGTCAATTTTGGACTGTTCCAATTGCGCCCGCCCAGCTGCTAGTTGTTCTTTCCCAGAAGTTAACTGCGCTTCGGCTTGATTGATTTGCGTTTCAGCCACTGCAAGTTGTTGTTGCCCTTCTGTATATTGTGCAATCGATTGATTGATCGTATTGATATTTTGATCAAGGGTTTGTAGACCTTGAGCAACCTGAGCTTGTTGCGACGCTAGATTGGCTAAAGCACCATTGATTGTTCCCATAACAACAGCAATATTGGCTCTTTCAGGTTGAGAGATTAACTGATTAGTCGCGGCAGTGATCTCTCCTGGCGATCCTAAAGCTTGTACAGCTGCTTGTATTTGTGGTGCTGCATCTGCAATACTTTCTGCTAATGTATCATCTGGTACTCGATCTAAAAGAGCAACAGTGGCGGCTAAACTTTGGTAACCATTGACTAACTGATTTAATGATTCGCTCGATCCTGCTAACTCATTCCGTTGTTGTTGTAATCCTGGTAAAGCATTTTGACCTTGCGCAACTTGAGTTTGGGCTTGCGTTAATTCATTTTGCTTTTGTTCAAGTACACTTTTTTGTGCAGCAAGTTCATTTTCACCCGTTATGATTGTTGCTTGATTTGCTACGAGTTCGTTCTCTGCCGCTGCGATTTGTTCCGTGTAGGTCGCTTGTGCTTGCGTTAGTTCTTGCTTGCCTGCTGCTAATTCCTGTTCGCTCGTGTTAAGGTTATTTTCAGCATCTTTCAGCGCGTTTTCCCCATCTGAAATCTCTTTTTGCGCTTTTTCAAATGACGCTTTTGATTCTTGACGAATTTCTTCTGCTCGTTGCTCTGGACGATTTTTTAGTGTTTGTTTGACTGACGTGAGTGCTTTTTGTCGTTTGTCTTTGTACTCTTTGGAATAGCTGTCTAAATCATTTAGACCTTTAAACGATAAAAGAATCTCTGTATAGGCGGAAAGAGCCATATCTTCTTTAGGCACTACAGCAAAAAAATCTAGTGATCCTTTGCCAATTGTCGTATTTCCTCGAGAGGTATTCTCGATATATTCCGGTGATTGCACAAAGCCAACGATTTTAAAGGTTTGTTTTTTTAGTGACTTGTCTTTGTCATCTTCCTTTGAAAGGGTCAGTGTTTCACCTAGTTTATAGTGTCCTCGCGATTGAGCTAAATCATCTAGAACGATTTCGCCACTCTTTTTAGGCATCCGACCTTCAATCACTCGATAATCAATCATTGGCTGCTTTTCATCTAAGTCATAACTAACAAATTTTACTGCTACATTTCGCTCACTGATGGCAATATCCTTTGTGTATCTAGGAAAAACGGTCGCCACCTCTTTATCCTGTTTAGCTTGTTCAACATCTTTTTCCGTTAAACCCTGTGTAGAGACAATTCGTGCATCCGGTAGTTTTTGGTTTTGATAATAGTTTGATGCAGTTTGGGTCATGTCCGGTCCTGTTGCTTTTAGTCCGACAAAAACCATGACACCAAGAAAAATGATCCCCATAATTGATATAAACCGGGTTTTTGATTGTTTGATTTCACGAAAACTTGTTTTAAGTAACGCTGTTTTTTTCAATGTAGCCACCTACCATTCTATCTCAGATACAGGTTTTGGTTCATCGTTGATCGTCACACTTCGAACTTTGGCATCATTGATACGGATTACGCGGTCAGCCATTGGGGCAATGGCTGAATTATGTGTGATTATGATGACAGTTGTTCCTGTTTTACGAGCAGTATCTTGTAAGATCGTTAGGATTTGTTTCCCTGTTTCATAGTCTAATGCTCCCGTAGGTTCATCACACAATAATAATTTAGGTCGTTTAGCAATCGCTCTAGCAATCGTTACTCGTTGCTGTTCACCTCCAGATAATTGTGCTGGAAAGTTATCTAGTCGAGCTCCTAAACCAACTGATTGCAGTACTTCTTCTGGATTCAAGGCATTAGAAACGATTTGAGATGCTAGTTCAACATTTTCTTTAGTCGTTAGATTAGGTACTAAGTTGTAGAATTGAAAAACAAAGCCAACGTCATTTCTACGATAGGTAGTCAATTGTTTTTCGTTGAATTTTGCAATATCAGTTCCATCGATTACGATTTGTCCTTCGTCACAAGAATCCATTCCACCTAAAATATTCAACACAGTGGATTTCCCTGCACCACTTGGTCCTAGAATAACGGCAACTTCGCCTTTTTCTACTGAAAAACTGATCCCATCATTTGCAGCGATTGTGGTATCTCCCATATGATATCGTTTATATTCATTTATTACATCTATATAAGCCATTTTTTTCAATCCCCTCTCAAAAGAATTTTATCATAAGAAGACAAACAAGTCCTCTTACAAGTCAAAAGCGTTTTGATTTTTGCTTTTTTTTTCGTATAATAGAGAAATGAGCGTAATCTTAAAGAGGCGCAAAATAAATACTAAATTGTTTTGATTAAATTGATTCCTCTACCATAGTTACTAGTTAGGAGAAAAAATATGGCAAGAAAAAAACAAAAACCGCCTTTTAGTCCGGCAATTATGCTTGTGACGGTTTTACTTATTTTAGTTTTAGGTGTATTTGGTGTTCAAGTTCCAGACACTATTCAAGAAATGTTTGGTGTTCATACCCAACAGCAATCAAAACCGACCACAACAACGTCTGTCTCTTCAACGAATCCAGGTCCAAAAGAATTGGGACCAGCTACTTTTTCAACAAATGAATTGACAGATAGCAAATCAGGCTGGATTGACTACCACTCTCTAGACTCACTTGGCCGAGCAACAGGCGCTGAAGCTCTATTAAAACCCGCAATGGTGAATACTGGTACCTCTGCAAATAAGGATATTCGGCCACCTGGTTTTATTTCCGGCTTAGATCCGACGAACCATTCTCGAGGACATTTGATTGGACGCCAATTAGGTGGTTCAGGTGATGATGCCAGAAATCTTACCACCCTTTATCAAACACCGGTCAATACACCTTTCATGACAAAATATGAAAATCAAGTTCGTCAAGCTCTCGACAAAGGTGAAACAATTCGTTATCGCGTTACACCGGTTTATGAGGGAACAGAATTGTTATGTAAGCAAATTGATATAGAAGCAAAGGGTTTGAACAAAAATACAACAGTTGATTTTCGCGTGACAATTTTAAATGAAAAATAGCAATTGGCTATGAAGGAGGCAAAATGATGGATTTTCAAAAAGTGAAAAATCAACTAACTATGTATACTCCGCAAAAGTTTTTAACAGCCGTGTTAACGAATGAGCAAGATGAAGATAGTTCAATAATTTTCAGTCAACAATTAGAAAAACAGTTTGAGCAAAATATTCAATACCTTGCCTCTGAAGAAACAATTTCTTCAGAGGATGTCGCTACTTGGAAAAAATCCGAATTCTTAGTCATAGCACAAACAATCGATGGTGATTATATTGCAGGAACTATTCACCAAACATTAGTCATCCCGGCGTCCCTTTATAAAACGGATATAGAAGTTTTCGATTTAAAATTGCCTGATTTTTTCATTGAATACACTAATAATACGTTGAAATCGGCACTGTTACCAAAATAAGCAGAATAAAAAAGATTTCAGCAAAGTTTGCTGAAATCTTTTTTATTAAACACGATAACGTTCTACGCCATCTAAATAAGTTGCTTCTAAGTCCATATTTGGATTCAATACGATAAAATCAGCATCTCGTCCATTCGCTATCAGCCCACACTTATCATCGATTTTACAGCTAATAGCAGGAACCAAAGTTGCCATCATGATTGCTTGTTCAGGTGTCGCAATTTCCCAATCCACAACATTTTTGATAGCTTCTTTTAATTTTAGAATACTACCAGCTAGATTGCCAGACTCTAAGCGAGCAGTCCCATCTTTTACGACCACCGGAAATTCACCCAAGTTATAATCACCGTCTGGCATACCACCAGCCATCATACAATCAGTGATCAATGCTACATGATCATGGCCTGCTTTTTCCATTAAAATATCTGCTGCGTTTGGATGAACATGATGACCATCACAAATCAATTCAGAAAAAACATGCTTTAATGACATCAAAGCACCAACCATGCCCGGCTCACGATGATTTAATCCGCGCATTCCATTGTAAGCATGAACAAAGACACTAGCTCCTGCTTCAACAGCATCCGTTGCTTGCTCTAAAGTTGCATCACTATGTCCTAAAGCAACAACAACGCCTTCATCTGTGACAGCTTTTACAAATTCTTTTACTCCATTACGTTCTGGCGCTAAGGCTATTTTTTTGATCAAGCCGCCGGATGCTTCTTGCCATTCGTTAAAAGTCGCCAAATCTGGATCACCAAAATAACTTGGATTTTGTGCACCTTTATGCTCTTCTGTAAAAAATGGTCCTTCAAAATAAATTCCTTGGACTTTTGCTCCTGGAACTTCTTGATACACACCACCAATGGTCTTAGCAACATCCTTCAAACGTTCCTTACTTGAAGTTAAAGTCGTAGGTAAAAATGAGGTAACACCACAAGAGAGCAGCCCTTCAGACATAACTTTTAATCCGTCTGCATCACTGTCCATCACATCATGATTCATATAACCATGAATATGCGTATCTACTAAACCAGGTGCAATCCATTTTCCTTCTTCTTTAATTATTTTAGCCTCATTGTCGGGAACCTCTTTATAAAAATCCCCAAATAGACCATCTGTGATTTCTAAATAGCCAGGTCCTTTTACATCACTTTTTAAAAAGAACTTTTCAGCAAAGATAAACGTTCTCATCTTCATCCTTCTTTCTTTAATTTTCTACTTTAAACGTACTCTTAAAATCAGTCAAAGTCAAGAATGGTGTAGACCTTTTCTAAAAAAATTTACTTAACTTTCTTTAGATTCTAATCGTTTCAATGCGACGGATTTGTTCGGATAAAGTTTGGTATTCTTCTGCTTTTTCTGTACTTCCTTTAACATGCATCAACTGACTTTTCAGCTGAAATAACTCACTTAAATAGTAGTAACTATTTTTATGCCTCGACCAAACAATTCCTTGATCGATATAAATTTGCGCTTCTTCTAAACGATTTTGATCAGTTAGAAATTTGGAATAGTTATAAAATATCTTTGTCAATTCAGCTGTTACGCGTCCGTTAGGTAATTTATGAAAATAATGAATGCTCAATTTTAAGTATTTTTCTGCTTCGGTGATTTTCCCAATACTGCTATAGGTACTGCCAATACAGCTAATCACTTGAATTTCAAAATCTGATAAATTAACTTTATTGGCTTGATAAGTATAAGAAAGTCCTTTTTTCAAGTCGATGATTGCCTGCTCATAATCATTACAAAGATAAAATTTGCAGCTACCTAAATAATAATAGTAGCGTTGCCAATCTGTATCTAAATGTAATCGCTCTTCGATTTGAGTGTCTTTCATATACGTCATGATTTTTTTATATTCTTTATGGCGAAAATAATCAGCTATCTTTTCAAATATCTGCGTGATCAATCGAACTTCATCCGATTTGAACTGCATAATTTGATCCATCGTCACACCTAAGCGCTGACAAATCTGCTGCATCACTACTACATTTGGTAACTCTTCATTATTTTCGATTCTGCTCAATACACTTTGTGAACAAATGTCTTCTGATAACATTTTTTGTGTTAATTTTCTATTCTTACGAATTTCCTTAATAACTGCTCCAAAAGAATCCATGCCTTCACTCCTAAACCGATTTCATTTATCTTTCAATAGTAAAAAGTCGTGTTCTATGAAAAAATCAAAATATGCGAATTCGCATTATGCATTTATTGTACTTTAATGCATAATATACTGCAAGAACATTACCTACTACTAGACCGAAACGATTTAAAATAATTTTACTTTACAAATAAGGGGTGTTACTCATGACACAGGAGAAACGAATTAGCTTTAGTTGGGATAAAAATAGTTACATGGGCTATGTCGAAAAAGAATATGAAAATGCTTATTTGGTTGTTGTTTCGGACCCCAGTCCGGATATGGAAGAAAAATATACAAATCGTATGGTAATTAGTAAAAAAGATTGTCAAACGACAGAATAATCTAATTTTTTAGACTTATTTTGATTATTGCATTCTTACAAAAAGAGTGACTCAAAGCTTTCCAGTTTTGAGTCACTCTTTTTCTATTCAAATGTCATCCGTTTTATTTTTGCTTATACGTACTTAAAAACTCTCGCATTTTTTTCGTTGTAAATTTCAAGTCTTCCATTTTTGGTAAATAGACGATTCTAAAATGATCTGGCTGTGTCCAGTTAAATCCACCACCATGTACCAGCAAGATATGATGCTCATGAAGAAAATCTAAAACAAATTTTTCATCGTCATAGATATTAAATCGAGCGGTATCGATTTTAGGAAATATATAAAAAGCGGCTTTTGGTTTTACAGCTGAAAGTCCTGGAATATCATTGATCGCATTGTAGATATACTCCCGTTGCTCATAAATCCTTCCACCTGGCAGTAATAGATCATCGACACTTTGGTAACCGCCTAAAGCTGTTTGAATAATTTGTTGTGACAATACATTAGAGCATAAACGCATCGAAGCTAACATATTCAATCCTTCGATATATCCTTTGACATGTTTCTTATTGCCGCTCAGTACCATCCAACCACAACGGAACCCAGCAACTCTATGTGATTTAGATAACCCATTTAGTGTAACTACAAACAAATCAGGAGCGAGTGTAGCAATTGGAATATGTGTTAAGCCATCCATCACTAAACGATCATAAATTTCATCTGAGAAGATGATCAAATCATTTTGTCTTGCCACTTCAACGATTTGTTCCAAGATTTCTTTCGGATACAATGCTCCTGTTGGATTATTTGGATTAATTAAAACAATTGCTTTTGTATTAGTTGTCACTTTCTCTTTGATATCTGCGATATCTGGATACCATTCTGATTGTTCATCACAAATATAATGAACAGGATTTCCACCAGCTAATGACACCGAAGCCGTCCATAAAGGGTAATCTGGCATTGGTACTAGCACTTCATCCCCATTGTTCAACAGTCCTTGCATGCACATTGAAATTAGTTCACTTACGCCGTTGCCTGTATAAATATCATTGATTGTCACATTAGGAAATCCTTTGACTTGGCAATACTGCTCAATTGCTTTACGGGCCGAGAAAATTCCTTTTGAATCCGAATACCCTTCTGAATTACGAACATTCATGATCATATCGCGGACTACTTCATTTGGTGCATCAAAACCAAACGGAGCGGGATTACCGGTATTAAGTTTCAAAATACGAATGCCCTCTTCATGCATTCTGTCCGCTTCTTCTAAAACCGGACCACGCACATCATAACTGACACCATCAAGTTTATTAGATTTCTCAAAATTTCTCATACAGTATCCCTCATTTTCAAAATTTATATCTTTAAAGTTACGCTACGTAGAAAAAAAAAGCAATGAAAAATTAGCAATTTTCTAAAAATTTTTTCCCATTTTCTTTCAGCTCGATTTTTCAACTGAAATTTATGCTATGATAAATAGGAAAAAGTTATTAAAGGAGCGTACTATGAAAGAAGAATTTGTTGTGTATCGAAGTAAAGGAAAACAGTTTTTATTGGTTATGTTAGCGATTATGATGACTATTGTATCTATTTTCTTGATTTTTACTAAGGATTTTGAAATCGATTTTTTAGGCTCAAGTTCAACTTATATTATTACGTTGATTGGCATAATCGGCGTTACTTTATTTGGTTTTTTTTCTATCTATTCTATAAAGCAATTATTTTCGGAAAAGCCAGTTGTCGTCTTAACAAAACAAGGTTTTTATGATTATTCTAGTGCTATGGCTACAAAAGATCATTTGATTCCTTGGGACGACGTCTCTGATATCGGTATTTTTACTATTTCTGGTCAAAATTTCATCACGATTAGACTTAAAAATAGAGAAGCATTCTTAGCGTCGTTAAGTCCAATCGCACGAAAAGCCACCCAAGCAAACTTAAAGTTAGGTTCATATGAAATCAACATCACAATGCAAAGTGCTAAGGACGTTTCTTTAGAGGAATTACTTGAACGAATGTTTACGTTTCTTGAAGCAACTGAATAAAAGCGAGTGTAAAACAAAAATAAAATTCACTTTTGTTTTACACTCGCTTTTTATTTGTGTTTATATACCCTTGCTTCATATGGAGCAAACATTGTGTGTTGGTGAATCGGATGATCATCTAAATTACACAATTGCAGCACCCAGTCTTCAATCTGAACATTGTCTGGTAAATCAGCCGAAGCAAATTCATTGGATAAATTGATGATGACAACATATCGTTCATCAGCTAAATAACGACCATACACAAAAAGCTGAGGGTGGTCAGGCAAATATAATGTATATCCACCATAAATTAATGCGTCGCTATGATTTCTCAGCTGAATTACTTCTTTATAAAAATTTATAACAGATGCTGGATCTGTTAATTCATCCAACACATTGATCACTTGCTTATTTGGGTTGATCACCATCCATGGCTCTCTTTTTGAGAAACCAGCGTATTCTTCTGCTGTCCACTGCATGGGTGTTCTTGCATTATCTCTAGCCGTTTTACGAATCACATTCATCGCTTTTTGCGGTGTAACCCCAGCTTGAATCATTTCATGATAAAAGTTTTTAGTATCAACTGCATCGATATCATCGATCGAAGCAAATGGCATATTGGTCATTCCAATTTCTTGCCCTTGATAAATAAACGGGGTTCCCTGCAACAAAAGAAACGTTAAAGCTAACGCTTTAGCAGACGCTTGCCAGAAAACGGCCTCCTCACTGCCAAAACTAGATACTGAGCGTGGAATATCATGATTTTCCATATAAAGAGCGTTCCAGCCTTTTCCATCTGCTAAGGCATTTTGCCAAGCAGTGAGCGCTTGTTTAAACTGGATAACATCTAAGCCTTCCTGTTCCTCTTTGTTCCAGAGAGAAATGTGGTCAAATTCAAAAAGCATATTGAAATACCCTTCTGACTCGCCTACCCAGTTATGCGCTTCAGCCGCACTTACGCCATTGGCTTCTCCTACTGTTAGAATGTCCCTTTTTTTAAAAATATCCCTTAACTCTTCTAAATGTGTTTCAATTCCTGGAACATTTTTAAATACCGCAAAAGGATCTTCCGTTAAGCTTGTTGTAAATGGCGCCTTTTTAATATGAGAAATGGCATCGACACGAAATCCATCGATTCCTTTATCCAACCACCAATTGACCATAGTAAATAAATCTCTTTTGACACGAGGATTTTCCCAATTCAGATCGGGCTGTTCCTTGGCAAAAACATGGAGATAATACTGCTTAGTTGTTTCATCATATTCCCAAGCAGATCCTCCAAAAATAGATAACCAATCATTTGGCGGTCCATCTATTGTACCATCTGCCCAAATATAGTAGTCTCGATAATCATCTTTTACAGAAGATCTTGATTCAATAAACCAAGAGTGTTGATTAGAAGTATGATTAATCACTAAATCCATGATTACCTTGATTCCATATTCGTGGGCTTCTGATAACAATAAATCAAATTCTTCCATTGTACCAAATAGTCCCATAATGTTTTGATAGTCACTGATATCATAGCCATTGTCCACATTAGGAGATTCGTAAATAGGGGTAATCCAGATAAAACCAATGCCCAAATCCTTGAGATAATCTAGTTTTGAACGAATCCCATTTAAATCACCGATCCCATCGTTATTTGTATCCATAAAACTAGCCGGATAGATCTGATATCCAACAGCTTCCTTCCACCATGTTCGTTTGATTACCATATCATACCCTCCTAACTATATTTTCTTCATTATATAAGATGTATAGAAAAAACGTATCTGAAATGCACACAACGGCAACGCCTTTAGATAAATTTATAGTTCACTCTTTTAAAGAAAAAACTTGAGTCTGGGAAATAACTCTACGAGTTATCTCTCAGACTCAAGGAATCCGAATAACCGGTGGGAGCAGGAAGCAACTCCTTCGGAAATATGTTGATATTGTACAGTACTTACTTGGTCACAAACATTTGAAGAACAACAATTAGGAATCAGCTCACATCGAAATTGAAAATTCCGTGTTCTTGTCATTTTCGTAAATTTCCTCTTATTTCTTGAAGTTAAACACTTCTGTCTAAGCCTCAAGTTACAATTGAATAAAATCTAATGATTAAGCTAAAATCCCACCATCTGCTATAAATTCACTGCCTGTTGAATAGGAAGAATCATCCGAAGCTAAAAATAAAACTAATTTTGAAATTTCCTTTGGCTCTGCCATTCTTTTCATAGGAATTGTTTGTTCGAATTGTTCAATAGCTTTTTTTTGTTCTCCAGTCGCTTGGGTCACCATTGGTGTGATAACGCCGCCTGGATGAACAGAATTTACTCGAATATTCTTATCTGCAAATTCTAACGCAGCACATTTTGTTAGTCCCCTAACTGCAAATTTCGAACTGACGTAACCGTAACCGCCAATACTCCCTTCAAATCCTTCAATCGAAGATATATTAATAATCGAAGCAGAACGACTTTTTTCCATAAGTGATACAGCTGTCTTCATTCCTAAAAAGACAGATAATTGATTAATCTCTATCGTTCTCATAAATTCTTCTTGACTGGTATTGATCAATTCATTAAATACACTAATTCCTGCATTATTAACAAGAATATCTAAAACACCTTTTTCTTTTTCAATTTGCTCTATTGCAGCTTGCCATTGCTCTTCTTTGGTAACATCTAAATGCAGAAAATGGGCCTTGTCTCCTAACGCAGCAGCGGTCTTACTTCCTTTTTCGTCATCAATGTCTGCAATATAAACGGTCGCACCTTCCTTGCTGAATAAGGTAGCATGTTCTTTCCCCATCCCCATTGAAGCACCAGTGATCAACGCAATTTTGCCTTCTAATCTCATTAAATAATCCTCCAATCCTAAAATAGAATAAAACTAAAAATGTTAAAAAACATTTACACTCATTATAACGCTAAATATACTTTTGTAAATGGTTCTTAGCTACTATTAGACAAAATAAAAAATACTCTTTAGCCAAGACTATTTTAATCTGTAATCATTTTAATTGGAATGACATACTGTGTAATCTTTCTACTATATAAAAAAGAGTATACTATAATTAATTGATGAAAAATATTTAGTTTTTTAACTATACGTCGTATTTGGAGGATCAGAAATGTATCACTTACTCTACTCTATTGAAAATGCTATAAAAAATTTAGTTCGAACAAAAGAATTACTTTTTACTATACTTATCATTTTTTTAATTGGTTCTTTTACTTTTACAAGTTACTACTTATTCAGTCTTTTTAATTCTTGGAAAAACACGCTGATGAATGAAGATAATTTTATTACATTGATTCCTGTTAATATTTTTCATTTTTTAATTGCTATTATCTTTTTTACGTCATTTCTTTTTTTGATTTTCTATACCAGAAATGCTTTTCGTTCATTTTTCTTCATGCAAAAAGATGATATTCGCACTATGAGTTTTATTGGGCTTCCTTTTTCTATCCTGAGTTTTGAATTTGCCATTCAACCTGTCATTTGTTTAAGTATACTTTTACCACTATCTGCTGTTGTTGGAAAAATAATCGTTAATCAATTTATTTCAGATTTTATGAGTACTCTTGAGTTAAATTTAACTCAATTAAATGATTTGTTTTTTATTATTTTACTAATCTTCTTCTCTTGTGTGGTTATATTTTTTTCAACATTCTTCTTTATTCGACGAATGATAGAGCAGGTGTAGTATTAGTTGTAGCACACTATGTTACCTTGTCTTATTTCTTAATGGATAAAAAAGAACCTTGATCTTGATTATCTGGTTGTTGCGTATTACATCACACTCTTTTCTAAACGATACAAAAAAATGATGAACTTTTAGAAGCTCATCGTTTTCCTTCTTCTGTGATAGTTGTTAGTTTTTTTGAGGTATTTTCAAACGTTGTCTTTACTTTTGTTACCCACGCCCCTTTAGCTGAGGATTGAAAGTTTGAAATATAGTTTGCACTACTATTTTTTAATCGTTCTACTCTAGCTTGTCCCATGCTTTTAACTAGTTGCTTTTTCGTTTCTGCCGTTTGAACACATGGCGGAGCAACCATGCCACGTATCAGTGCTTTTTCCAATTCTTTTCTTAATCTTTTTAACTCCATTTTCATTTTTTCACTACTCATTTTCTTTTTTTCTCTCCTTCTCTTTTAAAAGAGTAAGTTCATCTTCTATTAATCGGGTTTGTTTTTTATAATGAATCGTATTTTCTTCTTGTTTATTTTCTAATTCTTTCATTCTTTGATCGACAACCCTATCCCCATCCTCTTTACATTGTTCTAATAGATGGTGTACTCTGCTCATATTTACTGGTTCACTATAGTCGGCTTGCTGATAATGATAGCAATAATTTTCTGAAAGATTTTCTAACTCACGACCAAATTTTTGCTTTTCATAAAAGGCTTCTTCTACCTCTTCTTCACTCTTTCTTTGGTTCTTTTCATACTCGGATTCTAAATCTGCTAGTTGATTTATATATGTTCTCTCCATGAGAATTTATCCCCCTATTTGTCTTGCTAGCTCTTGGTCTGTTTCTACTTGTTTGTTGATAGATGTTTGTATTTGCCCGATTAATTCATGATATTCTTGTTGAATTGCAGTGAGTTCTGAAATCTTTTGTTCAAATTCTTCTTTTGGTTCTATTCGGACAAATGGTTCTGTTGCTCCACCTGCATTTAAAGAATCAACTACTTCGCCTTGAACTAATGTGGCCCCCACAGAATCTCCCATTTTGACTGTATTCGTCCATAACTTATCAAAATCTTTCTTTGCTTCTTGATACATTTTTTTGATATCATCTATCTCAATTTGCAGTGTATCTCTCATTCCTTTAGTTAAAATCAATGCTTCAGATGCATCTAAATAAATTTCCTCTGAGGCAGATAATCCTCCTCCGCTTCTCAAGAATTTTAAACGTAAATTAACTAGGTCATTCAATTGTTTGCTTGTGTTATCATGAACTTTTTTTATAGCAATATTGATTTTGTTTAAGTTTGGTGTATGTTGACGAATAAATTCTTGTTCTTTTTTTGTCAAAAATCCCGTAATATCATGCGGTTTTCCGTTTTTTAACACGTAAATTTTCCCAGGATACAAGCTTGAGTTTCCTATCCCAGCAATGTTATTTAAAATATCCTTTTCTGAAACAAAATAGATAACTTCTCCTTTATATTCTTTTAATAAATTTTCTAGCTCATTTACATTGGCTAGCGCCCTCGGTGTAGGTATTCCTACTAACATATTCATTAGAGGTGCAGAGTTATAAAGAACAATATGGGGTACTCCATGAGACATTCCCATAATCGCTCCATTTCGACCGCCCAGAGAATGACCTGTAACTGTTCCTACATCATACCCAGCTGCCTTTAAGTCGTTCATAAATGTATGACTTGCATTAAAATATGAAGAAGAGGGGCCATCACCTTCTAAAGCAATATTAACCCACTGCGCTCTATCTTTGTTTTCATCTTGTTTTCCATTTTCCCCATTTGTTCCTGCAAAACCTACAACTACCTTTCCAGTATTGTTATCTAGAAAAGCTACACCACTTGAACTTGTTTCAGGGTCGTAGAATGAATCTATAAAATCAAGACTCGTTGGAAACTTACCATTTTTTTGTAAATCCTGAATTTGACTATTAATATTTTGAGGTGAAGTATTGTGAACTAATGCATTCTCTATTTCATAAGAAATTGTAGATACTGCGCTAGTATTTTCACTATTACTATTTAAGTCTTTTATTTTATCATCATTAAACTCATAATTACTCATTAATTACGTCCTCCACTGACAACGGTTGGAAATCAATTGAATCCCTAAAAAAAATATCTATCTTTTTATCAAAAGTAAATTCTAATTGCTTATAACCTACAGAACTTCCGTCCAGAGTTCCTCTTCCTTTTAGCAACAGCGTAGGTGCTTTCTCTGTTGGAATATCATAACGTTCTCTTAATGCTTCAACATTTTTATCCTGATTCGTTAATTGATAATCTAATTCATACATCGGCACTTCCGCATTGTACATTTTTCTGATATTTTCATAAGAGTCCAATTTGTCAAAATTTCCGTATTGAACAAAAAATTGGAAATTCAAGATTTTCTCTTTTAATTCAGCATCATCAATATCTTCTACCAAATGAAAACTATCATCTTCATAGGTAACAGCATACTTCATTTCCCCTGTAGATTTGCTTAAATCATTCCAATATGTTGCTGTATAGTAATATCCTTTTGCTTTTCTATTATTACGATTCATTCGTAAAACCATTCCTTCTGTAACTAAACCTGAATCTTCCGATTCACTAATAGACATACTGGAATGCAGTAACCAAACGCCCTTATCATCCTTAGCAAATTCATCATCTCGATAGCCTTCCATATCATAGAAACTTTCTAGATTTGGTGTTGGATACATTGCTAATACTTTATCAAAACTTTGTTCAATTTCTGCTTTATTTTTTGTTTCACACCCAGTTAATCCACTCATTATAATTAGTCCTCCTATAAACAAATATAATTTTTTCAAAATATTTATCCTCCTAAACAGGATGAAATTTATTTATACCTTAATCAATATTTATTTTACCAAAAATAGACTGAAATAGATAGTTTTATATTACATTTTCGTTATTTAATTTTAAATAATGTTACTGATTTATGAATAAAAAAGAGAAAGTTTGTTTTGCAACTGATTATCTCTTATATTAATATTTTGATATTATACTAACTTATTAACTACTTTTTGCACTGCAATAGTGCATTATCAATAGCCAACTGATTAGCATATACTAAATTATCGACTTCTAGCAGTTAGCTTTTATTTACTGTTGCAATTTCTGCTACTTGCTCTTCAACTTCTTGTTTTGTTTCAGTATCAAAGGTTATTGACATACCTATATTTTCGGCAAATGAATTTGAATTTATAATCACTCATTTATGATATCCTCCTGCGAGACAGGTTGGAAATCTATAGAATCTGTGAAAAATATGCTTAACTTCTTATCAAATCTAAATTCTAACTGTTTATAGCCAATTGAATTACCTTCTAAGTCCCCAGTTCCTTTCAGCAATAAAGTAGGAGATTTATCCGTAACAATATCGTACTTACTTCTCAATGCTTGAACATTTGAATCTTCATTCATTAATTGATATTCTAATTCATAAATTGGAACTTCTGGATTATACATTTTTTTTATATTTTTATATTTATCTAATTTATCAAAGTTTCCATACTGAACAAAGAACTTGAATTTTTCAACCTTCTTTTTAGTTTCTTCTCCTTGGACATCTCCTAATAAATGAAAACCACTATCATCATATATAACTGGATACTTTTCTTTCTCAATAGGCTTACTTAAATCATTAGAAGTTTTTCTAGTATAATAAAATCCTTTTGCTTTTCTTGTATTTCTATTGATTCTTAGTAACATGCCTTCTGTGAATAAATCTCCTTCTTCTGTTTTACTCAATGAAAAGTCAGAATTTAACACCCAAACTCCCTTATCATCTTTATCAAATTCATCATCTCGGTACCCTTCCGTATCGTAGAAACTTTCCAGATTTGGTGTTGGATATATTGCTAATATTTTATCAAAACTTTGTTCAATTTTTGCTTTATTTTTTGTTTCACAACCAGTTAATCCACTCATTATAATTAGTTCTCCTAAAAATAAATATAATTTTTTCAAAATATTATCTCCTTCTGAACAGGATGAAACTTATTTAAACCTTAATCAATATTTATTTTACCAAAAGCAGATATATATAGATAGTTATATATGATATTTTCGTTATTTAATTTTATATAATGTTACTGATTTATGAATAAAAAAGAGATAGTATGCTTTTAAACTTACTATCTCTTACATCAATATTATACTAGCTTATTAATTGCTTATTTTCAGGCGATAATGACATTATTAATAGCCTACTGATTAACATATACTAAATTATAGACTTCTAGCAGTTGGCTTCTATTTACTTGCTACTTACTCCTCAACTTCTTATTTTGTTTCAGTATCAAAGGTTATTGACATACCTATATTTTCTATAAATCATTGTTTCACTAGGTGCATCAGAACTTTTATACAGGCATAAAAAAAGAGTGATAAACCTTATCATATCAAGGTTTACCACTAAACTATGCGGCCAAGAAGACTCGAACTTCCACGGGGTTGCCCCCACCAGCCCCTCAAGCTGGCGCGTCTGCCATTCCGCCATGACCGCATACGATACTTCATAATAGCTATCTCAATCTATGATAAAATAGGTCCTTCATTTTGTCAATATTTCAATAAGGCGATGATGCTTTTTCTTTTAAATGACTGCTTAATAAGCTCTGATCGCCTATCTCTGATATTCATAATCATAAACTTGACATAATTTTTCGTAGGACTGATTGACGCTTTCTGGGATTTCAATTGCATCAATATAGTTAGCCCCGTTAGGTCCATAACCAAATTCGTCATTTCTTAGTCGAGGAATCTCACCTAAAACTAAAGACAGAAAATACTCTTTACTCCACAATCCGTTCAGCTGATCGTCTTCGAATAGAAGCGGATCAGAAAATGATTGAATGAATGGTACGATCGGCACATAATTGGTAAAGAGCGTATCAGTGTTTTGCCATTCTTTTTCAAAAGTTGCTTTGATTCTTCTTTGTAATAATGGATCTTGCAACAGCAAAACCTTCTTAGGATTTAAACCAGCAGCTTTTATTATATTTAGTGAAAAAACAGCATTTTCACCTGAATTGGTTGATGTCTGCTCTGTTAAAAATAACATCTTATCTAAACCGTACTTTAACTTAAAGTATTCTAAGTACATCTCAGTTTCACTAGCAGCCGCTAACTTAATTCCCTTACGTTGGAAATTGTGACGCAAAAATGGCGTAGCATGACCAATGCCTCCAACTAACATAACAGCAGACACCATTTCTTGTTTATATAAATGGATCAGCTCATCTGCTAAATAAGGTAAACTATTTCCAGCTAGAATGGCCAAATCATATTTCCCAGTTACTTTTTCTTTAGCTGACAGAAAGTTGATAACCGTATTCCAATGTGTGATCATCTCAATTCCCTACCTTTTTTACTTGTTTCTATAGTAATACCGCCTTATCTGCTAAAAGAAAAGACGGTATAGTCTAGCTACATTTTCTAATTCAATTCCACTAATTTTCCGCTACATTTTCCGCAAACATAACGTTGCGTGTTGATTCTTCTTTTGCGTAAAATCAATGTTTGACATTTTTTACACTGATATTGATGATACGATTGCGCTTTTTGGTCTACCAAAGGGCGAACATAACGACTACCACCTGTTTTTTTTAACAGCGATTTAAACTCTGCATCTTTATGTTGGTACCCTTTACCTTCTAAGTGAAGGTGATAGTGACACAATTCGTGTTTGATAACATTGATCAATTCGATTTCACCATAACGTTCAAACACTTTCGGATTAAAATCAATGTTATGGGATCCTAAATGATAACGTCCTCCAGTTGTTCTCAGACGTCGGTTAAAAAAAGCTTTGTGCTGAAACTTTTTCCTGAAAAAGCTCAATGAAATTTCTTCTACCAATACTTGTAATTGATCATCTGTCAACACTTGTTTGGTTGGTTTTTCTTCTTTAGAAAAACTGCTCAAGACTATTCTTTCCTTTCAGCTTGTGGCAGCATCGTTAAACTGATGCGCCCTTTCTTCGTATCAACATCTTCCACCCAAACGGTCACAACGTCTCCTACCGCAACAATGTCTGTCGGATGTTTCACAAATTTTGTGCTAAGTTTTGAGATATGCACTAAACCATCTTGCTTCACACCGATATCAACAAACGCGCCAAAATCGATTACATTACGTACGGTTCCTTGTAGCTCCATACCCGATTTAAGGTCTTCCATAGATAAAACATCTTTTCTTAAAAGAGGTGCAGGCATTTCATCACGCATATCTCTTCCTGGTTGCACTAGCGCGGCAATAATATCTTTTAGTGTTTCACGACCGACGGCAAACTCAGTTTCTAACTCGGTTAAGGGTAATGCCTTCATCTTTTGGATTGCTTCATTTGTTCCAAGCTCTGCTAATTGAACGTTTGCTTTTTCTAAAATTCCTTTTGCTACGTCATAACTTTCAGGGTGAATACCGGTATTGTCCAAAATATTCTTTCCATTTGGAATTCGTAAGAAACCAATCGCTTGCTCATAGGCTTTTGGTCCTAAACGCGGTACTTTTTTTACTTGATTACGAGCAGTAAAAGCGCCATTTTCATCACGATAAGCCATTAAATTTTGGGCTGTCGTTTTGTTTAACCCAGAGATGTGTTGCAATAATTGTGGGCTAGCGGTATTTACGTTGACGCCAACTTGGTTAACCGCCGTTTCTACAACGAAATCTAATTGTTCTGCTAAACGTTTTTGTGACACATCATGTTGATATTGACCTACACCAACGGCTTTAGGATCGATTTTTACTAATTCAGCTAGAGGATCTTGCAAACGACGAGCGATGCTGACGGCACTTCTTTCTTCGACTTGTAGTTCTGGAAATTCAGCTCTTGCTACATCACTTGCCGAATAAACAGAAGCTCCGGCTTCATTGACGATCACATAAAAAACTTCTCGTTTGATTTGTTTAAGCTGTTCAGCAACAAATAATTCTGATTCACGACTAGCGGTTCCATTTCCGATTGCTACCATTTCAACTTGATGCTCTTCGATCAATTTATTGAAAGCAGGTCCTGCTGCGGCACGTTTTTCTCCAGATGCTGGTTTATGCGGATAAATCACTTGAATGGCTAAAACTTTTCCAGTCGCATCGACGATTGCTAATTTACAGCCTGTACGATAGGCTGGGTCAAATCCTAAAACCACTTTGCCTTTCAATGGTGGTTGCAGTAATAGATTACGTAAGTTTTCTCCAAAAATATTGATGGCTTGTTCATCTGCTTTTTCAGTTAATTCATTACGAATTTCGCGTTCGATGGCTGGACCGATAAAGCGTTTATAGCTATCTAAATAGGCAGCTTCAACATAAGGAACAGTAGTCGATTGTTTATTGTTCCCAATCAATTGACGTTCCAAATAAGAGCTGATTTTTTCCTCGTCGACTAAAATTGCTACCTTTAAAATATCTTCTTTTTCACCGCGATTTGTGGCCAATACTCTGTGGGAAACCATTTTGCTGACCGGTTCGGAAAAATCATAATACATTTCATAAACTGATTTTTCATCTTTTTCTTCATTTTTTACTGTGCTGATGTATTGTCCTTGTTTGAACGTAAAATCACGAATCCAACTTCTAAATTTAGGCTCATCGCTCACACGCTCAGCGATGACTTCATGTGCCCCTTGGAGTGCAGCCTCAGCGGAAGCGACTTCTTTTTCCAAATCGATATATTTTTCCGCTTCTAACGTAACATCTGCTTCTACAGGAAAACTTTGTAGCCAATCTGCCAAAGGTTCAAGTCCTTTTTCTTTTGCAATGGTTGCTTTGGTCCGGCGTTTTTGTTTGTAAGGACGATATAAATCTTCTACTTGCTGCATTTTTGTGGCTTTTTGAATAGATTTGGCTAAGTCTTCTGTTAGTTTATCTTGTTCTTCGATCAAACGTAAAACTTCTTCTTTACGTTTTTCTAGATTGCCTAAATACGTATACCGTTCTTCGATTTCACGAATTTGTACCTCATCTAAACTACCTGTCATTTCTTTACGATAACGTGCAATAAAAGGAACAGTGTTTCCTTCATTTAATAAAGTCAGCACTGTCGTTAGTTGTTTTGAACGATATTCCGTCAATTCTTTTTGAAGTAAATCAACTACTTCTTGACTATAAGCTTCTGCCATATATAGATACCTCTTTTCATTAACATACCTTTTCATTTTAGCATATTTTTGACTTGAAATATAGGACGAGGAAAAGCTTAAACAAGGTTTTACATTCCTGTGATACAAATAAAATTCACATCAGTTTAAAAATCTGGCTGCCATGGCCCAGTTAAATTTTGATATTCAATATCCTGTACAATACCATTTTGATCAAAAATCACGCCATGAACAGAGCCACCAAACACGGCACCGCCATCAATCCCAATTTTATTATCTGAAAGCCACAGATTAGTTGTCTCCATATCACCATGAAGCATCGGTGTGATCGTATGACCAAAAACGATTGTTTTGCCTGTATTATTTTTTTCTTGATGAAATGCTTCTCTAATCCAAATAAAATCATGAGGACTTGTTTGATGCCAATCCTTCTTGGTTAAATCCACTCCAGCATGAACAAATACGTATTTCCCCCATTCAAAATACAATGGACGTTCGACTAAAAAATCAATCAATTCTTTGTATCGACTACGGATCATCATGCTCATTTCAGTAGGGGAATACTCCTCTAATGCCCCCTTATGTAATAAACTTTCAAGCGTTTCTTTCCCTCCATTACGAATATAACTAGGAAACCAATCTTCTGGACTTTGCAAAAATCGCAGAAAGTATTCTTCATGATTTCCTCTTAAATACACAGCACCATATTTTTCAGTCAGCTCTTTCCCTAATAGAAAACACTCTTTCGTTTTTGGTCCGCGGTCATTAAGATCACCGATCAATACCAATTGATGCAGCGCTGGATCATAATATCGCGTCAACGCTTGGAACAGATCATATTCCCCATGAATATCACTGATTGCATAGACATAGTCTTTCATTATCAGCTCTCCTTACAGTCTTTTTTTCTTTATTATAACGCAAATAGTAAAGACTGTTAAAAAAGACCAGTTATTCGTTTTTTTCGATAATGCTTATAAAAAATTGAAATAAATCTTAGACTTTTCATAAAAAAAAGGGTAAGCTTACATAAATGACATCTTGTCAGAAAATTAATAGAAAAGAGTTGACACTCATGAAGAAAAAAACAATTTTTAGTATCATTGCACTTCTTGCTGTTGTGATCATTATTCTCTTGTTCGTTCAAGGAAATTCTGGAAAAACGAATGCAAGTAAAGTCCGAACTGGTGAAGTCAAAACAGAAACCATTGTCGAGACCCTTTCTACAACTGGCACCTTGATTCCGAATCAAACCCAATCTTTAATGGGGACGGGCAACGTTATCGAAGTCAGCGTATCTGTTGGTGATCATGTGGACAAAGATAAAGTTTTAGCAACGTATGATAACGGATTGCAATTAACGGCGGCTTTTAGCGGGACCATCACCCAAGTTAATATTGTCGCAAAACAGGCGGATACAAATGCCCAACAAGGGAAACCCTCTATTCAATTAGATGACCTTTCTACTTTAAAGGTTCAATTATCCTTAACAAATTCTGAAGCTTCTGCTGTAACGATCGATCAGAAAGCGAACATTATAAGCGGCAATCAAACATTTTCAGGGAAAGTTGCTGAGAAAGATCCTGTAGCACTAAGCACTCAGTCAACTGCAGGAACCTCTACTAGTCTAGGTGCAATTGTGACATTTGATCAAGCACCTGAAAATCTGTTTTCGGGATTCGATGTTGATGTTGATATCACGACAAACACCGCAGAGAATGTACTTGCTTTACCAATTGAGGCACTAACTTACAATAGTAAAAATGATCCCATAGTCTATCTTATTAAGGATGGAAAAGCCAAAGAAACAAAAATCACTATTGGAATTCAATCGGATAAATTGATTGAAATCAAAAGTGGTCTAAAAGAAGGCGAAACAGTTATCCTCTCTCCTAGCTCTGATATCAAAAACAATACTGCAGTAACCAAAGAATAGAAGGTGAAACAATGATTGATTTAAAAAATGTAGTAAAAATTTACCAGACTGGTGGCGAAGAGTTGATCGCTTTAAAAAATATTTCTTTACATATTGCCCAAGGAGAATTTACTTCTATTATGGGTCCTAGCGGTTCTGGTAAATCAACAATGATGAATATTCTTGGTTTATTGGATCGTTTCGATGAAGGGAATTATTTTTTAAATGGAAAAGACGTCACTAACCTTTCTAGTAATGAAAGTGCTCATGTCAGAAATAAAGAAATAGGTTTTGTTTTTCAATCGTTCAACTTAATGCCGCGGATGTCTCTTTTAGATAATGTTGCGTTGCCTATGGTTTATTCTGGTATCTCAGCAAAAGATCGGAAGGAGCGAGCTTTAGAAGCCTTAAAAAAAGTTGGCTTGGCTGATCGTGTCACCCATCGCCCAAACGCTATTTCGGGCGGACAAAAACAACGTGTGGCCATTGCTCGCGCCATAGTGAATGATCCTGCTGTTTTGATGGCAGATGAACCTACTGGTAATTTAGATTCAAAAACAACCTTGGAGATCATGAAAATCTTCCAAGATTTAAATGATGCAGGCACAACTGTTGTAATGGTTACTCACGAACCAGATGTGGCGCAATATACAAAACGAATCGTGTCTTTTAAAGATGGTGAGATCATTAATGATCAGCCTGTAACTGACCGAAAAACAGTCTAGAAAGGAGCCTTCTTATGGGCATTATTGAAAGTTTCAAAATGGCGATCGATAGTATTTTAGCCAATAAAATGCGTTCATTTCTAACCATGCTGGGAATCATTATCGGAATTGCCGCCGTTATTGCTATTTTAGCTGTGGGGAATGGTGCAACGAGCCAAATTACTGGTACTTTTAGTGATTTAGGGGCTTCCACGATTTCCGTTTCAACCAGTCGAGATGCAACAGATAGCCAAAAAATCACGAGTCAAGATATCAAAGCTTTAAAAGATGGTATCCCGCAAATTGATCATCTTTCACCTGTTGTTTCGATTCAAGCTGTTGGCGCAGCCAATGAAAAATCCAAAGCAACTTTGATCATGGCTGGAACCCCAGATTTGCAATATACGAATCAAACAATGGATAAAGCGATCGTTTATGGGCGTTATTTTAATACAACTGAATATTCAGAAGGCAGTAAAGTCGCTGTCATCAGTGCTGATACAGCGCGTTATTTTTTTAATGGACGTGAAAATGTGGTTGGCGAGAAGATAAATTTACGTGGGCAAAAAGGGCAAATCAGCGTAAGAATCATCGGTGTTACCAAAAGTACTGTAGAAAAAATGGTCGGCTCCTTTGACGAAGAGGAAATGATGGGGTATATCTCGATTCCACTCACAACAGCGAACAATCTAAATCCGGATGCAACTAAAATCACTAGTTTGACCGTCATTGCTAAATCAAAAGATGATATCGACTCTGTTTCTAAGCAAATCGTCAATATTCTTTCTGTACGTCATAACGCTGTTGGTGAAAAAGTTTATACCGCAACAAACTTCTTACAAGCACTTGATCAAGTAAATAATGTTTTAGGCTTATTTATCAACTTCATAGCTGCTGTTGCCGCAATTGCGCTACTCGTAGGGGGAATAGGCGTGATGAACATTATGCTCGTTTCAGTTACAGAACGAACAAGGGAAATCGGCACAAGAAAGGCCTTGGGCGCAACAGACAGCAATATTTTATTCCAATTCCTAACAGAATCTGTGATTTTATGTTTGATCGGCGGCTTGATTGGTCTGACATTGGGTGCACTCTTGGCCCTAGGTGTTGCTAGTGCGTTAGATATTTCCGCTCAATTTACATTAAGTTCAATTTTAGCTGTTCTCTTATTTTCTAGTGCTATTGGGATATTCTTTGGTGTTTATCCCGCACGAAAAGCGGCTAAACTTGATCCTATTGAAGCATTACGTTACGAGTAATTAGTCAAATTAGGGTACGAAAAAATCAGGACAAAGAACATTTCTTCTAGTCCTGATTTTTTATTTAATCTGATTGTTTCATACTGGAAGCAATAAATTCAAACAACTCTTTTGGAATTTGAAAATGACCAAATCTTAAACGGGATCGATACTTCTGCCACAAGGGAAACTCTGATACAATACGTAATGGAACCGATCTGATATTTTTTAAAAAAGCTATGTCTTTTCTAAAAGGGACAAAACCTGGTGCCATTTCAAATGAATACGTATCTCCTGGTAAAACCTGACCGATTGCAATGAATTCCTGGCATACTTCTCTTGTTTGTAAACTCAGCTTTGGCGCATAATAAATTAGCCAATCTCCTGCTTTCATTTTATTCAAAGGTGCCGATTTACCATGACATAACTGACAAAAGCCTCCAGCTACTCCAAGCTCTACATGATCTTTAGATGCAACACCAATCCAATAATTCATATTAACCTCTCCTTTTCAACAGTATAATTCGAGCGTTTCTTTACTATTCATACCTAAAATCACAATCACTTTTGAAAAATGAATTTCGTATAGCTCAAGCATTGGACCTACTTGTCTAATATTTTCCTCATAACTTGGAATTTTTTTAATCCATTGTTCTGCAACGTCATATACAGTGAGGTCACTCTTTTTGACTTTGGCATAGTGAACACGAACATGATTCGTATTATCAGTTGGAATCGTTGTAAATGAGACGTTTGAATTCTTTTGAAACTCAATGATTTTGTCGTTTCCTTTAAATGTTGAGAAAAATAGACATTTCTTGGCTTCATCGTAAATAAAGTTAACGATTCGGACATTGGGCATTTCATCTACACTTGTTGCTAAGGCAATTTCTGTTTGTTCATTCATGATTTGCTTAAATGCTTCTGTTGTTTTCATCATTGTCTGCTCCTTTATTTTTCAATTATTTATCTGACAAATTCATTCTAACAAACAAACCCTGACAACTGATTGTCAGGGTTTGTTTCATTCGTTTATATTTTATTCAATGTCCAAGTAACAGTATCGCCATTTTTCAGAAAATATTCGACCGCACCTACATCTGGTTGTTTACCATTAACATCATACAGCCAATATTTACTGTCTTTAGCATCTTGCAAGTGACCATCAATACCACTGATAAAATCTTTCTCCATTTCAATTGTATAGTTTGTCTCCATGACCGTTTGAAGTGACTCAGATTTTTTTATGTCCAATTCTTTTTTATCAAATTCTTTGTCATCTTCTTTTAAAATGATCGTCACCTTAATTGATTCTTCACTTGTGTTCGTTGTATTTTTTTTATCCGTTATTTTACCACAAGCGCCTAAGAAAAAGAGTAGTATTACTATCAGCGATGCTTTTATCATTTTTTTCATTAATAGTTCCACCTTTAATTTGAATTATTTTATATCATACTTAATTAAAATCCGTTGAAGTTTTGTTTGGATAGATCGAAAAAGTAAACATGAGAAAAAAGCATTTGAAAAACAATAAGAAATTGTATAGGGCGCAGCACTTAATAGGAGTGCCAGATACCTTTGCCAGAAAAAAAAACGATCGATGGAAAAGACCGTCCATAGATCCATGAAAAAGGAAAAGAAAAAACCGGCTGCTATTCCATAAAGGACTAAAAACAAATAACTTTTTTTTAGTATGGTTTGCATCCAAGGCAATCCAGCCACCAGACCAATTAGTCCCCAAGAAAACATTTGAAATGGTGTCCACGGACCTTGACCAAATAACATATTTGAGGTGATTGCTGACAATGAACCTACTAAAAAACCGACTTCAGCACCTAAACAAATACCTGAAATTATGATAATCGCTGTCATTGGGGTGACTGCCGGAATCATATAAAATAAAAACCTACCTAGCACAGCAAGCGCTGTTAATATAGCGATCAAGACTAATTCTTTAATATTAATCTGCTTTCTTTCATATCGGTAATAAATTGGCAAACAAGCAGCTATCACTAACAGCATAGAAATTATCTGGTATTGACTCGCTTGAAATAGCACAAGCCCAATAATCAACAAGAACAGCATAGTCGCTATTCTAAACACAACTCGTTTAATCTCTTCTTGGTTCATCTGAAGCTCCTTTGACTAGCCTACATGCCTTGATAACTTGCTCAGTCGTGACTAAGCCCTCAAAATTATCCCGTGATATGCGACTAGCTGCCGTTGTGTAAAATGTATGATGACTAAAAAATGCTGTTGGTTCGGCTGTCGTCACTAACTTATTTTGGAACAATAACCCGCAGCGGTCTGATAATTCTGCAGCAAAATCTAAATCGTGGGTTACGACTAAAATAGTTTTCCCTTGTTTTGATAGCTCCTTTAATAATTTTATCAGTTGCTTCTTCTCAAAATTATCGATGCCTTTTGTTGGTTCATCTAATAATAAAATTTTTGAATCAGTTAAAAGTAATTTCCCTAATGCTGCCCTTTGACACTCCCCTCCACTTAAATCTAGTGGATGTTGCGTTAAAATCTTCGTTAAATCAAGTAGCGTTGTAACGTTTTTAATGCGTATTTTTTGGTCTTCCTCAGCCACATTTTGGTTCTGTAAATACATTTTGTACTCTTCAATTACCGAGTCTTTCAGAAAAAGCATTTGAGACTCTTGCGGTAAATACCCTACTACTCCCTTATTCTTTTTAATCGATTGCTCAAAAAGTGAGAGTTTCCCGTGGTAACAGTCCAAAATACCAGCGATTACTTTCAACAATGTCGTCTTCCCTGACCCATTACCTCCAACTAAAGAAAAAATTTCTCCTGTATACACCTCAAAATCAATGCCAGCTAAAATATCTCGACTCTTTTTTTCATAACGGAACCAGCAGTTTTTTAACTGAATACTTTTTACCATTTTCTTTTTGGTTAAGGTTTCTTTCTGCAAAAATGATCTGAATGGAAAATAACGCGCCAAAAATCGTTTCCCTTCAACCACAGTTAGCGGGCAGTCATCATCTACACTACTATTGAGATATATTTGGACAGCACTGGGTAGACTATAAACAAAACGGTCAACGTTTTTGTTCTTCTTCATTCCATTAGAAATAGACCTTGGCTCACCCGCAAAAATCACTTGTCCATCATCCAAAATAATGACTTGATCAGCCAAAGCAAATACTGATTCTAAGCTATGTTCAACTAATAAAATTGTGAGACCCATTTCTCGATTTAATCGTACTATTAGATCGATAAATTTTTGTGAAGTTATCGGATCAAGCTGTGTTGTCGGTTCATCCAAAATCAAGATATCTGGTTTCATGAGCAAAACTGAAGTTAGATTTAATAACTGCATTTGACCACCAGATAATTCACTCGTTTGATGTTCTAGCAGTTCCTCAATACCTAGAAAATTAACCATTTCTGCAATCCGACTCTTGATTTCTGAAGGAGGAGTGCCTAGATTTTCTAGCCCAAAAGCTAATTCCTGCCAAACACTTTCCGTCACGATCTGGTTTTCAGGATTTTGCATGACATAGCCGATTTTACCAGTCGAAAAGTCTGCTGGCAGTGCGTCGATTGATTCATTATTTAGATAAATTGTCCCAGTCTGCTTCCCGTTTGGTGCCAATTGTGGCTTTAATAATTTCAATAACGTGGACTTTCCACTACCAGAAGTGCCGCAAATCAAAATAAATTCACCTTGAGTGATTGATAACGACAGGTTGTCCAAAACCAAGTTATTGCTTCCGGCATATTGAAATGTTAGATCTTTGATTTCAAGATATTCCATACTATTACCTCCTTTAAGCGCTTCAATAAGGGGAGCCATGCTACTCCAAAAAGAAATAAGTAACTCAACCAATTTTTTTGCATCAGTCTATAAACGTTATCGTGATAAGGATAATAATTAAACTGATAAAATCCTTTTATCATACTAACCATAAAAAAAAGGCATGCTAGGACAATCGCTGTCAAAAATAAGGTATCTTTTTTCTGCCAACGATAGGTTAAACAACTGCTTCTAGTAGAAACACCATATCCGCGTGCTCTCATCGAATCGGCTGTGTCCATCGCATTTTCCAACGACCATGAAAATAAATGACCAAATAAATCTAACCCATACCTAGCGCGCTCAAAAAAATGCCGCCTATGTGTTTGCTGAAAATTTTTTTGTATCTGATTCAACTCTTGATGGTATTTTTGTAGTAAGGGGAGCAAGCGCAAAACCAATACTAAAATCAACCCAGATTTTGGAAATCGTTTACCAAAAAGATAGAAAAACTGTTCTGAGTCAACAGCCTTTTGAAAATTTTGAAATAAATAAATCACTGTAGCAATCGTCATTCCCATAAAAAAACCATAAATAAAAGCTTCCACAGTAATCGGCTTATTCAGAAAAAAGAAAATAACTGTGGCTCCTCTATGAACAAATAGTGGATTCGTCACAGTGATCATTCCTATAAAAAACAACGGATACAACATCGACTTTTTCGATTTACCATTTAAGTCAAGTAGCCGAAGTAATACATTACTCAAAAAAAAGCAAGTAATGATCACAGGGTTTGTTGTACTCATAACGATCAATAATGCCGCTATATAATAACTGGACGTAGCAAACGGATGAGTTTGTCTAAAAAAAGATGGATGCATATTAGACTTCCTTTCTCAACTAAATTTTTACATTAGATTAATAAAAATAGTTGCTATCATCATTTGCCAATTTTAAATATTAGTACAAACTCTCAATTAATTAGCACGTTTTTACGCAACAGTAACATTATATAAACCAAAATTACTAAAGTCAATCATTCAAAAATTTGGAATTTTACAACATTATTCAACATAATTTTTGTTCATTTTCACAAAGCGATCCCATTTTTCGTTATAATAAGATAATTAACTCCCAATGAAAATCAAAGAAGGTGCTTTTATGAAAACAGAACGACTACTTGCAATCATCATGATATTATTAGATCGAAAACAAATTAGCGCTTCAAGATTAGCCAACATACTAGAGGTCTCTGTTCGGACTATTTATCGAGACATTAACTCATTAAGCGAAGCGGGAATACCCGTAACTTCATCTCCTGGTGTCAATGGTGGCATCCAAATCATGGATAATTATAAAATAGATAAACAATTTTTTACTTCATCTGATATTACTGCTTTGTTGATTGCATTAGAAAGTTTGTCTAACACCATCTCTCCGATTCAGATTAGCCAAACAGTTGAAAAAATAAAAACTCTTGTTCCAACTCAATTTTCAGAAGAGATTCAGTTTAAAACAAATCAAATTGTAATTGATTTAACACCTTGGACTAGTAATCATACCTTGCAGCCATTTTTGGAAATCATCAAGACAGCTATGGATCAACAACGATTACTTTATTTCGAGTATGAAGACAATCTGGGACGAAAGACTAAACGGTATGTAGAACCGTATCGTCTTGTTTTAAAAGAGATCAGTTGGTATTTACAAGCCTACTGTTTAAACAAAAATGATTTCAGAATATTTAAGATTTCTAGAATAGTTGATTTGCAGTTATCGACTGAAGCGTTTATTCCTAGAGCCTTCCAAGCAAAACCATTAGGGAAAGAGCCGTTTTTCGGTAGTGACTTTACACTTACAACTTTAAAAGTGACGCATAAAGTCAAAGAACAATTAATAGACAAATTTGGGCAGCTGACCTTTTCTCCTTCAAATGATCCTGATAAACAAATCGTTCACTTTCCTTTTATGGAAGATGAGTTTGGGTACAATTTACTTTTAGGCTTTGGCAACCAGTGTGAGTGTCTTGCCCCGATTCATGTTAGAGCAGAACTGAAAAGGCGGATTGAAAAGTTACTGGAGCAGTATCAAGCATAATCATTATAAGCAAAAAAGCTTCTCAACCTATACTACTCTAGTACAAGTTGAGAAGTCTTTTATTTTATTTTTTTTTCTTTCCGCCAAAGGCATCTTTCATTTTATCAAAGAAACCTTCTTCTTGCTGCTCACTTACAGTTTGACCGCCAGCTTTAGCAAATGTGCGTAAGGCTTCTTTTTGTTCCTCATTTAAGTTTTTCGGCGTAATGATTTTAACCTTGACATGCTGGTCACCATTAGCTCCGCCACGTAAGCGCGGTGCCCCTTTACCGCGTAAACGGAAATTCGTTTCTGTTTGAGTACCAGCAGGGATTTTTAATTTTACATCTCCGTGAACAGTTGGTACTTTGATTTCATCACCAAGTGCTGCTTGAACAAAGCTTAATGGTAAATCATAGTAAATCTCTGAGCCTTCACGGTCAAAAATGTTGCTATCTTCTACGCTGAATACAACATAAAGATCCCCGTAAGGTCCGCCATTTATACCAGCTTCTCCTTGATTAGCTAAACGCATTTGTTGTCCATCTTCTACTCCAGCTGGAACATTAACTTTGACTTTATGCGCTTTTTTCTCATGTCCCGTTCCGTGACAGGTTGGGCAAGGATCTTTGATTTCTTTTCCAGTACCATGACACACATCACAGGTTTGACGACTCATCACTCGGCCAAGTGGAGTTTGACGTTCCACATTGATCGAGCCAGAACCATGACACTTGTGGCAAGTTTCAGGATGAGTTCCTGGTTTGGCACCATTTCCTCCACAGGTTTCACAGTTATCTTCACGGTTATATTTGATTTCTTTTTCAACACCAAATATCGCTTCTTCAAACTTAAGGTTGACAGTATATTGTAAATCAGCCCCTTGTCTTGGTGCAGTTGGATCGACACTACGTGAGCCGCCGCCAAAGAAAGAATCGAAGATATCTTCAAAACCACCAAAACCACCGCCACCACTGAATCCGCCGCCGCCAAAACCACCGAAACCACCAGCGCCACCGCCATAATTGGGATCAGTGCCTGCATGTCCATATTGATCGTAGGCTGATTTTTTTTGTGGATCACTTAATACTTCATAGGCTTCTGAAACTTCTTTGAATTTTTCTTCTGCATCTGCTTCTTTATTGATATCTGGGTGATATTGTTTTGAAAGCTTACGATACGCTTTTTTTATTTCATCATCTGAAGCGCCTTTGGCAAGGCCAAGCACTTCATAATAATCTCTTTTCGTAGCCATTAGTTCCCCTCCAACTATTATTCCATTTATTCTAAAATAGGATCGACGCCAACTTATTTGTATAAAAACATCGTTGTAATCATACCACAAATTAAGTAAAAGCAAAATAGCTTCCCTTGATTTGCCTATCTTTATCTAGAAATAAAGATAGGCAAAGACCAAAGCGATGACTTTGGTCTTTGCCAGCTTGTTAACGATCAAGGATTATTTGTCGTCGCCTTCTACTTCTTCAAAGTCAGCATCTACAACATCGTCTGCTCCACCTTGTGCAGCTTCTGGATTTTCTTCTGCTTGTTGTTGCGCTGCTTGTTCATAAAGTTTTACAGTTAAGTTTTGAACGATCTCGTTTAATGAATCACGTTTTTCTTTCATTTGTTCGATATCGTTTGCTTCAACAGCTGCTTTTAACTCATCACGAGCATCTTCTGCTTTTTTCACTTCGTCTGCGTCTACTTTACCTTCTAATTCTTTCAATGTTTTATCAACAGTGAATAATAAAGCGTCAACGTCGTTACGTAAATCAACTTCTTCTTTACGTGCTTTATCAGCTTCAGCATTTGATTCAGCATCTTTCACCATACGTTCGATTTCATCGTCTGATAAACCTGAAGAAGATTTGATTGTGATTGTTTGCTCTTTTTGCGTTCCTAAATCTTTTGCACGTACGTTTACGATACCATTTTTATCGATATCAAAACTTACTTCGATTTGAGGCACACCACGAGGAGCCGCTGGAATATCTGTCAATTGGAAACGACCTAATGTTTTATTGTCCGCAGCCATTGGACGTTCGCCTTGTAATACATGAATATCTACAGCTGGTTGATTGTCCGCTGCTGTTGAAAATACTTGTGATTTACTTGTTGGGATCGTTGTATTACGATCGATCAACTTAGTAAATACGCCACCCATTGTTTCGATACCTAATGATAATGGTGTTACGTCTAATAATACAACGTCTTTCACATCACCTGTAATAACCCCACCTTGGATCGCAGCTCCCATTGCAACTACTTCATCTGGGTTTACTGATTTGTTTGGTTCTTTGTTTGTTTCTTTACGTACAGCTTCTACAACAGCCGGGATACGTGTAGATCCACCAACCAAGATTACTTCGTCAATTTCAGATGGGTTCAAACCAGCATCTTTCAACGCTTGGCGTACTGGAGTTTTTGTACGTTCTACTAAATCACTTGTTAATTCATCGAATTTCGCACGAGTTAAGTTCATTTCTAAGTGCAATGGACCAGCATCTCCTGCTGTGATAAATGGTAAGCTGATTTGTGTTGATGTTACACCTGATAAATCTTTTTTCGCTTTTTCAGCAGCATCTTTCAAACGTTGAACAGCCATTTTATCTTTAGATAAGTCAACACCGTTTTCTTTTTTGAATTCCGCTACCATATAGTCGATGATTTTGTTGTCAAAGTCATCTCCACCTAATTCATTATCTCCGGCAGTTGATAATACGTCGAATACGCCATCCCCTAATTCAAGGATCGATACGTCAAATGTACCACCACCAAGGTCAAATACTAATACTTTTTCGTCTTTATCTGTTTTGTCTAAACCATATGCTAATGCAGCAGCTGTTGGTTCGTTTACGATACGTTCTACTTCTAGACCAGCGATTTTACCAGCGTCTTTTGTTGCTTGACGTTGTGCATCGTTGAAGTAAGCTGGAACTGTGATAACGGCTTTATCCACTTTTTCACCAAGATAATCTTCTGCGAACCCTTTTAAATATTGCAAGATCATTGCAGAAATTTCTTGCGGTGTATAAGATTTGCCATCAGCTTCTACCTTATAGCCAGCTTCGCCCATATGACGTTTGATTGAGGCAATTGTATGTGGATTTGTCACGGCTTGACGTTTTGCGACTTCACCAACTTGGATTTCACCATTTTTGAATGATACGACTGAAGGTGTCGTACGATTTCCTTCTGGATTTGCAATGATTTTTGCTTCTCCGCCTTCTAATACTGCAACTGCTGAGTTTGTTGTTCCTAAGTCAATACCAATAATTTTACTCATAATTAATGATCTCCTATCTTCATTTTAATTTTTGATTTTTCAATTTATATAATACAAGCATTTTATCTTGTTGTTTACTGCGCAACAATTACCATGCTTGCTCGTAAAACGCGGTCATGTAATTTGTAGCCTTTTTGTAAGACTTCAACGATTGTATCAGCTGGTGTTTCATCACTCGCTGGAATCGTTTGAACTGCCTGATGTAAATTAGGATCGAAAACTTCACCCATCGTTGGAATTTCTTCGATGCCTTCTTCTTTCAAAGCAGCCTGTACACTTTCTAAAACCATCGAGATGCCTTTTTTCAGGCTTGCACCTTGTTCATCATCAACTTCGATTGCCATCGCACGTTCTAAATTATCAAGTGAAGGTAATAATTTTTTACCTAAATCTTGTGAACGATAGCGAACTAAAAGTTCACGCTCATTTTTGAAACGATTGCTCATATTAGCAATTTCGGCACGCGCTCTTAAGAATTTATCTTCCATTTCAGAAAATTCTGCTTTGGCATTCTCTAACTCTGTCATTTCGGCTTCTACCTCTGAAACACCGGAATCATCGATTGCTTCCATGTGTTCTTCCTGTAATTCCTCATTCGTTTCTTCTTTATTACTCACTCTGGCAACTTCCCTTCTCAATTTCGTAGAATTAATTAGAATTCTATATTTTCAACTTATGGCTATTCATCAAGGAAACGATAATAAGCACCAAGTTTTGAAGCTAGCTCATCGCGGAATACATCCACTAAACTAAACATTTTTGAATATGGCATACTTGTTGGACCTAATAGAGCAATCGTTCCTTTACCGTGTCCAGATACTTCATATGTCGCCGTGATCATACTCATGTTATCCAGTAAATCATTTCCGATTTCCGATCCGATTCGAATAGCAATCGCTGAATCCTCTTGATCTTCAGTCGTTAACAAATGTGTAAGCGCATCTGTATTTTTCATAAATGAGTAAACTGACTTTAATTGATTGATGTCTTCTTTTAAACCAAAATCTAGCACGTTCATGCGTCCGCTAACAAATACTTTTTCTTCAAATGCATGACCTAACATTGCATCGAATAAACGCATCATGCCGTCTGGTGTTTGAAAATAACGATGTAAAATCATCGGGATTTCCGTTCGCAAACGATGATATACGGTCAGTAAAGGCTGACCAACAAGCTTATCATTGATAATTTGCGTCATTTTTTCCAAATCTTGACTGGAGACTGATGCTGGAATTGCAAATACTTGGCTTTCAACATTGCCTTTATCTGTGACAATCACCGCAATGATTTGCCGCTCATTCAGCGGAACAATTCGAAAACCTGTTAGCTTTCGTTCTTTCACTTCTGGTCCTAAAGAAAAAGCGGTATAACTAGTCAAATTAGAAAGAATTTCAGCAGATTGCTCAATGATATCATTGATCTCATGAAACTCTCTTCCAAAAGAATGACGAATCGTTTCTAATTCATCATGCTCAACTTCTGTCGGACTTAGTAGATGATCCACATAGTAGCGATAACCATCCATTGAAGGTATTCTACCTGAAGAAGAATGTGTTTTTAATAGCAACCCATGTTCTTCCAAGGCTTTCATGTCATTGCGGATCGTTGCAGAACTTGACTTGATTCCTTCTTCCATCAACTTCTTTGATCCTACAGGTGTCCCTGTATTCGTGTATTCTTGGATGATAAGTCGCAAAATATTCTTTTGTCTATCTGTTATCATAGTTACCACCCTTCATTAGCACTCATGTTATTCAAGTGCTAATACAATTATTAATATAGCAAGTTCTGTTAGAATTGTCAAGAGAAAAACACATTTTTTAGCACTCTTTGTATACGAGTGCTAAAAACCGTAAAAAGAACGAAACTAAAGCAGACTAATGCTTAGTTTCGTTCTTAAACATACAGCTTAAGCTTATTCTTCTTTATCAATAAGAAATGCTTCAAATACGTCATTCCCTATGAAAAGCCCTTGTTCAGTCAATTTTATATGTCCGTCACTTTCCAGCAACAAACCTTTTTGAACCAAGTCAGGAATCGTCTTTTTGTAGACTTGATTTAACGCTCGTCCAAATTTTTCTTCGAATTTTCTCTTTGACACACCATTCATTTTTCGCAAACCCAAGAACAGCTCTTCTTCCATTTGATTATTCAATGTCAGGATTTCTGTTTCAACAGTGGGTAGCTGGTTTGCTTTTAATGGTTTTAAATAATGCTGAATCGGTCCATGATTTCGATAACGAGTATGACCTAAGTAGCCGCTTGCTCCTGCGCCAAAACCATAGTAGTGATCATTATTCCAATAAACTAAATTATGCTGACTTTCCTGGCCTTTCAAAGCAAAATTGCTTACTTCATATTGATGACGTCCGGCCTTTTCCATTGCAATGATTGTTTCTTCAAACATTTGGGCTTCCACATCTTGATCTGGCAACTGTAGGCGACCTTGGCGAACCCAATTCATAAACATTGTTTTATTTTCCAAAATCAAAGAGTAAAGTGAATAGTGTGGTAAGTCAAGTTCGATTGCCCGCTTCAAGGTATCTTGAAAACCTTCTAGCGTTTGACCAGGTAAGGCATAGATCAAATCGATACTCACATTTAAAAAATCTTCTTTTTCTAAAAATTTCATAGTCTCATAGACATCTTCTGCAGTATGTTTGCGTCCAATTTTTTTCAACAGCTGATTATCAAAAGTTTGAACCCCCATGGATAACCGATTTACCCCATATTCTTTCATCACTTGTAGCTTTTCTTGGGTTAGATCACCTGGATTAGCTTCTATAGTAAATTCATTTGCTGGGTCGATCGGCAGTAATTCACGAACACCTTTTAATAATACATCTAACTGTTTAGCTGATAAAGAAGTTGGCGTACCGCCTCCTATGTAAATCGTTTCGGTCGTTTTGCTGGGATATTGCTCTTTGGTCAGACGAATCTCTTTCAAAAGGCTTTGGATATATTCATCAACTGGTTGACCTTCCAGAAAAACTTTATTAAAATCGCAGTAGAAACAGATATGTTCACAAAACGGGATATGTATATAAGCTGAAATCTTTGTATTTTTGTTTTTCAATTTTTATTCCTCCAATTTACAAGTCCTCTAATTTATAGACTATTCTATAGAAGACGCCTCTTATCTTAACATATTCAGCCATAAAATAGTTTAAATTGAGTCAATAATCACTCATTACCCATTAGAGACAAACAAAATGGCAATTTAATTCTTTAAAGAGCTCAAAATGCCATTCATTCGTTATACTATTTTGCAAATAAACATTATTTTTTCTATAACAATTTTCGATATTTTTTCATATAGATTTTTTTGACCAATCTGACTAAAAATAAATACGTTACGATTTCAAAAATCGAACTTGTCCGGCCAAACCATCTCATGAATGAACCCATCGATTTAGCTTCCCATTTTTTAGTTTTTTCTACATACTTAGCACCCGCAATATCCCACGGACCACACATGTCTGACGTATTATGAACCAAATTTAAAAAGAGTGATTGGATTGGTGCTACTGGTAGAAACGGTAAAAAGATACTTGCTGGAATAACAAAAAACACATTACCAAAATTAGAACTTGCGGTTATTTTGATATATTTCATTGTATTGCTGAAGACTCGTCGACCTGATATAATACCTTTTTTAAAACCATCAAGTCTTTTTGTAATACAATAACATCTGACACTTTCATCGCTCCAGCATCATTGATTCCGTCTCCCATAAAGCCAACTGTTTGTTCATTCTTTTCAACGCTTTAACGATTTTTGTTTTTTGATCAGGGGTTACTTTTGTAAAGCCTCCCACTTCGAGTCATGTCTATTTATTCCTAAAATACGTATATGTCTTCTCATTTACAGAAAATTCTATCATCACTAACTAACATCTCTTGTCAACGAACAAAACAAAAAGAAACAAATTCTACATTGTTCAGCTCATTATCACTAATGTAAACTAAAAGACTAAATAGTTAGCCTTGAAAATCGGCTGACTATTTAGTCTTTTTATTTAAAACTGGTAAATATTAAACCAGTCTCTAAAAGCTTATAAAAAATAATTTGCTGCATCTTGTTCATCTTGTTTCAGCTGTACAATCAAACTTTCTGCTCCATCAAATTTAACCTGATCGCGTAAATAATGAGTCCACCTAACAGTGACCTGTTCCCCATATATATCTTGATGAAAATCTAAAATATATACTTCAACTGTGAGATCACGACCATCACCAAACGTGTCATTATGCCCAATCGATCCCATACCAACATACCATTTATTGCCTATTTGAATTTGCACAGCATAAACACCGATTCGCGGCAGGCGCACAGTACTTTTCACCTTGATATTTGCAGTAGGAAATCCTAATAAACGACCTCTAGCATCACCGTGAACAACCGTTCCGTCTGTTTCATAGACGTAACCTAATAACTCAGTGACCTCCTCCATCTTGCCAGCTTCCATTAATTCACGAATCCGTGTCGAACTAATTTTTGCACCGTCAAGCTCTTCTTTGCTCACAGTAACAATCTCAAAACGCTCTTTAGCATAATCTGGTAAGTGAGCAACATCGGCAATCTCTTTAGGACCGTATGTATAATCAAAACCAGATACTGCCACTTTGGCATGTAAGCCGACAATGTATTGATCCACAAATTCTTGTGGCGCTAAATGAGCAAATGCGGAAGTGAATTCAATTACATATAAAATATCTACACCCTTACTTGCCATCAATCGTTCTTTTTGTTCTAAGCTGTTTAAATATTTCATATTTTCAGGCAAGACTTTTTGAAAAACGATAGACGGATGCTGATTAAAGGTCATTACAGCTAATTTCAGGCCTTTTTCTTGCGCGATTTGTTTTCCTGTTTCAATCACTTTTTGATGTCCACGATGAACACCATCAAAAAAACCTAAGACCATTACGACTTCATCCGTTGGAATTTGGTCTATAGTGTACGGATGTCTAATTGGAATGATTTGCATGATAAAACTTCTTTCTATTAATTATTTCTTAGCACCTTGCTAGGTTTTAATACATTGGGTTTCGTTGGATGGGCCATATACAAGCTTACCACTTGCTCTTGATAAAATAATGCTACTAAATCGCGTGGCATTTCTTTTAAGCCAAGTTCATCAGGGGTAAAACGGACCCCATTTTTCACTTTTTGATAAAGTTTTTCAGATAAATCAATTCTTGGGAAACGCTCGATTGCTATTTCGATTGGAAGCAATGTCTCATCGATCGTCTCTTTTTCCATAATTTCTGCCACTTGCGCTAACGTTAAACTTTGCTCTGCTGTTAAGCCGCCACTTGCAGTTCGAGTTAAGTCAGACATATGTGCGGGCACTCCTAAAATAAGTCCTGTATCCACAGACAAGGTTCGAACATAGGTCCCTTTACCACAGACCACTTTAAATCGCCAGCTTTGAGTTCCTTTTATGGCATCGAATTCAGGTTCATTTAGACGTTCAAAAGAATAAATCATCGCTTTTCTGGTTGGGCGTTCAACCTCTTCACCATTTCTAGCATACTCATAAAGACGCTTACCATTAACTTTGACTGCAGAAAACATAGGTGGAATTTGCGTAATCGTACCAGTCATATTTTTCATTGCGGCGTCGATTTCTTCGTTTGAAAAAGGTTGGGCAAGTGTCTCTTGTTCAACGATTTCTCCACTTGCATCCTCCGTTGTCGTAGAAAAACCTAATGTAATCTCGCCTTCATATGTTTTCCCAGAATCCACCATATATTCGATTACCTTCGTTCCTTTGCCGATACAAATAGGTAGCACTCCAGATACATCTGGATCTAATGTACCGCCGTGACCGATTTTTTTCGTATGTAAAATTTTTCTTAGTTTAAAAACACAGTCATGACTTGTCATGCCAGCTTCTTTCCATAAAGGTAAAATACCGTCCATTGTTTTCCTCCATTAGATTATTAACTTATTTATTATAGCACAGAAGAACTCAGAAATTCATTTTTTAAAAGTAAGTTCTAGTTAAAGCATGACTGTTTTTGTCCATTGAATAGTCTATTTTTTCTAAAACTAAAAAAGCATAAAATAAAACTAAGTAATAGTCTTATCTTACGCTCCGATCGTGTGTTTTTTGCTTGAATTCATTTGTAGTAAAGAGTAAGGACTAAGCAGAATGTCCCACAATTACATCTCCTACATAACCAAATCCAACTCGTGTCATATTAGGATTCATTTCCCAGTCTCTGTGACCTGTTCCTGATGGTGATGACATATTCGTTTCATTATACCAAGCCATGATCACAGAATTTCCTGGGGCGAACATGAACGCAATCACTTCGTCTCCTCTATTCCAGTGATCTGAAGGCACTTGATAGTTTTGCATGATTGCCGCTCGACTAGTCGCTGCAGCTGCAAGTCCTGCATCCCAACTAACTGGATTTAATCCGTTAGCTGTACGTAAGGCATTTAATGCTTGGAATGTTGCGTCACCAGAAGTAACAGGTGGTACCACTGGCTGCTTAGGTGTTTCGGAAGGTTTTGTCACTTCTTGATTGTTTGAATTACTTCCACTTGAATTGGTATCTCCTGTATTATTTGTGTCTGTTGTATTGTTAGTAGTTGTTGTCGTCTGCTCATCTGTTACTTGACTTTGAGCAGCTTGTTTTTCAGGTTGACTAGATGCTGTTGCTTTTTTCTCCGTCTTCTTTTTTGCTTCACTTTCAAGTTGCGCTTTTAGTGCTTCTTGTTGTTGTTTCAGCAAGGTATTTTTTGAGCTTTCCGCTCCGGATGTTTCTGAATCTACCTCTGCCTTCAACACATTTAAATCTGCCTGCTTTGCCACAAGATTTTCTTTTTCTTTTTCAAGCTGAGCCGTTGCTTCTTCAATATCCGCTAAGTTTTTTTGAATATCTGATTTTTTAGTTTCAACAAGTGTTTTGTCTTCTTTTTGTTGTTTCACTAAGTCATTATTCGCTGTTAAAATTGATGAAATCGCTTGGACGCGACCAACTGCGTCTGAAATTGATTCAGCGTTTAAAAGCATATCAAGAATTTGTGTACCTTGTCCATTTACTTGAACATTTCTACCTTGTTTTTGAATTGCTTCGGTACGTTTGTTAATACGTATATCTAATGCTTCAATATCTTTTTTTAGTTGTTCAGATTCTTCGGTTAAAGCTGTTTTTTGTTTATTTAGAGCAATTCCATCATCAAAAATCGAAGAAATTTCATTTTCTAAGGTTGTAATTTGTGCTGCTACACCTTTTTGTTTTTCTTTTAAAGCAGAAATTTCTTTATCTTGCTGTTCTATTTTTTTATCAGTCGTCTCAGCTAATGAACTGATTGGCGCTATTGTGCCTCCAACTGTAACCAAACTAACAATTAATAATGACAAGCTTTTTTTCTTCACTATTGCCCCTCCATTTTCTTCAACAATTTCTTAATGATACTCATATTCTAATATGATAGCACAAATACGTCTTATTTAATTGTTAAATTTGTTACATTTTCTTTCAGTTTAATTACAAAAAATAAGTCTATTACAAGAAAATCTTACTCTCTTGCTATTCTTTTTAGAAATAGACTAAAAAAGCTGAAGAGGATCATCCTCTCCAGCTCTAGTGATACACAATTTCACTGCGTTTTTTATTCTCCTTGATTCAATTTACGAATCAATTCATCAATATGATTACCATATTGAACAGACTCATCCTTTTCAAAAATCAGTTCCGGCGTTTTATACAATGTTAAATGCTGTCCTAATTCTTTACGGATCAATCCTTTGGCTTTATCTAATCCTTGTTGCGCTTTTTGGTGATCAGAAGCTAGATCAGATAACAAACTGTAATAAATCGTCGCTTGTTGCAGATCGCCAGTTACTCGAACATCGGTAATTGTAATATCTTGCACACGTGGGTCTCTGACACGTTTTCTCAATATATCATTGATTTCACGCATGATTTCTTGACCTACTCGGCGGTCACGATAATTTGCCATACTGTTTCTCCTTCTTTCTTACTTTATTTGGTGTTATTGTTTGATTTCTTCCATAACAAAGCCTTCAATTACATCGTCAACTTTAAGATCATTGAAGTTTTCAACCATCGCACCACATTCAAAGCCAAGTTTCACTTCTTTGGCATCATCTTTGAAGCGTTTCAAGCTAGAAAGTTTGCCTTCAAAGATAACGATTCCGTCACGAATCACACGAACACCACTATCACGACGGATAGAACCTTCTGTGACATAACAACCAGCAATCGTTCCAACTTTAGATACTTTGTAAAGTTCACGAACCGTCATTTGACCCGTAATTTTTTCTTCAAATTCTGGATCTAGCATCCCTTTCATTGCTGTTTCGATTTCTTCAATTGCTTTGTAGATGATACGGTGTAAACGGATATCTACTTCTTCTTGATCTGATTGTTGTTTTGCTTGTGGTGTTGGGCGAACGTTAAAGCCAATGATGATCGCATTACTTGCTGCAGCAAGTGTCACGTCACTTTCATTGATTGCACCAACAGCCGAGTGAACGATTTTCACACGAACACCAGCAACTTCGATTTTTTGTAAGCTTGCTGCAAGAGCTTCAGCCGTCCCTTGTACATCTGCTTTGATAATCACGTTAACGTCTTTCAATTCGCCTTCTTTTAGACTTTCAAACAAGTTATCTAATGTTACACGATTATTTGATGAACGTTGTTCAAGTTGTGCACGTTTGCCACGTTCTTCACCTGCTTGACGAGCTGTTTTTTCATCTTCAAAGACTACGAAACGATCGCCTGCTTGCGGCACATCATTCAAACCAGTGATTTCGACTGGTGTTGCAGGTCCTACTGCTTTATCACGACGGCCGATATCATTAGTCATCACACGGACACGTCCGAATGTATTTCCGACAACAATCGGATCACCAACGCGTAATGAACCTTGCTGAACAAGTAATGTCGCAACAGGTCCTTTTCCTTTATCCAAACGAGCTTCGATTACTGTACCAATCGCACGTTGGGTTGGATCAGCTTTCAAGTCTTCTACTTCAGCAATTAATAGAATATTTTCTAGTAACTCGTCAATATTTTGATTGAATTTAGCTGAAATGTTTACGAAGATCGTATCTCCGCCCCATTCTTCTGGAATCAAGCCGTGTTCACTTAATTCTTGTTTTACGTGATCAGGGTTAGCACCTGGTTTATCCACTTTATTGACTGCCACAATAATTGGCACTTCTGCCGCTTTCGCATGGTTGATCGCTTCGACAGTTTGTGGCATAACACCATCATCTGCTGCAACGACTAAAATCGTAATATCTGTGATACCAGCTCCACGAGCACGCATACTTGTAAACGCAGCATGTCCTGGTGTATCTAGGAATGTAATTGGTTTACCGTCGATATCGATTTGGTAGGCACCAATATGTTGCGTGATCCCACCTGCTTCGCCTGAGGTTACACGTGAATTACGTAATGTATCAAGCAATGTTGTTTTACCATGGTCAACGTGACCCATGATGGTTACAACGGGTGGACGTGTTACAAGATTTTCTTCAACTAACGCTTCTGGCTCGAAGAATTTGTCGATATCAGCGACATCAACTTGAACTTTTTCTTGTGGTTCCATGCCATAATCTACGGCTAATAGTTCAATTGTTTCTTTATCTAGTGATTGGTTTTGGTTGACCATAACGCCCATCATAAATAACTTTTTGATAATTTCAGCTGGCTCGCGGTGAATTTTCTTTGCGATATCAGCTACGTTCATTCCTTCTGTATATTCTAATACATCTGGCAATTCACGGAATTTACGAGCAGGAACTGCTGGTTTTGTTGATTCTTGGTATTTCCCTTTTTTGCCTTTTTTATTGAATCTGTTGCGGTTTTGGTTATTGTAGCCGTTACGGTTACGATTTTGACCACCGCCTCCTCCGCCAAAACTATTGTTGCGGTTTCCAGAGTTTGTATTATTACGGTTTTGATTTCCTTGTGCATTAGTGTTGCCTTGTCCTTGTTGCGGACGGTTTTGTTGTCCTGTTTGTGCAGGACGATTTTGAGTTGTACTTTGGTTTGGACGATTTTGGTTCGTATTTTGCGTATTGCTTTGCGCTGGACGATTTTGATTATTGTTACGGTTTTGATTATTTTGTTGTCCTGTTTGAGCTGGACGGTTTTGATTGTTTTGCTGCGGACGATTTTGTTGTCCTTGGTTTGAACGGTTTTGAGTCATATTTTGGCTGCTTCCTTGCATGTTACGATTTTGGTTGTTACGGTTTTGATTGTTTTGTTGTCCTTGTTGCGCTGGACGGTTTTGATTGTTTTGCTGCGGACGATTTTGTTGTCCGTTTTGATGTTGCGGTCTTTGTTGAGTTTGGTTTGGTCTATTTCCATTTTGGTTAGCTGGTTTTGGATTTGCTGGTTTTGTTTGTCCTTGACCACTTTGTGCTGCTTGTGGTTTTGCTGCTGTTTTTTGTTGTGTTGGTGCAGGCTTGTTTCCTCCAAATGAGTTGCGAAGTTTTGATTCGTCCTCAGAAGAAATTGCGCCCATGTGATTTTTCACATCCATACCTAAAGCATGTGCTTTTTCAACAACATCTTTACTCGATTGATTGATTTCTTTTGCTAATTCATAAATTCTTTTTTTCCCCATGCAATCACCTTCCTAACCTTTGATTAGTTCCTTGAACTTGGTCGCAAAGCCTTGATCATTGATGCCGATCACCATACGCGTTCTACCGATTGCGTGACTTAATTCTGCATGTAAAAGCGACTCATTGTATGGAACATTGTAATAAGAACATTTATCCTTAATTTTCTTTCTTGTATTTTCACTAGCATCTGAGGCAACAAAAACAAATTTTGCTTTATTACTACGGATATCACCGATTGTCAATTCTTCACCGGTCACTAGTTTTCCAGCTCTCATAGCCAAACCTAATAAATTTAATATTTTTTCTTTATTCATTGCCAAACAGCTCTTTACGTGCTTTTTGGTGTTCAACATAGTCTAATAATTCTTGGTAAAAAACATCCGTTAATGTTGTCTCCAACACACGATCTAAAATTCGTTTGTCCCATGCAGCTTGGACTTCTTTAGGTTCAAGTGAAACATAAGCACCTCGACCCGGCATTTTACCTGTGGGATCGATTGCAACTTCACCTTCTTTAGAGCGTGTGATTCGAACTAATTCTTTTTTCGGTTTCATTTCACCTGAAACAACAGATTTACGCATCGGGACTTTTCTTTTTTTCATTTCATTCCCTCCAAATCGTTAAACTTGTTCTTCGTCTTCTACTGTTTCTTCTTCAAATGCCACATTTTCATAATCATCTGCAGTCATGTCAGATGCCACGATTGCCTCGTCAAATGCATCTTCTTCAACGGTTGCTTGATTTTCTGCTTGTTCAGCATAATAAGTTTCCATTTCAGATTCAGGTTTGATATCGATCTTAAAGCCAGTTAATTTTGCTGCTAGACGTGCATTTTGACCTCTTTTACCGATAGCAAGTGATAACTGATAGTCAGGAACCACAACTGTACAAGCTTTGCTGTTGTTTGGATCAAAGATAACATCGACTACTTGGGCCGGATTCAGTGCGTTGCTGATGAAAACAGCTGGGTCTTCACTCCATTCAACGATATCCATATTCTCCCCTTTTAATTCGTTCACGATAGCTTGAACACGTTGTCCTTTTGGTCCTACACACGTTCCAACAGGGTCAATATTGGAATCAGTTGAACGGACAGAAACTTTAGAACGGTCACCCGCTTCACGAGCAATACTGACGATCTCTACTATTCCATCATACACTTCTGGGATTTCTTGTTCAAATAATCGCTTCAATAAATCAGGATGACTACGGCTAACGAAAACTTGCGGACCTTTTGAGGTATTTTCAACTTTTGAAACGTACACTTTGATACGATCATGTGGTTGATAAAATTCATTTGGCATTTGATCTTGTTTAGATAACACTGCTTCGATCTTGCCTAAGTTTACATAAATATAACGACGGTCTTGTCTTTCGACGATTCCTTGCATAATGTCATTTTCATATGCACTGAATTCGTTGTAGATAATGTTTCTTTCTGCTTCACGAACGCGTTGTAAAATAACTTGTTTTGCTGTTTGCGCTGCAATGCGGCCAAAATCTTTGGGTGTTACTTCAAACCGAATTTTGTCACCCATTTCATACGCTTTATTGACTTCCATTGCTTCTTTCAACGATACTTCAAGCTGTGAGTCAAATACTTCTTCTGTTACTTCTTTAACGGCATAAACATGGATGTTTCCTTTTTTTCCATCAAATTCGACTTCAACGTTTTGTGCTTGTCCATAATGTCTTTTATATGCGGAAACTAAGGCTGCTTCCAATGCGTCAATCACAATCTCTTTAGAAATACCTTTTTCAGCTTCTAATGCATCCAGTGCATTTAACATTTCTTTGCTCATTTTTTTATCATTTCCTCCTACTGTCTAAATGAAAGGTGAACGGAGCGGATCAACTTCTTATGAGTCGATTCTTGCATCCTGTGATAAGCAAAAACTGGAACGTTCTGCTTTTTATTTTTACTGATTAAAACTGAATTGCCAAACGAGCTTTTGCAATGTTTTTTCGTTCAAATGTATAATCTTTGACTCTTGTTTTGATTTTGACTGTCAAGGTCAACTGATCTTTATCAACTGATTTTAAGACACCTTCAAATTGTTTTTCACCATCAATTGTTTGATAAAGTGAAACATGAATGTATTCTCCAACTGCTTGTTCATAGTCGCTTTCCTTCTTCAACGGACGTTCAGCTCCCGGAGAGGACACTTCCAGAAAGTACGCTTGAGGAATCGGATCTGGATCCATAGCATCAAGCTTTTCATCTAGCTGCTCACTGACAAGTGCGCAATCTAAGATATCAATACCGCCTTCTTTATCAATAAAGACACGGAGAAACCAGTCTCTTCCTTCCTTGACAAACTCGACTTCTACAAGTTCAAAATTTTGTTTTTCTAAGATTGGTGTGACTAACTCGGTAACAGTTTCCACAACACTACTCAAAATTTTCGCCTCCTTCGAGATTTATGTAACGTACTAGTTTTTAGAAAAGAAGAATGAATCGTGCCGAGGTGTTGCTTAAAAACGGCTTCATACAACTAGACAATAGAAAAGCGGAGTATATATTGCAGCTCTAATAAAAAACAGGTATTTTGACTTTCGACATTTCTTTGTCGAGTGCTCTATTACTCTGATTGAAAAGGGCTGATTCACATAACTGAATATTGAAAAGTGAACTAAATCAACGTTTCAACAACTATTATTTTATGTTACTCCATTAAAAAGAGTGAGCAGAAATCCGCTCACTCAAACTAGTATCATTACTTATAATGTATTCTATCATAGATTGACTGAAAACTCAAATCTAGGTTATTAAACTGGCTTTTCTCTTCATTTACTTTTTCAAATTATCAAAGAATCTTACTTCACTTTTCTATTTTTTTGTTTTACTATGAATAGGAAGATTTGAAAGGAGTACCTCCATGTCACAAACACAGGTAATTAAAGTTACGAAAGATACGATAAAAAAAATGCACGCCTTTTATAAAAATAATCTACTAAATAAAACTGTTCCTTATACTGATTTTGTAGCAAAAGTCGGAAGCATCACTATTACCGCCTACACCTCAGGTAAAATCGTTTTTCAAGGACCTGATGCTGAAAAAGCTGCCGCTAGATGGGTAAACGCTGTGCCCGGTAAAAAAGCGCATAACGCCTCTTCAAAAAAGACAACGATATTGCCTGCCAACTTTAGTCAGCTTTCTGTCTTAGGTAGCGACGAAGTTGGTAACGGTAGTTATTTTGGACCTGTCACAGTCTGTGCTGCTTATGTAGATAAAACAATGGTTACAAAGTTAAAAGCACTTGGTGTTAGAGATTCAAAAGAGTTGACTGATCCACAGATCGTAAAGCTTTCTTCAGTTATTAAAGAGCTGATCCCACACAGATTGCTAATTGTTGAACCAGAAAAATATAATCAAATCCAGCCTAAATACAATGCAGTCCATATGAAAGTCGCTCTTCATAATCAGGCTATTTATTTATTATTGAAAGAGATTGCCCCTATAAAACCAGAAGCCATCTTGATCGATCAATTTACACCAGAAACCAATTATAAAAAGTATGTTCACAGTGAACAAAATCAGGTCACTGAAAAGCTGTACTTTATTACCAAAGGCGAACAATACCATGTCGCAGTTGCAGCTGCGTCGATTATTAGCCGAGCAGCCTTCTTAGAAGAACTAGACAAAGAAGCAAAAGAATTAGGAATGAACGTTCCTTCTGGAGCTGGCGCCACTTCGGATAAAGTTGCAGCTGCCATATTAGCCAAAGGCGGAATCGAATTACTAAGTAAATATGCCAAACTTCATTTTGCGAATACTGAAAAAGCGAAAAAAATCGCTGCCAAATAAAACTTGCCTAAGACGGTTTGACCAACTGTCTTAGGCAAGTTTTACTCTGCTTCTTGAATTTCCTTATCCAAATCAGCATAATCGATTTCAGTATGAATAAATGTCTCATCATTTTTGGGAAAATGCTGCAATAAAGAATCCATTGGTTCGATTTCAATTGTTCCAGATTCTAATTCAAAATCCATCAAATGACCACCAAACGTCTCCTCATCGTCAATAAAGTGCAAATGAAAATCCGCTGCCGCAACGCCTTGAAACAATTCAGGAGTAAAGAAGCCAATGATCGTACCAGAAACATCTCTTTTAACAAACTCAGGTTGTTCTTTAGACACTTCAACTAATCGTTTATATGGTTTTTCTTGCTTAGGCATTGCTCGTATACGTACTTCTTTAAATTTCCCATGAATTTTGATTGCGTGAAAAAGGTTTTCACTCTTTAATTGTTCACGAATCAACGTATTGATTTGCAGGTTATTTGCAGAGTGCTCAATGGGAAACTTGATTGTCGGCTTAAAGTTCGTTACTGCTGCATAAGGGGTCTTTTGTTCTTCATTAATGGCGATCAAAGCACCATCTTCTCTCCCTTGATACGCTTTTCCATCTAGAATAATCAGTTCTCCATCTAGGCCAGCTAAAGTGCCAATCCCAAAATCACCTTTTTCCAAAATATTAGCAATTGTTTCCGTACCATCCATTAAACCAGCCATTAATGCACCTAGCGTCCCATGCTGGTATAAAATTGCTTCTTTTGTCATTGCTATCACCTTTCTAATAAAACTGATCCGGCAAAATCGTTTCACCAAGTTTTTCGTTGTCTTGGTAATCAATTGGAATATCGATCACGACTGGACCTTCTGTTTTGATACCAGTTAAAATTGCCTCTCTTAGTTCATCACTATTTTCTGCTCTTATGCCTTTTGCACCAAAAGCTTCAGCGTATTTCACAAAATCGACTGGTCCAAAGTCTACACCCGAAATCCGATGGTATTTTAGCTGTTCTTGAAATTCAACCATATTATAGCGCCCATCATTCCAAATCAAATGGATGATTTTCAATTTTTTACGAACTGCTGTTTCAAGATCTTGGGCAGAAAATAAGAAACCCCCGTCTCCTGACACAGAGATGATTTGTGTATTCGGACGAACTAACGCAGCAGAAATCGCCCATGGAAGTGCCACACCTAGTGTTTGCATACCATTACTAAAAAGTAAATGTCTCGGTTCATAGCTTCTAAAATGACGAGCCATCCAAATATAATGACTGCCTACATCCACCGTAACCGTCATCTCGTCCGTCACAATAGTTTGTAACGTTTCAATAACCTCCAAAGGATGAATCAAGCCATTCGTCGCTCGTTCTTTGATATCATCTCGTTTAACTAATTTCTCATGTAAGACATTCAAATAGTCTCTTGTTTTCTTTGACAACGTTTTAGCCTCGATATTTGGTAAAAGAACCGTTAATGTCTGTGCAATATCGCCAATCAATTCTTTTTCTGGTTGGAAATATTGATCGATTTCAGCTGGTGTATCATCAATTACTATAATTTTAGATTCCCCTTCTGCGTTCCAATTTCTAGCCTCATACTCAATCGGATCGTACCCAACCGCAATGACTAAATCACTACGTTTTAATAGCATATCGCCAGGTTGATTACGGAACAAGCCGATTCGTCCAAAGAAATGATCTTCTAATTGTCTAGAAATCACACCTGCTGCTTGGAATGTTTCCACCACTGGAATTTTGGTTTTGGCAACAATGTCACGAATTGCTTTTGCTTCTTTTGCAGTTGATGCTCTCATGCCAACTAATAAAACAGGTAACTCAGCTCCTTGAATTAATTCAGACAGATACTGAATGTCTTCAGGTGAAGCTGATCCGATTTTTGGATCACTTAGCGGCTTGATACTAGCTGATTCAACTGAACTATCCACTACATCTTGAGGAATACTGATAAAACTGGCTCCCCTTTTTGACGATTTCGCCAACCGATAAGCATTTGCTAACACTTCAGAAATAGTTTCTGGATCTTGAATTTCTGCACTATATTTCGTAATTGGCTCAAATAAGGCAGCGTTGTTCATACTTTGATGCGTTAATTTTAACAAGTCACGTCGTTTCACTTGACCGCCAATCGCCAATACAGGATCACCTTCTGCTGTTGCTGTGACTAAACCTGTTGCAAGATTACTGGCACCTGGACCACTTGTTGCAACTACTACGCCAGGATGTCCGGTCAAGCGTCCAACCGCTGCCGCCATAAATGCCGCATTTTGCTCGTGCCGCGTTACGATTAATTCTGGGCCGTCATCAACTAATGCATTAAACAAGCCGTCGATCTTTGCTCCTGGAATCCCAAAGACATAATCAACTTGATGATTTTTTAAACTTTCTACAATCACTTCAGCACCATTTCTGCTTTTATCCGCCACGTGTTACACTCCCTATTCAATAGTGTTTCATTACATATAAATAACCTTAAGAAAGAATTTTTCATTGAATAAAATCACTAAATACAAAATTTTATAATACAGTTTTAAAACCTGTATCATTTTTTATGATTATAGCATGGAAGCTTCTTTTTGTTTAACGATTTGTTTGGCAAAAAGGAAAAGTGACTGAGACATAACTCTGCGAGTTACACCTCAGTCACCTAGAATGCGAATAAACGGTGGGAGCAAAAGCAACCTCTCAACCATTTTAGTTTCGATAATTCAAGCGCTTGTCTTTAATTTGATGCTCAAAATCCATGCCGTAACCAAAATCATATACATGACCTAGTTCATCTTTGTAGCAAATCATGTCAAATGGAACATCTTCTTGTTGTTGTTCAACCGTTTCCATATTTTTAGGCATCTGAAACGGCAATAATCCGGAAGGCGTAGCCTCACCACTCAAAACACTCAATATCGCTTGTGTTTGGACACCAAAATCTGCGATAATTCCATCCACAAGCTGCTCGAATTCTTTCACTATTGTGGGATTTTTCATCAGGAGAGAAACGACAATCGGTAAGTCTGGAAAATCTTTTCTTATTGTCATAATCGTTTCAATATCTTGATTGTTAGCTGCTGTATTGCTTTTATCAAAATAGGAACGGTCTTCACCAGCCAAACTTTCTTTCCGAGCGTATTTAGCAGTATAAGGTAAATATTGTAAGCTAATCGGCAAATAGCCATTTCCCTCAGCGTCACTAGCATAACCAACTGTTTTCGGTGAGTCTAAGAAAACAAGCACAACATCCGCTTTATCTGGAGATTCTACTACTTGAAAATACTTTTCTACGATAGCAGGATTAACCGGTTTTTTTTCACAAGCAGGCTGAACATTACCAAACCAATCTGAGGATTCACCAATTTTTTGTTTAGGAATATACACTTTTGTTTGTTTTTTTAACGGCAACAAGTGATGTTTATTTTTTAGTAAAACTAAAGATTTTTGCTGTGCCTTGTAGCCACGTTCCATAAATTCAGGATTACCTACTATTTCTTCTGATCGCTTCGGTATCAAATAGGGATTTTCAAATAGACCTGTTTGAAAAATATTTTTCAATATTCGACGAGCTGAGATACGAAATCTTTCTTTCATCACTTGCTCGCTATGTTCAGCGATACCTAATTCATAAGCAGCCAAAACCGGCGCTATCTCATTATTTCCACCGAACTGATCAACACCTGCTGCCAATGCTTTATAATGACGTTCTTCCACCGTTAAGCTTTCTACGCCCCAGCTTTTTCCACCAATAAATTGATCTAATTTGACCGCGTCTGCTGTAATCGACCAATCTGTACAAACAACTCCGTCATACGCATACTTTTTACGCAATAAATCATTGATGATATATTCACTAAATCCATTTCCGACATCTTCGTGATTTTTTTGATCTTGATCATAAGAAATTGTGTAATAAGGCATCACAGCAGAAGCTTTTTTGGTTCCTGCTTCTAGATCAAATGCACCATGAAGAAATGGTTTTAAATGTTCACTAAAATTATTACCAGGATAAACTGCATATTTACCATAACCATAATGACCATCACGACCAGCTTCACCGCTTCCGCCACCAGGCCAGTGCTTGACCATTGCATTGACGCTTTCACTGCCCCAGCCATCCGTTTCATATTCAGTTGTTTGAAAACCATCACAATAAGCTTTAGCCAAATCGGTGACTAATTTGACCCCTTCTCCAAATGTTCCAGAAAAACGCATCCAGCGTGGCTCTGTCGCTAAATCAATTTGCGGAGATAAGGCAGTTGTGATGCCAAGTGCCCTGTATTCTTGACTTGCGACTTCACCAAATTGCTTTACCAAGCCAGGATCGAATGTTGCAGCTAAGCCCAATTGCTCTGGCCATTTTGAAATATCCCCACCAGCACCTGCATTAAATTCTGTATCAGCACTAGTGCTATGTCTTGGATCTGAGCTGACGTTTACTGGAATACCCAAATCTAAACTTTCAGCCATTGCTTGTAAATTATTCGACCACTCAGCAGCAATTTGAGGAGCATCCACCAGAGTTAATAAGACATGACGAATATGATCTTTTTCTAAAAATTCTTTTTGCTGATCCGTTAAATTCGCAATAGATCCGCTATAATGATCTAGCGATTTTCCGTCATACGTTCCTGAGAACATTTCCACAAAATGATTCTGACTTTTAGAAACCGTTTGATGCCTACTATACAACATTAATCCAGCAATCTGATCGATCGTCAATTTTGCAGTTAAATCTTCAATTCTCTCCTCAAGCGGCAAGCGCCAATCTTCATAAGGATCTAAAAGTCCATTCTTATTTAAATCTTTAAAAGCAAAACCATCTTCTTCTATCAAAGTAACACCTGAAGCCGTTGAATAACCCAGAGTTGCACCATTTTCATTCTCGACCAGTATCCAATTTCCTTGAGAAGTCTTTTTGTAGCCCATTTATTTTTCCCCATTTCATTATGCCGTAAACGCATTCTTTCACTTCTTTCTATCTTACAATAAATGTTAACCCGATGCGATGTCTATTTGGGATTTTATTTGCTTCTGTTTTACAAACGTGTGTATTTTGTCTGTATATGTTTAAGAAAATGTAAAGAAATGACCATTAAACTTTTCCAAATCAAAATCATATAAAAGTAGAACCTTATCAGATAAGTGAAAACCGTGCCCTTAATGGTTAAAGTGCTATTTTAGCTTAGATAAAATAACACCTGTCAGCATATTTCACAACGTTTTATTATAAAAAATTTAATATTCACTTTATTGACTTTAGTCAAGATCTTCACTATATTTAAGGCGATCTGAATAACTTGTTAGGTGAGGCTCCTATGAAAACACAGGCTACTGCTCAAAAATGTCGAAAGACAGGCATGGGTAGGACAGGAATTGTCGAATTAAGGCTTTTCACAAAGTAGCTAAAAGCTCAGCTTTTTACGTTTCATAGTGCTAAAACTCAACGATGAGAATGATGAAAAGCTCTATTTGTGCTGCAATCAATCCACCTTCGCTGAGTTAGTTAAGCGAAGGTTTTTTGTTTTAATAAATAAGGTATTTCTCAGCTTTTTAATTAGCAGGAGGTGAATAAGCAGAGATATCAACGTTTTTTTGATATAAAGCTGTTAATACCTTTTATATGTAGCACAACTATCTTTTTATACCGACATCTAAGTCGATTTCCTAATGCACACTTTATTTGATGATCAATTAAAATGATTAGCGAGGAATAAAAAATGAAACTAGTGAACAAAATCGTAATTTGTACGCTGCTTTGTATTGTTCTCCTTTTTGCAGCAATCGGCAGTTACACTGTAATCAGCTTCCATAATGGAAAAAAAGCAGCACAATCTCAAGTAAATCCTACGAAAAACAAAGATTTTTCCGGTGATCAACAAACAAATATGAAAGAAATCACCATTATGCTGATTGGTGATGATGGTCGTGAAGATGATGAAGATGGCGGTCGAGCAGATACGCTGATGGTCGCTCATTATAATAGCGAGACCAAACAACCAAAACTTGTTTCGATCATGAGGGATTCTTATGTCAAAATCCCAGAATATGGTTTAGAGAAAATCAATGCCGCTTATGCGTTTGGTGGAGCAGAGTTAACTAGAAAAGTCCTTAACGATTCTTTCGGCTTACCGATCAATTATTACATTTCAGCCGACTTTAATAATTTTATCCGTTTGATCAATGAGCTTTATCCTAAAGGAATCGAAATTGATGCAGAAAAAGATATTAATTTAGACAATGTTGATATCAAAAAAGGTATCCAAGTCATGGATGGTAATACGTTGTTACAGTATGCTCGTTTTAGAATGGATGAAGAAGGAGATTTTGGTCGAGTGAGGAGGCAGCAGCAAGTGATGGATGCATTAGCAAAGCAGTCTAAAAATGCCGTTTCGTTCTTACAATTACCTAAAATTGCTGGTGAAGCTGTTGGCTACTTGGATACAAACATTCCAGCAGATGTCCTTGTCGATTTAGCAAAAGATTTTCTAACTGGTAAAGTCAAAAATCTAGAGACCCTTTCCATCCCAGTCTCAGGTAGCTGGGCGTTTAATGATTATACCGAAGCTGGCAGTGTCTTGGAAATTGACGAGGAACAAAATCAACTTGCCATTCACGATTTTTTGAATGATGGAGCAAAAAGATGAAACGGCTTAGCAGACCATCCAAACTACAGTATCTAGATTTTTATATTTTGCTTCCGTATCTGATTCTTTGTATCATCGGCATTTTAATGGTTTACAGTTCTAGCTCTTATCACTTGTTAGACAGTGAGTTAGGCACTGCTAGTAAAGCCATCAAGCAAACCATGTATTTCCTTTTTAGTTTACTTTGCATGAGTATTGTTTATCGGATTCACTTAAATGTACTGCGCAAACCTAAACTATTATTCATGTTACTTTTTCTCACCTTTCTTTCAATCGCTGCTTTGCCATTGATTGGAACTACTGTAGGTGGAGCAAAACGGTGGATCAATTTAGGTGTCCTTTTATTTCAACCCTCTGAATTAGTCCCGTTGATCCTAGTTCTTTATCTAGCAGCAAACTTAGCCAAAGATAATGTTTTACGTCCTTTCACAATCAAAAATCACAAACGATCCCTTATGGTGTCGCTTTTCTTTATGTGTTTTGTTGCGATTCAACCCAATATAGCTGGGGCATCAATGATTTTCATTCTGGTTTTAACCTTATTTTTATCCAGCGGGCTATCCCCACTATTTATGTCATTGGCTTTGATCAGTTTTATGGCACTCAAACGTTTGGGAACTGTTCTTTTATTAGCCATACCAAAAAACTGGATGCCGCAAAAATTTAGTTATCTCGTCACACGTTTTGAAGTGATGCAAAACCCTTTCATCGATCCTACAGGTAAAGGGTTTCAAACGTCAAATGCTTATTACGCTATACACAACGGCGGATTTTTCGGGCGTGGTTTAGGTAATAGTATTCAGAAAAAAGGCTTTTTACCTGCAGCAGATACAGATTTTATCTTTGCTATTTGTATTGAAGAATTGGGCCTGATTGTTTCTTTAGGTATTTTATTTTTGGTTTTCTTTATTGTGGGTCGTTTATTTTTGTTAGCAATAAAGTCAAAAACTCTTTATTATTCTTATCTTTATATTGGCTGCGGTACGCTGCTTTGTCTGCAAGTTTCTGTGAATGTCGGTAGTCTTTTAGGCTACATTCCAATGACCGGTCTGACCTTCCCTTTTATTAGTTACGGCGGCTCTAGTTTGCTGATATTAAGCGTGACACTCGGACTAGCTTTAAATGCACGCGCCACAGAAATCAGAGAGACATTCCAAGCACAAGGAGGGACAACATGAAACGAGCCTTGCCTTCTAAAAGGGAACCTGTAAATTATGCATTACTTTTACCTGTTTTTCTTCTAATCTTAGTTGGGTTTATTGCACAATACGGTGCATTTCAAGCTGACCCAACGGTGGATTCTGTATTTCCTTTATTGAAAAAACAACTTTTATGGACAATATTGGGCATTCTTTCAATGTTTGCCACAATGTTTATTCCAATTAACTATTTATGGAAATTGACCCCTGTCTTTTACAGTCTCTCTTTGCTTTTAATGAGCTTACTGATAAAATTTCATGATCCCGTTATGGCCGCTGCTACAGGTACCAAGCGTTGGATTCGTTTAGGTCCTTTTTCATTTCAACCATCAGAATTCATGAAACTTGGCTATATTTTAATGCTAGCCTACATTATTACCAAAAAAAGACAACAAACACAAACGTCCTCTATTCTAAAAGATGATTTCCGTTTATTAGGCGCAATGAGTCTGGTTAGTTTACCAATATTGGCATTAATGTTTTATCAAAAAGATTTTGGAACAAGTTTAGTCTTTGTCTCCATTTTTTTAGGCATGGTTGTCGTTTCTGGCTGTTCGTGGAAAATTTTAACAGTTGGATTCGCTGGGCTAAGCATCGTTGGGATTAGCGGAATTCTACTGGTTTTAACTGAACAAGGTCAAAAACTACTTTCTTATCTCCATTTTAAACCTTATCAATTTAATCGAATCCACGCTTGGCTTAATCCCTTTGAATACGCTGATTCTATTTCTTTTCAGCAAGCGCGCGGACTGACAGCGATCGGTTCTGGTGAATTAGTCGGAAAAGGACTGACAAATTTGCAAGTTTATGTACCAGTTAGGGAATCGGATATGATTTTTACAGTGATTGGAGAAGCTTACGGCTTTCTTGGAACTTGTTTATTGATTTTACTTTTCTTCTATTTGATTTATCAAATGCTGATCTGTACGTTACACGCTAAGCGAGAGTTTTATGCTTATATTACAACAGGAGTGATCATGTATTTCTTGTTCCATATTCTTGAAAATATTGGCTCTAATATTGGTTTGCTGCCCTTAACTGGTATCCCACTGCCTTTTATCAGCCAAGGCGGAACTGCTTATTTAGCTAATTTCATTGGAATTGGGTTGATTCTTTCCATGTATTATCAAAAAGAAAAAAATGAAATCGAGACTTGATTATTATGCAGAAAAGAGCTGAAACTCGATACCGAATTTCAGCTCTTTGTTTTAGAGAAAAAACAACGCAACCATTTAATTATGATTTACTTGGTTATTTTTCAATGTCTCAATCAATTCCCTTGCCTCTTTAAGTGTTGTTGCTCTAGAATCTGTTGAGGGATTGTCTTCCCGAATTGTATTGCCGCTTTCATCTTTAACAATCGCTGCGGGTTCTCCGTTATCAGGACCACTAATAAAACTATACCCATCACTTTCTTGAATTGCTAATACTTTAAAATCATCATCATCAAAATCTAAATCCTTTTTGAACATCTCAAAATCCCCAGTTTTTTCTACTTCTTCTTTGATAGCTTGTAAAGTAAAATTAGCTGCTCCTTTATTGTTCTTTGGCTTTTCGTCCGTAGTATCTTTTACTTTCTTATATGCCATCGGTTTACTTTCCCCTGTCATTTCAGCATTAGTTGTGCCTCGGTTAAGGATTATCGTTCCGTCTGCTTTTAAATCAATCATATAGGCCGTTTCATCATTTTTGTTTTCAAATCTGAAATAGCTGCTATTTTTTTCTGATTTTTTTTCGATAAATTCTGTCACGGTCTCCTCTTCACCAGCATATTGAATCGTTAATCCATCATCGTTTTGTTTGATAGATACTTGATCACCAATTGCTGCTTCATCTAAACACGCCCACAGTCCAACAAGTGACGTGTAATCCTTTTGGGAAATACTTACTTGTTCTTTTTCAGAAGTAGTCCGTGTATCATTGGAAGAATCGATAGATGGATTCGTTTTTTTATCCAAAGAACAACCTGTCAGTGTAATTATTAAGAACGTACTGAATAAGATAATCATTTTTTTCATAGTGAAACTCCTTTTTTATCTGGGTATCCCTCATTAGGATAGAGCCTTTTTTGATTTTATCATCCTTTACTTAGCCGTAATAATATCGACTCGTTCAGCTAGAATCCAGCCATTTAATCCATAAGAGGACGTGAGTACATGATAATGTAAGGAAGAATTTTTTATCTGTACTTCTAACTCTTGTAATGAATCGTACATTATTGGCCATGCATATCTTTGCCCTTGGATTAGCAACTCCTTATTCTCGCTAAAGAAATTTTCTATTGGTCTTTTCTCCAAATCAAAGAAGATACTATACGGCATTTCTTCGTAAAATCTATAGCAAAAAACATCATAAAATATGAGCTGTTTTTTGTCTTGATTATAAGATATATCCAATATTATTGTATTCTTTTTGAAATCAACACGGTAGCTCTCTATTTCATAGTCATGAATTGAATGCATTTATTTCTTCACCATCTACTTTTAGGTTTTATATTATTTATAAATATTTACAATAAAATCATGTGTAACTATCCTTGCTTAATTGAATCTATTGATTCACAGTCCTTTGAATCAGATTTTAAGAATTTATTTCTATCTTCTGTTTTTTTATATTTTCTTATTCAGTTTAACATATACTGAATAAAATATGAATATGAGGAAATGATTAAAGGAAACTATGAATATATGTAGAATTACTTTTGAATTGTTTTTCTTTAGATTCGTTGGTAAAATAAAAAAGCTGAACCCCTATGTCTCAAGGGTTCAGCTCACTTTTTAACTCTATTCTTCTTCTTCCGCCATGAATGTATTGAAAACTTCTTCAATCATATCCCATTCAGCGTCTGTTTCGATTTGTTGTAATTCGCCTTCTGTTCCTTCGTTGTTTTCGATGTAAGCATATGCTTGTAATTCAACATCTTCTTCCTCTGGAACGCCAGCTGGATATAGCAGTACGTAATTTTTACCAAATTCTTCTTGTCCATCGACGGTTAAAAGAATTTCGTATAGTGTTTCGTTGCCTTGTTCATCAACCAGCGTGATGTGTTCATGTCCTTCGTGATCGTGGTTATGCTCTTCTGTCATTGTTATGCTCTCCTTTTATCTGATACTTGTTTTCCAACAAGTCGTTTAAATTTTATTGCTAGCACCATCTAGATAATTTTGTAAAATCATGACAGCTGCTACTTTATCGATTACTTTTTTTCTTTTCGCTCTTGAGGTGTTCGCTTGTTCAACTAACATGCGTTCTGCCTGAACTGTCGTCAAACGTTCATCTTGATACGTAACAGGAATGTGAAACATGTCTTCGATCTTTTTGCCGTAAGCCATTGATGCTTCCGCTCTTGGGCCGATCGAATTATTCATATTCTTGGGTAAACCCACCACAAAGCGCGTTACCTCATATTCTTTCACTAATTCTGCTAACCGTTCAAAACCAAATTCTTCCTGAACTTCATTGATCCGAATGATCTCCACACCTTGTGCTGTCCAGCCAAAGGGATCACTAACAGCAATTCCTACCGTTTTTGACCCTACATCAAGTCCCATTACTCTCATCGAATAGTGATCCCATGATTAGATAAGTAATATTTAACTAGCTCTTCCATGATTTCATCTCGTTCGTGACGACGAATCAAATTTCGAGCGTCTTGATAACGAGGAATGTAGGCCGGGTCTCCAGAAAGTAAATAGCCCACAATCTGATTGATCGGATTATATCCTTTTTCCTCTAAAGCCTTGTATACAGTAGCCAGAGTTTCACTTACTTCCTTCTTACGGCTGTCATCAAAATCAAAACGTACAGTTTCATCTGTAAAACCCATTTATCTACACCTCACTTTTATTCTATTCATACAGTTCCATTCTACTAAAAACAAGGCAAAACTACAAACAAAACTTAATATTTCCTGCCATATATTAAAGATTTCCTTTAATTTTGACAGAATTGACGGAATAGTAAGAGGATAATTCGATTTTAGGCGTAATTATAATGGATATTGATCATTCTTTTTTCTGAAAGCTGTTTTTTTATTGTATACTATTTGAAAGAGTAAAAGATAAAACAAAGGAGTTTTTTGATGTTTATTTTGGGACTAGTCATCGTTATGTTAGTATTGATTTTTCTGTTTTGGTTTTTATTAAGTCAATCAAAAAAACCTACTGGTTTGATTGGAATTTTAATGATGCGTCTTTGGAATGGTGTTTATCTGCCTTTAGTTGAGTGGGCAATAAACAACGTTAATTTAAATGATCATTCAGCTGTTTTGGATATTGGCGTCGGCAATGGGGCTTCGAGCGCCTATCTTTTACAACGAAAGAATTCCCTATCCATTACAGGCATTGATCTTTCTGAAGCTGCTATTTCGCAAGCTTACAAAAAATATCCAGACAATAAAATTAACTTTGAATCAATGGATGTTCATCATCTTACTTTTACCGCTGAAACTTTTGATTTAGTGACGGCTTTTCAAACGCATTTCCACTGGAGTGATTTAGACCGAGCTTTACGAGAAATTTATCGAGTACTTAAACCAAATGGTGTTGTCATCTTTGCCTGTGAGACTGCTAAAATCAATTACTTTTTACCTAAATTAAAAAACTCTGCAGATTTCCAAAGATATTTATCTACATTTGATTTTTCCTTGATCAATCAGCAGACCACAAGTCAATGGACTATGTATACCTGTAAAAAAATAAAATGACACTTTAACGAAAATCGTTCAGTGTCATTTCAACTTCTATAGATTAGCCATCACTTTGACTAGTAAGGCTTTTTGTGCATGGAGACGATTAGCTGCTTCTTGATAAATTGCTGAATGGGTTCCATCGATAATATCTGCCGTTACCTCTTCCCCTCGGTGAGTTGGAAGGCAATGCAAGAATAGATAATCTTTCTTTGCTTGGACAGCCAATCGATTGTTGACTTGGAATGATTTAAAATTTTTTTCCCGTTCTTTCTGCTCGGCTTCATCTCCCATACTTGCCCAGACATCAGTCACTAGAACATCTGCATTCTTTACAGCTTGAGTCGGATCATTTAAAATTTCGATCTTACTGCCGCTTATTTCTGCATTTTTTTGAGCCTGTTCAACGAATTCAGATCGGGGTTCATATCCTTTAGGTGTTACAATACTTATGTCCATACCCACTAAACTTCCGCCTAGCAAAAAGGAATGAGCCATGTTATTGCCATCACCAATATAGGCTAATTTAAGGCCCTCAAGTTTGCCCTTTTGTTCATAAATGGTTTGAAAGTCCGCCAAAATTTGGCAGGGATGATGATCATCTGTCAAGCCATTGATAATTGGGATAGAGGCTTCTTTTGCTAATTCTTCGACCATCTGATCTGAATAGGTTCGGATCATGATTGCATCTACGTAACTAGACAGCACGTTTGCTGTATCTTTGATTGGTTCACCGCGGCCCATTTGTGTGCTTTTAGAGTCTAAAACAATCGCCTGTCCACCTAATTGAATAATTCCTGCTTCAAAAGAGACCCGTGTACGTGTACTATTTTTTTCAAAAATCATCGCTAAAATCTTTCCAGCTAAAACACCACGATAAGCCTCTGGATTCGTTTTTATCGCTACAGCTAATTCAATGATTGCTAGAAATTCTTCTTTTGTTAACTCTGTCAGATTTAAAATACTTTTACCATACAAGGAATTAATCATCTACTTTTCTCACTTTCAATTTTTATCTTTTTTCTGTGCTGTTAGGTTGTCTATTACTTTTTCTACTATCAGCAATGCTTGATTGATCTCCTCATAGGTGATTGTTAATGGGGGTAAGAGACGTAAAACGGTTTGACCTGCTTTCAAGGTGAGTAGGCCTTCTGCTTCTAATTGTTCCATAGCTTGTTTCAATACTTCTTGATCTGAAAACACTAGCCCCAACATCAATCCTTTACCGCGGACAGCTTCAATCAGCAGATTATTTTTTGCAATTTCATTTAAACCAATCAGTAACGCTTCTCCTTTTGCTTGAACCTCTTCTAAAAAATCAGGCTGGTTGATTCGATCGATTACTTTGCTCGCCACACTCATTGCTAACTTATTCCCGCCGAAAGTCGACCCATGACTACCTGGTCCAAAAAAACTAGCTAATTCAGTCTTACCAACCATCGCTCCAACTGGTATCCCATTCCCTAACCCTTTTGCTAATGTGAAAATATCTGGTTCGATTTGATACTGTTCATATGCATAAAAAGTACCAGTACGACCGATTCCTGTTTGAATTTCATCAATGATCAGCAAAGCGCCATATTCCTGGCAAAGAGCCTGAACAGATTGAATCCATGTCAAATCTGCTGGCAACACGCCTCCTTCTCCTTGAATCAGCTCTAGCATGACTGCAGCTGTTTGATGATCTATTGCACTTTCTAAAGGAGTTAATTGATTAAAAGGGACATAAATAAAATCCGGAACTAAAGGCGTAAAGCCTGTATGAATACTTGCTTGGCCAGTTGCACTCATTGCTCCATAGGTTCGACCATGAAAAGAATTAGTGAACGTTATGATTTTACTTTTACCTGTAGCTTTACGAGCTAATTTTATTGCCGCTTCATTGGCTTCAGCTCCACTATTACAAAAATAGCTGATATACTCTTTTCCATTCGCCAATTTCTTCGCCGTGATTTCTTGTAAATGATTTTCATATAGATTTGGCGTGTGCCATATAAGATTCGCTTGATCAGATAACGCTTGATTCAATTCAGGATCATTGTAACCTAAATTCATCACCCCGATCCCACTCGTGAAATCAAGATAATTTTTCCCCTCCTTATCAGTCAGTGTATTACCTGCTCCTTTGAGCAATTCTATGGCTTTTCTTTGGTAGTTAGGAAATAAGTAGCTCATGCATAAACCCCCTTTGATTTGATGATCGTTCCTGCATATTGAAGTCGGTTTGTGATATGAACTTCTTTTACCCCACCTTTGATTGCGGAAACGGCACTTTCTAATTTTGGCAACATCCCACCTTTGATGATGTTTGCCATTTTTAGTTTTGAGACTTCACTGGTATAAATTTCTTTTAACCACTGATCTTCCTTCTTTACTCCTGGAACATCTGTCAATAGGTATAGTTTTTCAGCTTTTAATTCCTCCGCTACTTTACAAGCGACATGATCCGCATTAATATTCAACCACTCACCTGTTTTAGTTAAACCTAGAGGCGCAATGATCGGAATGTGTTTGGTTTCAAGTAAATGCTCCAGTAATTCAGTATCCACTTGCTGAACTTCACCAACAGCACCTAGAGTATTTTTATCTAGAAAAGTTCCCGTGATGATTTGGCCACATGATGCATTTAGTCCAACAACCGAAAAACCTTCTTGCTGAAAATGAGTTGTGATCATTGGTTGAACTTGACCAATCAAAACCATTTGCGTGATCTTTAACGTTTCTTCTGTTGTTACCCGCAAACCATCTTGAATCATTACCGGCACATCTAAACGCTGCATCATCTCGGAAATATAGTGTCCACCGCCATGAATAATCACAACTTTTTTGCCTTCTTTTTGCCACTGATCAATTTGATCAAAAAATGATTTTGTTAGGTTGTCACTGGCTACTCCGCCCATTTTTATAACAATAACCTTCTTCATGTTTGCCGCTCCCTTTGTATTTAAAACTTTCTATTTGTTATTTCGTCATTATTTATGGATAAATCGGTAATTGATCCAATCCGCATCGCTCATCGTAGCCTGCAAAAATATTCAAATTCTGAACAGCTTGTCCAGCTGCCCCTTTCCCTAAATTATCAATCACACATACAATCGTGATGCAATTCGTTTTGGGATTGTAAGCAAGCCCCATATCACAATAATTAGAGCCTATTACTTGCTTGAGTGCAGGGTAATGTCCAGCCTCTTGAATGCGAATAAATGAATTTTTTTCAAAATGATTTTGATAAAGTTGGACTAATTTCTCGTCAGAAATCGGTTCCGTCGATTTTGCATAAGCGGTTAAAAAAATACCTCTAGTGACTGGGATCAATGATGTTGAAAACTGAATCGCTGAAAGATTAGGCTGCCATTTGTTCAACTGCTCCATGATTTCTGGAATGTGTTGATGACTATTCATTTTATAAAGTGTCATATTATCATGTGCCTCTGAAAAATGGGTTGTTTGCGAGAGGCTTTTACCAGCGCCAGAAATTCCCGATTTAGCATCGATAATAATTGAATCTAATTCAATTTTTCCATCTTTCAATAATGGTGCTAATGACAACTCTGCTGCCGTTGCATAACAACCTGGATTTGCGATCCATTTTGACTTAGGATTTTCTCTATATTCTGCTAATCCATAATCAAATTTTTTGACACTTTCCATTGGTGGAGCTGTCGATCCATACCATTTTTCATAGCTACCTGGATTCTTTAAACGAAAGTCACCTGATAAATCGATCACCGGAAAATCTGCTTCAATGAAAGGTAAGGCTAACTCTTTGGCTACTCCAGATGGTGTTGCTAATAAAACTAGCTCACTTTTTTGCATGATTTTTTTAGGATCAATCACTTCTAGAGGTAAAGAAATCAGCTGCTTCAAATGCGGATTGATTACCTCTAATGATTTTTTATTCATTGAATGACTATGAATCGATACAATCTCAACGAATGGATGTTGCCGGAGATATCTTAAAAGTTCTAACCCACTATATCCAGTCACACCAATAATCGAAACCTTCATCCACTTCACTTCTTTTCTGCTTATTTTTTATTAAACACTTGTTATTGATCCTAGTATAAGTTTTTTCTTTTTACAAGTCAACGGTTTTTTATTAATTTATTCAACAAAAATAAATATTTATACATAATATACATAAAAAAAGAGTCTGGGACATAACTCTACGAGTTATCTCTCAGACTCAAGGAATCCGTATAAACGGTGGGAGCAGAAGCAATCCCTTCGGGTTTAAACACTCCTGTCCCAACCTCATTTTCTAAATCGGTTAAATTTTTTATCTACAGTATAGCTGATTTCAAACAGAAAGATAAATCATAATTGAACCATCTTCTTGGTAATGTTCTATGTCTGCCAAATAAGTACGTCTTTTTTCTAAAGCTTCATCTTTCCAAATTTTCTGCCAAGCGGCTCCCACACCTTCGGGACTAGCAACTTCAACTTTAATTGCGACATACTCTCCGCCTTTGATTTGTGACTGGTCAGGATAATCCGCCTGTTCATTACCAATCAACAAATCATATTCTCCTTTAAAATTACTTTCATAGTTTGAATACACAGCAAAAAACTCTCCTTTAAGTTGCATTGTTGGCACTTGATTCCATAAAGCGATAATCTCATCTATACGATTATTATTCGTACGGATTTTCTTTCCTCTGATATTTTTTTCGATTAATTGAATCGTCATTTAGACCACTCCTTTGATTTGTTAAATTGACTTTATCATATTAATAATGACAACAGTGTGTCACAATTTATCCTCATTTTTACTTAAAAGTAAAATAATACTGTTACGATGAGGATCAAAATAGGAATGCCTGGCAGATAGTTAGACACTCTGATTTTGGTGATTCCCATAATATTCAGCCCAATCCCTAATATCATCAACCCACCGATTGCACTTAATTCCTCCATTAACACGTCTAAGAGTTCTTTAGGAATATAACGCATCAAAATACTAGCAGCTACGGCGATGATTCCTTGATACAGAAAAACAGGCACCGCTGAAAACAGGACACCGACGCCTAAAGTTGCGGTTAACATGATCGACATAAACCCATCCATGACGGCTTTTGTAAATAGCGTTTGATGATTATTCGCCACACCGCTTTCGATTGCGCCAATGATCCCCATTGAGCCAATCAGAAAGATCAAGGCGGCAGTTATAAACCCCTCAGCAAAATTACTACCTGGTTTAGCATATCGCTTTTCTAATTCCAAGCCAAAAACGTTCATTTTATCTTCAATTCCCACCCCTTCGCCGACCATTGCCCCAACACATAAACTAATCAAGATCACAATAAAAGAGGAAGTTTTAAATGCCATTTGAACCCCTAAGACCAAGACACCTAAGCCAATTCCCTTCGTGACTGTTTCTTTCATTTGTTCTGAAATATTTCGCAAAACTGCTCCTAGTAAACTTCCTAATACAATGGCTAACCCGTTGATCAAAGACCCCAGTAAGATCATTTTTTATCATCCCAATCCTCTTATAGTTTCATACTTTTTTATTATTATACGCTAAGAAGTTCTAAAGCGATATCAAATTATCGAAACATTCTTACAATTGAGAATATATCATAGAACACCAATCGTTTTGATCTTTGTGCATAATGTTGAGGGATATTTATATTTTTACTGTTCCGTGCTATTTTTTCAGGCTATAATCAACTATACTAATCTTAGATAAGTAGGATAGAACGGTAAAGTGAGGAAAATAAATGGCAACGTTAGATATAGAAAAAGTCTTAGAAACATGTTTATTAGCAGGCAAGCTCATGCTAGAAAGTGATGCCGAAATGTATCGTGTGGAAGATACAATGAGCCGTATTGCTTTGGCGTCCGGCGATTATCGCTTAGTCAGTTACGTCACCCAGACAGGGCTTTTTGTAGGGCTTGACGGGACTTCCACAATTCGCATGGTGCAAATTTTGAATCGTTCGATCAACTTAGAAAAAGTCTCTAGGATCAACCAGCTTTCTAGAGAATATGTAACTGGTATTTTTACCCTTGATGAATTATTAGAGCAATTAAAAATAGTAGAACAAGAACGAAAATTCTTTTCTTTATGGTTGAGATTTGTCAGTGCGGCGGTCGTCAGTGGTACGATCATGATTTTATTCGGCGGTGTTTGGGCAGATTTATTTTTGACCTGTTTGATTGGAGGCGTGGGCTATATGCTTTATTATTCCAGTTTAAAAATCTTGCGTATTAAATTTCTCTCTGAGTTTTTAGCAGCCCTTTTTATTGGCTGTGCAGCGCTTTTAAGTAGTCAAAGCGGATTAGGTATCAATCAAGATATGATCATTATTGGTTGTGTGATGCCCCTTGTTCCCGGTGTTCAGATGACTAATGCCCTGAGAGATTTGCTTGCAGGTCATTATCTTTCAGGTGTTTCAAGAGGAACAGAAGCGATGATGACCGCTTCTATGATTGGTTTTGCAATTGCTTTTGTTTTTCAATTATTTTATTAAACTGTCGCTGTAGCGTTTGTTCCGTATAGTAAGAAGAATTTGGAGGGTTTAAAATGTTTGATCTATTCGTTCAATTTATCTTTAGTTTCCTAGCCTCTGCTGCATATGCGATCATCACCAATGTTCCTAGACGCTCTCTTATCGCTTGCGGCCTATCGGGTGCATCAGGTTGGATGATTTATTGGTTTGCCGTTCAATTTGGTGCTAATGCAGCTTTAGGCTCCTTATTGGGTGCTTTGAGTGTAGCGGCAGTAAGTTTTATCTGTTCAAGAGCGCTCAAATTACCTGTTACGATTTTTAATATTCCTGGGATGGTTCCTTTAGTCCCTGGAGGGCTTGCTTATCAAGCTGTCAGAAACTTGGTCATCGGCAATTATGAAACGGCGATCAATTCTGCTGTTCAAGCGATCATGATCGCAGGTGCGATTGCTTTAGGTTTGGTTTTATCTGAGGTGTTAAATCACAATATACGTAACTTTAGAGAAAAACGAGAGATTTTGAGTTTAATCAGAAAAAATGAAGAGAAATAACAAGGCTTTTTTATACTATCAATGTAAGGGGTGAATAAATGAGTGCACTAGCGATTCTTTCATACGTTTAAAAAGAAAGGATAAACAATCATGATCAAAAAAATCGATCATCTAACGGTCTCAGAGTTAGAGGCTATTTTAGGCATTTGGCTGACAGCCAACTGTGAAGCCCATCCCTTTATTCCAAAGTCTTATTGGCAAAAGAATCTTAGTTCTGTAAAAGAACAACTACCTCAAGCTGATCTTTATACTTATAGTGAGAGCGATCAAATTAGTGCATTTTTAGGGATGACTGGCACATATATTGCTGGAATTTTTGTAAAAAATGACTACCGCGGTCAAGGAATCGGTTCAAAACTTTTAACTGAAGCAAAACGTTCGACTACTTCATTAAGTCTTTGCGTTTATGCAAAAAACAAGCAAGCCCTTCATTTCTATCAAAGGCAAGGCTTCCAAAAGGTGCATGAACAATTTGACAGCACTGGTGAGCTAGAGTATCAGTTGGTCTGGGAAAAATAAGAAAGGTGGGAGAGAGAAAACGATGCATTCGTTTTCTCTCTCCCACTAAAATTAATTGATTACTTCGTTTTTTAAAACGAACGATAAACATATTGATTTTTGGGTTCTTCTATTGATGTCACCTTTGTCACATCCACCATTGGGATTTCTCGCTTAAACGGTGCATAATAGCCAGAATGAATGGTTCCTGTTAGCTCCAACCACTCGTTATTTTCGAAAGTCTGACCATCTGGCATTTTTGTTAATAATCCAAATACACCGGAATCCGCCACACAATGAATGATCCCAAAACGAAAAACAAATAAATCAGACTGCTCTTTTTGTGCTGCATTAAAAGCAAAGCCTTTGTAAGTAATTGTTTTTCCAATAAATTCACTCGGATAATTATAAATCAGCTCCATCACTTCTAAATAATTTTCCTCCGTTACTTTCACATGATCGTCTTTGATATAGTGAGATAATGCTTGTTTCATCTGTTTATCATAATCTGTTTTATCAAAATAAATGCTCGTATCTGGCTTTAAATACTGCGTTTCTACATCTGGGTCCCCTACTGATTCTTTACTTAATGGAAAATTAAAACCCTTTGCTTCCACGATAGACGTATCCAGGCTAACTGTCGGAAACAAAAAACCAACCATTAACGGCAAAGCTAACAAAAGATAAGCTATTCCTCTTTGATACGGTTTATCCAACCCGTGATCATGCTCATCATGGTGATGGTGCTCTGTGGATTCTTTATCTTCCTCCTTATTCCAAAGGATCAACTGAACGATTGCTAAGATAAAAGAAAGAGCCATCGAAATAATCGCCAAGTAACGATAATGAACATTTATATATTGATTCAACCTACCCGATACTTGCAAAAACATCATCAATATCGTGTAGCCAATCAAGATTAAAAATCGAATCATCTACTCTTTCCTCCTTAAATCGCTAATGCATAGAGACTGACGACAACCGTGACAATTCCTACAAATTTCAACATAAATGACGTTTTAAAATAACGCTTCATCATCAAAAGATTCTTGATATCTACCATCGGCCCAAAAACAAGAAAACCAACAACTGGTCCATTGCCAAACAAGCTCAATAACGAGGACCCAATAAATGCATCTGCCTCAGAACATAACGACAACGTCGCAGCTAAAACCAACATAACTAAAATTGCTAAAATTTTGGTATGACCTAATTGCAACATTGCACCAGTTGGTAAATAGGTTTGCATTGCAGCAGCCATCAAAGAACCGAAAATCAAGTAACGACCCGTATCGAAAAACTCATCAATTCCATGAGTTAAAACAGACCAGCACTTATGCCAAAAGGTTTCTTTTTCATGTGTATGCTCAGTTTCTTCAAGAGTGCAATCCGCCTCAAAAGTTGTTTGTTGTAAAATGTTTTCCTTATTAATATACGCTAACCAAACACCAACAACTAGCGCTACCAACATACTGCCGACAACACGCCAAACAACAAATTTTATCGAATTTCCAAATGCAATATAGGTTGAGAAAAGAACGATCGGGTTAATGATCGGTGCTGTTATCATAAAAGCGAATGCTGTATAGGTCGGAACATCTTTTTTGACAAACTGATGAACGATTGGAACAATCCCACACTCACAAGAAGGGAAAAAGAACCCTAAAAGACTCCCAACAATAATCGATAACACTTTATTTTTCGGTAATAATTTTTTGACCCGCTCAGGTGTTAAAAAAACGTGTAACGCACCCGATATCACACAACCAAGCATAACAAACGGTAATGCTTCAATCACGATCGATAAAAAAATAGTGCCCATTTGCAATACTGAATGAGGTAAAAATTGAAACATCAAATTCCTCCCACTGCTAAAAATAACACCAGCAATTCTATACCAGTATCTGTTTTTTTAACATTCAAAAATATAGTTAACTATACTGCACCCCTTGCAAAAATTCAAGAGCTGCCAAAATTTATTAAAACAACTATAAGATATTCATCGAATCCTAAAAAAAATGAGACAAAAACTGAGCAACAGTTCTGCCTCACTCTTATTTAAATTGAAAATAATTCTGATGCTGATTCTGGATCTGTATCATAGACATTAAAATCAAAATTGACACCTAAGCCTTTTTCAGCCAAAATCGATTCCATAGCCATCCTAGCATGTTCTTTGGTATTATTTTCCTTACTTAAATGTCCTAAATAGATACGTTTAGTATGGTCACCAATTACATCCACCATTGTTAGAGCACCATCATCATTCGACAAATGACCTTTATCCCCTAAAATGCGTTGTTTCAAACTCCATGGATAAGGGCCCATGCGTAAAATCTCTAATTCATGATTGCTCTCAATTAAATATGCATCCGCATCCTTGATTGTACCACGAACATGATCACTACAATAGCCTGTATCTGTCAACATAACAAACGAACGGTTATCTTTGAAGAAACGATAAAACTGAGGAGCTGCTGCATCATGAGAGACACCGAAACTCTCAATATCCATATCACCAAACGTTAAAACCTTTCCCATATCAAAAATATGCTTTTGCCCAACAGCAACATTTCCGATCAAAGGATCCATCGCGGCCCAAGTTTTTTCATTTGCATAAACATCTAATTTATATTTTCTAGCTAAGACCCCCACACCATGAATATGATCCCGATGCTCATGTGTTACTAAGATAGCATCTAAATCTTCTGGTTTTCGATCGACCTCTGCCAGCAATGAAGTGATTTTTTTCCCACTTAATCCTGCATCAATAAGCAACTTTTTGTTCTCAGTTTCAATAAAAAGGGAATTGCCTGTGCTGCCGCTGGCAAGAATGCTAATGTTAAATGCCTTATCTTGACTCATTTTTTCTATCCGCTTCCCTTCTAGTCTACAGCTCCTTATTATACAACCATCCCTGCTAATTTTCTACCTTTGGCACAATATTATTTGTAATGATTGTATTGCTCATCGCATTAACTTGTTCAATCTGCAGATTACTGCCGCTAGATTTGATTCCCACAAACCAGACTGGTACATAAACATTCTTCTCACGAATTTTGTAAATTCTAGTATATGCTAATTCTATAAAAGTAATTTTCGCATTACTAGGAATCTTGTTATTGATATATAAGGTTTCGACTGCATCACGTTCAGAAAATAGATCACTCTTATCCCGCAACTCTTCAATTCCTTGAATATGAGTTTGAGTATACTTGTAAATCTTGTGTATACTAGCAGATTCATCTGATTTTTCTAGCTTTAATGAAATTTGCGCTGTATCATCTTTAAAAGGAATATTCTTATAATTTTGAGACACAACGACTTCCGGAAATTCACCATCTAATGAAGAAAAATCAGGTAAATATTGATATTGACTACCAAATAATACACTATCTTTATCCTTTAAGAATGCTTCTAAAGATTTTTCAACGTTTTTCTCATCGATAAAGTAGCTAGTTTGAGCATAATTCATCTGCGGATATACCGTTAATGAATAATCCACTAACTCAGTGCCATTCTTAAAAAAATTACGATCTCTTGTTTCACGTTCAGTATGGATGGCATCATAAAAATTCGTTTGTTCTCCACTTAAATAATACCCCTCTCTTTTCTCATTAGAAAGCGTTCCTTTATATGTGATTCCATCTTTGTCGAGTCTTTTTTCGATACTATCCGTTTGATCAGAAAAGGAGACATTATTTTCTTCTTTAAGTCCTTCTTGATAGATTCCAAACAAAAACATGTTCAAGCCTAAAAAAACCAAAAAGAAAATCCACTCGATTCGTTTGAAGTCCATTATTCCACCTCCAAATTCGCTAATTTTTCCAGTAATTCACGTTCTGGATACCATTTATTATCATAGCGAATATACCACTCTGGAGTGAGATCGACCACTTGTGTCACTTCTTCAATTTTGTGCCAAGTATACCCAATAACCATTGAATTGATTTTCGACAAATCAGCACCATTGAGTGTTAGTTGCTCTAACAAACTTTCAGTACTTTTCAAAACAATTTCTTCTTCTGACGGAATAGGAACTTGAATTGTATCTACACTGGTTTGGATCGCTACACTTGATTGTTCAACTTGATCATTACCGATCGTGATCCGAACCTGACCTTTATCATTTTCACTAAAAACAGGAAATCCTTCTACAAAGGTCCGATAATTCATCTCAGCATTTGTCCGATCAAAATAACGGATATTCCCCATACTAGTGCCTAATTTTTTTATATAACTAAAACTGTCCGAATAAATATTGTCTTTAGCACCTCTAGCACTTAATTCTCCAGTAAAGTGGATCGTGCCTAGTTTTTCATCCGCTGTCAATCGTTCACTACCGCTAGTATAAGACAAATCTTGACTATCTTCATTGGTTTGAACATTCTCAACATTGGAGAAAAAAGCGTTTCGAAACTTAGTCACAGGCTGAGACGCTAAAATGTAACTGTACTTTTTCATTTTTAAATCTTCTGATAGATAATAATGTTTGCCCGCAACAACTTGTTGTTCTGAGATTGGGTTGTATTGCACACCAACCTTATTCATTAAGCTCAAGACTTTTTCACGATTGATCGTGATCTGAGCTTCATAAACATCTTTGCGACTAAAATCCAAGAAACGAATCTTACTTTGATCTAAATCAACTTGGATACAGGTAAAGAAAATTTCATCTGCATTGAGTTCTGTCGTTTTAAGATCTAAATCATAAACAGAGAGATATTCACTCAGTAAAAATGGACCTTCATACAGCAATTCAAATCCTTGATTGATTAATAGATGTTTGTCAAACTGCTCGCCGTCTCCTTGCACAGTCTGGGTCAAGAGACCAAATGTACTATGTTTAATTTCATTTTGAACATTAGTAATCAAATTTTCACTATTATTCATTTCTGATGTTCCATTCTGCATACGCACTAAACGTAACGGTAAAAATACATCTGTATCCATTCGTTCATTCACAACAGCTGTTGTCGTTTGTGCATCCGTTTTAACCGACTGATCTTTTTTGGAAGAGCTGGTCCAAATGCTGACTGAAAAGTACATGCTAAGCAATACTAAAAAAATCAAGCCGATCCGTACAATTCTTTCTGCTATTTTCATTCCCACCAATCCTCCTCATATGGCTCATAAGGTAAGGATATATAAAACGTTGACCCTTGACCTTCCTGACTTTCCACCCAAATCGCGCCATTATGTGCTTTGACAACTTCTCTTGAAATTGCAAGCCCAAGTCCGGTGCCACCTTGTTCTCTAGCACGCGCTTTATCCACACGATAAAAACGTTCAAAGACTTTATTGATATCCTTTTTAGGAATTCCTAAGCCTTGATCCGTTACACTAAAGACCACATTGTTATGAGTTTCAAGTAAACGGCAAGTAATTTCCCCACCGTCAGGAGAGTATTTGATTGCATTGTTTAAAATATTATCTAAGACTTGGATTACTTTGTCGGTGTCTAACTCTACCCACAAATCACGTTTCGTAAATTCACGGTGAATCGTATAATTTTTGTCATTTGCTTCAACCATCATATCAAATCGATCTAAAACAAAATTGATCAATTCATTGAAATTAACGTATTCTAACTGCAACTGTCCATTACCAGAATCCATTCTTGAAAGATTCAGCAAATCATTGATCATACGAATCATGCGATCGGTCTCTTCTAAAGTCACTTTTAAAAAGTTAGGAGCAATTTCAGGGTTTTCCCACGCACCTTCACTCAACGCCTCTATATAGCTTCGCATACTCGTTAAGGGTGTCCGCAATTCATGAGAAACGTTCGAAACAAATTCTCGGCGTTCACGTTCATTTTTCTCTTGTTCTGTTACGTCATGAAGTACGCAAACAAGACCTGTAATAAAACCAGATTCTCGACGAATCATTGCAAAATCAACACGAATGATCATTTGTTCTTCTTCCATTGAAGATAAAGAACGGTCGATCAATATTTCTTCAGGTTCTTCTAATAGCTTACGTAGCGTATAGTCTGTCTCAATATCTAGTAGTTCCAATAAAGAAATCCCAATCACATCTTCATCTTTGACATTTAACAAGGACAAAGCCATTTCATTGATTGTAATTACTTTTCCTCGCCTATCGGTCGCAATCACACCATCAGTCATATGAGCAAGGACACTGTCTAACCGATTTCGTTCGGCCTCCATAGTTTCCTGCGCTTCTTCAATTCGTTCTGATAGTTGATTAAAGGTTTCAGCCAGTTGTCCTAATTCATCTTTACCATAGACTTTGACCTTTCCACTATAATCTCCTTTGGCAATCCGTAACGCTTGTTCACGCATCTCACCAATCGGCTGTGTGATTGATCTAGCAATCAAGAGCGTGACAATGATCGAGATTGCACCAGCGATGATCGATGCTGTAAAAAATATCCGTGCAGTATCGGTAATTTCTTTGTATTTTCCTTCGATATTACTCTTAACATAAAGAACCCCGATGACTGTATCGCCAGTCGGGGATTGGATAGGCTGAACATTAATATATACGCGCTTATCTTTATCCATCGCTGAATATTTTTTCGCACTAAAATCATTCAAATCACGATAATCATTTTTCTTCCCAACGATTCCCTGCTGATTCAAATCACTTGTCGCTCTTACGATTCCTTTATCATCAACTATACGGGCCTCTATCGTTTCAGACGCTGAGAAGTCACTTAAAGTTTTCTTGAGATCCGCATCGATTTCGGTACGATCTCGGTCTTTTTCGCCTAGTTTAGGACTTAACGTACTTGCTAGTTGGAGGACTTGGGAATCAACATTTTTTTTATAGTCTTTGATTGTGGTCGACTCTAGTTCTCGAATAAAGTAGCCACCAATGATTTGAATCGCAATCAATAATAACAAAATAAATGACAAGGCGATCTTAAAGTTTACTGATTGAAAAAAGTGAACCTTTTTTTTCATAAAGCACTACTCCTGTTCAGGATTTCGAAGATAATACCCAACACCGCGACGAGTCACTAAGTACGTCGGATGGCTTGGACTATCTTCGATTTTCTCTCTTAAACGACGGACAGTCACATCTACCGTACGAACGTCTCCAAAATAATCATAGCCCCAAACAGTCTGTAATAGATGTTCACGCGTCATCACTTGTCCAATATGTTTTGCTAAATAAAATAGCAATTCAAATTCACGATGAGTCAATTCGATCTTACCGCCACGTTTTGATACCATATAAGCATCTGGGTGAATGGTTAAGTCTCCAATTGTCAATTCTGATTGAGTGGTTGATTCTGCTTCTTTCGCACTTGATGCACCACGGCGTAGATTTGCTTTAACGCGTGCTACAAGTTCACGATTTGAAAATGGTTTTGTTACATAGTCATCGGCACCCAGCTCTAATCCTAAAACTTTATCGATTTCAGAATCTTTAGCTGTCACCATAATGATCGGCATATCGTAAGTTTTGCGAACTTCTCTAGCAACTTCTAGTCCGTCCATTTTCGGTAGCATCAGATCAAGGATAATTAAATCTGGTTCAACCTCCTTGACCTTCTCAACCGCTTCTTCCCCATCATACGCTGTAAAAACTTCATATCCTTCTTTAGTAAGATTGTATTTCACAATTTCTGAAATCGGCTTTTCATCATCCACAACTAATATTTTTTTCATATAAGAGGCACCTCTTTTTTCTTTCATCTTTAGATTATTTAATCTTATTCTCTCCCATTATACCTTATTTTGTCCACCGTTTCACCTTTGACATTAAGAGGGCTTACTCTTTCTCATCTATACCTTGCAAAAATCAAGGTTTTCTGACTATAATTAGAAATAAGTTTTTTAAAGGAAGCGATAAAAATGAAAGCACCTCGATTACAAGTAGGTGATGAAATCCGAGTCATTGCGCCATCTAGCAGTTTCTTGCGCTTAACAGATTTAGGCGTTCAGGTAGCTGTTCAAAAATTAACTGATTTAGGATTCAACATCACTTTTTCTAAACATACGGATGAGCAAGATATCTTGGGTTCTTCTTCGATTATGAGTCGGGTAAAAGATTTACACGAAGCCTTTTCAGATGAAAATGTCAAAGGAATCTTAACGGCCATTGGCGGATTTAATAGTAATGAATTATTGCCCTATCTTGACTTTGAATTAATTAAAAGACATCCTAAAATTTTTTGCGGTTACAGTGATATCACTGCTTTATGCAATGCTATTACCACTAAAACAAAACTACTTACTTATGTTGGCCCACACTTCTCTAGTTTTCAAATGGATGAACTGCAACCCTATCAAACAGAAGCTTTTTTACAAGCTACGGCAACCCAAACCGCTTTTGACGTTTCAGCCTCCAAGTCGTGGAGCCAAGATGAATGGTACTTACCTGAACCAACTCGTCATTTATTTGCGAATGAATGGAAAATCTATAGTCACGCAAAACCTGTCACAGGTACTTGTTATGGGGGAAATTTAGGAACTTTCCAACTACTTTTCGGGACTCGTTTTTTACCTGATCTTGAACAAGCTATTCTATTTGTGGAAAATGCCGAAGAAGATGACTACCACGATTTTGCCCGAGGCTTAGCCGCGTTATTGCAAGTAGTGCATCATCCAAAAGCGTTATTGATCGGCCGTTTCCCTAAAGAAACTGAAATGACCGAGGAACGCCTTTTGGCTATTTTGTCGAAGTATCCTCTGTTACGGGAAATCCCTGTCATTTATGATATGAATTTTGGGCATACACAGCCGATTTTTACAATTCCCATTGGGGATAAAGCAACCGTTGATACCGCACAAAAGAAAATCACCTTTTTCTAAGTAAACAATCCCTAGTCGAGGTTTTGCTGACAAATAGCGCCTCTCCTTAAGGGATTTTTATTTTTTAAGTGCTGCTTCCATTTGCTCATACAAACTAATTTTATTATCTAACAATTCAAGATGACTTTTGACTTTTTCATATTCAGCCATGATCTGTATGCGATGGTTCAGCAATAACTGTTTGCGCTCGGGAATCGTGGTATCACCAATTTTTCTTAACTGAGTATACTTTTTGATCTCTTTCAAAGAAATGCCCGTATTTTTTAGTTTAATCACAAAATTAGCCCAATCCAGATCCTCTTCTCCATAAACACGATAATTATATTCATTTCTGACAGGTTCAATCAACCCTTCTTTTTCATAATATCTTAATGTATAAACACTAATCCCAATCTTCTCAGCAAATTCACTAATCGTATACATTGTTTTCACATCCTTTTTTTGCTTGCTTTAGAGATGGCTCGAACCCCTATACTATGAGTGTAACATCAATTTTACTTTTCAGGAGGAAGAAATCATGAAGTATACAGTTATCACAGGTGCTAGTTCAGGTATTGGCTGGGAAACAGCAAAAGCATTTAGTAAGCAGGGAAAAAATTTAATTTTGATTGCACGAAGAACAGAGCTACTTAAGCATTTAAAAGAAGAAATACTTGTCGACTTCCCTACACTTGACATCGTTCTTCAAACAGTTGACTTATCTCAAGAAAAAAATATTTTTACTTTGTACAATAATTTGAAATCATATGATATTGAAACTTGGATCAATAATGCTGGATTTGGTTATTATCATGGTGTATCAGATCAAAGTTTAAATACGGTTAGTCAAATGCTACGTTTAAATATTGAAGCTGTGACTTTATTATCCACGCTTTATGTCACCGATTATGAAAATGTAGCTGGTGCTCAATTAATCAATATTTCTTCGGCAGGTGGTTATAAAAATGTCCCTAACGCTGTCACTTATTGCGCAACAAAGTTTTATGTCAGTGCTTTTACAGAAGGAATCGCGTTAGAACTACAAGCTAAAGGCGCACCTCTCAAAGCAAAAGTTTTAGCTCCTGCAGCAACAGAAACAGAATTTGCACAAATAGCGAATGGCTCAAACTCTTATGATTATACTAAAGGCTTCACAACCTTTCATACAGCGAGAGAAATAGCAGAATTTCTTATCAAGCTGTACCAAAGCCAAGAAGTCGTAGGTCTCGTTGATCGAAACACATTTAACTTTCACTTATCCGGACCGCTCTTTGATCATTATCAAACAGGAATAAAAAATATATAAAAAGAAGGAGTCTGTATAAACGGTGGAGCAGAAGCAATCACTACGCTTCGCTTCGATCATATCAAATTCTAAGTGCTAAAGCACTAACATTTGAAGGCTTCAGAAATAAGCTGAAATTGTTGTAAAACACCGTGAACGTTATGAACTGATGTTACACAATACCTACTTGGTCACAAAAATTTGAAGAGTACCAATTAGGAAGCATTCAACATCTTAATTAAACATTCCGTGTTTCTTGTCATTTTCGTGAATTTCTTCTTATTGCTGTAAAACACAACGAAGTATGAGTTTATGTTGCTCAGTACCTACGTGGTTCTCGGGATTAAACACTCCTGTCCAAACCACCTTCTATATAATAGCGTAAATCCAGTGAGTAATCTCTCAATTTTTTGATAAAAAGCAAATGAAAAAATTACCAGCAAAGTCATTTGATTAAATGCCTTTTGCTGGTAGTTAACTTTAATCTAAAAGTTGAATGCCGATCCCTAATAGTCCCGGTCCTGTATGAACAACTAAAGCTGGACTGATCGTTCCAAAATAAATTTTTTCTGCTTGAGGAAATTGTTCTTTTAATTTAGCATAGAATGCTTCGGCCTCTTCAACCGCTTGTCCTTGGGCAACTGCTAAAACAAATTTTTTATGATCGCCAATAAAAGCCTTCACTAAATCAAACGTCTTTTCTAAGCTTTTCTTCCTACCGCGAGCTTTGGCGACCGTATGATAAACTCCCTCTCCGTTACAAGAAATGATCGGGTTCAATTTTAACGCATTTCCTAAGATGGAAGCAACCAACCCAATGCGTCCGCCTTTTTGAAGATATTCAAGAGTAGCAACGTTAAAATAAACTTTTGCTTTTCCTACATTAGCAGTCAACGTTGTTTTGATTTCGTTCCACGAATGACCTGCCTCTATTAACTTTGCGGCTTCAATTGCTTGGAGACCACTGCCGATCCCAATGTTTTTTGTGTCTAAAACGTATGTTTCTAATCCTTCAAATTCTTCTGCAATTAAGCGAACAACATTATATGTCCCACTCAATCCACTAGAAATCGTAACAGCCAATACTTTTTCATAACCATCTGTTTTGATTTTTTCAAAAATATTGGTAATGGTTTCGCCATCAGGTAACGAGGTACTAGGAATTTCAACAGCTAAACCCTCGTATACTTCTTCAGGTGTAATGTCTACTTTATCTGTATAAATACGATCTTTATAAATAATTTGTAAAGGGATCATATACATTCCATATTGTTCCACTAATTCTTGCGGAACATCTGTCCCTGAATCCACTAATAGAGCAATCTTTTCTTTATTCATTCTCATATTCTCCATTTTCTTCTATGTTTTTTTGTGCTAACTCAATAACTTTTTCAGTGAACAACTTTGTTGCAAATGACAAGGTAGCCCCTTTGACGATCATAAATTCTACTGGAATCGATTGATCGAAAGCTGCGACGGGTTCATTCCCCAAAGCTTGGGCAACAACTACTGCTATAGCTGCTTCTTGCTCATCGCAAAATAGATCATATGCTTCACGAATACCAACCGCTGCTCCTTGATATAAAATACCTTGTTTGATTTCTGGTATTGTTAGTACTTGTTTTAATAAAGTAATCGCAATCAAAAAAGCTAAGTGCTTTTGATTATAGCGTTTTTTATTAGGTGGTGGAATCAGCCCTAATTTCACATAATTATTGACCATCGAAGAGGTCAATAATGTGTGTTTTTCTTTTAATATAACTGGCGATAGGTAACGCTCAACCAATGTGATCACTTGATCCATATACAATTCCAGCTCGGGTAATTCATGCCATCTTGGCAAATGAACATCTACCAACGCTTTGCCCCATACTTGTAAAGAGGATTTTATTTCATTCATAAGATCCCTCCTTCTATTTACTAAAACAGTTTAACATTATTTCGAAAAACATTCAATCTAGTTTTAAAAACTAGATTGAATTTAATAAAAAACAAGCTTTCTTTAAAAGAAAACTTGTTTAACGTCAAATATTGTAATTTCTTAAAAATCATCAAAGCCCTCTTCTTCATCCGTTTGTTTGAACGGGTCAAAAGCAAATTTTCTGCTTTTTTGAAAACCTACTGCACCAAAAAGGTTGCGCGGATCAAAATCTGGGGCCATTTTTCCATGTGCATCACTAAATCCTCTTGCGCGCCCTCCATGTCTACCACTCATATGCGGTCCTCTAAAATCACGCTCTGCTTCAGGAATTTCAGCTTCTAAAGCTTCAAGTAATTTGCTCATGATGCTTTTAAATTCTTCTTGTTCTGATTCAGATAACACATCAAAGATCGTTTCTTCATCTTGTTTGCTATTTTCAGCAGCCGCTCTCCCAGCTTCAGTTAATCGGATCACCATCACACGGCGATCACTTTCGAGCGGCTCTCGGCTGATATAACCATTCTTTTCTAACTTGACTAATAACTCACCTAAAGATTGAGGGCGCATATCTAAAAGATAAGACAATTCTTTTTGAGTCGTTTCAGGTTTAAGTTTCAACAAATTCAATACTCTGCCTTGTCCCCTATGTGGATTACCAAAAGGTCCATGTTCTCTACGACGTTTCATAAAATAGCGTTGCATCATTGCTTGTAAGCTTAGAAACTGTTCCATTAATGTTTGTTCTTCCATCGGTGATTCCTCCATTAAACAGAATATAAATCAGGTACCTGTCTTATATTGTAAAGGTACCTACATTAAATGTCAACAATTAAATATAAACGTTACTATTTCATTTCATTTTTTTTAAGAAGCTACCTGATCAAAAAAAGGTTACGAGAAATATACTCTATGAGTTATTTCTCGTAACCTAACCTTCTTTATAACATTTTTAGTTCTCGTTTTCCAAAAATAATACCGATCAAGAAAAACAATTCCAACAAAATAAAAAATAAAATAAAGCTATGCATAAAAAATACTTCCGGTAAAGCATTGATAATTGGATCTGTAGCCGGATCAAATAACCAATCATCATTATTAAAAAATACACCATGAAACGCCACAAAAAACTGATCAAAGCCAATCGCCATCAACACTGCAAAAAATACTGGTATGATCATTCCCCATTGAAATGGACGAATCAAGCGCCACACTCTTTTTTCCTTAATCAAGCGGAAAACAAAAAGACCACTTGGAATCACCGTAATGACCAACACTGCATAACAAAGTAAAAACAGACGCTTTACTTCATAAAAATGAAAGGCTCCACTTTTTGAAACAGGGAAATCTGATAGTTGTAATATATGATTAAAAGGATTATTCAAATATCCCATCAATTGTCCATAGTTTTTTAGTAATGTTGGTTTATCAATTGAAACATAGTCTAAAATAGCCAAAGAATCAATATCGCTACTATACAATGGTCGAAAATTGATTGTTATGGTAATACTCAACGCAATAATCGTTAGAATCAAACACGCGATCCCTAAACGTTCAACCCAGATCCAGTTGCTCTTTGCCCTTTTCATCTCAAAAAACCCATTCGTCTAAAGAATCAACAACATATGTTGGCTGTTCAGCTAAATGTGGAACTGCAGATTTTGCTGTAAATCCAGATAGGACTAGTAAACTATCGATATTATTTTGAAGTCCCGATTGAATGTCCGTTTCATAATTATCACCGACCATGATTACATCATCTTTGTTTAAGCCCATCACTTTTAAAGCTTCATCCATAATGATTGCATTTGGTTTTCCAATCATGACAGGATCTGTTTGCGAAGAGGTTTGAATCAACGAAATAAATGAACCTGCACCTGGTAACAATCCACGTTCAGTTGGAATACTTTTGTCAGGATTCGTTCCGATGAACAGAGCGCCATTTCTGATACAAAGAGAAGCAACGGCAAGCTTTTCATAATTGATCTCAGTATCCAAGCCAACGACAACATAGTCTGGTGACTCTTCATCCCAGACAAATCCAGCAGACAAAATCAAATCCACTAGCCCTGATTCTCCAATCACATAAACGCGCTTCCCTTTGCCTTGTTCTTTCATATAGTCAATAGTTGCCAAGCTCGCTGTATAAATCGTCTTAGCGGGAACCTGAATATCAAACTCTTCACTAAGTCGTTTAGCAACCGCTATTGGAGTCTTTGTCGTATTATTCGTCACAAAAAGGAAAGGGATGTTCAATTCTTGCAATTGTTCAACAAATCTTTTTCCTGCTGGAATCACTTCTTTGCCTAAATAAATTGTACCGTCTAGATCGATCAAATATCCTTGATAATGTTTTTTCACAGATGATTACTCCTCACGTTGACGAATTGTAAATGAACGTCCTTTACCGACGCTTTTCTCTTGATTGCCAATGATTGCTTTTTTAGGTTGGTTTTCTTTGCGATTTTTAATTACTGGTTTTGTTTTATTTGATACAGGTATACGTTTTTCCTCTGTATGTGCTTGGTTTTGATAAGCTGGTTTTTTAGTTGTTTTTTTACGTCGTGTTTGTTGCTTTTCTCTTTTGCCGCCAACGCGCTCAATGACAAAATAGGCACAACCAAAATTACAATATTCATATAAATAGTCTTCCAACGTATCAATTCTCTGCTCAGGTGCCGCTTTACGATTCGTCTCATTGAAAAACCCTTTTAAACGAAGTTGATCATATCCCCAATCACCAACGATATAATCATATCTTGAAAGAACATCACTAAAACGTTCGCCCAATCTTTCAGCATCAAATGCTTCTCGATGATTTTTTACTAAAAGGTACTGACGTTCGCCGATCGTTACATGTTTCTCATCAATAAGCGAAACGATCTCACCTTTTTTCTTTTCTTTGACAGGTTCTTCTTTGATTTCTTCAAGAACAGCTGTGATTTCTTCCGTTAAGGTTGCTGCTGGTTCTTCTTTATGTTTAACTGGTTTGGTTGATTTATATGTTTTTTTTACTTTATCTGTCATTTTTTCACCGCCTAAATTTTATTATACCTTGTTTTTAAAGGATTGGGTAGTGCGTCTTCAAGTAGTTTCCTAATACGGTTCGCAAAAATTCTGGAAAAATAAAGTCAACAGATCCAGCTAATTCGATTGTTGGAAAAAAAGGAATAAACATGAAATGGTCGATTGTTGTAAACGTGTAGTTACTTTCTAGTTCAATGGGTCGATGATTCCATAAAACTTCTTCCTTTTGCTTATTGTAAGCAAGACCATCATAATAAAGCTCCCCAAAAACCTTGCCGCGAAAACCCATTCCCATGATCGGAAACTTACGCAAATAATCACGATTTTTTTCCATTTCTTTGACCATACGAACCAAGTCGTGACCTGATAACGTCACACGGATCAGATGCATCGGATGTGGTAAAGCTTCATGCAGTTGATCAGCATTTACGATTCCCTTTGGTATATCTGTTAAAAATAAGCCATTATTTAAAATTGCGACTTCGGTTTGCCCTTTTTCTTTTAACGCTTTTAATGCCGTGACCATTAAAGGGTGTTCTGCATTCAAATCACTCAACAATGAATGAGGAATTTTAGCAATTTTTTTTGTTTTCAGTAAATGATGCCCTAAAGTTAGATAATCATCGATTTCCTTTTGATCTTGCACTAATGTAGGTAATTCAGCCGTTGCAATCGCTTTTGCTCCACTCTGAATAATTTGCCCTTTGTCCACTGATAACTGTACTTCACCTATATAATTACCAAATTTGCCTGCAGCAGAAAGCTGTGTCCCATTAATTTTTTCACCATACTTAAACAAATGATGTGTGTGTGAACCTAGCAACACATTGATCTCTGGGAATGCATTTGCAATTTTAAGGTCTTCATCAATTCCTAAGTGACTCATTAAAACTAAGATATCACACTTCGGCTGAACTTCTCTAATCAATTGCGGCAATACTTCTTTAATCGAGCGAATCTCCCAACCATTTGGTGCATAGGTTAAAGGAAATGGCGCAGTCAACGCAATCAAGCCGATTTTTGTCTGCTCTTTTGTTTCGATGATTTTATATGAACTCGTCCAAGCTGGCGCTTGATGTGTCGTTAAATCAAACAAGTTACCTAATAAAACCGGAAAATCCGCATGATCATACAACTGATTCAACTGCTCTTTTGAGTTACCGACCCCTTCATTATTCCCAATCGTCGCTGCATCATAGTCGACTTCATTCATCAATGCTATATTTGCTTGACCATCTGTCGCTTCTGTCAAAGGATGCCAACGATCAATAAAATCACCTAAATCAACAGTCAAAACAGTCTTTCCTGCCTCGGTATATTTTTTCTTTTGAAGAGTCAAATAGCGTCTGATTTTAGGCCAATTCTCTAAATGGGAATGTAAATCATTTGTATGAAAGATGATGATATCTTCCATTGTATCGCCCCCAATTTCAATCTATAAAAATATAGTACCACACTTCAAGATGGAGTATAATAAAGTAACGATTTAAATAAAGGAGAAAACTATGAAAATAACTGTACCTTTTGGTTCGCTTTGGTTAGATGCTGATGATAAAGGCCTCACAACTGTCGCTTTTTTTGAACTTGCTGACCATCAGACGAACCAGTATACAGAACTTGCAGCAAAAGAACTTGCAGAATATTTCTCAGGTAAACGAAAAGTATTTTCAGTTCCCTTATCGATCAATACCGGGACCGATTTTCAAAGAGCTGTCTGGGATGCACTTGCTCAGATTCCCTTTGGTGAAACACGCAGTTATCAAGCTATTGCACAGGCTATCGCGTCACCAAAAGCTGTGCGAGCTATTGGACAAGCAAATAGTAAAAATCCGCTACCGATCATTGTACCTTGCCATCGAGTAATCGGTAAAAACGGTAAACTAACAGGCTATTTAGGTAGTATCGAGCATGACGGTCTTAGTATAAAAGAATTTTTGTTACAATTAGAGCATGTAACACGCTAAAAAGAATAAGGGTGAAGCAAGACTTTTTCTAGTTTTGCTTCACCCTTTAAACGAAAGTAAATACTTTATCAATTGATTGTTGCTTTATATAGAATGAAAATTCGTTCAAAAAATATTAATTACGATCGGTATTTTGATCGCTATCTTTACCGCGATATTTCTCCAAGTATTGTTCTTTAGTCATGACATCATCTACATTCATATTAAATTCTACAAGATCTAAACCTGTCATATGATGAATAGATTCTTTTACTTTTTCAACTGTTTGATCAAATACTTGTGCAATATTTACATCATATTTGCAGATTACTGCTACATCAACAGCTACCTGCTTCGTACCAACTTCAACACTGACTCCTTTTGTAATGTCCTCATTCTCTCTAAAACGATCAGCAAAATCACTGAATAGATTGCCGCTCAACCCTAGAATACCATCAATATCTGAAATAACGACACCAACGATTTTTTTAATCACAACATCTTCAAATGTTAATTTTGCTTTTAACTCCCCTGAATTTCTTTCTACTGCGTCTACCATTTGCATCGACTCCTTCTAAATAATTTTTTAAATCCCTATCATAGACCTAACTGAATCTATCAAGGAATAAATATCCAAGTCTTCATCACGCATTTTCCCGATAACATATCCGACCCCTGCAAAAATCACGAGGACAAGTGTTTTCCAGAACCCGATCAATAATAACAATAAGGCTAATAGCAGAAATACCATTGTCCAAATGATCCGAAAGCGGTAAGGTTTAAGCAATTTTTCCCAACGGTCTTTCTTTTCTTGGTCCATCATTTTCCCCTCCTAAACCACTCGTGATTGTTTTTTACTAAAAGCTGAGGACTCTGTAGGCTCTTTTTCTCTTAAGTAAACCGTTACTCGACTATCAATCGATTCAAGTGTCTCAGCTAATGTATTTTGTAGCTGTTGGGTGATTTCTTCGGCCATTGGCTTAAAGCGTTCTTTACTTCGAACATCGATCCTTACTTTCACCGCTACTTTTTCTTTTCCTTTGATTTTAACCATCATCTTCGTTTTATCTGGATGAATGATCGTACCATATGATTCTTGTACGATTTGTTCGATCGTGCTTTTTGGGATCTCAATTTGATTTTTGCCTTCTTTTATCACCAGACGTCTTCTACTTCCAGAAACGGATAACACAACCAGCAAGCCCAAAACCAACAGTCCTCCTAATATAAGTAATGTTCCTTCAAAAACCATGAACAATTTAGGATACTGATAAATAAGCGCTTCTACTTCATAAGATAACCAAGGAATAGTGATCAATTGGCTAAGTATAGTCAACGTGCCAATAAATAAAAGAAGAATCACGAATCCAATAATAATTTTCAGTAATCGTTTCATCTATTACCCTCCCCTATCATTCATTATTTTGTTCATATCTAAATTGTAACGCCTAAAAAAAAGTATTACAAAAGATACGAATTATCATTTTCCACGAAGTGGGAGTTTAACGCTAATACAACAAGTAAAAAAAGAGTAATTGATTATAAGTCCCAACAAAAAATTGCTCTTTTAGTCAAAATCAATTACTCTTTTTCTAATTATTCATCTAAATACTCTTCTTTAGAAAATTCAGTATCTTCATATTCACCACTGTCACCATAGAAATGATTATATCGTTGTTTGAACTTACGAAAAACATAAGTCACAAAGACTTTAGCAATCGCATAAATTGGAATCCCAAAAATCAATCCGAACATCCCTAACAAATCACCCATCACCAATAAAACAATCACGATTGTTAATGGATGCACAACTAGACGTTTCCCCATTACTTGTGGTGCAATCAAATGACCATTCAGCATTTGAACAAGCATCCAGACTAAGCTCATCTTAATAAACATTCCAAACGAAACCATCAAAGCAACGATTGCCGCTGGTATAAATGCTATCACTGGTCCAATATAAGGAATCACGGCTGTAATCCCCACAATGATCGACAAGGTTCCTGAATAAGGTACTTTGATTAACCAAAAACCAATGAAGGTCAAGATACCAATTGCGATTGAGACTAGTATCTGCCCTTTTAAATAGGCACCCACTTGACTACTCATTGTTGTACCGATTTCTTTGGCATCACTTCTAAAGCGTGGTGGTATAATATTTAAAACAAAGGAAAAAAACTTTTGATCATCTTTCAATAAGAAAAAGGTAATGATCGGTGCTGTCACCATCACAAGTGCAAAACCCGTTAAGGTTGAAAATACCGTAGACGCCCCTTCAACAGCTTTGCTAAAATAACTTCCGATCCCATCTGAAACATTATCAAACCAACGCTGAATTCCATCTAAGGCATTGGCTAATGGTTTTTCTAATGCAGAATTGTGGAAAAAATCAGTGACCATTTTGTTTAAGTCATTCATATACTGCGGAAAACTTTCGATCAATCCCTCTACTTGCTTTTGTAGGAGTGGTACAACTAAGATGATCCCGATCACAATCAACGCAATCAAGACAATAAAAATAGCTGAAACACCATAAACTCGTTTTATTTTATGTCTCTCTAACCAGTTGACCACTGGATTGAACAAATAATATAAAATCAATGCTAAAATCGTTGGCCCAATAATTGTTTTAAAGACAACTCCAATTGGTCCAAAAATAAACCCCACTTCATGAAAAACAAAAATCACAGCACCCAGTAATAATAAGGCTACTAATGTGAATAATAAATTTTTACCCCCAAGAAACTTGATCCAGCGGGTTTCTTGCTTCTTTTCCATTGTTATCACTCCTCAAAATCGACGTCTACAGGACTTAATTAACTTTCAAAAAGATAAACAAGTGACATTTCAGCTACCGTCAGCGCTTTTCCTAAAAACTTAGCCCATAGAACTCGTTATTTCCATTCTTTATTGTATCGAAAAAAATGATATCTGTAAAAAAATAATTGCTTTGTTTTTTACTATCAGAAATAAAAATCACTCAGCCACCGTAAACTGACTGAGTGAATGATTTCTTTAATTGGTAGCTTTGCGCCCTTTACGTTGAGTTGCTTCCATGATCACAGGAAGAATCACTGGACGTCTTTTCGTTTGTTCAAACAAGTAACGGCTTAATTGCTCGCGAATATCTTGTTTTAGTTTACTCCATTCAAAATCGCTGCTTTCAAGATGCTTTTCAACGATCTCCGTCACAATATGACTGCTTTCCTTCATCAAGTCTTTGCTAGTTTTCACATAAACAAACCCTCTTGAGGTAATCTTTGCAGGTGATACGATTCGTTTTTCACGACGATTGATCGTAACTACAGCGACAAAAATACCATCTTCTGATAAAATTCTACGGTCACGCAGGACAATATTTCCAATATCACCAACGCCAATACCATCGATCATGATATTATCAGCAGTTGTACTGCCAGCGACATTCATTTTTTGCTTGCTATATTCAAGGATATCTCCTCGACCAGTAATGAAAATATTTTTGTATGGAATCCCTAATTCATGAGCTAAATCAGCATGTGCTGCTAATTGACGGTACTCTCCTTGAATAGGAACAAAATATTTAGGTTTGATCAAATTTAACATCAATTGTAGATCATTAGGATTAGCGTGACCTGAGACACGCATGTTATCTGATATTTGTTTGACCACGCCACCAGCACGGTAAACGATATCTTCGGTTTTAGCAACAGCAGTTTCCATAGCCGTTGTCGGCGTCGTTGTAATGTATACCAAATCGCCTTCTTGAATTTTGACCACACGATGTGTCCCATTAGCCATTTTTTGTAATGACTTGATTGGTTCTCCCATTGTGCCAGTTTCTAAAATAACTAGCTGCTCTGCTTGATATTTTTTCATATCCTTCACAGTAATAATCAAATCTTCACTTGGTAATTTTAATTTATCCAGTTTAATCGCAGTATTGATGATCCGTTGAAAATCTTGACCTGTCAATACGATTTTACGATCTGAACGGTGTGCCGCATCTAACACTTGTTGGACACGCTGCAAATTACTAGCTACACAGGCTACGATAATACGACCTTCCCAATACCGAATCGTATCAAAAACTTCATCAGCAATTTGTAGCTCTGAAACAACTTGAGCCGGATTTTCAGCATTAGAAGAGTCACTCAGTAAAGCCAAAACACCTTCTCTGCCAATCTCTGCTACACGGCCAAAATCTGTTTGATACATCGGAATCGCACTCTGATCAAACTTGAAATCTCCTGTGTAAACAATGTTACCTTCTTTTGTCTTTAAATTGATTCCGATCGAATCAGGAATCGTATGTGTTGTGCGGAAAAAACTGATGGTAGCATGCTCAAAGTCAATTTCTGTATGAGCATCGACTACGTGAAAATCATTAAAGTCTTTAGAATCTGCATGATCTCCTACGTTTAATTTTGCTAACTCGATCGTTAATTCTGTCCCAAATACTGGTACATGAACTTTCGATAAAAGATACGGTAACGCCCCGATTGCATCGGCGTGACCATGCGTTAAGAAAATTCCTGCAACACGGTCGATGTTTTCCACTAAATACGTAAAATCGGGAATCACCACATCAATTCCTAATAGCTCATTTTCTGGATATTTTAATCCACAATCCAGTACAAAAATTTCATCTTCCACTTCTGCGATGTACATATTTTTTCCATTTTCACGAACGCCGCCTAAAGGAACGATTTTTATTGTACTCACTTACTTCACCTCTCTATATTCTTATACTGAATCAAATATCCAGTATGCTTAAAATTTTCGCTTTTTCTTCAGAAGTACAGGATACAAGAGGTAAACGTAGGTCACCAACAGAGATGCCCATGTGATTTAGAACTGCTTTCACAGGTGCCGGTGAAGGAGCTGAAAACAAGGCATCCATCTTCGGCAATAATTGCCGTTGAATACTTGCAGCTTGCTTGATTTCTCCATGATCCAACGCTTGAAACATCTCATACATTTCAGTGCCAAACACATGACTAGCAACTGATATTACCCCTTGTCCACCCAAAGCTTTATTGGAAAATGCTAAGGAGTCTTCTCCAGTATACACTAAAAAGTCTTTTGGTGCCTTTTCTATCAACTCAGTCAACGCATCTAGCCCGAAACATTCTTTGATCGCGATAATATTATCTAATTCGGCTAAACGCAAACTCGTTGCTACATCAAGGTTTGCGACCGTTCTGCCAGGTACATTATATAAAATGATCGGTAAATCACTCGCTTCAGCAATTGCTTTGAAATGCTGATACAAGCCTTCTTGATTTGGTTTATTGTAATAAGGGACTACAGCCAAACCAGCATCGATCCCTCTGATTGCTGAAATCTCCTGCACAAATTCAATAGAGTCCCTTGTATCATTGGTTCCCACACCACAGATGATCGGTACTCGTCCATCAACCAAACGAATCACTTCGTTGAATAACTCGATTTCTTCATCATGAGTCAACGTTGGCGATTCCCCTGTTGTTCCTGCTAAAATAATTCCTTCTGTATGATGATCAAGCAAGTGTTTCACTAATTGGGGCAGCTTCGCAAAATCGATTGCGCCGCTTTCATCAAAAGGTGTGACCATTGCTGTAATTATCGTTGCATTTTCTAAATTCATACTTACTACCTCCTATTTTAAGTAGCGTAACAGGCTCAATCGACCTTATAGAAAAAAGGGGAAATAACGTTGCGACGCTTTTTATCACAAACATAGTTTATTCTTTTTCTATGATTTTAGCCTGCATCGCTAAATGACATTTAAACCCTTACCAAATCCATCTCATGTAATGTTTCCGCAATTTGAACTGAATTCCAAGCAGCGCCTTTTAATAAGTTATCAGAAACAACCCACATATGGTAGCCTTTATCAATATCGATATCTTGACGAATTCTTCCAACAAATGTTTCTTTGCGGTCAATGCTCGTTAAAGCTTGCGGATAAAGTTGTTGACTTGGATCATCTTGTAAAACGGCTCCCGGTGCTTTTGCAATCAACTCTTTGATTTTGGCAACATTAGAACCCTCTTCTTTAACCTCAATGTAAATTGATTCAGAATGGCCAGATAGTACCGGAATACGGACACACGTCGCAACAACTTTGATGCTGTCATCTTCCATGATTTTCTTCGTTTCGTTAATCATTTTCCATTCTTCATACGTATAATCAGCGTCTGCAAAAACATCGATCTGTGGTAATGCATTGAATGCGATTGGATAATGCTTTTTATCACCACCACACGGCAAAATCGTTGCCGTCAATTGATCTGCAGGTGTTCCCTTGATATATGCTGTCGCTTGTGATTTTAACTCGTCCATCGCGTTGATCCCTGCGCCACTAACTGCTTGATAGGTTGAAACGATCACACGATCTAAACCATATGCTTGACGAATTGGTTCAAGTGCTACCATCATTTGAATCGTCGAACAATTTGGATTTGCGATGATTCCTTTGTGTCTTTTTAGTGCCTCAGGATTGACTTCTGGTACAACCAAAGGAACATCCGCGTTCATTCTGTAATGACTTGTATTATCCACCACGACTGCTCCACGCTTGACCGCTTCAGGGGCAAATTGTTTAGAAATCGTTCCACCGGCGCTAAATAAAGCAATATCCACATCCGTAAATGAGTCAGGTATTAGCTCTTCGATGACAAGTGTCTGCCCTTTAAACGTTACTTCTTTTCCCGCTGAACGTTTTGACGCTAATAATTTCACCTGATTGATTGGTAAAGATGTTTCTGCTAACATTTCGATCATTTTTGTGCCAACAGCACCCGTTGCGCCTACCACGGCAACATTATACATTTTTTTCATACTTAATTGATCTCCTCTCAAATTCCTGAAGAAAGTTGCTTTTTCTATTTTAACATAATATCGGCTTTTACTACATAGGAAGTAAAATGATTTTGCTATCTTTTCAGAAAAAGATAAATAATCTCTTTCAAATTCAACTTTAATAGCTTTCTTATTATTCGAGCAGGATAGTCGACTAAACGATTTTGCAGTTTTATACTTGCTTTAAAACTAGGGCACGAATAAAAATAGTAGGATGTTCGCTTCACGTCCTAGCATTTTGGGAAAAAGATGGAAGTTAAATGAGGGAAAAATATCTTAGGTAGTTTTTCCTCTTTTCCTGTCAAAGTGAGATGAGCCCGCTACGCTTTTAAATTTAGGAGGATGATCAGATGTACACTGTAGCAGATTATTTACTAGACCGCTTAAAGGAACTCGGTATTGATGAGATTTTTGGGGTCCCAGGTGATTATAATTTACAGTTCTTAGACCATATTACTGCAAGAAAAGATCTTAAATGGGTTGGTACTGCTAATGAGTTGAATGCTGCCTATATGGCTGACGGCTACGCTCGCACTAAAGGAATCGCAGCTTTTGTTACTACGTTTGGTGTAGGAGAATTGAGTGCGGTCAATGGCTTAGCTGGCAGTTTTGCCGAAAATGTTCCAGTGGTCGAGATCGTAGGCTCGCCCACTACTAGCATCCAAGAAACAAAAAAATTAGTTCATCATACCTTAGGAGACGGAAACTTTCTTCGTTTTGAAAAAATGCACGAAGAAGTGACCTCTGCGATTGCTCATTTAACTGCTGAAAATGCTTTAACTGAGATCGATCGCGTTCTTACGATTGCCCTAACCAGCAAACGTCCAGTCTATATCAATTTGCCAATTGATATTGCTGACGTTCATGCCACCAAGCCTCAAGCACCCTTAAATCAATTAACAAGTAAACTGACGGATGTAGAAGTAGCTATTTTAAGTAAAATCGAAGACGCATTACAGCAGGCTGAAAATCCGGTTATCATTGCTGGTCATGAGATATTAAGTTATCATATCGAACAACACTTAGATGAATTTATCCAAAAATTTAATCTGCCGATCACTACTTTACCCCTTGGAAAAAGTGCATTCAATGAAGAAGATGCTCATTATCTAGGAACCTACACAGGCTCAACTACTGCAGAACCTTTAAGAAGCCGTGTCGATACAGCAGATTTAGTGTTACTTTTAGGTGTAAAACTAACAGATTCTGCAACATCCGGCTTTAGTTTTGGTTTTACAGAAAAACAAATCATCTCAATTGGAAGTACAGAAGTTTTATTTTATGGAGAAAAACACCAAAAAGTCCAGCTAGACCGCTTTGTTGCTGCGCTCGCAACATTATCTTTTTCTAGATTTACAGACGACATTCTTCCAGTAAAACGGCAGTTAGATCTAGAAATCAAAGATAATAAGATTACTCAAAAATATTTTTGGAAGAGAGTGGAAGCATTTCTTGTAAAAGGAGATACAGTAGTCAGCGAACAAGGGACTTCCTTTTTTGGTATGACGAACGTACCGCTAAAAAAAGAAATGCGTTTTATTGGTCAGCCATTGTGGGGATCGATTGGGTATACATTCCCTTCTCTTTTAGGAAGTCAAATTGCCAATAAAACCAGCCGTCATTTATTGTTTATCGGAGACGGTTCACTGCAATTAACTGTGCAAGAATTAGGAACTGCTTTAAGAGAAAAACTAACACCAATTATTTTTGTGATCAATAATAATGGCTATACTGTGGAGCGAGAAATTCATGGTGCTACGGAGCAATACAACGATATTCCAATGTGGGATTATCAGAACCTTCCGTTTGTTTTCGGCGGAACAACTAACAATGTCACCGTCTATAAAGTCACCACTGAAAAGGAACTTAACAAAGCCATGACAGCGGCCAGACAAGATAATACCCGTCTCCAATGGATCGAAGTTATAATGGATCAAGATGATGCACCTGTTTTATTAAAAAAATTAGCCAAAATATTTGCCCAACAAAATTCTTAACAGAATCCACAGATAAAGATAAATCTATTGACTTTATAAAGTGTTTTGTTATAGTTAAAAGCGACATTTACTTAATTTGAAGGAGTGAATAACATGGCACGTGTTGAAAGTTTTGAATTAGACCATAATACAGTAAAAGCCCCTTATGTTCGTTTAGCGGGTACTGAAAAAAATGGTGAGGCGTTGATTGAAAAATACGATTTACGTTTCTTACAACCGAATGAAGACGAATTACCGACTGCTGCAGTTCACACATTAGAACACCTATTAGCTGTAAACTTACGTGATCACCTGGAAGGTATCATCGATATCTCGCCAATGGGTTGTCGCACTGGTTTTTACATGATCATGTGGAATGAACATTCACCAAAAGAAATTCGTGATGCATTGGTTAAAGTCTTGACCTTTATCGCAGAAACAGATTTTGTTCCCGCAGTTTCTGCTAAAGAATGCGGTAACTATAAAGATCATTCTTTATTTTCCGCACAAGAATATGCAAAGATCGTTTTAGAAAAAGGAATTAGTTTGGATCCGTTTGAACGCGTGATGTAAAACTTTATTTGACTAAAGAAAACGAGCAAGCAGGAAATGGTATTTCCTGCTTACTCGTTTTTTATTATGTGCTATAATTTGTCTCTTCATTCCCACAACCTTTTATTGCTTATTTTCTCATCCCGATACATTCTAAAACTAGACTATATTTCTAAATCAATTAAAGAAAATCATCCCAAAGCCACATCTAAAATCATCATAATAATAAACCCTAACATCACACCAAATACTGCAAAATGACGCTTACTAGTCACGGTTTGTTGTGCTTCTGGAATTAATTCTTCTACTACAACGTAAATCATCGCTCCCGCTGCAAATGCTAAGGCATACGGCAACAGCAATGTTACTTTACTTACTAAAACAGCCCCGATGATTCCTGCTATTGGTTCAACAATTCCTGATGCTTGTCCGTAAAGAAAAGCTTTTTTACGACTTAAATTTTCTTGTCGCAATGGAATTGAAACAGCAGCACCTTCTGGAAAGTTTTGGATACCGATCCCTAACGCTACAGAAATAGCTGCCAATACTGCTTTTTTAGGATCATCAGCGGAACTCGCTGCACCAAATGCAACGCCCACAGCTAAACCTTCTGGAATATTGTGTAACGTAATTGAAAAAACCAATAAAATCGTCCGTTTTAAATGACTTGGCAATCCTTCTTTTTCATGATTCGGCCCAAAATGCATATGTGGCAAAGTCTTGTCTGCAATATAAAGAAACAACCCACCTAACCCAAAGCCAAAACTAACGACCAGCCAAGCAATACTCCCATTTTCTTCCGCCTGCTTGATTGCCGGATCTAGTAATGACCAAAAACTTGCTGCAATCATCACACCAGCCGCAAATCCGAGCATCATATTCAGAATTTCTTTTTTAATATCCTTAAAAAAGAAGACCAAGCCAGCTCCTAAAGCCGTCATAAAATAAGTAAAACCTGTCCCCACCAATGCTTGCTGCCAAGCTTCCAAAGATAACAGCCAATCAATAATTATAAACACCCCATCTTCCCCAAATTCTTTTCTTCCCTTAACTTTATCATATCAGTGATTTTATAACCACGCATAATGCAAAAAAGGCTTTCGTTTGGTACAAAAATCTAGAACGAGTATACTTTAGATAGAAAGAAAATTAAGAAATGGAGTGAGTAAAATGGTCGAAACAATCAATGCTGCTGTTGCGATGATCAACGTTTTAGAAAGTTGGGGCATCGATCACATTTATGGCATACCAGGTGGTTCCTTCAACTCCACGATGGATGCCTTATATCAAGAAAAAAACAGCATCAACTTTATCCAAGTCCGTCACGAAGAAGTTGGCGCGCTAGCTGCTGCCGCTGATGCTAAACTAACCGGAAAAATTGGTGTAGCTTTTGGCTCTGCTGGACCTGGTGCGACTCATTTAATCAATGGTTTGTATGATGCTAAAATGGATCATGTTCCTGTCCTAGCTCTTTTGGGGCAAGTTGCGAGCGATTCAATGAATTACAACTCCTTTCAAGAATTAAATGAAAACCCTATGTTTGCTGACGTGAGTGTCTACAATCGAACCGTTATGACCCCAGAAAGTTTACCTCATGTCGTGGATGAAGCAATCAAAACGGCTTATAACTATAACGGTGTTGCTGTTGTAACGATTCCAGTTGATTTTGGAACAAAAGAAATCCCAGCACACAATAGTTCAACAGCTGAAAATCACCGAAAAGGTTTGGTCATGCCAAATTATCATGATCTAAAAAAAGCAATGCCTTTGATCAATGCTGCTGAAAAACCCCTTCTTTACATTGGACAAGGCTGTCGTAATGCCTGGCCAGAAATCAAAGCATTTTCAGAGCACTTTTCAATGCCTGTGGTCTCTGCTGTCCTAGGCAAAGGAATTGTCCCTGATGCTTATGAAAATTTTCTTGGCTTTGCCGCTCGAGTTGCAACTAAACCCGCAAATGAAGCCTTAGCAGAAACTGATTTGATTGTCTTTGTCGGTAGTGATTTTCCATTTGCGGCCAATTTCTTTAATCCGAGTGCAAAATTTATTCAAGTCGATACTGATTCTACTAAATTAGGTCGCCGTCATAAAACAGATGTCGCTATTTTAGGAGATGCTAAAGAGTCTCTAAAACGCATGGTGGAATTAGGTGAATCACGCCCATTTGATCGCTGGCTAAAAGCCAATCAAAAAAATAAAGTAAACTGGGTCAGTTGGTTAAGAAGTTTTGAAAATCAAGAGGATAAACCCCTTCGGGTAGAACCTGTTTTTAAAGAAATTCGTCGAATTGCTGATAAAGAAGCCATCTTTGTAACAGATGTTGGGAACACCACAATCCATGCTATTCGACTGCTTGAGATGAATGGTAAACAAAAATTTACTACATCAGGCTGGTTTGCTACGATGGGCAATGGTATCCCAGGAGGAATCGCTGCCCAATTGAGCTATCCAGATCGACAAGTCTTCACCTTGAGTGGAGATGGCGCATTTGCAATGGTCATGCAAGATATCATCACTCAGGTAAAATACAAACTGCCAATTATCAATATCGTTTTTTCAAATGAGTCTTTCGGCTTTATCGAGGCAGAACAAGAAGATAGTGAACAGAAGAAATTTGGTGTTTCATTAGAAGGAGCCGATTTTGGTAAAGTTGGCGAAGCACTCGGGGCACAGGGCTTTACAATAACAGACTATACGCAATTAGAGCCTGCCTTTACAGCTGCTAAAAAAAGCGAGCGTCCGGTTGTCATTGATATAAAAATCAGAAATACACGTCCTTTACCTGTTGAAGCATTGGTTTTAGATCCCGAAACTTTCAGTGAAGAAGAAATTGATGCTTTTAAAAAGCAATATGAAGTCCATGATTTACCTATTTTGAAAGAATTATTAAAAAGCTAATTAATAATAAACGTGCTTAACTCCCCCCTGCCCAATACGCTCTCTATGCATTGGGCAGGGGGGAGTCTATTTGTATGAGCCTAAGGTGGGATTTCGTTACAGTTGCTTTGCTTTAAGCTATTTTTTTATTCCGCTTTTTTCTTTTGTAGAAACTTTCCGAAGAAAGCCAATACTAAACTTAATAAACCCATCGTCATGACATCCGTATTATTAGTTTCGCCTGTATTTGGCAGTTTGTTCTTAGTTTGAGTACTTGATGTATTGCTGGTATTACTTGGTTTAGTTGTTGTTTCTGGTACTTTATTAGATAATGGTGTCACTTTGCCCGTCCCTGGATCTGACAATGTACCCGTTAGAGGATCTAGCGTAACTGCTGTTAATTTATCGCCTTTTCTCAGTTCTATTCCTTCTGGAACAGCTGTTTTCCATTTTCCATCTTTAGCGACATCTACAGTTACCGTAGTGCCATCAGGAAATGTTACGATTACTTTAGAATTAGGCATCCCATTACCAGTAACTTCTTTTGCTCCTTCTACTGCATCATCAACGGTTGGTGCTTCAATTTTTTTATAGATATACGTGACTTCTGTCGGATCGACATCATATTTACCAGAAGCATTTCTCGGTACTGCCATTAAAATATAGCCTGAAATTGGCTTAGGTGTCGTATTATATGGATCATCAAAAAATCCATCAAGTAAACCGCTCTCTGCGAGTGGTTTTCCCTTTTCATCGACATAATGAACCGTTACTTTTGTTGGTTTCTTTTTATAAACGTATTTAACCGTTTGGTCTTTGTCTGTATAGGTGCCCTCATTATTCACAGGAACCGTCACTATCTCATATCCTGGAATGTCTTTTGCTGTGGTCTTATAGTCATCTCCATATTCTCCTGGGACTAGTTCATTAGGTGAAATCGAGTTACCCTTTTCGTCAACATATTCCACATTGATATTGCTTTTGATTTTTGTATAAACGTACGTTACATCAGTTGGATCAACGGTATGATTCCCTTGTGCATTTGACGGAATCGTTTTGACAGTATATCCTTCGATTTCTTTAGAGGCTGTATTATAAGGATCATCGAAAAATCCGTCGATCAAGTCACTATCCGCAAGTGGGTTGCCCTTTTCATCGACATAATGAACGTTTACTTTTGTTGCTTTCTTTTTATAGACATAGCTGACTGTTTGATCTTTGTCTGTGTGATTGCCTGTTGCATTATTTGGTGTTGTCACTAACTCATATCCTTGAATATCTTTTGCGGTGGTTTTGTAAGGATCTTCATACTCACCAAGAATTATATCTCCTGTTGAAAGTGGTTCGCCTTTTTCGTTCACATATTCAATGTTGATATTGGTTTTGACTTTTTTATAGTAATATTTAACCGTTTGATCTGCTTTGGTATAGGTTCCGTTTTGGTTAGCTGGCATTTTTTCTACAACTAGTTCGTATCCAGTAATCTCTATTGGTGTTGTTGCGTAACCCAGCCCAATTTTACCGGAATAACTAGTATCATCTGTACTATAGATTTTCACTTGATTGCCATCTGAATCGACTAAAATATGTTCAACGATAACTTTTCCTGCTGTAATTTTGAACTTACCAGATGTTGTGTCAGTAATTGGTGCTGTCGAAACATAACCAGCTGGCGGCGTTTCTGTTACAATATTTGTGATTGTATATTCACCAGTAGCTAATTGATCGATATCTGGTTGTTCACCAGTTTCACCAAATTGAACAACATCACCACTTGCATCTTTAATTACCCAGGAATAGCTATAGTCACCATAAGTATCCGCGACATCTCTTCCTACTATAATCGAAGATGGATCTTCAACAACTGTTTCTGATTGATTAATTACGCCATCAATGTTTATTGAGGAGGCGGTTCTTTGAATATTGTTTGCAAAATAACCTGTATCTGAACCTCCTCTGGCATCTAAACCTTGCAGACGAAATTCATAAATCCCCTCTGGACCAGTTAAATAAGCAGTCATATCGACATTATTACCACTCTGAATTCCGCCGCCAGAAAGAAATTCATATTGATAACTTTTGGCAAAAGGATTATCAGGATCCTTACGTACAAAATTTATATGTACTGCATTTGTGTATTGATAGTCAATCTCTTGTACTGGAAGAACAACACCATCAACAGTTATGATAAAGTCCCCTATATTTCGAGGCATAACTTGATTCATTCCCTCAGATTTATTCTCCTGAGCTAAAGCTAGTTGCGAATGCCCAACAACTTCATTTGACTTAGCACCTTCCTCCATTATCTCAGTTGAAGTGGTTACTTCTGACATTACTTGTTTTGAATCACTTGTAGTTTGCTTAACTGAGCTCGTAAGACTCTCACCTTCAAACTCCTTAGCTGTTTCTCCTGATGCTTCGGTCATTTCTTGCTTCTCTATTTCTTCTGCAATTGCTTGAACCGAAGAATTCATTGTACCATATGGTAATGTACCCAAAACTAATGTTGAAACTAATAGTGTGTGTGTCCATTTTTCCATATTTTCTCTTCCTTTTTATGGTTTTTAAATACATATATATTTTCAATACTAATTATATCGCATTTGAAACCATTCTTTTCTCTTCTTTTTAGACAATAATCTAAAAAAAAGATAATTTCCTTCAAGTAAAAAATATAAATGTATTAGTTTGTACTTTCATCCAAAATGAAAAACAGTTACAAAGTCTATCGGTATCTGCTCTGTTTTCTTTTATTATAAATTTCCATCTATTTCTCAATAAAAAAAGAGGAGCGAGATAGAATTCTACCTCACTCCTCTATAAATTTCAATCGACAAAATCGATTATTATTTATCGTCGTGTTTATGGAATTTTTCTTTGATATCTTCAAAGCCTTCTTTGATTTTGTCGCCTAATTTTTCAGCGCCATCTTTCATATCATCACCGGCATCGCGAGCTTTATCTTTTACATCGCCAAAAGCTGATTGTGCTTTACCTTCAATTTCTTTACCTTTATCGTCTGTTACTTTACCTTGAACTTCTTTAGCTGTTCCTTCAACTTTGTCTTTTGCATCATTTACGCGTCCATTTAAATCTGCCATGTGAAAATCCCCCCTAGTTAATTTATATTACATAACTAGCATAGCATCATTTTTAACTTGCTACAAACGATTCGCTTTGTTTTTATAACTATACTGTTTCGCGCTCACTTAACCACCGTTTTGCCTGATTGATTTCATCCATTGTTATTTGATGCCCTGCATTTGTTGAAGCAATAGTAACAGCCGCCTGTCTCTTTTCCAATTGTTGGACCAATTGGTCTGACGCTACTTTAGGCACGATAGGATCATTTTCACCCACTGATAACCAGATTTTTTTATCGGATAACTTAAATTTCTGCATATCTACCCCTAAAGACATTGGGTGAAATAAAATAGCCTGCTTAACAGCAAAGTGACGTTCTAATAAAATATGTGCCGCGATATTCGCTCCGTTTGAATAACCAACAATGGTCCATTCTTCTAACGATATACCTTTTTCTTTACTGACAAACCTAATTTCTTGAATGAGTTTATCACTTTCTTCTTCTAAGCTGATCAAGTCAAATTGATTCAAGCCATTCCTCTTAAAAAAACGGTTCATTCCAGACTCTTGAACAGTTCCACGAAAAGAAAGCAATGTAGCCTCTTCATCTAAGAAACGAGCAATATCTAGTAACGACGTTTCATCGCCACCAGTTCCATGAAGTAATAATAAATTTTTCCCGTGAAGACTCCCTTTATCAAATATGTACTGCATGTTTAACTCATCTCCCTACATTATGCTTAAAGGCAAATTAATTACCACTAATAAACTTACTTTTAGTAAGCTTAAAAATCAGTTTAACACGTTCGATTGTATTTGTCACTTTGTCAGCACTTTTTGAAGCGTTTTTTGGTAAGTGTTTTAGCTTACTCTGAACAATTTTCCAATGAAAATGAAGCAAGTAGTTAGCACTAAATTTCGTTTTATTCTCATGATATTTTCAAAACGCAGGTTGTTGCAGGAAAACGAATTTTTTCAATAATTTTGAGTTGATCATTGCCGACACCGCAAACAAATTTTGTACCGCATGCTTCAATACTGCCTAAAAATTTTTTCGTTATTTTTTACCACTTCTAAACATATTTTTTTCATCAAGGAGGTTCAGTTATCATCTGTTACATTGATTTTATAAATTGTCCGACTTTGGTAGGGTGTTTCTGGGTATAAGATAATAGTACCAAACTCTTCAAATTCACAGGCTCCAGGACTGACTTGGGTTTCCAAAGTAAGAGCGCCATGATGACACATTTTTTCCCCTCGAACTTCTGGTCCTTCATCACCAAACTGGGCAGTAAAAATCACAACTGCTGGACGATCCGTATACATCTCTATTGAAAGATCCTTTTCTGGAGCACTAATGATCGCTTGGGACTTATCAAAACCTGACTGATTCAAGATAAACGGATGATCTAATCCATTTACTAAACGATTTTGTTCATAATTCGTCTGAAACACTTGTATCATCTTTTTAGGTCTTCTAAAATCAAAAGGTGTATTTACCACAGTACGTAGTTCACCTGTAACAGTAGTATCCTCGGCTACTACTGCAAACTTATCAGCATCAACAAACACTTCATGTTCGTCAACAGCTTGCGATGGTTTGCCTGTCAAATTGAAATACACATGATTTGTTGGATTGTACAATGTGGGTTGATTGGTAGATGCTTGATAATCTATGATCCATTCATTTTCGTTTGTTAACGAATAGGTTACACTAGCTTTTAATTCTCCTGGAAAACCATTTTCTCCTGCTGGGCTTAGATAGGAAAATAAGACAGAAACTCGTTCACTCGTTTGCTCTGTTGCAGCGCTCCATAATTTTGTCTCAAAACTTTCTAAGCCACCATGTAGCGTATGACCACTTTTGGGATCAACAGGCAATTGATAATTTTGCTGATCGATTGAAAATGTACCATGCTTAATTCTACCTGCAACACGACCGATCGTTGCGCCAAAATACTTATCTTTCTCCATATATTCTTCCGCAGAATCAAAGCCTAAAACAATATTTCGTTTTTTTCCATTAACAGGTACGATCAAATCAACAATTCTTGCACCTAAATCAGTCACATTCATCGTAATTCCTGAATCATTCGTAAGCGAATATAAAAGAGCTGTTTCGCCAAATTTTCTTTTGCTAACTTTCAAGTACCCCATTCCCTTCTAATCTCTCAACTAAAACTATTTTATCATTTCTTAATTCATTTTAATCTTCATTTTATATTTTAAACTACTTTTGTTTGATTTTACAATAATTCTATCAAGTTACACTTGAAGAAAAAAAATAAGACCTCGCTCATAAATGAGTGGGGTCTTATAACCATTGCTGTTTGAATTAAGCTTCTGGATTGGCGTTGGCATCTTTGATACCATACTTTTTGTTGAAACGATCCACACGTCCGTCTGCTTGTGTAAATTTTTGACGTCCAGTGTAAAATGGATGAGAGTCAGATGTAACTTCGACACGGATTACAGGGTAAGTGTTTCCGTCTTCCCATTCAACTGTTTCATCAGAGTGCTTAGTAGAACCTGATAAAAATTTAAAACCAGTTGTTGAGTCCATAAAAATAACTGGGTGATATTCTGGATGGATATCTTGTTTCATAGTCTTTTCGCTCCTTTGCCCTGATCCATTTGCTGCATCAGAGTTTATTTGTCGGTATACAACAGTACTATAATAGCATGATTCGTTTATCGATGCAATTATCTTTTAATATTTTTTTTCGCTTGTCTGCCAAAAGAGACATCGTGGAATTCCTCGAAGAATTTCTGATTGTTTTTCGTTTTACGTAAAAATTTAACGAATTGCTCCGTGTATTCTAAAGAATCGCCTGTCATATGATTACGCAGCTTCCATATTTCCTCTAACTGCTCGCTTGACATTAACAAGTCTTCTTTACGTGTTCCAGATTTCTTGATATCAATGGCTGGGAAAATACGTCGATCAGCTAAATCACGAGATAAGTGCAGTTCCATATTTCCAGTTCCTTTGAATTCTTCAAAGATAACATCATCCATGCGACTACCAGTATCCACTAAAGCTGTAGCAAGAATCGTCAAACTACCGCCTTCTTCAATATTTCGAGCAGCACCAAAAAATCGCTTAGGTTTATAAAAAGCTGCTGGGTCGATCCCGCCACTCAATGTACGACCGCTAGCTGGAATCACTAAGTTATACGCACGAGCTAAACGTGTAATACTATCCATCAAGATAACCACATCTCGTTTGTCTTCAACTAAGCGCATCGCTCGTTCTAATACTAATTCGGAAACGCGAGTATGATTTTGCGGTTGTTGATCGAATGTTGAAGAAACAACGTCCCCTTTAACACTACGCTCTAAATCAGTCACTTCTTCTGGTCGTTCATCGATCAATAATAAAATTAATTCTACCTCTGGATAATTTTCTGAGATACCGTTGGCAATTTCTTTTAGCACACTAGTCTTACCAGCTTTTGGCGGTGCAACAATCAGGCCACGTTGACCAAATCCAACAGGCGAAAAGATATCAATCATACGTGTCGATAATCTACCAGAAGTTGTTTCTAGTTTGATTTGTTTTTCGGGGTAAAGCGGTGTTAAGGCTGGGAAATGCGGACGTTCTTTAGCTTCTTCTGGGTCTTTCCCATTGACACTTTCAACATGCATCAAGCCATAATAACGTTCTGATTCTTTTGGAGGACGTGCTTTTCCAGCAACTTTGTCACCATTGCGTAAACCAAATCGGCGAATTTGTGAAGATGAGATATAAATATCTTCTGCACTTGGTCCATAATTGATTGGACGCAAAAAACCATAGCCATCTTGAGATACAATATCTAAAATTCCTTCCATGAAGAAAAATCCTTGTTTCTCAGCTTGCGCTCGAATAACTGCCAGAGATAACTCTTTTTTATTCATTTGACTATAATATGGGATCTTGAATTCTTTCGCATAAGAATAAATATCTTTTAACGTACTATTTTCAAGTTCCGCCATCGTTAAATAGTCACTCATTTAGCCACCTCGATTTCTTCTTCTGTTTCGATCATTTGGATATCAGCACCCAGTGCTGTTAATTTTTCAATAATATGGTCATAACCACGTAAAATATATTCGACATTATGAATCGTTGTAGTCCCTGTAGCCATCAAGCCCGCTATCACTAAACAAGCACCAGCTCGAAGGTCTGAGGCAACAACTTCTGCCCCATGTAATTGTGCAGGACCATTGATCACGATCATATTGCCTTCGATCGATGCATCTGCCCCCATGCGTACTAGCTCCGGAATATGCTTTGTCCGTTGTGCATAGATACTATCAATAACTTCACCCGTTCCTTTAGCCTTTAACATCAATGGCGTGATCGGTTGTTGTAGGTCTGTTGCAAAACCTGGATATGGATAGGTTTTAACTGTCGTCATTTTTAAATCATGAGAAGGATGGACTTCGATCATATCTTCTTCGATCGTCATCTTAACGCCCATTTCTTGTAATTTTGCAATAAAGCTTTCTAGATGTTCGTAAATTACGTTACGAACTTTTACCCCTTCACCCATTGCAGCCGCTAAAGCTAAATAAGTCCCTGCTTCGATACGATCAGGAATGATTGAATGACGGCAGCCGTGTAATGTTTCAACGCCCTCGATTCTAATAATATCTGTTCCAGCACCTTTGATATTTGCCCCCATATTGTTCAATAATGTAGCCACATCGATGATTTCAGGTTCACGAGCAGCATTCTCAATAATGGTTTTTCCTTCGGCTTTCACAGCAGCTAACATCACATTGATCGTCGCGCCAATCGAAACCATATCCATAAAGATTCTCGTTCCATGCAGTCCACCATTGGTTCTTAAATACATCGCACCATGCTCGTTGGTCACATCAGCGCCCAGTGCTTCAAAGCCTTTGATGTGTAAATCGATCGGACGAGGTCCTAAATAACAGCCACCAGGTAACCCAACAACCCCTTCACCAAACTTTCCTAATAATGACCCCATAAAGTAATAGGAAGCACGCAAACTATTGATTTTGCCTTTAGGCATTGGAACAGACACAATTTCTGTTGGATCGATGACTAAGGTATTATCTGTAAAGGTTGTTTTAGCACCCATGATTTCTAAAATTTCAATTAATGAATGAACATCTTGAATATCAGGTACACCATCTAACGTTACTGGTGAATCAGCTAAGATAGCTGCGGGAATCAATGCCACTGCACTGTTTTTTGCGCCGCTGATACATACTTCTCCGGTTAATGGACGATTGCCATTGATTACGATTTTTTTCATTTATATTCTCACCTATCTATGTAAAACAAATAGTTTTATTTTTTTGTAATATACCCAAACTATTCTAACACATTCAGGGACAATAAAAAAGCCAACAGCCATTCGCTTTTGATTGTTTTTCATCAATTGTTTGTTTTTCTATCATTTTCACATAAAATCTAGAGAAACTGGATAGATAAATCGGCAGGCTAGAGACAATTTTTAAATTGGACATTCATTTTTTCGTCAAAAAAACTGAAACAACAGTTTATCCGTTGTTCCAGTTTTTATAACTAGTATAGAAATTAATTATGCTTTGTTAGCAGAACCGAACCATTCGATACGTTGTTCTACTAATTCAGTCACAGCTTTTGTTCCTGGTGCTAATAATTTACGAGGGTCAAAGCCTTTACCTTCAAGATCTTTGCCTTCTTCGATGTATTTGCGCGTTGCTGCAGCAAATACTTCTTGACACTCAGTATTCACGTTGATTTTAGAAACGCCCATAGAGATTGCTTTTTGAACTTGCTCTAAAGGAATACCTGATCCACCGTGTAATACTAATGGAATGTCACCAACAGCGTCAGCGATTTCTTGTAAGTGGTCAAATGCTAATCCAGTCCAGTTGTCTGGGTATGAACCGTGGATGTTACCGATTCCGCATGCTAGGTAATCAATACCTGTAGCAACCATTTGTACACATTCTTGTACGTCAGCTAATTCGCCAGAACCGATGATTCCGTCTTCTTCTCCGCCGATTGAACCCACTTCACATTCTACAGAAACGCCTTTAGCGTGTGCTTTGGCAACAACATCTTTTGCTTTTTCGATGTTTTCTTCGAATGGTAAGTGTGAACCATCAAACATAACTGAAGTGTAGCCGATTTCGATACATTCTAATGCATCTTCATATTCACCGTGGTCTAAGTGAAGAGCTACTGGTACAGTAATGCCCATTGAATCGATTAAGTCTTTTACTAAATCGTAACATACTTGGTAACCGCCCATGTATTTAGCAGCACCCATAGAAGTTTGGATCAAAACTGGCGCTTTTTTAGCTTCTGCAGCTTCAAGAATCGCTTTTGTCCATTCTAGGTTGTTTGTGTTGAATCCTCCGACACCGTAGCCGCCTTTGCGTGCTGCTTTAAGAAATTCTGTTCCTGATACTAATGGCATAATAAAATTCCTCCTAAGTTTTAAAAAAACTTTATTTGTTAAGGATATCCTTAACCAACAGTTATATTTTAGCAGACTTTTTAGTACTTTTCTACTAAAATTGCCTTTTTCAGAAAATTTTTGTCCAGACTTTCACATAACTAAAGACACTACTCGCTTTTTGTCTAAAAATCGAGTACCCCAACCAATGAATTCTGGCGTCAGTTCGTCAAAGATTATAATGAAATACGAATCAACAAGACGATCACTGTGACACATCCGACAAATGTCATGACACCATATACTATCCATTGTTCAGATTTTGGCAAAATAAGCTCGTCTTTGGTCGGTAGCAAGCTACGATAGACTAAAATACACAAGATGATTCCAATGATATTTAATGAGAAAAGTTGTTGAATCATACTAAATTTCAAAAAATTACCAAGTAATGAAGCACGGTAGTCGCTAGAATCAATCAGTTTATACAACGCGAATAATTGAAAAAATAAATAACAAGACGATGATCGTCGTCAATGTCAAACTTGGAATTGTTGCAAAAATGATACTAACCGTTGTCTGTTGAACCGCCGCTAAAGTAAACAGATAGACCACGTATAAACACGGTACGAGCAACCAATAACCAAATAATAGGCGTTTCATTTTAATAGGTTCTAACAACAGTCTAGTCATCTGCTTTCCTCCTCATAACTTTTGTTTAAATACGTAACATATTTTCTGAAAATCAAATCCACCAACACACTTAGTCCAACTAAAGATTGGGCAATATGATTTTTTCCAGAAACAGCAAAAGGCGTTGAATAATAAAAATAAGCGTATTGTGCATGTTCTGCAAAAAAATTATGTGAAAATGCTGTGATTGCAGCAACAGGTATTTTTCTAGCATTCAAAGAAAGAATATTCTCTTTGATGTCATCTGTTTCTCCACTTAAAGAAACAAATAAAACAAGATCTTCTTTTGTGATCATCGACATACTGATATCTAGTTCGGTTTTTACAGGAATTACAATTGATCGTTTATCACAGATCATCAACATTTTTGACAGCTCTTCAACCACTTTACGCTGTGAATAGCCTGTAGCATAGCAATAGACTGTATTGGCATTTTGAAGCGCTTGACTAAATGAGGTGAAATCTGTCTGTTGAGCTAATTTGACTGTGTTTTCAATATCTTTCGCTTGTATACCAACTAGATCAGCGCTAATAGTCCCAATTTCAGCTTTTTGAGATTGTCGCATAAAATATTTAAATTCTGAATAACCAGAAAAACCCAGTTTTTTGGTTAAGCGTAAAATGGATGATTTGGAACTATGAACTTTTTTGCCCAGCTCAACAATACTCAACTGGAAAATTTCCTGCTCATTTTCTAAAATGTAGCCTAAGATTGCCCAATCCATTTCACTGAGATTCTTTTGATGTTTTTGCATTAACGATTCTAGATTCATCTTCACCCTTCTTACCTCACTTATTTTTCCTCATTATAATGGATAACGTCCAAAACGGAAACTAGGTAGATATATAAGGGAATAGGCAGGAGAAAATAGTATCTACCTATATCTCCTGCCTCAGTGATTAACGCAGCTCAGGCCAAAATTCTTTGTTTACTTCTATTAAATCATCTAAAATTTCTTGGGCAATACGAGCATTGGGAACAATGCGTGATAAGGTCAATGCCTGCCATAATTTTTGATACGAACCTTCCGTCCAAGCCTCAACAACCAACTTTTCAACAGCAACTTGTTGTTCCATCAAGCCTTTTTGAAAACGAGAAATTTTTCCTTGTACAATCGGTTCTGGCCCATTACTTCCCACAATACATGGCACTTCCACCATCGCAGTTTCTTCAAAGTTTACAACTGCTCCTTGGTTTTCAACGATCAATAACATTCTTTCATGAGTATTATAGGCAATTGCTCTGGCAAGATCGACTATATAAGAAGCATGTTCATCTACTTCTAACGTTGTTCCTTGTGCTGTACCAGCCTTTGTGATCCGATTACATTCACCAAACACATGTTTTTCACGTCCAGCCATTACTTCATTTGCCCGCGTATATTCTGGATTTGCATGAGCTACTTCATCTTGCGGATAAAAATAATATTTCAAATACGTATTTGGTAATGTCGTTGGATCGACCGCATATACTTCTTTCGCTTTGGCAAACGTGTGCATCCAACTAGCGTCCATATGCTGTGATTCTTCGATTTCTTCTTTTAATGAATAGCCATACTCTTTTACATGTGCTTTGATTTTCGGCATTAAATCATTGCCTTCTTGATCACGAATATCTGTCCACCAGCCAAAATGATTCAAGCCATAGTAACGTACGACCATCTCTTTTCTAGAGCTTAGCCCGACAGCTTTAGCCATCCGTTCTTCGATCCCCACTGGCATATCACAAATATTGATGATCTTCGATTCTGGGCGTAATTTTCTAGTTGCTTCGGCTACGATTGCCGCTGGATTAGAGTAATTTAACATCCAAGCTTCTGGTGAGTATTTTTCCATATAATCAATCAATTCTAAAACACCGCCGATTGAACGCATACCGTAAGCAATGCCTCCTGGTCCACATGTTTCTTGACCAATCACCCCGTATTTTAAAGGGATTTTTTCATCTTTTTCCCGCATCGCATATAAACCGACGCGAATGTGAGCCATAACAAAATCAATATCTGTAAAGGCCGTTTTAGGGTCTGTTGTTGCTAAAAATTCAATATCGGGGGCTTGTTCTTTAATAATGATTTCGCAAGCATCTGCAATTTGCTTTTGTCTTTGTGGATCATTATCATAAAATTTGATTTGTCGAATTGGAAATTTCTCTAAGTTGTCCAGTAACATTAATACGATTCCGGGAGTAAATGTACTTCCTCCACCTGCAATTACGATTGAAAATTTTTTCATTTTTTGTCCAGCTCCTTTAGCTTTATTCATTTACTTGATTGTCATTTCCTAATGCTAATAAATTCTCAAATTGCTCTCTCACTTGAGGGACATCTAAGCCGACGATTACTTGAAAGGCTGTCCCATTTCTAACAACACCGTGTGCACCACCTTCTTTAAAGGCACTATCTGGGGCAACGATTCCTTCCTCTTTCACCGTAATTCTCAAACGAGTCGCACAATTATTGACCTTTTCGATGTTATCACTACCACCAAAAGCTTCTAAATAGACCGCTGCTTGCTCTGTATACTGATTCGCTCCAGCAATCGCTACATCTCCTATAGTTCCAGCTTTTTTTGCCTCCTTATACTCTTTTTTACTATACAATTTAACTTCTTGGTCTTCTTCTCTTCCAGGTGTTGCAAAGTTAAACTTCAAAATCAATGCACGAAAAACGACGAAATAGATCAGTGTGAAGGATAGACCAATAATCAATTGCGTGAAAATCATTCCTTTATGATTTGCAAATAGTGGAATCCAGTTTTTCGCCAATAAATCGATGAAGCCACCACCCATATCCCCTACGACACCAAAGAAATACATCGTCGCAGCCATCGTTGCTGCTAACACAGCATGTAATACAAATAGCGGTGGTGCAACAAATAAAAACGTAAATTCCAACGGTTCCGTAATGCCAGCTAAAACAGCCGTTAAAGTTACAGGAATCAAAATTGCTAAGACCTTTTTCCGCTTATCGGGTTTTGCAGTAAAATAAAATGCCGCTGCAATACCCGGTGAAGCAAAGATCTTTGAATTCCCGTGTAAAGCAAAACCGCCTTGTGGGAATAATTGTTTGATTGGCGTCGTTGTCTGCGCATATTCATTTAAGTGTGCCATCCAGTATTTAGTGATACCATTTTCAACAACTGCCGGACCAAAGACAAACGGTGTGTAAATAAAATGATGTAATCCTGTAGGAATCAAAATTCTTTCTAAGAACGTATACAACCAAACACCAAATGTTCCAGCACTTGCTAAGAAAGTCTGCATCGAACCAATCCCCATTTGAATTTTCGGCCAAATCAGACAAATTAGAAAAGCGATTGGTAACATAGCGAAGAAACCTAAAATCGCAATCAAAGATGATCCCTGAAAGATTCCTAAAAAATCTGGCAATTTAGTATCAAAGTAACGATTATGCAGCCAAACCACAATTGCTGAAATAAAAATAGCACCGATAATACCAGTATCCAGCGTTTTGATCCCCGCAATCATCTTCATTCCACTATCGCCCCCGAGTTCTTGGGCAAAATCAACCCCAAAGAACACACCGAAATATTCCAACATACTGCTGATAAAATAATTGCAAGTCAGATAAATCACAAAAGCTTCCATGGCTGCTCGAGCATTGGCCTTTTTAGCTAATCCAATCGGTAAACCAATCACAAACAGCAACTCCATCTGATTAAAAACAGTCCAAGCCCCACTTTCCAAAACAGACCAGACACCATACCAAACGCTTCCTTCATTGGCAATACTTCCAACGATCATTGGATTTTTAAATATAATAGCGAGCGCTACCATAATTCCTGAAAACGAGAATAACAAGACCGGGGTAAACATTGCTCCTCCAAACCGCTGCACTTTCTCCATCACTAGTGAAACACCCTCCTTCTATTTGCTTGTTTTACAAATTAGTTATACCACCGTATGAATACGCTATCAATACTTCAAAGAAGTTCTGGGAAGTCAGTTGTTTGATAGAGAAAAAGTGTCAATGTTTGGGAAATTTACCACATCAATCCTTGACACGCTAAAAAAGTTCATCAAAAATCTGCTTTCAATCAGATTTTTGATGAACTTGAAAGAGTAACGCTATTTCTGTTTTGTTTTATGTTTCTTCATTTCTGGGAAACTTCCAGTACTTTTAAAAATCCGCTGTTCATCTTCATTTGCAAATCGTCCTAGTACAGAATGCGTAGGAATAATATTCATAAACGCATTCTCATCTACTTCATAAACGATTTGTTCCAAATCATACAACTCATAACGCGTAATCACCATCATGATCATCCGTCCTTCAACACCAGAATAACCACCCATCGATGGGAGCAACGTCATCCCTCGAATCATCTGTTTTGAAATGGCTTGTGTCACAACTTCTGGTTGAACGGTTACGATCATCGCGGTGATTTTTTGATGGCTAGTATGGATTGTATCGACTACTTGGGTCATACAATAAATCGAAATAATCGTATACAATGCACTTTCCCAATCAAAAACAAAACCAGCAATTGCCACAATGATTCCGTTGAGCATAAACATATAATTACCAACTGTTTTCCCCGTTGTCTTTGATAGCACCAATGAAATAACATCCATACCGCCAGTTGTAAACCCCATTTTCAAGGACAAACCAGCCCCGATTCCAATCAATACACCACCAGCAATCGCATTCATCAATGGATTCGTCGTTACAACTTCAATTGGGATCAAAATCGTTGTTAAAGAAACCCAGGCAACATTCAAAAAACTATAAATCGTTGACTCTTTACCTAATTTTAAGAATCCTAAAAGAAAAATTGGAATATTCAATAATAAAATAAATAATCCTGTGTCGATTGTAATACCAAGATGTGTATACAATAATGTTGCAATAATTTGCGCGACTCCATTCATTCCCGCCGAAAAAACTTTAGCAGGGATCAAAAAAAAGTTCAAGCTGATCGCTACTAAAATACCGGTAACAAAAATAACTGCAAACTTTTTTACTGTCTCACTTTGTTTATATGTGATGACCCATTTACTCATCTAGAACCTCCCCATCCTTTATGAAACTGCTCACCCATAGAGCAGTATCTTTATTTCTTAAGAAAAATCCCTCGAATCAGGATAACAGGTTGCTCAAAAAAAGAAAAGAAAAAAAGTAGAAAATGAGGATTATTTTATTCTCTTATTTTAATTAGACACTGGCTTTTCACACCTTTTGTTACTCCAGCTCTCAAAAAAAGATTTAGACTTGTTTCTTCTCTATTTAATGGTACTATAAAAGTAAGAAATAATGAGAGGAGCTTTTCAAATGGCCGCAAAAGAAGCAAGTTTTGATGTAACATCTGAAATAAATATGGAAGAAGTCAAAAACTCGATCCAAATCGCACTGAAAGAAATCAAGAATCGATTTGATTTCAAAGGGTCGATTGCAGATATAAAGTTAGAAAACAATAAACTAGTCGTCATGGCTGAAGATGATTATAAAGTCGAACAAGTGAAAGATGTTTTATTTAGCAAATTAGTGAAACGCGCAGTACCCATTAAAAATATTCACTTCTCAACAAGTGAAAAAGCGCTTGGTGGCGCTGCCCGTCAATATGGTGAGTTGATTAGTGGCATCGATAAAGAGAATGCCAAAAAAATCAACGTGGCAATCAAAAATTCTGGCATCAAAGTGAAATCTCAAATTCAAGAAGACCAAATCAGAGTGACAGGAAAAAGCCGTGATGATTTGCAAAAAGTGATTGCCTTACTTCGTAATTTAGAATTACCTGTAGAGTTACAATTTACTAATTTCCGTTAAAAAAAATGTATAACTAGCTACTATTTTTTAGCTAGTTATACATTTTTTTATTCACTTAAAAACTCAGATAATTCCTGTCTATTTTTATTACTATTTAGACCAACAATCAAGCGAATTCGAGCTTTTGGCCCATTTAATCCTCTAGAAAAGATAATACCCATTTTCTTCAAATTAACACCACCGCCATCATAATCATAAATGTCTTCAGCAATACCATTAGAACAACGAGAAACTAAGACGATCGGAATATTTCTAGCTAAAAGTCTTTCCAAGGCAGGTAATGTTTCAGGAGGGAGATTACCTGCCCCTAAAGCTTCTATTACGATGCCATCGGTTTGATCGTTGTTCACTAAATCAAACAAGCTGCCATCCATTCCAGCATATGCTTTAATCACATAGACTTCACCAGTGACGCTTTGGATATCACAGACTGATTGCCGACGCACTTCACTGGCGAAAAAAGTTCGTTCCTTCGCAATCATCCCGATGGGGCCGAATGTTGGAGTTCGAAAAGTGGCTACATTTGTTGTATGTGTTTTTGTTACATAACGGGCCGTATGGATTTCATCATTCATTACAACAAGGACCCCTTTATCAAAAGACTCATCTGAACAAGCCGTCCAAACAGCGCTGATAAAATTATATAATCCATCTGTACCAATTTCATTACTGGAACGCATCGCACCTGTTAAGACGATCGGCATTTTATTTTCTAGTGTACTATCTAAAAAATAAGCTGTCTCTTCTAAAGTATCTGTACCATGCGTAATGACTACTCCATCGATCGCTTCAGTATACGCCTTTTGAATCCGTTGCTTTAACTCCAACATTCGTTCTAAGGTCATCTGTGGTGAAGGAATATTGAAAATTGGTTCTACAATCAGGTTTACTTTTCCTGCTAATAATTCTTCTTGGTCTAGCAATGGATTCATGGAATTAGTGGTTACATTTCCATCTGCTTCTTTTGACATTGAAATCGTGCCGCCTGTATGTAATACAAGGATATTTTTCATCTTTCGTCTCCTTATGCTTCGTTAGTTTAGAGGTATTGTAAGCTTTTTCTCAAAAAAGAGCCGATAAACTAAACCTCGGCTGCTTTTATTGCTATACTTTCTTAAAAATAAATACTACTTTCATCAGTCAGTACTTATGTTAGTATACCAGTAAGTGATTGTTTTTCCCATTCTCACTCGATCAGTCTAATGACCAAAATTGTTGCAAGAGTTGTTTTGTCTGTTCTGAAGAATTGGAAGTCTGAACCTGATGCCAATGAGGTGGGAAAAAGCGTTGGACAGCATTTGTTTGAAAACGTTGATCCAACAATAGAACTACACCGCGATCATCTGTATCCCTAATGACTCTGCCAGCAGCCTGCAACACTTTATTCATCCCAGGAATTTGATAAGCAAATTGAAAGCCTTGATTTTTTTCTTGATCATAATAGCCCTTGATTAATTCTTGTTCATGGTTGATCTGAGGTAACCCAACACCCACAATTGCTGTACCAATCAAACGACTCCCTTTTAAATCGATCCCTTCTGAAAAAATACCTCCTAAGACACAAAAACCAAGTAGAGTTTCTGCTGGTTCTGCCACAAAATCGGCTAAAAAGGCCTCCCGCTCCACTTCCGTCATCATGCTTGCTTGAATCTTGGTCTTCACATAAGGATTTTTTTGTCGGAAGAGTTCATAAATGATATCCATATAAGAATAGGAAGGGAAAAATACAAAATAATTTCCTTCTTTTTGCTGGATCATATTCGTCAGACTGTCAACAATTTTCCCATAGCTATGCGCACGTTCTCTGTAAGTCGTTTGGATGTAGCTTTCAACTACTAACAATTGATTTTCTTTTGGAAAAGGACTAGGAATACGATACCGAAGACTGTCCTTCCCTCCACCTAAAACTTCTTGATAATAATCCAACGGCGTTAAACTTGCAGAAAATAAAATACTAGACTTTCCTTTGTCTAGTTTTTGCTGTAATAAGTAGCTAGGATCAATACAAAACTGCTTGACCATGATCTCATGATTCTGGCAATTGACATAGGTACAATAATGGTCATCATACCCTTCACTGATCTTCGTATAATTCAGCAAATCAAAATAAACAGAGAGCATTTGATTGATTTCGGTATGATCTTGATTTTCAGGTAACCACTCCTTGATCGTTTCAGCAAGCGAATAGGCTACTTTGACTAGACTATCGATTGGTGCTTGCTGCTGTATAAAGTCTTTCCCTTCCTCCTTACAGACTTGTTTTATCTTATCAAATTCGTTTTCGATTTTTTTCAGTGCTCGAATCACTTTTATTTGTCTTTTTTCAAGTGTGTTTTTTAAAGTAGAAAACATACTCTTAGACAATACAGCTGAATACATTTCCCGTGAACGATTGACTAGATTATGGACTTCATCTACTAAAAACAAGTTTTCTTTCTCTTCTGCCTGCTCTTCAAAAAAGCGCCTTAGGTAAACAACAGGATCAAATAAATAATTGTAATCACAAATCACTAAATCACACCATAAGCTAACATCCAAAGAAAGTTCAAATGGACACAGTGTGTGCTTACGAGCATAGCGTTCAATAACATCACGAGTAAACTGATCTTCATGATTTAGTAAATCCCACAATCCCTCATTCAAACGATCATAATAACCATTAGCAAATGGACAGGCTTCTGGAATACAATTTCTTTCTGTTAAAAAACAAATTTTATCTTTTGCTGTTACTGTCACACTTTTTAACCGCATTTCCTTTTGCTTCATCGCTTCCACAGCATCTTCTGCAACTTGACGTGTAATTGTTTTAGCCGTTAGATAAAATGCTCTTTCCGCTTGCTCTTCACCGATTGCTTTTAAAGTCGGAAACAAGGTCGATATCGTCTTGCCTGTTCCAGTTGGTGCTTCAACAAACAGTTTTTGGTCGCTTAAGATTGTTTTGTACACAGCAACTGCAAGTTCTCTTTGGCCAGATCGATAATCTCCGTATGGAAAAGGCAACTGCTGTAAAGAATGATTACGTGTCATACGCCAATTCGCTTTAAAAATCAGCCACTGCTCATATTTTTGTGTCAGATCTTCAAAAAAAGTATTCAATTCTTCTTTAGTAAATTCTTTTGTTTGCCTAGTGATTTCTTCTGTCGTTGTTTGATAATAAGTTAATTGTAAAGTAATCACTTCTAAGTCTTCTTGTTGGCAATAGATATGTCCGTAACACATCACTTGATACCAATACATCTCCACTTGTTCTTTCAACAATTCCGAAAAGGCTGGTTCCGATGTCTTGATTTCATCGATCACGGTTCGTTTTTGTTCATCCAGAAAAATGCCATCAGCTCGGCCTTCAATTATGTATGTTTGTTGATTTAATTCTATGTTGATCGCAAGTTTGATTTCCTTTTGATAGTTCTCGCCAGCAGATTTTTGCAGTTTCCGATGGATTTTGGCTCCTTCTAATGCCGTATGCTCACTTGTGTGTCTAGCATCAATACTGCCTTTACGTAAAATAAATTCCACTAATCTGCGAACTGCGATTCTTTGCGTATTTAGCATAGTTCTCCCCACCTATCATCTCCTTATTATAGAACATACATTCGTAAAATAAAAGGGAAAGAATAAGACAAGTTTCGTTTTATCTGCAAGAAAAACGAAAAAATCAGATTGGCTATCTCTCATCACAATCTGATCTTTTTGCGGTTGCTTCAAGTCGAATAATCGCTATTTATTTTAACATAATCATAACTTAAATCACAGCCGATCACTTGAAAACTTTCGGTTCCTTGATGGAGATCGATCGTTAAATAAATCTCATCATTTTGTTCAATATAGGTTGTGATATTGTTACTATTTTGTTGCTCCTCCTTATTATTTGAAAAAATCGGATACTTGCCATAATAGATTTCTACTTTATTTTGGTCAAATAGCAATCCTTCTGTTTTACCAAGAGCCATTGCAATTCGTCCCCAATTAGGATCATTGCCAAACAATGCTGTTTTTACTAATGGCGAATTAATGATCGACTTTCCTGCATTTTTTGCTTGTTCTTGACTTTGCGCATTTTTCACAGTGACAAACATTGTCTTAGTAGCCCCTTCAGCGTCTTTTACAACGGCTAACGCTAATTCCTTACTGATCTGATTTAAGCCAGCTTGTAGCGCTGTTTGTTCAACATCATAATGTCCGCTGGCCAAAAATGCTACGGTATCACTAGTACTTGTATCAGAATCAATACTGATCGTATTAAAAGATTGATCGGCAGCCGCCTTCAGCATCGGATAGATCACCTCTTTGTCCACCTTAGCATCTGTCAAAATATACGCTAGCATTGTTGCCATGTTTGGCTCGATCATACCTGAGCCTTTAACGATCCCTAAAATTGTCGCATCACCGACTTTTAAGCTATGAACCTTGATCCGTTGATCCGTTGTTAAAATAGCGTGAGCAAAATTTTCGTAGTTTTGCTCCAATTCAAGCACTTCTTGCGTCAAAAATTCTTCAATCCGTTTAATCGGCAATTGAGGACCGATCACGCCTGTGGACGAAGGTAAAATATTTTCTTGATCGATGGTTAATTTTTCTGCTAGTTTCTCCATGATTTTATATTCATTTGCTCTACCTGTCTTGCCGGTTGCAACATTCGCAATACCGCTGGTCACTACGACCGCTTGTAATTTTCCATCTTTTACATTCTCTTTCCCGATTGGAATACATTCGCCGCAAAATGTATTCTTTGTAAAAACGGCGGCAGCATGACAAAGTTCATCGGCTACAATCAATCCAAAATCTTTTCTTTTTTTCTTAATCCCGACATGCGTCCCATAAAACTTAAACCCTTTTGGTATTTTTTCATACTTTTCCATTTTTTACACCATCCCGTATCATAATCAGCTATATTTTTCTAATTTTATAAAAGTATAAATCAAAGGGCTAAGATAGTCAATGTATTTTATGCCAAAATTAACCATAAAAATGTATTTTAATACAATATAAAACCGAAATTAGTGGTAATTTTGAATATAAAAACAAAAAAAGAGGATGAGACATAACTCTATGAGTTACATCTCATCCTCAAGGAATCCCAATAAACAGTGGGAGCAGAAGCAACTCCTTCGGAAATAAACTGAAATTCACGAAAATTTGAAAAACAATTTTCGTGAATTCCTTCTTATTTCTCGGAGTTAAACTCTTCTGTCCCAACCTCATTCATCCGTATTTTAATTATTTTTACCGAAAATACGTAAAAATGCTAAGAATAGGTTGATGAAATCAAGATAAAGTTGTAAAGCGAAAAATACAGCTAAGCCAGTTCCAGCTTGACCAGCAGTTTCATTATACACTTGACGAATTCTTTGATTGTCATAAGCTGTAATTCCAGCGAAAATCAACACCATCAAAATTGAAATGAAAAAAGAAACGGCGCTGCTACGTAAGAAGAAGAAATTGATAACCATTGCAATGATAATTCCGATCAAGGCACTATAAGCCGCATGTCCCATTGCTGATAGATCTTTCTTCGTAAACATTCCAACTAATGACATTGCGCCAAATGTTGCAGCAGCACTAACAAAAGCGCTAACCACTGTTGCTTGAGCGTACATTAGTAACGTCGCAGAGATTGTTATCCCGTTTAATACCGAATAAACTAAGAAACCGCTAATCGCTAAACTCGGATTTTTTTGTGCTCTAACGCCCAAAAATAACACTAAGCCAATTTGAAGGAGCCATAATCCTATAAATAAAGGTGTGGACTTCAAAAGTGTGACTAAAACAATTGGATAAACGGTCAAAATCAGATACGATACTAATGCGCTGACCCCGATTCCCATTGCTAAAAATGCATATATTTTTGAATAAAATTTATTCAAGCCGACATTTGCTACTGCTCCGTTATTCATTTATATCTCCTTCTTTCTCTTCTAAATCCTCTATTGTCACTTGAGGGGGTTGAACCATTACGACCGCATCAAGTACTCGATCTTCTTCTTCATTGACGACCTCGATCGAAATCGTTACAACGTCTTTCATCTTATCAACCTTGATCACTTCAAACTGGAATGTCAACGTTTCATAATGAAAAACAGGTTCCACAAAGTTGACTGAAAAATTGACCACATGAGAGCCTGGTCCTGGTAAATGTTTTGAAATTGCACTAGTAATGATTCCCATCAGCATGATCGATGGTACGATTGGTTTGCCATATTCTGTTTTTTGGGCATAATCATGTTGGATATATAAGGGATTGGCATCGTTTGTTAAGCCCAAATAAAGAAGTAACTCTTTATCTTCGATCGATTCGGTTAAAGATAGCGAATCGCCTTCCTCAATATCTTCGATGGTTTTGCCTAATTTTCTCGGTTTTCCGATATTCAAATTAGTACACCTCCACTAATGATAAGATAATTGTACCAAAATGACGACAAAAGGCAAGTTAAAAAGAAAGAGTCAGTAGAATCACCCTATGATTCTCCTACTGACTCTTGGAAGTTCAAGCTAAAGGCTCTCTATTATAAAACACTTCTCGTTGTATTACTCAATAATGTTTCATAAGCTTGTTCAAATTTCTGAACATCTCCTGCTCCCATAAAGACCATTACAGCATTTTCATGGTCCAAAAGTGGTGATACATTCTCTTCTTTGATCACTTGTCCGCCTTTTTGGATTTTGTTTCCTAAATCCTCGATTTTGACATCTCCTTGTTGCTCTCTAGCCGAACCAAAAATATCACAAAGATAAACGGCATCCGCTAAATCCAGGGCCTCCGCAAACTCATCCATCAATGCGATCGTCCGAGTAAATGTGTGCGGTTGAAAGACTGCGATGATTTCTTTTTCTGGGTATTTTTGACGTGCTCCATCGATTGTAGCTATAATCTCTGTTGGGTGATGGGCATAATCATCCACGATGATCATATCAGAAACCTTTTTCTCAGTAAAACGACGTTTTACCCCTTCAAAAGTTAACATTTCCTCAGCCACTTTATTCATATCTAGCTTTTCAAAGTAGGCAACAGCAATCACTCCTAAAGCATTCATGATATTGTGCTGACCGAAAGCCGGTAATACAAAGTGCCCAATCAATTGTTCTTTATGGTAAACGTCAAAAGAAGAACCTTGAGTTGTTCGCTCAATATTTCTAGCTTGGATATCATCTTCGTTTGTTAAGCCGTAGTAATAAATCGGAATATCCGTTTCCAACTTGCGTAAATATTTATCGTCACCATAAGCAAAAATTGCTTTTTTAACTTGTTTTGCCATTATTTGAAAGGCAGAAAACACATCTTCAATGCTCTTAAAATAATCAGGATGATCAAAGTCGATATTCGTCATGATTGCATAATCTGGAGAATAGGCTAGAAAATGACGACGATACTCACACGCTTCAAAAGCAAAAAATTCAGCGTTTGGATCGCCATGTCCAGTTCCATCTCCAATTAAATAGCTAGTTGGTGCAATACCAGTCAATACATGGGATAGTAACCCTGTCGTACTTGTCTTCCCATGAGAACCCGTAACGGCAACGCTTGTGTATGGCTGAATGAAACGCCCAATAAAATCATGATAACGAATAATTTCAGCACCTAATTCTTTGGCACGACTTAATTCTTCGTGTGTATCAGGAAATGCATTTCCTGCGATAACAACCATATCTTTTGTAATATTATCCGCATTGAACGGCAAAATCGAAATACCAGCTTTTTCTAAATCACGTTGTGTGAAAAAATACTCGTCAACATCTGATCCTTGCACATGGTACCCTTTTTCAAATAACACAAGTGCCAATGAACTCATTCCTGAACCTTTGATCCCAACAAAATGATGTAATTTATTTTCTTGATTGCTCATTCTAATCCTCTTCTCTTAATATCTATATAAAACGTAGGTTTTTTAAACACTTCTCAAACGTATGCAACCCATTATCGTATAAATTTATGAAATAATCAACTAAAAAATGATCCGTTTATTGCTTGCTCTGTTCAAATTATCTCTCAAAAAAGCACCTATAAAGCTGACAGTAAAAAGCTGAGACAAAACCAACTTTCGTTTTGTCTCAGATAGTGATTTAATTAAAATACTTGCTATTTTCCATCTCCATACTTGAATCTTCAATAATACCACTCAATGATTTATCCAATATGCCCCGTTTTTTTTCATGCTCTGCTTCAGCTACTTTTTGTCCGTATGCTGTTTGACTTTTCGCCTTTTCTTTCGCTGTCTTTAGTTCTTTACGAGAGCGGGGTAATGTATGGCTAATATCGCCTTCTTTGCCAAAGCGTTCCATATCAGGTTTGATTTGTTGATATTGACGTCTTGTGACTGGAATTTCTGGTGATCCTTTTGGGATATTAAATTTTTGAACAGTTGGATCTTCATTGCCTTTTACTTGGAACGCTGCTGGCTCCTCATCAAAAAGTAAATAAGAACTTTGATCTTTTTTCATCGCATCAGTTAATTCCTGCTCTGTTACTACAGGTGTCTGCTCTTCTGGAATCACAGAAGCTGGAATGTATTTCGGCACAAAATAAGAGCGCGTATCGTACGTAAAATCTTTTGAAAATGCCGCTTTATTTTTTTTAGGCGTTTGCTGTGAGCCAAAACCATATGAACTTCTCTTTGGCATCGAACCAAATAAATTCGGCTTTTGCGTTTTTGTGGTTGTTTTATTATGGGTCATCATATAGTTAGGTAGATTAGATTTATGTCGAGCTAGCTCTGCTACTTGTTCTTGACTATGTGAGACATGTTGTTTGTTTGTTTGTGTTGGTTGTTTTGGCATCACTGGCTGCACTGTTACTGGATCGATTACAGGCGCATTTTTTTGTGTTTGCGTTGTTGTTTTAGTAAGCATTGGTTCTTCTTGAAACAATGTACGTTTATTTTCAGAAACTAATTTCACGCCTAAGTCATCATCATAAGCTGGAAAACGAAAATGTTTTCTTTTGATTTGTGTTGGGTTTTCCATTCAAGTCATTCCTTTATTCTACTTTCTGTCAATTCTACCATAAAAAAGGGGAATTCTAAACAATTTACCTTACTTTTTCTAGATTCTTATCTCTAATTTGATCTAGTGAAACATTTTTCTAAAAAAATTAGCCGAAGAAAGAAAATATAACGCTTCTTTCATCGACTAACGATAACAGTTTTATGGATAAATACGGTTTAACAAACGTGGAAATGGGCTTGCTTCACGTACATGTTCGATTCCTGCCAACCAAGTGACCGTACGTTCTAAGCCTAAACCAAATCCTGAATGCGGTACTGAACCATAACGACGTAAATCTAAATACCAAGAATATTCTTTTTCATCTAGATTGTGCTTACGAATTTGTTCTAATAAGTAATCATGATCGATCGCTCTTTCAGAACCACCTATAATTTCTCCGTAACCCTCAGGTGCAATCATATCCGCGCAAATCACGACATCATCCCGAGTTGGGTGTGGTTTCATATAAAAAGCTTTGATTGCTTTTGGATAGTTTAAAATAAAGACTGGACGGTCAAATGAATTTGCGATAAATGTTTCGTGTGGTGAGCCAAAATCATCGCCCCACTCAATATCGTCAAAACCATTTTTCTTCAATAACTCAACTGCTTCATCATAAGAAATACGTGGAAATGGTAATTGTGTATATTTCTTCAAGACTTCTCTATCACGTTCCAACACATCTAAAGCCTGGTCACAATTGTCCAATACACTTTGCACTAAGAAAGCAACGTATTGTTCTTGCACTTCTAAACTTTCTTCTTGATGCATAAAAGCCATTTCTGGTTCGATCATCCAGAACTCGATCAAGTGACGACGCGTTTTTGATTTTTCCGCTCTAAACGTTGGGCCAAATGAAAACACTTTACCAAAAGCTAAGGCTGCTGCTTCCATATATAGTTGTCCACTTTGAGATAAATATGCTTTTTGATCAAAATAGTTTGTTTCAAATAAATCAGTTGTTCCTTCGGCTGTACTTGCAGTTAGGATCGGCGGATCGATTTTAACAAAATTATTGTTGTTAAAAAACTCGTATGTTGCACGAATAATTTCGTTACGGATTTGCATGATTGCATGTTGTCTCGAAGAACGCAACCATAAATGACGATGATCCATCAAAAAGTCTGTTCCGTGTTCTTTTGGTGTAATTGGGTAATCATGGCTTTCACCGATCACTTCAATACCTGTTACACCGATCTCATAACCGAATTTTGAACGGCTGTCTTCTCTGATTTCACCTGTGATCCAAACTGAAGTCTCTTGAGTTAGTCCTTTTGCCAGTTGAAACACTTCTTCTGGTACTTCGCTTTTGACAACGATTCCTTGAAAATAAGCTGTTCCATCACGTAATTGTAGAAAAGCAATTTTTCCACTTGAACGCTTATTCGCAATCCAAGCACCTATTTTTACTGTTTCTCCCACATGATTCTTTGAATCGATAATTTGAATTTGTTCCACGATCGTCTCTCCATCCATTTAGTTTTTACCTATCCCGAATTAAGTCGTTTTATTTTGTTGATTTCTTTTCTATAAAAGCATTAATACGTTTAACAGCTTCTTTTAATGTCTCTAAATCAGTTGCATAACTAATCCGAACATTTTCAGGAGCACCAAAACCCGCACCTGTAACAAGCGCAACTTGAGCCTCTGCTAATAGATCATCGACCCATTTAGTGACATCCGTATAGCCGCACACCGTTAAGGTTTCTTTGATATTTGGAAATAGATAAAACGCACCATGCGGTTTTTCCATTTTAAATCCAGGTAACGCAGCAAACAATGGGTAAATCTCATTCAGACGTGCTTCAAAAGCTTGTCTCATGGTTTCCACGGTATCTTGCTTACCAATCAGTGCTTCAATCGCTGCATATTGACTAACGGCAGTTGGATTGCTTGTTGATTGCGAAGCGATATCATTCATTGCTGAAATAATGGTTGCATCCCCAACCGCGTAGCCAATCCGCCAACCTGTCATCGCATAGCTTTTAGAGACGCCATTGATAATGATCGTCTGTTTTTGAATTGCTTCAGATAAAGTTGCTATTGGGGTGAAAGTGGCTCCATTATAAACTAGTCTGCCATAGATATCATCTGATACGATCAAGATATCATTCAATACAGCCCACTCACCAATTTTACGTAGCTCAGCTTCAGAGTAAATCATTCCAGTTGGATTAGAAGGAGAATTTAAAATCAGTAATTTTGTCTTATTCGTTCTAGCTGCTTCTAGCTGTTCTACGGTTACTTTAAATTCTTTTTCTTGCGCACAGGAGATAAATACGGGAACTCCTTCTGCTAATTTAACTTGTTCACCATAACTTACCCAATATGGAACGGGAATGATCACTTCGTCATTTGGATTCAATACTGCTTGAAATAAAAGATATAATGCAAATTTAGCACCATCTGTGACAATGACATTATTTGCTTCATAACTCAGTTGATAGTAGGTTTCAATGTGCTTGACCACCGCTTCTCGTAATTCCTTGATACCTGCAGAAGGTGTATAGTAACTGGCTTTTCCGCTTTCAATTGCGCAAATAGCTGCTTGTTGAATATTTTTTGGTGTCGTAAAATCTGGTTCGCCAACAGTTAAACTTAGAACATCTTTACCTGCCGCCTTTAATGCATTAGCTTTGGCTGCTGCGGCTAGCGTAACAGAGGGTTCTAATTTCTGTGCACGTTTTGATATGTCCATATGATCGCTCCATTCATTTTTTATCAGAACCTTGGACGAAGTCTCTACTGTCGTCGTCAATCTCTTCTTGTTTCATTTAAAATAACTCAATCAAATTGTCTCGTCAGACATTTTTAATAACCATAATTTCTTCCGCTTTTTCGAATGATAATAAATAATAACTTAGTAATCCATCATCGTTTTTTGTCACGACTTCCCATGTTGGTTTATCATTATACATGCCTAAACTGACTTTTTGGATACTCTTTTCTTTATAGTCAGTCTCAATGATCTGACGGACTTGCTGTTCGTCTACTCCATCTTTTTGATTCAGTACCGTGATCTTCTCACCTGCTTTGGGTATGATCACTGCAATGGCTTCTCCTTTATCGTCTTTCCCAGTAACACTAAAATAAGTCTCTTTTCTGGTAAACCAATAAAAGTTATCGACTGATTCCAAATGGGCAGATTCTTTTGCAATTTTGGTTGCTTCTCGCTTCGCTTGTGTTCTTGGATGTGTGGAGCGAACATAAAAAATAGCCATCGTCACAATAATCACTAATAAAACTGCGACTATGCTCAAAAGAATCTTGTTTTTTCTTGCTTCATTTCGTTCTTCTTGTTCCTGCAATCGACTCGCCCTTTCCAAACTTACTGGCTACCATTATAGCAGAAAATCAGTACGATTTAATAGATAGCAGCTAAATTTATTTATTTAAGAATTCTTTTAGTTCTGATACTATTTCAGCTAGTGTTTCTTCTTTCATCGGTAGATTCTTTGGTAGAGCTTTTAACATGCGTTTTCCGTATTTAGCCGTTACCAAACGACGATCCAAAACAATCAACGCTCCTTTATCACTATCTGAACGTATCAAGCGTCCTAATGCTTGCCGTAAGCGCAGTGCGGCTTTGGGCAAACTTTCATGCGTAAAGGCTTGAATTCCTTTTTCTTCAAGATAATCATAGCGCGCTTTCACAAAAGGTCGCTTTGGATTTTCAAAAGGCAGACGTGTCACAATCAGAATCGACAATGCCTCTCCTGGCAAATCCACCCCTTCCCAGAAACTATCAGCACCTAGTAAGATACTATTTTTCGACTGTGAAAACCGCTTTAAAATTTTCTCGCGGCTACCACTGATTCCTTGCGCTAAAAGTTCTCTACCTGCATTTAAAAATTGCGGATGTAACCGATAATACACACTACTCAAAATTTCATGTGATGTGAATAATACCAACATAGAACGATCTTGCTGTTGGGCTAGCTCTTGAATCACTGAAGCAATGTATGCCGCAAACTCGGTTCCATTGGCCTGGCTGATTGCAATTGCTTCTTTTGGGATATACAAACGAGCATTTGCTTCATAATCATAAGGATCAGGGAGTGTTTTAAACAAAACATTGGTTAAGCCTAATTTATTAGGGAGATATTTTTTATCATTACCAAATTTTAACGTTCCCCCAGTATACAAAATTCGTTGATATCGATCATACCAAGTTGTTTCTGGTAAAATGCTGGCTTCCAGATCATTGATTGCAAACATGCCATAGCCTTGAGGCGTCACACTATATTCTTTGATCCAACGTGGCTGCCATTCATTGACATACAGATCAAAACTTTCGAATAAAAATTCGATCCGTTCAAAAAATTGTAGCAAACTAACAAAGATAATCCGTTGAGAAGCTGTGTACTTTTCAAGTTGCTCAATAATTGAGCGTCGCAATCTATATTGAATTTCCTGCATTTCAGTTAAAAGAATTTCGATTTTTTGGATTGAAAGTTCCCCATCCAACGATAATTGATCAAATATAGCCTTAGTTAACAAATTAGACACAAGAGCTTGCTGATCATTTTTCGGAAATAGTTGATTTATTTCATAAAATAAATCACTAAATTCTTCCACTAAATCACTCAACGCTTTAGCGTAGATACGGAGCAGTCGCTGTTCTTGACTTTCATTTTCAAAAATTTGGTTTACTTGGTCAATTAATTGGTCTTCTTCTAAATAGATAGCTGCCTGCTTTTTAAACGAAATAAAATTAAATTGACGATTCGCAATTTTCCCAGCAATATCAGGCAAGTGATGAGCTTCATCAAGAATTAGATAAGAGCTTTTTGGCAGTATCGGGACTTCTCTTAAGGTTTCTTGCGCTAAAAAGGCATGATTAACGATCAACACATTGCTTTGTTTGACCTTTTTGTAAAGAAAGCGCACAAAATCTTCTTGATACAACGGATCTTGATCTGATAAAAAATCAACACCACGATGCGCAACATCTCTCCAAAAAGCATGATTCAGATTGATCAACTGCAATTCATCTAAGTCCCCTGTTTGTGTTTCCAATAACCAAACCAAGACACCCATTTGATACAAGGCATATTGTTTTTGCTGCACCGGTTTTTTTAATGTGGCTTTAAACCGTTGCAGATCGAGATAATGTCGATGGCTTTTGATGATTGTAGCTTGCAACGGTTTGGGACAAATTTGATTTGCTAACGGAATGTCTTTTTCGATTAATTGATTTTGCAAGACGATTGAGACGGTACTAATAATCACTGGATCCTCAGGTGTTGCTAGATAACTTAGCGGAAATAGATACCCCAACGTTTTTCCTGTGCCAGTTGCAGCTTCAATAAATAAATTCTTATTTTCCTCGTTGGTAAAGTGTTCATAAACTAAATTCATCATTCGGCTTTGCTCTGCTCGATAGCCAATTAGATTTGCAAAAAGTTTTTCTTTAGCCTTTTTCTTTTGTGGGAAGATTGGGTTTCCATATAATTTTTCTTCAAATAATGGAACGGTTTTATTTCTCAAAGCAATTCCTGAAACAACGTGCTGTTGTTTTGAAAGCGGCTGAATATCTTTTTTCATTTCACGATATATTTGGTGAATATAAGCACTAGTATCCATCCCTGTTTGCTGACTCAATGACGCAATAGCTTCCATCGTGATCAAAGGCAATTGACGCATTTTACGTTCGATCAATAATAACAGTTCTGCCGTCACTTGGGCATCACTATCTGCTTGGTGCGGATTATCATGGATCAAGCCTAAACGTTCAGATAAGTCCCCCAAGCGAAAACTCTTTTCTGTCGGTAAAAAGATTTGAGCTAATTCAACTGTATCAATCCCTGGAATTTTTAATTTGGGCGTACCGCATCTGGTTAGCTCCTGTGCTAGAAAAGGATAATCAAAATAAATATTGTGTGCAACAAAAACAGTATCCGCTAATAAATTGTAGATCGTTAACGCAACATCTTCAAAATATGGTGCTTTTTGCACACGTGCATTACTAATACCTGTAAGTTGCTGAATTTGCTTGGAAATGGCCTGATTGGGATTGATATCTGTAGCAAAACGGGAAACGATAACTCCTTCTTGAATCAATACACAGCCGAATTGAATGATCCGATCGACCTTTGGATCGGTACCGGTTGTTTCTATATCAACTACCGCATAGGTCTGTTTGCTTTTCACTGGCTTTTCCCGCCTTTCCTCTATCCTTGAAAATTATACTACAAAATCAAAGTTTTTTTTAGTCTTAGTTTGAATCCTTTTGTTGCAAAGAGATTTTAGTCGTTGATTGAGTAAGTTACGGTTTAGTTATTCTTCAAATATGGCTTTTTTCTATTCAATAAAAGCAGATGACTGGAACGACTTAAACAATTTTTTTAGAATCAAAAAAACTGAGACATGACTCGTAGAGTTATGCTTCAGTCACTTGAAATTTGAATAGCTAGTATAAGCCAAGGCAAAACATTCATGTGTTCCTTCTTCTCCTTGAGACGTTAAAATCATTGGACCTTCTTTTGTAATCACTATGCCATACTCATATTGACAGCTCAAACTACCATCACGTGTTTTAGCACTCCAACCATTTGACTGCAATTCCATTCTCCTAGAACCACTGTTCGCCAAAGTAAGCATCAATTCTTAAAATTAAAATAACTCACTAGCAAATTGCCAACATCAATAATGATTAGAAGAAAGAGAACTGGAAAAAATGGTGCAAAACGTGTTTTTTTAGCATAACATTACTGATACCCATAATGATTTTTGCATCGATGGACAATACTAAAAAACTCGTAGCTTTTTTAAATTCATCTTTATCTCAAATAACCGCCATTGTTTAAATCAAAGGTAGCGCCCGTAAAATGGCTACTCTCATCTGATAAAAGAAAATGTACCGTGTTAGCAACGTCTTTAGCCGTTATCGGCTCTTTGATCAAGTGATGTGCCTGATACTCTTCTTTTCGCCATTCTGGAATTTTTTCCATCATTTTTGTTTCGATCATCGTTGGTGCAATAGCATTAACCAAAACAGTGGGAGAAAAACGTAACGCCAGACTTTTAGTGAGTCCGATAATTGCAGCTTTTGACAGTCCATATAGGGCATCTGAGCTTCCTTCTTGCCCTGAAATAGAAGAAATATTGATGATTTTTCCCTTACGATTATTTGCTTGTAAATGTTGAATGAAGAACTTTGAACAAATCGTGGGACCTTTGATATTGACATTCAATAGAGTATCCATCATTTCCTCATCATACTCGAGAAGACTTAGCGCATTATAAATCCCTGCGTTATTCACCAATGCTACGATAGACTCATCCTCTTTTAACTGCGTAAAAAAACTTTGTACTTCGTTATAATTGCTAATATCAAGAATTTTAGTTTCAATATCAGGCAAATGGTCAAGTGACTTTAATGAATCCGCATTAATATCTATTGCAATAATACCAAACCCTTCCTTTGCGCTTCTTTCGCAAATAGCCGTTCCGAGCCCTCCACCAGCACCCGTTACAATTATCTTTTTCAATTTTATTTCCCTCCCTTTATACGTGTTTACCTTATCTCTTACTGGATACCTTTACAAGCTTCTTTTCAATAAACTAAATCAGTATTGGACTAGATTATTTTACTCAACCATCACTTATGTCCACATTCTATTTTGACTTTTTACTAGAATTTTGCACAGCATTAAATAACGTTTTAAATTGTCCTTTAAAGGTCATTGTTTGTTCGAAGATATCCTCTCCGTCGTTCAACATTTTCACAGTCACCCATCCCAATGTTTCTGTGATTGTACTTGCAACCGTAGCGTTGATTGCAGCGCCTGCGACCGTACCTACTGCGGGAATAAGCTTTATTATATTGCCAACTGCACTTTTGCCCAAACCTACGACTACGATTTCTTTTCCTAAACTTTTGCCCATACTTTCAGACCAAGATTGTCCAAATATTTTATGCAAACGAGCCATCATTGTTAATTGGATAGGAACAAGCAACAATGCATCAGAAAAGGGAATCGGTGAACACCCCACGATTGCAGCTGTTAAAGAGGCTGCATGGATTGTTTTGTGACATTTTTTACGTGTATCATCATCCACTCCTTCTAAAAATTCATCAAAAATGCGATCAAATTGGCTTGTACTTTTTGACACTATATTTTCAGCACGTTTTTTTGATTTCCCATAACTATTTAAAATAATTGATGCTGTTTTTTGAGGGAATTTTTTTATTACTTCAGAAAAAAAAGAGTCAAATTCTTTTTCATCTGCATCTACAGATTTCTGTTCTTTTTCAGAAAGACGTTTTGCCGCTTTTTTTAAGTCTGAATTTTTGTCATCAGTTGTTTTTTTCTTAAAGATTTTCTTCATCCCAATTACCTCCGTTATGATGGTTTATCCTTTTTTTTATATACTAATCATACATTAGAAATCTTATTTTACCAAAGCTCAGCACTTTTGATTCGATAGTTTGCTCGTTATAAAAAAAGGGAAAGATAAACACAGCGACATCGCTACGATCACAACGGTTCAATCTATTTATTTTATATATTTCTTTCATGTAACTCTTTACTATAATATAATCATGTGTACACTAATTTAGCAGATTACTCATTAAAAATAGTAGCTTAAATAGCGCACAGATGATAAATTATCGAGTAAATTACCCGTTAAAATAAGTTCCCCTCCCCACTGTCATATTCTGTGATGGAGATACATCAGAAAGAGTGTTATTATTCAAGACAAAATGATTTATTACAATCAATTTAGATAATGGCGTTATATTCCTTATTTAGTTATAAGAAATATTTCTCTTCTATCCATTTTTTAATTGGAGTATAATCACCCATGGATACAACACTTAGTATTAATAGGTCTTTAAACTTAGGAAAATAGTCTAACCCACTTAAATTTTCCAGTGGAGTTCTATCTGTTACACCGTTTTCTCCTACCGAGTTACCTAAACTTTCAGTCACGGATTGATCAAAAAAGCGAATCATTACTAACAAAATTCATTTTATAACGTACCAACTTTTTATGTCGATTCTCCTTATCATCAGGTTCAGATACCATGCCGGTCGCTTGAAAAAAATGTATTTATACCACTTAACAGCACCTATAATCAATCTTCCAAGCCCGCCAATTTGATCTAATTTCATTAAATAGTTTCTACAAAAAAATAGATAAAGTAGAAACTTAACCTGTTCCTACTTCATCTATTTAAACTTATTTTTCAACTGGCACCATGCTTAGATTTTGCATGTACTGATCCATTAAAATATACCCTTCTAAACGCCGTAGTAAATCAACGGAACAACGAACTTTCTTACCGAATAGAGAACGGCTATAAGCAATTTCTCGCATTTCCTGTAAAAATTCATCTAAAGACGAAATTAATCCACCACAACTTAAACGTCCACAAATCATGACATCTTCTTTGCGTTGTCTTAGAACTTGCCCCCACGAATAATTTAAATATTCTGCTTGATTGATTTGTGCAAGTAAGTCTGAGCGTAAAATACTTTTCTTCTGAGCGGCATTTTTCTTTGTTCCTAAACGCATTCGCTTATTCATAAAACACAAGTAAATTTCATCTTCTAAATTCTCCATTTCACTTTTGGAAAAATTAGGAATTTTTGCTGGTGCTATTAGCCCTTTACTTGCTTTTAGTTGTTTCGAAAAACGCGGCCAATTACTTGGTGTTGCTTTTTGCGTCTTTTTCTTTTTAAAAACGAGCAAACTAAGATCTAACGGTTGATTTTTCACAACGTTTGCCGCAGAGGTCTTTGCTTCCGCTGATTGGATTACTTGTTCTTTTTCTAGCTGTTCACGTTTCAACTTGATTGAATGACGTCCTTTTTTCATAGGAGAAGCTTGTTTGGTCTGTTTCTCATTTTCTGGTTCTTTGATTGGAAAAACTGTAGGATCTTCTTCGGCTTGGAAATCTTCTTGAACTGGTTTTTTCGCCAATTCGTTCTCCAACTTTTTTTCCGGTTCTTCTCCTACTACTTCCTTTGGCTCACCTGTTGTTTCTGTCACTGGTGTAATTGTAACAGATGTTTCATGAGTGTCTTTATCAACCAATTGCGCAGCTACATCTATCACTTCATCGACATCGGCTGTCACAACTTTAGCATCTTCCGTTTTACTTTCTTCAATTACTAACGGTTGTGCCCGTTTAAGATGGATCGTTTGAATACTTCGAGAGATGATGGGATCACTTTTACTTGCATGCAATTCGATTTTCCCCTGATTGATTGTATCAGTTAAATCAGTGATCATTTTGCGTAGACGGAAAATCTCATTTGAAGTCTCAAGCATTTGCTTCATCATACCTTGCACTTCTCCAGAATTTATCCCAGTTTCTCCTTTATAAATCAGAGAACGTTCTTGTTTTTCTAAGCTAATCTCTTCGAACCATTTTTTCAAGTTCATACGAAGTTCTCTTCGTGTTGGTTCAAAACTTCCCATATGCAAGGTATAGTACATCATTTCAGTTTCAACATACATATAGATTTTTTTAACGACTAACTCTTCAAATTCTTCTGTTTCGTCCCAGCTATCGCAAATTGCGTCAAAAAAAGCTTCACCTTCGGCTAAATTTTGATAGTCTTTCGCTAGGTTTAACTTTCGAACTAAATAAAATGAGTAGGGCGTATCTACATTATCGGCATAAATTTCACGACCTAAATAATTTGGATCAACTTCTTTACAAAGATAGGTTGTTTTTTCTTCTTTTTCTGTTTGACGTTGTCGCTTACTAATCGTTCTCACTTCCTCATATTTTTTCCTTTATAAATCGTATCATTTTTTTAGAAAAAAGAACAGACTTCCCTTCTATTATACCGATAAAAAGGGAAAAATGTTCTCATTTTTTTCTAAAAATGCGTAATTAAAAGAAAAACAGGATATTTAAATTCGAATTTAAACACCTTAATATAATTTTAGCAAATGATTTATTTAGCGATTTTAGTCTTTTTTCTCGTAAAACGAATTGATTATTTGTCGCACTAAAAAAAGAGAGAAGAAACTGTAGTGACCCCAAAAAGTTAGACTTTTTTCGGAGTAGAGAAATCTACTCCGTTTTTTATTCGTTATTAAGCTGCTTTACTTTCGGCTATTCGAAACTGTACAGGACTTTTCCAGTTCAGTTTCTTTTTCATTCGTTCGTTGTTGTAATAATAGATATAGTTATCAATTGCCATTTTTAGTTCTTCAAAACCAGAATAGGTTTTCCCGTGATAAATTTCTTGTTTTAAAAGACTAAAGAAGTTCTCCATGATTGAGTTATCTAGACAATTGCCTTTTCGAGACATACTTTGAAAAATGTTCTGTTTCTTCAGTTTATAGCTGTAAGCTTTCATTTGATACGCCCAACCTTGATCTGAGTGAAAGGTGCGACGATAAGGACAATCATTCGTCAGTCTGATTGCTTCTTCTAATCCTTCCATTATTGCCAGTGCATTTGGTTTTTCTGAGATACGATAAGAAAGAATTTCACTATTATACATATCCATAAAAGGATCTAAGTATAACTTTTTTTGACGAATGATTCCTTTGGGATCACAATCAAAATACTTTAATTCTGTTGTATCTGTCGTTATTTTTTGATGACAAACACTCGTGTAAAAGCGACGTTGGATTCGGTTCTTGGCAATCGTTCCAACTTTTCCACGATACGAGCTATAGCGACGGGATTTCCGTGTATAAGAGCGGACTTCAATCCTTAGCTTTCGAATTAAGCGTTGAACTTTCTTTTTATTCACGTGGAATCCTCGGCTCCTTAGTTCGTTCGTCATTCGTAAACAGCCGTAATCTTTATGCTTTTGACGAATATGAAGCATCTCTGTTTCAATTTCCTGATTTGGATTTTTTCGGTCAAATCGTTTTTGCCAATACATAAAGGTTGATTTAGAAAAATTCAATGCTTCAAGAAGCTCAACTAATTTGAACTGTCCTCGGAGGCTTGCGATGATTCGCGCGATTGATTCACTCGTCGTTGTTGAGCTTCCTGTTTTCGCAGCTTCCTCAGTTCTTTTAAAAAGGCATTTTCAATTTGAAGAGTACGAACCTGCTTTTCTAATTCTTTGATGCGATTCTGTTCTTCTAGCGTTTCTTTCATTAAATGCTTCTTTGTCTGTTCTTCTTTTTTTGGCACGGTAGATAGACGCCCTTTCTCTTTTGAGAGCCCATCGATTCCTTCTTTTCGGAATTTTCGCATCCAGTTGGCAATAAGAGTTGGATTATTCATTTCAAGAATATTGGCAACTTCACGATAGGAGAGCTCACTTGTTTGATATAACTCTATCGCATTTAGCTTGAATTGAACAGAATAATTCTGATTTTGACGTTTTCGTAAAAGACCTTCTTCACCAAATTCTTGATAAGCATTGATCCACCTATGGACTTGTTCCGCCGCTTTAACCCCATGCTTATTTGCTAAAGCTTGTATTCCTCCTTTCCCTACCAGATATTCTTGAACAATTTTTAGTTTAAGTTCAAAGCTATATTTAGACATAAAAATACCGACCTCCAAAAAATTAGATTTTTGGTCTAACTTTTTGGGGTCGGTTCAAACTCCTATCGAGTCTTTTCTCTCTTTAAACTAGTTGATTTGAGCTTTCTTTTTATCACGACGAGCTAAAGCTGGCAGGATCATTCCTAATAAAATCAACACAACAGGTGTTATCACATTAGACGCTAATTGAAAGAACCACGCTTTAGGATCAGCCGCAAAATCAATTTTTGGTACCATACCTAAAATACAAGCAAACGCTGTAAATAAGAAACACCATAACCCAAAACCAAAGGCAATTTTCGGATTTTTAATAAACTTATATTCTGATGTGTAGTTTTTATATGCCTTATTCAACATCATATAAGCAAAGAATACCCATAAATAACGCATTGGCATCACAACAGAGTTTAAGTTCGTTAACCATTTGACTAACTCTTTAATATTATCAATCCCAAACATCGGCAAGACGATAATGATACTAACTAAAATACCCGTCAGTAAATATCCGTTTACCAATGTCCCTTTTTTGCTTCTCTTACGTAAAGAAGCTGGTACGAAGTCAGGATCTGCATCTGCTAAAAGAATTTGTAAAGGTGCATCGATTGAGAATGCTAAAGCAGAAATTTGACCAATACCATTGGTAATGGCGTAAATGATCATCAATAAATTCCCCACACCATAATATTCTCCCAATAATTGAAACGCTGTATAAGCACCGTTAGCCATTAAATCTTCTGGGATATTATTACTTGCAAACAACATGCCCATCGCAAACGAACCTAAAACAGCGGACACTCCAACCATGGCAGCTAGAAAAATCATTCCTTTAGGAAATTCTTTCGCTGGATTTCTCATGGAATTGACATAAGGTGAAATTTTTTCAGCTCCGCCAACCGCAAATACCAGCATGGAAACCGTGGTAAAATAACTAAAATCGAATTTTGGAATATACGTGCTGATCTTGTTCATATGAGGTGTTGCAAATTCAACAGTAGAATTCATCATTGGTGCTCCGACTGCTAGCAAAATAAACAGCATAGACATGACGAAAATCGCGGTTCCCGCCATCCCGCCAATTACTTTTAGTGTCATCAACCCTTTTGTCGATAGGAGTAAGAACACTAGAAAAATAGCTAATGAAATCAAGGTAATCCCCACAACAGAAAAATTATTGACAATATTACCATTTCCTTGGATCGCCCAACCAAATGCAATCAGAACTAATTGAGGTTTCTGTGCCAAATAGGGGATATGCACCACCCAATACGTCCACGCAGCATAATAGGCTAATCGTTTTGTACTTGTATTTTGAACCCAAGAACTAACTCCGCCGCTGCTATCTTTAAACGTTGAGCCCAGTTGACCTACGATCAATGCATAGGGAATAAAATATAAGACCAAAATCAAGACCCAAGATGTCACAACAGAAATCCCTTGTTGTGCATAGTTATTCACGACATTCCCTAAGCCCCAAACCATGTTGAAAGCGATCAGACCAACAGTGAACCATCTTAATTGCTTTTGTTCCATTAAACCACTCCTTATCATAATTAAGTATAAAATTTCTTTCTAATCATAATCATTTTTAAGGGTTTAAACAAGCATTCACATGTATAAATATCGATTTTATCAGTAATTTATTAGATAAAAAAAGAAACTTTCTATTTTCTCTAATAAAAAAATTTACACTCTTCAAAAAAAAAGAACTAAAACCTTGATTACACAAAGTTTCAGCCATTTTTTCACGATCTAATGAATAACCATATTCTCATTTAACATGAGAATATGGTTATTCAACGGGATAAACAATTAATTTAACGAAACATCTCTTTTCTTGAACAGCTGCTGCATTGCTAAATAAATAAGTACACTATACACGCAAATTCCGCCAGCCATCTGCCAAAAATTCAAGTATGCCGGAGAATTGATTTCCGATCCCATTTTTTCCATAATTGTGTTCTTGATACTGAGCATATTGAAGGGATTCCATCTCAGCCACTGGTATTTTGCCATAACAACATTTAAAAAAGAATTGATGATGCTACTGCCAAATAGAACACCTAACCCCACACCTACTGCTAAACTTTGAGAACGAATCGCCGCTGATATAAATAAAGTAATTGTAACATACAAAAGAATAAGCAAGAGATTTGCCCCTGCATAAGCACCTGCAACAGTCAACGCATTCCAACCATGATATCCCTTAACAACAGTAAAAGGAGACTGACTATTTAACAACAGGTTAGCGGATACTAAACTGGTCATATACAAAATCACAGTTCCGATCAGCGCATAAATCAAACAGACAACAAATTTTGAAAAAAGAATTTGACTTCTCGTGAAAGGACGGATTAGTAAAAATTTAATCGTCCCCCGACTAAATTCTTCCGCAACGATTGATGCGGCAACAACAACAATAAATAAATTCAGAAATGACGTCATTTCAGTCAAACTTGCAAATAAATCGTTGGCTTTCATCATCACTTCGCCACTTTCAGATTTCGCCGTTGTTCTCACTAAGAATGTGAGCGCAAACGTCATAGCAACTAATAGCAGCCACATGATCCAGGCTGATTTTTTTTTGATCAATTTTGTCCATTCATTTTTTATCAAGATGCTCATGTCATAATCCTCCATCTTCTGTCCAGCGTAAAAAGTTCTCTTCTAGAGAATCTACATGGACTTTTAACTCTTTGATGCCAATACCAGCGTCAACTAATTGTTTGACAAGCGTTGTTCTAGTATCTTCGTTCAATTCGATTTTAAGATAGCTACCTGCTACAGTTACATTATAATGGTCTGCTAGTAAGATCGTCTGTGCTTGCTCTTGTTTATCTGTCTCCAATAAGACAATGAGCTTACTTTCTTCTTCTGGATTGTCCATTGGCCCCACGTATGTGATTTCACCTTTTTGTACAATTACTAAATTATCGCATAATAACTCCATATCACTTAATTGATGACTTGAAATCAGAACGCCTACACCATGGTTTTTCAGATTTTGAATCATCTCACGAAACTCACGCATTCCCTTTGGGTCCAATCCATTCATCGGCTCATCCAAAAGCAGCAAATCCGGCTGATGTAATATAGCTTGTGCTACACCTAATCTTTGACGCATTCCTAAAGAATAGGTTTTCACCTTTTGATCTATATTGTTTTCCAAATGAACACTCCGAATCACCTGATTTAACTTGTCATCTGTGATTGTTTTTGGCGCCATCCTCGCATATTGTTTTAAATTCTCCATCCCTGTCATGTAATTATAAAACTCTGGATTTTCAACAATTGCCCCAACATGTGTCATCGCTTCTTTAAAGTTCGTTGATAAAACTTGACTATCAATCCTAATTGACCCTTCATCATGACTCATCAATCCGACCAACATACGAATAATAGTGGTTTTACCAGCGCCGTTAGGTCCTAACAAGCCAGTGACTTTTCCACGTTCAACTGTAAATGAAGCATCATTGATAATCATTTTTTTCCCTACGCGTTTTGAAATATTTTTCACTTCTAATACTTGTTGTTTTTCCATCATTTACCTTCTTTCCGCTTCAATATATTTTTTTAAGATAAAAATACTAAGCACAATACATATACCGACGAACACAAAATCAAACACTAAATCATCAAGATACAACGGAATATATCCTAACGTGATTTTAAACTGATGGCTCTTGATAAAGGCTAACTTCCTATAGCCGCTCAATAGTTGCTCACTAACCGTCATCTCTCCCCCTATCAACAGGACAAAGAGAACATACTTCGATCCTTTTTGTAATTTGTTTGGCGCATTCATACTGATCCCACTACTTAATAAATAAACCAGCTGAATATAAACCGATGCAGATAAGAAAAAATAACTAACAATTAAAAGGTGTTTCCAATACTCTTGAAAATGCGACATTTGTACTTGGTGATCTAAAAGAAACACCAAGCCAACTAAGCAGCAATAATAGCTAAACAGAAAAATCGTACTTGTAAGCCAGCTAAATAGGATATTACTGAAATAAAATTTGGTTTCACTAATGGGCAGTAAACGATACTGACTATTTTTCCAACTCTTGATTTGCCTATACATTTCCCAAATAAACTGTGCAAAAAAGAAGAAAAAAACGGCCACTAAAACAACTTGAGAGATGCCTTGTATATGGATTTGCTTGATTCCTAGTTTGTAAATCATATACCCACTTAAAAATAAGAAACCAGCCATACTAAAAAACCAAAATTGACGACTTTCTTTACTATATTCCTTCCACAACTGATACATTTAGCGATCACCTGCTTCCATATATCGATCGATCACCCAAATACTAAGGTTAAAGTAAATACACGCTGAAATCAGCTGAACAATCACTTTAGAATAGACATTATCTTTTAATCCGAAGTAATGCAACATGTTTCCTTCTAATAGATCAAACCCAAAACTTAAAAGCCACTCGAATAAAATCCAAAACACAATAAATAGGACAATTTCCAAAATCCACCGATATCTTTTTTGAACAAAATACTTAGCTGTTGATGATAGATAAACGAGAAATTGAACAATTAAAAACAACACGAAAATATCAATAGCAGCAACGATTATACCACTCCACGTGATCCCAATTTGAAACGGGATGTTTATAATTGTATAGTTCATAATCACACTTACCAAAAACGTTCCTATAAAAAAAACAATTCCGACGATCCCACTAAATAATAAATTGCAACGATACAACTTCCTGGTACTAATAGGTAGTAACCGAAAATCCGATGTTCGAAAAAACTGATAGATACGGTTTGATTCCAACACAAAAAATAGAATAAAATAAAGGATAATTGAAAATAGAAAGAGTGCGAAACTTAAATCAACGGACTGCTGTCTACCACTATAAACATTGGCCAAACCCATTAAAAAACTAATGAATAAAGACACTCCGTAAGCTAAGAACAGTGTCTTTGAATAAAATAATCGAAATAAATGGGTCATATTTCGTACACCTCACGATATAATGCTTCTAAATCCTTATGTTTGACTTCTTTCATCGTTTCTAAGGATTCATGAAGAATGATTTTGCCATCGCGCAAAAACAGGACTTCATCAATAATATTTTCGATTTCTCTTAACTGATGCGTGGTAATAATGATCGAACTGTCTTCTTCAAACCACTGCAATAAAGATTGAATAATTTTTTCTCTTGATAACAGATCAACACCACTTAACGGTTCATCCAGTAAATATAACTTTGCTCTTCTTGCTAAGGTCATACTTAAAGCAAACTTTTCCGCATTCCCTTTTGACAAATTGCCGATTTTTTCTGATTCACTTAGGTTCATAAAGCGCAATAATTCATAGGCTCTTCGCTTATCAAAGTCTGTATAAAAACGATCATAAAATGAAATAATTTCTTCTAACCGCTGATTAGGTTGATAATTATTTTTATCTTCTAAATAAGCCACAAAAGATTTTGTTTTTGTTCCAACAACACAGCCATCAATCAAAATCTGACCTTTCCAATTCAATGCTAAACCTGCTAGTAATCGCATGATTGTGGTTTTTCCAGAACCATTTTCACCAATCAAGGCGATAATTTTCCCTGATTGAATAGAAAAATCCAATGCATTAAAAATTTGCTTCATTCCTTTACGATAACTTAATTGCTCTACTTTCACTAAATCATTCATAAATCGTTCTCCCTTTCGACATACTCCTGTAGTAGATCTTTCGCTTGTTCTTGTGTCCAACCAAATTTTTTCATCTCAGCAAAAAAAGTTTCAATCACTTGTCCTACTGCCTGATCTTGTAAATGGCTGATTTTTTCAGTATCTTTTGTTACAAAACGCCCCAATCCGCGTTTAGAAAATAAAATACCCTCACGCTCTAATTCTTGTAAAGCTCGCTGGACAGTATTTGGATTTGTTGCTAATGCAACAGCTAGTTCTCTGACAGCTTTCACTTTTGCTCCAGGCTCTAATTTTCCTGAAATAATTTGCTGCGTGATAAAGTCCATTATCTGTAAATAAATCGGTCGGTCTGTAAGAAAATCCATGACTTTACCTCCAATTCCCTTCACTCTCCACTAGTGTTCTAGTTAGATAGTACACCAATACTTAAAAAAAAACAATCTTTTTTTTGATACGTAGAAAAAGATTGAGTAAAACCAACTGCTCTAATATTTATCTAAAGAACGCTATAACTTTTCTGATCCACAAAAAAAGGCACTAGACATTGCTTTAAAGCTCTTGTCCAATACCTTTTTCTCTTAGAGTAAACTCAAATTCATAGAACAGTCTAAATTTTGTCAAATTTGCTATTCTTCTAATGTTTTTTGTTTTTCCTCCCTAACTGCATGAAGGTCTGATTTTATATCTTTTCTTTTTTGAATCACGACGAAAACAAAACCAATCAGAAAAGGTAAGACAAAACTCCCAAAACGATACAAAAGTAAAGATGAGACTGCATCAACCGTTCCAACTAAAGGTTTGAATAACAAGAGATAGACAAATTCAAATGGTCCAATACCAGCAGGCGTTGGAAATACGCCCGATAAAATAACTGCAAAACTGGTAAAAGAGACGACTAATAGAAAATCGATCGTTGGATGATTCTCAACTAATACGACATAAGGAATCACATACCAAAAAATAAGCTTTGCAACATTCCAGCTAAAAATCCGAAGCATAGCAGAACGATCTTTCGTAATTGTCTGAACTGTTTCTCTCAAAGAGTAGATTTGCAGATTGCATTTGTCTACCCAATCGCGTAGTTTTTTTCGTTTAAAGTATTTGTTTGTCCATTTGATTAGAAAAACTTGGAGATTAATGCTGCTTGAAAGAACAAGCAATGAAAAAATGATGACAAAGGTCAAGACGACACCTATTAAAATAAAAGGGATCATTTTAGGTGCACGCTCATAAAATAAGGAAAACTGGAAAATCAAGCCAAGGACTGATAAGAAAATCACAGCAACCTTATACATAATCATATGCAAAGCGGTCACACCAACGCCTTGAGAAACAGCCAAGCCTTTTTTCTTATAGAAATAAATTTCTGAAAGAAGCGTTCCTGTTCCAAAGGAGATCACACGATAAAATGCAACATAACAAGATGTAAAAAAGCCATCTTTTGTTGTAAAATCCTTCTGAAAATAAGACGCGATTTCTTTGATCGAGCGGCCTTCGACAATTTGGTAGATGACGCCTAATAAAATGACTAAACCGACAACGATCCAGCTTGTTTTCATTAATTGAGCAAATATATCACTGAGGGAATTATCCATCACATAAATGATCACGCCGATCATAATCGCCAACAAGCCAATATTCAAGAAAATTTTTGCTTTAGAATTACTTTTCATGGTTTCTCCCCACTAAAAATGTATTCGCGGTTCTCTTTTATAACTAAAATAAATAATTGCAATAGTCACAAGTGTACCAAAAATAAAGATAAAATAAAAGCGAAATTTTCTCGTTTTATGATGAAAGAGCTGTTGCGCCAGCAAGCCACCAATTCCTCCTCCAATCAGTCCTATAAAAAGAAGATCGAATTCAGGTATACGCCATTTTTTTTGTTTCGCTCTTTGTTTATCAAAATACATTGCAAAAAATTCAAACCCATTTACGATGACTAAATAGATCCATGGTAAATGCTTCAACAACCCACTCATCCTTTTTCCTCCTGAATTAAACTCCTTATAGGATACCTTGAAAGAGTATGCAATGTAAAGTTAATTCAACAAAAAATCAATTGTTTTTAGAAGCTGGCACAAACACAGTCAACCCCTGTTTAATCATTTTCATCTGAATAGGTAAATTCTCACTAGGATCTCCATCTACACGTGTACCGACTTTCTTTTCAGAAATGCTTTTAATTGATATCTCTGATGCAGTTATATACTTTAACCCAGGAATTTCATAGATTTTACCTAAAATGATTTTTGGTAAATAAAAAGCCAACTTAAAAAAATTCAATTTGGGTAAAATTGTTAAATGAAACAAACCATCATCAGGCGATGCAGAAGCATCAAAATTTGTGTACCCTCCAACTGAATTGGTCATCGTGACGGTAACCAACTGCGTTTTCCCCTGCCACTGTTCGTTTTCCGTTTTGATATCTAAACGATAACGCTTCTTTTTGGCCAATAATTTAAAAAAATTCTTTACAAAAATAAGTTTGCCATATTTTTGTTTCTCTTTCTGACTGATGCGGGCAGCAGTATCAGCTAAAAGTCCGATTGTCATTGTACTAATAATGACTTTTTGGTTGATCATACCATAGTCGATTTTTCTAGTTGCCCCCTCTAAAATAACAGCAGCCGCCTCTTCAAATTTTACTGGTATTCCTAAAACCCTAGCCATATTATTCACTGTGCCACCAGGTAGTAACCCAACTTTTAGATGGGGTAATTCGTCTTTAAAATCTGCCACATTGTGATTGATTGTCCCATCGCCGCCGATGAATACCAATGTATCAATATTTTCAGACTTCGCTTTTTCAACTGTTTTGCGACTGTCACAATCCGGCCCCACTTGTTCTAATAGAAAATGAGTCTCCGCATGTCCATGATTTTTCGCATAATCGACAAACTGATTCGCTAATTCTTTCCCTTTATCTTTACCAGATGTTTCATTAAAAAGAATCATTACATTTTCCATCTAAGTTCCTCCTTATATAAATGGTAACAATGTTTCACTTTGTATTTCTCAACATCATTTTATTCACTATGCTGTATTTCAAAGCAAAAGTGAACTGGACTCGTTCAACCTCGACAGAAAAACAGGAAGTAAGTCACTACCTGTAACTTTACTCCCTCTTTTCAATTTTTACTATTATTATCACTAGTTACACTTTTTACTTAGCATTAGATTCTGCAATTTTAACGATGACATCCGTCGCTTTTTCCATCGCTTGTAATGAAACAAACTCAAAACGCCCATGCATATTTTCACCACCAGCAAAAATATTCGGTGTTGGAATCCCTAAATACGAAATCTTTGAGCCATCTGTTCCACCACGAACAGGTTCGATCAACGGTTCAATATTGAGTTCGATCATAGCATTTTTAGCTAATTCAATAATACTCATATCTTTTTCAATTACTTCGCCCATATTGTAATATTGATCAAAAAGATCGATTTGAACACGTTCTTGACCGAATGGTTGGTTGATGATCTCTTGAATTTTAAGAATCAAGGCTTTGCGTGCTTCAAATTTTTCACGATCATGATCACGAATAATGTATGTCATTTGTGCTTCTTCCGGAGTACCGCTCATTTGCGCTAAATGAAAGAATCCTTCATAGCCATCTGTTTTTTCTGGCACTTCATTTTGCGGTAATTGGTTATGGAAATCAATCGCTAATTGTAAGGCATTGATCATCGTATCTTTCGCCGTTCCAGGATGGACATTTTTTCCTTGGATCGTTACCTCTGCTTGCGCTGCGTTGAAGGTTTCATATTGTAATTCGCCCACTGGACCGCCATCCATCGTATAAGCAAAATCAACGTTAAATTGTTCTACGTCGAATTTATCCGCCCCAACACCAATTTCTTCGTCAGGACCAAATGCGACACGTATCGTCCCATGTTTGATAGATGGATTGTTGATCAAAATTTCCATTGCAGTCATGATTTCAGCGATCCCTGATTTATCATCAGCTCCTAGGAGCGTTGTACCATCTGTTGTAATCAAGGTTTGATTCGTATAATTTTTTAGATTAGGAAAGTCGGTAGTATTTAATGTAAATTTCCCTTCGCTATCTAGTTTGATCGTTGATTCACCGTCATAATTTTCAATAATTTGCGGATTGACATTAACAGCATTGAAATCAGCCGTATCCATATGAGCGATAAATCCGATTGAACGAACTTCTTTGTCTACATTACTGGGTAAAGTAGCGATCACAAAACCATTTTTTTCATTATATAAAACATCGCTCATCCCGATCTCTTCCAATTCTTTTTTCAACGTTTGTGCAAAAGCGACTTGCGTTTGCGTTGACGGGGTTGTTTGACTTTTTGGATTAGAACGTGTTTCTGTTTTTACATAGCGTAAAAAACGCGGTAATAAATTCTCATACATGAGTAGATTCCTTCTTTCCACATTATCTAAATTTAAACGGATTCGTATTGACCTCTGATTCGATAAAGGTTACATCCCAATTATAATCTTTTTTCCACTGATTGAATAGTTCGACCAACTTTGGTTTACATAATTGTTCGATATAATGTCCAGGATCGATCACAGATAAGCCTTCTGTCAACATATCATGTCCCGTATGATAATAGACATCGCCTGTGATATAAACATCTGCTTGTTTTTTGATGGCATCGCGGAAAAATTTTTCACCACTGCCCCCGCAAATTGCAACACGCTGAATCATTTTTGTCTCGTCTTTTGCTACAATTCGTAATCCCTCTAAGTCAAAAACTTCTTTGATCGTAGAGACAAACTCCTTTAATGGAACTGCCTTTTTTAATTGTCCCACTCGTCCTAAACCGTACTCTTTGGTAATATTTTCTATTTGATACACATCATAGGCTGGTTCTTCATAAGGATGTGCGGCTAACATGGCTTTGATGACCTGTGTTTCGATTGTTTCTGGAAAGATCACTTCAATTTTTGCTTCTTGTACAGCCTCTTCTTGACCGATCGTACCAAGTGTTGGATTAGCGCCCATAACCGGTGTAAATCTGCCTGTTCCGATCAATGAATAGCTTGTATTTGTATAATCCCCTTGAAGTCCGGCCCCTGCTTGACCTAATACTTTGCGCATCTTCGCTGCATCATCTATAGGAACAAAAACAGCTAATTTTTTATAGCCAACAGTATGGGTTTTAGTTAAATAGGTCGTATCTTCAATCCCTAAAAGTTCACAAAACCAATCATTTAATCCATTGTCAATAATATCCATATTGGTATGTGCTGCAAAAACAGCAATATCATGCTTTAGTAAATCCGCATACATTTTCGTTTGTAAATCATCTGTATCTAAGCGTCTCACTGGTCTAAAGATAGGTGGATGTTTTGCAATGATCAAGTCAACTTGCTTTTCGATAGCTTCTGCAACGACTTCTGGACGAACATCCAATGTTACTAAAACTCGATTTAGTTTTTTATTCAATGTACCGATGTGTAACCCTACAGGATCTCCTGCTTCAGCGAGCCACTGGGGACAATACGCTTCAAACCGTTCAATAAATACATTGCCATCAAGACTCATTTGATAAAACCTCCTTGATCTCAGTGATTTCTTTTTCTATTTGTTGGATTCTAGCTTGCTGATCACCAGAAGCTTTGGCTAGTTGCGCTAAAATAGTTTCACGTTGTTTTACTTCACCTTGCCATTTTCTTTGAAAAATAGAAGACCGTTTTTTTAGTAAAATGGGCCCGAAAAGGCGCTCTTTTTCAGAATAAGCAACTCTCACTTCTTGTCTACAAGCTACGATGATTTCATAGATTTTATTATTTTCTTCCAGAATATCTTCATCGATGATTGTATAGCCATGGACTGTCAACCAATCACGTAATGGCTTCTCCCCAATATTTGGTTGTAAAACTAGGCGCTCATTGCCTTGCAACCGTTGATTCTTCCAACCTGCTTCTAAAATGTCACGAATCAACACACCACCCATGCCGCAAATCGTGACAGCCGTGATTTTATCTGTCTCTTCAACAGCATCTATACCATCTGCTAAGCGAACAGTGATTTGATCATTCAGACCATTTTTTTTCACTTGTTTTTTGGCTGCTTCAAAAGGACCCTTAACAACTTCCCCAGCTACCGCAAAATTAATTTTTTTTTGTAAAACTAATGCAACAGGTAAATACGCATGATCCGATCCAATATCTGCTAAACGGCTTTGTTCAGGGACTAATTCCCCCACGCGTGCCAAACGTTTTGATAATTGATTTTCATTCATTCGTCAAATTCCTCCGTCGCTATTATACCATTGTAAAATGAGGTTGAAAACTTTGAAAGCAGGTATTTTCGCTTTTATCAAAAGATGGAACGCTACTGTACTAAAATAGCTCCTACTCTGCTAGCCTCCCTTTATCAATAAGAAAAACTTATTCTTCCTTTTTTCCTTGTCTTTCCAGCATTTCTTTTCTTAATTGTTTATGCGCTTTTTTTGATCCTCGTTCTAAGTATCTGATTTTTTTGCGATCATGAAAGTCTTCAAACAACGTTTCCAGATCATAATTTGGCGGATAAAGATCTTTGGCACTTTGCTCTAGTTTTAGCTGACGTTTATGGACTCTGATTTTTTTATCTTCTGTAAAAATAACTATCTCATCGCTCATCTCACTTGTTTCGTAGACTAAAGCACTTTTCTTCCTCTCTGTCCAAAACACACAATCACCTTTTTCATATGTGGGAAATTTCGTTCGCTCTTTTGGTCTTCTGATTTTGTGATGGAACGGCTCTTTTTTTGTTGAATAATTGCGGTCATGTAAATAATTTTGTGCTTGTTTGACCACTTGTTTGTCTAAATTCATTTTATTCGCGATCCAAAAGGCATTACTTTCTCCTATTTGGCCTAAAATCAGTTGATATTTTGGTGTTAAATTTTCCGAATCGAATGCCATTGCAGCTGTTAGAAAGTCTTCATGTTGCTCGGAAAAGCGTTTGATTTCTCCATAATGAGTGGTTGTAATAATGATACTCCCTTTTTTATAGAAAGCTTCCATAATTGCGATTGCTAAGGCAGCTCCTTCATTTGGCTCTGTTCCACTCCCAATTTCGTCTAATAAAATCAAGCTATTTTGCTTTGCTTTCGCCAAGATTACAGAAATATTGTGCATATGGCCTGAGAATGTACTAAGTGCATTTTCAATACTCTGCTGATCCCCAATATCGACAAAAATTTGATCAAAAATCGCAATATTCGTTCCTGGTTCTGCAATAATTTGGACACCAATCATCGTTTGCAATGAGATCAAACCAATCGTTTTCAATACAACTGTTTTTCCGCCAGCGTTAGGTCCAGTAATTGTTAAACCGCGGTATTCTTTCCCTAGCGAAACATTCAGAGGGACTGCTGCTTCACCTAATAAAGTGTGTTTTACATTGACAAATTCGATAATTCCGTCTTGATTGACAGTAGGTTCGATACCATTTATTTCTCGACTGTATTTGGCTCTTGCAAAAATCATATCATATTGCGCAACGACTTCTAGATTTGACTGGATCGACGACATTTTTTCTGCAATCAACCCTGTGAGTCCAAATAAAATTTGATAGACTTCTGTTGCTTCCTCCATTTTCAACTGATACAATTTGTCGTTTAGCTTGGCTACTGATAAAGGTTCAATAAAGACTGTTGTACCTTTTGCTGAAGTATCTACCACATTCCCTGATATTTGGTTTTTATAACTTGCTTTGATTGGTACTGTGTACCGTTCATTTTTCCTTACAATCATTGCTTCTTGAATTTTTGGTTTATTTTGACTATTTCGAAGAAAGGCATGTAACTTTGACTCAATTTCCTTTTCACACTCCTGAATCGCTCTACGAATTTTACGCAGCGTACGACTCGCATCATTTTCCACTTGATTATTGCGGATAACCTGATAAATTTGATTTTCTATATCCGAAAATAACTGCAACGAACCGCTATATCTAGCTAAAAGCGGCGCAATAAATTGATTTTTTTGCATAAACGCTTGAATTAATCGACTGCTTCTAAGAAAGTCAGCGTAATTGACTAACTCGTTTGGCTCTAATATAAATCCTTTTTCGACTTGATTCGTCAAGTGTTCAATATTATTTAACCCCATAAATGGAACATGTAAATTCGCCATAAGCAACGCTTTCGCTTCAGCTGTTTCCTGCAGACGCTTTTTTACAACCTCTATGCGAGTGCTAGGTTGTAGCGCGCAGATTCGTTTTTTGCCATAGTAACTGATGGCATAAGTGATTAGCTTTTCTTTGATTTGATTAAATTGTGTTTTTGTATAAGTTTCTTGATTCACGTGTATCTCTCCTTCTTTAATTGAAAGATACCCATCTTTTTGAATAAGACAAAGATTTTACTTGTTCACTGCATTGCTTTTATTAATTTAAAAAAATAAAAAAAGAGACGAAGTGTGCCCTTCATCCCTCAATAATCAATCAATAAAAGATAGCTATATTACAGTCTATCAAGCATTTTTTATGAGTTAAGATAGGTATCAACTTAGGTATACTAAAGAAGCCATCTAAAAATGGTTGTTTCTTCAGTTATTCATTTCCTTAAGTTAGATACTTACACTCACAAAAACACCTCATAATTTTCTTTGACTATTCATTTCTCGCTAAAAGTATACCTTGGTTTTACAGACTCGTCAATCATAAACTTCCATTATGCAATCATAAGTTAGGATAGTTGAAGTAACTTTCGATAGACCTCTAAGTATAATTGACCAGACTTTTCCCAACTGAAATCTTTTCTCATTGCAGCATTCATCAGTTGCTGCCAGGTTTCTTGATCGTGCTGATATAAATCGATTGCAAGATTAGTACTAGACAGCAAGTCCTCAAAACGAACAGCAGAAAAACCAAAACCTGTTCCTTCCTTCGTGATTGGGTTGAAAGGAATCACCGTATCTTTTAAACCGCCAACCTCATGTACAATAGGAAGTGTGCCGTAGCGCATGGCAATCATTTGTGAAAGGCCACAAGGTTCTGTTAAAGACGGCATCATAAATAAATCAGAGCCGGCGTAAATCAATTGGGCCAAGGCTACATCAAAAGTGATGACCGCTTTGAACTTATCTGGATAACGTTTTGAAAACGCTGTAAGAGAATGTTCAATTTCAGCGTCACCTGTTCCTAGAATAACGAACTGGATCTCTTTGTCTAGCAATTTCGTTAAACTATCTACGACTAATTGAAACCCTTTTTGATTAGTCAATCGACTGACGATTCCAATCAACGGCACATTTTCATGCGCAGAAAGTCCCAGTTTTTTTTGCAAAACTTGTTTGTTGGCCTTTTTTCCAGCTAAATCTTCTATTGAAAATTTAGCTGGAATCGTTTGATCGGACTTTGGATCATTCAGTTCATAATCAATTCCATTCAAAATGCCACTTAGCTTTGCTTGTTCTAAACGTAAAACTTCATCTAAGCCAAACCCGTACTCAGGCGTTTTTATTTCTTCTGCGTATGAGGGGCTGACTGTATTCACGCGATCAGCATAAAGTATCCCAGCTTTCAAATAATTGAGCGACTCATTAAATTCATTTTTATAAAGAACAGGATCCATTCCAAAATAATCAGATAACAACTCTCGACTGTACGCTCCTTGAAATTCAATATTATGGATGGTTAAAATGCTTTTGATTGGCTGATAAGTTTTAACGGATTGATATTTTTCCTTCAATAAAAAAGGGATCATCGCTGTATGAAAATCATTTACATGAATAATATCTGGGATGCTTTCCAGTTTGTTTAACATTTCAATGATCGCCAAAGAAAAAAAGGCAAAGCGCTCTCCATCATCCTCATAACCATATAACGTCTCACGATCAAAATAATAAGCATTTTCGATAAAGTAATAGGTGATATCATTCATGATCAAACGCTTCACGCTACATACTTGATGGCGCCAACCAACCTCAACATAAAAATCGGCAAATGTTTCACATCGTGCTTTAAATGTTTCAGGCATTTTAGTAAAATAGGGCAAAACAACCGCAAGTTTTGCCCCTTTTTTAGCCAGTTCTTTCGGTAAAGCAAACGCTACATCCCCTAATCCGCCTGTTTTAAAAAAAGGCGCACACTCAGCCGATGTAAATAGGATATTCATAACTCCAGTCCTCCAATAACGTCATTTTCAACCACTTGATTTTTGGGGATTACCACAGGATTTTGTGCGCTTCCAATAATTCTAACACCTGGTTTTACTGTCACATATTTATCCAATATGGCATAGCTGATCTCTGCATCTTCTTCGATCTGAGCATTTGACATAATGATCGCTTGTTTGATTTTAGCGCCCTTTTTAATGATTGCTCTTCTTGAAATGAGACTGCTTTCTAAGCTGCCTTCAATAATACACCCTGTGGCACACTGACTATTGGTTACTTTGGAAGCTTCTGAATAATAGGTTGGTACTTCATTTTTACGTTTCGTATATATTTTTTGTCCTTTGTACATCAAGTCGTTGAATTTTTTTTCAGTCAACATATCTAGGTTCGCCTGATAATAGGAAGGAACATCCTGAATATTACTTAAATAGCCTGTATATTCATACGCTGACGCTTGAATAGGAACTACTTTTTCTGCCAAAAGTCCATGAAGAGTGGTCGTTCCATCCTGTTTTTGTTCGATTCTCAGTTGGTCCATCAGCCATTTAGTTTGGACAATGTAGGTATTCATCGACAGATTTAAACGCTCCTCTTTTTCAAACGTTTGTGCAAAAGTTTTTACCTGTGCAACATTTCCCGCAGAATCGACATCAAGAATTTGATCCTCTGCGAATAGTTTTGTAGGGTCCATTTTTTTATACACAACGGTCATTTTATTTTTGTGTGCGCGATGATAGGTCAAGACCGCCCGAAGATCGATCGAACTCAGCATATTACTTCCCATAAAAACAGTATATTCTGCTTCTGATTTTGCTAGATAGTCAATCACTGAAGCATAATAAGGCAAGCCTTGCGCTTTTTGTTTTAATAAATCCTGATAAAAATAAACAAAATAACTATTTTGCAGTGAATCGAGATTCCACTCTTTCCCACCACCGATATGATCAAATACAGACCGTGTCTCACCTTCATTGAATATCATAAAAATCGAGTTGATATTTGCATTTGCAATGCTAGAAAGAGGAAAGTCGATCAGTCGATATTTACAATCAAAAGGCAGTGTGTCTAAAGGACGATTTTCAGTTAATGGCGATAATCCTTCAAACGTTGAGACATTCCCTAAAATAGCACACATTTTTTTAGTCTTCATCACTTTGCACTCCAATCACTTCAGAATAACCGATCACTTCAATTTCATTTTCATTGTAAACAACTGAATTATCACCAATAATTGCGTTCTCACCAATGATTGCATTTTTGATTTGGACATTTTTACCAATAACTGCTCCTGGCATGATCACGCTGTTTTCAATAGTTGATCCGCTCTTTACTTTTACGCCAGTTGAAAGAATACTATCTGTGATCGTTCCTGAAATAAAACAGCCATCAACAATCAACGAAGTTTTGACTGAAGCTGTTTTAGTAATAAAATGTGGTGGTGAGATATTATTTTTAGAGTAGATACGCCAGTTTTTATCCCTCATATTCAACGCATTCTCTAAACCAATAAATTCCATATTCGCTTCCCACAAAGAATCGATCGTTCCAACATCTTTCCAATACCCGTCAAAATGATAGGCGTACACATTTTCGTCAGCTTCTAAATACGAAGGAATCACATGTTTTCCAAAATCCAGCATTTGTCCATCTTTAGAATAGCTATCTAGCAATACATTGCGTAACCGGCCCCAGTTAAAGATATAAATCCCCATAGAAGCCAAATTACTTTTCGGTTCCGCAGGTTTTTCATCAAATTCAATGATTCGCTGATTGTCATCTGTGTTCATGATGCCAAAACGTGACGCTTCTTTCAAAGGAACCTCAATCACTGCTACCGTTAATGAAGCGTTATTGGCAATGTGTTCTTCCAGCATTGCTTCATAATTCATTTTGTAAATATGATCCCCAGATAAAATCAAGACATATTGAGGGTCCATCTGGTCAATAAACGCAATATTTTGATAAATAGCATGGGCCGTACCTTCAAACCATTTCTCACCGTCCGAACTTGAAAACGGTTGTAAAATCGTCACACCAGAATCAATGCCGTCCAACCCCCAGCTAGAACCATTCCCAATATGATTATTTAACGCTAAGGGCTGATATTGAGTCACGATACCGACATTTTTGATGCCTGAATTGACACAGTTACTTAAGGTAAAATCAATAATACGATATCTACCGCCAAAAGGCACAGCTGGTTTGGCTATATTCTTGGTTAACTTTCCTAGACGAGTTCCTTGTCCTCCTGCTAAAATCATTCCAAGCATTTCTGTTTTCATTTTGTTTCGGGTGACGTTGCACCCTGCCCCCTTTCAAAAGTGATTTTCTGTGTACAGGTCAAACAGCCTCTTTGTTTTGATTTTTCTTTGAAAAAATCCATTATGCTTTTAACTTCTCCTGTCGATCTTTTGAGGTTTTAGGATGATTGCCCCCAATGAAGGGACGATTGTTTGGATTTGATAAGAAAATTGTTTAAACGATTGCTTCGTTGTGTAACTTGTTTGATTTCCTTTAGTCCATGTACCGCCATATTCTTTTAACTCTGTGTTAAGTACTTCTTCATATGTGCCAGAAAACGGGACACCAATCGCGAAATTTTGTCTTTCAACTGGAGCAAAATTTAACACAATAATCAAAAAATCAGTGTCCTTTTTTCCTTGACGAATAAAACTTAGAATTGTCTCTTCACTATTATCAGCATCAATGATTTCAATAGATTGCGGCAGATGATCCAATTCCCATAAGGCTTTTTCTTTTTTATAAAACAGATTCAGCTGTTTGGTGAACTGCTGCATACTAGCATTCATTTCATCCGCAAGATCTGTCCATTCTAAACGTTGATCATATCTCCATTCCAAAAACTGCCCCCATTCACTACCCATGAATAATAATTTTTTCCCGGGATACGTCATCAGGTAGACATATAAATTACGTAGTTGAGCAAATTGTTTATACCGATCCCCCCACATTTTATGCATCAAGCTTCTTTTCCCATGAACCACTTCATCATGAGAGAATGGTAAAATATACTGTTCATTCATCATGTACATAAATGAAAAGGTAAGGAGTTGAAAATTAGATTTACGGAAGGCAGCATCCATTTCATAAAAACGCAAGGTATCATTCATCCATCCTAAATTCCATTTGTAATCAAAACCTAAAGCACCACTTTCCAGCATTCCAGTGATTTTCGTTTCCGCTGAGCTTTCTTCGGCGATCATCATCACATTGGGATGGATCGATTTGACTACAGCATTTAATTTTTGTAAAAAATAGAAACCAGCCCAGTTACGATTGTTCCCGTCAGCATTCAAGTTAGTAGAACCCTCATCATAGTCTAAATACAACATATTCGAAACAGCATCTACTCGAATCCCGTCAATATGAAATAGCTCGATCCAATATAGTGCACTAGAAATCAGAAAGCTCTGGACTTGTGGCTTTCCTAAATCGAAATTAAGTGCGCCCCAACGAATGTTTTCCGCCTGAGTCGGATCGGTGTATTCAAATTGAGGAGTTCCGTCAAAATAAGCCAAGCTATCATCGTTAACACAAAAATGCCCTGGCACCCAATCAACCAAAACACCAAGATTATTTAAATGACACGCCTCCACGAACTCTTGAAACTCACTTATCGTTCCATAATGTGCACATAGTGCGAAGTACCCGGTCAACTGATAGCCCCAAGATTCGCCTAAAGGATGCTCCATCAACGGCATAAACTCAATATGAGTAAAGCCCATTTCTTTAACATAAGGAATCAAGATTTCTTTTAATTGTCCAAACGTATACGGTGTTCCATCTGTTTCACGTTGCCAAGAACTTGCATGTACTTCATAGATAGCCAAGGGTTGGTCAAAATGTGTTCCTTGACTGTTTTGACTTTGCCAAACCTCATCATGCCATTGCTTCTCAGGTAATCTCTGGATCACTGCTGCATTATTCGGACGTTTTTCGAAAGCGATAGCAAATGGATCTATTTTATATACTTCTCGCCCATCTGCCTGCTTCACTAAATATTTATAAAAATCACCCTCGTTTGGCTTTATAGTAAAAATTTCCCAGACACCGACCTGTACTACTTTCTTCAATAATAATGAGCGATCCCAGCCGTTAAAATCGCCAACTAACCAGACATTCTGAGCATTGGGCGCCCAAACTCTAAAAATACACCCTTTTTGCTTGTCTTGCTCTGTTTGATGACAGCCAAAGAAATTTTGACTATAAAAATTTTCACCTGTTTCAAATAATTCGATTGAACTTTTTTTATCAGACATCGGCAGCCCTCGCTTTTTCAAACTGTGAATCGAGTTAACGTTCATTCGCTCAACATTATCTTGTAGCCAAAAACGATTTATTAAATAATTCTGAGTGTCACTATCTTAAATCTAACAACAAAATAAAAAAAAAGAAAGAAATAGACCTCTGGAACATCAAAATAAATAGAACCCCAAGTAAAACTAAATTTAGTTTTACTTGGGGTTCTAACTTTTTTTTAGTAGCTAATAAGACTAGGCAAAACTAGCTGTATGCTCACTATTTATTCTATGATTGAGATAACCAATTTGCGACTTCCGTTAAGGCATCGTTGATCCCATCTCGATTTTTCCCACCTGCTTGAGCCATATCCGGACGACCGCCGCCACCGCCGCCAATTTTTGGTGCAATTGTTTTGATTAAATCACCAGCTTTTAGCCCTTTTTCATTGGCTCCTTTAGATATAGCTGCTAACAAGCTTACTTTATCCTCTTGTGCTGTTGCTAAAACCAATACGTCAGAAAGTTCTTTTTGCTTCCATTGATCCGCTAATTGACGTAATTGATTCATATCTTTAACATTTACTTTTGCAGCAATATATGTCGTGCCATTGATTTCTTTGATATCTTTGAAAATGTCTCCTGCTTGTTGGTTCGCTAATTTTCCAGCAAGTTGTTCATTTTCTTTTTGTAGATCACGTAATTGTTGTTGTAATTGTTCTGTTTTTGAGACAACTTCTTTTAATTGAGGTGATTTAACGATCCCTGCAATGGCTTTTAATTGTTTTTCTTCTTCATTCATTAACTCATACGCTTCTTTACTTGTAACAGCTTCGATACGACGAACGCCTGCACCGATTCCTGATTCAGAAACGATTTTGAAAATACCGATATCTTCTGTGTTTGTGACATGTGTCCCTCCACAAAGCTCGATTGAATAGCCACCTATATTGACAACACGGACTTCTTTCCCGTATTTTTCACCAAATAAAGCCATAGCACCCATATTTTTCGCTGTGTCGATATCTGTTTCGACTGTTTCAACAGGAATTGCCTCCCAAATTTTTTCGTTCACGATTGCTTCCATTTGAACTAACTCTTCAGCTGTCACTTGACCAAAATGAGTGAAGTCAAAACGTAAATGTCCTGGAGCAACTAATGAACCAGCTTGATTGGCATGATCCCCTAAAATATCTTTCAAGGCACGATGCAATAGGTGTGTTGCTGTATGATTTTTCAAAATACGATTACGCATTTTTTCATCAACGTGTAGTTCATACGTTGCACCTTCAGTTAATTTTCCTGTTACTTGAACCGTGTGTAAAAATTGGCCATTTGGTGCTTTTAAGACATTTTCTACGTGAGCTACAATGGTGCCGTTTTGATCTTTGATTGTTCCGTGATCGGCAACTTGTCCTCCCATTTCCGCATAGAAAGGCGTTTCAGCAAAGATCAGTTGAGCTGTCCCTTCTGAAAGCTCGCTAATAATTTCTTCCTCTTTTAAAATAATTAAAAGTTTGCTTGTCGCTTCTAAATGACTATACCCGACAAATTTACTCTCAACTTTAATATCCGTTAGAACAGCCGATTGAACACCCATTGATGTTGCTTTACTTCTAGCAGAACGAGCCCGTGCTCTTTGAGCTTCCATTTCTTTTTCAAATCCAGCATGATCTACTTTCAAGCCTGAATCTTCTGCAACTTCTTCTGTTAATTCCACAGGGAAACCATACGTATCGTACAATTTGAAGATATCTTTTCCATTTAACGTATCTTCACTAGTCGCTTTTACTTTTTCAATTAACTCATTTAAAATATCTAATCCTTCATTGATTGTTTCATGGAAACGTTCTTCTTCTGTGCGCACTACTTTTTCGATGAATTCTTTTTGTTGTAGTACTTCTGGATAATAACTTACCATTACTTCGCCAACTACCGGAACTAGTTTGTACAAGAAAGCTTCGTTAACTCCTAATTTTTTACCATGCATAACCGCACGACGTAATAAACGACGCAAGACATAGCCACGACCTTCATTTGATGGTAACGCTCCATCACCGATTGCAAACGATAAGGCACGGATATGGTCAGCAATGACTTTAAATGAAATATCCGTTTGCGGTGATTGGCCATAGGTTACTTGTCCGCTTAATTTTTCTACTGCGTGTATGATCGGCATAAATAAATCTGTTTCAAAGTTCGTCGGTGCATTTTGAACAATGGAAACCATGCGCTCTAAGCCCATGCCCGTATCAATATTTTTATGCGGTAACGGCTCGTAAGTATCATCTGCTTGGTGGTTAAACTCAGAAAATACTAAGTTCCAAATTTCTAAATAACGTTCATTTTCACCACCAGGATAATTTTCTGGATCATCTTCTGCAACATCGTTAAACGACTCCCCACGATCATAGAAAATTTCTGAATCTGGACCACAAGGCCCCGCACCGATATCCCAAAAATTATCTTCAATATCAATGATATGATCCATTGATAACCCAACTTCTTCATGCCAAATCCGTTTTGCTTCCGTATCTTTTGGGTAAACTGTGACATATAATTTTTCAGGATCAAAGGCCATCCATTCAGGAGACGTTAAAAATTCCCATGCCCAATGGATCGCTTCTGTTTTAAAATAATCACCGATCGAGAAGTTCCCTAACATTTCAAACATGGTATGGTGACGCGCTGTTTTCCCAACGTTTTCAATATCATTGGTCCGAATCGATTTTTGCGCATTCGTGATTCTTGGATTTTCTGGAACGACTGAGCCATCAAAATATTTCTTCAACGTTGCAACACCTGAATTGATCCATAATAAGGTTGGATCATTGACAGGCACTAAAGACGCACTTGGCTCCACAGAATGTCCTTTTGATTTGAAAAAGTCTAAATACATTTGACGAACTTGACTACTTGATAATTGTTTCATTGTTCGATTCCTACTTTCTAAAATAAGTGATTGGTATTTTATAAAACAAAACATTATTCTACTTTAATTTAATTCAAACTGTTCTAAAATTTGATCAGCCGCTTGCTGGGCCGTCAGCTTTGTAACATCTAGTCGATAATAATATTTTTCATCAATTTCACCTGGAAACGAGTTCAATCGATGCTGTTCATTAGCTAATAAAAGTTCTTTTTCCGAATGAGCGACATTCTGCTTTGAAGCTTTTTTACTCAAACGATATTCTGTTTTGTTTCTGTACACTCGTTCTTCTAGTTCAGCTTCTAGTTCGATAAAATAAATGTCGATTCCTTTATCAGAAAAAATTGCCTTATATTGATTAAATTCTTCAATGTCCTCTTTTAAATCAAACCCCAAAACAAAAGTAAAGACTAAACCATTTCCAATTGACTCTTTTGCAATCTTACTAAAGATGGCTTCACGAAATTCTCTTGAAAGACTGAAAGTCGCAGGAGTCCAGCCAAATAAGGGTTGAAGCAACTCCAAAGTCATATGATTATGAAGTAATGGAAGCCTTAATTTATCTGCAATAATTTCTCCAATAGTCATTTTCCCAACAGCCTGAGGACCAAAAATGAAAAATACTTTCAAAGAACTACTCCTTTCTCTAGATAATGATTTCATGCTCCAGCCGTCTCTTTTTATACTGTTCTGCCAAACTAGTATAAAACGCGCAAAAACATCATTGCAGTCAAGGACGAATGCTCGCGGTACCACCTTGATTGCAATGATGTTTATCATTACCTCTTAATCTCCATAACGCAGAGTCTCGTTGATATTTCTATCAAAACTTATGTAAAGGGAGCAATTACATTTCCGTGCTATTCTTCTTTCAGCACTGAAGAACTTTCTGTAAACACTAAAAAACGAATCATATCCTTTAGATTCCCTACAAATTATAAGGAAAGAACAAAAAAAAGTCAATGCTTTCTATTTTAATTTTCAATTAGAATCGCTTTTCGATACAAATAGTCGGTTGGGCCTAATTTTTGTTCAGGTAAAATAACATGATCTGAAGTAAAATAAGTCGATAACGGCAGCATCTCTTCAATCAAGCTACTCTGATTCGATCCTTTTTGAGTCAACTTTATAGCGGTCGGATTAGACGTCAATTCATAACGATCCCTTTGCGTATCGATCACTAAACCGAACATATTCGCACCATCCATTTTACTTTTAATATGGCGGCCGGATTCATTTTCTTGAATGAGCAATTCATTGCCCCAACGGAATAAGCGTCTGGTTCCCGCACCTACAGCAAATTCCCATTGATCTTCTGATAATAAACCAAATCCCTCTCGTTTAAGCGATAATTTTAATTCCGCATGAGTACAATCTGAATGGCTATAAACAAAATAATAATCAGACTCAGGTAAAAATTCTAAATAAAATTTGTCTTTCTCCAAAAGTGTTTTTGGAAATGACCAACTAAGACTTTCAGCAGCTGATAGCCTTGGAAATAATTTTTCGCAAATCTGCTTTTCATGGGGGAAAAATTGTTCTATTTCTCCTTCAAACGTTCCTGTGACGGTATCAAAAATCCCCAAAAATTCTGTTCCTGCCGGTAATGCGTATTTTTGAACAAACATAGCAGGAATTTTAACTTTTCTTAAATCGGTCGTATGCTCATTTATGTAATCAGAAATCCCTTCTAAGGAAGTTAAATCATAGCTCATTTCTGCTTCATTCCACTCAGCGGCAGAATCAATTGCTTCGTTCGTCAATGTTGTTTTAAATGTATTCTTTGCTAAATGCTCTACATCAAACCCTAACAATTCATGTGCTCTTAAGCCTTCTGCCCCTAAATTCCAGCCAAGGATCGCTTCGTTATTGCCTGGAATGAAAACAAATAGTTCACCGTTTAATTCCAATTCAAAGGTGCGGCATTTAATGCCATATAGTTCAAAATTTACTAATTCAATTGTATTAACTTCTATTGTTGGCGGAACAAAATACATCAATAGTTGGTGTAAAAGTATTTCTTTTTCAGCATCTTTTAAGTTCTTCCAATTTGCCCACTCAATTTGTTCAAATAGGTCCAAGTTAAACCCTCCTCGTATTTTAAAAGCAGAGCTAGCAAGTATTGCTAGATGACATCAAATCTATCTGTTATGATTAAGTATACCATTGAATGAATCTTTCACTAAGAAAATTATCTGGAGGGCTTATATGCACACTCACTTTGGCTGTGAACGCTGGCATCAGGCGGCAGCATTTGCTTTGCGTTATGATGTTTTTGTTTTAGAACAAGGCATTTCATTACAAGATGAATTTGATGAACTAGATACACCAGAGCGAAATTATTTTGTTGTTTATGACCACTCACTAGCAGTCGCAACCATTCGTTATCAGAAAAAAGATGGGGACACAATTCAACCAGACCGTTTTTGTGTAAGAAAAGAGCATCGCAACAAGGGAATTGGTCGAACATTACTTCGACTATTAGAAGATAAAACTACGAAAGAAGGCTTTATATTCAGTATTTTATCTGCAGAAAAAACCGCTGTATCTTTTTACCAATCGTTGAACTACGAAGTAAACTCTGATGAGTACATAGAAGACGGCCTTGTTTGTGTAGAAATGATCAAAAAAATCAGCAGCTAAGATGACTTGCTCATCTTGCTGCTGATTTTTATTTATAACTATTTTTTTTAGACTTTTTCGCTGTTCTAGTTTGTTGACGGCGTTCAACTTTACGCTTTTGCTTATTGCTAGCTGAAATTGCCCATTCAATTTTCTTTTTATACCCTGGTTTGATTTTTTTCTTTTTCTTTTTGACCAAACCAATCAATGTTGGGTCTTCTAAGGCATCTTTAGACTTTTCACGTTTTGTTCGACGATTACGATCATACGTATCAATAATCTCGCCATTTTTGATTTCTTTTGGTTGGAACTTGATACCCAAGTCCTCAACCTCAGAAATTGCTTCTTCATCAGCTGGTGAATACAACGTAATGGCGGTTCCGTCTAATCCGTTACGCCCAGTTCTACCTACTCGATGAATAAAGAAATCCAAATCACTTGGAACTTCTGCATTGATCACGTGAGAAACACCTTCAATGTCAATTCCACGCGCAGCTAAATCCGTCGCAACGACATATTGAAATTCTAGATCTTGAACTTGGCGCATCACACGTTTACGTTCTCTAGGAGAAATATCCCCATGAATTTTTGCGACTTTCAAGCCTTGATCTTTTAAGTAATCAGTAATTTCATCCACACGTTGTTTCGTATTCGCAAATATAATCACTAAATACGGATGACCAATCGTTAATAATTGATAAATCAAACGATTTTTATCTTTTCCTTTTGTAGAAATCAGCCAATTATCAATCGTTTCGGAAATGATATTTTTAGGTTTAATATGCTCGATAACAGGGTTTTCCATATATTTTTTTAAGAAGGGTTTTAACTTTTCAGGAATCGTTGCGGAGAAAACCAGCATTTGTAATTTGTCTGGTAAACGCCCAGCAATCTGATCGACCTCTTCTAAAAAGCCCATATCTAACGTCATGTCCGCTTCATCGACAACGAAAGCAAATGCCGTATGTGCTTTTAACGCTTGTTCATTCATCAAATCTAAAATACGTCCCGGCGTTCCAATCACCACATGGGGTTGTTGTTTTTTCAGCTTCGCAACTTGTCGTTGTTTGTCCGTTCCACCCACAAAATTTGTCACACGCATTTCTGGTTGACTGAATTTAGCGATTTGAATCGCTTCTTGATAAATTTGATTCGCTAACTCTCGGCTAGGGGCCGTAATTAGAATTTGTACTTCATCCAATTGAGGATTTACTTTATTCATCAATGGTAATAAAAAGGTGTGGGTCTTACCGCTTCCGGTTTGTGATTGACCAATCACACTCTTACCTTTTTTAATGACAGGGATCAATTTTTCTTGTACTTCTGTTGGTTGCTCAAACCCTTTATCTGCTAGTGCTTCCATGATAAAATCGTTGAACTGAAATTGTTTAAATGAACTCATTTACCTCACCTCTTTCAAACTTGTTGTGTAAGTCCTCATGCATTATACCACAAAAAGGGTAAATTCTTATTGATTTTCTGTATTTTCCTCTCTTTTTATTGTACTGACCGTATAAGTATGACTTGCTTTTTCATAGAACAAACGACGTTTTCTTCTGACCAATACGTAAATAATATTAACGATAAACAGCAATAATAAAAATGAACAAAATAGAAATAACATAAAACTTACCAGCTGCAACATCCGATTACTAGAATTGAGCAAATCAGCTGAACTAGTCATGTAAGAACTGATCAAACCATACACAACATACAAATAACCATAACGGATAAATAAAGCTCTAAAACGAATTTTTTCATGTCCTTCCTCTACTACTTGAATTCGGACAACCTTTTTACCAAGTGTTTCTCCATTGGTAAGCTTTGGTAATACCATAAAGACTAAAAAGACCATAATAAAGAACCAAAGACGTTGTTCTAATGCAGGATATCCTATAAACCATTGTCTGTATTCTGGGATTAAATTGAGCATAAGCAGCCCGATCGCTTGCACGATCGAAATCACAAACCAATCAATCAAAAAAGCCACAAAACGCCGAAATAGACTAACAGACTGCCCTTTTTCATAGGCGGCTTCATCCAACTCGTCTCTTGTTGGAAATAAAAAGGTCAACATCGGTGTGATCGCATAACCAACCATCCCACCAAATGTATTATTGATCAAATCATTTACATCCGCTAACCGATAAGGTCTAGGATAAATAAAATACAACCCACTCAACTGCGTTAACTCAAAAAACAACGACAAGAGAAAACTGGCCAGCACTACTTTTTTGAATGATAACTTGTAATAATAACGTAAATAGACCCCAAATGGCACGAGCAACAAGACATTGAACACAGGCTCTAACACAACACTTTGTCTAAGTGCTGGGATAAACGTACTTGGATCATGGCTATTCAATACCGTATCTTGTAAAAAGCGACTGACAAAATAAAATGGCCGCAATTCTAAAACTTGGCTCGTATATTGCGCTACCTCAGCTCGAGGCGGCAATGGTAAAATAACCAAAAAATACGCACAGAGTAAATAGAAAATAAATGAATATAAAATAAGCGCCCGTCTAAATAAAAAAGTACCGTATTTCCGATATTCACGAATAACAAGAATAAATGAAATGGCAAAAGCTAAAAATGGAAATACAATCAAGGCTGTTTTGATTGGTGCAGCATAAGCTGACATAAAACACTCCCCCTTCTACTTTAGTTTAGTAAAAAATAAGCACTTTGTCATTTAAGATAGCCACTCCTTTAGCAAAAAATATATTTTGCAAATCAGAAAAATTGCAGTATGATTGAATTGTAGCGCTTCAACAACCAAATTCCCTAATAATCACGCAGCAACTTTTAAATACGGAGGTTTTATTATGTTAAATCCATACTTTGCTTTTGGCGTTCCCATTTTTCTACTCTTTTTATATATCGTATTTGCGCTTATTCGAAGAAAAAGCAGTCTTCATTATATCGGTTTCGTCCTTTTATTGATTGCTACATTTATGATGACTTTTAGTTTTCAAGTATTACAGGGGCTATGGACTTTGGAAGAGAGTCATGCTACTGCACAACTAGAAAAATTAGGCTATGCGCCAGAAATACTATGGATTCCACTTATTTTAGGTGCAGTGTTGGCAATTCTCAACCTTTGGAGAGGGGTAAAGAGAGTGAAGTCTTTTCGGGAAGAATCCAATTAAAGAATAGATAGAGAGTATGTGGCTGGAATGAAGATATATCTTCATTTCAGCATTTTTTATTATAAACCTTCACTGTCTGTTATAGTAACCCCTTGCTATAATTAAGACTATTACTAAGCAACGGAGGTAAATTTATGGATATCTGGGAACCCTTGTATGAAAAAGCGAAAAAAATATTATCCCACAGAAGTCACACCATTTATTTATACGCACCATGTAGTCAGTGCTTTAGAAAGTGAAAACGGTGAAATTTACACTGGTTTTTGTATTGAAAGTTGCAGTGGCGTGCTGGATTTATGTGCTGAGCGGATCGCCGTATTGAATATGTTTATAAATAGTGATCAAACTGTTATAAAACGTATCATCACCTTTCGCAGTGAAGCACCTGAAGGACTGGGTGGAATGCCCTGTGGCGCTTGTAGAGAATTATTGCTACAGTTTTCTCCGAAGAATAAAGAGACAGAAATCATGGTTGATTATCAGAAACGAGAAACGATTACGCTTGAAGAACTCGTTCCAAATTGGTGGGGTTGGATGAGGTATGAATAGATAACTGTTTAGACCATTATTGAAAATAGTCGATTCCAAATAGAAAAAATAATCTAATCTGGTTACTGTCTTAAACGGCTCTGTCGAAAAGGATAGATTAGCGCATATCCTCTTTACGAATTTATTCTAGCATAGAAATGAATCAGTTTATGGTTAGATTTTCTCTATTTTTTATTATCCTACAGTATTAAGGACAGATAGTAAATTACCCATTATTTGTAATTTGGTATCCTTTTTCATAAATTGAGGCACATTACTTTTCTGTATCAAACAATACACGGATCAATTCATCTAACTTCCTAGGCTTATCATTACTGCCGTAAATCGACTTCGTCTTCCCTTCTTTGTATGTAACCGTTAACGACCATTGCTCGCCATCCATGATATTCTTATTATCATATCTATCTTTCCAATGAAGAATATTTGCTTTATTCATTTCTTTCATCAACGTTTCAACATCGTTGATATCATAAACGTCAAACTCCTTCTCTGGAATCTCACTCATTTCTCTTGGCGCTCCTCCTTTAGTATAATCATCATTTATAAATATTTTTTTAGTCCGTTCCTCTGTATTGACTGTAATTGCCTTCAATATAATCCCAAAGCCCGAAGTTGTATACGAAATTTCTTTGATTTCCTCTCTTTTAGTACAGCCTGATAGTAAGATAACTCCTACAATCATGAATATATATCTACATTTTTTCATTCTATCACCCTTTCTGATCATTTTTTGGGGAATTTTTTGTCTCGCTACAATTGTTCTAAACTAAATTTTTCATCATTGAACGTGATATATGTTGGATTCTCATTTGGCATAAAAATGATTCTTTCATCGATTTTTTCCGCTTTTAAGACAACATTTTCATCTTCATCCAAAAAAGAATTTAGCCTAAATTTATACTGAATATCATATCGTTTAAAGCAGTATAAAAATAACTGTTCACCTTCCAAAGCAACTTCTAATTCTTTATGAATCGAATGTGTAGAATCGTAGTAGTGATAGCTATTCGTTAGTTTTAATAAAATTTCTTTTGAAATACTTACTTTTTTTAAGGGTGTTATTAAAAAACGGTTGCCTAATAGATGTGCCACAGCTCTTTTAGTAATATTCGTGACTGGGATAATTTCTTGATTAGAAAGAAAAACGACTACTATCTCTTCTTCACGACAAATTTTGATACTTGTAGCAAAACCATCTAAGTCCCCTTGATGTTGTATAACTTCCTTTTGTTCAATGGTCGTCACGTCCCAGCAACATGCATAGCTTGCTTTATAAGCAGTCTCATAAATTTGATAGAGCGCTTCTGGGATTAACCGTTTGTCAATAATAGCTCTTCCCCATTTCGACAGGTCATTGGTTGTGGAATACATACCTGCCGCTCCTGTTGGAAACGACATATCTGTTTTTGCAGCTTGAATGTCCTCAACCCAAAATCCATAACTGTCAACCAGATTAGGCACAACATCAACATTATTCATACAACCTGTATCCTTCAACTCTAAAGGAATTAAAATATATTTTTTAAGTGCCTCATCATAGCTTAATTTTGTTACGCTCTCAATAATTTTTGTGATAATTAAATACCCTGTTGAAGAATACTCATAAGCAGTACCAGGAGTAAAATTCAACTCATCTTGATAAATTTCTTCAATAACATTACTTATATCTTGTGGTATCCTCATGTTTTTATCCCAATAATCAGACTTACTTGCAAAATCTGGAATTCCAGAGGAACAAGTTAGGCAATGATATAGTGTAACCGATTTATACTTTTCCAAAAGAGGAAGATATTTCTTTACTGAGTCATAGATATTTAATAAACCTTTATCATGTAAACAAAACACTAGCATTGCGGTAAAAGCTTTTGTTAAAGAAGCAATCTTAAAGCGTTTTCTATCATCATGAGGTACATTCATTTCTATATTTGCTGATCCATAGCTGCTATTATGTATAATGTTACCCTTATGCCAAATTAATAGATTTCCTTGTAAATAATTGTTTTTTTCATAATAGTCAATAAATGCATGAAAGTGTTCATGGCTCAATTTTGTCCCCTCCATTTCGTTCTTTTTTGATAGGTTGTTTCAAAAAAATCTTTATCATTTAAAGAAATTTAATATGTTTAGAAAAAAAGAAACCTTATGAGAGGCTCCTGTCTCTTTATCTTTATAACGCTTTGGCAGTAATTTTTAAAGGGAGATTCTTTTTGCTTCTTTCGTTTATCTACTAGCACTTCAAGGTTTTGTTCAGACATAAAATAAAAAAGAATGTTAGTAAATTATCTTCACTTCATTCAACAAAACGTCTGACGAACATACTACCATCTAAAAAAAGTGCCAGAAATATAATTCCGACACTTTATAAAAATGAGCAACTTGCATTAACTTCGCGTATCTTTTAATTCTTTTTCACAAACTCAGATTTTAACTTCATCGGACCAAACCCATCGACTTTACAATCGATATTATGACCATCTGCCGCATCAAGCACTAAACGAATGCCTTTAACCTTGGTTCCTTGTTTGATCGCACCACTTGCCCCTTTGACTTTTAAGTCTTTGATAACTGTCACGTTATCACCATCAGCTAACACATTGCCATTTGAATCTTTGATGACAGCCGTTGTGTCCTCTGTAGCATCTGTTGGTGACCATTCGTGTCCGCACTCAGGACAAATCATCATGCCGCGATCCTCGTAAGTGTATGTTGAGCCACATTCAGGGCAACTTGGTAAATTTTCCATTTAGCTTAAACTCTCCTTCATTATCGTTCTCTTTTAAAGTGTTATCACTTCATTTTATCCTACTTCTAAACGAAAGAAAAGAATTATTATATTTACAAATAGTAAGGTAAGTCAGCGCTATTTACTTTCTTTCCCTTGTTCTACATAAGAAAGATCATTTACGCTATCGATTGTGTATTTCCCATCTTTATACGTTACTTTTGAGACACTCGCATTTTTCAATCCGCCATCTGGTAGGTCTGCATTTGCATCTAATTCACCTAACAAGGTAATAATACTCATTCCGTGAGACACGACCAAGACATTATTTGCACCTTCTTTTTCAGCATCCTTCACAATATCATCTAATCCAGCTGTTAAACGAGCGACGATTGTTTTACTATCTTCTGCTGGCCAGTTGACGCCTTCTTCAACATTTTTCTTATCTAAGTCAGATAATACATCAGCAAATTCAATGATTCCTTTATAGAAACCAACTTCTTTCATCCATTCATTATATTCTTCATAGGTCTTGCCTTGTTCTTTTGCTACTGCTGTCAGCATCTCTTCATTCATCAGGCCTTCATAGGTGCCAAAATTATACTCTCTTAAACGTTTGTCTTTTGTCATTTCCTTTGTTAACTTTTCTTGTCCATTATTTTTCAAGACTAATTCAGCCGTTTCAATTGCTCTGCCACTGTCACTCGTCACTACTTTATCAAATTTAACATCCGACAGCCCTTTACCTAATTGTTCAGCTACTTCAACGCCAGCTGGTGTCAGCGGTGCATCGATCCATCCTTGAGAACGGTCGACAGTATTCAACATCGTTTTACCATGACGAGCAAGGTAGATCACTACTTCTGAATTATCCTTTTCTTTTGTGTCAGCTTTCTTTTCTTCATTGGCGGCATTATTGCTGCACCCAATTAAAGACATCGATAACATTGCTACACCAACAACTATCTTTTTCAATTTCATAACACTTTCTCCTCCACACTATTCCTTATTTTTAGTTAAATAATATTGGGATCATTTGATTAACAGAAAAAAGAAAAAACCTAACTATACCAAATAAAACTAGTTGGTATAATCAGGTTTAGCTTGTCTAAGACAATCACTATCCACTATTTAACTGATTTTAGTATAACGGATGTCATTCTAAATGTAAATGCTTTCAGTTGTTATTTTTTATATTCTTTGCATAACAGTTGAATTTCATTGTAGATTTCATCGACTTCTGTTTGATTTTTAGCATTAGCACCACTAGCCAGAGGATGTCCGCCCCCATGATGTTTTTTTGCTAACTCATTGATCACTGGTCCTTTTGAACGTAAACGAACACGATAATACCCTTCTGGTTGCTCTACAAAAATCCCCCATGCTAAAACCTCGTCGATCACTCCAGGTAAAGAAACGATCGCAGCTGTTTCTGAATCTACGATGCCATATTCAGTAAGTAAAGATTGCGGCAACATCACCATAGCAGCGCCATGCTCATCTACTTCAATATTTTGATATACATATCCAGCTAATTTGGCAACACTCATTGGGATTTGTTCTAATTCACGATTCAGTTCAGCTGCGTTAAATTCATATGTCATCAGTTTGGCTGCTATCTCTAAAGTATGAGGCGTGGTTGACGGGTATAAAAATCTACCCGTGTCACCAATAATTCCAGCATACAGCAAACGAGCTGCATTATTATTCATGCTCAATTCCTCTTGATAAAGATGATAAAAATCAGCTATGATTTCACTACAGCTACTTGCTTTTGGATTGACCCAGACTAAATCTCCATAGGGATCATCGTTAGGATGATGATCAATTTTAATCAATTCAGCACCTAATTGGTAACGATTATCACTGATTCTAGGTGAATTCGCAGTATCCGTGACAATAACTAACGCATTTTGATACATTTCATCCGATACATCATCCATCTCTGCTAAAAACTCTAACCCTTCAACAGGTCCTCCAGCTTGATATACTTGCTTGTCAGGAAAACTTGCTCTCAAAATTTCTGCCAGTCCAACTTGTGATCCAATTGCATCTGGATCTGGTCGTTGATGGCGATGAATGATGATTGTTTGGTAGGCTTTGATTTTTTCTAAAATGTCTTTTACGACGTTCATGTTATTTCCTCCTAAGTCCGTTCCATTACTTGGCAAACGACGATTGCTTTGGCAACCAACGCATTTTCCAAATAAATTTCAATATCTAGTTTGGCCGAGCGACGACCGATTTCTAAAACTCTTGGCCGGATATCTAATTCACTTTCCAATTGAATCAAACGCAAGTAATGCAAACTCATTTGCTCAATCAGTACATTTCTTCTTTGATTGGTGATCATCGTACGTTGGGTCACATTGGCGATAATCTCACTTAATACACCAAAAGAAATGGTTCCTACGCTATTGACCATTTGCGGCGTAACCGAAAACTTAAATTGTGAGCCATCTGCTTTACCATTCTCTTCTATTGGCATCACTTCACCTGAGATTTGGTCAGAAATTGTATCTGCAATCTGTGGCTGACGTTGAACCAGTTGCATTGCCTTCATTACATCTTGTCTAGATACAAAACCAACTAAAGATAAATCATCTTCGACCACCGGCATCACTTCTAAACCATCCCAAATCATTTGATGGCTGACGCTAGCCACACTCATCATTTTTTTGACAACAATTGGATCTTTTGTCATCACTTTATCCATCGTTAAGGTTTCACTTTTCCCTAAAACATCTTTGGCCGTGACGATCCCAACTAAACGCAAGTTCTTATTCACTACTGGAAAACGTGAATGATGCGTCTTTTCAGAAAGTTTTTGATAATCAGTAATTGTATTCGTTGAAAATAGATAATTGGTTTTTTCCAAGGTCGTATAAATATCGCTAACCAACATGATATCCTTTTTAATCAATTGATCACTCAATGCCCGATTGATCATGGTTGCGACCGTAAATGTATCGTATGTTGTTCTTAAAACCGGCATTTCCAGTTCATCAGCTAAATCAGCTATTTCGCTTTCTGTTTCAAAACCACCCGTGATTAAGACTGCTGCACCATTTTCTAGTGCTAATTTTTGTACGCCTTGACGATTCCCCACAATCATTAATGAACCTGGTGTTATGTAACGCGTCATCGCTTTTTCAGTCATCGCACCGATCACAAACTTATTGAGAACTTTATCTAATCCTGCTGAGCCACCCAATATGTCACCTTCAATAATACGAACGACTTCCCCAAAGGTTAGTTTTTCAATATGTTTTTTTAATTTGCGCTCGATTCGAATTGTTCCAACGCGCTGAATCGTTGACACTAAGCCGATATTTTCGGCATCTTTAATTGCCCGATACGCTGTTCCTTCACTCACACCAAGATTTTTTGCAATGCTTCGAACTGAGATACGGTCCCCAATCGGTAATCCTTCAATGTATTTTAATATTTGATCATGTTTCGTAGCCATAATATCCTCCTTGTTTTAAAAGCGTAATGGGCTCTATAGGAAAAATCGATTGTCATGCTTTTTATTTTCAACATATAGACTTTTTCTTTTTTTCTAAGACTTTTAGAGTATCGTCTCTAACCCGAGCAACTAGATATTTAAAAAACGTAATGCGTTTCTGTAGCGCCATTCTGTTTTAATTCATTGAAAATCATTACTAAGACAGCTTTAGCATTCTTGTTGATTGACTTCACTTAAAAAGTATAACAAAAAATTAGTTATTTTAGTACAGTTATTCTTCTTCTATTGTAACAGAAGTTAAAAATAAACGAAGCAACTTTTTCTTATAGGAAATGATCTTTTTTTAAATTGGATTAAGCCAGTGCTATATTCCAAATATAAAGATAGTATTTCCGACTAGTTTTTTCTCATTTTACTGACATTTTTTTTAAAAAAGGAGTATGATAATAGCGGATTATTTACATTTTTTTAAGGAGATGAGTGGATGGAAACCGTGAATAGTTTTCAAGAAAATGCTAAAGTACAAAAAAATCGCTGGTGGATTTTAGTCTCGGTCGCTATGTTTACGTTTATGTCTACCTTAGATGCCAGCATTGTTAATATAGCTTTACCGACAATTTCAAAGGACATGAATGTTCCGATGAATCAATCCGAATTGATCGTTTCGATTTATTTGATGGTCGTCTGTTCCTGTTTATTGCTTTTTGGAAAAATCGGAGATAGTTTGGGAAAAATCAAAGTGTATCGGATCGGTACAATCATTTTTACGATTGGTTCATTACTATGCGGCTTCAATCAATCATTGAGTTTTTTATTGTTTGCACGTATCGTTCAAGGGATTGGTTCAAGTATGACGATGGCCACAAATTCTGGTATTATTACCGAAGTCTTTCCTTTTAAAGAACGAGGGCGAGCGTTAGGCTCAATTGGTGCTTTTGTCTCTTTAGGTTCCATTGCCGGACCTGGCATCGGCGGCTTGATTCTTTCACAATTTTCTTGGCCTTATATTTTTTGGATCAACGTTCCTATTGGCATCCTCACTATTTTGATAGGTGAGAAATTCTTGCCAAAAGATATTACCAAAAGTGGAAAAAAAGTGGACTTACTTGGTTTTAGCTTATTCGCTATCTTTATTATGACGTTCTTTGGTAGTATTTTTATCGGTCAAGAGATCGGCTTTAACGCGACTTTATCTATACTATTATTTGGTTTTGCACTACTTTCTTTTATCATTTTTATCTTAGTGGAAAAACGTGTCAGTATGCCATTGATCACTTTTTCAATTTTTAAAAACAACGTTTTTACGATGAGTTTGCTCACCGCAGTGTTGATTTTTTCATCTAACTTTTTTGTCAATGTTGTGATCCCTTTTTATTTACAAAACGCTCGGGGATTACCGGCGAGCAAAGCGGGCTTATTGATGATGGTCTTTCCTTTGTTGATGGTTGTCGGGTCACCAGTCAGTGGATTTTTAACAGATAAAATCGGGACTAAGCTGTTAACTTTTTCTGGACTGATTTTATTATCGATTACATCTTTGATGTATATGTTTTTAAATCAAGGAACCCCTCTTTGGTACTATATTTTAGCAACTGGTATTATGGGACTAGGCAATGCACTGTTTCAATCTCCTAACAATACAACTGTCATGAGCAGTGTTTCCAAGAAAAATTTAGGAGTTGCAGGGAGTATGAACTCTTTTGCTCGGAATTTAGGAATGGTGTTAGGGATTGCTTTGGCTACGACAATTTTATATAACGCGATGAGTGTTTTTTACGGACAACGTGTGACCACCTATATAAGCGAGCGTCCCGACATCTTTATTGCAGGGATGAGAATCACATTCTTTGGTTCCTTTATTTTATGCTTAACAGCTTTAGCGCTGACGTTATTCCGCGCATTAAAAGCTGAAAAAAATAATACTTAATAAAAAATGAAACTGAGTACAGAATCTAATGGCTCAGTTTCATTTTTTACTTAGCTAAAAAACAGCTTACTTTCGCTTACTCATCCTCTTTGCCACTTTTGATATTCTTGATAAATTCTTCAAATAACTCCGTACCAATGCCCATTTTTTTATAATTCTCAAGAATCGATTTTAGTTCCATTAGTAGATACCCTACGTATAAAACATAAATCAGTCCAACACCCGCTCCTCCTGGAATCAATGGCGCCAAGGGAATAAAAAACATCAATAGTACCATACTAGCTACTTTTCGTAAGATACCGTTGATTCCTACTTTGCTTAAAAAGTTAATTTTGGGATTGATTTTAGCCGCTAAGCTACCACTTAAAAAATCAATGATCATTGCAATACAAATCAATGTCAAAACGTAAATGGCTTTGTGATCTGCATCTACTAAAAATCGATCGAGATACTCAAACATCTTCATAATTACCACCTTTTCACTATTTTTTACCTGATGTTGCGTTGTAACTTCCTCCGATAGTTTCTTCTAACTGTCTCTTTTCATTTTCGATTGAACACTATTTCAACTAACGGTACAACTTTAGTTTAGCCGATAGTTTATTCGTAAAACTTGCGTTCTTCTCCCATAAAAATGTCACTTTTCTATCAATAGTTGTCCACTTTCATAAGACTCCCCAAATCGAATCAAGGCTTTGTCCAATTCTCGATAAAACTTACTTTCGCTCATATGATGCTTCATATAGATCGCAATATTTGTTGTAAAATTCCGATCCATATATTTGTCATATAAAAGTTGCCGATCATAAGAATCTAGTTGATTCATAGCATTTATGATCTTCATTAATTCTGTTTCAGCTAAATACTTTCGATCCATCATCTGTTCTGTTTTATGGGAGAACTCTACTTCACTGCCGTTCATTTCAAAGGTATAGGCAGCCGTTACTTTAGGTGAATGTTTTTCACCAGCGATTCTGACTAAAGAACGATATGTTTTTAATAGGTCATGAACCGTTTTTCTAGTTTTTTTTCGATCAATCTCGGGAAATAATAGCATTATTTTATCCTCTCCTTTTCTCTCAATAGTCAACTACTTACAAATTTTCAAAAGTTCCTTCTTAGCTATACGAATGCTTTGTTTCTAATGAATTATTTCGTTTTTTTCTTTTCTTGAAAAATTGTCTTAGCAAGTAATTCCGCCTTTTTAGCAGCTTGTTGATCTCCCAACTCCGCTAGATTCAAATAATAAGTAAGCAGTTTGCTTTTTTGTTTGCGTTTCATCCCTTTTTCCTACCTCCCTTAAAAAAATGTGCAGCGATTCTATTTCCTTATTTAGTAAATTAGCTAATACATGAGAAAACAATTGACTAGAATTAGCATTTACGCTATTATATAAGTATAGTTAAATAAGCGCTCTTCTACGTTTGTCACTTTCTTCTTTCTGAAAAGGACTACTAAAAAGGCTTCGCTAACTATTCACTGATAAATTAGCTTATAAGAACATTTTAATAGCTTAAAAGCTAATTGTCAACTAAAAATAGCTTAAAAGCTAATATCTTTTTCATTTGAGCTTATGAAAGGTTGAAAAACATGAGTTTAACTTACAGAATAAAAGAACTTGCAGACAAGAAAAAGGTTACTTTTGCAGAAATCGAACGAAATACTGGGATTTCAAATGGACAGATTCGTCGTTGGGACACTTCATCTCCTAAAATAGAAAATATCCAAAAAGTAGCTGATTACTTTGATGTCTCTACAGATTATTTATTAGGAAGATCTGAGGTTCCTTCTATTAAAGAACCCCCTCAAGAAGAAAATCTTTCTTCACAAATCATGTTTCGGATGAACACTGATGGTTTATCTGAAAATGAAGTGGATGAATTGAAAGATGAAGTCGATCGTTTTCTTCGTTTTAGAAGATCTGAGATCGAACGAGAACGGGAATTAAAACAAGACGACAAGGCGTGATTGGATGACAGAGCAAATTGATGAATATCTTAGTTTTTCAGATAAAATAAACGATTATATCTCAGCGATAATGGTCGCACATAATATCGGTTATGAAAATTATGACTGTTCATATCTTTGGGATTTCGTAAAATCTAAGGGCGTTTCAATGCGTAGTTTTCCATTCAATGGTGTAGCAAGAGATCGTATTTCCGGTATGATTGTTAAAGACTCCTTAGAGACAACGATTGGTTATAATCAAAACATGAGTGAGAAAAGAAAGAACTTTACTATCAGTCATGAAATCACTCACTATTTATTCCATATGACTGATAATGAGACGATTTTTACTGACACAGCTCGCAGTTTACATTATTCCTATAATGAAGTGCTTCATGAATTTCAAGCCAATATTGGGGCTTCTGCGATTCTTGTGCCGGATGTTGTTTTCTTTCGTTTTTTAAAAGAAGGTTGGAACTTATCTCAACTTTCCAATCGTTTCGGCATATCAGAAAGCGCTCTGTATGTTCGTTTGATCCATACAATGCAGGCAAATTTTGGTGTGTCTTATGTTGCTGCTAAAACAAATGCAGATGCTATTCGGTATAAGTTTAGCGGTAAAGGCCAACATGCTGCTATTGAACTTGGAACTAATTTAGAAGCACGGTTATTTAGGACAAATCGTTTTATTGAGGCATTGTGATCTATTATGAGTTTTATTGAATAAAAAGAGCTTGGGACAAGAGTGTTAAATCCCGAGAAATAAGCTGAAATTCACAAAAATTTGAAGAGCAATTTTCGTGAATTCCTACTTATTTCTCGGGATTGCTTCTGCTCCCACTGTTTATACGGATTGTTTGTTGGATTATTTTGTGTGCTTTTTTTTCAGATGAAAGTAAAGCAGAGGAATCGCCTATCCAAACTATTAGTAGAACTTCCACAGAACAGCAGGAATTAATGAATGCGATTCCAAAGGACTATAAGCTTGAGGAGCTATCAGGTTTGCAAAGAGGACTCTATGGCAATTTATATGGTAACGTACAAATGCAGAGCTTCGGTTGGTATAGAGTGATGTATAGAACTTATATCCAAGGCAAAAATGGACAGGCTGGTTACAAAATGTCCAAACAATTGGTAAAGCATTAAGAATGAAAGCAATTGATACTGCGCTGATCACCTTAATATAATTAAAATGATTTTTAATTGTTAGAAACGTTTCAAAACGACAAACTAACACTTTAAGTTGGAACACTCCATAGATTTCGTAATAATTAGGAGCTGTTCCAACTTATTTACCTATCCAAAAATAAAAATATTAACTAGATTCTAATCTCTATTTTATTAAACCTACGTTAATCTCAGGTTGATTCGTTAAAAATATATTATCACCCTATATAAGACAATATAGTTGCTATAAGAATTCCCTTCTTCTATAAAAGATAAATTCCCCCACTATTAAACACACAAAAGCCATCCTATCAATTCATAATATCTAAACGTAAAAACACACTACGACCGTCGTCTGTAGTTGAAATGAAGGTTGTTATTTACTCTTGGTAGTTATTTCCTTGCTCTTTATAACGATGTAAAATGCCGTCAAATTAAGATTTTAACATTACTATTTACTTCAACTAACATCCAATTAACCGCAGAGTGCGGAAAATTCTGTGGTTATTTTTATAATCAATAGGTTAAGTCGCTCATTCTGCTAGAATGTATAATTTAAGTGCAACACTAAAAATGGAAGGTGAAAAAGCCTGCTATGATGGTGTTGACGAATTATATCTACTAGGAGGTATTCAGTTGTGACTTCATACACACACCTTACTATACGCGAGCGGGAAATGATTTTTCTTTATCATGGTTTTGGATTTACTATTCGTAGAATTGGGCGCTTGATCAAAAGAAGTCCGTCAACTGTTATGAGGGAACTTAAAAGGAATACTACAAAGTTTAGAACATATTCTCCTTCTCTAGCACAAAAATCGTATCATAAGAACAAGCAGAAATGCGGGAGAAAGAGAATTTTGGATCAGTCACCTTACAAAGAAATCATTCGTAAACTACTTTTTGAAGAGCAATGGTCTCCAGAACAGATAGCGAATAGAATTAACTTAGAGAATAATGAATCTATTATCAGCTATCCTACTATTTATCGCTCTATTTACAAGGGTCTATTTGATCAGGTTTTTCCAGAAGGAAGCCCTGGAGCTCGAAAAATACTGCGACGAAAAGGAAGAAAATCAGTGAATAAAAGAATCGGTGATCGTCGTGGAAGATTTACTGATGTGAAAACGATACATGAACGCCCAATAAAAGCCGAAAATCGAGAAGAACTGGGACACTGGGAAGCGGATACTGTATTGGGCCACCGAGGAAAATCCTGTCTTGTAACATTAGTTGATCGAAAATCTCGGTTTTTACTAACTGGGAGAATTCCTAAAAATGATTCAATTTGTGTACGGGATATGATTGTAAAATTATTGTCTCCTCTAAATAAAAAGCAACGCAAAACTATTACGCCAGACAGGGGACCAGAATTTGCAAAGTACAAGTATTTCAGTAGATTGTGCGGTATTGATTGTTATTTTGTAGATCCTTGGTCTCCATGGCAACGTGGAACAAATGAAAATACAAATGGATTGATACGTGAATACTTACCAAAGCGTACAGATATGACACCTATCTCAGAAGAATATATTGAGACTGTCGCTAATAAGTTAAATAATCGACCTAGAAAATGCTTAAATTGGAAAACACCTTATGAGATATTTTATAATAAGTCATTATTTTTAACTAAGCGAGATTACTAAATGATTTCTAAATTTTTCCCAACATAAATCAATAGGATTTTTTTACCTTCTATGTTTATGAATTATTAATTTGAATTTCTTTACTTGGCCGCAAGCACCATAGTGTGTACAGAAGAGGAACTAGCCCATATATAATAAGTAAGTTAGACCACGAGCTAACAGAGGACAAATCTGATGTAGGTGTCCAAGGGACCAGATTATTCATAGAATGAAATAGAATAGCATAAAATATTGTACCTGTTCTCATTGATAGCACAGAAAAAACCATGCCTAGGAAGAAAGTATAAATTACTTGTTGATTTACAGCCTCCAGAGAAGGAGCTATTGGCATCAGTAAGTTTAAATAGTGTGTCGTACAAAATAGAAATGAAGTACAAAAGGCAATTATTAGGGGTTTCCACTTTGAATTAGGGAAAGAGTTATTAAATCCTATAGTACCAAACCCCCTATCCCTTATTTCCTCGAATAGGCCTGCACCTAACGCACTAGCAAAAGAGACGATGATAAGGTAGATTGGTTGTCTAAAAATATCAGCAATTCCACCAATAAAATCAATTCCATAAAGAATAAAAGGAATCACGAAAATAAAGATAGTCTTCTTACGCTTTTTGATTACTGGAGAGAAATTTATTTCAATACCAAATAAATTTTTAGCCAATCTAACAATAAAGATAGAAATTACAGTTACGATTAAGAAATAAATAAATTCATAGTAAGGTTTACTTTGTAAATTTGGTAGAGTATACAAGAGACTTAACGTAACTGTTTTATAGAGTAAAAAAGTTCCCCACATTACTACAATAGTTCTAAAAAAATTTTTCCAATTCATAATTAAATCTCCTAATTAAGTAATTTTTTTATTATGTTTTATTTTCCTTCTAGTATTTTATCATAATCAGATTTAAAAAATGTGAGACTTAGGACTGAATTCTTGAGGAAATTCTAGCCTACAAATCAAATGTTGCACTTAATTTGATAATTCTAGTGGACAAACAGAACGATTGTTCGTATAATATTCTTGAGCAAAAGTCATGGTGATGAAAATGAGATATGTAAAAACAGTACATTTAAAGGAGCATCTACGACCAGCACAATACTTTTACTCGTTACAACTTGTGCCATTTCACAAAGTGTCCTCTAAGCGCCTATACATAGAGGGAACGATTTATAATCTATGGTCATTTCCTAAGATAAAGAAAAAAGACTATTTAGCAGCATTCCCGCTTGAAAAGATCGACCACTTTCTTGTTTTAGAATATACCGATCCCTATCAATATTTGACTTTATCGAGTAAAAAAAACTATAAACTGACTGATTTCAAAATGGAAACAAGGCGTGTGGAATATATATTTGATCAGTGGAATTACGATGAACGGAAGTGACATGATGAATTTAATTGATGAATACGAGGCTAGACTACCAACTTACAAGGAGTTCCAAAATTATATATGGGGTTGTGGCCAACGTTTAATTAACAATGTTGGATTAGATAAATTTGTTTTTTATTTAAACGCTGAGGAGGACAAATATTATGCAGAAAAATAGTTATGTAGGTGTAATTGACAAGATTAGAGTTATAAAGTCATTCCCTGGTATGCTAGTGCGTTTCACACTACACACTCCTTCTGCTGACATAAATTGCTTAGTCAGCAAAAAAGAACTAGCTAACCTTATTCTTTTTCTTGAGGACGGAAAGTTTGAACTTGCTACCTTTGGTCATTACAACGATCGCAAGCAATTTGTGATCAAGAAATTTACTGTTAAAAATCCTGACAGCTTTGTTCGTGAGTTTGTTTTAAAACCTATGACAAGCATAGCTTGATCCCTACTTTCCTTAGTGATATTCGTCCTTACTTTCATCCTTATCCATTCCTTTCCATTAAGTTACTTTTTATATCTTTTGTCATATATTTACGATATAATTTTGTTATAAATTATAAAGGTTGTTAAATTATGTTAAAAAAGAAATTTGTTGGTATTCTTGTTGTTCTTAGTACTTTAGTTGTTTTACTTGCTGGCACAACGGTTGCATTGGCGACTGGCGCTATTGACATCAAGGATTTAATCGGTTCAAGCTCGCGACAAGTAGATGACAAAGCTAGTTTGGAAGTCATCTCTTCAGCCAACCTAAAAGACCGTATATTCGACCCTAAATCAGCTATTACCAATGTGACTGATCCTAATGGAAATTCTGTAGAACCTGCTGTTTTTGATATGACATTTCAGATAAAGTCTTCTTATATGCGGATGATTCAGAGTGGATTGATGTGCCATCAGAAGAAATACTTGATACTGATGGAAATATTAGCGTAACAAATTTTTACAATAACGAAATGCACAGACTTGTTAAAATTACTTACAGATATAGTTATAAACTGCCAGTTTCGAGATTTGGAACTAGTGAAAATGTAATTGAAAAAACGTCAATTTTTTATTCAGCATGGATTTAATTCCCTTAAGAGCCTTTAATCGGGCTCTTTTTTATTTTCAACCACCTGCAGTTTTTCGGCTGTTTGGATGAGGTCAAGGTAAAGAGCACCTTTGCATTTATAGTCTCTCGTTGATAAAGGTCCTTCTTGGTTGTAATTCACAACTGCATCTCAATCCTCATCTACACTTTCAATCATTTAAAACGATCACTTTATGCTATAATTAATGCATAAAGGAGTTGTTATATTTTGTTAAATAGATCTTTATACATTTCCATATTTTTTGTTAACCTTCTATTTTGCACAGTCTCTTTATATTCAGGAATCTCTATCTTTAATTTGACGCTAGTAATAGGAGCGTTGACTTGGCTTTCAATTTTCTATACTTTGTTAAAGTATAATCAGTTTTTCTTTCTTGCTATTTTATTTATATTTTTAATAATATTTTCGGTTCCCTTATTTTTGTTATTCTTCATGATGTACATTTTCAACGGTATCCCAGACTCTTCTCGTCTAATTGAAACCACTCTTATATCAGTTACAGGTATGAGTTATTGCGTTTTAAATCCATTACTGTCCCTAATTATCATTAGTCGCAGTCATGCAAATGAGCTTTTAAAGGAAGCCGAGTAACTGTATTCACTCCACCTCATTTAGTAATTCTAACTGGTGATTTAGCCGATTATGAAGTTGTGTATTTTTTTTATTTGATATACTTTTTTACGGAGGTGAAAGTATGATTAAATGTAAACCCGCTTTTGTTATTGGTATTCTATTTACTGTTAATTCAATTTACCGATTTCTAAATGGTTCATTAACTAGTCCAACAGACCCATTTGCATACAATATTGGTACCGTTCTTAGCGCAATCCTATTCCCAATGTTATTCTTCATCATTGCATTTTTACAAAAAAAGAAATAATAATTTCTGGCTATCTTCAGATAGCTTTATACATATTTTCAGTCTTGATTAGCCACGCTCTATACTTAATCCATATAGTCCGGTTAATGCTCGATATGCTTTCGACAGAATCATCACTACAATAAATGATTAAAATAAAAAGACTTTAATAAGAAATATCACTACCCATGATTTGATGTACACTCATGCTCCTTTTTTACTTGCTGAAGGAGCATATCCAAAATATGTATCGGAACGATTAGGCAACAAGAAAATTACCACAACATTAGATGCGTATTCTCTCCTATTGAAAAACAAAGAAACTGAAACAGGTGATATGTTCGGTGAAATCCTTGATAGGCTTTAATTTTTTTATCCTTTACTTTGGAAAATTTGTGGAAAAGTAATTTTTGGCAAATAAATAAACAAGTATAAAATAACTACTAAACATAAACAAAAGTCGTTAAAATTAGCTTTTAATAACACAAAAAAACCACCACGACCGTCGTCTGTGGTGGAAATGAAGGTTGTTATTTACTCTTGGTAGGAGTAAGTATGAAAAACCAATTCGGGATAATTGGCATGAGGACATATTAGCATCTCTATTTAAAATGAAAATGAACGCCCATTTTGTATTTCATAAAAAAATCATGAGGAATTACTCATAGAGTAACTTTTTGCGTTTTCATTTAGTTCTTATTCTTTCAAATCTTATTAGTTCCAACATTTTTATGCCTGTGCTACACTTTTATTAGTAGCAATGAAATGTATTCAATCATTATCTTGCTCCTTGAAATTCAGTTTTTAAATTATAGATAGCTGTCCAAATCAATCCTTTAGAACGTAAATAAGCTTTCAATGAAACAACCAACGTTTTCATGCTAACTTTCTAAAGGATCCACCGATTTGTTCCGCTTTAAAATTTAGGAGGAATGTATTATGCTAGATCAAGAAAAAGACAATTTATCTGTTCTATTCTCTGACGAAGTTCAAGGTCCCTTTGTAACATTTATTCTAAATACTCATGTCGCGCATCAAGATGTCGAAAAAGATTCTCTAGCCCTTAAAAATTTTGCCAAAGCAGCGAAAGTTCGTTTTGAAAAAAAATATACAGAGCTAACTTGGGCACCTTTTCAAGAGAAAATCGATGCCTTGCTGGCAGACTCTTCATTTTGGCGAAATGCTACTAAAAGTGTATCCATCATTATTAGCGAGAAGGACATTTTTATTCACCGATTAAGTGTCCCTGTAGACAATCAATACTATGTTGATGATCGACCTTATCTCCTAGGTATCATTAAAAATAATCAATTTAATTATCGTTATTACTTAATGGCTTTGAACCGAGATTCTATGCAACTTTATCTCGTTGAGAAGGATCGTGTGACTGCTGTAGCTTTACCAGAAGATGCACCAACCGATTTAGTCAGCACATTAGGTGACGAGCTAACGGGCGGTAGTATGAATTATTCTATTCAAGGTGGAGCTGGCTACAATGGTTCCTCTAAAGAAGGCGTCGCTTATCACGGTGTTAATACGAAAGATGAAGAAGTCAAAATCGACTGGACAAATTATTACCAAGCAATCGATAACTATTTGAAAGATACATTTGTAAACTCTGATAATCTGCCAATCCGGTTATATGCGCTGTCAGAAAATCAAACCTTGTTCAAAAAAATTGCTAAAAATCCTTATTTAGTGACTGATGCTTCTATCACACTATCTCCTGCACAGGTTTCTTTTCAAGAGATAGAAAAAGGAGCATTGAAGATCAATCAAGAATTAGAAGCGCTCGAAACAGCTAGTTACAATCACTTATTAGACAAAAAATTTGTCGATCAACTTGTTGATATCGTACCTGCATCAGATGAAGGTAAAATTTCACACTTCTTTATTTCAACGGCTAATCTTGTTAATGAAACAACAGAGATGTCCACAGAAGAGTTTGATCGTCGCAAAGTCTTGAACAAAATTACCGATAATGTTCTTAAAACTGGCGGGAACGTTTTTGTATTAGATCAAAAAGCGGCTCCTGATGAAAAATCGTTATTAGCCGTGCTACGTTATTAAACGAATAACATCTAGCTAGAGTAGAATAATGGACAAGAGCCACTCGACAAATTTGTCGAGTGGCTCTTTAATTAAGTTGATTAAATATTTTGTTAGCTATAAAACCATGTAAAACTATCTATTAGTAAGGATAACCTTATTCTCATCTAAACAATCTGAACCCTTCCTACTTTCAAATCTATGCAGCTCCACGGCTGCGCCTTCGGAATAGATTTCTACAATATAAATCTATCATTACTTTCATATTTAACGCTCAATACTCCTATACTATAACAGAAATAAGTTTTTTTTGACAATTAATCTCTATTTCTTAACAAATTTTTAGTTTAAAGAGAGATATTACTAGTCAAGTAGCGTTAAATATGGTATATTAAGAGTGTAGTTTTTGTTCGGTAATATATGTGTAGCTGTTTCAAATAAACATCTTCCACATTTTCACCTTTCAAGTAATTGCAAAATATGTGTTTATCACAAGGAGGATTTTTATTATGGAAACAGGTACAGTAAAATGGTTTAACTCAGACAAAGGTTTTGGATTTATCACTGCAGAAAATGGTAACGATGTATTCGTACATTTCTCAGCTATCCAAGGCGACGGATTCAAAACTTTAGAAGAAGGTCAAGCAGTGACTTTCGACGTTGAAGAAGGCCAACGTGGTCCTCAAGCTACTAACGTTAACAAAGCATAATCAACTTAACATTAGTAAATTCAAAACCTGACGAATCTTCGTCAGGTTTTTTTATTGTCAAAAAAACAAGTTCAAACATGGCTTATTTTGAACTTGTTTTTCATTTACTTCATGATCAATCGCACTAACTCTGTGCCAAATCCTGAGCAACTCAATAACGTTGCTCCTATCATTTGATCTGCAAAATCCTTTGTTACCGTCTTGTTTATCAAGGCTTCTTCTATGCTATTTGTAATCAACTGACTCACTTCATTCCAGCCTAAATAGTCAAACATCAATACACCTGATAATAATAAGGAGGATGGATTCAACTGATTTAATCCTGCAAATTCTGGTGCCGTTCCATGAGTTGCTTCAAAGATGCCATGACCTGTTTCCAAATTTAAATTTGCTCCAGGTGCGATACCAATCCCACCAACTTGAGCCGCTAATGCATCAGAAATATAATCTCCATTTAAATTCAAGGTCGCGATGACATCATATTTCTCGGGATGAAGTAAAATTTCTTGTAAGAAGATATCAGCGATTCGGTCTTTAATAATTAGTTTCCCTGCTTTTTCTGCCTCGCTTAATTGTTGATCAGCCGCAGCTTTTCCAAATTTATTTTTGATTTCTCCATATTTTTCCCATGTAAAAATCTTGTCTCCAAATTCTCTCTCAGCTAGAGCATATCCCCATTTTTTAAAGCCACCTTCTGTAAACTTCATGATATTCCCTTTATGAACGAGTGTGACTGATTTACGTTTGTGTGTTAAAGCATGCTCGATCGCTCCACGAACTAAGCGCTCGGTTCCTTCTTTAGAAACTGGCTTGATGCCGATTGCAGAAGTTTCAGGAAAACGAATTTTATTTACACCGAATTCTTGCTTTAAATAATGGATCAGCTTGATTGCTTGCGGGCTTTCCGATGAAAATTCAATTCCTGCATAAATATCTTCTGTGTTTTCTCTAAAAATCATCATGTCCGTTGCTTCTGGGTGTTTTAATGGCGACGGGACCCCTTCAAAATAGCGCACTGGTCGATAACAAATGTATAGATCCAGCTCTTGTCTTAACGTAACGTTCAATGAACGAAATCCTTCGCCGATCGGAGTTGTAAGCGGTCCTTTGATGGCGATCAGATGGGTCTTGATCGTATCCAACGTTTCGTCGGGAAGCCAACTCCCCGTTTCATTAAATGCTTTTTCTCCGGCTAAAACTTCTTGCCAAACCACTTTACGTTTCCCTTGATATGCTTTTTGCACAGCAGCTTCAAATACCTCTTTAGCAGCTTGCCAAATTTCTGGTCCAATCCCATCACCTTCAATAAAAGGAATGATTGGAAAATTTGAAACGACTAATTTTCCATTTTCAAAAACAACTTTTTCTCCATTTGTCATGCTTCCATTCCTCCTGAATGTATGGTCTGTATGTCACTATATTTTAACTGCTTTGGTCCAATATAATGGGAACGAGGTCTGATCAAACAATCCTCTTTTTTCTGCTCATTGACATGACCTAGCCAACCAGAAACCCTACTCATCGCAAAAATCAATGTAAATAAATCACTATCAATATCCAAACAATGATAAACTGTAGCAGAATAAAAATCGACATTTGGAATCAAGCCTTTTGTTTCTTTCAAATAGCGTTCCACTTGGCAAGATAAAAAATACCACTGCTCTTTTTTGGTGATAGTCGTTAGCTCTTTGGCCAGTTTTTTCAGATGTTTTTTCCTCGGATCTTCTGTTTTATAAACGCGATGTCCAAATCCCATGACCTTTTCCTTACGATCAAGCTTTTGATTTAAATAATCCGCTACATTTAGATTATCTGAATTGATTTCTTCTAACATATCAAAGACTTTTTCATTCGCTCCACCATGAAGTGGCCCTTTTAAAGAACCTATTGCACCTGTAATGCAAGAGTAAACATCTGATAATGTAGACGCACAAACTCTAGCAGTAAATGTACTTGCATTTAAATCATGATCTGCATGCAATACCAGTGCTTGATTCATCGCGTCTACTTGTACCTGATCCGCTTCATTTCCTGTCAGCATATAAAGAAAATTTTCTGCAATCGATAAGTCACTTCGAGGGGCAATCGGATCTAGGCCTTTTCTTAGTCGTGCATAGGCCGCAACGATTGTCGGCATTTTTGCTTGCAATGCGATGCTTTGATGATAGATCGATCGTTCATCTGTTGATTCAGCATTTGGATCAAATACACCTAAAAGAGAAATCGTCGAACGCAAAACACTCATTGGATGAAGATTTTGACGCGTTTGGATTTTCAAACAAGTGATGATCGTATCAGAAATTTGCATTTCTAGCGCTAGATCTTGTTTAAATTTCTTTAGTTCTAGCGAATTTGGAATTCTCAAATACCATAAAAGATAGATCACTTCTTCAAATTGAACATTTTCAGCAACTAAATCATCAATATTGAATCCCGCAAACAATAGTTGATTTTCTACAATTGAACTGATTTTTGTTTCAGAAACAACAACACCATCTAAACCTTTATGAATCTCCATCCAAATTCCTCCTCGTATATAGGGAACAACGTTCCGTTATGCTGCACCTTGTACTTTTCAACATCAGTTCATTTTATTCACTGTGTTTCAAAACAAAAGCGTAGTGGGTTCGTTTAGCTTTGACAGAAAAATAGGAAAAATAATTGTGACGCTTTTTGTCACTCTCACTTTTTATCTTTTTTCTGAAAAGCTGACCCGCACAGCTTGAGAGATGTAAAATAACAACCTTCGTATCGTATTGTCGCATCTCCTATTTTTCTTAGACTAAACTAGCTTTGAAGCTTTTTACGAATCACCATTGGCAAGATGCCACCATGCTGATAATAAGTGATATCAACAGCTGAATCAAAACGCAGAATAGTTTCAAATATGATTTTCTCTCCATCTGGTTTAGTCGCAGTGACCGTTACATCATCTAAAATTCCTTTTGTTTCATCGATAGCGATGTCAAATAGTTCAGTTCCTGTTAAACCCAAACTATCCGCATCTTCTCCATGTTTAAATTGCAATGGTAAAACACCCATCATGACTAAATTAGAACGATGGATACGTTCATAACTTTTTGCGATGACTGCCTCAACACCTAAAAGCTGAACTCCTTTAGCAGCCCAATCTCTAGATGATCCCATTCCATAATCATCGCCGGCTAAAATAACTAGCTTCGTTCCCTGTTTTTGATACTTCATCGCAGCATCATAAATGGCCATTTTTTCTTGTGTTGGGCCAAAAATGGTATAGCCACCTTCAATTTCCGGCACTAATTGATTCCGAATTCGAATATTCGCTAACGTCCCTCTCATCATTACTTCATGGTGTCCACGTCTAGCACCATAAGAGTTAAATTCACGGACTTCAACACCTCGATCAATTAAATACTGACCTGCCGGACTATTTTTTTGAATACTTCCAGCAGGTGAGATATGGTCTGTTGTCACCGAATCACCAAATTTCGCTAGTACAGCTAATTTTTCTAATGGTTTTCTAGACTCTCTTTCTTTGGTCATTCCTGTGAAGTATGGTGGATTAGCAATATAAGTAGAGCTTTCTTCCCAACCATACAATGCTTCAGCATTCGTTTCAATATGGTTCCATTCCTCATTGTCACTAAAAACTCTTGCATATTCCTGTTTATATAGCTCTGGTGTCACACATGTATCGATCAATTCCTTAATTTCATCTCTAGAAGGCCATAGATCATTAAAATAAACAGGTATTCCGTTTTCTCCAAGACCGATAGGCTCCTTCATTACATCGATGTCGACAGTTCCTGCTAATGCATATAAAACCACTAATGGCGGAGAAGCCAGATAATTGGCTTTAACAAGCGGATGAATCCGACCTTCAAAATTTCGATTGCCACTTAAAACACCCGCTGTTAGAAGGTCATTATCTTTAATCACTGCTTCAACTTCTGATTTTAGTGCGCCAGAATTACCGATGCAGGTCGTACACCCATACCCAACTAAGTGAAACCCAAGCTGCTCTAGGTATGGTAATAAACCTGCCTTCTCAAGATAGGCTGTCACAACCTTTGAACCGGGCGCTAAAGAAGTTTTTACATAATTAGGTACTTGTAAGCCAAGCTCTGCAGCTTTTTTGGCTACCAAGCCTGCGCTTAACATCACGTATGGATTAGACGTATTTGTACAGGAAGTGATTGCTGCAATTGCTACTGCTCCTGGTTTTAATTGATGGTGAACACCGTCTAGCTCTAACGCAACACTTTGCGCCCGCTGTGCCTTAGATAATCCATATCCTTGCAGTCCCGCTGGAGCTTTTACAACTTCTTCAAAGGCGGTTTTCATTTCTTTTAAAGGCACTAGATCCTGTGGTCTTTTTGGTCCAGCCAGATTGGCTTGTATTTTACTTAAGTCGATTTCAATAACTTTTGTATAAGCTGGTTCTATATCATTGATTGGATCATAGAACAATTGGTTCTCTTTTAAATAGCGTTCGGTAACGGCTACTGCTTCTTTTTCTCTTCCTGTTAATCGCAAATAACGAATCGTTTCATCATCTACAGGGAAAAAGCCACACGTTGCACCATATTCTGGAGCCATATTTGCCACAGTTGCCCGATCAGCTAAACTTAAACTTACCAAACCTGAGCCAAAGAATTCTACAAATTTCCCAACAACTTTTTGTTCTCTCAACACTTGTGTCACCTTTAATGCCAAATCTGTTGCCGTTGCCCCAAAAGATAATTCATTGACAAAACGGACACCCACGACCTCTGGGATAGGAAAATAAGACGGTTCCCCAAGCATACTCGCTTCTGCTTCGATTCCACCAACACCCCAGCCTAAAACGCCTAATGCATTGACCATAGTAGTATGAGAATCCGTTCCTACTAATGTGTCAGGATACAGTAAAATCGTACCATCTTCTTGATTTTTTTGTGTCACAACGGTTGCTAGATATTCAATATTGACTTGGTGTACAATTCCAGTTGCTGGTGGAACAACACGATAATTATCAAATGCTTTTTGCGCCCAACTAAGAAACTTGTATCGTTCCTGATTTCGTTGAAACTCCATTTTCATATTCAGTTGCAGTGCTTGTTTGATACCTGCTACATCTACCTGTACCGAATGATCCACAACAAGATCCACAGGAACTTCAGGATTTATTTTAGATGGGTCACCGCCAAAATCAGCAATTGTTTTTCGCAAAGAGGCTAAATCAACAACAGCAGGAACACCTGTAAAATCTTGAAGAATCACTCGCGCTGGTTTAAAGGGGACTTCACCTTTAGACTCATGTTTTGAAGACCATTTAGCTAAATTATCAATATGTTCTTGCGTAATCCCCGTACCATTTTTCTGCCGTATGATTGATTCCAATAAGACGCGGATACTAAATGGCAACTTTGAAATAAATGAAGACTGCTCTGTTTCTAGCGAAGCTAATGAATAATATCGGTACTTTTGATGATTCATTTCAAAAAATTTTTCTGATGATTGCTTAGTTGTAATCAAAAACATCCCTCCTAAATATAAATGCTGAACTAGCCTGTGAAGCTAGCTAATATAAAAGCTATACTGATTCTTCCAGCTCCATTTGAAAAATATATGTGTGATGTTTTTTGACGCGAATATATTTTTCCTTGTAATGTTAAGCATTTCAAATTCATATCAATTGTATACACTTCCAAAAAGAAAAAAATTGATCTCTAGCTTAAATATAAACTTGATTTTAGTCATTATAATCGTATTGTAAATAATTGTAAACCTTTTAAAAAATGAGAAAAGTTATATTAACTAACATAATAGCGTAATATTTGTGTAATGAATGAAATCATTGAATTTAAAGCTTTCAATCGATATTACCTAAGGTTTCTACAAACAAAATTAGCTAAAACACACAATTAACACACTGTTTTCTAATTTTATACACATTTATTTTCAAGCTATTTTATAATTGAACAACTGACATTTTCTAAGTCATATTTCAGCTATTTCAAGTAATTTTTACCGCTTTCATGTCAGCCAAAATTTTTTTATTTTTATGATGAATTCTTTCCAAAGTAAAATAAAAGCGTTACAAAATCAATTGATTTTGTAACGCTTTTACTTAAAGGTCGAACGTAACTTTCACTTCTTGTGTTGGTACATCATAGAAGCGATCTTCTCTTCTGCCTAAGAAATCTTTTCCTTGTTGTGGGAACAATGCATACATCAAAACATCTTCAGTTGATCTTGCATATTGCTTGATTTCTTTTTCGTATTTGGCAAGCTCTGGTGTTAATAGATCAGCCGGTCGAATCGTAATGACTTCTTCCTCTCCAATAATTAATTTCGTCATCTCTTCTGAAATCGCAACTGGCGGTTTTCCATATAGTCCTTTGACGTAATCCTTGATTTCTTTTGGCACCATTTTGTAGCGTTCTCCGCTGATCACATTCATTACAGCTTGTGTGCCGACCATTTGTGATAAAGGGGTGACAAGTGGAGGATAGCCTAGATCAGCACGAACTTTCGGTACTTCTTTTAAAACTTCTTCATATTTACCGGCTAATCCTTGCTCTGTTAATTGACTCAATAAATTCGATAGCATTCCACCAGGTACTTTATAGATCAAGGTCTTTGGTTCGGTATCTTTAACTTTAGGATTCAAGACTCCTGCTTCTCTAAATTTATCCCGAATCGGGTTAAAATAGTCAGCCGCTTCTGCTACTTTTTTCATATTTAGATGAGTATTATAGCCTAAATTTTCTAATGCTAACGCCATTGATTCTGTTGCTGGTTGACTCGTTCCACCTGAGAACGATGAAATCGACGTATCGATAATGTCAGCCCCAGCCTCAACAGCTTTTAAATAAGTCATTTCAGAAATACCACTGGTTGCGTGCGTGTGAACTTCTAAAGGCACTTGAATCTTGTTCTTGATTTCAGAAACTAAACGGTAGGCGTCATCAGGTGTTAAGATCCCTGCCATATCTTTGATGCAAATCGAGTCAGCCCCCATCTTCTCTAGTTCCGTTGTTAAACCGACAAAATAGTCAATTGTATGAAATTCACTTGTTGTATAAGAAATCGCCGGTTGGCAATGACCACCAAATTTTTTCGTTGCTTCAATCGCTGTTTGCAAGTTTCTTGTATCATTTAAGGCATCAAAAATACGAATAATGTCAATGCCGTTTTCAATTGATTTTTGAACGAAGGCTTCAACAACATCATCGGCATAGTTTTTATAGCCAAGTAAATTTTGTCCACGTAAAAGCATTTGTAGTTTTGTCTTGTTGACGACTTTTCGAATCGCTCTTAAACGTTCCCAAGGATCCTCATTCAAAAAACGAATACAAGCATCAAAAGTAGCTCCACCCCACATTTCTAACGCGTGATAGCCTGCCTCATCCAATGTTTGAATAATCGGCAACATATCACTTGTCGGCATTCGTGTAGCAATTTGACTTTGTTGACCGTCACGCAAGACCGTTTCTGTAAAAAGGATTTTTTTTGTCATTTCATCCTTCCTTTCTCATTAGTTGACTGATTGCTTGTTGCATTTCTGTTAGGCTATGCTGTCTTTGTCTTCCACAAACTTTCGCTTCTGCTTCACAAATGAAACAAGTCCTTGGTTTGTGATTTAGTTCGGTACGACTGACAGAACGTAAGATTTTGTCCTTTAGATAAACGACATCTAAATCCATTAAGCGACCATAGACATGCCTTTCTTCAATCTCAATTAGTTTTTTCTTCAACTCTTCAGATGTTTCATCAAGGACTAAATAATATTCTGAACCTGTTTTCAGCTCTCTGTGATTGCGAGCGACTATTTTTTCAGGAGGAAAAAGAGCATTGATCTCTTTAATGACAGTTAAGAAGATATGTCTTAGCCGCTCGTTCGTCTTTATAGGTCCAGGAATATTCATGGTAGCACTTAATAAAACACAAGCAGGATGCTTTTGTAAAAGTTCTCGCTGAATAGTTACTCGCTTATCTCGAGCGTTCAGCATGTCTATCAGTGTAATCGTTTCTCCCTTTAAGTAGGTTTCAGACATTTCTGACCACATCGATAATTGACCCATCACGATATTCGATCAAGGCAACGACTTTATCGCCATATTTGATGGCATCTGGTTTATCTACAATACTATAGGCTTTTTCTTGAAGTTCTTTCATTGTTAATTGTGGAACATCTAGTGCTTTAAAGTGTTCTACTAAGTCTTGTCTTTCTGGATTGATGGCAATCCCAACTTCTGTCACCACCACATCAATACTACTACCTGGCGTTACAACTGTATTTACTTCTTCAACGATTGTCGGAATTCTTCCTCTGATCAATGGTGCAATCACTAAACTCATTTTGCAAGCCGCACTTGTATCTGAATGTCCGCCAGATGCGCCACGAATTATACCATCTGATCCAGTAATCACGTTCACATTAAAATTCGTATCGATTTCTAACGCTGAAAGAATTGCAGTATCTAATTGATTGATGACAGAGCCCTTACTTAATGGTGAAGCATACATATTTGCATCGATTTCGTAGTGATTCTCATTCTTACCTAAAGAAACAGCAGAAGGATGATCAAAATCTTGGACATCGATGATTTTTTCAACGAGTCCTTCTTCTAATAATTCAACCATTGCGTTCGTGATACCACCTAAAGCAAAACTAGCAGTAATCCCATCTTTGATCATGGCTTCTTTCAAAAATCTAGATACAGCTAATGCTGCACCGCCAGTTCCCGTTTGGAAAGAGAAGCCATTTTTATAGTAAGGCGAATGTGTGATAACTTTCGCTGCGTATTCCGCAATCAAGAGTTCTTTTGGATTCTTTGTAAAACGAGTAGCTCCTTTAGCAATCCCATCAGGATCACCGATCGCATCAACTTCTACAACAAAATCCACATCGGTTTGTGGGATACTGATTGGTGTGTTGGGATAGGGCATCAAGCTATCTGTAATGACTACTACTTGATCTGCATACTTCGCATCGATCATTGCATAGCCTAATGAACCACATGTTGCTTTGCCTTTGGTTCCATTTACATTGCCATAGGCATCTGAACTTGGTGCGCCAAGAAAAGCCACATCAATATGGATATCACCCGTAGCAATCGCTCTCGCACGACCACCATGAGATCTGATCACAACAGGGTTTTCCATGATACCTTCAGAAATCGCAGCACCAACTTTATCACGTAACCCACTAGAGGTAATATTTGTTACCACTCCATTTTTGATATGGTCGATCAATGGTTCATGAACATTGGCAATCGAACTTGGCGCAATTGATAGATTTTTGATGCCTATCGCTGCGATTTCCTTTAATACCATGTTCATCACAAAATCGCCTTCTCTGAAATGATGATGGAAAGAAATCGTCATCCCATCTTTTAATCCTGTTTTTTTAATCGCTTCTTTTAAACTTCCTAATAGCTTTGTATCCCTTGGTCTGACAGGATTGATTGTGCGGCTAGATTCTTTGTACTCCTGAATATTCGCTAGTTCACCTTTAAATAAACCGTATTGCTCAGCATAATTATCTGGAATTTCTTTGCCTACATTATTTTTCATTTTAGACTTCCTCCTCAGAAATTAATTTTGCTGCAATGGCTAAAGCAATTACTCGCTCTGCACGTTCAACAATTGGTTTATCGACCATTTTTCCGTTCACTGAAATCACGCCTGAGCCTTTTGCTTCGGCTTCACGAATTCCCCAAATTACTTCTTTTGCATGTTGGATTTCTTTTTCAGTCGGCTCATAGACACTATTTACCAATGGTATTTGACGTGGATTAATGACTGATTTTCCATCAAAGCCTAATTGTTTGATTAATTCAACTTCTGCTAAGAAACCTTCTGTATTCTCTACATTTGAATAAACAGTGTCAATTGCTGCAATTCCGGCAGCTCTAGCTGAATGTAAAATAAAACTACGGGCAAAAAATAATTCTTGTCCATCTGGATAACGATGTGTTTTCATATTTGTTACATAATCCTCGGCTCCAAGCGCAATACCGATCAAGCGATCACTTGCCTGAGCAATCTCTCGAGCATTTAAAACACCCTCTGCTGACTCGATTGCCGCCATCATTTTCGTGGTGCCAACAGCGATTCCATATTTTGTTTCCATTTCAGTCATAACTGTCTCTACATCCACAATATCTTGAGCAGTTTCTGTTTTAGGTAAACGAATCACATCAACACCTGCTAAAACCATCGCTTCAACGTCTTGTCTCCCTACTGTATCTAATCCGTTGATTCGAACAACAGTTTCTACAGAAGAATAATCAAATGTTCTCAAGGCATGATAGACAAGTAAACGGGCGCTATCTTTTTCTTTTAATGAAACCGCATCTTCAAGGTCAAACATCAACGAATCAGCGCCATATAAAGTGGCGTCTCTTAACATTGAAGCATTCGCTCCAGGTACAAACATCATCGTTCTTCTTAAACGTTCCATGTATTTAACACCTGCCAGTCTACATTTTCTTCACCAGTAGCGCGATAAACAGCTGCCACCGTTCGAGCTTGAATTGTACAATCCAATGCTCCCTTATCAATTGCCTGAACCTTCGCATCCGTAACTGACAAATTAGTTAAAGTTTCTTGTATTTTTTCACGAATTTGACGACCAAATTGCTTTTCAACACTACTGTCTAATTCAATTAGAATTCCTTGTCCGCTGTTTTTTCCAATTGTAATCATGATATCACTTGATTCAGTTGTACCAGCAGATGCGTTTTGTTTGATTTCCAAAATATACACCTCATTACTTATTTTTTTGTTTGATTATTTCTTCAAAAGTTTTAGGCGGAACAAGGGGCTTGATCGCTGTATAAAGTTCCTGTTCCATCAAAGCTCGCACTCTAGTAGCACTGATAACTTCTTCACCAATTCGTTTTCTTGGTAAAATAACTAGCTTCAGCTGAGAACCAAAAGTCTTTTTCATTGCCTGATTATAAATCTCTGTTACCTCTGAAAATGGCTCTTCTCCAACAAATCTAGTTGTAATCGATAAAGCAGAAGCAATCTTTTCTTTAAATAAAGTAGCATCCAAAACAGCTTGAACTTGCGCAATATTAGCTTTCGCTTGATCTTTCAAAAAATAAGATGGAAAAGTTGCACTGGATACCATGTATTCTCTTGTTGGTAAAACAACAACGTTTGATAAATGACTGACTCCTTCTTTTACCAGTTCAAAACGAGTCTTTGCATCAAACAGAGAGCGCTCCTCAGACAAAACAAAGAGATAAACCGTCTCAGCACGTTTAGCGGCCTCTGTAACTAAGTATAAATGACCCTTTGTAAATGGATTGGCATTCATTACAATTGCTGCATTGTACTTTGTCATTCGCTGATGCTTTTTAAGTTCCGCTAAATAGTCTTCAAAGTCAGGAAAGCCTTGCTCCATAAAAACCAGTTCAGCTGTTGCCGCAATTTCAGCAAAGCCTAAAGATTGAAACAACTGACTGTTTTTTGGTTTGGTATACAAAAAATAATGCTGATACCCCATTTCCTGCAACCGTTCTCGTAATACTTGAACAATTTTAGAAAGTAAATTTTCATTTTGATAAGAGAAGTCGATTGCAATGCATTTCAAAATATTTTGAAAAATCGAGCCTGTTCCAATAAGCTTCTCCTGATCATAGATACCGATCGTATAGTCTAGATGATCATCAGGTATTAGATCAGCCCTAGTTAGAAAATCTGACCACTGCTGCCTTCCCCTCTGATCTCGATCAAGCCAAATTCTTCTGATATTCATTCCGTATCACTTCCTATTTATTCGGTGGAAATACTTTACTTAACACAAGCGACGCAAAGTAAATCACAAAAATGACAACAAACACGCCACCCCACCCAAAAACCAACAGTTCAAATGATTTTAGTAAATCAGCTGACATAAGCCAAGCTCCTTTCTTCCTATGCTATCAAAATCCTACGCAAGTAATGCCAATAATAAACCGCCCGCAATAACGGATGCGATTTGTCCAGATACATTAGCACCTGCTGCATGCATTAAAATAAAGTTCTGCGGGTCTTCGTCCGTTGCCATTTTTTGAATCACTCGGCTGGACATTGGAAACGCTGAAATTCCTGCTGCACCAATCATCGGATTGATTTTTTCTTTTCTAAACAGATTTAATAATTTCGCAAATAAGACACCGCCAACAGAATCCATTACAAAAGCAACTAACCCAAGTCCAATGACCATCAAGGTATCAACTTGTAAGAATTCTTCGTACTGCATTTTTACTGAAATTGCTAACCCTAACACAATACTGATGATGTTTACTAGCTCATTTTGAGCTGTCACAGATAAACGATCTAAGACGCCACATTCACGCAGCAAGTTCCCAAACATTAAGAAGCCAACTAGCGGAAGCGAAACTGGTGCCACCAATCCAGCAACAACCGTAATTACGATTGGAAATAAAATTTTCGCTGTTTGTGATACTTCACCCGCACGATACGTCATACGGATTTGGCGTTCCTTTTTCGTTGTAACGGCCTTAATTGCCACTGGTTGAATAATAGGAACCAAGGCCATATAAGAATAAGCTGCCACCATAATTGCGCCCATATATTTCGAATTCAATGTATTTGCAACGAAGATAGATGTTGGACCATCTGCTGCTCCAATAATTCCAATAGAAGCTGCGTCATTTAAATCGAAGCCCAATAATACTGCTGCAATAATCGTAAAGAAAATCCCGAATTGCGCAGCTGCACCAAACAATAATAAAAATGGATTTTGTAATAATGGTCCAAAATCGATCATAGCGCCAATTCCGATAAATAGTAATAGTGGAAATAACTCCGTCGAAATTCCCATGTCAAACAACACCTGAAAGGGACCGGCTTCTCCGCCAGCACTTAGTACACCGGAATTAGGAAAATTGACTAAAATCGTTCCTAATCCCATAGGCACAAGTAAAGTCGGTTCGTACTCTTTTTTGATACCTAAGTACATCAAGATCCCACCAATCACCATCATTACAATACGACCAGGCTCCTGTCCCATTCCCACTACGCCTTCAATTAATGTCTCCACAAACGTCACTTCCTCTTTTAAAATTAAATTACTTTTTTCTTATTTAATTGATTGTAATAAGCGGTTCTCCTGGATTGACCATATCACCTTGTTGCACATGAATTCCCGTAACTGTTCCAGCTTTGCCAGCTACGATTTCATTCTCCATTTTCATCGCTTCAAGAATCATTAATGGTTGATTTTCTTGAACCGTATCACCAATATTTACCAAAATTTTTAAGATTGTTCCAGGCATCGGTGATGGCATTGCATCACTTCCGGCTGGTGTGCTTACTGTAGGTGCTGCTTGCTCGCCCGGCGCAGGTGCTGGTGTTGTTGGTACTGCTTCTACCACAGGTGCTGCTGGTGCCGTTGGCGTTGCAACTGGCGCTTGTGGTACACCGCCAATTTCTTCCATCTCTACTAAATACTCTTTTCCATCAATTGCGATTTTAAACTTACGTAACATTTTTTCTCCTCCTAAAATTAAAAGTGTAGCAGGCTCGTCCAGGCTCGACTGAAAAATAGAAAAATATGTTTGTGACGCTTTTTGTCACAGGCAGATTTTATCTTTTTTCCGAGAGACTAGCCCATGAAACTAGATAACATAAAAGTGTAGCAGGCTCGTCCAGGCTCGACTGAAAAATAGAAAAATATGTTTGTGACGCTTTTTGTCACAGGCAGATTTTATCTTTTTTCCGAGAGACTAGCCCGTGAAACTAGATAACATAAAAGTGTAGTATGCTCATTCTGCTCTGACTGAAAAATAGCTAAAATTGACGGTGATGCTTTTTATCACATTCAATTTTTATTTTTTCCAAAAAACTAGTCAAAACCGTCAAGTCATCCAAACTCTACTTCATTTTGTTTTCCTTGATTGATCGAATGACAAACTGACTCTGTGCGTGATCAGCTGCTGCAATACTGGTAGCGATCACAGAAACCAGTTGTGCTTCTGGATTTCTTTTTGAAATGCGTTTAATAACAAATTTACTTTCAGGCTGTTCTCCAGCCGCAATTGCTGTTGCAATTATCGAAACTAATTGATACTCTCCTCCTTCTATTGGAATGTAGCCAGCAACTTCCTGCCATTCATTCTGTTCTTCTATAGTAGGAAAAAGTGGTACTTCATCTTTTTTTATTTCCGTCTTTTCTTTATTAAACAGCCGTTCAAATAGACCCATGAACTCACATCCTTTCTGTTTATGAATTCATTATAGGTAAAAACGATTACAATAAAATGAATTCTTCAACCAGAAATTGTTCTTTCGCTGTTCCTTCTCCTCTCTATCCATTTAAAACATACAAAAACGTTGATATAACAACGTTTATAAGCATTTAAGGATTTATTAACATCTTATTAACATCTCTTTAAGAAACCGCTCTCATTTGTGTTTTTTTGGTGTTCTTTTTCCCCTCTTCATCTATTTATCTAAACTTTCTTCGCTTAAACTAAACATTGTTAAACGAAACAAGAAAGGGCTTTCTAGCATTACCTTATTGTTATTTTTCTATTGATCCAACACATCCAAAGAGACGCCCGATTGTTTTGGAAAACGAATTTAGTGTTGAAGGAGAGAAAAAAATGTTATTAACTGTTTTATCTTATGTGATGATCATCGTCTTTATGTTCGTCATCATGAAAAAGAAAATGTCACCGTTTACAGCTTTGGTTTTGATTCCACTGATTTTTGCTCTGATTGCAATGTTTGCTGGTGTTTCTAATAAAGGATCTATCGGAGACTTTGTTATGGAAGGAATCAAAACAACATCCACCACGGGTATTATGTTATTGTTTGCCATTCTTTATTTTTCAATTATGTTGGATGCGGGGTTATTTGACCCAATCACTAAGAAGATGATCCACATTGCAAAAGGCGATCCGATGAAAGTATTGATCGCGACGGCTGTTGTTGCAGCAGCTGTTTCTCTTAATGGCGATGGCACAACTACAACCTTGATTTGCTGTTCTGCTTTTATTCCTATCTATAAAAAGTTAGATATGAAATTGATGAATTTAGGTGTTTTGGTTATTTTACAAAATACGATCATGAACTTGCTTCCTTGGGGTGGACCAACTGCTCGTGCAATGAGTGTGTTGAATGTTGGTGCTGAAATTTTAGCTTACTTAATTCCTGGAATGATCCTTGCTCTACTTTATGTGATTTTCATCGTAGCACCTTCTATGGGTAGAAAAGAACGAGCTCGTCTTGGGATCAAACAGCTAACTGATGCAGAAATCGATGCCATGACAACTGTAACGGACGAAGAAACATTGGCGATTCGCCGTCCTAAAATTTGGCTATTCAATGCTATTCTAACGATTTCATTGATTGCGTTGTTGGTCACTGATTCATTCGTCGGTCTTGGCTTACCCCCGTTGTTCTTATTCTTAACCGGGACAGTTGTTGCTTTGATGGTCAATTACCCAGTCTTAAAAGATCAGTCTAAACGGATCGGCGCAAATGGCGGCGACGCTGTTCAAGTTGTTATTCTAGTTTTCGCAGCAGGGGTCTTTATGGGCCTTTTCCAAGGAACTGGTATGGCAGATGCATTAGCTCAAAGTTTCACAAAAATCATTCCAAATCAATTGGCGGGCTTCTGGGGCTTAGTCATCGCATTGATTTCAGCTCCTGGTACCTTCTTTATTTCAAATGATGGGTTCTACTTTGGGGTCTTACCTGTTTTAGCAGAAGCTGGACGTGCTTATGGATTCACCGATATGCAGATGGCATTGGCTTCATTGATGGGGCAAGCATTCCACTTGTTAAGTCCTTTAGTTGCCTTCATCTACCTATTACTTCGTTTAACAGGTTTAGATATGGGGCAATGGCAAAAAGAATCTGCAAAATGGGCATTGGGGATTTTCATTATCTTTGTTGTAACAATTGTGCTAACTGGCCATATGCCACTTTATATTCCGCAATAACATGTGACCTTTGAAAATCGCACAATCCTTAAAATGGCTTGTGCGATTTTCTGTTTAAGTAGAAGTTTTTCTTATATTTTTTAGCTGATTCTTAGCAATACAGAATGAAAAGATTCATTTATCTTTTCTATTATCAACGTGCAAAGGAGTGATCCAATGAGTACTATATCAGAAGCTGTTGGAAAAAATTTAGATTTAAGTCTGAATGAACCTTTAAAAGAACTCGTGTACAAAGCCTTTAGAAAAACGATCATTCTAGGAGAAATTCCTGCTGGACAACGAATCAACGAAAAAGAATTTTCCGAAGTGATGAATATCAGTCGTACGCCGATTCGTTACGCCTTACAAAAACTTGTTGAAGAAGGATTAGTTGATCATGTTCGAGGGGTAGGGATTATTGTTCGTGGCATCTCACTGAATGATGCAACCGAAATTTATGCAATCAGAAAGTCTCTAGATGTTTTAGCCACCATCACTGCAATGAAAGAGATGTCTCCAGAAGATTTTGATGAATTGAAAGCACTGCTGGAAGAAACAGAGCGTTTAAATGAAGCAAATGAAATCGACCAAGTACTGCAAAAATTTTCTGATTTTAATGAGCTGATCTATGAAAAAAGCAAAATGTTGCGATTAAAATCGATTGTTATGAAGTTGCGAGAGTACCTTGTCTATTTCCGAGATATTTCCATTCGCTCAAAAGATCGAAGAGATAAGGCGCTAAATGAACATTGGTTGATTTATCAATGCATGATGAACCAAGAAGAAGAACAACTAAAGCAATTGATTACTGAGCATCTAGACTATTCTCAAACATTCATTATTAAAGAAATGGAAAAACACTTACATGAAACAGCTAACTAAAAAAACAAATCCACAGCTGATCGGTGAATTTGCTTTACAAGCATTGTTGTATGAAGCCACTCTATCTCCAAAACCAGGTTTAGTCGATCCGGTAAGCTGTGGTGCACATAAAGATATGAATTATTTAACCTTTATCGATAGCAGCATCGCTCTTGCACCTTTTTTTACTGAATACGTCCAACTGGGCTTCACTCATGAAGGAACGCCTGTTGACTTATTTGAAAAGGTCCGAATGCTAGGACAACAAGCTGAAAAAATGATGCTGATCAAAACCAAAGGAATCAACACTCATAAAGGAGCAAATTTTTCTTTTGCACTGCTTTTAAGTGCCACTGGAAAAATGATGCAAGAACACCAATTAACGGTTCCCTTTTCTGAGCAAAACACTACGGACATTTTAGCGTATGTAAAGCATATGACAACCGGCTTACTTGCCAAAGATTTTGCTGACTTAACAAACAAAAAGCAGTTGAGTTATGGAGAAAAACTTTATTTAGACTATGGGATCACTGGCATTAGAGGAGAAGCCGAAGCTGGATACCCTTCACTCAAAACGATTGCTCTGCCATTTCTAAGACAATGCCAAAGACACTCAACAAGAGTAATGTTCTTGTTATTACTACTGCATTTAATGGCTACCACCGAAGACTCTAACGTGATCAACCGAGGTGGCATTTCAGCTTGGCAAAACGTCAAAAAACAAGCTGCGGATCTCCTCAACTTGTTTGCTGCCGATAATTCTGTGGAAGAACTAGAAAAATTACTGATTTTCTTTGATCAAAAATTAATACAAGACAACCTAAGTCCTGGCGGAGCTGCTGACTTACTAGCCTTAAGTTTCTTTTTTGCCCGCTTAGAAGGTTTAGTTTAAGCTTTACATACTTAAAAACTAGACACTACTTCCAGCTTCTTTTCCTTGTGGATTGAATAGATAGCCGATCCCCCACACTGTCTGTAAATATTGGGGCTTTTTAGGATCGTCTTCGATTTTATTTCTTAGATAATTAATATAAACAGTGATGAGATTTTTATCCATATCCCCATCACTCCAAACACTTGCATAAATCTGTTCTTTACTAAATACTTGATACGGATTTTCCATAAAGAACAAAATCATCATGATTTCTTTAGACGTCATATTCACTATTTCACTATTTTTACAAAATTGATATTGATGTTTATCAAATGAAAAGATGCCTTCTTTCAACATCGTTTCATCACGATGTTGACTTAGTGTCAATAGCTGTTCTGTTCGGTTCAAGGTACTGATAACTTGGGCGCGTAAAACATCTGGGGCAAAAGGTTTAGAAAGATACACATCTCCTCCTGATTCTAGACCACTGATAATATCCTGCTCGCTTTTTTTCCCGCTAACAAATATAATCGGTGTCAAAGGTTGCCGTTCCCTAATCAATTGAGCTAAATGATATCCATCATTTTCATGTTCTAAGCTGACATCCAAAAGAAACAATTGAAATTCCACTCGATCCATGATGTCTAATGTTTTTTCAATCGTATCACTTTGATACACCAATAATCCCGTTGACTGAAGCGACTTCCAAATCAAACGGCGAATTGCAGCATCATCGTCTACCACTAAAATTTTTTCGTTTCGCAACGTCTACACCTCTTTATTCTTTTGCCATTATCTATACAATAGCCGAATTATCTTTAAATTTCAACATGAACTTGTTATGATATGAACAGACTTTTAAAAGGAGCTATACCAATGAAACGAACGAATAGAATTGTAAACATCATGATTTCAGCAATGATTGTCTTTATTGTTGTATCCGTTTTCTTTGCAATTCGTGGTTTTTCCGTTATCCGCAAAACAACCACGGAAAGCGGACAGGACTTTTTACTGCAATCAACGGAATATGTTGGAAAAGTGATCCAACTTTCTATGAAAAATCGGCATCAAGCACTTAATTACTTAGCAATCGATGGCAATTTAAAAAATAGTGATGATCCCGCGACCTATTTACAAAATAGCCGCTCTTCTTTAAATACATTCTTTGACTCGCTAAATAATGAAGCGAATGTTCTTTTTTATATGGAAGCGGACGGTACACCCTTGTATGCTTTTCATTGGGATACTGAAAAAAAGCAGGTCGACATTGCAGATATCGAAACGATTCGGCCATTCATTCGTCATGACTTGTCTTTGAAACAGTTACTCGATAAACCAACTGCGCAAAACGGGGACTCTTATTTTATCAATAAAAAAGCCTATGTCAATTTTTACCAAGAAATCAAAACAACGACTGGTCAAATCGATGGTTATTTGATTTTACCGTTGAATTTGGAAGCCTTTTATAAAAATTTCCTTCAAGATTTTGAACTAGATTATAAAGGGTATCCTATGATTAAAGATCGATCAATGACCGTTGTAATGCATCCTGTAGCCCAACAAGTTGGGTTAGACATCATCAACGGGCGAGAAAAACTTTACCCCGATTTTGATTATTCTGATTTAAAACGTTTAGAAAAATATCAACTAAACCATTCTTCGGGAAAATTGACCTATAAATCTTATTGGTGGGATGAAGATACTCCTACAGAAGTTTTAAAAATCAGTGCCTTTGAATGGATCGATGTTGGTTTAGCCCATTGGGTGGTTGCCATCAATGCTGATTATAATGAACGAAATGATGATATTATAAATTTCGTGATCGTTCTATCCTTTCTTTTGGTTTTATTATTATTATTAATTATTATTTGCTCACTATTCATTCATAATTTCCGAAGAAAAGAAACGATTGAAGCAGAAAATCGGAAGCTGATCGAAAAACAGAAGCAACAAAAAATGCAGCATCAGCTTGAACTTGAACTCTATCAACGAAATAAAATGGAAACGGTCGGTTTACTGACGACGTCAATCGTTCATGATATGAATAATTTCTTAACACCGATTATTGGGAACACTCAATTATTGTTGGAAGAACATCAGGATGATCCTATATTAGAAGCAGATTTAGAAGAGATCTTACATTCAGCTCAAAAAGGAAAGCAATTATCTTCAAATGTGCTGCGGTTTTCAAAGCCGCAAAAAAGCGTACAAGAATGGATCGATATTTCCGCTGCAATCGGTGTCGCTACTCATCTAATAGGAGAAATCATTCCTAAAAACGTTAGACTTTCTCTCTCTATTCAAGAAAATCTAGGCACGACTAAATTGGAAGAAACGGATCTACAAAATTTGATTTATAACTTGATCACTAACGCCTATCAAGCAACAAAAGAGAATTCAGAAAAGGCGCAAAAAATTGCGATCAATGTGTCTCCTGCTTCAGAAGAATTAACTAAGACACTAAAAAAAGACAGTCATCGAACCAATCATATCGATCAGTTTGTGACACTGGAAATCTCTGATAATGGTCCAGGGATTCCGGCAGATTTAAAAGAAAAAATATTTGAACCCTTCTTCACCACAAAGTCAGCTGATGAAGGGACTGGCCTAGGCTTATTTGCGGTTACTTCGATTGTAGCAAAATATGAATGGCACCTTTCATTAGTTTCGGAAAGAGGAGAAGGGACCCACTTCTTCATAACAATTCCCGTTCGATCTTGTAAATAAATAAAAAGAAACATTCTTCTATTTTATTAATATGGAGAATGTTTCTTTTTAAACTAACCTCCCTAAATATGATCAAATACGCATCATAGTATTTTTTTTGTTCATTTTTCGTTATACTAGTAGTGAAATCATTTATTGAAGGAGTTCTATTATGGGGAATTATTTTAGTATTATTATTGGTGTTATGTATTTGATTGGTGTCTTCTTGATTCCAAAATGGCGTCGAAAAAAATTGAAACCAAACTGGAAATTTTATGAATTACTTTGGTTTTCACTTTGCTTTATCTTTTATGTTATCTATTTAGAAGTTCAACTTCAGACCTATTATTTTTTGATTCCATCAACCTTTTTATTCCTTTTTCTTTTTTGCTATTTTAAAGAAAAACGCCGATTAGTAAACGGCTTATTATTCAATCTATTTTTGGTTGTTGGGATGACTTATTTAGGCTCTTTGTTAGTTCGAACAGTTAATCCATTGTTAATACTTTTAGCGGGCATTACTGGTATTGTCTTGATCTTGCTTTTATTGATTGGTCTTTATGGTTTAGTGGTTTTCTTATATTGGAATGCTATTGTTGTCATGAAAAAAGAAGGCCATTCCTTAGCAAATCTATTAACACTACTTTTAGCGATTGGGTTGACCGTCTTTCTGGTTTTCAGCTACTTCTCCTCACGAATCTTGCCTTCATGGGCCTCATTATTATTTGGTATTTTGCCTTTCTCTATGTTTTACTTTTTCATTGTGTTCTATAACTTTTTAACCATTTCGATTATTTATCAGTTTAATCAGCCTAATTATGAACAAGATTTTATTATTGTGTTAGGATCAGGCTTGATCGATGGAAAAACAGTTCCCCCACTTTTAGGAAAACGGATCGAAAAAGCCATTCAATTTTACAAAGCGCAAGATCGTGCTACTTTAAACCCGCCAAAAATTCTTATGTCTGGTGGTAAAGGCGATGATGAACACATTGCAGAAAGTCTCGCAATGAAAAATTATGCTCTTGAAAAAGGAATTCCAGAAAAAGATATTTTAGTTGAAACAAATTCTAAAAATACTTTGGAAAACATGAAATTTTCTAAAGAAATCATGGAAGCAAGCTTTGGTGGAACAAACTTTAAAGCAATCTTCACTACTAATAATTTCCATCTATTCCGAGCAGGCCTTTTTGCAAAAATGGCGCATTTAAAAGCAGATGGAATCGGGGCAAAAACTGCCTTTTACTTCCTCCCAAATGCTTTTTTAAGAGAGTTTATTGCAATCATAATGATGCATAAACGCCGCCACTTGATTATTTGTGGGCTTATTTCTTTGATGATGTTTCTATTAGCACTAGTCGATTTGTTTTTTGTTTCTTGATAGAAATAGGCTGAGTCCAAATGGGTTAGGATAGAACACCTAGAATTCTATCCTAGCTATTTTTTAACTAAGCTGCACATGACGAATCTCATCATACCCAATCTTTTGCCCATCTACATAAAGCCCTAACTCATCATGACCTTGAATCCTTCCTTTGATATCTGCCCCGTAATTTCCTTCGCTGTCCAATTCTTCTTTTTGAATTGTAATCTCGATCTGATTCTGAAATGCTTGAGCTAATACTTCGTCGATTTCAGACCAAGTCATTTGAGTTTTCTTTTTAACTGTCTTCTTTTTTTGCTCTTGTTCGATCATTGCAGTATGCTCAGATAAATAAAACCCAGCCCACTTTTTCATTTTTCGATCTTGGTACTGTTCAAAATAATAATCCCGCTCCTTACTCATTGCAAGCCCTCCATTCCCCCTGCATGTCCACCAACTAACGATGCTCTTGAAATTGCTGTACCACCAGATGAGACTGAGCTTGCGTGGACCAAAGAAACATAGCCAAAACGCTGCCGGATATCATCGATTAACTTGTCTAATTTCAGTTCTTTCATCTGCTCATCTGGTTCATGAAATAAATCTAACTGTACATAAGTATTGTAATTCAGTTTGGAATACGTAATTCCAATATGTCGTACCTCTTCTCCATGCCAATGCTGCCTAAAAATGGTTAAACAGTATTCGATTAATAGCTTGCTGCTATTTGTTAAAGGCACCTTCATTTGTCTTGAAAACCCTGTTCCACCTGATGAACCTGCTTTTGAAAAGCCCACAGATAAATGAACACATTCTGTCTGGCAATGGGCTTTTCTCAGTCGTGCTGCCACTTGTTCCGCCATCTCTCTGATCACAACTTCGATCTCATCTTGTCTCATATAATCCCGCATCAAAATCTGAGAATTGTTATAGGAACGTTCTTCTGGTATGTATTTTTCAGATAAACGACTACGATCGATACCATGCGCATGGGCATATAACTGTTCGCCAATGATTCCTAAATTCCTTTTGAGACTATTTACATCAGCATGAGCTAAATCATACACAGAACGAATACCTAAATTGTTTAAACGTTTGGCTAATCGATGGCCGATTCCCCACATATCCGTCATTGATTCGATAGTCCAGACTTTTTCAGGAACATCTTCATAATGCCACTCAGCTAACCGTTCTTTATTATGTTTCGCTTCAATATCCATCGCTAGTTTGGCTAATAAAGGATTATCACCGATTCCAACTGTGATGGCTAATCCTGTCTCTTTTTTGATTCTTTGTTGGATGATTTCAGCTACAGCTTTTGGCGTTTGACCAAACAACTTCCAACTAGCACTTACATCTAAAAAAGATTCATCGATCGAATAAATATGTAAATCTTCTTTTGAAACATACTCTTTGTAGAGCTCATTGATTTTCATATTTTCTTTGATATATTCATTCATTCGTGGCGGTACGATCATTAATTCTGGATGATTGGGTACATCGTATTTTCTTGTTACATTGGTGATCCCTAGCACTTCTTTTGCTTTTGGAGAAGAGGCCAGAACAAGACCGCCGGTGTTTTCAGCATGACTCATCACAACTAACATTTTTTCAAGTGGGTCATAGCCTCTAGCCACACATTCGACTGAGGCATAAAAGGATTTTACATCAATACAAAAAAGCACTCTTTTAGGTTCTTTTTCATAATCAAAAATCATCGCTATCCTCTCCTTATTCTACTTCACAACCAATTATACGAACATAAGTTCTTTTTGTAAAGGGGAACAATTTTTTAAGTTTTTGAATTAAAAATAATTTTTTTAGAATTATAGATAAAACTGCTATCTTAAATTATGAAAAAGCATTATAGTTATCTTACAAGATAATAAGTAAAGTATTAAAGGAGCGAAGCCTGTGTCTATTTATGAAAAGTTTATCCAAAATGAACGGTTACGACGTTTTTTTGTTTTGGCTGTTATTATTTTTATTTTATTTTTAGCTAGAAGTATGATCACGATGATTCTATTAACGTTTATTTTTACGTTTTTGGCCCTTCATTTTGTGAAATTTGTGCAGCAATATTTAAAGATTCCCTCTATCATAATCGTTTTAGCTACTTATTTTTTGATTGTTTTTTTAGTTTATCTAGCTATCACAAAATACGTTCCCGTTTTGATTCATCAATCGGTTCAAATGTACAATTCCGTCATCCATTTTTATCAAACACCAACGGATGACCATAATCAATTTTTAGTGATTATCGATAACTATCTAGAAAAATCGAATCTAATGTCTCAAATCCAAAATGGTGCGAGTATTCTTTTGCGTTATGTTCAAGATGTTGGATCAATCGGTCTTTCCTTTGTCCTTTCGTTTATCCTCAGTTTCTTTTTTATGATCGAGAAAAAACAAATGGCTGAGTTTTCTAAGTTGTTTCTAAAAAGTGACTTCGACTGGTTTTTCAAAGATATTTACTTTTTTGCTGATAAGTTCGTCAATACATTTGGTGTCGTGATGGAAGCCCAATTTTTTATTGCACTTGTCAATACTGGAATTACCACTATTTGTTTGGCCTTGATCGGCTTTCATCAATTACCAAGTTTAGCGATCATGATTTTTATTTTAAGTCTGATTCCCGTTGCAGGTGTGATCATTTCTTGTATTCCACTCAGTTTCATTGCATACTCTGAAGGTGGCATCAATGATGTGATTTATATTTTGATTGTGATCATTGTTGTGCACTTATTCGAGTCTTATGTATTGAATCCTAAATTTATGTCTAGCAAAACTGATCTACCGATTTTTTATACATTTGTTATTTTACTGATCAGTGAACGCTTATTTGGAGTTTGGGGACTGATTGTTGGGATTCCAATTTTTACCTTCTTTTTGGATATTTTAAAGGTCAAACCGATTCATTCGGTTACTGAAAAACATCCTGATTCACTAACAGAAGAATAAAAAAAGTGAACGTTTGGATTTACTCCAAGCGTTCACTTTTTGTGGTTTTGGCTGTTTTCGTATTTGGCAAATCAGTCAGGCAGCAAAGACTAATTGATTTCGGACCAAATAACTACATCTTAACAGCAACTGATCCAATCAACCTAATACACGGCCATATATAAGGAATAGTACTCAATTCCTTTGCTCCCTTTGAAGCTAAAAACTAATACTTTTCTACTTAAAGAAAAGCTAGCTGAACCACCTTTTTCAACCCTTTTTACTCTTTTCATTTATTCCAAGATAAACTCTTTTGTCACCTTCACTTTATCACTAAATAGTTTCGTTGCTTCAACAGCTATTGGTGTTGTCATGTCAGCTAATTTGTAAGGTACTTTTAAATTCAATGTTGCTCCTGGCTGGATTTCAGTCATCGAATCGACATAGCCTGATTCTGACATAATTGCTAATTGTAACGCTATCCCATTTTGAAAAGCTTTCGTTGTGATCGATGTTAAAAACATCGCATTTTTATCACTGTTGTTCGTAAATTCATACTCGATCACACCTACATCTTCCCCATTATAATCTTTTGCAAACGACAGCTCTTTGATGGCAATGTGATAATCCCCCAGATCACCAGCATCCGTTTGAGCAGGTGCTTCTGATTCTTGTTTTTTTACAACTGTACTTGTTGTTGTTTCTTTTTTAGACGTTGTTTCTTCTTTAGAATCAGATCCCATATTTACTAGAACACCACCTACTACTAAAATACCGACTCCGATCAAAACAATTTTCTTCACGTTCATTTTTTTGTCTCCTTTGTTATTTAGTCCGTTGGTACACCTTGATAATACCCAATCAGCACAGAATAATCTTATGCATTTTGCATAGTCAGAGAACAAAAAAACTTATTCTGTCTTTTGACTCATAGAAATCCGTGACAGAATAAGTTTATATTAATTGAAATGTTTGTAGATAAATGAATTAAGCTCTAAACCAACTTTTGTGAGCACAAGCCAAAATAAAAAGATCAAACCATAACCGATATAACGGTAAACTCGATTACCAGATGAAAATAGAGGCAGTTTTCTTTGATAATCTAAAAAATTGGTGAACAAGATAATCGGTAAGATAAACATAAAAAGATAGTCCACAAATAATTGGATTCGCAAACCTGTTGTCGGTTGCTCCAATACATTCCCTATCGTCCCAATAATTAAAAATACATACCAAACCATTGCAATTACACGCTTCCACATGACTTCTGTTCGAAAGCCTGGAATATATTTTCTAAAAAAACTTGCGATAACTTCATACCAACGACTGATGATACTGGTAACCTGTTTCACATAGTTGTTCGTATCCCATTTGTTTGTATTGGGTCTGGTATTGGTGTACGTTCTTATTGGGCCTTTTTCTAAAGTAACAGCACGAGACTTTGCTCGTTTAGCGGCAGCTATTTGCCGCAAGCGTTGTTGTCTAAGTGCCTGATGCATTTCTAAAGCTGACTGATAACGTTCTGCTGGTTCTAGTTTTGTTGCTTTACGAATGACTCCTCTTAACATGGGATCTTGCGTCAGCTGTTTTTTAGGATACTCCTTTACAGAGCAAATATTCATCACAATCCCTAGTGAATACAGGTCACTCCGTTCATCTGACTCGGCAAAACCAAATTGTTCTGGTGCGGCAAATCCCATAGTTCCTAATTGGACCGTGTCACTTTCTTTTTCACCATCAACAGCCCGAACAGCATCAAAATCGATTAGCTTAATAGTTCCTTCACTGGTCATCATAATATTCCCAGGTTTTACATCTCGATGAACTAAGCCTTTATTGTGCAAGGCGCCTAAAGCTTCTAAAACAGCCATCGTTATCGTTAAAATCTGGTCTGTTTCTATTGTTTCAGAGGACTGGATTACATCGGTCAAGGTTTTTCCCTGGACAAATTCTTCATAAAGCCAAAGCTTTCCGTCTTGAACCACAACTTCTTGAATTTTAGGTAAATGACGATGTTCGATTTTTTGAAGTGCATCTAAATGCTCTTCTAAATATAACGGATAACATTTTTTTACAAAAAATTCGTTGGTATCATTTTTCCGAACAAGAACTGGTCCATTTAATTTATCCGTTAGAGGTTCGATTTTTCTATAACGAAGAGCTAACTCATTATTGCTATTTTCCATGATTACACTCCATTGCTTCAATTTACTTTTTAATTATAGCAAAAAATTCATTGTAATAGGATCGATCTTTGTTAAAATCGATGTATAATGAATATAACACAATTTAGTTTGACTTTAGGGGATTAAAAATATGCACGAGAAAGATACAGATAAACTAGTACACTCACTGAAAAAAGCCGAAGATTTTCATACTATTTTTTCTGAAACACGTCAATATACCATTGATCAAACACTGAAAACCTATCTAGCGTATTGGTTGAGTGAGAAGCACGTTTCAAAAAGTACTGTACTTAAAAAAGCAGGTATTGCAGAAGCAACTGGCTATCAATACTTTGATGGCAAACGAAATCCTTCTAGAGAAAAAGTCATTGCTTTAATGATTGGTCTAGGCTTAACCTTGGAAGAGTCCAATGAATTAATGAAAAAAACTGGCTATGCTCAACTCTACCCTAAACATCCTTGGGATGCTATAGTGATTTATGGTATCACTCACAGTTTGACTATTTCAGAGATTGATGATTACTTATATAGTGAAGGACTGAAAACATTCGGTGAGTAGTTTACACCTAGAATCAAAAAAATACAACAGGATTCCCGCAAAAGAATCCTGTTGTATTTTTTAGCTTCTTTTTGATTTTTTTTTGCTACTCAACGTCACTAAAAATGACAGCACCGGGAGAATATAGCAAAAAACTGCATAAGGTAGATAATTGATTGTGGTGATCTCTAAAGTTCCTGAAATAAATACTCCGCTCACTCCCCACGGAATCAACGGATTTACAACAGAGCCTGCATCATTCAAGCCTCTAGATAGCTGAGTCAATGGAACTTGTTTTTCTTTGAATTTATTGATAAAAGATTTCCCAGGTAAAATGATTGAAAGATACTGTTCTCCAATCAGTCCATTGATTCCGATCGAACTCATCATTGTAATGAAAATCAATTTATACCGAGAATCAATCACTGCTTCAAATCGTTGAAGCAAACAGTCGATAATTTCCATTTCCACTAATAATCCACCTAAGGCTAACGCCAAAATGATCAATGATACAGACCACATCATACTTTGAATCCCACCTCTAGAAAGAAGCTCATCTACTTGCATATTGCCGGTATGAGAAACAAAACCATTTTGAATCATATCAGCTGTTTCTACAAATGAAAAGTGTGTACTTGTGAAGAACATCAAAATGAGTGATACGCAAATACTTAAGAGTAATGTAGGTATTGCAGGAATTTTTTTCCATGCACAAACGAACAAGATCGCCAAAGGAATCATCTCGACAAAGGAAATCGTAAAATTATTATTTAATGTATTTATAATGCCATGAATACTTGTACTATCTAAAGTACCCTCATAGCGTAATCCCATAATTAGAAAATAACCGAACGAAAGTACAGCAGCTGGAATTGCTGTTTTATATGTATTTTTCAAATGTTCAAATAAATCGACTTCTGAAATGGCTGCTGCTAAATTTACTGTATCAGAAAGCGGTGAAATTGAATTGCCTAAAAAAGCTCCTGAAACAATTGCACCTGTTGTCAATGCAGGATCGATTCCAATTAAACTACCCATTCCTAAAAAGGCAATCCCAATCGTTGAGATTGTGGTAAAAGAACTACCAACAGCACCACCGACAATACCACAAACAATAAAAACTGTTGGAATAAAAAATTTGACTGATAAGAAAGAAAAACCTAAAACCATGATCGTGGGAATCGTTCCTACTGCGATCCAAACACTGATCAACGCACCAATCAAAATAAAAATCAGCATTGGAATAATGCCTGAAGTAACACCTTCAATCAACGCATTATGGATGAAATCCCAAGAAAATTTTTTATACACCGCAAATAACAATAAATAGCCAATTGCAAGCAATATAGCGACATGAGCAGGAATACTAAAACCAATAATACTTATGCCAATCATCAATAATAATGTTATTAATAAGAAAACTGCTTCGTTTAAATTCACCTTATATTTTTTCATATAGCTTCCTCACATTTTTATAGAGAGTTGGCTCAAGAGACTTCTCCCTCACTATTTCACCATTCCCTCTTATTTATTTTTTTATTGAAAAGCTGCAGCTGCGGTAAAGCTGTATTATCGCCTTACCGCACCTACAGTTATTCAACGCTATTGCTCAGCGTAGATTGCTTCTAATTTTTCTTGAATTGCTTCTTTGATTTTTTCAGCATAGTCATCAAAGACTTCTTTGTCGTTCATATACGGAGACATTCCAGCAGCACGTAAAATCGTTACTTTGTCTGCGCGTTCCCATTCAGCACGTGAAAAACCTAAACTGGTTACAAATTCAAACGGACTGTGACCATATTCTTCAATTGCAAAATCGGTATGTGATGTAATGAATTCGTTGTTATATAATCCACCTTTTGCATAAGATGCATAGTCATAAAAATCATGATTCAATTTGTTCATTTTCACAAGATCTGTATTTCCTTTTTCATTAAATACATAATCCACCATGTTAAAGTCTGGTTTTGTCAATGCATGGATCTCGATCGTTTTATCGCCCACTTTAAACTCTAAACCATCAATAAAATGATAGAAATGATAAGCCCCTTCAATACTTGCACCCATCAATTTACCGTAACCTGTTACGTTTAATGGTAAGACTTTGTGAGCTGTCCAAACAGCCGCTGCTGTTGCTCCTGCTTTAGATCCTTCAAGAATATAAGCACCTAATAATGCTGGAATATCCGCCCCTTTTTCAAAAACATAGGTCGCAAAGTAAGAAATCACGTCACGCATGCGGATATCTTTGATTACAACACCACCAGCTGAATAAGGAATATAGCCCATTTTGTGTGGATCGATCGTTACAGATTCAGCTTGTTCGATTGCTTTAAAAGAATCATAAACTTCTCTTGTTAGCCAATCATTTTTTTCTTGGAAGATGTTATGTTTAGCATAAACGTCCTCGATTTTGTCCCATTCAATAAATTGATCCTTTTCATCTAAGAAGATTGAACGACCATACCCACCATACGCTGCATCGACGTGTACATAGAAGTAAATCCCTTCTTTGGCTAATTTATCACGCAAAGCAATGATTTGGTCGATACGGTCAACTTGTCCTTCTTCAGTTGAACCAACCACGCCTACAACACCAAGCGTTGGAATACCTTGAGCTGCTAAATCACGAATTTGGGCTTCTAGTTTGTCAATATCCATGCGGTATTCACTATTTACTTCACCGGCAATCACTTGATCTAAACCAATACCGATAATGTCAGCGGCTTTTAACCATGAATAGTGTTTCGTTTGTGGTACGATCCATTTACCTAATTTATCCAAGTTTTTACCACTACGAGCTGATTGTGCTTTGATTTCGTCAAAGTTATCTTGTACCTGATCTAAAATATCTAAGACTTCCGTTGTTGACATGTTCAATAATTCCCAGTCTGTTTTACCTGCAACCATTTCTGGCACAACGGCTTTGATGGCGAATGGTAAAGATTTCATATTGCGGGCGTACCATAAACCTTCTAAGTTAGCGATTGAACCATCTGCTGCAATATGACCCCAACCATCTTCATAGCCCATCAATGTTGCAAATTCCATTCCAACTTCTTCTTCCATTTGTGAAGTTGCAGGCGATGACTCATAAGCCACGTTATTGCCATTCCACAGCATTGCAGTTGTATAGGCGACAATTGATGGCATTAATGTTTCAGCGTTCATATGACCCCAAAAACGACCTGCTGAGTGCCATGGAAGTGATTCTGTACGTAAACGTGAAGATAATACATTGAAGACATTTCTCATATTGTCCGCTGTTTCTTGGAAACTTTTAGAACTTCTATCTTGTGGTGAAATAACTGGTAAATCTTGTGGCATGTAGTTTTGTCTCCAGCCAACATGTTCATCGATCATTTTATTTAGCAGTTCTTTGAATAAATCAACGTTTTCACCTTTATCACCTATAAATAATGCTTTTAAATTTGTATCATCTGTGTTGAAATTTTTCATGATATTTTCCTCCGATAGTTTCATAATTGATCATGCTGAAAATGTTGTTTCTTATTTATCTATTTTCTTCCATTCTGGTTTCTTTCTCTTATAAATGATCAAGGCAATACCGATCATAATGACCGTCGCTGCAACTTGATAAATAACATAAGCAACATGTCCACTTTGCGGAACAGAGGTTGGCGGAATCAAGCTGACTAGAATCGTCACAACCACACTAACAATTGCTAAAGTAGAGACAAACCACATCAAACCATTGCCTTTACTTCCTAATCTAAATGGACGTTTCACAGTCGGCATGCTGTAACGTAATTTAATCGCTGAAAGTGAAATCAATAGATAGACCACGCAATAAAGAATTGTGGTTGTGATTGTGATAATCAAAAATGCGGCACTAATATCTGGAACTACAACATATAAGAATGACACAAGTGAAATAACAATCGCTTGGATCATGACAAAAACAATTGGAATTCCTTTTGCATTCCGTTTTTGGAAGAATGGTGGTAAGTTTCCTTCTTCTGCAACTTTGATCATTGATTTACTTGGACCTAGGACCCAAGCGCTTAATTGAACTAAAACACCGATTAAAATCATCAAGGAAATAATATTATTGAAAATCGCAGGAATCCCAAGATCTTGTGTCATGATCACAAATGGTTGCGTGATGTTAGCAAGTTCCATTTTTCCAGCTGGTACACTATCTGCTACACTTAAACCAGCAGCTAAGTTAAACACAACTAATAGTAAAACAGATGCAATAACTGCGATTGGATAATTTCGTTTTGGATTATCAATGTTATTTGCGTGAACAGATGAAATTTCTACCCCAGCAAAAATGAAGATGATCCCTGTCAACGTTGGCAAGCTTCCTAAATCACTAAAATCTGGTAATAATTTACTTGCTTCAAAATGACCTAAGTAGCTTTCTTGGTTGATTCCGTGTTTTGCCATATACATCATCCCTAAAACGACTAAAGCAACAAAAGGTATATAGACACCGATCACAGCGCCCCAGTCACCAGCAATTTTTACCATGTCAAATTTCAAATTAAGTAACGTAATGCCCCAATAAGAAATCAATATCATAATAAAAATAAATAAATTATTATGCCCTAAATCTGGACGGTCGATCACGTAACCTAGTAATACACCTACAGTTGAAGCAACCATGACCATTCCGAAAAACATTTGTACCCATAATAACCATGACGTAACAAAACCCCATTTTTCACCAAAAGCATTACGTACCCAAACTTGTGGACCGCCTTCTTCCGGCCAACCAGTTGATAATTCGGCTGAAATCAAAGCAATTGGTAAAGCAAAGCAACATGCTGCAATTAGCATATAAAAAATTTGTGCCCACCCGGTAGATGCTAAGGTTGGAACACTACGAACCGTTCCGAAAAAGGCCATGGTAATTCCAATTAGTCCAAATAATGATAATTTCTTATTCATGTTTAAATTTGACCTCCTGATTTAATTTAATTTTTGTTTCTCACATGTGAAATCACTCCCAAAGTATAGGTACGTTTTACACCCAAGTCAAAAAGAGTAGAATTAAAAAAATAACCCGTTATTTAACATTTCCCTACTCTATATAGCGCGTCAATGCTCCACTGTAGTAAAGCGTTTGTGTGAAAAAAATAACATAAAACAGCTAATTGTAAAAAGCTCGTTCATAATTGTTAGAAATTATACTAGTCTTTTTCTGCTTTCAAAAAACCTAGATTAAAGAGGAAACTATTTATATGAAAATTCCCACATTTAAAAATAATAAAAGAAAAAAAGAAGTATTTGACAAGTTGGCTTATTTGTCGTAGAATTGCTACAAAATCACATATCAAACTTTAATAAAGCACAGTAGCAAGAATGTCCCTATTTCAGAGAGTCAACATTTAGTGAGAGTTGGCATATACATTTTTTGTGAATTACACTTTTAGTTTCCTACCGTAAGTAGGCGTCTATCTACGATACAGATTTGAGAGGTATATGATGTTTCATATACAATTTGGGTGGTAACACGGCGAAGTTCGTCCCATAGGCTATTAGCCTATGGGACGTTTTTTATTTTATTTAGGGAAGGAAGAAGAAACATGACAAACATTATTGATGAATTAGAATGGCGTGGCGCCATCAACCAACAAACAGATAGCGAAGGTCTACGTGAATACGTTGAAACCGAGAGCATTTCACTATATTGCGGTGTTGATCCTACAGGAGATAGTATGCATATTGGGCATTTGATTCCTTTTATGATGCTAAAAAGATTCCAAGCGTTTGGACACCAGCCGTTTATTTTGATCGGTGGCGCAACTGGAACGATCGGAGATCCAAGTGGGCGAACAACCGAACGTCAATTGCAAACAATGGAGACTGTTCAACACAATGTTGATTCTTTAACCAGACAAATGGAAAAATTATTTGCGGTGGATACAGATAACACATTAACTTTGGTCAACAACTACGATTGGACGCACAACCTGACTTTATTGGATTTCTTGAGAGATTACGGTAAATTCTTCAATATCAATACCATGCTTGCCAAAGATATTGTAGCAAGTCGTTTAGAAACAGGGATTTCATTTACAGAGTTTACGTACCAAATTCTTCAATCAATGGACTTTTTACACTTATTCCAACACAATAACGTTCGTATGCAAATCGGTGGAGCCGATCAATGGGGCAATATTACCGCAGGCCTAGATTTGATTCGTAAAAAAGAAGGCGCAGATGCAAAAGCCTTTGGATTAACCATTCCATTGATGCTAAAAGCAGATGGAACAAAATTCGGTAAAACAGCTGGTGGTGCTGTTTGGTTGGATCCAGAAAAAACAACCCCTTACGAATTCTACCAATTCTGGGTAAACCAAGATGACCGTGACGTAATCAAGTACTTGAAGTTCTTTACCTTCTTAACAAAAGACGAGATCGATGCATTAGAAGTTAAAGTAGAAACCGAACCACATTTACGTGAAGCACAACGTGTGTTAGCCGCAGAAATGACAAAATTTGTGCATAGTGAAGCTGATCTAAATGATGCATTAGCAATTTCAGAAGCCCTATTTTCTGGTAACGTAAAAAATCTAACCTCAAAACAAATTGAAGAAGGCTTTAAAAACATGCCTACTATTGAAACAGAAATACTTGGTCAAACTCTTGTCGATTGGTTGATTGAACTTGGCATTGAACCTTCTAAACGCCAAGCGAGAGAAGATATCACAAATGGTGCAATTTCAATCAATGGTGACCGTATTAAAGAGTTGGACTTTGTCGTTACAGCAGAGCACAGCTTTGATGGCAAATTCATTATTGTTCGTAAAGGTAAAAAACAATACACTTTAGTGAAATTGATTTCTAAGTAAAAACTAAATAGGCTATTTTAAAAGGGAAGCAAACTAAAATTAGTATGCTTCCCTTTTGTTTCATTTTTTGCATTAATTCACTCAATTCACTGGACAAAATAAAAAAAAGTTTTATAATAAAAAATGCTTACTGAAAAGTTTACAGTGTATTTTGACGTATCGGTAGAATAAGTTATCTAGCTTTACGGGCTAACTCTTCGGAAAAAGATAAAATAGGATTGTGGCAAAAAGTATCACCCTCTTATTTTCCTATTTTTCTGTTAGAACTGGATCATCTGCCGCACTTTGTTTTATCTAGCTTCACGAGCTAGCCTCTCGAGAAAAAGATAAAAACTGAATGAGACAAAAAGCGTCTCATTCAGTTTTTCCTATTTTCCAGTCGAGGCTGGACAAGCTCGCTCAGCTTTTAAATTAGGAGGGACTTATGAAAATCGACAAGATACAAGACGGCCACGGTGATGAGTTTTTCCGTTCTCTATTGGCTTTAGAAACCTTGGAGGATTGCTACAATTATTTCGATGACTTAATGACATTAAAAGAGCTGGATTCTATGATTCAGCGCTTTGAAGTCGCAAAGTTACTGTTACTAAATAAAACGTATAGTGATATCGCTGAAGCCACTGGCAGCAGCACTACAACGATTTCTAGAGTGAAAAGAATCATAGATGAGGGAAACGGTGGATTGCTTGAAATGGTCCATAGAATCGATGAGCAAGATGATAGAGAGCTTCATCGCTGAAACATAGGCTTAGTGATACCGAATAACAAAAAAGACGGTTAAAAGTTGTGAAATCTTACTAAGTTTTAACAGTCTTTTCAATTAAAACTAAAACAAAAGACCGAGCCTGGCCAGCTCGGTCTTTCTTTGTGTGACAAATATGCTATTTAAATATGAATTGGCAAACCTAAAGCCAATTCAGAAGCATCCATAGTAATTTCCCCTAAAGATGGGTGTGGATGGATTGTTAATGCAATATCTTCAGCATTCATGCCAGATTCAACCGCTAATGATAATTCAGAAATCATATCACTTGCGCCAACTCCACCGATTTGTGCTCCGATAATGACATTGTCTTCGTTTGTTGTTACCAAACGTACGAATCCTTCAGTTTTACCTAAAGAAATAGCACGGCCGTTACCAGCGAATGGGAATTTGTAAGCTGTAGCTTCTAATCCCGCTTCTTTGGCTTCAGCGATTGTCATACCAACACTTGCTAATTCAGGATCAGTAAAGGCTACAGCAGGCATTGCTTTGTAGTCTACTTCTACTTTTTTACCAGAAATTGCTTCAGCGGCAATTTTTGCTTCGTAGCTTGCTTTATGAGCAAGAGCAGCGCCTGGTACGATATCCCCAATAGCGAAGATGTTTGATACGTTTGTTCTACCTTGTTTGTCCACTTGAACTAAACCACGTTCGCCAACTTCAACACCAGCTTGTTCTAAACCAAGATCATCTGTGTTTGGACGACGTCCAACTGTTACCATTACGTAGTCAGCAGTTACTGATTCTTCTTTGCCGTCTACTTCATATTTAACCGTTACGCTGTCGCCGTTGTCGATTGCTTCTTTAGCCATCGCTTTGGTTACAACTGTTACATTTTTCTTCTTGAAATCATCTGTAACTAATTTAACCATATCTTTTTCATATGTTGGTAAAATTGAAGGACTACCTTCTAAAATCGTTACTTCAGAACCAAGGTTCGCATATGCGCCACCTAATTCTGCACCGATAACACCGCCACCGATGATCACAAATTTCTTAGGCACTTCTTTCAAGTTCAAACCACCTGTAGAATCTAAGACACGGCCGCCAAATTTAAATCCTGGGATTTCGATTGGGCGAGAACCTGTCGCTACGATTGCATTATTGAATGAGTATGTTTGCGCTGAATCTGGATGAATCACACGTAATGTGTTTTCATCAACGAAAAACGCTTCTCCTTCAATAATTTCGATTTTATGTTTTTTAAGAAGGAAACCAACACCGCTTGTCAACGTATTAACAACTTTGTTGTCTTTCCATTCTTGTGTTTTTGTAAAGTCTAACTCAACCTCTTTAGCTGTTACACCAAACATAGTTGAATCTAATGATTCTTGATAGTGATGTCCAGCTGCGATCAATGCTTTAGAAGGAATACATCCAACGTTTAAACATACACCGCCGATAAACTCACGTTCAATGATCGCAACTTTTTGACCCATTTCAGCAGCACGAATCGCTGCAACGTATCCTCCAGGGCCTGAACCAATTACGACTGTATCTAATTCAATGGCGAAATCTCCTACTACCATGTGATAATCATCCTTCCATTAATAATAATTCTGGATCAGCTAATAAACGCTTGATGTTGTTCATTGCTTTTTGAGCAGTTGCGCCATCAACGATACGGTGGTCAAAACTCATTGAAAGTTTCATGACACGTCCAACGACGATTTCACCATCTGCATTTACAACTGGTTGAGTAGCGATTGTACCAACACCTAAAATCGCAACTTCAGGGTAGTTAATAACTGGTGTGAACCAGCCGCCACCAACTGAACCGATATTACTGATTGTGATAGAACCATCACGCATATCCGCACCAGTTAATTTGCCTTCGATTGCAAGAGCTGCTTTTTCGTTGATTTCATCAGCGATCGCAAACATGCTCTTAGTATTCGCATTTTTAACGTTTGGTACATATAAACCATGATCAGTATCTGTTGCAATACCAATGTTATAGTAGTTTTTATAAACAATTTCTTGTGCTGCGTCATCAATTGATGCATTCAAGATTGGGAATTTTTGAACCGTTGCTGTCAATGCTTTCACAACGTAAGGTAAGAATGTTAATTTCGTACCGTTTGCTGCTGCAACATCTTTAAATTTCTTACGGTGATTCCATAATTTAGACACTTCAACTTCATCATGTAACGTAACATGTGGAGCAGTATGTTTACTGTTCACCATTGCTTTCGCAATTGCTTTACGAGTTGGTGTCATTTTTTCGCGTGTTTCAGCTTCACCTAAGTCAGAAACGAATGGTTTAGCTGGTGCTTTTGGTGCTGCTTCAGTTGTAGTTGTTGCTTGTGGAGCCGCTGCAGTTTGTTCAGCTTGTGCTGGCGCTGTTGCTTGTCCGCCACCTGAAATAAAGCTTTCGATATCCGCTTTTGTCACACGTCCGCCTTTTCCAGTTGGTGCAACTTGTGTAATATCTACATCTTTTTCACGAGCAAATTGACGTACTGATGGCATCGCCAACACACGTTTGTTTGGATCAGCCGCTGCTACAACACCTGTTGATGCTGCTGGAGCTGGTGCTGCTTGTTCAGTTTGAGCAGGCGCACTTGCTGCTGGCGCTGCTGAACTTGATGCAGAATTATGTCCTGGTGCATCGATTTCGATCAATACATCCCCAACATTTGCTACCGTACCTTCTGGTACTACGATGTTTTTAACTGTTCCTGTAACGGGTGAAGGAATTTCTTCAACAGATTTGTCATTTTGAACTTCCAATAAAGTATCATCTTCGTTGATTGTATCGCCAGATTTAACGAACCATTTTACGATTTCGCCTTCTGCAATACCCTCACCGATATCTGGTAATTTAAATTGGAACACACCCCCATTACTGTCTGTTGCAGGTGCTGCTGGAACAGCTGCTGGTTGTGCAGGTGTTTGTTCTTGAGCTGGAGCTGCTGGTGCAGCATCATTTTCAGGATGTCCAGGTGCATCGATTTCAATCAATACATCTCCAACATTTGCTACAGTGCCTTCTGGTACTACGATAGATTTAACTGTTCCTGTAACGGGAGATGGAATCTCTTCTACAGATTTATCGTTTTGAACTTCTAATAATGTATCATCTTCATTGATGGTGTCTCCTGCTTTAACGAACCATTTTACGATTTCGCCTTCTGCAATCCCTTCACCAATATCTGGTAATTTAAATTGATAAGCCATTTTTTAAGCCTTCCCTTCCTTTATCGTATCTGTCTAACTAGTCATTTACTGAAAATAACAGCGCTAAATTTCCACGTGATAAGCTATCACGTGAAAATCAAGGCACGTTTTTAAAGTAAGATTTGTTTAGTCTCTAATTAAAATTCTGCGATTTCTCTAGCTTTCGCTTCGATATCTTTAGCATTTGGCAACCAAATGTTTTCTGCTTGTCCAAATGGGAAGATTGTATCTGGAGCAGATACACGGCCAATTGGCGCTTCTAGTGATAAAACCGCACGTTCAGAAATTTCAGAAACAACCATAGCGCCAACGCCAGCTTGTTTTTGTGCTTCTTGAACTACGACTACACGACCAGTTTTTTCAACTGATTTGATGATTGTTTCAACATCTAAAGGAGCGACAGTACGTAAGTCAATGATTTCAACAGAAATATTGTCTTTTGCTAAGTTGTCAGCGGCTTTGATTGCTTCACGAACCATTGCACCGTAAGTAATGATAGAAATATCAGTACCCTCACGAGTCACAGCTGCTTTATCTAATGGCACTTCATATGCTTCATCCGGCACTTCCTCACGGAATGAACGGTATAATTTCATATGCTCTAAGTAAACAACAGGGTCATTGCTTCTGATTGCAGAAATCAATAGTCCTTTTGCATCATATGGATTTGATGGAATAACCACACGGATACCAGGAGATTGAGCAATCAATCCTTCTAAATTATCTGAGTGAAGTTCTGGTGTATGCACACCACCACCAAATGGCGCACGAACAGTAATAGGCATGTTACGTGTTCCACCCATACGGTAACGAGTACGAGCCATTTGACCAACGATTTCGTCAAATACTTCAAATACGAATCCAAAGAATTGGATTTCAGGAACTGGACGGTATCCTTCTAATGCTAAACCAAAAGCTAAACCACCGATTCCAGATTCTGCTAAAGGAGTATCGAAGACACGGTCTTCACCAAATTTTTCTTGTAACCCTTCAGTTGCACGGAAAACTCCGCCGTTTTTACCAACGTCTTCACCAAAGACCAAGACGTTTTCGTCTTTCTCTATTTCAAGAGCTAAGGCATCTGTAATTGCTTGGATCATTGTTTTTTGTGCCATGATTATTTCGACTCCTTCGCTTCGTAGAATGCAATTTGTTCTTTAATATTTTGTGGTTGAACTTCAAACATATTTTTCAAGAAATCAGATACTTTTTGTTTTGGAACTTTATCTGCTTCTGCAATTGCTACTTTGATTTCTTCTTTAGTTTTTTCGATTACTTCGTTTTCTTTTTCTTCAGACCATAAGCCTTTGTCTTCTAGATATTTGCGGAAACGAACTAGTGGATCTTTTTGTACCCATTCGTCATCCATATCTTTCGAACGGTAACGAGTTGGATCATCACCGGATAATGTATGTGGACCATAACGGTAAGTTAGCGTTTCGATTAAAACAGGACCATTGCCATTTGCAGACCATTCACGTGCTTCTTTTGCGATTGCATAAACTGCTAATGGATCCATTCCATCAACGACGATCCCTGGAATTCCTGCTGCTACTGCCTTTTGAGCTAATGTTTTAGCTGCTGTTTGTTTTTCACGAGGTGTTGAAATCGCAAAACCATTGTTTTGGATGATGAACACGCCGTTTGCATGATATGCTCCTGCAAAGTTGATTGCTTCATAGAAATCACCTTGTGAAGAACCGCCATCACCTGTATAAGTGAAGACAACGTTTTTCTTGCCGCGTTTTTTCATTCCTAAAGCAACTCCTGCTGCTTGGATGTATTGCGCACCAATGATGATTTGTGGTGGTAGAGCATTTAATTCTGGTGCATAGTGGTTACCTGCTACATGTCCACGAGACCATAAAAATGCTTCTGTTAAAGGTAAGCCGTGTTGAACTAATTGAGGTACATCACGGTAACCTGGTAATAGGTAATCTTCTTTTTCCATCGCAAATTGACTTGCTAGCTGACTTGCTTCTTGCCCAGCAGTTGGGGCGAAGAATCCTAGACGACCTTGACGGTTCAACGCAGTTGAGCGTTGGTCTAATACACGTGACCAAACCATACGAGTCATTAATTCTACTAATTCGTCATCTGATAAATCCGGTACAGCATCTTCGTTTACGATTTTCCCATCTTTATCTAAAATTTGAAATGTTGGGAAATCAGCGTCGACTTTTTCCATAAGTGCCTTAAAGTCAATAGGTTTTTGTTTCTTTGCCTTTGCCATTTTGTCACACAATCCTCTCTGTTACGTTTCTTTTTTTCGTAAAAAGTAAAACAGCGTTAAAAACTGTATTACTTTTTATCGACTACACTTACAAATTATCACTAAACAGGTAAAAGAGCAAGTAAAAAGTGAGCATTTCTTTAAATTTGATTAAAATACTTGAAACCTTTCGTATCAAAGGTTAGTGATTAAAATCACAAACAAGAAACCGTTTTACAAATCACCTTCCTAATCATATCCTTTGACAACAGGCTGTTATAGTCATCTTGTCCGTTGTTATGCTACAGCAAATTTACAAGTTAGAAATTATTTGCTGAAAAATGAACAAACATTTCCAAAACAAAAAAAATAGAACAAAGACAAAAATTTAGTTATTTTGTCTTTGTTCTATAAAAAACGAATATTAGTAATTAAAAAATAATTTTTCTTCATTCATTACGAATGACAGCTTCGATCGCAGAGAAATTTTTCGGTATTTCTAGATAAGCATTTTGCTTTAAATGAACGAATCAAAATCTTGATTTCATCAAAATCACTCATAAAAAAAACGAAATCTATTTTTTTCTAAATCAAATCCACTCTTTTGTAAGATGGATATAGATCCGTTTCGCAACTTCGACTGTGATCAAATATAGTACAATGATCAAAATGAACCAGCCCCAATAATTAGCTGGAAGTTTCACAAAGTCGAAAACTTCCCGAATTGGTGTCAAGACAATCAATAAGCCTAACCCTACCGCTCCTATACTGGAAAGAATCACAGCAGGTGAAGCAATACTTTGAATAAATGGTAATTTTCTTGTCCGAACCATTTGAACAACCAATGTTTGACTAACTAATCCGACCACAAACCAACCTGTTTGGAACAAATGTTGGCTACCAATCGTATTCGCACTGAAAACAAACCACATCACAAGATAGGTCATAATATCAAAAATACTACTTACAGGTCCAATGCATAAGGTAAATTTCATCAAGCCGTTTGTTTCCCAGCGGACAGGTTTTAATAAATCTTCTTCATCAACATTATCCCAAGGAATGGCCAATTGCGCGATATCATAAATCAAATTTTGAATCAACAATTGAATGGAAAGCATTGGTAGAAATGGTAAAAAAGCACTTGCAATCAATATCGAGAAAACATTCCCAAAGTTAGAACTGATTGTAATTTTAATATATTTCATCATATTACTAAAAACTTTACGTCCCTCAATCACACCGTCTTCTAAAACATTCAAACTTTTTTCCAACAGAATAATTGAACTAGCGTCTTTCGTAATATCAGCTGCTGTATCAACTGAGATTCCTACATCTGCTTTACGAAGTGCTGGTGCATCATTAATTCCATCTCCCATGAAACCGACTGTGTGACCATTTCCTTGCAGTGTTTCAATAATTCGAGACTTTTGCATCGGGTTTAATTTAGCAAATAAATTAGTTTTTTCGACTTCGTCTTTCATTTGTTCATCCGACATATTATCAATATCAGAACCAAGTACGACATGAGACACTTCGATTCCTACATCGCTACAAACTTTCTTAGCAACGATATCATTATCGCCTGTTAAAACTTTTACATTCACACCATGTTCGTGTAAGGACTTGATTGCCGTGATCGCTGATTTTTTCGCTGGGTCCAAAAAGCCCATAAAACCGATCAGCGTCATTCCTTGCTCATCTTCCACACTATAAATGGCTTCACTATGCACGTCTTTTTTCACCGCTACGGCTAAAGCGCGCATACCTTGTTCATTCATACGAATATTGACTTCACGCATTCTTTTTTGTAATTCAGGTGTTAACGGTACGATCTCCCCGTTGATTTCAGCATGTGTACAAACAGCTTCCATCTCTTCTACCGCACCTTTAGTGATCATAAATTGATGACCATCTGCATTGACCACCACCGTTAAACGACGACGAGAAAAGTCAAACGGAATTTCATCTAGTTTTGTCACGGAATGATACGGACTTTGATTCTTATTTTCCTCATAAAAGTTGATTACAGCGATGTCCATCAAATTTTTCCAACCCGTTTGATAATGAGAATTTAGAAAAGCCATATCTAGAACTTGATCATTAAGTTGTCCTAGCGGATCTAAATGTTGAACCAAAACAACTTTGTCTTCTGTAATCGTTCCGGTTTTGTCCGTACAAAGAATATCCATACTCCCTAGATTTTGAATAGAAGGCAACTCTTTCACAATGACTTTATGTTTGGATAAACTTAATGCCCCTTTTGCTAGGTTACTCGTTACAATCATTGGCAACATTTCAGGTGTTAATCCAACAGCGACTGCAATTGCGAAGAAAAACGCTTCGCCCCATTCACCTTTTGTAATGCCGTTGATCAAAAAGACGATTGGAAACAGAATCATCACCATTCTTAGTAAAAATTTACTAACTTTTGTCAAGCCAATATCAAATGATGTTTTTCCACGTTGTGTTGTCGCATTTTTAGCAATATCACCGAAGAATGTATTTTGTCCAGTCTTCAAAATGATTGCTTTACCTTGTCCACTCAATACATCCGTTCCCATAAAAATCAAATCCTGCATATCTAAAGCAGAAACTGATTCTGAATTCTTATCAATACCTGCATCCACAAATTTTTCGACTGGCATTGATTCACCAGTCAAAGAAGATTGATTGATAAAGAGATCCTTTGTCCATATTAGTACGGCATCCGCTGGAATCATATCACCTGTTGCAAGTGTTACAATGTCTCCAGGTACAACTTCGTCCATCGGAATTTCTTTTGTTTGACCCGCACGCGTTACAGCTGTTGTATTTTCGATGAGTTCTTTTAGATTCAGACTTGCTTTTTGGGAACGATACTCTTGAATAAAGGCAATAATAACACTAGCTAAAATCATGATTCCCATCACAAGTGCTGCTTCAAAATCTTTGGTTACAGCTGAAACGACCATTAATAAAGCTAAGACATAAACAAATGGGTCTTTGAATGCTTCTAAAAACATAATAATTGCAGGTGTTGGTTTTTGTGCGGACACTTCATTTGGTCCATATTCTTCTAAACGATTTTTGGCATCTTCTTCTGATAGCCCTTTTTCTGATGTACGAAGTTCCATCATCAATTCACGTTCAGAAAGCATTGCTAATTTTCTTAATTCTTGGTCTTTTGTTGTTTTCTTCATTTCGGTCATTTTTTTATTCATCATTTTCTTTTCCTCCTTTACTTCATCTTATCGAGGAGAGAAAAAATCATTTCATTTCCATCGTTTCTAAGATGAAGGCTACATTTCGTTTGTTTTTGGTCTGACTGGGGTCTTCCATGAGCCTCTTCCTCTCTTTTGGTTTATTTTGGAACGATAGATTTTTTGTTAGGCGGGAATCTTGTTCTCTTGAGTTCTGCTCTTGCTACTGTTTAACATCTGTCTTCTTTCAATCTGCTTGTTTCTTTTTGCGGAACTTCGCTCCCTTTGGTCGCCAAGTACTGTTCATCATCAGCTCTGGCGAAGCCAGTACGTTTTCCTGTTCTTAGACTTTTTGCTTACTAGTTTCTGTTTTCCTTCTGCCTGCTTGTTTCTTTTTGCGGAACTTCGCTCCCTTTGGTCGCCAAGTACTGTTCATCATCAGCTCTGGCGAAGCCAGTCGCTGTGATTCACAGCAAAAACGCACACTCAACAATAGAGTGTGCGTAAAATAGCAACTTAAATAAAAGTTTCTCTATCGTTGAGCTTTAGCACTAAAGGGCGTAGATAATTTCTTATCAGCTACGTTATGAATAACCTTCACGATCATTCCTGTTCAACCAACTAAGAGTCTCTCGATTCTTTCGCGGCAGCAGCATGTGTCCAAATAGGAGCCTCACCTAACAATTATTCAGTTCTGAATCCTTATCTATCATAGTTTATCTTGTTACAATTGTCAAAAGAAAAAGACATAAAATAAAAAGACATCACTTTTACTAACTAGCCAAGCTCTCCTCTTCCTTGAGAGATTTCTATTCTTGAGAAATTTGCTAATTTTAATTCTTCATCGGATAGATTTTCAACAAGATCGTAAACCCGTTACCAAGCTCAAGAAACTGAGCATCTGCCATCTGTTTGGACTCTGAAAATAATATATTCTCAGCTTCATTCACTTTTAATGTCAAAATCAGCTCTGATAGATAGCTTTATATCGGTACCGAGTAGTTTTCTCCAGTTCCTTCATCTGTCACTACAAGAATTGGCATGACTTGAACGTCTGACACTTTTTTTAAAGGGGTAAACACTACAGCTTTGACCTAGATCCTAGTCAGTAAAAATTAGAATAAAGTAGCAATCAAATGATAGTTGTTTTCAATTATTCAACTTCTGTCATATCTTCAATATATTTATATACTTGTTGGCCAGCGATCCCGCCTTCACCAACAGCTGTTGTGATTTGACGTAATGTTTTTTCACGAACATCTCCAATAGCAAAAACACCAGGCATACTTGTCTTCATATCTTGATCTGTTTCGATCCAGCCTTCGGCATTTGTCAAACCAGATTTTTTAAATGGTTCAGTCAACGGATCTAGACCAACATAGATAAAGACGCCATCTGCTGGAATTTCTTTGACTTCATCCGTCAAGACATTTCTTAATTTGCCACCCGTTACAACCATGTCATTTCCAACAATTTCTTCTAATACGGTATTCCATTCAAAAGAAATTTTTTCATTGGCAAAGGCACGATCCTGAATGATTTTTTGAGCACGTAGTTCATCACGACGATGTACGATCACAACTTCTGAAGCAAACTGTGTTAAATAAATCGCCTCTTCAACTGCTGAATCACCGCCACCGATCACTAATAAGCGTCTATTACGGAAAAATGCGCCATCACAAACGGCACAATACGATACACCACGACCAGCAAATTCTTCTTCTCCCTTAACACCTAACTTACGATGCTCACAACCTGTCGCGATAATCACTGTTTTTGCTTGATAGGTTTTATCATCACAAATTACTTCTTTATAAGAGCCTTGATCTTTAATATCCATCACAATGCCATACGCATTTTCAGTACCGAATTTTTCAACATTTTCATACATCTTATAAGCTAGCTCTGGTCCCATGATCGAGTCAAAGCCTGGATAGTTTTCAACCTCAGCAGTATTATTCATTTGCCCACCTGGAGCACCGCGTTCAATCATTAAGACTGAAAGATTAGAACGTGACGCATATAATGCTGCGGTCATACCGGCAGGTCCGGCTCCAATTATAATTACATCATACATCAATTTTCCCTCCGAATTTTTCAAGTACATTTACTTTACATCTTAAATAGTTACTTGTCTATATTTCTGCCCAATCAATATCAATGACTATTTTACAGTTATTTATTATAGCATGCTTTTTCCACTATCGCATCACCTTTAAGCTTACTTTTTATTAGTAAAATAAAAAAGCAAGAACTTTCCATAGTCCCTGCTTTTACAATTCTTTTAGACTCTACCCTTCGCTATTTTGTAGTTGATACATGTCTGCATATAGACCATTTTGAGCTAATAAATGGTCATGGTCACCGCGTTCCACAATTCTACCTTTATCCAACACTAAAATAAGATCCGCATCACGAATAGTCGACAAACGATGAGCGATTGCAATCGTTGTTCTTCCTTGGCGCATATTCGCCAACCCTTCCTGGATCAATCCTTCTGTCTCAGTATCGATATTCGCTGTGGCTTCATCCAATACAAGAATTTTAGGATTCGTTACGATTGTTCGAGCAAATGAAATCAATTGCCGTTGACCGCTTGAATAACTTGCCCCACGTTCGATTACTTTTGCATGATATTTTTTGGGTAACGTTTCGATAAACTTATCAGCTTGAACAAATTCGGCCGCTTCTTTGATTTGTTCATCCGTGATTTCTGGATTTAGCATACGAATATTGCCTGCAATATCTCCATAAAACATAAACGCATCTTGTAAAACTAACCCCAATTTCATTCTCAACTCAGGTAAAGGATAATCGCGAATATCACGATCATCAATCAAAATTTCTCCCTCATAAAACTCATAAAAACGCATCAATACATTGATGATCGAACTTTTACCACTCCCAGTATGTCCAATCAGTGCAACAGTTTCACCAGGATTTGCAATAAAGCTGATATTAGTTAGCACGTTATTTTTCCCATCATAAGAAAAGCTCACATTACGAAATTCAATTTTCCCACGAATAATTTCTGCATTTGCCCCAACATTTTGTTGTGGTGTCAATTCTTCATTATAAAAAATCTTCAAAATACGACTGCCCGCAACCAGCCCATCCGTAAAAACACTTAAAAAATCCATCATTTGTGTCATCGGATTAAAGAAAGCTTGAACATAGGTCACAAAAGCATAAATCAAGCCGACTTCTACTGGAGAATGTAATGCATCATAACCAAATAAGGTTAGGGTCAAGGCAATTGCTAAGGTATAAAGAAAGTTAATAATCGGACCTAACAATAATGAATTGGTTTTGATCATTGAATAACGTGTTCGCAAATAATCGTTATTTGTTTCCTCAAATTCTTTTTCCAAACGCTGCTCTTGACGAAATTGTTGAATGATTTGCATCCCAGAAATATATTCATTAAGCTTTGTATTCAACTGACTTAATTTTTCCCGCATACTTCGATAAATTCTAGAACTGAATTTTTGGTAATACCAAATCACAACCAATAAAATCGGTAAGAAAATTAAATTGTACAGCGCAATTTTGCCATTAATTTGGAACATCGCAATAAACGAAGAACTTACCGCAAAAATCCCTGTTAAAACCATTAAAAAGACATACCAAAATTCAAATAACGTCTCCGTATCATTCGTCACACGAGAAACAATCGAACCAGCTGGTGTTTGGTCAAAATAACGCATTCCTAACGTTTGTAGCTTTTCAAATAACTTTACACGAATATATTGATAGGTTTTCAGTGAAGCCGTTGAATATAAGAACCACTGGAAAAACCAGACAATACTTTTAACAATCACACCAAATAAATACAGACCGGCAAAAAAGAGAATGACTTGATTGGTAGCCGTTTTTGGTGTTAAATAATCATCCATGAAGGTTTGAATGATTCGCGGCAAAATAATATTGATAATCGAAAGAATCAAGGCAAACAAAATTGCCGTAAAAAAAGTCCGACGAAACGGTCGAGCAAATTTAAGCAAGCGTTTAACGATTGAAACTTGTTCTTTTAATGGTACTGATTTCGTCCATTCAGATTCATATTGTTCTTCCATTATGCTTCACTCCCTTCAATTTTTGCTTCTAATTGTTGTTTATCCCACATCCGCTTATACCAACCAGCCAATCTTAATAACTCTTGGTGCGTACCGCGTTCAACAATTCTCCCCTCATCTAATACGATGATCTCTTTAGCATGCATCACACTACTTAATCGGTGTGCCGCAATAATCGTTGTTTTTTCTTTCCTTGCTTCTTTTAGGTTTGAAAGAATTGCTTCTTCTGTTTTGGCATCAACAGCTGATAAAGCATCGTCTAAAATCAATAATTCTGGCTCTACAATTAAAGCCCTAGCAATTGAAATCCGTTGCTTTTGACCACCCGATAGTGACACGCCACGTTCGCCGACCAAGGTATCATAGCCTTTAGGGAACGCTTTGATTTCATTATTGATAAAGGCCATTTCGGCTGCTTCTTCGACTTTTTCTTCGGTAAAATCAGGATCAGCAAACCGAATGTTGTCTCTGACTGTCATTGAAAACAGAAAATGGTCTTGAGGAACATAACCTATTGAATTCATTAGCGCATCTAATGAATAATCTTTAATATCCCGTTCTCCAAACGTCACACGACCTTGATAATGATCATATTCACGCATCAATAATTTTAAGATAGTCGTTTTTCCAGCACCAGTCTTTCCAACGATTCCTAGCGTTTCTCCGGCGCCTAGCGTGAATTTGATTTGCTCTAATGTTGCTTGTTCATCATTTGGATAGGTGAACTCAGCAACTTCTATTGATAACCGTCCTTTAGCTGGTGTTCTCAGTGCGTCTTTCTTTTCAATGATATGGGTATTCTCATGTAATAACTCATTGACACGATCATAACTCGCATTTCCCCGCTCCAGTACATTAAACAAGCGACCAATGGCAAACATCGGCCACACGAGCATTCCAATATAGCTGATAAATGAAATCAACTGACCGATCGTGATCGTTCCTTCCATAATAAATCGTCCACCCATGATGATTGTTAAAACATAAGAAATTCCGATGATCAAGGTAATAAATGGATCAAATAAAGCATCTAGAAAGTTTACACGTTTATTTTTAACGATAGCATCTTCGATTTTTTCCGTAAAATCTTGGATGTCTTCTTTTTCTTGACCAAACGTTTTAATGACTTTCATCCCTGTAATACTTTCTTGTGTTTTATCATTGATCGACGAAAATGCTGCCTGTGAATCACGAAAAGCATCATGTAATTTCGATCCTAATACTCTTGACGTTACGGCTAATAATGGCAATGGAATCAAGGCAATCAAGGTTAAACGCCAATCAACAAATAAAACCATGGCAATGATCGTAGCCCCTCCTGTGATCATTGAATCAGCAAACGTTAAGATGCCTGCACCAGCAACGTTTTGAATCGCATTTAAATCATTCGTTGCATGCGCCATCAAGTCACCTGTTCGATATTTCTGATAAAAAACATTGTCCATTTTCGTAAAATGCTGAAATAATTGCCTTCTTAAATCCTTTTCAAGTCGTGCTGCACTCCCCCAAATATGTATCCGCCATATATAACGAAAAATATACTGAGCAACAGCCGCTGCGAGTAAAATACCGATCCAAAATAAAATCGGTTTGATCGTCAGATTTTTTGCAGCAATTTCATCGACAACGATCCCAATCACTTTCGGTGGAACTAATTGTACAAGTGCAACCATCACCAATGAAAAAATCCCAATCATATAACTTTTTTTCTCTTTTTTAAAAAACCACCCTAATTTCTTAAATATAGACATGTACATTCTCCTTTTTTAAACTAACTACTGTGCACTCACATCATTCATTTGTTGTTTTCTCATTTCATTCCAACTCCTTTCATTTGTTTAAAAATAAATACAAAAAAACGGACTGAAAAAATCAGCCCGTTGTGTCCTTGAATTCTGAATCGCTTTAAAGAACCTATTTGTCTCCTTGGTTCTTCATTTGCTGCATCATCTGACGAATCTTCTTCTCAGAAGGTTTTTGTCCCATAGACATCATCATCATTCGTAACATATCCTCATTAACGGGAGGATTCTTTTTGAAATAGTCTTGCATATATTTGCGCGCAAGGAAAAATCCACCTGCTGCACCTGCTAATAAAGCGATAATCGCGATCAATACTACTAAACCTGTTGACATATAAATCTCTCCTTTCTGCTAGAAATGCTAAGTAAGAACTTCTGCTGATTCTATTATGCAGTCATTACTCTTACAAAGCGGATCTTTCTAAATTTTAACGGGATTTCTATCCCTATTTTGAATAAATTGCTCTCAAGAACCCATTTTACTAGAAAGAGGTCGAAAAGAAAAGCTCTTTTGTCATATTCCTCACAAGAAATTTACGACAGAGCAATTCTTCTTAATCTATTTCTTTATATCAAGCTATCTAGATGAACGATTACTTTTGTCCTTCGATTTTTTCCAATAGTTCTGGGTCGAATTTTTGAGCTTTTAACATGGCAATCTCATACCCATAAGGCGCTTTACTTGTTTTTTTATCCTCGCCCACATAAGGTGTTTCTAAAATTTTAGGTAGTTTTTGTAATTTTTCATGGTGAACTACTTTATTCAGTGCATCAAAGCCAATTGTGCCAAAACCGATATTAGCATGACGATCTTTATGTGAACCCATTGGATTTTTAGAATCGTTGACATGCACAACTTTCAAGCGATCCAACCCAATGATTTTATCGAATTCTTCCAAAACACCATCGAAGTCATCTTTTACATTATAGCCTGCATCATTGATATGACAAGTGTCCATCGTTACAGACAGCTTCTCATTCAATTTGACCCCTTCAATGATTGTTGCCAGCTCTTCAAAAGTCCGACCTAGTTCCGTACCCTTACCTGCCATCGTTTCCAAAGCAATTTGCGGCACTTGCTCTTTCCATAACACTTCGTCAAGTCCTTTGATGATTTGTTTCAGCCCAGCATCAACGCCTGCTCCAACGTGAGCTCCTGGATGTAACGTGATTTGCGTTGCACCTAAGGCATGAGCGCGCTCAATTTCTTGACGTAAAAAAGCGGTAGCAAAACCGAAGTTTTCTAATTTGATCGTATTTCCTAGATTAATAATATACGGTGCATGCACAACGATATTACTCAAATTGTGTGCCGCCATATACTCATGACCTGATTCAATATTCATCTCTTGTACCGGTTTGCGACGAGTATTCTGCGGCGCACCAGTGTAGATCATAAATGTTGTTGCCTCATAACTAGCTGCCTCTTCAGCAGAACCTAATAACATTTTTTTCCCACTCATACTAACATGTGAACCTAATAACATAATAAACCTCCTAATTTTAAAAGCTGAACGAGCTCATTTGGCCTCGATTGAAAAACAGGAAAAAATGACTGAGATGATTTCTGTCTCATTCTTTTTTTATCTTTTTTCCGAACCTTTCAATCTTTAGAGCTTTAGCTCCTGAGAAATTGATGTAATCAAAGAATCACTATACCGCTTCCCAACTAATTTGCCTCTAAACATTCTGAATTCTGCATCCTTTAAAAGAGTACGTGAAACAAACTGAAAAAACAATCTTTTTGCTTCTTTAACTACTCAGCTTCTACTTGCTATTTTTTTCTGTAAAATGAGTATAACTGGCAATCCAATCATCCATCGAAATTTTACGAACCAATTCTCCAATCAACTCATATGGAATATATTTCGGATTACTAAATCGAATACAACTTTTCCCCATATTCAGCTTTGTTGGAACAACTTTTTGATATTCCGCTTGAAACCATGACAATAACTCTTTATCACCCATGATTCCCATATGATACAATGATAAATGCCTCTTCTGAGCAGCTAGACTAATAAACGGCAATGGTTCGTTTTTTCGACCTAGATAACCAGCTGGAAAAACACTCAAGGGAACGACATAGGTCGGCATTCCATACTGCATCTGTAAGATAAACCCTTCAGGTATATTTTCAGCAATAACTTTAGCTAAAGATTGATAGGCTTCTTGCCATTTTGTTTCGATCGTTACGCTATATTCTTCTACATTATCCATCGCCACTTCTCCTTTATTTTGCCAAATATTGACGATACAATTCTTTTGATTTAAAGCCTTTTTCAAGGATATCGATCATTTATTTTTTTCTTTTTTCTTGTGTTGCTACTTGCTTGGCCCTATAAATATATCTTACCCACTCTTTGTTATAGTCTGGTGTGAGTTTCTTAAATAGTGCGTTTGCCTCTTCATCTTCATTCAGCCTCTCACCATGTTCTACAGCGCACTGATAGTGTACCATATAACCTTTTGAACTTTCACTGTCTATCTTCTTTTGACGCAAAAAAAACAACACATGGTATACTGAAAGTATCATTTAATCTGAAAGTAGGGATTGAGCATGAGCATCATTGAAGAATATATTTTAACCACACCAGCAGATCGACAGGAAAAATTGACCCAACTCTATACTCTGATCAAAAATCTTGCACCCAAAGCAACAGAAAAAATGGCCTATGGCATGCCAACCTTTTATTTAAAGAGTAATTTAGTCCATTTTGCCAATATGAAAAATGATATTGGGTTTTATCCTGCTCCTGCTGCTATTGATACTTTCAAAGAAGAATTAGCTGGATTTAAAACCAGTAAAGGAGCGATCCAATTCCCTTTAGATAAAGAACTACCTATAGAATTGATCCAAAAAATCGTATTATTCAGACTAGCAGAGAATGCCAGCGAATAAGCATAGACGGAGATAATAAAAAAGGGCGTCCTATTTTCTATTTTTCCCGTAGTTAATATTAAGTTTTTTTGATTAAGTTCTTATAAATACCTGAACAACTGTTCATTATAGTTTTTTTTTGCTATAATATCACGGAATGTATCATTTTATTGAGGTGAAGCTTTTGGAAAATCAGGATAATTCCCGTAAGACGGAACAACATTCTAATAAAGGACCAGAAAAGAAAAAGATTTTTTTGATTATAAATGTAGTGATTCGTGTGCTGCAGTCGTTATTTGTCTTTGCAGTCGTTATGCTACTTTTAGGCGGTGCTTTAGGCATGGGGATCGGTATGGGGTATTTTGCTTTTCTAGTCGAAGATACTCAGCCACCGACAAAAGAGGAACTTCAAACTGAAATCAGTGATATTACTGAAGTTTCTCATATGACCTATGCTGATGGTACAACTATCGCTACCATCAAATCTGACCTTGTCAGAACACGAGTTGATGGAGAACATATCTCTCCACTACTCAAAAAAGCGATTATTTCTACTGAGGACGAATACTTTGAAGAACATAAAGGCGTTGTTCCAAAAGCCGTGATTCGTGCTTTAGTTTCAGATGCAACGGGTATGGGCGGTTCATCCGGTGGCTCAACGCTGACACAACAATTAGTCAAACAACAAATCTTAACAGATGAAACGACGTTTAAACGGAAAGCTAATGAAATACTTCTCGCTTATCGTATCGAAAAATATTTTTCAAAAGATGAGATTGTTACGACTTATTTAAATGTTTCTCCCTTTGGTCGGAATAATAAAGGTGAAAATATCGCAGGCGTTGAAGAAGCAGCAAAAGGACTTTTTGGTAAAAATGCAAATGACTTAACTCTTCCTCAAGCCGCCTTCATTGCAGGACTCCCCCAAAGTCCTATCATTTACACACCTTATAGCAACACAGGTGCGTTGAAGGATGATGAAAACCTAGCTTATGGGATGAAGCGAAAAGATTTTGTCTTGTTCAGTATGTATCGAGAAAAAGCAATTACCAAAGAAGAGTATGAAGCAGCGAAAAGCTATGACTTAAAACAAGATTTCCAACCCCAACAAGCGGCCAATCAAGATACCGAAGATTATCTATACCACGCTGTCTTGAATCAGGCTGTAAAAGTTGTAATGGATATCAATATAGAAAAAGCTGGAGTCAAAAAAGATACACTAGATGCTTTAGCGCTTGATCAGTATGAAGATCAAGCAAGAAAAGAAATTCAAAGCCGTGGCTATACCATTCAATCAACGATTGACCAACAAGTTTATGACACGATGCAAAATGCAGTCGCAAATTTTGGCTATATGCTAGACGATGGTTATGGTGCGGGTCTTGTCGAAACGGGTAATGTCTTAATGGATAATAAAACAGGTCGCATAATTGGTTTTGTTGCCGGTCGTGATTATAATGTCAGTCAAAGTAATCATGCCCTAGATACAGTTCGTCAAGTTGGTTCTACGATCAAACCTATCTCTGTTTATGGACCTGCGATCGATCAAGGTATGATTGGTTCAGAAAGTCGCCTAGCGAACTATCCTACTACTTATAATCTTGGTGGTGAATTGACGAATGCAACAAATTCTGGTACCAATACCTTTGATACCGTTCGCCATTCATTAGAGTGGTCATATAATATTCCTGTATACCATCTAAATGAAGCGATGAAAAAACAAATGGGTGACGATAATTTCTCTTATAATAATTATTTAAGTAAAATGAACTATCCTGCTAGTGAGGCTTGGGCTTATGAATCAGCGCCTTTGGGTTCTGTAGAAGCAACGGTTTTAACACAAACAAATGGCTTTCAAGCTCTAGCTAATAAAGGACAATATCAACAAGGCTATATGATCGACAAAATCACGGACACGAATGGGAACGTGATTTATGAACACAAAGAGGCACCTGTCCAAGTATATTCACAAGCAACAGCTTCTATCATGAACGATATGATGCGTTCTGTTTTAGATTCAAAAATAACAACACCTTTCAAAAATTTAGTCAGCGGCTTAAATCCTGCTTTAGGAAGCCTTGACTGGATCGGTAAAACCGGGACCACAGATTCTTATGTAGATGCTTGGTTAGTGGTTTCTACACCAACAATCACGCTAGGCTCATGGACAGGCTACGATAATCCAACCGCTATGAGTCCTAATAGCGGAGATCAAAATAGTACCTATCTTGCTAACTTGGCGAATGCAGTCTATTCTGTCAGACCAGATTTATTTGGTAATGGGGAAAAATTCACACTTTCAAATGATGTGATCAAATCAACTGTTTCTAATTTCACAGGAGAAAAACCTGGAACATTTACTTATAATGGCGGTACTTATACTGCACCGGGACCAAATGTTGTGTCATTGTATGCAAAAGATGGCGCACCTAAAAGTAAATATAAATTTGGCTTTGGCGGGTCAGATGCAAATTATAGCGCCTATTGGGGCCGTTATGCAACATCAAGCCCATCCTCTTCAAATAATAACTCAGGTTCAACAACACCCTCTTCTTCTGAGAAAAAAGAAGAGACCAAAAAAGAGGATGAGAAAAAAGAAAATACTACGCCCAGCTCTAGTGGAAGTAGTAACTAATAAAAAAACAGACAACTAATTTCAAGTTGTCTGTTTTTTTATGGAGTAGTAAAGGAACCTCACGCAAAACAATTTGCGTGAGGTTCCTATTATTTCTTATTTTGTTGATCCTTTTTGATCCAAACCATATGGTAAGATTACTGTCTTGTCTTCAATTTCCTCTTTATTCATTAATTTTGTCAATAAACGCATTGAAACCGCACCAATATCATATAATGGTTGAGTCACGCTTGAAAGACGTGGACGAGCAACTTCTGTTAATAACGAATTATTACTTGTAATAATTTCAAATTCTTCCGGCACTTTCACACCAGCATCGATCATGCCATCCAATAAACCAATTGCTAGTTCATCATCCGTTACATAGGCTGCTGTTGCGCCACTATTACGGATACGTTCTGCTAATGAGATACCCGCCTTAAACTTATACTCAGACTCAAAAATCAAGCCTTCATTATAAGATAAACCATTATCAGCTAAAGCTGCTTTGTATCCTTTGATACGATTTTGGCCATTGATTGGATCGATCAGCGCACCACTGACAAAAGCGATTTTTTTATTGCCATTTTTAGCTAATATATTGGTCGCATCTTTCGTAGCTTCAGTATAATCAATATTCACACTGCCAACTTGTTGGTCAGGATCGATCGAACCAGCTAAAACAACAGGTGTTTTAGAACGAGAAAATTCACCACGAATTTCATCGGTGATATGATGTCCCATAAAAATGATCCCATCAACTTGTTTAGCTAAAAGATTATTTAATACATTCACTTCTTTTTGATCGTTGCTGTCAGAATTTGCTAGAATAATATTGTATTTATACATTGTAGCGACATCATCGATTCCTCGAGCTAAAGAGGCAAAAAAGATATTGCTGACATCGGGGATGATCACACCCACAGTTGTCGTTTTTTTACTTGCTAAGCCACGCGCTACAGCATTGGGGCGATAATCTAAGCGATCAATTACTTCTAACACTTTTTTCCGAGTAGCAGGCTTTACGTTTGGATTGCCATTCACTACACGAGAGACTGTCGCCATGGATACATTTGCTTCACGAGCAACATCATAAATCGTAATTGTTTGTTTTTCCATGTTAATTCTCCTAAATATTTATAGTTTTTTCATTTTCTGAAAACGCTGTTTACATTTCTCACTAAGAATAGCAGAGTTTTTTTGTTTTTGCAACCGTTTTATCCCATTTTCATGAAAATTTACTACATATTTCAAAAAGCGCTTTAGGCCTTTTCGTGGTATGATAAAGATAAGTTTTACAACGAATCGTTCAAAAGAAAGAAGGATATTTATGAATCACGAAAAAATCAATGATCTAAAAAAATGGATGGCCAGCGAGAATATCGACCTCACTTATATTAGTGATCCTGGACATATTGCTTATTTTTCTGGCTATAAAAGTGATCCCCACGAACGGGTTTTAGCTTTATTTATCTCATTAAATCATGACCCTTTTTTATTTACACCAGCTTTGGAAGTTGAAGATGCTGAAAAAAGTTCATGGAGCTACCCTGTTCATGGTTATCTTGATAGCGAAAATCCGTGGGAAAAAATTGCTCAACTCATTAAAAATAATGAAACTCCAACAAAAATTGCGACTGAAAAAGAAGCGTTGACTGTTGCTCGTTTTGATATTTTGACTCATTATTTTCCTACTAGTGATTTTACAGTAAGTGTCACACCTGTCATCGAAAAACTGCAACTACTCAAAACATCAGACGAAGTTGCTAAACTGATGGAAGCTGGTAATTGGGCGGATGTTGCCTTGGAAATTGGGTTTAAAGCGATCAAAGAGGGCGCTAAAGAACAAGAAATATTAGCTGAAATCGAATATCAATTAAAACGTCAGGGGATTCGTTCAATGAGTTTTGATACATTAGTTCTTGCTGGTAAAAATGCGGCAAGCCCTCATGGCAATCCAGGAAATACAGCAGTTACGAAACAAGATCTCGTTTTATTTGATTTAGGTGTTGTATACAATGGCTATTGTAGTGACGTTACTCGAACAGTTGCTTATAAAGAACCTACAGATTTTCAAAAAGAAATTTATGCAATTGTGTTAGAAGCGCAATTGAAAGCTATGGATGCAGTCAAACCTGGTGTTACTGCAGGAGAATTGGATGAAGTGGCACGTGGTGTCATCAGTAGTTATGGTTATGGAGATTATTTCAATCATCGATTAGGACATGGTATTGGGACAACTGTTCATGAATATCCTTCACTAGTTACTGGCAACGATTTGATCATTGAAGAAGGTATGTGTTTTTCAATCGAACCAGGTATCTATATTCCTGAAAAAGTTGGTGTCCGCATTGAAGATTGCTTGCACGTAACTAAAACGGGATGCGAAGCTTTCACGAAAACACCAAAAGAACTAATCATTCTTAACTGATAAAAAGAAAGCTTGCACTCTGTTTAGAATGCAAGCCCTCTTTTTTATTTGCCTTTAAGCTCGTCTACTGCTTCTTTAGCAGCATTTTTAGTCTCTGCCTTTGCTTCTTCTGCTTTTTCTGGTACATCTTTCGTTGCTACTTTTGCTTCAGCTACACCTTCAGAAACAGTTTCTTTGGCTTTTTTAGCAGAGTGTTTCACATCAATAAAAATATCGTCTGATGCCTCTTCAGCAATATCACCTAATTCATCCACTTGATCATTAACATCTTTAGCTGTTTTCTTGAAACGATCCGATAAATCACCTGTTTGTTTTTTGAATGATTCTAGCACTGTATCTGAGACGCCTTGTGCTTTATCTAAAGAATCTTTCGTCTTGTCTTTCACATTACCTGCCAAATCCCCAGCTTGTTCACCTAATACACTTGCTTTGTCTTTTGCAATCGATGATAACTCAGAACCTTTTTGCACCGCGTAGTCCGTATAATCTGTTGCTTTGTCCTTAAAGTCATCAGCTTGGTTTGCTAAATCTTCACGTAATTCTTTCCCTGATTTAGGTGCTAATAAAAGAGCTGCTACAGCTGCTGCTGTTCCACCAATAATTGCTCCTAAGAAAAATCCGCCTTTTTTCGCCATGTTAATTCCTCCATTATCTGTTATTATTTTATTGTTTCACTAACTTTTGATGATTTTTTGGGACGAAATGCTCTAAATGCTGCGCCACCGACTTTACTAACCACACCAGCTTTTGCTGTTGTCTTACCAACTGCTCCAACTTTTCCAAGTAGATTTTTACTTGAATAATTCAGTTCGGAAACACTCTCACTTAATTCAGCTACTGCTTCAAATAATGGATCGATCGTCGCTACTTTTTTATTCACATCATCTAGCAACACATTACTTTTTACTAAAAGTCCTTCTACTTGTCTAGATAAGATATCTACATCTTTTGTAACAACCTCGATTGTTTTATTTGCTTCATCAACTGTAGTCGTCACTCGTTCTACCGTTTTCCCGATTTTCATCAAGACTAAAACAATAAATACTACTAATACAGCAAACGCTACTGCAGCGATAATCGCTGCAACCTCTCCACCTGTCATATCCTTGCTCCTTTCATCAATTATTTCATGTTCTTAGAATAACACCAACTGGTCTTTTTCACAAATTATTCAATTAACTTTGTTCCCCTAATTATAACAATTCATCGCATAACTCTCCACCAAATATAGCAATAAACTTGATGATTTTTTGGGTAAAAAAATACGTGATTGGAACATAACTCTTTGAGTCATATCCCAATCACATGGAATCCATATAAACGGCGGGAGTAGAAGCAATCTCTTCGGAAATAAACACTCCTGTTCCAACCTCATCTCTATAAGAAAAATAATACTACAGTTCATTTCTATTTCTTTTCATGTGTGTCTTTTTTAGCAAGTTGTGCCCCTAATTCAATAATGTAATCACGTAAATTGTCTTTAACTTCTGGGTGGACTAATCCATATTCAATACTAGTTTTCATAAAACCAAATTTATCCCCAACATCATAACGTTTACCAGTAAATTCTCTGGCAAATACACGTTGTGTTTTGTTCAAGGTATCAATAGCATCCGTTAATTGAATCTCACCACCTGCACCTGGCTCTTGTGATTCTAATACATGGAAAATTTCAGGTGTCAATAAATAACGACCAATAATCGCTAGATCACTTGGGGCTTCCTCAGGTGTTGGCTTTTCTACAAAACTATTCACATTGAACAATCCTTTAGAAACTTCAGCCTCTGGATTAATGATGCCATATTTCGATGTTTCTTCATGTGGTACTTTCATTACTGCAATCGTTGAGGCATGTGTTTCATCATAATCATTCATCAGTTGTTTAGACAACGGAATCTTATCTTCCATAATATCATCACCTAGCATTACGACAAACGGTTCATTGCCTACAAAGGCTTTCGCTTGTAGCACAGCATGACCTAAGCCTTTAGGATGTGATTGACGAATAAAATGAAGATTGACATCTGTCGTTTCTTCGACCAATTTTAATAAATCAGTTTTATTTTTCTCTCGAAGATTGCTTTCCAATTCAAAATTTGCATCAAAATGATCTTCGATCGGACGTTTTGCTTTCCCTGTAACAATCAAAATATCTTCGATTCCAGAAGCCAGTGCTTCTTCAACAATAAATTGAATCGTTGGTTTATCTACGATTGGCAACATTTCCTTTGCCATCGCTTTTGTCGCTGGTAAAAATCTTGTTCCCAGACCAGCCGCTGGAATAACCGCTTTTTTTACTTTCATGCCAATAGGCCTCCTAAAAATTATATAGAAAATTCATTTTCCGTTTTACCATCACGCAACATGATTTCTTTCGCTGCTTGTTTTACATCTTTGCCCTCATACAATACCTTATAAATTGCTGCTGTGATCGGCATATCCACATTCAACTGTTGAGATAACTCATAGGCTGCTTTCGTTGTTGAAACGCCTTCAACGATCATGCCCATATTCTCAAGGACTTCATCTAAGCTATGACCTTTTCCAAGTAGATTACCAGCTCGCCAATTCCGTGAATGAACACTTGTACACGTAACGATCAAATCACCAACTCCACTTAACCCGATGAAAGTCAGAGGATTTGCGCCCATTGCTACCCCTAAACGGCTGATTTCAGCTAAACCACGTGTCATGATTGCAGCTTTTGCATCGTCTCCAAAACCTAAGCCATGAATTGCCCCAGCTCCTAAAGCGATGATATTTTTCAAAGCCGCGCCGGTTTCAACACCGATCACATCATCATTCGTATAAATTCTAAAATAATCATTCATAAATAATGATTGAACATATTTGGCCGCTGCTATTTTCTCACTTGCCGCTGTAATCGTTGTAATATCATGAACAGCCACTTCCTCAGCATGACTCGGGCCAGATAAAACAACTACGCCTCTTCTTTTTTCTGTAGGAATCTCTTCCATCAAAACTTCAGATATTCGTTTATGACTGCCTTGTTCCAAGCCCTTACTCGCATGAATAATCAACGGCTGATTTTTACATTTCTCTGTGAACTCTTGTGCCACCGTTCGAATTGCTTTGGTGGGTACAACAAATAAGACAGCATCTGCCTCTTCGATACATTCTTCGAGCGATACCTTCCCTTGAATTGATTCTGGAATGACCAAATCAGGAAGATAATGATGATTCGTATGCTGAGTATTGATTTCATCAATTTGTGCCTTATTATGTCCCCAAATGCGAACCTCATGACCATTTTCTGCTAAAACCTGAGCCAATGCAGTTCCCCAAGAACCGGGACCTAAAACAGCAACTTTTTGTTTCATTGGTGAAAAACTCCTTTCAAAATAGAAAAGCTGAACGAATCGTTTAGCTCTGACAGAAAAATAGGAATAACTAACTGAGTCGCTCTTTGACTCATTTAGTTTTTATCTTTTTTCCGAAGAGCTGATTCAGTGATGCTAGATCATTGAAAAGCTGAACGAATCGTTTAGCTCTGACAGAAAAATAGGCAGCTGATTTAAGAATATTTTTTTATTCTATAAGCAGATTGTCTATTCTCCAAAATACTGATTCGGTAAAACTGAATGAATCAAATAACTCAAATAGTCTTTAACAGGAATACTTTATGTTTTCCCGTTGCTAGTTCTTTTAAATAAATAAAACCAAATTACTCATTTTATAATTTCCATACCCATCTAACATTTTAACATAGGTGGGTCAGAATAGGCAGTTCTAAACAGCCTTTTTTACAGTTCCTTTTTCACGATTATAAAATGGGATCGCGCCTTTTTTCCGACGTATAATCAACACTACGATCGCCCCAAAAAATAATATTAAAGAAAACACTTGAGAGACGCGAATGCTACCAAAGGCATAAAGACTATCCGTCCGCATTCCTTCAATAAAGAATCGACCAAAAGAATACCAAATAACGTAACCTAAAACAACTTCTCCTTCTTTTAAGAAATCTTTCTTTTTCCTCAAAATGACCAATACAATAAAACCTAGCACATTCCAAATTGATTCATATAAAAAAGTCGGCTGATGATAAGTTCCATCAATATTCATATTATCAATAATAAACTTGGGCAAATGCAAGCCTTCTAAAAATGCTCGAGTGGTTGCTGGACCATATGCTTCGTGGTTCATAAAATTACCCCAACGTCCGATCCCTTGCGCCAAAATCACGCTAGGCGCAGCGATATCTAAAAAGGTCCACGTTGAAATAAATCGATGTCTTGTAAAGAAAAATAATGCAAGACCGCCACCGATCAAGCCGCCATAAATTGCTAGACCACCATTTCTAGTCAAAATAATTTCAATAGGGTTATCTACATAATCCTGCCATTGAAAAATTACATAATACAAACGTGCGCCAATAATGGCACTTGGCAGTCCCCACAACATAAAATCAATCACATCATCTTCTTTTAATCCCACACGAACTGCTTCACGACTGCTCAGCCAAACCGCTAGTACGATTCCTGAAACAATAATAATTGCATACCAGTACACAGATATCCCAAAAAGATTAAATGCTACTGGATTTACTTGTCCTAACATTTGGCTTCCTCCTAATTTAAAAGCGAAGCGGACTCATTTAACTCTGACAGAAAATAAGAAAATCTAAAAATGACGCTCTTTGTCATATTTAGAGTTTATCTTTTTTCCAAGATGTTGCTTCATGAAGCTAGATAAAACATCCGTAAAAACGGTCCACTTCGTTTTAGTTATACTATTCTACACCAGAATTTTCTTCAATCAATCTTGTTAAACGTTCTTCAAATGACTTAGTCGCATCATAGCCCATCGTTTTTGCACGGAAATTCATAGCAGCAACTTCAATAATGATTGCTACATTCCGACCAGTTTTCACAGGAATGCGAATTTGTGGCACATCAACACTGGCAATTTCTACCATTGCATCATCAGAACCTAAGCGGTCATATTTCTTATCTTTTTCCCAAGCTTCTAAATAAACAACAAGTTGAACCTGCATGAACCCTCGAACTGCACTTGCACCGAATAAGTTCATGACATCAATGATTCCAATCCCACGAATTTCGATCAAATGTTGCAAAATCTTCGGTGGCTCACCAACAACAGTCAATTCATCTTGCTGATAAACATCTACTCGGTCATCTGCAATCAATCGATGCCCACGTTTAATCAATTCTAAAGCAGTTTCACTTTTCCCAATTCCACTGTCCCCTTGGATCAGGACACCTAAACCATAAACATCGACTAAAACACCATGAACGCTGGTTCTTGCGGCTAAACGACTATCCAGATAACTTGATAACTCTCCTAGTAATCTCGAGGTTGAAATAGGGGAGCGCAACACAGCTAGCCCTTTTTCTTTAGCGGCCTGCACCATTTCTTCAGGCGCTTCCAATCCTCTAGAAATAATAAAAGCTGGGGTATCCTTTTCACATAAACGGCGCATGACCATCAAACGTTCTTCTGGTATCATCCGTTCAGAAAAAGTAATCTCTTTACTGCCAAACAATTGTAAACGATTATGAGGATAGTAATTAAAATAGCCAGTTAATTCCAATCCAGGTCGTGAAATATCCCCTGTCGTAATTTCTCTATTTAGACTTTCTTCATCGCCATACACGACTTCTAAAGAAAGCTTTTTTACCAGTTGATGTATTTTTACAACTTCTTCCATATTCTTAATTCATTCCTTCCTGTTCCCTACTCGTACCATTTTATCATTTCAGGTAGGAAGTTTCTAGCTATTAGGGAGATTGTCCTTGTTTTGTTGCTGGTGTCCGTTATATGGGGGCCCTTGTCCTTATTTTTCACCCTATTCAGATCCAATAAAATGTGTTAAACGCTCTTGATTGACTATCATTAATTAATTTGTATACTTAGTTGTATCACTATGAATAGTCAAAAAACAACTTACTGGATGTGTCTTTATGGAAAATCCTTTGAAAGAACAAGTTAAAAATTTATCACTGAATCCTGGTGTCTACTTAATGAAAGATCGGCATGGAGATGTTATTTATGTTGGTAAAGCTAAAAAGCTACGGGAACGAGTCCTCAGTTACTTTGTCAAAAATAAGCAGCATTCTAGCAAAACGTTGCGACTAATCCAACAGCTAGCTGAATTTGACGTGATTGAGGTAGAGACTGAGCTCGATGCCTTACTTTTAGAATGTCGCCTGATCCAACAGTTCCGTCCCATTTATAATCGACAAATGAATTCTTTTGAAAAATACAACTACATTCAGATCAATACTGACAACGACGAAATCTCAATCAATATTCTTTCTGTCCCCACGCAAAAAAACTGTTTTGGTCCTTTTTCAACAAATAGAAAGCTTGTGGAATTAAAGCAAATATTGGAAAGCTTATACGAATTAAATCCAAGTGATTACTGGCATCAATCCTTTGCTAAACATCATACATTCCCTTTAACACATACAACGATTAAAACAGAGTTACTAGGTGCCTTTACCTTTGATAATCAATTACCGCAAAAACGGTTAGAAGCAAAAATGATTTTAGCCGCAGAAAATCATTCATTTGAAAAAGCCTTAAAATTACGAGAAGACTGGCAACTTCTCACTCGCTTTTTTGCGCAAAACAAAAAACTAGTCCTCGCTAATCAAGCCAGTTGGCAATTATTACAAATGACTACCCACTCAAAAATGAAGTTTTATCTAATTTATCAAGGTCTTGTTATCAATAGCCGAACGTTTACGAAACAAACTGTCGCGAAATACACATTTGATGAATTAGCAAATAAAATGCTGCCTAAGAAGGAACCGAAAAACATCCAGCAATTTTCAAAAGAACAAGTCGATTTTATCAATATCCTCTACAGTTATATCAATCATCATAAAGAAGCTTTACTGATTGATTTGACTGTACCGTACGCAGAAAAATAAGGATCAAACCCAAGCGAGCACGTTGGGGTTTGATCCTTATTCATTATATTTATCTAAATTACGCTCACTGACGATTGCATTGACCAACGACATGATCACTGCCATTAGAATTGCCGCCCCGAAGCTGGAAAAACCAAAATTTAGTTCCCCAACGAAAGCAGAGGTCATCTTTAAAATCGCAGCATTTACAATAAAGCTAAATAAGCCAAATGTAAGCAAAGTAAATGGAAGTGATAAAATCGTCAACACAGGTTTTACTAACATATTCAGTATAGAAAGAACAAATGCTGCAATGATCGCCATCCAGATACTTCTTACATAAATCATATTTGGAAAAATCACTGAAAGTGAGACAAATGTCAACGTATTAACAATCAAACGTTGAAAGTACGTCATTAGAAGTCACTCCAGTCATCGTCATTTACTTTTTCAGCTTGTTTTCTTTGTTTTTGTCCATTTGCATAAGGGTTTGGATTATGCGTGTTTCGGTTGTACGGATTTTGATGTCCATAGTTGTTATTCCCTCTATTTCTGCCAGAAGGAATCAATACGGCTAAAACAATGTATAGAACAATTGGACTGCCGATAAAGATAAAGCTAGCCACTACGTACATCACGCGGACAATCGTAGGATCGATGCCTAACCATTCTGCAATTCCCGCTAGGGTTCCGGTAAATACCACATTATTGGGAGATTTTGTCAATCGTTTTCTCATTTTTTTCACCTCTCATCTCTTAAATTTTACAATAGAATGGATGAAGAATCATCCTTTTTTTATTATTTTTCTTGTTATTGATAGTCACGAGGCATGAACGTTTTTAATGTTCATCCTCTTGACTATTTTTAAAAAATTGACTCTTTTCAAGCAATCAAGTTCTACACATTTATTTATCTGTGTCTTTTAAATAAATGTTTCCTGTTGTTGTAGAAGCGTTGATTTGCGCCATATCGTCGTCATTCAATCGTCTAAATTGTAGTAATTGATTGGTTCTTTCTTTCTTTTCACGAATCACATCGTAGTCACTTAAACGACTATTGATGCTGCCTAAACTTGTTTTGACTGTTCCTTCAACACCTAATTCTATTGGTAATGCAATTTTCACATTGCCATTTACAGAACTTGCTTCTACTTTACGTAAAGTCTTTTCTTTGGCTGTAATGCGGACGTCACCATTGATCAATGAAACCCCTATTGTTTGTGGTGTTGCAGCAATCGTTACGGTGCCATTTACTGTTTCAATGATATTGTCTAGGATCTCACCATCTAAGACTTTGATATCTCCATTCACTCCTTCGATTTCAAGCATCGTTGCATCGATTTTGTTGAATGTGATTGAACCATTCGTTGATTTAGTATAAACATCTTTTGCTTTCAGTGATTCAATTGTCACATTGCCGTTCAACAATTTGATTGAAACATGGTCAAATGTTCGTTCTGGTAAGTAGAAGATTAGATCTGCACGAACACGTTTATTGGGAATTTGGAATGAAATCACTTCGTCATCCACATCGATTTGGCTTCTTTCTAAGAAAGCTTCCAGTGGTGTTTCAGCGTCCATTTTACCATAAAGTTTGATTTTCCCTTCAACTTTAACATCTGGTTGATCCCACGTCTTGAATACAATGTTTCCATTTGCTACTTTGACATCGATCAAGCTTGCTAAAGGTGCTGGATAATTAAATTCATGTTCAAATTTTGTTGTAGCAACACCAGGAACTTTGAAACTAACATCTTTCCATTCCATGTTATCATTCATTGTCTCAGAAAATGAATTGAATGTCTTTTTAAGGAATGATCCTAATTGAGAACCTGCTTCACTCATTTTTTCACCGACTTGATTGATCGTGTCTGTCGCTTGCTCTTTCCAATCATCTGGAATATCAAATTTTGAAGCAACACGATCTTTCGTTTCAGACCATTGCTCTTTACGAATATTTTTCAATTCAGCTTCTAGAGCAATTTTTTCTTGGATTCTTTCATCTAAAGAATCTTCTAACGCTTTGATTTCAGCCTCCAATGACGCTCTTTCATCTAAATCTTCAGGTGTTAATTCACTTAATTCTTCTTTAGTATTTAATTCCATTAATTTTTCTTGTGCTTCTTTGATTTCTTCTTTAACACCAGCGATTTCAGCATTGATCTCATCTAGCTCTACAGAAGCTCTGTTCGCTTCCGTTGCTAACGCATCTAGAATTTTTTCTAAACGCTCATGATCTTCAGCTTCTTTTGCTTTGATTTCTTCATCAGAAATCTCAGGTTCGATTGTTTCTTCTTCCTTGTTCTCTAACTTATTTAATAAATCTACGACTTTGTCATTCTCTTTTGTGTCAACAGTTGGATTTGTTACATTTACTTGGTCGGCAGCTTTTTTGATTTGTTTTTCATCTTTTTCTGTCGCCATATTTTCTAATAAGACTAAAGCTTCCTCTGAAGATAGGATACCTTTTTTAACTAAGTCTAATACTCTTTCTCTTTCTTTCATGGAAATTGCCTCCTTAGCAAATTTTTCACCCGAGGGTGTTTTCCTTATGTACCTATTATGCCTTCTTTTTAATCATTTGTCATAGGACTTAAGAATGAATTTTCGGTAGTCCTCAAGGGTAAGCACTAATTTATTTTCACTAAGCATTGATTTTAAGTACTTATAATAGAAGAAACACTATCTTTATATCAAAAAGCAGCCGCTTTTGTCCCGTCACTGATCCAAAATGAGAGTGTGAAACAAAACGTATTTTAGTTTTGCCTCACACTCTGCTATTTATATATGAAACATACCCTTTTTACTTTTTTAACTCCTTAGGTCAATTGTGGATCTCACGATAGATCAATTGACTTTCAGGTATATCTGAACCAATGCGAATATTGTCTTTGATCATCTCTTGTACAGCTGTAACATCTTCTTGATTGGCAAAAATCGTCACTAAGCTGTCACCTTTTTTAACTGGATCTCCGACTTTTTTTCTTAAAATTAACCCAACTGCTAAGTCGATATCCTCTTCTTTTGTTTCACGTCCTGCCCCAAGTTTCATTGCTGCGACACCAATATTATCAGCAACAATTTCTGTGACAAAACCGTCTGAATCCGCGATAACTTCTATTTCAAATCTGGCTTGCGGTAATAAAGTAGGATTCTCTATCCAGTCAGGATTTCCTCCTTGGTTTTTGATGAACTGTTTGAATTTCACTAAAGCTGATCCATCTTTGATCACACCTTGTAGTAATTCCCTTGCTTCTTCTAGAGAATCTGTTTTTCCAGCGAGGACCACCATTTGACTCCCCAAAGTCAAGACTAATTCAGTTAAATCGGCTGGCCCATGTCCATGCAAGGTATCGATTGCTTCTTTTACCTCTAAAGCGTTTCCGATGGCATTACCAAGCGGTTGCGACATATCAGAGATGATGGCCATTGTATTTCTTCCAACTAAGTTACCTATTCGAACCATCGCTGATGCTAATTCGATTGCGTCTTCTTCGGTTTTCATAAAGGCACCTGCACCAGTTTTAACATCCAAAACAATAGCATCTGCACCCGCTGCAATTTTTTTACTCATAATTGAACTGGCAATCAATGGGATTGAACTAACCGTTGCTGTCACGTCTCTTAATGCGTAAAGTTTTTTATCTGCTGGAGTTAGATTTCCTGATTGGCCGATCACTGAAATTTTATCTCGGTTGACCATTTCAGTAAATTGATCGTCTGTCAATTCTACATGAAACCCATCAAAGGCTTCTAGCTTGTCGATTGTACCACCTGTGTGACCTAAACCGCGACCAGACATTTTTGCAAAAGGAATATCAAGAGCGGCCACAAGAGGTGCTAAGACTAATGTTGTTGTATCCCCAACACCGCCTGTTGAATGTTTATCTACTTTAATACCTTCGATAGCCGATAAATCGATCACATCACCAGAATGGACCATCGCTAAGGTTAGATTTGCTCTTTCCTCATCTGACATATCTTGGAAATAAACAGCCATTAAAAAAGCACTTACTTGATAATCTGGGATTGTTTCATTTGTTAGACCCGCGATAAAAAACTCGATCTCTTCTTTACTCAGTTCATTACCATTCCGTTTTTTTTCAATAATATCAACCATTCTCATCATTCGTACCTCACAATCTCAATTGTTTAACACTTAATATCCACCTGTCGTATCGTTGATTGTCGCATCAACGATTGCCACACTTGAACTAGCACCAACTCTTGATGCCCCTGCATGGATCATCGCTTTAGCATCTTCTGCATTACGAACACCACCCGATGCTTTTACACCGATATTCGGACCAACTGTTTTACGCATCAAAGCGATATCTTTGATAGTCGCTCCTCCTGTTGAAAAGCCAGTTGATGTTTTAACAAAGTCGGCCCCAGCTTGAACAGATAATTTTGAAGCTATTACTATTTCTCTATCTGTTAGTAAGCAGTTTTCAAGTATCACTTTAACTAGAGCTTTTCCTTTAGCCGCCAAGACGACTGCTTCAATATCTTTTAAAACCGTTTCCTCATCACCCGATTTTAACGCACCAACATTTATGACCATATCAACTTCTGTTGCACCATTTTTAATCGCATCTGCTGCTTCAAATGCTTTTGTTGCCGTTGTACTAGCTCCTAGAGGAAATCCAATAACTGTACAAACTTCTACCGATGTTCCAGCTAACTCTTTACTCGCTTTGGCTACCCAGTAAGGATTCACGCAAACAGAAGCAAATTCATATTTTTTTGCTTCTTCAATCAAGCGCATTAAGGCCTGCTCATCCGCTCCCGGTTTTAATAATGTGTGATCGATCATTTTGTTTATATTCATTAACACTCTTCCTTCCAGAAATTCCGTTCTTAAAAACTGAAATTTCGTTCATATAAAATAGTTATAAAAGAGTAGTCTATATTCTCTACTCCTGTTTTTCAATATAATTAGTGATTTAAAAGTTTCATTGCTGTAAACTTATCGATCAATAAAACATTTGCATAACCACCAACTAGTGCACCGTGGATTGCTTTGATTTTACGATCGCCTCCAGCAATCAAAATAGCTTTTTCTTTGGTCTTCAGTTCCTCAAGCTCAATACCAATCGTTCGACCATTGATTTCCTCATCACTGATTTGTCCCTTTTCATTAAAGAATCTCGAACAGATATCACCTACCGCATTCGCTTTAAGGGATTTTTCTTCTGATTCTGTAAAATAACCTAAGCGAAAATGCAACGACTCACTTTGTACGGTTCCAACTGTAAAAACTGCTATATTTGCTTGTCTTCCTAATTCGATAACCTTACTAATATGACGATCAGCTACAACCAAGTCCTTCGCTTTTTTACTATCTAAAATAACGGGTAAAGGAAATGTTCTAGCTTTTGTATTTAACATTTCAGCAAACAGCGTAATCGTCTCAAACGCATAATTATTCACATCAAAGTACGCTATACCACCTTTTAACTGAACAACTTCTACACCTTTAACATCGAGACGGCTCATCTTAGAAACAGTCTTATGCATCGTTGTGCCCCAGCTAACACCGACAATATCTCCACTTTTAATCGTATCCTCAAGATATTCAGCAGCATATGATGTCAAATATTCTGAAATTGAATTGTAATTGGGATCAGGTGAAAAAGCAACATGGACTTCTTCTAAGCCATATTTTTCTTTTAACTTTTTTTCAATTTCAAACAGATCAGAAAAAGGATCAAAAATCGTGATTTGAACATACCCTTTTTCTTTTGCATACTGTAATAGTCGTGAAATTGTTGGACGTGAAACATTTAATTTTTCAGCAATTTCCTGTTGACTAAGCGAAGATTGATAATAGAGTCTTGCCACTTCAATACTAAGCTGTTGTTTTTCTTTATCCATACTCATTGTCCGTTCCTTATTATTTACGCTCATTATAGCAAGAACTAGCAAGGATGACAAATTGACTTTTTTAGTTAGCCAAATAAATACTTCTTAACTCAGCTAGCTTTTGTTGATCAAAGTTCAAACATTGCGCAGCATATTGTTCGGTAGTACCAAAATTTTTCTCAATTAAATTTAGTGCATGATCCAGATAATCCTCTTTTACATAAAGAGCTGTTGCTAAGGATTCAAGTTGTTCTTCATTAAATCCTTGTTCTCTGAATTGTTGTACTAAGCTATCATTTGCGGATTTTCTTTCCGTGTTGGTGATCAAGAAATCTTTATAGATTGCTTCTTTGTCTACGTCTAATAGTGACAATAACAAAGCTGAAGCATAGCCAGTTCGGTCTTTTCCAGCAAAACAATGAAAAATTGTCGCTCCGTCTTTATTGGCTAAAATGTAGTCCATAAATTCAGTAAAGCCTTCTTGTGCCCCTGGATTCAAGATTAAATCTTCATAGACACCTAGCATATGTTTATCGACTGCTTCAACTGACTTTAATTTAGCAAAATCTGCTAAGCTTGAATTTTTGGCATTCATTTTTCCTAATAAATCTAAATTGATATACTCCACTTCTTCTATCGGTGTATCTGGTGACTCACTGATTTCAAAGCCACGCCTAAAATCAATGATTCTGGTTAGATTAAACGTTTCAACTAAAACAGATTGGGTTTCTTTGTCTAAATTTACTAGATGACCCGACCGTAGTAGTTTTTTTTGCTTCACTGTTTTTCCTTCTTTGTTCTTGATTCCACCTAAATCTCTAAAGTTTGTAATTTGTCTGTTCATTTGTTTATTCCACCTTTATGCCTTTACTTTTTTCCTTCTTCTTTCTTCTGCTAAAGCAACGATTCCCAAAAGAACAGCAATGATCACGATTGAAATGTAAAAAATGATAAAGGTATCATTCCAACCATGTAACACGTGACCAAAGAAATTCACGCCTTCTTTTGATGGATCAGAAATTTTTGCTAGAAGAATTTTTGCCATTGAGTCCCCGAATAGATAAGCAAAAGCGCCTAATAAACCACCAGAGACAACTGTCGCTTTTTTAGGAACAAATCCTAGCATAGATAAATTGATCAATAGTTGCGGACCAAAGACCATCATCCCCAACATGAATAATGAGGCATTGATCACAAATTCTGTTGTCCCAAGCTGGTACCCTATAATCCCGATTGGTAATAAGATAGTGCTGATTGTAGCCACTAAGGCTGGCCGCCCTTTTAATAAGTCTGAGATATAGCCCCAAGCCAGACAACCTATCAATGCGCCCATCTCAAAGTAAAAAATCGTTTGTGCCGCTGCTTCTTGTGAAAAATTCAAATGTTCTGTTACGTATAACGGAGCCCAATTATCGATACCGATCCGCACAATGTAAACAAAAACATTCGCTACGCATAATACCCAAATATAAGGATTCGTTAATAAATATTTTTTAAAGATCTCCCACTTTGTTAAGTGTTCAGCATCAATATTTGCTTCTTCTACTGGTTCACCAAAGATTTCTTCACTGGAATTCCAACCAAGGTCTTCTGGTCGATTCTTCCCAATAAAAAAAGTAATGATGGCAACTATAGCCGCAACAATTGCTGGAATAATAAACATTCCGGCAACTTGTCCTTTGAAGAAAGTCGTTGCACACCACACAGCAAAAATCCCTGCAAAACCTCCGCCAATATTGTGAGAGGCATTCCATAACCCAATATACCGACCACGATTGCTTCTAGTCGTCCACTGGGTAATCACTGAAGCACAACTAGGACCGCCCACACATTGGAACAAGCCATTCAGTGACCATAATACAACGATCCAGCCCATCGGGACATTATTCATCGTAAACAAAATCCCCATACATAAAACAGTGATCGAAGAGAGTAACAACAAAATCGATAAAATTTTCTTCGTATTTTTACCGTCTACAAGATACCCAACTATAAATTTACCAAAGCCATAAACAATTGAAAAGACAAATCCGATATAACCAAGATCAGTCGTAGTCAGACCTAATTGACTTTTTAATAAGGGCTGGGCGGCTTTAAAATTATTACGAATCATATACATCGTGATGTAGATGACTACAACGACCAAAAACGGTTTCATAAATTCCTTAAACCATTGTTTCCGCTGTTCAATCAAGGATGGACGTTTCACATTACCAACAACAACATTTGTTTCTTCCAAATTAACTCACCCCAAAATTTTAATTATAATGGTTAGCGCTTTCCAATATATTTGTATAATACACGAGGTAAGAACAAATGTAAACATATTGTTGAAATTATGTTCAAATTTATTTTTTACATTAATGAGATTAAAAAAACGAACTAAAAACAAAAAAATAGACCAAAACAAACTGTTTTGATCTACTCTCAAATAAATGGCTCTATACTTTCTGATGTTGGTGAGAAATCACCGGCATCTTTTTAATGCAAAATAATAGAAAAGACACCCTGATATCCTTTAGAATTAAGTCGTCTAAACCCATTCAAAAAGGAGAAATCAAGATGTCCTACACCAATCTTATCAAAGAAACCTTAGATATTCTAGACTTAAACATTACTTTTAATGAAAATGGCTTAAAAAAAGAACGAATCAAAGGTAGAATCTGTCAGGTCTTCTCAGGTACGCTCGATTATGCTGCTCATGTTTGTCCTCATTGTGAATCGAAAGAGAATGCCGCCATTATACGTTGGGGCTTTACAACTTGTCTGATTTTACTGAATGATGTTTCGGAGTATCAAACGTATTTACGCTTGAAGAAACGCCGTTTCTTCTGTTACTCCTGTAATCGATCGTTCGTTGCTAAAACGAGTCTTGTTGAAAAACATTGTTCGATTTCAACTAAAGTGAAGCTATCCATTGCCGATAGACTCAGAAAAACCACTTCTATGAGTGAGATTGCGCGTCAAAAGAAGGTCTCTGTCTCTTCTGTTTATCGTGTCCTAAAACGATTTTATGAACCTAAAAAAATCAACCGACTCACTTTACCTGAAGTCCTTTGTTTTGATGAATTTAAATCAGTTAAGCAAGTCACCGCTTCTATGAGTTTTATCATGATGGATGGTCAAACAAAGCAGTTAATTGATGTCGTTGAAAATCGTCAGCTCCCTTTTCTAGAGCGGTATTTTTCACGTTTTCCTTTGGCTGTTCGTAAAACGGTTAAGTATATTGTTTGCGATATGTATGCCCCTTATTTTTCTCTCGTTAAAAAGTTATTTCCGACGACTCAGATTATTCTTGATCGCTTTCATATTGTCCAACTCATCAGCCGAACCTTTTTAAAGCACCGTATTCAGAGAATGAATACATTTCTTCATCAGGGAAATACAGAAGCAAAAAAATATCGACACTTGAAGAAATACTGGAAACTTCTTCAAAAAAATCAGTCGAAGCTTGATTTTGAAAAACGCCTTTGGCGTTCTTCCTTCCGCACCTATTTAACTGAAACAGAAGTCGTGGATCGTTTACTTGCGTATGATGACGAATTGAAAAGTGGCTACACCTGTTATCAGGACTTTCTTTATGCCGTACAGACAAGAGATTTTGCTCGGTTTTGTGCACTATTAGACGAAGATTTTTGTCGTCTTCCTACCTATTATCAAACGACTATTGGTACTTTTAAGAAGTACAAAAATGAAATTAAAAATGCGCTAGAATTGCCTTATTCTAATGGACCATTGGAATGTTTAAACAACCCTATTAAAGTGTTGAAGAGAAATGCTTATGGGTTTCGTAATTTTTACAATTTTAAGTTGAGAATTTCTTTATGTTTTGGCACTATTCTTTTTCAAGAAAATAGAAAAACCTAGAGGAAATTTCCTCTAGGAATCATATTAATCGATTTAATTCTTTAGATTTTCTTCACCAACATTAGTTGACAAAGAGCCAAATAAATTTTTTTACTGACTTATTCGTCGTGATTGCTATTTAGCTCTGTGATTTTTCCAGTCGCTAGATAAACGATCCATTCACAGATATTTGTGACATAATCGCCAATGCGCTCTAAATACGTTGCTACATGAAGATAATCTGTTCCACTGACAACCGTCTCAGGATTCGCCTGCATCGCCTTGATGGAATGGCTATATATACTATCAAAATACTCATTTACGCGAGTATCCATTTTAGCGATCATCCGCGCATCTTTTTGATCTGTTTTGACATAAGCGATCAGTACGTTATCAACCATTTTTTTAACATAGTCTGACATATCTGAAATTTCTTTTTCGATTTCTGGGATTCTTGTTTCCCCTTTTAAACGAATTGTTGATTTTGCAATTGAAACTGCATGATCTGCCATTCTCTCTAAATCTGAACTAGCTTTCATCACGGTAATGATCATTCTTAAATCTGTTGTAACGGGTTGTTGTAAAGCAATCATTTCAAAACTTTTCTTCTCAAGCTTGACTTCCATATCATTGATTTGTACATCGTAATCAATGACTTCATTTGCAATTTTTTTATCATGGTTGATATAAGCACGGACTGATTTATGTACAACATTACTTACCATCATTCCCATCTCATAAAATTGATTATGCAAATTCAATAATTCTTCTTCAAACTGGCTGCGCAACATGTGTTTTCCTCCTTTATTGTTTAACCAAATTTTCCAGAAATATAGTCTTCGGTTTGTTTTTCTTTAGGATTCAAAAATATTTTCTTTGTATCATTAAATTCTATCAATTCCCCTTGTAAAAAGAACGCTGTTTTATCAGAAATCCGTGATGCTTGGGACATGTTGTGTGTCACCATGATCATCGTATATTTCTCTTTCAATGTTAAAAGCATGTTTTCGATTTTACCACTTGAAACCGGATCAAGGGCACTTGTCGGCTCGTCCAGTAAAATGATCTCAGGATCGACTGCTAAAACCCGAGCAATACACACACGTTGTTGTTGCCCACCTGACAATGATAAAGCACTTTTATGCAGTTTATCTTTTACGTCATCCCAAACTGATGCCGCTTTTAAACTGTTTTCGACTGCTTCATCCAATACTTGCTTATTCTTTTCACCTTTTAAACGCAAACCATAAATCACATTTTCATAGATAGAAAAAGGAAATGGATTCGGTTGTTGAAAGACCATTCCGATTTCTTTTCGTAAATCTACAATATCTGTCTTAGGTCCGTAGATATCTTTGCCTTTATAAACAACGCTTCCCGTAATCGTTACCCCAGGAATTAAATCATTCATTCGGTTCAACGAACGTAAATAAGTAGACTTACCACAACCAGACGGTCCGATCATTGCCGTAATTTCTCCTTGATTGATGCTTAAATCAATCCCTTTAAGTGCTTCTTTTTTTCCATAATATAAATGCAAATCTTTTGATGAGATAATTTCGTTTGTCATCGTACTCCTCCTAACCAAAATGTCCAGAAACATAGTCTTCTGTCGCTTGAATTTTTGGTCGTGTAAAGATTTTTCTTGTTTCATCGTATTCAATTACTTTTCCTAGATAGAAAAAGGCTGTGTAATCACTGATACGAGCAGCTTGTTGCATATTATGTGTCACAATGATGATTGTGTAATCATCTTTCAAATTAACTAAGGTTTCCTCTACTTTACCAGTCGAAATAGGGTCTAGCGCACTCGCTGGTTCATCTAAAAGTAAAATATCTGGTTTCATGGCGATTGCTCTGGCAATACATAAGCGTTGTTGTTGCCCACCAGATAAAGCTAACGCACTTTTGTCTAAATTATCTTTGACTTGATCCCAAAGTGCCGCCTGTTTTAAACTCGTTTCGACAATTTCATCTAACTTTTTCTTATCTTTTTCACCATGCTGTTTTAAAGCAAATGTAATATTCTCATAGATTGATTTGCTAAAAGGATTGGGACGTTGAAATACCATGCCGATCCGTTTACGCATTTCGTAAACATCTACTTCTTTCGTATTAACATTCACCTCTTTGTACATGATTTTACCAGTTACTCTAGTATTGGCGATCCCATCATTCATCCGATTAAGCGAACGTAAATAGGTTGATTTACCGCAGCCAGATGGTCCAATTAAAGCGGTGATCTTATTTTTTTCAAATTCTAGATCAACACCTTTGATTGCTTCGTTATCTCCATACCAGACATGTAAATCATCGGTATGCAAAGCGATCGGCTCTGGCAATTTTATAATATTCGTGTCATTTAAATTGTATTCTTTCATTCTGATTCCCCTAACATTAGGCTGATGTCATTCTTTTATATAATCTATTTCCGATAAAACGTGCACCAAAGTTAAATAGTAAAACGACTAAAATCAGAACAGCTGAAGCACCTGCCGAAACAGCTGCACCATCTGGCATCGTTCCCTCTGTATTAATTTTCCAAATATGGACAGCCAACGTTTCCGCTTGACGGAAGATACTAATCGGACTTGAAACGCTTAATGGGTTCCAGTTACTGAAATCTAAGGCTGGTGCACTTTGGCCAGCAGTGTAAATCAAAGCGGCGGCTTCACCAAAAATCCGCCCAGAACTTAAGATCACACCCGTTAATATTCCTGGTAAGGCTTCTGGAACAACAACTTTCAAGACTGTTTCCCAGCGGGATAAGCCCAATGACAGCCCAGCTTCTCGCTGTGTGTAATGAACGGCTTTTAATGATTCTTCAACGTTTCTTGTCAATAAAGGTAAGTTGAAAAATGTCAGTGCTAAAGCACCTGAAATAATGGAAAAACCATAACCCATCTGTACTACAAAAATCAAGAAACCAAACAAACCAACCACAACAGAAGGAAGTGAACTTAAAATTTCGATTGATGTACGGATCACATCAGTCAACCAATTTTTCTTTGCATACTCTGAAAGGTAAATACCAGCTCCTAAAGAAATAGGGAAGCTAATCAACATCGTAATCAATAGTAAGTAGAGTGAATTGAATAATTGAATCCCGATCCCCCCACCTGCTTGATAGGCTTTAGAAGGTTTTGTTAAAAAGTCCCAAGAAATATGAGGAATACCGCGGACAAGAATATAAAGTAGCAATGCTGCCAAAATTAAAACAATCACACCTGAAATGGCATATAAAATACCTGTTGCAATTTTATCTGCTTTTTTTGCATTCATTATTTCAAGGCCCCTTTCTTACCAATGATCCGAATAATGATATTAAAGAATAAGGACATCAACAACAAGATCAAAGCAAGTGACCAAAGAACATTATTTTCTACTGTTCCCATGATAGTATTTCCAATGCCCATTGTTAAAATACTTGTCAAAGTTGAAGCTGGAGTTGTCAAACTTGATGGCATAATTGCTGCATTTCCGATAACCATTTGGATTGCTAACGCCTCCCCAAAGGCACGTGCCATTCCGAAAACAACAGCTGTCAATAAGCCTGGAACCGCCGCACGCAAGACCACTTTATAGATCGTTTGCCAGCGTGTTGCACCTAAGGCTAATGATGCTTCCCGATAATGCCGAGGAACCGATTTTAGTGCATCAACCGTCATCGTTGTAACAGTTGGTAAAATCATAACAAACAAAACAAAAGTCCCAGCTAAAATCCCAAAACCTGTACCGCCAAAAATTGAACGAATAAAGGGTACGATTACAGACAGCCCAATAAAGCCATAAACAACGGATGGAATCCCAACTAATAGTTCAATAACTGGTTGTAAAATTTTTGATCCTTTTTTCGGTGAAATTTCTGTCATAAATACTGCTGCACCAATTGCAAAGGGTGTTGCAATGATCGCAGATAAAAATGTGACAATAAAAGAACCTGCTATCATCGGCAAAGCGCCTACCATGGGTTTCCCATCCGTCCCAGTTTCACCTGGGTTCCAATTAGTACCGAATAAGAAATCAGAAACTTTGATTTTATTTGTAAAAAAGGTTGCTAAACCTTTACTAGCTACAAAATAAAAAATCGATAAAACAACCAAAACAATCAATGCGATGCAAAAAAAACTAATAAACTTCCCTCGCTGTTCCATTCTAGCGCGCTTTGATTTTGTTAATAACGTTTTCTGCACATCTTCCAAGAAAATTCCTCCTTATTTTAAAAGCATAACGTGCTCGTTCAGCTTCGACTGGAAAATAGGAAAAATGATTGAGGTGCTTTTTACCTCACTCACTTTTTATCCAACCAAACATAAATCTCCCGTTTGTTCAACACTTTCCATAATAAATTCAGTCTAACTTTCAAACATCAATTTGCGTTTAATAACATGTAAATCTTATGTTAAGTTTGTAAATTTTGTGTAAAGGCGGATTATTTAATAAGATTTCCTTGCCAATCCCGCTCTACTTTCATCTTAGAAACTGGAATATAGCCTAATTGACCAATGATTTTTTCCTGCACATCATCTGATAACATAAAGGCCAAAAATTCATCAGTTAATTGTTTTGGTTTTCCTAATGTATACATATGTTCATAAGACCAAATAAACCATTTATTGGTAACAACATTCTCATCAGTCGGTTTTACCCCATCAATACTTAGCGTGTTAACCTCATCATTAACATAGGAAAAAGCCGTGTAACTGATTGCTCCTGGAGTGTCTGCAACAATCGAGCGAACCATTCCACTTGAATCTTGTTCTTGCGCTTGAATCGCCGTTTTCCCATCTAATACCCAGCGTTCAAAAGTCACACGTGTACCACTTCCAGCAGCACGATTCAACAGGACAATCGGGATATCGTTTCCACCAATTTCTTTCCAATTGGTAATTTCTCCTAGAAAAATCTTTCTCAGGTTGTCTAACGAAATATCGGACAATCCAATATTCTTATTGACGATCGGCGTGATCCCCACTACCGCAACTTTATGATCTGTCAGTTTAGTGGCATCGATCCCTTTTTTCTCTTCTGCAAACAAGTCAGAGTTTCCAATGTCTACTGCCCCTGATTGTACTTGACTTAAACCTGTTCCACTTCCCCCACCTTGAACATTAACAAAACGTCCTGGGTTTTGATTTTGAAATTCTTCTGCCGCGGTTTCCACTAGCGGCTGAAGAGCTGATGAGCCAACTGCTGTGATCGATTCACCTCGATCGATCCACTTCGCACAGCCGGATAAAGTCAGTATTCCAATTAAACTAACAAATAATAGTATTTTCTTTTTCATTTATCTGATAATCCTCCAAACTCAATTCAATCACTTTATTTTAACATTAAGTGTTTCCATTGAAAATTATAAGTTGCTACAGCTTTTACTTTTTTGTAATAAAATAACAAAAAAACATTATAAACAAAATAAAAAGTGCAATCCGTTACTAAGATTACACTTTTTATAGGAATTACAACAGTGGTGAAATCAGACGAGCTAATCCTTCTTTTAGTTTGATGAAAACACCTCGATTACGGTATTTTTCTTCTGTTAAAAGCTCTGATACTTTGGAATCTTCGTAAAAAGCATCTCTAACTTCTTCTGAAAATTCTTGATCGTAAATAATTGTATTCACCTCAAAATCTAGTCGGAATGAACGAACATCGATATTCGCTGATCCAACAGAAACAACACCACCATCGATGATCATCGTTTTAGCATGAATAAAGCCATGTTCATAGGTCTCAATAATCGCTCCATACTTTAATAATTCTGCAGAAAAGGAATAAGTTGCCCAATAAACTAACATATGATCTGGTTTGTTTGGTATTTGCATACGAACTTTTACACCCGAAAGTAATGCTAATTTTAAGGCTTCATGAATTGATGCATCTGGTATATAATACGGCGTTTGAATCAGTATTTCTTTTTTAGCGATTGAAATCATTTTTAGGTAGGTCATTTTGATTTGTTCATGTTCTGAATCTGGTCCACTCGTTACTACTTGAACTGCTTTTTTCCCAGCTGAATCAATTGGAGGAAAATAAGCAGAATCATAGCTTAATTCTTTACGATGTTGAGAATTCCAGTCCATCAAAAAACGATTTTGTAAACTATAAACAGCTTCACCAGAGATTCTTAAATGATTGTCACGCCAGTACCCAAACTTTTTGACTTCACCTAAATATTCATTACCAACGTTAAATCCACCTGTATAGCCGATCTTCCCATCAATCACTACGATTTTTCGATGATTACGATAGTTAATTCGCGGATTTAAATATGGAACAAACAGAGGAAAGAAAAAGGCAATTTCTCCTCCAATCTTCTTTAGTTCTTCAAAAAATTTCATATTAACTTGGGTTGAACCCCAGGCGTCTAAGAGTAAACGTACTTTTACCCCTCTTTTGACAGCATTGATCAGTTCCTGACGGATTTCCTTGCCTAAAGTATCACCACGATAAATGTAATACTCCATATGAATATGATCCGTAGCTTGCCGAATATCTGCAATCAATCCATCAAATTTTTCTCTTCCATCTGTATATAAAAGAACCTCATTATTCGTTGTATATAATGAGCTCTCAAAAACAGTCAACATATAAATTAGCTGCTTTGACTCCACTTCTCCTGTCGGTGGATGTGGAAATAACCCTCTTAACAGTGATTGCTTTTCTGCTTGTATTTCAGCGTTCATCCCGATTTTAGCTTGCATCTTCATATCGAATATTTTATCTTTTGATATGCCTCGACCCAAGAAAATATAAAGAATAAATCCTAAAACTGGAATAAACATTAATACCAGCAACCATGACCATGTTTGAGCAGTTTGTTTGCGTTCTCGAAAAACAATAATCAATGATAATAGCATATTAGCAATAAAAATAATAACAAAGAAATTATCATATAAAAATTTCATTTATTCACCCCAATCACTTCACTCATCCCCTAGTAAAGCATAACGAACTTCTGAAAATAAGTAAAGAAAAAGCAGACAAAAAATGTCTGCTTTTAATTCTATTAAATTTTTAAGAAGCGGCGCATCGAAATGATTGAACCTAACGAGCCGATTGTCATCCCAATAACGATCATCAGTAGATCGATCTGCCAAACAAATGATTCAGGTTTTAATAATGAATAATTTGAACTTAGCAATTGCGGGTTGAATAACGTATAGAATTTTTGATACCCAAATGTTAAAACTAAAATTGGAATGATCGCTCCAATTAAGCCAATCCATGCTCCTTCTATAAAGAAAGGCCAACGAATATAGCCGTTTTTAGCACCAACTAAACGCATGATTTGGATTTCTCTTTGACGAGAAAGAATCGTAATACGGATCGTGTTTGAAATCAAGAATACAGCGACAAACAATAGTAAAATTGCTGCACCTAAGCCCCAAGTTCGAACTTTTCCTGCAATACTGAAAATTTTATCGGAAGAAACACCGCCATAGTCTGCTTTAAAGACATTCGCTAATGTTGCTGCCTTTTCCGATATTTTTTTCGTATCTGATGGTTCTTTTGCACTTACATAATAGACATCGTACAAGGGATTGCTGTCACCTTCGAATAAGTTCCAAGCTTCACCCATTTGTTTTTGAATTTTTTCTAATTGTTTATCTTTATTTGAATATGAAATAGTTTCGACATTGTCGATTTTATTCAATTCTTTTTCTAATTGCTGCATTTCGTCTGGGGTTGTGCCAATATCAACGAATACAGAAACAGTTACGTTTTCTTCAATATCTTTTGCTAATTTTGTTGCATTAAAAATTACTGCCATAAAAAGCCCAACAAGGACTAACGTAATGGTAACTGCACTTGCAGATGCTATTGTCATCCACCCATTACGTTTTAAACTTTTGATACTTTCTAAGACATGAGAAAAGAAGGTTCTAATCATCGTAGCCATATTCTCCTTCCGCTTGGTCTCGAATAATTCGACCATTTTCGATGGCGATTACGCGATGACGAATCGTATTTACGATCGTACTATTATGCGTTGCCATTACAACAGTTGTTCCTTGAGCATTGATCCGATCTAAAAGTTTCATGATTTCCCATGAGTTCTCTGGATCAAGATTCCCTGTTGGTTCATCTGCAATGAGAACTTTGGGCGTATTTACGATTGCACGAGCAATTGAAACACGTTGTTGTTCCCCACCAGATAATTCACTTGGAAAGACGCGTACTTTATGCTTCAAACCAACTAAATCAAGTACTTCCATCACTCTTTTTTTGATTTCTCTTGGCTTACGACCAACAACTTGCATAGCATAAGCAACGTTCTCATAAACTGTTTTTTTCGTCAATAATTTGTAATCTTGAAAGACGATACCGATCTCTCTTCTAAGATACGGAACTTCAGAATTTTTTATTTTCATTAGATCATGACTAGCAACTTTCAAGCGACCTTTAGTGGCTTTTTCTTCACGGTACATTAATTTAATAAATGTTGATTTTCCGGCTCCGGAAGGACCAACAACATAAACGAATTCACCTTGCTTTATTTCTATTGAAATATTTCGGATAGCCGTTGTACCATTCGAATATTTCTTCATTACATCTTTCATTTCAATCATGGCGTATTCTCTCCATCTCTGTTTTTCTAGACTATCAATCATTATAACATGACTTTGTTTCAAGGCTCTTTCAACAGTTTACAATTTTATTTCATTTCTGTAAATTGATCAATTTAGCTTCTGCTTTAAGTACGCATCAATAAATCCATCTAAATCCCCATCCATCACGGCTTGTACATTTCCAGTTTCATAATTTGTTCGATGATCTTTCACCATTGAATAAGGATGGAAAACATAAGAACGAATCTGTGAGCCCCAACCAATTTCTAATTGTTCCCCACGTAATGAAGCAGCTTCCTGCGCTTTTTTATCCAACTCTAATTGATAAAGTTTTGCTTTCAGCATGCCCATCGCTTGTTCTCGGTTTTTTAATTGTGACCGTTGTGCTTGACTAGCAACAACGGTTCCTGTTGGAATATGCGTGATTCGAACAGCCGATTCGGTTTTATTGATATGCTGACCACCAGCACCACTTGCTCGATACGTATCGACTTTTAAATCGTCCGTATTAATATCGATCTCTACATTTTCATCTAGCTCAGGCATAATGTCGACAGAACAAAAAGAAGTGTGGCGACGTTTGGCAGAATCAAATGGAGAAATTCGAACTAAGCGATGTACCCCTTTTTCTGATTTCAAATAGCCATAAGCATTATAACCTTTAATTAGAAGGGTCACACTCTTAATACCTGCTTCATCACCTGATTGGTAATCTAATGTCTCTACTTGAAACCCATGACTTTCGGCCCAACGTGTATACATTCGCAGCAACATGCTACCCCAATCTTGTGATTCAGTACCACCCGCTCCTGGATGAAGTTCCATGATAACATTATTTTTGTCATAAGGCTCGTTTAATAGTAGCGAAAGTTCATAAATACTTAATTTTTCTTTCAAAGCGACTAAGCGTTCTTCTAGTTCAGTCTGCGTATCAGGATCATATTCTTCTTGTTGCATCTCACTCATGATTTCCAATTCTTCTAATTCGTCTGCAAATTGATGAAATTGTTGATACTTCTCTTTATAGGAATTCGTTTCGTTGATCAATTGTTGTGCTGTTTGTGAATTATCCCAAAAGCCTGGCTCTGCCATTCTATTTTCAGCTTCAGCAATGTCCTCTTCTAACTGATCTAAGTCAAAGAGACCCCCTGAAACTTGTGATTGATTGATTCATTTCATCTAAAATAGTGCGGATTTCAGCATTTTCCATGATATTTTCTTCCTTCCATTTTCAATACTTTGTGTTGCAAACAAATGAAGGCGAGGCGAACGCCTCACCTTCATCGCTTCTTATTGACCTTTGCCGTGACAGTTTTTGTATTTCTTTCCACTGCCGCATGGACATGGATCATTGCGTCCTATTTTTTCATCTACGTGAATCGGTTTCTTTTTAGCACTTGTGTTACTTTGGGGTTCTTCATCATCTGTTGGATGAACAGCTTCACCTTGTGCTACTTGTTCCCGTTGAACATTTTGGCGAATTTCTGATTTCATGAATAAGCGAGTAACTTCGTATTCAATTGCTCCAATCATTTCTTCAAACATATTGTAGCCTTCTGTTTGATATTCAACCAATGGATTGTTTTGTCCGTAAGCACGTAAACCAACTGATTGACGCAATTGATCCATTGCATCGATATGATCGGTCCATTTTGTATCTACAACACGTAAAATAACAACTTTTTGGAATTCCAGAATTTGTTCTGGACCATTCAAATGTTCTACTTTGATATCATAAACTTCTTGAGCACGTTTTACTAGATACGCTTTGATTTCTTCTGGTGATTTGCCTTCTAGATCAGCTTTAGAAATAGAGTCTTCATGCACCAATGTTGAAGAGGCGAAATCAACGATTCCATCAAGGTTCCAGTTTTCTTTTTCTAATTGTGTATGGCTATCTACAACACGAGTGATCGTACGTTTTACCATGTTTAATAATGTTTCAGTCAACTCTTTATCTTCCATTATCACTTCTTGACGTTGCGCGTAAATAACTTCACGCTGTTCACGCATTACATCATCGTATTGCAAGACATTTTTACGTGTATCGTAGTTGTTCCCTTCAACACGTTTTTGAGCTGATTCTACTTGCTTACTTAACATTTTACTTTGGATCACTGCATCTGATTCTTCAATGTTCATGCGATCCAAGAATGCTTTGATTCTTTCTGAACCAAAACGTTTCATCAAGTCATCTTCAAGTGATAGATAGAATTGTGAAACCCCAGGATCTCCTTGACGACCCGCACGTCCACGCAATTGATTATCAATACGGCGTGATTCGTGACGTTCTGTACCAATTACAGCTAAACCGCCAAGCTCAATAACACCCAAACCAAGCTTGATATCCGTACCACGACCAGCCATATTAGTAGCAATCGTTACCGCACCTTTTTGCCCGGCATTCATAATAATTTCTGCTTCTTTAAAGTGATTTTTGGCATTCAATACTTCATGCGGTACTTTTTCAGCATTTAATAATTCTGATAATAACTCAGAAGTTTCAACAGCAACTGTACCGACTAAAACTGGTTGACCGTTATGGTAGCGTTCTTTAATATCCTGAACAACCGCTTTAAATTTACTTTGTAATGTTGGGTAAAGTAAATCAGCACGGTCATCACGAATGATCGGACGGTTTGTTGGAATTTGGAACACTTGAATATTATAGATTTCACGGAATTCTTCTTCTTCCGTTTTAGCAGTACCCGTCATCCCAGCTAATTTCTTATACATACGGAAATAGTTTTGGAATGTGATTGTTGCCATTGTTTTTGTTTCGTCTTCGATCTCTACGCCTTCTTTGGCTTCGATTGCTTGGTGTAAGCCATCTGAGTACCGACGACCATCCATAATACGACCAGTAAATTGGTCAACGATCAAGACTTTGTCATCTTGAACAACATAATCGATATCACGAAGCATGATAAAGTTTGCACGTAACGCTTGATCCATATGATGTGTCAAAGCTGTATTTTCAATGTCATAAAGGTTCTCTAAACCAAAGTTTTCTTCCGCCTTTTCAATTCCAGCTTCCGTTAAACTAATCGTCTTAGATTGAACATCAATTTTGTAATCTTCTTCTTCTTTTAGACGTTTAACAAAGTTATCTGTGCGGGTGTAAAGTGCAGTTGATTTTTCAGCTTGACCTGAAATAATCAATGGTGTACGAGCTTCATCAATCAAGATTGAATCGACCTCATCCACGATTGCGTAATTCAATGGGCGTTGTACCATTTGATTACGATAAACAACCATGTTATCACGCAAATAGTCAAATCCTAACTCGTTATTTGTGCTATAAGTGATGTCACAATTATAGGCATCACGCTTTTCTTCTGATGTTTTTGAATTGATGTTCAGACCAACTGTCAAGCCTAAGAAATTATACAGTTCACCCATTTCATCTGAGTCACGTGTTGCTAAATATTCGTTAACCGTTACGACATGAACACCTTCACCTGTTAGTGCATTCAAATAAACTGGCATTGTTGCAGTTAATGTTTTACCTTCACCCGTTCTCATTTCTGGGATATTGCCATCATGTAAAACGATCCCACCCATTAACTGAACGTGGTATGGGTATAAACCTAGGACACGTTTAGCAGCTTCGCGGACGACCGCAAAAGCTTCTGGTAATAATTGATCTAGTGTTTCACCTTTTTGGTAACGCGCTTTGAACTCGTCTGTCTTTGCTTTTAATTCTTCATCGCTCAACGCCGCAGTAGCTGAAGCATGAGTCTCTACTTGATTGGCAATACCATCCAAGCGTTTTAATTCCTTTTTATCATTTTCAATCATCTTTTTTAGAAAATTCGCCATGTTTTTATGTGTTCCTTTCAATAAACTCTATTTATTTTTTGCACTAAATGCACAATCATCCTTTCTATTTTATCATTAGTTGCCAAGAAAGGAAATAACTTCTCTTAATATTAATACTATATTATGTCGTTTTTTATGTATACATGCTTAAAATAAGGAAAGAGACTGTGGCAAAACGTATGCCGTCCTGCTTCAGTCTCTTAAAATCGAATATCTGGAAAATAAATTGATCCTGATAACAATTTTTCTAAAATTTATGGATTGATTAGATCCTCGCTTACTTTTAGACCTTTTTCGCTGAATCAAGATATGTTCGTTACCTGCTCAATTTAGTCTGTTTCGATTAAACCATATTTGCCATCTTTACGACGATAAACAATGCTTGTTCCATTTGTTTCTGAATCTTCAAAGATAAAAAAGTTATGTCCTAACATGTTCATTTGTAAAACAGCTTCTTCGCTATCCATAGGTTTTAAAGAAAGACGTTTTGTACGAACGATGTCTAATTCTGGCGTTTCATCTGGTGTTTCTTCACCATTTAAGAAAATAGCTGCTTTCGCAGTGTTCATCCCTGTTTCACGAGATTTACGATTAATTTTTGTTTTAAATTTGCGGATTTGGCGTTCTAGCTTGTCTACAACCAAATCAACACTTGCATATAAGTCAGGTGATGTTTCTTCCGCACGTAAAACTAAATAAGGTAGAGGAATCGTAACCTCGACTTTAGCGGTTTTTTCAGTGTATACTTTCAAATTCACATGAACGGTCGCTTCAGGTGAATCACTGAAATAACGTTCTAATTTGCCGACTTTTTTCTCTACATAGTCTCGGATTGCTTCAGTAACTTCGATGTTTTCTCCACGCACATTATATCTAAACATAACAATTACCCCTTTCATCTGACACTAAAGAAGGAATAAAAGGACCACTCTGTTATCCTTCTTCTTAATTCTATTATAACGAATTATCCTGCTTTTGCCAACAAAATTGCGGCTGAATTTTTATTTTAATTGATCGTCTATCTTGCAAGAGAAAACGTATACAGTTTTGCTGGATGATTCGCTAAAATAACTTGTGCTCCATGAAAAAGCGTACGCCCAGTCGTATAGATATCGTCGACAAGAATAATATCTCTATTTAAGACAGCTTTTTGCCCCTCTTGTGTTAGTTTGAAGGGTTGCTTTAAGCTTAATCGCTCCTTTCTCGTTTTTTGTACTTGAGATAGTCCATGAGTAAACCGGATAAGGTGGGGTTCATATGGAATGCCTGCTGCATCCAGTAAACCTTCAACTTGATTAAAGCCTCGCACTTCCATCCTTTCTTTTGAAATTGGCATCGGAATAGCTAAAAAAGTTTTTTTTTGTTTAAAATAGGATTGTAAATACGGTACAAAACTATGCCTAAGTCTGTAATCCCCTTTAAATTTATAGAGTTCAAACCATTCTTGCATCGCCTGATTGTAAGAAAAGAGTGCTTCGTGTTGGAAATTGTAGTTTGGATAAATTTGTTGCCATCTTAAGCAATCTTTACAATAAGCTGTTTGAGTAGACTGACGTTGACATCCTTGACAGCTATCTTTTTTTTCCAATAATTGAAATGTTTTCATGCATCTTGAGCATAATTGTTCTGACAAGATTTTTTGGGGTAAAAAAATTTCTTTGAGCGTTAAATTTCTATTAATTGTTTGATGGCAATAGTTACAATTCATCAATTAATCCCCTTGCTTTACCTAATGTGTTCATTTTCTTAATTTGCTTAATCGCCCCTTTCATAGCATTGGTACAACCATCATGTAAAAACCAAACTTCACCTGCAGTGTATTTTTGCCTTCGGTCCACTCTGCCAGCAATCTGAACAAGGGCGGACATTGTAAAAACAGGATGGTTTGCTCCTAAAACAATGACAGAGACACCATCAAATGTTACACCACGTTCTAAGATAGTAGAAGTTAGAAGAATACGGTATTCTTTGTTTCTCATCTTTAAAACCTTGTCTAAGCGCTCTGGGTCTTGCGAATGAACACAGGCTAGTGATGTTTCTAGAAATTTTTTTTCAACAGTGCCTTTTAATTGCCCCATCAAAGAAATACTAGGGCAAAAAATCAACACATCATTTTTATCCACTAATTTGTGGATCTTTGCTACTAATTCTTTAGGACAATGACCTTTCTTGATTTTCTCATGCCAACGATGACACCATTTTATTTTAGGAACCGGCAATACTCTTCGATGATAACGTGCTGGTAAAATACTTGTCTGTAATTCATTTTGCTCTGTCTTTTTATTTAGCTCCTTGGTTGGTGTTGCCGTTAGATAAATTAGTGATCCGTGCTCTTTAATCGCTTGCTTCACTCCATATTGTAGTAATGAGTTATCAACAAATGGAAACGCATCTACTTCGTCGATGATCAATACATCAAAAGCCTGATAAAAACGTAATAGCTGATGTGTTGTACAAATAAGCAATTTAGTATAACGGTACGTTTCTGCCATCTTTCCATGAAGAATGATTAGCGGTTCATCAGGAAAAACAGCTTGGATTCTCGGGAGCAGTTCTAAACAAACATCTACTCTTGGAGAAGCGATGCCTACTCGAAAGCCAGCTTCTAATGCATGATGAATCGTTTTAAACAACATTTCTGTTTTTCCAGCACCAGTGACCGCCCAAATCATTCTTGATTCAGCATTTTTTACAGTCGTCAACAACTGATCAGATACTTGTTGCTGACCTATAGTCAGTTTGCCTTCCCAAGAAAAATGAACGTTTCTTTTGACTGGTTTTGGTTCTGCTAAGTGATAAAATTGTTGTCCTGTATCCACCCTCCCTAATTGGATACACTCTGGACAATAATAAGAGTGATTCACTAACTGTACTATAGCTTTCAAATGAATCTGTCCACAACGTAAACACTGGATTTCATTTTCATTCAGTTCTTGCATTGTTGGAAATGTTTGATATTTTTTTGCAATCATACTGCTATCATTAAGTTCTTGTTCTAAAACTTTTCTTCCCCATAATTCTTGCATTTTTCCCCCTCTATAATTAAACTACGCATTTTTTGTTTGAGATTTTTTCTTTTTCGAAACTTATATAATTACTGTGGGAAAATTATAAAACTCAACTGTGCTACTAGAAAAGTAGCACAGTTGAGTTATTCGTGATTTAGTAATTTGTCCATTCTTCTTCGTTCATTTGGTGAATCATTTTTTGAGCATAAACTGTATAATAGGTCTCTCCACCATGTTCTAGAACATAGTTAAAATGAGTCGTTGCCTGATCAAAAGTTGCCGTTTTTAAATAGAGTTTCCCAATTTCAAAATGAAGACCTACTTTTTTTAGCATTTCTTTTTCAGTTGCAAGAAAATCAAATAATTTTGTCAGAGCATTTTTATCATTTGTTAAAACCAAATAATGACGGTAAAAAATCGTATCTACAGAATCATAAAATTGCTGAATCTGTCTTGGAAACTTTTTTCGACTTTTTAACGATCGAATAGCATCGATCGTTGCTTTCAGCCCCTCAAGATCGTTACTTTCTTTGTAATAATTTCCAAGTAAATTATAATATTGAAGTGTAATATCTAGCGTTCCAGCTTCAAAATCGATGTCCTCTAAGTTTTTTTTCATCTCTACTAAGTCACCAGCATAGTAATCTGACAATGCCTGAAAATACTTTTGATAGTTATTGATACCTGTTTTATTGTAAAAAGGTTTATTTAACAATTGCAAATTTATTGCTACATATTTTTTTGGATCACACTCCATCGTTAAAATCGTACGAATTTGCAGAACTTTTTTCCTTACTCGTATTGTGCTAAAGAGTACTAACATAAATAAGCCAAAAAGACCTAATAATCCTATGTGATAATTTAATAGATAGAGCGTCATCAATGGAATAAATAAAATCAGACCTAGCACACATACGATAAGTAAATAACCTCTTAAACGTTTAACCTCTTTAACATATTCTTCAACTGTTTTTTGATTTTTTTCCATCTGATTTCTCACATCCTAACCTTGATTTCTTTTTGGTCTAGTTTTAATTCTTCATAATAATATACGTAATTCAGATTACCTTGATAGTTATAGGTAAAAGTATTAGTCGGTTTTTGACCATTGATTCTCACGTTTTTACTCTCTTTATTATGTGAGGTATTGATAAAAAATAGCCGTTTCCCAAAGGATTGATGAATCTCGTTCTCAAAAGAAAAAGGTGCATCTTCGATTGAAGATAACATGTCCAACCGATTTTTTATTGCTTCCTTGTCACTTATTAAAGATTTCTGTTCAGAAAAGAAATCTTCCATCTTACTCGTTTGAATAATCTCATAGTTCTTGCGGCCATTTTTCTCTTTGGCTTTTATGATCATAAGCGTCAAATCAGCCCCATCTGCTAGAAACAAATCGATATGATCCTTTTCTTCTTGCTGATGAATGATTTGTTCAGAGGCAACACCAGCAAATTTTAGTGCTTGATAAATGCTCACTGCGTAATTTCGTTTAATGTACGCAGCAGTAAAGCCTGAAATAATCATCATGCCAAAAAATAACCCGACAACCCATATTCTTTTTTTCATTCTATTTTACTCCCAACATTTTCCTTTTTCTTAAATTCTACCAAACCGAGAAGTTTTTTCAAGAGACAAAAAAATAGTGAGCCTTAACGCATTATGCATTTTGGCTCACTGTTTCTTTATTTATTTTCAATTAAATTTAACGCTTGCTGTAAAACTTTCTCCCCGTTCATCATGCCATAATCTGCCATGTTGATTACTTCTAAAGGAATTCCTTTTGGTGCCAAACGTTTCTCAAAATCGCCTTTCATAAAGCGAACTTGCGGGCCTAATAATAAAACATCTACTGGTTTACTCTCCAAATTGTTGTCCGCATCTGAGGCAGATACTGCAAAAATATCAGCATCCAGACCTTGTGCGTCTGCTGCTTTTTGCATTTTCGTTACTAATAAACTTGTACTCATTCCTGCAGAACAGACAAGCATAATTGTTTTTTTAGCCATCTTAATCCCTCTCCTTTTCTATTGATAACATAACATATTTTTAATTTCTCTTTATTCATAGTATAGTAAAAGCCTGATTTTTGTCAACGCTTCCTGCTTTTAAGAGATATCGTTTTAGGCGTTAAACAAGCCAGTTCGATTTTAGTAGTTTATTAAAGACCACATATTCTTTTGCAATATTCACTTGTGCAACTTGATAGCCCGCATTGAGCCAACCGTACGCTCCCTTTTCTGGATGTTTATGGTCATTGGCCCACCAATCAACATCTGTTCGAGCGGTTCTTGGAAGTCCTGAATGAGGGAAAAGTAATTCATCGAATTGAGTAAACGTTAGAGTAACTTGTGAACCACCGTTGGTTGTTAAATAATGGGTAACGCTATCATATTTTTTCTGACGTTCTTTTGCCAAATTCTTCACTCCTTTTGTTGTTAAGCTGATATTTAGCCACTCTTTTCATCATTATCTCATAAAAATTTAAAGAAGCAAATGAAGGTCTCTTCTCTATTTTTCCTACAACGGTTGCTTCTCATTCAGATTTTTTTTATACTTAACGTATTATGTAGAAAAGGAATGAGAAAATGCTTGAAAGTTATTTTACCATTCGCTCTGATGGAGAAAGTGAAATTGAGATAAAAAAATCACGTTTTATTTGCTCTCTTAAACGAGTATACTCTGAAGATGAAGCAAAAATCTTCATTGCTCAAAAGAAAAAAGAACATTGGAAAGCGACTCATAATTGCAGTGCCTTCATAATCGGCGAAAAAAGTGCTATCCAACGTAGTAGTGATGATGGCGAGCCTAGCGGTACAGCAGGGGTTCCGATGTTAGAAGTTTTGAAAAAGCAAGAATTGATCAATGTTGTAGCTGTGGTTACACGTTATTTTGGTGGTACTAAATTAGGCTCCGGTGGTTTGATTCGGGCGTATAGCCATGCTGTTTCCCATGCCCTGACAGAAATTGGCTTAGTGGAAGGAAAACTGCAGCAAGAAATCCGTTTAACCATCAGTTATCCAAATGTAAGCAAAGTCCAAAATTTCATGGAAAATAATTTATATACCATAAAAGAGACCGTTTATGGCGAACAAGTTACTATTATTTGTTTAGTAGACGAGCCAAACACTGAGCAATTTATGACCGAAATCGTTGAACAATTAAATGGGCAAGTTCATTTTGATAAGGGTGAATGCTCTTATCATGAACAACCAATTACAAAAAAAGGAGCACGTAAATGACATTTGAAGAAGTATTACCTCACATTAAAAAAGGTGCAAAAGCCGTAAGAAGTGGTTGGGGCAGTTTTGAACTGTACATCGAACTTAGAGATGAAATTGGCACATCTGATGGTACTTTTCTACAAGTTACTCCCTATTTTTTAATCAAAACTTCTGATGAAGGCTACAGCATGTTTTCTCCAACACCTTGTGATGTTTTAGCGGAAGATTGGAAAATCGTCCACGTAGACTAGTATTAATAGGGAACGAGACTACAGCAGCTGCCCTGAGAATTAAAAAAAGGGTGCCATTTCTCGCTGTTTATTCAGATTTAAAAAGCGAAACAAGACTCGGTTATTTAGTTTTGTCTCGCTTTTTTCTTATAAGATTATGAAAAGAGGACTTACTATGAATTTTGCAGAATACAGCGGAAAAACAGTTTTTATAACAGGAGCCGCTTCTGGCATTGGACAAGCGCAAGCAATCGCTTTTACCAATCAAGGTGCCAATGTTTTAGGGATGGACCTTGATGCAGCGGGCTTAGTCATCACTAAAGAAAAAACAAGCAATTCAAAAGGGAAATTTCTAGCTTATACAGGGGATATCACAAAAAAAGAGGATATTATTTCTGCAGTCAAAAAAGGCAATAATGCCTTTGGGATGATTCACATTTTATTGAATACTGCTGGTATTTTAGATAACTACACGCCGACTTTAGAAACATCCGAAGCGTTATGGGATCGTATTTTAACCGTAAATCTTAAAGGAACCTTTTTAGTTACCAATCACATTCTACCTCAAATGTTAAAACAAAAACATGGTGTCGTCGTCAATATGGCTTCCATTGCTGGAAAAGTAGCAGGCGGTGGTGGTGCTGCTTATACTGCATCAAAACATGCGATTATCGGATATACAAAACAACTGGATCATGACTATATTAAACAAGGCATCCGCGCAAACGCGATTGCTCCTGGTGCGATTCAAACACCAATGAATGCAGCTGATTTTGCTGATGATGGGAAAATGGCTGAATGGGTCGCCAATGAGACGCCGGCTGGACGTTGGGCAAAACCGGAAGAAGTTGCTTCACTAACACTTTTTTTAGCAAGTCAATCTGCGGACTATATTCACGGAACTGTCATGACGATCGATGGTGGTTGGTTGGAAAAATAATAGCCTTAACCATTTTTCTATACTTTACAAATCGCTGGATGTTCGGTAACATAAATCCCAGTGAAGCAATTCACACTATGGCACTTTAGTTGGCAGTTTTTGTCACGTCCTTTGGTCATAGTTATTACTAAAACAGGTATCTGTTTTACAAAGGAGAACACAAATGAATCATTTACCCCCACAGACTACAGCCTGGTCTGTCATTTCTTTGACAAAAATGGCTTTGATCACAGCGCTTTACATCGTTGTCACTCTTTTTTTAGCTCCGTTTAGTTTTGGTGCTATTCAACTCAGGTTTTCAGAACTGTTTAATTTTCTACCGCTTTTTAACAAACGCTATATCGTAGCTATTACTTTAGGTGTCGCTATCGCAAATTTTGCGTCACCATTAGGTTTAGTTGATGTTATTATCGGTAGTTCATCGACGTTTATTGTCTTAATTATATCTTATTATGCAACAAAACAATTCAAAAGTCTGAACAAAAAAATGGTTGCAACTACAATTATTTGTTCGGTATCCATGTTTACAGTCGCTGGACAATTGACTTACTTTTACCAGCTCCCTTTTTTCTACACATGGTTAACTGTTGCCATTGGTGAAGCGTTATCTATGTCAATTGGTGGCATTTTGGTCTACTGGATCAACGAAAAAATCGATTTAACCAAATAAAAAAGAAAATAAATGCTGTGAATGTCCAAATCGAAATGGGCTTTACAGCATTTATTTACTTTACTCATTTATTTTTCTAAATAAAATTCAAAACGATTCCCAACATATTGTGTTCTTACATATTCAAATGGCGTTCCATTCTCAAAATAAGAAATTTGGCGTAAACGCAAAATCGCATCACCACGTTTGATTTTTAAATAATCGGCAATCTGTTCTGAGGCTAACATCGCTGAAATCGTTTGATTGGCATGACCGATTTTATTCCCCCCTTTTGTTTCAAGCGTTTTATAAAAGGAATTCGTGATTTCAGTCTTACTATATTGATCGACCAAGGAATAAGGGACACTCGCTATTTCAAAACAAATCGGCAAATCATCGGCAAAACGAATCCGCTCCATCCGAACGATTTGTTCATTTTCTTTAAGATTTAGTTTTTCCATTTCACTGGAACTCGGCTTGGCTACGTAATATGAAACCGTTCGACTAGAAGGCACTCGGTTTTGAGAAAGCATAATATCAGTAAAACTAGTTGTTCCAGTCATTTTTTCTTGAACTTTCTTACGAGCAACATACGTTCCTGAACCGATTTTACGTTCTAAAATCCCTTCATCCGCAAGTGTTTGAATAGCTTGTCTCAACGTCATTCGGCTTACATTAAACTGGATCGCCAGCTCACGTTCTGATGGGAGCCTGTCGCCGATCTTCCAAACACCATGTTCGATGTCTTCTTTAATTTTATCGTGGATTTGAATATAAACTGGTAAACTTGATACCATCTTATTTCCTCCTTTTTATTCTCTTATATTATAACTGGTATATACCTCATAAACAATCAAAACTTTTAAAACAACTATCAGTAAGCGTTAACAAAATTACTTTGGTATGCTTAGTCTAAACTGTCAAGTGATTTCTAGCTAAGAGATTTTTAGTTATTATATCTATTGTATAACGAACCTTGAACAAAAAGAAAGACAAATTCACAAAATTAACGTCTTTTCATTTTACGAACAAAAACATACTAAGATTAGAAGGTAAACTCGTCGACGGATGAGTTTACCTCTAATCTTAGTATGTTTCTTCTATGATTGGACTTTTTCTTCATCCAACATTTTGTTTGCTGTTGCCATCATCAAACGGATTCGGTTCAATTGATTCACTATTGAGACACCTGGATCATAGTCGATTGGCGCAATATTTGCTTTTGGATATTGGCGTCGTAATTCCTTAGTGACCCCTTTACCAACAACATGATTCGGCAAGCAACCAAAGGGCTGCATACAGACAATATTATTCACATCAGATTTCAGCAGTTCAATCATTTCTCCAGTTAAAAACCACCCTTCACCTGTGTGATTTCCGATCGAAAGAATTTTTCCAGCATCTTCTGCCAGTTCATGAATCGAGCTTAACCCTTCAAAGCGTTTTGAATTTCTTAAGGCTTTATCCATCGGTTTTTCAACATATTCGATGATTCGAATTGCAAATTGAGCCAAATTTTTGCTTTGTTTTGACATGCCCATATTGTCATATTTCCAAATTTGATTGTATAAAGAATAGTTCATAAATCCAACAATATCTGGAACAACAGCTTCTGCGCCTTCTGCTTCTAATAAACGGACAATATCATTATTCGCTGTTGGTGAGTATTTGACTAAAATTTCTCCAACGATTCCGACTTTCGGCTTCTTGACTTCATTCAATGGAACATTATCAAATTCTTGGATGATTTTTTTCATATTCCGATTAAATAAAGTCAATGAGCCATTCCGGACATTTTTTTCGATTTTTTTTAACCATTTTTCATGCAGGGCATCGATCATACCAACTTTCGTTTCATAAGGACGAGTTCGATAGACGACCCGTTCGAATAAATCACCATATAAAAAGGCTACTGCTACACGTTTTAACATTGGTAAAGTAAACTTAAACCCTGGATTAGATTCAACGCCTTTATTTCCCATTGAAACAGAGACTACAGGAACTTGGGGGAAGCCAGCATCATTCAATGCTTTTCTAAGGAGCGGAATATAATTTGTCGCACGACAGCCACCGCCTGTTTGTGTCATCATTACACTGACGTGATTTAAATCATATTCTCCACTTTCTAGCGCTTCAACTAATTGTCCAATCGAAATGATTGCTGGATAACAGGCATCATTATTCACATATTTTAACCCAACATTCACCGCTTCACGATCATCAGCAGGCAAACAAACAACATTATAGCCAGAAGCTTGCAATGCAACATCAACTAAACCAGACTGATGAATTGGGCTAAGCATTGGTAACAATAATGTATGGGTCTTTTTCATTTCTTTAGTAAAAATGATCTTCTCTGGTTCTTCATGTTGCAATTTCGGTTCAAAATTCATTTTTTCTCGTTCACCGACTGCTGCTTTTAATGAACGTAGACGAATCCTGATCGCCCCTAAGTTTGATCCTTCATCGATTTTTAGGACGGTATAAATTTTGCCGTATTGATCCATAATTTCTTCTACTTGGTCAGTTGTGACTGCATCTAATCCGCAACCAAAAGAATTTAGCTGAACCAACTCTAGATTTTTCGATTTCGCCACGACGCGAGCCGCTGCATACAAGCGTGAATGATACACCCATTGATTGACAACACGTAAATTACCGACATCACTTAAATGTGAAACACAATCTTCTGTCAATACATGAAAGCCTTCTTGCGTGATCACATCGGCAATCCCATGATTGATTTCAGGATCTAAATGATAGGGACGCCCAGATAGCACGATGCCCTTTTCGCCTTTTTGATTCAGCATTACTAGCGTTTCTTCCCCTTTATTACGGACATCTTTCTTAAAAGCATCTAGCTCTTCATAACCATGACGCAAGGCTTGAGTAATTTGTTCAGTAGAAATGCCTAAATCAGCGAATGTCTCACCCAAAACTTTGGCTACTGAAGCTTCGTTGGCCAAATTGATATACGGATTACGATAATCAACTTTCCCATCACGAATATCATCTACATTATTTCGGATAACATCAGGATAGCTTTGCACAATTGGACAATTAAAATGATTATCTGCTTCTGCTGATTCTTGGCGTTCAAAAACAACGCCAGGATAGAAAATCATTGGAACTTTTGCATCGATCAACGCTTGAATATGTCCATGAGTGATCTTGGCTGGATAACAAGCTGTATCACTAGGAATAGTTTCCATTCCTTGTTCATATAAGTCTTTATTCGAACGTGGGGATAACTCCACACGAAAGCCTAAATCAGTGAAAAATGTGTGCCATAGCGGATAATTTTCATACATGTTTAACACTCTTGGAATTCCGATTCTGCCATTGGGCGCATCTTTTTCTTTTAATGGACGATATTTAAATAGTTTACGATACTTATAATCAACTAAATTGACTCTACGATCTTCTCTTTTCACTTTGATTCTCGCACCGCGCTCACATCGATTACCAGTTACAAATTGGCGCCCATCTGAAAAGATCGTCACGGTCATCATACAATTATTTTCACAAAGACCACAATGCGTAAACTCTTTATCGGCAGTAAATGTATCCAGCTCTTCAAGTCCAAGGATTGTTGTTTCCTGTCCTAACTCATAATTTTCTAGAGCAATCAACGCAGCACCATACGCACCCATCAACCCTGCAATCGATGGACGGACGACTTCTCGTTCACTAATCATTTCAAATGCACGTAAAACTGCTTCGTTATAAAACGTTCCACCTTGGCAAACGATTTTTTTGCCCAGTTCTTCTGGACGACGAACTTTGATTACTTTATATATGGCATTTTTAATCACAGAATAAGACAATCCAGCAGAAATATCTCCGACAGATGCCCCTTCTTTTTGAACCTGTTTGACCTTAGAATTCATGAATACGGTACAACGTGAGCCTAAATCCACAGGTGCCTTAGAGCTTAACGCTTCGATCGCAAAATCTTTGACATCAAAATTCAATGATTTCGCAAACGTTTCGATAAAAGAACCGCAACCTGATGAACAAGCTTCATTTAATTGGATCGAAGACAATACACCGTCTTTGATCGTCATTGCCTTCATATCTTGACCGCCAATATCTAAAATAAAATCAACGCCAGGTTGAAAATGATCTGCCGCTTTGTAATGAGCCATTGTTTCAACTTCACCAATGTCAACTTTTAAGGCATTTTTGATCAAGTGCTCTCCATATCCAGTAACAGCTGATTTTCCAATAAAGACATCTTTTGGCAATTGTTGGTACAAATCTTTCAACACACTCATCGTTGTCTCTAGTGGCTGTCCTTGATTGTTTCCATAAAATGAAAAGAGTAAATTGCCCTCTTCATCGATCAAGGTTACTTTGGTTGTTGTTGAGCCGGCATCGATCCCTAAAAAAGCCACACCATGATGATCCGTTAAGGCTTTTTCTTGCGCTTTTGCTTGGTCATGACGTTTTCTAAATGTATTTAGTTCGGCGTCATCTTGAAATAACGGTTCTAATGTATCTGTTGGTTTTAATTGTTCTTGATCCCCTTTCGTCAAACGATGGATCAAATCTGCTAAAGTTGTTGGAGTTGCACCTTCAGAATAAATCGCCGCTCCCATCGCTACAAATAGTTGTGGATTTTCTGGAAAAATCACATCTTCTGGTTTTACGTCTAAGGTCTCGATAAATCGTTTTCTAAGTTCGGACATAAAAAACAATGGTCCGCCTAAAAAAGCGATTTTTCCTTTTATTTTGCGACCGGCGGCTAAGCCTGCAATCGTCTGGTTCACTACTGCTTGAAATATACTTGCCGAAATATCCTCTTTTGCAGCTCCTTCATTGATCAAAGGTTGAACATCAGTCTTGGCAAAAACACCACATCTCGAAGCAATTGGATAAATGGTTTGATAGTTTTTAGCTAGCTCATTAACGCCATTGGCATCCGTTTTTAACAAAACGGCCATTTGATCAATAAATGCACCCGTTCCACCAGCACAACTACCGTTCATCCGTTGCTCTAAAGCACCTTCAAAGAAGGTGATTTTTGCATCCTCGCCACCTAATTCAATCGCTACATCCGTCTCTGGTATGATTTCTTCTACTGTTTTTGTACATGCAATGACTTCTTGTACAAACGAAATGTTCAAAACGTCCGCTAATCCCATACCGCCTGATCCTGTGATTGTCATTGTGATTGGTGTAGTTTCACCTAATTCATTCATTGCTTCCTTTAAAACTTTTTCGGTTGCAGCTTTTACGTCTGAATAATGTCGTTCGTATTTTGCGAACTTTGTATGATTCTCTTCGTCAATAATTACTAATTTCACAGTTGTCGAACCAACATCTATTCCTGCTCTGATTGTCATACTTTTTAGCTCCTTATAATCTAGATCCTTTTATTTCACAACACTTTGTTGATTATCCTACAAGGTGTCTGATATAATACTTATGTATATTTTAGAAAGATTCTAAAGTAATTGCAACAAGCAAAACACCCAAATTTGTGAGATAAGCAACAAACTCCCAAAAATTGTTGATTATTTCGAAAGGAATTTTTTATGTCAAAGAAAACAGACCTTCGGGTAAAACGGACACACAAAATGATTATTGAAGCTTTCTTTCTTTTAGTAGAAGAAAAAGGCTATGACTCGATAACAATTCAAGACATTGCGGATGAAGCGATGATTAATCGTGCGACTTTCTATGCCCATTTCAAAGACAAACAAGACCTTTACGAACAGATTTTTGATTTTGCAGTCGATGCCTTTACTTCTGTTATCGATACTGAACAAATCATTGTTAGTAATCGTATCAAAGTGAAACAAATTGAATTTTTACTGACGCATATCTATGTTAATATTCAAAAAAATAAGAATTTCTTTTTAACGATCATGGATGGTAGCTCTAATGAATTATTAAGAAAAAAACTGGCAGATATCATTTATGAAAAGTATGCAGATATTTTTTCAAAATTAAAAATTACAGAGAATGATATTGAAGTTCCTATCGATTTCATTATTGAGTATATGACATCGATCTTTATTGGAACCCTGCATTGGTGGATCACAAGTGACACGGACATGTCTCCTAACCATTTAGCCAGGCTTGTTATTAAACTAGTAGGAAATGGTCACTTGACTGTCCTCGGGCTTGAAATCGATAAATAAGACTCATTTAAAGCAAAATAGTCTGCAACACCTTCTTTTTAGAGGATGTTACAGACTATTTTGCTTTACTAGTGATTTAACGGTTTTTAGCACGCCATTTTTTTGTATGTGCAGTATCTCTTGACGATACTACCTGGATGCCTTTTGCTTGGTTTTTACTTTTCTTTTTAGAAAAAAGATTTACTTTGACATCATATTTACCGTCACGAGCTAAGTCATAGACTTTTTCAGCTGTTTCAGTTATTTTCTCTTTAATGTTCATTCGGTTCACTCCTCATGCTTTTTATTCACTTTATCATATATTTCGAAAAAAGAGAACAAAAGTTATCCTCTTTTTTTCGTCAAAAAAAAAACAACTCTATCTGAGTTGTTCTAAACAAATACTGGGGTAGCTGGATTCGAACCAACGCATGACAGGATCAAAACCTGTTGCCTTACCGCTTGGCTATACCCCAAAGGTTAAAATGGAGGAAAGTGGATTCGAACCACTGAACCCTAAGGAACGGATTTACAGTCCGTCGCGTTTAGCCACTTCGCTATTCCTCCAAAAGGTTTTAGTAAAAAACCTGACTTAGTTATAATACAAAACTTTTGAACAAAATGCAAGCCTTTTTCGAAAAAAAGTTGTTATTTATTTTAGTCGTTTAAATTCCATTGACGGATAATGTATTCGATCGCTTCATCAAGCGTTTTCACAGTCGCTTCATTTCGTCCATCGATCATTACAGCAAATTTTTTAGTGTCTTGTGCTAGGACTTGACCGATTTCTTTTTTACCGATCGTTAAGGTGTTTACTGTGATCGTCGCACCATTCACTTTTTTTTCTGTTTCTTCTATTTTTACTTCTATATCTTTATTTTTCTTTGACATCTTCATCCCTCCAAGAATTATATGGTATCACGTAACGTAAAAAAAAGAAAGCGGCTGGAGCAAAAGCCAAGAACATCGAGTAACGGCTTTTGATCCATCCTTTATTTAAGTGCTAAATAGCTGCTTTCTTTTGACTTCGCTAAGTACGCCGAAAATAATTCCTGCTGCGATCGAAATCAACCCTATCACAATAAACAACCACAAAAAACTCGATAAATAGGTTTGAATAAAGTCATACATCGCCTTTGATTGAATTCCTAATTTTTTTAAAGAACCTTGCAGTAAAATAATTCCAGGAACTACAGCCATCATCAAGCCGCTTCCTACCCATATATATGCCCAATATCTTAATAAACGATGCACATATCCTCTTAACGAAGAGTATAGAGAAAAACTTAGCAACGCCCATAAAACTCCACAGATCACCATAAATAGCACAAGCTTAGATTTATAGTTCATGACTTTTCTTCCATAAGACACTAAAAAAGGTAACTCGATATACCCTTTATAGATTTTTACAGCATTATCTGAAAGACCAGTTACAGCAAGTTCTGATTCAGGTGTTACTTGAATTTGTTTTTCTTTCATGTAATCTGTGATTGCTTTAGAAACAGCATCATGGATTTTACTCTCATCAGATATCTCATATTTTGTTCCTGTATTGTACATTGCTTGAAAATATTTATCTACGTCTATCTTCACTACCTCTTTACTGATTGCTTGATCTAAAACACCTTTTGGAATATTACTTCCTAAGGAGCTATTTTCGATTTGCCGATTGATTTCTTCAGTTAATTCCGTATAATAATCTGCTTTAGCAGCTTGCTTTGCAATATAGTTTTCACTGAAGAGGGTTAATCTTAATGTTAATAAAATCAGAAATGCAAATAGAAAAACAGAGGATAAAAAAGCAATAAAAAAGCGAGAAGTTACTTTCATTAAATGACCGCGTTTTTTCATCTCAGTGATTCTCCTCCTTTATGATTTCTCGTCGATGATTGGTCCAGAAACATAATCTGCCGAAACAAAAACACGTTCTGGTGTTAAACCAATCGCATCTAGCGGATAACAAGTATAAAGGATCAGTGATCGTTTTGAACGGTCAGCTAGTTTGGTGTTGATCGTTGGATCTTTATAATCAGCAATGTTTACTTCTGTCACTTGATACGTATAATCACCATAGTGAGTGCGGATACTCACTTGGTCTCCTGGTTCTAAGTAATAAATTTTTCCAAAAGAAGGCAAGTTGTGCCCTCCGATCAAGGTCGTCCCTAAATCCCCTGGAATCATGCTACCGATATATTGCCCTGCGCCTAAGCGCAAAATTTCTTCGCTATCCCCGTAATACAATGGTTCATTAATTTTAACTTTGTCGATCACGACTTCGCCAAACTGGTCTCCTCCTACTGGATAAACCATACTTGAAGAGGCTAACTCTCCTTCGTTGGAGACTTCCATTTCAGTTTCAGCTGACTGATTTGTTTCATCAGTTGTCTGATCAGCTGCTTTATCGGTCGTTTGATCTGCTGAGGGTTGCTCTTTTTTCTGGTTTCGTTTTTCAAAAAGGTTTGTGCCTTGCTGATCGAAAACCGGAGCATCATTCAGTGAAATCAATTCAACCGCTGAAGAAGCGAAATTAATGACAGGTGCACCAATTATGTAAATAATGAGATAACCAAAACACATAAAGAAAAGAGGCACATAAACGAATGCCCCTAATCTCTTTAATTGTTTCATGTTATGCTAATTTGTTCTTTCTGCTCACGAATACTGCACCTGCTGCAGCCACGATCAATGAGCCAAAAGTAATTCCGCTTAATGCGTAATTAGATCCTGTATTTTTTACTGGAGTACCAGTACTATATACAGGAGCGCCATTCACATCTGTGATTGTCACTGCAGAGTAGCTTCCGCTACCAAAAGTGATTTTCACGCCAACAGCATTCCCAGCAGCAACTACGTAATTTTGAACTTGAGCAATTACATTAGCCGGCAATAATTTGATTGCACTTGCAAGAGAGTTAGCGCTTGAAGTATCAACAGATACACCTGCAACTAAGCTACGTGCTGCTTGAATGTTTTTAACTGCTTCATCTACTTGCGCTTGTGTTAAATCAACACGCTTCAAGTGATTAGAAGCTGCATTTGTTTCAGCCGCTTCGAAATTGAATTTTTTACCGCCGATAGTCATACCAGCATTCAATTCGTTAAGAACAGACTGTTCTGCAGCTGAGATAGCGCCATCAGCTGAAGCAGTTGTCGCAAAGCTAAGCGTTGCCACAAATGCAATAATGAATCCGATAACTTTTTTCATTTGTATTCCTCCCATCTTAAATATTTATAATCAATTACAGAATATCTGTAAAAATTATACCAACAATAACCCCTATTGTTTTGAAGATAAATCGAAATCATATCAAAGAGCATAAACACTTCAATTTTCGAACAATGGTTAAACGACGAATTTCTTACGTCACTATATAAAACTATCATACGCTCCTTTAATAGTCAAATTCTTTTTCAGTAAAAAAGGACTAGATAATCGTTGCCATACTTCATCTTTTTATACTTTTTTTGAAATAAACGTTGCTTCAAAAACATCATAACCAGCTTCTTTTAATTTTTTCTCAATTTGGTGCGTTTCTCGGCTTTCAATCTGTAATTCAATAATGGTCTCCAACTCTTTGCGGTTCACGACGACCGTCAAGATACTAAAATCATTGTCGGCTAGCAGTTTTGCGATATCTGCTAAAATCCCCTTATGGTCTTCTGGAATTCGAAGTTGAATCCTAGTACCGCCATCATTATAGCCAGTAATTTTTAAAAACGCATCAAAAATATCATTATTTGTAATAATTCCGACTAATATTTCATTTGCATCAATAACTGGCAATACACCGATATTATTTTGACGCATTTTGAAAATACCATCTTCTAATGAAGCTTCTGGTTGAATAGTTTGAACTTTTTTAACCATAATATCTGCTACTGTCGTTTTATTCAGTAAATAATTAACTTCATAAACACTTAAACTTGTCGCTTTTGATGGCATTGCAGACTGTATCGTGCCTTCTGTGATCAATCCGATTACTTGTTCTCCCTTAACTACAGGCAGACGATGAATATTATTTTTTTTCATCAAATCTACCGCATCGAAAATTTTCATTTCTGGTTGGGCCACGATTAAATTTCTTGTCATAAAATCACTAACGCTCATGCTATTAACCTCCTAGATATGCTTTTTTCACTTCTTCGCTTTCCAGCAATTCTTTGCCTGGACCACTCAACACAACTTCACCGGTTTCTAATACATAACCACGATCTGCAATTGATAAAGCCATTTTTGCATTTTGTTCGATCAATAAAACCGTTGTTCCTTGTTTATTGATTTCTTGGATAATATTGAAAATTTCTTGAATAAAGATTGGCGCAAGTCCCATTGACGGCTCATCTAATAATAGTAATTTTGGTTTAGACATCAGGGCTCGCCCCATTGCTAACATCTGCTGCTCTCCACCAGACAACGTGGAAGCATCTTGGTTTTTACGTTCCTTCAATATAGGAAATCGATCAAAAATCATATCATAGTCTTTTTTCAATTCGCTATCTTTACGTAAAAATGCCCCCATTTCTAAGTTTTCTTGAACAGTCAATCCTGAAAAAACATGTCGTCCTTCTGGTACTTGGCACAAGCCAGAAGCCACGATTTTTTGAGGGAGCATTTTATGAATTGGTTGACCTTCAAATGTGATAGTTCCATTCGATGGACGATTCAAACCGGAAATCGTCCTTAAAATAGTTGTTTTACCAGCCCCATTAGCTCCTATCAGAGAAACGATTTCGCCTTTTTCAACGTTAAAGCTGACGTCACGGACTGCTTGGATCACTCCATAGTGAACCGATAAATTTTCGATAGTTAACATTATAGCTCACCTCCAAGATAAGCTTCAATCACACGTGGATCATTCTTGATTGCTTCTGGTTTACCTTCTGCGATGATTCTGCCGTACTCTAAAACATAAATTCTTTGACAAACCTCCATGACCAAACTCATATCATGCTCGATCAAAACGATCGTGATTTGGAATTCTTTTTGAATTTTTCTAATCAGCTCCGTTAAATCAGCTGTCTCTTGTGGATTCATCCCAGCAGCCGGTTCATCTAAAAACAAGACTTTTGGTTGTGTCGCTAGTGCCCGCACGATTTCTAAACGTCTTTGTTCCCCGTATGGAAGATTCTTCGCTAACGTCTGAACCTTCTCTTCTAAACCGAAAATAGCTAGAAGCTCTAAGACTTTTTGTTCCATTGCTTCTTCTTTTTTATAAAAAGTCGGCAAACGTAAAATACTAGAAATAATCCCTTCTTTATTTTTACTATTCATTGCGATCAATACATTGTCCATAACAGTCAGGTCTTTGAACAGCCGGATATTTTGAAAGGTTCTACTTAATCCCATATCTGCGATTTTATACGGCTTCATTCCATTTAATTCCTGCTCTTTGCCTAAAACATTCAATGTAACCGTTCCTTCACTAGGTTCATAAACGCCTGTCAAAAGGTTAAACAACGTCGTTTTCCCAGCCCCATTAGGACCAATTAAGCCGATCAATTCGTTTGTTTCTAGAGATAGATTAACATTGGAAACTGCAGCCAGTCCGCCAAAGTTTTTGGTTAAATTACTAACGTTCAATAGAGGCATTCGATTTGTCCTCCTTCTTCTTGAATAGTTTTTTTACAGAGAATTCCCAAGTTCCTAACAAGCCGCCTGGTTTGAAGATCATGATAATGATCAACGCTAAGGCATAGATGATCATTCTAAGCGCACCAGCATCTTGCAAGAACATATTTAAAATTCCCAGTACAATAGCGGAGATAAAGGTTCCTGTAACACTACCGATTCCACCAAACACAACGATGATCAAAATATCGATTGATTTCATAAAACCAAAATCTTTTGGTGCAATTGTTTGAACATAGCTTGCATAAATTGCTCCAGCAACACTTGCTGTAATAGCACCAATAATGAACGCCGCCACTTTATATTTGGTTGTATTCACACCCATAGATTCAGCCGCAATTTCATCTTCTCTGATCGCCATTGTCGCACGACCTGGCCCACTATGAATAAAATTAACAATGATCAGCGTCACGATCACAACAAAGCCAAAAACCATTGACCAATTGACCATTGGAGGAATACCAAAAATCCCAGCTGGTCCATTGGTTAAATCACCCATGTTAATGATGATAATTCGAATTATCTCAGAAATCCCTAGAGTTGCAATCGCTAAGTAATCTCCTTTTAATCTCAAAGTAGGAATCCCCACTAATAAAGCAACGATCCCAGATAACACGATCCCTAATAGAATCCCGCTGAAAAAGCCACCCATCGTCGGGTATTTAACAGACATAATCGCCGCACTATACGCCCCAATCGCCATAAATCCTGCATGACCTAAAGAAAATTGACCAGAAAAACCAATAATCAAATTTAAGCCTAATGCCAACATAATATTGATGCCGATCGTAATCAATGTATATTCAGTAAACGGCGTGATAACACCTGTGACATACAAAACATAAATAAAAGCATAAGCTAATGCAGCAATTAAAAGCCAAACGAAATTATATTTTAAATTCTTTTTCATGCCTTGCACCTACACTTTCTCTTTAATGTTTTTGCCGAGAATTCCGGCAGGACGAATCAATAAAATAATAATCAATAATGCATACACAACCGCATCTTTATAATCTGAAAAACCGAGTGCTATCGTGATTGTTTCTAATAGTCCAATTACAAAGCCACCTAACGCAGCCCCTGGAATAATACCAATACCGCCTAAAACTGCCGCAACAAATGATTTCAACCCAGGAACCACACCCATCATCGGATCGATCGAGTTATAGTAAAGTCCTATCAACATCCCTGCAGCCGCAGCCAAAGCTGAACCTAAAGCAAAGGTAAACGAAATCGTCCGATTGACATTGATCCCCATCAATTGAGCAGCATCTGCATCCACTGAAACAGCGCGCATTGCTTTTCCCATTTTGGTCTTTTTAACAATCAATTGCAGTGCGATCATCAATATGAGTGAAATAACTAAAATAAGTACTTGAATATTTGAAATTTGAATAAAGCCTAGTTGATAGTTTTTGAATTCAATCGCTTGTGGGAAAGATTTTTTTTCTGACCCAAACAAGTAGATCATACCATTTTGTAATAAGAACGAAACACCGATTGCTGTAATCAACGCTGCAATTCTAGTCGATTTTCTTAATGGACGATAAGCTAAAAATTCGATTACCACACCAATCACCGCAGCACCTGCCATTGATAAAATCAGTGCTGGGAAAAAGCCTAAATTTAATTTGTTGATAAAGAAATACCCCATAAATCCGCCTAACATATAAATTTCTCCATGGGCAAAGTTGATCAATTTAATAATTCCATAAACCATGGTATAGCCTAACGCTAATAATGCGTAGATACTACCTAGAAAAAGCCCATTTACGAGTTGTTGGATCACTACTTCCATGTTTATCACTTCCAATATTTTAGAATAATTACTGTTTTTTTAAAGAAAAAAGAGGTTGGACAAAACGTAAAGACTTGTCTCCCCCTCTTTAAAGCTTCATCTTGTTCATGATTGATGTTAAGGATTTACAGCATCGGCTGATGTTTCTTTGCCTTCTGTCAAGCCTAATACAACTGCTGATTTTTCAGGATTATGATCTTTATCCATCGTCATTTTTCCAGTTACACCAACAAAGTCCTTTAATGAGGCTAGGCCTTCTGTGATGTCTTTTGAATCGGCAGAATCTTTATCTTCTATTGCTTGTTTTAGCATGTAAACAGAATCATAACCTAATGCATTGAAGGCAGATGGCTGTTTGTTGTACTCTTTCTTAAATGCTTCTACAAATGGTTTAACCTTATCTGTAGCAGGTGCTTTTTCTGAGAAGTGACCTGTGTAATAGACTTCAGAAACATTTTTAGCACCAGCAATTTCAACTAATTTTTCATCACCGAATCCATCAGCTCCAAGGATTGGTTTGTCGATGCCCATTTCACGTGCTTGTTTGATGATCAATCCTGCTTCTGCGTAGTAACCTGGAATATAGATCGCATCGTAATCAAGGTCTTTGATTTTTGTTAAAATCGCTTGGAAATCTTTATCGCCTGCTGTGAAGGTTTCTTCTTTCACAATATTGCCTTTATAGGTTTCTTTAAAGGATTTAGTCAATCCGATCGCATAATCACTAGAATTATCTCCAATGATCACAACATTTTTAGCTTTTAAATTATCTTGTGCAAAGTTTGCTAGGATAACACCTTGGAACGTATCTTGGAAGCACGCTCTAAAAATGTATTCTTGCACTTTGTCATTTACAACTGTGATACTGTCATCTGTTCCAGAAGGTGTAATGGCTGGAACGGCTGCTTTTGTCATATTTGGAATCGTCGCTTTCGTCGCACCAGATGTTGCTGGTCCAACGACTGCAACAACTTTATCTTTCGCAGTTAGATTGGCAGCAACAGAAGTTGCTTCACCATTTTCAGATTTGTTGTCTTTTTCGATCAATTCTAATTTTTTACCAAGAACACCACCCGCTTCATTGATTTCTTCAACGGCTAATTTGATTCCTTCTTTTTCAGCATTCCCATATGCTGAAACATCCCCAGAAAGCTCCATGTTCATCCCGATTTTGATTGTGTCACCTTCAACCTTATTCCCACCACCACTTGCGCCTCCGCCAGCAGTTGGACCACATGCTGCTAATAGAAATAGACTAGCAAATAAAAAACTAAATTTTTTCATCTTGTTTCCTCCTTGAGTTGTATATTGAATGTCTTGTTTACTTCTAACAGAAAAATAGGTGAACATGACTTGCGTTTGTACACTTGAGTTATTTTTCTAAAAAGCTTACTTTGAAGCAAGCAAATTCTCTTTGCATATATAATTATTAAAGAAGTATGTATACAAATATAATCAAAAACCAATGAAATGTCAATGAATTTTCAGAAAATTTCTATAATTCAAATTATTGAACTTACTTTTACCTATTTTACTATGGGATCTCTCAATAGTATTTAGTTTTCTTTACTTTGGAAAAGAAACTGAATAAAGGATCAACTGGCCTGTCATTTTCTGTCATACTAACACTGATAGAAGTGACTTTCAGGTTGATCCCTTTTATTTTCGTTCTGTTTGAAGAAACGATGCAAATCTAATTTTTTGATTTAAAATCATTTACTGTCTTTTCGTTACATGCGTTGATGGTTTCCTATTGAATAATACTAACCAGAGACCGTAGTATTTCAACTCCCTGTTCATTCAGAACTGCTACTTCTACTTTATTTGTTAGAGAGAGAATACCAACTCCTAACAGTTTGAATGTGCCATCTTCTGCAATTTTTACTGTTTCTTGACGTCTTCGATTGACATACAAACGAACACTACTTGCTGGTTTACCAGTCACTTTTCCTGTTACGTACGGCGTGTCTAGCTTGTAGGTATCTACTGTCATTTCTACCTTAGCAGGTTGAACTGTGACGTTTTGACGTGTGATTTCTGTACTGTAACGATAGCCTACAACTTCAACTTTATCACTCTCTTGTTCAATTCGCCCTTCTACCTCGAATGCAAATTGACGATTAGAGGTTAATAATTTTCGCTCAATTTCTTTTCCGTTGATGACCAATGCGACATGTGTATGGAAATAATCAGTCTTGCCTGAAACGACTGTGTCTTCTGATAAAACATAGTCATTCACGGTCAACTCATAGGTAATTTCTTCCACCTTGACCATGCCGCGATCGATTTCTGCATTTTTGCTATCCAAAATAACAATTTTTACTTTATCTGTTGTCTTTGTAATTGTTTCTTCTGTATCTAGTTCAAAAATTCCGTCACTAAAGATCTCTGTCGTGGAAATCAACTGATCATTGACCCATAGTTGGACATTTTTAGGACTTAATGCTGGGTCGATTTCCCCCGTAATAAAGTCATCTAGCCCAAGGTAAAAGGGATCTAAAATCAATGAACTATCTGCTGTAACATTTACAGTAGTTGTTGCTTTAAAGCTACCTTCTTCTGTTCGTGCGGTAATTTCTGTTATGCCTGATTTTAATCCTGTTACAACCCCTTCCTGTGAGACAGAAGCAATAGAAGCATCAACAATAGAATACGTAACTTTTTTATTCGTTGCATTTTCTGGAAGGACTTTTGCTTGTAATTGACTTTCTTCAGAAATGGTTAGGTTTAAAACTGAAGGTGTTAACTCGATTCCAGTTACCTCAAAACCTGTTTTCATTTCGCGGATGTATTTTCCAGGTTTCGTTCCATCGTAATTTGCCATAAATCTTGAACTGTTTTCATAACTATTCTCAGCTTCAGTAGAATCTAAGAGCCATCTTCCAGTATATGGCTCTACTTTTTTCCTTGGTAAATTAGTTGAGGTTGTAGGTTTAAAATTTGGACCTAGAATCAATACATCTAACGAATCTGCTCTATAAAAAATACTATCTATTGCTGTGACATTACTCGTATCCCAATTACTTATGTTCAACTCATAAAGGTTAGGTGTGTATGCAAACATGTTCGTCATAGTTGTCGTTTTGATCGTATTCCAAGTACTCAAATCTAATTTGGTCAAATTCGCTGCTTGACTAAACATGTATCCCATGTTTAGTACATTACTTGTGTCCCAATTGATCACATTTAAGCCTGATATACCACTTGACTGAAACATATTATACATATACCGAACATTACTTACATTCCACTTACTGATATCTAAGTCCGTTAACTTTGAAGTCCCATAAAACATAAAAGACATACTCGTTACATTTTCTGTATTCCAACCAGATATGTCCAACGTTTTCAAGCTTGAAGCATTATAAAACATTGAAGACATGCTCGTCACTTTTCCTGTAACCAATTCTGACATATCCAATTCTGTTAAGCTTGACGCACCTGAAAACATTGAGGAAATGTTCGTCACTTTTTCTGTGACCCATTCTGACATATCCAACCCCGTTAAGCTTGACGCACCTGAAAACATTGAACTCATAGTCGTCACATTTCTTGTATCCCAACCGCTTACATCTATATCTATCAGTTTTGAACTATTATAAAACATGGACTCCATAGTCGTCACTTTACTTGTATTCCAATTAGTTGTATTTAAGCTAGTTAAGCTTTGCGCATTAGAAAACATTGACGACATGTCTGTCACATTAATCGTATCCCATTCACTTACATCTATATCCGTCAGATTTGAAGTATAAGAAAACATGTTATTCATTCTAGTTACTTTACTTGTATTCCATTGGTCTAGATCTAATTTTGATAGATTAGCAGCCCTAAAAAACATGCCACTCATATTGCTCACATTAATCGTATCCCATTTACTCACATCTATATTTGTCAGATTTGAAGCAGAATAAAACATGTAGCTCATATTCGTTACCTTACCTGTATTCCAATGACTTACATCTACATCTGTTAGTTTTGAATTATAATAAAACATTCTACTCATATCCGTCACGCCACTTGTATTCCAATGACTTACGTCTACATCTGTTAGTTTTGAACTATTATAAAACATGTTACTCATATCCGTCACGCCACTTGTATCAATAAAATCTCCTCCTTCTATTGTTTCTAAATTCTGTAAAGATCTAAACATGGAATCCATAGAGGTACTAGCTACAACTGGTTCAGTGAATTTTATGCATTTGATTTCAGCTCTATTTAAAATACTAAGATTTTCTATTCTAATTCTAATATTAGTTGAGGGATCAGTATCTGGAAGTTCCCCACCTCCAAAGGTAAGTGTCTGGCTCTCTGCATCCCATTCCCAAGGCACTGTACCAAATGTCCCTTCTACTTTTGCTTTAATGGTTAGTGCCACGTCTCCACTTAATCCACTTTCTGTTCTGGCTGTGATCGTTGCAGCTCCAGCTTTTAGAGCCGTAACCACACCTGTTTCAGAAACAGTTGCTAACGCCTCATCACTGGATGTCCAAGTAAGGTTAGCTGTACTATTTTCTGGCGTGAATACAGTCGTTAATTGTTGTGTTTGTCCTTCTTTTAGCTCTTTCTTTTCTGTGTTCACGGCAAGTGCTATCGGCTCGATGTCTTCTGTAACTTTTAATTTTTGTTCTGGAATAGCCTCTATGCTGCTTTCTTCCGTGAAAGCAGTGGTTCCATGCACACTAATTAATCCCAAAGCACCTACAATCAATCCTTTGACAACTACTGATTTTTTCATTCTTCTTCTCCTTTTCTATTTTTCTTTTTTAAACCCTAGCTTTATAAGTTGCGCTTCATTTGCCTCTTCACTTGCACTAGCAAATGATTCATTTGGCAACGAGATAAGCGAGATTTCCTTGGTATCTTTCGTTGATACTTTTTTCAAGTCCACTTCAACGGTTTCTACGGCTGCTTTTTCATTAAAATCAATGGTATAGTGGATCCCCTTTTTATTGGTGTACAATTTTTTACTTGGCTCTAATAGCTTCTCTGCTTTTGTTTTAGTTGTTATGCCCATTGTTTTGTACTGAATCGTTGTTGTAATCTTTTGCTTCAATAACGCATCTTTCTTATGAATATTTTGAACTTTTACGTGTTCGTCCTCTTGTTTTAGAACAAAGATTGTCGTTTGTTCTTGTACTGTACAAGCGGAAAGGGAAAATAACACAACCACCCCGACAATCCCCCAAAAAATTTTTTTCATTCTTTTACCTCCTTCTCCATAATAAACATATTGTAACAAATTAATAATAAAAAGTCACAAATTACAATTCTATTAAAAATAAAAAAACAGTAAAACCTATTTGGTTTTACTGCATTTGATCTATTTCAAAGTTTCTTCGTTTCATTTTAGTGCAATGTTCGATTTTTAATTTCAGTGCAAAACATCTGGCTGTTTCAATCGACCCTTATGCATTTTTTTAATCGTTAAAAAATTAGCGGCCGCTCCAATTAAATTCGCATCATTTTCATATTGACAGGTTACGATTTGCGGAATAAAATCATTCAATTCAAAATGTGACAGTTTTTCTTTTATGCGACGATTGATTTCAGCTAATAAGCCTTTTTTAGCCGAAACACCGCCACCTAAAACGATCATCTCTGGATCTAATGAAAATTGAATACTGAATAATCCTTGTGTTAAATACTCATAAAAATTATTGACCTCTTCTATCGCCACTTCATCACCTGATTCTGCAAAGGCAAACACATCTTCCCCAGAGAAAGTCTCCTTCTCCACCCCTTTACGTTCGCAATAACGCCAAGCCATTTGAACAGCAGTCCCGAGTTTACTAAAGGTCTCTCCACCACTTAGATACATCAAACCAAATTCTCCGCCATAAAGATGAGCGCCTTTCACAATTTCCCCTTTGTGGAAAATGGCACCGCCGATACCTGTTCCAATCACAACAAATGCAACTTCTTGTTTGCCTTTAGCAGCACCTGCATAAATTTCTGCCAGCCCTGCACAATTGGCATCGTTTTCGATTGATATTGGTCGTTTAAATAGCTCTTCTAATTCGTGGAAAATATTGAATCCATGAATATACGGAATCGCTGAAATTCCGATGATCATTTGTTTTTGCACGTCAACAACGCCCGGTGCACTCAACGCTACACCTTCTATTTCTTTATCTGCTTCATTGAACACCGCCAATAATGACGCTTTCATTTCTTCCCATGTTTTCGGTGTTTTGAAACTTCCTTTATCCATCATCTCTTGACCGTTCCAAACTCCGTGTTTTACTGCTGATCCGCCAAAATCAAATGCTAAGATTGCCATGCTATTTGCCTACCTTCATCTATTTTTTAGGTTTATTTCTTCTATAGTTATAAGGACCATGATATTCTTGATCCGGATTTCTTTTTAAACTAAACTTCAAGGGCACATAATCGATTCCCCCCTTGGTTAGCGGATGACAGCGTAGAAATCTGGCTGTTCCCATGGTGATTCCTTTGAGGCTACCATGTGTTTGAATCGCATCGATCATATATTGAGAACAGGTTGGATGATAACGACAACTAGCTGGCAGCCCAGGTGAAATAAAGCGTTGGTAAAAACGGACCGTCCCTATAAAAATATTTTTTGCCATTTCTTCCCTCTTTTCTCTATCCGAAAAAACTATACCTTGTTTTGTAATTGAATGCAAGTTTACGAACGGAAACGAGAAGTATTTTTATAGAAAATCTTAATAGTTGAAAAAGAAAACTATTCAAAATTCTGAAAGGATGCTAAACTAGAGAAAAGAAGTTATCCTATGACTTTTACTTACTTTAAAACGAAACGGAGCAAACGAACTATGGGCTTAAAATTTGAACGTACGAATGACTTAGATAAATTATTTGATTCTTTTGCAGTTGATCCTAAAAAAGTTGAAATGCCAAAAGAAGAACTGGAAAAGCAAGCTCTTAAAGCTGAAGAAGAAAAGAAAAAAAACAGTAAAAAATAAGGTTGTGACAAAAGTCGTTTAGGCTTGAGCAATTGGATTAAAAACCACACAATGCATAAAGCGCATTGTGTGGTTTTTAGTCCATTGCCGTAGAGTCTGACTTTTTCACACCGTTTATTCGGCTTCACAGTGATAGTACTAAACTGCAAAGAGTTTTGTCTACGCTATTTTTATTAAAGATATTTTTCAATTGCTTGCCACGCTTCTTCTTTTCCTTCTTTGGTTTGGGAAGAGAATAGGATAAAATCATCAGATTTATCGAAGTTCAACGCTTTTTTAATGATACTTTCGTGTTTGTTCCATTTGCCACGAGGAATTTTATCTTTTTTTGTTGCTACAACAATCACAGGAATGTCGTAATATTTTAAAAACTCATACATCTGGATATCTTCTTGTGTTGGTGCATGCCGCAAATCAACTAAGGAAACAACCGCTTTTAATTGTTCTCTTGTCGTCATATAAGTTTCGATCATTTCGCCCCATTTTGCCCGCTCCGTCTTAGAAACTTTGGCATAACCATAGCCTGGAACATCGACGAAATGCAAGGCATCTTCGATTAGATAAAAGTTCAAGGTTTGAGTCTTTCCAGGTTTACCAGATGTTCTAGCCAGATTTTTGCGATTGATCAATGTATTGATAAATGATGATTTACCAACATTTGATCGGCCTGCTAACGCAATTTCAGGTAGCTCTGTTTCTGGATATTGTTTAGGCGAAACTGCACTAATGATGATCTCTGCATTATGAACATTCATAATGTAACCTCCTTCGTTTAAAAGCGGAACAAGCTGTTTAGCTCTGACTGAAAAATAGGACAAAGGTGCTTTTTACCTTATTTCTATTTTATCTTTTTTCCGAAGACCTTCAATCTTTAGAGCTTTAGCTCTTAGGAATTGTTGAAATCGAAGCAAAGCGTAGAGCTGGCTTGTACAGCTAGATAATTTTAAAAGCTGAATGAGCTCGTGAAGCTAGATAAGGTTATTCCATAAAAATCAGTAAAAAAGTAGAGACGAATCTCTACTTTTTAATCTTTTGAAATTACCCAGCTTTTTTATCTTTTTTATTGTACACAATCGCTGGTTTACCTGTGCCTTCAACAGCCATTTCTGTGATGATCACTTTTTCGATCGTGTCGTCTGATGGAACATCGAACATCACGTCCATCATGATTTCTTCAATGATTGAACGAAGTCCACGAGCACCTGTATTGCGTTCGATCGCTTTATTCGCAATAGCTCGAAGTGCCTCATCTTCAAACTCTAATTCAGTATCATCTAAAGACAATAATTTTTGATATTGTTTCACTAACGCATTTTTTGGTTCAGTCAAAATTCGCACTAAATCATCCGTCGTTAGCTTTTCTAGTGCTGCTGTTACCGGTAAGCGTCCGATAAATTCAGGAATCAAACCGAATTTCAATAGATCTTCCGGAATGATTTGCTGCATCACACTTTCGTCTTCATTCAATTTGCTATTTTTAGTACCAAAACCGATTGTTTTTTCGCCTAGGCGATTTTTAACCATGTTTTCAATACCATCGAATGCGCCACCAACGATAAATAATACATTGGTTGTATCGATTTGGATAAATTCTTGATGAGGATGTTTGCGTCCGCCTTGCGGTGGCACGCTGGCAACTGTTCCTTCCAAGATTTTAAGTAAAGCTTGCTGAACGCCTTCACCAGATACATCTCTTGTGATCGATACATTTTCACTTTTACGAGCGATTTTGTCGATTTCATCAATATAGATGATTCCTTTTTCAGCGCGTTCCACATTAAAATCAGCAGATTGTAATAGTTTTAAGAGAATATTCTCTACATCTTCTCCCACATAGCCTGCTTCAGTTAAACTAGTCGCATCTGCAATGGCAAATGGTACATTCAATGTTCTAGCCAAAGTTTGGGCTAAAAAGGTTTTCCCAGAACCTGTTGGGCCAATTAAACAAATATTGCTCTTTTGTAATTCTACATCTTCAGAGCTTGAATTTTCTGATTGATTTACACGTTTATAGTGATTATAGACAGCCACCGCTAGTGAGCGCTTTGCCTGATCTTGTCCAATTACATATTCGTTTAAGACATCCAATATTTCTTGAGGTTTTGGGACATCCGTTAATTCACGTACGGCTTCGTCGTAAAATTCTTCATCAATAATCTCTTTACATAAGTCGATACATTCATTACAAATATAGACACCCGGTCCGGCAACGATTTTTTTCACTTCTTCTTGTGTTTTACCACAAAATGAACAGCGAACTGCACCATTGTTGCTATTTGTATTATCGTACATGCGTGTCACCCCTCTAAAATTAAAAATGACTGTCGTTACAGTCTTAAGATATAATAGCATAAATCAAGTGAAAATGCGAACATTGGATTTGTAAAGATTTACTAAATAAAGGAATTCTTATGGTATACTAAAAGAGTCAAATCAATTGCTGATTTTAATCAATATTCAGTAAAAAATGGAGGGAATTTCATGCTGGAACAAATGTTATTAGGAACTTATACACGTAGAGAAAGTAAAGGGATTTATCAGATAGCGCTGGATACAGAAAAAGAAACACTTTCAGACGCAACGTTATTAGTAGAAGAAACTAGCCCAACCTACTTAGCTCTAAATCAAGAAGGGGACTTGTTTAACGTCACTTCTGTTGATGGTGAAGGTGGCATGGCGGCTTATAAACACCATGATGGACACTTCGATCTGTTAAATAAAGTCACTGAAGCTGGCGCTCCTCCATGTTATGTAGCGCTTGATGAAGAAAAACAACTAGTTTTCGGTGCCAATTACCACCAAGGAATCGTTCATGTTTATCGTATTTTAGCTGATGGACAGTTAGAACATACGGATAAAATCATACATGATGAGCCAACTGGCCCTCACGAAAACCAAGATAATGCCCATGTACACTATACAGACTTAACGCCTGATCGTCGTTTAGTTGTCTGTGACCTTGGAACAGATCGTGTTTATACGTATGACGTTAGTGCAGAAGGCAAATTATCTGAAGTTGCTCAATATGTAGCAGAACCTGGAACAGGTCCTCGTCACTTAGTCTTCCATCCAAATAATCAATATGCTTATTTGTTTGGTGAATTAGACAGTACCGTAACCGTTTTAGCTTACAATGCAGCAGATGGTTCATTTGAACAAGTTCAAAAAGTATCGACTTTACCTGATGGATTTAACGAATTAAATGGTGGTGCAGCAATTCGAATTTCAGCTGATGGACGATTTGTTTATGCATCAAATCGTGGACATGATTCAATTGCGGTTTATGCGACTGCTAAAGACGGTAGTAACATAGAACGTATCCAATTAATTTCTACTGAAGGTGAAATCCCTAGAGATTTTGATTTGGATCCTTCTGGAAAATTTGTGGTTGCAGCGAATCAAAATACAGATAACTTAACCCTATATCGTCGTGACGAAGCAACTGGTCTTTTAGAAATGATCCAAAAAGATGTTTATGCACCAGAATGTGTCTGTGTTTATTTTAAATAAACTCACACCCTGATTACGAATAAATGCTGAGAGTAGAAGTGCTCTAGAAAAATACAAGCGAAAAAAAGACTACCTCCTACTAAAACGATAGTTAGTCAAATTTGATCCAGAACGCTCTAACAACTAGATGTTAGAGCGTTCTTTTTATTTTATAACAACTTTTCTCTATTATTGTTGACCAAACTCTTGCCTTCAACCAAACTAATTGACGAGAAAGTGACCGCTCATCTTGCTTTATAGGAACTTAATCCATTTGCTTTAGGCTCTTGAGTTAACCAATTTGCTAGGTAATCTTGCTCAGATCTGGTTAGATTTATTTGTGGTATACACATCGCGCGACCTCGATCATCATGAAGGAAAAAATAGTCCTCTGTGTTTTCCACGGCCACTAGACTGTTGCGTCTGAAAAGTTGATTTTCTTCATTGATAAGAAAAGAGAATCCTTCTTCCGAACAGTTAAATTCGCAAGCATTCATTCCTTCTGGATTTTCTTTTAATTGATACGTTAAAATATGTTTTTTTAGCTGTGGTTCAATACGTACCCAAATCCAATTAGGCAGAAATTTTTTGTAGCCAATAACAAATAAGAGAATCATTGGAATCATTACGATAAAAAGAACAGTTGATGCTAAATAAGATAATAAAACAAATAGTGAAATCCCAAGTAGATAATATAATAGTGTAAAATTTTTTTTAATTGCTTGATAGGACTTATTTTCTCCACTGAAAAAAGCAAATTTCTCAATTGCTAAATAATCTGTTAGTGTTAAATTGAAAGTTAGGTTCATTTTTGACTCCTTTATTTTTAAATTACTATTTACTATTGATCGTACCAACATTTTTTATTATAACATGTTTCATATTCCGCACCTAGATTTGAAATTTTGGACTCATTTAAAAGCATTCTACTCTATGAGTCATCGCCTTCATATGTCTATTCTGTTAGTTAGAGATAAAATAGCCTAACTGTTCATCGTATTCTTCAACATTTTCATTAATATAAAAATCATTTTCTTCACTAAATTTATGAAATTTTATTGTTCAATTTCTTATAAACGTTTCCCCAATCAGATACCGCTCTTCTTGAGTTAGCAAACTATCGCTATAATCAATTACTCTCAACTCATTATTAGACGCCTCATACTCAATTTTGTTATGGCTCCTTTTTGAATCTTGGGTGGAGTAGGCATATCCGTTTTATAATTTAAAAAAGTCCCTGATTCAATTCTATATTTTCATTTTTTGCTATTAGCCTTCATTCACCCCTATCACCAAATTTTATATACCAAAATGAACAAGTATTTTACTTGTATCTCGTGCGTTAACACACAGTTGTAAAACGTCTTCTAACTGTTTAAGAACTTTCATCTTCGAAAAATTTTCTCTTATAAAAATCATCTCTTCGAGATCATAATCAGTTTTTAACAGGAATTCATCTGGGGCTACTTCAAACATGTTCTTCCAATTCTCCAAAATCAATTCAAGTTCACTTATTTCTGACCCTTCAAAAAAGGTAATACCATAATAATTAATTCCAGTACTAAAATTCGAGAAATCAATCCAATGACTATTTACCCATTTGATAGTGTCAGCGATGTATTGAATTAAGGAATCATCAATTAAGACAGCTACTTCACTAGTCACTTCTCTATATGTTATATGCTTATTCGCCTCTATTATTTTAAATTTATGCACTAATAACATTTTGAATACCTCTAACTTCCTATTTATTTTTTGTTGAGCCCAAATGAAACTATTGATCCATCTGGTGCTAAATTCATAAAAAGTCATTTCCACCAACAAGCCATGAGAAACTACCTAAAAATTCCGCTCTACCACCAACTATTGAAGTAAGATCACCAATAAGGTGTCCGACCATATAGAGCTTCGTTCCAACTGCATCTAGGTCTAAAATTCTCTCACCCATTAGTCCAGCCAAGGCAAATTTTTAATGAATTTTATCGGCTACTTGAGCTTCTTGTCCCAACGATTGGTTTCTGCACCAAATACATAAGAATATATATATATAACCTAAAATCAGAACATCATTTTTAAAACTTTTTCACTCTCTTTTTTTATCTCAATATTTTCTAAACGATTGTATTTTCCGATGAAAGAATCAAAAGATTCAATACATTTCGCTTCCTCAAGATCATTATAATCCCTACGATATTCCGGACTGCTTTCAATATAACTTTAAACGTTTTTACATGATCAAGAAATAATTCGTCAACTGTTTTACCCTGAACAGCGAAATTTCCATAACGTCACATTTAGACTCTATAATTCAATCATCTTCAACATTTCTTTTAGAGTTTGCACCATTTCCATACAAACCTTTCTGTCTATACTAAATTGTGCATCAAATGTATAAGAAGCCATAAATTCTTCAAATGTGATTTGCTTTTCATTTACATTACTATCTATAAAATCCCATAAATATTGTGGACTAATTTCAAAGAAAATTTTTGAATTTCTATTATATATCCATGAAGCACTGCCAATTTCTGGTGACACTGACCACAAACTATACAGTTCAGTTGGGTCTTCTTCCGAAAAAACATCTAAATTATGATAATAGATAGTCCATTCATATCCGACACCTGTTAAAAAATTTTTTTCTGAAACTGGTAATTCATTATTCAACGCAAGTAATAACATATTTTTTAAGGATTCAAGTCCCTCACGTAAAGAGTCCTTAAATAAAATAATCTCTCTATTGTTATCTAAATATTTTATGATTATTTCATCATGAAAATAGAGTTTTTTTCCATCATTTTTGCTATTGATTTGTAAATATTTGTTGTCTGCTAAATTTAAAGTTAGTAAAGTTATCATTTAATCCCTTTCTTCTTATTATTTACTAGGCCAACTTTATGGAAAACAGCGATTATTTTAGTGCTCAATGCTACGCCATAAAATTTATCGACTAGCTAATAGTACCAAAAATAGAAGAACGAGAATTCGTTCTTCTAAAAAATTATTATCTTTATTGATTAAATACCAAAATGAACCAAAATATATTCATTCTCTATAGCTTTTTTGCAAAGTACTGATAGTTTCTGTAATTGATTCAAGATATTTTCCTTTTCTACTTTTTCCTTATTAAATCTCCCTTTATTTATATCATAATCCATTGTTAACTCAGTTGTAGAAGGTGCTTGTTCAAATAATTGAATCCAGCCATTAAGAATACCGTTCAAAGTAGCAATTCCTTCTGCATCTAAATACGTCCTGCCATAATAATCAAGTCCCATAGATTTATGAACAAAGTTTTTAGAATAGGAGGGAATCCATCCTAAAGAATCTATAATGTACAAAATTAAAAAATCATCTATTGTTACCATTTTCTTTCTAGATTCTTTAGTAAAAATTACCTCATCACTGTTTTTAAATATTTCAAATTCATGCTGTAACGCCATATACATTCTCCTATCAATTATTTTTTCCAAAAGAAATTATAGAGCCATCTGGCGCCAAATCGATGTACTTACCATTCTTTCGATATCTTAGAACATCAGTTGTTATACCTGGTACCGGTGAAGGTTTTACTCCTTTCTTTACAGTTCTAGCAAATTCTTGAGCTTTTCGCATATATTGTTCCAAGCTAAAAGCTCCTACTTCTTCACCATGTTTTTCAAAATGTTCTTGAACATTATCCATGGCATTATCAAACTTTCCTTTCCCCCACTCTCCATTTTTATTAGTATATGATCTATCCTCAAAATGATACCCATCTAGCAAACTGCCAAAAGCATTCACAATCGTTCCTGATCCATGAGCCATCGCTGCTGTTCCACTTGCTGTTGCTGCTGGGCTCAATGCTAAAGTCGCTCCACCTGTAAATGGTGCTCCCGCAAATGAAAAGCCATTTCCCCCAACGAGCCATGAGAAACCACCTAAAAATTCCGCTCCACCACCAACTATTGAAGCTAGATCACCAATAAATTGACCTCCTGCATAGGGTTTCGTTCCAACCGCATTTGGGTCTAACGTTCTCTCACCCATTAGTCCTGCTAAACCAACTCCTAATGCTTTAAGCCCATTCCAGTTATTTGTCGCGATAGCTTCTTGTACCATTAATGTCATTTTAGAATCAAACGTACCATCGACATAAACACCCGTTACATTCCCATGTTCATCAAAAGTATACGTAATATCTTGATTTTCTAAACGATAAGCTTCTACTTTTGCATCAATCTTCTTCTGGCGCTGATCCCAAGCCTTACCAATCGGCTTCGTCCAAGCCAAACTTATCCTAGACAAATCAAAGGTCCCCGAAGTTGGATTCCACGCTGCACCTTTTTCTACTTCGGCTAATCCTGCATCTAAACTAGCCAATTGTGCTTCAAATTCTGAAAATAAATTTGGTGAACTGGCATTAAAATCATACAGATTCTGCAGCTTTTCCTCATTCTTTTGAATCGAGCTTTGTACACCCATATAGCGCTGTTCCATGCGTTGGTTTGGTTCCTTTTCTTTGTCCATTGTCTGTGCCATATTTTGGAGTAAAGCTTTTCCTTGAGTGATTTCTGCTTTTATTTGTTCTTCGATTACATCACAGGTATCTACTGATGATTGAAATTCTTCGGGAAATTTACTATGGGCTTCTACTAAGGCTTCACATGCTAGTATAAACCCACTTGCCAACGCTGGGTAGACCGCTGAGAAATAAAGTTTCGCTGAGTCGTATGTTTTACTGGAAAGTGGCGCATTCATAAAGGCATTCACGCTATCTTTCAGTGTACCGCAAAACTGAATATATTCGTTGGCCATTTGTTTGGCAGCGGCGCTTTGCGCTTTGACTTCACCTACATAAAAATCAATAGCCATAACGGTTCTCCTCCGCTTCCTCTCTATCAGAAAATAGCTGTACTCTCTCAGTGTACAGTGCCTCTTCTTTATCTCTCAACTGCACCTCTTCACTTACTAAGCGCTCTGCTATATCTTCTAAGCGTTGGCGTTCATATTGGTGTAAACGATTGGCTTCGTCATCTAACTCCATAAAGTGATTCGTATAACGTGAGCCTTGATTATTGCCGATTAACTCTTGGTAATAGTGTTGTTCTTGTTGATGAATCGAAAAATAATTCGCTTCCAAATCTTCCAATTCTCGAATTTCACGTCGTTTATCTTCTTGCTCTATATTTATTTGTCTTATCTGTTGGTTGATTTTCAGTTCTTTTTCTTCATTCATGAACGCTTCCCACCTCCAAAGCTTGGAGAAAATAATGGTAAATCGAAACTTTTTTTGATTTTCTGATCAATTATGCTAAATTCTTTTGCGACTGAATGAATGTTATTTCCATCACGAGCAATCGCATTTGACAGACGCTGCCCGCGACGATGCATACTCGCTAAACTATTTTTGGCATTATTATTTCCACTGACCGTGGTACGTTCTGCTTTACTTGATGCTTCATTCACGGATGAAAAGCCACTAGCCGCTTGACTGAACTGTTCTGACACGCTTCCTGCCACATTAAGGCTGCTTTTGATTCCTGACATTTTACTGACCCCTTTGTCTGATTGTAAGCTTCTTTGTTCAAACTCCTTAATTTTCATTTTGCCATATTTACATGCCTTATAGTTATCAACTTTTTCTTTGTGGTGCAAAAGTTTTGCAAAATTAGGATGTAAAATTAATATCTTTCTGAGATACGATAAAAAAAGAGACTGAAATATAACTCTGCGAGTCATATCTCAGTCTCAAGGAATCCAAATTGATACTAATATAATTATTTAAAATCTAAATCATTCATCATTCCTTTTAAAGCTAGCAAATTATTCTCACCTGCGTAAAAACCTAAATATATATTTAGCACATCAAAAGGACTTGAATCAATTTGCCACTTCGAATTCTTTTTTTTGAACTTTAGGCTTAATGTAACAGGATCTTTTTTTACTGAAATTGTATCAATTTGGTTAGAAAACAATTGATTCAGGTAACTTGTTTTTTCTTTTAGTTCCACTTCTTTTGTTTTTTGTATTTCCTGTTTTAACTGTCTCAAAAAAATGCTTAAATCAATTCCATAAACCTGAATTTTGTATTCTTTCATTTTATTTTGCTCTTTTATTAGCTCTGAATCATAATGTGTTTTTTCTTTAAGTTTCTGATGAAATTTTTGGAATAGAATATCCAAATCAGCATGACTTAATCCAGTATCTTGAGCAACTGTTTGCTTCACATCAAAAATAATTTCATTTAGCATCATCGAATTCATCGAACTCAGATCAAGCTCATGCTCGTTTTTATTCGTGCTCTTTTCCAGATAAATCACTTCTTTAAAAAATTGCTCTTCCAACGTATCACCTACTTCTTTTTTCTCATGTTTGGAAGTATTAACTATCGTGAGGTATAAAAAACAAGAAGCTACCAAAACAATGATTAGTAAAAAAATACTATTTCTTTGATTTTTTTTCATATCTATTCATACCTTAAGGAAGTCGCCGGATCTAATTTCCCTACTTTCATCATTGGAACACTTGCTGAAAACAAGGACATAACAATAGCTAATATGACCGTTCCACCAACTGCTACGATATCTAGCATAAAAACACTAGAAATCTCTTTGGCCTTCATCGCTACAATTTCATTGATACCAAATCCGATGAATGAGGCAAATAGTGTGGCTAATAATAGCGATAGTAAAGTAATAAATGCCGATTCCGAGGTGAAAATCATGTTGATATCACGATTTCGATACCCAATTGCTTTCATGACGCCAATTTCTCTTGTTCGTTCAATAACATTGATATACATTACAATTCCGATCATTACGATTGAAACAATGACTGCTTGTGTTGACATGAAAATCAAAAGTCCCTGAATAATCTTAATAAAATTAATAATAATATCGACTACAGCTGTCTGAGAAATCGCCACGTACTTTTTATTACTATTGATTTGCTCCATCACTTGTTTGTTTTCTGAAGGTTCTTTTAACTCTAAAATGAAATAAGGAATATTTTTTTCGAATTTATTTCGAGTAATAATCTGATTCATCTCGACTGGTGCCATATAAGAGTTCTCTTCTTCGGTTTCATCTTTAACGATCCGAATAATTTTTGTTGAAAATGTTCCAGTCTTTTCGCCTTCGCTTGTACTTTCAACAATGACCCCTTTTAATTTTTTTCCAATAATACTTTCAGCGGTAAGATTCTTTTTGTTCATTTTATTGAAATCTTTAATAAAGCTTTCAGTTAAAGTAATGCCCTCTTCTTTAGGATCTTGGTATTCTTTTCCAGCCAAAATAGAGTCTTTTGTGTTAGAAGGAACTTTGATTGATGTATTATCATATAAGCTAACAACTTGAGAATAATTTGGTGTTGTATCCGTGTAATCTGCTTTGCCAATATCTTCTACTTCTGCTTCAATCATTCTCATACCAAATGGCGTCTCAAAGTATTTAATCTTCTCTTGCCCTACTTTATTTTTGATATAGGTCAGATCATTTTTGTTAATAATACCGCTACTTTGTTGATTATTCAGGGAAATTTGAATTTGGGACGGAATTTTTCCCCCCTCCATATCTTGTTCAATAATTTTCACAATTCCATTCCCTAAACCTAAGGACAATAAAATACCTGTTAAACCAATTGATGTTGCAATAGAAATCATAACATTTCGCCATTTTCGTTGCATAAAATTGGAAAAAGCAATTTTTAACATGCTAATAAAGTTAAATCTGTTCTTTCTTATCTTTTTTGGTATCTTCGGTTCAGTAAAACTTCGGTCACTCTTTTGTTCCACTTCCACAATTTTCCCATCTCTTAATTTAACGACTGTATCCACACGCTCTGTGATTTCTTCATTGTGTGTTACTACGATCACTGTTTTTCCTTGCTGGGTCAATCCTTCTAAAATTTCTAATATGCGGTTTTGTGACTTTGAATCTAGTGATCCTGTTGGTTCATCTGCAATAATTAATTCTGGATTATTTGTAAGAGCACGAGCAATTGCTACTCGTTGCTTTTGACCACCGGATAAATTTTTGACATTTTTATCAGCATATTTCTTTAAGTCTACGGAATCTAAAAGCTCTAAGGCTTTTGTCTTATTTTCTGAATGACTTTTCCCATTAAGATACATCGGAATCATGACATTTTCCAAAACACTCATATGCGAAATCAAATTGAAGTTTTGAAATACAAAGCCGATATTATTTTTACGAAAATCTGTCAGTTCATGGTCATTCAAAAATTTTAGAGACGTTCCCTTATAGAGAACTTCTCCTTCGTAATCAGTATCTAACCCACTAATAATGTTAAGTAATGTTGATTTCCCACAACCTGATGGTCCAAGTAATGCTAAAAACTCACCATCGTGAACGTCTAAATTGATTCCATCTAAAACTTTTTCTTCTTCTTTTTCGTTGATTGAATACGATTTTTTAATATTTTTTACTGATAAAATACTCATTGATTTTCCCCCAAAGTTATTGAATAGATAAATTGAATTTGCTTAATAAGATAGCTTCCATAGATTATCAGAGTCATTAGAAAGAGAAGCAAAAATATAATTTCTCCCCCATTAATCTCGTTTACTATTTTGAAAAGAGCCACACTAGCAAGTAATGGCAATGTTTGTATAAAGTAGAATAAATTTTCTTTAAGTGGAATGGTGTATCCTTCTAACTGACTAGAATAATCAAACTTCCCATTTAACTTTAAACCTTTCACCGCATGAATCAGTGTCAACAAAATACTTCCAGTTAATAATCCCAGTCCAGCCATAAATAACCAACTCCAATTATCGGTCAACCATTGTTTTGTCACCCATACGAACAGGATAAGTGCTGGGATGGTTTGAACAAGATATAGTACTAATGAACCACGTATTAAAAAGCGTTTACTACTATATTGAAATCCTTTCAGATAGTGACTATCCGTCATTAGCGCCAAAAAGCCATAGACCAGTCCTTTATCATTAAAAATAATTGCGCTCAAGAAAAAACTGACAATAAAAGCCTCTAAACTACCTGCTATCTGCGCAATATTAAAACCATAACTTAATAGAAGTGCAAATAGAAGAATTGAGATAATAGGTAAAAATAAAGCCTTAAAGAAAAATGATAACGTGAACAATCTGAAAATGTAGACTATCTTCACTACAATTCCATTAACAAGCCAGTTTTCTGAAATCATTTTACGATTTTTCAAGCGGCTTCTTTGCTGTTTGATGCTATAAACAACAAGTACAAAATAACTAAAACTATAGATAGCGAAACTATATAGTAGAGGCCAAAGAGTATAGTAAAAACACAAAAAAGTGATGACTGGTAAAACAATGATCATCGTTTTGAGTGCATTAATAAAAAAAATCTTTTTATTATTCATCCTAAAAAAAATAGCTAATGTTTGATGCGTATTTGTTTTGATGAAGAAATAATTCTCATAGCTAATCCCTATCAAAAGAATCACTACTAAACTAATTACAAGTAAATCATAATACCGAACCGACGAAAATGCTGATGATTCTTTTAAAAATAATGTCATGTCATATTTGAACAAAACCATCCCTAAAAAAATCAAGAAAGAGCCAAAAAAATAGCTATAGGTCAGTTGCACTAAATTAGTAAGTTTCATTGTCTTTTCTTTTGCCCAGATTCCTTGTCGTATAAAAAATACAGTCAATAGCTCCAAAAAGATGCGATTTTCTTTTAGCTCCATCATTAAAATGCTCCCTCCTTTTCATTTACAACTGAATCATCTCATCCACTTGTTGAAAAAGTTCCGCATGTTCATGACTAATGATGATAAATTTTTTGTCTTTTTGCCGCTCTTTTTCTATTTCTTGCAGTAGATTGCTCAAGGACTCTTGGTCTAATCCAGAAGTTGGTTCATCCATTAAATACAGTTGAGGATCATTTAGAAAAGCGCCAATCAACATCACTTTTTTCTTTTCTCCTAAAGACAAAGAACCCATTTCGCTTGTCATCAGCCTTTCAGAGAAATTAAAATTTCTCATAAGCTCTACTAACCGACTATTGAAGAAATTTTTTTCAATTCGAAATTCTGATCTTAAAAAATTAAAATAGAATAAAGGGGTTACGCCTTTAAAATAATTTTCAGAAGAATCTGGAACATAAGAGACCTTCTCAGTTTGGAAAATTTGTCCGCATTCTGGCGTTAAAATACCTGCCATTAGTTTTAATAATGTGGACTTGCCTGCTCCATTATTACCAACAATCAGTGTCAGTGAATGTGAAGCCATATCATATGTAAATTGTTCAATTTTTTTCTGCGCACTTATGTAGTATGTGATGTTTTCAACTCTCACCAAATCATGTCCTCTCTATTTTTAATTAGATGCTCCAGAAATAGAAAGGATAGAAAAAGTTGATATGCTAAATCAGAAAAAGATATAAGTTTCATTCGTATTTGTTAAGTTCATTTGTTCAACAACACTTTTTCATCATTTTCATTAAACTCTTTCTCATCCTTACTCCTCAAACTTTTGTTGGTTTATTTATAAAAAGTAAGGTCTACCAACCCAACCATTTTTTAAACCAACCCCAAATCGCTCTTTGCAAAACCCAACGAATAATCGTCCAGATCCACTTCCACATATAAACAACCCCACCTTTCTACCAATCAATGCTTAACAAATAATGCATGATTAAAACTTACAAGGCTGAGTATAGTGCGTTAATAGGGTTCATCGTTAAAAGGTCTCTTATTTGAGACAACATTGCTCATTAGTTTTTTAATACAACTTAAAATAGTTCAATAAATGGTCCTCGATTTTTTCTAAAAAAAAGTAGTGCTTATTATCTAGTATGTTCAATATTGTCATACTTTCCTTCATTTGCTTTTTTCCTTGCATGATATTCTTTGTCAATAGACAATCCACTCCCATAAAAAATTTTTTTAGAACCTTCTCGAGAATCAAATGCTCACTCAACTCTACTTGTTTCATATAGCCAATATATTCTTTCACTTTTTTAAAATCATTCAACTCAATTTCATAAAAAATCATGTTAGATAGTACTTTCACAGTATCAGACTCAAATGCTTTCAATTGTTCATATTTTTTTATGTTATCTAAAATTCTAACGCTAATCGCTTCATTTAATTCTTTAGAAAATGCAAAGAAACTATTCGAGTATAGGACTAAATCATAATGGGTAAACATGTTTAAATTCATTAAATAGTCCTGTAAATACTCTTTTGCAAATGAATCATATCCGTCTTCCTTTAAACGATCAATCAATAATTGAATCACTAGGGCAATATGTTGGTAACGTTCTAAATTTGTTTTTTTATAGATGATTGTTGATTTTTCTTTTAACGACAAAAGTTTTTCTAGGTCTTGTTTAATGAAACTCTGATGGACTTCGGTAAATAGTGCTTTGAATCTTTCTATTTTAAAGTTATTTTTTATAAATAGAAACTCTTCTAATGAAACATTCAAATGTTCTAAAATCTTAAAAAAATTTGTTACCGTCATATCTGATTGACCATTTGCAATTCGATAATAATGTGCTCGTGACACAATTCCTCCAATTAAAGATTTAATTGGAATATTTTTCTTTTGCCTGATCAACTCGATCGTACTACCTATATCCATTCGTGTCCCCTTTCGTCTCGTATACACAACATCTCACGTCTTTATCTGAGTCCCCTATGTATGATAGGAATTAGAATGGAGGGAGAGTAAATAATGAATTGGATCGTAATTATTTTCTAGAAAGTAATTGTTTGGTGTTGGTATACACATTCAGATTACGTGTCTGAGCCATTAAAAATAGCTCAGACTTTTTGTCATTTAATCCTATCACTAAAATTTTATTTATGCAATATGTACAAAAATAATTCCATAAAATTGAACCAGTTTTCATTTTTAGACGAATCACACTATGTGACCTCTCTCTCTATTTATGTAAAATCAATCGACATCTTTAAACATAATCAATCTAAAAACACAATGCTACTAGCAGTATAAAGAACATTCCCAACAGGATTCCTCTCTGATATGTATGGAATACACCCTTCCCAACTCCATTTATTTTTTCCTTTTTATTTGAATAGGTAGCAAAAGAATGAATTTATTTCCATGTAACCTCTTTTAAAAGAGGCTATTTCATTTTTACTAAAAAAAACAAGGACAAACTTAAAAGTAAGTTCTTCCTTGCTCTTTTTCACCAAGTTAATGATAATGGTTAATTTTTATTCTTCTTTTTTTGCTCCACATTTGCCAAGATTACCGTTGCTAACATTGCCAACCCAATAAATACCGCGGCGTTCGATAATACTTCTCCCGCCTCTGGAAGATCTGGTTTTTTCGGAACTTCTTTTTCTGGTACCACAGGAACTTCTGGTTTGTCTGGCGGATTGATGTGGTCATCCACTACCGCTATATTCTTGATTTGTTGTCCTGCAATGGCTTCCTTATTGATTTTAACTTTGAAGATAATTGTACGGGTATTCGTGTCGCTGATTGTTGGATATTCAGCGATTACTTTGCCGTCTTTTACCGTTAAATTTGTTGGTTTCGGATCGTCGCCTTCCGTTTTTATGCTATTTTCTACATAGGTCAATTCTTTTGGTAGATTGTCTGTGACTGTGACTTGATTCAACAGGCTATTTTCTACTGTATTGCGGAAACTGATGCGATATTCAAGCTCTTCATCGATTTTAACGGTCTTTTTATTGACTGTTTTCTCGCTTTCTAGTTTCCCTAGCGGTTGTTCTGGTGTCACGGGTACTTCGGGTTCATCAGGTGGATTCGTGTGATCATCGATTTTGGCTTTGTTGATGATGGGTTGGCCAACTACTGCTTCTTCGTTGATCGTCACTTTGAACACGATGGAACGGGTTTTTGTATCACTGATCGTTGGGTATTCAGCGGTTAGTTTGCCGTCTTTTACCGTTAAGCTTGTCGGTTTTGGCTCATCTCCCTCACTTTTCACACTGTTTTCTACATAGGTTACGCCCTTTGGTAGGGTATCCGTGACGGTGACTTGGTTTAAAATGCCATTAGTGATTTTGTTGCGGAACGTGATACGGTATTCGATTTCTTCACCGATTTTTGGTGCTTGGTTATTGACTGTTTTCGTACTTTCTAATTCCCCCGGTGTTTCCGCTGGTGTCACGGGTACTTCTGGCTCATCGGGTGGATTTGTGTGGTCATCGATTTTGGCTTTGTTGATGATTGGTTGTCCAACTACGGCTTCTTCGTTGACCGTCACTTTGAACACGATGGAACGTGTTTTGGTATCGCTGATTTTTGGGTATTCTGCGACTAGTTTGCCATTTGTCATCGTTAAGCTTGTCGGTTTGGGATCATCGCCCTCACTGGTTAAACTACCTTCCACATATGTTACGCCTTTTGGTAACACATCGGTGACGGTGACTTGGTTTAAAACACCTTTTGCTATTTTATTATTGAAATTGATTCGATATTCGATTTCATCCCCGATTTTTGGTGCTTGGTTATTAACTGTTTTCGTACTTTCTAATTCGCCAGGGGTTTCTACTGGTGTCACTGGGACTTCTGGTTCATCTGGCGGATTTGTGTGGTCATCGATTTTGGCTTTATTGATGATCGGCTGTCCGATAACGGCTTCTTCGTTGACCGTCACTTTGAATACGATCGAACGAATGTTAGTGTCGGTGATTTTCGGGTATTCTGCGACCAACTGGCCATTTGTTATGGTTAAGCTTGTTGGTTTGGGATCAGCGCCTTCACTGGTCAAGCTGCCTTCTACGTATGTTACTCCTTTTGGTAGAGTATCGGTGACTGTGACTTGGTTTAGGACACCATTCGGGATTTTATTGTTGAAATGAATTCGATATTCGATTTCATCCCCGATTTTTGGTGCTTGATTGTTGACTGTTTTCGTGCTTTCTAGTTCTCCTGGTGTTTCGACTGGTGTTACAGGTACTTCTGGTTCGTTCGGTGGATTGGTGTGATCGTCGATTTTGGCTTTGTTTACGATTGGTTCACCGACTTTTGCTTCTTCGTTTACTTTGACTTTAAAGACTATCGAACGGGTTTTGTTGTCACTGATTTTTGGGTATTCAGCGACTAGTTTGCCATTTTCCACCGTTAAACTTGTCGGTTTGGGATCATCGCCTTCGCTTGTTACACTGCCTTCTACGTACGTTACGCCTTTTGGTAGCGTGTCGGTCACGGTGACTTGGTTTATGACACCATTTGTAAGGTTGTTGCGGAAGGTAATGCGGTATTCGATCTCATCACCGATTTTTGGTGCTTGATCGTTTACTGATTTTGTCACGTCCAATTGTCCAGGTGTTTCGACTGGGACAACTGGGATTTCAGGCTCATCGGGCGGATTGACATGATCATCTACGGTGATTTTATTCACGATTTTTTGCCCGACGATGGCTTCTTCGTTGACTTTGACTTTAAAGACAATCGTACGGACTGTTGTGTCTTGGATTTTTGGGTATTCCGCAATGACTTTACCATTCGCCATCGTTAAACTTGTTGGCTGCGGATCAGCACCTTCGCTGGTTAAGCTGCCTTCTACATAGGTCATGCCTTTTGGTAAATTGTCGGTCACGGTCACTTGGTTTAAGACGCCATTGGTAATTTTATTACGGAAAGACAAGCGATATTCCACTTCGTCCCCAATTTTTGGTGATTGGTTATTTACCGATTTAGTGCTTTCTAATTCACCGGGCGTTTCGACTGGTGTGACGGGCACTTCTGGTTCATCTGGTGGATTGGTGTGATCATCGATGATCGCTTGATTGACGATTGGTTGTCCGACTACCGCTTCTTCGTTCACGCGGACTTTGAACACAACAGAGCGGACGGTATTGTCGTCGATTTTTGGGTATTCAGCGGTCATTTTGCCATTTTCCATGATCAAGCTTGTTGGCATCGGATCAGCGCCTTCACTGGTTAGGCTACCTTCTACATAGGTCAACCCTTTTGGTAAGGTGTCGGTCACAGTGACTTGATCAATTACACCATTTGTGACTTTGTTACGGAAACTAATACGATATTCGATTTCATCTCCGATTTTTGGTGCTTGATGATTGACTGATTTCGTTACGTCTAATTGTCCCGGTGTTACAACGGGTGTGACGGGCACTTCTGGTTCGTCAGGCGGATTGGTATGATCATCAATTTTCGCTTGATTGACGATCGGTTGTCCGACTACCGCTTCCGCATTTACGGTGACTTTGAAACTAATCGTTCGTATGGTTGTATCTTTGATTTCAGGATATTCAGCGACTAATTTTCCGTTTTCCATCGTTAAACTTGTGGGCTGTGGATCAGCGCCTTCACTGGTCAAACTTCCGTCTACATAGGTTAAGCCTTTTGGTAAGGTGTCGGTCACAGTGACTTGGTTTAGGACACCGTTTGTGATTTTATTACGGAAGGTAATGCGATACTCGATTTCGTCACCGATTTTCGGTGCTTGATTATTCACTGATTTGCTACTTTCCAATTCGCCTGGTGTGATGACTGGTACGATCGGCACTTCTGGTTCATCTGGCGGATTGGTGTGATCATCGATTTTGGCTTTGTTGACGATTGCTTCGCCAATTTTTGCTTCATCGTTGACCTTGACTTTGAAAATGATCGAACGGACTTTAGTGTCATTGATCATACCGTATTCAGCAGTCAATTGGCCGTTTTCCATGGTTAAGCTTGTTGGCTTTGGATCGTCTCCTTCACTGGTCAAACTACCTTCTACATAGGTTACGCCTTTTGGCAAAGTATCCGTTACGGTAACTTGGTTTAAAACACCGTTCGTGATTTTATTTCGGAATGTGATACGGTATTCGACTTCGTCCCCGATTTTTGGTGCTTGATCATTGACGGATTTTGTAACATCTAATCGTCCAGGTGTTTCAACAGGTGTTACTGGAATTTCTGGTTCATCGGGCGGGTTGACATGATCATCCACAGTTATCTTGTTTACAATTTTTTGCCCAACGATGGCTTCTTGATTGACTTTGACTTTAAAGACAATGGTTCGTACTGTTGTATCTTGAATTTTTGGGTACTCTGCAACGACTTTGCCGTCAGTCATGGTTAGACTTGTCGGTTGCGGGTCAGCGCCTTCGCTGGTTAAGCTGCCTTCTACATAGGTCATCCCTTTTGGTAAATTATCTGTCACTGTGACTTGATTTAAGACACCATTCGGAATTTTATTACGGAAAGACAAACGATATTCGACTTCGTCCCCAATTTTTGGTGATTGATTGTTGACGGATTTGGTACTTTCTAATTCTCCGGGTGTTTCTACTGGTGTGACTGGGACTTCTGGTTCATCGGGTGGATTCGTGTGATCATCGATTTTGGCTTTGTTGATGATCGGTTGTCCGACTACTGCTTCTTCATTGACACGAACTTTAAAGGAAATAGTGCGTGTTTCTGTGTCGGCGATTTTTGGGTATTCAGCGGTTACTTGGCCATTGACAACCGTTAATGCGGTTGGTTTGGGATCAGGTCCTGCACTTGTAACGCTGTCTTCAATATACGTTAAGCCTTTTGGTAAAGTATCGGTCACGGTCACTTGATTTAAAATACCCTTTGGTACGGTGTTTTTAAATTGAATCGTGTATTCTATTTCGTCGCCGATTTTTGGCGATTGATTGTTGACTGTTTTTGAGCTTTCTAGTTTGCCGACAAGTTCTTCTGGGGCGATTTTTACCTCTACGATATTGGATGTGTTCTCGATCATCGTATTTGTGGCAGAATCTACGCCTTGGAATGTGGCACTATTTGGAATCAGTTCTTCTCCTTTGGCTGTATCATTGATTTTTGCTTGAAATTCGTAGACTGTTTCCGCGGTCGTTCCTTTGTAGCTACCGCCTTGTGTGCCGTTGGCGCCCTCTCCTACACGAAACGTGATTGCACGATCTGCTGCTGTGTATTCGCCCTGGTCATCGCCTGTGGCATCTGATTTATTGCCAGCATTTGGACCACTTACGATGGATAAGCTGTCGGGTACATAATCTAAACGGCTATCTAATTGGTCTTTAGAAAGACTGTTGACCGCTTCTGTGTTTTCTTTGGTATTTTTGAGATGGACACGATAGGTTACGGTATCCCCGATTTTATACGTTTCTTTTGGATTTATAATTTCTTTGGTGACTTCAAGTTCGGGTGTTTCCGCATTGATTGAAAATCCAATCGCATTGGTTGAGTAATCATCTCCGCTACTGGTTGTTTTAAAGTTAATTTGTTTCTGACTGTTAGTGATGATCCCTTCTGGTAAGGTCAAACGATCGACATCGATATCTAAAAAGTTGGGAAAGCCAGGATTAAATTGACCCGGATATTTATCCACCATGTGTTGATCGTTATCTGAAACGGTTCCGTTCATGACATTACCGACTGGGTTGATTGTATTGCTGATATTGACCCAAGTTCCTGCACTATTTTGGATTTGAGCATTGTCACCTGTGAAAAATTTATCGCCTTGAACGGTAAACCACGTCACGATTGGGTTTAATTTTCCTTGTTTAGAGGTTAAAAAGTCTTTCATGACAAATTCATTGTTGGTTCCAGCTTTGTTCCCTCTAGCGCCATAATAGACATTGAAGGCACGGGATCGTTTGGCTTGGTCTTTTGTCACGATAAATAAACTCCAACCACTGAAGTTGAAACTTTGAAATTTGCCTTGTAGGAAATCGGTCATCGGAATATCTGCTAATGTGTATGCACCAGTCGCACTTTTATCCCCTTGAAGGATCGAGGTCACATCGGCAAAGTTAGAAAAGCCCGTATTATTAAACCCAAAACCTTGCCCAGGATTAGTAGCATCTTGGTCAATTCGATGATATTTTTGTGGGGCAACACGGGTTACTGTTCCATTTGGCGTGGTTAATTGAACAGGGGCGCTAATTTCATCATCGGTCATATTCGTCGCTGTAGCTGGGCCTTTAAAACGGGATGCACTCCAAAATAAGCCTGCCCATGCGACTTCTTTGGCGCCATCTAAATCGATGTAGGCTTTACTTGAGTTATAGGTCGTTGGATCGCCATCGACATCCGCAAATTTCAACTGAAAATTATTGATTGCTTGACCACTACTTGGGGCTCTGGTATTCAAAAAAGCGCTCGCTGTCGCTTCGTTTACAGGGGTTAAGTTGGTATTTCCTGTAGAGAATAATTCTCCTTTGTGGATGCTTTTATAAATTGGTTTATCAAAGCCACGGCCTGGCGTTGGCGCAATTCTTGGTCCGATTGCTTGGGCTCTCGGCGCGGCTTGATTGTTTTCTTCTAAGGTCGTTGCTGCTGAGTCTTCTGGTGCAGCAGTTGTTAGCTCTTCTGATTGAGATTCTGCTACTTCTGTGTCAGCTTCTTTTTCTTGTAATGATGTACTGCTCGTTTCTTGTTCGTTCTTTGGCAGTGTTAGAGTGATGTCCCCTACTTTTTCGTCTGCCTGATTTATTTCAACAGCAAGCTGATGGATTGATTCATCTGTTTGCTCGGCACTTATTGTCAGATGTTTCGTGGTATGAGGTTGGATCGTGGTGATGGTTAGTTCTGTCCCCTCATCTTGGTTTTCTTTTTGATCAAACTGGATCGTTTGATCGTCAGGCGCCACCAGTTTATCTTCGCTTTTTAAGGTTGCTGCGTCGAATTTTACTGGTGAGTCATTTTGGTTCTTTTGTTCTAGAACTACCTGATCGATTGGTTGATCGCTTTTGTTCGTTACTTCGTAGTTTACATCGATTAATTTATTGTTCGTTTCATTTTTCTTGGTGTCGGCTTTGATGTATAAGGATTCTGAGTCGAAGATATTCTCTTCTGGTTTGGTCAATCCTTCGGCAAACACACTGGCGGCGGGTAACAAGTTGGCAATCACCAACATCAAAACAGCTAAATAATTCAGGGAAATTCTGTGCACTTTATTCATTTATATCTTACCTCCTATATTTTTACTATAGTATGGCTAAATAAATAATTCAAAAATATCGGGCTGAACTATTAGTTTTTTCTCATAGCTGGAGTTCGGGCTTTTTTGGGTGAATATTGGTTGAAGATGAAAAAGTTTTTTTGTTATTTTATCTTATATATAAGGGAGCTGTTTTTGGTGTTATTTAATGGGTGGAAATGCCGAATTTCGTTGCGGTGGGTGGTGTCTTTCGGTATAATAAAATGTGTAGGATAGAAATTCGAATCGTTGATCGATTCAAGACATATAAATAAAAATTGGCACTTCAATCGTTCGGCGGCAACCTTACGATCGAAGCCTTGTTAAGACACCGTTAACTGTCCAAACAAGTTGCCAATAGTGCTAGCAACATGTACTAGCTTCTTTATTGTACCTAAAATGAGGTGAGATTTCTAGGAAATCTTTGCTTTTTCTGGGTGTGATTAGTTGTTGTGTATATGGTATTAGACTATTGTCAACGGTATTGGGCATCTGCTCAATGCCGTTTTTTTCTGTCCTATAACTAATTTTGAAGGGAGGTACATTTTTAAGAATCGATGAAAAACTGGATAAAACAAAAAGGCACTTCACCGTTTGGCGGCAACCGAACGATGAAGCCTTGTATAGAAATCCGTTACACCTCTATACAAGTTGCCAATTTGCTAGCACCGAAGCACTAGCTTCTTTATTGTACCTAATTTTCTTTTGAAATTCTAGTTGGTTTTGTTAATTTCTTGGGATTAAGGGTGGTTTAGGAGTGAATTGTGGGGTTGGTTTGGCTGATTGATGACGGTATTGACAGGTTCGGTATCGTTTTTTGTTTTACTCTGGGAGAAGGCGTTATGAATACAGCAAGGCTTTGAAAGTCGTTTGTAGCGCTGGGTTATGGGTTTGCCTCGTCAATGTGCAGATAGAACGGTCACTGAATCCAGAAATTTAGTGAAAAAATTGGTGGGAGAAGTTGGGTTTGGGCTTGGATTTCGTTTGGCGCTTATCGGCTTTTCTCCGCCTTATTTGAAGGAGATCAGGAGAATGGATAAACAAGGACAGAATTTAAAGGCGGTTACGTATCAGGATATTGTTGAGTTGCGGGATTTTATGGAGAAGATGGCTTCTTGGCAGGAGCCTTTGGCGATTTTGGATCATTTTTTTCAGTTTCGGTCTGGGCCGATCAATAAGAAGCGGATTGTGAAGGAGTATTATGCGCGGGCGCAGATGTTTCATGCTTTTTATGAGGATTATAATCGGTTGATTGAGTTGGGGGATGAATTGGTGATGGAAATGGTTAGGGCTGAGAAGGTTGTATAAAAATTAATATTTGCTAAATAGGCTAAAGAAACATATTTATCAAAAATAATATTGATAAATATGTTTCTTTATTTCCGCTTTATATTATAAAAAATTTTTACTAAAAACATAAAATATAGATTCAACCTTAGTTCAAATCATGTATCCATTTTTCAATATATCAATCATTTGAAAACGAAATATTTAAATTTATATATTTATATCATTATTTTCGTACTCAAAGCACTTTATTTCATTCCATATTAATGTTATCATACAATTATAATAACATTAAGAAAGAAGGAGTTTTATGTCAATTAAAGTTGAGTTATTAGGAGAGGAATATGAAGTTATAGATTCTTTAAATAATATTACTCTTGCTGATTCTTTTTTGAAAAATAAAACTGGTACTGGTCATGGTGAAGCAAAACTTTACGTAGGTAATGAATCCACTAACCTTTTCGATTTTTTTGAGAATTTTTCTTACGGAAAAGCTATCTTGTTAAAAAAAGACCTTCTATCATTTTTATCTTCAGTAAAAGATGAGTATATTAAGCCACAACAACGTTATTACAAAACTAGAAGAGTTAATGGCGTAGAAGTATCTGATGATGTAACTAGTGAAATGCCACTAAGATGGCAACAATTAGATACACTTGTTGAAAATCAAAGTGATTCTCTTAACTTTGACTTTTTTAGAAGTGATATCGCTCCACCGAGGGTATATATAAACTCTAACTCTGAGAATTACACTCTTTTAAGAGAAATAGGAATTCCTAACATTTCGTATCTTTCAATTTTAAAGTTGAAAGATAATAAAGATAATACTATTTTTTATTTCAAGCCCTTTGTCAACTATTCAAATGACATTATAGGATATGTTTATCCAACGCCTCAAGAAGAAAACGAGATTGCTACAATTGAAGAAAACTCAAAATATACTGCCAAAAAGAAGAGTACTTTAGTATGCTCTCGTATTGGTCAAGGAAAATATAGAGAAAAGTTATTGGATGAAATGCCTTACTGTCCTTTCACTAAGATATCCGATGAGCGATTGCTAATTGCTTCCCACATGAAGCCATGGGTTAAAAGTAACGATTCCGAAAAAATAAATTCTAAAAATGGTTTAATGCTTAGCCCCACTTATGATGTACTTTTTGATAAAGGCTTTATTACTTTTGAGGACAATGGAAAACTTATTGTATCCCCATTTATTTCTCCAATGAACCAAAAACGTTTGAACATTCATACTGGAAAACAGATTGGTATCGAGATATTTTTTGATAAAGAACGCCTAAATTACCTTGAATATCACAGAGAACATATATATATGGGAGTTTAAAAAGTAGGAATTGGTCTAAGAGTTTCAACATTAGACCAATTCCTACTTTTTTATATTCCTAACCCGAGTTGTTCCGAAATATTACCTTTTATCTCGTTACATTCAAATACAGATGTACTTGAAATACTGTTTACCACATGCATTAATACATTAACAACAATTGAATTACCTGCTTGCTTATATGCTTGCGTGTCAGATACCACAATCTTGAAACTATCACAAAAACCCATTAATCTCAAACATTCCCTAGGCGTTAGCTTACGTATTCTTCCCTTAGTGGTTACATAATTATCTACTCCAGCACGATGCATCTTTGTCATTGTAGAAAGTAACGGTCTAGCAATATCTAAATCAATTTCAGGTCGAGAATAAAAACCTTTTGTTCCAGTAGACATAACATAATTTACCAACTTTTCAGATAAATAATATTTTTCATCGATTTTTTTTCCTCTCTCAGAACTAATAGGTTCAAATCTAAAGTCTCCATGCCAATTAAATTGTTGATTTGCCTTTTGGCATAGTCCTATATCTCCATTAATCTGAGTATATTGTTTATTAAGGTTTTTTTTCTTTATGACAAATTCTATGCCTTTTTTTCCTAAATAATATTTATCTGCTACATTAGTTTCCAAATAGTCTGCCATAACAGTTTCTAACTTTATATGATTTGGAAAAGAAAATTTTTCAAAATGATTTTTGTTCAAAAAACCAACTACAAATATACGCTCTCTATTTTGTGGGATACCATAATTTTTTGCATTCAATACTTTATAATCCCATGAATATCCTAAATCACTAAAAACATTTTGCATAATTTCCCAAGTATTTCCATTATCGTGGCTAAGAACACCTTTTACATTTTCATAAATAAAAACTTTAGGTTGAATTTCTTTTATTAGTCGAGCAAATTCATAAAACAAAGTTCCTCTCGTATCCTCAAATCCACCTCTACGACCTACCATAGAAAACGATTGACAAGGACTTCCACCTACAAAAAGATCAACTTCGTTTGTATATTCATGACCATTTATAAACCTTACATCTTGATGAAATTTAGATTCATCTATATCATAATTTGCAAAATATGATTGCTGAACAAAATTAGTTTTTTTACTTTTTGAATAAAGTGAATCTACATATTGTTTTCTCTCTATATTAGTATCTAAACTTTGTAAATGTTCTTTGATTTCTTCTTCTGATATATCTATTTCTCTATCTCCATTATCTGCTGCAAAAACTACTTCAAATGGAAAATTTAGTCTCTCCAAAGCGTGTTCTATTGCTCCAATACCACTAAAAACTGTTGCTAATTTTATAGGTTTCATTAAACATCCTCCTAAGTATACCAGACCCAGATACGTCTTGGATAACTTGAATTATATCATTTATTTTGATAAAATTACAACTATTTATTTTGTCACTGCTCTTAAAAATTACTTCCTATTTTATATAAAATAAGATCGATCTTTTATTTTTCTCAATATATCTATAAGCCTTTATCCTCTTAACTGGTGAAACAATACCTATAAAAAATATGAACAGCGTCGTGAAAAAAATTGAAGCAAGAAGCAACAATAGCGAATATTCCTTAAAATAAATTGGAAGCAACGAGAGTACTACCATAACAAAAAGAAAAATAATCAGTAGAAAATTCTTCCTCATTTGTTTTCTTCCTTTAACAAGATACGCTTTTAGTTCATCTTCACTAACGTTAGTTAAATAATTCAACTTATTTTTATCACTATTAGCAATCTTATTTATTAACAAATTAAAGAAAGCACCACCTAAACAACCAATAACTAAAATTATTGCTATTAAAGTAACAGGGCTTAAAGAAGACTTAAAAAGTACATGTCCAAATACATAGTAAATAGTCACTCCCAAAAATCCTGACAATATCGTTGATCTATAAGAAGTCATCTCAATTTCAACTACTACTAATTTTTTTGTTACTGTATCTAAAAATATACTCTTTTCCCCTGCTTCACCATTATATACAGCAACATATCGTTTCCACATTTTAGCTCCTCACTCCTTAACTCGAAAACATTCTCCAAATGCGACAAATATGTCTATCAATAGCTATTGATCGGTTATCTCTTTTGATATATTTTGTATTTCCCTGTATTTATTGATAGATGATTGGTCAATAGAAATAATAAAAACAACATCATAAAACATAAAGAAATAATCCAATAGCCTTTGGGGTTTGATTATTTTTTGCCATTCCTGAAGAGCTACTTCTTATCTTACGAAATTTTAATCAGATTTAGAAATACGAAGATAGGCTAAATGCAAAACAATCAAACTCCTTGTTAAATTCTATTTAATCCTCCTATCTAAGAATGCACTCATTATGCAGAAAAAACGCTGTTTTGTCAGCGTTTATCCAAATGGTCTATTTGTTTCCTAAGCGTCTACTGCTGAGAACTGTTATCGTACAAAAAAAATTAAGTAGTACTGTCAATCACTCTATAAGTATTAAGTTAGCAAATTATAGTATTTTCTCTAAAAAGTAATATTTTTGTGATTACTTACATCCTTTTTTTTCACAAGTAACAGATTGTGTTGTTGTTACCCAATCTTGTGGGTTGTCATCTATCCGAGCACCACATGCTGTATGATTTCCGTTTCTAGTATGGATCTTTCCTTTTTCTGATTTCTTAGTATCATTTCCAATATATTTCACATTTGCCATAATCGTTCCTCCAACAAAATTTTTTATTTTACTAACCATTTGCATTAAAGAGTATATTGACAATACTACCTAATTTTTTTTATATAATAATCATTTAAGTTTATTGTTGACACAATAAACTATTATGCCATGTACCAGTAACCCATATGATTTCATCAGCTGCGCATTATTATTGCCTGCAACGATCGTTTGGGTATCTTTTGTGATTGTTGTCCCTTGATTTAAAGAACTCACCGATGATGCTATAGAAGTAGCGACAGCTTGTGCTACTGCGGAATTACTGTTTATATCCTTTGGCATCGTTTTTTCCTCCTATAATTAAAAAGTAAACGTCTAACGACTTAGTTTTTATAATAGTATATATACTTAATTGTAATTCTTAAACAACTCAATGTAAATATATGATTTTCAAATGTTTAGTTTGCTTGCTTAAAAGGGAATTATGAAATACATTTTTCAACTTAATTATGTGCTCTTTTTTTAGTTTTTAAATTGATCCAAAAATATGCTCTTTTTTCCTACTTCACCATTATATACGGCAACATATCGTTTCCACATTTTAGCTTCTCACCCCCTTAACTTGAAAATATTCTCTAAAATTTTATAAGTATGTCAGTATGGTTATCAATTCTCGGTTATTTCTCCTTTTTTCTGAAATAAAGAAATCAACTATCATGTATTTACAACTCCTAATAGTAAATGTCTGTATTATCAAATCAACACTATACAAATGATTACAACTAAAATGAATATTGACACTAAAAGAACAATATAATATACTTTAAATAATAAATGAAGGGAGAATTAGAATAGTATGAAAAAAGTTTTGTGGGGAATTTCATTATTCGTTTGTTTTGGATTTACTACAAAGGTTGAGGCTCAAGAGAAATATGAAATTAGTGAGAATAATACTAATCTGATTGAGGAACTCACCTCAGCGGAACCTGCAAATTCAGATTATATCAATAGCACTATTGATATGTATTATGAGGTACCTTCCGAAAATGATTCTAGTGAAGATTTCAATTCATTTTTAAATTCAGTTCTAGTTGAGCTAAAAAAATACGATCATAATCAAGATGAAAAATTAGAAAATCATCTTGAATTTGCTGAGGAAAATGTTGACTCATCTTTGGATAGCAACTTACCTCGAACGTCTAGAGCTTTAGTTGCAACACCTTATGATATTGCTTTAGGAGCATACGCTGCCGGAATTAAACTGGTAGAACGGAGAGGGCATTGGCAGACTGCTAATTATATGAGACGTGCTATTGTTCCAGCAAACAGAGTCAACTCAGCATATACACCAGCAACGTATTACAATACGAATGATACTTGGGCTAAAATGGTAGACAGTGAAGACTTAATGCGCTCTTACTACGGACGTTTAAAAGCTGAAGCTTTCCGAGGAGGCAGAGCTTCAGGATCTTTCACAGGGTCACATACGTTCACAAGTGGACATTTACTCACGGCTTTACGAGGTGTGTCTTATACAGTGTCCTATAAACGACAAGCAAATGGAAATTACTTTACTACTGTAAAAGTAACTGATATATTTGATTTTGCTTGGGAACCAAATGGATATAGTAATAATTTTGCTGTCGGTTTTGGGAATAACTATTGCTATGCTATGCAATCTCGTGGATATATAAAACCTTATAAAATTGAAATAGTAAGATCTATGTCAAGATAAGACAGGAGTGAGTTTCATAAAATATAATAAGTTGCTAATCATTACACTTAGTTGTCTATTTATAGTTTTGAAAGTTGTTGGAACTTTTCTGACACTGAATTTTTTACCTATTCAAGACCCTGAAACATTAACAATGGAAGAAAAGTTTAAACTGCAAAAAGAATTTTCTATCAATTATGATTTAGGAAATTCTATGATAAATCTAAGCAAACTATTTTTTGTAGTTTTGATAGCGTACTCGATATACTCATTTTATGTTTTTTGGAGAATTACTCACTCTGAAAACAGTGATTTCATCAAATAAGATCTTTTCCTCCTTTACGTACTTATATGTAAAGGGGGTTTTTATATGGATCAAATTATACTATCAGAAAGTATCGTAGTTGGATTGGTTATCAGTAAGCAGATCGGCCAAATGGGCGTTTGACAATATTGAGGATGAACCTGAACTCTACATCTTACTTATCAAGAGCGTTTAAATTTAGGAAAGAATTGCAGAATTTTGCGATAAAAATATAAAAAATAAGTCTATCTCAGTGCCACGTTAACGGGATAGACTTGTTCTATACTGTGGAATGGCACTTATAAAAAAGATATTTTTCCTATCATGCATTTCTATCAATGACTATTGAACTGTTACTACTTTTGATATATTTTGAATTTAATATTATAAGCAATATCAAAAATATGTACAGATTTGATAGAATCATCATAAATGTAATTCCAATTTCAATAAGCTGGCTCTTTTCTATGCTTGTTGAAGCATAAAAAAGAATTAACAAATTCGGTAATACTATATTAAAATCATTAGCACTATTAAAATGCTGCTTAACACTTTTCTATTTTTAGTTTCAACTCGATTAATTAGCAAATCGTCAGCTTGGCTTTTATTTAAGATGTACGCTTTTTGTGGCATTAGCCAATTTAATCCGAAAAAGAAATAACCTAAGAATGAACTATCTTTGTCAATTAGATAGTAGTTTGATTGAGAATGTATTACATTATAGCGATGGTTATTATAAAGAGGTTTTGCAGTGGTAAACTCCAGTTTTATCACATCCAATCGTTCGTTTAGTTATAGTTTTTTATTACTAACATAGAATAAGAGTCAATAACTGAATAGTTATTGACAGCTTACTGCATCTTAAATTTTTTCAATATTATCCAAGAGGTTTACTTACAATCCCTCTCTCAATCAACTTTCCTTCACCATTTAGCCATTCAGTATACAATTGTTCAAACCGTTCTTCTTCCTCATCTGTATAACCATTGAACAAAATAGAATCAACATTTTCTTGATTAAAATAAAGCACTTCATTAGGATTTAAACCGCTTGGATATCTGCAACCGCTATAATCATACAAAACATTTTTGTCATTTTCATTTACAACAGGGCCTCTGTTTAAAATCATAATTTTTTGACTACCTTCTTTTAAGTAAACGATACTACCGATTGTTAACATAATTTTCACTCCTTTTCACTTGAACCTTGGCATTTTAATGCTATTTCTCAGGTTTATAACTATATTCCATGTTTTCCATAGGTTTTACTATTGACGTGTTTAAAAATGACACAAACACTAAATAGATGAATATGACTGGTATAACCGTTAAGGATTTAGCCTGGATCAATAAGGACAACAGAAAAACTAATATTGCTATCAAAATAATCGTTCCAGTTACACAACGTTTTTTATAAAAATTATTATCCTTCTTTAAAACAATCAGATGATCTAATTTTATTGTTGTTTCCTCATTAAAAATCTTTTTCAACTTATTAAGATTAACTACAGATCGTACATATCTAAATATGAAACTACAGAAAAAAGCGATTAGAACAGCTAAAAACATAAGATTCATTGTTAGTTCTTCAAAAAATATACTTTCTAATCCTTTCATAAAAGCATAAATTACACCACCTAGCATAAATCCAGAAAACGACCATATTAAAGCGCCCGTTTTGTTTTTAGGAATTTTTTTAAGCTTAGTATATTGGTCTTCATTAATTTTTGTAGCGTTGTTAGCAACATACCACGTAGACATTGGAATCAGCCAAGTTGATTTGTGTGAATCTAAATCAATTAAATACTTATCCTTTTTATTGATTGTTGCTAATTTAAAACGAGGTATAGACGTATCTTCTACTCTCATTTCTATTTACCATATTCTATATATTTATACGACATATCACTGTAGGGTTTAACAACGAGAGTATTAAGGAAAAACAAGGCAAACGAAAGAATTAATAATATCACTAAAACTACTGCCTCTAGATAAGCAAGATACAAATACAATAATAAAAAATAAACTCCTAAAAAGATGAACATAGATTGTAAACAAATTTTTTTGTAGTATGGATTCTTTTCTGCTAATTGGATATATCCCACTGTTTTTTGATTTATTTCGTAATTTTTTAATTGATACATGTTCACTAAAGATACGATATATCTCAAGATAAAAGCTATCATCACAATAACTAAAAAGGAAATTATCAAAGAACTAACTGTTGCTGTTTGAAAGACAATATCGATTATCCCTTTAAGAAAACTATATACCACACCACCTAAACCAATAGCTGCAATGTTTGTACCTGTTGATGCTGAATATTTACTATCACGTTTTAGAAGATTATACTGGTCCTTAGTTATTTCTACCGCTTGTAGTTTACTTAACCAGATAATCATAGGAAAGAACCAAATCCATTTGTTTGTATCCATATCTATGAGATAGCTTTTTTCATTGAGAATTGCTAGCTTGTAGCGACTTATTTTAGAATTATCTATTCTTACCTTTTACACCTCCAGAGACGATTACAAAGCTTTCTTATTTTTTGTTGGGATTCATACAAAAACTACTTCCATAAGGATATACATACCCTCTATTAAGGAATAGAGAAAACAAAACACAAATAATAAAAATCACAATCATATCAAAAGAATAGAACACGCTAATATATCCCACAACAAAGATAGCTAGGAAAACTATTAATAATGCCACTAAACTATTCCTTTTGTAATAGCTCGTTATACTTTCTTTTTCTATACTGATAACTATTTCTTGCCTTTTTTCTCCCAATTCATTTTTCATCTTATGCTTATTATAAACGGAAATAACTGCACGATAGCATATTAAAAGTATGCTAACAGCAATCAAATAAAGTGCTCTCATTTTTATTTCTGAAATAGTTATATTTTGAAAAATCATATTGATTAGCCATGTGGACGGTCTCCCAATAAGTATAGATAGGAACACAATCTGAACAACGCCATAACCAGCTTTTTTGTTGGTTAGCAGTTTCTCAAACACTCCTTTATCTATTTCTATTGCTTTGAACGGAAGTAGCCATACAAACATTGGCAGAAACCAAGATATTTTTTTACTATCTACATCTAATAGATAGCATTTTTCATTTAGTTCTACTAATTTGTATCTTTTGTTAGTTGATTCATAAATTTTCATATTCTTCACCATCCAAAACCAGAAACAAGATCATCAAAACCTTTAGATACAGACTGACCTATCTTATTTATTCCTTCACTTACCTTTTTTGCACCTTTATCAAAATTATCGGCCCATTCATTGCTCATATCTTGTATTCCCATAACATTATTGTCATACATTTTATTTGCTAACCAACTACTTCCCACTGCTATTCCTGCAACTGCCCAACCAGCAGGATTACTGCCAAGAAGTGCTCCTACAGCCATTGTAGTACCCGCCGTTATCCAAGTAGCAGTACCAGTTACTGCTACATTATGAGAAATAGCTTGTCCCATGCTACTTCCTTGAGACGTATCAATCATCATCCCAATTGTAAAGCCTGCAACAGGTAATCCAATATTTTTTGTCATTTGACCAACAGCATATGAACTTGCTCCATTTAAACTTGCATTCATAGAAGCACTATTAATATTTGCTAAACCAAAGGCAGTGAAGGACGAACTTCCATTAGTCAACATTCTGCCTAGAGCATCGAAATTAAGATACTCCCCTGCTGATTCTAAAAGTGCATCTAGCTCTATACCAGATAAATCATCAGCATACTTTCCAAAGGTTTTCTTTAATGATTCTAAGACTTTCTTTGGAAATGTTATATCTTTATCCCTTTTTTGAATATCTGCTAAAATAAGTAAATCCTTTGACGTTACCTTTTCTGGAAAAAGCTTAGCAATTCTATCCACTTCTCTTTTATCATAAGTACTACTAACTTTTTTCGTCCAATCCAACGCTTTCCCTTTAGGAACCGAAAACGTCCCAGTCGCAGGATTAAACCCACTATTCGCCTGCTGCAAGCCTTGCGACAACGTCGAATAAAAACTATTCACCCCATCAAAAATAGCAGGCGATGTTCCATTAAACGTCATTAATTTCTCTAACTTCTTCTCTAAATCACGTTTTGTCGTCTCTAACGATTCAATAATCCGCCGATTGGCTTGTTCCAATGGATTCGTTCCTGTCGGAAGCTTTGGCAAGCCTCGATTAATACTCTCCATATTCAGGATCGATGTATTGATTTGTCGGATTCGTCTTTCTAAGTCATCTGACTTTAAATCAATACTATCAACCTCAGATGTATATTGATCCACAAATTTTTGACAAGCTTCTGCTGTCATGTCCGCGCCTACTTCGGCACCTTGAACTAAAGGTTGGATCACTGCCGCAAAGAATTCTTTGGCAGAGTCATAGCCTTTACTTGATAGTTCGCCTGCACTCATAAACTGTTGATTGCTTTGCATCAACGACGTATAGCCTTGTGCTAATTGGCTACACGCACTTTTAACACTGGATGCTTGGCCTCTCGCTTGACCGAGGTACATATCAATACTCATGCTGTTCCGACCTTTCTTCTTTTGTTTTTATTTCTTGCCAATGTAAGTCTTCTTGTTGATCCTCTAATGCTCTTGTTTGTTTTTTTAGTTCTTGCTGTTGCTCCTCTAAAAATTCTTGAACGCCTCGGCTTTGCCAGTTGATTTGTTCAGCCATATCTTGATACAACATATCTGTCTGGCTTTGAGCAAATTCTTCTTGTAATTCATTGAATAATTGCTTTTGATAGAAAAAATATTCTTCGTAATGTTCTTCTGTTTGGTTGATGTCACGTTTTAGATCTTCGAGTTTTTCTTGTTCGCGTTCGAGTTGGATTTTTTGTTGGTTGATTTCTTCAAGGTTGGACATACTTTATTCCTCCTTTCAGCTTAAGGAAGCATTTGGTTATACTGCATTTGAGCGATTCGTTGATCAACTGCTTCGAATTCAGCTGCCACTGACCGGATATTGTTACTTGCTTGGGTAACGGCTTGGACAAGTGAGGTGTTAAAGGTCGTTAGTTGCGTGATAGCCTGTTGCGCATTGCTATTGCCTGCAACAGTTGTTTGGGTATCTTTTGTGATCGTTGTCCCTTGATTTAGAGAACTCACCGATGATGCTATAGAAGTAGCGACAGCTTGTGCTACTGCGGCATTACTGTTTATATCCTTTGGCATCGTTTTTTCCTCCTATAATTAAAAAGTAAACGTCTAACGACTTAGTTTTTATAATAGTATATATACTTAATTGTAATTCGTAAACAACTCAATGTAAATATATAATTTTCAAATGTTTTGTTTGCTTACTTAAAAGGAAATTATAAAATACATTTATCAGTTTGAATATGTGTTCTGTTTTCAATCTTTAAATTGATCCAAAAATATACACTTTTTTCCTACTTCACTATTATTATATACAGCAACCAGTGAAAACTTAATGCGCTCTTACAATGGTCGTTTAAAAGCTGAAGCTTTCCGAGGAGGTAGAGCTTTAGGATCTTTCACAGGGTCACATACGTTCACAAGTGGACATTTACTCACAGCTTTACGAGGTGTGTCTTATACAGTGTCCTATAAACGACAAGCGAATGGATATAGTAATAATTTTGCTGTCGGTTTTGGGAATAACTATTGCTATGCTATGATATATAAAACCTTATAAAATTGAAATAGTAAGATCTATGTCAAGATAAATTAGGACAGGAGTGAGTTTTCATAAAATATAATAAGTTGCTAATCATTACACTTAGTTGTCTATTTATAGTTTTGAGAGTTGTTGGAACTTTTCTGACACTGAATTTTTTACCTATTCAAGACCCTGAAACATTAACATTGGAAGAAAAGTTTAAACTGCAAAAAGAATTTTCTATCAATTATGATTTAGGAAATTCTATGATAAATCTAAGCAAACTATTTTTTGTAGTTTTGATAGCGTACTCGATATACTCACTTTATGTTTTTTGGAGAATTACTCACTCTGACAACAGTGATTTCATCAAATAAGATTTTTTTTCCTCCTTTGCGAACTTAAATGTAAAGGGAGTTTTTATATGGATCAAATTATGCTATCAGAAAATATTACTAATGATGGGAAAGGTGTTTTTTTATACAGCCTTTAGTTCATCTTCGCTAACTTTGAATATAGTACAAAAAAGGATGGAACATCTCCATCCTTTTTGTACTATATTTCCACTCTAAAAACTCTTCATCTCACCAAACGGCAAAAGCTGCATCGTAACTTTCCCAATCACATTCTCTTTTGCAATCAAACCATAATGCCGACTATCGGTCGCATACGGTCGATTATCTCCTAAAACTAAGTAGTATCCCTCAGGAATCGCAACAGAAGAGGTCAACGTTCGATTCGTGAAATCTTCTGTATAATTTTTACCATTGCGTTGGCTTTCATTGATTTCATCCATAATAAATTTTTCGTCTACTGGCTGGTCATTCACGAAAAGTGTATCGTCCTTGTACGCAATTTTTTCTTCTGGCAGACCAATGATTCGTCTAATTTGCGTGTTCCCATTGCCACTTTTAAAGGCAACTAAATCAAAGCGTTTGAGGTTCGTTGTTTTTTGAACAAGTACTTGATCTTTTTCGCGTAACGTCGGAATCATGCTAAAACCACGGACCGTCGCGATGGTCAGGAAAAAGGAAGTGATGAAAAGCATTAACACGACACCCAAACTTATGGCCATGATCAGTTCTTTAAGATAGCTTCTAACACGTTGTTTTTTTCGTTTAGACTTTTTATTAAGGTTTGGTCTTTTTTTCTTTTTCGTGTTTTTTACAGGTACATTTTGGGAAGGACGTTTTTTTCGTTTGGTTGTTGGCTTTTTTTTCTGTTTGATTGTGTGCTTTGGTTTTTTCTCCATAAGAAATCACTCACTCAGATTACTTTTCTTCTTTAAAGGCGGATTCATTCACTTTGTAATAATCAAATGTTTGTTTTTCATAGTCTTGTGCTTTCTTGATGTCTGCTAAAAAACTGTCCACTAACGCTTGGTTTCCGAAAAAGTTTTTTGTTTGTGTACTTGCATTCATTCCTAATTGTTTGATCGAATTATAATAACGATTCAAAGTGATTTGTCCTTCTTCGGAATTGATGTCACTTGCTTTTTTTGTTCCGTAGCTTGCCATAGAAGTCGCTAAGTAACGAATATTTTTTTGCAATTTTTCTTCGTCGTCGCTTTTATCCCGTGCCACAATCAGTTGGTCTTCAAAGTCTCGCAGTAGGTAATAGCCTTTCACAACAGAATCTGAATCTCCTGTTGTGAGATTCATCGACTGGTAGTAAGAAAGATACGAGATGCCACCAGCTAAAACAACTGTCACAAATGACATTACCCAAAATAAGCGTATGCTCTTTTTTTTCTGGTTTATCAACTGTCGTTTTTTTCGTGCGATTTTTCTATTTTTCTTTTTATTTTTAAATTTCTTATTTGGAAGTTTTTTTAGCAGTCTACGTTTATGAAAAAACTGTACTAAAAAATAGCCTGACCCTAGGAGCGCAACAATTGACAGTGCTATCCCTATGATGAAAATCCAATCTAAAACAGACATACACTACAGCTCCTATACTTTCCTAATCCTTTTTCTTACTGCTTTTTCCATTAGATGACCCTTGTTGTTTCTTCTTTTTACGTTCTTTTTTTAAGGCTAATTCTTTTTCTTGTTTTTTCTTATTGCGTATGCGAATAATGACGAAAATTAGGATAATTAAGGCTAAAATACCAACAACGATTAGGGCGATCAATTTCCAGTCCAGCCCTTTTTCTTGCACTAAACCTACATCTCGCTCGTTGAATTTGTTCGCATCTTTATCTGAAATGTTGAAGTCTTTAGTCCATTTCCATTTTTTATCGCCAGAGGTCACGAGAATGTTTGCTACATAATCTCCTGCAACCATCCGCTCACCGTTCATACTGACAGGAAAGTCAATAAAGGAATTTGGTGCCATTCTCATTGCGGTTTGTTTGCGTTCATATAGAACAGTCTCTTTCCCTTTCTCTGTAATTTGAACTTCAACAGTCATATTATCTAAATACGCTGCCATCACATTAGAGTAATTCACAAAAATAGCATTGCGATAATTGCTTTGGCCAGCTTTCACACTGTTCAATTTTAAATCTGGTGCAATAGCTTTTTCTGATTCTTGTAGTACAACACCAATCACATAGGCATATTGGTTAATGATTTTTGAGCCTCCTTCATTAGAAGTGGTGCCATTTTGATCTGCTCTCATCAACTGGATACCACCAGCAATCACTCCATCATAACTTGTTTCTGGCATTTGAATGGTCAAATCAAGATTCTTGGTTTCTCCTGGTGCTAGCTCAACTGATTCTGGTCCAGTGACAATATCGGTAAAATCAAATTGTACGGATGGATCGTTTTTAATTGTTGATTCACCGTATTCAATCACACCGTTTTGGTTCGTCTTTGCCCCATTCAATTTAACATCGATTGTCACTTTTTCAGTACCAGGATTGCTTAATGTGATAGAAATCTGTTGATTTTTACCTGGGTCCATTTTTAATTTAAAGTAGCCTAAATCTTTTTTTACTTGATTATCTGGAAACGTAATACTGTACGTAAACCCTGTAACACCTGCTGGATTCTTATCAGCGGAATAACCAGGAACTGCTTTTAAAAAAAAGAATCCAATAACCACGACACTCAAGAAAATACTCACCCATTGTTTTATAGATCCTATATGTGATTTCATAACTAACCTCATCTATTCTAAAGTATATTTTCTATGTACACAGAGGAACAAGTTAAACTTGTTCCTCTGCAAAAATCGAAGATCCTGCTTATCCTTCTGGCGTTACTTCTGGTGTTTCTTCTGCAGCTGGTGCAGCAGTAATTTTCCAAGTTACAGTAGCAGTGTAATCCGCTACAGCCATGTTTGAAGCAGTTGCTGCAGGAATTGTTAATTTTACAGATTTTGCATCTGTTCCTGGTGTTCCGTTTTGTGATGTTGAGCTTTGACCAAATTCGATGATGTGACGGCCTTTTCCTTCTTTTTTATCTTTATCAGCTACAACGACTGTTTTTGCATCGTTCGCCGCTTCTGTTAATTGGAAACCAGTTTGAACGTTTGAAGGAACAGCATTTGTATTATCTCCTTGCGCTGCAGCAAGTCCGTTGCTGAAGTCAATTGTTGAACCAGATAATACGTTTGTTCCTGATGTGAATTGTTTGGTTAATTGTGCTGTGATTGTATATCCGAAAACGCCTCCGGCACGAACGTCAGCCCATTGTACATAAGCACCACGTTTTGTTGTTCCACCGTTAAATGTCATTGGTTTTGCATAGCTTGTTACAGTGTTGGCAGATGTTTTAACAGAACCAAAATCCAAATCAGTCGTTTTTTCAATAACTAATGATCCTTGTTCTGTGTTTGTGTTTTCATCTGGAGATTCTGGATCTGGCGTTGGTAATACTTCACCTGGTTTTTCTGGATCGACTGTTTCAGATTCACCACCACCGGCAGTCCCTTCTGTAACTGTTACAGTACCATCTGACGTTAATTCAGTTGGTGCTGCGAATGCAGGTGTTGCCGCTCCTAGAACTGTTACTCCTAAAATTGCTACTAATGTTGATGCACAAAGACTTTTTGCTTTCATATTGATGTTCCTCCTAATTGTTTGTGTGTTATTTATTAAGGCAACTTGGCTAAAATCCAAGTTATCTCCGTTTGGTATTCTACCGGATGAATTTTTGTTGTTTCCGGTATGCTTAGTGTGATCGCTGAATTGCTATACACTGGTTTACTATAATGACTGTCTATCACTGGTTTTCCCGTTTGATCTACTACAGGTGTCAGTGTTGCAGGTTGCTTGCTAGAATTGGTATCTGATGCGCCAAATGCAATAGTCCAAACACCTTTACCGCTGCCTGCTCTGGCAGTTGCGACTTCATAGGCTGAACCAATCGAATTTAAGGCAATCGTTTCTCGCATCACGGTAGGAGCTTCACTCGTACCGCTGGAATTTGCCCAGCCTTTATCTAGTGAAAGAACCGCACCTTTTAAATCCTGCTCATTCGTTTCTTGAATAATAGGATTCGTAAACTGATAGTTTTGTTTGACTTGTAGGGTCCAACCGGACGATTCTGCTTGTTGATCGGTAATTTGAATGTAGCTCCCTCTAGGACCAGTTTCACCAAAGAACTGTTGCGCAAGAGCGTGATAATCACGTCCATTTTTAGAAATCTTGCTTTCACCAAAATCAAGAGCAGAAACGTAATCAATACGAAGTGACCCTTCAATTGAAGGGCTCTCCCCCGGATCAACAACATTCTCTGGATTTTCAGGGTCAATAGGATTGGTTACCACGCTTCCTTTGATGCTGACTGAACCTGATTGATCAAGCGTCTCAGGGGCAGCTTGTGCAATGATGCCTGATTCAATGGCTAGAAACAAACTGGCGATTGCTAACGACCAGATACCGACTTGTTTTAACTTCATTTTTGCTCCCCCTTTCTACGTTTTCGTAAAAAGAGAAGCAATAGCAATAGGAATAGAATACCTATGCCGAAAATGCCGTAGTTTTTTAGCAGCTCCCCCATACTAGGAAGTGTTTTTCCAGCTGGTTTCACTGTTGTACTCGGAGTTGTCGTTGTGGATGAACTTGATTCAGTACTGGTAGAGGAATCAGACGGTTCTGTCGATTCTTCGTAAAATGAAATCTTACCGCCTCGATTGACTTGCCCACCTGTTCCTTCATTCGCACTTGAACTGTTTGAGTAACTAAACATGCCGATCAATACAACCAGAGAGCAGACGATTAATGTTATTATTTTATGTTTCATTTTCCACTCTCCTTTATGGTTGTCCAGCCATGACTTTCCACGTAATTACGCCAACATAATCTCCTGTATAAACGGTATCAGATGAATTAACTTGTAATTTTATCCCGTCAGTATTTGCTGCTTTCCCCCAACTGTCACTGATATCAAAACTACCTGCTGTGCCTTTACTATTGGTGTAAACGACCTGCGCATTATTATTTAAAATTGTTTCCTTACCGCTCGTAACATAACGCAGAGCATTGACTAATTCTTGACCGCTATTGTTTTTCATCGGTGTTGTCAATGTAGCCGTTAAGTTCCAACCGTTTTTGGCATCTGCCCGAGTATCTGTGACCACTAATTGCTGATCAAATTCTGGGTCTTCTACTCGTTTCGTTGTTGCATTATACGCTAGTGAGCCAAAGTCTAACGCACTTGGTACTGAGGTCAAACTCAATACGCCTTGCACTTTGTATTGAACGGTTAGTGCAGTATTATTTATTTTCACCGCTGTTTCATTAGCTGGTCGTTCGGCAATATCATACCCGGCTTTCGTGACATTCGTAAGTTGTGTGGTGACACTCTCTTCTTTTGTTAAGTCAATCGTGTCCCCGACTTGCGTATTTAATTTAACGGTATAGCCAGATAAAACTTGATTTGCTTCATTCAAGAATTCAACCGATAATACGGCATCAACATCAACTACTGTCACTTGAATCGTCGTTGTAATGTCTGTAGGCAATCCTGAATCAGCTGCTTTTACTGTTAATGTCACAGGATATGCTTTTGGTTGAAGTTCGCTCACATTATTTAAGCCACCAAAGTCCGTTACTGTTACAAATTGAGTCAGGTCTGTTTTGGTTCCATTTGCTAGTTTATAGGCTTCTGGCTTGCTATGTTGCAGGATATAATTCTTTAATTCTGTTTCTGATAGATTTCGAATATCTATATAAGATGCCTCAAAATCAGAGCCTGAAACACCTGAAGCCTGGTCATAGACAACTAATGTTGACTCAACGACTTTGGTATTCGGTGCTGGATTTCCATCAGCATCAACCGCCTGATCTGATACATTGATCTGTACCGTGTGAGTTCCTGGCGTATTCGCTGCTGTTTCTGCCGTAGTAGGATCCGTATAGGCATAATCAAAACCAGTATTGACTGGACTTGTATCACTAACGTCTTTCACCATGTCTTTTGGTGCAGGTAACGTATCCCCTTTTGTCATGTAATAGGTCACCGGTGAAGCTGTAGGTGGTGTTTTATCCAAGACTGTTTGTGTCACTTCTTCGGCTTTTAGATTCGCAAATCCGTAGGCGTGAATGACACTTCCAGCGGTAAAATAATGCCCGGCTGGTACGGTTACGGACCAATTCCCTGCCGCATCTGATTTCGTTGTAAAATTCGCACGGTATTCAGCTGGAGTAGACGTATCTTCTACAGGTGATTTTACGCTATCAGTTGATGGATCAAAGGCTGCCGTGATCGAGTTATTGACTGGTACATCCCAAATGCGGACATAGGCATTTGGAATCGCATAGCCAGACACAGTGGTCGAACTATTATTGCCACGATTATCAGTTGCAATGCTATGAATCGCAATATTTGGATCTGGCACTCGGGTAAAGAGAACTCGTTGTTGTCCTCTCGTTGTAAAATTCGCGTTAAATCTAGTTAACGTTTCATTTGTCATCGCATTAGATGCTGTGATTGTAGGATTAAAGCCACTTCCATAAGCTAATCGCATATTACTCATCGGAATGTACTCATATGTGTACCCATTATCACCATCAGCCCCACCAGCCACATTATTCAATGACCATTGGAAGACATTTTGAACCGACACATCCAAGTTTCCTTGAGACCAAATCAACCCATTATTGGTAGATGTACCGCTAGTTAATGCGCTATTTTTTTGAAGATTCACTCGTTTAGCATCTGAGAATTTAAAAGTTGATGACGCTCCACCCATTCGCAATAAATATTGCGTGATCGATGTGCTATCGCTTTGAATATCAAACGAAGCATTCGGTTGGACGATAAAGGTGGAGTTATTTGCAACATAGAATAAATCAGTTGTACTGGCGCCCATGTTTACACCCTTCACATTTAAATTCCCTGAAACGTTGATCGACCCGCCATTCATATAGATTGGGTTATAGTTTATATTGTTGTTCCCCGTTCCAGAATAAGCATCTGTTTGAATATTTACCGTCGCATCTTTCCCAATATTTAATTCAGATGAAGCTGATCCTAGGTAGACCGCACCACCAAATGTCGCATGATGATTTAAGATATCAACGGTGGAACCTTCGCCTACAGATAATGACCCGCCTGAAATGTTCAAGTTGGTATTGTAGTATTCGGCTGCAGTTGTTTGATCGCCACGTTCCAGTTTAAGCTTGACATTTTTACCGATGGCAAAGCTGCCTGATGGTATATACAGTACGTTGGAACCTAGAGAAGAAATATAAACATCGGCATTATCTTCTACAACGGCTGTAGAAATCGCTAAACTTCCTTGTTGATAGTTATTTACATTCCACGTACGAATCGTTGTGCCGTCTTTCTTTACAGAAGTCCACGTACGTTGTTGCTCCAAATGAACTTTGTTTTTTAGTGTTAACGTGGTTTGTTGTGATTCTAAAAACTGAGTTCCATACCCAGTATAATTATCCATGGTCATTTTCCCACCATTGGCACCATTGTTAAAAATCATCGCACCCCAGTAGTTACCATGATAAACCGTCATATTACTAAATTGGATATCCCATGCTTTTGAACCGTTATTATTATAGGCTTGGAACGAAAAACAGAGCGAACCAAAATCTAGTGTGTAATTGTTCCCGTTGACTTTAACCGTCCGTGCATTTCCTTGTAGTTGGAAATACATATGGGACTCACCACCAGAAGCAATTCCAATCGATGTCGCTGTGGTCACATTTTGAGAGTAACGTAAATACGGACTATAAATAAAATAACTAGATGAATAGGTTGGGGCGTTTGTATAGATATCATTTAATAGTTCAACATTTGTTACCCATGGGTCATTTAGACCAATCGTGTACCCTAAAAAGTCTGTCACATTTCTCGTATTGGTAGCTGAATCAAGATCATAAGAAATATTCGCATTGCTTCGAATCGTTCCCGTTAACCCATTCGTGGCACTTTCAGTTGCCGTATACGATGAAATATAAAATGGTCCAGAATAGTTTGAGGAACTCATGTTAATGTTTTGAAATTTTAAATCCCAATAGCCAAAAATGGTTCCAGAACTTCCTGAGACATAACTCGTTTGGTTTAGAAAACCAATCGCTAAGTTGCCAAAATTAAAGTTATGACCATTTCCATCAATTGTCAGGGAGCGTGCAGTCGCATTTTTATTGATATACAAATAGACATTCTGCGCACTGGCTAGATCAACTGAACTAACACTAAATAGATCCTTATAGTTGTTCAACGTCCCAGACAGTGTAATATCATTTTGTAATGAAATGGTATTCACTGTGTTATCGGCGATTGCTTCAACAAAACTTTGCCAATCAGTCACTTCTGCTGTACCAGCAGCTCGAGTGTTTAATGTTCTTGGCTGAACGAAATTTACATTGTTAGAAGCTTGGCTGCTGGCTGTTGCCTCTTTCGCTTCTTTTACCGAAAGTTTTAGCTCTTGTTGTGCAACGCTACCTGCTTCATCAGCTAATCGTAGTGAGTAATCACCACTTTTGTCTGCTAATAATGCTAATTTCAAGGAAGATTTATCACTATTGACTGTAATCGTCAACATCCGTGTTTCATCATTCCAATTAAAAACAGGGAACTCTACTTTTGGGTCTTCTTTTAAAAGCATGTCTCTTTCTTCTGTTTCGTCAAAATTTATGCCTTCTGGCAGATAAACTTGCCAATCCTTTTTTTGCTCACCCAAATCAGTTGATGGATTACTATCATCAGATTTCTTCAGCTCATTTTGTGCTCTTGTGTCAGAAATTTGTAAATGAAAGAATTCATTTGCATAGCGTTCATCTTCAACAGTTGTCAAGGAGATTGGTGATTTAGCGAAAATTTTGGTTGATGAAGTAAACACCTGTGAAAGCATAGCTAAAATGAGGATTGAAAGAATGGCTATGCTCATTCCAACTAATTGAAATTTTCTTTTTTTTATCATTTCATTCATTTTCCCTCCTGCCCCTTTAGTTTAAAAACAATGTTCTTAGTTTTCTCACCTCCTTCAAGCTTTATTCATCCCAACATCATGTACTTGTTGATTAAGCGCTAATTTGTAACCGATTGTTCGCACCGTCTTAATAAATTTTGGTGAAGTAGGGTCTTCTTCAATTTTTGCTCTTAAATGGAATATAATATTACTAACTCGATACTCTTTTTTCTCAGTATTTTCATTTGCCCAAATCTGTTGATAGATTTCTTCATAGGATAAAGCCTTGTCATGTTTATTAAAAAGAAGTTCCAGTACTTTAAATTCCAATTTGGTTAGGTTAATTTCGACTTTTCCTTCTCTTAAAACACTTAGATTTTCTGGGAGTAATTCTAGTAATGCCTTAGTCGTTGATATATTCTGTAAAATTTTGAGGTCATCTTTATTCTCAATTCGCTTTAAGATATTGGAAAATTGTAGAACAAATTCTTCTTCATAAACAGAGACACCATCTGCACCTAGTTGTAGATAAATTTTCTTTTTTGTTTTTACTTCTTCATTATTATCAATCAACAACACCCAGATTAATTTATTCAATCTCATTCTTAATTCCAAAATATTTTTGCAAATACAAGATAACTCCGTTAAAGCTGATTCTTCAATAATAAATGCATCTACATCTACTAGCTCAGAACCCACGTCTCCAACTTGTAAAATCGTAACCTCATGACCTAAGCTTACAAATTCTTTGGTATAATCCAATACAGGTTGAGACGAATCTCGAAAAATACCGATAGTATACATCACAGGTACCTCCTACTAAATTTATATCCAGAACTAAAAACTTTTCGCAGTATGTATTCAAAAGTAAATTACTATTGAAGATGTTTTGATCTGAAAATTGTACTTGTCGCGCTAATAGTAAAAAACAAACAATGAATATCCTGAAAGAATTAAGTTCAAGATATTCTTTCGATTCAACCAATTACTACTCATTCTACGAGATAATTTGACGATTCATTTGACGGCTAAAAAAAGAGACACTCAGCGTTTTACCGAATGTCCTTCATGCATTATAAAGTTACCTTTTCATCATAATTAAGCTGTTTATCTATTACCATCATTGCCGAGCGTCTAGTTTCCCACAAAGAATCTGTATAGATATCGAGCGTCATTTTGGTTGATGCATGTCCTAAGATTTTACTCAATGTAGCAATATCAATGCCTGATTCAACACATCTAGTTGCGAAAGTGTGACGCAATGCGTGAAAGTGAACCGGGCCTATTTTTGCTTCTTCTACTGATTTTTTAAAACGATAATTAATAATACGTGGCTCTGTAAAACTGTTTTTGCAGGAAATGACGAATATACTCGTACTCTTTTGTTTTTTTTCCATTAAATATCTCTTCAGATTTTTAGATATCGGTATGGCACGTTCTCCATTAATCGACTTTGGTTTCCCTATAATAATCTCAGTCTTGTGGGATTCTGTTACTGAAGGTATTCTGGAAATGGTTCTTTTTACAATAATTCTATTATTTCTGAAATCGATATCTTCCCATTTTAACCCGCTAATCTCCCCGATTCTCATACCTGTATACAAGGCAATAATTTCTGCTGAGCACTCTTTTTTATATAAAGCAATTTGTTCCAATTTTTTTTGTTGCTTTCTATCTAAACTTTTTATTTCTGTTTTCATTAATGGGGGTAAAATGACTCCTTGACAAGGATTTTTTGAAATTTTATTATCATTAACGGCTTTTTTTAGCGCACTTCTTAGCATACTAATAATACTGCGAATAGTGTTGGAAGAGAGTTCTGATAGATACAATGAATAAATAAATCTGTCGATATCAGATGTTTCTAGCTCAGATAATTGCTTGTTTTTAAAAAATGGAGAAAGATGTCGTTTAATTCGCCCTCTATAATTTGAATATGTAGAAGGTTTGACTCTATTTTTCATTAAAATATTTAACCAATAATGTAACCATTCGTCTACCATCATTTCTTCTTTTGCAGACGCTTCTCCGTATATAGAATAGTCTGCATTTTTTTTTGATAATTTTTCTTTTGCTTCATTATATTGTTTTCCATAAACATATCCATAAATAATTCTGCCTTCTTTATCCCGGCCTTTTCTATAACGACCTTCCCAGCGCCCATCCTTTCGCTTATAGATATTTTCTCCTCTTTTTGACATATTATTTCCTCCTAAATCATTTGTATTTGACGGTTTTTGACGGCTAAAAAAGAATTATACATATAAATATCTCTTTTCCAAACTAAAAATAATCAACAAAACAATCAAAAATTATCATTTTTTTGCGTTTTTACATAAAAAATTGATAATAAAAAGATATTTTAGTACTAGACGAATTAAAAATAATAGAATATACTTATACAAGTAATGAATTCCACTCTTTTGAGTACATATAATAAAGAATAAAAATATCTTGAACTTAATTCTTTCAAGATATAAAAAAAAATGAATACCATAAAAAATAAGAATAAAAACATTAATCTTATATAGGAAACAGGTCGTTTAGAAATTGCTTATTTTCTAAACGACCTGTTTTGTTTATGTACATTTATTTACTTTTGTCTTCTTATCAAATCCAAGACAGCTATTAGATTCCCAACAACTATAAATATCTTAAATAGTTCTGTCAGAAACAAACTAACAATTACTAAACTTGCAAATACACTATTATTGATTTTGTATTAGGCCTATAGTCTTAAAAAAAAGCTAGCTTAATCTTCATGAAACTATGTAACATTATATCCCATAATTGTAATACTAAAAAAACTAAATGTAAAATTATAACATCATTTTATATAAAAAATTAAAAAAAGACTATAAACTATTTTTTTAGAGCTAATTATACTTAAGCGCAACTATTCACTCGCATATATGTACAATAACTAGATAGTCTCATTAATATCAAAATAATTTTTGAACCTAATGCTGTTCTTTTGGATCTATAGTTACAATTTAACTGGTATTCAATAATTTTGCCTTTTCTATTTACAATTCCAACTTTCGTCATTCCTTTTTCCTTATACGCAATCTTTTTTAAACATACCATTCAACATAACAAGATTAAATCTCACAACTAGCAAAAATATCAGAAATCAAAATAATTCTTCTCTTGTGATTTTCCTAAACTTTTTGTTGAAGCTCTTCGGTTTTACTTTTCAATTAGAAAAAAATATGAGGAGTATTTCAATAAAAGTCTATTGATATTGCTCCAAACAATAAAAAGAGAACTACCATTATTTGATAGTTCCCTCTTTAAACGATTTCAGTTATTGCTTCTATTATCATCAAAACACTCTATCCAAAATAACTCTCTGCTACAGCAATTCACTCCCATAGGGTATCGATGGTTGTGCTCCAAATCGCTGAACCGTTAAAGCCGCAGCTCTGGTTCCATACTTAATTGCTTCTTCTAGATTGCTAAAATCCTTCTGCAAAACAGAGACCATTGCCCCGATAAAGGTATCACCTGCAGCTGTTGTATCCACTGCTTTGACCTTAAGAGCTGGAATGATCCCGCTTTTTCCTTTTACATCGTAGAAAGCGCCCTTATTACCAAGTGTGATCACAACAGATTCGATACCTAAATTGTGTAGATAGTCAGCTGCTTCTTTCATGCTTTGCTCGGAGGAAATTTTGATTCCTGTTAATATTTCAACTTCTGATTCATTCGGTATAATTAAATCCGTATGTGCTAATAGTTCAGGCGGAATCTGTTCAAAAGCAGGCGCTGGATTCAAGATGGTTTTTACACCGTTTTGTTTGGCTAGTTTAAACGCTTGAATCGTACTATCCAGCGTACTTTCAAATTGGGCAATAATAAAATCACTTGCTTCAATTAAGTCTTGGTATGCTTTGACTTGTGCATTCGTGATATGATTATTTGCTCCAGAATGAATGATAATACTATTTTCTCCAAAACTATCAAGTAAGATATAGGCACTTCCTGTACTTTGATTGTCAATGACCTCTATCCCTGATATATCGATGGTTTCTTTTTCTAATAACGTAATCATTCTTTTTCCCGTATCATCCTTGCCAACCGCTCCAATAAAAGCAGTTTGTGCGCCATTTCTTCTTGCGGCGATGGCTTGGTTGGCTCCTTTACCGCCACCGGAAGTAAATAATTCAGTGGTGTGAAGTGTTTCACCAGGTTTTGGCAGATACTTCATCCTTAACGTTGTATCTGAATTGATACTCCCTATAATCGTAACTTTGTTCATTGGCTGAACGTCCCTCCATTTCAAACGCTTCATATTACATGATTACTTAGTTAGAAAAATGGTTGATTGTTTGAATCACCAATTCTTTGAACTTGGGAAGATCGACATCAAATCCAACCACAACATTTTTTTCCTTCTTGAATAAATCATCATAATCGACAACTGTGCTACCTAATGATAAGGTATTACTCGTTTCCACTTCAACATGCATAGGTAAGGCTTTAAACATAGACGGATCAATAACATAGGCCATCGCGCATGGATCATGCATATGGATTCCTTCAACATGTCCTTCTTCTGCTAAAAATGGTACTGTTGTTGTTAAATTGAAGAAGTCTAGCAAGTCTGCCATTGTCGTTGCGACTGGGTTTCCGATTTCACGGATTTCTTTAATATCCTCTTCAAATAATTGAGCCTTTAAGGTCACATCTAAACCAAACATAGCGACAGGAACACCTGATTTCACCACGATATCAGCCGCTTCTGGGTCAACATAAATATTGAATTCTGCATGTGGGGTGATATTTCCGCCAAAGCAAGCACCGCCCATAAAGGAGATCAGTTCAATTTTTTCTTTTAGTTCTGGATGAGAGAGTAAGAAAATCGCGATATTCGTTAAAGGACCCGTTGCAACGATCGTTATTTTTTCATCACTTTCACTTAACATTTTTGCGAGTAAGTCATTGGCACGAATCGTTGCTGGAGCTACCGTTGGCTCAGGTAATTCAGCACCATCTAGACCACTTTCACCATGGACATCATCTGCAATGATCAACTCTCTTCTAAGCGGTTTTAACGCACCCATTGCGACTGGGATATCTTCTCGATTCGTTAGTGCTAAGAGTTTTCTAGTATTATTGAATGTTTTTTCTGGCAGTTGGTTTCCAGCTGAAGTTGTAATCGCGACTAAATCGATTTCGTCAGATGCTAGTGCCATTAAAAGGGCAATCGCATCGTCATGACCAGGATCACAATCTAAAATAACTTTTCTTTTTGACATAATTCTAACTTCCTCCTCGTTTAAAAGCATAGTGGGCTTTGGGCTCGTTTAGTCTATTTTCCCAAGACCTTCACTCCCTAAAGCTTTCGCTCTTAGGAATTGAGATGATCGAAGCACAGCGTAGTGACTAGCCCGATATTATCTATGTGAAACTCTCTATTCATCTACTCTTGAATGACTATAGATCGTCTTTTTCGTTACTAGGAAAATAACGAGTGCCGCTAGCACGATCGCACCGCCCACTAGGAATACATTTGCGTATGTTGACACATCACCACTTGTTCCGCCAACAATACTACCGCCTGACATTGCGCCAGAGGACATCATGCCACCAAACACTGCTACACCAACGGATCCTGTAATTGCTTGAACTAAATCATTTACACCTAACACACGACCTGATTCTTCTGGTGAAACAGTTAAGGTTGCTGTATCGACGATTGGTGAGTAAAAGAACGAGGTTCCAAAGTAATAGATACAAGGTGCTACAGCCAATGCCCAAACTTTTCCATGAGGAATAGCAAAGGCGATGGCAATCAACCCTAATCCCATAAATGAAAGGGCCATGATGATCCCTGCAGAACGTCCAATTTTTTTAATCACTGGTCCACATACAAACCCAAGAAACGCTGCTAATAAAATCGACCAAACTAATAATGTTGACACTTCTGCCGAATCAATCCCATAAACATTCAAACCAATCGCATTCACACCTGCGTTCAATGTGTAACTGAAGAAATAGCCAACAAAAATAACGGTCATCGTTGCGATAAAAGCAGGATTTTTAAAGAATTCCGGTGTAATAAACGGATTTTTTGCTTTGTTGATATAAACGATAAACGCGATCAATGTCACCACAGAGCTGATTGCCCAAAATAGGTTCATATCTGTAAAGAACATCGTCATCGCTCCAGCAAAAGCACCAATCAAGGTAAAACCAACCCCATCGATATTAGCACCTTCTGCATGATCATCTGGTAGATTTTTTGCTAATGATGGAATAAAAATAATTGAAATCAATGGCACTGCGAACAACCAACGCCAATCGATTTTAGTGACATAACCTGCTGCAATTACGCCAAGTGCTGCCGAAAAACGAAAGACTGCAACAAAAATGCCATAGTAGATCACTCGATTTTCTTTCGCAATATATTTTGAAACTAACACTAAGAAAACAGAACCTGCTACTTGTCCGCCAGCTGATTGCAGAACACGTGCAATCACAACTGCCCAAATGCTAACTGGTCCTAAAATAAAACCAATAGCCGAACCAATAACAAGAATACTCACACCGAGCATGGTCATTTTCTTAAGCGACACAAAATCACCCAACGAACCATAAATCACACAAACGATGCCTAATACAATCCCAGGAATTGACGTAATCAATGGCGCTAATCCTGGCGTACCCAACTCTTGACCGATATTAACAAAAATCATACCAAATGCTTGCTGTTCAAGGATTCCAAAAATAAAAATAATCAAGATCAACGGAATTGCCCGCTTTGCCATGCGATTCATTTTTTCAAACTCTGCCGTGCCTTCCTTTGGTACAGGAACCCCCAATACTTTTTCTGCTTCGTTTTTAGTTGCCATTTCCACAACCACACCTTTCATGATTCTATTATTTTGTAGATACTGCTGCTATTGACTCTTATCGCTAAAAGTCACCCGTCTTCTACAATAATCCGGCTCATCACACTAGACATTCAGATTATCTCCTTTCCTCTTCAAAAACTTTCATAAAAGCTTCTGTTGTAAAGACTGTTTTTTTAAATCCCGCTCCTTGTCCAACTCTTGTAATTGGCGGAGGCGTTACAAAACTTTTATTTAGGGTTGCTACTTCTGAAAAGACTTCATCAGCAGATCCATCCAAAATGATTTCTCCTTGGCATAAAACGATAATTCGCTCAAAGTTGTCTGCCACAAATTTCATATCATGGCTGATGGCAATGCACAATACACCCTTATCTCTCAACTTTTGGATAATCCTTCGTAGTCTGAGATTGCCGTTTACATCTTGTCCACAAGTTGGTTCATCAAAAATAACTATACTTGTATTCATCATAATGATAGAACCGATTGTACAAAATTTCTTTTCAGTGGCATTTAAATCGAACGGATGGACCTCTAATTTATCTGAAAGCCCTACCAATTCAGCGACCCAATTCAAACGCTCTTCAATTTCTTGTTGAGGCATACCGATTTGTTTAGGTCCAAAGGTAAATTCTTTTCGCACGCTTTCTAAGAATAGTTGATCATCTGGATTTTGAAAGACGTAGCCCACTTTTTTAGCCCATTGTGCGGTTGTTTTCTGTTCGATAGATTCGCCTTCAATCAACACTTCTCCTGATTTAGGACGTAAAATACCATTAAAATGTTTCACAATGGTTGTTTTTCCAGCTCCGTTTTGCCCAATAATTGCTACAGGTTCCGTTCCACTAATAGATAAATCGATTCCTTTTAGAATGTCATCTCCTGTAGGGTACGCATAGCGGAGTTTTTTTAATGTAATGTCCATTACTTCAAAGCCTCCTTAACTAATGCTATAGTCGGTTCTTCCGTGATTTCTATTGCATGATGGGTATAATTTTTTTCTGCTAAGGCTTTTGAAAGTTTTACATAATCTGGTACATCAATGCCGTACGTTGTGATAAAGGGATCCTCAAATATTTTTTGGGGTGTATCAATTGCTACAATCTCCCCTTCTGAAAGTACCATGATTTTATCGGCATTTTGTGCAACACGTTCCATATCATGGTCTACCATGATCACTGTTACACCGTTTTGATTTAACTTTTTGACGATTGAAAATAGTTCGTCACCGCCTAATGGGTCTAACTGTGTCGTACATTCATCTAAGACCAAGATTTTAGGTTCTAAAATAAAAGTTGAACCAAACGCGACTCTTTGAACTTGACCACCTGACAGCTCCAACGGATTTTTAGAAAGAAGCTGATCGATCCGCATTAGCTTGGCTACATAGTCAACTTTTTGATGCATTTCTTCCCGTGAGATGCCTCTGTTCCCTAAGCCGTATGCTAATTCTTCTGCTACAGTTGCCGCCGTATACGATAATTGATTGAAAGGATTTTGAAAAACTAAACCGATCCTAGTTGATAATTCTGCGATGGTACTCGTTTCCGTTTTCAATCCATCAATTATGATTTCACCGGCTTTTTTTCCAACAAAATAATGAGGAATCAGTCCGACTAATGCATTGCAAAGTGTTGATTTTCCTGAACCATTTGCGCCAATAATACAAAAGAAGCTCCCTTCTTCTACTTGAAAATCAAGATTTTTTAATGCTCTTCTTGGGGTTTGGTTGTATCGATAAGAAAAGTTTTTTGCTTCAACAATCACCTTGTTCATAACGGCTCCCTTCTTATAGAATAGTAGATTTCATCAAAATAGTGACGGCTAATGTGAGTAGGAAAAATAGGATCAGCCCGCTATTGATTCGTTTGTCCAATTTGCTGACTTTCACTTGAACGTAGCTTGTTTGTTTCACCCCTTTGATCCCGAAACCTCTTGTTTCCAGTGTCATTCCTCGTTCTTGGGCATCTGTCAATGAAGACATGATGACAGGTCCTAAAAGCGGAATGTATGACTTGATCCTGGAAAAAATCGTTCCACCAGTTTCAACCCCTCGTGCTTCTTGTGCTTCTTGGATCGTCGCTAATCGTCTTTGCATTTGCGGTACCACATTTAACGTTGCTAGTACGAGATAGCCAGCTTTGGGCGGCAAGCCACTATTCGTTAAAGCCGCGACCAGTTTTCCTTTATCCGTGGTTTGATTCATGATATAAAAGCTTCCCATAAAAACTAAGAGTGTGGTGACAATTTTCAAGGCATATAAAACACCTTCAAGTCCTAATTTTGCAAAACCAAAATCTGCAATAAACGTGACATTACTTGTACTATAAAAGCCTTGGATAAACAAAAGCATCACTGTAATTGGAACCCCAAATCCTACTATCAAACGGGTAAACGGTTTCAAAATCTTTGCCAAGTAAGAAATAATAAATAAACCGATAATAATAGCAAAACCTAACCAGATACTTGGAAAAATCAAGGTACTTAAACCGAGTGTAAAAACCGCTAATACTTTTGTCATAGGATTCAATCGCTCGATCACCGTATGTCGAGGAATGAATGTCGTTGATACCTTCACGTGTTGCTCCCTCCTAACTTCTGATTATTTCGCCCATTCTTCATCGTCTTCCAGCTCACTTTCATTCATTCCTATTGCATATTGACTGAGAAATCTTTTCGGAATTTTTTGGACGAGTAAGAAGGCAATCAAAAAGACAATACCTTTATCAATCACGTTTTCAAGCATCGATGTAGAGATCACAGAAAGAAAAATTTGTTTTGTCGTCGCAATTAAAGCGGCTGTAAAAACTGAACTGCCATTGACCCCTGTAGCGCCTCCGTAAACAAAAATTGTAATCAGTGAAGCTGAAACAGTATTTGTTAACGCACAAGCAAGCCAAGTCAAAATAGCGCCCCAAATGGTTTTGAACAACCCTGCCTTTACCATAAAACCAGTAACTAAGGCACATAAGATACTGACAACTGAATAGGGAAAGTAAACTGGATTGGCCACAAGCGTTAAAAAAACGTTTGTTAGTAATCCACACAAAGCTGCTACCCAAGGCCCTGAAAGACAGGCAATAATAATTGTACCGATCATATCTAAAAATAACGGTAATTTAAGTGCCGAGCAGAGTGTACCACCGATCAAATTGATCCCAACAGCGATCGGAATCAACACTAAAGATTTAGTTGTAAATTGACTTCTTATCCCTTCTAAAAATTTGTTCTTCTTCATCCTCGTCCCTCCATTCTCTTTGCACAATACTATCTTAATTCCATCTAAGAAAATATTTTCGGAAAACGTTTTCTTAAATTGAATTTAACACCAGTTTGCTGATTTGTCAACGTATTTTCAAATAATTTTTCGTATAAATGATAATGCTTACAAAAAGTCATATAATGATTCTTATTGACTTAATAGATTTAATTATCTATTATTTAGACAAGGTTGATTCATCATTTTGACAGATACAATTACTACTTTCAATCAATTTAACCGACATATTGTTCTAAAAATTTTAAAACTCTATGCGCTGAATATGAACTATAAAAATCTGATTTTCAAAAAATTAAATAACGTATGAAACGGAGAATAACAGTGATGAATATAAAAGATATTGCAAAACTCGCAGGTGTTTCAGCTTCAACTGTTTCAAAAATCGTTAACCAAAAAGATCAAAGCATCAGTAAAGAAACGAGAGAACGGGTTTTAAAAATTGTAAAGGAATACAATTATACGCCTTACGCTTCTGCTAATACTAGTTCCTCTAAAAGTTGGATTATTGGTGTTTTGCTGAAATCTTCTGCTTCATTAAATACAACCTTAGATGGAATCATTCAAACCGCTCAAGGTAACGGTTATAGCACCTTAGTTTTCAATAATTATTCGGATAAAGACCAAGAATTAAAAAACATTACTTCCTTATGCAAACAAAATGTAGATGGCGTTATTTGGGAGCCCCTAACGGAACAAAGCTTGTCTTTTGCTACTTATTTTAAAGATGCTTCGATCCCACTACTAACAGTCGGTCCAAATGGCGGGAAGCATGCAATCTGTTTTCCTTATGAAGAAGCAGCTTACCAAATCACCCAAGAGCTGATCGATCAAAAGCATAGTCAAATTGCTTGTTTACTTTCTAAAGGACGACGAACATCTGCCTTTTTAGAGGGGTATAAAAAGTGTTTGTTTGACAATCATATGAAACTAGATAAGGAATTGATTTTTGATGAATTAAATGATAATTTGGCTCAGAAACTAAACAATCGACAAATCACAGGGGTCGTTTCTTCCCACTATCATAAAGCTTTAGAATTTTATCAATTAGTAAACACACTTAGTTACAAAATACCAGAAGATATTTCGTTGATTTCTTTAAAGAGTGATCACACAGAGCCACTGACCTTTTCTGAGTTATCTGAGATTTCAACGTATGCAATTCAAAACACTGACTTTGGTACTTATATCGGCAACCAATTGATCCATCGGATTGAACAAAATAAGCAAAAATCACAGCCATTCGCACAAGCTTTTCACTTAAACAATCGAACAACAATCAGTTTACCTTTTAATCTGAATATACCAAGGCTCACCGTTGTAGGAAGTATAAATATTGATACTTATCTTACCGTTCCAAAGCTTCCCAACAGCGGGAAAACCGTTTCGATTTCCAGTTCATCTATTCAGCCAGGTGGAAAAGGGGTAAATCAATCCATCGGTGCTGCCAAACTCGGTCATCGAGTTGGACTGATTGGAAATATTGGATCAGACTTGGACGCTGATTATGTTTATTCTGCCTTAAACCAATATGGCGTGGATTCATTAGGAATCAAACGACGTCCCCATACGGATACAGGAAAAGCCTATATTTTTGTTGCAGCTAACGGACATTCGACGATTTCTATCTTGCCAGGTGCTAATGGGATCTTTACGCCAGAAGATATTGAAGAAAAAAAAGAATTGTTTGAAAATGCAGGCTATTGTTTGATCCAGTCCGAGATTCCTTTGGACACGGTAGCTAAAGCTTGTTCTCTGGCACATGAATATGGCGCTAAAACCATTTTTAAACCTTCTGCCTATGGAAAAATACCGGAAAACATTTTGTCGTTGGTTGATATTTTGATTCCTAATGAGGATGAGTTGAATGAACTTTGTCCTGAATTTTCCTCAATTGAAGAAAAAGCAAATTTTCTGTTAAATTACGGAATTCAAACGATTATCGTTACATTGGGTGAGCAAGGCTGTTATGTTAAAACGATTGATTGGGCAGAGTATTTTCCAGCGGCTGACTTTCCAGCTATTGACACAACTGGCGCAAGTGATGCCTTTATCAGTGCACTCGCCTCTTACCTCTTATACGGTTATTCTTTAAAAGCTGCCGTTCGAATTGCCACTTATGCTGCTGGTTTTTGTATTACGCGCGATGGTGTTGTGGCTTCTTTGATCGATAGACATAGTCTTGAAACATACATTAAACAAAAAGAAGATGGCTTAATAAAAAAATAATCCTATTATTTGAGAATAAACCAATTATACAAAACAAAGAGCTTGGGTCTCACTTCAGTCCTAAGCTCTTTATTGTTCTGTGTATCTTCTATTAAGGATGTTTATATGCCGTTATTCTAAGCCTACGATAATCAGCCTCCCAGTGATCAAATTTCCATAAGCTTGATTTCAACGCTCGCTCCAAATTTTTAAGAACCTGCTCTTTCTGCTCTTCAGATAATTCTCCTAACTCCGTAGCGTAAAATTGCTCCATCCATTCTCTCAAACCAGACCAACCGCCTTTTAGTGGTGTTGGTCGTTCATATTCCAAAATCTCTACAACTTCAAAATGATTTTTTTCAAGCAAAAGTTGATAATCTGCAATTGATGTAAAACAGAAAGGCTCCTCAAAAGGAATACTCAAAGCCTTTAACTCGCGCCCAAAAGCTCCTCTGATCGCCTGCACATTCCCAACTGCACCGAACTCACAAATCAACTGACCATTCGTATTTAAGTGTCGATGGATATTTTTTAATAACAAATCTTGATCAGGTATCCAATGAAAAACTGCATTTGAAAAAGCGACATCATACAGACCAATTTGATTGGAAGGATTTAAGATATCTTCCTGTAAAAAATTCAAATTAGGATAACTTTTTTTTGCTTGATCGATCATATTTACTGATTGATCGATTCCCGTCACTTCATGCCCCAGGTCCGCAATTTGACTCGTTAATGCGCCAGTCCCACAGCCAATATCCAACACTTTTTTCGGCTCTTTCGGTACTAACTCCAACAATCCTGCGCCATACTTAAAAACAAAATCATGTGTCGTATTATATTTTTTTGCATCCCATTCCATGGTTTTCACCCTCCTAACGATTTAATGAAAAGCAGGGTGTGGGACAAAAGTAAAAAGTACTTTTGTTTCACACCCTAAATATGAATAAACGGTGGGAGCAGAAGCAACCCTTTCGGAAATAAGCTGAAATTGCTGTAAAACACAGTAAATATCATAAACTGATGTTGCATAGTACCTACGTGGTTCTCGGGGTTAAACACTCCTGTCCCAACCTCACTCTTACTATTTCTTATTGCCAATATGCTGGAATCTTCGCTTCATAAGCCGCAATCTCAGAATCATGCGTCAAGCTGATCGCAATCTCATCTAACCCATTCACTAATTTATGCTTCCAAGTGCTGTCAATTTCAAAAGAATACGTACCAATCGACGTCACCACTTGTTGAGCAGGTAAATCAATTGTAATCATTTCATCTGCTTGAAGCCCCGCCAATGCATCCAATTCTTCTCGCTTCAATACAATTGGCAATAGTCCATTTTTCGTCGCATTCATATAAAAAATATCACTGAAACTTCCTGCAATAACCGCTCTAAAACCATAATCATCCAACGCCCAAGCCGCATGCTCTCGTGATGAACCTGATCCAAAGTTGTCACCAGAAATCAGAATCGTCGCGCCTTTGTATTGTGGTTCATTCAAAGTGAATTCTGGATTTGGTGTACGGTCCGGCAAATAACGCCATTCATCAAATAAAAACTCGCCAAACCCTGTTTTTTCGATTCGTTTTAGAAATGATTTTGGAATGATTTGATCGGTGTCGATATTGTCATTCATTAGTGGAACCGCAGTTCCTGTATGTTGTGTAAATGCCTCCATTATGCACCAAGCTCCTCTCTAATGTCTCTAAACGTTCCTTCAATCGCAGCTGTTGCCGCCATCGCCGGGCTGCAAAGATGGGTTCTTGCCCCTTTGCCTTGGCGTCCCTCAAAGTTTCGGTTCGAGGTTGAGGCACAGTGAACACCCTCTGGTACTTGGTCTGGATTCATGCCTAGACACATGGAGCAGCCTGGTTCACGCCATTCAAAGCCTGCTTCGATGAAGATTCTATCCAAGCCGATTTTCTCTGCTGCTTTACGAACAGGTCTTGAGCCTGGTACTACGATTGCGGTAATGCCTTCTTTGACTTTTTTGCCTTTTACGATACGAGCCGCTTCTTCTAAATCGGATAGTCGGCCGTTGGTACATGAGCCGATAAAAACGTAGCCGATTTCGATATCTGATGGGCGTTGTCCTGGTTTTAGATCCATGTAGTTATAGGCACGTTCGTCGTTCATGTCTTTGATTTCTGGGAATGTCCCTGTGATTGGGATGCCCATTTCTGGATTCGTTCCCCATGTAATGAAGGGAACCAGTTCATCTGCGTTTAATTCTAGATCCACATCATAAGTTGCGTCTGGATCACTTGGCAGTTTTTTCCAATCAGCGATTGCCGCTTCCATATCTTCTGGTGCATATTCTCTGCCACGTACATAGTCAAAGGTTTTTTCATCTGGCGCCATCATCCCCATTTTTGCGCCGCCTTCGATGGCCATGTTACAGATGGTCATGCGTTCTTCCATCGTTAGATTTTCAATCGTTTCACCGTAAAATTCAACCGCATGTCCAACACCAAAATCAACCCCATATTTTGCGATCAAGGCAAGAATAATATCTTTGGCATACACGCCTTTGGCTAGTTTTCCAGTAATTTTAACACCCATTGATTTTGGCTTATTTTGCCAAATGCATTGTGTGGCAAAAACATGTTCCACTTCACTGGTTCCAATACCGAATGCCAAGGCTCCAAATGCGCCGTGAGTTGCTGTATGTGAATCCCCACAAACGATGATTTTCCCTGGTTGTGTCAAGCCTGTTTCGGGTCCCACCATATGCACGATTCCCTGACGGTCACTGCCGTTATCACAGAGCGTTACACCGAATTCTTCACAGTTTTTCTGCAAGGCTTCGATTTGTTTTTTTGCCACCAAATCTGTGATGTTAAAAATATCTTGTGTTGGTACGTTATGATCCATCGTCCCAAAGGTTCTATCTGGTCGGCGGACTTTTCGGCCTGCTTCTCTTAGTCCTTCAAAGGCTTGTGGTGAAGTGACCTCGTGGATCAGATGCAGATTGACGTATAGTAGTTGTGGTTCTCCGGCAACGCCCGATACCACATGTTGTTCCCAAAGTTTATCAAATAGAGTTTTTCCCATATTAAGCACCTCTCAATTCTGTTATTATAGCTTCTGTAAAGTCTGTTGTTGTCGCTTTACCACCTAGGTCTGTGGTTAGAATTCCTTGATTCATGACACGATCGCAAGCCTCTTCGATTTTCTTTGCTGAATTTTCTAAGCCAAATGATTGACGTAACATCATCGCTACTGACAAGATCATCGACATTGGATTGGCGATATTTTGATTAGCAATATCTGGTGCTGAACCATGGATTGGTTCGTATAATGAGGGACCAGATTCGCTGTGACTGGCGCTTGGCATCATCCCTAGTGAGCCTGGAATCACCGATGCTTCATCACTTAAGATATCGCCGAATAGATTTTCTGTTACAAGTACGTCAAAGGCTTTTGGCTTTTGTATCATGACCATTGCCGCTGAATCGACTAATTGATGTTCTAAGGTACAATCTGGAAATTCTCGTGCGACTTCTTCGGCTGTTTGACGCCACAATTTGCTGGTCGCTAGTACATTGGCTTTATCAACAGATGTGACTTTTTTATTTCTCGTTTGGGCGATTTCAAAGGCTTTTCTGATAATACGTTGGATCTCAGCTTTTGAATAGGTGCATAGGTCTGAGGCTTCTGTTTCCCCTAGCTTTTTTTCACCAAAGTAGATACCACCTGTTAGTTCACGAACGACCACAAAATCAACGCCTCGAACGTTTTCTTCTTTTAATGGCGATAAATGAACGACTGCATCTGGCACAGAAATCGGACGGATATTTGCAAAAAGTCCTAAAGCTTTTCTTAACCCAAGCAAGCCTTGTTCGGGACGTTTTGGTGCATTGTCCCATTTTGGACCGCCAATGGCACCTAGTAAGATCGCATCGGCTTTTTCACAAGCGTTTAGGGTTCCTGCTGGTAAGGGATCACCTTGTTCATCAATACCAGCGCCGCCAAAGGCAAAACGTTCAATATCAAAATCCAGATTATCTTGCACCATGATTTCGGCTAAAATTTTTAGTGCGCTATCCATGATTTCTGCTCCGATGCCGTCACCCGGCAATGCTACAATTCGTTTGCTCATTAGGCTTTCCCCACTTCTTTTTGAAATTGTTCACTGGCTTTGACGTAAGCTTTCGCTGATGCTTGTAAGACATCGAAATCGATGCCGATACCGTTGAATTGCTTGTTGTTTTCAGTATCTGCTAAGGTTACATGCACTTCTGCTTGGGCATCTTCACCGCCTGTGATGGCTTTAATGTAATACTCTTGTAGTTCTGGTTTTTGGTCGAATATTTTATCAATCGAATTATAGATCGCTTGGATACTACCAGAGCCGATCGCCGATTCTGTTTTACTTTCGTTTTCACCTGTATTGATGGACACGATTGCTCCTTGACTGCCGTCAGAAACGTATTGCAATTGGACACGTTCTAAGCGATAATCTTCGCTACATTCTTGCGATTGTCCAACCATTAGCGCGATCAAATCGTCTTCTGTGACTTGTTTCTTTTTGTCTGCCAATGATTTGAAGCGTTTGAAGGCGTCTTTTAGTTCGTCATCTGTTAGTTGGTAGCCTAGTGCTTCCATTTTTGTGGCAAATGCATGACGCCCGGAAAGTTTCCCTAGTGGCAATGAGTTTTCATTTACCCCAACAAGTGATGGTGTAATGATTTCGTAGGTATCTGGATTTTTCAATACGCCATCTTGATGGATACCTGATTCGTGAGCGTAAGCGTTCGCTCCGATGATTGCTTTATTTCTTGGCACTGCCACGCCTGATAGACGGCTGACGAGATCGCTGGTCCTTTTGGTTTCATTCAATGTGATGTTGCTTTGGGCTTCGTAGAAATCTTTTCTGATGTATAGCGCCAACGCTACTTCTTCAAGCGCCGTATTGCCAGCTCGTTCGCCGATGCCATTGATTGTTCCTTCTACTCGACAAGCGCCATTTTCGATCGCTGCTAAGGCATTGGCCGTCGCCATTCCTAAGTCATCGTGGCAATGAGAAGAGAAAATAATTTCTTCATCGCTTTGGATATTTCCGATCAGAAATTTAAATAGTGCGCCGTATTCTGTTGGATTGGAATAACCAACCGTATCAGGAACGTTGATGATTGTTGCACCTGCATCAATGGCTGTTTGAACTGCTTTTAGTAGAAATTGTTTGTCTGTTCTGGTTGCATCTTCTGGTGAAAACTGAACTTTCTCAAATTTGGTTCTAGCGTAGCTAACGTGTTCTTTAATAGAAGCGATTACTTCGTCTGGTGTCATTTTTAGTTTAAATTCCATATGAACCGGGCTAGTTGCTAGAAATACATGGATTTGTGGGTCCTTGGCATTTTGCAACGCTTCATGAGCGCGATCGATGTCAGCTTTTTGGCACCGTGCCAAACCTGCGACGGTCATTTTTTCAGCATTTTCTGCGATGGCTTTAACTGCTTCAAAATCACCAACTGATGCGATCGGAAATCCTGCTTCGATCGTATCGATACCCCATTTTTCAAGTTGCTTAGCGATTTGAACTTTTTCTTTGGTGTTAAAATTTACACCTGGTGTTTGTTCGCCGTCTCTTAGAGTGGTGTCAAAGAATTGGATAGTGTTCATTTTTCATACTTCCCTTCTGAATTGAGTTAATGGTTTTCTTCATTTTTTTAGGTTAGGGGACACGAATAAAACTTCTCTCGCTTCGTTCGCCAAGTATTGTGCATCATCAGCTCTGCAAGCAGTCGCTGTGTTTTAGACGAACGAAACTTCTCTCGCTTCGCTCGCCAAGTATTGCGCATCATCAGCTCTGCAAGCAGTCGCTGTGTTTTAGACGAACGAAACTTCTCTCGCTTCGCTCGCCAAGTATTGTGCATCATCAGCTCTGCAAGCAGTCGCTGTGTTTTAGACGAACGAAACTTCTCTCGCTTCGCTCGCCAAGTATTGTGCATCATCAGCTCTGCAAGCAATCGCTGTGATTTACAATAAAAAAGCACCCCACGATATGGGATGCTTGTCATCCCGTTCATGCAATGCGAAAACAGGACTCTCAACGTCTGATAAGAAAAAGCTGTGCTGCAGCTGGTTTCTAGAAATCAGTGTGATGAGTCCTTCAGTAATAATAAGAATGTAATTGTCGTTGTCTGCTTGTTCATCTTCCTCAACATCCTTTATTGTCAGAATTTTTGAATAATTCAAACTATAATATTAAAGATACAAAAGTTTTTAATCAAAGTCAACAGTTTTATGAGATTTTTTTAAGAAAGTGAACGGGACATAACTCTTTGAATCATATCCCACTCAAATGGAATCCGTATGAACGGTAGGGGTGGAGCAGAAGCACTTCCTGTCCCAACCTTTTCATTTTTTTATAGTTTATTCAATGCTTGCCCCAAGTCAGCAATAATATCTTCAATATTTTCAATTCCAATGGATAGACGAATCAATTCTGGCGCTGTTCCTGAAGCTTTTAATTCATCTTCACTCAACTGTGAATGCGTTGTTGAAGCTGGATGAATGATCAATGATTTCGCATCACCGACATTTGCTAATAGTGAGAACAGCTCAACATGATCAATCAAATTTTTTCCAGCTTCGGCCCCACCTTTTACTCCAAAAGTAAAGACTGAGCCTGCTCCTTTTGGTAAGTATTTTTCTGCTAGTTGATGATATTGATTGTTCGGTAAGCCTGGATAATTAACCCACTCAACTTTCGGGTGCTTATTTAAAAATTCCGCTACAGTCTGCGCATTTTTTACATGTCGCTCTATGCGCAAAGATAATGTTTCTAGACCTAGAATCAATAAAAAACTATTGAAGGGTGAAATCGCTGCCCCTGTATCTCTTAATAAAGAAACGCGTAAGCGTGTGATATAAGCTGGTGCACCAACATCTTTTGTATAGGATAAACCATGATAGCTTGGGTCTGGATCAACAAGTTTAGGGAATTTACCATTTGCCCAGTTGAATTTGCCAGAATCAATGATAACACCTCCCAAAGCAACACCGTGCCCACCAATGAATTTTGTTGCGGAATATACGACGATATCAGCGCCAAAATCAAAAGGACGATTCAAATAGGCCGTTGCAAAAGTATTATCCACGATCAATGGTAACTCATGTTTATGTGCAATTTCTGCAATGGCTTCTAAATCTGCAACATTCGTAATTGGATTACCAATCGTTTCTACAAAAATCGCTTTGGTATTTTCTTTGATGGCTTCTTCAAAATTACTTAACTGATCTGGCTCAACAAAGGTTGTCGTGATCCCAAATTCTGGCAATGTATGAGCAAATAAGTTAAATGTTCCACCATATAATGTTGAAGCTGAGACAATATGATCACCGCTGCTTGCAAGGTTTTGAATTGCATAAGTGACAGCCGCTGTTCCTGAAGCTACTGCTACCGCTCCAACACCGCCTTCTAATTCATTCAACCGGTCTTCCAATACTGCTGTTGTCGGATTTGTGATGCGTGTATAAATGTTTCCTGCTTTAGATAGTGCAAATTTCTCGGCTGCATCTTGTGTGTCGTCAAAGGTATAAGATGTTGTTTGGTAAATAGGTACGGCTCTAGAATTCGTCTCTTTGTCGGGTTTGTGTCCTCCATGGATTTGGATCGTTTCAAATTGATAGTTAGAGTTTGTCATTATGCGTCATTCCTTTTCTATTTTTTATTTTATTGATTTTTTTTATATCGCCAATCCACATATCACCTTCTTGCATAATGACCGCCTCTTTCTATTTATTCTCATTAAAAGGAACAAAAAAGCCGTCCCTACTAGCTTTATACTAGTAAAGGGCGACTGTCGCGGTACCACCTTTATTGGAAATCACTTCCATCTCAACCCAAACGTCGAATCACTTCTTGATTTGGTGCCTTGTTAACGGTAGCTGCCGTAAAAATCAAATTGATTTTTCCTCTCCAAGATCATTTTCGACAAGGGATCATTACTTTCTTGCACCAAACGAAAGCTCTCTCGCTCCAATAACTGATCACATCAATTCACTGGATATAATGTCTGCTTGTGTACTCTTCTTTTCAATGAGTTTTAGTATTGGTCATAATATTAGAGCATTCTCATTTTTTTGTCAACGTTTTTTTCTTTATTTTTCATTTTTTATAAATATTACTCTTCTATTGAGTGTCCTATTTCTCTTTCTTCTACTTTTTTATTATAATTAAGAAAATTGGAGGTTGATTTAATGTCAGCAAGTAATGAAAAAGTGGAAATACTCTTATCTTATTTATCTGAAATCCATACAAAGAGCTTAACTTTATACGATTTAGTCACCAGCCGCCCACGCCCTGAAGATACTCGAATTCTTTTAAATATCAATGAAGTCTTCACCTATTATCATAGTGTACGTGTTTTTTACTACAGTAATAGTGAACTAACGGCCTCAGAGGTTCACCCCTTTTTTAAAGCCTTTGAAGATTTCTATTTTGAATTGAAGCAGGTCTTTTTTCTTGAAGAGGATGATAGCATCCTACTTTATAATAAGTTAACGGCTATGAAAGATTCTTTTGAACAGTTGACGAATGATTTTAATGTTCTATAATAGAGTAGACAACAGGTAAAGAAGGTGCCCAAATGGATCAAAGTGAAGTCGTAGAGCGCTTGCGCGAAGAGTTGGAGATTCCATTTTTTAATGGAACGATTGAAGAACGTGAATACACAGAAGCTGAATATCAGAAGATCAAATCTGATCTGATTCAGTATTTTGATGATTATGTGCGTAATGTAGAAAATTAATACGGAATAGTCACATGAAAATCTAAAGATCTAAAACAGACTGTAATGTTTCTGTTTTAGATCTTTTTCTATGTCTTTAAAAGCAAGTCTCTTTTCTTTGCTTAAAACAGACAAAAAATAACATTATGTATGTTAAAATTAAAAAGATAAAGATATATTATTAATATGATATTTATTTTCAAAAACGTATAAATAAAAAACCATCGGCGGAAAAGGCCGATGGAAAAGGAGTATTACTCAATAAGAGTAAAATGAAAAATAAAAAGGTTGTTGTTGGTATGATCATATAATACAACAGTTTTTTTCTTTTGTCTACTAAAAATAACATTAAATTAAAATGAAATCTTACTATTTTTTGTCATTTTTCCATTTATTTTTTTATTTATTTAATAAAAGGTTGCTCATTCGTGTGATAGCAAATGAAATGTCATCTGTTGCTTTATCTTGCTTTTCTTCTGAATGATTGAACAAATCAACATCGATCCCTTTTTCCGGATCTAAAGATAAAATCATTTCGTTACAACCAGCTAAATATTCGATGTATGAACGTTCGAATTTCTTATGGATTCCCATAACACGGGCAGGTGGACGCAATTGAGTTACTTTTTCAAGCATAATTGTATATTCCTTGGTGCCATCTTGGAAAATGCGTTGAATCTCAGCAATTCTTTCTGGAGCCAACTCCGTTACTTTGCCGTTATCGATTGCTTTACGAACTTCCTCGTAATAGTCGTTCATTTTTTCTCCGACTTCTTCTGTTTCTTTAACAATATCATTGATGTTTTGAACATAATAGCCTAAATTTGGTTTCACAATCTTTCCTACTTTCTTTTAGTAATCACTCAATTTTACCCTGTTTGATAGGCAGATGACAAGAAGAATCTGCAAAAATACAATTTTACCCTGATTCTTCTTATAAAAAAACTGCAAACAGATTTTTTGTTTGCAGTTTTTATGTTTTTATTGAATTTCGTCACTTGTTTTGATGATTTTAGAAATCATGCCATACTCTTTGGCTTCGTCAGCTGACATCCAGAAGTTACGGTCTGTATCTTTTGCGATTTTTTCGTAAGTTTGACCTGTCGCTTCAGCGATCAAGCGATTGACACGTTCACGCATACGGATGATTTCTTTGGCTTCAATTTGAATCTCTGTACTTTGTCCTTGCACACCGCCAGCAGGTTGATGGATCATATAGCGTGTATTTGGTAAGCTATAACGATTCTTCGCTTCAGCAGCTAAGTAAATCGTAATACCAGCACTTGCAACCCAACCAGTTCCGATCACGATCACTTCTGGTTTTACAAATTTGATCATGTCATGAATCGTATCTCCCGCTTCAACATGTCCGCCTTGGCTATTGATAAAGATTTTGATAGGCTCATCACCCATTGCAGCTAGCAACAATAATTGAGATGTTACTTCTCGTGCTAAATCTTGATTGATTTCTCCGTAAATCAAAATTGTTCGCTCTTCAAACAATTTTTTCATAAACGCATTTGGTTGTTGTTTTTCTTCTGTTTCTTCATTTTCATCTAAATAGTTCATCACGACTAACCTCCATATTTTAAAGCTAAATCTCTATATTAATAATACCGCAATATGAAAATTTGTCCACTTTTTTGACTTGTTTTGACCTTAAAAACTATTTTTCAAACATCAAGGATCCATCGATACTTAAAAGTAATCTATTGTTTATTTTTATCTGAGACATAACACTACGAGTCACATCCCCTACTCCAGGAATTCGAATTACTAGTGAAATCAGAAGTAACTTCGCGATAATTGCTGAGAAACCCAGTGAGGTACAGGGCGACGTCACACTGGATCTATTTGATTCTCATCTGTCATAAACCATACAAAACTTCTGCTGCATTCTTTGCCTTAACATTCTTCGTCTTTTTGCCAACTAATAAGTAAAAATAGATTATCACTTTACCCCATTAATATAGGAAGTATTATGAACTTCCATAAAGTGTTGATAAGGCTTCATACACACTAACAAAAAAGAATGATCTAATAACATATCTACAGAGATTGGAATGATATGAGGATGATCTTCTAACACCGATGGAATCAGGGCCTCTTCACAAAAGATATATTCATTACGAATCGATTGGTCATATCCTTCAACTTCGTATATGGAACGGTAAAATTTATTCTCTACCACTATATCGAAAACATTAAATTCAGAGAATTTACTTTGATACAGTAAAAATTTTGAATCAGAATCGGTTACGATTTTCAAACGGAAGAACAGTTTTTCTTGCATTAAAATAGGGCCCGCTTCTTCAATAAAACGATAGATTAAATTTGTATCAATTACAAGAAGATTTTTAATTCCTTGTCCCCATTTAAATAAAACTTTGACGATTCGTTGAAACAGCTCTTTATTTTTAGGATGCAGCGTATAAAAAGAACCGTGGACTAAAACTTGATGATTATACCAAGCATTCCTTGTTAAACGGATAACCCCTTCTTCAAAACTAAAATCCCCTAATAAAATTTGATCAAATTCTTCTTCAAAATATTGGATTAGTCGAATAATATCTGGACGACCAACTAAAAACGTACTACGTAATTTCTCATGGTCTTCAAATAAATTCTCTAATTGACTAAAAGAATACTCACAAGAATTAAAAAGAGACACCACATAAACAATTTCATGTTCTGGTAAAAAGCGCTCCATATTCAAACTTTTCCATGCTTGTTCGACTAACTTGAAAATGGGGCGTTTTTTTAAATCGACGATGACCTTTTCTTCTAATTCAAGCTTTTCTTTATCTTGACGTGAATAGGCAATATTCATTCCTTGTAAAATAAAATAACGACTTTCTTCCGTATAAACTCTGGTTGAAAACTCGTGTTCAATCAAATCGAGCATGTCCTCGCACGCTTCTTCAAATTCAATCGTCTGATTTGTTTCATAATTGATGTCAATTTTTGTTAGATAGTATAAATATAAGAACCTCGTTTCAAATTCTGAACTATTCAACCGTTCATTTTCACAGTCCAGATGACAAGCAGAAAAAAAAGCTTCCGCTTTTTTCTTCAAATTATAAGCTTTACTAACTGAAATAAATTCTTCTTCTACTAAATCCAAGTAATTAAACTGTTGTTCCAAAAATTTGGTACACGTCTTTAGAAATAATGATTGCTGATAGATGATTTTGCGAATTTCAAATAATGGAATATCTTTATTAAATTCTACATAAAAGTATTTTTTTTGTTTCTCATAACTTAATATGTACATATCTAGTATCTGAACTAAATCTTCCAAATCATTTTGTACTGTTGTTGGAAATGCTTCGAATATTTCTATATAATGCGTAATGTCAATTTTTTCATATTTGTATAGTGCTTCAAGAAGAACAATTTTTCTATAAATATTTTTTTCTAAATACTTTTCTAACATCTATTCCCACTCTTTGCATAGTTGATTTCTCAATTATTTTATCAGTAATTGAGTTTAAAAATAGATGCGATGACTTACTCTACTAAACTTTTTTATTAAGTAGCCTATCGTTATAGATATTTCATAAACATAGCTAACTTAATTATTGCCGAGTGGAAGTCATCACACTATCAATAAATATACTTCATTTCAATTTTTAATATACACGCAAATGAGTAGATAGAAAAGTAATAAGTATTTCTATAAAAAAACTTAATTTTTTCACTAGATATCTGTTTAACCGGTAATTCATTTTTGAAAGAGTGGGGATTATCACTTCCTTATAAACGTCTATAAATAATTCAAATGATTACTCTTTCTTTTCTCTCTTTTTAGTATTCGATCCTTTTTTACGAAAAATAATTAAGGAACTAATTAAAGCAACGATACAAAAAACAAAAGCCATCGCAAACGCATGACGATAATCGGTAACCTCCAATGATTCTTTTATAGCAAGTGTGGAGCTTCCAATTGCCAATGATTGTGTAGGAGTAGCTTGGGCATGACTAGATAGAAACGTAACTAATACAGCAGTCCCAAAGGAGCTAGCAATTTGCCTTAATGTATTATTCGTTGCGGTCCCATTACTGATCATGTCATTGGGTAAAGCATTCATTCCCGTTGTTGTCACTGGCATCAAGACCATTGATATTCCCAATAAACGAATAGCATAGAAAATAGCTATGAAAAGAATTGGCGTTATCTCAGTAATAAATAGAAATGGAAATGTCCCTAAAGACAATAACGTCAAACCAATCGGGATTAAAAAACGTCCACCAAATCGATCAAATAATTTTCCTGTAACTGGATTCATTAATCCCATCACAATACTTCCAGGTAATAAAATCAACCCCGAATCAATTGGACTTTCTAGATGAACCTTTTGAATATAGTCTGGTAAAATAGATTCAAATCCAAGCAAGGCTATATAAGAAATGGCACTTAGAAACACAGAAACTGAAAAAGTTGAGTAGCTAAACACTTTTAAGTTCAATAGTGGATTTGAAATTTTCAACTCTCGTACAATAAAAGAAATAATCACAGCACATCCTATAAACAAAAGAACAATCACTTCTTTAGACAACCAGCCTTTAGTACTGGCTAAACTAATGCTGTATAACAAACTACCAAATCCAATGATCGATAAAAAAACAGAAGGAATGTCTAACTTACTCTGTTTTAAGGGTATGCTGACTTTAAAAAACAGCAAAGCCCCTATTTCAGATAGAAGAATCAACGGTATTGTAATAAGAAATAATGTTTTCCAATTAAAATAGGTAATAATATATCCAGATAGCGTTGGCCCTATCGCGGGAGCTAACGCAACTACTAAACCAACAAACCCCATAGCAGTTCCACGCTCGTTTTTTTGGAACAGCGTTAATACAATCGTCTGAATCAAAGGAAGCATAATTCCAGAAGCAATTCCCTGTAATAATCGTCCAAAAAGCAAATACTTGAATGTTGGACCGAAATAACAAATAAGCACGCCCATTAAAAATAAATTCAAGGCAGTTAAAAATAGATATTTAGACTTGATTTGTTTCATTAAATAAGCAGACAAAGGAATAGTAATACCTGATACTAAGAGAAACAACGTTGTTAACCATTGAACGGTGCTTAAACTTATATTCAGGTCTTTCATAATCGTTGGGTAGGCTGTGATCAACAGCGTCTGATTCATAATAATACAAAATGCGCCCAGTAGAATAACAACCATAAGAGCACTTCGATTATAGCGTACCCCATCATAGGTTTCTTTGTTTTTATTCATCCATTCACGTCCTTAAATAATTACACCGATTTTCCCATTTACCAATCTGGAATAACGCAGAAAAGAAACACTCATTGAGCTATTTCGTTTTCTGCGCGACTGAATCTTCCTCTACAGTTCCTTACTGTCTAGTCTTTGAAAACTGATTCAAGTTCACTAATTATTTACTACTAAACAGGATCAATTTTAATTGCTTTCTCCTCTACTTTGATCATTTTTGAATAGAAGGCAATTCCCACTAAAACAATTGCTGTAAACCATAAAGATTTTTCACCATAAGCTTTTGTCAAAATAGTCCCGATTAGTCCGCCACCTGCAAAACCAATTAATACAGAAAAATATAACCAACTATTTTTCCATGCATCTTTTGCTCCGGTAAAAGCTTGAATAATATAATTGAACGCTAATTGTACCACTAATGTCACGGCAACATTTCCATAAAGCATGCCATCTATTTTATGAAATGCATTCCCTTGCATTCCAGCTAGAAAAGAAACAAGCATACATATCTGTAGGATGGTAAAAACACTATTAATTGATGAAAAACCTAAGCCAACTAAAACGACTGCTTCTATAAGTAAAATTTCAAATGCCCAGATTTTCTTCATTTTAATGCCCAACACTTCAATAATTCCTGTCGTCATCGCACCTAATCCAAAACATAAGATGGTTAGTGCCACTGTAGCTAAATGCTGCCAGTCTTTTGTTGCAATTGTTTGTCCTAATAAAATGATATTTCCTGATTGTACTGTGCTAAATGCTTTTCCTACAAAGTAGGTATACCCGTCCATTGAGCCAGCCGCAATCGCTAGAAAAAAAGCAATCCAAGGTAGTTCCATTACAGGATAAGTCGGTACTTTACGATTATTCACTCTCTATTCCTCCAATTTTTGATAGTAAAAAGCCTAGAAAATTTTCCTATTTATTTTCTAGGCATTGAAACAAAAACTATTCTGGTTTTTTAAACCAAACAACAGGTTGTGGCTTTTCTGGATTTGGTAGTGACTCCGCAAATTGTTTCGTAACGTTTAAATGATCCGCTACCATTTGCGATGGGGAAGAGCCTAACCATTTATTTAATGAAATATCAGAATACTCACCATGCTTGAAGACTTCTACAAAAATCAAGGGTTCATCACCAATATTTTGTACGTAGTGTCCAGCTACGATTGGAACGACACCTACGTCACCTGCTTGGAAATCAAACGTTCTAGAAACACCAGCAGAGTTAAAAACTGTCATGCGAGCTTTCCCTTGAATGTAGTATTGCCATTCTGCAGCTTTAGGATGCCAGTGAAGTTCGCGCATTCCACCTGGCTCTACTTCCACAAAAGCAGCCGAAATTGTTTTCGCTACAGGAAAAACGTTTTGATCGACGATTCGTACACGACCAGCTTCTGATTCAATCGGTTTAATTGTATCCATATGAAATGTAAATGGCGATGGAACTTTCCCATTCACATTTGGACGTTCGACTTCTTCAATAGAACCAGGAATATTTGCTTTAAAAATATATTTTTCTTTAGCAGGGAAACTTTCAATTTCCTCTGTTGATTTTTTAAAGTTTGCCGCAACCACTTCAGGTGGCGTATGTGCCAACCAATCCGATAATAAGAATGTATTGTTTTCAGAAAAATCAGCTTCACTGAAAACTAATAAAAATTCACAGCCTTCGTCTAACGCTTGAATAGAGTGAGGAACTCCCGCTTCAAAGTTCCATAAATCTCCGGCTTTAATGTCATCAATGAAGGAGCGTCCGTATTCATCAATACCCGTCACACGAGCATTTCCATAGAGCATCAAGCCCCATTCAGCTTCCTTATGCCAATGCATTTCTCGATAAGCACCGGGTTCTAAGCTCATGTCTACGCCAGCAACATCTTGTGAAATGGGAAAATCACGGTTTGTGATTTCTCTTGTCCATCCGCCTTCTTCCAAGCGTTGATGTGAATCAGAATAACTAAATCTTAAATTCGCCATCGTTCCATGGTCAGTAGCAGGTGGCACTAGAATATCTGGATTTTCTTCATCACGACTAGTATTTCTAGGTCCATGATCAATCCACCCTTTCCCATCGGTGTGTCTGTAAGGCTCAAGTTTTTTTTCTTCTGACATATCCAATCACTCCTTAAATTTAATATGTATTGATTGTCTCATGAAAATCGATTTTTAGACAATGATATACTTATGATTGACTTTTTACAAAAAAATTAGAATTTTATTGATTTCTATCCCTTTAAATGCTGATCCACCGATTCTTTATACGTTTATGCCCATAATTCTTTTCTTCCTTTCCTATCGCAGCAAGTGACAACTGTTCATCAAAGTTTCCTGTTTACTCTTTGATAATAGATAATATACAGCAAATAAGTATTCACTTTTTTTTTATTATTCAAAAATAAGAGCTGTTTTTTTTTGAAAAAAAAATAAAAGCCTCTAAAATAAGCTTAATCCCTGTTTCTCTTTTCAGTAAAACTAAATCGAAATAGTTTGAGAGTCTTTTTACATTGATTTAATTAAAAAAAATACAAAGACCAAAAATCTTTTTCATGATTTTTGGTCTTCGTATTTAGTTGACTTTAAACTTATTTATAAGTCTATTCATTTTTTTCGATTTGTTGTTAACTTTTTCCCATTCTACGTTGAACAAATTTTACAATTTCAACGATTGGGATAATCGCAAATGACGTTCCAGCAACGATTGCCCATTGGTAAGCATCTAATGACGTTACGCTGAACAAGTCATTGAATCCTGGAATTAGAATCGTTGCTGCTAGTAACAAGAACGATACTAAGATAGCCCAGTTAAATGATTTGTTTCTGAACAACCCAACTTTAAAGACAGATTGGTAAATAGATTTCACGTTGAATGCGTGGAACAATTGAATCAATCCTAATGTTGCAAATGCCATTGTCAACGCATCACCATGTTGTAAATCATATAAGGCTGCTGCTGATAAGTTTGGCATATTCGCTGCTGTGTGCGCTGGGAATTCGATCGCCATTTTATACACGATCAGCGTCAACGCACCTTGTGTGATCCCTTGATAAATTACACTACTCAAGACACCGCCAGAGAAGAAGTTTGATTTCTTCCCACGAGGCGCATGGCTCATCACGTCACGCTCAGCAGGCTCTACGCCCAAAGCAATTGCTGGGAATGTGTCGGTTACTAAGTTGATCCACAATAAGTGAACTGGTAGTAAGGTATCCCACGCTAACATTGTTGCAATAAAGAGTGTCAATACTTCCCCTAAGTTAGCAGAAAGGAGATATTGAATCGTTTTTTGGATATTTGAGAAGACTTTACGTCCTTCTTCAACGGCTACGATAATAGTAGAGAAATTATCATCCGCTAAGACCATATCAGAGGCACCTTTTGATACTTCTGTACCAGTAATCCCCATGCCGATACCGATGTCAGCTGCTTTCAAGGCTGGTGCATCATTCACACCGTCACCTGTCATAGCAACGACTTTACCTTCTTGTTGCCACGCTTTCACGATACGAACTTTATGTTCAGGTGAAACACGAGCATAAACGGAATAATGTTCAACGACTTTTGCAAATGCTTCATCCGATAATTCATTTAATTCAGCACCTGTAATTACAGCATCGTCGTCACCTTCTTTAATGATACCAAGACGTGCAGCAATTGCTTCGGCTGTGTCTTTGTGGTCACCTGTGATCATGATTGGACGAATGCCAGCTTCTTTGGCTACTTTTACCGCTTCGGCTGCTTCTTTACGTTCTGGATCGATCATGCCGACAAGACCTGCAAATACTAAGTCTTTTTCAACTAAATCAGAATCCATTTCCGCTGGAACCGCATCTACGATTTTATAAGCCATTCCTAAAACACGTAATGCTTGTTTGGCTAATTTTGTATTAGTCGCTAAAATTTCTTGACGTTGTTTGTCATCCATTGCTGGTGTTTGACCCTTTAATAATGCTTGATTACAACGTTTTAGTAATTCGTCTGGTGCACCTTTGACAGCAACTAAGAATTTACCATCTGCTAATTGGTGAACAGTTGTCATCAATTTACGATCTGAATCAAATGGAATTTCAGCAACACGAGGTTCAGCAGCAACTTTTTCCGTTACGTTAAAATCGTGATCTAAACCGTATTGAACAAGTGCTGTTTCAGTTGGATCACCAATCAATGAACCGTCTTGTGCAATTTTTGTATCGTTTGTGTAGTTCATGATTTTTAAGGCCATATTATCCATAGCAACAGCATCTGTTGCAGGTTTTACTTCATTATCTGTGTAAAGAGCTTCAACCGTCATTTGGTTTAATGTTAACGTCCCAGTTTTATCTGAACAGATAATATCTGTGCTTCCTAATGTTTCAACCGCTGGTAATTTGCGGACGATGGCATTTTTCTTCGCCATTTTTTGTGTACCTAAAGCTAAAATAATTGTAACGATAGCTGGCAATCCTTCTGGAATCGCTGCAACGGCTAATGAAATTGATGTTAATAACATATCGATCCATGTACGGCCGTTCATCATACCAACAACAAACATCACTGCTGCAATCACTAAAATAGCGATCGTCAACATTTTACCTAATTGGTTTAAGTTTTGTTTCAATGGTGTTTCAGTTTCTTTTTCGTTGGCTAACATCCCTGCAATCTTACCGACTTCGGTGTTCATCCCTGTGCCGACAACCACACCGATTCCGCGGCCATAAGTCACGTTACTGTTAGAATACGCCATATTGATCCGATCACCGATTCCGATGTCATCAGATTTACCTTCTAAAACAATAGCTTCTTTTTCAACTGGTACAGATTCACCTGTCAAAGCTGCTTCTTCGATTTTAAGACTCGCAGCTTCCAATAAACGTAAGTCTGCAGGAACAACATCTCCTGCTTCTAATAAAACGATATCTCCTGGTACTAGTTCATCACTTTTCACTGTGATCACGTGACCATCACGACGGATATTCGCATTCGGCGAAGACATTTCTTTTAAAGCTTCAATCGCTTGTTCTGCTTTGGCTTCTTGAATCACACCGAAGATCGCGTTTAAAATAACCACGAGTAGAATGATGATGGAATCAACAAAATCACCTGAGAAGACTGCGGAAATTACTGCAGCAAATAGTAAGACAATGATCATAAAATCTTTAAACTGTTCAAAGAATTTTACAACGATTGATTTCTTTTTCCCTTCATCTAAAGCATTAGCCCCATAGCTTTCTAATCTTTTCTTGGCTTCTTGATTGGATAGTCCTTCGACTGTCGTATCAAACTTTTGTAAGACTTCTTCATCTGACTGCGTATAAAATGCTTCAGATAATTGAACCTTTTTCTCTTCTGACATGTTCTTCCTCCTCTGTAATGTGCAGCTACTTAAATCTATTTTACTTCATATTAGCGAAACGAACACGCTTTTGGACTTAATGTTCGTAGCAAAAACGAAAAAAAATAGACCTCTGTATGCTAAATAGAACATACATAAGTCTCACCGTTTAAGACAACACCAGAAATTTCTTTCGGAGTTGGTGATGTTGCCGCAGCTAGCGCCGCCAGTTACTCCCTCATGAAATAATAGAATGGTGACAGATAAAATCGTTCATCAACTATTATTGATGAACTAATTATACCTGTTCTTTTAGTGTTTTTCAATTGAAATCGTCTTGATTTTCAGAAAAATTTCTGTTTAGTTTGAAAAAGGCTTACGTTATTGACCCTTGAAAGCATTCTCCAGAGAAAAAACCCTATCGTTCCAACAGAAATGGACAATCGGGATATGAAGATTCTATGATCAAACCGTTATGTTCTTTGCGAAGTATCCGATCCTTGTTTCGTGATGATTTCTAATCCTACTGATAATATAAATAGTAAAATAAATAAAGTAGCAAACATTACTCCACCGCCAAAAAGACTAATAGCACCTACGATACCAAGAAGACTCATTAAAATAGATTTTACTTTTTCCATAATCAATCACCACTTTTCCAAAACAAAGATTTTGTCCTTGTTTATTACTATCGTACGCCCAGAATCTTAGACTGTCAACGGATAAAGCGATTATTCAACTGCTGCTTTAACTCAGCAAAAACGATTTAGCTCTTGTATTGCTTAGTCAGCAACTCTTTATATTTTTTCGGTGTGTTGCCCCAAAATGTTAAGAAATTCCGATTAAAGGTGCGAATCGACTGGTAGCCACACGCTTCAGCTATCTCACTAATTTTTTTAGATGAACTCAGCAAAAGGGAGCGGGCAAATAACATTCGATTATATTCCAACAATGAATTAAAGGTCATCGCAAATTCAGCTAAGACAATTTGATCGATTTTTGTCGGACTCGAATAGAAATATTTAGCTGCTGTTTGAAGAGTGATCGGTTGTTGGTAATACCGATTGATGTATGTATAGATTTCAAAAGGTAAACTGTTTTGAAATCGAAATGAATTGTGCTTTTTATGATCAGGCTTCAATTTTTTGATTTCTGTTGGTGCAAAACCTGTTGCTGCTTTAAATTGTTTATTAAAACTAGGAACTGAATGATAGCCAACAAAATCAGCGATAAATGCAATCCCTAATTCTTCGAATTTCATCATGGCTAAAGCATTGTTTATCCGAACTTCGCTAAGATTTTCACCGAAGGTTTTCCCTGTTAACTTTTTTAATCCACGATTGATTGTTTGGGGAGTGCGTTTAAATTGTTCTGCTACTTGTGTCAATGTCAGTGCTTCTCTAAAATGGAAGTGAAGATACATCAGAACTTTTGAACTAACATTTCGGACATCTTTTTCACGCAGCCAATTCTGTCTGGCCGTACGTTCAAACCACACAATAACTTGATATAAATCTGCAAGTAAGGATAAATCATATAGACGATTTTGTTGCTCGTACTCTTTGAGTGCATGGGTAAAAATCGTGCTTAAGTATGAGAAATCATTCTCATTTCCATTTAGAACCGGTGTATCCCAATAGTCAAAAAAATTCATATGCTGCTCAACCGAACGAGTCGTTAGACTAGCCAGCATCAGTACGTTTAAAGAAAGTTCAAAAGTAATTGCTTGAATCTCTTCATAAATTTCTCTGAAATGATACACATGGTAAGAAAATAACCAAAGAACACTGCCTTTTTTTACTATATATTCTTGATTATTGATTTGAATTTTTCCTGAACCGCTTTTTATAAAAAAAAATTGAATTGACATCTTACTGGTTTTAGCAGTTTCAGCTTGAACAGTTACCATTTTTACAATAAAATCTGTTTTGTTCATTTCAAACCCATAATAGTCAGTCCCATTGTAAGGGAGATTCGTTTTCATAAAAACACTCCTTCGTTCAATTAAGATAAGAATAATATTTTTAATGTCCAGTATTTTGCTTTCAATAAGATTATACTATAGTTGGACATGTGATGAATATCACAAATATTTATTGGAGGTTATTCTCATGAGTAAAAAAGTTTTTGTTTTAGGTGGAACTGGATTTTTAGGTTACTATACTACGGAAGAATTATTGAAGCGCGGCTATGAAGTAGCGACGGTTGCATTGCCACCAATGCCGGCAGAGGACTTATTTTCTAGTGATGTTTCAGTGACTTTAGGAAATATCAATGATATGACCGATGAAGCAATCTTAGACATGTTAAATGGATGTGTTGGTTTTATTTATGCGGCTGGTGCAGATGAACGAGTGGTTCCTAAAAAACCTGCTTCGAAGTTTTTCTACGAAGCAAATGTTTTACCGACTCAACGTTTAGCTTATTTAGCTAAAGAAGCTGGCGTGAAAGATTTTGTTGTTTTTGGTTCTTATTTTGCAGAATTTGCGGAACGTTTACCTGAAACCAAGTTAACACTTGAAGCATACCCAATGATGCGTTTACTGCAAGAACAAGTTGCTTTCGCTGAAGGCGACGGTGGGATGACTGTGACTTCATTGCGCCTTCCTTATATCTTTGGCACAATGCCAGGCAGAGAGCCACTTTGGAAAATGTTTACAGATCAAATCAAGGGCCAAGATGTTTTTCCTGCCATTAAAGGAGGAACTGCAATGGTGACTGTTGAACAAGTTGCAGAAGCAGCCGTCGGTGCCATGGAAAATGGCACTCATCGCAGTACTTACGCAATCGGCGATACAAATATGAAATATCAAGAATTCTATCAAATGATGGTTGCAGCTTTAGGGCAGCATACCCAAGTTCCTGTAGTCTCGTACGATGATGTCAAAGCAATCTACGAAGGAATCGATGCCGAAGCAGAACGAGCTGGCTTAGAGCATGGTATTCATTCAACCAAATCCGCGATGATGCAAGAATATGATCTATACTTAGATCCCAATGATACATTCCCTACGTTGAATGTGAAACATCATGATGTGATTGCTTCTATTAAGGCAACTTTAGCGAAGTGTGTAGATTAAGTAGTGATTTTCGCTATTTTGGCTTGATCGATTTGTGGAATCAAAAAATAGAAAGAAACAAAACAAATTGAGTGATCTGTTTTGTTTCTTTCTATTTTTACTACCTTAAAAGCACTTATCACTCTTCATATATTATTTCTTGTTCGTATTGTACATCCTTATCCGCATCCCCAAAAGTATAAAACACCGTAATCTTTACTTTATTTGAACCAATTTCAGAAAGTGGCTGTGTTAAATCATAGTCATAGACTGAATTGCTTAACACATTGCTAGTCATAGCAAGTGAGCTCTTCGTTTTATCAATCGATACCCACTTTTTCTTTTCTTCTACAGAAAACACTGTTTCTGATTCACTGACTGTTAGAATCTTTTCTGAATCATTTGAAATCAGCAACTTTTTTCCTTCAAACTGAAAATGGACTTTCTTTGATTCACTTGCTTTTGGTTCAGATTGTCTAATTTGCGAGCATCCTCCCAATAGTAACAACAGCACGACCAATAAATTTTTCATAGTTCCTCTTCGTTTCATAACTTTATTCAGGTCCATTCATCGATTTTGTCCAGAAATTTTCAACCAAGCCATGTTCCATACCCATAATAAATTTCTCTCTAATATCAGGATAGGCTTGTGCCAAACCACTTATAAGCTGTTTGATTTCTTCCCTTTTCGTTTTTTTATCGACCGGACAAGGGTTAAAAATAACCGGTAATGCTTCTCTTTTGACAAATTGAATGACTTGTTTTTCTTCTACGTATAGCAACGGACGGATCAACGTAATACCGGTTTTTGATAAATAACTAATAGGATCAAAACTAGCCATTTGTCCATGAAATAAAAAATTCATAAAATACGTTTCGATTGCATCATCTAGGTGATGACCTAAAGCCACTTTATTACAGCCAAGTTCTTTAGCATGTTTATACAAAATTCCTCTGCGTAGTTTTGCGCATAAGGAACATGGAGAGCGTTCTTCTCGGATATCAAAGACTACTTGAGCAATATTGGTTGGGACAACCTCTAATTCATAGCCCAACTTTTCCACAAATTCCTGCAATGGTGCAATATCCATATCAAATCCCATTGCTAATGTGATTGGGACAATGTCAAATTCGAAGCCCAAGCGCTGTTGCTTACTGATCGTATCTAAAAAATACAACAAACTGGTACTATCTTTGCCACCACTCATTCCGATCGCTACTTTATCACCTGGTTGGATCATGCGATGGTTTAATACCGCACGACGAATCGGGTTATAGTAGATCTGATTATCTTTCTTTTTAAAACTCATTGTTTACTCCTTTTCGGTCACTTGGTTCATTTAAAAAATTCTGTTTTTAAACTATAGCTCTCACCTGAAACGATATCATATTGGATCTGACGATAATCGTCGTATAATTCTTCTTGGGTTCTATTTAGTTTTAACGTTTTGCTCCATTGCTTATCTTTATAGTAGAACCCTTTTTCAAATGCTGGTACCTGCTTTTCAAGTTCCGTCAATAATTGATAAAAGCCTGTCATTTGCATGCCGCTTTGTTCAAACAATGTCGGTGCAAAATAAAATGGACTGCTGAGTGCGTCGTGTGTGTGTTTTGCACTCAATTTCTGTTGATTATCGTACATCAAAAACTCAGTCTCGTGCATAGTGACTTCATCATTGTCAGCTTTGATTTCATCAGAATAAATACTTGGTAAATGATCCCCCCAAAAAACAACCAAGGTTCGTCGCTTGACATCATTTAAAGCGGTTGTGAATTGTTTTAACGCTTCACTGCTATAGGCAACATCTTGCATATAACTATCAATGGCTTTTTTATTGCCCTGACTTTTAGAAGAGTAATCTGTTGTTACATATTTATCACTGTAAGGCATGTGTGTCTGCATCGTCACTAAATGAACAAACTGTGGTTTTTTCTCATCTTTGAGGAGATCTAGCACTTCTTGATAGGCGGATTCGTCAGAGATGTAGGGATTATTTTCGATTTTTTCTTTATAATTCATCGTGTCTTCGCTAATAAATCGATCAAAGCCAAAGGTGTTGTAAACATCTTTTCTTTTATACATCGAGGTATTATATGGATGGATCGCAGTTGCTTGATATTCTTGATTTTTTAATAATGAAACGATTGATGGGATTGTTTCCATTTTAGGAATCAGCATCGTATAAGGTGTTGTTAACTGAGCGTTAAATAGTTCCATTGAAAAACTAGTCAATGCTTCAAATTCGATATTCGCCGTCCCACCACCATAATTTTGCGACAACATTTGTCCACTGTAGGTTGTTTTTGCGACAGCATTATATTCTTTTAAGGGATCTTTATTGACGGTTATCCCTGATAAATTCTGCGGATCAGAAAAACTCTCACTCATCACAAAAATAATATTCGGTTGTTCCTCCTCTAATGATTCATTGATTTTTTGCGCTTTTTTTGTGTATTTATCAGTAATTTCTTCAATGGTCTTTTTGGAGTAATTCTCTGGCTCATTCATCGCTTCAACCTTTAGATTATATAAAAACCCACCCATAAATCCTGTATTGTAATAGTTCATTTTTTGGCTATAGGGAATCCATAAAGCTGTTTTGTCGTAGGCTTTTCGTAATACATTACTTGAATCGTTGAAATGACTGATGTAAAACAATAACCCAATCGTTATAACTAAACTTGAAAGACGTGCGATTTGCCAGTTTTTTGATAAGTGTCGGCTCTTATAAACAGCTCTTCCAAAAAAGAATAAGCCCACAGCTGCAATGAGTAAAATAGCAATAAAAGGAATCGTTCCAATCATTTCCCTCAATAAGCCAAATTCCGTGATCATTTTCAAATCATCTGGATAAATTGGTTCAGTTCGGTAAAACATTTTTTGATAATTTGCAAATCCTAAAATCCCGATCGTGATTATATACAGCAAACTACCGAAAGCAAGCGAACCTGCCAAACTGCACAAAAATAGTAAGAATATCAATAGGACTGTACAACCTAAAATAAATTTTTCTGTGTGCCATGAGAAAGCAAATTTGACGACTAGTTCTAGCGATAATTCATTTTGACACCATTGTAAATATAAGTTGCTGATCAAAACTAATAAGATCATTCCGATCATGATGAGCGGGTATTTGATCGTTTTTTTCTTAAATAGTTGCAGTTTTTTCTTCACACTATTCTCCCTTTTCTTTTTTCCTCAATACGTTCCTTAATATTTTATGCTTAGTCGAAAAAAAAGTAAAGCTCCCAACATGGGAACTTTACGAACTTTCATTATTTTAACTTTTTAGCTGCTTCAAAAATTTCTTCGATCAAGATCATTACTTTGCGAACCTCTTCATTTTTCACAACAGGTTCAGCTTGTTCTCGAACAACCTTGTAGAAATTTTTATAAAACGGATCATATTCTGCCGAAACATTTGGTAGCTTCTCCGTTTCTGTTGCTTCTTCCGATGGCGGTGCCATCGTTTTCGTCAAGCCGACCCCTGCTTGGATTGGTTCAGGTGCTTGAATAGCTTGTTTATCAGATTCGATCACTAGTTCACCAGACAGATCCCAATCGTGAATGACGCCAGTTCCCTTAGTTCCCTTTAGATACCAGCGCGGCAGTTTGATATAGTTGGTCGTCCCCACCTCGATGATAGCACGGCTACCGTTTTCAAAGATAATGTATGCAATAAAGCCATCGTCTACTTCATCTCCAAGAATATAGCTTAAATCAGCTGAAACTTTTACAATACGGCTATCTACCAAAAACAACAGTTGGTCTAATAAGTGCACGCCCCAATCTAACAGCATTCCGCCACCGTGCTTTAACTCATGACGCCAATCACCGGGAATTCCGTTTGCCCCTTGTACACGGCTTTCAATTTGAAACAATTCACCAATTTGCTGGTTTTTGTAAAGCTCTCGAGTAATCAAAAAGTCTGGATCCCAGCGGCGGTTTTGATGGACCATAAAGGTTAGACCAGTTTCTTTAGCAACTTTCAATACTTCATCTAATTCTGCGACATTCATCGTTACTGGTTTTTCGCAGACAACATGCTTGCCTGCTTTTAATGCTTGAATCGCTAACTCCTTGTGTGAATCATTAGGTGTGGCAATCAATACAGCTTCTATGGTTTGATCTTGTAGTATGTCTTCTAACGATGAATAAATTTTATGATTGTGTTGACTGGAAATTGCTTGACGTTCTTCTGAATGATCATAGGTCCCAACAACGTGGATTCGTTCGTTTTCATTTGGCATAATGTTGTGGATATGGTAGGAGCCCATACCGCCGTATCCAATTACGGCAAAATTAATTGCGGTCATTTTTTTAGTCCTTTCTATCTATAAAAGGTAATTGATTTTGGGTGCTGAAAGAGTTGGTCAGAAACGGTCGCTACCTTCTCTTTGACGTCTAGCTTTGCTGTGAATAACAAGGAACACAGTGAGTCGATGTTGAACAGTACAAGACGACTGTATGGAGCGTTGTTTCCTTGATTAAACCCACCACATTTCCGTAGGTTGCTCTTTGATCATGATACTTTTCAAATTAGTGATTGCTCTATTCAAGCCTTCCGCTGTAGACATGATTGGGTCTTCGTGTTCAATGCTCAACACATAATCATAGCCATAAATTCTCAACGCACTAATGATATCTGACCAAACTTTCAGATCATGACCGCACCCAACAGAACGGAAAGTCCACGCGCGACTTTTTACATTACCGTAGGGTTGCATGTCTGTGAGCCCATGCATATTGATATTGTCTTGATCCAAGTACGTATCTTTTGCATGGAAATGGTGGATCGCATTTGCTTCACCTAAAATTTTAACTGCCGCTACTGGATCGATACCTTGCCACCATAAATGACTTGGATCTAAATTACAGCCGATTGCTTTTCCCGTTGCTTCACGGAGTTTCAGCATCGTATAAGGGGTATGACATAAGAAACCGCCATGTAGTTCGATCCCGATTTTTACACCTGAATCTTCTGCAATCGTATTGATATTTTTCCAATAAGGAATTAATTGCTTTTCCCATTGATAATTATAGTTCTCTGCGTATTCTGTTGGCCAAGGTAACACAGGCCAATTGACTTGGGTATCGGTTGCATTGCCTCCTGCTATTCCAGAAAAGCCGTTCACTACTGAAACATTCATTAACGAAGCTAGTTTGATCGTTTTTTGTAATAGTTCATCTGCTTCTTGCGCCGTTTCTTTTAGTGGTGAAATAGGATTATTATGACAGCTCAATGCACTGATCGTTAGGCCTTTGTCAGCAAGTTTTGCTAGATACTCTTTTCTAGCCTCTGAACTCGCTAGTAATTTGTCGATAGCTAAATGAGCATTTCCTGGAGAACCACCTGTTCCAATTTCAACTGTTTCTAGTCCTGCTTTTGAGACGGTATCAATCATTTCTTCAAAGCTTAAATCATTAAATAAAGGAGTAAATACACCTAGTTTCATTGTTCAGTTCCTTTCTTGTTCGCAATAGATTCTACAGGCTCATGGTGACCGTAATTCGGATAACTATTTTGCGTTGGCTGACACCAACGAACCCCATTTTTGATGACTTTTTGAACTTCTTTATTATAATAGGAAGGATACGTTTCGTGGCCTGGTTGAAAATAAAAGATTTTCCCATTCCCACGATGATACGTACAACCACTACGAAAAACTTCGCCACCAGGATACCAACTGATAAAAATCAGATCATCAGGTGTTGGAATATCAAAATGTTCGCCGTACATCTCTTCTTTTTCTAATTCGATATACTCGCCAATTCCTTCAACGATTGGATGACTTGGTGCAACGGTCCATATACGACAATGTTCTTCCGCCTCTCGCCATTTTAAATCGCACGATGTCCCCATTAGTTTCATAAAGATTTTTGACATATGACCTGAATGAAGGACCACGAGTCCCATCCCTTCCAACACACATTGATAGACACGTTGAACAATTTCGTCTGAAACTTCTTGATGTGCCACATGGCCCCACCAAATCAAGACATCCGTATTGGCTAAAACTTCCTCTGTTAAGCCATGTTCCGGTTCATCTAACGTAGCAGTTTGGACAGTAAAGTCTTCTTTTAAAAATCGAGCAATTTGTTGATGAATCCCTTCTGGATAAACTTTTTTGACAGCTTCATCTGTTTTTTCATGACGAAATTCATTCCATACTGTAACTTGAATCATCGTTATCCACCCTTTCTTTCACTGAAAAATACAGGCTGATTTGTTTCAGACGCTTTGTAGATTGCTTCAAGGATCTCTGTCACAACTAAAGCTTGTTCAGGTTTAACAACAGGTTCTTTATCCTTAATGATCGCATCGATCCAAGACTGTACTTCTAACACTTCCGGCTTGTCGCCAGCACCATCATAAAAATCAACGCCACCAGGTTCTAATTCAATTTTTTTCTCAAAAAGTGTACTGTGATCTTCTCCATTGATGGTTAATCCATCATTCATATCAGCCCCGCCTTTAGTTCCGTGAAGAGTAGTTTTAGCTTCTTTTACATCTAAACTATTCAATGCCCAGCTAGCTTCTAAAAAGATTGTTGCACCATTTTCCATCATAATAAAACCGAATGCCGAATCTTCAACAGTGAATTTTTCAGGGTCCCAAGCCCCCCACGCATTGGCTGCGTTTTCGGTCTCTGCAAGTTTATGATAGGCTTTTCCTACTACATATTTTGGTTTATAATTGTCCATCAGCCATAGCGTCAAATCCAGTGCATGCGTACCAATATCAATCAACGGGCCGCCACCTTGGGCTTCTTCATCAAGAAAAACACCCCAAGTGGGAACAGCACGACGGCGAATGGCATGGGCTTTAGCAAAGTAAATTTCGCCTAGTTCGCCTTCATCACAGATTTCATGTAAATAGGTCGAATCTTTTCGGAAACGATTTTGATAGCCAATCGTTAATTTTTTTCCTGTTTTTTCTGCCGCTTCGATCATGCTACGTGCTTCGGCTGATGTTTTAGCCATTGGCTTTTCACACATTACATGACAATCGGCTTCCATCGCTGCAATCGATAGTTCCGCATGCGTGCTGTTTGGCGTACAAACATGAACAACATCCAACTCCATTTCTTCAAGCATCTTCTGATAATTAGTAAATGTCTTCGCTGTTAATGTTCCATAGTGTATTTTTGCTTCTTCTGCTCGTTCACTGATCAGATCACAAAAAGCAACCAATTCTACTTCCTTAACCTGTGCAAGCGCTGGCAAATGTTTACCATTAGCAATCCCACCACAACCGATAATTCCTACTTTCAACAATGTCATCAAAAAACCTCCAATAATATACATCTATTATTCAGTGGACAATAAAACGGTTCCACTTCTACACTATTACTATACAAAAAAATGAAAGAGCTTTCTTCCTAGATTATGGTTGAAAAATTCCTGGATATTGCTGTGAATCACTGCGACTGGCTCCGCCAGAGCAGATGATGAACAGTACTTGGCGAACAACGTGAGCGAAGTTTCCTTACTTATCAATCACTGCGACTGGCTCCGCCAGAGCAGATGATGAACAGTACTTGGCGAACGACGTGAGCGAAGTTTCCTTACTTATCAATCACTGCGACTGGCTCCGCCAGAGCAGATGATGAACAGTACTTGGCGAACAACGTGAGCGAAGTTTCCTTACTTATCAATCACTGCGACTGGCTCCGCCAGAGCAGATGATGAACAGTACTTGGCGAACAACGTGAGCGAAGTTTCCTTACTTATCAATCACTGCGACTGACTCCGCCAGAGCAGATGATGAACAGTACTTGGCGAACGACGTGAGCGAAGTCTCCTTACTTATCAATCACTGTGACTGGCTCCGCCAGAGCAGATGATGAACAGTACTTGGCAAACAACGTGAGCGAAGTCTCCTTACTTATCAATCACCAAACACCTTACAACATACTGATGTTGAACAGGACAAGCCGTCTAAAATGAGTGTTATCTACCTACTTGCAAAACACCAACAATTAACCACAGCATGAAAACAAAACAACCTAAATAAAACGAAAAAAGCTCTTCCTTTTATACTAAAAGGAAGAACTTCATTCTCTCATTTGTTCTGAAAAAAACTTAGCCAGCACTACCAGAAGCCATCACTCGATGTCTTTGCTCCCGCTTATATTGCTGAATGATTTTCAATGCCCGTTTTCTGGTTTTTCGGTTTGTACACTTCAATCGTCTACGTGCACTTGAAAGGTCTTGTTTCTCCATCAAATCACCTCTTTGCATCTATTGGTCGGTCTCATTACCAGCTTGCTTTGTGTACGCCTGGAATTTGTCCTTGGTGTGCTAACGTTCTAAAATTGATCCGTGACATGCCAAATTTACGCATATAGGCTCTTGGTCGTCCATCAATCAAATCGCGATTTTTCAAGCGATTTGGATTAGAATCTTTTGGTAATTTTGCAAGAGCCACGTAGTCATTATTTGCTTTTAACTCATTACGTTGTTCAGCGTATTTTTCGATCAATGCTTGTTGATGTTTCGCTTTGGCAATTTTTGATTTTTTAGCCACTTTTCTTTCATCCTTTCTAAATCGTAATGATTACTTTTTAAGAGGGTTAAGAGTAACATCAAACAAAAGAAAATGCAAGTTTTTTATTATAAAAAAAGCCCAGGATTTAGGCTCTTCTTTTCATTCAATTTATAGTTAACTTGTTTTCTTTTATTCTATAATCATCTTTTGATATTTCAACGGTGAAACGCCTACTTGCTCTTTAAACACATGATGGAACGTCTTCACACTAGCAAATCCTGACTTTTCAGCTACTTCGATCATCGGTACTTTTTCATTTGCCAAAATAAACTTCGCTTGATTGATGCGGTATTCCGTCAAAAAACGCATGAAGGTCATTCCAGTATTCGCCTTAAAAAATCGGGTGAAATAATAAGAGCTAAAGCCGCTATATTTTGCTACCTCTTCCAATGTTAGCGATTCTTCATAATGATTCTCAACATAGCTAAAGATCCGATCTAACAGTTCTAAGTTCTCTTTGTATTTGATTGTGGAAGCTTTTGCACCTTTTTTAACTTCTAGTTGTGTTTGAGGTAGTCTTCTATAAAAAGTTGTGATCAATTGAAATAGTAAACTAAAGAGCGCATACTTTTTCCCCTGATTATTTTTTTCGTATTCTTCAAATAACTGTTGCAATAGCTGTTTAATATCTGACACTAAGGACTTCGACCATTTTGAACTGTGTTTTTCTCCTGTTTCAAATAATTCAATCAACGAGCCGTCCCCTACTGATTTTAACTGCTTCTCATTAAATAAGCTTAAATCAAACTGATAAACGATTCGTTCACTGTTTGGTGACGCTAAAAAATAATGAGGTTCGCCACTGGCAAAAAAATAGATTTCTCCTTCAGATAAGTGGACAATTTCATCGCCTACACCGATATTGACAGTTCCATGGATTGAGTATATCAATTCAATTTCTTTATGCCAATGCGGGTAAACGATTGTCATACCGTCATTGATAAACGCTCTAAAAAGAAGCTTTTCTTCGAATTCGGGTCTTTCTAAATATACGCTCATTTTCTGCCTCCAACTCTGTCTCTTCCTCTTTACTTTATCAAAGTTTTGATTATTTACAACCGCTTTTATGCAAAAAAATGACCGAGATATAACTCTAGGAGTTACAACTCAGTCACCTGTCAGCTGGCCGAACGTTTGTGTCTCAGCCTCATTAAAAGTTTCCTATTTCATTTGTGCTAGTTTAGACTTTATCTCTTCAACTGAATAAGTTTTAAGCAGCCTTTTCACTTCTCCTTCTACATTGAAGACCCCAGCTTTGGTAAATCCTAAATTTTTAAGTGCAACCGTTAAATAATCAATAAACTCATCGTCTTTCAAACCAGTTCACTTCTTTCTATTTTTATAATTTCCATCGATGAACATTTTTCTTAAAACAAACATAGCCCAGCGTTAGCAAAATGACTGTCCCTAAGCTCAAAACAATGACACCATTCAAACTATTGAGTTGTTCATTATGCATCGTTCTAGGCAGACACCAATTTGCATAATATTCTTGGTTTTCAATTGAAAATAATTCAAAGGGATGAAAATCGTAACCGACAAATAGTTTACTCACATTCAAGTAGGTAAATGGATTCACATGTGCGTACTTCCTTACAAGCGCATTGTTTAAAGTACTTATTGTGTGCCCTTCAAACAAAATCAATAAGGTCACAATGATACTAAAACTCGTTTTTTTCACTAAAATACTGACCAAAAAGTGAAGCGCCAAAACAAATGCCAAGACAAAAGCAAATACAAACAACAACTGTCCAATATATTGACTAATCGGGATGAATTTCATCGACGTTTTTGTAAAAACAATCACTGGGTAAAAAAATGAGCTTTTACCCGAAAATAGACTCGCTATTATAAACCCAAAAAGTGATAGCCCTCCAATCATGAGCATCGACTGAACCCAAGCTAGGCTATATTTCATAAAAAATAAACGACTTCTCTTAATCGGTTGAGAAAAATAAAAATATAAACTCCGTTCTTCGATTTCTTTCGTTAGACTATCCCCAAACAAGAATAACAACAAAATGATCCCAAAGCCACTTACTAAGTAAGTCAATAAAATCGCCGTAAAAACAGTATTCTTTGTTCCATAACGCATCGATTGTGGAGGGATTTTCTGTTTTGCTAGCTCATTATTTAACATCGTCCGATAAAATGGATATGTTGGCAATGTCAACTCTCCAACTAATGATTTTCCCTGATCAGCGGCTGTGCGAAACCCTTCTTCCTGTGCTTCTATGTCTTGGTTTGTCTGTTTTAAGAAATGATCGATTTCATCACTATACTGACTTTGACCCATAACTGCTTTTTTACTACTTGCTAAAGAATTGATCAAACTATTTTCTTTTTGTCCCAGATAGCCATTCAATAGAAAGAGCATCACCGCCATAAGAAGACCAAGCACTAGAAATAAATACGTCTTACGTGTATGACCTATTTTCTTTAGCTCAAATAATAGTAGATTCATCGCTTCTTCTCCTTCCAATTCAGTCGCCAAACTAGAGCTAAAATTAGATTCCAGCTGATTAAAATAGCCAGTTGCGTAAGAAAAGAGCTTGAAACGTTACCACTGCCTCCAGCTATTTTAGGTGACAGATCCATATAGAAAAAAGGAAGATACGCATTGATTGCCTGAATCTTGGGCAGCAGTTTTTCTATAAGTATTGGAACAAACATAATGACTAGAAATATGCCTAATACCTCTAGAGCATTTTTTAGCCATTTAGACAACAATAATAAAAAGCTAAGTGTAAATGAAATAAAGAGTAATTGTAAACTGATGGTTTTAAGTAAAAAGAGCCATAATGGAATCAGTTTGACTGTTGTTCCCTGATAAATGGAGACAGGATAAATCAATGAGCCTGTTCCATGGAAAATACTTGCTACGACGAAGCCTAACACTAATAAAGTGATCAGACCACCAATAAAAATACTGAGCGCAACGATATATTTACGTTTAAAAAATCGTTTTTGACTTACTGGTTGAACGGCCATAAATAAATAGTTTTTCCGTTCATATTCACTAGTCAGAAAATCAAAAAACAATAAACCAATCATGATGACGATCAGAAAATTCATCCAATGATTTAGTAAATAGTAAACAAAATAAAAACCTTGTTGTCCTATTTCTAACTCTACTACAGGGATTTTCCGCTCAAGGAGCCATTGATTACGAGCAAGTTGCTCTGCAATGTTTGTTTCACTACGCCAGGGCTCCCCGCCTAAATCTAGGTATTTTTGCTGTAATTTGAGGCGGTTCGTTTGGATCGTCGTTTTTTTAGTCCACTTTTTTTCTAACTGAGCGGTATGTTCATCTTCTAATAGATAAACAATATCGATCAAGATTTTTTGTAGTGCTCGTTCTTTGCTAGAAGGTAGCTCCCCATGTTCATCTAGGAGCAATAATAATTTATAGTTCTCTGACGGACCAGAATATCCTTGAGGAGGGTCGATCTCATCATTGATTGCTTTGAGATGCTCAAAAACAGCCTGATCTGCTTCTTGATTCTTATCATAAAGATTTGCTAAAGAAACAAAAACTGAGAGCAGTGCTAAACTCACCAATAAGATATTTTTAGGATTCTTACTCCATTTTTTCCATTCAAATATCATATTGAGCCTCGCTATTTTTTTCGTATAAATTGAAGTAAATTGTTTCAAGTTGACCGTGGGTTACCTGGCAATCAAATAATTCTATTTCCTGCTCTTTACAAAAGGATCGAAAAACAGAAAATTGTTGTTTGGAGAATGTTCCTACAAACTTATAGTCAGAAAGTTTGGTGCAAGTAACATCGATTCTTGATAAAAAGGACAGTGCTTTTTCAACTTCCTTTAAAACAATCGTATATTCTATCGCATCAATCATTACCTCTTCTTTTTCGATCAATTTCCCTTCGTATAAGAAGACTACGTTGTCTGTTACTTTTTCAATTTCGTCAAGGTTATGCGAAGAAATAATCATCGATACCCCCTTACTCGCTAATGAACGAATAATCGTTCGTACTTTTATGATACTATCTGGGTCTAGTCCATTTAACGGCTCGTCCATCAACAATAATGCAGGTTGATTGATCAAAGCGATTGCTAATAGTAGATGCTGCTTCATTCCTAATGAATAATGCTTTACTTTCTTTTTCATGTATGTGCCAATGTCCAAATCTAAAATCAACTGTTGTAGTTCTTCTTTTGATTTTCCCTGCTCTTTTCGAACAAATTCTAAATGATCCCATCCAGTCAAATGACCATATAAAATCGATGAATCTTGTAAATAAGACATTTTATAAAATAACTGATAGTCCGTATGTGGTTGGTCGAATACTCGAATCGTTCCTTCATCTATTTGATCGATATTTGCAATACTATTTAATAACGTTGTTTTTCCAGTACCATTCGGTGCTACTAAGGCCAAAACTTTGGGCTCATCCAACGAAAAATCAAGTTCATCTAAAACTTGCTGTTCACCAAAGTATTTCGTTACTCCTTTAATTTCTAAAATTTTCCCCATTTTTCATTTTTCTCCTAATTTTTCTTAATTGCTTTCTCTCTGCAATCGTACACTTACTATTCTATCATTAAGCAGTAGATAGAGCCTTGCATTTTCGATGAACAATATGTGAATAAAATAAGAAGGTCAGATTTGTTCAATTTAAATAAGCACCCAAAATATCCGCCATAACTGCGACTATTTGGATGCGTGACAAATTAGACTTTAAATAACAGATCACTCGCTTATTTTAATACCATGATTGCTTCTGGTGAAAGGCTGAATCGTTTAATTCTGGCCGCTTCGATCTGCTTGTTGCCTTTCCACCAAAGATTGGTTTCTTGGCAGTTGAACCAAGCATTTTGCTCAAATGGTGTTTGCTGGCTGCTGATATACTCTACATCTAACTGATTAATTGCCGTATCATCTAACACTAAATCATGTGCTCGGATTCCAATATAACGACAATCTTTCGGGACCTCAGTTGCAACTGACAACGGTATTTTCCACCCATCAACCTGAACGGAATGGGCATCTAGTGGCTTAACAGAAAAAATATTTTTGCACCCAGTCAAGCGTGCAGCTTCAACAGTTTGCGGCTGCTTAAATAAATCACTTGTGTTGCCTTTTATTAAGTCTGATTCAGTTAAGATCGCTAAAGTCGGACACAATCGATACAGTTCATCCAAGCTATGACTCACAATCAGCACATTGCCTTTGAAATCAGCTAAATGATCGTGTAATTCCAGTTGCAGTTCTTCTTTTAAAGCTGTATCTAGAGCCGAAAATGGTTCATCCAACAGTAACAATTCCGGCTCAAAAGCTAACATCCGCGCACAAGCCACGCGCTGTTTTTGTCCACCAGATAGTTGCCTAGGATAGCTGTTTCTTACATTTTCTAAATGAAACATGTGCAATAACTTTAAGATCAATCCTTGATCACTTGTCACACAACTTAAATTTTTATACACCGTTAGATGAGGAAACAAGGCATATTGCTGAAACAACAAGCCGACTTTACGCTTTTGCGGTGGCAAATTGATTCCTTTTTCCTGATCAAACAACACACGCTCCCCCAATTGAATCCGTCCTGAATCTGGTGTTTCGATTCCAGCAATACATTTAAGCAGCATACTCTTCCCACAACCTGATGCACCTAAAATGCCTAATGTTGTAGCTTCTATTTCAAAGGCGACTTGTAACGGATGATCCCGCAACTTTTTTTGAATGTCGACGAAAAGTTTCATAGTTGTCTCCTCCGGGCATTTCTACTGAAAAGCTCTGTCAAAAATAACATGAGCAAACAGATAACCACAATAACTGTCACGTAATTTTGAGCTAAGGACCAATCACCAGCCGCCACTGCCGAATAAATCGCTAATGGCAGCGTTCGGGTTTTGCCAGCGATATTTCCTGCTAACATGGTCGTTGCACCAAATTCTCCTAATCCTCTAGCAAAAGCCAATACCCCACCAGCCAAAAGTCCATTGAGCGCTAGAGGCAGCGCAATTTTAAAGAAGATTTTTTTCTCTGAGAATCCTAACGTTTGAGCTGCAGCGAACAAATCTGGTTCAATTTGCTCAAAAGCAGCGATTGCTGAACGATACATCAATGGAAACGACACCGCGACTGCTGCAATCACCGTAGCAGTCCAAGAAAAGACCACTTTGACAGCAAAAAAATCTAATAAGAATTTGCCAATCGGCTGTTGCACCCCAAAAATATCCAGTAAGAAGAAACCAAAAACCGTTGGTGGCAACACCAGCGGCAAGGTAAATAGACTGTTGAACAGAATTTTAAGCCCATGATTTTTTAATCGAAAAACAAAATAAGCAATCAGCGTCCCACTAAAGAAAGTCAAGACTATCGACAGCATCGCTGTCTGAAACGAAATAATGATCGGACTCAACTCCATTACACTCACCTACTTATTCATAATAAATCCAGTATCTTCAAAATATTTTGCAACTTCTTTGCTTTCTAAGAATGTCAAAAATTCCTCAGCTACAGCTTTTTCTTGCGACTTTTCAACTAGAGCAACTGGATAGATAATGGGTTCATTCAACGTATCTTCTGGTAAAACTGCCACAACTTTTACTTTATCGCTCGAAGCGGCATCTGTCGCATAAACTAAACCAGCTTGCGCACTTCCTTCCGCCACCCAATTTAGTACTTCGGTTACATTGGTGCCAAAACTAGCATGATTCTTGACATAATCCCAATAGCCTAAGGCTTTTAGCCCTTTTTCAGCATATTGACCTGCTGGGACACTGGCTGGATCACCAACTGCAATCATTTCCGCTTTTTTCAAGTCACTAAAGTCCCGCCAATCAACCTCAGAGGCACTTGGAACGATCATCACTAATTGATTTTGCAGTAAGGGTACCACGCTCTTTTTATCGATCAACTTTTGCGAAACCAGAGCATCCATTTGTTTTGTAGCAGCCGAAAAGAAAATATCCGCTTCCAAACCTTTTTCAATTTGTGCTTGTAATTTTCCTGAACTGTCATAATTGCCTTCGACCGTTGTCTCAGGATGTTCTTTTTCAAAAGCTGGAATGATTTGTTTTTCCATCACTGACTCTAAACTTGCTGCCGCTGCAATCAATAAATGTTGTTCCTCCCTTTGACTGCTTGAACTGGATGAAGTTGCTGTCTTTTTATCATTAGCTGTACAAGCGGTTAGAAATAGAAAGGCTACTAGCAACAGCCGAATGACTTTTACCTTGTGATGTTGTTTCATTCTTATTCCTTCTTCCACTTTATTTTTATAAATAGCCGCCATACCCTAAAGCATTGATTTCACTTTTTGTTATGTTGTCTTGCGCAATAATTCTTGGTAACAATAAATCGAATACTGTCCGCTCAGAAAACATGACTCCACCTGGCAGTCCTACAATCGTTTTTCCGTTCAAATAAGCTAACAATAACATCGAACCTGGTAAAACAGGCGTCCCATGAGAAATAATTTTTGCACCAGTTTGCTTGATGGCTAAAGGCGTACGGTCATCTGGATCAACACTCATTCCACCTGTACAAAAAACAAGATCTGCACCTGCCAGCAGCATTTCTTCGATGGCTGCTGTAATCATGTTTGGATCATCATTGACGATTTTATGAAAGTCAATGGTACATGGCGGATACTGCGCTAGTTTTCCTTTCACAACTGGGGTAAAGGAATCGGCAATCAATCCGTTGAAAACTTCACTCCCTGTCGTAACAATTCCTGCCACTACAGACTTAAAGGGAATCAGCGATAAAAGGGCTGCTCCGCCAAGTAACTCTTCTGCTTGAAGTAAGGTTTCTGGTTCGATTTCCAAAGGAATGATCCGTGTACCAGCCAACTTTTGCCCAGCTTTGATCCTTTGGTTACTTTTCAATGTTGCAACGGCAATTTTTCCAATTGAATTCAGCTTAAATAATAAGTCTTGGTTGACTTTTAACAATCCATCTACTTCCGCTACAACCTCGATCTTTCCTTCTGAAATAGACGTCGGCCGCATAAAGTCTCCAGCGATTAAATGATATAAAAAGTCGGCAGCCTCATTTTCATGGATCAAATCGGACTCTTCTGATTTTAAAAATAAGTGCTCTTTACCTAGTGAAAGTAACACAGGGATATCTTCTGCTTTCACTTGATGTCCTCTTGAAAAGAGGGCTCCTTTAAAGCTTCCTTTGACGATTTTGGTAATATCCTGACATAAAATCAGTCCTTGTGCATCCACTGTTTTTACCACTTTCATTCTGCTTTCCTCCGCTCAATGCGCTGTTTTTCGATCGGTCAAAATATCTAAGGCATGAAGTAAAATCGGTCGTAAATAGGTTAAGTTTTCTGTCACGCCTTTAGGACTTCCCGGTAAATTGATGATCAGAGTCTTTCCACGTTGAACTGCAACACCTCGGCTTAACATGGCGAATGGCGTTTTTTGAATACTTAACATGCGCATTCCTTCACTAATACCTGGAATCTCTTTTTCTGCAATCCGTAATGTCGCTTCCGGTGTGATATCACGAACGCCTAAACCTGTGCCGCCTGTTGTTAGTATCAAGTCACAGGTTGAACACCATTCGATTAGAAGTGGGCTTAATTGATCTGCTTCATCTGGTAGTATCACTTGTTTGATTACGTCAAATTGCTCTTGTATCAGGTGCCTTATGATAGGGCCTGATTCATCTGTACGAAGTCCCTGAAAACCTGTATCGCTTAAGGTAATGATGCCAGCTTTATACAACTTCAAGTTTGTCTCCTTTTTTGATGTGTCCTGCTGTTACTACAACCGCAAAAATTCCTTCTCTTGGCATAATACAGTCACCAACTCGAGCATAAATCTGACAATGTTTATGACATTCTTTCCCAATTTGAGTCACGACTAATTCTGCTTGACCAATACGAATTTGACTGCCGACAGGCAGTCTCCGTAAATCGATTCCTGAAACAATAATATTTTCACCAAACGCACCATTGCCAACACGAGCGCCTTTTTCATTAAATTCTGTAATCTTTTCAAACGACAACAGACTGACTTGTCGATGCCAATTGCCGCCATGGGCATCATTTTCTAAACCAAACCCCTTCACTAAATCAACGGCTGCTATCTCCTTTTTTTGTGTTCCTCGTCGTTCACTGATGTTGATTCCAATAATTTCACCTACTGCCATAATGTTTACCCTCCAATTTGAGACATTAACCGAGAATCACCCTGATCCTCTAAAAAATGATGTTTCTCAGGTTTTTGCTGAATTGCTGTAAAGACTTGTTCTAGTAATAATTCTTTATTTTTTGTCTGCAATGCTACTTTTACATTACACCCGTCATCCATGTGTAGGCACGTTTTTAGGCATCCATCAGCAGTGAAGCGAATACGGTCGCATTCCGCACAAAAACAGTGTCCCAGCGCACTAATAAAACCAATTTTTCCTTTAAAATGTGGGAGAGAAAAGTAACTTGCTGGTCCATTCCCTAAGCGCTGTTCAAATGGAGTCAGTACACCATAATTGTCTTGTAACACTGAAATAAGTTCTTCTTGTGTTTTCCCAGGACAACCTTTCCCTAAACCAATTGGCATCAGCTCAATAAAACGAACGTGAATGGGGCTTTCTTTTGCAAATTTGGCAATCGTACAGATTTCTTTTGCCGTTAGTTCGCCTCTTGCTACAGTGTTGACCTTGATATTAGGCAACTCCACTGCAACCGCTTTACGTAATCCATTCAATACTCTTTCTAACTCCCCAACTCTCGTGATTTTACGAAATTCATCTGGATCAAGTGTATCAATACTTATGTTGATTCCATCTAGTCCCGCTGTTTTTAACGCACTGGCATATTTATCTAATTGAATCCCGTTCGTTGTTAGAGTGACCTTTTCGATTCCTTGAATGGCTTTGATTGCTTTGATCAAAGGGATGGTATCTTTCCTGGTTAAAGGTTCACCACCTGTTATTTTCACTTTTTTTATCCCTTGTTGCGCTAAGTTTTCAACTAAAAATAAGATCTCTTCCAGGCTCAATACTTCTTCTTTTTTCAAAAAACACATCCCTGTTGCCGGCATGCAGTATGTACAGCGAAGATCACAACGATCCGTTACTGATAGTCGAATATAATCAATTTCACGATTAAATGAATCTTTCATTTGAAGTCGCGTCCTTCCTACTCTTTCATTCGTCGCTTACTTGGTTTGTTGAGATGAAGTCACCACTTTTCCCACCAGATTTTTCTAACAGACAAACATTCGTGATTCTCATTTCACGATCCATTGCTTTACACATATCATAGATCGTCAATAGCGCAACATTCACACCAGTTAACGCTTCCATCTCTACCCCAGTTGGTCCAATTGTTTTGGTTAGACACTGAGCTGTCAAAAGCTGATCTGAGTTCCAGCTGAAGTCGATTTCACACTTGGTCAATGCTAGTACATGGCACAGAGGAATCAACTCGAACGTTTTTTTCGCTGCCATGATCCCAGCTATTCTTGCCACTTGCAGGACTTCGCCTTTTTTAATTGTTTGATTTTTGATACCGATGCCGACTGCTTTTTTCATATAGATCTCACCATATGCGAGCGCTGTTCTTTCACTTGCTTTCTTATCAGAAACATCAACCATCCGAGCCTTTCCTTGTTCATCGATATGGGTAAATTGTAGCTCTCTCTCCATTCAAACACCTCTCTTAAAACGCTTTCATCTTCTTGTTCTATCTGAAACTAATTCTCTTTGTTTTAAGTTTAGCACTACAACTAAAAAAAAACAATCTGATACAAATAATTTTTTTTAGCATATTTAACAAACAAAGATCAAGATAGAAAAGTACGCTTCATTTTCTACCTCAATCTTCTGTTAATGATTAGAATTCCCAGTAATACACGGTGACATGATCCCCTTTATTCAATACCCGTTTAGCAGGCTGATCAATGAAGCAGTTTGTTTCTAATGTATTATGAAATACGGAAGAGTAGTGTAGTTTTGTCTTCAAAGAAACACTACCCTCTTCTTCATAAGCACGAACAAAACGCCGAATCTTCGATAATTTTAATTCTTCCGTTAATTGAGCGCTCCTTCTTTTTAAATTTAATTCTGGACAATTCATAAAGTGCGCCAGCGCTGACCAATAAAATAAATGGAGATTGACCACCGCAGCAAATGGATTTCCAGATAAGTGTAACATTACTGTTTGCTGGTACAGACTGGCCATCATCGGCGTGCCTGGCTTCATTTTCACAAAATGAAACAGCGACTTGCCTTTTAGCTGTTGGATCACTTGAGGCACATAGTCTTTTTCTCCTACAGAAACTCCTCCTGTGGTGATCAGTATATCGACTTCTTGTATTTTTTCTCTAATAACACTTGAAATACTGTCAATCTCATCTGCACAATGTTCCATGAAAATAATTTTGCTGCCACTGGCTTGAATGAAGGAAGCCAGAGTATAGAGATTGCTGTCATAAATTTTTCCTGAAGTTAAAGGTGTTTTTAAAGAAATCAATTCACTACCAGTAGCAAGTATTCCAACTGTCATCGGGGCTAAAACAGTGACCTCTTCAATTCCTTGTGCAGCCAAAATACCAATTGCCCGACTATTCAGTAATTGGTATTTTGATAGCACTTTTTGATCAGCAGAAACATCCTCCCCGATGCATCCATAGTTACTTCCTACTTTGACTTCTTGATAAATCAGCACAGTACTCTCGCCATAATCTGTGCGTTCTTGCTTGATCACAGCATCATATGGCTTTGGGATAGGCGCGCCTGTCATGATCTTAACAGCTGTTCCTTGTGCTTGCTCTAGATTGTCAAGCGCATCCCCAGCAAAAATCGAGCCGACTACCTTTAAACAAATTGGTCGATCACGACTTGCACCTTGTGTTTCTTTTGCAACCACTGCATAGCCATCCATTCCCGCTCTAGGAAAATGAGGAACGGCTACTTTTGCTAAAATATCTTCGCCACACACTCGTCCACAGGCTTCTATAAGCGGGACTGTTTCTACTTTCTTTTGCTGCGCTAAAACCTGTTTGATTTTATGTTGCGCTTCTTCGACTTCAATCATTACAAGCGCTCCTTTTTACTTGATTGGTGCAATAGACACCGCACAAACCTTGTACTCTGGAATAATCGCGATATCATCAAAGGCAGCATTCGTCAGCTCATTTACATTGGCATCTGGAAAATGAAACGTCATGAACACTTCTTGTGGAAAGACTCGATTCCCAACAGCTGCATACGTTTCGATCGTCCCACGTCTAGAACGAACTCTGACTTTGTCCCCTTCTTCGATCCCCAAAAATTTGGCATCTACTGCATTGATTTCAATATACGATCGATCCGAAATTTGATTGATTCCTTCGGTCCGTCCAGTCATAGCGCGAGTATTGTAATGATACAACATTCGACCCGTCGACATTAGATACGGATAGCGTTCATCTGGTAGTTCTCTAGCTTTTTTGTATGGAATTGCCATAAATAATCCTTTGCCCCGAGTGAATTCACCTACATGCATGATCGGTGTACCAGCATCTTCCAACGTGCGACAAGGCCATTGCAGCCCTTCTTTTTCCAACCGCTCATAAGTAATCCCACCAAATGTTGGTGTGACAGAAGCAATTTCTTCCATAATTTCTTGGGCAGAATCATAATGGCACGGATAACCTAGACGAGTCATCACGTCACAAAAAATAGCGAAATCTTCTCTTGCTTGCCCTTTTGGTTCCACTGCTTTTCGGACACGCTGCACCCGTCTTTCAGTGTTAGTAAAGGTACCATCTTTTTCTGCATAACTGATTCCTGGCAACACAACATCTGCATAAGCGGCAGTCTCCGTCATGAATAACTCTTGTACCACAAAGAACTCTAGATTTTCCAGCGCTTTGCGTACATGATTCGTATCTGGGTCTGTGACGATCGGATCTTCTCCAAATATATACAAGCCTTTGATTTTCCCTTCAGTTGCCGCTGGTAATACCTGGGTTGAAGTCAAACCCGTTTTTCTATTTAATGATACATCCCAAGCCTTTTCAAATTTTTCCATCACTTCTGGGTTCGCAACTTTTTGATAACCTGGAAAATCATACGGCATACAGCCCATGTCACACGCACCTTGTACATTATTTTGGCCACGTAATGGATTGACACCACAACCAGGTTTGCCGATTTTTCCAACTAACATAGCCAGATTGGACATACTCATCACGCCCTCTGTCCCTGTAGAATGCTCGGTCACTCCTAAACAATAAATAATTGGTGCTTTTTCTGCCGTTGCATATAGTTTAGCGGCTTTGATCAAATCTTCTGCTTCAATATGACAGATTTCTGCCACTTTTTCTGGAGTATACTCTGCAACCAAGCGCTCTAATGCTTCAAACCCTTCTGTTTTTTCTTCAATAAAAGTTTGGTCAGCTAAGCCTTCTTTTAAGATCACGTGCATCATCCCATTTGCGAAAGCTACATTTGTTCCCGCTTGAATCTGTAGATGAAGTTCACTATTTTTCACTAAGTCGATTTTCCGTGGATCAACGACAATCACTTTTGTTCCATGTTGTATCGCTTGTCGAATTTGAGAGCCGATCACAGGATGGGCTTCCTCTGGATTTGAACCTACTAGTAAAATCACATCAACATCTGTCGTGATATCTGCAATTGGATTAGTCATTGCACCTGATCCTAGTGTATGTGCTAAACCATGTACAGAAGCTGAATGACAAACGCGGGCACAGTTATCTACGTTATTTGTTCCAAAAGCCGCTCTCATCATTTTTTGAAACACATAATTATCTTCATTTATCGAACGAGAACAAGAAAATCCCGCTAAGGAATCTGCCCCGTGGTCGGCTTTTAATTGACTGAATTTGTCTGCAACTAAGCTCAACGCTTCTTCCCAAGTCGCAGGTTCGAAAACACCATTACGCTTGATCAATGGTTCTGTGAGTCGATCGCCTGAACCAACAAATTTATAAGAGGCGAATTTCCCTTTTACACAAAGAAGGTTTTTATTTGCTGCTCCATTGATTGGCTCTACTCCAACTAATCGATTGCCCTTCACCACTAAGTTCATTTGGCAACCAGTGCCGCAATGTGGACAGGTTGTCGGTATTTTTTTCGTTTCCCACGCACGATACTTTTTGTGGTCTTTACTGACTAAAGCACCCGTTGGACAAGCAGAAACACAGTTTCCACACGATTCACATAATGACTGATCGAATGCAGCGCCATAACTAGGGGTCATTTTTGTATCAAAACCACGCTTAGCAATACTGATGACATCTCGTCCTTGTCTTAATTGACAAACTTTCGAGCAACGACGACACATAATACATTTTTCTGGATCATAGTCAAAGAATGGATTGCTTGTATCTTCTTGATGACACGACATACGTTTGCCGTTTGTAAAGCTAGTCTCATCAATTCCATAATCAAGACAATAGTCTTGTAGTTTGCACTCTCCATTTTTACCACATGAAAAACAATCTAACTTATGATTGCTTAATAGAAGATCCAATACAAACCGACGAGAGTCATTCACTCTAGGCGATGCTGTATGAACCACCATTCCATCTTGACAATGCGCTGTACAAGCAGTCGTCAAACCACCTTTGCGTCCGCCTTGTATTTCGACTGTACACATTCGGCATGAGCCATCAGGAGCTAATTCTTTTAAATGACAAAGCGTTGGTATTTCAATGCCTAGCTTTTCGGCAGCTGCTAAAACCGTGGTCCCTTTTGGAACTGTTACTTGATAATCATCAATCGACAATGTGACAGTCGCTGTTTTTAGTGTTGTTTCCATCTTACCAACCCCCTCCTTTTACTGATCCAACTGCTGTTTGAATGCCTGCTTCAAATTCTTCTGGAAAATAGCGAAGTCCGCTTTTCATAGGATTCGCCACAGATTGACCTAGCCCACAAGCCGAAAGATTCGTGACATGCATCAGCATTTTTTCTAAACGCTCTAGATCTTCGGGCGCAGCTGATCGAGTAGTGAATTTTTCTAATAATTCTAAAATCCGTGTTGTCCCTAAGCGACATGGGGTACATTTCCCACACGATTCATGGGCAAAGAACGCCGCAACACTCACTAAATAGTCAACGATATTTACTTGATCATCCATCACAACAATAGCACCTGAACCGATGGCTAGATCATAATCCCACAACCCTTCATAGGAATAAATACACTCCTCAAGGTTGCGTACCGCACCAATCGGTCCTGATTGACCGCCGAAATGAATAAATTTCAACGGGCGACCCGTAGACGAGCCACCACCATATTCTTCGGAATACAAAATCTCTTTTAGAGGTATCCCGAGATTTACTTCATATAATCCACGATTTTTGATATGTCCAGACAGACAAATGAGCTTCGTACCTCCACCATCTTCCGTTCCTAAATCACGATAAGCTTGACCACCTTCTCGTAAAATAACTGGAATACCAGCAAAAGACTCCACATTATTTACTAAAGTTGGCTTCAAATACAACCCCACATCTGCTAAGTGTGGTGGTTTTACTCTAGGTCTGCCGGTTTTACCTTCAATTGAATTTAACAGTGCCGAATTTTCGCCACAAACGTATGCTCCAGCCCCAGAAATAATTGTAATTTTGTAATTAAAGCCTTCAATTCCTAAAATATTTTCTCCTAAGAATCCTGCTTTTTCAGCATTATCCAACGCTTCTTGAAAAATTTTTTGAATCCGCAGATATTCACCGCGCATATAAATATAACCAGCTTTAGCGGAAAAAAGAAATCCTGCAATGATCATTCCTTCGATCACACTCAAAGGATCATGCTCTAATAAAGCCTTGTCTTTAAACGTTCCAGGTTCCCCTTCGTCTGCATTACAAACAATATACTTCGTATCTCCTTTGGCACCGTATAAATGGCGCCATTTCTTCCCTAATGGAAAAGCTGCTCCACCACGTCCACGTAAATGCGCAAGATCCAACTCAGCTAAAATTGTTTCTTTATCCATCTCGATAGCCTTCAACAAGCCTGCAAACCCCTGATATTGCTGGTATTCCTCTACATTTGTGGCTTGCTTCATTTTCATCGTACGTTCTAGTAAAACCGGTTGATTTCGTTGGATCATTTTTTTCCCTCCTATAGCTCCTGATAACATCCGTTTCGAAGATCATCGATCAATTGATACACCTTTGCCTCTGTCAAATCGCCAAAAACAGTGTTCTTGATTTTGATGACAGGACCTTGGTCGCAAGCCCCAATACAAGGAATACTGTGATACATAAACAAACCGTCCGGTGTCGCTTGGTCTGCTGGCACTTCCAAAATTGTTTCTAGCACTTCTGCTAGCATTGCACCTCCTGTAAAAAGACAGGGCGTGCTATTACAAATTTTCAGTACATATCTTGCTTGTGGTTCCGTTTTCAAAATAGCGTAAAAACTTAAAATTTCATACACACGCGCTTGCGATAAATGAAGACGCTCCGCTACTAATTTTGCTGTTTCCTCATCGATATAGCCTTCTTCTGACGCATATTGAATAGCGATCAGCATATTCAATATGCGCTGTGGATCTGCATCATGCGCTAAAATAATTGCTTCTTTTTCTGCCAAACTCAATGAACCCATACTTTTTCTCTCCTATCTTCCACGCTATTCTTAGAAAAATGTACACCCTCTTGATCCTTTATAAGCCTAATTGTTTCAGGTAATTCAGGCGTATTTAAAATTAGATCGGCATATTGAATCACATTCGCTGCTGTTTTCTTAATACTTTTTTGATTTGCCATCATCACAAAGATACCTGGTTTGACGACCTCACGAAGAGAATTCGACTCACAAACAATCACTGTATCTCTTGGAACAACCTGCAAAAACGTGAGAAATCCTTCTAACAGATGATCATGAAATACTTTTAATAAGTAGACTTTTTTACATCCGGCTTTTAATAACTGCATCGTATCCTTTGTTCCAATCCTATTTGTTTCTTCGATCAACTCATAACCTTCCTCAATACTTGTACAAATTCCACACCCTACTTCTCCTCGTTGACACTGACCACGACGACCACTAATTGTGATGATTTTCAATCCATAAATAGAAAAACGCTGATAATTTTCAGCAATCAACTTTTTAGCGAGCGTCGTTTTGCCACTGTTACGTCCAGTTGAGCCGATTTGAATCAAATCGAGAACCTCAATACTTTTCATAGACACCCTCTGTCTCATGGACTTCTTTCTTTTCCGTCGTTACAAACATCAATGGAACTGCTAAAAATAAACTACCACCAACTGCATTTCCCAAGAACACAAACAACGTATTGCTTAGATAATCAGACCATTGAATACCACTAACCGTTGAAAAAATTGCAGCTGGTATAATAAATGCATTTGCCACTACGTGCTGGAAACCGCAAACAACAAAAACCATTACAGGAAACCAAAGCCCAAACATTTTTCCAAGATACGTCTTGCCCATTGCTCCTAAATACACAGCTAAACAGACAAAAATATTACAACCAATCCCAGAGATAAACGCGACGAATGGCGGATCTGCCATTTTTGCTTGAGCAACTGAAAGTGTCTTTTCTAAAAATGCTCCTTCTGTCAAGCCCACGATATGGCCAAAGAAATAAGCGACGAGCATGCCACCGATACAGTTTGTGACCAAAACAATCAGCCAATTATAAAGTAGACTTTTACCACTGATTTTTCTTTGTAAAAGCCCCAATGTCATAACCATCATATTTCCTGTAGCTAATTCACCACCAACAAAAGTAAGCGCTACCAATCCGATTGGAAATAAACAGCCGCCTAAAAAAGTTGAAAATCCTCCCCAACTTTTTGGCACAGTTCCCGATATTCTGATAAAAGCTAAATAACCTAATGCAATAAAACAACCTGCCATGATTCCTAAAATGCTTAATCTAAAAAATGGTAACTTACTTTTTGCTAACGCTTTATCGCCTAAATTGCCAACGACCTCTTGACTACTCTCAAAATCCATCTCAAACTCCTTTCTTCTCACTGATTCCATAAGATTAATTCTTTTGGTGTATTAACATTTTTTAACTCAAAAGACGATTCTAAGGTCATCACTTTCACTGAAAACTGTCTGAATTCTTTTCTAATGCGCCAATCATTTGTCTTAAGTTGCTGTTGAAAAATCGGCTGACAAGAACGATGATAAAAAGCATAGAGTGGCTCAAAACGATAATCTTGCTTACAAATAACGATATCATACGCTTGAATATCTTTAGCCATTTTCCAAATCAACTCGCTGTGTAAGTTCGGAATATCACATGCTAATAGAAATAAATGATCCGTTTCTATATTTTCTAGCGCTGTCACTAGGCCACCCAAAGGTCCTTTTTCTGGATATTGGTCTTCTAACATATAAACTTGGGAAAAAATTGCTGGAAATTTAGCTCGTCTATCTGTCACAAACATGGTATGTGAGAAAATCTTTTTGAGCTGCTTTATTGTTTTTAGTAGCATAAATTCTCCATCAAGCTGCAACAATGCCTTATCAAACCCCATTCGTGAACTTTTCCCACCACACAAAACAACAGCCGTACAATTTATAGTTTGTTCGATGGTCCCACCTCCTAAAAAGATAAAACTAAAAAAATGTGATGACTAAAAAATATTTTTTAGCAATAACTTTTATTCCATTATAAAACATCCTTGCGACAAGTCAATTATTATTTTACAATTTCATCCCAGCAACTAATGCTATTTGGTCTTATTTTTAGAAAAATCAAACAAATTAAGAAGTAACTCTGCTGCAAATACGGTATACTAGTATATGAAATACAGAAGGAGGTTTGTTTAATGGACTATAACATGACAGAAAATACTGTTTTCCCGTTAGTCGAAGTGGCTTTAAAAACAGGTGAAAGTATCCAATTAGAAAGTGGTGCCATGGTTTATCACAATGGTGAGATCAATCTTGAAGGCAAAATGAATAGCAATGGCAAAGCTGGTATAGGTGGCGCTATTCGTGCGTTAGGTCGTTCAATGTCCAGTGGCGAAAGTTTTTTTATCACGAAGGCTTCTGGCTTGACCGATACAGCGAAAGTTGCTTTAGCACCAGCAACTCCTGGCACAATCAAAGAACTCCAAGTAGGATCAGAGCATTGGCGTTTAAATACTGGTGCATTTCTAGCTTGTGATGCATCTGTTTCTTATAATATGAAACGTCAAAAACTTAGTGGCGCGATCTTTGGTGGCACAGGTGGTTTGTTCGTAATGGAAACGGCTGGTTCAGGTACTTTATTGATCAACAGCTACGGTGATATCGTTGAACTTCATTTGGATGGAACAAAACCGTTTGTTGTAGATAATCAGCATGTCGTTGCTTGGTCAGAATCACTGGATTACAACATTAAAATTGCCTCTGGTCTCTTTGGTTTTACAACTGGTGAAGGTGTAGTCAATGAATTTCACGGCACTGGGACAATCATGATCCAAACAAGAAATATTGAAGGCTTAGCTGGCTTGATCAGCCCTTTCGTTAGCAGCGGCTCATAAAAATAAATAAGTGCGAAACGCTCAAACGAGGGTTTCACACTTATTTTTTGTTTCAAAACGAATATCATTTCTAAAAATCAGCAAATCCAGCTTCTCTCTCTTGCGAAAATAAATGATGCTTTTCTGCAATAATCTGCTCAAAAAATAGTATTTCTGACACACCATAATATGGAATAACATAGATTCCGGCTAAACCAAAACTAAAGAAAGTTGCAAACTGCCACAATATAAATGAGTAAGAAAAAATCAGATATTCTAACTTGTAACCTTGCATGAGCGCTTGGCTTAACGCCATCGCTTCTTTTGGTGAGAGTTCAGAATCTTTTTTCAATAGATAATTTGTCATACTATAAGATAATTGCTTGATCACTCCAGGAATAACAAATAATAATGACCATAAAAATGTATAGAGTGTCACTAAAAGATTGGCTATTACTGTCCGTTTACCATTCTCTCTAATAAATGCTAGAAAAACTGTTTTAAGATTAAAACTGCGGTTTTCCACATTATCGACTGCTGCCCATTGCACCATTCCACGATACATTATTGTACCAAGACACAAAATTGTCCCAATTAAAAAAGCAAGAAAAGCAAAAAAGCCATTTGCTACCGTTGTAGTCTGAGTATACGTCACGGTGTGCGTACCATTTTTCCGTGAAACTGACGCAGGACTTGTTAATGAATGTAAATTTTTCTCAGTAAAATTGTCTTCCTCATAATAATCATCTTGATAAAAAGCTTCATCATATCCATCATCATAGCCGTCTGAATAGCCATCATCATAGCCTTTTTCATAGTTAGAATAAGTGCGGTTCGATTTTTCAGTATACTCATCTTGCCAAGAGTGATAATCATTTGACGGATCACTAACGTGCGCTGACGATTGAAACAGGAAAATTATAGAAAAGAAATAGATAAATAATACTGCACAAGGTAAAATAGCAATCAAACTCCAGTTTCCGTAATGTCCATGTAGATGGGTTTGAGCTTTCTTTTTTAGTTCATTTCTTATCATATGTTCTCTCCTTTTAACGCCTCTAGAATCTTCTATAGCCGTTTCTATCTATTTTATCGCTTTTTTTATTATACCTCTTAAAATGTTGTTGCGACCACTCAATTCCTTTGCTATTTACGGAAATTTTTGAGAAATAATGAGCGTAAATAGAAAAACCATCTGTTTAATTAGATGGTTTTAAGGATTTAGTGTATTTTTGTTAGAGTGAGACCGAAAGAAACAAATGAAATTAATGATCTGCCAGCTGATTTCAATCCACTCACTCTAAACAGAGTGAGACTATCGAAACAACCATCCCCTAATAGAGCATCATAATATTTCAATCCACTCACTCTAAACAGAGTGAGACTTTCGCGCTAAAGCCTAAAGCACCCATCACTTTAGATTTCAATCCACTCACTCTAAACAGAGTGAGACTTATCGATACGTGCATGCTTGAAGACATAGAGACATTTCAATCCACTCACTCTAAACAGAGTGAGACCCTGCAGCGGCAGCGGCACCTACAGAAACAAAAATTTCAATCCACTCACTCTAAACAGAGTGAGACAATTACAGCCGAGATATGAGCACGTTCTTGCATATTTCAATCCACTCACTCTAAACAGAGTGAGACGTTTGTTACACTTTGGGCGTAATATAACAACACAATTTCAATCCACTCACTCTAAACAGAGTGAGACGAGGACGTTGCCGCAGTGATCGAGCCCACTATCTCAATTTCAATCCACTCACTCTAAACAGAGTGAGACAGTAGCTCGTAAGATCTACCCAGAGACTACTAGATTTCAATCCACTCACTCTAAACAGAGTGAGACGATAAGTATATCGTGTTTGCGATTGGTTGTAAAGAATTTCAATCCACTCACTCTAAACAGAGTGAGACAAATTCATTCAAAATTATCAGTCCTTTCACCTTATTTCAATCCACTCACTCTAAACAGAGTGAGACGTTCTTTACCTTTTTTGTCAGTAATAATTATTTTATTTCAATCCACTCACTCTAAACAGAGTGAGACATGCCTATTGTGATTAAAAAGGTCAAAGGTATGGATTTCAATCCACTCACTCTAAACAGAGTGAGACCGTGAAAATAGAGTGATTTTCTAAAAAAATACTCTATTTCCAACTAAAGTAACTTATAAGATGAGATTACGATGAGAAAAACACTGAAAACAAGTCATTTCTCAGTAAAAATCAGTGCGGATCCCCCAGCTATTTCATGTACACTTAGGGTTCGCACCCACATTTTTTTAGCACTTAACTTTATTCACTACATATTAAACATTAATTTCTTGATCGTATCGGAAAGAACTGCGCTTGCTAAATTGCTAAACACATCCGAAGTAAATTGCGGTGCATGTTTCTTTAAAAAAGTAGCAACTTTCCCTTGATCTTTTGATTCAGATTCTATCAGTAATTTCAAACTAGCCTGAAATTCTTCACTATTTTGGGGAAGCTGTGTCAACATTGTTCTAATTTCTGTAGAAAATTGCGCCCAATCAATCTCTTGATTTTTCCCATTAGTAACTTTATTATTGTTCCCGATCACAACAGTCGAATGATTGATTCCACCAAAATCATTGCCTTTTATATTCATTTTTTCACCTCATTATTTTTATCTGTTTCAGGCGTATAGTGATTCTTGCTTTGGTCGTTAACGCCATTGTTCACTTCATTTTGATCACCCGCTATAACAGTACTATCATGAATACTTTGATCCACATTCCACACGTTTCGATCAATTTGGATATTTTCCTGCTTCATATTGATCACTACTTTTCCTTTACGATGGTCATCATTGATACAATCTTCAATCACTTCCCGTACCTTTTCCGCAAAAGATTTATTTTCACAATGAATCAAGTAGGTAAAACCAGAATTAAGATTCACATAAATATAATAGCCCTTATTCAAATTTTCCATAATCACCAAATAAATATAAAAACCTGTAAGAATCATTCCAACCATACTCCAAAAGCGAAACAGCATGAAGCCTCCTGAAGAAAGAATAAATAATACCGCTGCTAACCAAGGTATTGTTAAATTTGGCTCGGCTACAAATAGTTGAGAAACATTACTGATCTGAAGCATCCGATCGTCTAACGCAATGACATTTTTCTCAATTGAAATCTGCGTTGGATTTATTTTATTTTTTGCATTTGGATGAAAATTGAGTTTACCAAACATATCGGTCATTTCCATTTTTCGGCGCTCCTTCCTATCCTTTATTTTTTACTAAACATCTCTAATAATAGCATAGATTAAACACTTTTAGAATATAATTACATACTTTTAGTTTTCTATCTGTTTTTTTGCATAAAAAAAGTCTGGTACATAACTCTACGAGTTATGTACCAGACTGAAGGAATCCGTATAAACGGTGGGAGCAGAAGCAATCACTACGCTTTGCTTCAATCACATCAAATTCTAAGTGCTAAAGCACTAAGATTTGAAGGCTTCAGAAATAAACACTCCTGTCCCAACCTCTGCTAATGAATCATTTATTATTGTACTAAACTTGCTATCTCTTCTTCAGAATAAATTTTCTTGTCCGTCTTGATAATCTCCGATTGATCTTCTGATGGTGACACAAATCTAAAAATGGTACACTTCGCAACGGTATCACTAGTATTTGAGATGCGGTGAATGCTATTATTCATCCGAATCATCTCACCAGTTGTCACTGTCTTATTTATGATAGCTGACTCGATCCATTCCAAAAATAGCGTCCCTTCATTTACCACAATAATTTCTTCGATTTTGTTGTGAACATGCCAATCTTGGACACAGCCAGCTGGGATGACATTTGTATGAACTTCAAAAGTATCAAATAAAAAAAAGCTCACGTCTGTTCCATTTTCTTTTGTTACTGATACCGCATTTGTCTGATCAATTATTGTTGGATTCTTTTTCTCTGTTTTTCTCATTAGATATCTACTCCTTATTTGCTTGAATCCCAAATACTTTCGTTTTCATCTTCAGACGAATAGATTTCTTTAACATTCCCGCTTTTATAAATAAATAAAAGGTTTCATTACTATTTAAAAAAATAGAAGGGCAGACTTTTTCTCTTATTTTAATTTCCCCTCTTATAGATAGTTATCTAAGCTTACCATATTCTTATGGAACAAGAAATATACACCTTATAGATTCGTCTACAAAAGAACACACAGACTAATTCGCTTACTTCCTCTCAAAAAAACGTATAAAACAAAACCAAGATTTAGCTTTGCTTCATACGCTTATGCAAATTAATCAATAATCACTAGTTACACCTAAGCCTTGGTTACCACTCAATTGCTTTGTTCATTTAGTGATTCATTGCTGTTCTCCTAAATATTCATCATCGGACATCATCACTTCTTTTGGCACACCGAACAAATAAGTCAGTACAAAAGATAAAATAAAGATACAAATCCCAACTATGATGTAGGTCACCAATTGATAAGAGCTATAAATATACATCAATGGAGACAGAATCACCGCTAAACCATATGAATTCGCTTGCACATTTAGTAAAGATAAAACAGCGCCGCCTAATGCAGAACAACCAAGCATAATTCCTAGCGGTTTCATCCCATAACGAATGGTGATCCCAAACAAAGCAGGTTCACTTACGCCTAACAGTTGTGTCACCCCAGCACTGGTTCCGATAACTTTTACATTTTTGTCTTTGGCTCTCACACTCACAGCAAAACTGACCGCCGCATTGGCAAATCCATACATCGCACATAATGTAATCAGCGGATTAAAGCCAGTCGTTGCGAGTAAACTTGTTTCAATCATAATAAATAGATGGTGCATTCCTGTCATAACCGCTAGAGGATACAAGAAACCGATCAACAAACCACCGATCCCAAACGGTAATTTAATCAAGCCTGTAATCAAGTACACCAGCCCATTTTCAACAACGTGCAAAATTGGTCCTAAAACTAATAGCCCGGTCAACATCATTACTAAAATAACGACAAAAGGCGTGAACATTAAATCCAAAGAATTCGGCATTTTTCTCCGCAGTACTTTTTCCAATTTTGCGCCTAAAAGACCAATGACTAGTGCAGTTAAAACACTACCTTGATACCCCACGATCGGAATAAAGCCAAACGCCATCAACGGTTCCACTCCACTATTGAGATCTGCCACGGAATAAGCATTCGGCAACATTGGTGAGACCAACATCAAGCCAATCACAAAACCTATAATTGGCGTTCCCCCGAATTTCTTAAAAGCCGACCAACAAATCAATGCCGGCAAAAAGGCAAAAACAGTATCTGTCAACACACTTAATAGAACTAACGCGAACTCTGGAATTTTATCTGCTGATGTTCCAAAAAAGGCTAGAACACTATCATTTAAAAAGACACCCTTCAATCCTAAAAATAATCCAGTTGCTACGATGCCTGGAATAATTGGAACAAAAATATCAGAAAGCGTGCGGATCGCATGTTTGATTGGATTACTTGGCTGTTTCATCTCTTCTAAGGTCGTTTCTTTTTCTAACAATTCATGATTGTTTTGAACTAATGAATCATACACTTTATTAACGATACCAGTACCTAAAATAATTTGATATTGACCAGCATTGAAGAACACCCCTTTTACTTGATCAATTTTCTCAATTTTTTTATCATCAATTACTGAACGGTCCTTCACTTCTAAACGTAAACGTGTTGCACAATGGGTAATTCCTGTAATGTTCTCTTCCCCAACAATGCTGATGATTTCTTCTCCAATTTGTTTGTAGTTAATTGCCATTGCCATTCACCTCATTTATTTTTTTAAACAAAATACTTTGATAAGGATGAAGCTTTACGTCATTTGTTTCACTGACTAAATCATCATGAGAATTTAAAAGTAAATCAATTGAGCCAGCGTCTAAAGAAACTAGCTCCTCAGTATCACTCAAATTGGTATAACAATAAACAACTCTGTCTTTTAATACCCGTTTATATGCAATCACATTGTCTGGTACATTCTCTAAGAAAACAATTGTACCATTCGTTAAAACATCACTTACTGCCCCATGTTGTCGCAGTGCAATCATCTGTTTATAATGCGCTAGTACAGGATTAGACTGTGCATTTCGATTTGGATATTCTTCGGTCATCGAAAGCCATGGCGTCGTATCAGAAAATCCACCATATTGACTAGCATCCCAAGGAAAAGGTGTACGTGTATTATCACGACTTCGTTGATTGACAAATCCCAACGCTTCTTCCGGTGTGAAGCCTTCTTGAATCGAGCGATAGTAATTATCGATACTTGAAATGTCATTGAATTGATCGATTATTTTACGTTCGGCATTTTGTATGCCCAACTCTTGCGCTTGATAAATAAATGGTGTTCCACGTAGAAAGAAATAGAGCATACCGATCGCTTGAGCAGCTTCATTCGTCTGAAACTCAGGCTTGATAAATTTTGAGACCGCTCGCGGTTGATCATGATTTTCAATAAAATTAGCGCCCCAGCCATTGGCTTGCAACACTTCTTGTGATCGTTTTAGCTTTTCTTTGAATTCCTTTGTAGTCCAATTCGTTCGCTTAAACCAGTCAGAGCCAGATTCAACATCAATATCGGAATAATTAAAATCAAAAATCATTGAAAAATACCCACCGTCACCGATAAAATCACCGTATTCCTCGTAAGGCACACCTGGTGCTTCACCTACTGTTACACAGTTATATTTCTCAAAAGTCTCTTCTTTCAATTCATTTAAAAATCGCTCAATGCCAGGCCGATTTCTTGTTTTACTTTTACAAGAAGCTAAACCATCTACACCATCCGCAGGTAAACTAGAAAAATCTTGATCTTTCTTGATAAAAGTGATCGAATCGATCCGAAAACCTGCAATTCCTTTTTCTAACCAACGATTGATCATTCCATAAATTTCTTGACGCAGCTTAGGATTTTCCCAGTTCAAATCAGGCTGTTTTTTGTCAAAAGCATGAAAATAATAAGTATCTTCATTCGGAAGTTTTTCCCAAACTGAACCTCCAAAAATCGAACGCCAGTTATTTGGTTCAGTTTTTCCTTCTTTAAAAATATAATACTCTCGATACGGACTTTCTTTGTCTTTTAATGCCGCTTGAAACCAAGGATGTTCATCTGAGGTGTGATTGATGACTAAATCTAAAATCACTTTGATTCCCAACTTATTCGCATCTTTTAACAATTGATCAAAGTCAGCCATAGTCCCAAATTCAGGATTAATCCCTTCAAAATCAGAAATATCATAGCCATTATCTACCATTGGCGACGTAAAAATCGGACAAATCCAAATTGTAGTGATCCCCAACTCTTTTAAATAAGGCAGCTTTTCTCGAATCCCTTGAATATCCCCCACTCCATCATTGTTTGAATCTTTAAAGCTTTTAGGATAAATCTGATAAATCACTTCTTTTTCCCACCATTTTTTGTCTTTGTTTTCTATACTCACTATTTATTCATCCTTTCACTCTTTGTGGTATCGATACCATATTTCCATAAGAATAAATCCACCTAAGTGGATTTACGCTCAATTAGCGTTAAAATAAGTTCTTTTTTATTTACTTTGTACGTTGTTCCTTCAATCAGCGCAACTATTAATTTCGTAGCTTCGATCCCTAAAGCCGTCGTTGGCTGATTGATTGTTGTGAGAGGAACAGCAATAATACTTGTACTTGGTTGATTATCAAACCCTAATACAGCCAAATCTTCTGGTACATGTAATCCTTGCTGAAGCACTTCTTGAATAATCCCAATAGCGACCTCGTCACTTCCACTAAAGACAGCATCCGGTCTGTCATTTTTAGGTAGACTTAGTATTTCTCTCGCTACTTTTTGACCATCTTCCATGTTATGGACTTGTTTAAAGATCCACTTATTTTTAATGGATAACTCATGTTCAGACAGCGCCCGTTCAAAGCCTTTGGTTCGTTGTTGCCCATGTCCACCAATGGTTAAATTCCCACCGGTACAATAAGCGATTTTGTGATAGCCTTTCTGGATGAGATAATTCGTTGCCTCATAACTGATTGCTTCTTGATTGGTAGAAATATTGGGAATTTCTGTTCCATCTAGTTTTTCATTACATAGCACAATTGGTCCATAGCTTGAATAGTCTTCAATCACTTGTGAATCGCTTTCAATTGATGTCATGATCACACCTGCGACAACTTGCTGTTTTAGATACTCCAGCATTTTCAGCTCTGCTTTTGGATCATCATAAGTTTGCATGATCAGCAGTTGGTATCCATGTTCCTTTGCTTGTTTTTCGATTGCATCTACTAAATAAGAAAAAAATGGATTGGTGATTCTAGAAATCAACACACCGATCGTTGTACATTTTTTTGAGCGAAGTTGTGTGGCAATTGCACTCGGTGCATAGTTTAGTTCATCCATTGCTTGTTGGATTCGTTCTTTTTTATCATCTGAAATATACGGATGATGGTTTAAAAAACGCGAAACCGTGGAAACGGATAAACCAGCTTTTTTTGCAACATCTTTGATTGTGGCCATCGGCTGTCTCCTTCTATGATATCGATACCATAAATATAAAGTATCTTTTTATTTTTGTCAATGCTAAAATAACTCTCTTTCATTTTAGCATTGACATCCTCTTCCAAAAGCTTCTCACTTTCCTTTTTAAGAAGCTCTTTTCAGCACAGATTAAAACTAAATTAGCCCTGGTATTCCCCCCCTAATGATAAGTTGAACGATCTGACTTCCACTGCAATAAATGCTGATTCAGCGAATCTATTTCATTCGACTGTTTATCAGATGAAAATCGAAATGTCCGATTGTTCATCTTTATGACGATTTTAGCTTCCGATACCATTCTTGCTTTTCCACTAAACCTAATTTTTCTAACTTTCAAAATAGCTGTTTTTCGATATTCAAATACCTCTTCATTAATTATTAACTTAAACCTATACTTTCCAAGCTCTACTAAAGATATTTTTTTATAAAATAGTTTATTGTAGCACTTCTGTAAATAGTGAGAGATAACTATCAAAAAAAGACAAAGTGTGATTGATACGATCCAAATTTGTGCGGTCGTCAAATTTTTAGTTGGGATATTGAAAAGAGCCATTACAATTCCCATACCTACTATTACTAAGAAAAAACCTACTATAAAAGAAAGACTACCAACAACTGTTGGCAGCAAAAAATAGCTAGAATATCTTAATGTTACATCCCTAAGAATCGTTTTATCTTTTGACTGATTATTCCCTTTAAATTGAACCATTTTTTCTCCTTACAAACACTAAATATTTTAGATATACGATAAAAAACTATTCATCTATATGTACTAAACCAGATCTTACACATTCCTATTTTAAATAAAGGAACATCAAAACCTAAAAATTGAGACCCATTTCTTTCAACAAAAACAGAATAGAAAATAATGTAAAAAAAACAGCAAATATAGAAAAGAAAAAAATCATAAATCGCTTTCCAAATTGGTTATCCACTGTAGAAAATATCTGATTGACGTTAGTAGGATTGTAGCGTAATTCAACCTTGGAATGAACGGGCAGTCCTTTTCTCTGACCTATAGGTATTTTATGGAAATAGATCAGTTGATTGATTTGAAATTCTCTTTTATATTGTTTGTTATTGATTGTATATTCAACCAATGACACTCTACCATAATTTGTTCCATCAGAACTTTCTATTTTATACGTGCTATTACTAAGTACGATCCCGACCACTCTTTCTGTCGTTTTCTTTTCTACCGTTTTCATCCTAAGATAAATAAGTAACACGATAACCCAAAAGATAAATGCGGGAATCGCACTAATAAAAACATCCTTCATATTTAACTCCTTTCAAATCTACTTCTACTCTTTTTTAAATGATAAAATCTCTTGCAAAGCTTTTTCACCATTCATATTGCCAAACGTTTTCATATCAATATCTACACAAGGAATAGCCAAAGGCGAAAGAAGTTTTTGTAAGCTTGCCATTTTATACCGAACTTGCGGACAAACCATCACACGATTAACATACGGTTTAAAAATTGGTGTTAACGTTAGTTGATTGATCTCCGCTTCACCACCATACGCAATCAGTGTGGGGTACAGAGTAGATAAATTCTCAAAATCGGCAATCACATCATGGAGTTGCCCAAAATAAACTGCTTTAGGATCTGCTGCTTTTGCGATTTTTTGGCAAAACATACTAGACGTCATACCGCCTGCACAACAAATATAAACGAGCATATTATCCTCTCCCTAAACTAGTATTATGCTACTATTTAATGTTTTCTTTAAATTCTTGCTCTGCCTGATTTAATAATGGTCGTACAGATTCTTCAACTTTTGAGTCTACATTCATGCGCATCATAAACTGACTAGGCGTTTCTTTAAATCCATTCATAAGACTATCTTTATATTCTGTTACTAAAAATTGGCTTGTCTCTTTTATTTCTTTCTTATCCATTGTTTTGCCTACTTTCTATTTTTAATTATTCTATAAGGTAATTATACTCGTTTTTTGAGAATAAAAGAATCATAATTAGTCATTTTCGTTATAACATCAGACAAAAATCTGCATAAGTAGCTCCACAATTAGTCGCTACTTACACAGAATTATTTTATACTCTTACTTTGGGTTTCCCTTTGTAGCGATTGATATAATATCTTTCCAACCAACCTTGTCCCCAGCCAATCGCCACACAAAGCAGCCAATAAATCACTGCCACCAAAATATACATCGTCATATAATCAAAGGTTCTTCCACCCACGATTTTGGCCTTTTGAAAAATATCAGGAATCGTGATCATTGCAGCTAATGACGTGCCTTTTAACAAATCCATCGCCACATTGCCTAATGCTGGAATCGAAATCCGAAAAGCTTGCGGCAAAATAATTTTACGCATCACTTTTCCAAATGGCAAACCTAACGCATACGCCGCATCCCACTGCCCTGCTTCAACTCCTGCAATCGACCCTCGATAGATTTCAGCAATAAACGCACTGCTGGTCAAACTAAAGCAAATACACGCGGCAGTTAAGGCACTTAACTGATAGGGAAGTCCAAAATACAACAGAAACAACAAGACCAAACCAGGAACTCCCCGTAAAAACGAAATATAAAAGCGAACGAACCCTTTGATTACTTTCGAAGGCAACATTCCTAATACAGTCAACAGAATCCCAAGAACATTTCCCATCAAAAACGTCACGACACTGATGCCAAGTGTATAAGGCAAACCCGTCAACAGAAAGGGAATCGAGTCGATCATTAACTGAAAATCGATTTTTGGTATATACATCTATTCAACTGAAACACTTTCTTCAACTTTTTCTTTCGGCTCCACTGAAACATCGGTTTGGAAATATGTTTCAGAGATTTTTTTCATCGTACCATCATCTGTCATTGCTTTTAATGTTTCATCAATTTGTTTACTTAATGCAACACTGTCTTTTTTCATTAAAAAACCAGTAAAATTCGCATTAAAGTAGACATCTTCTAAAATTTTTACCGGAATATCAGGCAACGCACCGACTGACATTTTTTGTAGATAATAATCATTTAAAATAACATCCGTCCGACCATTGGCAACATCTGTCAGGTATTGATCATTTGTCGCATTATCGTAGGTTACTAATTTTGCTTCGTATTTTTCCGCTATTTTCATGTAGTTTGTATTGGGTTCGCCAGCTGCTTTTTTGCCTTTTAAATCTTCAAGAGAAGCAATCCCAGAATCGTCACTTTTTCGAACGATCATGCTGTCAAATGAATACTTGATTGGAGAAGATAAGATAAATTTTTTCCCTCGGTCCCCTGATAAACCAAAGTCATTCGCCGCTAAATCAGCTTCACCTTTATCAACGGAAGTAATCTGACCATCCACATTGTATTCTTTAAATTCAACCTCAACATCTAAACGTTTGGCAACTTCTGTGATGACATCCACATCATAGCCGGTTAATTTGTTTTCATCATTATAATAAGAAGATGGGAATAAGGTTCCTGAAGTGGCAACTGTTAATTTTTTTGCTTCTTCGACTTTTTGCCAGCTATTATCTTTTCCAGCAGTCTGCTCTTTTGTGCCACCACACGCAACGAACACTAAACTTAATACAACAATACTAAAACTAGCAAATACTTTCTTCATTTGAACCTCCTATGATTCACGATAAAATTTTGGTAATAAGAATTTCTGTTCTTGCTCAAACAACTTTCCAACTTGAAATAATACATCTTCGCGGCCTTTCGAAGCCATAAATTGAATGCCTAACGGTAAACCAGATCCTGCTATATGAGTAGGTAAACTGATTGCTGGTTGTCCTGTTAAATTCGCAAGCTGAGTAAATGGCGTGATCGTTAAGCTTTTTTCAAACATATCATAGATCAAGTCTTTTAACTGTATATCAGAAAATGACGCCGCTTGAGCTAAGTCTTTACGAATCTGATCACTCTGCAGTTCTGCATCTATTTTAGGCGCACTATCAGCAGTAGTCGGCGTTAATACTACATCATATTCCTCAAATAATTGCTCCATTTTATATGCCGCTAGATCCCACAGATGAAGTGATCTTGTATAGTGACTTGCAGGAATCTTCAAACCATATTGGTAAATCCCCCAAGTCATCAGCTCCATATCATTTTTCGTAAGCGGTCGCTGAATGGCCTCTTGAATCCCATCAAACATAGCGGCTGTTTCAGCACCATTCATCAAGTAGTAGCTATCAATCAATTGACGACCATTGACTGGATAGGAAATTTCAGTTACTTCATGTCCTTGTTGTTCTAAAAATATTGCTGCATTGTGTGTTGCTTTTATTGCCTCTACTGAGACTGGTGTCCCAACAGGAGAATCGGTTAAAAAGGCTATTTTCAATGTTTTTTTCTCTGACGCTGCTTGATGATTCCACTCAGCTTTCGGCGCTTGATAGGGCGCTGCTTTTTCGGTTCCACGTAAATGATAAAATAACGTTTCGGTATCTCTCATCGAAACTGTTAAAGCAAAATCGATCGAAGCTCCTTGCCAGCCACGCCAACCATCAGGTCCAACTGGCATACTGCCGCGTGTTGGCTTTAACCCAATCAACCCACTAAAAGAGGCTGGAATCCGAATCGAACCACCGCCATCACTTGCTCCAGCAATTGGAAATACCCCACTGGCAACGGCTGCCGCAGCGCCACCACTTGAACCTCCAGGTGAATAGGCAAGATTCCATGGATTTTTAGCTGGTCCGTAAATCGTCGGATCAGAAATATTTTTAAAGCCGAACTCTGGCGCATTGGTTTTTCCTAATGGAATCAAGCCCAATCGTTCTAAACCTTTCACAAAATTATCCGTTGAATTTGCACGGTTTTCTTGAAATAAACGAGATCCAGATGTTGACTTCATTCCTGCTTTATCTTGTCCGAGCATTTTTAAAGGAATAGGTAAGCCAAAAAAAGGACCAGTTTCTGCTCCTCTAGCTTCATATTGCTGTTTCGCAGCTTCCGCATCCCAGTCAACAAAGGCATTGAGTTCAGGATTTAGCTTTTTTACCTGCTGCGTTCGCTCATCGATCCATTCTGTCACACTTAGTTTTTTGTCTCTAAATTGTGTTGCGTAATACAAGCCGTCTTTCATGATCATCCCCCTTACAATCCTGATGATTTTATTATACAGGTTATTGGGGATTTTTTAGGTTTATTTTGCTTAAAAGATTATCGTCCTCAACAGTGAAAAGATTATTTTAGATGCTTTTTCATGATTAAATCGATCTGCTCATCCTCGCCCATATAAAAAGCATGCTGGCCTACCTGAGTAAATCCCATCTTATGATAGAATTTCATCGCAGAAAAATTACGCTCCCAGACCCCTAACCAAATAGCGGTCTTATTCAACTCTTTCGCTCGTTCTATCGCTTTAGTATATAACATTTTTCCAAGTCCCAATCTCTTAAAATTCGAATCGATATAAATACGTTCGATTTCTAACGCATCTTTCTCAATGGTTTCAGTCTGGGCATCATTTACATTGATTTTTAAATATCCAGCCAGTTGTTCATTTGAATAAATAAAATAGAACTCTGACTGTTCATTTTGCAGCTCACTAGTTAATTTTTCTTCCGTATATGCTTGGTCAAGGTAATCTTTTAAATCGTCTGGAGTATTGTCTTTCGCAAAGGTATCTGTGAAGGTTTTGATGCTTAATGCTTTCAGTACTGCTAGGTCATTTAGGGTTATTTTTTTGATTTTAATCATTATTTTGCCTTCTTTCGAGTTTTTTTAACAAAATTAGTCAAGCAAAACAAGCAACAAACAAACCACTAATCCGAGCGTGACCACCGCAAAATGGAGCAACTGTTGCTTAGTCCCACCGACAAAATCTGGTTTTTCATGTTTATAACTTGGGTTAACAGATTTTATATTATAATCTAACGTACTGCTGAAAAAACATCTGATGGGATCATAAAAATAAACATGATGCTATAAACAATAGCTGTGATTAAAAAAAAGGATAGGTTGATCTAGATACTTGCTATTGTACCCAACATCAACGGAATCAAGAAATAGAGTAAGCAAATAAAAAATTGTTTTTTTACGCTTTTATTTTTCATAACACATCATCATCCTAATCACATCCCACTCAAATTATTTCTAAATATAGTGTATCAAAAAGAGTCCAAGCTTTATAGCCTAAACTTTTCTTTTGCTTCATCTTTTACTTATTGAAAATCCACTTCATTCTTCTTTACTGTATCATTTGAAAATTCATAGTAACATGGTTTATTATCGTAGAATATTTCTTCAACAAAATTGATTTTTTCTTCTGGTAAATCAGTAATGATTGCTGATGGTACAAAGTATTCATTTGATGGCTTAAATCGATAGAACAAACTAATCCCACATTTGCTACAAAAGCCACCGCTCTCCAATTTCAGAAAAATGTAAGATTTAGAGACCCTCTAATGAACCGTCTCTCCTGCTTCTAAACTAGCAAATCCCGTATATCTAAATCGAAATTTTTTAAATCCAATTCAAATTGCACAGACTGACAAAAACAAGCTCCTTTAAATTTTTTCATGGTTTCACGCTCCTTTTACTATAAAGTAAAGATGGAAAATTTTAGCTTGTCTAGCGAATAAAATGTTAAACTCATTGATAAACAAACTATTTCGCAACGCTAAAATCATTGTCATTTATACTAAAAAAGCCAGAACACAATGTTCTGGCTAGAAATTTTTACAAAAACTAATGACTAGATTTTAACTTAATGAATGGAATTAAGACTATGTTTTAATCTACTAAATCATTGACGTCATTTTTATGCGCCTGCTTCATAGATTTCAATTGTTTTACTAATTGTGGACATTGTTTTATCTGCGCCTGTATATGGCATACTATCGTAGGTGTATTCGAATGTAACATGAAAAACATTGTATTTGTCGAAATTGAATGTCCCATTATCATTTAATGCCTCTTTTTCAGAAACATCAACCAACTTACGCAGCTGGTCATCATATGCTTTATAAGAAATTTCTAATTCAGAAAAATCAACTTGCTTACCAGCTCTATTTTTCACGCTTTTCACAACATCTTCTGGTTTAAGAACAGATACCCACTCACCATCATCATAACTTCTGACATGAGATACATCTGAATACAAATCAATACTGGCTTGATCAATAGTATCATATATCATTTCTCCATTATCTCCAACCGTAATCCAACCACTAGCATACGCATAGAAACCTCCGAACGTGATTCCTCCAATCAAAAGAATACCACACAACAGCGTCCTTACCTTTTTCTTCATATTATACTCCCCTTTATAATTATTTTACTATTTCATTTTAACAAATTGACAATAATTTTAACAGTTATTTTAGAAAAAACATTTGAAATCGATATATTATAATCATTTTATAACCTTTATTTTACCAATTATTTCTTTTCACACTAATTTCGTGACACTTCTTGTAATTTTCGAAGCATGCTACACTCGTTTTTGTTGCGTAAAAAAACAAAAGTAGCATACTCTGACTAAAATAATTTAGTGCTTAACCCGTATTTATTTCTACTTTATTTGTCATATCATCATTTATCTAATTAACAGAGTTACTTCCATACAAGGGGAATAATGGATTCTCCTATGACAGAAAAACAATCTTCATCATATTTAGCCTTCACACGCCATTCCAAACAGAATTTTTTCACGCTAGGAGACAAATCAAGTCATTCCTTTTATAGGACTATTTTGAACGGCTAATTTATCGATTTCTTCTTTGTGTAACAGAATCAAGTCTTTAAGCTCTTTGACCGTTATACTATTTTTATCCGTATTAGAATCAACTTTCCTACCATTTTCATCTCCAATTTGCCCCGTTAATATCGTCCCATCCGTCGTTACTAAAATCCTATCTGAATCATCATGGTCCATTTCTAAAAGAGTGATGATATCATCTGCATTTGGGCCATTAAACGTTTCGTATATTTTTTTAGCATCCGCATTTTTTAGATCAATTGACAGTGAATCTTCGTTGCTTTTGCTTAATTTTTTATTGGATGGTTCAACCGTTTCTTTGTCTGGTGCTTGACTTTTGAGTTTCGTTTTTTCGCTATTTTGCGTCTGAGCTTTTGTTTTGTTACAGGCAGTAACTGTTACACAACTGATTATTAACAGTAGTAACAAATTGACTAGATAACCCTTCTTTTTCATTTTGGTTCCATCCCTTCTTTGTAAAAAATAAAAACAAATTTTAGATTTCCATCAGACTATTCACTTTAACAGTAGAAATTTTGCTAAAAAAACCATGATGATAAACACCATCATGGCTCGTTCTTCAACTTCTAATTAGTGCAAACAACATTTTACTTATTCATCATGTTCTAAAATTGATCGATCATTTAATGGTTGAACTTCTCGATTATTATGAGAATACAATTTTTTGAATTCTTCGATTTGAGCTGAAGATACTTCCACAGGTTCTTTCATCACATACCATTCCACATTTTCATTTAGTGGTGGTGTAGTCAATGAACCTAGATAATGATAATAGCTTCTATTAGATGGAATCATATCATTTAAGTCAGTTATTGGATCGTTTTTATCATTGTTTACGTCATCTAAAACTTCTTGGAAGCCTTTATTTTCAGTACCTTCCTTGAAAAATACTCCAATCACTGCAATGCGTCCATCTTGGGCAGTATTGACAAAATGTGCTTCGATCGGATAATGTTTACCGTCAACAGTATGTTCACTCTCCGCATGAAAATGAAACTGACTTAAGGTAAAGTTTCGTCCATTAATCACGGATGTACCACCATCTGTGATTTGGATACTATGACCATTATTCTCAGCTTTCGTAATATCTTTTCCGTAATCAATTGTGATTGTTCCAGTATCTGGTGTCATCACTTCTGCTTTTTTAGTAACAATATCAATTGGTGACTGCATCTTCCCAGCAGAGAATTCCCACTCTTCTTGATCATCATAATCGATATGTTCAGATTTTTTTGCATGTGTTGTCGATTCTGTTTTAGCTTCTTTCTTATCAGATGCGTCACTAGCACTTTTGTTTGATGTACAGCCAACAGCTAAAACGGCTGTAAAACTTAAAAGTAATAAAGAGAGTGTTTTTCTTTTCATTTTTTCATCCTTCTTTCTTCAAAATACAATCTATTATATCTCTTTTTTCATAAAAAATAAACATTTTTTTCATTCAATCGACTTCAATAGTTCATTATTCTAATTCTCTTTTCAACGATTTTATAAGCTGTTAACTTTTACTTCGCTCATTTCATTTTTTTATCTCAATACGTTACCCACCGTATTTTTATCACTTCATTGGATACCTATCTGATAAAAAGGTAACAATCGTAGTTTTACAATCCCAATCACATCTCGTCGATCGACTAAACCATAGTAACGACTATCTGTAGCGTAGTGACGATTATCTCCAAGCACTAGATATTTGCCCTTTGGAATAATGCCATCTGTTGTTCCTAAAATAGCAATGGAGTCAAAATCTTCGGTAATCATTTCATCATCTATTTTAGCTTGCGCTAACTTTTTCTGTAAAAAACGTTCTACAACAAGTCGTCCATCGACGTAAAGTTCATCCTTGGAATAGAGTATTCGTTCTCCTGGCAAACCAACGACTCGCCGTATTGAGGTTCCATTTCCATCAGGTTGCTTGAAATAAATTAATGAAAAACGTTTGGGCGTACCAAGTCGATCCACATATACACGATCGCCATCATTCAACGCTTCCCGCATCCCATACCCTTCATTTTTGGGCAATGCAAAAACAACTCTGGAAAGTAAAAATAAGCATAACAATACAATCAAAAAAGTTATGCCTAATTCTTTACTGAGTTCTTGAAGAAGTCGTTGTTTCTTATTTTTCTTTCTTCTTTTTTTACTCTTAGTCCTTACTTTCTTTTTCGTCATTTAGCTTCACAGCCATTTCTTAACATGTTATTTCTTTTGACTTAACGCTGATTCATTCACATTAAAATACGTAAAAACCTTTTTTTGAATCGTTTTGACTTTTTTTATATCTGCTAAATAATTGTCATAGGTTGTTTTTTCCTGTAGACTTTCGATCGATTGATTGTTCAAGTTAAGACCTAATTCTTTCATTTGCGTATAATATCGATTTAATAGTTGCTGTCCGTCTACCGTTAGCCTTGGATCAGCGTAACGAACCCCAAAACCAGACAGTTTTGCTGCTAGCTCACGCAAATTTTTTCTTGTTTTTTCAATATTTGTGGTTCCTTCAATTGTTCCTAACTGCTCAGATGTTTTGTTTAATAAATAATACCCTTCTACGATAGCGTCAGAGTCACGATTTCCTAGATTAGTGGCTTGATGATAGCGGGAAAATGCGGCGCCTCCTGCTAATATCAAACCTAAAATCAAAAAGATCACTCCTGATTGCATTTGTTTTTTACCTTTTTGCTTCAATAAATGGATTTTCTTTTTTAAAACTCTGCGTTTCTTTTTATTTTTTGTTCGACGTTGTTTTAATGCTAGTCTATTTTTCTTCGTTAAAAAATAAGAAATTAGGAAAACAACCGCAAAAATAATACAGAGGATTGCCGTTGAAAGTATCCCAATGAATAGCCAATCTAATATCGACATGTTTCTATCCTCCAAAAATAATTAATTATTTACTCTATTTCAATACCCTTACATTTTCACTTTTAATCACCATTTTGTGCTACTACCTTTTTTTCTTGCTTGATTTCTTTTTCTTTTTTGTTTTCTTTTGATTCTTTTTTCTAAAGAAACGAACCGCAAAGAATATAATCAATATAATCCCTAACGCACTAGCGACCACTATAATGATCAACGACCAGTCTACTCGACTTTCCTGTAGTAAACTAACATCTTCTTGGTTAAACTTATCTGCTTCTTCATTTGTGATCTCGAAGTCCTGTTCCCAAGTCCATTTACCATCATTTTCTGTTGTGATTACAACATGAGCCACATACTCACCTGCAACCATTTTTTCACCATTCATTGAAATGGGAAAATTAATTTGTGAATTAGGCGCCATTCTCATTTTATTTTGTTTTGTATCATAAAGAACTTCACTCGACCCTTTTTTCATGACTTGAACATCAACGGTCATATCATCGATGTAGGCAGGTTGTGTATTTGAATAATTGATGAACACTGCGTTTCGGTAATTTTGCTGATCAGCTAAAACTTTATTAAGTTTTAGCTCAGGCTTCATCGCAGTATCTGTTTCGGTCAAAATCATTCCAACCATGTAGCCATATTCATTTTTGATCATCGCTTTTTGACTTTCCGTCTGCCCTTTTTGGATCATGTAGATACCACCAGAAATGACGCCATCATATTGGGAACCTGGCATTTTTATGTTTAATTTATATTCTACACTTTGTTTTGCAGGGATCTTAACTGTTTTTTCACCTTTTACTAAATCAGCAAAATCATACTTAAGTGAGGCATCTTTTTCTAATTTGGATGGACCGTATTCGATTACACCATTTGTATTCGTCTTTGCACTGTTAAGCGCTACATCTACTGTGATTTCTTCAGCTGAACTATTGTTCATTTTAATGGTGACCGTTTGTTCTTGGCTTGGTGTCATTCGGAGATCAAAATAGCCGACATCTTTATTGTGTTGATTTTCAGGCTGAATGACTTTATATGTGAACCCACTTCCATCTTCTTGCGCTGCTTGTCCTGTTGTGGGTAAAATACCGATTATCAAACCTATGTATAAAATAACTGCTAAGCACATTAAACTCGTTTTTTTCATCATGATTGCCCTTTCTTAAAAAGAGGAACAAGTACGCCTAATATAGGCGGACTTGTTTAATCTCTTTCATCAATACTTTTTATCTTTTACTTGAATTATCGTGCGTCAGCAATTGTCCAAGTGATTGTTGAAGTATAGCTGCTGCTTGTTGATAATTTATTCCCTTCGGCTGGTACCCATAATTTAACTGAATCATCTGCCGTATTATCTGCCGTATCTCCGAATTGCAAGGTAAATTGACCAAAACCTTTGTCATCTGCATCTTGTGTCACAAATGTTGCAGGTGTTGTACCATCCGTTTCAACCGTTTGTACTGCTTTAACGCCAGTTTCATTCACTTGATTCTGATCGGCTCCATTAACCAATTTCACATTGCTAAAGTTCAATTGCGCTGCTTTTAGCTCTTGATTTTCTGAATTTGTGAACGCAGTTGCTTTAGCAGTTACTGTGTGTTTATTTGCTTTGTTATCTGCACGTGTATCTTTAAACTGAACGAAATTTGGACTAGCAACTTTAGTACCGTCTTTGTATTCAATTTGAGCAGCTTTTGCTGAATATTCCCAACCACTTCCAGATGCTGGCGTAACTTTATTATCTGTACCAAAATCTAAATCCGTTACTGCAATCACTTTTAATGGTCCTGTTGCTGGATTGACTGGCGGAGTGACAATTGGATTTTCTGGATCAACTGGTTTTGTTGGATCAGTTGGATCTGTCGGTTGGTCTACCCCAGTATCTTCTACAAAGTTGATTGAACCTTTTCCGCTCCATGATGCTGGTTCGTCTGCTGCTTGTACTGCATTTGGCACTGCTACTGCTGCTCCTAATACTGCTAATAGCGTAGCTGCGCATAATTTGTGTGTTAATTTCATTTGTGTTTCCTCCTAAAGTTTTTATAATTTATGGTAGCTCGGATAAAATCCAAGTTAACACCGTTTGGTAGTTGCCCGGCTCTTTTTCTGTTTTACCGGGTACGAATAAAGAAATTGCTTGATTCTCATAAATTGGTTGATTATTAAACGCTGGATCTACGATTGGATTATTCTGTTCGTCCAATTTAGGCCTTAATGTATCTGCCTGTTGATTGGTATTCGTAACAGATGCTCCAAAGGCAATTGCCCAGGTTCCCTCACCTTTTTTCGGCTTGGCTTCAGCTAAGTTATAGACTTCACCAATATTCGAAAGACGAATCACTTCTTTTGAAACCGTAGGTGCGGTTGTTTGGTCATTTATGGAGTTTGCCCATGATTTGTCAAAGGACAGCACTGCGCCTTTTAACTCCTTGCTTTTCGCCGATTGATTCTGGAACTGCGTTTCTTGCTTTAACTGTAAAGTCCAGCCTTGGCTGTCGTTTCTAAAATCGGATACTTGAATAAAGTTTCCTCTCGCTCCGGTATCATCATTGAAAAGTTGGGCATTTCCGTAATAGGTTTGATCCTGTTCAGACATCGTTGCATCCGAAAAGGTAATTTTAGGGACAAAATCAATCCTCAATAGGTTATCAGTATGAGGGCTGCCCCCTGGATCAGCAGGTTTTTCTGGATGTTCAGGGTCCATCACTTGTAATGGTTGCTTCCCACTAAATCGGATTGTTCCTTCACCAGAGTAATTCGACTCTTCTGCTTGACTCGTCACTGGAGTCATTAACAGAAGGGGAAACAGTAAGCAGCAGATGAGTAATTTTCTTCCCATCTTATTCACACTCCCTTTTTACGCGTTTTCGCTTCTTCCAAAAGAAGACGATCAACGCAATTAGGATAAGTGCGCCCCCTGTGAAGAGCATGCTAACTTTTATTAAATCCCCAGTATTTGGCAATCGTCCTGTCGGCTTCTTGCCAGTGTTTGGAAGTTTATTACTTGAAGAATCATTGTGTGTTGATTCATTCGTTTGAGCTGTTGAGGAATCTGATTCCTTAAAGACGATTCCTGCATTTGTCTGTACTTGTCCACCCTCCTCAGCTGTGGCCTCATTGATCGTACCGAAAGACACGGCAAGAAAAATTAAAGGAGTTAGAACAAAACAAATCATTCGCTGTTTTTTCATCGTGGTCTCCTCTCCATCAATAGGCTTCTTCTATTTGCCAAGTCAGTGTTGTTTCATATTTCCCTATTTGTTTCACTGAACCGACCGGAACGTTCAGACGCAGCCCTTGTTTTTCTGGTCCCCATGTTTCTTCGCTAATATCATATTTCCCTGAGAACTGGTGTTTGGAGCGAAAAACTTCCTGAGCATCTGTGGAAATCAGTTTTTCTTCACCTGAAATCTGATAGCTCAGCACATCCGGCAATTTCTGAGATGGCTCTCCTGGGATACTAAAATCTTGTGATTGTTTTAATGTTATTTTCCATGTGCCTAGCGTTTGACGATTATCCCATATGATTAAATCTTGATCATACTCTGGATTGGCATAGGTTTTATCAAAAGCACTCACATTTTGATCCCCAAAATTAATGGTCTTAGGTGCTGATTGAATAAATAGCGTTCCTTTAAACGTATATTTTCGTGTGACACCTTCAGGTACGACCAACAGGTTTTGTTCATCTGTAGGAGACGCATCTAAAACATAGTTCAATGCTTTGACCGCTTTAAGCTTTTCGAGGACTTGTTCGTTTTTGGTTAGGTCAATCGACTCTTCAACATTTGATTCAAACGTAATTTCATCCACAATAGGTTGATTATTCTCATCTACGAATTGAATCGATACTGGCGCAATACTTGGGATCACCGTCACTTTAACTGGCTTAGCTACTTTAGCTGTCCCGCTTCCATAAGAAGCGGTTGCTTCATAGACACCTGCTTGAGCAGTATTGGACGTTGGAGGTAGTTTATCCATTGATAGATTTAATTGAGTATTATTCATTGCCGTTACAGATACGTCGTCATACTGCCATAATTTCAACTCTGTTTGTTCAAAAATTAGAGAGCGCAATGCTGCATTTGTTGTAGGATAATTTCTTGAATTTACACTAAAGTCTTTCCCATAGATAATGTACTGACTACTTTTGACAACATCCTGATTTTGAATAAAGAGTGGAACCGTCACATCACGTGCATTCCCTTTTTCATCGGTAAGCGTTAGTTGAACACTACTTGGACCAACTGTTTTGACTAAAGCAGCGATGTCTTGTCCAGGTTTTAATTCAACCCTGATTTTATCTTTTGCTGAGTAGTTATCTTGATATTCTGATAAAAATGGACGGTAATCTGTTACATTGGAAAGTGCTTGTTCATCACCAGCATCAATAAATGTTAATTTACCTGTTCCTGTTGGTGCTTCTTTGTCGTAGGTTATTTTGTATGTGAAATCGTTATCTGACAGGAAATTTTTTGCTTTTACATGTGCTGTCAGTGTTAAGTCTGTATCTTGGGTCACCTCACTATCTTTTACTTTAAACTGGATATCAACTTTACTATCTGTCGATGATAAGTCTTTTGATAAAGGAATTTCCAACTCATTATTAACGTATGTTGGTGTAACCGCAACACCATTGAGCTTAAACGATCCTTGTTGATACTCTTGATTTGGTGATAAAGTGAACTTATAAGTTGGTTCCATTAGGTTTTGTTTCCCTCCCACATGTTGACCAACATAGTGAACTGTCACCTCGGAATCTTGGGTAATGTTTTGAATGCTATTTCCTTCAGCATCAATGAAATCAACATTTTCAGAGTAATCTACAAATCCTGGTAAAGATTTAAAACGAACGCTTGCTTTTTCAGTTACATTAGTTGTTGACCCAGTGAATCCCCAATAAACATTATCTGTTCCACCAAATGTATACTTAGGAACTGATGCTGAAATAGGCTCTAATCCTTCGTATTGATACGTTAAATTCCCAATATTACTAGCATTCCAAGCAGTCCATTTTAATGTTAATAATCGCCACTTACCATCACCAAGCTTAAAAGAAGGATACTGCACTCCATTGTGTTTAACTGATGCAACCGTTCTGTCTGCATAAAATCCATAACCATCATAACTATCTGGAGTCGTGTATGCGATGTGTCCATTACCTAAATTTGTATTTAAAAATCGATCATATCCGAAGTTGTAATAAGTATCAAATTCAATAGCCAGACTTTTTTTTAATTGGGATGGTCCTATCAACATATAAACCCCCTGTAAATACCAATACGATCCGTAGACCGCTAAACCCTGACCAGTTAAACCTGAAAAATTTTGGGTTTTAGGTTGATCATTATGCATTACAAACGTCATTCCGTCACCACTACCATCAATTTTTACATACATTTCAGCATAAAAATCTTTTGAAAGATCTATCTTATTTTCTTCAGTAGAATAGATACTGCCAATTTGATTTGATGTATTATCTGTTATAACAATTTCATTTCCATCTACATAACTGTTTGCTCCTTGAGGGACTTTAAAAATAGTATCTACGGGTACACTATCAATTTCTTCTGTAGCTTCTGTATAGTTTGGAAAAAACAGAAAACCAACTAATATCCCCAAAAAAAGTAACCCAGGTTTTTTTTCTGTCATTTTTCATTCTACCTCCTATCTACTTCAGTTTATTTTTAAGGCTTATCTCTAAATAGAACAACTTACGAATTTTTCAACATATACCCTTTTGATCGAACTGTTTTTATATATTTTGGTTTTTTCAAATCACTCTCTACTTTACTTCGTAAATGAAAAATCAGATTACTGATTTTATACTTATTACTTCTTTTATCGTCATTCCAGATTAAAGACAATATTTCTTCATAAGTAACTGTACTATTGAGATTTTCCATTAATAAGCTCAAAATATTGTACTCACTTCGGGTCAGTGAAATTTCTTCTCCATTTTCTTTATGTACGCTCAAATTTATTGGATTTAAATTTAAAGAAGGAACTTTATTTTTACTCATATTAGAAATATTTACTCTTTTTTTGAAATTACGTTCAAGTGCACTTGTAATTTGTAACTGGATCAACTCAGAGGATCTATCACTGTATGAAATTCCATCGACACCCATTTTGTAATATAAAATTTCATTTTTTTCTTCATAGTTAGCTGATAGCACCCAAATTAGTCCAGAAAAATTCTTTCTCAGTTCAAATAATATGTTTAGTATATTGATTGAACTAATCGCTTTGATTTCTTCTATAATAATGAGGTCTGCATCTAAGTGAGAAATATCTATGTTTGTTTCTGTAGTAAAAGTTAAATCTAATAAGTCAAAAGAAGATAGTATGTCTTTTAATCGGCTCTCTTCTCTATCTGTAATAGCAATAGATTTATATGTCATTGTTATTCATCCTTACTTTTATTTTTTGTCCTTATTGAATATACAACAAATATTTCTATTTGAAATTCTTTTTTTTTCGCTTAAAATGCAAAAAAAAAAAAAATATTTTTTCTTTTTCTTCCTATATATATAGAGCGATTTTGAGAGGGAATAACTTCTCATAGATTATAATTGAGCGTATTATTCGCTTTATTTCTTTCTGCAATTTAGAATTTTTAGAACATGTTCAAGATAAATTTTGCATTATAATGCAAATAAGGAGTGATAAATTAAATGAATGAGATAGAAAAAAGATTAATATTTGATAACATCCTAAAACGTAAGCTACATATTTTATCTTTATTAATAGACTCAAATGAACCTATATCTGTTTTTGATTTACAAAAGAATTACGATGTATCCATTAAAACGTTACAGCAAGATTTTTTATCCATTGAAAATGCTCTTTCTTCAACTGTGGAACTAACCAAATCTAGTAATTGGTCCATCAGGAAAATAGCTTCTCCCAAAGCCATCCAAACGTACATGTATGATTTAATACAACATAATCCTATATTTATATTAGTGGATTCACTCTATGAAGGAAAAAAAGAAAAGGTTGCAACTTTTGCTGAAAAGCATTTTATCTCTCAGTCAGCCTTAAGAAAACATATCGATTTATTGAAAGATGTATTAGCTGATTATCATTTAACGTTAAATACGAATCCATTTGAACTTATAGGAAATGAAATAGATATTCGCCACTTCTTTTTTCATTATTTTAACAATAACCACAGAAATTGGATGAATACATTTACAGATGCAGATTTTAAACTAATAGACAACTTTTTAAACTATATTAGAGACAATTATAAACAGATATTGACTATTGATTACTATAGATTCGCTCAGTTAATCAAAATTTCTCGCAATAGAATTGCTCAAAATAACCAGGTCTCTTTTGACAGTTCCCTTATTTCAACCTATAGCACTAATGCTGGTTTCAAATCGATTCATAGCGCCATTGATTGGGTTTCAAGAAACGATACTCTTTATACTGATTTATCTGATTCTGAAATTATCTATCTTTACATCATTGCTATAAATTCTGTTGTTTATGGAAAAGATTCTTTTTACATTCTCGATGATTTGTTACCGATGTTAAAAACCTTTAATACGATAGTTGATAACTTCTTCAAGGATTTACATTATAATTTTTCCGCAAACGTTGAACTCAATCTGATTTTAAAATCTTATTTGTCTAATTTAGACATGTTAAGCAAATTTTCTCCTCTTTTTCAAACGGAACAACAGGATTTAAAAAATATCGCTATACATGAATACCCCAAAACATATGAAAATTGGTTATATTATCTAGAAAAATACTCTGATTTTCATTTCAAAGAAGATATAGCCACTTCGTTAACTTTATTAACCGAAACTAATTTGAAAAGAGATCATATTATTTTATTTGCCATATCTAGTACTCCAATAATTTCAGAACACCTAAAAAATATTGCAGCATCTGTAGCACCAAAAGAGGTTCAAATCCATTTTGTGATTAACCAACCGGTCACTGAAAATTTAATTCGATTTCTACATATTGATATTGTTGTTGCTAATTTTGCAATTCCTGAAGACCTTTCTAATATCAAATCAATTCAAATATCGTCAATCCCTGGTGAAATGGAATGGATGAATTTAGCAAAAGAACTTCGTCGCTATTTAAGCTAGTTGATTATTTTTTAGCGAACTTAAAATCGTATTAATATCTATTTATTATTTTTGAGTCGCTTTTTTCTATTTTTTTTGATAAAAAGGGAGCAATTTTTAGTGTTATTTAATGGTATTCGTAAGAAAAATTATGTTGCATGTTTGTATTCTTTTCGGACATACTTAAGGGGTAGAATAGAACGAGTAAACTTCTCTCTCTTCGGTTGCCAAATAGTGCGCATCATTTGCTCTTCAAGTAATCGCTGTGATGTGCACTAAAAAACAGCTCATGTTGGCATGAACTGTTCAAATTAGAATATAAAATAAATTAGTACTTCAAAGACTGGCAGCAACCAAGCATTTGAAGCCTTGTAAAGACAGCGAACACTGCCCAAACAAGTTGCCAATTGCTGGCATAAAAGCACTAGCTCTTTTTATTGTACCTAATTTTACTGGGCATCAAAGTGACTTCATCGTTTACTTGTTTTGCAAATATACATTCTATTTCTCCCAAAACGTCTTCTTCATTGATCCACATCATTACACTCTGCTCAATACGATACGGAGTAAAATTATCATCCATCTTCTCCGTTAAAATATCAAAATTTCCTAAAATAAAATGGTATCAATTATGTTTTTTTATACTTACATAAACGGAACATGATACGTTTCAATAGACGTTTCTTCTTCTAAAGTATAGTTTGTTTCTTCCCGTTCACGACGGCTGCGTAAATCTATTGCAACTCCTACACCATATTCTTTTAAAAATCGTCTATCAGAGGCACTTAAACGACTTACATCATCGCTACGAAATAACTTTTTCCACGTAACCATTTGTCCATTTTTCGTTGGTATACCACCTAAATCTCTCGTATTATAGGTTGTTTCTAAAGGCAATCGTTGATAATACATGCTTTGTCCCCTTTTCTTTAAATTGCTCTTTTGACTCTTGTCACAAGCATTTCTATTGTGAACATCGTGCCAAAAATTACCAAAAAGATAAACGTGATTTTTCCATACTGATAACCACCAATTGCTCGTGTCAGTAGTGTGCCAATTCCTCCAGCTCCAACCATTCCAAGTGATATTGATTCAGCCACGTTTCCTTCAACACGAATCGCTAACCAATTAAGAAAAGATTTTGATACATTCGGTAAAATGCCTTCTTGTATCAATTGAAACCAATTCGCTCCTGTTGATCGCATGGTCTCAATGACCTGAACTGGAATTTCTTCTATACTGCTGATAAATGATTTTGTTAAGTAACCGACTGTTGGAAACATCATTCCAATAACACCAGATAGTGGTCCAAAACCTAAACTTGCGACAATCATTAAGATCCACACAAGTGCTGGAATCGCCCTGATAATGGATATGACTGCTTTTATACCTACTGACAGAAAATGTGCTGGCGCAATGTTATCAGCACCCAAGCAAGCAACTATAAAGGATAAGATTGCCCCTAAGATCAGTGAAGCTACGGCCATTGATAAAGATAGCTCTAATTCACTCAAGATTGTCCCAATATCTGAAATATCCAGTGTTAAAAAATGACGAATCACCTCACCAGATTGACCCAATCTCGATAAAAAAGTTCCCATGTCTAAATCTAATAATGATGCACTAATCCCAAATAATAAGATAGCAACTACCCAAATCACAAGGTTTCTTATTTTATCTTTTGGCTTTACTAAAGGAATTCTATTCATTCGCCCATTCCCCCTATAATATCCACTTTCTAAGTTTATTTACACAAAATTCCGTTAGCAATACTAGTATGACTAAAATGATAATTAGCGCCATTGCTTCTTGATATTTAAACAAACGAATATTCGTTTGAATCATGATACCAATCCCTCCAGCACCTACCATCCCTAAAATACTTGATGCCCGAATGTTGATTTCAAATGAAAAGAATGTCCAATTGATCCAGGCAGGGAAAAAAGCAGGAATAATTCCATGAACAAGTAATTGTGCAGGTGTTGCCCCAGTTGCTTTTAATGCTTCTAATTTACTATCTGCAATATTATTCATTTCTTCTGCATATGAACGCGTCAAAAAACCAAATGTTGCAAGAATCAACGCAATTAATCCAACCATGTTTCCAATCCCAAAGATGTAGACTAACAACGAGGCCCAGACCAATATGGGGATGTTCCTAATAAATGAGACAATAAATCGAACAGCAATTCTTAATGGTACAATCGGATTGATTGATTCAGCCATTAGCAATCCAAAAACAAAAGATAAGACTGCGGAAATATAGGTTCCTACTACCGCAAATAGCAACGTTTGCACAATCAATGCGATATAGCTAGAAAAACCATTGAAGTTTGGCGGGAAAAAATTTTCACCAAAAAATAGAAAAACATTAGGTAAAGTCAAAAGCGGTGTTATAGGATCTACTTGCAAATAAACGAAGGAATATATTCCGATAACACTTAACAATGCAACTGTTACGCGTTTTTTCAAACTTTTTTGATGCGCTAAGGCGATTGATCCTAGATTATCCATACGCATGTTCCTCTTGTTGTGCTAGGATCATAGTAGGATTTTCCATATTTATAGCTGGAATAGCCTCGTTGTTATAAAGCTGTTCGATTTTTTCTTCTGTCAACTCGACTGGCGTTCCATCAAATACAATTTCCCCTTTTTTTACGCCAATAATTCGCGTTGCATACTTTTTAGCAATATCAACTTGATGTAGATTGACAATCGTTGTCATATTTCTTGACTCGGTTATCTCTTTTAATTGAGTCATCACGATCTCTGATGATTTTGGGTCAAGAGAGGCAATCGGTTCATCTGCCAAAATCAGTGCAGGATTTTGCATCAACGCTCGGCAAATACCCACTCGTTGCATCTGTCCTCCTGAGAGTTCATCTGCACGTTTATAGGCTTGATCCAGTAACCCAACTTGTGCTAATAATTCCATCGCTATTTGCCGGTCTTCTTGTGTGTATCGACCAAATGCACTTGTAAAAAAAGAGACCTGTCCTAGTTTTCCATGAAGGACATTTTTCAGCACATTTGTTCTCTCCACTAAATTGTAATGCTGAAAAATCATCCCGATATGTGAACGTAATTTTCTTAACTTCTTTCCTTTTGCTGTCGTGATATTTTGTTGCTGAAACAAAACAGCTCCCGAACTTGGAGAAACTAATTGATTGATTACACGAATCAGTGTTGATTTTCCTGCTCCAGATGGACCGATAACAACAACAAATTCACCTTTATTGATTGAAAGTGAAATATCATTTAATGCTTTTTGCCCCGTTTTGTATTCTTTGCTAACATTTTTAATTTCTACTAATGTCATTATTTTTCTCCCTCTATTTCCAAGACCTTCATCATCTCTTTGATCGATTCATAGTCTGTGTCATGAGCCTCAACAAACTTCACCGAATCGTCTTTGTAAAAAGCTTTAAAGTATTCTTTATCATCATAGTTCAAATAGAAATCTTTGATTTTTTTCTTCAATTCTTCTGGTAAATCTTTTCTCATAACGTATGCTGCATTAGGAATTTCTTGCGTTTCACCAATGATTTTTAGCTTATCTTTTTTGACTAATCCTGCATCATCCATAGATTGTAAGACTTGTGCAGCAACTGCGGCCGCTTCATAATCTCCTTTAGCAACCCCCATGACACTTGAATCGTGTTTGCCAGAGTAGGCTACTGTTTTAAAGAAATAATTTGGTTCTTCGACTTTTTCCTGTTCTAAATCAAGTTCTTTGACCAATTCATACTTTGGATAGAGATAACCAGAAGAGGAAGCGGGATCAACAAAAGCGAAATTACTTCCTTTCAAATCTTTCAAATTGTTAATTTTATCATTGTCGTTTTTTGTGATAAAAACCGTACGATAAGCTTCTTTTCCGGCGGACGATGTTGTAACGATTGGTTCTATTTCTACGCGTTCTTTGGCTTGATAATAGCTCATAGGGGATACTAACAATATATCTAGCTTTTCATTTTTCATCGCTTCGATCCCTACTGCGTAATCTGCCCCTTCCATTACATCCACTTCAATGCCTAATGCTTTACTCATATCTTCTTGAAATTTTTTATTTTTACCGCCAGCTTCAGGATTATTTTCATCTGGCATCGTGACAATCGTTATCTTTTCTGGCATACCATCTGCTTTAGCAGAAACCGTTTTGTTTGATCCGCAGGCAGTCATGAATCCAATTGAGGCTAATAGTGTGAGTCCAAATAGAACGTTCTTTTTCATGTTGATTTTCTTCCTCCTTTTTGTTATTACACTGATAATACTACCCATTGAATGTAAATTTATCCGCACTTTTATGTAAATTATAAGTTAATTGATGTTAAGAAATGGTATGGAATCTGTGGATTTTAAGTGCGGATGACAAGATTTCAACTTAAAAATAGAACGATCGTTATGCTATAAATGAGACGTATCGAGCTTTTCAAAGGAAGAATTTGTAAAGTGAGAGAGTAGCTTTCTTTCTATTTATTTTTTGTGTCTTAATCATTTTACTAATGATTATTTTCTCGTCTCTTTTTTCTCTTTCAATTTTTTGATAAAATGGAAAAAAAGTAATAATTCTATAATGGCAACTATAAAGAAAGCTGAGTGAGCGATATGGAAAATTTGAAGAGAGTTATTCAACTGTTAAGTGGACGTTTCGATAATAGTGAGCAGTTTCATTCTCTGTCAGAAGAAGAACAAGAGAAGTTTCCCGTTTCAATACACAATAATATGCTTTTAAATGATCTGATTGTGAATCGTCCAAAGGATTTCGATGGGGTGTTAAAATCGATCATTGTGCCAAAAAATTAATGAACGCGAAATTTGATACGCTAAAAGACATTGATTTTTCTGATCTCTCAGAATCTGACAAATTTGTTCCATTGCATTATAAGGAACATGAGGGTACGTTTATTGTTGAATCACATAATATATTTACGAAAAAACAGCGTTTATTTTGAAGCAAGAACTATCTGATGAAGCGTTGGTCATAAAAGAGGAACTGTTTAATGATGATAAACGAGTGTTTGGATTTGATAGACCGATTATCTATAAACAAAATATCTGATAGGCTACTAGTAAATTGATTCGTAAGGTCATTGACAATCCCTTCATCTGTAATGCTTCCTGCCATTATAAAACTTATTCCAAAATTTTAGATTTACAATACAATCTTATCAACAACTAATTTGTAAAAAAGGTAAAATAACACCATTTTAGTAAAATTTATTTATTTCTTTATACACCTCTGGCTATAATATTAAAAAAGCCGTCTCAACTTAACGGCTTTTTTCAACTCATTCACTTAGCTATTTTTCTGCACTCAAATAAACACTAACTTTACTTTGCCTGAATGACCTTCAATATGACTTCCTCAACTTCCTTAGAATAGACTTTATGATTTTTATTCAACAAATAAGGTAGTAACATTTTGTTATTTTATATTATTTCACTATTAACGAGGGCATTTAGCTCGGACTAATCGATCGTTTTCAGTTATAAAATGAATTAAATGTGGTTTTTGAAGCTTCGCTATGCTATTTAAGCTCGATCATTGCTAATATAATGAAATGCCTTATAAGTGTACTAATAACGAACAATAGAACGATAGAAAAGAACTTTAGGAAGGAACACACTTAATTTTTATCACACCAATGGAGGGACTCTTGATTCATAGTCCCTCCTTATGTATCCAGATTTTTTTCGCTATCCGCTGAAATTCTCATCCTGTTGTTCATCTATTATACTTCCAGCAAGCTCCTCTCCTTTTAAAATCTGATCCAGAGAAAAATCAAAAAAGAAGCTTAATTCGACTAACGTATCGATATTAGGATACGATAGATCATTTTCCCAACGCGAAACCGTTTGTCTTGTTACATGAAATTTTTTCGCTACTTGCTGTTGTGTCAATCTTTTTTCTTCTCTGCTTCTTTTTAATAAGTTACCGATCCTCATTACCTGTCAACCTACCTTCACCAAATAAACTATTTCCTCAACAATAGTAAAAAAAGACTTTCTTCATGTCTATACTATTTGTCTAAGATATCTTAAATATCACATACTAGAAATGATTTAAAAAGCAATTTTGATGTTACTTTTTACTATATTGATAGGTTTGTCTCATTTTTTAGACTTATTTATAAAAAAATAGCCCAATTCCCCTCACATAATATAATGATTACATAAGTTAAATTGAGCAAGCTCTTTTTGAAGTTTCTCGACTATTTTCTCAAAATCTTCTCCACGGCTTTCCCTTTTGCTAATTCGTCTATCAGCTTATCCATATAACGAATTTTTTGCATCAGTTCGTCTTCGATATCTTCCACACGATACCCACAGATCACGCCTTTGATCAAAGAAACATTAGGATTGATTGCTGGAGCTTCTTCAAAAAACGTTTCAAAATCAACCTTATCATCGATCTGCTTTTGTAACCCAGCTTCATCATATCCTGTTAACCAGCGAATAATTTCATCCACTTCTGCTTTCGTTTTTCCTTTTCGTTCTACTTTTTGATTATATAATACATAGACACTAGCAAAAGACATTGTAACTATTTTAGGCTTTTTCGCTTCCATTCGCTTTCCATCCTTTATTTGGTTGTTTCACTATTTTATTTATTATACCGCTATTTAAAACATATTCAGTAAAATACCTTTTTGAACGTAAATTATACATATTAGTAAGATTAAAGTTTTCCAAAATAACTACTAAGTCCAAGGTTAATGACAACAATAGCACCAAAAACAATTGCTACAGAAGTTCTATTCATACTAAGTAAGCAATATGCCACAATTCCAAAAATTAAACATTTTAACGCTACAAGCCGCAAACCATCAAGGCGATGACTTGAAGATGGAGCACACCAAATGCTCCAAATAACAATCATTAATATAGGTGCTAACAAACCGACTGTAATACGTATAATTTTATTAGATTGAAGAGTAAATCCCCAATATCCTAAAATAAATATAGCAAATATTTCCAGTAAAAATGCAATTGCGATATTACTGTTTTTAATTAAATTCATTACGTTCTCCTTTTATTCTTAACTGGTTTGAGTATATAATAATAAGATAAATAAAACAATTACGCACAAAAAAGTAAGTACCTAGTGGAGGTTGAGATTTGAAATCAGAAAAAGAAGATAAATGTACCGTTGAAGATTATGGTTTTGAAAACATAGAAAAATTGTTAACTATGATAGGCGGCAAATGGAAAATACAGATCATTTATCACTTAAGTGGAAACTATAACATTAGATATGGGCAGCTAAAAAGAAAACTTCCTGAAATCAGTCATAAAATACTATCAGCTCAATTGAAAGATTTAGAAAAAGACGGGCTTATTTATAGGACAGAACACGATGAAATTGTACCTAGAGTAGAGTATTTACTTACAGAACTTGGAAGGAGCCTTCTGCCTGTTTATGAAGTAATTGGAAATTGGTGTGAGGAAAACAGGGCTATTTTAGAACTGAGGCAAAAATAAAAAGACGACCTACTTATTGTCGTAAGTCATCATTTTTATAAAAGTTCATCTTTCGCTGAATTTAAATTTTCTATTTACCTGATTTTCAAGAAGTTGTTTTATGGAAGCTGCTTATTAAAACATTATTAAATTTTCGTATTTATAGGAAATGCATTCATTTTTTTTGCTGCACCTGATTTAATACGAAGAGAAGTTCACTTACCTTTTGTTTTTTTATTTGTGTGACTAAAGAAGTTACTTGCTGAACCTCAACCTTTTTTTCTTGTTCGATTTTTTCATCTAAAGAAAGAACTTTTTTAGCTGGTTTTGTCTGGATATTTCTATTTTTTTGTTTATTCTTATTTTTATCTATTATTAAGATTAGACAGAAAAATAGCAAGACTCCAATGATGATTATCTGCATGAAGTGCCCTCTCTCTTCCTTAACTAGAAAGAGAACCTTAACCGATTCGTTAAGGTCCTCTTCTGATTATTTTTGTCCTAAAATATCTAAAATAATTTGAGCATGCATCGCTGAACCCACTGAGAAACATTCTTCCATAATTTTGAATTTTGGATGATGATTCATATAGCCGCAGCCTTCTGCTGCTGTTCCACCACCTAAAATAAAGAATGAACCTGGCTTAACGTCAGTATACGCAGAAAAATCTTCCCCACCCATCATTTTAGGTGCTTCAAACATTCGCTCTTTGCCAACAACCTTTTCAGCTGCAGCTATGACTAAATCTGTCGCGTCACTATCATTGTTTACCTCGCTATAACCAAGTAAATAATCTAGATCATATGTTGCATCATACATCTTGCAGACATTATCAATGATTGCTTCAATCCGCTTTTGGATGAATGAGCGAACCTCTTTATTATTCGTCCGAACAGTCCCTTGGATTTGGGCTGTATCAGGAATAACATTTGCTGTTTTCCCCGCATTAAACTCACCGATTGAAATAACTGCATTATCAAATGGACTTATATTTCTTGAAACAATATTATTCAAATTATTAATGATTTCTACTCCGATCATAATTGGATCAACAGAAAGATCAGGAGTTGAACCATGTGAGCCTTTCCCTTGGATTTTCAATGTAAAGACATCCGACGCTGCACTTGCTGCGCCTTTTCTTGTCCCGATCATCCCCACTGGAATATTCGGTGCAATATGCAGACCAAAAACCATATCTACATCATCCATTACACCCGCTTCAACTAATAATTTTGCCCCACCTGGTGGCTCTTCTTCAGCTGGTTGGAAAATAAATTTCACCGTTCCAGTAATTTTGTCTTGCATTGTGCTCAATACCTTAACTGCACCTAATAGCATGGCAGTATGTGTATCATGGCCACAAGCATGCATCACACCTGGATTTTCAGATGGGAAATCTACATCTGCCTCTTCCTCGATTGGCAACGCATCAATATCCGCTCTTAAAGCAATCGTTTTACCTGGCTTATCGCCTTTTAATACGGCGATCACGCTATTTTCGGTTAGCGAGCTAACTTCTAAATTTGGGAAATCCGCTAGTACCTTTTGAATATATTTTGCTGTTTCCACTTCATGAAAGGATAATTCTGGATGGCGATGCAAATGTCTCCGCCATTTTACCATATCTGCCTGAGGCATTTGTTCTTGAATAGTTGTCATTGTATTTCCTCCTTCATTTTAAAACGAGTCTATATAACTAGATCGCTTATTTTTGTTTGATAAACATTATCGTCACAGCTGTCAACAAGCCGACAACTAAAAAGAAAATAAAGGTTGAAATGTATTGCCCATTAGACAATTCAACTAATTTTCCAATCAGCGTTGGTGAAACAAATCCACCAAGAATCCCTCCTGTTGCAAGTGTGCCATAACTTGGAGCAAATTTAGCTCCTTCGAAAATTCGTAATGGAATACTCATCATAGTGACAAATGAAATAATTAAAAAGAAATTCGCTAAGCCCATAACGATCGATAGTAAGACCAGGTTTCCAATATAATAGGACCCAAATGCAGAAAATGTGCCTAAAATAGCTGTAATCGCCACAACTGCTTTTTCCTTATGTTGGAAAAAACGTCCGACAACATAACTACCGCCGATTGAGCCAATCAACATAAACAACCCACCAACACTGCTGATTACAGCCGCACCATTTAAGTCCAACCCACGCTCTCCAGTCAAGAAACTAGGCACCCAACTTGAAAGTCCATATAATAAACAGTTGATGAAAAATGAACTTAAAAATAAAATCCAAACCCGTATATCAGACCAAATCACTAAAATTGAAATTTTATCTGTTTTTGTTGCAATAGCTTCTGCTTTTTCTTGTTTTTTTTCATTTCTAGGTATAGCGATAATTAAGAAAATAGCAATCACAACAGCTAATACGGTTAAAATCAGATACGCATTTTTCCATCCTGCATTGGTAATGATCGGTGATAAAGCTAATGGTCCGATAAACCCTGCTACTCCAGAAGAAGAAAGTAAGATTCCTTGCGCAAAGGTGCGCTTTTCAGGTGGAAAATTCATCGTGACTTCTTTACTAGCAGACGAAGCATAACCTGAGTGTGCCAAGAATCCAGTTAAAAAACGCACCGACATAAACATAATTAATGAGGTGCCAAATCCAAATAAGAATGAAAATAAGCCCATTCCTAACACAGAACCTATTAAAACAATTCGTGAACCAACCTTATTGATCACTAAGCCCATCGGAATCTGCATAATAGCATATCCTAAGAAAAAAGCACTCATGATCATCCCTTTTGCCGCAGGCTCTAACCCAAATTCTGTTGAAATTGGAATCAGTGAATACCCCACCGAAAGCTTATCGATATAAACCATAGTATACCCTAAAAATAATGCAACTAGTAACAACCCAGTTTTCTTTGTTTCCTTTTTCTCCATGTGTCCTCCTTCATATAAAAGCGATAAGGGCTCGTTTTGGTTCCTCTGAAAAATAGGAAAAATTGACTGTGACGCTTTTTTGTCGCATTCAATTTTTATCTTTTTTCCGAGAACTTAGCCCATATAGCTAGATAATAATAAAAGCGATAAGGGCTCGTTTTGGTTCCTCTGAACGACAATGTTCAACTCCAACATATAGCTTCATCAGAGTTCCTAACTCGTTACAGAAAAAAATTCAAACGAGCTCAGGTCTAAAAAGATAATTATTATCCTTATAGTATAATCTATTATCCACTAAAAAAAAAGAAAAAAATGAGAAAAGCATGTGTTTAAAATTAAAAAAAAGAATGTATGAACAATAAGTAAAATGAAACAAACTAACAATTCTATGAAACAGAACAATCCGCTAAGAACAAGCATTTGTTTCTTAAATACGTTTGGTGATTGGCTTTTCGTTTATTTAAATTCTAAACCAACCTAAAGCTAAAAATAATACCCCAATAAAAAGTAATGTAAAAAAACCATAAATATTATGCATATTTATCCCAATGCCGTAGCCAACACGCTTAGGAATAAAAAAACGAGAGTCAGAAAAAAATTTTCCCTTGTCTCGTTTTGATTTAACAATTGAAGGGATAGACAGAATTGGATACGCAAGTAAAATCACAGCAATTAGACTATTTAATAGTGGGTCCATGAAAATCATTCCTTTTACTTTTATTATAACACCAAACATACCTAGACTTTCCTTTACTAGTCCATAATCATTTTTATTCTATCTGTATCGTTAAATTCCAGCTCCTCCTTTAGTTATAGAGTTTACGTAATTCTTCTATTTTTTCTTTAAGTAACATTACAAGTTCTGCTGGTTCTTTTACCTGCGCTTCTTTTCCTAATAACAGAAAAAATTCTGCTGTAAATTCAATATCTGATTGACTGATAGACATTGAAAGCTCTGATCCGCCCGTTTCATTTTTTTGAACACCACTGTGTAAATAACGGTTTTCTAAACATTGTTTTGCTCCTTTGTCACTCAAATGCGCCACAAGTTTCAATGGTTTTTGCGGTAGGTATTGGGTTTCGATTTCTTTTAGCCGAATAGAAGGGTCAAAATATTCTTCCGTAATTTCCAGCTTCTTAATGCGATCAATACGAAAATGCCTTGCTTCCTTTATTGTCTGATCCAAAGCAAATAAATACCAAAGTCCATTACTAGCATAAATTCCGATTGGTTCTATCGTTTTTTTAGAAACCTTTTTAATTGAATGGTACTCGATTCGAACCACTTGATAATCTAAAGCTGCTGTGATCAGTTCATTTAGATAGGGCGTAGAAACAGCTTGTTTCGGTACTTCAATTCGAAAATGATCGGACAGTTTAAGTAGTTTTTGTTGCACACTTTTTGAGACAACTTCTACTAACTTTTCTCTTGCTGTAATCGTATTGACCTTAAAAGGGAAGTCACCATAATCCGCCAACGACTGGATCGCAAAATACAACGAAAACAGTTCATTTTCGGTGAAAAGAACAGGGGGTAAAATCTGATTTTCTAATACACTAAATCCACCATTTCGACCTTTCTTTGATTCAATATACAAACCTAAATCAGCTAGATCAGAAATATACCGATATATACTACGGACGGATAACTGGAACTGATCAGCCAATTCTTGTGCGGTAAATTCTTTTTTGTTTTGAATATACCATAACATATTATATAAGAGCGCTTCTTTTTTTATTCTTCTCACTTCTTTCTATAAACTGACAAATTATGTCATATTAAATGTTTATACTTATGGTAAAGGAGGAATGAACATGAGTCAAATCAAAATTCGCGGCGCTCGCACTAGGAATTTAAAGAATATCGATCTCACAATCAATAAACACAACATCAATGCTTTTGTCGGTGTTTCTGGTTCTGGAAAATCTTCACTGGTTTTTAATACCATCGCGGCTGAAGCGCAGCGCCAAATGAATGATACGTATCCAAGCTATATCCGCAATCGAATGCCTCATTTAGAAGCACCCATTGTTGACTCAATTCAACAGCTTTCACCTGCTGTTATTGTCAATCAAAAAGCTTTAGGAGAAAATCGACGTTCAACAATTGGCACAGCAACCGATATCAACCCCACCTTACGTTTACTATTTTCTCGGTTTGGTCAGCCGTTTGTTGGTTTTTCAGATCTGTTCTCTTTTAATAGTCCTACCGGTATGTGCAAATCCTGCTCGGGTTTAGGCGTTGTTACTGAATTTCATTTAAATGAGTTACTTGATTATAAATGCTCCTTAAATGATGGTGCGATTTGTTTTCCTACTTTTGAGCCTGGTAGTTATCGTTGGAAACGTTATGTCGATTCAGGATTGTTCGATAATGATAAGTGCTTGAAAGATTTCACAAAAAAAGAGCTATCCTTGTTGTTATATTCAGAAGAATTCAAGCCTCCTAAGCCACGTTCAGGTTGGTACAAATCAGCGACTTATCAAGGATTGATTCCGCGGATCACTCAGACCTTTATTGAGAATCCTTCAAAAAGTTATCGTCGTTATTTACCAGAAGTTCAACGTGTGACAACACAGAAACAATGCCCTACCTGTCAAGGCTATCGCTTAAATCAGCAGGCTTTATCTTGTAAAATCAACGGCGTCCATCTTGGTGAATGTTTGGCGATGCAATTAGGTGAATTACGTGGATTTTTGCGTAGTTTAACAGAAGAAGGGATTAAACAAATCGTCCAAACTGTTTTGCAACAGTTAGATTATCTTTGTCAGGTCGGTTTAGATTATCTCAGTTTGGCGCGAGAAACAGGTACACTTTCTGGTGGTGAATCACAACGAATCAAATTGATTCGTTCCATTGGCAGTAGTTTGACCGACCTGATGTATATTTTAGATGAACCCAGTGTAGGCTTACATCCAAAAGACATAGGAACAATCGGTCAATTGATTCGAGCAATCAAAGAAAAGGGGAATACAGTGTTATTGATTGATCATGATCTTGCTATGATAGAGTTGGCGGATACCGTTTTTGAATTAGGACCTAAAGCTGGTCGATATGGCGGAGAACTAGTCAGTGTTAGTAATTATGAGCAATGGTCACAAAAGCAAAAAGAACAACAACCATTGATGCGAAATAGCCAAACTACTTTGATAGATACGTTTTTTTTAGCAGAAAATATTTCAAAGAATAATGTGGACCATCTTTCAGTAGCCTTACCTGAGCAACAGTTAATTGCTATCACAGGAGTGGCAGGCTCTGGAAAAAGTTCATTTGCTCGCGCTGTGCAGGAAAAATATGAGGAAGACATTTTTTACGTTACACAAAAAAGTCTACGTACTAGTCGCCGGTCGACTGTGGTTTCATTTATCGGCTTGTTTGATCAGATTCGTAAACTATATAGTCAAAAAAATCATATTGCGGCAAGTTATTTTAGTTTCAATGGTAAAGGCGCTTGTCCTACGTGCAAAGGGAAAGGATTTATTGAAACAGAACTGGCTTTTCTCGATCCAATCCGCAGTACTTGTGAAGCCTGTCAAGGAACGAAGTACCACCAAGATGTCTTAGCTTATACTTATAGAGGAAAAAACATCGTAGAATTACTTGCACTATCTATTGAAGATGGTTGTGCTTTTTTTGCAAATCAACCGAACATTTCGAAACAGTTCGGTTGGCTGCGTGCGATTGGTTTAGGTTATCTCACATTGGGGCAAATGCTAGATACCTTGTCTGGTGGAGAATTACAACGTTTGAAATTAGCATGTCATCTTGAATGTAAAAACAAGTATATCATTTTAGATGAGCCAACAACAGGACTGAGTAGGCAAGACGTTCAAGCGTTACTCAATGTTTTTGATACCTTACTTCAAAAGGGCAACACACTTTTAGTCATTGAGCACAATACAGAGTTGATTCGCCTCGCAGATTGGATGATTGAGTTTGGACCAGGTTCCGGAAAAAAAGGGGGCCAGATCATCTTTGAAGGTCTTCCGCTTCAGGCTGTAAATTGTAGCACATCAATCACTGGAAAATTTCTATAATTCTCATTAGAAAAAGCCGAAAAGCTGCATGTTGATTCGCAGCTTTTCGGCTTTTTCTATTTTTTCAATACTTCTTTCTTGTGCAAATACTCTTCTTCTGTAAGATTTCCTTTTGCAAATTCTTCATCCAACACATCCAACACCGAAAAGTGAGAGGCTTGACTGGTTGTGTCTTGATACGTTGATGGACTTGACATCGTTTGTTGATTTGATCGATTTCTTAAAAAATAAACTACACCAATAATCACGATAGCCAGCACGATCCACCAAAGAAACCCCATACCAAACATCCCACCTCTCATCATTCCTCGACTTCCGCTGAAAACATTTGAACAATAGCCCATAATAATCACTCCTCACTGATTTTTACTCAGTATAGAAGAAAAATATGTCAAAAGTGTGTCAAAAAAATCGCTGTCTCATTTAGTTGTTTGATGCGCTTAAAGATCTATCTGTTCACTCAACTTTTGATAGTTTGAAAATGAGGGATGTTGTGTTAATTCATGTGTATCGATTGCTAACGTCTGTTTATCAACAATCGATTTGGTCAAGGCATCCGCAAAACGAATAAAATCATTATTCGTTGCTTCATTGTAAGTCAATGAAAAATATTTTGACTGTCGATAATACTGCTTCAATTGATCCTCACTGATTTTTTCAGGTTGATCCGCAAAGTATTCATCGTAACGGGCGCTATCAATTTTCCCACCTGTCACAGTCAACTGTAATCTACCGATCAATCCATTGCCAAAATCTTCGGCATAGCCAATATATTTTGTCTTTGACGGTTGCTTGATGTCCTCTTCTAATTCTGCAGCAATCGTCATCAAGCCTTGTCTAGCAGTGGTTGATGAGCCTCTTACCGTTTCAAAATTGCCAACGATCCGATTTTCTTCCCGCATTTGTTTTTCTACAAATGTGATACCATTAACGACCGTTACTAAGGTTGAATCTGTTCTTGGATTTTGGGCTTGGAAAAAAGCATAATCAGACAGACGTTTGTTCGCGCCAGAATACTTTGACTCATAATAATTTTCTGCTCCGTACTCATTAAATTCAACATTGATGATTTTACTTGTATCATCGGTAATGATTTCCACGATCCCTTTATTGCCTACATCAAAATAGCCTTCATTTGTATAATAATTTCCTGTCATCAATCCTAAAGGCGGTTGATTTGACCAAAACATTTGCTTTAATTTTTCTTCGTATGTATAAAGTGGTTTTGGATTTGAGCCAAATGTTGTTTGAGTCGCTCCAGTGACGACATCATAGTTGTACGATGTGCCTTCAAAACTCAGTTCATTCTCTTTTTGCTCCTTTACGTCTTCACTTGAAGCAATAGGCTCGGATGAAGACGGAGTAAAAAGTGCTGGTCTGGAGGCTGCGCTAGATTGCTCTGTAGCCTTTTTCTGATCTGGTTTACAGCCAACAAGTCCGATTATACTGCCAAGAAAAAGGACAACGAGTAGATGACTTTTTTTCATAGCGTTTCTCCTTTTTATTTAGTTTTAAGCATTAAAACGATAACCACTACCCCAAATTGTTTCTATCGGAATTTCTGATAACTTCCCTTTTTTCAGTTTCTCTCTGATCCGTCCTACATGTACCACAACAGTATAAATATCACTATCCAACTCATCTAGCTCCCAAACTTGTCGAAATAGTTGTTCTTTCATCCAAACTCGATTTGGGTGTTCCATAAAAAAGAGTAATAAATCAAATTCTTTTGTAGGAAAAAGAATCTCTTTTCCTAGGACAAATACACGACGAGCCTGTTTATCAATCATGATCTGCCCCCTTTCTATGATATCGTTGATTTGATCAGAGCGAGTCAATTGTTGATAGCGTTTGATATGAGCTTGCACGCGGGCGACTAATTCACTTGGACTAAACGGCTTGGTCATATAATCATCTGCACCTAATCCTAATCCTCTGACTTTATCGATATCTTCTTTTTTCGCTGAAACAATCATTAAAGGAATATTTTTCTGCTCCCGAATCCTGCGACAAATCTCAAAGCCATCCATTGAAGGCAACATAATATCGATCACGATCAAATCAAATGGTTCATTTAGGGCTCGATTTAACCCAATCAGTCCATCATTAGCAATCTCAGCTTCGATACGATTGATTTCTAGATAATCTTTTTGTAATTCCGCAATACTCACATCATCTTCGATCAATAAAACACGTGATACTTCATTTGACATTCAGCTGTCCTCCTCAAGCTTTTTTAATAGGATTGTCACAGTCGTTCCAACATTTGGCGAACTTTCGATCATAACGTGTCCATCATGCTTCTCAATAATCTGTTTGACGATTGCTAGACCTAAGCCGCTGCCACCAGTATTTGTTGGTCGTGCTTCTTGTCCACGATAGAAATGATCAAACACAAAAGGCAATTGCTCTGCTGAAATCCCTTGTCCATTATCAGCTAGACGAATTTCGATCATACCTGATTTTTCTGAAACATCGATTTGAATCGTTAAAGGACGATCATTTGCCTTAAACTTCAAACTGTTTTCAAGTAAATTGATAAAAACACGGTTCAGCTGCATTCGATCTGCTGACACATAGCTGACTGGTTGTGAACTCGTTAATTGAAGCGTAACATGAGTGTTTTGTAACTGAAATTCTTCCATGATATGTTCTAAAAACGCTTGACTATTGATTCGCTCAAAATGAAACGAAAGTGCTGCAGCATCAAGTTTTGAATAAAGAAATAGAGCTTCAATCAATTCGTTTAGCGAGAGTGCTTTTTTATGAATCGTCTGTAAATATTTCGCTTGTTTTTCAGGTGAATCTGCCACCCCATCTAGTAAGCCTTCCACATATCCAATGATCGATGTGATCGGTGTTTTCAAATCATGAGAGATACTCGCAACAAGTTCTTTACGATTATTTTCAAGTTTCGCTTGTTCTTGCGTTGAATGAACCAAGGCTGTACGCATCTTTTCAAAATCAAAAGTCAGTTGTTTCACTTCCATTGCCGTTTGCTTTTGAGAAATGATCATTCCATTTTCTAAATGTCCATCACTTATTTCAGACATCCCAGCACCGAGCTTTTCCAGCGGTCTAATGATTGTTTTTTTGAGTAAATGATTTAAAAAGAGCAATCCGCCAACAGCTACAATCACGATAGTGACAATGATCAGCAACCCCCACTTGGTCATGAATTCAAGAAAATTATTTTCTTTCTTTAAAACCAACAAACTGCCAGGAACTTGATTATCAAAATAGAAATCAAACTTCATATAACGATATAAGCGTCCAGCATTGTCGATCGTCCCTCTGGTTTCAATATTATTTGCATCAAAGCTGGGAAAGTGAACGATCAATGATTTTTCTACTAGCTCTTTTGAGTAATACGCAATCTCTGCTTGCTTGCGGATAACCACACCTAACGCGTCACTTTCAAACTGGCTGATCGTCTCTTTTAATTCGCCACGAGGGTTTAATAATTGATCCGGATCTGATTTCGCTATACTGCGCAGTTTGATATAAGCTAATTCCTCTTCTGGACTCAGTGAACGTTGTTGGGTAAATGTTTTGTACAAGGTTGCTGGACTAGGAATCTTTCCAGTTGTTACATAAAAAACAATACAAATAATTGAAAAGAGTGAAAGAAAAGCAATTGCTATGCCACCAATATATGAGATGAGAAATCGTTTTTTTATTGTCATTTTTTTCTCCCTTACTTCATTTTTTAGTGGTAGCTATTCCGTTCTTGACTACTTGTTCTCAGTTTTTTAAAAACTAAATTCTGGCGTAAATTCACCCTCATAGGGTGTATGCTCTACAAAGACTGTGATGTCCTCGCCCGCTTGATCTTTGCCCAAACGCTTGTATGTGAATTTTTTATTGTTTAATTCTGTTAATTCTAAAGCCGCCCCATATTTAGTTTGACCAATCGATACGTGGGCACGGATTTTGTTATGATTTAGAACATCGAAATAACCAAAATCACCTCGGCTAACGCCTGTTTCTAAATTGAAAAATTCGTATTTGTTTGTGTCAGCCGCAAATTTTGCTAAGCTAATAAAATTTTTATTATAGTCACTTACATCGTTACCAGCTTCATCAAGAACTTTCGTTCCGTTCCATAACGTTTGGCTTAATAATTCAGCACCGTCTTTTTTAGTGTTGATGGTTCCAGTTGTTGACTTTAAAGGCTTTTCTTTTTCTGTGAAAGTCAGCTCGCTTTCATTATACGGTATATGTTCAACAAAAACATCTACTTCATTTCCTGCTTTGTCTTTCCCTTTTCTTGAGTACGTGAATTTTTTATTTGTAAGTTCAGTAAGTTCGACAATTGCTTGATAGTTCATCGTTTCTGAAATCAAAATTCGTTTTGTTCCATCATTTGTAATAAAAAAAGTGCCACGATCCCCACGACTTACACCCGTTTGTGCATCGAAAAATTCATAACGTCCTGTTTCGCTATCATATTTTGCTAAACCGATAAAGTTAGCATTTTCTGTCGTTAGATCATTATTTTCTTGATCGTAGACTTTGGTTCCTTGCCAATTCGTGTTCCCTAAAATTTCTGTTTGCTTATCCCCTTCATTATTTTTTTGGGGATTGGTTTGTTCTGTTTGTTTCTGTTCAGTTGCTTTGGTTCCGATTGATTCTTCTGTCCCTACGCTACAACCTGCTAGTAATAAGACTAAACTTGATATACCTATCATAATTTTTTTTGTGTTCATAATATTGTTCCTCCTTCGTGTGATTTCTTACCGCATACCTTATTATAAGTAATAGTTGTAAACAGGCTCTAACAAGAGTATAAACAAATTATAAACAATAAAAAAGAAGATGCGCCACCACTCTAAGAGTGATAGCACATCTTCAAGAAATCCGAATAAATGGTGGGAGAAAATATAGCTTCTTCTATCCCAACTTTAAACATTCATTGTTTTAAACTGTTGTTGTTTTTAGTAAATTTTCATAAAAAGCCGCTTTGGTTGCTGAGATGTAAGGTGTTAACCATAGATAACCGATCCCAAACGTTAAAATGGCTAAGATGTGCCATCCTATAAAACTCAAATCCAATAAGAATAACTGACCTTTATAGCCTTTCATCAGTTGTCTACTACGTGTGATAGATTTTAGCAAACCTGGACGCACGCCATTTTCTTCATACGCATCATAATAAACAAAATAAGCCTGCGAATAAGAATAACCTTTAATAATTCCTGGAATAACCAATAACAGTAACCATAAAGAAATAAAAATCACCATTAATACGTAAAGACCGATCAAGCCTAAGACTACAGGGCCTGCAAAACCACGAAATACATCTGAGAATGGACGTATTTCTTGTTTTTTTCCTCTTATAAGATCAAGAAAAGTCCAAGAAATACCGGCACTAAATATCGCACCTAAAATTCCTCCAACAAAACTACCGCCTCCGCCTCCAGAATTTCCTTCATAGCTTGCGGTATTGTTTAATAAATCCGGATTATTTTGAAAGAATGTAATTGCAGGGATAAGCAGTAAGAAAAACAAAATTAACCCAATTGCAATCGAGATCAAGGTTGGGACTAGGCACATCAACACGCTATCTTTCCAGCGCCCACGTAAGACTGCTTTTGCTTCATTTTTTAATTCAGCACTTGTTTTCATAAATTATCCTCCTTTCTATTTAGTACAATCAGTATAACAAATAAATCAGTATTGAAAAAAACATACGCCCACTTTCATTCGTCATACTAACCAATTTTTCATTAAATATATTATTTTGACGCGATCGATCCTTCATAACCTGCCTATTTGATAAGAGAATCTAATTTTTATTTATCATTAAGGGATGCTATAATTCAACTACGATAAATGGCTCAAGCAAGAAGCCCTGTCCCCTACATACCCGCCTGCAAGTAATGCTTTCTTGAATATACTGCGCTATTTTCTTAAGCTTAAGATACATCAATGAAAGGAATTAATACTATGGAATTTGGAGATAAAATCAAAGAACTAAGAACAAAAAATCAACTGACACAAGAAAAATTTGCAATCCGCTTAAATGTAACTAGACAAGCCGTATCAAACTGGGAAAATAACCGCAATCTTCCAGATCTTGAATTACTAATTCTAATTTCTAGCATATTTCATATTTCACTTGATGAATTGATTCTAGGAGAAAATAATGTGAATAATATGACCGAGAAACTAATCAAAGATGGCAGCAAAACAAGACAAGCAAAATTAAACATGATCACAACATTGATTGGTGCCTTTCTATTACTCTTTGGCTGCGCTTGTATTTTCATCAAAACAAATTCAGTAGAATATATCGATACTTCAGGTATTTTACATGAAAATTTTTATCTTTTACCTATAGGTTTCTTATTCATTATAGCTGGACTAATTGTATTTTTAGTTACAGGTATCCGATTTATCATTGATAGCGTTCGAAACAAAAAATAGTTATTGATCCTCATAACCCTCAAAAAGCACAATTATTTTCAAACTGTGCTTTTTGAGGCTTATTGTTAGTCAATAGTGATCGTTGGAATTCTTCATTTTATAATAAACGTTTCAACCAATCGAATTTTTTCTGATCATATGGTGGATAAATTAGTTTTGCCATGGTGTCTTTTCTACCGTAAATAATTGATTTTTTGTGCGAAAAAGTCTCAATACTGTATTTTCCATGATAATTCCCCATTCCCGATGCCCCTACTCCACCAAAAGGTAGATCATCATTGGCCACATGAAGGATCGTTTGGTTGATTCCACCACCACCAAATGAAAGTTCAGATAAAATTCGTTTTTGAACATCCCTATCATCTGAAAATAAATAAACCGCTAATGGCTTTTCCCCTTCTTTGACAAACGTGATTGCTTCATCCAATTGTTGATATGCACAAATCGGTAATAGAGGACCGAATAACTCTTCTTTCATCAGACTATTCTCTCGGCTTAAGTCAATATCGAATAAACTTGGCGCGACAAACCTTGTAGCACGATCATACTCTCCACCGTAGATTAGTACATCTTGATTTTCATCGATCAATTGAATAAACTTGTCAATTGCAGGTCCCTGAACAATCCGACCATAATCATTATTGGCTTGTATATTTGATCCATAAAACTCAATGATTTTTTCTTTTAAAGCGATAATTAGTTGATTTTTAACTTTTTCATCAACTAAAACATAATCTGTAGCAATACATGTTTGGCCTGTATTCAATAGCTTACTCCAAATAATTCGTTCAGCAGCTAACTCGATATCGGCTTGCTCTGTAACGATTGCCGGGCTCTTACCACCAAGTTCTAAGACAACTGGTGTCAACTGTTTTGCTGCAGCTTCCATTACAATTTTCCCGACTTTGGCGCTACCTGTGAAGAAAATGAAATCCATCCGTTCTTTTAACACTGAAGCATTATCAATTGAATGCGGGGAAAGCATCTTGACATACTCTTCGTCGAAGGTTTCACCAATAACAGCACCAATCACTGCAGCAACATTCGGCGTTTTTGACGATGGTTTTACGAGCGCGCAATTGCCCGCCGCAAGTGCACCGATTAAAGGAACTAAGGTCAATTGAAGCGGATAATTAAACGGACCAATGATATAAACGGTTCCAAATGGTTCTAGAAAAACTGTATTCTTGTTCAGTAAAGAGGAAATAGCTCTGGGTTTATTGACCGGCTTCGTCCATTTATCAAGATTTTTCAGCATATCTTTGATGGCAGAAAGAACTAACCCTAACTCCGTTGCATAAACTTCTGCTTTAGGTTTTTTTAAATCTTTTTCAAAAGCCCAATAAAAATCTTCTTCGTGTTTTTGTATAGTTGTTAGTAGTTGTTCAAGCTTTTCTTTTCTGAAAGAAATTGATTTAGTTTGGTTTGAATTAAAAAAAGCACGTTGTTTTTGCATTATTGCTTGAAGATCTGATTGATTCATAGCATATCCTCCTATTTTTCTTTTTAGTATAACATCGATTTTTTCTTTTGAATAATTTTATCAATCAACACGTCTTTCTAAAATCCATGATCGCGCTGTGCCTTTTGCACCATTCTTATTTGTCGAAGAACTCAGAATCAGTTGCGTTTCTTTATAATAAGAAAAGCTATATCTAAGCGTCTTATCCTTGTTTAAGTAAATCAACTCAGTTTCTCCAGTTTCGAAGGTCAATGGGATTGCTTCACTATTCTCTAAGCTTTCAGTTTTTGCAATTAGTAACTCCACTTTATTAGGATCAAAAGTAGCGTTTATTTGAATAAATGCTGGAAAGTCTGGTTCTGTAGACTTCCATCGGCCTAAAATGCTTTCTTGAGATATTGTTCGAGTCTTTTTCAACTCAATTGGCGCTAAATCTCCACCTGATACTAGTTCATCCCCACTTTGTTTGACTTCATATTTAGGATAAACAATAATTTCCTCTTCGTTTACTTCAAATATGTAATGAAATGTTTTATCTTTTACTTGATGTGTAAACACTCTACTATCTTCAGTGTACTCGATTTCTAGTTTCTCTGAATTGAATATCAACTTTTTTTCATCATAAACAATTTCATAGCTACCGTAATCATAATTATTTGCTACCCATGAGCCAGCTAATCTTTGTATTAAGCTTTCATCAATTCCTTTTTTTGAATCCTCTATTGGCACTTTTGGGGAATTGCATGAAGCTAAAACGATTGAAGCCCAACATAAGGAAACCACCCTACCTATTTCTTTCATTTTTCCTCATCTCCTTAAAAAAATATTTTGCTCTATTCAGTATAACTGAGTATACGGGTTTATTAAATATATATAAAAAACCTCCTCTTGCCTAAACAAGAGGAGGTTTTACGTAGGAGTATAAGGAGAAAAGATCTGACGATCAATTGTCCCTTTTTGCTTTATGATCAGTTAAAATTATTTGTTTTTTAGGTTGTAGAAAGATTTCAAGCCTTTGTATTCAGCAACTTCGCCTAATTGGTCTTCAATTCTTAATAATTGGTTGTATTTAGCAATACGGTCTGTACGGCTTAATGAACCAGTTTTGATTTGACCAGCGTTTGTTGCAACAGCGATATCAGAGATTGTTGAATCTTCTGTTTCACCTGAACGGTGAGATACAACTGCAGTATAGCCAGCTTCTTTAGCCATTTCGATTGCTTCGAATGTTTCAGTCAAAGTACCGATTTGGTTTACTTTGATTAGGATTGAGTTAGCAATGCCTTTTTCAATACCTTCAGCTAATTTAGTTGTATTTGTAACGAACAAATCATCACCAACTAATTGAACTTTGTCGCCTAAAGCAACTGTTAATTTTTTGAAACCATCCCAGTCATTTTCATCTAATCCATCTTCGATTGAGATGATTGGGTATTTCGCACATAATTCTTCGTAGAATGCGATCATTTCTTCAGTTGTTTTTTCGCCTTCGCCTGAATCAGCTAAAACGTAAACACCTTTTTCTTTGTCGTAGAATTCAGAAGAAGCAGCATCCATCGCAAGAACGATATCTTTACCAGGTACATAGCCAGCTTTTTCGATTGCTTCGATGATTACTTCAAAACCTTCTTCGTTAGAACCAAGGTTAGGAGCGAAACCACCTTCGTCACCTACAGAAGTAGCTAAACCGCGCGCTTTTAAGATTCCAGCTAACGCGTGGAATACTTCAGCACCGTAGCGTAAAGCTTCTTTGAATGTAGGAGCGCCTACAGGCATGATCATGAATTCTTGGAAGTCGATACTGTTATCAGCATGAGATCCGCCATTGATGATGTTCATCATTGGAGTTGGCAATACTTTAGTATTGAATCCGCCTAAGTAGTGGTATAAAGGTACTTCTAGGTAATCAGCAGCAGCACGGGCTACAGCGATTGAAACACCAAGAATAGCGTTTGCGCCTAATTTACCTTTGTTAGGAGTTCCATCTAAATCGATCATTGCTTTATCAATAGCCATTTGGTCACGTACATCGTAGCCAATAATTGCTTCAGCGATGATGTTATTTACGTTGTCAACTGCTTTAACAACCCCTTTACCTAAGTAACGAGCTTTGTCGCCATCACGTAATTCAACCGCTTCGTATTCACCAGTTGAAGCACCAGATGGAACCATTCCACGACCAAAAGCACCGCTTTCAGTGTATACTTCTACTTCGATTGTTGGGTTACCGCGTGAGTCTAAGACTTCGCGTGCGTAAACATCAGTAATAATTGACATGTTTTGTCTCTCCTTTGAGTTTGTTTTATACTAAGGGGATTCGATTCCCTTAATTATGATTGTAGTGAATAACCGAGTGCTATGCAAACATTTTTTGCATAATTCATAGAATATTCAATGAATCTTTGATTAATTGCGTATATTGTTATAAGACGTGATTATTTAACAGCATCAAGTAAAGCTAAGAAAGAGTCAGCTTCAAGACTCGCTCCGCCAACTAAAGCACCATCAACGTTTTCTTTTGCCATATATTCAGCAATGTTTTCAGGTTTTACAGAACCGCCGTATTGGATACGTACAGCTTCTGATACTTCTTTGCCGTATAATTTTTCAACTGTTGCACGAACAACGCCACAAATTTCATCAGCGATATTCGCATCAGCAGATTTACCAGTTCCGATGGCCCAGATTGGTTCGTAAGCAATAACCATTGAAGATACTTGCTCATTAGATAAATCAACTAAGCCTTTTGTGATTTGGCCTTCAATCCATTCAGCAGTTTTGCCTGCTTCGTATGTTTCTAAAGATTCACCACAACAAAAGATTGGTGTCATGTTGTTTGCAAAGATTGCTTTGGCTTTCTTGTTGATGTCTTCGTCTGTTTCGTGGAAGTACTCACGACGTTCAGAGTGACCGATGATTACATAGTCAACACCTAGATCAGCAAGTGCTGCTGGAGATGTTTCACCAGTGAAGGCACCTGAGTTTTCCCAGTAACAGTTTTGTGCAGAGATTTTTAATTCAGTTCCTTTAGCCGCTTCTACTAATTCTTGTAAGAATAAAGCAGGAGAACCGATTACTGAATCAACAGCACTATTGGCAGGAATTTTTGTTTTTACTGCTTCTGCAAAAGCTTTCGCTTCTGAAGCAGTTTTGTTCATTTTCCAGTTACCAGCGATAATTGGTTTACGCATGGAAAAGCACATCCTTTTCTTTTTATGGTAAATTATGGGTGAAATAGTTTTATCCAGCCCGTTTCACAAGCTAGACCTATCGTCATTAATGGATAAATAACTTGTTCAACTTTTTCTATTTGTCGTTGATTGCTGCTAGACCAGGTAATTCTTTACCTTCTAATAATTCTAAGCTTGCGCCCCCACCAGTTGAGATGTGCGTGAATTTATCCGCAAAGCCTAATTGAATAGCTGCAGCAGCAGAGTCTCCACCGCCAATGATTGTTGTTGCATCCGCCAAGTTAGCAATTGCTTCACAAACACCGATTGTTCCTTTGGCAAAGTTGCTCATTTCGAATACGCCCATTGGTCCATTCCAAACAACTGTTTTTGCACCTTCTAATGCTTGGGCAAATAAAGCAATTGTTTCAGGTCCAATGTCAAGTCCCATTTGTCCATCAGGAACATCACCACTATGTTCTTCTGTTGGTACATCGTTTGAGAATTCTGCAGCCGTGACTGAATCGATTGGCAAGATTAATTTATCGCCTGCTTTTTCGATTAATTCTTTTGCTAATGCTACTTTATCTTCTTCAACTAAAGAGTTACCGATGTTCATACCTTTGGCTTTGTAGAATGTATAAGTCATTCCACCACCGATAAGGATTTTATCTGCTTTAGAGATCAAGTTTTCGATAACACCGATTTTGTCAGAAACTTTTGCGCCACCTAAAATAGCAACAAATGGACGTTTTGGTGCAGTCACTGCTTCACCAACGAATTTGATTTCTTTTTCCATTAAGAATCCAGCAACTGTTGGGATACCAGTTGACGCAATCCCTACATTAGAAGCGTGTGCCCGGTGAGCCGTACCAAATGCATCATTAACAAATACATCGCCTAAAGAAGCCCAGTATTTACCTAATTCAGCGTCATTTCCGCTTTCTTTTTTACCGTCGATATCTTCAAAACGAGTGTTTTCAAACACTAAAACGTCGCCGTCTTTCATGTTGTTAACAGCTGTTTCTAATTCAGCACCACGTGTTTCAGGAACGAATGTTACTGGTTTACCCAATAATTCGCCTAAGCATTCTGCTACTGGTTTTAGTGATTTGCCAGCTTTGTCTTCTTCTGTCTTAACACGACCTAAGTGAGAGAATAAAATTGCTTTCCCGCCATTGTCGATCACGTATTTAATTGTTGGAAGTGCTGCTACGATACGGTTATCATTTGTAATCACGCCATCTTTCAAAGGCACGTTGAAGTCAACACGTACAAGAACTTTTTTGTCTTTTAAGTCTACATCTTTGATAGTCTTTTTAGCCATTAAAAGGTACTCCTATCTATTTTTGGATTTTGAAAAGAATGATTTTTCTTGAACTTATAAAATAAGCGGGGAAGCGCGTTGCTTCCCCGCTTATTATTTCACAGTTGTTCAAATTTCACTAATGATAAGAATTGATCTTATAGGTTAGCGAAGTACTCTAAAGTACGAACTAATTGTGCAGTATAAGACATTTCGTTGTCATACCAAGCAACAGTTTTCACTAATTGTTGATCGCCAACAGTCATTACTTTAGTTTGAGTAGCATCGAATAATGAACCGAAAGTCATACCTACGATATCAGAAGATACGATTTGATCTTCGTTATATCCGTAAGATTCGTTAGCAGCTTTAGCCATCACTTCGTTTACTTCTTCAACTGTTACTTTTTTGTCAAGAACAGTTACTAATTCAGTTAATGAACCAGTTGCTACAGGAACACGTTGAGCAGCTCCGTCTAATTTACCGTTTAATTCAGGGATAACTAGACCGATTGCTTTAGCAGCACCAGTAGTGTTAGGTACGATGTTTTCTGCTGCAGCGCGTGCACGACGGAAGTCTCCACCTGGGTGAGGTCCATCAAGAGTCATTTGGTCACCTGTGTAAGCGTGGATCGTAGTCATAAGACCTTCAACCACACCAAAGTTATCTTGTAAAGCTTTAGCCATAGGAGCTAAACAGTTAGTCGTACATGAAGCACCTGAGATAACTGTTTCTTTACCTGTTAAGATATCGTGGTTAGTGTTGTAAACGATTGTTGGTACGTCATTTCCGCCTGGAGCAGAGATAACAACACGTTTAGCACCAGCTTTTAAGTGTAATTCAGCTTTTTCTTTTGAAGTGAAGAATCCAGTACATTCAAGAACGATATCTACGCCTAAGTCGCCCCATGGTAATTCTTCTGGGTTGCGGTTAGCAAGAACTTTAACTTCTTTACCGTTAACGTTGAAAGATCCATCATGAACTTCAACAGTTCCGTTGAAACGTCCTTGAGTTGTGTCATATTTTAACAAGTGAGCCAACATTTTAGCATCTGTTAAATCATTGATTGCTACTACTTCGATTCCTGCTACATCTTGGATACGACGGAATGCTAAGCGTCCGATACGTCCAAATCCATTAATACCTACTTTAACTGTCATTAAAGATTTCCTCCTTATGAAAATCAAAAATTTTTTATTTTAAAGGGTTACCCCTTTTAAAATCTCATTTGCGGCAGCTTCATCTGTGATGAGCCACGTTTGTTTTGGTGCGTTTTTCATATATGCCCGAATTGCTTTGGCTTTTGTCTTGCCGCCTGCAATCGCAACGACATTTGGTATTTTTTGTACATCCTTAAGCTGAAGTCCGATGCGAGGGATTTTATAAACGACTTCGCCCTCTTCATCAAAGAAATACCCGAAAGATTCTGCTACAGCATTATTTTGCTTTAACATGACCATTTCTTCATCCGACATTTTACGGCGTGCTGCCATATGCAACGCGCGTCCAATACTATGAACAACACAATTGCTTTGTTCGATCAGTGTTAATACTTCTTGGATCGATGGTTCTTGCAGCAGCGAGTTATACGTTTCAAGACTCAATTGCTCTGGAACATATAATGCTCTATGGTGACCGCCAGTTTGACTTGCCATTACAGCACTTACTGAATTGGCTTGAACAGTCATTGCTTCACCGATGCCGCCTCTAGCTGGAACAAACAAAATATGTCGTTTTTCCGTTTCTAGGGTCCCCATATGTTCTGCGGTCAAGGCCATGGTCGTGCCACCCATAACGGCAACGATATTATCACCATCAGGTAAGAGTAGATCCAAAGAATCGGTCAAAATATCGCCAAATTCATAAAGTACTTTCTCCTGATTGTCACTATTGCCTGCTACAACGATACAACGCTTGATCCCAAAATATTTGCTGATTTCTTTTTCGACTTGATGCATACCGAGTAGTTGATTCATTACTGTCTCTAATCCTTGATAAACTTCTAAGCCTTTTTCAGTTAATGTCATTCCACTTTTAGAAGTTTCTATCAGTTGTAAGTTTTTCAGAAAATCGGTTTCAGTTCTCAAAACCCGTTCTGTGATCCCCATACTATCAGATAGACTTCTGCGTCCAATAGGCTGCATCCAGTAAATATTACGAAGAATATGAAACCTTTCCTGCATTACATCGAGCAAATCTGGAGCAACTGCTTCAATCATTTTTAATTCATCTAGCATGATGCGCTCCTTCGTTGGTCTAAAAACGTCCAAGTAAGACTTAAAACGACCTATGAACTTTAAAAAAATAGGATTGGCGTTCTTCTTTTTCAATGTTAAATTCTTTAACAGTCTTAAAAGCGTCCCTCAATCTTATATACATAGTCTAACAGTTTTCATTGCTCTTTTCAAGAAAAAGAGATTATTTTTTGAAATTCGCTATCTCCTCTTTGAAATTCATTATGCAAGATGCCTCTTTTGAATCACTTGTATTTTAAAATTCTTGTTAAAAAATTCAAAGCAAATAAGAAAATCCAGCTATTATGCTGGATTTTTTGGCTTCCTATTACACATTATAAATCCTCTTCATAAAAACGACCAAGAATTTTGACATTATCCGAAATACTCACAAAAGCAGACGGATCAGACTCTTTCATCGCAGCTTCCAATGATGGCAATTCAAAACGAGTCACAACCGTTAACAATAATGTCTGTTTATCATGACGATACGCACCTTCTGCTTCATGAATGATTGTGATTCCTCGTCTCATTTTTTGTTGGATTCCATCGATCACAGCATCTGGATTTTTGGTAATGATCATGACTTGCATTTTCTTTTGCTTCGTATAAACAGCATCTGTCACTTTCCCACTCACAAAAATCGACAATGCGCTGTAAAACATATACTGCCAACCAAATAAATAACCTGCAACAAAGATAATCAGCCCATTAAAATACATTGAAATCGAACCCACAGAACGTCCAGTTTTCTTACGAATCGTGATACTAAAAATATCCAAACCACCCGAAGAAAGACCATTTTTCAACGCAAAACCAATACCAGAACCCATCACTGCACCACCGAAAATTGCACAGATAATTGGATCATTAGACAAACTTGTTTGCGGTACGATCTGCATAAAGATCGAAGTTAGAGTCACCGTCAAAAAGGTGAAAATTGTAAATTTTTTCCCGATTTTACGCCAAGCAACAAAAAATAACGGAATATTCAACGCATATAATGTGATCGAGACCGGCACTTTAAACCCAACAATATTCGTAGATAAAGTCGTTAATATTTGCGCAAGTCCAGTAATCCCGCTGGAATAGATATTTCCAGGTTGATAAAAGAAGTTCATCGCAACCGATGCCAAGATTGCATAGACAATCGACACGGAAAGTTTGGTCGTGTAATCATGGACGGGTAAACTTTCAAAGAATTTTTTCATGTAGGAGCAGCCTCACTTTATTTGATTCATTTGGTTCTCATTATACGTGCTTTGAGTTCGGAAAAAAAGGACAATCTTCAGAATAGCAGAAAATACTTAATCATCGCAATGATCAAGCCTCTAAATAATTCGATTTCAATAGGCATTTAGGCTATTCAACATCTCAGTGTAGCCTAAACTTCTAGCATAATCCTCAGCTGTCCGTCCAGTATTATCTTTCAACGTTTTGTCAGCTCCACTTTCCAATAAAACGTCAACGATTTGTTGATAGACTTCAGAACCATCTCTCAATGCAACAGCTTCTATCAAGGCTGTATACCCGTAATTATTTTGATGATTGATCGCTACTCGGCCATCTTTTAATAATAGCTTCACATTTTCAAGATGTCCTTTTTCAGCCGCTGGAATCAGTGCATTTCCTCCGAAACGATTCACTTTTTGCTGATTTGGTACTTGTTTTTCTAGCATATAAGTCAGAATTTCGGTTTTTCCTTGGGCTCCTGCATAAAGGTATGGACTATCCGAAATATGATCTTGCACGTTAATATCGGCTCCCGCATCAATCAACTGTTTTGCGATTCCGATGAAGTTTTGATGTGTTGCGATCAAAAGAGGTGTTTCACCTTGTGCATTGACTTCATCGATCGAATAGTTTTCATCTACTAGTATGGCTTGGACTTGTGCAAAATCATTATTATTTACAGCCTGTATTAATGTACCCGCTGGAAATGATTGGCTAGATGCTTTTACTGTGTTCATTGTGTTTGATTCTTTGGATTCATTTGATTGCTTGGTATTATTTTTATCCGTAGTCATGCTTGTACTCTCCTCTATTGAGTGATTTGTATCATTTTTTTTAGAGTGGCAGGCTGAAAAAATAAGTAAAAATGAAGCGAGCAATGTTATCTCTAACAAAATTTTTTTCTTATTCATGATCATTCTCCTTTAGCGGTATTTATATTTAGTATAGAACATAAATATAAACAAACTATAAACACTCTTCGTACTCAGAATAAAATGGACTTATCCCTTGTTGAAACAAAAAGCAATCAAGCGTTCAATTAGAGCCGCAGTTGAAAGCTGTGAGGCTAACGCAGCATTATAGGTCAGGTTTTGAGTCTTGATATAAATGAGAGCTATTAATCATAAAGCGTTTGACTAAGGTATTATTATGAGTATTAGTGATACTGATAATTTGCTACTACTAAAATTCAAAAGTTGAACCCTTTCATTGATTTCTACAGTTTCACCTGAGCTGAAAAAAGGAGCAATGCCTAGATGCAGTAATCCCCATTTTTTATTCACTTGATCGCTTAAAATATAGCTCGATTTTTTGTGGGTCATCAAATCCTGCTTTTAATAAAATAATTTTTGTCTGAGCATTTTGGACGATATCCCCATATTCATCATACTTGTTTTCTGAATCTAAACTAATCGACCAACGCGCATTCGTATCATCGTTTATCGTCAATGCTGTTGTACCAAATTGCACGGTTTGTTCGAATGAATATTTTTCTCTCTCCCCAACCTCTTGGATAACAATTCCTTCAGAAGCACTAGATGTTAGACTGGTATCTCCATCTTTCGATTCCCAAACACCTATCAGAGCTGATAAAACGTAAGAATAGGCTATCTTTCGTCCACCGTAGGTTCCAATATATTGATGGACCGCTTGATCTTTTGAACGATAAGTCAGTACACACGTCTCATTGGTTAGCCAAGTTAAGCGATAATCAGTGATCCCATTAGTAGGGAGTTTTTCTTTTAAGCGAGCTAAAATCAGGTAGTAATTATTGAAGTAATACACTCCTTGATCGTCACTCGTTTCTTTGACTAAAAAAACATGTTTTGCATCAGGTGAAAGACTTATTATCGCTTTTTCTTTCGGCTTTACAAAACTGAAAAGAGCACTCACTGTGATGATTGCCGCAATTTGGAGCAAAATTATATAGATTTTTCTTTTTTTATCCAGATCCATTAGACATAATAGCGTCAAACCTAAAAATAGAAAACTACCTATTATTGCAGCGAGCAAAAACCAATCACTTATTAATTCGATCCCTTTCGAAGACACAAGTACAAAACCGCCTAAAAACAGCAGACACAATATAGTCAAAATCAAAAAGATGATCCCACTAATTTTTTTTATTCTTTTTTTACTCTCCATCTGGTTCTACCTCACGATCAAATACCCAATTTTCTCCATTATCTTTTGAAATAAATTTTCCTTTTACTAAACCACCTTGATAATCACCGACTTCTCCTTGATTTAGTAAAACCTCTAATTGTTCTCCAACTTTATAGGGCATTTCAGCGACTAAAAAAATAGCTTTATACTTTTCAGGCACCTGAATTGTCGCAGCTTGCCAGCTAGCTCCTCCATCTTTCGTAATGCGTAGATTAGGTGCTGCTGTTCCAAAAGATAAGAAGCCTGTTCTTTCATCAATAAAACCGCCGTCTTGGATTAATGACGTTTGATCGATACCTGCGGTCTCCTCCCACGTTTTTCCACCATCATGTGTCAAATATGCTACCGTTCCTTCTTGACGAACAACGCGACCCCCAGAATAAATCACATAGCCAAAATCCTTACTTAAAAAAGCGATTTTTCGAAAACGAATACCTGCATTTTCTTGGGAAATATCATATTTTTGCCATGTTTTTCCTTGATCGACCGTTTGAAGAAGCTTTAAGCCTAGATTTTCATAGAGGAATGACGTATTTTCTTTTGTTATAAAATAGCTTTGCTCCATCAAACCGTTCTCATAAGAAGGGGTATACTCACCAAATTGAATCTCTTCTAAACGCTCAGGAACTTCTACCCAATTCTCGCCCGAATCATACGTAACATATACCTTTTCACCCTTAATTAATACATCCGTCTGTTTTTGCGTTGGCTCTTTGGGCGGCTCCGCTTCCTCTTTTTTCTCGCTTTGTATTGCGTCTTCTAGCTCGTTGATTTCCTTATTATATGTTTCAATACTTGTTGGTCTGCTCACGTAAAAAAATAATGCTGTAAAACTCGATAATACAACAATAATAGTCAAAAAAAACGCCCGATTCTTGTTCTTCAATTTACTCACCCCTTTAATCCGTCTACTAGTTAAAGTATAGAGGAACAGCCTTTTTATTGAAAGGACTATTTTGTTTGTTGATAAAAACGTAAAAAAAGTTTCCAATAAACTATCGTAGTTTACTGAAAACTTGTTTTATCTTGACTAAGTCAATCGTTATTCATCGATTGCTGTTACATCAATGTTTAATTCAAATAATTGTAATGGTGACACCACGCTTGGCGCATTTGTCATTGGGTCTGCAGCTTTTCCATTTTTAGGGAAAGCAATTACTTCACGGATATTATTTTCGCCAGCTAATAACATCACTAAACGGTCTAATCCTAAAGCAATTCCACCGTGTGGAGGGAATCCATAATCTAAAGCATCCAATAAAAACCCAAATTGCTCTTGTGCGGATTCTTTCGTAAAGCCTAAAGTTTCAAACATTTTTTCTTGCAGGTCGCGCTTGTGGATCCGTAATGAACCTCCACCTAGCTCATAACCATTCAAGACAATATCATAAGCTTCGGCATAGACTTTTGCTGGATTTGTCGAAAGTAATTCGATATCAGATTCTTTTGGCTGCGTGAATGGATGGTGAGCAGAAACATAGCGGCCAGCTTCTTCGTCATATTCAAACAATGGCCAATCAACGACCCATAAGAAGTTGAATTTAGACTCATCAATCAAGCCTAATTCTTTCCCTAAGCGAGAACGAATCGCCCCTAAAGCTGCTGCAACCACTTCTGGTTTATCCGCTCCAAACATTAAGATATCACCAACTTCTGCATTCGTTGCTTTGATCAAATCATCAGAAACTTCTGTCAAGAATTTCGCAATCGGTCCTTTTAGTCCATCTTCTTCAACTTTTAACCAAGCTAAACCTTTGGCACCAAATTGGCTAACATACGTACCTAAATTATCCATATCTTTTCTTGAATATTTATCGGCCGCCCCTTTAGCATTTAGCGCTTTGACTTGTCCACCATTTTCTAAAGCCATTTGGAACACTTTGAAGTCAACATCTTTTACGACATCTGCGATATCGATCAATTCCATCTCAAAACGTGTATCTGGTTTATCACTTCCATAACGTGCCATTGCTTCATCGTAGCTGATACGAGGGAAAGGTACTGTTACTTCGATCCCTTTTGTATCACGCATCACTTTCGCTAACATTTCTTCTGTCATCGTTTGGATTTCTTCTGGTGTTAAGAACGTTGTTTCCATATCGATTTGAGTAAATTCAGGTTGACGGTCACCACGTAGATCTTCATCACGGAAGCAACGAACAATTTGATAATAGCGATCAAAACCAGCATTCATTAATAATTGTTTAAAAATTTGTGGTGATTGCGGCAATGCATAAAAATGACCTGCATGAACTCGTGAAGGAACTAAATAATCGCGTGCCCCTTCTGGTGTTGATTTACCAAAATAAGGTGTTTCAATATCGATAAAATCGGTATTGTCTAGATAATGACGGATCGATTTCGTTATTTCATGACGTAATTTTAAATTTGCTGTCATTTTTGGACGACGTAAATCTAGATAACGATATTTCATACGAATTTCATCGCCGACATTATTTTCATCTTCAATTAAAAACGGTGGTGTTTTAGCTGTATTCAAAATTGTGATATCTGTTGCCATTATTTCAAATTCGCCTGTTTTCATTTTAGGGTTGACCGCTTCTTTGTCGCGATAAGTCAGCTCGCCTGTAATTTCGATCACATACTCACTACGACATTTGTCTGCAATTTCCCATGCTTCTTTTGAATGCGCAGGGTTAAAAACGACTTGAGCGATTCCTTCACGGTCACGTAAATCGATAAAAATGACCCCTCCTAAATCACGGCGCTTTTGCACCCAGCCTTTTAATGTGATGATCTGTCCTACTAAATCTGCTGAAACTTCTCCGCAGTATACTGTTCTTTTTGCCATTGATGATTACTCCTCTTCATTTTTTACTTTTATTTAATCAAACATCACTGTCATCATTTCATCATAGATTTCATCGAATCGTTCATAAATATCTGATAGTGGGAATGCTTTTTCCTGACGGCTAGCCATTGATTTTACATTTACAATGCCTTCAGCTAATTCAGTTTCACCTAAAGTCAGAGCAAGTTTAGCATTTAATTTAGCCGCTGTTTTAAATTGAGCTTTTGCTTTTCGATCCATAAAATCACGATCAGCTGAAAAGCCAAAATTACGAATTGCTTGAACCAGTTTTAGTGTTTCTACATTTGTTTGCTCACCGATTCCAACAACATAAGCATCGATTTCATTGATCACTGGAACCGCAACGCCTTCTGCTTCCATCGTAATCAAGACACGTTCAATGCCCATTGCAAACCCAAAGCCAGGTGTTGTTGGTCCACCAAGTTCCTCAACTAATCCATCATAACGACCACCAGCGCAAATCGTCGCTTGTGCGCCCATACCTGGTGCTTCACTCATCACTTCGAAAATTGTGTTTGTGTAATAATCTAATCCTCTTACCATATTGCTATCCACTTCAAATGGAATATTCAATTCGTTCAGCATCGTTTTGACAGTGTCAAAATGTTCTTCTGACTCCGAGCTTAAATAATCCAAAATCGATGGTGCATCAGCTACGATTGCTTGATCTTTTTTATCTTTACTGTCTAACACACGTAAAGGATTTTCATGTAAACGACGTTTTGAATCTTCGCTTAATTCAGCTACTTTTGGTTCTAAATAGTCGATCAATGCTTGGCGATATGCAGCTCTTGTCTCTTTATCTCCTAATGAGTTGATCACTAAACGAATTTGATTGATTCCTAATTGTTTGAAAAAGTCTAAGGCCATCGCCATACTTTCAACATCCACCGCTGGGTTCACACTGCCAAAAGCTTCAGCACCGATTTGGTGAAATTGTCTCAAACGTCCTGCTTGTGGGCGCTCATAGCGAAACATTGGTCCCATATAGTAGGTTTTATAAGGTTTCGAAAATTCAGGTCCGAACAATTTATTTTCGACAAAAGAACGAACGATCGGGGCTGTTCCTTCTGGACGCAATGTCACATGACGATCGCCTTTATCGTAAAAATCATACATTTCTTTTGAAACAATATCTGTCGTATCCCCTACACTGCGGGAAATTACTTCGTAATGTTCAAAAATAGGGGTACGGATTTCTTCATATTGATAGTCACGAAAAATCAAACGAGCTGTTTCTTCAACAAATTGCCACTTTTCTGACGTTCCCGGTAATAAGTCATTGGTTCCTTTTGGTTTTTGATAACTCATTGTTTCATCTCCTAGTTATTGTTCATTGTTTGTACTTTATTTTGGTAAAGGTTGGTTGGTTTGAATTCACTTTAGAGCTGATTGAATTTTTTAACGATTGTTCAGCTGTTGGTTTGGATCATGGCTTTGGGTGATTCTCTAGTATGGTAACTTCGCTCACTTCGTTCGCCAAGTATTGTTCATCATCCACTCTGGCAAAGCCAATCGGGGTACTTTCGGACCTAATAATCAAATCAAACTATCGTCTGCACTTCTTCTTCTGTCTTAGGAATTGGTTGATTCTCTAGTATGGTAACTTCGCTCACTTCGTTCGCCAAGTATTGTTCATCATCCACTCTGGCAGAGCCAATCGGGGTACTTTCGGACCTAATAATCAAATCAAACTATCGTCTGCACTTCTTCTGTCTCAGGAATTGGGTGATTCTCTAGTATGGTAACTTCGCTCACTTCGTTCGCCAAGTATTGTTCATCATCCACTCTGGCAGAGCCAATCGGAGTACTTTCGGACCTAATAATCAAATCAAACTGTCGTCTGCACTTCTTCTTCTGTCTCAGGAATTGGGTGATTCTCTAGTACGGTAACTTCGCTCACTTCGTTCGCCAAGTATTGTTCATCATCCACTCTGGCAGAGCCAATCGGGGTGATTCACAACAAAAAATCGCCCTTGTATAAATACAAGGGCGAGTGAATAGACACACGCGGTACCACCTAAGTTCGAAAGATTGCTCTTTCCTCTAACGATTAACGCTCGTAACGGAACGGCTTTTCCTCCGTTCATCTCCAGAATGTCTTTCGATCTCTCTAACGAAGTTGCTTTCAGCCAAGGCAACTTTCTCTTCTACGATCAGTTTGAAATCTACTCGTTCTTTCATCGATTTTTTTATAGTATCTATAAATTACTAAAGAATGGAAATAAAGTCAAGTAGAATTTCAATTAGCTTTACAATAGCTCTCGTAAAGAGCTAACAATTGTGATTACTTATGGTTCAATGATTCCCAAACATTCAACGCATCCCGCATTCCTTTAACCTGATGAACTCGAACAATTTCCACACCTTTATTTGCAGCAAATAATGAAGCTGTAATTGAACCAAAATCACGTGCCAATGGGTCAGATTCATTTGTCAAAGTTGCTATCGTTCTTTTTCTTGATACGCCATACAGTAAAGGATAATCTTTGTAACGAAAAGCTTCAGGATCTTTTAGAATGTCTATATTTTCTGCTTGTGTTTTTCCAAACCCAATACCAGGATCAAAACAAATCCGTGTTGAAGCAATCCTAGCTTTGTGACAAAGTTCTATTTTTTCCTGACAAAATTGTTGGATATCTTCAACTACCGATAATTCGGTCCGTCTTTTACGTGAATGCATGATCACTAAGCCACTATCAGGATACTTTTGTGCCACTTCGATCATTCCATTTGTATCCAAACCTTTGATATCATTGATGATGTTGGCACCTGTTGCTAATGCTGCATCTGCAACTTCTGGAAAATAGGTATCGATCGAAATAGGTTTATCCGTCCTGTTTCTGATGGCTTCTACTATAGGCAAGATTCTTTCTTTTTCTTCTTTAGCTGAAATTTCTTGATAGTTTGGTCGTGTAGATTGTCCCCCGATATCGATAATGTCAACGTTTGCTGCCAGCATCTCTTCGCAATGGACTATTGCTTTATCTAACTCATTAAAATGCCCACCATCTGAAAATGAATCGGGGGTCACATTTAAAATTCCCATGATTTGAGTGGCATTTTTAGTAAAGTATCCCTCTTCCGTCATCTTTGTTGCTCCTTTAATTGTTCGATCATTTGCTTCAATGCCGACACTCTTGGACTGAAATCATTTCGTTCTTCTTTTGGTAATTGAGCGAGGGTTTTATGTTTTTTCGGTAAATAGAAAATTTTGTCAAAACCATAGCCCATTTTCCCTATTTCTCTTGTTGTCAGTTCACCTGTCAGCTCTTGTCCTGAAATAAGGTACTCTCCATCTGGCCAAGCATAAACTAATACGGCATGCAGACTAATTGTTCGATTTAACGATCGTTGTCCTTCAAATAGCTCAAAAAGCTGATGATTTTTTTCTGAATCGGTCATGCCAGTTTCAAAAAAGCGCGCTGTCTCAACGCCTAACAGAGTAGGAAAAGCTTTGATTTCCAAGCCACCATCGTCTGCCAATACTGGTTTCCCAACAATTTTTGCATAAAATCGAGCCTTGAGTAATGCATTTTCAGCATACGTTTTGCCCGTTTCGGCTATCTCATACTCTTTATTTGTATCGTTGGCATATTGAACAAATGTAATTTGATCCTTGAGATAAGCAGACTGCATTTCTTGTAGTTTTCCTTGATTATTCGTACCTACAATGATCTCCATTTCTGTCATCCTTTATGCCTCGATTGCTCTCAAAAAATCATCTTTACATTCCCGATCTGTTTTAAAAACCCCTTGATAATGAAATGTTTTCGTTAAACTGTTTGGTGATTTTACGCCACGCATCGACATACACATATGTTCTGCCTCGATTGCCACGGCTACACCTTTAACCGGTACATGTTCAACCAATTTATTTGCAATCATAATGGTTAAATCTTCCTGAACGCTAGGACGTTTGGCACAATACTCTACTAAACGTGGCAACTTGCTTAAGCCTAACACTTTGCGTTCATCAGGAATATAGGCCACATGGGCTTTTCCATAAAATGGCAATAAGTGATGCTCACACATAGAATAAAATTGAATATCTTTGACCAAAACCATATCCTCTTCATTCAAACTATCAAAAAGTGCATAATCATCAAATTCTGGCGCTCTCAATGAAGAAAATACTTCGTTATACATCTTAGCTACCCGTGTTGGTGTATCTTTAACTCCCGCTCGTTCTGGGTCTTCACCGATTGCACGTAGAATTTGTTTTACTGCCTGCTCGATCTTCGCTAGTTGTTTTTCGTCCATCTTCTTACCAACTTTCTTTACTAAGCCAAACTTCGGCTTGATTCCCTGTACTTGTGATCCAAGCATCGAAAGATTTCCCTTGAAATGCAGCTTCAGGATAGACCTCTTTTAATGGGACCAATACAAAAGAGCGTTTAAGCATTTCTTTATGTGGAATCGTCAAACGTTCTGTTGCTATTTTTTCATCATTCATCAACAAAATATCAATATCTAAGGTTCTTGGGCCCCAATGAATCAATCGTTCACGACCTAGTTTCTTTTCAATCGCTTGTGTTTTATTTAATAATTGCAGAGGTTCACATGTTGTCTTGATTTGAATCACAGCGTTATAATAATTTTCTTGCGGAACATCCCCATATGGTAATGTTTCATACAATTTTGATTTTTTCAAAACTTGAATATCCTCATCTTGATTGAGTAACTCAATTGCTTCTTGTAATGTCCTAAGACGATCTCCCAAATTACTCCCCAATGCTAAATAACCGATTGTCATACGAAGTCTCTTTCCATTTCGATTTCGATATTATCAAACACTCCAGGCATCGGTACACTATATTTTCTGACACGAACAAGAGCACTTTCTAACTTTTTGCCATGTTCTGTTTCAATATCATCCAAGATAGCTGAAGCGACAGCTTCTATTAAGTTGTAAGAATGAGTGGTTAAACGCTTAGCAATTTGATCATTCACTTCCGCATAACTAACGGTGTCATTGACATCATCCGTCTTACCAGCCTGATCTAACGGCAATCTTAATTCGATATCAACTTCTAATTGTTGTCCTAAAATTCGTTCTTCTGGTAAAACACCATTTTTAGTGTAAAACTTCATATTATTGATTCTAATTTTTCCCAATTTGCTTCCATCCTTCAACTATTTACTCACTGATACATTCAGTTGCAACTATTATACTATAGAAAATCAAGAAATCTTTAGCTTTCTGTTTTTTGAGACATTTTGTTACAAAAATTCTAGCCATAAGTGGAATAACTTTCTTCTTTTGTTTTAATGAACTACACTAATTATAGAAAGTCAGGAGGAATCATCATGACAAAAAACGTACGAATTGGTAAAACGGAAGTTTATTCAACCCCAATCGGTTTAGGAACAAACGCTGTCGGCGGTCATAATTTGTTTCCAAACTTAAACGATGATACTGGAAAAGAAATCGTCCGAGTTGCTTTAACAAACGGTATCACATTATTGGATACTGCCTTTGCATATGGAATGGGGCGTTCAGAAGAGTTGATTGGTGAGGTGTTAAAAGATTTTGACCGTGATCAAGTAGTGATTGCTACAAAAGCTGCACATGATCCAGCTAACGGGGGTGCCTTTAATAATACACCCGAGTTTTTGACACACTCTGTCGACGAAGCATTAAGACGTTTGCAAACAGACTATATCGATATTTTTTACATTCATTTTCCAGATGAAGCGACGCCTAAAAATGAAGCTGTGGCTGCTTTGCAAAAGCTAAAGGAAGCTGGTAAAATCAAAGCGATTGGCGTTTCTAATTTTAGCTTGGCACAAATTAAAGAAGCAAATCAAGAGGGCTATGTCGATATTGTCGAAGATGAATATAGCTTGATCCATCGTGAAGCAGAAATCGAATTATTCCCTTATTTAAAAGAAAATCAGATTTCTTTTGTGCCCTATTTTCCGTTGGCTTCTGGCTTATTAACTGGAAAATATGAACAAGGTGTAATTTTTCCACCTGAAGATTTACGCAGTAAAAAACCAGACTTTCAAGGGGAACGTTTTAAAACAATTATCGATAAAGTTAGCCAACTTAAATTGATTGCGGCCGATTATAACACCAGTGTTGCAGCGATTGTACTTGCTTGGTACATCAAGAATCCTTTTGTGGATGTTGTGATTCCTGGTGCTAAAAAAACAGAACAAGTAAGGAATAATGTAAAAGCTTTGACTGTACATTTGACAGCAGAGGATTATCAACGAATCGATAGCTTGTTTAGTTGATAAAAAAGTAGCTTCTTCTCATTGAAGACACCATTTGCTAAAATAGATACATTAAGAAATCTTATGAGTAAAGAGGTTGGGGCAGAAGTGTTTAATCCCAAGAAATAAGAAGCCTTCAAATCTTAGTGCTTTAGCACTTAGAATTTGATGTGATCGAAGTGTAGTGATTGCTTCTGTTCCCACCGTTTATACAGATTCCTTGAGTCTGAGAGATAATGATGTGCGCCCTAAAAGTTGTACGTAGATTAACCTGTCATTCGACTGGTATGAATTCGGTATTGAACCGGACTCATACCAGTCAATTTTGCTTTTATCCGATGATGATTGTAATAATCAATATAATTTGTAACTGCTCGTTTTAATTCCTCAAAGCTAGAAAAAATACGGCCATAATACATTTCTTGTTTCATTAGACCAAAGAAATTTTCCATTAATGCGTTGTCCAAACAATTTCCTTTTCGTGACATACTCTGGTATAACTTTGCTTGCTTCAATTGTCTAACATACTGTTGATTTTGATAATGCCACCCTTGATCGGAATGGATTGTTGTTCGAAAGTTGGTCTTTTTACTTTCTTTAATGGCTGTTTTTAAAGGAATCAATACACAATCCAACGTTGGTTTTTGCTGAAATTGATAGGCAATGATTTCTCCATTAAAACCATCAAGAAAAGGACTGAGATAGGCTTTTCTTTTTAGTTTAATTCCTTCGGAATTTCGTTCAGTATAGTGGAATTCTGAAATATCTGTAAAGATTTTTTGTTTTGGAATCGTGCTAAAGAAGCGGCGATTCACCTTGTTTTTAGCCAAGGTTCCCACCAAACCTTTGTAAGATCGATACCTTCTTGAACGACGTGTAAAGCTTATACATACTAAGTTATATTTCTTCATAATTCGTCTGATTTTCTTATGATTGATTTGATAGCCCCTATTCACTAAAGCCAACTTGATTCGACGATAGCCATAATTGCGATCATTCTCTTCAAAAATTGTTTGAATCAATTTCTCTATGTGAGTCATTTTTTCTTCGCTCATTATCTTTTTCCAGTAATTGAAGGTAGAACGCGGTAGCTTAATCGCTTGTAATACATGATCTTGACGATACTTTCCAATAAGTTCTATGGCTATTCTGGTTTGAACTCGTCTTTTCGCTTCGCCATAATAGTCTGTTGGAAAGTCCGTAGCTTTTTTAAATACTCGACCTCGATTCGCAAACGTTCATTCTCACGCTCTAATTCCTTTTCACGAGATAGTTTGCTTGTTTCTTGCTGTTTTTTTGTTGGTTTGTTCATCCTTTTTTTGGGTCTCCCTTTTTGATTGGACAGAGCAGTTTGACCACCAGCGATATATTTCTTTTGCCAACGAGAAATCATCGACCCACTAGGCAGCTTGAATTGTCTTGCTGCTTCACCGAAAGAAGCATCTGTCGTTTCTATAAAGTGTAATACATCTCGCTTAAATTCACTAGTATATTTTGTCAATGAACGGTGTCTTTTGAGCCCTTCTTTCCCAAATAATTGATAGGAGTGTTTCCAATTGTAAATTAAGGCATTTGATGGGAGTCCGTATTTTTTAGCCAAGGCTCGTCCGCCCAGAGGGCCTTCTAGGTACTCTTTCACTAGCTTTAATTTGAATTCTACCTCATAATAACTCATAAAAAATAACCTCCAAAAATTGTATTTTTCACGTACAACTTTTGGGGGTCACATCATAACTCGTAGATTCATGTCCCAGACTCTTTCAAAAACAAAAAATACTAAAAATAACGCTAAGACCCAAGAAAGAGTCTGCTCATTATTCTCAGTATTTTTATTGATCTTATGACTAGATTTCTAAAAGATTTGTTAGTGCTATCAGTGCTTCAGAAATTGCTTCAAGCAGTTGCATCGCTTCATTTTCATATATTTTCTTAGCCGATAGCGTCAAAATTACTTCCTCCGCTAAGATGCCATAATAAAGACCACACCCAGTCTCATTGACTGGTCCAAAGCTAAAGGACTCTAATATATCATAAGGAAGCCCAGTAGTTGATATAAAGTCATCCCCTAAGATGGTCAATGCGTCTGTTAAAAAGGAATTCGGTCCTTCCTCTCCATTAAGCGCCATATTTTGAAGACCAAATAGATGACGTTCGACTCCTTGGCCATTTTGACATTGACTGATTCGAGCAGAGTGAGCACTAGCAGCTTCTAAGAATAAGGCTAGAGATTCTTCCTTAGAAATTGGCTCACTTCTATTAGAAAAAGCTTCTACAAACTGCTTTTTCTCTTGGCTAATCGAACGGGCAGACTCTGTTCGTCCTTCATAATACATCCGCATCGCAACAGGTTCATAAACAGATCTTAACTGTCCAAAAACATTCTGCTGTGCTAGTGCTAACGCGATATGAAAAAAAGCATCTGGACTTACTTGCGCTTTTTTCATTCGCTCTTTACCAACAGCTGAAACAACTTGATGTTTGATAGTATACGAGTTATTCTCGATTTCTGCTAGGCTTCTTGCTTCTTCCAGAATATCAATCATTGAATCAGTCAGTGTCCATTCCAGTTTTTTGACTAAATCAGAAGAACTCTTTTCAGTTGTTTCTTGTATCTGAGTATTGAAAGATTCAAAAATTTTAGTAAATAGATTCAACGCTGGTACGCCATCGATCGCCGTATGCTCCATGTTAAAGCCAATATATCCATTTTTTGTGATCACAGCCTGTGTTGTTTTTGATAAAAATTGATGGCTTGTATTTAATAAAACTTCAGCAATTCGATCTTCTGTTGTTTCATCGTTTCCACTTGAAAAACTTAAAATAAATAAGGCGTCTTCGATTTGTTGTAGACTCTGTTTAGTTGACTCTTCTTTGATTAACTGTTGATAAATAAATGATGAGCGCGCTCTTTCAACACCTGTTAGATATGAAATGAGTTCCTCTCCATGTGTAGAGTCTTGCTCAAGAGCTAAGAGATACGTCAAATTTTCTTGCAATTGTTTTAAAGAATACCGTTCACCTAGTGAATTTGTAACATCTAAACGGAAATAGAGATCGTTTACAAAAATCACAATATAATTTTCTGGTGTCTGTGTTTCTTTTTTATGAAAGGAATCTTGATTTTTTCCAGGTATTCTGCAGCTTTTGAAAAAATTCGAATAAAAAGACATGTCGACATTTTGCTGCTTGTTTGTATATTCGATTGGATAGGTTCCTTCAGCTAAATTAAGATAAATGGTACTCATTTGATATATAAGCTGAGCGGCTCGGGCTTCTTTAGAGTTAATGTGTTCATAGTAGCGCTCTGCTATAATCAATGCAAAATTTGATTCACTTTGTAAATAGCCACGGCTTTTTAAATAGCTTTTTTCCCAAGCAGGTGCCAACCAACTTCCCGCTCCTTTGTTCGCATGATCAACTAATTTCTTTTGCAATACTAGCCCCTCAGAAGTACTAAATGTTGAAGCTTTTTCCTGAAAATCATGTAATACTTCTGTCGTCAGTAACGGACTCACCCAGTCACTTAAACGAGCTATCGTTTCACGTAATGCCGGCACAGGTAACTTTTTCAATTTTGGTAATAATTCTTCTTGATATTTTTTCATCTTACACCTCAACGTTCACTTTATAGTTCATTATACCAAGCATTTACTACGAATATACCTTTTTTGAAGAACTTATTAAAAAAAGAGGTTGTGATTAAAAGTCGTTTAGGCTCGAGCGATTGGACTAAAAACCGCACAATGCATAAAGCGCATTGTACGGTTTTTAGGATATTGCCGAAGAGCCTGACTTTTTCACACCATTTTCTTGAATTCACAGTGACATAAATAAAGCGCAAAGAGCTTCATCTCAGTCATTTTTTTGTTTATTTATCTTTGGTATCAATCATAATAGTTACTGGTCCATCATTAGTCAATGACACGGCCATATCAGCACCGAATTCTCCAGTTTCAATGGGAATATCTAGCTCTTTAAGCTGCTTGTTGAAAAGCTCATACAAAGGAATCGCCCTCTCAGGTCGAGCAGCTTCTATAAAACTAGGTCGGTTCCCTTTTTTGGTATCTGCATATAATGTAAATTGAGAAACACTCAAAATACTCCCTTGAACTTCTTGAATACTTAAATTCATTTTGTCCGCTTCATCTTCAAAGACGCGAAGCTTACTGATTTTACGGACTAAATAAGCTACATCTTCTGCGCTATCTGATTCATGGATGCCGAGTAAAATCATAAACCCTTGATTGATTTTCCCAACACTTTTTTGATCGATTGTAACTTCTGCTTGAGTCACTCGCTGGATAACTGCTCTCATACTTGCTACCTCCTAGCCATTGGTTCGACGAACATTATAAACATCCGGTATATTCTTTATTTTATCTACGATTGTTTTTAAATGGGCTAGATTTTGGATTTTTACTGTTACATGGATCATGGCCATTTTATTTTTCGTCGGCTTCGCTTCCACGCTGACTAAATTTTTAGTCATTGAACTAATGACTTGTAGGACATCATTCAATAAACCACTACGATTATAGCCATAAATTTCTAAATCAGCATCGTATTCTTTATTCGTGTTATCCGTATCTTCCCATTCGACTTCAATCAATCGTTGGGCAAGTTCTTCTTGATGCTGCACATTTGGACAATCTGCTCTATGAATGGACACACCGCGTCCTTTCGTAATGTATCCAACAATTTCATCTCCAGGTACAGGATTACAGCAACGGCTGATGCGAATAAGCAAGTTTTCAACGCCTTGAATCACAATCCCGCCTTCATGGCGAACTTTCATTTTATCTGATTCTTTTTTGACTGGTTGCGTCATCAATTCTTCAGCTTCTTGTTTTTGGCGTTCAATTTCTTGTTCTTTACGCTCTTTTTCAGTTAAGCGATTAAAGACCACTTGAGCGCTGATTTCACCATAACCAACAGCCGCATATAGATCGTCTTCTGTTTGAAAATTAAAACGCTCCAGCGCTTCTGCCATTTTTGCTTTACTTAAAAATTCTTTTGGTGTAAATCCATGTTCGATCAGGTATTTACTGATTGCATCATGTCCTTTGATGATATTAACTTCGCGATCTTGGACCTTGAAAAATCGTTTGATTTTATTACGCGCTTTACTTGTCGCTACCATTTTCAACCAGTCACGACTTGGTCCAAAGGAGTTTGGTGAGGTCAAAACTTCAATGATATCGCCATTTTTTAGTGTATAATCCAACTGAACCATTTTCCCATTGACCTTGGCACCTGTTGTTTTATTGCCAATTTCAGTATGCACACTGTACGCAAAATCAAGTGGTCCAGAGCCTTTAGGCAATTCCGTTACTTCGCCAGTTGGCGTAAATACATACACTTTATCGCTAAAAATATCCCCTTTGACACTTTCCATAAATTCAGAAGCATCATAGCTTTCATCTTGTAATTCAAGAATTTCACGGAACCAACTTAATTGCTTATTATCCGTGTCTTCATCGACTTTTTCAGTTTTCCCTTCTTTATAAGCCCAATGAGCAGCAACCCCAAATTCTGCAATTTGATGCATTTCATGAGTTCTGATTTGAACTTCTACAGGATTACCTTTGGGTCCGATAACGGTTGTATGAATGGATTGATACATGTTTGCCTTGGGCATTGCAATATAATCCTTAAAACGTCCTGGCATCGGTGTCCATTTTGTATGAATCGCACCTAAAACAGCATAACAATCTTTGATTGAATCAACGATTACACGAATCGCCAACAAATCATAAATTTCATTGAATTGCTTTTTTTGATCTTTCATTTTGCGGTAAATGGAATAAATATGTTTGGGACGACCGTAGATTTCAGCGTATATATCTAAATCTTCCGTTGCTAGGCGGATATCTTCAACAGCTTCTTCCACATACGCTTCACGTTCATCTCGTTTACTTTGCATTAAATTAACGATACGGTAATATTGATTTGGGTTGATATAGCGCAAGGCTGTATCTTCTAATTCCCATTTGATACGGCTAATCCCTAAACGATGTGCGAGCGGAGCATAGATTTCAATTGTTTCTTGAGCAATTCTGCGTTGCTTATCTTCTCGTAAATGCTTTAATGTCCGCATGTTATGCAGACGATCGGCTAATTTGACCATAATCACGCGTAAATCTTGAGCCATTGCTAATAACATTTTTCGGTGATTTTCAGCCAGTTGTTCTTCATGAGATTTATATTTTATTTTTCCAAGTTTGGTCACACCATCCACTAACATCGCAACATCAGCACCAAATTCAGTTGCTAAATCCTCAAGCGTGACGTCTGTATCTTCTACCACATCGTGTAAAAATCCTGTGGCAACTGTATGTGGGTCCATCCGTAGTTCTGCTAAAATTCCAGCAACTTGGATTGGGTGGATAAAATAAGGCTCACCTGACTGTCTAACTTGACCATCATGTGCTTTCTCAGCATAATCACAGGCTTTTTGAACAAAAGCAACATGCTGGGGCGCCATGTATTTTGACACGAGCTTCATAACTCCAGGGCCCGTCATAATTTCCTCTTTTGGCATGTTTCTCACTCCTTTTACTTTTTGGTCCGTTATCCGCTATCTCTACGTCAGCTTCGCTTCCTAGAATAGTGGTACTCCTTTTACTTTTTGGTCCGTTATCCGCTATCTCTACGTCAGCTTCGCTTCCTAGAATAGTGGTACTCCTTTTACTTTTTGGTCCGTTATCCGCTATCTCTACGTCAGCTTCGCTTCCTAGAATAGTGGTACTCCTTTTACTTTTTGGTCCGTTATCCGCTATCTCTATGTCAGCTTCGCTTCCTAGAATAGTGGTACTCCTTTTACTTATGTACCAACATCCCTCTATATATGTATATGATCGATCGTTCAAAAAAAGAAAAGCACCACTTGAAACAGTAGCACTTCCAACAACTTTTATTATACTAACATTTTTCTATATTTTCAATTCCTCGCGTTTTAATTCAATTTAGAAATCAATGGCAATATCTCACGGCCATTACTAATACCGATATATGAAGCTCCAGCTTGAAAAAGTAACTCAATTTCAAGCAACGTTGGTGCTTTGACATTTACTTGAAACGTCATCTGCTTTTTACGACCTGTTCTAAAAATACTCATATCATAGATCGCTTGTTCCATCGTCAAATTCAAGCCTAAAGAAATAGCACTGACATTTAACTCTGCGATATCCATCGCCAATACTTGCTTTTGACCATCTGTTAATTGCCGACTATCTAAAAAGAAACCTAGAGCATTTCGTCCAAAAGACAATTGTTCTAATGCTTGATAACTTTCATTCCCATATCTTTCTAGCTGTTCAGGTGCCATCGTCACAAAAACATCTGAAGCACCTTCTCTATATAATTGTCCTGTTTCAAAAGCTTTTTTTGCCAATGTTCCACCGCCTAAGGGAAAATCAACCAGACTACCGATTTGAATCTTGGTTCCTGTCAATAATTGTTTGGCTCTTGCAACATTATAAGGTAACACAAAAATAGATCGAACAGGAAATTCTTTTAAAAACAGAAGCTCATCTGTGAATTGTCGGTCTGTAAACGATGGATCCATTAACATAATTGAAAGTCTTTGTAACTCTAATTCCATAAACAACCCCCTATAATTTACATTAATTCAAAATGGTAACTAATTGCACCTAAGGCATATAATGGCGCTGTCTCCGCACGTAAAATTCGTGGCCCCAAACCGCAAAGAATCCCGCCATTTTCTTGAAATAAACTGACTTCGGCAGATGAAAACCCACCTTCTGGACCAAAAATAAACAAAAGCGATTGCCCAGTTTCTAGTCCAGAAAGTACTGTTGCAAAGCTGCTACGTTCACCGATCTTTGCAGATTCCTCATACGCAATCAACACTTTATCATAACGAGAAAAAACATCGATCAACGCTTGTTCTCTTTCTAATAATACGATATCCGGTGCAAACTGGCGATGAGATTGCTCAGCAGCCTCTGTGGCAATCTTCTTCAAGCGCTCAGTTTTTTTAACTCGCTTTTTTTGATCCCATTTTACAACCGATGTCTTAGCAGGAAAACCAATAAACTTGTGACTGCCAAGTTCTGTCCCTTTTTGAACGACCCATTCCAACTTATCACCTTTAGGATAGCCACAGGCAATCGTAACATCGATTGGCAACTCTTTTTCAGCAGTCTCTTTACTAAGCTCTTTCAAATAAACAGATGTTTCTGTGATTTCCGTGATTTCTGCAATGATCGCAGTATGATCATTAAACACTAAGAAAACTTGTTCTTCAGGTGTCATACGCATCACTCGTACGATATGATGGTAGTTTTCTCCACTGATCTGATAATGATCCTGCGCTGCATAAGGCTCCGTTAAAAAGTAACGCTGCATCTTACTCTTCCTCTGTTTTCTTTAATATCATTGCATACCAATCCCCTTGTTGGAAAATTTGATCTACAAGGAAACCTACGCTAGTCATTTTTTCTATAACCATTGCTTTTTTCTCCTGAATGATTCCTGAAACGATCAAAGTACCATCATTTTTCAATAAACGCCAAGCATCCTCGATCATCAACGTAATAATATCAGCTAAAATATTTGCCACGATCACGTCTGCTTCGACCGTTATCCCTTTCAGCAAGTCGTTTGCCGAGACTTGAACATCACTAGCAATTGGATTCATATTCATATTTTCTTTAGCAGCCGTCACTGCAACTTCATCTAAATCATAGGCATAGATTTCTTTAGCACCTAGATATTTACTCGCAATACTTAACACACCAGAACCTGTGCCAACATCAAGCAGTGTTTCACCACCACGTAAAACAGTTTCTAGGGCTTGTAAAGTCAAACGGGTTGTTGGATGGGTTCCAGTTCCAAAAGCCATACCTGGATCTAAGGTAATGATTTTTTCAAGCGCATCTTGCGCTTCATATTTCTCCCAGCTTGGAACGATTGTTAGAAACCGTGTCACACGAACTGGATGATAATATTTTTTCCAAGCAGTTGCCCAATCGCTTTCAGCTACTTCACTAACACTCACTTCATTTTTCCCAATAGCAAGACCAAACTCTGGTAAGCGGGTAATGCTCTCTTTGATAAAAGGTAAGATTTCCGGCAAAAAGGTCGTTTCGGGAAAATAGGCCATAACCAATGCACCTTCTTTAATGTGCGTAAATTGTTCTTTGTCTAGTAATTCACCATATAAATCACTTTGAAAATTTTCTACATCTAAAGCATCTTCTATCGCAACACCACTCGCTCCAGCTTCCATCATGATATTTGAGATTGCTTCAATTGCTTCACTAGCTGTTTCAACTTTTACTTCTGTCCATTTCATATGATCACCTCTTTACTCTTTTTAATAGCTTGGGTACGCAATATAGGTATCGCTCTCTACTTTTTGATACTTTTTAACAGCTTCTTCAAATAATTCTTGTGACCATTTCAGCTCAAATACGGCTTGTCCCTCATCCGTTAAAAAGTCTAATAAATCACTTTGTCCTTCAGTTAAAGCATCATTTAAGTAATCAATGAAACCATCTAACACAGACTGTTTGATTCCCTTTTTGCCCTCATAAGAAATAGTCGCTAGAAACTCTGCCTTATCTACAGAAGACTTTTCAGGATTATAAAACAAAATCCCATCTTCAAATTCAATGATTTCTTCTTCTGAAACCGTTCCTTGTGCATCATCGATCTGTTCATGTGCTGTATTTTCGGCAAATAATCGAAAAACAACTTCAATTGTATGGTTTTTAGCGTTCCAATCAAGAGCTACATCATATTCCATGATTTTTCTGGTTATTTGTTGGTCTAAATAAGTTAACATTGTTGCTTTTTTCATTTATTTTCTTCCTTCCAGCCAAAGGCCTTTTGATCAATATCACTTCTTTTTTGTTTGGATATATAAGGATTTCCTGAAACAATATACCTTAATGGTAATTCTGTCCAAATACCTTTATTGGGAATACCGATTCGAGGAAGCGGGATGATTTTTTTTGGTGTTTTTCTTTTTTCTGGTACTAATCGTAATGGACTATCAAAAATTGATTGTCCATATAACGCTTGATTAATTCCTAAAGCTGATACCAGCTTACCTGGCCCGTTAGATAATTCGATGCCTTGACGACCATTGCGGTTTTCTACCATTTTTTCGATTCCCTCAATGGGTTCAATTGCACGAATCATAACTCCTTGGGGTGTGCCTTTTTCTTGAGTCACCATATTTAAAATCAAATGTGTGTGCATCGTATATAAATAAATCGTTCCGGGTTTATCGTACATCGCTTTTAGACGTGGTGTATTGCGCAAGCCAAAACTATGAGCAGCCTCATCTTCTGGTCCTAAATAAGCTTCGGTATCAACGATATAGCCTGCAAGTATCCCCGATTCTGTTTCGTGTTCTAAATACATACCTAACAAAAACTGAGCAATTTCTTCAGTTGTTTTTGTCTTAAAAAAATTTATTGTCTCATTCATTATTTTTCACCACTTTCTATAATACACGAATCAAAGCCTATTATCCATTGAAATAACAAATGAACCGTACAAAAAACAGCCGTTTAATCAATGAATTTCCCTATCAAACTCAGCGAGATACAAACATACGTTCTTTATGGTATAATAGATAAGATAAAGAAAAAAGGAGGGCCAACGATGCAAAAACCATTAGCTTATCGTATGCGGCCACGTAATTTAGATGAAGTCGTTGGACAACAACATCTAGTAGGACCAGGAAAAATTATCCGTCGAATGGTCGAAGCTCGTATGCTTTCATCCATGATTTTATATGGTCCGCCAGGAACTGGTAAAACGAGTATTGCTAGTGCCATTGCGGGTTCTACAAATTACGCTTTTCGATTGTTAAATGCAGCAACTGATACGAAAAAAGATTTGCAGATTGTTGCAGAAGAAGCAAAAATGAGTGGAACTGTAATCTTACTCCTAGATGAAGTTCATCGCTTGGATAAGACAAAACAGGATTTTCTACTACCTCATCTTGAAAGTGGTCGAATCATTATGATCGGGGCAACAACTGAAAATCCTTACATTACGATCAATCCAGCTATTCGAAGCCGATCTCAAATTTTTGAAGTCAAACCATTAACGGAAACGGATATTCAAAAAGCGATCAAAGAAGCTTTAACTGACAACGAGCGTGGGTTAGGAGAATTTCCAGTTGTCTTGGAAGAAAAAGCTCTGCAGCACTTATCCCGTGCAACTAATGGTGATTTACGTAGTGCCTTAAATGGATTAGAGCTAGCAGTCAAATCCACTCCAGAAAATCAAGATAAAAAAATTGAAATCACTCTTTCGATTATTGAAGAATGCGTTCAGCGTAAAGCCTTGACTCATGATAAAAACGGTGATGCTCATTATGATGTGATTTCGGCTTTTCAAAAATCGATTCGCGGTAGTGATGTAGACGCTGCGTTACATTATTTAGCTAGACTGGTTGAAGCTGGCGATTTACCAATTATTTGTCGTCGTTTAATGGTAATTGCTTATGAGGATATTGGATTAGGCAACCCACCGGCTGCAGCTCGCACGATCACAGCAGTTCAAGCCGCTGAAAAATTAGGTTTTCCTGAAGCGCGCATCCCCCTTGCCAGTGTGGTGATTGATTTGTGTCTATCTCCAAAATCAAATTCTGCTATTAGTGCAATCGATGCCGCCTTAGCCGATATTCGTGAAGGAAAAGCAGGTGATGTTCCTGACCACTTGCGTGATAGCCATTACTCTGGTGCCAAGGAGTTAAACCGAGGCATTGGCTATAAATACCCTCATAATTTTGAAAACGCTTGGGTCGATCAGCAATATCTTCCCGATAAAATAAAAAATGCTCATTATTATGAGCCCATTGATACGGGGAAATATGAACAAGCATTGCATCAGCAGCATCAACGGATACAAGAGTGGAAAAAAAATAAGAAAACAACAGAGTAATCCGCTTTCAAATTTAAGCACCCTCGTTGCTGTTTGCATGAGAATGTGCTATTATAAAGATGGTAAATCTGTGATGTACGCGTTGTCTTTTTTGTGTGTTGACCGAACATTTTATTGATATCTAGGGATCCTTCTGGTACCTAAGCTGGTAACATGCCTTTTCATTTGGTAGTTCGAAGCTGTCAGTCGTGGAACCCACCTGCTTTGTTTGCGGGTTCAATACTATAGGACGAATAACGGCATCAACGGATTTTACCATTTTTATTTGATTCCCAAACAATTTGCGTAGTGCAAATTGTTTTTTATTTGATGGAGGTTCAATTCATGATTCAAGTACTTATTTTTGTATCTGTGGCATTGTTAGTTATTATCGGAATTTATTTATTAAAAAAAGCGACTGTCTTTTTACCATTGATGCATAATGGTGAGCCTGACGAAAATAAACAGTTTTTACATCAGTTTGGTGTTTTTTATCTGATTTTAGCTGCCATCGGTGTTTTAGTTGGCATCTTTAACTTAACATTTTTTTCGTTATTCTATATTTTTAGCTTGCTTGTAATTTCAGCTGTATTCACTGTGATGTTCGCCAAGAAGATTCTATAAACGTATCTTCTTTTTTTATTTCCTTTTTTTACACTTTTGTTCTACAATTAAGGTATCAAGAACAATATATTTCTAATTGTTTGAAAAGGAGTGAGCATAATGTTACAAAATTATCGTAAAATCATGGTGGCTGTTGATGGATCATCCGAAGCTGAGTTAGCTTTTCAAAAAGCAATGAATGTTGCAATGAGAAATGATGCAGAGTTGCTTTTAGCACACGTCATTGATACACGAGCATTCCAATCTGTTTCTTCTTTTGATGGAGTCTTAGCCGAGCAAGCAACAGAGATGGCAAAACAGACACTTGAAGGTTACAAAAAGCAAGCAAAAGAACATGGTTGTGAAAAAGTAACTAGCCTCATTGAATATGGTTCTACAAAACCTTTGATTGCAAAACAATTACCTCAAGATCATGAAGTGGATTTGATCATGTTAGGTGCAACTGGTCTGAACGCTGTGGAGCGGTTATTCATTGGTTCTGTTTCTGAATACGTTATTCGAAATGCAACTTGTGATGTATTAGTGGTAAGAACTGATTTAGCTAACAAAATCCCTATTCAACAAGATGAGGACAACTAATTTTGAACATAAAAAAGCAACCTGATTTTCTCAGGTTGCTTTTATTTATAATTATTTTCTCAAACGTTCAACATCACGAGCAATCATTAACTCTTCATCTGTTGGAATCAATAATACTTTAACTTTAGAATCCTCTGTAGAGATTACTGATTCTTTGCCACGAACATTGTTTTTCTCATCATCTAGTTCACAACCAAACCACGTCATACCTTTGATTACTTCACTACGAACATGAGCGTCATTTTCACCGATTCCAGCAGTGAAGACAATCGCATCTACACCGTTCAAAACAGTTACATAACTACCAATGTATTTACGGATACGATCTGTAAAGATATCGTAAGCGACTTGAACTGCTTCTTTGTCCATGTTTGCTTCTAAGTCACGCATATCACTAGAGATACCCGTCAAACCAAGTAAACCTGATTGTTTATTTAGAATATTGATCATGTCTTTGATATCTGTTAGTTCAAGTTTTTCCATCAAGTAAGCTAACAATGAAGGATCGATATCACCAGAGCGAGTTCCCATCGTTACACCTGCAAGTGGTGTGAAGCCCATTGATGTATCAACCGATTTACCACCATCGACAGCAGTGATTGAGGCTCCATTACCTAAGTGACAAGTAATGATTTTCAATTCTTCAATCGGACGACCTAGCATTTCAGCTGCACGATCAGCTACATATTTGTGGCTTGTTCCATGTGCACCATATTTACGAGCGGCATATTTGTCATAGTATTCAGTTGGAATACTATATAAAAAGTTATGTTTCGGCATTGTCGTATGGAAAGCTGTATCAAAAACAGCAACGCTGATAATTTCTGGTAAGATTTTTTTGAATGCTTTGATTCCCATTGCATTTGCTGGATTGTGTAATGGTGCAAGATCTGCTAATTTTTCGATTTTTGCTAAAACTTCGGCATCAATAACAACTGAATCTTTGAAGTCTTCCCCACCGGCAACTACACGGTGTCCAACACCCGTAATTTCGTTATAAGAAGCTAGAATCTTCAACTCAGTTAATTTATCTAATAACATTTTTACAGCAACATCATGATCATTGATGTCAACGATTTCTTCATATTTTTCATCGTTGCCATATTTAATTGTAAAGATAGAATCATTTAAACCGATTCGTTCAACGATTCCTTTAGCGATTACTTCTTCATTCGGCATTTGATATAGTTGCCATTTTAAACTTGAACTTCCAGCATTGATTGCAATTGTTTTAGACATAATACTCTCCTCTTTAATCAGTTGTTTTTATTTTAAATTTGAAGACTTCCAAGCCTCAAATTGTTGAAAAAATTGTGTCACTTTTGCAGGATCTTTTAAGGAACCTAATTTTGCAACTAAAACTTCTTTTACTTGCGCACTATGTTCACCTTTATTTTGGACAAACAAAATACTTTTCCTTGATTGCACTGACTTGAACAACTCATCTGGCAATTGAATCATTCCTTGTAGATAAACATTTTTTTGCAGCCAATTTTTGAAAAAAGAACTTTGCTCTGTTTCTAGAATATCAGTTGGAATCAAGAACAATCCATATCCATCAGGCTTAACAAATTTCATCGCTTGTTCCAGCAATAAATGATGTGCGTAAGTATGGCCTTCATCTGCTGCTGAAGCAAATTCTTTGGCTTTTTCATCGTTTGGATAATAGCCGATCGGTAAATCACTAATAGCTACATCAACAGGATCAACAAGTAGGTCTTGTAACCCATCTTGATGGAATAGCTGTATTGCGACTTTTGTCCATTCGTTGTTAGTAGCTGATACTGAAAGCAGCGTATCATCAATATCCACACCAAAACCTTGAACAGTATACTTAGCTATATTCAAGTTAAGGATTACCGTTAAAAGAAGATTTCCCATACCTGATGCTATGTCTAATATTTTTAGCGGTTTCTCTGGACTATATAACTGTTCGATCAAATAAACAAACAAAAACCCGATACTGTCTGGTGTTAATTGATGATTTGCCTGTAAGGATTCTACTTTATTCCCTTTAAGTAAAATCAACTGAGATAAACGCCTAATTTCTTCTGGTTCCAATTCTATTGCTTGTAGTTGTTGATAAATGGTTTTTAACCTTTGAACGGTTTGCTCATCTGGTACTCCATCTAAGACACGTACTTGAAAAGTATCAATGATATTTTCACCATTTTCAGTATATGCATCCAAAAAAGAAGTATCTAAAGAACGTTTAAGCAATCCGATGGCTTGTTCCATTAACCCGAAAGCCTTTTCTATTTTCTCTGGGAACAAAAGAAACACCTCAATTTCCATCTAAAATATAACAATTTTCATACCTGTTCTATTTTAACGAAAAACCTAACAATAATCAATCAATTTCCTAATATTATTTGTAAATCCCTGAACTATTCTCATTTCCATAAAATTTATTAACTCATTCTAACGTATTTTCTTTTTAAAATGAATCTCTGTATCAGTTTTTTTCTATGTTAGTTTGATACACGTTTCACAAATAATTTATTCGTGTTATTTGTAGTACTTGATCTGTTATTTTTTGATTTGGGCTTTTTCAACTGCTTGATAGTTCATTTGGAATCTATATCTAGTTTGATTTAATTGAATAACAAAGTTAATTGTTTTTTGATCATATTCGTATTGTAATGTTCCTGATGAAAAATGTTGTTGACCTCTTTTTCCCAGTGGTTGTGTCTCTTGTCTAATATCAGTGAGAAACATGCTGACCATTGTTTTAGCGATGTAATAATCTTTGGTTTCTTGTGTAAACCGTTGCGTCAGTTGAAAGTCTTCCAGCACCAGGATGAAAATGAAACTGAATAAAAAGACAAGTAATAACGTTGTAAGCAAAATACCTCCTTTATATCTGTTACTCATGCTTATGTTCCTGAGTTATGATCCATTTTGCCGTTTGATTTAAATTATTTTCAAAACTTACTTTTATCACTATCGTTTTCCCCTCCTCAATAAAGGTTGCCGTTTTGACTTCTGTTAAAAGCGGCTGATATCCACCATTTTCCACTTTTACAATCTTTCCTAGCTTATATTCAATCCAAACAACATTTCCATTTTTTTTATTTTTAAGAACAATTTTGTTCGTTTGCGTTTTTTCATAATAACAATTTACTAATTCATTTTCCAACTGAATCAAGAATATATGCCACTCTTTTTCGCGCTCACTTTTCAATTGTTTCGTAACTACCGCTACATTCTTAATGCATGCTGAAAAGAGCAGACAAATACTAGAGAGGATCAGCAGTGCAAGTAAACACTCTATCAGCGTGAAACCTAAATACTTATCATAGGAACTACTCCTTTTTAAGGCTAACTGTCTCTTTTCCATCTGTAATCACCACTTCATTCAACTGATTATTCACTTCGTAAAAATGTACCTGATAGTTATCATTTTCTGAGCGTACTTTGTAATTTTCGTAATGATTTACTTCTTCATATAAAACTCTATGAAGTTGCAACCTGTCTATGGCTTGTTTGTTTTTTTTAAATAAAAATGTATTCAATGAAAGATAGCTCCCAACAATCATGCACAATAAGCTCAGTGCAATCAAACTTTCAAATAAGATATAGGCCTTATAATTATTTAATTTTCTTAACATAGCGCCCACTCCCCAATTGAAATTGAAATTCAATCAATTGCTCTTTTTCGGACCATGAAAAAGAAAATTTTGATAAGTTCCCATTGTTACCTGAGCCTTTTTTGAAAATGATTTTTTTGGGGCCCGTAGCCCTTAAAGCCGTTGGAATCTCTAATACTGTTTTCTCTGCTTTTCGTCCATCTCTAGAAATCAGAAAATTAAAAGACTGGTTTTGTTCATAAAATATGATCTGAGTATCAAGCCTATATACAATCGCCATTTGTTGTGTAAACAATAGTCTCTTCTCAAAAGATGACAAAAATTGTTCAGCTGACAATACCTGCTTCCATTTTTTTATGGCGAGTGTTGGTAGTAATATAAATATCATACAGATAGATAGTACCAGCAAAGATTCTATCAGCGTAAAACCTTTCATATTCTTCATGGTTACTTCTTACTCGCTTGGTACTTATCATATTGATCTTGCGTAATGTACTGTTCTTTTACTAGCTGCTCTACGGTTGGGATTTGATTTTTCTCCATAGTATAAAGATCGATTTGTGTCTCCACTATTTTTACAATTGCTTCATTCCCTTTTTTATCTACGCCCTCTTTGTGTTTAGATAGATTAGGAACAAACAACAAAATCAAAACCGAAATTATTAACAACACAACTAACATTTCTAAAAGAGTAAAACCAGCATAATTTATTCGTTCTTTTTTCTTTTTACTATTCATAAAAAGTCCTCCATTCCACCATAAATCGGCAACAACATTGCGGCATAAATACTAACGACTAGCAACGCAACAACTAAAAAAATAATCGGTTGAATCCATTGAATCATTTTTTCCATACGCATAAAAAAACGTAGCCAACAAAGTTGGCTATACAAAATCAACTCTTTTCCAAGATTACCTTTGATCTGCCCTTGTTGAATAATCAAAGATAGTTCTGGAGAGAAGAAAGGAAATTTGGGCAATTGATCATAAAACGTGGTTCCTAGCATCGATTGTTCTTCGATCCGTTCAGCAAGTTCACTCATTAAGGACCTTTGATTAATCGTTTTCATTAAATAGATAACTGTTTTGATTTCCAAACCTTGAGAAAATAGCTTTCCCCACTCTAGCGCAAAAAAAGCGGAATTATATTCTTTATAGAAATTTCCTAAAAGTGGTAGTTTTGAAATAAATATAGCTCTTTGTAAAAATGTCCTCTTCTTCAAATAACAACGGATCAGTACAACTAGTGTTAGTATGATAAGTATCACTGTTAGTAAATAATAAGGACTTTGTTGGATAAATAGAATTCCTATATTATCTGCTCTGATTGTTCCATTTGCCATCAATTGTGGTAACAAAATTTGACGAATGCTTGTCAAAACAACCATTAAAAATAAGAGCAACAGCACAGGATAGCTAATTACTTTATAAAAATTTTGTCGCTGTTTAGCAACAATTATCATGTGTTCTTTGATTTTGCATAATGTTCCTGTTAAATCTCCATGGGTTTGAGCAAATTCAATCTGAGTAATAACCGTCAACTGAAATCCTAATTGTACTAACCCACTTTGTAGAGAATCGCCTTGATGCATACCCTCGAGCAAGTCATCAATGATTAATCCAGAAACTGAACCAGATTTTTTCATAAACAATAAACTTTCTTGAATCGTAAATCCATTACCTAACAAGTCTGCAAGTAATTGAATAAACAACTGCTGTTGCTGATTGGATAATTTATTCTTCTTTTTCTGCATAAAATGTTTGATTATCAATAAATCCATATGCCCAAACCTTTCTTAATTCTTTCGACCATTTTGAAGTTGTCTCTCTAGAGAAGCTATAGTCAATAAGTAAGCCGCTGATTTCTTCATTAGTATTCGTTCTAAAAGGCAACAACCTTTGATAAATAATGCTGGCTACACATTCAGTAATCTCGCTTAACTGAATCCCTAGTTCAGCCAAGCGTTCATATACACCACTAATACTCCTTGCATGAATCGTTGCAAACACAGTATGACCTGTAAGTGCAGCTCTGATTGCAGCTTGTGCAGTAAGTCCATCCCTAATTTCCCCGATGATCAAAATATCTGGTCGGTGACGTAAGCAAGCTTTGATCAGTACATCATAGGTCAAATCAATTTTAGTATTGGTCTGTAATTGTAAGAATGCCTCTTCTTCAATTTCTACTGGGTCTTCTATCGTGATCACTTGCTGAAATTGATCTGTTTCTTTTGCTAGCTTGTACATTAAGGTCGTTTTTCCAGATCCAACCGGTCCACAAAATAAATGAAGCCCCCGACGTTTAACTTGACTTCGGATAATTGTTAGTTGTTTCGGCAAAAAATAATTTTCGCGACTGTTTCCAAAAACATGTAAAAAGCGGATCACTAAACTTTCTCTTTGCCTAAAATCTCCTACTGTTGATAAGCGTAACCGGATTTCCTCTTGATTAATTTTATAAGTTACAGCACCAACTTGCGCTTTTCTTTTCTCACCAACGTCCATACTACCAATAAATTTGAAATGAAAAATCAACTTTTCCCCTTCACATGTATCTAACTCTTTAAAAATAACTTGGCGACTGCCTTTTCTTGTGAATATTCGGACTTTATCTTCAATCGGTAAAATATAGATGTCTTGAAGATATTCTGCCACCCCCCACTCAATCAATTTCAAAGAAAGTTCTTTAATATCCATCCTCTTCCCCCCTTAAAGTAATATACGCAATTAAATAAGAAAACAATGTAAAAAAACCTAAAACAAAACATCTTTGTTTTGTTTTAGGTTTCACCTCAGAAAAATTGAACTAAACCGATTTAAATATAGATCATTTAGAGTTCATTTGTTTAATCAAAATATATCTTACTTATATTCCGACTTTCTGAACTTAATTAATTGTTGTTAGATCCTTTATCTAACACTAGTTATGTTCATAAAAAAACCGTTCTGCTTCTGATTGTCATTTATTCTTAGCCTTAAAAACAAAAAATAAAGCCGTAAATGTTGAAAGAACAACACTTACAGCTTTATTAAGAGTTCTGATGCACTATCTTCCCCAAAATAGTTTATCGTTTTGATATATTCATTATACTAAAGAACTGACCAGAATAACTTTCAGAAATTGTTAATTTTATTAAAATTTTTGAGAAAAAGCCACTCTTAATCAAAAGCTTAGAAAATAGTATCGTTTAAATCTAATGACGAAGATCTAGTTAAAACCAATTACGCTAATAATTGCTTAATATTTTTACTAAGCTCTTAATATAAAGTAAGTATTTTCAAATAATAAAGCAAAATTATTTTTTCTTTAATCCTTTTATTTTTTGATTTAGCAGATACACTGGAATTCCTAACAAAGTGATTCCTATACCGATGCTTGCTAAAACTGTTTGTGTAAATAACGTAGTAATCAAAATGAATAATCCACCTAAAATAGCTACTGCAGGAATTACAGGATAAAACGGTACCTTATATGGACGTTTAAGCTCGGGTTCTTTTTTTCTTAAAATAAATACTGCCGAAAAAATCAATAGGCTAAACAACCACATCACAAAAACTAACATATCTGTTAACAAATCAAAACTACCTAAAAACATCATGACAGCCGCAATTAAAAATTGAAAAATCCCAGCAATATAAGGAACAACAAAGCGTTTCGATAATTTTTGAAATTGTTGACTGAATGGAATCATTTCCTCTAATGCCAATGCATAGGGAACGCGAATACCTGTCATAGTATAACCATTTAATGCTCCATAAACAGAAATCAAAATACCAATCGTTACTAACTTACCACCCATCGATCCAAAAATTTGATTAGATGCTTCTGATGCTGCATTCAGATTACCAGAAAGTTGGTCGATCGATAACGTTTTAAGAAAAACAAAATTAATTAAAACATAGACGATCGTAATGAACGTCAAGCCTAAAAAAATTGCTTTAGGCAAATCCTTTTCTGGCTGCTTCATTTCCCCCGCTACTGCTCCAACACCCAACCATCCATCATATGCAAACATAGTCGCCAATAAAGCTCCGCTAAGTGCATGAATAAAACCAACGTCTCCTCCAGTTCTTACAGGAAATAATGAAACTTCTACATTAGCTGGCATAAAAAGTCCCACCAACACAATCAAAGCAATTGGGATCATTTTAATCACCAAAGTAAACGATTGTAAATTCGCAGCCATTCTAGTCCCTAACAAGTTGACTAGTGTCACACTTAAGCCAGTACCGATAGCTATCGGTAATAACAAATTAGTAGATAAATGAAATAAGTGAATAAATTGTGTCCCAAAAATTATAGATAATGCCGCAATATTTGCAGGAAAATAAATAACACTTTGTGCCCACCCTAATAAAAAACCTGGAAGCTTTCCATAAGTGTACTCTATATATTTTACAGCCCCACCAGTTTTTGGAATCGCTGTTGCTAACTCAGCGCTAGTCAATCCAGCACATAAAGTCAATAGCCCTCCTAGTACCCAAGCAAAAACCGTTAGACTGGGCGATTTTGCAAAACTAACTACACTTGCTGTTTTAAAAAATACACCCGCCCCAATAACAGTCCCCATAACTGTTGAAAAGGCACCAAATAGAGAAATCTCCCGTTTTAATCTGTTCTCCCCCATGCTCAACCTCTTTCTCTTTTTTAAGTTATTTTTCTAGTATAGCTTTTCTATATTTTAATTCAAGTATTTTTATAAAATAAAAAAGTACAGAGAAGTCTAAATCTGACTTTCCCTGCACGATGTAATATCTTTACTATTTTTTATACTTGTCCATAATAAGCGCTTATACCATGTTTTCTAAAATAATGTTTATCTAAAAGATACTGTGGGATTGGTTGAACAGTCTTATTTACCATTTCTGTCATACAAGCCATCTCAGCTACTTCATCCAAAACCACACTGTTTTCTACTGCTTTTTGAGGTGTCTCCCCCCATGTAAATGGTCCATGTCCATACACCAATACTCCTGGCACAGCCAAAGGGTCAATACTTTTTTCTTTGAACGTTTCTATGATCACTTTGCCTGTTTCTAATTCATATGCAGAGGTTACTTCTTCTGATGTCAACTGCCGCGTACAAGGAATCCCACCATAAAAAGTATCAGCATGAGTCGTACCAAACGCTGGGATTTCTCGACCAGACTGCGCCCACATTACAGCATGTTTTGAATGCGTGTGTACAACTGAATTAATTTCTTTAAATGCTTTATATAATTCAATGTGAGTTGCTAAATCAGAAGATGGTTTTAATCCTGCCTCCAACAAGTCACCATTTAAATTTGTCACCACCATATCACAAATTTTCATCTTGCTATAAGGGATTCCACTGGGTTTGATGACAATGACTCCAGCATCTCGATCGATCTCACTAACGTTTCCCCAAGTAAGTTTCACTAATCCAGAATCTGGTAATGCTAAGTTTGCGGTAAATACTCGTTCTTTCATCTCTTGTAGCAATCGTTTATTTAACACTAAAGCCCGCCTCCTTTAAATAAGGAAATAGAAACTCTTTTGCTTTTTCAATTTCATTCTCCGGTGTCTTACTATTTTCGCTCCACATTTCGATCAAAAAAGGACCACTGTAATCCAAACGTTTCAATGTCTTGAAACACCCTAAAAAATCAACACATCCCGTACCGAAAGGAACTTCTTTAAATTTCCCGCTGAAGTCTTCTGTTACTGCTAAAGTATCTTTTAAATGAATAGCTGTAATCTGATCAATCCCTTTTTCTAATTCATAGCCAACATCATTTTCTGGCCATGCTGATAAGTTTCCAATATCTGGATACACTTGCAAGTATGGTGAAGGAATCTGTTTTTTGATGTTTAAAAATTTAGAAATTGAACTCATAAAAGGATCATCCATGATTTCTACCGATAAAACGACTTCTTTTGCTGCTGCCATCGCTACCGCTTTCTTTAAATTTCTAATAAAATACTCCCTTGAATGCGCTGTTTTTGATTCATAATAAACATCATAGCCAGCTAATTGAATTGTACGTACCCCTAGATCCGATGCCAAATTGATTGCTTTTTCCATCAGCTCTAGCGCTTTTGTTCTTTTCACCTGTTCCTTAGAGCCGAAAGGATAGCGCCGATGCCCACTTAAACAGATCGATAATATTTTTATACCGGTTTCATGAATTGCTTCTCTTACTTCTTTACGCTCATCGTTTGACCAATCTAACCTTTTTAGACGTTCGTCTGTTTCATCGATTGACAGTTCAATAAAATCAAAGCCTAATTGCTTGGCAAGCAATAAGCGTTCTTTCCAACTACTATTTTTTGGGAGTGCTTTTTCGTAAATTCCTATTGTGGTCACCAGTCTCACCCCCAAATACGTTTAATTTCATCTTGAAAATCCTGTGCTGCTTTTTTAGGGTCTACAGCAGCCGTAATACCTCGACCTGTAATGAATGTATAGATGTCAAGACCTGCAAATAATTTTAACGATTCAACATCCAACCCACCGGTAACAGAAACACGGAATCCCAGCTCAATCAATTTTTTTACTTTTGTCAGATCGGCTTCACCCCAAGTTTCTCCTGCCAAAAGCGCATCTCGACTTTGATGGTAAATCGCCTGAGAAATCCCAGCCTCTAACCATCTTTGGGCCTGATCATATGTCCAATCCCCATATAATTCAACTTGAACTTCTTCAACTTCTTTCGCTGCAGCTTTCATGGTTGGAATCGTGGCACAGCAGATAACAGTCATCCAATCTGCTCCTGCTTCTCGACAATTTTTTGCAACAGTCCCCCCAGCATCTGCACATTTAGTATCTGCAACTACTTTTTTATCTGGATATAATGCACGAATACAGCGTATAGCTTGCGCTCCAGCTTGTAAACATAAAATCGTACCAACTTCTACGATATCTACAATCTCACCGACTGCTGCGACATCTTTGATTGCACTAGGTAAATCTGAATGATCTAATGCTACTTGTAAATTAGGTCTACTCATTTATTTCTCTCCTTTACCAATTGATTGAGGACGAACTAGCTATCTAGTCTGAATCCTATAAGCAGAATTATTTAAATTTTGCGGCTAATTCTGTTTCTTGTACCCGCTCACTGATCTCTTTTGCCGACATAACATTCTTCACACCTACAACTGTAATTCCTTTTTTCTTTGCATCATCAAACATATTGAGAAAATTCATTGGACAAAAAACTACATCGTATTGTCCAGCTGTGCTTTTCCCTTCCGAAATCGCACAGTGATGGATATTGGTAATAGTAAAACCAAGTTCTTTCAATGCCTTTTCTACACTTTTTTTCATCATTAAACTTGTTCCTGAACCATTTGCACAAGATACTAATACTCTCATTTTAATTTCCTCCTAAAGTTTTAAAGCCCAAAGAACTCGTTTTTAGCCCTGACAAAAATAGAAAGAAAAACAGTATATTCTTTCTACTGTTTTTTACTTTTTCCTGAAAGGCTAGCTCTTAAAGCTAAGTAAATGTAAAAGTGAAGCAGGATCGGCTGGGCTTTTTTAGAGACTATTCTATAATCAAGCTCCTTTAGCTGCCATTTTTTTAACATATGCATCATAGTCTTCCGTAATCAAGAAATAGCCTTCAGGATTTGCCCGATATTGCAATTGCGGGATTGCTAGTAGTAAAATAACGACTAAACCTACACCAAAATAACCTAAATATTTCATTAATACAGTCATGATTGGCCAAACAGTTGCCCAGTCAAACATTCCGATATAACCGCCATATTGAGATAAACCAATGAAAGCTGCTATCAAAGCGGACCCTAGAACTTGGATCACCCCTGAAATAAATGGGAAAATACATGCAGCTTTAAATCCACCTCGGTTATTTGCGTAAACTGCAATTACTGCATTATCAAAAAATAGTGGAATAAAACCTGCAATAACAATTACTGGCGATTTAAATAAAATCAATAGACCAATCGTTATAAATTGTCCTAGCGCCCCAAATAAGAAACCAATCGTTACTGCGTTTGGTGAACCAAATCCAAATGTCGCAGCGACATCGATCCCAGGAACTGCCCCTGGCAACAATGTATTGGAAATTCCTTGGAATGATTCTGTCAATTCTGAAACGAATGTTCGAACACCTAATTGTAAAATGGCTAGATAGACAGCAAAATATAATGCAGTCTGTAAAATATAGAAAAAGAAACTTTGTCCTTCTACCATAAAACCTGCCTCAATCAAATATGCTGGTCCTAATACAACTAATATAATTCCAAAAAAGAATAGCATTAGGATTGAGGTTGCCACCATATTTTCATTGAAAATAGATAGGAATCCTGGAAGTTTTACATCCTCAAGTTTCCGATTGTTTTTATCCTTTTTCATTTTTTCAGCTAACTTCGCAAAAATGAATACGCCAAACATCTGTTGATGTGCAATCGCAAAACCTGCTCCCTCCGTTAAATCTTGTGTAATATCAACGGTCAAATTAGAGCCCACAGCCCAATAACAGCCTAAAATAAGTCCCATGATCAATAGAATTTGAATTTGTCCTAAGTCAGGAAAACAGAATAACAAAATCCAAAAGGCTGTTGCGGCTTGCTGTATTTGAACATTTCCAGTTGTAAAAACTGCTCGTAACTTCGTATATTTTTTAAAACGAACTAATAAAATATTCATGACAAACGCAATCAACAGTAAAATCATCGTATCACTGAACGTTCGTCCAAACGTTTCTTCGATACCTGCGGTTACAGCATTTTGGCCAAAATAAGGATCGATGACCATCGCATCTAGATCAAATCGTTCTTTTAAGCCAACTAAAATCGGACGAAAATTATTCACCAATCCTCCTGATCCCACAGTTAAAATCAGATATCCAACAGTTGCCTTTAAAAAACCGGCGATACTTTCATATAATGGTTTTTTTAATAAAACATATCCTAAAAGTACAATAAACCCAATCAAAAATGCTGGTTGTGTTAAAATATTTGCAGCAAAATAATCCCAAACCCCCATTAAAAAATCTAATATTTGCGTCATTTACTCCCCTTCTTTCTATAGATCAAAAGTAGTCATCACTCTTTGATAGTCTGCCATCGTTTCTACTGTCATCAATGCCTCGATCACGCCTTCAGTCATCAACATTTCTGATAGTTTTGAAATATTTTCGACGTGCTCTTCACTATTTTTAGCAGCTAATGTGAAAAATAAACGGGCATTTTTTTCAACATTACCTTCTTCAAACACTACATCTTGCTTCATTTTTGTAAATGAAATAGCTGTACCTAAAACTCCCTGACTCTCCTCTGACGAATGCGGCATCGCCACACCTGGAACGATCACGATATATGGTCCATATTTTTGCACACATTCTATGATCTCATCTATATATTGCTGTGTGATGATCTTCTTTTCCAGTAATGTCTGGCAGCTAAGAGCGATGGCAGCCTTCCAATCAGAAGGCGTTTCTTCACAAAATCGAATCAATTCATTATCATAAAAATACTTTAGCATGCACTTACTCCTTTCTTATAAAAATGATGGAAACGGTGTGTCATTATCTTTTGTAAAGACATCATCAAACCCTCTGTAAAAATTAAATTCAAGCTGATCTTTATCATTCGGATATGTAAACTTCCCGCCAACTTGCCAAATAAATGGCTTAAACTGATAATTCAAGCGATCCTTTTTAAACTTCCAAATTTCTGTAATTTCTTTAGGATCTGCCATAAAGTTTGCCCAAATATCGTAGTGAACTGGAATCACAACTTGGGCATTCAATGATTCTGCCATTCTTAACATATCAACTGAGGTCACTTTATCAGTAATCCCGCGAGGATTTTCACCATAAGCACCTAAACAAACATCAATTTTGTGTTCATTTCCATGTTTTGCAAACATATTAGAATAATGGGAATCTCCTGCATGATAGATATTACCGCCACTTGTTTCAAATAAATAATTCACCGCAATCTCATCCATATCTTGCGGTACTTTCCCTCGTAATGTTACTTCTGGGTCTTCACAAGTCACTAGTGCAGTTCGGTCAAAAGCCTCCAAAGCAACAATATCCACATCCTTGATTGAGACGTGGTCACCCGGTTTTACAACCATCGTCTTAGCTTCTGGAATCCCCCACCTCAACCACGTAGCAATGACTTCTTTTGGCCCAATAAAACGCGCATTTGGACAATTCTGATGAACAGCTGCCGCTGTGTTGATATCTAAGTGATCTGAATGGATATGTGTTACAACCAAAGCATCCACATCTTTTATGGCAAATGGATCAATAACAAACGGCTGAGTTCGTAAATTCGGCTGCATATTCTCACAACCGCTCATACGCATCATTTGATGTCCTTTTTTCATCTTGCCATTACCATGACTTTGTTTTCCTGTGCCGCACCACAAGTCACATAGGATATTCGTTCCCTCATGAGACTTCAGCCAAATTCCTGTACAACCTAACCACCACAGTGAAACTGTCCCAGCTTTTACTACTTCCTGTTCGATTTCTTCATTTAAATACGTTCCCCATTCAGGAAAAGTACTTAAAATCCAACTTTCTTTCGTTACATCATGAATCGTCGCCATATCATCTCTCCACCTTTTCTCAATCTATTTACACTTTTCATTCTACAATATTTTAAACCGTTTTCAATCCATTTTTATGATCGTTTAATCATTTTTAAGAGCGAATAAACAAAATTATCGTCACAAAATTATAAAAGCCTTATTTTTATGTTCATTCAATCATTTGTATGATATAGTGATAAAGAGGTGATAAACATGAAACATTCAGTTTGGAAAGGGATTTACTTTGGAAAAAAGGCACTCTTATGGTTTGTTTATTTATTATTTGCGATTTATATTAGTTCTCTTGTTGTCAGTTCCCAAGCACTTGGTGCTAAAGTGTTTTTTGGTGTTGTCGGAGTTGTAGCATTAGGTATTGTGATACTTTTTGAATATTTAAAAACGATCTATGAAAAAATGATTTACGCTTTGACCGTTAAGTGTAATTTGCCTGAAGCAATAACCCTAAAAGAAAAATTGAAGGAAAAAGATTTGTTTAATGGCTTCAAACAGTCTATTATTATTTTTGACAGTTTACTTTTATTAGATGCTGGAAAGTACGTTACATGTTTGGACCATCTACAGAACAATCAAAAATTTTTCCATTCTACTTTGGATTACCTCTTCATTTATTATCATACGCAAATGTACTGCTATTTTTTTTTAGAAGAGGAAGAAAATTTGACTTTTTGCCTAGATCGTCTATTCAAGATAAAAAATAGTAAAAAAAAGCAAATTCGCGGATTATTTTCATGGCATGAAATTACTGGAATCAAGTATTTCCATCAAAATAGAACTAAAAAATGCTTAAGTGAATTAGATTTAGTTGATCAGAATCGACTAAATAATCGTGAATTGACCTATCTTTTATATCTAAAAGGTCAATGTTTACTTAAACTAAACAATCAATCAACTGGGCATCGTTTATTGAAAGAAGCCAAAGAGATAGGAAAAACACTTGCAATAGCTCAATTGAGTTAAAAAGGAGGAGCACATATGAAAAGCTCGCATCAAATGATCAAAGAGCGTCGAGACAAACTACTCGCACTATTGACCACAGAAACAAGTCTATTAGTGAAAGAAATCAGCCTTGAGCTTGCTGTTTCAGAAATAACCATTCGTCGTGATTTGACGGCGTTAGAAAAGATGGGCTTAGTTCAACGAACTCATGGTAAAGCCAAAATTGTTCAAAAAACCGGGACCGAGGATTACAATGAGGAAATTGAAATTTTAAAAAATGCGATTGCTAAAAAAGCGGCTGAGTTTGTTAAAGATGGCAATACTTTATTTATCAATACCGGCTCAACTGCTTTATCTTCTTTAAAAAACTTAGAGAATAAACGTGTAACGATCGTGACGAACAATGTAAAAGTAGCTAATTTAGACCACAATCCAAATTCTACCGTTATTTTATCTGGTGGTGAAATTCGATTTCCAAAAGAAGCTTTAGTTGGTGATATTGCAATCGACTCATTTTCAAAAATGTCTTCTGATATTTCAATTATCGGCTGTTCTGGACTGAGTATTGAAAATGGTATTACCACGCCTGTCTTACACGAGTCTAAAATCAATTCTTTGATTATTGAGCGAACAAATGGGTTAGTCATTGTTGTTGCCGATTATCGTAAGATTGGTTTTTCTTCTAATTTTACTAGTGGTAAAATTAAAGATATCAACTATTTAATTACAGATACTTTTGCTTCTCCTGAAGTGATTCGAGCAATCGAAAAACAAGGAGTACAAGTGATTCAAGTTGAACTCTAATGCTACTAAAAGGCGGGCATTACTCTCCACCGAGCCAAACCAGTCCATACCGCTTTTATATTAAGGAGGTCTGATATCATGCGGATCAAACAATTGGATTATATCGTTAAAATCGTTGAATTAGGTTCAGTAAATGAAGCTGCAAAGCATCTTTTTATTACCCAACCAAGTCTTTCAAGTGCTGTTAAGGAACTCGAACAGGAAATGGGCATTCAAATTTTTCGGCGTACACAAAAAGGAATGGTTTTAACAATTGAAGGAACTGAATTTTTATCGTATGCTCGACAGATTTTAGAACAAGTGGAATTAATGGAGGGGAAATATAAGGGACAAGAAACACGTCGAAGATTGTTTTCCGTCTCTGCTCAACACTATGCTTTTGCGGTTCATGCGTTTGTTCAACTAATCAAATCTTATGAAAAGAATGAATATGAATTTACTTTTCGTGAAACGCAAACGAATAATATAATTGAAGATGTCAGCACTTTTCAAAGCGAATTAGGTATTCTCTATTTAAATTCCTTCAACGAAAATGTGATTCGTAAACTATTAAAGGAAAAACAGCTAACATTTCATTCATTGTTTACTGCCCATCCTCATGTTTTTGTAAGCAAAAAGAATCCTTTGGTCGGGAAAAAATCAGTCACTCTAAATGACTTGGAGAACTTCCCCTATCTTTCTTTTGAACAAGGACAGTTTAATTCTTTTCACTTTTCTGAAGAGATTTTGAGTACTCTTTATCATAAAAAAAGTATTCGTGTAAGTGATCGAGCAACATTATTCAATTTCTTGATCGGGCTAGATGGCTACACGATTAGCTCAGGTGTTTTAAGCCGTGAATTGAATGATGAGAATATCGTTGCTTTACCTCTAGAAGTGGATGAAACAATGGAAATCGGCTGGATCCATCCGGCTCAGATGTCTCTGTCACCAATGGGTAACGAATACTTACGTTATTTAAAAGAACACATTATTGATTATGGATTTACTATTTCAAATGACGAATAGAAAAAAAAGGCCGAGACAAAACTAAAAATCAGTTTTGTCTCGGCCTTTTTCTATCGTTTAGCTTTTTTTATTTGTTTACTTCTCAATTGTCCGCAGGCAGCATCGATATCTGTGCCATATTCTTTTCGAATCACACAGTTGACACCATTTTTCTTTAAAATATCATAGAATTTCAATACATCTGCCTTTTCACTACGGCTATATTGGTCATGTTCACTAACTGGGTTATATGGAATCAAGTTAACAAAGGTTAACTTCTTCTTATCCTTCAATAAATCAGCCAATTGTTGGGCATGTTCTGGACGGTCATTCACATTACTCAACATGATATACTCAAACGTAATTCGACGATTTGTTTTTTCCAAATACTCATCGACTGCATCCATCAATTTTTCGATAGGAAAACTACGGTTGATGCGCATGATCGATGTACGAACATCATTATTTGGCGCATGTAAAGAAATTGCTAAGTTGACTTGCAAGCCATTATTCGCAAATTCTTTGATTTTTGGTACTAATCCACTTGTTGAAACTGTAATATGACGAGCGCCAATTGCTAAGCCTTTTGGATCATTGATCGTATGTAGGAAATTCATTAAGTTATCATAGTTATCAAACGGTTCACCGATCCCCATTACAACAATATGGCTAACTCGCTCACCTTGTCCACGTTCGTCAAAATAATGTTGAACTAACATGATTTGGGCGACGATTTCTCCTGCTGTCAGATCACGTTGTTTTTTTAGCAAGCCACTGGCACAGAAGGTACAGCCAATATTACACCCAACTTGAGTCGTCACACATACAGACATCCCATATTCTTGACGCATTAAAACTGTCTCGATCATATTTTTGTCGGGTAACTCAAAAAGATATTTCACAGTACCATCTTTCGCTTCTTGAATAATTACTTGGCGCAATGGATTGATAATAAAGTTTTCTTCTAATAAATCAATAACCTCTTTTGACAAATTTGTCATTTCATTAAATGCCATGACACGTTTGATATATAGCCATTCCCATACTTGAGTGGCCCGGAACTTTCTTTCGTCATGTTCGATGAACCATGCGATCAGTTCTTCTTTTGTTAAACCATAAATGGATGCTTTTTCCACTAGTTCTCTTCCTCATTTCTTCTAAACATTCGCTTCATACTATAACTTATTGTCCACGATTTGTCCATATGTTCTCTAGGTTATGCAGCACTTTGTTTCTATAGTTTTGAAACTACTACTTATTGAAAAGAACCTCTACAAACGCTTCACTCGTTTGCAGAGGTTTTCTTTTTTCTAAGCTTGAATCAATCGATAAACTTTTTTGAAATAAAAGACACGAGCAATTAGATAGTAGATGATTTGAATCACGATAAACATCCCTAATACTTGCCAACCAGCTATTTGCATCCCTTGATTAAACATATGATACATCGCAGTCAAAGCCACAGCTCCGTGAATCACCGAGACAATAATCGGTGTAAAGAACAGGATTCCCACTTGCTGATAAATCATTTTCTTCAATTCTTTTTTCGCTAACCCCATTTTGTAAATCATCTTGAATTTCTCAACGTCGGCGTCCATATCACTATATAATCTGAAATATAAGAAGCTGCCGGCAGAAACAAAGAAGACAATTCCGATAAAGATTCCCACAAATAAAATTGGTGCATATTCATTTGTAATCGTTTGTTGCGAATAACTTTTGGCCATCAAAAGTGGATTTTTCTCTTGGAACTTACCCACAGAAACCAGTTCATCGTAACTAGCATTTTTAGGCTGCCAAACAGTCGTTATCGTATTTTCCAAGCTTTGTAGCTTGGTCTCATCTGGTACGATGACCGTTGTGGCATAGGCTGAGACGACCGCCGATTTTTCTGTTTTAGTGACAGGTAACGTTACCTCGTCTGGCAGTTTCACTTCATTTATTGTTACTTCTTGTATGCCGATTTCATTCGCTAGTCGCAATTGAACAGCGTTCCCTTGGGTTTGAATCGTTGGTTTGTTCGCTAATTTTGCAAGATGATTATAGTCAGATTCTTTGATCACATCAATTTGCTCAGCATTTGTATAAATCGTTGCTTCTCCCTCATCCACTTGTATCCCTTTATCCGCTAACAATTGGGTAAAGGTCTGTTTTATCCCAGCTGTTTCCTCAGCTGTTCCAGTGAGTTGAAACTCATATGGCACTTGCTTCATTCCATCTAAGATCATATTTTGAAACCCATATAGCGTTCCGATCGCAGCAAATGCCACCGTTGAAATAATCGATACTAAGAAAAAAGAGCGGGCATTGTCTTTCATACGGAAAGCTAAATCTGAAAAAACCACCATATTCGTTTTTTTCCAAAAAATAGCTTGTTTCTTTTTTAAACGCTCAATAACTGAAACACTTAATTGATTGAATAAAAAACGCGTACCTGCAACTACTAGAAAAATCACAGGGATCATGACAAAGGGAACTAACATGCCTTTAACTAATAGAGCAATTGCATAACCTGCACCGATCAAAACGATCGCTAACATCGTTTTAACACGCGAGCTTTGGATCGTGCCTTTACCCAAGTCACCTGCTTTTAACAATTCCTGTAAACTTAACTTTGGTAAACGAAACTGAATGAAAAACGAAATAGCTAAAAATAAGGCTGTAAAAGAAATAATCGTTAACCCTAGTGCTTGTGTTGGAAAATAGAAACCGAAACTGACATGCATCAATTTATTACTCAACCATAAAATCACCTGTGAAAAGCCAACTCCAGCCAAGCTACCAATGATCGTAGCAAAAAAACCAATAACTAAATTCTCAATAAAAACCATTTTTTTTAGTTGCTTCGGGCTCATTCCCTGGATCATTAATAGACCAAATTCTTTTTTTCTAGACTGGATGAAGACATCCATGGAGTATAGGACAAAGAAAAAGGCAAAGCCATAAATAATGATTGCAGCTGCTAACATACCGATTTGTGCCTTATCATTCAAGCCATCAGCTAATGACGGGTGAAACGCAAACACGGTAAAGGTGAAGAAGACCATCACTGAAAAAAGTGTGCTTAAAAAATATGCCATGTATAAATGTTTATTTCTTAAAGTATTTCGAATGACAAATTGACTAAAACTCATTATCAACACCTTCAATCTCAGATAGTTTCACCATGATTTCATCGTAAAACATCTTTTGATTTCCATTGTGATGGATCTCATCGATCAATTCACCGTCTTTGATAAAAACGATTCGCTTGCAATAACTGGCAGCTAAAGGATCATGGGTTACCATTAAAATCGTAGCTTTTTCTTCTTCATTTAATTGTTGTAATAATTGCATGACGTCTTTTGATGATTTTGTATCTAGATTTCCTGTTGGCTCATCTGCCAATAAAAGTTGGGGTTGATGGATCATTGCACGAGCGACAGCCACACGTTGAGCTTGGCCTCCTGAAATTTCTGCAATACGTTTTTTCAGCAACGGTGCAATTCCTAAGCGATCCGCTAAAAGATTGAGCTGTCGTTTCATCACTGAAATTTTTTCCCCATCCAAGGTTAATGGTAAAATAATATTCTCTTCTACAGTCAACGTTGGCATCAAATTGAAACTTTGAAAAATAAAGCCTAGCTCTCTTCGTCTGAATTTCGCAATTTCTTCTTGATTTAGTTGATTAGGGTCTTTGCCATTCATTAAAATCTGTCCTGATGTCGGCTGATCGATTGTTGCTAAAAGATTCAAAAAAGTACTCTTTCCACTTCCAGAAGGACCCATAATCCCGATAAATTCACTGTCATTTACCGTTAAATCCAATCCTTTTAGTGCTTCATATTTGATTTCAGTTCCATATGTTTTCGTTAAATTTTCTACTTGTAACATCATCATCGCTCCTTTTCTCTACTGTTTTAGTCTAATCCAATTACAACGAACACACCATAGAAAAAAATAACAGATTGCTTACACTTTTGTAAGTAATCTGTTATTTCTTTAAGCTTCATATTCAATAACATACGGATAAAGAGCTGTATTATAAATTGCTTCTGAGAACTCAACGATTTCACCAGAAAGACCAACTGATTTACGAATTCTTTTTAGTCCATTTTTTTCGGAAGTTGCTAGAGTTTCTTGCTGTTCACTAGTCAATTCTACTGTTTGAAAACTATCCTCAAACTTGATGATTTCGATGCCATGTTGATCCATCAAACGATATAAGGACTCCTGTTCAAAATCTTCTACTGGCACATCAGCCATAATCGTTGGGAGATAATAATTAAAAAAGATATAAGGACGATCATCTAACGTGTAAAGACGAGCGACCTTGATCGCTTCTGCTCCAAGACAAGCATAGATTGGAGAATCAATCTCTAAAGTTACTTTCTCTAATTTCAGAATTTTCTTAGCTACTTGTTGTCCAGAGTCATTTAAATATTCTGTAAATGTGCCCGCTTTTGACAATTTATTATAAGGACGATTGCTCAAAACAGTTGTTCCTTTACCACTTTTCTTTTCAACTAACTCTTCTGAAGATAATAATTCAATCGCTCGACGAACCGTTATCTTGCTTACATCAAATAATCGTTCAAGCTCTGCTTCTGTTGGTAACAAGGAACCTACAGGATATGTGCCATTCATGATATCTGATTTGATTTGTTCTGCCACGTCTAGATATAATACGCTTTTTCTTCTCATATTCTCCATCCTTATATAATTTATTAGTGTATCGTTTTATTTTAGTTTATTCGTCTTGTATTGCGAATTCCTTAATTCTAATCGCATTTATACTTTAATTAGCAATTCATCCATCTGTTCTATAGTATTTTGTACATTATACCAAAGTTTACATTTATGGCAAACCTCTTTAGAGAAACTGTGTACATATAGCATCCATTGTTTCGTCTTTAATAAATAAAAAATGGAGTCAGCTTTTCTGCTCACCCCACTTTTTCAACATTCTTACTCTGATCCATGATCGATTGGTGCATCTTCTGGCACCTGTTCAAGAAAGACTTTCCTTGGTTTGCTGCCTTCTGATGGTCCAATCACACCATGCTCTTCTAATTCATCTACTATACGAGCTGCTCTGTTGTAACCAATTCTAAATCTTCTTTGCAATAATGAAATACTGGCTGTTTGCATTTCTACCACCAATGCTTTCGCCTCTTCATACAGATCATCTTGTGGTGTATCACTTGAACCGTTACTCATTGTATCTTCTTCTGTCGGCATCATGCTCTCTTGGTAATCAGCCTCTTGCTGTTCGGTCACAAATGCCACAACACGTTCAACTTCATGGTCTGAAATAAACGCTCCTTGGACACGAATCGGTTTGTTCTCACCCATTGGTAGGAACAACATGTCCCCTCGGCCTAATAGTTTTTCCGCTCCATTACTGTCGATGATCGTTCTAGAATCGGTTCCACTTGAAACGGCAAATGCCATCCTTGACGGAACATTTGCTTTGATGATTCCTGTGATGACATCGACACTTGGTCTTTGTGTTGCCAAAATCATGTGGATCCCAGCCGCACGTGCCATTTGGGCTAAACGGATGATTGCATCTTCCACTTCATTACTCGCTACCATCATCAAATCGGCTAACTCGTCAACGATTACAACAATGAATGGTAAAATCGGACGATTTTCGCCATCTTCAAGGTTTTTTTGAATAACTAATTCATTATACCCAGAAATATTTCGGACACCTGAAGCGGCGAATTTTTCATACCTGAATTCCATTTCCTGTACAACTTTTTGTAAAGCCTGAGCTGCTTTTCTTGGATTTGTCACAACAGGTGTAAGTAAGTGGGGAATCCCATTGTAGACATTTAATTCTACCATTTTGGGATCGATCATCATCAGTTTCACTTCATGAGGTTTTGCTCTCATTAAAATACTGGAGATGATCCCATTGATCGCAACTGATTTCCCACTTCCGGTCGATCCTGCAATCAGCAAGTGAGGCATTTTTGCCAAATCTGCGGACTGCACCATACCAGAAATATCGCGGCCAAGTGGTACTTCTAGTAATTTATCTGGATGGCTGGGAGCCGCTTCGATGATATCTCTAAATGATACTGTGCTAACTGTGCTATTGGGCACTTCGATCCCGATCAATGATTTCCCTGGGATCGGCGCTTCCATCCTGACATCTTTTGCCGCGAGCGCTAAGGCAATATCATCCGTCAAACTAACTACTTTACTGACTTTAACTCCTACAGCTGGTTGAATCTCAAACTTCGTTACAGCTGGTCCCAGACTGGCTTTGACAACTTTTGCATCTACGCCGAAGCTTTTGAAAGTTTGTTCTAATACGCCAATATTTTTTTCGATTTTTTGATACTCTCCGCTTTGATCGGAGGCTGGGATCGAATCTAATAAGGTTGAAGGTGGCAGTTCATAGTCACGATCTTCGGCTTCTTCTGAAATCTCAAAATCTAACTCGCCACTTTCTTCTAGTTCAGGAGTAGTCGTTGTTTTAGGCTGAGTTAGTGGTTCTTGTGCCTGACTTTGGAAGCTATCGATTGGAACGAGTGTTAATTGCTCCGGTTCTTGTAAATCTTTTTCTTCTTGTTCCCGAGCTTCATGCGCTAATTTTTCACCTGGTGTTAATTCTCGTACATCATTTTTTAAACGTTCTTGCGCCATTTGTTCCATTTTTACTTGTTTAGCTGCACGTTTTTCTGCTCGTTTGGCTTCTTTTTCTGCTTGTCTTTCACTACTTTTAGCTGTTATGCCACTAAGTTTTTCTCTGACAATCTGTAGGCCGTTCATCACTTGCCGAAAATCGAGCATACTGATTAAAAATGCCCCAAACAATACAAGTAATCCCGCAATTAAATAACTACCAAATTGAGCAACTAAGAAAAATGTCCCACTATACAAGAGCGCACCGATCATTCCACCGCCAACATTTTCAGCCACGGTACTTCTCTTTAAGTCAATTCGAAGAAAATCCCAAGTAGTTCCAATAATATCAGGTGACTGAGTTCCTACATTGCGGAACATGTAAGCATGTAAAAATAGTAAAACCCCTAAGTAAATGATCAACCCACCAATGATTGGGCGACTTTTTTTAATTGGAAATTCTTTCCCAAAGATTACTAATGACAGCCCATAAAGCATGAGTAAAATAGCTGCTATTGAAAAAGTATTTCCTATGACCACACGTAAACCGTTGGCAATCAATGTGCCAAGGAATCCTAATTTTAATAATCCAAATAATCCAAAGAAGATAAAAAAGATACCGAGAAAAATGAAATTAAGATGCTCCTGCTGTTGTAGTTGCTTTTTAGTTTTTTTCTTTTTTGCACTTTTCCGTTTTTGTGCCATGTAACATCCCTCTTTTCAATCAGTATCCATTATACCTAAAAATAGAGCCGAACAAAAGTACCCCCATTGTTTCTCTTAAAATTTTAATGATTTTGAATAAACACACGCCTTTATTCGCATTACTTATTCTACCAAAGATGCTTGTTTATGAATCCCAATTCCAGTTATACCAGAAAAAATCGACAAAATCGGACAGAATAAAATAAAGAAACTAAATGGTGCATAATCTAATGTAGCCACTTGCAGTGTACTTGCCATGAATACTCCGCTTACTCCCCAAGGAATCAATGAATTTAGAACTGTTCCAGAATCTTCCAAGGCGCGTGACAAAACTTCTGGGGCAAGACCTGATTTATCATAACTTTCTTTAAAAGCACGGCCAGGTAAAATGATGGATAGATACTGCTCTCCGATCATTAAATTAGCCAAGGCACCACTGAAAACTGTCGCAGCTACTAAACTACCTGTTGATTTCAACTTAGCAGCAAGCGGCGCCATCAAAACAGTGATCACGTCCATTTTCATCAATAACCCGCCCAATGACAATGTTAAAAGAATCAATGAGACTGACCACATCATACTTTGAATCCCCCCTCTGGTCAACAAAGCATCAATTTGTTCCATTCCTGTTTCTGAAACAAACCCATTTTCGATTATCGTACTCAATTGTTTTAAATCAACCGTCTTTTCTTGAAACAAATACATCACACTTGAAACTAAAATCGTGACCAATAATGAAGCAATAGCTGGAACCCGTTTGATTGAACAAAAAACTAGCAGCAGAATCGGTAAAAGCGCCCACCAGCTAATCGAAAAATTTTCTTGTAATACTTCTAAAAATTGGTTTGTTTCAATCATTGTTTGCCCAATTTTTGTTTGAAAGCCAATAATTGCATATAGCATAAACGAAAGAATAAAGGCTGGAACGGTCGTCCACATCATATTTCGAATATGTTTAAATAAATCTGCTCCGGCAATCGCAGAAGCTAAATTGGTCGTATCAGAGAGCGGCGACATTTTATCACCAAAAACAGCACCTGAAATGATCGCTCCGGCTAGTATCGCAGAATTGAACCCCATTGAGATTCCCATCCCCATTAAAGCCAAGCCAATTGTTGAAACAGTAGTAAAGGCACTGCCAACCGAAATTCCCACTACTGCACAACTAACAAAGGCCGATGGTAAAAAAATCGTGGTGCTAATCACAGAAAATCCAGCGTACATCATGGTTGGAATCACACCACTAGCAATCCAAACTGCAATCAAGGCACCGATCAAAATAAATATGACCATCGGAACGATTCCTGTTTTAACCCCTTCAATGATCCCTTCATGAATCTTATCCCAGGAAGCTTGCCGCCACTTACTCCAAGCTATTAATAAGCCTAAAGCACATAACACTGGGAAAATCGGACTCATACCGATGCCGATCACACAAATACTAATAATCAATAATAATGATAGAAATACAATAAATGCTTCTTTGACACTTAACTCTTTGTTCATCTAAAATCCCCTTTTTCCTGTCAATTTAACGATTTAAAAATAAAAAAGTCCCTGACAATCAAAAATAGACTGTCAGGGACGAATAAACGACAAGACAAATCCTATGATTTTGTCTTGAACGTATCCTTACACGCGGTACCACCCATAGTTGAAATTAAATAATAATTTCCTCTCAAAAGACGTTAACGGATCTCACCCGAATAAACATCATGCTCCAGATTTGTAATTCAAAATGTTGTTTTGGCCAACTTCCAGCAGCCGTTGACTTTCTGTCATTTCAAAACAACTTTCTACTTGGAACCCTTCGTTGCATTTCGATTGATTTTATTATACTACAATTTTCTCTTTAACGGTAAAAATCAAAACGACCTTTAGCTAACACTTCTTTCACTCCACCTGTCTCAAATAAAGAACGATCCATGATTGCTTTTTTAATGAATGAAGCTGGATAGCCTTTGACTTCCATTTTACCAACAACACCAAACGCATGACTATTGCCAATAGAAGCGACAGAACCTAGCGATTTAAACGTAAACTCTTTCGTAGGTTCTCCTTTTAACTGGGCTTTGATGTTCTTACCTGCGTGTTCACCCATTTTAAGTGAAATTTGTGCAGTTGTCGGATAAGGTCGATTTGATTCTTTATCCATCACAGCAGAGCAGTCACCGATAATGTAGACATTCTCATGATCTGCATCTGTTAAGTCTGGTTTAACCATCACACGTCCACGTTTTGCTGCAAAACCAGAATCACCAACAACATGACTGCCACTGACACCAGTTGTCCAAATGATTGTTTTTGCTGTTAATTCATTTAATTCATTTGTTTCTTGATTATCTAAATAAACAACCGTATCTTGTTTGATCTCTTTGATTGGCTTTCCAACTAAGAAATTAACACCCCATTTTTTCAAATGATCGATTCCGTAACCACCTAATTTTTCACTAAACATTGGCAATAAACGAGTCACAGCCTCAACACAATACAATTGAATCTTGTCAGGCTCAACACCTGCGATTTCAGCTAGTTTTTTCTTGCCTTCATGCAATGAACCTAATAATTCGATCCCAGTGAAACCTGCACCGCAAACCACGATTTTTAGGTAATTTTCATCTTTTGTTTCTTTGTATGCTTTCATTTGTTCTGTTAAATGTTGATAGACTTTTTCTGATGTCGGAATATCGACCATTTTTAATGAGAATTCTTCAACACCTGGAATACCAAATGATTCTGATTCATAACCTAAAGCTACAATCAAATAATCGTAAGAAATCGCTTCTTGATCTTTCAAATGAACAAGTTGATTTTCACTATCGATTTTTTCCACTCTACCTTGTACAAACGTCGTACATGCTGATTTTACAACATCTTTGATTGGATAAGTAATTCTTTCTGACGTTTGGATTCCTGCTGCAACTTCGTGGATATCTGTTGCTTCAAAGTGGTAATCATTTTGATCAACCAATGTGATTTTCAACTCATTGTTTCCTTTTTGTAATTCATGGAGCGCTCTTAATCCGGCATAGCCAGCGCCCAAAATAACGACATGCTTACTCATTTTTAAAATCCCCTCTTAACCTTTTTATTTATTATTTAAGCCACAATCCTATGGCGAAAAATACAACTTGTGCCAGTGCTCCGACTGCTAAAATTCTAACAGCGCAAATAAATGTCTTTGTTTTGACTTGCTCCTTTAAAAATAACTTCGTTTGTTTCCAAATATATGGCAAAACAAGTAACGTCAATAACATCGTAATCGGTGTTAAGCCCAAAACAACACTCAACACAATCGATGCAAATGCAATCACGATCAATCCGACAAACAAACCAATCGATGCTTTCTTCCCTAAATAGTGAACTAAGGTGAAGCGATGATTCATTTCATCTTCTTCTAAATCACAAATATTATTTGCTAACATTAAATTAGCGATCAAACAAGTATTGGGTAGTGATACTAAGAAGATACTGCCAAGATTGCCCGCTGTCCATTGAAAAGAATCAAATGTATTGATATAGACACAAATCAACATGATCATAAAGCCCATCGTAAATCCTGAAAAGAATTCACCCAGAGGCAAACTTGATAATGGTTTGGGTCCAGAAGAATAAAAGATTCCAATCAAATAACAGTACAGCCCCAACCACAATAGCGGCCAACCGACAATCATAGATAAACCGATTCCCATCAATGCTGAGATGATGATCATCCAAATGATCCATTGACGAAGCATTGATAGTGACAGGTTCTCCCGCCCGATGATATTCGTCTTTTCTTTATAATCATGCCCTTCTTTGGCATGGTGGTAGTCATTATAGTTATCTAAAATATCAACAGCCATATTAAAAATAAACATCGCAATAAAATAAATAAGAACATAACCTAAATGTAAACTTCCATAATGATACCAACTAAAACAAATTCCTAAAAGAAAGGGTAAAACACTGGCTGTCTTTGCTTTTAGTTCAACTAATTCAAAAAAAACTTCTCTATTCAAATTATACTCTTCTCTCCTTACATTATTTAGTTTTATGCTCACAGAATAATTTACTTGTATTTCTTCACCAACATCGTATACAATCAATAGTATTGAATTACTGAAAGGACTATTGTGTTATGAATGATTTTTGGAAGGAATTTCCTATTATCCAACAACAACTAAACGAAACTTGTGAATTGATCAAACATCAAGTAAAAATACGAAACAAAGAAATTGAAGCAGCTTTAGTCGAGCTAACGTGTTCTGGTGGAAAATTATTGCGCCCTGCCTTCTTTTTTTTATTTACTCAAATTGGCGATGAACAAAAACAAGACCATCAACAACTAATAAAAATTGCTGCTTCAATCGAAATTTTACACATGGCCACACTTGTCCACGATGATATCATCGATGATTCTCCTCTTCGAAGAGGAGCTGTTACGATTCAATCTCGTTATGGCAAAGATGTTGCCGTTTATACAGGAGATTTATTATTCACAGAGTTCTTTGAATTACTTGCTGATACAATGAATGGTTCAGATTTCTTACATACGAACGCTTCTGCGATGAAACGATTACTACTCGGTGAATTAGATCAAATGCACACACGTTATAAAAAGAACATGACGATTTCCGATTATTTACGCAGCGTTAATGGCAAAACAGCTGAACTATTCTCATTAAGTTGTTTAGAAGGTGCTCATTTTGGCTTTGCTTGTGCTGAGGTCCAGCGTCTGGCAAGACGGATTGGTCGCCATATTGGGATTGCCTTTCAAGTCTATGACGATATCTTAGATTACACCGCAGATGTCAAAACCTTAAAAAAGCCCGTCTTAGAAGATCTCGCTCAAGGTGTTTACACATTACCGTTGCTCTTTGCGATGCAAAAATCACCAGAGCGCTTTAACAATTATTTAGAAAAGGGGGCGGCCATAACAACTACCCAAGCAAGTGAAGTTGCTCAACTTGTTTACGAACTAGAGGGCGTAAATGATGCAAAAGCATTTGCTAAACGAGTAACAGAAAAGGCTTTGACCGATATTGAAAGACTACCTGATTGTTTAGGTAAAGAACAGCTAACTCAATTAACGCACTTATTATTACAACGATCCTTTTAAAAGCTTGAGGCAACGCTCATTGCGTTTTGCCTCAGCTTTTTTTATTTCATTCAGTGCTTATTCATACCACGATCAATTGCATATAATTGTTGATAATGCGGATTTGTCGCCAGTAGCTCTTGTGGAGAACCACTCATTTCTAGCTGACCATCTTCAATAAAAACGACCCGGTCCATCATGTGAACCCCTTGCAAATGATGTGTGATCCAAATAATCGTTTTATCTTTCAATGTCTCAAAAAACGTCTCCAATAATTGTTGTTCTGTGATTGGATCCAGTCCTGTCGTTGGTTCATCCAACAGTACCACTGGTGTATCTTGAAGTAAAATCCGTGCTAAAGCCAAACGATGGCGTTCACCGCCAGAAAAACGCAGCCCCGCTTCATCCACCATCGTCAGTAACCCTTCCGGTAACGCTGCAATCATATCTTTTAAACCAACCTTATTCAACACTTGCCAAACCTCTTCTTCTGAGGCTTCTTCTCGTCCGATTCGAACATTATTTAGAATCGTCGTTCTAAATAAGTAAGGTGTTTGATGAATCACACCAATCGATTGGGTAATTTGATCACCAAATTCTGCTGTAGGAATCCCGCCTAGCGTAATATAACCTTTATCTGGACGTAAATCCCCACGAATCAAGGTTGCTAAAGTACTTTTCCCTGAACCGCTACGGCCTAAAATTGCTAATTTTTCTTTTGAATGGATTGTTAAACTTAAATTTTCCAGTACATTCTTAGCTGTTCCCTCATAAGAAAATGACACATCCGTGATCTTGATTTCACTATCAGTAACCGTTACATCGTTCACGACTTGATTTGTCTCATCTGGCTCTGGTAAATCATTCAATCGTTTGATGGAATCTTTATAAATATTTGTTTCTTGCGCCGCATCAGGTAGGGGAGCAAATGCATCGATCAGTGGAAACACCGTTAAAGTAAATGCTGCAATCCAGTTAGCCGCTCCACCATGGTTGCCAGGAAAACGAACGCTCGTCCAAGCTAAAATGGCAACTGTAATGACCCCAAAAGCGACTTGTAAAACAAAATCACGAAAACGATTGAAACGTTTGATCTTTTCATCTAACTGGCGTAATTTTGCTTCCTCTTTCTCATATGAATGAACAAATTCTTGTCCACGTTGACTAAACACCCAATCAGAAACGCCTAAGATATTATCTGTCAATGTTTTATACAATTCATTTTTAGACACTTTTTGTTTCTCTTGTCTCGCACCATTTACTAAAACTGAGAGCATTGGCAAAAGAAAAATCACTACACCTAACATCAATAACATGCACAGACCAAACCACCATGAAAACAAACCTAGTCCAATAATAATAAAGATATATAACAACCAAGCGATCACAGTTGGGAAAATCGTACGCAAGTACAAGTTCTGCAAGTGATTGATATCTTCAGATAATAAACCTAAAATATCACCCGTTTGGTATTTCGATTTAAAGAAAATCGCATCTTTCTCTAAAACCAGGTAAAGTTTCAAACGCAAATCAGATGTCATTTTCAAAACCCAATTATGACTGACTAGACGCTCAATATATCGGAAAACTGGACGACTAATCCCAAAGGCGCGTGTTAATACAATGGGAATATAAATCATCAAAATATTTTCTGGAAGTGATGCTGCTCGGCTAATTAAATAACCCGAGTTAAACATCAAAGCACCCGCACTGAAGAAAGTTAAAAAGCCTAAAATCAGGGCTAAGTACAATAAGCCTTTATACTTTTTCAAGAAGGGTTTAACCCATTGATCTTTTTCATATAATTCTTTATTTGTTGGGGTATTTTCCATTATTCTGTCCCCCTCATTTGATTGACTAATTTTACATAGTAGCCATTTTTTTCAGTCAACTCAGCTAAGGTGCCTGCTTCAACCAACTGTCCTTTATCCATCACTAGAATATAATCCATTTCTGCCATCCAATGTAATCGATGCGTGGCAAAAAAGACAAGATGTTTTTCCATTAAAGGCAACATTCTTTCTTTCAATTCTACCTCAGTTTCAATATCTAAGTGAGCAGTCGGCTCATCAAATAGTAAAATCCGACGTTCTTGATCTAAAAAAGCTCTAGCAAGCGCCACACGCTGTGCTTGGCCTCCGCTTAGCATTCTCCCGCTTTCGCCAATTACCGTATTGATACCGTCCCCTAGACCTGTTACAAGCGTTTCTAGTCCTACTAACTGAACAGCAGCCATCACTTGCTCATCTGACGCTTCTGGCGTATAAAAACGGACATTATTGGCTAAGGTATCTTGGAAAATATAAGGAGACTGCGGAATATAGAGTACTTGACTTTGCCATTGCTTTTGCAGAAAATGTGGGATCTCTTGTCCATCGACTTCGATTTTTGTCATTTCAGCATTCGGTTCCAAAAATCCACTCAATACATTGATCAAGGTTGATTTTCCCGAACCACTTGCGCCAATGATCCCAATTTTTTGATACCCTTTTGCTTTAAAATCTAATCCTTTTAATGCTGGCTGAGTGGCTTCTTCATATTGGAATGTTAATTGTTCAGCAGTTAATTCACTCAACGCTGTCCAATCTCCTAAAGTAAGACGATCCGTTTCAGTCATTTCTGGTAAATCCAAAACAGCTTGGATTGCCTGGAATGAATTTTTACCATCTAAAGTCGCATGATAATCACTTGCAAAATCACGCACTGGTAAGAAAAATTCTGGTGCTAAAATCAAGGTCGTCAATGCAGGAAATAGTAAAATCCCACCTTCTAACAAACTCAAACCTAAAAATACCGCTACAACAGCTACTGATAATGTTGTAAAAAAGTCCAAGGCAAACGTTGATAAAATCGCGATTTTCAAAGTACTCATCGTTGCTTCTCTAAAACGCTCACTGGTATTATAAATGCTGCCTGCATACTTTTTACTTAACCCAAATAGCTTTAGAGTGTCTAAGCCTCGTAATGAATCGATAAAATGATTAGACAAAATCTGAAATGCTTTGTATTGTTTATCCGCTTTACTTTGAGCCGCATATCCTAAAATGATCATAAATATAATAATCATAGGAAACACCACTAATAAAACGACTCCAGAACGAATATCCAATGTAAAGACAAAAATCAAAATGATCCAGGGAATGATCATCATATTCATAATTTTCATCAAAATCAGATGCAGATAATTTTCTGCCTGACTGATTCCTTCAAGTGCCATCGTGATCATATTTCCCGTACCATTTTTCTGAACCACCGTTGGTCCCAGGCGGAAAACCTTTTGCAACAAGGCTTCCCTTAATTCACGTGATCGCTCATAGCTAAAGGTGTCTAACATTTTCTCACGAAGATACGTCACGACATGTCTGCCAGTATAAAACAAAAAGAACACCAAAATATTCAACAGCTGGTCTTGTAGCAGACCACCTTCCCATAACCCAACAACGGCTTTCGCTAAATAAAATGCTTGTCCTATAATAAATACTGCTTGCAGGAAAGAAAAACCTGCAAGCAAGATCATGATATTTTTGATTTTCGGCATTTTTAAGATGGCTTTATCGATCATCCTTCATACCCCACAGCAGCGATTGCTGGATGTTTGATCCGTTTTCTAAAGACATAATAAGACCAGCCTGTATAGGCTAATACAAATGGTAAAATCGTTAATGATAACCATGTCATTGTTTTCAATGTGTAAGGAGAACTTGAAGCATCTTTGATCAAGATGTCATAATACCCTTCACTACCGATCATCACTCGTGGGAATAAACCACTAAATAATAATGCCACTAGAAGAATCAACGTCAAACCACTAGCAAGGAACGCCAACATTTCTTTTTTCTTAAAGACACTGACGTTGGCAACAACTGTCAATGCTACAATTGCTACAACAAGTAATAATGTCACTAAAAAGTTATTATCAAAGAAATCTGTTTTAAAGTACAACAAAGCGGCAAAGACAACTAAGCCAATATATAAAACCCAATAAAAGAATGACGCATAATTACGTGCACGCTCTCTCACAGGACCTTCTGTTTTAAGCGTAATATAATTCAAGCCATGTAGGTAGCACAATAATGTCAAAGCAACCCCACCGACAACAGAAAATACATTAATGTAGTCAGTAAATGAAGCCATCATATTGCCATTCACATCAAGCGGCATTCCTTGAACTAAATCAATGAATAAAACCCCAAAGAAAAATGGCACGATAAAACTACCGATCGATAATGTCCAGTTCCACATTCTACGACGTTTGCCATCTGGCATACGGTGACGGAATTCAAATGACACTCCACGAATGATCAAACCAACTAAAATAATAAACAAAATCAAGTAGAATCCGCTAAATAATGAAGCATACCAGTATGGGAAAGAAGCAAACATCGCCCCACCTGCTGTTAATAACCAGACTTCATTACCATCCCAAACCGGTCCAATCGTTTGGATGATTTGTTCTTTTTCCTCTTCGTCGTGCGCTAATGTTTGAACGGACATCCCCACGCCAAAGTCAAAACCTTCTAGGAAGAAGAAGCCTGAGAATAAAATACCAATTAGGACAAACCAAAGTAATTGCAACGTACTCATTCGCCAAAGACCTCCTTATCAAATGGATCTACATCAGTAGAGTTTGCCTCTGCTAATTTCTTTTCTTCATAATCTGGGCCTTTTTTAAGTTCGACCGTAATCAAGTAAACCATGACTGAACCTAGACCTGCAAAGAGAATAAAGTAAATAATATTCGATGTTAACAGTGAAGCCACTGATACGTTTGGCGACACACTGTCTTCGATCGTAAATAAACCATAAACAGTCCAAGGATAACGACCAAGCTCAGTAATCAACCAACCTGTTGTATTTGCCAAGAATGGAGCAAATGTACACAATGCTAATATCCAAACCATCCAACGTTTTTCATAAAGTGAAGGTTTTTTCTTGCGACTAAAGAATAATCCTAAAGCTGAAACTAAAAGCATCAATGCACCAAAGCCAGCCATGACTCTAAAGCTCCAGAATAATGTGTTGACTGGTGGATAATAATTTTTATCATCACCATACTGTTCTTTCAAACGTTCATTCACGGTGTCCATTCCATCAACGGAACCAGATAAACTGTTATAAGAAAGGATACTTAACATATAAGGAATTTGAATCCCAAATACTTGTTTATGTTGCGCTTCATCGGCCCAAGCAATCAATGTCCAAGCGGCCGGATCGCCAGAATCTTCATAATCCCCTTCCATTGCCGCAAATTTCATTGGTTGATCATTGATCAAGGCTTTCATTTGCAAGTCCCCTGTAAATAAAACAGATAGTGACCCAAATAAAGCGATCCATAAACCAACACGCATAGATGTTTTGTGGAAATTCATATCACGTTTTTTCAAAATTTGGAATGCAGCTAAACCTGCAACGATCATTCCGCCCATCACAATTGCGCCAGACAGAACATGTGTAAACTCATACCAAACTTTTGGATTGCCAATTACGGCCCCAAAATCGATCAATTCAGCACGACCATTGTTTAAAGTATAGCCCACTGGATGTTGCATAAAGCTGTTTGCCGCTAAAATCCAGAAAGCCGACATCATTGAACCAAATACGACCAACCAAATAAATGTTAAATGTAGTTTAGGACTGACTTTATCCCAAGTAAATATCCATAAACCTAAAAATGTTGATTCTAAAAAGAATGCAAGTAACGCTTCAATTGCTAGTGGAGCACCAAAAATATCTCCGACAAAGCGTGAATAATCTGACCAGTTCATTCCAAACTGGAATTCTTGAATAATTCCTGTTACAACGCCTACTGCAAAACTTAATAGAAAAATGTTGCCCCAAAACTTCGCCATTTTGCGATAACGCTCATCTTTTTTCACAACATACATCGTTTCCATGACTGCGACTACAAGTGCTAATCCTATTGAAAACGGTACGAAGAAGTAATGAAAGACAGTCGTCATTGCAAATTGGAATCTTGCTAATGTTACAATATCAAACATCAATAATCCCCCTTGTTTTTACTGTTTCCACAAAAAGAATAAGCTGATTTTATCCATTGTAATTATCCATTTGCGCAGTTGGTTGGTGCTGCCAAAATGAATCAAAACCCAGAATAAAATAAACCTAAATACAATATGTGCGTGGAAACTCTTTTTATTAATTTTAGAATGATTCCAATCTAAAGTATACTCTTTTATTTACAAAATACAAATGTTTCTGTCCTATTTTCATCAAAATATTCCTTTGTTCTTGGGGAAAAATAAGAAAAGTGAGAAGATGACTACTTTAGCTTCCCACTTTTCTATTCATACTCTGGTCTTCACTAACTATCTAAACCGTTACTTTTTTCTTCTATTTCTATTTTTCCAATTAATTGACCACAAAATAAATAGTAGCAACACTATATAAAAAATCAGCTTCCTTGAGGAAGTCGCCTCTAGTTGATTCGTTGTTTCATTTAATTTCTTATTCTCTTTTTCTACAATGGTAAATTCTTTTTCCATAGTCCACTCTTTTTCACCATTTTTGGCTTTCACTTCTAAAATGTAGTTTCCAGCTGGAAACTCATTTTTTTCCATACTTATTAAGTAGTCAAAATTTGAGTTTGGGGCCATGTTAATATTCTCTGATGTTTGAGTGAAAAAAATTTCTTTTCCTTCTTTTAAATAGATTTTAGCTTCAATCATCATATCCTTAATAATGACAGGTTGAGTATTTTGAATATTTGCCTTGATAAACTTTCGATAGTTGACTTTGCCAATCGTCACTGTTGTTAATTTCAATTTTGCCTCTGCTTCTTTTTCATTTTCTGTCAATAACAGACCAATTGTATACGCAAATTTATTAATTACAGTAGTACCAGTGCTTTTTTTTTCATTTAATGCTCTTTGCTTCTCTTCGCTTATCACTATTCCCCCAAGGAGTACTCCATCAAGCTTTTCAGTTGGCATTGTAATCTGTATAAAAAGCGTCTTAGTCTGATTTGCAGGAATAACAACCTCTGAATCTGTTTTCACTAGATCTGAAATTCCAACTTTTAACGTTGAATCTCTTTTTTCACTTTTTGTATATTCTACTGTGCCATTATTATTAGTGGTTGCATCATTAATTTGAATCACAGCTACTATATCTTCTTTTTGGGATGTATTTTTCAACTCTACTTGAATAACTTGCTCTGTTCCTGCAGACATTAGTAAGTCAAAATACGTTTTTGTTTTGTCTCTTTGATTTTCGGGGATGATTGTTTTCACTTCAAGAGATCCCGCTATGGCGTCTTCATTCTGCTCATTATTATCTGCCTGTCCAACTACGTTGAATGAACCCATCAGACACATTACAAAAGCAATTACTGATAATAGTAGATATGGTTTAATCATCTTTTTAGTCATACTGCCTCCCTATACTAACTTAATGCTATACGTCTCTGATTTCATATGGGAGAATCAGTTAAAATCCACGTTAATGTCGTCGTGTATTTTTCTGCCACTAATTGTGGCTGTGCTGGAACGTCTAATTGTATACTTGTTTCAGCTGTTGACCCTTTATCACCAAATCTCACTACTTGTGTCCCCATCCCCGTTTTAGCTTCGGCTGTAGCAACATCTATAGTTGTCATGCCATCTGGTATTAACTCCAATTCTTTTTCTGAAACAGTTGCCAGTCCTGCCGCATTACTTTTCCCTTTACTCATAGTTAGATTTTTTAAAATGATTTGTGCCCCCACTAGTTCTTTCTTTGTGATAACGGATGTAAACTGCTCTTCTTGTCTTACTTGAAGTCTCCAACCTGCATTTGTCTCCCGCTCATCAGAGATTTGAACTGAGTTTGCAAAATTCTCCGTTAGCCCCGCTTCATTTTTTCCGTTTTCTAAAATTGCATTGTAGGTTTGTGCATTAAGTGTCATTGCTTGCTGTCCAAAATGAAAATTAGAAACATGTAAAATCTTAAGTGGGTTGTTATTTGGCTTGACACTCATTTCATTCGGTATCATTATCTTGTCAGGATCTTCTGGGTTTACAGGACTTATTGAGGTGTAATCTTTTTTATAGATAAACTTTTCAACTTGAGGTTTAAGTTGATAATTCAGTTCTATTAGAGGTGAACTCACATCTAACTCATATCCTTTGATTTCTTTTGCATTGACTGTGATTTTTTCACCAAATCGGCCTGTAAATATCTCTGATTTGTCTAATTCTACGCCTTTATTGTCTACATACTGAATGGTTATAGTCCCAGGATGAATCTCTAAAAAATCTTGATGCAGTTCTAACAAAACATCTCTCTCTGCTTCTGGTAATGATAAAATTGCAACAGTTATTTGTGTTTTCTCTGGATTATTATCTACACTTGCCCATTCAGCATCTGATTTTATTGTATCAATTGCAGAGGTAATTTTTTCTTTTGCTACTGCTATTCCAGGTGTTCTATTTTCGTTTACCAAGTAGCCATTTTTCACAAGCAGCACATTGCTTTTAAGCGTTGGATCAATTAACGTTTCAGTAGCTGCAGTTAATCGATTTGTTGTCTCTGCATGGTATAACTTAATTTTATACCCTTCTTTCAGTGGAAGTTCACTTTTTTCTACTACTACATCTGTTCCTTCCATTTCCTTGTGATAAATCAACTGATCAAATTCATCAAAAACTTCTATTGAAGCATAAAGTTGCCCTTTAAAATAAGTGTGAGGTGTAGTAGAGGTTACATCAATGATCATCTTTTGATTCATAAAATCTGTTTGAATGACACCGAAAACCCTATCATATAGACCTTTAAACTGAATCGTTTCATCGTATAGCCTACTTCCCTTTATCTCAGTTAGATTAACAGTTGTTTCATTTTGTGCATCACGAACATACGCATAATAATTATCCGCTTCATAAAATCCCTCCGTTTTAGGAAGTTGCAGGGTATAAACACCGTTTTCCAACTTAGGAATGACAATATCTGGTTCATTTATTTCAACTTCTTTAACTAACTGATTTCCATCTTTTATACCTATTTTCTTCCCTTTTATTTGGGCAAAATCATGTATATTAAGATGAATAGTCAAGGCCCCTCCTGGTAAATTTAAAGCAGCTATTTCTTGATTTGTGACAAGGCTAAACTGGGAATCAACCATCAATGAAGGACTTAATAAAGAGACCGCATCCTTTAACTTTTCCTTAGGAACGACATCAACGAGAGAAGTAACTGCCGAATAACTTTTTCCACGATTTACTATTCGTTGTCTTTGTTCTGTTAAAGGTAAGCCCCATTTAAGCAGGACTGAACTATAATCTTTCTGCATTTGACTACTATAAAATAGATTAAATAAATCGGGTAATGACATATTTTTAATGTTCTCGTCCCCATTATTTACAGCCTCTCTATACATGACATTCAGTTTTGTCCAATTCTCTTTTCCAACACTTTGAGTCAGATCGGTTAAGAGAATTAGCCGTCCTCTATGATCCAAGTCGGGATACCCGATTTGCTGCTCAACTAATCGACTGTATAATCCTGATTCTACAGTTGCTTTATTCCCGAAATTATATAACCAAGAGTTTTTCTCTACGATCGATTTCCCTCTGTAAGTATCGGTATAAAAAACGGCTAATAAATTGTTAGACACTTCCCCCGTGTACATGTCTTTATTATTATATGATGGTTGATAGGCATGTCCTATCTCATGTAGGGTACCCCAATCCCATTTTGTCATCCATCGATTCACTACCGTATCTTTTCCATTTGAAGAATAGTTATCTTGATAATATGCGGCGATTCCGGGTCCTGTTCCACCATCAGCTTTTAAGAAAAAGCGGTTTTCTGGTTTTTTATTTACACCACTCACCGTTTCTGAAAGCCCCATTAGCTCATCGTAGTAGTTAATGATACTGTTCTGATAGGTAATGTATTGATCTAAATCAGAAAAATCTTTTAAACTCTCTGCTTGCTCTTTTTCTTTATTAGGGATTAATAATTGAAATTGTTCCCCCTTTACCAAACCAAACGCTGCATTTGTGTCTCTCCACTTTGAAAAAAAAGTTTGTTCATTTGAGCCTGATTCATAAACTGGTAATGCTACACTAACACCATCGATTTCATACTCAACTTCAGCATCATTTTCCCCATAAGGCGTGTTGATAAATGGCACAGCACTATGTTCGACAGGTACTGTTTTCCATTCATTCGTTATGGGCACAGATTTCTCTTGTGTTCGATTATTTCCAAGTAACCATAATGTTAAATTATTATACCCATCATTCACGCTAGTTCTGCGAATTTTTATGGTTGAACCTCCATTAACTACAATCCCTAAATCTTGCCTATCGTGATATTTGGCTCGAGACATCCCTGTTTTAAATATCCAATTTGGTTGCTCCAAACTAGTAACTTCTAGCGTTGTTGTTTCAGCATAGCTATTTTGAGCAAAAAAAAACAGTCCTAGTAGTATTAAAAAGTGTGCTAATAAATTTTTTTTCATCATTCTATGTAATTCCCCTTCATTTTAAACAAGTTGATTATGCCAGGAAATAAAAAACAAAGTGATTGGATTGAAATAAATAACAATAAGAACCTTTAAAAAAACTCAAAGATCAAAAGAACATTATTTTACTAATGCATAAATAGTAGAATATGTTATTCATATTCTACTATAATATATTATTTTATTTTTTCTGTTTTTCAATAGACGACTTCCCCAAAGAAAAAAATGAAATTTTTTTCATCAAACTAAAACAACGTGACGAATCCAATCTACATTTGAATTACGTCTGCCAAATATCTTTAGTCCAACAATCCTTGCTTCTTTGAATAATCCATGTATTGATAAACCTTCTTAATTTTATTTTGTTTCACCTCAGCTATTTTTTCTCGAGTAAAGCTTTCAATGATCCCTTGATTTTGCAATTCTTCGATCATTGCAGTTAATTGATAAAATTCTGTCAAAAGTTGTTCTTCATTCGTTTCATCTGCTCTAGAAGGGTGATGATCATCAAACCCAAACCTGATTGCTTTTGATAATGCTTGTTGAATTTCTGCACATTCTTCCATTGCTACTAAGGTTAAATATTCATTTTTTCTCATTTTTATGCTCCTTTCTTCTTTGATTCATTATTTACTATGCTGCTCTATCTCACAATCAATACTTCTCACCAAAATTATACCATAAATTAAAAGCCACTGACTCTTCGCTTAATATCTTCCAAACAAATAATAAAATAAAGCCACCGATCATCTTATTTATTGATGACCAGTGTCTTTGTTTTAACTCAATCTTGTTTCATTGCAGCTTTCAATGCTTGTGCTAGTGCACTTTCTTCTGGTTCTTCTTTTTGAGAATATTTTTTCATTAACTTACGTTCTTCATGTTTTGTAAGCTTTTTACTGCGTTCTTTTTTATCCTGCATTTTTTCAGTGATCGAGCAGTACTTACATTTGAAGTATGAACCATTTTTACCATCGATGATTTCCATTTTTCGGTGGCATTGTGAGCAACGATGGTTGGATACTTTGGGATCTTTCCTACGACGATAGCTACAATCTTGGCTAGAACACACATAGATTTTACCGTCTTTGGTGTTTTTCTCACGTAAGTTTGAGCCGCATTCTGGGCATTTCTTTTGCGTGATCGAAAAGTCTTGGTATTTGCTTTCACTTTGTTTGATCTCATTGACCAGTTTTTTTGTATCTTGTTCGATTTCTTTTAGAAAAACGGTACTGCTTTGCTTGCCTTTGGCGATAGCTTCTAACGTTTTTTCCCATTTTTCTGTTAGTTCAGGTGTGACTAACGAGGGATTGACTAATTCAAGGAGTTGCTTCCCTTTTGGTGACACGCTTAAGCCATTTGTTGTCCGTTCCATCAGCTCTGACTTGATCAGCTTTTCAATGATTTCAGCTCGTGTAGCTGGTGTTCCCAAACTATGCTTTTCCATTAAGCCTAGCAAGGTTCCTTCGGTCAGCGGCTTTGGTGGTGCAGTTAGTTCTTTATTAATAGTGAAATTTGGTGGTATGATCATGCCCAATTTCCAATCAAAACTTGGCGCTACTGCTTCTTTTTCTTGCTTCCACCCCGTAACTTCAACTTTACTTTGACGGAAGATAAATTGTTCTTTCCCAAAACTCACCGTTACTTTTGTTTGTTTTGTGCGATGCCCTTCTGCAAACATTCCTAAGAAACGAGTGACGATCATGTTGTAAATTTTTTGTTCATCTCCACTTAACTTCTCATAACGCGGGCGTTGTTCAGTCGGGATCAAGGCATGATGATCTGTGACTTTCTCATTTTGGAAAACTTTTGTCAGTTTAACTTGTCCGCCATTTTTGATATATGTTTTAACTTCTGGCGCAAAATCACTCACCGCCTGTAATCGCTCTTTCATTGTTGCTTTCATATCTGTCGTTAAATATTTACTATCCGTTCTTGGATACGTCACGATTTTATGAAATTCATAGAGACTTTGTACTAATGACAAAGTTTTCTTTGCAGAAAATTGATAGCGCTGATTGGCTTCTCTTTGGATTTCTGTTAAATCATACGGTAGTGGTGCTTGTTCTGTTTTGACTTTTTCTTGGATATCGGTTACTTTGCCTTTACCTTCACTTAATTGTTTCACAAAGGCCTCTACCTCATTCCGTTCTTTAAAAGCGTAGGGATTACTTTGAACAAGTTTGGCTTTTTCTTTTTGAACTTGCAACTCTACTGAAAAATAGGTTTGTGGTCTAAAGCTTTCTATTTTCTTTTCTTGTTGACGGACCAAAGATAGGGTTGGTGTTTGAACCCGTCCAGCTGACAAGCTGTCTTGGTACTTGACAGTCAACGCTCTTGTCACGTTTAATCCCACTAACCAATCTGCTTTTGCACGCGCTAAAGCGGAATAATACAAATTGTCGTACTCTTTAGCTGGTCTTAACTTTTTGAAACCATCTTTGATTGCTTTATCCGTTTGGGATGAAATCCACAACCGTTTTACTGGCTTATTAAAATGGACATATTCTAAGATCCAACGAGCAACTAGTTCCCCTTCACGTCCTGCATCTGTTGCAATAACTGCTTCGGTAACATCTTTGCGATTTGCTAATTGTTTGATCGCTTTTAATTGATGGCCTGTTTTAGGTAACGGTTTTATTCCTAAATTCTTAGGTACCATTGGTAGAGTCTCCATTTGCCAGGATTGCCATTCTTTGTTGATGTCTTCCGGCATTTTTAATCCTAACAAGTGTCCTAACGCCCATGTCACAATAACATTAGGTCCTTCGTAATAACTTTTATTTTTTTGATTTGCGCCAAGAACTTTACTTAAATCTTTAGCAACACTAGGTTTTTCAGCAATAATTAGTTGTTTCCCCATTTACTTCACTCACTTTCTGAATTTCTTATGTAAATTGAATTCATCTCCAAAACGTCAATAGGTTGATTTTACCACACTCTGCATACTCTTTTCGCCTCTTATTCAAGCATTTTAATTGAAATGTAAACAGAAGAACTGCATCCTTACTAATAGTAAGTTAAAAAACACTCATTATTAAGGAGAAACTATGATCACAATTGAATTTTTTCACGATGTTATTTGCAGTTTTTGTTTTCCTATGTCTTATAGAATGAGACAAGTCAAAAAAGAAATGCCTGAAATCAAGGTTATCCACCGCTCTTTTGCTTTGGCAAGAGAATCACAAGACCACGATCGAATGTTTGGTTCTCGAGAAAATGCTAAAAAAGAAATTTTATCCCATTGGTTTCATGCTAACCAAAATGATGAGCTTCATCGTTTTAATATTGAAGGAATGCGCGAAACTGATTTTCTTTTTCCGACTTCTATGAACGGTTTACTTGCCGCAAAAGCTGCAGGTATAGTCGGCGGTGAGGATAGCTATTGGGATGTCTTTGATGCTTTACAAGCAGCACTATTTATGGATAGCCGTAATATTGATGATCTTGATGTGCTTGAAGCAATTATAAAAAATTGCTCAATTGACTTTGAAAAATGGCAATCCGCTTTTACAGATCCAGCAACTTTAGCATTAGTTGAAGAGGATTTTAATTTAGCGAATGCTTACCAACTCACTGGTGTACCTGCCTTGATTGTGAATGGAAAATATCTCATCAACGGTGCACAGCCAATGGAGCAAATCATCCAAGCGATTCAGATAATCAAGGAAAAAGAAAGCCCAGTTATTGAAATTATTAAAAACAATGATTCTGGGGATGGCTCTTGTAATATGGAAGACGGTAAGTGGGTCTGCAAAGAGTAAGTAATCTTTTTGGAAAGCCAAGACGCTACTGCAGGAGTTGCTTCTACTCTCATCCTTTATCTAAATTTTTTGTTCCAAGTTTGCTGAAAAGAAGCAGTTATTCTTTTTTATGATTATTTAGGGTATAATTATAAAAAGGAGGTCGTTTTACATGACTAATGAATATAATACTCCATCACCAACACCACCTGAAAATAATACCACTATTACTCAAGAAACTTTTAAAGAAAAAAGTGATTTCGTCTTTTTAACGAAAGATAATAATACTGAAATCATCCTACCCAAAAATATATACGTGCATGAAAAAAAAGATAAGACAAAGAAAAGTCAGAGCTAAGCGACTCTGACTTTTTTCTATCCTTCTAAACCAAACTCGATTTACAGCATTTCGGCTTCGCACAATCGTTGTGCCGTTCATGAAAATCATCGCCACTTTCAAACGTCACTGCTTTTTGGTCTTTCAGTAAAGCAAGTCCCTTATATTGCTGCAGATCTTCATCACATTCTTCACACCAGCGTTCATCCCCAGCATTCCAGAACGCTGCTAAGTAATTCACTTTTGTATTTATGTATTCATATGTTGAAGAAAGTTCTTGCCATTTTTTTATGTAATAACGTTCTGCATCTTCTAGACGGTCAAATGACTTTTCTTCCTCAATATCTTCTTGCCAGTCTTCAAAAAACCACCATGGCTCATTATCGCCGTACATGATAACAACTTGGTACATTGATCGATCACTCCAATTCTTTCTACAAGAGCTATTCTAGTCACTTATCGTGAAACTTTCAACTTAAGTGCTTGTGAAATAGTTTTTTGTTCAAACCTTCATTATTTCTAATTTTACCATAAGTTGAAATAAACAGAAGAATAAATTTAAATTGATCTTTATTTCATTGCGTATAGAATAGCCTTTTGCTAAAATATGGAAAGAATAGAAAGGAACGTTTCTTATTATGAAAAAACCTGTATTTTGGAACTCAATTGCTATTTATTTACTATTATATAATAATATTTTGCTCATTATTGCGTTGATCATGTCGTTAAAAGCGATAGTGGAAGGACATGGATCTTTTGGAGCGGATGTTTGGTATCAGATTTTTGTTTTTCTCATTTATATTATTGTGATTGCCGGATTAATGATAGGTGGTAAAAAAGGATACATCGCCTCAGTGCTCTTTATCCCATTCATCTTTCTAATGTATTTTTACCCACCGATAATGGTCAGCATGTTTCCTAAAATGATTATGTTAGCATTTCGTGTGTTTGAATTTGTTTCGATGCTTTATCTGGTTATTTCACCAGAATCTAGAGCTTATATTCAAAACAGTAAGCAAAAAAAGGAGTAGGAATTTTGTAGTGACCCCAAAAAGTTAGACTTTTTTCGGAGTAGAGAAATCTACTCCGTTTTTTATTCGTTATTAAGCTGCTTTACTTTCGGCTATTCGAAACTGTACAGGACTTTTCCAGTTCAGTTTCTTTTTCATTCGTTCGTTGTTGTAATAATAGATATAGTTATCAATTGCCATTTTTAGTTCTTCAAAACCAGAATAGGTTTTCCCGTGATAAATTTCTTGTTTTAAAAGACTAAAGAAGTTCTCCATGATTGAGTTATCTAGACAATTGCCTTTTCGAGACATACTTTGAAAAATGTTCTGTTTCTTCAGTTTATAGCTGTAAGCTTTCATTTGATACGCCCAACCTTGATCTGAGTGAAAGGTGCGACGATAAGGACAATCATTCGTCAGTCTGATTGCTTCTTCTAATCCTTCCATTATTGCCAGTGCATTTGGTTTTTCTGAGATACGATAAGAAAGAATTTCACTATTATACATATCCATAAAAGGATCTAAGTATAACTTTTTTTGACGAATGATTCCTTTGGGATCACAATCAAAATACTTTAATTCTGTTGTATCTGTCGTTATTTTTTGATGACAAACACTCGTGTAAAAGCGACGTTGGATTCGGTTCTTGGCAATCGTTCCAACTTTTCCACGATACGAGCTATAGCGACGGGATTTCCGTGTATAAGAGCGGACTTCAATCCTTAGCTTTCGAATTAAGCGTTGAACTTTCTTTTTATTCACGTGGAATCCTCGGCTCCTTAGTTCGTTCGTCATTCGTAAACAGCCGTAATCTTTATGCTTTTGACGAATATGAAGCATCTCTGTTTCAATTTCCTGATTTGGATTTTTTCGGTCAAATCGTTTTTGCCAATACATAAAGGTTGATTTAGAAAAATTCAATGCTTCAAGAAGCTCAACTAATTTGAACTGTCCTCGGAGGCTTGCGATGATTCGCGCGATTGATTCACTCGTCGTTGTTGAGCTTCCTGTTTTCGCAGCTTCCTCAGTTCTTTTAAAAAGGCATTTTCAATTTGAAGAGTACGAACCTGCTTTTCTAATTCTTTGATGCGATTCTGTTCTTCTAGCGTTTCTTTCATTAAATGCTTCTTTGTCTGTTCTTCTTTTTTTGGCACGGTAGATAGACGCCCTTTCTCTTTTGAGAGCCCATCGATTCCTTCTTTTCGGAATTTTCGCATCCAGTTGGCAATAAGAGTTGGATTATTCATTTCAAGAATATTGGCAACTTCACGATAGGAGAGCTCACTTGTTTGATATAACTCTATCGCATTTAGCTTGAATTGAACAGAATAATTCTGATTTTGACGTTTTCGTAAAAGACCTTCTTCACCAAATTCTTGATAAGCATTGATCCACCTATGGACTTGTTCCGCCGCTTTAACCCCATGCTTATTTGCTAAAGCTTGTATTCCTCCTTTCCCTACCAGATATTCTTGAACAATTTTTAGTTTAAGTTCAAAGCTATATTTAGACATAAAAATACCGACCTCCAAAAAATTAGATTTTTGGTCTAACTTTTTGGGGTCGGTTCATTTCTCCCTACTCCTTTTTTTAGATATATTGTAGTACTTTTTCTTCTTGGTAAGCTTGATCAATCAAGCCACCACCAAGACATTCCATACCATCATAAAAGACAACGGCTTGTCCTGGAGTAATTGCACGTACAGGTTCAGAAAAAATCACTTTAGCTGTCGTTCCGTCACCCGTTAACACAACTTTAACGGGTATATCCTCTTGACGATAGCGGAACTTCGCCGTACATTCAAATTCTCTAGGCATTTCTGTATCAACGGTAAAATGAATTTCACTTGCATCTAAGTGTGTTGCATATAATTGTTCATGATGGAAGCCTTGTCCAACATATAATGTATTCGTTGCTAAATCTTTCCCCACTACAAACCAAGGTTCTTGTGAGCCTTTGCCACCACCGATGCCTAAGCCTTGGCGTTGACCAATGGTATAATACATCAAGCCGTCATGTTTTCCTTTGATCTCCCCGTCTAACGTCATCATATTTCCTTTATTAGCAGGTAAATAAGTACTTAAAAATTGTTTGAAGTTCTTTTCGCCAATAAAACAAATACCTGTTGAATCTTTTTTCTTCGCAGTTGCTAGATCAGCGCGTTCTGCAATTGCTCGAACTTCTGATTTTTCCATGCTGCCTAAGGGGAACATCGTTTTAGCTAATTGTGCTTGAGATAATTGACTCAAGAAATAGGTTTGATCTTTATTATTATCTACACCACGTAACATACGTACTGTACCATCTTCTTTTCTTTCTACTTGGGCATAATGTCCCGTTGCCACATAATCTGCACCTAGTTGCATTGCGTATTCCAAAAAGGCTTTGAATTTGATCTCTTTATTACACATCACATCAGGATTTGGTGTTCGTCCTGCACGATATTCTGCCAAAAAATATTCAAATACACGATCCCAATATTCCTTTTCAAAGTTTACTGAATAATAAGGAATACCGATTTGGTCAGCAACTTTCGCTACATCCTTGTAATCTTCGGTGGCTGTACATACACCATTTTCATCCGTGTCATCCCAATTTTTCATAAAGATACCCACGACATCATAGCCTTGCTCTTTTAAAAGCAGTGCTGTAACAGAAGAATCTACACCTCCGCTCATGCCTACAATGACACGAGTTTTGCTGTTATCTGTCATTTGATCACCATCATTTCAATTTAGATTCTGAATTGATCTACGATTTGAAGGTCGTAACTTTTCAGTGATACTTATTATACTAGTATTTTGATAGAAGTAAAGCTCTTAGGAACATACCTTAATTTTGGCTAAATAATAACTGATATTTATCTCCATATTTTCGTAGTAAGTTTTCTTCTAGCAGTTGATATTCCAGCAATTGAGAATGACCGATAGTAAAATGATAGGCCAAACTTTGATTTCTTCTGCCATCATCAAATACTATATTTAAAAGATGAACATCATTTTTTTATTATCATCACTGCTAGCACTCATAGCAAAATGGATAATTTCTTCATCTTTATAACGAATACCATTAATACTGATCCTGCCTTTATGAATACCTATATTTTGTAATGGTATCCTCTTTTTAAAAGAAATGTTTCGGATCCCGACAATAAAAAATATTCCAAGGACAATCAATGCTTGCCATTTAGTTTCCAAAAGTCTGATCGGAACAAGCAGGTACATAAGAAAAGTAATAACAGCTCCAATCATTAACGCAATCAGATACTCCGTCCATTTTATAGAATAGCGATCAATTCCAGAATGGATAAACCGATCAGAATGATCTCTGTCTGACCCTCTAACAGAGACTGCAAGATAAACGAGATCCTATTATCTTTTGAATAAAAATATAGTACCAAGCTAAAGATTATCCCTATTAAAATCATAAATACTAAATTATTTTTTCTAATCCAAAACACCTTATTTTTCATTTTCCTCACTTCTTTTAAAGATCGAGGACAAAAAAAGTTTATCAAGAATTTTTAGGTCTGACAAGAGCTCTTACTATCAAAAAATAAGACCTGTCCACAAAAGGACAGATCTTATTTTTTGAATCGATTGATTACACTTTTTCCAAAACGCCACGACTGATCATGCCATCCATCAAGAAATAGAACTTCTCTTGGCTCATTGCATGTGATTCATTCTTGAAAATATTCATTGATTTTAGTCCGTTCGCCGTTGTTACTGACATTTTTAATGTTTTTAAATCTTCAGCAATCGTAATTTTTAATTTAAACCCTTCTTTACTTTGAGGAGTTGCATCCAATGGACGAATCAATTGGAAGTTTCCTGAATTTGTTTCAGTAAAACCATTATCTTTTAATGTATATTTCTTTGCTTGTTCATTTACTTTATAAAATACCGTACAACCTTCTACTGTTGCTTTTTCTTCAAATGCCATTTTTCCACCTCTTTATTTATTGTCTCTTTTATTATAGTTTGTAGTCTTTCATTTTACCAGCTCTAATCGATTTTTCTTAGATTAAGCTTGCATTTTTTGGATAGTGTTGATCAAGGTCGTCACAAATCGATAAATTTGGTCATCATCATTGCCTAAACCAAAGCTGATGCGTACTGATTCTTTGATTGCGGAATGATTCTTCCCATACATCGCTTCTAAAACGTGGGAAGGTTCAACAGTTCCTGCCGTACAAGCTGAACCAGTTGAGATTGCTACTCCTTGCAAATCTAAATGCATCAATAATAGATCGCTTGCTATGCCTGGAAAACGTAAATTCAAAATATGCGCTAATTTCTTTTCAGGATGACCATTGATTTGATAGCGAATCTTTGCCTCATCCAATTGCGTCAAGATGATTTTTTGATAATTAATATATTTTTCATGCCGCCGCTCTTTTTCATTAGTAGTCAACATTTCAACGGCTCTGCCCATACCAGCAATCCCCGTCAAGTTTTCTGTGCCCGCCCGACGTTTTTCTTCTTGTTCTCCACCATGTAACAATGAAGGTAAAGAAATTTCATCGTTTTTATATAAGAAGCCTACTCCTTTTGGTCCATTGATTTTATGAGCCGAAATACTTAGCAAGTCAATTCCCAACTCGTGCGGTAAGATCCGTTCAGAGCCATATGCTTGTACAGCATCAGTATGAAAAATCGCTGGGTGTGTCTTTAGTAATTCTCCGATTTCTTTGATTGGCATTAAATTACCAATTTCATTGTTACCATACATCACAGAAACCAATATTGTATCCTCCCGTAATGCATCCTTCACAGCAGCAACAGACAGCATCCCTTTTTTGTCAACAGGTAAATAGGTTATATCAAATCCTAAGCCGTCCAAATACTTCATGGTTTCCAACACAGCAGGGTGTTCGATGACCGTTGTAATTAGGTGCTTCCCTTGGCTTTGTCTAGAAAGAGCGGTCTCAATAATTGCTGTGTTATCCCCTTCGGTACCACCGCTATTAAAAATAATTTCATGTGGTTTTACCTCAAGGCTTGCTGCAATCACTTGGCGAATATCTTCTAATTTTCGGTGTGCTTGTCTGCCGAATGTATGGATACTGGATGGATTGCCAAATGTCTGTGTCATTTCACTTGTCATTAGGTCTATAACTGTAGGATGGATCGGCGTCGTTGCTGCGTGATCTAAATAAATGGATTCCACTGAACTCGTCCTTTCTGAAACATTTTTAATGGGATTAGTGTACCATAACTAAGATTGTTCCTCAAAGATTGCTTCTTCTCAACTTCCCTTTGCAAAACGCTTTTCTTTACGATATGTATAGATATTGCCATACGTAAAGACTGCGATCGCTAGCCAAATAAAACCAAATGCGATAAATTGTTCTGCTGAGTAAGGCTCATGGTATAAAAAGAGAGCAGATAGCAACATTAATGTGGGGCCAACATACTGAATGAATCCTAAAATAATATAAGAGATTTGTTTTGCTGCTTCTGCAAAAAGCAATAATGGAATTGCTGTAACAATACCTGCGCCAACTAATAATAAATTAGTTGTTGCCTCATAATTCATAAATCCTTGTTGTGAAAAGAATAGTAAATAAATCATTGCGACAGGTAAAATAACAAACGTCTCAATTGTTAACCCAGTATATGAACTAACCGTCACACCTTTTTTGATCAGGCCATAAAAACTAAAGGTTACAGCCATGACAAGTGGGGCAACGGGAATCTCTCCAGTTTGAATGGTTAATAAAACGACACCTGTCAAAGCTAAACTACAAGCAATCATTCCTGAACGATTTAATTTTTCCTTCAAAATCAGTGTTGCCAGTAATACATTCACCAGTGGATTCATATAATATCCTAGACTAGCTTGTGTCACATGTCCTTGGCTAACTGTATAAATAAAGGTAAACCAATTGACTGAAATTAAAATAGCGGCACAAATAATAGCAAATAATTTTTTCTTATCCTGTAGTACCATTTTAACTTCGGCTAAAAACAATGACCACTTTTTCGTGATCAAAATATAGACAATCATAAATAAAAATGACCAAATAATTCGATAACATAAAATATCTAATGGCTCGACGGTTGGCAGCAACTTCCAATAAATCGGGATGATCCCCCAAAATACATAGGCAATAAACCCTAATAGAACACCTTTTTTTTGCTCTTTCATCTAGCAGCCCCTTTCTCTTTTTCTTTCCGAATTAAAAGAATGAATAAAAAGAAGTTCAGCTTAAAACAATAACTGAACTTCTTTCATCATTTAAACAGGTCGTTATTATTTCTCTTCTAAACGAAACAGTGGACTCATTGGTGTATTTTCATGAATTCGTTTCACTGCTTCTCCCATAAGCTCTGCACAAGAAACAATCGTTAAGGCATTTGGTTTGCGGTCTTCTGAAATAAATACAGAATCCGTTACACAAATTTGTTCGATTGGGGCAGCATCTAGTGTCTCTTTTGCGCCTTTAGACAATAGCCCATGAGAAGCACAAGCATAGATTCTCTTAGCGCCGTTTTCTTCTAAAATCTCTGCAGCCGTTGCCATCGTACTACCAGAATTTAAAATGTCGTCTACTAAAATACAGGTTTTCCCTTTAACTTCACCAATAACATACCCTGAACGTACACCATCAACTTCCTCTTGATCAATGATCGCTAAGGTTGCATCTAAATACTCTGACAAGCTTCTAGCTCGCTGTACACCGCTATTTTTAGGAGAAACAACGACAATCTCTTCTCCCGTTAATTGCTGCTGGCGATAATTATGTGCAAACAACGGCATTGTGAATAAATTATCCACTGGAATGTCAAAGAATCCTTGGACTTGAACAGTATGTAAATCTAAGGTCAAGACACGCGTTGCACCTGCTTCTTCTAATAAATTAGCTACCAATTTCGCTGTGATCGGTTCTCTTGGTTTCGCTGTTCGATCTTGTCTAGCATACCCATAGTAAGGCAATACCACGTTAATTGTTTTAGCGCTAGCTCGTTTTAATGCATCAATCATGATCAATAATTCCATTAAATTATCATTAACAGGCAAATTGGTCGATTGAACAAGAAAAACATGGTCCCCACGAATACTCTCTTCAATGTTGATTTGAATTTCTCCATCACTAAATTGACGCACCGTACTTTTTCCGAGTTCAGTCCCGACAACTTCAGCAATTTTTTCTGCTAAAGGACGATTAGCATTCAAACTAAAGATTCGTAATGTTTTATCCTGGTATTTTTGGGTCATGATTTCCTCCGTGATCTCGATATTTTTCTATTCTTTCAGTTAAAAACTTCAATTTCTATTTTACCATTGATTCAGTAAAAAATCATGGATCTTTTTCTTTCTTGTGATAAATAATTGAAATTTTATCGACTTTTCAAAGAAGAAAATCCTCCTTACAAAAGTGTTCGTTAAATCGCTATGAATGCTCTTGCTTTTCAATAATAAGTGAGCAAAAATAAAGAATACTTGGAGGTGAATAACCTATGCATCACAAAAAGCAGCATAAAAAAAATAATCCTTGGATACCCGCAATGGTTACGATCCTGTTATTCGTACTTATTGGATTAGAAGGATACCTGCTATTTACCCCTCATGATACTGCGCCCGCTACAAAAAAAGAAACACTTGAAACGACGCAATCCGCTATTGATCGGACTCAAGATGCTCAAATTGCAAGTAATTTTAATCAAGAGGTTCAACCTACTTCTGATTTAGCGCAGCAAATCAACCAACAACTTGAAGACAATTCTTTTATAGGAACAGCTTTAGTTGTACATGACGGTCAGATTATCCTCCAAAAAGGCTTTGGTTATGCCAATTTTGCTAAAAAACAGGTCAATACGCCTCAATCCCTCTTTCAAATTGGTTCCATCCAAAAAGCGTTGACAGCGTCATTGATTCTACAACAAGTACAAGCAGGAAAACTTTCATTAGATGAAACGTTAGATCGTTTTTATCCAACAATACAAGAAAGTGAAAAAATAACCATTCGTCAATTACTTTCAATGAATTCAGGATTGTATCAAAAAGAAAAACCGAGTCTTATGATGTCTGATGAGGCATTTTTACAATTTGGCATTGCCAATGCTGCAATGGGGACTTATGGTCAGTTTAAGTATGATGCAATCAACTACTACATTTTGGTGGGTATTTTGGAACAACTAACTGGAGTGTCGTACCAGAAATCATTTAATCAAACCTATATTCAAAAATTACAATTATTTCACACTCTTTCTTACAATGATTTTTTACATTCAAAGGACCGAACCGTTGCTTATGAAAATGTTTCTGGCAAAGATTATGGAACTGAAATCGCCGATAAACCATTAGTATTCAAGCAAGAAATTGGAACAGGTAGTATTGCTATGACCACGGGTGATCTGTATTTATTTTTTTCTAATTTTTTATCAGGAAATATTATTGACAAAGAAACCGTTGATTCATTTTGGACCTCAGAAACATTGAGCAAATTTGCTGGCGGAATGTATAACTACAAAAATTATATTCGTGCCCATGGAATTGAAGAAGGATTTGAGCCCAATGTCTATTTTTCAAAAGACAAACAAGATGCTGTGATTTTGCTTACCAATCAATACCCTAAAAATCATAGTAACACTCTTTTGGGTAAAACAATTTTTGATTTATTGGGCTCTTATGAAAACTAAATAACCTAAATAAAAAATCTAGCGGTCGGTCTGACCGCTAGATTTTTTATTTTTTTAGGCAAACCTAAAATATAGATTGATTTTAATTTAAGTTTATCTTATACTAATTTTAAGGCAAACCTAAAAAGGAGGTTTTTACATGTCTATAACTAACAATAATCTTACAATCAATCATTTAACGGTTAGCTATCAAGGTCAACAAGCTTTAACCGATATTTCTTTACAGATTCCTGCTGGAAAAATTACTGGTATTATCGGTCCAAATGGTGCTGGAAAATCAACATTTCTAAAAGGAATGCTAGGATTGATCAAAACAGATACTCGAACGGTGTTAGCTGGTGAGCGGCCGATCGACACTCAAAAAAAACGGATTGCTTACGTTGAACAACGTAGCGTACTCGATCTTTCTTTTCCAATCAATGTGTTAGAAGTTGTACTTCTAGGTACGTATCCAAAACTCGGACTTCTGAAACGGCCGAAAAAGGAAGAAAAAGAACAAGCTTTAACTGCACTTAGAACCGTACAACTTGAAGACTTTGCCAAGCGGCAGATCGGTGAATTATCTGGCGGACAATTACAGCGTGTCTTCATTGCTCGTGTTCTTGCTCAAGAAGCTGATATCATTGTTTTAGATGAACCCTTCGTAGGAATCGATATGACAAGCGAGAAGGTGATCATGGATATTTTAAAACAATTAAAGGAAGCAGGAAAAACCATTTTGATCGTTCATCATGATCTTCACAAAGTTGCACATTATTTTGATGAGGTGATCCTTTTAAAGAAAAAACTGATTGCAAATGGACCTGTTACAGCAACTTTTACAAACAAGAACATTCAACTAGCCTACGGTGACACAATGGGCGATATTATTATCAAAGGAGTGGCTGATGCATGATAGCAAATTTTATTGATGGTTTGGTTCGTTACCAATTTTTACAAAACGCTTTGATCACTTCGATCATTGTTGGTCTTGTTTCAGGAATTATTGGTTCATTTATCGTTTTACGCGGAATGTCCTTGATGGGGGATGCGATTTCTCATGCGGTATTACCTGGAGTCGCAGCTTCTTATATGTTTGGTGTCAATTATATTTTCGGTGCGACGATTTTTGGTATCTTAGCTGCTTTATTGATCGGTTTCATTACTCAAAAAAGTCAGTTGAAAAATGATACGGCAATCGGGGTTGTTTTTAGTTCCTTTTTTGCCTTAGGAATCATCATGATTTCCTTTGCCAAGAGTTCCACTGACCTTTATCATATTCTTTTCGGAAATGTCTTAGCCGTTCGAGATTCTGATATTTTGATTACTGTGATTGTTGGAATCGTCGTCTTGATTTTTGTCAGTCTTTTCTATAAAGAGCTGCAAATTACCTCTTTTGATCCAACGATGGCACAGGCTTATGGACTGAATGTTCAGTTTTTCCATTACGCATTGATGTTTTTGTTAACCTTAGTCGCTGTATCATCTTTACAAACAGTCGGCACGATCTTAGTAATTGCCATGTTGATCACTCCTGCAGCAACAGCTTATCTGTTGACGAATCATTTGCCGACAATGATTGCTTTAGCTTCAACTTTTGGCATATTAAGTTCGATCATTGGTTTATTCTTTAGCTATTCTTATAATTTAGCATCAGGTGCTACGATTGTTTTAACTGCTGCTGCATTTTTCATTTTAGCTTTTCTATTTTCACCAAAAAAAGGACTATTTTTTGTCAATAAACAGAAAACGGAGGAATCTACACTATGAGAAAAAAAATACTTTTAATTGCTGCTTTAGCTAGTTTATTTTTACTAGCTGCTTGTCAATCTAACACTGCCGATACGTCTGATAAAGAGAAAATCAACGTTGTAGCAACGAATTCGATTCTTGCTGACATGGTAGATAATGTGGGGAAAGATTTGGTTAATTTACACAGTATTGTGCCAGTGGGAACAGACCCTCATGAATATGAGCCTTTACCAGAAGATGTTGCCAAAGCATCTGAAGCTGATGTGTTATTCTTCAACGGCTTAAATCTGGAAACAGGCGGCAACGGTTGGTTTAAAAAATTGATGGAAACCGCCAAGAAAAAGGAAGACCAAGACTACTTTTCAGTAAGTAAAAAGGTCGATCCGATGTACTTAACAAGTGCTGGCAAAGAAAATGAGCAAGATCCTCACGCTTGGTTAGATATTCAAAACGGCATACTTTACGTTGAAGCAATCAGAGACACGTTGAGTGAAAAAGATCCTAAAAATAAAGAAACTTATGAAATCAACGCCAAGGAATATATTGAAAAACTTTCAACCTTAGATAAAGAAGCTAAGGAAAAATTCGCTGATATTCCAGAAGATCAAAAACTATTGGTTACTAGTGAAGGGGCATTTAAATATTTCTCCAAAGCATACGGATTGACTGCCGCTTATATCTGGGAGATCAATACAGAGAGCCAGGGGACACCTGATCAGATGAAGCAAGTCATTGACCAAATCAATAAGACGAAAGTTCCAGCATTATTTGTGGAAACAAGTGTTGATAAACGAAGTATGGAACGTGTTTCAAAAGAAACAAATTTACCAATTTACAATACGATTTTTACCGATTCTATCGCCAAAAAAGGGGATGACGGTGACAGTTATTATGCTATGATGAAATGGAATTTAGATAATATTCACGATGGCTTGATGAAATAGAAAATGTGGAGTTGGCATGGTTATCCCCTGTCAACTCCACATTTTCTATTGTATCATGTCTTCAATATTAATCACACGATCGGTGATATCTATATAAAACTCCTCTTCGTGAGAAACGATTACGATTGTTCCTTGAAAATGCTGAATTGCTTGTCGCAAACTGTCTTTCGCTGCAGCATCAATATGATTCGTCGGCTCATCTAAGAAGATAAGATTGCTGCTCTCCATTGTCAGTTCACTTAATTTTACCTTTGTTTGTTCTCCTCCACTTAATAAGCGTAACGGTTGATTCACTAATTTATCAGGTAAGCCGCATTTTGCCAGATAGGTACGTATTTCTTTAACGGTCTTTTTAGGAAAACGATCGCTTAGATAAGCGAGTGGTGTTAAATAATCATTGTCCCACGTCAACTCTTGGGAGAAATACGCAATTTTAGTATTGGCAGGATATTGATATTCGCCACTGATGGCATTGATTTTCCCAGTTAACGTTTTGATCAATGTGGATTTTCCAATACCATTAAAGCCTTTGATTGCAACTTTTTCACCACTATGAATGGATAAATTGATTGGGGCTAATAGTGGTTCACTGTAACCGATCACCAACTCATTTGTCACTAAAGCTAAACTTGCGACAATCGACTGGTAAGGAAACTGGATTTGCGGTTTCATCAAACTTCCAGGTGGTGCCAATCGTTCCACTCGATCTAATTGCTTCTGACGACTTTTAGCCATCGTTGCGCGATTTCCCGCTTTGTATTTACGAATATACGCTTCGGCTTTTTCAATTTTCGCTTGTTGTGCATGATATTGTTTCAAATAACTTTCTTTGTTCTGCTCTTTTTGAGCAAATGATTTTTCAACATTTCCTGTATATTTTGTTAATTTACCAAATTCAATATCACAGATACAATTAGTGACAGCATTTAAAAAATGATAGTCGTGAGAAACTAAAATAAATGTGCCAGTAAAGCTATTTAAATAATTGATCAACCATTCGATATGAGTATCATCTAAATAATTTGTTGGTTCATCTAAAAGTAAGACATCTGGTTCTTCTAACAGCAGTTTCGCCAAAATCACTTTTGATCGTTGACCTCCACTTAATTCATTCATCGGTCGATTTAACCCGATTGCTTCAATCCCCAAGCCATTAGCAAGATCATTGATGATTGTATCCCTTTGATAAAAATCACTTTCATCTAGCTGTGTTTGAAAATTCCCAGCTCGTTCTAGTAACTTCTCCTCCCCAGTTTCACCAAATTTTGTATATAGTTGATTGATTTTCGTTTCTATTTCATACAATGGTTGATAAGCTTGCTGTAAAAATTCATTGATCGTACTATTTCCAATCACTTCCACATATTGATCTAAATAACCAATTTTAGTATTATTTTGCCAAGTGATCGTGCCATCATCTGCTAAAATTTCACCAGTTAAAATTTTGACTAATGTTGATTTTCCAACCCCATTTTGACCAGTAAGTCCCATATGATCCCCTTTATTGACTCGCAAAGATGCTTCTTCATAAAGAATCTTTTCACCAAAGCGTTGGGTTAAATCTTCAATTGTTAATATGCTCATTTGCTTTTCCTCATTTCTATTTCTTGATTCATTGTAAATTGTCTTAAGTGCTATTTATTCGATAGTTAAACTTGTCTTAGACAACTGTTTTATACGTTTAAAATCAATTTGTTCTTTTCAGTTTGATACAAAAAAACAAGCGACCAAATAGGCTTCCCTATCTTATCCCTTGTTCTGCTCTCAACAAAGGACAACGTATAAAACACGTTGTCCTTCAATCAGCGCTATAAAAAATCATCATCCATCGCCAAAAAAATACTAAATAAGACTAGCAACTAGTCTAAAAAAATTCAGTATTCTTCTTAAACGATGAAGCGTTCATTTTATTAGGCTCCACAACAATGCTTCATCACATTCAACTGTCGGGAGCTGATTCTTTTTACAAATTTATCGGAAAGAACAAACATTCTTAATCACCTTTCTTTACAAAAATAGTTTACCATAATTGGTTTGAAAAGCAAAGATTCTACTTTTTTTGAATAAGATGTTGTACCGATTCTTTTTTTTCATTTGTTATTTTTTTTAAAAAGGCAGGTCGGATATCTGCATCTTGCAACTCCCCCAAGGATAACCAAAGCAGCTGTTCTTGGGCACCAAATTCATTCCGCGAAGAAGAGGAAACCAGTTTATCGGAAAGTTCTATATAATAATACAGACAAAGTTCATGGTAGCGCTCGTTAGTCAATGCAGATGTAAAAAAATTTTCATGAAAAAAACCTAGTTTTTTCTGTTTAATTCTTTTCCCAGTTTCTTCAAAAACTTCTCTTTCAATCGCTTCATCAGCTGTTTCATGAAGCTTCACCCGTCCACCAACTGAATAGAAATATGGTTCCTTTGAATTTGATACAACTAATAAACCTAAATCACTTGTGATAATGGCTCCGACGCGATAATTAAATCGCCCTGCATCCGTTTGAAATGTACAATCCATTTTTCATCCTCCATTTTTATTTAGTATAATCAACCTCTACAACCTTACTAAGTAGAAATTAAAAAGAATAAGTGCTGAAGTATATTACCCTTCAATACTCATTCTTTTTCAAACGACTATTCTAAGCATTTAAATAGGTTAACGCATAATGTACATGAAATTCTGTTGCCAACGCTAGTCCTGCTTCATCAATATCAAATTTTTCGTGGTGATGACCATACTGTGTATCAAGATTATCCAGATTTCGAGTCCCAACACGACCATAAACACCTGGAGCTTTTAGCAAAAAATCAGCGAAATCATCTGCTCCTAAGCTTTTGATGTGATCCGTTACGACGTTGTCCCGCCCAACGATTTCTGCCGCTACTTCTTGCGCTAATTCGGTTGCTGTATCATCATTGATCAACGGACCTGCCGCATCATGAATATGAAAAGAAGCAATTTTAGTTCGATGAGCTTCAGCGACTTGTTCAGAAATTTCTTCTACACGTTTCAAAACAAACGCTCGCGTTTCATGGCTAAATGCTCGTACAGTTCCTTCGATTCTTGCATGATTCGCTACAATATTATAGCGAGTACCTGCATCAAGTACGCCAATACCAACCACCACTGGATCTAGAGGACTGACTTCTCTAGCCGCAATTTTTTGAAGTTCTACGACAATACTTGCAGCGGCTAACACTGCATCTCGCCCAACATTCGGCTGTGCAACATGACTACTTAACCCCTCAACTTCAATTTTGAAAATATCACAAGATGCATTCGTCGCTCCTTTGGTGGCCACTAGTTTTCCTACAGGAATGCTGGAATCTAAATGAATGCCAAAAACTTGATCGACATTTTCAACAAAACCACCCTCTACAAATTGACAAGCACCTGCGCCAATTTCTTCTGCTGGCTGAAACGCTAATTTGATGCTTCCACTAAAGTCTTCCTCATGATTTTTCAACACTTTAGCTGCACCTAATAACGCAGCTGCATGACCATCATGTCCACAAGCATGATTCAACCCAGGATTTTTTGATTGATAGTTTTTCCCAGTAGCATCTTCTAATTCTAAGGCATCAATATCCGCTCTTAAAAGAATCGTTTTTCCAGTTCCTTTTTTACCAGTGATGGTTGCCAAAGCGCCAGTTTCACCAACTGCTTCATAAGGAATCGCTAATTTTTCAAGCTCTTCTTTGATTCGTTTGATCGTTTCAAACTCTTTTAAACTGGCTTCTGGATATTGATGAAAATGACGTCTTAGCGCAATCACATTGTCTGAATTTTCTTGAATTTCTGCTTTGATCGATTGTTTTGTTACTACAGTCATTTATTTATCCTCCTCTTATTTTCTGCCAAATGTTTCCCAAGCTGGAATACTTGACCCTTTTGACGTTTCTTCGATGACTTTCTTTGTTTCTTCTTGTTGATAGGTATCGATCACTTTATTGTACGTTTTATTGTCTTCATCTTCTTTACGGGCAACAATGATATTGACGTATGGTTTAGATGTTTCATCAACTGGTTCTAGGAAAATCGCATCTTTAGTTGGAACAAAACCAGCATCTACGGCCATTCCGCTATTAATAACAGAAGCATCAATATCTTGAAGTGCTCGAGCAGTTTGAGAAGCATCTAATTCTGTGATTTTTAGATTCAATTTATTTTCTGTCACATCATTGACTGTTGGTGTTTGTTTTTTAGCTGGATCAACCTTGATTAAACCAGCACTTTGTAATAGTAATAACGCGCGTCCACCATTTGTTGCATCATTTGGGATGGCGATTTCAGCACCATTTTTTAATTCTTTGATGTCTTTTATTTTAGAAGAATAGATCCCTAACGGCGCACTGACTGTATTTCCAATCGAAACAAGCGCTGTTTTATGTTCTTTGTTATAGTTATCCAAGAAAATTTGGTGTTGGAATGAATTCAAATCAATTTCTTTTTCCGCTAAGGCAGCATTTGGTTGTGTATAATCGGAAAATTCGACAAGCTGAAGATCAATTCCCTCATCTTTCAAACGTTCTTTTACTGATTCTAAAACTTCATTATTGGCCCCAACTACACCTAGTTTCACGACTTCACTCTTCTCACTTTTAGCACTCCCAGCAGAACATCCAGCTAAGATAAATCCAATCGTTAAAGCTAATCCGATAATTTTAATTGTTTTTTTCATTCTATTTCCTCTTTCCACTTATTATTTTAATGAGATGTTTTTTTGATCAATGTATTACTGATAAACTGACTAGCAAAAACTAAAACTAAAATGATCAATGTTGCTACAATTGTCACATCCGTTTGGAATCGATTGTAGCCTCTGGTGATGGCTAAATTTCCTAAACCGCCCGCTCCAATTGCTCCAGCCATTGCCGTCAGCCCAATTAAATTAATGATTGTAACGGATGAAACACGGATAATACTTGGCAGCCCTTCAACTAAATAAACCCTAAAAATAATGCCCAATGGACTAGTTCCCATTGACTCAGCTGCTTCGATCACACCTGAATCAACTTCTAATAAAGCATTCTCAATCTGTCTTGCAAAAAATGGAATCACTCCTATCACCAGCGGCACTAAAGCAGCCGTTGTCCCAATCGTTGTTCCTGTTAAAAAACGAGTGAGCGGCTGAATCAATGCCAGCATGATGATAAAAGGAATGGATCGGCATACATTAATGATTTTTTCTAAAATATTATAAATAAAGCGATTGGCTAAAATTCCTTCAGGACCTGTTGCAACTAGAACAACGCCAAGTAACGTACCTAAGATTCCAGCAATAACTGCTGTCCAAAAGACCATATATAATGTTTCAATCGTACTATCGATAAATTCTTGTTTTAGTAATAGCACATTTGGAAAATAATTTTGTAAAAATGTCTGCATAATTGGCACTCCTTTTCTTTACTTTAGATAACTTGTAACGGTACGATATTTTTTGTTCCCTCGTAATCTTTCAGGACTTTGATTTTCACACCTTGTCTTTGTAAAAAGTCTAACGCCCTCTCCCGTTGGTTCTCCTCTCCCAAAAGAATCACAATCAGATTTCCAATAGGAACTTGCTGTAAAATTTCTACATTGCCATATAGGATATTCGTCACAACATGGTATTTGCTGTAAAGTTGCGCAATCAAAGGCTCACTTGTTTGTTCTCCCACATACGAGAATTCTACCAACACTTCATTTCCACTTAAATTCGTTAAACTAGGATGCTGAATAATCGTTTCCAACGCTTGATCAATATGTGTCGCAGTTCGAATAAAGTCCTTCGTCAAGGCTTCTTTAGGCTGACTGAAAATCGACACAATATCATTTTGCTCAATCACCTGTCCTGCTTCCATCACAGCTACTTTGTTGCAAATTTCCTTCACTACTTGCATTTCATGGGTGATCAAAACGATTGTTAAGCCTAGTTCTTTATTTAATTTTTTTAATAACTCTAGAATCTGGATCGTAGTTTTTGGATCAAGCGCACTGGTCGCTTCGTCACATAATAAGATTTCTGGATCGTTGGCTAAGGCTCTAGCAATCGCTACTCGCTGTTTCTGTCCACCGGATAACTGACTCGGATAAGCATCCTTTTTATCGGACAGTCCTACTAGATCAAGCAAACGTTCGATTTTTTCTTTGCGTTGTTCCTTTGATAATCCAGAATATTTTAGTGAAAAGTCTACATTGGCGAAGATTGTTCGTTCCTTCATTAAATTAAAATGTTGGAAAATCATCCCAATTTTTTTACGCTGTGTTCGGAGTTCTTTCGGTGAAAAGTGAAGAATATTCTTTTTATTAATTAAAACTTCACCAGCTGTTGGTCGTTGAAGTAAATTGATCACACGAACTAAAGTGCTCTTACCTGCTCCTGAATACCCTACAATCCCAAAGACATCCTCTTTTTCAATCGTTAAGGAAACATCTTGTACCGCATTAATTTGTTGTTTTTTTTGATAAAATGTGACATCGATATTTTTTAATTCAATCATTTTTGCACCTCCTATAATTCTTTTGGAATAAACCAGTAGTTTCCTTGGTTATGTTCCTTTAAATAATTTTTAAATGTGTCTGAATGATAAGCTTTCACAACGTCCTTGGCCCAGGCACTCTCTGAATTCTTTTCATCTACCGTTGCAACCAGTTCATACTCTTTTAAGACATCTTCTGAAAGTAAGCTGTCATTAGGTTCAAGTTTGGCGCTATAAACAATGCTTCCAGGAATCACTGCGTAATCTAAATCTGCTAAACTTCGGGGGATCTGCGCTGATGACATTTGAATCAGTTCTAAATTTTTTGGGTTACTTTCAATGTCTTCTTTTGTTGCTTTAACTGGATCAACGCCTTCTTTTAATTTGATCCACCCCGCTTTTTCTAAGAGATTGAATGCTCGTGCAGTATTTGAGGCATCATCAGGAATCCCGATTTTATCTTGTTCTTTTACCTCCTCTAAATTGGTTTTCCTACCTGGAAATAGTCCCGCTGGAACAGTTGGAATTGATGTAATCCCGACTAAGTGAGCTGCTTTATTCTCATTAAAATTATTCAAATACGCTGTATGTTGATCAACATTTAAATCAATTGCTCCCTCTGTTAAAGCCACATCTGCTTGAATTAGTTCTGTAAACTCTGTTTGTTCTATTTGATAACCCTCTTTTTCTAAAATCGGTTTGACTGCCTCTAGAAATAATTCACTATAAGGCCCTGGTGATGTCCCGACTCGGATAACTTTGCTTTCTTTTTTTTCTGATACACCCTGATCGTTATTTCCACATGCCGTAATGCCGATGATCCCTGTTATGATCAACAAAACTCCAACTAACTTTTTCTTCATGTCTCTTCCCTCCATTACTTTATTTATAAAAGAAAAAAGCGTCCTCAAATGTATTAAATTATACATTTGAGGACGCTTTTGCGTGCTACCACCTCTATTTGATATTTATTCACATAAATATCCTCGTCAAGTACGGCGATCACTGATCGATTATACTCTAGCACGGTAACGGGTGCATCCGTCGTTGTCTTATGAATCATTCATTCGAAGCGCTGCTCAATGGCCATTTTCCAGATTTCGTTTACCGCTTGTTTTCAGCTGCTCAAGCTCTCTGTTAGATATCGTTTCATCTGTACTTTCCATCTCATTGCTTTGTTTATTTAATTATTTGAAGGATCAACACTTCCTTCGTCAGTCTTGTACTGTTCAACATCTAATTGCTATGTAATTAGATGTTGAACATGTAAAAAGCCCTCTACCAGCTTATGCTAGTAAAGGGCGAATAATCGCGGTACCACCTTTGTTTTAAAGTAAAAAAATTACTTTTCTTAGACCAAGTCTTACAACTTGTCGCTTTGATAACGGGTGCTTTCCCGAAGCTGCTTACGTATCAACAGCATATCCTCATGAGGCCATCTTCAATCCTTTTGCACTTATCTCTTTTCACCTACCGAGACTCTCTAATAAAGCACATCCAAATTTACTCTTCTCTTCAACGGACGAATATTCATTTGTTGTTACATTGTATTCTACTGGAAAATAAAATCGATGTCAAACATTTTTTTATTTTTTACTCAGTAATTGTTTCAGCTGTATTTACCAAGTACTGTTCTAAGACTTCCTTTGATAATTCTTTCCCGTATCCACAAATTGGACACAACAAATAATGACCAGATGATGTAGTGAAAAGTGGGATCCAAAATAACGTAAATTTACGCCCGATTTGTTTTCCCTGCATGACTACTTCGTTATTACAAGGGCTACAATCACATTGAATCACCGTATCCCCTAAATCCTTTTCAAAACCTCGACTACCCCAAACAATAAACATATTTATTTTCTCCCTTTCATTTTAGTTTACCAATAGATTCTAAATCCTGTTAATAACATTTGAGAGCTGTTCGTCAAGATCAAGCGTTTATTATATAACAATTCACAATTTTTTAATCTTCTGATTTAAGCGGAAATTTATTGACAAACTTCAGCATCTACGGTAATCTGTTATCTGTATTACATAATAATATGCCGCCTTAGCTCAGCTGGTAGAGCACCACCATGGTAAGGTGGGGGTCGACGGTTCGAATCCGTCAGGTGGCTTACTATAGAAGCTGTATTTTCAAGTAGTCTGGGGGTACAGTTTTTTGCTGTCCTCTTAACTTGTTGATAGCGCCCCCTCTTCTGATTCAATCCGTCTACTTCGAACATAAACAGATAGTCATTCAATCTTTGTAAAAAAACGAATATAATAAAAATAAATAATTCCTTTGGAGGTGACAATCAACTGATGTCGAATAACAAAAAACTAACATTCGAATTCTATCAAAAAAATGATCAGATACTCTATTCTATTCTTACTCAAGACATTCGTGTTATGCGCTACATTACTGAAAAAGCTGAATCGGAAACTGAAGTTGTTGATAACTTCAAAAAAATTCTACACTATAATGCTACTCATCATGACCAAACAGGTTATTACAAAATTTTTGATCAAGAAACCTATATCGGCTTTGGCAAATTATCTTGGGATGACGAAGATAAAATCGAAATTGGGTATATGATACTACCTGAAAAATGGGGGAAAGGGTATGCAACTCTTGTGATTGCACATTTTCTAGACTGGATAAAACGCTCAAGATCTCTATCTCAATTCACTGTTTACGCCATTATTGATCCTAAAAATAGTGCTTCGAAACATTTATTAGAAAAACATGCGTTTGTTTCTGTTTGGCAAGGGATTGAAGATGGGCTACCTTCTGAACATTTGATTTGGCAACCCTAGTTTTCAATTTCTGAATGGACTAAAAAGTGTCCGCTCTTTTTCTAAGAGCTAGACACTTTTTTGTTATACACTTAATTTTCAATCATCATATCTCTTTCGCTTAGATGAAGCAGGTATTCCCAAAGCTTCCCGATACTTTGTAACCGTTCGACGCGAAATTTCTATCCCATGTTCTTTTAGCAAGTCCACCAATTTCTGGTCAGAAAATGGTTTAGCTTTATTCTCATTATCAACTAACGTCTGTAATTGTTTTTTTATACTACTCGTTGAAGTTTCTTCTCCAGTACTGTCATTTGACAATCCATTAGAAAAAAATGAACGAAGCTCAAATACACCAAATTCTGTTTCCAAATATTTACCATTAACTGTCCGACTGACTGTGGATTCGTGGATGTTTAACGCTTCAGCAATCTCTTTTAAAGTCATCGGTTTTAGCGGTCGATCTTCTTTTAAAAAGAATTCCTGTTGACGCTGGACGATCTCTGTTCCAACTCTTAAAATCGTATCGCCACGTTGCATGATTGTTTTTTCTAACCATTCGAATTCATTTTTCTTTTCCTTGATGTATTCTTGAACCTCTTTATCATCCGTTGCTTGCATTCGTTCAAAATAGGTTTGTTGGAACTGGATCGTGGGCGTACCCGCTTTGTTTGAAATCACAGTAAGCTGCCTGTCTTTGATTCGTATGGTTAAATCAGGGCGGATATACAATCCAGAAGTGGATTCAAAAATACTTCCTGGCGCAGGTGTCAAGGTCTGAATATAATCAAAAATCAATTGAATCTCTGATAAACTGACATCAAATTTTTTAGCAATCAGACCCCACTTGCGATTAGCTAAATGATCAAATTCCTCCTCAATCACAATATAAGCCAATTCAGGTGCATTATCATCTCGTTCAACCTGCAACATCAAACATTCACGTAAGTCTCTTGCACCGACACCAGCCGGATCTAATTGTTGGATCAATGTCAAAGCATCCAACATCTCAATTGATTTTGCGCCTGTTTTTAAACAGGCTTCATCTAAATCAATCATCAAATAACCATTTAAATCAATAGATTCAACTAGAAATAATACTAAAGTACGTAAATAAGTATCACGATAATTTAAGTGGATTTGATCGATCAAATATTCAAAAAGCGAGGTGTGATCGTCAGGAATTTGATTTAAATAATTATTTTCTTCATTTGTATAAGTTCGACTACTAGAACTTGGAAAATCTCCATAGTTTGTCTCTGTTTGTATATCGATCAAAGGGTTTTCCAATGACTTAGATTCTATGTATGCAAAAAGCTCTTCTGAATTGTATTGTAAAATCTGTATCGATTGTTGTAATTGTTGTGTCATTGCAAGTTTTTGGACTTGTTTTTGTTGTTGTGATAAATGTTGTTCGAATTTCAATTTCTTGGTCCTCCCCCTTGTAATTTATCAAAATATCAGCTAAACTAGTAGACGTGCTTGCGCCCTTAGTGTAGTGGATATCACGTAAGATTCCGGTTCTTGAGACGGGGGTTCGATTCCCTCAGGGCGCATCTTTTTTGACTACTAGTTTCCTACTACATGTAGCATTATAGCATAGTTTACAGGCAGATGTAGACCTGTTTTCGCGAGATTATCGTAGTAGTTCTAACCGGTGCACTACAATAGTGTAGTGTTTTTTTTTATAAACTTTTTTCATTAGAGCTAAATTATTGTTGCCTCTCTCCCTTTTCTCATTTATCTATCAATTTTATATAAAATTTGATAAATAAATGCCGGTTTTGTGTGTTATTATAGTTTTTTTGGAAAATATATTAGTTAGGTAGTTGATAATATTGAGTCAGCGTCACACAAGGCTACTAGTTATTTCGCTCTTTTTAGCTCTTACAGAAGTTATCTTCACACATTATTTTAATCAATTTAGTGCTATTGATTATCAAGTGTTATTTTTAGTTATTACTTTGATCCAAGGAGGAATACTCTTATATTTCTTGCTCTCGTTTCTGTTATTATTAATTATCAATCGTACACCAAGAAAATAATTTTCCCACTTATTATCCACATAAAAAACGCCCGCTAAAAGCTAGGGTATCAAGCTATCTTTTGGTGGGCGCTTTCTCTTTTGTCAATTCTTATAAAATCATCGTCTCCAGTTCAAAACGAATCTTACTTTGGATTTTCTGGATTTTTTCTATTTCTGTACGTTTTTCATCTATCTGATATTTTTGTGCAATCGAATGATTATAGGAAATAATGTAACTAATCGCCCACAGTCGAGGTTCTTCAATGATTTCATCAGCTAAAGGATACAATAATGCAAAATGCAGCCTGATTTCCTCCATGATATCTACTAGTAAAATGGGATCATCATTGATCAATTCTTTTTCTAAAAATAATAGAATCCTTTGATAGGCTGCGCAATCCAATGGCATACCGACAGCTGCTGGGATAACTGTGTATTTCTTGTTATCTCTCCACAAAAACTCAACTTCTTCTTTTACATGAAGACTGACAAGCTCTTCCAAGATCCATGATCGAACTAAATTATGTACCTGATCATCCAGCAGAATTTTCTTTCCAATCGCAATAAATTCATCTTGGGGAAGTTGGCCAGCTTTTTTGACGATTGCTAATTGTTCATAATGGTTATGGGTATTTAGATGAAGCAATTCTTCTTTTAATTCTTTGATTTTACTCACTTCAAATTGCTGATACATCAGTTCCACATGCCGAATTTTCTTCTTTAAAGAAATTAATTTTCTCATTTCACCGCTTTGCTCCATCAAAATTCGCTCGTTGATAATACTATGTGCCTGAATAAACATATGATTTTGGATCAGGATTTGGATATACAACTCCATATAATCTAAATAAGCGAAATAATGTTCTTTCATTTCTGAAGCTAAAGATAATGCCTGATCATTTTCATCTATTTCTAAGTACATATTTACCAACACTAGATTTAACGGAAAGTCTTGTCGAATTGCATAAGCTTGTTCGTAGTAACCAACAGCTTCAACTAAATCTCCTTGTTTTGCGGCTTCCTGTCCCAGCTCAATAAACCGTTCATAGTTTTTTGGAAATGGAATTTTATTTGTCAAAAGAAACACCACCTTCCTAATGTTTATTTCCCATGATATCGTAATTATTCACATAATTACTATCAAAAAAGAAATAGTGTGTATACTTTAAAAAGGAAACCCCTTACTTAACTAACTATCCTATAAGCTCAATGAACTTCTAATATAAATTTCGAATAATAACAGCCATTTCTGATTGCCCTTGTGCCTGCATTCGTTCTGCTTTTTCACTCAATGTATAGCCAACATAAAAGTCTTTTGTCAATTCATCTTGCACCTTAAATTCTGCAACTTCTTCTACATGAAAAGCATTTGGTTCAACTTCTTGAACACTATCCCACCCTGTATCAATAAATACTTTTGTAGCATCATGGATGGCATCATTTGCTTCTAACTCTGCCACAATTTTCTTTAATTGTGAGAAAGTCATTACTTCTACCCGATTATCCATTGTATTGCCTCACTTTCTGATCTCTACTTCTTCTTATATTCCCACCACATGTATATCCAACCATTTACTTTTCTCCACTATTATCATAACCTAAAATTGATTTTTAGAACACTTAAATTTAAAAAGAAGGAAAATAAACTTTTTTGTTTATTTCCCTTCTTTTTTTATTATTCTTTGATTAATTCACCATCTTCAATGCGATAAACCTTGTCACTCCATTCGATCATTCTCGGATCATGTGTGACCATAATCGTTGCCTTTTGCTTTTCGTGTGCTTCTTTTGCTAAAATTTTAACGACTTCATAGGCATGCTCTGTGTCTAAACTTGCCGTTGGTTCATCAGCTAATATAAGACTCGGTTCATTAAATAATGCCCGCGCGATCGCCACTCGCTGACGTTCTCCACCGGATAGATCACGTGGAAATTTATGGATCAGATCGGCGATATCCAAAGAAGACAATAATTCATTGATTCGCTGTGTTTCTATTTTTTTCTTTTCGATTTTATCAACTAAAGTAAATTGCTTTTCCACAGTTAAAAATGGAATCAAATTAGAAGATTGTAAAATAAACCCAATCTCTTCAAAACGTAATCTTGATCGCTTCTTTTCATTTAAATGGGTAAAATCTTTTCCATTGATCATGATATTGCCGGTTGTAGGTGTCTGTAGCCCTCCTGCAATCGTTAAAAAAGTACTCTTACCTGATCCAGAAGGGCCAATGATACTGACAAATTCTCCAGCTTTAACACCTAAATTGATTCCTTTTAAGGCTTCAACTTTGGCATGTCCTTTACCGAATGTTTTTCGAATATCCTCCATCAATAAAATATCATTCATTCTCTTACCCTCCTATGGCTTTCATTGGATCAACATGTGTGACTGTACGAATTGAAAAGACACCGCCTAATACAGCAACGATAATCAACACGATGCTATAAATCACTAAATTCGTACTATCTAATTCAAAAGGCATTGCGCTTGGTAAAATTAGATTGGTCAGCAAAGTCAAGACGACCCCAATCGCAACCCCTATCACCCCTAGAATAAAGGTTTGTGCAATGATCGATTTAATAATATAACCATTAGAAATTCCTTGAGCCTTCATTACGCCAAATAAACTCGTTTTTTGTAATGTCATCACATAAATGAAAATTCCAATGATCGCAGCTGTGATCACAAATAAGAAATAGATCATCGCATTTAATGTAAGATTCTGTTCACTATATCCAGGTAACTTTTCAATAAATTCTTCAATTTTATATTTGACTAAATGATCATCCACAGTTTCCAGCTTGATTTCACTCGTTGGCGTAGTCTGAACGACGATCCCATTGATTGGCGCTTTGTCTCCTTCAATGATTTTACCAAATTTAAGCTCTTGCCATTGATCTAGTGATGTATAAATCAAAGGCACAATGCTAAAACTATTTTGTTTTGTAATACCAACAACTTTCAGTTCTTTGTCCAATTTTCCGATTTTTACAGTATCACCAAGTTTGATTCCTTTGTCTACTAAGTTTTGTGGAATGATGATTTCACCAGTGTTCTCAAAATATCGCCCCTCAACTAATTTGGGTCTAATCGAGCTATTCATGCTCACACCAAAAAGAGAAATATTGATTTTATCAGCCTCTTTATTTTGACCAACTTTATTTATTGCTCCTGCAAATTGTCCTAGTGGTTCTTTTTGTTTTGCTTCTACATGGTTTAAATCATCCATAACCAAGCTTGACGCATTCAAACTTTTATTCGCGTCTTCAGATAACACAATACTTGTAGCATCCCATTGATCAACGCCTTGTCTTACTCCTTGCGCAAGACCATTAGCTAAACCAGATAACATAAACGCAACATAAGCAACCAACACGATAACACCAATCACTAAAGTATACCTTAACTTAAAAAATTTCATCTCTTCTAAACCTAAAAACATGGATTCCACCTCTTTTTTATCAATTGATAAAAAAATGTTCAAAAAAAAGCAAAGACATTTTTTATCGGTTGATAAAAATATTACCATAAAAAAAAGAATTAGACAATATTTTTTTATCAGATGATAAAAAAACTGTCAATTCTTTAAGATAAAACACCATGTAAAACCATATTCATCAATTCAGTAATTTGCTCTGAACGTTCTTTTTCTGTAGATAGTTGATGAATCGTTGAAAATAGCAATGACAGGCTCATCAGATAAAACTGAGCTGCCTTTTTTGATGACACTTTGTTGCTTAATGGTGTTTGACTTGCTTCAAAAATAACTTGTAATGGTTCTAAATAATAATCATTTAAAATGTAAAATAGTCGCTGCTTATTTTCTTGTTCCATCTCAGCGGCACTTTGATGAATAAATGAAAAAATATCTCTATGATAAACAGTTAGCAAGGCTTTTGTACATTTGATCAGCTGATTCTCAATAGTATCCGAGTCTTTTTGGATTTGTTCAATCTCATTTTTTAACTGAATGCCAATTTGTTTATTGATTTCAATAAACAGAAGCTCTTTATTGGAAAAATGATAGTACAATGCAGGTTGTGTGATATTAGCTGCTTTGGCAATATCACGAGTCGAAGTGTTTCTGTATCCATTTGTTAAAAACAATTCTTTGGCGGTTTCTAGAATCAATTGATGTGTTACATCAAATACAGTTTCCTTTTTCATTGCCTATCCCCTCCGATATTCACTGTATGAACTATTTTAAATCAAAACGAAAAAAAAAGATAGTCACTAAAAATGCAAGCTGAAATCTTAACCAAATTGTCCTTTTTTGTTTCGTTACTTAACTAACTATTATCAGACAAATGTTATTGAAATAAAACATTGATTACATTACAGTTCGCAACTTACCTGAAATAAAAGTACGTTTTTTGTAAATGAAGAAATAAACATTTAACCTGTCTTTTACATACTTTTTTAACAAGCTATGTTTAAATATTAACTGGCCTTCCAATAAATAAATTTGGAAAAACAAGTTTACTTTAAAGAAAATCAAAAATTTAAGGAGCGTTTTTTTGAAAAAAAATAAATTCATTACTACGTTATTTCTAAGTTGCTTAACCTTATCTGCTGGTCTATTACTGAATGAACAAGCCTTCGCAAATCCAGCCGAGACAACCGTCGCCTCTGATCAAATCATGACTGAAAACACCCAAAAGTTAACTCAAATAAAAGAGGTCAAAAAAGAATTGCTTCATCAAAAAAATAACAAAAATGAGCAATTAGCTAATTTAGAAAAAAAGATTAAGAAAATCCAAGTTTCCCTTGATCAAATAGAAGAAATCGAAGCAATTGGCAGAATTTCTAACTCTTCAAAATCTGATAATACACAGATGATACAACTTAAAACAGAGCTTTTACCGACTACCATTCAAGAGGATGCTAAGAGCATCAAAAAAGAACAACTGATTGAATTAAAACAACAGGAAACTTCATTAAAAATAGAAACAGATACTCTTTCAAAACAGCAATCTGAAACAGAAAAACAAGCAGCTCAATTATCAGATAAAATAACTCAAGCAGAGAAACAAAAAACGGAACAAGCAAAACAAACCGATACTCGCACTGCAGTTGTCGCTGCTGCTAAAACGCATTTAGGTAAACCTTATGTGTATGGTGCCGCTGGCCCTGATGCTTTTGATTGCTCTGGATTAGTTCAAGTTGCTTTCGCATCTGCCGGACATGCTTTAGGTCGAACAACCGTTGACCAAGAAACTGCAGGCACAATTATTTCGGTCACAGAAGCTCGAGCTGGTGATTTAGTTTTTTGGGGAAGTCACGGTGGAACTTATCATGTTGGCATTTCAACTGGTGACGGTTCGTATATTCATGCACCTGTTCCAGGTGATGTAGTTCAAATTGCAACAGTTGCTTCCTATGCTCCTGATTTTGCTGTACGAATTTTATAAATTTTTTCAAATTGAAAAGAGCAAATAAAACTAAAATTCAGTTTTATTTGCTCTTTTTCCTTTGTATTCCTCTATTTTTTAATTAATATTGTAACAAAAAAATGATATGTTTAACAAATTATGATTTACAACTAGAACAATTCTCATTTTTTTACAAAAAAACTTAAATTGTTGAGAATTATGAGAAAGTATGGTATTTTATAGTTGTGTGTAATTTGATTTGTGTTCCCTCTATCAATTTGATGGGGGAATATTTTTTTGATCTTTCTAGTCGTTTAATGACAATAGTTCTTCCTTGTATCATGATGGTTTTGCCTTTTGTTGTTCACTCGATTGTGATTGCTACTTTCACGTCTATTATAAGAATCGTTATTTCCTTTTTCCCATTTTTCTTGACTTTCATTTACTTCTTCTTTCGTTACTTTCCGAGCTTCTACTTTTCGCTCTTCTTTTGCTCTAAATCCTCGTTGATGTCCATGTTTGTGTCGCATCTCAACGGTGTCCATCTGATTATCATCCAGACTCTCTAAAGCCTCGCTGACCGTGGTAAATCCTACCAAGCCTGTAAATAGTACAACAAATAAACCGCTAATTACGTTCTTTTTCATTTCTTGTTTCCTCCTATTTTAAATTTGTCATAAACTCATCCAGCTCTGCCTGAAAATAAGAACGGATAGAGCACTTTTTCTACAAGGAGAAAGAATTCCCCCACTTCACCTCTACTCATTCTATTTATGTCATTTAGCTTCAGCACATCCAAGTCACAAAGCTATATTCCAAAGCTGTTCCTCTTTAGATTAATAAAGAATTGTGTCAAATATGTGTCGAAAATAAATTCCCTAAACTAGTAATTATTGACTATAATAAAGAGGAGCAATTAGGAGGATATCAAATGAAAAATATCTTGATCGTCGATGATCATATACAAATTACAGAGGTTTTAAAAGAATATAGTATTAAGGAAGGCTTCTCACCTATTATCGCTTCAGATGGAGTAGCTGCATTAGATGCGTTCTTCAGTCATTCGGTTGAACTTATCTTGTTAGATGTTATGCTTCCAAAACTTGACGGTTTTGGTGTTTGCAAACAAATACGCGAAACATCAAATGTACCGATCATCATGGTCACAGCAAAAGGAGAAGACTATCATCGAATCATGGGTTTAGATATTGGAGCAGATGATTATATTGTCAAACCCTTTTCACCTAACGAGGTCATGGCACGAATTAGAGCGATTCTAAGACGAATCGAGCGTACAGAAGAGAACCAACATACAATGGAACAATTAACTTACGATAATTTGATTGTTTACTTGGACGAAAAAAAAGTAACGATTGACCAGCAAGAAATTATGTTGACTAAAAGAGAATTAGAACTCCTATGGCTTCTTTTGTCCAATCAAGAAAAAGTATTCTCTAGAGATAATCTTTTAGATAGCTTGTGGGGCATTGATTACTTTGGCGATGCCCGAACAGTAGATACTCATATCAAACGGTTACGGGCAAAATTAGATGAAGTGACTCATCCAACTTGGGAAATTGCGACAGTTTGGGGACAAGGCTATAAATTCGAGGGCAAAAATGAAAAATAAGCTAACTAGAAAACTGATTCTATACTTCTCACTTACTTTATTCCTTTTTTCATTGGTTATTGGTCTGGCTTTCAGTATTTTATTTTCTAAACAAACTGTAACGATCCATACGGAAGAAATGACGCGCCGAGCAATTGTGGTTGCGGATACTTTACGCGATTATTTTATTGAACAAGAAAACAGCAATGACGAGAATAGTTCTTCTATGCATGGCATGATGGGGTCTGGTTCTTCAATGAAAATGGGCATGGGCTACTCTTCTTTTTTAACTTTTATGGATCAATTAGCACTTGATGATATTTGGATCGTTGATGAAAATGCTGATACCATCACAGTAGGGCACGGTATGCATAGGAAAGAATATAATGAGCTGCCTGATAATGCTCAAGATGTTATCAAGAAAGTTTATACAGGTAAAACAGCCACTAGTGATGCTTTTAGTCGTTTTATCGGTGCACCAACAGGGACCGTCGGTGCACCAATAAAAGATAACAATGGTACCGTCCTTGCAGTCGTACTTTTACATTCAGCAATCTCCAGTATGCATAAAGAAGAAAATCAAGGGTACTTTTTGCTTTTCATCAGTATTTTGATTGCTTGGATCATTGGACTGCTACTATCTATTCTATTATCAAAAAAATTTATTGCTCCTATCAATAAAATGAGCACTTTTACTGAGCAACTGGTTGTAGAAGATTATGATGAGGTATTAGACATTGACACAACAGATGAAATGGGCCAACTAGGAGCAAAACTAACTATTTTAAAAGATCGACTTGCGGAAGCCAAATTCCAGAGAGAAAATCGCGAGCAAGCACAAAAAAATTTCTTATCCACAATTTCTCACGAATTACGTACACCTGTAACGGTGATTCGTGGCTCACTTGAATCTTTGAATGACGGATTGATCAATCAACCAGAAAAAATCAAACAATATCATCAACAACTTTTAACTGAATCCATTGTTTTAGAAGGTCTGATCAATGATTTACTGGAACTATCTAGATTGGAAAATCCTGAATTTAGTATTACAATGGAGCCTGTTTCAATCAATGATATTTTAACTGACAGTATACGAAGTTTACGCTTAAAAACAGTAGAAAAACAACAGCAATTGCAACTAGATAAGTTAGACGATCAGCCCATTGTGATCAATGGGGATTATGGTCGGATTCGACAACTCTTTGTCATTTTAATTGAAAATGCTCTTAAATTTTCTCCCATAGGAGCAACTATTACCATTCAAGCAGGCCTAGAAGTAAAACAGTTGATTATCAGTATTCACAATCCTGGTTCATATATTGCTCCAAATGAGCAAAAAGAGATTTTCCAACGCTTCCATCAAGCTCGTTCGAAAGAGCAATTAGATGGCACTGGTTTAGGCTTAGCGATTGCTAAAGAAATTGCTGAACGACATCACTTTTCTCTAAAGGTCAGCAGTGATAAAAAAACTGGAACAACTTTTTATATCAAAATACCTGTAGAATAGAAAAAGATGAGAGTCTGGGACATAACTCTACGAGTTATCTCTCAGACTCAATGAATCCGTATAAACGGTGGGAGCAGAAGCAATCACTACGCTTCGATCACATCAAATTCTAAGTGCTAAAGCACTAAGATTTGAAGGCTTCGGAAATAAGCTCAAATTCACAAAAATTTGAAGAGCAATTTTCGTGAATTCCTTCTTATTTCTCCAATCTAGGCGCTCTTGTTCCAGCCTTTTATTCTACAGTTACACTTTTCGCTAAATTACGTGGTTTATCCACATCGTACCCTCTTTGCAAGGTTGCAAAGTATGCAATCAATTGTGTTGGGATAATACTGACCAATGGTGTTAATAATGGGTGTACATCCGGTATAATGACTTGATCTGTCTCTTTCGCTAACGATTGTAGAGAAATCACAAAATTATGTGCTCCTCGGCTTTCAACTTCTTTTAAATTCCCACGAGTATGAGCAGCTGTCTTTTTATCTGTAACAACACCAAAAACGGGTGTGCCTTCTTCGATCAACGCAATTGTGCCATGTTTTAGTTCTCCAGCTGCGAAGCCTTCCGCTTGAATATACGATATCTCTTTTAGTTTCAACGAAGCCTCCATTGAAACGTAATAATCTACTCCTCGACCAATATAAAAGGCATTTCTCGTAGTAGATAAATAGTCTTCTACTAATTGACTAATCACCATTTTTTCATCGATCATTGTTTCCATAACAGCGGCAATTACACTTAATTCATGCGCAATGTCAAAATCTAAAGAAGACTGGTTGCCTTTATGGTCACCCACAGCTTTAGCAAGAACAGCTAAAACAGCAATTTGAGCTGTATAAGCTTTTGTTGAAGCTACAGCAATTTCTGGTCCAGCATGAAGCAATAATGTATAGTCCGCTTCTCTAGACAACGTTGAGCCCGCTACATTTGTTAGCGTTAGTGAAGGATAACTAAACTCATTCGCTTGTACAAGTACTTGACGACTGTCGGCTGTTTCACCACTTTGGCTTAGGAAAATGAAGAATGGTTTCTCTGATAGTAACGGCATATTGTAACCGAATTCACTAGATAGATGCACTTCAACTGGCGTATTCGTCATCTTCTCAATAATTGCTTTGCCGACCCAACCAGCATTGTAACTTGTGCCACAGGCAATAATATAAATCCGATCACTGTCGGTCACATGGTCAATGATTTCCTGATTAATCACAGTTTCTCCAAACGAATCTGTATACTCCTGAACGACCCGACGCATAACTGTCGGTTGATCGTCGATTTCTTTTAACATGTAGTAAGGATAAGTTCCTTTTTCAATATCACTTAAATCTAATTGTGCTTCATACGACTCACGATAAACTAGATTGCCTTTTTGATCTTCGATTTCTATCTTATCAGCTTTGACAATTACCATTTCACCATCCGCAATCTCGACAAAATGATTTGTCTCCGTCAACATCGCCATGGCATCACTGCATATAACGTTAAAATTATCGCCTAGCCCAATCAATAGTGGACTTTTATTTTTTGCGACATAAATCATTTCTGGATTATGTTTATCAATCAATGCAAATGCGTATGAGCCTTTGATTACACTCAGCGATTTTTTAAAAGCCTCTTTTGTCGTCATTCCAATGTTTGAGAAGTATTCAATCAAATAAACCACAATCTCTGTATCCGTTTCACCCTCTAATTGTTTATTTTGAAGAAATTCCTGTTTTATTTCTTCAAAATTTTCAATTACGCCATTGTGGACTAAAATAAAGCGTTGATTACTTGAGGTATGTGGATGGGCATTTCTTTCACTAGGTTTTCCATGAGTCGCCCATCGTGTATGTCCGATTCCAATTGTTCCTTGAATCTCGGGGTTGAGCTTGTTTTGTAGATCCGCAATTCTTCCTAAAGATTTTACCAAATGTTCCTGTCTGTCTTTATCCGTTACAAAAATCCCCGCCGAATCATAGCCTCTATATTCCAATTTTTCTAATCCTTGTACTAAAACATCTGTTGCATTTTCTTTTCCTATAATTCCTACAATTCCACACATACTATTATTCCTGCTTTCCTTAAGTTATCGATCAAGCAAAAAGAAGCAATCAAATAAAAAATACAGCCTTTGTTCGTATCTGTAAAAAAGCAATCCTATTTTTTATTATAACCAATTCGATTTTCTCGAGTCCGCTGCTTAAGTTTCTATTCTGCATAGTTGAACTTTTGTTATAATTTTACAATTATTTTTTGCTTCCAACTTAAAGAGTGCAGCCCCCAGAACTATCCGCCGAATCTTTCGATAAGTTCTTTCCTCGTCACCTAACTGCTCAGGCCTGGCGCTATCCTATATTGGTATAACTATCCTCCTTTATTGTTTTTAAAATAGAAACTGCATTAATAATACAATAGATCAAATTAATCTGTCAACAAATTTATAAAAAATAAAATTGGTATATATAAAAAAACCTGCTAGATAGTTCTAACAAGCTTTTCCAATTTTATCTAAATGGATTATAAAATCGCCCATCGTTAACTTTAAACAGAGCAAAACTAATAACAGTTAAGGCAACTGCTACCCCCATAACTAAGAAATCAGATAGACAAAATGGTTGTTGCGCATACCAGGTTCTTTTTTTCTTTTCGCCAAAACGGCGTAGCTCCATTGCTGTGCTGATTATTTCAATTCGATCTAAACTCGATAAAATCAAAGGGAAAACTATTTGCGCCGTTCCTTTTAGGCGTTGAGTCAGTTTTCCTTTTTTAGACATTTCAAATCCCCGCGCTTGTTGAGTCAATGATATATTAATAAAATCTTCTTGAATATCTGGAATATAACGAATTGCTAAAGCTACTGCATAGCTGATTTTATAGCTAACACCAATTCGATTTAAGCTTGATGCAAATTCACTTGGATTAGTCGTCAAAAGGAAAATCAAAACCAAAGGAATCGTACAAAAATATTTCAACACTAAATTAAATTCATAAAATAACTGTTCTTGGGTGAGTGTAAAACGACCGATTCCTTCCCAAATTACCGTCCTAGATTGATACAATTCTACCCCATATTCAGGAGAAAATAGATAAACAGCAACAATATTCAGCAATGAAAAGATAAAAATAAATTTCACAACAAAAGAAATTTGATGCCATTTAATATTTGACACTTTAAACAACACAAGTGAAAATACAGTCATACCAATCAAAAAACGCGTATCATAAGTCGTCATACAAGCGACTGATAATAAGATTAAAAAGACTAATTTAGCTGTTCCATTCAATTTATGGATAATCGTTTTATCGGGAATGTATCCTAACATTTGATGCTCATTCATTTCAAACGCACCTCCTGATCATAGGCCATAAAGTTTTCTGTAAATAAAAACGGATCATCCAACCCTAAATGTTGTGCAAAGGTAAATAAACTTGTTTCTTTAAGAGATGCTTTTTCTACTAGTTGAGGATCTGTTAAAACTTTTACGGGAGTTGTATCCGCAATGATTTTCCCATCATATACGACTAACGCTCGATTTGTATATTCCAACATAAGATGCATATCATGAGTGATCATTGCAATCGTTACACCCATTTCATTTAGCTTCTCCAAAAACGTCATCATCTCGGTATAATGTTTAAAATCCTGTCCTGCAGTTGGTTCATCTAAAATAATCAATTCTGGTTCTAAAACTAAAATTGATGCAATCGTCACACGTTTTTTTTGACCGAAGCTAAGCGCTGATATCGGCCAACGACGAAACGAATACAAGCCGCAAATTTTCAAAACATTCTCAACACGTTCTTTGATTTCAGCCTCTGAAACACCTCTCAATTGCAATCCTAGTGCAACCTCTTCATAGATCATCTTCTTAGAAATCATTTGATTAGGATTTTGCATGACAAAACCGATCTTATCCGCACGTTCTTTGATTGAATAGTCTGTAAAATTTTGTCCTGTCCAACTCATCTCGCCTGATTGCGGCGTAATAAATCCGCAAATAGCTTTACATAACGTCGATTTTCCAGCGCCATTCTTGCCAACGATGCTCAACATATCACCACGATTAAAAGTAACAGAAATATCGTTTAAAACATAATGATTATTACGCGTATACTGATAAGTAAGATTTTTTAGCGTTAATAATGGGGAAGTTAGTGGGGGAACAGAAATTTTCGCCTTTTTCTGCATCCATTTTTCCATCTGCTCTTTTAGATTTGATGTGTGAACCTTTTCAATATTAGACAAATCCTTAACTTGTTGTAAATTTACACCAGCGTATTTCATAGCAGTTATATAAAGCGGCTCCCGAATTCCATGCTCTGTTAGTATATTTGTTTTTAGTAGCTCATCTGCCGGTAAATCTGCAACAATATTTCCTTCATTAAAGACGATCACTCGATCAACTGAGCAATATAAAACATCTTCTAAACGATGTTCAATAATCAAAATAGTTGTGTTTGTCTTTTGATGGATTTCTTCAATTAATGAAATCGTTTCTTTGCCAGCTTGCGGATCAAGATTGGCCAATGGTTCATCAAATAGTAAGATTGGCGCTTCATCAATTAAGATTCCTGCCATAGATACACGCTGTTTTTGCCCACCTGAAAGATCTTGCGGCCGATGTTTCAAAAACTCTTTAAGTCCAACAATACTAGCCCAATGGTCGACTTCCTCTTTCATTTTTTTTTGCGGTACTTCATCATTTTCTAAAGCAAATGCGATATCTTCTCCCACCGTTAATCCAATAAACTGACCATCTGTATCTTGTAGCACAGTTCCAACATCAAAAGATAAATCAAATAAACTTGTATCCGTTAATTTTTTATCTCGAATCATTACATTACCAGTTATTTCACCTTCAAAGCTATAAGGAATCAAGCCATTGATGCATTGAGCAAAAGTAGATTTACCGCTACCGCTAGGTCCTACGATCAAGACTTTCTCTCCTTCATAGATCGTTAGATTGATATTATGTAACGTTGGTTCAGCCTGACTATGATATTGGAAGGTAAAATTATCAAACGTTATCAGTGGTTTTTTCATTGAAGTCGCTCCTTTTTCTATGTAAAAAAAGCAAGAAAAGGTTCTTTAGCTTTGAAAAACAAGCTTGCTTTTTCTTGCTCTTAATGGTATTTCAAAAATCCTAGTTATTCTATTCTCATTTTACTACATAATCAATCTTTTGTTAAACTGCCTTTTTTTGTGCGAGTTGCAGCGTACGCAGCCATAAGCAATGTACCAATTATTCCAACTGCAATAATATTCAATACTACCGCAACCACACCTTGCGTATAGACTTTGCTAGCTGGTTCACTATAAATTAACACGTCTAGCGTCGGCGCAATCAATCCCCATACAACAGCATTTCCAATTACTTGATAAATATTAAAATAAATAATGTCTTTTTTAGTGAATATACCATGTTGTAAATCGATTTTTTTTCCTGCTAAACCATAGATTACTCCTATAATACCAGAACAAATGATCCAACTCCACCACGCACTGCCATATGTTGTAAAATCTTTTAACGTATGACCAATTAAACCAATCAAGCCCCCTGCTAGTGGTCCAAAAATAACAGAAATCAACGCTAGAAATGGATAAGCGGTTTCCAGATTTGTATTCGGAAAACCTGTTGGAATAACGACAAAACGACCTAAAATAACGAATACGGCTGAACCGATCCCAATTGCCACGATTGTTTTTACAGAAAATTCTTTTTTCATATACTCCACCCCTATTCAAAAACTATTTTTGGTGCTTTTCTTAATTGAATCGTCCAATCTGTTCCAGTTCCAATATGATACAGTTTGGAGAATGAATCCTGATTTACCGCTACACCAATGTTTACCAAGGAATTAACATAGACTAATGGCTCACCAATATTTACATCTGCAAAAGACTTAGCGAATTTCATGATATTTTGATACACTTTTTTTCCTTGGTGGAAAATCGTTACCTGCAATTGATCGTCATGAGCAATCGCCGCTTCCTTCATAAAGGCTAACGGAATATTTGTCCACAGAGAACCGAACCGAATATCTAAAACATCAATACTACCTTCTAAAATATGTTCATCATGCTTGGCTTCCACTAAAGATAAGGTTTCAATCGAATCTGCCGCAACAACACTCCCTAATTCTTCAAAAGAGATTTCTCCACAGGCTAAACGCGCACCATTATAAGCATAGATGTCCCTACCATGAAAGGTATGGCTTTCTTCAGAGTGCGGTAAGCGACTTGTTACTTCATTAATCGAACGTATCTCTTCAATTCCTTGATAATGTAAAATATGCGTTAAAGATCCATTATCAGGTGTAATAATATAATGTCCAGAGCTTGTCTTCGCTGCAATACTTCGTCTAGCACTCCCCACACCAGGATCAACTACAGAAACAAATACGGTTTCTTTCGGCCAATACTTCACTGTTTGATACAAACGATATGATGCTGCCCAAATATCATAAGGCGGAATTTCATGCGTTAAATCACCAATAACAATTTCATCACTAACCATATGCGCTACACCGTACATGGCACTTACTGCTCCGTCACCAAGTCCAAAATCTGTTTGCAGCACTAAATAATTCCCCATTTTACTACTCCTCTCCAAAAATAAAGTATACGTAAATACTTTTATGAGAAAATAGAGGAAAAACCACCTATTCTCTCATATTGATTCTCAAACATAGTACCTTTTTATGGGAATTCTGTCAATCCTATTATCGAACAATCATTAATTCATTTTCCATAACATTCGTGTTTTAATATACCTTTTATTTTTTAATAAAGAAGAGGTTATTGTAATCTTAATGACCTCTTTTGCATAGGCAAATTCGGATATTAATATATCGGCCTGTTCACCTTCCTTGTTTACTTTATTTGAGCTATACATTTCAATTATGATATTTTCTTTTTTTGCTGGCTATTCTTTGAATTTTTTCCAACTAATCGTTGTGTTTGGACCATCAGAATGCATAAATAATTATATTAAAGAGTTGAAGAGAAATGCTTATGGGTTTCATAACTTTTACAATTTTAAATTTGGGAATCTCTTTGTATTTTCGCACAATTCTTTTTCAAGAAAAAAACCTAGAGGAAAGTTCCTCTAGGAATCATACTAATTGATTTAATTCTTTGGACTTTCTTTACCAATATTAGTTGACAAAGAGTCCCAAAAATTACCCGATACCGATTTCAGCTTTTACGACATCCGCAATTTTATCTACATAGTAATCAACTTTTTCTTGCGTTGGAGCTTCAGCCATCACGCGTAGTAATGGTTCTGTCCCAGAAGGACGGACTAAGATACGGCCGTCACCATTCATTTCTGTTTCCATTAATTCAACAATTTCTTTGATTGCAGGAACATCCATGGCACCATTTTTATCAGTTACTCGTATATTGACTAACTTTTGTGGGTAAACCGTCAGTTCAGAAGCAAGCTCAGATAATTTTTTCCCAGTTTGTTTCATGACATTTAATAATTGAATACCAGAGAGCATGCCGTCGCCAGTTGTATTGTAATCTAGAAAAATCATATGACCGGATTGTTCTCCGCCAAAATTATAATCATTTTTACGCATCTCTTCTACAACATAACGGTCACCAACTTGAGTGATGACATCCTTCATTCCAGCAGCTTCTACCGCTTTACGAAAACCTAGATTACTCATGACTGTTGTTACGATCGTATCTTTTTTTAAACGGTTCTTTTCAGCAAGATACTTGGCACAAATAAACATGATCTTATCCCCGTCAACAATATTTCCTAACTCATCAACCGCAATGATTCGATCACCATCACCATCAAAAGCCAGACCTACATCAGCCCCTTTTTCAACGACCATTTCCGCTAATTTTTCAGGGTGAGTAGAACCTACACCATCATTAATATTTAACCCATTAGGGCTGGTACCCATCGTATAAAAATCGGTCTCTAGGTCTGCAAACAATCGGTTGACAGACGTTGCTGTTGCACCATTTGCTGCATCGATGCAAACAGTTAGTCCAGATAAATCACCTGGAATTGTTTGAACTAAGAATTGAGAATATTTTAGTAACCCTTCCGGAAATTCATCAAGCGTACCTAACCCTTCTGCGGAAGGACGCGGTAACGTATCTTCCTGAGCATCCAATAAAGCTTCGATTTCAAGTTCTTGATCGTCTACTAATTTAAAACCATCCGAACCAAAAAATTTGATTCCATTATCTTCAGCAGGATTATGCGAGGCTGAAATCATTATACCGGCTGATGCTTTTTGCAATCTTGTTAAATAAGCCACACCGGGTGTTGAGATAACGCCTAGTTGAAAGACTTCGATTCCAACAGATAAAAGTCCTGAAATCAATGCTTGCTCTAGTAATTGACCAGAAATACGTGTATCACGGCCGACTAAGACTCTTGGTCGGCGAGTAGAGTCCTCATGCTGACTCAATACATAGCCACCAAAGCGACCTAATTTAAATGCTAATTCTGGTGTTAGTTCCTTATTGGCTATTCCTCTAACACCATCTGTTCCAAAATATTTACCCATTATAACTCTCCTTCTACTTACTAAGAAAGCTTTAGTCATTCTAGTGAACACATAAAGAATAACTGATCTCCTTAGTCAATCAACTTAATTTGCTGAAACTGAACTACTCCCATTTTCTACGCCCTCTTCACCTGTACTATTCGTACTGGATGAACTAGATGAGCTTGAAGAACTAGATGAATTTGCTGGTTTTTCATTTGAAGGTAATGGACTAGGTAACTCTTGATTTGAATAAGAGGTTGTTGTGCTTTGTCCACTAGATTCAGAAAAACTGCTGCTGGTTCCTGAAAAAACAGGGTTGATTGTCACTTCTACTTCCTCAGGTGAAACGATATAATCTGCATTTGTCGGAATCTTTATTTTTTGTTTCATTGATGTTTTTATATTACTCACATCAACAGGGATTTCTATTGTATCAATCGCATCTAAAACAGACTTCGTTCCTCTAATTTCGACTTTTTGTTCTGAAAGATTAAATGTGTAATGTTCAATATTAGCAGGTGGCGAACCTGTTGGGCTGATCGTTAATCCAACTTCTTTTGAAGGCAACGATAACTCAACCACCACTTTTACCTGGGGCGCTGGATTTTCAATACTCAATACTTGTCCTTTAGTGTCAAGCGCTTGAACATTGACCGTTTGTTTGATTGTATCCACAGATTGTTTAACATTTGATAGCGGCGCAATGACACGATCGATCGCTTTAGCAGTTTCTTCACCAGTTGTGATGTCTACAGTTTTAGGACTGACTGTGGTTTTTTCTACTTTGTAGCCGTCTGTTTCAATTGATTCTGGTAATTGGGCTTCCACCTCAAATGATTTAGTCACCTTATTCTCTACAGTCACCGTTATCGTTTTAGGTTCGATTTCTGCTGTTACAGCAGTACTCAAGCCTTTTACTCTTAATTGAATCTCTGATGTTCCAAGTGGCGTTTTAGTCAAGTCTGCAACAATTTGAAAGTTTCTAGTATCCTCATTGGATTCTAAATTCAACTGGATTCGATTGGCACTGCTTAGATGAACATTGACCGTTTCTTCATAACCTGAAACAAAATACTTATCTTGATCATACTCTAACTGAACTGGAATATTATACAGCATCTCGTCATAAACTTGACTTGTGCCAGACATATTAGAGAGATTGCCTGACGAATTGGCATTAAAAAATAGCAGCAAAGAAAAAAGTAGTGCTAACAATCCTGAAAACCAGTTACTTTGAGAGGGCTTTTTCATTTCTTTTTCGCCCCTTTCGTCACACCATCAATAAAGTGTTGTAAAAGGTTCTTTTTATCTTTACGCTCTTCTTTGGGCACCAATTCTGCTCGAAGGATTTTCAAATATTCTTCTTGTGTTAACCTCGGGATCAAATCGTTATTTAAGGTTAAGCTAACATCACCAGTTTCTTCTGATACAATAATCGTCACCGCATCACTGACTTCACTGATACCAACAGCGGCTCTATGGCGAGTACCAAATTCTTTTGGAATCAAGTTACTTTCAGACAAAGGCAGATACGCACTTGCTACAGCGATTTTCCCTTGTTTTACGATCACTGCCCCATCATGCAGCGGTGTATTTGGAATAAAAATATTGATCAATAGCTCTCCTGAAATATCTGCATCTAAATCAATACCCGTCTCAATGTATTCATCCAATCCAGTATTTCTTTCCACTGTGATCAATGCGCCTATTTTCCTTTTAGACATGTATTGAATCGCTTTATCAAAAGCCAAAATCATCTTTTCGTCTTGCTGTTGTTCAGATCGACTCGTTCGGAAAAAGGAGCTTCTGCCAAGATGTTCTAAGCCTCGCCGGACCTCTGGTTGAAAAATCACAACCGCAGCGATCACGCCATACATGATGACCTGGTTCATCAGCCAAGATAATGTATGTAACCCAATCAGTTCACTCAGTATTCGGATCATGATAAACACAGCGACCCCTTTTAACAATTGAACTGCTTTTGTTCCTCTGACAAGCATGATCAACTTGTAGACTAGGTACCAGACCACAAGAATATCGATCACATTAATAATATAATCACGCGACAAAAAATCGGATGAGATCAATTGCCGCCAATAATTTACATCAAATAATTGACTAAGTTGAAAAGACATCATAAACCTCACTTCTCTCTGAAGATTTCTTAATCAGTATACCATAATCTTTTGCTTGGTTACAGGATTGAGAATGGAAGATAGAAAAATTTAAGTAAAAAAGAATGAAAGAATCTAGCAGAAATGCAAGAGTCTTTCACTCCAAATCAACTTCCTTTTTACTCTTCTAGTTTCTCTCGTTTTGCCGCTCGCTCTGCTCTTCGGGCGGCTCTTCTTGCGTCAGCTTCTGGATCAGTGACTCGCTCCTTTTTTGTACGAGGAGCTTTTTCTAGTACCACTTCATCCGTTACCTTTTCCAATTTTGCTCGAATTTTTTCTTCTTGCCCAGCCATTCGCGCATAATTATAAAAACGATTTTTTGCATCAGTCACTGTCTTTTCAAATAGTTTTCCTGCAAATTCAGGCTGAGTCGCTTCTAACGAAGAGAAACGAACCTGTTTGCGCATAAATTCTTGCATGGCTTCGAAATTTGGTTTCTTGTAGTCTAGAGTCATCGGATTTTTACCTGATTCTCTCAATACTGGATTATAGCGATACAATGACCAATAGCCAGAATTAACAGCTTCTTTTGCTTCTTCCAAGGTTTTGCTCATGCCACCTGCTAATCCGTGAGTAATACAAGGTGTATACGCAATAATGATTGAAGGTCCAGGGAAACGTTCCGCTTCTTCAAATGCTTTGATCGTCTGCATTTGATTAGCACCTGACGCGATTTGAGCCACATAAACATTGCCATAAGTCATCGCCATCATGCCTAAATCTTTTTTAGAAACATACTTGCCGCTTGCTGAAAACTTCGCAATTGCAGATGCTGGTGTTGCTTTTGAGGTTTGTCCACCAGTGTTAGAATAGACTTCATTATCTAAAACTAACATATTGACATCTGCCCCACTAGCAAGAACATGATCGATCCCGCCATAACCAATATCATAAGCCCAGCCGTCTCCGCCAATCATCCATTGACTATTTTTTACGAATAGATCATTGTCTGCATAAATTGCTTCTAACAATGGCTGGTTATTTTTTTCATCCTGCAACGCTGCTTTTAATTTGGCAGCACGTTGTTGAGTGCCTTCGCCTGTATGCATGTGTTCGATCCAGTCTTCCATCAATGATTTTAATTCCGAAGAAGCTACTGTCATTGCTGCAGTCATTTTCATAGCTAAATGTTCGCGACGAGTTTGACTAGCTAACAACATGCCATAACCGAATTCTGCATTATCTTCTAATAGTGAATTAGACCAAGCAGGGCCTTGTCCTTGATCATTTGTTGTATATGGTGCAACCGGTGCTGCCCCGCCCCAAATTGAAGAACAGCCAGTAGCATTGGCAATCATCATACGATCACCGAACATTTGAGTTAGTAGTTTCACATAAGGCGTTTCACCACAACCAGAACACGCACCAGAAAATTCTAATAACGGTTTATTAAATTGTGAGCCTAAAACAGTATTTGGTTTGGCTGGATTTTCTTTTTGTTTCAAGGTCATAGAAAATGCCCAGTTCATTGCTTGCTCTTTTTGTTCTTCGTAAGGCTTCATGACTAATGCCTTGCCTTTAGCAGGACAAGCATCTACGCATAGACCACAACCTGTGCAATCTTCTATAGAAACTTGAATACGGTATTTCAGTCCATCTGCACCGCGCATTTCTCTGACGATATAGCCTTCTGGTGCTTCATCTATTTCTTCTTCATCAACTAAAAATGGACGAATGGCTGCATGAGGGCAGACAAACGCGCACTCATTACACATCGTACAACGATCACTATTCCATTCAGGTACTTCTACCGCAATCCCTCGTTTTTCCACGGCTGTCGTACCAAGCGGCATCCGACCATCTGTCATATCATTTTTGACAAAAGCACTGACTGCAAGGTCATTTCCTTCTTGGCGATTAATAGGTTCAACAATTTCATGAACATAATCAGTGACATTTTCCGCACGTTCTTTGGGTTTTATTTCAATCGTTTTCCATGATAATGGCACTTCGACTTTATGCAAAAGCTCAACCGTACGATCGATTGCCTGAATATTTTTTTCCACAACAGCCATTGATTTTCTAGCGTAGCTTTTAAATGCTTCTTCTTTTAAAATAGGTAGCACTTCTTCAAATGGCATGATATCCGCCAATTTGAAAAATGCGGTTTCCATCGCTGTATTAATCCGTCCACCTAGCCCAACTTCACTAGCTAACTTAACAGCATTGATCGTATAAAAATGAATGTCATTTTCAGCTAGATACCGTTTCAATTTTTTCGGTAAAAAACGTTCTAACTGTTCATCATTCCAAACTGTATTTAGTAAAAAGATTCCGCCTTTTTTTAAGCCTTTCACTAAGTCATACGTATTTAAATACGCTGCAGTATGACAGGCAACAAAATCGGCATGTTCAATCAAATAAGTCGAACGAATGGGTGTTTCCCCAAAACGCAAATGAGAAACTGTTAAACCACCAGATTTTTTCGAATCATAATAAAAGAAGCCTTGTGCATATTTATCGGTATGATCCCCAATGATCTTGATTGCTGATTTATTTGCACCAACTGTCCCATCGGAGCCAAAGCCCCAAAATTTTGCTTGATAGGTTTTAGGATTGGTTAAATCTAACGCTTCACCGCAATCAAGTGATGTATAAGTAACATCATCTACGATCCCAATCGTAAAACGAGATTTTGCTGCTTTTTTATCTTTTAATAATTCATCGTAGATCGCAACGATTTGATTTGGTAAAACATCTTTTGAGCCTAGTCCATAACGTCCCCCAATAATCATTGGACGCAGCTCTGATTCATACATCGCACTTTGAACATCTAAAAGTAAAGGCTCTCCACCAGCTCCTGGTTCTTTGGTTCGATCCATTACACCGATTGCTTTAACTGTTTTAGGCATTTTCTCTAAAAAGTTTTCAATAGGAAACGGGCGATATAAGTGGATATTTAGAAAACCCACTTTTCTGCCTTGTTTTGTTAAATAATCGATTGTTTGCTCAATTGCTTGGGCCGCTGACCCCATTGAAACGATGACTTCCTCAGCATCTTCTGCACCGTAATAGGTAACTAAATCATAGGTTGTACCTCTTAGCGCGTTGATGTCATCCATATATTTTTTTACAACAGCGGGAATTTTTTCATAATAGCTATTGATTGTTTCGCGCTGCTGGAAATGGATATCAGGATTTTGGTTTGTTCCACTGACAGAAGGGTGATTAGGATTCATACTTCTGCTACGAAAATGCTCTAGTTGCTCTTGATCTAATAATGGTGCCAATTCGTCATATTCCAGTACTTCGATTTTTTGAATTTCATGACTTGTCCGAAATCCATCGAAGAAGTTGATAAACGGAACACTTGATTCAATCGAAGCTAGATGAGCAACTGCTGATAAATCCATGACTTCTTGCACACTGCTTTCGCATAACATAGCAAAACCAGTCTGACGAGCAGCCATCACATCTCCATGATCACCAAAAATATTCAAAGCATTTGTCGTTACTGCCCGACTCGCCACATGAAAAACTGATGGAAGTAATTCTCCAGCAATTTTATACATATTTGGAATCATCAGTAGCAATCCTTGTGACGCTGTATATGTAGTAGTTAATGCACCTGTTTTTAGTGACCCATGGACTACGCCTGCTGCGCCTGCTTCTGATTGCATTTCAACGATTTTGACAGGCTGTCCAAAGATATTTTGCTTCCCCTCTGCTGACCACTGATCGACAAGCTCAGCCATAGTTGAGCTTGGTGTAATTGGATAAATAGCGGCTAATTCTGTAAACGCATATGAGATGTATGCGGCTGCTGTGTTTCCATCCATTGTCTTCATTTTTCGCATTGTATATTCATCATCCTTCTATCTAAAAGTAGAATAGTTGCACGCATATTCTACTCTATTATAACGGATGTCAGGTTAATTTGAAACAGTTTGTGAAAATATTTCACAAACTTATTAATTATTTTGCTTTCCTTTCTTGAAAAAAAAGTGTTTTTGTGAAAAAAAGATTGGAAACTGTCCTTCCAATCTTAATTTTCCTTTTTTTTATACCTTAATCCTTTTTCTGCTAGTCTTCTGACTAGTTGATAAACCCAATTATCGGTAGGAGAAATCCATTCTCGTTTAAGTTCATTTCGCTTGTTCGTATCAAAATATCTAGGAGGATTTCCATCTAATTTATCATGCGTCTGATATTGATCGACTCTGGGACGTTCCCCATAGTTAAATGTTTCACCATTTGCAATGGCATTCTCAAGCTCACCTCGTGCCTCCACATCTTCTTTCCATTGACTTAGAAGCTGACCTTGTTCGTCTAAAATAAATTCACTATGATAATCTCCAGATAAAATTTTTCGATAAAAACCATGTTTTCTGATTTTCTTGATTAAGCCTTTATTAGTCAGCGTCTTCGCTCTTTTTTTTCGATCGTTAACCATTATGTCTATGGCAAGTCGCGCACGATTGTGGTACTGAGGATCTGCATAAAACCAATTATTTCCAAGAATCCTTTTGATTGCGGCTTCATCATTACTGCATCCGAATCTCTTCTTATAGTTTTCTACATAATTAATCGCACATTTATCCAATTGATTTCTAAATTGATGGATTTTTGTCTCGTTTGCGTATTTTTTCTTAAGCGCTATTTTCGATAGTCTTTTGTCTTTTTGAGCTATAGTCAAACCGTCGGGATATGCAGTTTGTACCGCTTTTGCGTAATGAATAAAAAATGGTCCTCCTGGCGGTAGTTGATCACAAAATTTATAGGCTGTTTTTGCAAACGTTAAATCCCCTTGTTCATTCAGATAACCTCCTAAATGATCGATGACTAACATGACTTTTTCATTAGCTGATAGCTGACTTTTATCAAACATTTCTGTATAGATTTCAGAACCGACTAAAAAGATCGCAAGATCACAATCTAATATGCCTTCTTCGCTATAATTAACGTAAGCAATTATTGCCGCTTCATCCCAGCCATGTTGTTTAAGTTTTTCAAGAATAGTCGAAGAATAAGTTGATTCTTCCATGTTATTTCTCCTCAATCTTCATTTGAATTCTACTATACCTGCTTTTTTACGAAAATTACACTGATTTGAATGTATAAAAATAAAAAAGGGCTCTATACTTTCTGATGTTGTGTAGTGACCCCAAAAAGTTAGACTTTTTATAGAGTGGATTTTTCTACTCTATTTTTTATGCAGTTTTTTGATCGAACTGTCGAAACTCTACTGGACTTTTCCAGTTAAGTTTTTCTTTGATTCGATGATTATTATAATAATAAATATAGTTTTCAATTGCTCGTCTTAACTCATTTTGACTCCGATAGACTTTGCCATAATACAATTCTTGCTTTAGAATACTGAAGAAATTCTCCATAGGAGAATTATCTAAACAGGTTCCTTTCCGAGACATACTTTGAAAGATACGGTTGTCCTTTAATGTCTGTACATAGGTATTCATTTGATAAGCCCAGCCTTGATCAGAGTGGAAGGTGCGGCGATAAGGACAATCATTTGTTTGAGAAATTGCTTCTGCTAACCCTGCCATAACTGTTTTACCGTTTGGTTGAGTAGAAAGGCTGTAGCTTAGAATTTCACTGTTATACATATCCATAAACGGATCTAAATATAGTTTTTTCAGTCGAAGAATGCCCGCGTCATCTGTTTCATAGTATTTAAATTCAGTTGTATCCGTCGTGATTTTTTGATGAGAGACCGAAGTGTTGAATCTTCGATGAATCAAGTTTTTAGCTACTTTCCCAACGGTTCCCTTATATGAATTATATTTCCTAGATTTCTTGGTAAATGCTTTGACTTGTAACTGTAGCTTTTGAATTAATCGCTGTACTTTCTTTTTATTTACTTGGTATCCACGTCGTTTTAATTCTTGTGTCATTCTTCTATAGCCATAATGTTGATGTTCTTTACGAATTGCTTGAATTTCTTCTTCAATCATTTGTGTTGAAGTTGTTCTGTCGAGGCGTTTTTGCCAGTACATGTAAGTGGATTTTGGAAACCTTAGGGTTTCCAGAATATCTTTTAATCGAAAGTATCCTCGGAGGCTGTGAATGATTCGCGCGATTCGTTCATTTTTTGTTCGTCCTCTATACGCAGCCTCCTCAATTCTTTTAAATAGGCATTCTCAATTTTTAACATTCTATTTTCTTTTTCTAGTTTATCTAATTGAGATTGTTCACTTGGTAATGGTTGGATTTCATTTCGTTTCTTCTTAAACATTGTAGGTGGACGTCCTTTCTGTTTAGAGAGTCCATCTATACCAATCTTACGATAGGTTTTAAGCCAATTCGCAATCAATGATGGATTGTTCATTTTGAGAAGATTGGCTACTTCTTGGTAGGACAACTCTGTAGTTAAATACAACTCTATCGCATCTAACTTAAATTGAACAGAGTAATTCCTACATTTCCGACTACGAAGTAGTCCTTCTTCGCCTAATTCATTATACGCATGGATCCACTTTCTTATTTGAGTGTTAGAATTAAATCCATATTTTTTTGCTAAGCAATTTATTCCTCTTTTTTCTTCAAGATGCTCTTGAACAATTTTTAATTTGAATTCTAAACTATATTTTGCCATACAAAAAGACCTCCAAAAGTTAGATTTTTGGGTCTAACTTTTGGGGGTCGGCTCAGTTGGTGAGAAATCACCGGCATCTTTTTAATGCAAAATAATAGAAAAGACACCCTGATATCCTTTAGAATTAAGTCGTCTAAACCCATTCAAAAAGGAGAAATCAAGATGTCCTACACCAATCTTATCAAAGAAACCTTAGATATTCTAGACTTAAACATTACTTTTAATGAAAATGGCTTAAAAAAAGAACGAATCAAAGGTAGAATCTGTCAGGTCTTCTCAGGTACGCTCGATTATGCTGCTCATGTTTGTCCTCATTGTGAATCGAAAGAGAATGCCGCCATTATACGTTGGGGCTTTACAACTTGTCTGATTTTACTGAATGATGTTTCGGAGTATCAAACGTATTTACGCTTGAAGAAACGCCGTTTCTTCTGTTACTCCTGTAATCGATCGTTCGTTGCTAAAACGAGTCTTGTTGAAAAACATTGTTCGATTTCAACTAAAGTGAAGCTATCCATTGCCGATAGACTCAGAAAAACCACTTCTATGAGTGAGATTGCGCGTCAAAAGAAGGTCTCTGTCTCTTCTGTTTATCGTGTCCTAAAACGATTTTATGAACCTAAAAAAATCAACCGACTCACTTTACCTGAAGTCCTTTGTTTTGATGAATTTAAATCAGTTAAGCAAGTCACCGCTTCTATGAGTTTTATCATGATGGATGGTCAAACAAAGCAGTTAATTGATGTCGTTGAAAATCGTCAGCTCCCTTTTCTAGAGCGGTATTTTTCACGTTTTCCTTTGGCTGTTCGTAAAACGGTTAAGTATATTGTTTGCGATATGTATGCCCCTTATTTTTCTCTCGTTAAAAAGTTATTTCCGACGACTCAGATTATTCTTGATCGCTTTCATATTGTCCAACTCATCAGCCGAACCTTTTTAAAGCACCGTATTCAGAGAATGAATACATTTCTTCATCAGGGAAATACAGAAGCAAAAAAATATCGACACTTGAAGAAATACTGGAAACTTCTTCAAAAAAATCAGTCGAAGCTTGATTTTGAAAAACGCCTTTGGCGTTCTTCCTTCCGCACCTATTTAACTGAAACAGAAGTCGTGGATCGTTTACTTGCGTATGATGACGAATTGAAAAGTGGCTACACCTGTTATCAGGACTTTCTTTATGCCGTACAGACAAGAGATTTTGCTCGGTTTTGTGCACTATTAGACGAAGATTTTTGTCGTCTTCCTACCTATTATCAAACGACTATTGGTACTTTTAAGAAGTACAAAAATAAAATTAAAAATGCGCTAGAATTGCCTTATTCTAATGGACCATTGGAATGTTTAAACAACCATATTAAAGTGTTGAAGAGAAATGCTTATGGGTTTCGTAATTTTTACAATTTTAAGTTGAGAATTTCTTTATGTTTTGGCACTATTCTTTTTCAAGAAAATAGAAAAACCTAGAGGAAATTTCCTCTAGGAATCATATTAATCGATTTAATTCTTTAGATTTTCTTCACCAACATTAGTTGACAAAGAGCCTAAAAAAGAACCCAAAACAAACACAGTCGTCTTAGATTCTGCTCTAATTCCTATGAAAATACTTCATAGCTTTTTCTGATTTTTTCTAAAACCATCGAAGGTTTCGCTTCTTTATTCTTATGGGCATCTCGATGTTCTTGTAAATGTTCTGGACGTTTCAACCAATTTTGAAAATCCTTTTTACTTTCCCATTTCGAAACCAACATGAATTCACACGTATTTTTATCTTCTGAAAACCAGCATTCACTTGATAGACAACCTGAAAATCCCAACATAGAGGTAACATCTTTACTTGTTTTCGTCTCAAATATCTCTTTACCTTCTTCTTTTATAATAAATGTCACTGTTTGAACAATCATAATCCGCTCTCCTTTTCAAGTTAATTGAGAATTATTCTCACTTAGAATTATACCACACTTTTCTTTAGGAGCTGAAACTATTTTTTTATAAAAAAATGGATAAACCAGTTTTTGGTTTATCCACACGATTTCAAGCCTAATATAATTCTAAATATTGTTCTCTTTCCCATTCAGAAACAGTTTGGCGGAAAGCAGCCCATTCCATTCGTTTCGCTTCAACAAAGTTCACATAGATGTGTTCACCTAGTGCATTGACCATCACATCATCTTTACGCAATTCTTTGATGGCATTATGCAGTGTTGAAGGTAAATCATGAATTTGTGCTTCTTTTCGTTCTTCTTCATTCATCACATAAATATTACGGTCCACCGCTTGTGGCGGATCGATTTCATTTTTGATCCCATCTAATCCAGCTTGTAAAAGTGCTGCCATTGTTAGATAAGGATTTGCTGACGGGTCAACAGAGCGTAATTCTAAACGGGTGGACAATCCACGCGATTCAGGAACACGGACTAATGGTGAACGATTACGCCCACTCCATGCAACATATACTGGTGCTTCGTAACCTGGTACTAAACGTTTGTATGAATTAACTGTCGGATTACACACCGCTGTGTACGCACGCGCATGCTTCAATAGTCCACCCAGGAAATGATACGCAGTTTGGCTTAATTGCATTGAACCATTTTCATCATAAAAGACATTTTCATCGCCTTTGAATAATGACATGTTGCAGTGCATTCCTGAGCCGTTGATCCCATACAATGGTTTTGGCATAAAGGTTGCGTGCAAGCCATGTTTTCTAGCAATTGTTTTAACAACTAATTTAAAGGTTTGGATATTATCGCATGCTTCAATAACATCTGCATATTTAAAGTCGATCTCATGTTGACCTGGTGCGACTTCATGATGTGACGCCTCAACTTCAAACCCAAGACTTTCTAGTTCAAGAACGATATCTCTACGGCAATTTTCACCAAGATCTGTCGGCGCAAAATCAAAGTAACCGCCGCGATCATTTAAATCGGTTGTGATTTTGCCATCTTCATCCAATTTGAATAAGAAAAATTCTGGCTCTGGACCAAGGTTAAATGAAGTAAAACCTAGTGCTTCCATATCAGCAAGCGCACGCTTTAAATTCCCACGTGGGTCTCCTGCAAAAGGAGTGCCATCAGGATTATAAATATCACAGATCAAACGAGCAACTTTTCCGTGTGTACTCTCCCATGGAAAAATCATCCATGTCGATACATCAGGATACAAATACATATCGCTTTCTTCAATTCTCACAAAACCTTCAATAGAAGACCCATCAAACATCATTTTATTACTTAACACTTTGTCTAATTGGCTCACTGGAACTTCCACATTTTTGATTGTTCCCATAATGTCTGTAAACATTAATCGTAAAAATCGAACATTTTCTTCCTCGGCAATTCGTTTGATATCTTCTACTGTGTCTTGTTTCTTCGTCATTGTATCCTTCACGTCCTTCATTTTTTGTATAAAACTCAAGTGTTACAATTTGGGGCCTCTTGATTGGAATGGATTTTGTTGAGTAAGTCCACCTTGAGAAATAAGTTCATCATATAATATTTTCCTAACATCTTCATCCGTCAGCGGTTTGTTTGATTCTTGGGCGTGCATTTGTTCTTCCAGTTTCATTTCGTAGACACGTTTGATTCCTGCCATATTTAGACCATCCGACAAATAATCCTTGATTTCCAACAATACATCAATGTCATTCAGTGAATACATACGTCGGTTTCCTTCACTTCTTTCTGGATGAATCAAATCCTGCTCTTCGTAATAACGAATTTGACGTGCTGATAAATCAGTCAGTTTCATAACTGTACCAATTGGAAAAACTGACATTGATCTTCTCAGTTCCTTCTCCCTCATATCCACCCCCCTCTCTTAATTTAAAAGCGTAGTAGGTTCTTGTCGTTTCAAACGAAAAATAGGAAAATAAGCTTTTGACAATATCTGCTACATACAGATGTTATCTTTTTCATAGAAACTAACCTACATAGCTAGATAGATTAAATATAGAATATCAATACTTTTTTCCGTTGTCAATGATTTATGTTAGGTTTTCTAACATAAAACTAAAATATCGAGCAAAAACTGATAATAAGCTCTAATTTCAGCTATATTTTTAGCAAAAATAAAAAAGGTATCTTTTAGAATACCTTTAATGGAAAAACGATTCAAATCGAGTATGACTGATTGTTTAACATTATCTTTTCCTATAGCTCAAATAGTTAGTTATCTAGCCCATTTAGAATTTATCGGTGCAAATCCTTTTACATGGTACGCATTTTTATCTTCTTCAAACTGTTCTGATAAAAGTAATGTATGGCGCGTCAACTCACTTAATTCTTGCCCTTGATCCGCAGCTAGCTCAAATTCATATGGAACTAATAACTCCATCATTTTTTCTCTAACTGCTCTTGTAAGGTCTTCTTTGCCCAAAGTACTCTTAGCAGAAACTAATACATTAGGAAATAAAGTCGGCACAAAGTCAGCTTCATCGATTTGATCACTTTTATTATAGACGGTCAAAACAGGAATCTGTTTTAGATCTAAATCATTCAGTAATTCAACTACCGTTTGCTCATGCTGTAAGCGGTCTTCTGCACTAGCATCCACCACATGCAATAATAGATCCATGTTCCGACTTTCTTCCAAGGTCGATTGAAACGCTTCAATCAATTGTGTCGGCAAATCTTGAATAAAACCAACAGTATCTGTCATGGTCACAATCATCCCTTGTGGCAGCTGCCATTTTTTTGTTAAGGGGTCTAATGTGGCAAACAGTTGATCTTCTGAATAGGTCCCAGCTGTGGTCAATAAATTTAAAATTGTTGATTTACCTGCATTAGTGTAGCCAATCAAGCCAATTTGAAAAATATCAGATGAACGACGCTTTTGCCTGCTTCGTTCACGATGGGCAGTCACTTCTTTTAGTTCCCGTTTGATGGCTATGATTTTATTACGAATATGTCGGCGATCTGACTCCAGTTTTGTTTCCCCAGGTCCTCGAGTTCCAATGCCGCCACCTAGGCGGGATAATTGTTTTCCTTGGCCAATCAAACGTGGAAGCAAATAATTCAATTGTGCCAACTCAACTTGCAGCTTCCCTTCTTTTGAACGAGCCCGCATTGCAAAAATATCCAGGATAAGTTGAACTCGATCGATTACTTTTACCCCAAGTGCTTCAACAATCAATTGATTTTGTCGTGGCGTCAGTTCATGGTTGAAAATGACAATATCTGCTTCATAAGCATCAACTAGTTGTACTAGCTCTTCTACTTTCCCTTTACCGATCAAAGTTTGCGAATCGATACGAGGACGTTTTTGCGTTAAGGAAAACACGACGTCTCCTTGTGCCGTTTTCGTTAAGTTTTTTAACTCTTTCATGGAACCCTCGAAACGGGCATAGTTGTTCTCTGTTTCTACGCCTACTAAAATAACCTTTTCTGTTGTTTTGTCCATTTTTTATCCCTCCGAAGAACCCAGCCAGTCTTTGATTTCTTTTTCTAGCTCTACACTACTAGTAGGCTTTTGTACTAAATCCCACCAGCTGGTATTCATACGATTTTTAAACCAGGTCAACTGCCTTTTCGCATATCTTCTTGAATTTTGCTTCACTTGTTGTACAGCTTCCTCTAAGGTTACTTTTCCTTCAAAATAAGGAAAAAACTCCTTATAGCCAATTCCTTGGGTCGATTGTTGTGTTTGCTTTTTGTAAAGTAGCTCAGCTTCTTTTAAAAGCCCCTCAGTAAGCATCCGTTCTACTCTAGTATTGATTCTATCATAAAGATTAGCTCGGTCTGTCTCTAAGCCTACTAAAAAATAATCATACAGCGGCTTAGGTGTTTTCTTCGGTGTTAAAATACTATAACCAGTTTTATCAAACACTTCCAAAGCTCGAATCACTTTTTTTCGATTATTAAAATGAATACTTTCAGAAGCTAGAGGATCTTTCTCCTGCAGTATTTCCCACAGATGTTGATTACCATATGTCTCGGCAACTGTTTGATATTTCTCTTTGAGCTCTGTAGACTCATCCTTAGCGCCTAGTTCAAAATCATACAGCAAGGCTTGAATATACAGACCTGTCCCACCAACAACAATTGGTAATTTGCCTTTTGCGATGATTTTGTCAATTGCCTGACGTCCTTCTTTTTGAAAATCTGCTACAGAATAGGTTTCTGTTAAATCACGGCAATCAATCAGATGATGGACAATTCCTGCACGTTCTTCTTCTGTTGCCTTTGCTGTACCGATATCCAGCTGTCTATAGACTTGCATCGAATCGCCGCTAATAATTTCTCCGTTTAATTTTTTTGCTAATTCAATACTCAAAGAGGTTTTTCCAACTGCCGTTGGTCCTACGATTACTAATACTTTTTCCAATTTTTTCATCCTTTTTTTTGCATCGATTCACGTACTTGCATCGCTAACTCTGGAAAATCTGTATGAATCCCTGCCAAATGATAGGCAAAACAAAGAGCCATCTTCTCTTCCTCATTCACTGTCCAAGGCCGAATTGCTTTAGGAAAATCAGCTAAATCTTCTATGTGTTCCAGTACCCAATCGATTTTAGGATGAATCCCTGCAATAAAAGCTGTTTGAAGCGCTCGTTGTTCATCCTTTTCTGATAACCTGAATACTGACGCAATTTTTTGATTTTTTTCTATTTCCCAAACTTTTTCTAAACTTTTAAAATAAAAACTTGAATACATATAATCGAAAGTCCAAGGTTGGGACTGCAAAAGCTGAACAAGCTTTGATTCGATCCCTTCATAGTGAACCTGATCTGTTTTGATTTCAATATTCAATAAACCAGAAAAGTTTTCTTCTTTAAGTAGCATCAGGACTTCCTCTAAAGTCGGGATTTCTTGAAAGATTGGATTTTTGGTGAACCAGCTACCAGCATCTAATTGTTTTAATTCTGCTAATGTTAATGCCCCCACTGCTCCGTGGCCATTCGTAGTGCGATCAAGTGTTTCATCATGGATAATGATCAACTGACCGTCTTTTGATAATTGGACATCTAACTCGATACCATCTGAACCGACTCGAATAGCTTCTTTAAAGGCTGCCAGAGTATTTTCTGGGTGTGTTCCTTTGCTACCGCGGTGGGCGATTACTTTTGTCATCTTGGTCCCTCCAGTCGGAAGTATTGTACCACTCAAGATTATCTATATCAAATATAATTTTTCCAATTATTTATTAAATTTACATAGAACAGAGACTACTTATAACCTAAAGCTACTACAATAAAATTATCAAGTAAATGAAAAAACAACTAGTATGATTCTTGTTCAATCCCAAGTTCATACTAGCTGATTATTTTTTTAATACTTAATGGATCCTAACACCAAAGTCTCCAGCTGTTCTAGTTAGATTAGGATTATAGTATGGATCCACCTCTATATAATTTCCCCACCTAGCTTCCATTAGCTTTGTCTCTTCTTGGAATCTCTTAAGTTTCTCTGGTGTGTCTTCATGTCCTCTTGATTGTGATTCAAAATGAAAAAGTTCAACATTGTGAAGCCAGATATTATCTCGTCCTAATTCATGAACTTTTAAACACAGATCTACATCATTGAAAGCAACCGTTAACGATTCATCAAATCCATCAACTTCATCAAAATCACTTTTCTTAATCATTAAACAAGCAGCTGTCACAGCCAAATAATTCACATTTATTTCTAGCTTTCCAAAGTAACCAAAGTCACCACGTGGGAATGTATGATGCCCATGCCCAGCAGCTCCGCCTAACCCTAAAATAACTCCTGCATGTTGAATTGTATGGTTAGGATAATATAACTTAGCACCAACACACCCAATTCGGTTTAATTGGGCGACAGAAACCATTCGTCTCAGCCAATCAGTTGTGATCACTTCTGTATCATTATTTAAGAAGAGTAAATATTTACCAGAAGCCTTTTTAGCCGCTAAATTATTGATTCTTGAATAATTAAAAGGGATATCAATCGACTCAATTATTATGCGTTCAGAAAGTTTCTCCTTAAATTCCTCATATAACTGATTCATTTTAGGATCTGTACTTCCATTATCAGCTACAATGATTTCATAATTAGTGTAGCTTGTCTTCTTCACTATTGAGTGTAAGCATCGTTTCATATCATCATAGCCATTTTTCGTAGGAATAATAATACTCACTAGATCTTCGGATAAAAGATCATAATTCACATCAAACAAGCCATTACCGGCGGCATGTGTGGCGGTCCCCTTGATTTCTCTTCTAGCTAGAGCATCTTCCAATGCCTTTCTACCTGCTTCAAAGGCATAGCCCTTGGTTGATTGATCTGCTGCAGTGGAAGTTGGTAATACTCGCCAATAATAGAGAATTTTAGGAATATGAGCAATTTTACTAGCAGTCGTTTTTTCGGTAAATCGCAATACTAAATCATAATCTTGCGATCCTTCAAGACCTACTCTGAATCCGCCAATTTCTTCCATAATGGAACGACGATACACGCCTAAATGAGAAATGTAATTCGTTCCTAATAACAAATCTGGTGACCAATCTGGCTTGAAAGCAGGCTCAAATCGATTTCCTTGCATGTCAATTTTATCTTCATCACTATAAATCAAGTCTAAATCAGGATATTGATTCAGCAATTTAACTACTTCATACAATGCAATTGGCGCAAGCTCATCATCATTATCCAATAATGCGACAAACTCACCTGTTGAAATCTCTAAAGCAGAATTAGTTGCTTTACTGATATGTCCATTTTTAGGACGATAAACTACTTTTATTCGAGAATCTTGCTTTACAAATTTCTCTAAAATTTTTCTTACGTTTGTATCCGTTGATGCATCATCACTAATACATAATTCCCAATTATCATAAAATTGGGCTTGAACGGACTGAATACATTTTTCAAGCCATTTTTGTTCAACATTATAAACAGGCATCAATACAGAAATTTTAGGCTGATAATCAAACATCGAAATTTCTTCTTTTATCTGCTGAAGATCCCATTGCTCATTTTCTTTTATCCAAGTCAAGTAGTCTTCATTTGAAGGTATTGAAATACCTTTTAATTTTATACGTTGAACGGTACTTCGGAGCCCGTTTCTTTTTAAGTAGCCTAAACCTTTACGGATAAGTTGTAACTTCTTTTTCCATACTTTCTCTGAGCCAGGCACTAAAGGATAGTTTCCATCTACTTCAATTTTCTTGATAATTTTCTCGTTTTCTGTGTGAAAAACTAAGTTAAACGCATCAAGTTTTCCTTTTGATTGGATAGTCAAAACAAAGCCCAGTTCCTGGTTGCTATCAAGCTTGTAGAGTCCGTTTACGTCACCACGATAAACAGATTGCTTATCAAAGAGGATTTGTGAGTCTGACTCAATACGAATCTCAGGACTTTCTTTAATTTCTTCATCTAGTCCCCAACCAGTGATCACAAGACTTTTATCTTTACCGTTTTTCATTATACTGTCGATACAGACTTTTAATTTTTTATTCATAAGAACTCCTTAATTTAGAGTATTAGGATTTTTGTATCCATCACTCAACTGATCAGAGGACCATTTTTCGACTAATTTCTTCGCGTGCTCTTTTCCTTCTAAGTGATTGATTCCTTCTACTGCTACCATTTCTGCGTAAGGAGTGAACACAACTTTCTTAGAGATAGTTTGCATTTTAAGAGATAAATCAGCTCCCATCAGTTGGAAACCTACAGACTCATCAAAACCTGAAACTTTTTCAAAATCTGATTTGCGAATCAATATGCAGTCTTCAGTTACAGCTTGTAGTTCTCTAGGTAGCGCTGGACGGAAATAATAGCCGATTGATTTATTTGATACACCACGTTGTTCATATTCCAATACTTTTTTATCTTGATCAACTGAAACACCAACATTTAATATTGTATCAAACTGATTAATTACCTTACCACCTACAAGTCCGATATCATTTTTTTGACCTAGATTCATCAATTCATTAAGCCATCTTGAATTTTCAGGTTCAACGAAAACATTGACAAACGCAAGATACTCTCCATTGGCATCTACAGCCTGTTGATTTAATGTTTCACCTTCCACAAAAGTAATTCGATTATCTAAATGCTCAACTGATTCTCTCATATTCGCTGGCATTATAAATTCTACATTATTGTAATAAGTCTTATCAATGAATCGTTTTAACGCTTCTATGGCTTTTTCTTTAGGACCTACAAATAAAATACTCGCTTTAGGTTTAACATTGAACTGGTAATTAACTTTATATGCACCATAATTTTTTGTCATTTGAACAGTCGCTGAAATGTCTCTTCTTGCTAAAGCTGCTTCTATCGCTTTTTGACCTGCAACGTAAGCATACTCTTTGCTTTGAGGATCAAAAGCTACAGAAGTTTCAACTGTTCTCCAATGATAAAGGATCTTTGGTATATGATGGATCTTATTTGCAGCTTCTGTTGCTCTTAATACGAAATCGTAATCTTGACTACCATTAAATTCATCTCTTAAACCACCCACACGCTGAAGAACCAAATCTTTTTTCACAACCACAAAGTGAGTGATATAATTATGACCTAATAATAGCTCTGAATTCCAGTCAGGTTTAAAGAATGGATCGAAGCGTTTCCCTCTAGTACTGATTTTATCTTCATCGGTATAGATGAAGTCAATTTCTTTATCTTCATTCAACGCTTTCACAACTTCGAAAAGAGCATTTGGCGCAAGTTCATCGTCATTATCCATAAAACCAATGTAATCTCCAGTTGCGATACCTAATGCAGAGTTAGTCGCTTCAGATATATGCCCATTTTGGTCACGGAAAACAACCTTGATACGGTCATCTTTGGCCATAAATTCTTCTAATAACGGTTTGATATATTCTTTTGACGAAGCATCATCTGCGATACAAAGTTCCCAGTTTTTATAAAACTGATTTTTTAGAGACTCGATACATACATTTAACCATTTTTCCTCTACATTATAAACAGGAATAACAATAGAAATTTTAGGTTGAAAAGACCATTGAGTTATTTCTTCGAGAATCTTCTCGCTGTCATATTGTTCATTTGCAAGAATCCATCTATCATATGCGTCTTGTTGATCATTACGCTCTTTAAACGCTCTTAAAGCCCCTATAAATCCTTTTCTTCTTATCGCGCCCAAAATAACTCGACTTCTTTTAAGAACACCCAATTCAGCTAAATTATATCGATTTACAGGCATATAGATTTTTTCGTCATTTGCGGTGGTAATAATCAAATGAACCATCTTATCAATCTGATAATTTTCGATTTCTATGATAAAACCATATTCTTGATCCTCTGGCAAATCATTAATATCGATAACATCTTGACGTTTCAAAGAGGTAACTTTGTAAAAAGAACCTTCGTTACTTTGCAATGCATAGCGTAATGGTTCTTTTGTTTTATTAGAAAAGCCCCAGCCTTTGATGATTGCTTGATTTAATTCGCCATCATTTTCAACACTTTCTATATTTAAAGTAATTAACTTTTCACGCTCTTTTTTTGGTGTTGTTGTCGCGTTAATCCACCCATTGTTTTTTTGCGAAGCAATCACTTCATTATAACGCTCAGCCATGAATAATACTTTATCATTTGCCTTTTTCTCAGCAATAAGTAGCTCTTCTTGAAGTTTATTAACTTCTTGCTTTTGTTTTACTGAATAATGGATCACTTGATTCTGTATATCTGTAAATTCACCCTCATAAAGGAAATCAAACATAAGAGTCAGTTGATGATTTGCTACATACTTGCCATCAATAAGAAAGTGTCCATCTGTATTTTCAAAAAGATAGATACTGTCATTTTTCCACAGTGAATTGCTTTCAATCGAGCGTAGTTCTTTTCCTTCTACTATACCTTTAAAACGCACAATAGATGCTTGAGTAGATGGAAGAAGTTTCACATTAAGAACGCCTTCTGGAACATCGATAGTCATTTCTTTGCTTTCACCAGTATGGTTGTTCAATAACAGAACATTAGACTCAACCCTATCTGAATAGGTATATTCTAATCGAACGTGTTCTACAAAATTAGAATTCTCTGGTATTTTCCGATCAGGATTTTCAACTGGTTGCAGCGTTAATGAGTAGAAGTACTGATAAACTTCACCAAACAAGCGATTTTTGAAATCATATCTTACAGTTAAAGGTAAATCCTCATAAGTTGAATCAATTTCATTTTGACCAACTTGAGAATAAGTATAGTCTTCCACAACAATATTTAATCCAAGTCTTTGAAATAGTTTTTCAAAACCAGATTGTGTATAAAAGGTGTTATGCGTTGCATCAAGCAAACCATATTTATTCCAATTTAATTTATTGTTAAATAAATCTATCAACACAGAATTATGGGCAACATTTGGAAATGAGATAAGAAGTTTTCCATTTTCGGCTAAAAAAGGCAAAACTTGTTCTAATGCTTTTTCAGAATCAGATAAATGTTCTAATACATCTGCAAATATAATGTAATCAAACTCTTTTTGAGCAAAATATGTTGTCCACCCATAGTCCTCAATATTTCCAAGAAACCCATCTTGAGCAAACTGCATGACAAAATTGTAAAGTTCGGGATCGAACTCTACAATAGAAACATCACACTTTTTACCTTCAATTAAATACTTTGTCATACGTCCATTACCTGGTCCAAACTCTAAAACTTTACTATTATCTTCAATTTGAGCCAAGATTTTCCCTACGCTGGTATGTTCATCCAGAGATAAATCGAAATCATACTTCATTTTATAATGAGTCCTTCCATTCATGGTCTAGTACAACAATACCTTCACCAACATATTTACCAGTGATAAACATATTTAAAAATTTTGTTTTATATACTAACGGTACTGTCGCATTTTCTTCAAAAATAGCAATATCAAAGTAATACTCCCCACTTAATAAGGCCATTTTGTTATAGTGTAGATAGAATACATTATTTCCCTTTTTCCAAGGAATTGTTGATTCATCTAATAATGTGTTTAATCCGCAAACGTAATGGTTGTTCACTGTACGAATAGCAACGCCCAATACGGGGCTTTTTAGTGTATCATCTTTTACATCATATTCAACTCGAACGATAACGGCTTGATCTTGTTGTACCATCTCTAATGGTTTACGATCATTGTCCAATAATTCAACTTTAGTTACTTCAACAATATCAGGTGCACCGTGTTCTTCGATTTTTGTTTTTTCACGATCGACAGATTTAATTGATTTCTTCTTCAAGTAATTATCGTATTCTTCTGTTACTTCCATCGTCTTGCCTTCTGAAACGACCTCACCATTTTTAAGCCAATAAACTCGGTCACAAAAACGGCGAACGGAGTTTATATCGTGTGAAACAAATAAAATCGTTTTCCCAGAATTTCTCAATTCAGTGAATTTTTCCATACACTTTAATTGGAACTCTAAGTCACCAACCGCCAACGCTTCATCGACAATCAGAATATCTGGATCTACGTTTATTGCTACCGCAAAAGCTAGACGAACAAACATCCCGCTTGAATATGTTTTTACGGGTTGATTGATATGATCACCAATATCTGCAAAGGCAATAATATCTTCGATCATTCCGTCAATTTCTTCTCTAGAAAAACCTAGAACCATTCCATTTAGATAGATATTTTCATATCCATTATATTCTGGATTAAATCCTGATCCCAGCTCTAATAAAGCGGCAATTTTCCCGTCTATTTCAATACTTCCGCTCGTTGGTGTCAATACACCCGTAATGATCTTTAGTAAAGTTGATTTTCCTGAACCATTTTCACCTACAAAACCGATCATTTCACCTTTTTCAACAACAATATTGACATCTTTTAATGCATAAAATATATCATGATAGCTTTTCTTTAAAGGATTCAAAGCTTCTTTCATACGATCTTTGGGTTTTGCATACATATTATACGTTTTAGTTAAATCTTTTATTTCAATTGCATAATCAGACATAAGTCAATCTCCAATCCTATTTTATAAAACATCCGAAAAGTGTGGTCTCAATCGTTTGAAAACAACAGAACCCACTAATAACAATATAAATGTAATAATCCAAAAATAAACAGTTTGTGCCCAATGTTGCCAGAACCAACCTTGACCTAAGAATGCTTCACGATATCCATTGATAACATAATACATAGGATTAAATTTTAAAATCTTGATTACCCAAACTGGAAAGTTTTGTGGACTCCATAAAATAGGTACTGACCACATCAATGCCTGCATGATTACTGCTATAAATTGACTAATATCAGAAAAAAATGGTTGAATTGATGCAGTAATCCAAGTTAGTCCAGTCAAAAATGCACTCATGCAAATTAGATAATAAATAATTTGAATCGTTTGAGCTGTCGGAAAAATTCCGTAAATAAATGTGAGAATAAACGTTACTGCTAAAAAGAACAGATGAGTATATAAATTTGATATTAACTTAGCAGTAGGTAGTATTTTTATATTGAACACTACTTTTTTTACTAAATAGCTATACTCTCTGAAAACACCTGTCCCACTTGATAACACATCAGAGAAAAAGAACCATGGCACAATCCCTGTTACTAAATAAACAATAAATGGAATTCCTTCTGTTGGTACAGCTTTCAATCCAAAGCCAAAAACAAACCAATAAGTGAATACCATAACTAAAGGGTTAATAAATGCCCATATAATCCCGAACATAGATCCTGCATAACGTGACTTGAAATCATTATACGAAAATTGTATCAATAGTTTTCGGTTTTTGAAAATTTCTGTAAAAAAAGAAAATAAGTCTTTTAACATTTTATCTATCCTTCCAAATGAAGCCTTTTTGTTTTAATAAATCAGTTTTTGTATCCTACCTCACTTTTTAACCAATACTAACATTTTACTTAAATTGCCGTTGAAAAGCAAGAATTCTTTAGTTTATACAGTAAACTATTAAGAAAAAATAAATATCCACTAAAATGTATTTCATTATATAAAAAATACGTACTTTTAGTGGATATTATTCAACATTATTTTACTTCAACCGGAGTTGCAACCGTTCCGTTCACCAGTCCATTGTTAGAATATAAGTAAACATGCACTGTGTAATTGCCAGTATTATATTTGTGATCTTTTATATCTACTTTTACTTTATAGGTGCCATTTGTTTGTCTGGTTGCCGTATACCAAATTAGATCAGAACGATCTGCTTGACTCCACACAGGTATACGGATATTTTTTACTCCTGAGACGGTGGTTGGTGTTACTATTACATCAAAACTATTTGTCTCTTTGTTATACGTCGTGGTTTTTACGTTCATGTTTGGCGGTGTAACATTAAATGTATCTGAAGAGATACATTGCATTGTGCCATTTGATAATTTCACGTAGGTATCCGCAAAATATTTTCCCGCATTTTTATGATTCTTGATATCAATTGTTGTATTATAGGTTCCATCACTATTTTTAGAAGCTACATACCACTTCAAATCATTACCTGACCACGTAGCTACATATACAGTCATAGCTCCTTGATAATTTCCTTGGTTAACTGTTGTGGTGGCTTTATAAGTTGTTTCTTTGCCATTTGTATCTTTAATCGTTGTTTTACCTGTCAAAGACCAAGAAACCTCAACTGGAGTTGCAACCGTTCCGTTCACCAGTCCATTGTTAGAATATAAGTAAACATGCACTGTGTAATTGCCAGTATTATATTTGTGATCTTTTATATCTACTTTTACTTTATAGGTGCCATTTGTTTGTCTGGTTGCCGTATACCAAATTAGATCAGAACGATCTGCTTGACTCCACACAGGTATACGGATATTTTTTACTCCTGAGACGGTGGTTGGTGTTACTATTACATCAAAACTATTTGTCTCTTTGTTATACGTCGTGGTTTTTACGTTCATGTTTGGCGGTGTAACATTAAATGTATCTGAAGAGATACATTGCATTGTGCCATTTGATAATTTCACGTAGGTATCCGCAAAATATTTTCCCGCATTTTTATGATTCTTGATATCAATTGTTGTATTATAGGTTCCATCACTATTTTTAGAAGCTACATACCACTTCAAATCATTACCTGACCACGTAGCTACATATACAGTCATAGCTCCTTGATAATTTCCTTGGTTAACTGTTGTGGTGGCTTTATAAGTTGTTTCTTTGCCATTTGTATCTTTAATCGTTGTTTTACCTGTCAAAGACCAAGAAACTTCAACTGGAGTTGCAACCGTTCCGTTCACCAGTCCATTGTTAGAATATAAGTAAGCATGCACTGTGTAATTGCCAGTATTATATTTGTGATCTTTTATATTTACTTTTACTTTATAGGTGCCATTTGTTTGTCTGGTTGCCGTATACCAAATTAGATCAGAACGATCTGCTTGACTCCACACGGGTATACGGATATTTTTCACTCCTGAGACGGTGGTTGGTGTTACTATTACATCAAAACTATTTGTCTCTTTATTATACGTTGTTGTCTCTACGTTCATGCTTGGCTGCGTAACATTAAATGTATTAGACGAGACACCAATTTGGGTATTTCTGTTCATTTTTGCATAAGTGTGTACTATATACTTACCCGCTTTAGCATGATTCGTGACATTTATATTAGCTGACCATGTTCCATTTTCATTTCGTTGTGCACGATACCATATTAAATCGTCTTGGCCTCCATCTTCTGACCATGTCGCAAAATAAACTTCAGCCGGAGAATAGCCACCGGCATCAATGTTTGCCGTTGCTTCAAAGATAGATTCATTTCCGCTTTTGTCCGTTATCTTTGTCGATCCTGTCACAGGAATAGAATTATCCCACCCACTATCACCAGTAAACAGCCCCGTATAATCCGTATTAATATCAAATGGATGAGCGATACCAGGGAAATAAAAATTCGATGACCATTGCCAAGCGCTATAATCATTATTCCATTTTTGAGAAGCAGTAGGTGTAAAAGGATATTGAGCTACCCAAATATTTCCTTTTCCAAAAATATTCGTTTTAAAATTTCCGCCTGCAATATCTAGCCAACTTCTAGACATATAGTACGCCACACTACCATATCCCAATGAATTCAATTTTTCTTTAAAAGCAGTTGTATTAGCATTTAAATTTGCTGTATTCATTGATGGCTCTTCAATATCTGAAACCATTACTGTAGTTTTAGTTAAACCTAATTCATTTGCTTTGTTTGCAAAATAAGTAGCTTCAGATACTGCACCTGCTCTAGAAGTATAGTGGCTATAATGATAAACAGAAACAGTCATACCAGCTAATTTAGCGTTCTGGATTTGTGATTTTGCATAAGAATTGAAGTAAGTTACTCCTTCAGTCAATTTCACAACCACACCTGTCACACCATATGATTTCATCATTTGGAATTGGTTAACTGAAATATTTTCATTATGAGAAGAAATATCAATAAAATTAGCTGCTGGTCGATTATTTTCACCCGCCTTAACTATGTCTATTGTATTTCTTGTCATTCGACTGTTAATCGATGGTTCAGTAGTTAAATCAGAACGACTTCCAACAGAAGGTTCATAATAATCATCAACTTCTTCTGTTAGGTTGTCCTCTTCAGCTTTAACATCATCAGTCCTAGACATTTCAGTAGTATCAAAAGTTTTATCTGTTTCTGATGTCAATGTGTCACTAGTTACTGCAGATGATTCTATATTCTGTTCAGTAGTCGTTTTTGTTGAATCGAAGGACGCAACTGTACTTTCTGATGATTCAACAATTTCAGCATTTACTTGAATCATAGGAACAAAATTACTAAGAATAAGATATGTACAAAGAGATGTATACACTATAGACCTTTTTTTCATGGTATTCCTCCAATTTTTTATTCAAACCAGTATCGCACATATTCTACATGATTGAAATTAATAAATCAAATAGCTCTCAAAAAAGCTCAAATTAAGAAATGAAAAAAAATCATTTCATTAAAAATAGATTTTTATATTAAATGAATTATAGCGATATGTGTAATTAAAAAAGATAGATAAAATCAGATTTGCTCTATAGAAGTTTTTAGAGTAAAATCAAGGATGATACTTTAGTAGGAAGAGAGACTTTTATGAATAAATTATTAAAAAAAGCGTTTAACATTTGTGGAAATATTATTACTTTGATTGCTATTTATTTTGTCTTTAAAAAATTGTTTTCAACTGACTTAGATTATTCAGAAATATTTAATCAAAAAGATATTTCTATTGTATTGATTGTTACAATTATTTTGAGCATTATCATTATTTTAAACTGTTTTCCTTGGAAAACATTGGTAGAGATGTTTTCCAAAGAAAACATGCCTTGGCTTGATACAACAAAGGTTTATACAAAATCTAATTTATTAAAATATCTACCAGGTAATGTTTTTCAATATGTTGGTAGAAACCAACTTGCTTCTAAAATGAACATTTCTCATATTCAAGTTGCAGCAGCTACCATATTCGATGTTGCGGTAAATGTTTTAGCTGGAATTGTTTTGGCCTCTATTTACCTTTTTAAAAATAATTTATTTGCTGATTTTTTTAAAAATCTGCCACTCGGATTGACATTAGGCTTCTGTCTATTACTTATTCTTTTTATAGGAACAATACTCTATGTTTTGAGAAACAAAATTCAACCAATTTTTTTAAAATATCGTTACCTATTTACCAAGTCCACTGTTAAAAGTCTGTTTATTTGCTTAGCTTACTATATTTTAACTATGCTGATTCAAAGTTTATTGTTCATTGTTGTACTCGTTTATGTGGTTGGAGTATCACTTGATCTAAATCTATTTTTAAGTTTATTTTCTGCCTATACTTTTTCTTGGTTAGTAGGTTTTGTAACTCCAGGTGCTCCTGCTGGTATCGGGATTAGAGAAGCGGTGATGGCTGGTGCAACTGGCGGATTAATCAATGAAGGAACCATAACCTTTGCAATGGTTATCTTCCGTGTCTTAACAACTTTAGCTGATGGCATTGCCTTTTTAGCAGTCTTAGGCTACGATAAGTTAGCAAAAAAGAATAAAAATTACCACTAAATATCTTAGTTTCACTTTAGAGCTACTAAAAATAAATAAACAATCTTAGCGCATAATGTTCGTCAAAAAAGAAAGGAGCTGAGCTTAGGATCTAGATCCCAAGTTCAGCTCCTTAAAAACCGAATAAGAAGTATGCGCTTTTTTCAATGCTTCTAAAAAAATCAAGTAATCGACCTCATGCTATTCCGGCTCTATACTTTCTGATGTTGGTGAGAAATCACCGGCATCTTTTTAATGCAAAATAATAGAAAAGACACCCTGATATCCTTTAGAATTAAGTCGTCTAAAACCATTCGAAAAGGAGGAAATCAAGATGTCCTACACCAATCTTATCAAAGAAACCTTAGATATTCTAGACTTAAACATTACTTTTAATGAAAATGGCTTAAAAAAAGAACGAATCAAAGGTAGAATCTGTCAGGTCTTCTCAGGTACGCTCGATTATGCTGCTCATGTTTGTCCTCATTGTGAATCGAAAGAGAATGCCGCCATTATACGTTGGGGCTTTACAACTTGTCTGATTTTACTGAATGATGTTTCGGAGTATCAAACGTATTTACGATTGAAGAAACGCCGTTTCTTCTGTTACTCCTGTAATCGATCGTTCGTTGCTAAAACGAGTCTTGTTGAAAAACATTGTTCGATTTCAACTAAAGTGAAGCTATCCATTGCCGATAGACTCAAAAAAACCACTTCTATGAGTTTTATCATGATGGATGGTCAAACAAAGCAGTTAATTGATGTCGTTGAAAATCGTCAGCTCCCTTTTCTAGAGCGGTATTTTTCACGTTTTCCTTTGGCTGTTCGTAAAACGGTTAAGTATATTGTTTGCGATATGTATGCCCCTTATTTTTCTCTCGTTAAAAAGTTATTTCCGACGGCTCAGATTATTCTTGATCGCTTTCATATTGTCCAACTCATCAGCCGAACCTTTTTAAAGCACCGTATTCAGAGAATGAATACATTTCTTCATCAGGGAAATACAGAAGCAAAAAAATATCGACACTTGAAGAAATACTGGAAACTTCTTCAAAAAAATCAGTCGAAGCTTGATTTTGAAAAACGCCTTTGGCGTTCTTCCTTCCGCACCTATTTAACTGAAACAGAAGTCGTGGATCGTTTACTTGCGTATGATGACGAATTGAAAAGTGGCTACACCTGTTATCAGGACTTTCTTTATGCCGTACAGACAAGAGATTTTGCTCGGTTTTATGCACTATTAGACGAAGATTTTTGTCGTCTTCCTACCTATTACCAAACGACTATTGGTACTTTTAAGAAGTACAAAAATGAAATTAAAAATGCGCTAGAATTGCCTTATTCTAATGGACCATTGGAATGTTTAAACAACCATATTAAAGTGTTGAAGAGAAATGCTTATGGGTTTCGTAACTTTTACAATTTTAAGTTGAGAATTTCTTTATGTTTTGGCACTATTCTTTTTCAAGAAAATAGAAAAACCTAGAGGAAATTTCCTCTAGGAATCATATTAATCGATTTAATTCTTTAGATTTTCTTCACCAACATTAGTTGACAAAGAGCCGCTATTCCCTGTCATACTCGAGATAGTTTATAGATTGATCACTTGATTTTCATTTTATTTCATAGCGGTAATCTTATGAATATTCGATCCAGTCCAGTCTATTTTTGGTTATCTAGTTTCAAAAATTTTTCTGCAATTATTTTACCTTGATTCTTTACATAGTCTCATCTTTATTAAACAACTAAATAATCTTTAAAATAGTATAAGAAATAAATGAAATCACCGTATAACAGAAGCAAAATGAATACAATACAGAAAATAGAAATAGCATTCGCTATAAGCTTACTTGATGAACGTTCTTCAATTGACACTCTTTCAATAAAACTATCTCTTGTTTCACTTAACAACTTAACACAAATAAAGCCTAAGACTGCTATAAAACACAAGTAGTATCTTGTTTGATGTGTCCCTGGATAACCATCTAGATAAAAACGATCAATTGATGTTTTAAATTGGAGAAGCACAGTAAATAAAATAGATGAATAGAATACTTTTAGCAATGTCATCGTATTATCTTTTAGTTTATTCTTTGTAACTAAATAAATAGTTGGTAAAATTAAAACAAGTATCGAACCTAATTTTTCAAGTGATAGCCAAGAATTTTCCTTAGATAAAGACACATGAGATTCGATAGATGTCCAAGATTGAAATAATTTAGGGAAATAATACATAATATATTCTGAAAAATTCATTTGCATTCTTTCACCAAAAGTTTTGTAGAAAACAGAATTATAAAAATCTGGTATATCCATTGACTGTAATGCCGGTTGAAATGTATCAAATCTTTTATAAACAAGTATGAAGTACACAAAGGTGATAAGATACAATGGTATAGTCATAAAAAATTCTTTGCATAGAATAAACTTGACGTTCTTTTGTTTGTAAATAGAGTAAGCTAAATAAATTACAGCTGCCAATATTACTCCAATTCCAGCAGTTACTTTCGTCCACATTGTTAAGTTAATTCCTAATGCGATTAATAAATACGTAAGGAAATTTAAACGATTTTCAGAGAAACGGAGCATGCCCAAAAAGAAAATGGTAACAGTCAGCAATGTCAAATTATCGTTGTTAACACCACTAAAGCCGTATATAAGCATTGGAATACTTGTTAAAATACTGGCGTATAACAAGTGATAAATTGGTTCTTTTTTCAGCCTAGAATAGCCAACATAAAATGCTAACAATAATCCTGACATACCAATCATAATATTCATAATCAATAGTCGCTTATCTTTAACAAGATATGATCCATCTCCTTGATTATCTACCACTCTAGCCAAATGAAGAATTTCATAGTATAACGGAGGATGGCCTAAATAATTATAAACTGCCTCATCATGAATGACCAATCTATCCTTATCTTCCAATACACCTACTTTAATCTTAAAATAATCAGGAACAAAAAACTTATTCTCATCTTCTAGATAAGCTAAATAAGAGATATGTGCATCTTCATCAGGTGTCCGCCCCACATATTCATGATAATAATTTATCCGATACACTGAATAGATAGAAAATACCAGATAAATCAATATAATTGCCCATTTAGCAGGAATATTCAATTTTTTATAATTTAATACGATCAATAAAAATAGTACCCCAACACAAATTATTATAATTAATGTTGCTTGAGCATTAAATCGTTCAAATATCGGCATAAATACTATGCTATTCGATTCCTGCACCTTATCACTTTGCATATTAGCAACTAAATAATTTGAGCTCTCTCCAGTAGCAATTTGTGCTGGAAATTTTTTTACTTCATTTATACTATTTAGAATTATTCTATAGCTTTTGGCATGAGAATTAGCTTGTTTTTCAAATTTAATCCTATGAGAACTTTCATTGCCTTCAATTTCTTCACCGTAAATAATTTGTTTTGTTATTGTTTGTCCACTATCGACATCAAGTAATGAGAGGTAAATATCTTCTGTTTCTCCCTTTTCACTAGGGTATAAAAATAGTTCAATACCACTCAAGTCGTCAAAGCTAGACATAAAATTTTGGCTATATTCTTTGTCCAGTGCTACTGTTTTTACAGGATCTTCTGTAATAATTCCAAGATCTTTACTATTTGAAGCATTTGTGTAGTTCAAGCATAGATTACCAATGTACAAAATCAAAATTCCAGCTGCAAGCATAGCTCCTGTATATTTTAAGAAAGAGACTTTTTTAAAATAAAGGATTCTTAAACAATAAGCAATATATACCACCAGTACCAGTGCATATAAATATAATTTAATCACACTTTTTTTGTAGATGACTTTTTCAAATTCATTTCTAAACTCTTTAGAAAAAGTCAATTTGGCTTTGCCATCTGATTCTTTTAAAGAAATATTATTATTTTCATTAGAAATCGTGCCCTTATTATCTATTAAGTACTTCGATAGTTCATCTCCACTGTAATTCTTTATGAGTAGCTTTTTATCCTCCGTACCAGAATTAATTTCTATATTCTTTATTAAAACGCTCTTTTCTGAAACATTTTCAAATAAAAGTTCTAGTTTATCTAATTTAAAATATTGAGGATCAATAGCGAAAACTGATTGACTATTCACTACCCTTTTAGAATTAGTTTCTATACCGGATTTGTTATTTTCCATTACCAAAGAAGTCTGACTCATTTCAATATCGTTATCATAATTAACAACAAAACTAATGTTAGTTGGTAACACATTGATCAATCTAATCAAGACAATAATCATAATGCATACCAAACTGGCTATTAAAACTTTAGTATTTTTTTTTGTCATTTTTCTCCCCTATTAACTAGTTATCATAATCCATTTTTTTTACTCGGTATTGAATATCTTCCAAGATTTTTCTATTTGCAGAAATCAAGTCTGCTTGTAGCCCAATGACAAAAGTTTGGAAACCAATTAATAACAGAGTGCTGGCCAAAATCAGTGACTGAATATGACCCGAACCTGACCCTTGAAAAAAGAAAACTAAAAAACGGATACCTACAATTGCACCTACGGTAAAAATGATACCACCCAAAATACTAAAAAACATCAAAGGTTTATACATCATAAATGCACGAAGTATTGTTAGCATTGATTTTTTTATGTAACCAAACATACTGCTAAATAATCTTGATGGTCTCAGCTCACCATTTGTTCTAATCGGTACAGACATCATCGCAACCTTATTTCTACCAGCTTGGACAATTGTCTCTAAAGTATATGTGTATTCATTTGCAACATTCAGTTGCATAGCTGCTTCTCGACTATAGGCTCTAAACCCACTAGGAGCATCTGGTATATCAGAATTTGAAGCTTTTCTAACAACCCAACTTCCAAATTTTTGTAATTTTTTCTTTAAAGGCGAAAAATGTTCCGTTTCAGCAATAGGTCTTTCTCCTATAACAATATCTGTTTTGCCTTCAAGAATAGGTTGTACTAATTTGGCAATATCCGCACCATTATACTGATTGTCAGCATCAGTATTTACAATGATATCAGCACCATTCCTGAGGCAAGCATCTAACCCTGCCATAAACCCTTTTGCCAAGCCTTTATTTCTTTTAAAATTAACTACATAATTGACCCCCCAATTGCGAGCCACTTCTACAGTGTTATCTTGACTACCATCATTAATAATCAAAACTTCAATTTCATCGATACCACTAATTCTTTTTGGTAAATCGTTTAACGCAATTTCTAATGTTTCAGCTTCATTGTAACAAGGTATCTGAATTATAAGTTTCATCGTTTCCATCCTTTGTATTTTTATATTAAACCATTTCGTACCAAAATATAATTGCTAGGTTATAGTTTCATAATAGCTATACCAGCTATTATTACAACGGTACCAATTATCTCTCGAGCACCTATCGTCTCATGTAATAAAAAATAAGAACCCACTAAGATAGCTATATTGATACAAGCGATTGACAATGGATAAATGTAAGATAGCTCTGATTTATTTACAATAACTAACCAAAGTAAGAAACTAGCCAGATAACATAAAATCCCTACTATAACAATCCAAGACATTGACAGAGAGAAAAGCCCATTCTGAAGCAACATCGTTAAATCCTTCGATCCTAACTTAAATAAAATTAATCCTAATGAAGATAATACAACATATATAAAAAATAAAATCATCGATTGTTCTCCTTCTCTTTTTCAGATTTGATTATTGAAATTTCTTGAATCAGATTCTTAATTTTCTCTTCTTGAGTAGACATTAACACACTCTGAAATATTGAGAAAGCTAATAAAAAGATGATTGCACAAAAATACAAAAAGTTAGAGGTTGTTTCAAAACCAAAAAAAATACTTAATGCTTCTGGTAATTTGGGAAACAATGAAAAGATAACTAATCCCAGAGAGAGAACCAAGAGACTAGTAGAACGTTTTAAAGTTAATTTATTTTGATTAATTGATCGCACAACAAAAATGAAAAATGCTATTGCAACAATAAACATCTCAATTCGAAAAATAGTCGTCAATTTAATCTCCCTCCTTCATGAATGCAGCAATAAGAATCGCTCCTCCAACTTCAATCATATATTTTACAGATTTAAAAGAATGAATGGAAGATTGTCCGCCCATTCTTTCTTTCATATTTACAGGACATTCTTTCACCCGTACCTTCTTTTTTATCAAATGAACAATCGTTTCAGGCTCAGGGTACTCTACCGGATAACGACTACAAAACATTTTAATAATATTTTTATTTGCAGCTCTATATCCAGAAGTAACGTCATATATTTTTTCTTTCGTCACCAATTTAATCAACATTGAAATGATTCTTATACCTAGACGTCTCATATATGTTGTTTGAAATCCAGATGATGTAGAATCAATAAAACGGGAGCCAATACAAAAATCTGCTTTATTGTCAATGATTGGTTGGACGATTTCAAGAAGACTATTAATATCATGTTGCCCATCTCCATCAAATTGGACAGCAATATCATAATCATGTTCAAATGCATATTTATATCCAGTTTGAACGGCTCCACCAATTCCTAAATTTTGTATCAAATGAACAGCCGCTTTATTGTGATTTTTTAAAATCTGTTTTGTCCTATCCGTAGATCCATCATTTATTACGATATAGTCTAACGTCAAAGAATGTAGTAATTGTTTGTTCTCTTTCTTAAAATTTTCAATCGACTCAATGGTCTCTAAAATACTGGCTTCTTCATTATATGCTGGAATGATCAATAGAACCTTCAAATTAGCACCTCTCTCCTATTTAAATACTATAAAATGCTATTGTAAAAATTATCATGCTTATGACAAAGTAGGTTGATATAGAGATAAGCCAAAGATTTTTTTCTACATTTAATTTTTTCTCTTCTTTTCGTTTTTCAATAACTACTTCATCAATCAAAATTTGTTCAGTTTCAACATTTTGTTTGTAAAAAAGATTTGAAACATTTGTCAAAACAGGTATTAAAACAAATAATCCTATAAAATATCTCCCCTGAACACCTATAACAGTTAATTCACCTACTGGAGTCCATGTTAAATATTGACTTAAAATAATCATTAACATGACACCAACAATAATGAGAGAGAGACCTAATTTATTGAATGACGATAATTTTTTCTTCACATTGAAAGGGAAAAAGAGACACATTCCGCCAAAATACGCTAAATATAAAAGTCCAACATGAGCAGAAAAATATTTTAACCATCCAAATCTAAAGTTCATTTGAAAAAGATTTATACTATCTACTAGTGCAGTAATTAACACACGCGTAGAAATAACAAGATTCTCTTTAATAAAACGCAACTGTTCGCTAGGGTTAACTTGAGCACCTCTATGAACAGGCTGAATCGTTGAATAATACAAGTACCAACTTAGTGTTGCTACTATCAGTACGCCTAATAGAGCAAGCGCCATAAAGTATGTTTTTTTGTCTTTATATTTTTTAGGTTCTATAAAAATAAGTATCCCTGACAGTATTACATATGGTAATTTACATGAAATCATAATCAAGCATAATATAAAAAAGGTAAACAGTTCTTTATGCTCAATCTTCTCAGTAGCGAAAAGTAAATTGACTAAATATGAACATGTAAGCAGGATCAACCCATTTGCAAGTGCATCTTGGCTGTACGAAGCTGCCAAATAAATAGACATTGGAAAAACAGCAATCGTAGTAAACATCGGCTTATAATATTTAACCTTTTTGATAGCCAAATATGCAAGCAATGCATAAATCATTAAATTAAATATCCGTCCCAAATAAAAAGTCCAATATAAACCTAATGATAACACCTTCCCTACAATTAAACCTAAAGCTTGAGGAATATATCCAATAAAAGAATAAGTCGAAGTCGTAGTAATATAAACTTGTGCTTGTTTTTCACTTGAAGTTTTGACAGAGCCTAAATCATTTTTAAAAGTCTGTTTCACTCGCTCATTCATTGCTTGATAATCTTTTGATATCTTCAATTTTTCTACTTTATCACTCATACCTAAATTTCCTTCTGCAACATAAAACGCACGTGCCAAATGACTCGGCTCATCTGGAGTATCTAAAACAGGAGTGATAAAAGTAAATACTGTACCTAAAACAAGAATACAACATAGTGCACTTGTCTCTAGTTTTTCTTTCACAAAAACAATAGGAATAGCAGATAAACAGACTAACAAAATGATTAACTTTTTAGGTATCGGATTAAATTGAAAAAAGAAGATTGTAGCTATTAATACAACCACTACCAGTCCAAACAAATACTTCCACCTAGTTTTTAACAGATTGTGGAAATAAGAAGTAATATTACTCACCGCACTCATTAATTTTCCCCTTTTACACATTATTTATTTAGGTATTGACTACTAATACAAATATCACTTAAATATAAATCCGTTACTTTTTAAATATACAGATTTAAATAAAAAATCCACATAATTCAACACTTTCCTAAAAATTCTAACACTTATACTGTGTTATTTCAAGTAGTGCGAGATTACTCTAATGAAAGAAAAATGTCTTATAAGGAGGCTCTTTTAGTCCCTTTCAAAAATATCTCTAGTATAAACTTTTGCCTTCACATCAAATAATGTATCTTCCATTCGATTCGTCACAATTATATCTGAATCTTTCTTAAACGTATCAAAATCTTTCTCAACTTTTGAGTTATAAAATTCTTTTTCCGTTAATGTAGGTTCATAAACAATAACCTCTATGCCTTTTGCTTTTAGTCGCTTCATGATTCCTTGGATAGAAGAATATCTAAAATTATCCGAATTAGCTTTCATTGTTAATCGATAAATACCAACAACCTTAGGCTTTTTAGCCAATATTTGTTCAGCAATAAAATCCTTACGAGTTGTATTGGCATCCACTATCGCTCCAATTATATTATTAGGTACTTTATCATAATTTGCGAGCAACTGTTTCGTATCTTTAGGCAAACAATATCCGCCATAACCAAAAGATGGATTGTTGTAAAATGAACCAATTCTCGGATCTAATCCAACCCCTTTAATAATTTGTTTAGCATCCAATCCTCTAACCTCAGCAAATGTATCTAATTCATTAAAATAGGCTACTCTGAGTGCTAAATACGTATTGGAAAATAATTTGATTGCTTCAGCTTCTGTAGCATGAGTCAATAATAGTTCAGAATTTTTTTCAATCGTATTTTCTAAAAACATATTTGCAACTTCTTCTCCACGCTCTGAACATTCACCAACAATAATTCTAGATGGATGTAGATTATCATACAATGCTTTTCCTTCGCGTAAAAATTCAGGTGAAAAAATAATATTCTCCGTTTGATATTTTTTTCTTATACTATCTGTATAACCAACAGGTACAGTTGATTTTATAATAAATACAGCATCTTTTCGAATAGCCAATGCTTGTTCAATAACATTTTCCACAGTAGACGTATCAAAGTAATTTCTATCTTCATTATAATCCGTTGGAGTAGCAATAATCAGATACTCACCAAAATTAACTGCATCTTCAAAATCCTTCGTAAATTCTATAGTTAAATCCTTTCTATCTAAAAATGCATGTATTTCATAATCTTCTAAAGGAGAAATACCTTTATTTAACAAATCAATTTTTTCTTCAACAATATCATAAGCCTTCACTTGTTCATTTTGACTTAGCAATAAAGCATTTGCCAATCCTACATATCCTAACCCAAATACTGAAATTTTTTTCATTTTTTATTCCTCCAATCAATATCATTCATGATTTCAACTCAATAATTATATCTTAGATGTCAGTAAAATAAAAGATAGCTTATTTTGTATACTACGCTTAAGTTTCACAACTACTATGTATTGAAGACTGAGATATAAGTTAACTTATATCTCAGTCGTATAAATTAGAAACGACTATTTCGGTAACAAACCAGCCTGCACAAAAACCAGTAATGGTTCAAACCTGAATACTCAATGCCTTATTCCAAAAATAATTTTTATGAATTTACTTTTATGGTTATAAAAAATGATACGACAGAACAAAATCGGCTTTTCATTAAATATGCTCATTATTTAAAGACAAACTGCTTTTAAGTCAAGCTTTTTACAATGTATTCAACATCATTTGCAACGCTTCTTGCCAAGTAGGAATTTCAAATCCTAAGGCTTTCGCTTTACTAATATCCATCACTGAATATTTAGGTCGAATTGCTTTTTGCGGAAATTTACTTGAGTCAACTGGTAAGACTTCTACTTTGGTATCTTTCAAAATTTCTTTGGCAAATTCATACCAGCTACAGCTATTATCATTTGACAGATGGTATACGCCATAAGGTGCCTTTTTTTTAATAACAAATACCATAAATTCTGCTAAGGTTCTAGTCCAGGTCGGACGTCCAAATTGATCATTGACTACAGTCAGTTGATCACGTGTTTCGGCTAATTTCTGCATTGTAAAAACAAAATTATGACCATACTGACCAAACACCCAAGAAGTCCGTATAATGTAATATTTTTCCATCGATTTTTGAACGATTTGTTCCCCTAGCAATTTTGTACGACCATACTCATTTTGAGGATTTGTTTGATCATCAACCTTATACATCTCTTCTTTTTTTGTGCCATCAAATACATAATCTGTACTGATATAAACTAACGTTGCATCGACAGCCTTGGCAGCATCGACTACATTTTGTGTTCCCTCTACATTAATTTTTTCATCTAGCTCTTTTCCTTCATCCTCAGCTTTGTCCACTGCCGTATAGGCTGCACAATGATAAATCAATTCAGGTTTTAAATTAGTAATAAACGCCATTGTCTGTTCCGCATTTGTAATATCCATTTCTTTTGAGTCAGTCGAAACATATTCTAATCCTTGTTCATCCAATAAATGACGCAATTCTGTTCCTAATTGGCCATTGCCACCAGTTAAAAGTATCATGGTTATTTCCTCCCTCAAGAAAAAAAGCAGGACTTCTCCTGCCTTACTAATTTTTATTTCAGTCACTGTGTCAAAAAGCGTTAACTTTTTTTATCACAAGCTACTGCCCATTTTTAGCATAATTTGCTTCTACAGCAGCTTTATCAGCTGTCCACCAATCAGAATTTTCTGTATACCATTGAATTGTATCAGCTAATCCATCACGGAAGTTCGTAAATTCTGGTGTCCAACCTAATTCTTCGCGTAATTTTGAAGAATCGATTGCATAACGTAAATCATGTCCTGGACGATCATTTACATGCTCATAAGCATCTTGGGGTTGCCCCATTAGCTCTAAAATCAGTTCCATTACAGCTTTATTATCTTCTTCTCCATCAGCACCAATCAAATACGTTTCACCAAGCTTGCCTTTTGTTAAGATTGTCCAAACCGCTGAAGAATGGTCATTTGTATGAATCCAATCGCGGACATTTTTACCGGCACCGTATAGTTTTGGTGTGATTCCGCTTAAAACATTGGTAATTTGACGCGGAATAAATTTTTCAATATGTTGATAGGGTCCATAATTATTTGAACAGTTAGAGATCGTTGCTTTCAGTCCAAACGAACGTCCCCAAGCTTTTACTAATAAATCTGACCCTGCTTTCGTTGAAGAATAAGGACTAGATGGGTTATAAGGTGTTTCAGCTGTGAATTTTTCGCCTTCCCCCTCACCATGTCCTGGTAAGTCTTCACGTAATGGTAAATCCCCATACACTTCATCTGTGGAAACATGGTGATAACGTACGTCGTGTTTACGACATGCTTCGATTAGTGTATATGTCCCAATGATATTAGTTTGTACGAAAGGAAATGGGTCATTCAATGAGTTGTCATTATGAGATTCTGCTGCATAGTGAACCACAGCATCTGTATTTTTGACCAAACGATCAACCAATTCAGCATCTGCTATATCTCCGACAACTAATTCAACGCGATTGGTTGGTAATCCTTCAAGATTTTTTTCGTTCCCAGCATATGTCAACTTGTCTAATACAGTGACATGAACTTCGGGATGATTGTTCACTACATAATGAACAAAGTTTGATCCAATGAAACCAGCTCCACCAGTAACAATAATGTTTTTCATCTTCAAGCTCGCTCCTAGTCTTTTATATTTCACCGTAAATAAACGGATTTTCTGATTCAAATTCTTTTAAGGTTGGATGCTTCTTGTCTTTTTCAGATGTGATTGCTTTTTCAATAGCAATCGGCCATTCAATTGCTAAATCAGGATCATCAAAGGCAATCCCACCGTCAGCCGCTGCATTATAATAATTATCACACTTATACATAAAGTTAACATCTGGCGTCAAAGTAACAAAGCCATGTGCATAGCCTTTAGGAACTAATAATTGACGATGATTATGTTCTGATAGAATATACCCTTCCCATTGTCCATAAGTTGGGCTTCCTTTTCGGATATCAACGATGACGTCTAGCACCGCACCAGTAACTACACGAATCAATTTGGTTTGAGCGGCTTTACCTTTTTGAAAGTGCAACCCACGTAGTACACCGGCTTCACTGGATAACGAGTGATTGTCTTGGACAAAATCGAAATCTAATCCTTGTTCAGCAAACTTTTCTTTAGAATAGCTTTCAGTGAAAAAACCACGATGGTCTCCAAAAACGTCCATTTCGATTATTTTTACATCTTTCAGCTTAGTATCCATAATTTTCATTATCTATTCGCCCCTACTCTGTTTCTGCTAATCGTAATAAGTATTGTCCGTAACCATTTTTTTTCAGAGGTTGGGCCAATTCAACTAACTGTTCTTTCGTGATGTACTTCATTCGATAAGCAATTTCTTCTAAACAAGCTACCTTTAAATTTTGGCGCTTTTCAATTGTTTCAATAAATGTTGATGCTTCTAAAAGAGACTCATGGGTGCCAGTATCTAACCAAGCAAAACCACGACCCATTAATTCAACAGATAGATTATTTTTTTCCAAATAAACTTTATTGACGTCTGTGATTTCTAGTTCACCACGATCAGATGGTTTTATGTTTTTGGCAATCTCGATTACCTCATTATCATAAAAATACAGACCTGTTACGGCATAATTTGATTTTGGTTTCTCTGGTTTTTCCTCTATAGAAAGAGCTTGCATATTATTGTCAAATTCAACAACACCAAATCGTTCTGGATCATTTACGTGATAGCCAAAAACAGTAGCGCCATTTTCTTTTGAGGCAGCACGCTGCAGCATATTAGATAGACCGCCACCGTAGTAAATGTTATCGCCTAGAACAAGACAAACACTATCGTCACCAATAAATTCTTCACCAATAATAAACGCTTGCGCTAGTCCATCTGGGCTTTCTTGTACTGCATATTCAATATGGATTCCAAGATCTTTCCCATCACCAAACAGGCTTTCAAAACGCGGAGTATCATCAGGAGTTGAGATAATCAAAATTTCATTGATTCCAGCCAACATCAAGGTTGACATTGGGTAATAAATCATTGGTTTGTCATAAATCGGCATTAATTGTTTTGAGGTTGCCTTTGTTAATGGGTATAGTCTTGTTCCACTTCCGCCAGCTAAAATTATTCCTTTCATGGAAAAACTCCTTTAATTTATTTATTTCGTTTAATTGCTTACGCCACTAAACATTATCGCATTATCATAGAGACTTGTCATGCTTTTTGAGGTTATTTTACAAAACTGTAAAATAACTCTCATTTTACTTTCAGTATTTTTCTCCCTATAAGAGCGATAATGAGTGCCATTCGCCATTTTAATTGCTGACAGCGACTTGCGCCTGTATCAATTTCACTTGCATTACTAGCATGTCTGCGATAAAGAGTAAGTTTTTGTGGAATCATCGCACTTTTGTTTTTTGATGCAGCAATTAGACCAATCCACATGTCATGCATCGGCACATTATTAGGAATGGGTAGTATTTCCTTTTTTAAGGTCCCACGAAACGCCATACCAGCTCCAATGTACTTATTCTTAACGATATTATGAATAAACCCAAGTTTTACATTACGATAATCAAAATAAGAGGCTTCTATTACATCAAGACTCTCATTTACGATCACTAAATCACTAATTACCAAATCTATTTTTGGATGCTTTTGGAAGAAAGCTATTATTATTTGAACCTTTTCTGGTAACCAAACGTCATCTTGGTCTGCTAAAAAAATAAACTCTCCTTGACTTTGTTTAATTGCAAACTCAAAATTAGCAATTACGCCTTTTCCAGGACCTTTAAAAAACTTGATCCGCTGATCTTGCTCCTGATAGTTTTTAATGATATTCAACGTTTCATCTACAGATCCATCGTCAGATATTATCAGCTCATCAGAAGGTCCTATTTGAGGCAAAATACTTACAAGTTGTTCTTCTAAATATTTTTCACCATTGTATGTAGCAATACAAACTGAGATCATTTACTTTCCTTTCATTAATGTTCGATATTCTAAGAATGTTCGGCGCCAAATGTTACGATTTTTAACAAATAAAAATTGCTTGACTGCTCTCAAAAACAAATGCCTTCTGTGAGTATAAAATTTATCTTGATCGTATTTTTGATAGAACAGCGTTTCTGCACGAATAATTGATTCATACCTTTGGCTACTGACCGTTTCATAATTTAACACAGATAAGTCATGCATCAGTTGATGGTCTAAAACGCTGATTTTTTTATTTAAGTTGCGTATTTCCCAAAAAAGCCAATGATCTAAAAAATCCAAAGGAAAAGCTGTGTTAAATGGCGCAATCTTGTCGAGCATCTCTTTTGAAATAACCGTCCCTGAGTTGATCCCCATGATAGGTTCTGAATAGACACCGACTTTTGGTAACTTAGAGTCACGTCCGATATATTGATCGGAAAATACCGGTGATATCTGTCTCCCATGAGAATGAATAATTGGAACATAGGCGCCAATAGCTTGATTTACTTTTAAATTCAATAATGTCTCAATATAAGTATCATCTAAGAGGGTATCTTGATCCAGTAACAGCAATAAATCGCCTTGAATCTTTTTAAGATACAGACTTCCTTTATTGTATGCCTCAGCTAAGCCTGGATTTGTTTTATCGTGGATATACAGGACATTTTCTCTATGAAAAAATTTATTGTCTTGTATTTTTTCACTATTATCGTAAACGAATAAATAAACAGACTTATTCTTCTTAATCGCTTTTTTGATAATTTCATAACTGGGGGTTTGTGAGAATTCTGTTCGATATAGAACCATTGTAATGACTAATTTGTTCTCCACTAGAAAAACCTCCAGCCCCATTTATTAAAGAATTTGACCATTGATTGTAAGAAAATTTTAAATAACTTTTTATTTTTGTGTGCCCCTTTTTCGTATAAATGAATCACCGTTTCAAAAGGTGTATACAAAATTTTATATCCTGCTTTTCCAAAACTCATACAAAGATCGTTGTCTTCAAAATACATAAAGAATCGCTCATCAAAACCACCAATTTGCTTGAATTTATCGACATCAACGACCATTAAACAACCTGATCCCATTTTGATATAAGAAGTTTTATCCTCTGGCAAATCGCGGCATTCATAGTAACTCAAGCGTTTATTAAATAGTTTCTTAACAGATTGAAACGGAATAAAACGAAGCATATAATCAAACACATCTAATTTTTGTCGGACTAAATACTGGGTTGTTCCATCTGAATTTAGTACCTTAGGGCAAACAGCGGCCAATTGCTCTTCTTTTTTTATCCGTTGCATCATCTTGTCTAAAGTATCTTTGGTAATCAAAACATCTGGATTAAAAATAACGCCATAACTAGTTTCTACCTCTTGTAAAACCTGATTATGTCCATAGCCAAAGCCTTTATTTTCTTTACAAGCATGCAGTGTAATAAACGAACCATAGCGCTCTAATTTATTTAGATAACTTTGCTCTGACGCATTGTCAAATATATGTATGTCATATTTTGATTTGAAGCCTAATTCATTTTTTAAATTATCAAGCACATCAAAAATATGACGGCTATTGTGTGTAACAATGGAAATCGTTATGCTATCATTCATATTTTTGCCCCTCGTTTACGATAAAATCAGGTAAATCATTCAATTTTAAACTATTTAGCTATAGCTTTAGCACACTTGTTAGACGACTAAAACACGCTGTACAGTTTCCATGAATCATTGAACCCATGAGAGCGGAGCAAAACTTATTGTGTTTTGTCCCGCTCTCACCTTTACTCAGTCTACAAATTATAACAGAGCTTAACAAATCTAAAAAGAAACGCCTCGATTATTTACTTTTTCTTAGAATGTTTGCCCAATCGTTTTTCTATCTGCTGTTGACGAAATTCACGATTTCCAAATACTCGCAAAATATACATCAATGGTTGATGATTTTCACCAACTAATCCAATCATTTCAATAAACAATTCTAAGCCAATAGCACTAAAGACAATCAACAGAATCGAACCGACATTACTTGCATAGCTAAACAGCAATGCTACAAACGAAAAAACTAACGCTAAGCCATAGATCGTCATCACTGCTCCCTTATGGGTAAAACCTAGTGACAGCAAACGATGGTGTAAATGCATTTTATCCGCTGAAGAGATCGGTCGTTTGTTCATTAAGCGTCGAATAATTGCATAGACGGTATCTGTGATCGGTACACCTAAAATGATCATAGGTGTAATCACTGTAATAAACGTAGCATTTTTCAATCCCTGTAATGACATGACCGCAATCATAAAGCCTAAAAACAAAGCCCCAGTATCACCTAGAAACACCTTAGCAGGATAAAAATTATAAGGAAAAAATCCTGCAATACTAGCGACTAAAACAAAAATTACAATTGGAATAAAAACCGTTTTCGCATGGAGGAAAAAATAACCAATTACACCAATTGTTGTTAAACTGATAATGGAAACACCTGATGCTAAGCCATCTAGTCCATCGATCAAATTGATCGCATTAGTGATTGCTAGTATCCAAAATAACGTTAGTGGTAAGCTAAACCAACGTAAGTCGATTTGACCGAAAAAAGGTAAGCTCACAAAATCGATTCGAATCTCTGCTACAAAGTAGATAACTAAGGCACCTAGTAAGATACCCACTGTTTTTTTCTTTGGAGATAACTCATAAATGTCATCGATCAAGCCTGTCGCCACTACTATTCCTGCGCCCAAAAGAATCGGCCATATATAATCTATGGGAATAATCGACTGAAATAATACTAAACAAGAAAACGAAAAAACAAAATAAATACTCAAGCCTCCAGCTGTCGGCATATTTTTTGTATTTATCCTTCTTTCACTTGGCGCATCATATGCCCCTATTCTAAAAGCCAACAGCTTTACTATTGGCGTTACAATCAACGATAAGATAAACGTCAGAAATAGACGAATCACAATTTCATAAATAAACATCGACATGATGACCCTACTTTCTTAATGTACATCGTATATTATACCGAATCATTCAACATTTACAAGTTGGAACAGGTGTTTCCGCTGAAGAAGAAAGTCTAATCTCTTATTCTTTTGTTGAATCAAGCAGATTCAGTCTATTTCTTTGATTTTTCTTTAATCTTATCTACTAGACGATTGATCAAGCCATAGCGGTGTTGAATTTTTTCGTTTGATAGATACTCTTTGACTACTGCATTGATAATACCGCCCAAAATAATGATTGTTGCTGCAAAATTCAGCCATAACATCAGGATAATGAAACTTCCAATGATTTGATAGCTGGCGATTTTTGAGCTGAAATATTTGATATATATCCCAAAAGCTTGTGAAAGCAACATCCAACCGACCGTTGCAAAAACAGCACCTGGAATAATCGAACGAAAACTCAGCTTCGCATTAGGAACAACTCGATAAATCAGACACATAATGACAAGTAAAACCAATGACGTAATCGGCCACTTCAACGCTTGGAAGGTATCAATAAAATCAGTTGAAAAATGCAGTATTGGTTGCAGCAAATCTAAAATCGTTTTACCTAAACCTAAAACACCCACAACACCAACGATTGCAATCATAAACAAGAGAAGCACAAGTAAAGACATAATACGAACAATAATAAAGTTTTTACGTTGTTCAACACCAAAAGCTTTATTCATTGCCGTCTGCAATGCATTGATACTTTGACTAGCACTCCATAAAGCCGCCAACGCAGAGATTGACAGCAATCCGCCCGAACGTTGTGTAAGCAAAGATTGAATTGCTGGTTTTAAGTCATCGAAAATGGCCTTAGGGATTGCTTCTGCAATGTAAGGCAAGACTTCGTTTGGATCGATATGTAAGTACGGCAGCAAATTCCCCACCGCAATCAATAGAGGAAACAGGGACAAAAGTAAATAATAAGCTACCACGACCGACGTATTGCCAATCTCTGAATCAACCATGCGATGCTGTGTTGTTTCAATAAAACGCATAAGGTTTTCATTTTTTTTTACTTTGTCCACCAGTTTCATAAAATTCTCCTCTAATCGATTAGTATGTTCCTTCTTCTCCTTGAGAAGTTAAAATTTTAGGACCATCTTTTGTTATAGCTAGTGTATGTTCAAATTGACAACTTATGCCACCATCTAAAGTATATGCTGTCCAACCATTTGGATCCATTTTCATACGCCAAGTTCCTGTGTTGATCATAGGCTCGATCGTAATGACCATTCCTTCTTTCAAGCGTAACCCTTTACCAGCCTCGCCATAATGAGGAATAACCGGGCTTTCATGAATGGTCGGTCCAATGCCATGGCCTACAAAGTCTCTTACTACAGATAGATCTTCACTTTCTACGTATGTTTGAATCGCGTGTCCAATATCTCCAATGCGATTACCGACTTTTGCTTGCTCAATCCCTAAATAGAGAGCTTTTTTAGTGACTGCCATCAAATGATCTAATTCTGGCGTAGAGTTGCCCACTACATAAGCCCAGCAAGAATCTGAAACTGCTCCTTTTAGATCGATACACATGTCAACTTTGATCAAATCGCCGTCTTTTAACGGTTTTTTCCGAGGAAAGCCATGACAAATTTCATCATTGATACTGCAACATGTTGCATATTTGTAATCTTCAAACCCAATTTGTGCTGCAATTCCACCATGGCTTTCAATAAAGTCTCTAACAAATACTTCAATATCCCAACTCGTCACTCCTGGTTTTATAAACGTACGTAAATGACGGTGTACATCTGCCAATAATTCTCCAGATTCATCCATCATTTCAATTTCTCTTGGTGATTTTAGTGTAATCATTTACTATCGTCCTCCTAAATTTAAAAGCTGAAAGAGCTTGGTCCGCCTTGACTGGAAAATAAAAAAAATAAATCTGGTGCTCCTTACCACAACTATTTTTATCTTTTTCCCGAAACCTTCAATCCATAGAGTTTTAGCTCTTAGGAATTGATACGATTGGGGCAGCGCTTAGTGACTAGCCCACGTAGCTAGATAATCTTTATCTAAGAGTATTTTATCATATTTTATGAAAATTTCACTGAAAAGTAGTTGTTAAAAATCGTTTACTTTCAAATTCCCTCCTCTCGCCTTCCATAAACGGTGCTATATAAGCCGATTCTTCTCCTCTAAGAATCATTTTGTAATTTACATGTCCTTTGTTCTTCTGATATAATCAAAGTGGTATTATTTGAAGGAGGAAATCCAATGACCTTAGCTAAAATCGTTTATGCAAGCATGACTGGAAATACAGAAGAAATCGCAGATATCGTCGCTGAAGCCTTTGAAAATTTAGATATTGAAGTTGAAATCAACGAGTGTACTCAAGTTGATCCTGAGGACTTTGAAGATACAGATATTTGTGTTGTCGCAACCTATACTTATGGTGATGGCGAATTACCAGATGAAATCGTCGATTTCTATGAAGAGTTACAAGAAATCGATTTATCTGGAAAAACATATGGTGTCTGCGGTTCTGGCGATACGTTTTACGATGATTTTTGTAAATCAGTAGATGATTTTGATGCTGTTTTCACAAAAATTGGGGCTGTAAAAGGCGCAGAAAGTGTAAAAGTCGATCTAGCAGCTGAAGAGGAAGATATTCAAAATCTTGAAGCCTTTGCTAAAAAGTTATCAGAAGCAGTAAAATAAAAAATCGAACAAATGGAGGCAGGAATAAAACTTAATGGGTTTTACTCCTGCCTCCTCTTTCAATTAGGTTTAAATATCGATATCGATTGGCTCTTCCCGCTGTAAAATCTGATCGATCGCTTCTTTCATTAACTGTTCAATTTGTTGATCACTTGGACGAATGATGCCAGAAGTCATCAAGGCTGCGATGCCTGTTGCAACGATCCATGTGCCCATATGAAGTGAATTGATTTGTGTATCACTTAATTTCTTATACACAGGATCTTGCTTGACTGCATTCGAAAAGTAACTATAGGAAAATTCCTGCATTCTTTTTCCGCCGCCATATTCTTCTAAATACAACGAACGATATAATTTGCTTTCATTTTTAGCAAAGTGAATATAATTCAAGGCTAAGTTCACAATTGTATTTCCAGTATGAGTCACAGGAAATACTTCTTTTGCTAAATATTGATGAATCTTTTCAAATAGCTCTTCTTTTAAATCATCCATATTTTTAAATTCTAAGTAAATTGGTTGTGTTGAGCATTTCATTTTGGTTGCAATGTTCCGTGCGGTGAATTTCGAAAAGCCTTCAGTGGCCACTACTTCGTATGCAGCATTTAAAATCTGATCTTTAGTAATCGTTTTTTTTCTTGCCATAATCTTCCAATCCCCTCTGCCTATCCTTTAGAACGCTTCCATATAAATACTATAGTTATTGTAACACGATTTGTTTAATCTGCAAAATACTAGTCCTTCAATTTATATTATTTTATTTATTTGATTAGACTGGACTTTCGAGCGTCTTTTTTACTAATTAAATAATGACTGTAGCCTTCTCGATTGTTTGAGTTCGTACTCTGTACGTGTTATGATATGGACGATTATATGAATGAAAATCTAGGAGGTTATTCTATGACATTACCGAATTTTGATGAGATTTTAAAAAAATACGCTCGACTTATTGTCGAAACTGGTGTCAACGTTCAAAAAGGACAAAGTATCGTTTTACAAATTAGTGTTGATCAGGCGCCTTTAGCCCGATTAATTACAGAAGAAGCCTATAAATTAGGGGCAGGCGAGGTAATTGTCCAGTGGAATGATGATAGTATTCAACGTGAATTCTTATTACATGCAGACGAAAAATTTATAGAAACTGTTCCTCAATATAAAATAGACCAAACTGATGATTGGGTTGCTAAAGGGGCTAGCCGTATCAGTGTTGTCTCAGCCGATCCTGATGCTTTAGCTGGAGTTGATGCAAATCGCGTCGCTACTTTTCAATCAGCTGCTGGAAAAGCATTGGTCAACTTAAGAAAAGCAACACAGGCCAATAAAGTTAGCTGGACAGTCGTTGCAGCTGCTGGAAAACAATGGGCTGAAAAAGTGTTTCCTGATTTGGAAAATAGTGAACAACAGGTTGATGCTCTTTGGAATGAGATTTTTAAAACTACTCGTATTTATGAATCCGATCCAGTTGCAGCTTGGAAAGCCCACGACAATAAGCTTGCCACAAAAGCTGAAGAGTTAAACAAAGAGCAATTTAAAGCACTGCACTATACTGCTCCTGGAACCGACTTAGTTATCGGCTTACCTAAAAATCATTTATGGGAAGGTGCCGGCAGCGATAACGTACGTGGTGAAAAGTTCATGGCCAATATGCCAACAGAAGAAGTCTTTACCGCACCAGATAGACGTCATGTTGACGGTGTTGTTTCAAGTACTAAACCCCTAAGTTATGCAGGAACCACTATTTCTGGAATGAAGTTCACCTTTAAAGATGGAAAAGTTATTGATTTTTCTGCTGAACAAGGTGAAGAGGTACTGGAAAAATTACTAGAAACAGATGAAGGGGCAAGACATTTAGGTGAAGTTGCCTTAGTTCCAGACCCATCTCCGATTTCTCAATCGGGTATTATTTTCTATAATACTTTATTCGACGAAAATGCCTCAAATCATTTGGCTTTTGGCTCAGCGTATGCCTTTAATTTGCAAGGTGGAACAGAAATGAGTGAAGAAGAACTAACAGAGGCTGGTCTAAATCGCAGTCAAACTCATGTTGACTTTATGGTTGGCTCAGATCAAATGGACATTGATGGAATTAGAGAAGATGGTACACGGGTGCCCATTTTCCGTAATGGGGATTGGGCATAAGAGATAATGGTACAAACTAAATCCCTACGAAATGTTAATTTCGTAGGGATTTATTACGTTCCCGACTGGAATCGAACCAGCGACCTATCGCTTAGGAGGCGATCGCTCTATCCTACTGAGCTACGAGAACATTCTTTCTCTATTTTAAAAGTCTTTATAGTCACTGTCAATGAAAAATAAAGAAAGAGGAATCCTGACTTAAAATCAGAATCCCTCTTCTCCTTTATTTTTTACTTTCTTTTTTGCCCTTCAGCATTTTAACGAAGTAAAGCCCTCCGATGACTACAGCTAAAGTTTTGCCGATCTTACCATTTCTTGCAACTTTTTCTTCTTTTGTTTTACTCATACTTTTCACGGCCTTTCATTAATTGACAATTTTGTGCCTCTATATTTATATTATAAGGACTTTCACTAACTTGTACCAATCATTTGCTCCTAAACAAAAAACTCGCTTAGTATTTTTATAGATGTTAGGATAGAACTGTACCACTTGCAATCAACAAAAAAAGAGATGGAGGTAACATGTATGACTGATAAGACAAAAGAAAAGATTTTTGCCGAGCGTCAAGATCAATATAAGCAGGAAAAAGAAGACATTTTTAAAGAAGCCTTAGAAGAGTACCATGACTCCCCTTCAAAAGAAAAGACGCAAGATAATAAAAGGAAACCATAAATCCAAATAGGCGAAGTGAGTGTTTAAATAACGAACTCACTTCGCCTATTTTTTAGAAATAATCAGCTAAAATCGGCTTACCTTTCACTAAACGCTGGTCTAATGACTGGATCAAGTCTTCATTTCCACCAAGCTTTCCATAAAACCTTAATTCACTCCCCGTACGATAGCCCATGAAAAGCTGCGTCAAGATTTGGATTGTGCTTACAATCATTTCATCTTCTCTCAATGATTCAGGAATTTGTTCAAGTTTTCTTATAGAACTCTGACCACTTTTGGTTACGCACAATTCCCATATACCTTCATTCCACTGACCGTACTCATCTTCAACTTTAAGAATATAAGTTTCTTCATTCCCTTTTGCAAAAGGATATTTACCAAGAAAACCTTCTAGATCAACAATTCTTCCCATCATAAAAGGCGTGATGTTCATTTCTACCAATGGAGAGGACATTAGATAGCTTAAATTCGTGCCGTCAAACCCTATTTCTAAATGAAATTCTCTTGACGAACCATTATGCGAACCAATGAATCGAACGAGAGATTGAAAGGCTGACTTCGTTAAATAGCCCCATTCTTTAATCACAAATCGTTCTGCACTCGATTGATAAATCAAGTATCCCTGTGGATTTCCCAATTCATCTTCATAGAGTGCAAATTGATTCTTATCATCTAGACCAAATGTATAATTAAACCACCAAGCATCCCGAATCACAGCCCCTCTTTGATTGTTTGGTAAGTCAGAGTAAATGTGCTGACAAACACTTTTAGCTTCTTCATAAGTAACTCGTTTTATCTTACCAGACATGGCCTTCACATTTGGCCAATCTTGGGCTTTAACTGTATAACTAATTTGTTCAAAGACTTGCTCAAAACCATATTTCCGATAAAAAGGATAAGAAAATGGGGCTAAGTAAGCAAGTTCAACCTTAGTTTCAGCTAATTCTGTTAACATCTGTTTCATAATCGTTGAAATACCACCTTGTCCACGATATTCAGGATAAGAAGATACACAACCGATTCCAGCCATTTGATAACTTATTCCATGAAATGCTACTTTAAATGGCGTACAAATCACTTGACTGGTTAAGACATCCTCTGAAAAATACCCATAATTCAAAGAATGTCTAACTATACTCTTAAAACGCTCTTTGCGTTCTTCAGTTCTAGCGGCATTAAAGGCATATGCAGCTAAATCAAACATCTCATCAATTTTTTCTTCACTCATAAGACAGACTTCTTTTTCCACTGTGACCACCCTAACTAAAAGTAACTCTTTATTTTTCATTGTACCCCAATGAAAAACGATGTCCAGAAAAAAGCTAACGCTGCAACCTATAAAAATAACTGGGACACGACCACTAATGTCGTTATCCCAGTATCGTTCATTCATATTCATTTACATTAAACCATCACAATAGCTGTTTCGCTTATTCTTCTGGCTCACCTAGAGTTGGATCCATTTTATTGGCTGCAATCACAAATGGCGCCCAGATTACCAATGCGACAGCCAGATTTACAAGGGTTAAGACAATTGCACGCCAATCACCAGCCGTTGCTAAGAAGCCACTAATGATCGTCGGCATAACCCAAATCACATTCACAACTACAGGATTTACTAAACCAGCCATTGTCGCAAAGTAAGCGATTGTAGCGGTTGCTAATGGTGCAACAATGAATGGAATCAGCATAATTGGATTCAATACAACCGGCATACCAAACATTACTGGTTCATTGATATTGAAGATTCCTGGCCCTAAGCCGAGTTTACCGACTGTTTTGTAATCCGCACGTTTAGAGAACAGTAAGATTGAAATAATCAAAACGAGTGTAACACCTGCTCCACCTGGCCACACAAAAGCCTCAAAGGAACCAGCAACCCATTTATAAGGGATTTCTTGTCCTTGTTGGTAAGCATTCGTATTATCAACCATTGCCACACCATAAATTGATTGTAAAACGGGGGACATAATGTTGGTGCCATGTAAGCCGAAGAACCATAACACATGTACGAGCAACACAATCAAAACAACTGCCCCGTAGCCCTGAGACAAACCAAGTAAAGGCGTCTGAATCGATTCTGAGATCCAGTCAATCAATAGTTTACCTGTTAATTTTTCAAACACATGATAAATCAATCCTGAAACATATAAAGCGACCACACCTGGAATAATAGCAGCAAACGCTTTTGAAACTGCTGGAGGTACTGAATCAGGCATTTTGATGACAATATTTTTCTTGATCAATTTAGCAAAGATAATAACAGAAATAAAACCAAAAATCATTGCGGTAAATAAACCTGTTCCACCCATGTATTGACTAAATGGGAAATACCCCCAAGCACCTGCATCTACTGCTGAAACACCATCAACTGTGTTAACAGTAGCACCTGCATCCGTGAAAAGTTGGGCAATATTCTTTGGCAATTTTTCGGCCAAAGTAACAGTCGCTGTTGCACTTTGTGGCAACCCAATAAAAAATGCAGCTAATGAGACCAACATACCTGATAAAGCATCGACATCATAAGCTCTTGCAATGTTATAGCCCAAAGATGCAGCAAAAACAACGGCCATGATCGCTAATGTTCCGGTCCAAACTAAACCATTGATTGCAATCACTGGTTCAAAGAAACTAGTAATAGCATTCCCTTCCCCAATATACGTGTTAGGGAAATCACGCATAAATGCATTTAACAAGACAGCAATGGCTCCCGCCATCGTAACCGGCATCATACCGATAAACGCATCTCTGAGTGCAACTAAATGTTTCTGTGACCCAATTTTCGCAGCTACAGGTAAAATGTATCTTTCCATCCAAGCTGTTAATCCATTCATTTTTTTTCCTCCCAAAATTTATTTATTCAAAAAGCTTTCACTTTTTAAAACAGATTCATCCAGACCAGTTCATAAACGCATTTACAACACAAAAATGTTGTATCAATATAATCTTACATTCTTATAATAAGCAAAAATCATGCCAAATTGATCTAGACCAAAACCTTTGTATCATAAAGCGCTTTCTTTACACTCTGCTTTTACACACAATATACACAGTGCAATTTGTGTGTAAAAGAACGTAAAAAAAAAGAGTGCCTTTATGACACTCTTATCAATATGACTCTTCCATCATTTTTAACATTTTAGTAAACTGGCGTTTTTTAAAAAACATAAGTATCGTACCAAGTACAGCATCATTCATTTTTTGTAAAAATCCATACGATTCCATTTTTTCATTATACCGAATTTCACACGATTTTTCATCTAGTGGTTTGATATCATATTGAACCAAGAAATCATTTTTTGTGGTAGATGTTCGAAAATGGTAAGACGTATTTTCAACAAGTTTTTCTACTTTGATACGCGCTCGACTATTCTTCGAAAATTCCTTAACATATTCAAAGTTATTTAGTTGTTTTCTGGTTAAACTTTTGCCCGTATGCTTTCGTATATCAAACAAAACAGAATCCATGACTTGGTCATAAAAAACAGATGCAGGAATATTCATTTTCTTGATAATTTCCATTATCTTTTCACCTCGTTGTTCTTTTTCTTATTTTGTTCTTCTTTCTTTCTGCCTTTGAAGAAAAAATAGCCTCCAACAACAACTAAGAAAATACCTGTCGTCATACTTAACAAATCATATTTCATTGATGCAGGATTAAGCGCATATAAAATTATAATTAAGCCAATACTGCAGACAAATAAACCATTTCTTACCATTTTACATCCATCCAATCTTTTTAAACTGCAGCTGCTTGGAAGAACAAGACACCGCCCCAAGGTTGTGCTTTGATTAATTCTTTTGCTTTTTTAGCTGCTTCTTCTTTGTCCCCTGTTACGTCAAATGCTAATTTGATGCCTTTTTTTTCTTTAAAAGTGTATGTAAAATCTCCACCCTCATAGCTTTCTAATAAGTTCTTGATTTCTTCTTGTTGCATTGCACTTGCGATTGTGATCATTTTAATCTCTCCTTAAATAATGAAGCAGTTGCTCTCACCTTGTTAAAAGTGAAAGCAATCCGCTATTTAATTTTAGTTTATTCGAAATCAGTTGGTTCCATTCTGTTAGCCGCAATAACGAACGGTGTCCAGATCAAGAATGTTACAACCATACATACAATTGTTACGATTGGTGCTCTCCAGTCTGCTCCTGTTGCTAAGAATGATAGCAAGATTGGCGGAACAACCCATGTTACTTGTTGAGATACTGGCGCTACTAAGCCGAAGTATGTTGCTAACCAACCAATTGTTGTTGCAACAACTGGTGCTACTAAGAATGGTACAAACATGATAGCATTTAATACGATCGGTAAACCAAACATGATTGGTTCGTTGATGTTGAAGATACCAGGTCCTAATGATAATTTACCAACAGTTAGGTAATCAGCACGTTTAGAGAATAACAAGATAGCAATGATCAAGACGATCGTACCACCTGAACCACCAAACCACGCAAAGGCGTCAAATGAACCACGAACCCACATGTACGCTTTGCCTTCATCAATAGCTTTCAAGACAGCTGGTGTACCAGTCAAGCCTTTGTAGCCTTTTTGGAAAATATCGATATTGATCAATTGTGCTTGTCCCCAGATTCCTTCTAAAACTGGTGCCAATACGTTTGGACCATGAATTCCGAAGAACCAGAAAATTTGAACAAAAATTGTTACAATTAATACCGCACCTAACCCTTGAGATAAGCCCAAGAATGGTTCTGCAATATATTTTTGGACCAGATCGATGATCAATTGTCCATTTGTTAATTTACCTACTACAAAGTTAATAATTGCGATAACATATAACGCGATCGTTGCAGGCAAGATCGCAGCAAATGCTTTTGATACTGCTGGCGGAACTGAATCAGGCATTTTGATCGTAATATTCGCCAACATTAATTTACAGAAAATAATAACAGAAATTGCACCCATGATCATGACAGTGAAATATGCATTACCATTTAGGTGATCTAGTTTTAACCAACCCCAACCGCCTGCTGTTAAGCCTTCAGCTGTAGCTGACCAACCAGAATCTGCAGAGCCAGCATTGATTGTGTTCATTAATTCTTTTGGAACAGCTGTCTCTAAAGTATTAGAATAAGAAAAAGCAATTCCTTGAATCAATGTTGCCAAACCAACGATACCACCAGCTAAGTCGTTTACTTTGTACGCTCTTGCTAGATTATAACCCCAAGAAAAAGCAAAAATCAAACCAGCAATTGCCAAAGTTCCGTTCCAAACAAATCCATTGATGCCAATAATAACATTAATAACTGCAAAGATTCCCTTGTCTGCGGCAAGGTTTGTTGCGTAATCAGAGAAAAATTGTTGGGGCAAGTCACGAATTATCGCGTTGATCATTACGGCGATCGAACCTGCCATTGTTGCCGGCATTGTCCCAATAAAAGCATCACGTAGTGCGACTAAGTGCTTTTGTGCACCAATTTTGCCGGCCACAGGTAGAATGTATTTCTCCATCCAGGCTGTTAATCCATCCATTTTTTAATTCCTCCTATAAATAATATATATTTAAAGAGCAAAGATACTCCTTAAAACAATGTAGTTGTTAAAGCTCCGTTCAAAAACTTTAACCTCTATTTTCTTCCGTTCAAAAAAGAAAATAACATAGCTTACTCGTTGTCCATACGGCGATATAAATCAATGATCTCTTTTGCTAGATCTGTAAAAGCGATCGATGTCATTAAATGATCTTGACTGTGAACAGTCAATAAAGTCACTTGGATATGATTTCCTTGCGCTTCTTGTGTTAGCATTCCTGTTTGAGAATGATGTGCTTGGACTAAAGATTCCTCTGCATCAACGATTTTTTGATCTGCTAATTCAAAATCTCCTGCTTTCGCAGCCGCAATCGCTTCCATTGCATCGCTTTTAGCATTCCCACCATACATAATCAATCCCATTACTGCTTCTAAATTTTGTTGATCTTCCACGTTTTGTAACTCCGTTCATTTTTTATTTTTTTATTTGTCCATTAAAGCAATTGCTTGATCAAGGACTTTCTCACCATTCATCATGCCATAGTCTGACATATTAATTACATCAAACGGAATACCTTTAGGTGCTAGTTTTTGTTCAAATTGCGCTTTCATGAAACGAACTTGCGGACCTAAAAGTAATACGTTTACATCTTTTGCTTCTAAGTTGTTATCAGCATCTGATGCAGATACTGCAAAAATGTCTGTTTCCATTCCACGATCTTCTGCTGCCTTTTGCATTTTTGTTACTAATAGACTTGTACTCATCCCTGCTGAACATACTAACATAATTGTTTTTTTAGCCATTATTACCACTCCTTCTAATTTTTTTGTACTTACACTTTTATATAAAGCAAGAAGTGTGCCAAAGATACGTATAGACCAAATCCGATTGTAACAAGGGTTTTGGTCTATACATATTGTGTACACACTATTTTCCATTAGCTACACACTGATTCACGTGTACACACTACTATATTTTTTTATACTCAGTTGCTACTTCGATCCTATTTTCTAAAAATAGTTGCGTTAGGTGGGCAATATCCGATTCTGTAAAGGATAAGCGATATGTTTTTTCAATTGCCATCAAATTAGTTCTGATTACATCTGATTCTAAACGGTTTTTCTTCATAAACTCCGTCAGATTATCGAATTCGTTTGATTTTTCTCTTTTTAAAATCCCATCGATTAAGAAAGCTAGATGAATCACGATCCCTGCGTCTACCCCAGGTTCGACAATAATATGCATGTCCGTTTGAATCTGATGTACTGTTTTTTGTAATGTAATAATCAATTTTTGTAAAGAATCAACTGCTGTAATCGTTCCACTTAATGATTTCACGATTTTTTCTGTCGGCACTTCATCGCCTGCAATACGTTTTAGTACGTTCAATTTTTCATCATCAAAGATATCGTATGCAGAGAAGAAGGGAATATTCTGATACTCAACATCTACTGTTCCCGCAATGGCTTTGATTTCATATTCTTCCATTAAACTGTCGATATGTTTTTTAAACGCTTCACGTTCTAAAAATTGCATTTGGATAATTTCGACTTTGTTTTCATCAATCACAGGTAAAATTCGCTGATACAGTTTAGCGGCAACGCCTTCCCCAGTAAAACAAGTCACAACAACAGCTTTTTTGACTTCTTCTCGATTTTGAGGACTGGTTCTAAACTGTTCTCGGATAATACTTTCAAAGGACATTTGAATATTTTGGTAGATATCTTCTAAGCTTCGTCCAACACTAGCCATCCGGATCGCTTCTAAAACGATCATCGTACTAGTCATAGTAATCGCTTTTGTCCGAATACCCGTTTCTTCAAAAATTAGATTTCCAAATGAGTTCAATGAACCCATATCTGTCAAAAGCAACATCCCATTCACCAATTTCTCGCGATGACTCAAGACAAAACTTTTTAATTGTTCATACATGGTTTGAACTTCCATTGTAAGCGGCATATTCATCGCTGCACCGGTTTCCGTGCCAAGTAATTCTTGCGCGGTTTTTAACATACTGGAAGCTGTTGAATCCCCATGCATCAAAACAACTACACCTACATTATTTTCGTGAACTTTTTCTTTGTTTCCCACATTGATCGATAAAAACATACTGATAAACCCAATTTCGTCGAATGGGATTTCAATATTGTTCTCTTCTTCGATAATGGCAGACAAGTCCATTGCTACTTGAAATTCTTTTTTCATTTTCTTACGGACATTATTCAAATTAGGATGAACGATCACATGCCCTTCTCTCACTCGATCAATGGTACTTTGTAGATGTAGGGCAAACGCAAAGCGAGCTTTTTCATTATACATACGTTCTAATCTTTTTTCTGCAATATCATATAGGCGGTCTGTCAATTTCCAAATCGGTTCTGGTAATAATTCTTTATGCACAGGATTTTGTGTCAATTCGTCTACATAGGTTTGAAAATAAGCATCCATGTCACTAGAAATCAGCTGTTCTAAATTCACATTCTCTAGTTCGTTTGCTGATAAGGTTGCAACTTTTTCTTCAATTTCATTGTACACTTGCATATCACGAGCTGGATCTTGTGACCAGACCACTTCATTTGTCCCCGGCTCAAAGCTTAAATAATTACTTTTGCTATCAACAAAGCGATCTAAACGATCCGATACTTCTTTGATTTTTAGTAATCCTTTTTGCACTTGCAAAGGTAAATCTCGTTTTCGGATGACTAAACTAGACTCATTATGCGTACGATAATGCAGGAATGACTTGGCACAAACCAGTTTCAAATCTCGCTTGACTTGACCGATATTCCCTTCTGCTTCATAAAGCATAAAAGCCAAAATGGCTTCTCGTTTAATATCGATCCGCTGATTTAAACGGTTGGCTTCTTGTTTGATAAACAACGAGATAATGTCATAGCGCTCATCCAGCGAGCGAGCATCTAAGGACGGTAACGTGATCGCCATTGGAATTCTGCGGTTAAACGTCGTCAAAAAGCTTTCTGAAGATTCTGTTGTTGCCCCAATGATTTGGACTGATGCTTCATAGGTTTGACCACTTTCACCAAGTGGACGATAGATTCCTTTATCAATAAAGGTAAAGAGCATTTCTTGTCCTTCTGGTGGTAAACGATGGATTTCATCTAGGAACAGAATCCCGCCATCTGCTTTTGACATCAAACCAGGACTGTCTTCATTTGCCCCAGTATAAGCTCCTTTTTTCACACCAAAAATATGCCCAAACAGTAACTGTGGATTCTGAGCATAGTCAGCACAATTAAATGAAACAAACGGTGCGTCTGATGCCAATGTTTTAGAATCAACAGCAAAATGATACATACATTCTGCAAAAAGCGATTTACCGGTTCCAGTCTCCCCAAAAATAATTGTATGTAAGCCACGCGGTGGATATAAAATCGCCGCTTTTGCCTGTTGGATACTGACCTTTAAAGAATCTTGTGCTCCGACTAAGTTATCAAAGGTGACCTCGCTAGAATTGTCTACATGAACCTTTTCTTCTTCCGTTACAACGGAATAGACAACTGGACGTCCGTCACTTTTAATTATTTTCTGTTCTTTAAAAAGCTCACTTAGATAACGACTGGCATTGCTTCGATCGATTGCCATCTCGTTGGCAACATCAGCTGCTGTCATCCCTTGTTTTTTTAGTTCTAAAACTGCTAAAATCTCGTCTTTTCTCGATTTCATGGATAGCCTCCTCAAATCATGACGTTCTTACTTATTCTCTATTATTGACGATTTGCGTCTAGCACCTTTATTTTTATTGTTTTTCGGACGCTTTTTAGGCTTTGCTGTCTGCCCACTAGTGTCTTTTTTTGTTGGTGCATCTTTCTTAGGAGTCGCAGTTATTGCACCTTTGTCTTCAGTAATACTTTTTTCTTTTCGTGTTGAATGGATGGCTCCATCGTACAGAAAGACTTCTTGGTAAGGGAGCTCGATTTTTTTCATCAAACGTTGATAATCTCTTTTCGTTGCATCGTTGACAAAGGTGATGACAGAACCTGCAGCACCCATTCGGCCAACACGTCCAGCTCGATGTATATAGCTTTCTTCTGATAAAGGGACTTCAGCATTGACAACAAAGGGAATCGCATTAAAATCTAAGCCTCTAGCCGCAATATCCGTTGTCAAAAGCATTACTGCCCGTTTTTTAGAAAATTGATCGATCGCTAATTTACGTAAAGTTTTGTTCTGATCCGAAGCTAATCCAGCCACCGCTAGTCCTTCGTAAAGTAATTTTTTTTCCACAGAGCCTAGATCAGCCACTTGATTGAAAAAGACCATTGCACGAAAATCCGGCGTATACGCTAAACTTCTTAAATAGTCACTTTTTTTCCGCGGTGATAAGGCTATAAAATGATGATTTACAACTCCACTGGATTGATCTTCAGCTGTTACATCGATCACGGTCAGCTGATCTGCTAATTTTTGCGCTTCTTCGGCCACTCGATCTGCTGTCGCTGAATAAAAGACTAATTGAAATTCTGTTGGTGCACTCGTTAAAATTTGTTTCGTTAAATTTAATTCTTTTTCATGGAAAAGCTGATCCACTTCGTCCATCACAATTGTGTGTAACAAGTGACTTTTAATTTTTTTGGTCTTGATCAACTCTAATACTCGCCCAGGTGTCCCGATTAAAATTTCAGGTTTCTTCTTCAATTTCTCGATTTGACGGCCTACATTTGCCCCGCCAATCAGCGTTTGTGTTTTTAAATGAAGTAACGTTGCCCAATCACGAACAACTTGGCTAATTTGTACCGCCAATTCTTGTGAAGGCGCTAAAATCAATAATTGACTGCCTTGACCTTTTTCTACATTTAAAAGTAACGGCAATACATACGCTAATGTTTTACCTGAGCCTGTTGGTGAAATACCTAGCACATTTTCTTTTTCTTTTAAAGGTTGGAAGCTTTTCTCTTGAATCATTGATGGCTCGCTAAAACCAGAAGCTTGCCAATGGGTTTGCCACGCTTCTGGTAAATTTTTAATAATTGTCATAATAGTCCTTTCTTCATTAAAACTACTTAATCTTTGTCGGCATCAAACACAATACCGGCACTTTTCCTTAATGCTGTAACAACTTTATTCACATTACGTGACAATTCCACCCACTCTTCATAACGTACACCTATCGTTGGATCATCAGGATTTTCTAGTACATCTGCAAAGTCATGGGCTTCTTCGATCATCGGATTTTCTTCGGTCGTTAACGCAATGATATCACGTTCCTGGTGATTTCGATCATGAAATTCAGCTTTGGAAATTGCGTTCACACTATCCAAAATCAATGTGCCGCCTTCAAAATATATTTCGGAATCTAAAAATGAATCCGCATTTTTTCCAGTTTGAAGTGTCACATCAAATAAATCATATCTTAAAATCGCTGTCCCGATCCCATCAACACCAGTTGGAATTTTTCTTGCAAAATAATGACTTTCATTTGGCAACCCAAACCAACCAACAGCGGCATAGACTAAGTAAACACCTAAATCAGCCATAGCTCCTCCAGAAAAATGGGGAGAAAAAATATTTGGTTCTTGTCCGTCAAGCACTTGATCATAACGTGAGGAGTATTTCATATAGGTGAAATTTGCACCTGTAATTTGATTTTTTAAAGGCAATAGTTCGCCGATTTTTTTAAAGCTTTTCTCATGAATATTTCGTGCTGCTTCAAAAAAGAAAACTTGTTGTTGGTTTGCTAATTCAATAATTTCTGCCATCTCTTCAGGAGTTGAGAAGGCTGGTTTTTCAACAATAATATTTTTTTTTGCAAGAAGTGCTTGTTTTGCTTGTTCAAAATGTAATGAATTAGGAGAAGCAATATACACTGTATCCATATGAGCAATCCCAAAAAATGTCGCTAAATTTGTAGCGTATTCAACATCACCATATTCTTCACCAAATTTTTGAGCCGTTTCCAGCTTGCGTGAATAAACAGCAGTTAAATCATAGCGATTGGTCTCCAATGCTGCCTTGACAAATTGATGGCTAATCCAGTTTGTTCCAATAATACCTAAGTGAATCATATTTACCCTCACCTTTCTGAATTTGGATCTTCAAACATTTTTGTGACATCAAATGGTACTGGATGTTCTATTGCTATTGTATCAGGTGTGACACGACAATTGTAAGCAATGACACTTAGACCTTGTTTTTGCCCCGACGAAATCATTGCTGCTAAGGCTGGCTGCATGTTGGTATGGATCGTAGCCGCTTCAACGTTTTCAAACTGAATCACAAATAAGACATAGCTTTGATAGCCCTCTTTGATGGCTTCAATCAGTTCCGTCACATGTTTTAAACCACGTAAGGTTGGGGCATCAGGAAATGCACCTAACTTGTTATTTTCTAAGGTCATTCCTTTGACTTCAACAAAGGCTTGATGTCCTGTATCTGTTTCTACCAATATATCAAATTGAGACTGTGCAAATTTTTTTTCTCTTTTGACTGTGACGATCTTTCCTTTTAAATCAGGTAAAACGATTGTAGCATCCACTAATGCTTGAGCTGCTAACGCATTAGGAACTTGACTATCGATATTGAACCAAGCATCCTTTTTTTTGACCGCAATCAAATCATAATCTGTTTTTCTCTTTGGTGAAGGCTGGTACGACAACGCAACTTCCACCTCTGGATAAAATAGTTCTTTACAACGACCAGTGTTTTTTACGTGAACCGTTACCATTTCACCGCTTTCACGCAGACGACACTTTGCAATAAAACGATTTGGTCTATCAATAAAATGTGCTAAATACACGTTTGGATATGTAATCATTGTAACACCCTTTCTTGAAAACAATACCATATTTTGAATGAAAAAGCATCGTCAAACTTTTGTTTTGACACTCCATGCGTTGAGCAAAAAATTTAGTCGAAAAAATGAGTTGGATAAATCAAAATACCAACTTCATTAAGTTTTTTTATAGGAAGGGATTTTCGAATAGTCTGTTTTTTAATTTCGTGCTATGATTATTTTGGAGGAGAATGATAGTATGAAAAAACATTGGTCATTATTTTTAGGTGCATCACTTATTACTGGAATCGTTGGGTCATTATTCTTGAAAAAGAAACAGGAAAAACCTCAGGCTGATTCAATTATTCCTAATTTATATAAACGTTATTTAGGGAGCTGGTGGTTCGTTAACAAACAAAAAGCGATTCAACATACCTTGAAGATTGAAAACGATCTCCAAATGTTTGTTGATGGCAAAAAATTAAGTTATATGCTGGTTGAATTAACGAATAAACGGTTAGTAGCCCAAGATGAATATGGGTATCATCTCATCGTACAATGTCTAAATGGTAAACCCGCTTCATTATATGATGAAGCAGATGATGTTACGTATGTTCTAGAAGCAGTTGATTCTTTGAATGATCCAACTGAAAAATAAAGCAGCCTGTCTCATAATTGTTTTTTATGAGAGGCTGCTTTATTTTTTAACTTTTTTAAAGTTCATCAATTTGTTTACGCTCTTTGGTTTTACTTAATTTTCCTTCTCTTTTCGCTAATTCAGCTATGATTTCTTCCAAAGAAATGTCTCTTTCAACTAACAAAACAAGCATATGATAAACGAGATCAGACGTTTCAGCAATTAGTTCTGCTTGATCATTTTTAGCGGCAATGATCACCTCTGTCGACTCTTCACCAACCTTTTTCAAAATTTTATCTAATCCTTGTTCAAATAAATAATTGGTATACGATCCTTCTTTTGGGTGTTCCTTACGTGCAAGTATCTCTTTATATAGCGCTTCGATCATACGCCTTACCTCCTTTAGGTTAAATAATCACATTAAAAAAGCAACTATGTTCTCCAGTATGACAAGCAGGTCCTGTTTGCTCTACTGTAATAAGTAATGTATCTGAATCACAATCCGTCACGATCCGTTTTACTTTTTGAGTATTGCCACTTGTTGCTCCTTTATTCCACAACTGTTGTCGTGAACGTGAATAAAACCAGGTTTGTTTGGTTTCAAGTGTTTTTTGATAACTTTCTTCATTCATATAGGCCAGCATTAGTACTTCCTTTGTTTTTTCTTCTATTATGATTGCAGGTAATAAGCCTTTCGTAAAATCTGGTTTCATCGACGAACCTCCATCCCGTTACGTGCTAACTCTTCTTTTAATGCTGGAATTGCTACTTCGCCGTAATGGAAAATACTCGCAGCTAAGGCGGCGGAAACTTTGGTCTTTTGGAATACTTCTGCGATATCCGCTGTACTGCCGCAACCGCCTGACGCAATAACTGGAATATTCACTGCTGAGCAAATGGCTTGATTCAAAGCAAGATCATAGCCTTCTTTAGTTCCATCTGCATCCATACTTGTCAGTAATATTTCACCTGCGCCCAATGCAACCACTTTTTTTGCCCAGGTGATTGCATCTATTCCTGTATCTTCACGTCCACCTTTCACAAAGACATGCCAAGAATCTTCGACTCGTTTCGCATCGATTGCTACTACGATACATTGTGAGCCAAATTTTTCTGCTCCTATTTTGATCAATTCTGGTTGTTTGAGTGCTGCAGAGTTGAGAGATATTTTATCTGCCCCTGCCTGCAGCATCTTTTTCATATCCTCAATTGAGCGAATTCCGCCACCTACAGTCAAAGGAATAAAAACTTCTGCAGCAGTTCGTTCAACCAATTCAATCATCGTCTCTCGCTCATCACTTGTCGCCGTAATATCCAGAAAAATCAGTTCATCTGCTCCCTGATCATTATAAAAGCGTGCGATATCAACAGGATCACCAACATCTTTTAAGCCAACAAAGTTCACTCCTTTAACGACACGTCCATCTGTCACATCTAGACACGGAATAATTCGTTTAGTCAGCATATGCTTCTACCTCCAACATTTCTGTTAAGGTGATCGCCCCATTGTAAAAGGCTTTACCAACAATTGCTCCGGATAAACCTAACTCAGCTAGTTGTATTAAGTCTGCTTGACTACTTACGCCACCAGAAGCAATAATTTGTACAGCTGGTACAGCTTTTAAAAGCTTTTCATAGTCATCAAAAGTTGGGCCAGTTAAGGTTCCATCTTTTTCAATATCTGTATAAATGATCGTTTTAACCCCAATTGCTGCCATTTCTTGTGCCATTTGTAAATAATCGGTTTCACTAACATCTAGCCAGCCACTGATTGCTACTTTTCCATTTTTAGCATCAATCCCAACTGCAATTTTATCCCCATACTTTTTGACTGCTGCTTTCACTAATTCAGGATCTCTTAAGGCTGCCGAACCGATAATGATCCGATCGATCCCAATTGCCACATAGTTGTCTATTTGATCTATTGTCCGGATTCCTCCGCCAAGTTCTATTTTTAAACCCGTCTTTCTCTTCATTTGCTCAATCAAAGAAGCATTTTCTGCTTTTCCCACTAATGCACCATCTAAATCAACGACATGCATCATCTCTAAGCCTGCATCTTTAAATTCTTGTGCTTGCGCTACTGGATCATTATTCACAATCGTTTTTTGTAAAAAATCACCTTGCAGTAAACGAACCGCTTTTCCTTCTCTAATATCAATCGCCGGCAATATTCGCATGTTCGACCACCTTCTTAAATCCGTTTAAAATCATCAGTCCTGCTTCACTACTTTTTTCTGGATGAAACTGTGTTCCGTATATATTTCCCTTTGAAATCATTGCTGGTATTTTGATTGAATATTGTGCTAACGCATCAATCACATCAGGTTCACAATCTGCGTAATAAGAATGAACAAAATAAACATATTTGCCGTTCACTTCTTTTGTGAGCGAGGTTTCATGGGTGACGATCAGTTCATTCCAGCCCATATGCGGCACTAGTAAATTAGGATCATCTGGCAATCTTTCGCAAAGCCCTTCAATCAATCCCAAGCCTTCTGTAAAGCCATTTTCTAGGCTCCCGTCTAGTAAAAGCTGCATTCCTAAACAAACACCTAGAATGGGTGTGCCTTTTTTAGCTGCCGCTTGGATCACGTTGACTAATCCCCGTTTTTTAAGCTCCTCCATCGCTAATGAAAAAGCACCGACACCCGGTAAGATCAAGCCATCTGCTGCTTGTATTTCAATAGGATCAGCCGAAATTTTATTTTCTAACCCAACGTAATTTAATGCTTTTTGGACATTTCGAGTATTCCCTGTATCATAATCAATGATAATAATCATCTAAAGCATTCCTTTCGTGGAGTTGACTCCTTGAATTTCTGGATTTTCAGTAATGGCTTCTCTCAATGCTCGCCCAGTCGCTTTAAATAGTGCTTCGATTTTGTGATGGGTATTTTTCCCATGTAAAATTTTTAAGTGAAGATTCATTTGAGTATTGAAAGCGAGTGCCTGAAAAAATTCTTCAGTCAATTCTGTATCAAATGAGCCTAATTTAGGATTATCAAATACGGCATCAAAAACGAGATATGAACGCCCACTTAAATCCAATGAAGCCATCCCTAGCGTTTCATCCATTGGTACAAAACTTGTCCCATAACGATTAATGCCTTTTTTATCGCCCAACGCTTCACGGATACACTGACCTAAAACGATCCCAACATCTTCTACTGTGTGGTGACTATCTACGTCCAAATCCCCCACAACATTGACTTCCAATGAAATACGACTATGACGCGCAAACAAAATCAGCATATGATCAAGGAATCCAACTCCTGTTACAACAATTACTGGTTCTTGGCGATCTAAATCTAGCGCTAATTCAATTTTGGTTTCTGCAGTTTCTCTTTTTAAAGTAGCTGTTCTCATTCTTCTTCTCCCTTCAAATTTAAAGACATTAGTCCGTTCTGCTAGAAAATAGCATCAGTTGAAGCGACACTCGACCGCACGAGCATGTGCTTCTAAGCCCTCTTTTCTTGCTAAAATTGTAATTGCATCCTTTGCATCGGCTAAAGCTTCTTTTGTATAATAAGTGACTTGACTATACTTCACAAAGTCGTAAACGCCCAGCGGTGAATAAAATTTTGCAGTGCCGCTTGTTGGCAAGACATGATTGGTTCCTGAAAAGTAATCGCCTACGGGTTCTGAGGCATATTCTCCTAGAAAAATCGATCCAGCATTTTTTATTTCATGTAAATAGCTGATTGGGTCAGTCAGTTGGACTTCTAAATGTTCTGGAGCAATTTCATTCATGATCGTAAACATTTCTTCAACAGTTGCTACGACGATGATACGACCATGATTTTGAATCGCTTGTTCTGCGATTTGCTTACGAGGCAAGGTCGCTAGTTGTCTTATGATTTCTTTTTCTACTTGGGTTGCAAGGTTCGGAGAATTCGTTATGAGTATCGCTCTAGCAAGCGTATCATGTTCTGCTTGAGACAATAAATCTGCTGCAATATAAACTGGATTGGCTGTTTCATCTGCTAAAATCCCAATTTCAGAAGGACCTGCAATCATATCGATTCCTACTGTACCAAATACTTGTTTTTTAGCGGTCGCTACATAAATATTCCCTGGTCCTACGATTTTATCGACTTTTGGCACTGTTTCAGTTCCATATGCAAGCGCCGCTATTCCTTGAGCACCGCCAACTTGGAAAATTTTATCTACTCCAGCTACTTTTGCTGCTGCTAAAATCACGTCAGGAATGCCCTCATCCGAAGGAGGCGTGACCATGATGATTTCTTTGACACCAGCAATTTTTGCAGGTAAAACATTCATAAGTACAGAAGAAGGATACGCAGCCGTTCCACCAGGCACATAAACCCCTACACGTGCTAAGGGTAAGACTAGTTGTCCCCGTAAAACACCCTTTTTTTCTGTGTCCATAAAGTCATGTTGTTTTTGTTTTTGATGATAACTGACAATATTTTCTTTGGCCGCTTCTAAAGCTTTAATCACTTCTATTTCTACTCGTTGATAAGCCAAATCGATCGTCTCTTTTGAGATGGACAAATCCTGCAACGTGACTTGATCGAATTTTTTAGAATAAGCCTTTAACGCTTGATCACCGTTTTGGATGACTGCTTGGATGATTTGACGAACTTGCTCCTCAACTTTTTGATTGTCCACTTGCGTCAGTTTTGCCTCTTCGTTTAATGCTGTTAAAATCTCTTCCGTGTTTCCAGTCAGCCATTTCATCTCGTTTTTCCCCCTTCAATCACACGTTCTAATTCATCAAACAACTGAAATATAGCTTGACGTTTACGTTTGAGCATTGCTTTATTGACAATTACTCGAGCCGAGATTGGACAAATATCTTCAAAAATTTCCAAACCATTTTCCTTTAGGGTCGTACCTGTTTCAACAATATCAACGATTGCATCTGCCAATCCCAAAACTGGTGCAATTTCCACGGAGCCTTCGATCTTGATGATTTCAACATCCTCCCCTTTTTTACGAAAGTGTTCTGAGGCAACTGTTGGGTATTTGGTTGCAATGCGTTTTCTTTTATAGTCATCTGGTCGATATTGTTTGGTAGAAGCGACTGAGAATTTGCAGACCCCGATTTTCAAATCCAGCATTTCATAATAGCCAAAAGGATGCTCGATCAGCACATCTTTCCCAACGATTCCTAGATCCGCTACACCATGGCGTACATAAGTCGTTACGTCAGCTGCTTTTACTAAAAGAAATTTAAAGCGTTGATCGGGACTAGTGAAAATCAATTTGCGCTGTTTGTCTTGCATAAAGGAGACATCAATTCCTGCTTGTTCAAATAAAGTTAATGTTTGCTTTTCCAAACGTCCTTTTGTCAATGCAATGGTCAATGGTATCAATTTCGCTCACCCACCTTTATTACCTGTATTTTATCTTCTGTTATTTCAATAATTTGCTGATACTGCCACTTTCTGCCATAGTCTAGTGCTTCTTCCAATGTTTCGAACAATGATAATTGATAATCATGATGCTCCTTCACTAGTGCTTCTGCCTGTGCCAGTTGCGTTATACTACTGTGAACTAATGTCGTTGGCTGATCTAAAGTAGCAAGATTATTGAGTTGGTATTGCAATGCAACCAAAGTATCTAAATTAATTCCTAGCCCCACAGCTGGAATCACAGGATGTTCAAATTGTTCCGCCAAATGATCGTAGCGGCCCCCTCTTAAAAAAATATCCGGTACTAAATCAGCATAGCCGCTAAACAAAACGCCTGTGTAATAATCCATCAATGTCACTAAGCCTAAATCGACAGTGAGCGAGATTTTTTGATGATAGCTGTTAATAATGTCCATTAACGTTTCGATTTCATCGATTACGTTGATGATCGTTGACTCGACCGGCAACAGTGCCTTAGCAATCGGCAGCACCTCTTGTGCTTCACCAAATAGTCGCGGAATTGCACAAATAAATGCATCTAATTCACTAGGATAACGTTCAACAAATTGCTTGAGATCGGTTAAGCTTTTATTACTAAAATGGTTTTGAAGTTCTGTTTTTGCGGCTTCATCTAATCCCAGTTTCATTACGATCAAGCGGAAAATTTGTGCATGGCCTAATTCAAAATGAAAATTGGGTATTTTTAAGGCTTCTAGAATTTCAATAGCGCAGGTAATACATTCAATTTCTGCTTTTAAAGAAGAATAGCCGATCAATTCAATTCCGGCTTGTGTCAATTCATTTTGCTCGCCCAACATATCATCATTTGAGCGAAAAACTTTGCCACTATACGCTAATTTAAGAGGAGGCTGAATACCTGTTGTGGCAATGACACGACCAATTGGCATCGTCATATCCGGTCGTAAAACAAGTAAGCGTCCTTGCTTATCAAAAAAACGGTAAAATTCTTTTTCATTTTTTTCTTCACTGTAAAAGACATCTTCAAATTCGATCACTGGTGTATCGATTCGTTGGTACCCTCTTTTTTTCACAATATCATTGACTTGTTTTTCTAATTGATATGCCCCATTTGCTTCTCGGAATAGCTTATCTTTTGTTCCTGATGGTAAACTGCGATTCCATTTCATATGAATTCCTCCTAAACTTAAAAGTGCAGCGCGCTCGTTCAGCTCTAACTGAAAAGCAGGAAAAATCGATTGTGGTGTTTTTTTACCACAAACTATTTTTATCTTTTTCCTAAAGAGCTAGCTTGCGAAGCTAGATAAAAAAATCGTCCCCTTGGCAAATAAGCCAAGAGGACGAGAAACTTTTCACGTGGTCCCACCTCAGATTCGCTTTTACTTCACAGTAAAAGCCTCTGTTAGTTAGATAAACTAAGGAGTGATAACGGACTCTCCGATTTTTCCTACTCATTTAGAAAACAATTTTTGTTTAACCAAATGTTGTATTTCAGAAAAACAACTTACAGGCGTGTTCGATGAGTGTTCGTTATTTCCTTGCAGCAAACGGAAACTCTCTAAAACGAAGCAATTCATCTACTATTCTGATCATCGTTCTTTCATTTTTTTCTCATATATTTTTAAACAATTTATCACGAAAAGCAAATATAGTCAATAGTTTTTGAAAAATTCACATTAAACACTGGAGAAATTTTTTTCTATTTAAAATCGTGTGTACTTTAATTATTCATGAAAAAGGAGGCAGATTATGCTACCAGAACAATTGATTTTGTTCTAAAAAGATATCGAAAAAAACTGAATAACTCCATTAGCTAAAGCAATCGGGAAATCTTAGAATTCATTATCCACAAGCAAAGATAAATTGAAGCAATTTTTGATTAAGGGGTATTTAAACAAATAGCGTTAAGTTATAGAGACGCACTCCAAAAGCATGACTGCGTAGCTTCATCTCAAGCTCCATTTAATTAATCGGCACACAAAATTCGCAATAACCTGCCTCAATTTGATTTACAGCATATCTTTCTAAAATAGAACGTTTGAAATCAATCGTAATAGAATGTTTCTTTTGAAAATCAGGTTTCATCAACGCCATCCAAAATTCTTGAACTGCTTCGTCAGTATGGTTTACCTTAAAAATCGCATATTTTCCATTTTTAAGTATCGTCTCCTCCATGCCTTCGATGTTGTTTTGTTCTACTGATACAACCACACAAACATCATAGATACACTTCTCTTTCGGTGTATTTGGTTCACTCCAAGCGATCCCATAGATAATTGTCTCTTCATCAAACAAATTCTCTGCTTTTACTCGTTCTTTAAAGGTTGTCATCAATTCTTTGTTGGCTTTTCCATAGCCTCCGATTCGTCTTAAATAAAAAATTCGTTGGCTGGGTATGTTCTCAAATATAGAGTAATGCCTATTAAAATGATTTTCAAGACTTATTTTAAAACTTTTTTAAAGCCATGAATACAAATTAAAAATAGCAGACCAACAGAATAATTATCTGTTGACCTGCTATTAACGCTCACTATCTCTTTAAAGTGCTACTGGGAAATAGACTTCAACAATATTTTTGTCTGATTCTGTGGTGTTAGGATCAGTTTGATAGATTTCAAAAGGTGCACCGTTCATCTTATATCCTTGTTCCTCGATCCACTTCAAAATTTTACTATATACTGAAGCCAGTTCGGTGTATGGTCCAGTGTATGTGGATGTGGCACATAAGCTTTTTGGAAAAACTCTTGTTTGTTCATTTTTTTCAGCAATCGGACAGGTAAGTCGACTTCCCAATTTTCGTAAGGTCATTCTCTACAAAAAGCTGAAATATAACTCTACAAGTCACATCTCAACCTCTCCATTAGCCAAATTAAATCGTTTCTATTTTTCCGTTAAAATCAATATAGTCGGTCATCGGTGTAATAAACTTAACGCTATCTTCTGATAAGTAAACATTGGGTTTGCCTTGGTCTTCGTAAACTAGTAATTCTAATTTCATGCTCATAGAAGCCGCTAGTGATAAATCTTTTGTCGCAAACATAAACGCTTTCGCTTGCTCTTCACTTAATTTACCAAGATCATATTGTGCTTTGATCAATTGCCATTCGCTATCTTCTAGTCTGTCACGGATTGTAGCAGAATCAGTAATGATCTGACTTGGTTCGCCTAGCATACTGATTACTTGTTCTTTATTGTATTGCGAATAGTCTGGAACAAAAGCAGAGATATTACCATCACCTGATGACTGATAGCTTACTTCCTCATCATCATCCTCTGGATTAGGTGTAAAAAGATGCCCATTTACCTCAGTCTTTTTCGTTTCTTTTTTCGGACTGCTTTCAGTTGTGGCTGCTTTTTTTGTTTCACTTTTTTTTGTGCTTGTAGAAGTTTCAGTTTCTTTTGTTGTACTTTCAGCGAGAACACTAGAAGTACTTGTCTCTTTTGTTGTTTTATTCGTTTTGGAACTTGCCTCTTCTTTCGCAGTGCAACCGCTCATTAATACTAGAAATACCCCACAAAACACTATTGTTTTTTTCATTTTACTCTCCTTTGTTTTATATTCGTCAACCCTTAATCAAGCTTATCATAACTCTAAAGTAAAGAAAATAGATTGAAGAAGATAATCGTTTTAAATAGAATTGCCTAACTAGCAACTCTATTATTACTATATTATTTGTTATGAGAAAACATGATGAATGCGATGCAAAAAGGCATGACTGTGATCGTGTAAAAGAAGGCAATCAAATGAACAACCCCATAAAAATAGATGCCAATACTTTTCAAAATAAATTTATACCTACTATTTAATACAACATCCATTGATGTGTTTATCTCCATCAAAGTGAATCCTACCATTAAATAATCATCTTACCGTTCTCTCTCATTTTTGTAAGGCATTTGTTCGACTTTTCCAACGCCAAAAATGCTTATTTCTTTTATACTATAAAAAGTAATAAAATAACATGTATTTAGGAGAATGAAATGAACGGGAATCAATTAAAACTAATTATGATGAGCTTGATGCTATTAGATCATCTTGTCCCACTTTTACCACTACAATTTGGTGATCCAATCCATATGATCACACGATGTGTTGCTGTATTCTTTGCTTTTATGGCAGTTGAAGGGTTTCATTATACAAGAAACCGAAAAAATTATCTGCTTCGTCTTTATGTCTGGGCTGCAATCATGTTTGTAGGGAATACATTGATCAACACACTGATCATCAAAGACCCAATGTATTATTCTTACAACAATATCTTTCTAACGTTAGCAATCGGCGTGAGCATTTTAACATTGATTGATTTTGCAAAACACACAAAAAAACCAGTCTCTAAAATTTCCTTAAGTGTCTTAGCCATCATTTTAACGGTAGCAACTGTTTTAGGACTGATTCCTGCTGAGGGAGGTATCGTTGTTATTCCATTTATGTTGCTTAGTTATTTCTTCCGAGATACCCCTAGAAAAAGAGATATATCTTATCTTGTTTTAGCAATTCCATTGGTTATACTACCGTTATTAGGCTTACCAGATTACTCTTTTAACACAATCAGAATGATGCTTGAAGGAAATCCTGATTTTCTATTTATTTTAGTGATTCCTTTTATTCATCTGTATAATGGGAAAAAAGGCAGCGATAATCCAGGCTTTAAATACTTATTTTATGTATTTTATCCAGCACATTTATGGATCATTACCTTGGTTAATTGGTATTTGAATCACTAGAATTAGATAGAAAAAAAAGACCCGTGTCAAAATACTTTGACACAGGTCTTTTTTCATGATAATCTATGTATAAATGTTTTTACAACTTGAATAAACGTTTATACACAAAACTATTTAGGAGGATTCTTATGATTTATCAATCAAAAAAGGCGTTGGTTTTGTTGGTTTCAAATGTGGTTATTTTCTTTTATTTATATTTAGGTCACTTAAATAAATTGCAATTAAATCAAGCTGACGTTCTTTCATTATGGGGCGGGTTCTTTTTAACACTATTGTTCGTTTTAGTCATCTCTAATATCGTTGTATTGATTATTTTTAATCTACTCAATAACATGTTCAGCAAAAATAAGGCTCCAACTATTTCAGATGAGCGGGATCGTTTGATCGAGCTCAGAGCTGTTCGAAATTTTTGTTTTCTATTGGCTTTTGGTTTCTTTTTAGCAATGGGTGCATTAGCCATCCATCAACCTATTTCTACAATGTTTACAATTTTGGCTTTCACTGTGTTCGTCTCCGATGTTATTTCTTACGTTTCTTACATTTTTTATTATGAAAGAGGGTATTAAATATGGGAAAGTCATTAATTAGCAATACGATTCGGAAACAGCGCTTTATGCATGGCGAAATGACCCAACAAGCTTTGGCTGATGCTGTAGGTGTTACAAGACAAACGATTATTTCATTGGAACAAGAAAAATATTCTCCATCCTTGGAACTAGCATTTAAGATTGCTAAAGTATTTGATCAACCATTAGAAGTAGTATTTTCTTACAAAGGATAGTAACCGAAATTTTAGGAGATGAGGAAAAAGGATATGAAAGCCATCATCTGTACAGGCTATGGAGTACCAGATGTTCTTATGTTACAAGAGATCGAAAAACCTACGCCGAAAAGCAACCAAATTCTTATAAAGATCCATGCAACAACAGTGACATCTGGCGACTGTGTTGTTAGAGGAGCAAAAAGATATAGTCCGATCATGAAAATCATGTTTGGCTTTAAGCGACCTAGACAACCCATTTTAGGCACTGAGTTTTCAGGTATTATTGAAGAAGTTGGTGAAAATAGCACAAAATTCAAGGTGGGAGATGCTGTATTTGCCTTAACTGGAATGAAGTTTGGTGGTTATGCAGAATATATCTGTTTGTCCGAAAACGCTGTAGTTTCGTTAGCTCCTAGAAATGCTACTTTTGAAGAAACTGCTACATTGGCTTTTGGCGGAACAACAGCTCTTCATTTTTTAAGAAAAGCTAGTCTTGCACCCAATCAAAAAGTCTTGATTTACGGCGCTTCTGGCTCCGTCGGTGCAGCAGCTGTACAGCTTGCTACCTACTTTGGCGCAGATGTTACTGGAATTTGCAGCACTCAAAATCTTGAATTTGTTCACTCACTTGGTGCCAATGCTACTATTGACTACACAACCGAAGAATTTAACACACTAGATAAAACATATGATATTGTCTTTGATGCTGTTGGAAAGCTAAACAAATCAAAGAGAAAACAGCTTACAAGTAAAAATGGGAAATTCGTTTCCGTATCCAAAGGAATGGTCAAAGGGCTTGTAGAAGATTTGTATCTTCTTAAAGAGCTAGTTGAAAAAGAACGATTCAAAGCAACGATCGATAGAACCTACTCATTAGCAAATGCAGCGCAAGCGCATGAATATGTGGAAACTGGTCGAAAAAAAGGCAATGTAGCATTAACTGTGACCAATAATTACACTTTACCATAGATAAAAACGACAAAGACCGCGGTTGCCTTTGTCGTTTTTATCTTCACTTATTCATACTTTGCTTGCACTTTCTTAGTCAATTTCCCAAAAACTAATGTATAGGATTTTCTCAAAAACACCGCCAACTGTTCATCTGTAAATGATGACTTTTCCAGTAAAAACGAATTCCAATGGGTCTTGTTCGCATAGTATCCAGGAATCACATCGGAGTATTGCTCACGTAGCAATTCATTTTCCTCAGGATCACCTTTAACTGTCATCACCCAGTCACCTGTTTTATTGGTTCCAAGCATGCAAAAGCATTTTTTCTCGATCCCAAAATAATCGCAATCCCAGTCTTCTCGGTAATTGACCGTTGCACCGGGCCATTTTTTTGCTTCTTCTTTTAAATAGTGAATGGTCTCTTTCATCTTTTTATACCTTCTGCTCATTACAAAATAGACTGAGTAGATTACCATCTGGATCTTTTATGATCGCATAATATTGTCCCCAAAACGCCTGCCAAGGTTCACGAAAAATCTCATAACCAAAGTTTTTCATTTCCTCACACCGCTGATCGATTTCGGCTGGATCATCACAAAGAAAAGCTAATTCGATTTTATCTCCGTCACTTTTTGGTGGGTAACCATAAATTCCTTCAATCATTTTTTTTGTATTTAGTGAAATTCTTATCTCTGCCTGATTCAGCTCTACATAATCAGCCTGTTTTTCTCCTATTGCTTCAAAACCTAAGCGTTCATAAAATAGAATTGCTTGCGCCATTGATTCTACAATGATTCCGACCATATCTAAACGCATCTTGATGCCCTCCATTCTTTTCTTCTATTATAATCAGTCGCTTAATACTTGTCTTGTAAAATTCCGACATATTGCTTTATTTGACTAGGCGTTAAACCCGTCATTTTTTTCATTTTTCGCGTGTAGTGCGCCTGATCAAAAAAATGGTACTTTTCCACAAGATCCAGTTGCTTGATCTGAGGATCGATCAATAACTCTTGGTAAACTTTTTGAAAACGCAGTACGTCAAAGGCTTCATAAGGTGACAAGCCAGTTTCTTCTCTAAACAAGCGCTGTAAACTTCTCTCAGAAATCAGATTATTTATTCCCTCTTTTCGATAGTCTATCGTCTCATAATGACTCGTGATAAATTCTCGAACTGGCTGAGAAATCTTTTTTGTTTCCAAACGATTGAAACGCTTCAGGAAATAAAAATCGACACTTTTAATTATCGCAGCAAACGATTTTTTCCCAGAAAGTACGTCAGCTAAATCATTAGCAAATACCTTATCAATAAAATTTAATGCTAAAAGCTGATTTTTCATTTCCTTGAAAGAGTGATTGAAAAAAGGATACAGACCACCTAAATAAAATCGGATCCCTAGATATATAACTGGTTGTTCTACAATTGAATAAAAGAAGTTCGTGCTTGGACCGCAAAGCTCAATGGATAAAATATCCAACTCAGGGCTTAATTGAACAATCAAATCTGAACATAAATCTGGGATGATCCTAGCTGGTTCCTCGGTACGATCACCATGGCTAAACCAGTAAGATTGAATGTAAGCGTTCAGACGATTATCAGGTTTGATTTCTTGGTACGTACTGGTCAAGCCTTGCCAAACTTCTGGTTGATACATTGATTCGCCTCCTTTATATCGTCAGATTCATTCTTTCTTTTTATAAGCCATCGTTGCATGAACTGCTTGACGCCAACCATCATATAGATCATTGCGTTTTTCTTCTGTGATTTCCGCTTCAAATCGTTTGCCGGTCTGTACAAATGATTTGATTTCAGCTAAGTCTTGCCAAAAACCTACCGCTAACCCTGCTAAATAAGCTACACCTAAGGCCGTTGTTTCAGAAAAATCAGCCGCTTCCACTGGTTTATCAATGATATCTGCTTGAAATTGCATCAACAAGTCATTCTTTGAGGCACCGCCATCAGCTCTTAATAATTTGATCTCAATATTTGAATCATTTTCCATTGTTTTGATCACATCCGCACTCTGATAAGCAATCGATTCTAATGTGGCACGAATCAGATGCTCCTTTGTTGTTCCTCTAGTCAACCCAAAGATTGCGCCTTGTGCTTCTTGGTCCCAATAAGGTGCTCCTAAACCAGTAAATGCTGGAACGACATACACGCCATCAGAATCCGTGACTTGCTCTGCTAAGGCTTGCGATTCATTCGCCTTTTCAATCAGTTTTAGCCCATCACGCAACCACTGTACAGCAGAACCTGCAACAAAAATGCTTCCTTCTAATGCATACGTCACTTTTCCATTGAGTCCATAACCGATCGTCGTCAGTAAACCACTGGTAGATAGAATCGCTGTTTCACCAGTATTCATCACAATAAACGCACCAGTTCCATAGGTATTCTTGACCATTCCTTTTTCAAAAGCCGCTTGACCGAATAAAGCCGCCTGCTGGTCACCTGCCATGGCAGCGATCGGAATATTTTCTCCATAAAAATGATAATCTTCTGTATAGCCATACACTTCTGCATTAGAGCAGACTGCTGGCAACATTATTCGAGGAATATCCAAGATATCCAAAATCTCCTGATCCCAATCTAAGGTATGGATATTAAACAGCATCGTACGACTAGCATTGGTATAATCTGTTTTATGGACTTTCCCTCCTGTTAATTTCCACAAAACCCAAGTATCGATTGTGCCAAAAAGCAATTGACCATTTCGTGCCTGTTCTTTCGCTCCTGCAACATTATCCAGCAGCCATTTTACCTTAGTTGCTGAAAAATAAGAATCCACGATCAATCCTGTCTGTTGTTGAATAAAGGTTTGATGTCCATTAGCTTTTAGTTCATCAGCAATCTCATTTGTCTGCTTTGATTGCCAGACAATCGCCCGATGAATCGGTTCTCCCGTTTCCTTATCCCAAACAACTGTTGTTTCACGCTGATTCGTAATCCCAATCGCTTTGATTTGAACAGGTTTTAACTTAGACTCAATCAATACGTCTGCAATCACAGATTGAACCGAGTTCCAGATTTCATTTGCATCATGTTCTACCCAGCCAGGATTTGGAAAATATTGCGTCAGTTCCTTTTGTGCTTTCGCTATTTCTTGTCCTTGATGATTAAAAATAATCGCTCTTGAACTTGTCGTTCCTTGATCAATCGATAAGATATATTTATTTTTTAACATGCCTCGTTCGCTCCCCAAAAATGATACTTTCATTATAAAACATAATTCAATCAAAAGTCCTGTTCTAGCACAAATAAAAAAACATGCTAAGATTTTTAGACTCTCAGCATGTTTTTCTATTTTGTTTAAGCATTTAGTTTTTTGAAGCACTTCTTAATTCTGATAAGTATAAATTCGTTGTATCAGCATATATAACTTTACTTAATATAATTAATCTAAAGATCAAAGATACAAATGATCTTAAATCAAAATCGAACAACAGAAAAACAATATTGATGACCGAAATAACCATTAAAACTTTTGTTAAATAATAGCCCCAAATACTTCCTCTGATCAGCAATACTCCAACAACAATTGAAAAGACTACACTGAGCAAACTTAGCCACATTAACACGCCCAATACAGCAAAGGTATAACCAATACCTATTTCAACAATTAATTTTAGTAGACCAAATAAACCAATCAACGGAATGATCACTAAAAACCAACCTAGTCCCTTCCAAATCCCCGGTACTTTCATTTTACTCCCCCTTTACATTTCAGTTACTTTGTTAGTTTAACCATTCCTAAAAGAATAATCAATAGTTATTTTACTCATAAAAAGATATTGAGAATTTTTCTGTCTAAAACTGATTTCTCATCATTTTTTAACAATTCATTTTCATTAGATACTAAAATGCACTAAGCATTTGAGCTTTCATTCCATTATCCCTAAAGAAAACGTTATCAATACGATGTTTGTTTATCCTGTTCGTCTATAAATAGCAGGACAAAGATTTTTTTGAAGATTAACATATTATTAAATGGTCAAAAAAACAATTTTCTGATAAACTTATCCTGATGGCTTCTTTGAAAGGATGAACTATATGACCCCGAATCGCGAAGACTACTTAAAACTGATATTTGAATTAGGTGGCGATGAAAATAAAATCAACAATAAACAAATCGTTTCTGGCTTAGACGTTTCAGCCGCTTCTGTCAGTGAAATGATTTCAAAGTTAGTAAAAGAAAAACTGGTTGAACATTCACCTTATCAAGGTGTTCAACTTACTGAACTAGGCTTAAAAAAAGCCAGTACGCTGATTCGTAAACATCGTTTATGGGAAGTATTTTTAGTTGAACATCTAAATTATTCTTGGAATGAAGTACATGATGATGCAGAGGTGCTGGAACATGTTACGTCTCAGACGTTGGCGAATCGTTTATCTGCATATTTGAATCAGCCTAAATTTTGTCCTCATGGCGGGGTCATCCCGGGAGATGATCAACCTGTTCACGAAGAAAAACGACAAACTTTAATAGATTATCCTGTTGGAACGACCATACGGATTGCTCGAGTATTGGATGAAAAAGAGTTATTAGACTATCTAGTCTCGATCGATTTACAAATTCATGAGGAATACACGATTGATGCAATTGCAGCCTATGAAGGTCCAATCAGCATAAGCAATACTAAAAAAGAATTAGCGATCAGCTATAAAGCGGCAAGTACGATTTTTGTTGATCAACTATAAGAAAGTGGGGACATAAAATGAACGAAAAAATAGCGCTATTTACTATATTTGGCGGCACTGGCGATTTAGCAAAAAGAAAACTGTATCCTTCTTTATTCCGTTTATATCGCAAAGGAAACTTAGTTGATCACTTTGCTGTTATCGGAACAGCAAGAAGAGAATGGTCAGATGATCACTATCGTGAAATCGTACGCGAGACAATTAAAGACTTGAATCCAACAAAGGAAGAAGCAGAAGCTTTTTCAAGTCACTTCTACTACCAAGCTCATAACGTGAATGATTCTGACCATTACGATACTCTAAAAAAATTATCCGACACCTTAAATGAACAATATGAGTTAGGTGGTAATCATATCTACTACTTAGCGATGGCGCCACAATTTTTCGGCACGATCGTCCAACACTTAAAATCACAAGCGATTTTAACTGATAATGGCTTTGATCGTTTAGTGATCGAAAAACCATTTGGCTCTGATTATGCTTCAGCTTATCAATTAAATGAAGAAATTCGAGCAGTCTTTCCTGAAAAAGATATATTTAGAATCGATCATTATTTAGGAAAAGAAATGATCCAAAATATTTCAGCGATCCGCTTTGCAAATAACATTTTTGAATCACAATGGAATAATCGTTACATCGATAATGTTCAGATCACGTTTGCAGAAAGTCTCGGTGTTGAAGACCGTGGTGGTTATTATGACCATAGTGGGGCCTTAAAAGACATGGTTCAAAATCATATCCTGCAAGTCGTTGCTTTACTTGCAATGGAGCCTCCTGTTGCCTTTTCAGAAGCTGAAATTCGTGCTGAAAAAGTCAAAGCTTTACAAGCGATTCGTCTGTATTCAGAAAAAGAAGCCCTAGAAAACTTTATTCGAGGGCAATATGGTCAAGGAGAACTTGATGACCAAAAATTTGTTGCCTATCGTAAAGAACCAAATGTTGCGGAAGATTCTCAGACTGAGACATTTGTTGCTGGTAAATTCCTGATTGATAATTTCCGTTGGTCTGGGGTTCCATTTTACATCCGTACAGGAAAACGTCTGACCGAAAAAGGGACACGAATCAATATTGTTTTCAAACAAGTCCCAGTCAATGTCTTCAAAGATGATATCGATAAATGTGGAGAGAAAACCGATCTACCACCGAACGTCTTAACCATTTACATCCAACCAACAGAAGGCTTCTCAATGACATTGAATGGCAAAGAAATCGGGCAAGGATTTACTACAACGCCTGTAAAATTAGATTATCGACACAGCGCTGAAACGACAGGAAATAGCCCTGAAGCGTATGAAAAACTTTTATTAGATAGTTTGAATGGTGATGGTACAAACTTCTCTCATTGGGATGAGGTTGCGCAATCTTGGCGCATTGTGGATATCATTCGTCAAGCTTGGGATAAAACATCTGTTGATTTCCCAAATTATGCAGCGGGTTCCATGGGACCTGATACTGCATTTGATTTATTGAAACAAGATGGTTTCACTTGGGATTGGGAACCTGATATTTGGTACCGAGAACGTGGAAAATTAGAATAAAAAAAGAGTGTGAATCAAAACGAAAAATGAAGTGAGACCCAATAGTTAGACCATAACCCGACCGAAGAAATTTGGTCGGGTTTTTATGCGGTCATCCGTTTGCGATATTGAACGGGACTGCAGCCGAGCCTTGTTTTGATTCGGTGATGATTATAGTAATTAATCCACTCTTTAATTGCCCTCTTCAACCTTTTAAAGCTTGTATAAATCACACCATAATAAATTTCTTGCTTTAATAGACCAAAGAAGCTTTCCATCGGTGAATTGTCAAGACAATTCCCTTTTCGGGACATGCTCTGGAATATTTTTTTCTCCGCTAAAGGCTTTCTATAACCATTCATCTGGTAAGCCCGACGATAGGGGCAGTCCGCGGTTTGTTCTATGGCTTCTTTTTGAGCATCAAGAACGGCCTTTGCATTTGGTTTTTCTGATATTCGATAGGACAGAATTTCCCCGTTAAACAGATCTAGGAATGGGTCTAAATACAGCTTCTTGATGACAGGTTTTCCGTTCGTATCTTGTTCATAATACTTAAATTCAGAAGTATCAGTTGTAATCTTTTGATGAGGAACCGAGGTAACAAATCGTCTGTGAATCCGATTCTTTGCCACTCGTCCAACAGTCCCTTTGTAGGAATTGTACTTACGTGATTTGCGTGTAAACTTTACGCTCTTCAGCCCAAGCTTACGCATGATTCGACGGATTTTCTTTTGATTTACCTTTACTCCCTGTTCGTTCAGGGCGATTTGAATCCGACGATACCAATAGTTCCCATCGTTTTCTTCGAAGATTTCTTGAATGGTTTCCTCTAGCTTGGCATCTGGATTCCCACGATTCAATCGCTTTTGCCAATACATGTATGTCGCTTTAGGAAATTTTGTCGCTTCAAGAAGAATCGTTAATCGGAACTCCTTTCGGAGTTCGTGGATGATTCGTGCATCTCGTTCTTGAGTCGATCTGGGATATTCATCCCTAAAGCTCGGAGCTTTTTTACGAAGGCCAGTTCTGCACGAAGCAGTTCATTTTCTCGTTCCAGTTCTTGTTCACGCGTTAACGGCCTTTTTGGTATTTGTTTCTTCTTTTTCTTAGTCATTGAAGGCCTTCCTTTCAGTTTCGGTAAGAGACCTTCAATGCCTTCACGCAGAAATAGTTGGTGCCAATGTTGGAGTAGATTTCCAGATGGCAATCCATATTTCAATGCGACATTAAGGTAAGAGTCACCGCTAGTCAAATAATAGTGTATGACATCTTGCTTGAATTGGGAAGAATAAGTTTGTTTATTTTTACGTCGGTTTAAGGCATTAAAGTCCAATTTTTCTACAATCTTTACCCATTTTCTTACTGTTGAATCAGCTGGAATACCGTATCGGCGAGCTAGAGCCACATACCCACCTTCTCCCCTCTGATACGCTTCAACTACTGATTTTTTAAAGTCATAATCATATTTAGCCACTATAAAAAGCCCCCTAAGTTAGATTTTCTGGTCTAACTTAGGGGGCTCACTTCAAAACTCGTTTTGGTTCACACTCTTTATCTGTATAATGATAAGAAAAAAACGGCAATTTGTAGGCGAGACACTTTTTTCCTCAGCCTTTTTTAGTTCTTACTCTTCAAATCCTTCTGCTACAGCTTCTGGATAATTTTCTTCAACGATTGCTGCGCAACGTCCGCATAAATGAGGTAATTTTTCATCCTCCCCAACATCCGTACGTACCGCACGGCAACGGTCACAAGTTTCCCCCGCTGCTTTTTCTACAAGAATCGACATATCATCGAATTTTTCAACATTTTCTGGAACTTCTGCCGTTCTTGAAGCCACCTCAAAATCTGAAACAATCAATAATTGTGCCACATCTGCATCTACAGCTGTTAATAACTCATGGATTTGTTCATTAGGATAGACGGTTACTTTAGCTTCTAATGATTTACCGATCAATTTAGAATTACGTGCTTCTTCTAAAGCTTTCAGTACATTATCTCTAAAGTCCATAAAGGCTGCCCATGTATCTAAAAGCTCTTGTTGGTTGGCAAACTCTTGATAACCTGGGAATTCAGATAATTGTACATAGTCTTCCTCTTCTTTTAGGAAGCTCCAGATTTCCTCAGAAGTATGAGGGATGATCGGTGTTAACAGTTTCGTTAATGCAACAGCTGTTTGATAGAACACCGTCTGCATGCAACGACGTTGATCGTTATCTTCCGCCTCAATGTAGACAACATCTTTCGCAAAATCTAAATAAAATGAAGATAGATCAACTGTTAAGAAGTTCATCACTGAGCGATAGATTTGCATGAAGTTGTATTTTTCGTAGCCTTTTTCACGAATTTCTTGAATTACTTGGTTTAGACGAACGATCATATATTTATCCACAGACCGCAACTCTTGATAGGCTACAGTATGCTCTTTGGGTTCAAAATCACTTGTATTTGCTAATAAAAAGCGCATTGTATTACGGATTTTACGATAAACTTCAGAAACTTGATTCAAGATTTCCATTGAAACACGTACATCTGCTTCGTAATCCACACTACTTACCCACAGGCGTAAAATATCCGCACCCATTTGTTTGATTACTTTATCAGGTAAAATTGTATTCCCTAAAGATTTACTCATCTTACGGCCTTCACCATCTAATGTAAAGCCTTGTGACAAGACTGCTTTATAAGGTGCTACACCATTGATAGCTACACTAGTTGTAATACTTGAATTAAACCAGCCACGGTATTGATCAGAGCCTTCTAGGTACATATCAGCTGGGAAAGTCAGTTCTGGACGTTGACGTAAAACAGCTTCATGTGATGACCCTGAATCAAACCAGACATCCATGATATCTGTTTCTTTTGTAAATTCACCATTTGGCGAACCTGGATGTGTAAAGCCTTTTGGTAATAATTCTTTTGCTTCACGTTTAAACCAAACATTAGATCCATGTTCCGCAAATAAATTGGCAACATGTTCGATTGTTTCCGATGTGATGATTGCCTCTCCATTTTCAGCATAGAAAATCGGCAATGGTACGCCCCACGCGCGTTGACGAGAAATCACCCAGTCACCACGATCACGAATCATATTGTAAAGGCGTGTTTTTCCCCATGGCAGAATCCAATCAACTTTTTCTACTTCATCTAAGATATTTTGGCGGAACTTATCGATCGAGGCAAACCATTGTGGTGTTGCACGATAAATCACCGGTTTTTTTGTACGCCAGTCATGTGGATAACTGTGAGTAAAGAAATCTAATTTTAATAAGGCATCTTTTTCATCAAGTAAAGCTGTGATCATTGGGTTTGCTTTATCATAGAAAACACCTTCAAAGCCAGGTGCTTCATCAGTAAATACTCCTCTGTTATCCACAGGTGATAAAACATCTAGATTATATTTTTTACTTACAATGTAGTCATCTTCACCATGTCCTGGTGCAGTATGAACCAATCCAGTACCAGCTTCTAATGTGACATGATCGCCAAGCATTACTAATGACGTACGATCATAGAACGGATGTTGAGCTGTCATGTACTCCATGTCTTTACCAGAAATCGTTTCAAGAACTTCGACCTCTTCCCAACCAATCGCCTCTTTAACTGTGTTTAGAAGATCTTTCGCTACTACATATTTTTTACCGTAGGCATTTACTACAACATATTGATACGCTGGATTTACTGAAATCCCTAAGTTTGCTGGCAGTGTCCAAGGCGTAGTTGTCCAGATCACAAATGATGTATCTGTATCTAAAATTCCTTTTCCGTCAACCACTTTGAATGCAACATAAATAGAGGCTGATTTAACATCTTTATATTCGATTTCAGCTTCTGCTAAAGAAGACTCACTTGATGGAGACCAGTAAATTGGTTTTAAGCCTTTATAGATGTACCCTTTTTCAGCCATTTTTCCAAATACACGAATTTCAGCTGCTTCATAGGTTGGATCTAGTGTGACATAAGGATGATCCCAATCACCAGCAACCCCCAAACGTTTAAAATCAGCACGTTGAGTGTCGACTTGCGAACGAGCATATTCTTCACATTTTTCACGGTATTCAGCTAAGGTCATTTCCTTTCTTTTGATTCCTTTATTCGTTAAAACTTGTTCAATTGGTAAACCATGAGTATCCCAACCAGGTACATATGGTGAACGGAAGCCTGACATAGATTTTGAACGAATGATGATATCCTTACTAATTTTGTTTAGGGAATGACCTAAATGGATATTTCCATTAGCATATGGCGGTCCATCATGCAAAACAAACGTTGGTTTACCTTCATTTAATTCTTGACGCTTTTCATAGATTTTTTGCTCTTCCCAATCTTTTTGCCATTCTACTTCACGGTTTGGCAAATTCCCACGCATTGGAAAAGCTGTTTTTCCTAATTGTAATGTTTCTTTCATTTTCATTTTTATTTCCTCACTTTCTTTTGTAGCTATTAATACTGTTGTTCGATTTAATAGCGTATAAACCAACCTTTTACAATTTTTGATTGGGTATTTTATTGTCTCGCTTTGATTAATCGTACTTTCATAGTGTGATTCATTAGTACGGATACTTCGCTCTCTTCGTTCGCCAAGTACTGTTCATCATCTACTCTGGCGAAGCCAATCGTAGTCCTTCAATTCTTTGTGCTTTAGCCTTAGAAATTGATGAGATCGAAACCAAGTGTAGTGATGAACAGCAAAAAGTACCTTCATCCCAAGGGACGAAAGTACTCGCGTTACCACCCAAATTTAAAATAATTAAGCCATTCAATTATTTCCTCTGTTGATTGTTAACGAAATCACTCGTCAAGTTTTACTTGCTTCAAACTTGAGTAAAATAGAGGATCTTTTCAATACCAGGATCTGTCAAACTTTCACTATCATTGACTCGCTAAAAGAATGGTTATTGACTTTTCTGTTCTATTTATTTACTAAAATTATTTAGGATCTTGATTTAATAAATCAAGCATTGCTTTTGGATCCAATGCCGCTTGTTCAAGTGTCGGCTTTGCTTGTGTATCAGCTTCAACTGGTTTGACAGCCGCATCGTCACTTTTATCAAGTTCATCTGCTAATACTTCTTTGATCACAGTATGTGAGTCACTTACATAGCTTGAAAATGGTTTTAATAGTTCATTCCACTCTTCACTTTTCACTTGTTCTAATTGTGCTTCTAACATCAAACTTAAACGTTGATGGAAAACACGTGTCTTTTTCTTCAAATCATCTGTTTCAGCGGCTAATTGACGCGCACGATCTGTTGCATCTGTTAAAATTTCTTTTGCTTTTTCTTCTGCAGATGTAATAAGATTACTTGAGCGCTTTTCAGCAGAAGAAATCATTTCATTTGCTGTATTTTCAGCGGATGTTACAATTACTTCTGATTCTTTGTTTGCACTTGTTTTTACTTTATCAGCAGTATCTTGTGCTACAATGATCGATTGGTTCAATGCATCTTTCAATTCATTGAAATATTGTAATTTTTCCTCGGCATGCTTTAATGATTTTTCAAGTTCTCGTGTTTTTTGTAGAGAATCTTCATAATCTTTCGTTACTTGATCTAAAAAATCATCTACGTCGTCTTGATTGTACCCTCTCATTTTTGAAGAAAAATTTTTATTTTGAATATCTAATGGAGTTAATGCCATATTCCTTCACCTCTTTGGATTATTTTCGTAGAACTCCCAATAACAAACGAAACTTGTCCTTTTTCGTCTTACCTTCTAACTCTTGGATCTGAATTCGCCCAAATCCTCTAATCGACACAATGTCTAGCAAATCTACTAAGAAATCTGGTCTGACATTCTCCGTCCAATTCACTTTGACTTTTCCAGATTCGATCAACTGCTTTGATCTTTGTCTAGATATATTATATACGCTAGAGATCAAAATATCTAGACGTAAGGAACTTATTGTTGTCCGTTCATGTGTCCAGTCATCTTTAGGCAGTATGATCTCTGTATACTTTCTTTTTTCTAATCGCACAGATATTTTCCCGATTTTTTCTACCTGAGTAATCACGAAATTGACTATTTCTTTTGCAATAAATACTTGCCATCTCTCACCATCAGAAATAATATCTCCAAAGTATTCACGCTTAATCCCTGTATTCACTAAGGTACCCAACACCTTACTGTGAGATAACGTAGAGAATTTTACTGGATAAACGATTTCTAGTAATTCTACTTCAAAATCTTCCTCTTTTGGCTCGTAATAATCTGGAAATATCAGACAGCGTTTGCGCTCAGCCTGCTCATATCCACCATAAAATTTAAACTCAAGCTCACTGCTTTGCCTTATCAGTGTCTCTAAGATATATGCTTGTCTAGGATCTAAAAAATCAGACAAATATGGTGCATATTGACTTTCAACTTGTTCTAACCAATCACCAACAGAATCAATAAAAGGATGCTCATCTTTTCGAAAATGTTGGTACACATTTGCGTTCATAGATAGATCATCCTTTCTTTTATTAATACATGATTGATTGCAAAATCCGACCTAATCCACTCGCTGCTAAGTTCAACACGATAATTGCAATCATTACATTAAACCCTACCATACCAATTCGCAAATTTAATCGATCAAATAGGCTCAAATAAGGTTCAGCAATTCTTGAAATCAAACGGCCAAACGTAGAATCATATGCTCCTGGAAACCAAGATAATAATGCATAAATAATTAAAATACCCGAATAGATTTGGACACCTCTATACAATAGAAATATAAATAGAGCGATACTCATTACCTCCTAACTAAAAATCAAACATTTGTTTCTTAGCTAACGATTGTGCGGTAGCACTATCGATTTCTATGTTTGATGGTGTACAAAGAAAAATTTCATCGCCTACACGTTGAATGTCTCCATCTAACGCATAAACAGTTCCCGTAAGAAAGTCAACAATTCTTCTTGCTTGATTTTCTTCCACTAAATGAAAGTTGATCAATACAGCATCACTTGCAATAATATGTTTAGCAATGTTCATTGCTTCAGAATAAACCCTTGGTTCAATAATTGTAATCTTACCTGGTTTACTTGTACTATGTGTATCTTGCGAACGTTTTGAATTTGAGTTATTAGAGCTACGCATGGAGACAACTTTTTGCTCATTAAATGCTGTTTCCTGACGGCTTTCTTTCTTATCTTGATGCGTTTCTGTTGAACGATAACGAGCAGATGGTTTTTCGGTTAAAGGTTCAGTTGCAGTCGGTCTTTGTACTTGTGCTTGTCGAACCGTCTGTCTGGGTTGTTCGTTAACAACCTTTTGCTCTTCATATTCATCATAATTATCATATTCATCTTCACCAGATAATCCAAAAAAGCTCGATAACGCATTTTTACTAAAAATTGACATAGATTCCCCTCCTTTACGCACCTCTGAAAATTGCTGTTCCGATTCGTACAAAAGTTGCACCTTCTTCAATAGCAATTGGGAAATCATTACTCATTCCCATGCTAAGCTCTGTACATGGTGCATATGACAGATGCTGATTATTTATTGCTGTTTGTAGTTTTTTCAACTGAGAAAACACCTCGTGAAGAACTTGCTCAGAAGCATCCAACGGAGCCATAGTCATTAATCCTACAACTTTTATTCTATCAAATTCCGCTAATTGATGAATAAAATCAATTACTTCATCTGATTTGAAACCGTGTTTACTCTCCTCACCAGTGATATTCACTTCCACAAAACAGAGAATTTGCTTCTCTGCTCGTTTTTGGATTTCCTCTGCTAGTTTGAAACTATCTAAAGCGTGAAAATAATCTATCTCATTTATTATTGATTTTACCTTCCTACGTTGTAAATTACCAATTAAATGCCACTTAATCGATGAAAACTTTCTCAGTGCCATCTTTTTTTCTAATAATTTATCAACTCGGTTTTCAGCCATATTCTCAATACCAAGTTCAGCAAGCTCCTTGGCAGTGCCACTTTCCACAGATTTAGTCACGGCAATCATGGTTACATCATTGACTGACCTAGTAGACTTTTGACATGCTAGCTGAATTTCTTGATTTATTTTTTCTAAGTTATCAACTAGCATAATTAAAAATCGCTCCTATCTTTTTCTGCGGAAAAATGGTGGTGTATTTAATTCATCGTCATTGTTATGCGATGGTTCTTCACGATGAAATGTTTCAAAATCTTTCTTTTCAACATTTTCAAACGTTGTATCTTCGACTTTAGGTCGTACGTTTTGCTCACGACGGATATCCCAGTCACCAAAAGCACTTGTTTCTTCTTGTGGCTGTGGTTGTGATGGCGCAGGTTTTGACTGTTCCATATCCAAGACTGGTGCTTGTTGCACGGTTTGGATTTGAGTAGGTCGATTTTGACGGTGTGGTTTACGATCTTTTTTTGAAGGGTCGATTCCTGTTGCAATTACTGTAACACGAATTTCATCGCCTAAATCTTCATTGATCGATGTACCTAAAATAATATTTACATCTCCTGTTGCAGCACTTGTCACAATATCAGAAGCATCTTGTGCTTCAAATAATGTCATATCTAAACCGCCAGTGATGTTCAATAACACTTGTTCGGCTCCATCGATAGATGTTTCTAATAATGGAGAAGAAATTGCTTTTTTAGTTGCTTCGATCACACGATCTTCACCACTAGCAACACCGATTCCCATCAAAGCAGTTCCTTGGTTTTCCATAACAGTCTTCACATCCGCAAAGTCCAAGTTGACATAGCCTGGGGCTGTAATCAAATCTGAAATACCTTGTACACCTTGACGCAATACATTATCTGCTTCACGGAAAGCTTCAAGCATTGGTGTCTTTTTATCAACAACTTCTAATAGACGGTTGTTCGAAATGATTAGTAATGTATCAACGTTTTCTTTCAAAAGAGCGATACCTTCAGCAGCAAATCGTCCACGTTTTGGTCCTTCAAAGCTAAATGGTCTCGTAACGACCCCAACTGTTAAAGCGCCCAATTCTTTGGCGATTTTTGCAACTACAGGAGCTGCTCCAGTCCCGGTTCCACCACCCATACCAGCAGTGATAAAAATCATATCAGCTCCTTGTAAGGCATCTGAGAGAACTTGTTCACTTTCTTCTGCTGATTTTTGGCCAACTTCTGGTTGAGAACCAGCACCTAGACCACGTGTATATTTAGGACCAAGTTGAATCACTGTTTCTGCTTTCGAGTTTTTAAGAGCTTGTACATCTGTATTTGCAGCGATAAATTCAACGCCTTTGACGTTTTCATCGATCATGCGGTTAACAGCATTACCGCCGCCGCCGCCTACACCGATAACTTTGATGACTGCGCCATTGTTAATGTTATTATCTAAAGAAAATTCCATAGTATCGTTTCCTCCTGTTTTAATTGTTAGTCAAAAATGTTTGAGAAGAAGTCTTTGATTTTACCTGTAACTTTTTCACCAGATTCGTGAATTTCAGAATCATCGTAATCATCTTGAGTTGTGTCTGCATAAGTATCATATTGTACTTCTTGCTGAACAGCGATTGGTTGCGCCGATTTGATTTTCTCTCCTGGAATCGCGCCTTTGGCAATATGATAAATATCATTTAATTGAGCTGAATATTCTACGATACTAATCACATTTGTAAATACTGGATTGCGTAATCCCATATGATTTGGTACGTATAGTTTCACACTCGCATCAAAAATTTCTTGTGCCAAGTCAACTACTCCTGGAAGGCTTGCACCGCCACCAGTTAAAATTACTCCGCCGGGAAGTTCCAAAGCGTCGATTTCGTCTAATACTTCTTTTGATTTTTTAAAGATTTGTTCCACTCTTGCTTCGATCACTTCTGAAAGGTAACGTTCATCAACTTTTACAGGTTCAGACTTGCCGATCACATCAACTGGAAATTCTTCGCTGACAGACGTTCTTTCAGGGTATGCATCACCATAATTGATTTTCAGTGCTTCCGCATTATTAAATGAAGTATTTAATACAATCGAAACATCTTTAGTGACAAATTCGCCGCCTTCTTGATTCACATGAGTAAATTTCAATTGTTTATCATGCATAACAGAGGTCGTTGTCTGACCGCCACCCATATCGATGACAATCGTACCAAAATCTTTTTCACCGTCTGAAAGAACTGTTTCTGTCAACGCTAATGGCATAATGACTAATTCATTAACGATCAACCCAGCTTTTTCAACACATTTTCTTGTATTATGAATAATCGTTTTCGGTCCTGTGAAAACTACGCCGAACATTTCTAAACGAACGCCAATCATTCCTCTAGGATCTTTGATCCCTTCGAATCCATCCACTGTAAACTCTTGTGGTAGGATTGCTACGATTTGACGTTCAGGAGGAGTTGAACGAACCAGAGCTGCCGATGCAACGTTTCTTACATCTTCATCAGTGATTTCTTTTGACTCACTACTAACAGCGATCATCCCTTGACAATTTTCAACTTCAAGTAAGTTTGCTGGCAACCCCACATTCACACTTTTAATTTGAATTCCCGCTTTTTCTTCTGCTTGTCTTACTGCTCTTTGAATCGCGTTTACTGTTTTATCGATATCGACAATGATCCCTCGATTTAATCCATCAGATTTTGCGTTTCCTACGCCAATGATATTCATTTGACCTTCAATAAACTCAGCCACTACAACTTTTACTGATGTTGTACCAATATCAAGGCCTACATACATTCCTGTCTTTGCCATGAATGGGGTTCCTCCTCCTATTAATTCCAATATGTACGTGGCAAAAAATGCCCATTTACATATATATTTTTTATGAATACTCACTTCTTTCAATTTTACCATAAACATAGGCTTTTTAGAAAGCAGATTCTACTATTTTATTCTTTTATTTTTATTAACTTCATTCTAGTGCCTGTGAAGATTCGTCTACACTTTCTTCAGTTGACTCATTATTAAAAGGATATGAGAAAATCCCGACTTCCATATCAATGATTCCTGGTTTCTCCATTTGGCTTGCTACCTTCCCATAATACGCCATCTTCTCTACTAATTGAGAGATATTAACAATTACTTCATTAGCATCTTTCATGTGAAGAGTGATTAATTCTTTGTTTGCATTAGAAGGTATATAGCGAATTTCTGAGATATTTTGTTTTATATCTTCAGGAAGTTTTTTATAAGAATCCATTAAGTTTTTTATAATTGATTGGTCCTGAAAGTTTTGAAAAACTGGCATACCACTTATTGGCGCACTCATTTCTTCTGGTAAAATCTTACCGTTTTCTAAAATAGGGTGGTAGACATTATTGACTGATTCTAAAGCCACTACTTCATATTCATCAATTTTTATATTCAATGAATTGATCCCACTCAATGAGATTGTTGCTTTTTTGACACGTGGCAATTGACGCTTGATCTTTTCTTCATAAATTGTTCTGTCACCAAACTGCTCCCATAAACTTTTACCTTTTTCCAGTTTAGATTGGACAATGACTTGCTGGTTATCAACAGACACACTTCCAGTTACACTTATACTCCCTAACTTACTAAGTGGTGAAACAAAATAAAGTACGATTAATATGGCGATTAAAAAAACCGAGACGATCAACGTCAGCCGACGGTATAATCGTTTGTTTCGTACTTCTTTTATTTTTGGTAAGCGGTCTGCAAAAGATTCGTAAGTTTTCTTTTGTTTTTCTTCTGTTTCAGGCTCTTCTGTTGAGTCTTCTGTTTCAGTTGCATTTTCTTCCGTCACTTCTTCTTGTTCTGCTTCTTCAGAAACAACAGACGGATTCCATACAGGCTGATTACCGTGTTTTTTTAAGTACTCTAGATTTTCTTTTTGCCATGGGGTCAGTTTTTGCTCATCTGGTTGTTCAGCAGACTCTAGTTGTTGGTCTGTTTGACCCTCTGAATCCTCTTTTTTCTTACTGATCTTTTACACCCCCTATCAAATAATTTCTTTTACCACTTCGTAAAGTCGTTTTGCCGCATCAGGAATACCTTCTTTTTTTGAGGCATTCGCCATCAATTGATGACGAGTTTCATCCAGTAAAATGGCATCGATTTCGGCGATCAATTTATGCCCTGTCAGCTCTTGGTCAGTAATCATTTCTACTGCTCCAGATTTGACTAAACTTTGTGCATTCTTCGTTTGATGATCATTGGTAACATATGGACTTGGGATCAAAATAGCAGGTAACCCTAATGCTGTAAATTCCGCAATTGAAGTTGCACCCGCTCGACCAACCATTAGGTCCGCAGCAGCTAAAACTTCTGCCATTTTATCAATATAAGGCTGAATGCTGATGTTTGTCAATTTTTTTTCAGAAAGATTTAAGGTTTCTTGTAATTCTTTAAAATATCGCTCTCCTGATGCATAAAGAACTTGATATTCTCTCTTTTCAAATAAAGGAAATGCTTCAATGAATGCTTGGTTTATTTTCAATGCACCTCGACTACCGCCAAAGATCACAACCGTCTTCTTGTTAGGATCTAAGCCATACTCTTTAAGGATATTCGTTTTTTCGATCATTACGACCTCTTGCGCTCTTGGATTACCGGTTAAAATCACCTTATCTTTAGGGAAGTAATCAGCAACGTCAGGAAAACAAATGGCCACTTTTGTAGCATACTTACTTAAAAATTTATTTGTCATTCCAGGGATGCTATTTTGTTCATGAACGATTGTTGGTATTTTCAAGCGTGTAGCAGCATACACAACAGAACCAGATACATAGCCCCCTGTTCCAATCACAATATCTGGTTGAAAATCTTTAATAATTTTTTTTGCTTTTCCAATACTATTTAAGAAAAGGTAGACCGTTTTGACATTCTGAGGACTAAGTGAACGACGAAATCCTTGAATCTTGATTGTTTTAAATGGGATCTTGTATTTAGGAACAATCTGACTTTCTAGGCCGTTTTCAGTTCCTACATACATGAATTCGGTATTCGGTTCGATTTTTTTTACGTAGTTAACGAAAGCCAAAGCAGGATAAATGTGTCCACCTGTTCCGCCGCCTGTTATCAATATCTTCATAATTCTCTCACTTTTCTATGTCTTTTAGCTGGTGCATTGCTTGAATAAAGGCATTACCGCGCAGTTCAAAATTAGGATACTGGTCCCAACTTGCGCATACGGGCGATAATAGAATAGTATCATCTTTTTCAGAAAAATCATAGGCGTCACGTACAGCCGTTTCAACATTTTTTGTTAATTTAATTGTTTTGACGCCTGCTTCGATTGCGGCTTTGTGCAGTTTATCTTTTGTTTCACCAAAAAGAATGATTGCTTTGATTCCTACTAATGAAGGAATCAGTTCATCAAAGCTATTTCCTCGATCTAATCCGCCTGCTAACAAAATCAGTGCAGAATGATCAAATCCGCTTAATGCCATCTCAGTTGCTAATATATTTGTCGCTTTTGAGTCATTATAGAATTTTCTTCCCGCGATCTCCCCCACGTATTGCGTGCGGTGAGGAACGCCAGTAAAGACCATCAATGTTTGTCTGATTACATCTGTAGGAATACCTTTTAACTTTGCTACAGAAATTGCAGCCAGTGCATTCTCAATATTGTGACTGCCAGGTACACCTAATTCACCAGCAAGCATAATGAATTCATCTTTATAATATATTTTCTCATCTGCAAGATACGCTCCTGCGACTTTTTCTTTTGTTGAAAAAGGAATAATTGCAGCTTTCGTTGTTTTACTTAATTCTTGAAGTTCTGCTTGGTTCCAATTTAATATAAGGAAATCCGTTTCCTGCATATTTTGTTGAATTGCCCATTTTGCTTTCACATATTCTTCTCTTGAACCATGATAGTCTAAATGTGCTTCATACACATTTGTGATGACAGCAATCTGAGGGCGAAATGTTTGAATTCCCATTAATTGAAAACTTGATAATTCCATAACAATATCATCATCAGCCCTAGCACTCTCAGCGACCTCACTGGCTGGATAACCAATATTTCCAGCTAAACGCGCTGTCCCACTTTCACGATCAGCATTTAAAAGTAACCCGATCATTGTCGTTGTCGTTGTCTTTCCATTTGTTCCAGTAATCCCGATAATTGGGCACTCGGCAATCTGATAGGCTAATTCAACTTCTGTCAAGATAGGTAATTTCATGCTTAACGCTTTTGCTACTAAAGGATTCGAGTAAGGAATACCAGGATTTTTTACGATCAAGGAAAAGTCTTCATCTAACAGCTCGATTGGATGACCACCTGTAACAACACGAATACCCAAGGTTAATAAATCTTGGGCTTCCGGGTTTTGATCAAATTGTTTAAAGTCATTGACTGTCACTAACGCACCTAACTCATGCAACAACTTCGCCGCACTAACGCCACTTTTAGCAAGTCCAAGAACAAGGACTTTTTTGTTTTCATAATCTGTTATTTTTTTCATTATCATTTCCCCTTATCTTAGAAAAGCTGAAAAAAGCGGTTAACTCTGTAGGAAGTTAGGAATAGTGAGGTGGAACGCTCTTAGTTCCAGTTCACTATTCTCTACTTTCTTAAAAGCTCATTCTCGATGTTAGATAGAATCAAAATCTCTGAACTTTTTTAAAATACGATCCACAATGTGATGGCCGAGCAAATAGCTCCAGTCAACCAAAAAATAATATCGATTTTCCACTCTGACCAGCCACACATTTCAAAATGATGATGGATCGGCGACATTTTAAAGATCCGTTTACCAAAAAGTTTAAATGATGCCACTTGCAAAATTACGCTGGCTGTCTCACAAACATAAACAAGTCCTATCAATAATAATGTCCATTCTTGACGTAAGATAATAGAAATAGCTGCAAGCAAACCACCTAAAGCAAGCGAACCAACATCGCCCATAAAGATTTTGGCTGGCTTTCGGTTATAAGGAAAGAAGCCTAATAAGCCTCCAATCACACTCAAGCAGATGATCACTACATCAAATTGTTGCTGTTTCCATGCAATGATCGCATAAGTAGCAAATGAAATCGTCCCTAAGCCTGCTACTAAACCATCGATACCGTCAGTCAAATTCACTGCATTTGAAAATCCAACTAGCCAAAAAATGACGAATACACCATAAAAAATACCCAAAGGTAATGTCACTACACCAAATAAATCTAATGTATCAGGTAAGCCTTCTGAACGGTAAACAAAATAAAAAACAAGTCCGCCAATGATTTGTCCAATCAGCTTTTGGCGAGAATTTAAGCCTAGGTTTCTTTTTTTAAACACTTTGATAAAATCATCTAAAAATCCTAATAGTCCATAAAGAACCAAAATAAATAGAATAATTAGTAAAGACGGAGTAAGCTCTTGTTTCCATAGTCCCACTAATAGTGACGTGATAAAGCTTGCTACTAAAAAGACTAACCCACCCATCGTTGGTGTCCCAGTTTTGACGTTATGCCAAGTAGGACCATCTTCGCGTGTTGTTTGTCCTTGTTTTTTCATTTGGAAATAACCGATAAACATTGGCATCACTGCCACTGTTATAGCAAAACTACATACTATGGGAATAAAAATCTGTGTCCACTCCATGATATCTCTCCTAATTATTCGACTCGTATTGGTCTACGTTGATATTCTTTTAACTATTTATTTCGCTGCATCTACCGATTCTGTTGATTCACTGTCCATTGAATCCATTACCACTTTCATTAATGGATTCGCAATTTTTGCAAGCGCCTCTCTTGTATAAGTTTGAGGTTTTTTCATTGTAAGATACAAAATATATTCAGGGTTATCTGCTGGAACCATTTCTACCACTGAGTAGGTGTAATCTGTTAATCCTGCCATATAACCATTTTCTCCAGTAATTTGAGCCGTTCCCGTTTTAGCTGCTACATGATAACCTGGAACTGAATATACATCATATGCAATCCCATAATTAGGATCTTCTACAGTATCAACCATATAAGTCCGAATATCGCTTGCGGCTTGCGGAGTTATTACAGGTTGACCCACTTTCTCTGTCTGAGTTACTTTTTCTTCACCAGTATCCTTATCCACGATTTTACTAATATATTGTGGCTTCAACATAGAACCATCATTTGCAATCGCTGTATAAGCTTGCATCATTTGAAAATTTGTTACCGAAACAGCTTGACCAAACGATGACATCGCTAGATCGACCCAGTTATCACCAGGAAGTTCTCCAGCAGATTCTCCTGCTAAGCCTGAATTCGTTGATTTTCCAAACCCAAATTTTTCTAAATAGCTTTTCCAAACTTCACCAGTTGGATCCATCGCCTGTTCCAATGTCAGCATTCCGACATTACTAGACCAAGAAATCGCTTGACGGAATGTTAATGGTCCAACCGCACCATAATCATGATCGTTCACTATACGGTCATCTAACTTGTACCCACCGGCTGGATAAGTAAACGTTGTGTTAGGGCTGAATTTCCCTTCTTGCATCGCTGCTGCTGCCGTAAATAATTTCATAGTTGAACCAGGTTCAAATTTATCTTCTACGAGAATATTACGCCAAACTGTGTCTTTGTCTAATCCTTCTTTTGTTTCCGGATTAAACGATGGGCGTTGTGACATCGCGAGAATTTCTCCTGTTTTAGCTTTCATTAACATTGCCGTCATATCTTCCGGCTTGAATTCTTCTACCACTGGATCGAGCAATGATTCTAAGCGGCTTTGAATACGAGTATCCAGCGTTGTATAGATGTCTTTTCCATCAACAGCTTTCTTCTCACTAGCAACTGTCCCAGGTAAAGGATTTCCGTATACATCCTTTTCGTAATCGATTTTGCCATCTTGTCCACTTAAGATGTCATTATACGATTTTTCAATTCCCATTTTTCCGATTAACCCTTTTGAATCGTCCTCTGCGTCGGCAGAGTCAGTATATCCAATAAAATGAGAAGCAAAGACGCCATTTGGATAGATTCTTGCTGGATGGCCTTCAAAATAGAGACCCGCAAGTTTATTTTGTTTTAGTTCATCTTCAATTTTTTGTCTTGTTTCTAATGTGATATCTTTTCCTTTAGAACCAAATTCTACTTGGAATTTTACAGTTCCATCTTCATTTACTCCACTATTAAGAAAACCTAATGCTTCATCTTTGGTCAGCTCAGTATTTCTATCTAAGATTTCTGCTAGTGTTTGAAAATCTTTTTTCTGTGCATAAAGTTTTTTATTTTCTTCACCTAAATAAGTCTCAGACAAGATCGCATAAACGGAATAAGAGGTAGCATCTTCTGCAATAACTTCCCCGTTACGATCTAAAATAGCTCCTCTTTTCGCTTTGACCACACTGCTGCCTTGATAAAGATTCGCTGTCTTTTCAGGAAGAGAAACACCTGCAACCTTTCCTACAGCTACAATGTACGTTAATCTAAAGGCAAATAAAAAGAACAATCCAATACTCGTAGCAAATAAAATAATGCCTACTTTTTTACGATTGTTCATTGGATTTAAGTTCTTCTTTTTGACAAAATTCTTTATTTTATTTTTTATGCTCATTTATTTCACTTTCCTTATATTATCAAGGTTATCTGAAAGACCTCTGTTTTTAGCAACTTCTTTGATACGATCTGCTTTTGATAATTCATTTTTTTGTTGTTCTAGCTTCAATGCAGACTCTTCTTTTTCTTGGATTGTTGCTTGTGTTTCAGTGATTTCATTGGTCATTTGTGTAATGGAGGTACGTACTTGAATGGTGAGAATTGCTATACCAATAATCGCTACGAGTAATAAAAAGCCGATTGTCTTTTCTAAAAGTGAGATATTTCTCAACTTCCTTTTAGGAGATTGGGGTAGGTCTACATTTCTTTGAACCTTAGGCTCATGTTCAGGACCAATGACTGGTTCATCAATTACTGGAATATCATATTGAAAATCTTCCATTTTTTTTAGCTCAGCCATGTCGTTACCCCTTTCTTTATAAGATTAATTTAACTTTTTCGGCAATTCTTAATTTAGCACTTCGTGAGCGATTATTCTCAGCCAATTCAGTCTCACCTGGTAAAATCGGCTTTCTAGTAATAACTTTTAATTCTGGTTGGAATTCTTCTGGAACCACTGGAAGACCTGGTGGTAAATCTTGCATCGTACTATATTCTTTAAACATGTTTTTTACAATTCGATCTTCTAAAGAGTGGAATGTAATCACACTGATTCGACCATTTTTATTCAGTAAAGCAATTGCTTGCTCTAACGACTCTTCTACAACACCTAGCTCATCATTCACAGCAATTCGAATGGCTTGAAAGATTCGTTTGGCTGGATGTCCGCCTTTACGTCTAGCAGGTGCAGGGATTGCAGATTTAATGATTTCTACTAATTCACTAGTTGTTTCGATCGGTGCTTTTTCCCGTACTCGTTCGATTTCTCTAGCAACCTGCTTAGAAAATTTTTCCTCACCATAGCGGAAGAAAATCTTCACTAATTCGTGATAGCTGTAATCATTAACGACGTCATAAGCAGATAAGGGTGCATCTTGATCCATCCGCATGTCAAGCGGCGCATCTTGATGATAGCTAAAGCCACGCTCAGCTTCATCCAATTGCGGAGAAGACACTCCTAAATCGTATAAAATACCATCGACATGATCGATTCCATCATTCGCTAATTGTTGTTTTAAATGTCGAAAATTCGACTTGATAAAAGTCACCATGCCTTGATCAACATATTTTTTTAATCGTTGTGCTGCAAAGTCCAAAGCTTTTTGGTCTTGATCGAATGCGTATAAGTGCCCATGCTCCCCTAATTGTGAGAGTAGGTACTCACTATGACCTGCACCGCCTAATGTGCAATCGACATAAATGCCATCTTCTTTCACATGTAAGCCGTCAACTGTTTCTTTTAATAAAACAGTATAGTGCTGAAACTCTTCCGTCATAATGCTCCTCTTTCTAAAAACCAAAATCAATCATTGTTTCTGCAATTTCATCAAAATTTTCTTCAGCTTCAGTTGAAAATTCTTGCCAACGGGCTTCATCCCAAATCTCAATTCGATTTGAAACACCGATGATTACACAAGCTTTTTCCAAACTACCGTGTGTTCTCAAAGCGGCAGGGATATTGATCCTACCTTGCTTGTCGATCTCACATTCCGTAGCAGCCGAGTAAAAAAAGCGGACAAATGTGCGGGCATCTTTCTTAGCTAGAGGCATTTCTTTTAACTTTTCCTCTAATTGCTCCCATTCGGACATTGGATAACCAAATAAACAGCCATCCATTCCCCTAGTTACCACAAATTTCTCACCCAATTGGTCGCGAAATTTAGCTGGTACAATGAGTCGGCCTTTGGCATCTATATTATGTTGAAATTCACCCATAAACATAGCCAATTCCTCCCACTTTTCCACTTGATAGAAACAGTCTACCACATCCCACCACTTTCTACCACCAAAAACAATAAATCTTCTTTCTTTTAATAGTTATTTAAAAAGTTTGTAATATTTCAATTGGTGGTTTAATTTCGAAGAAAAGCGTTCTCATCATCTATGTAATTGATTTTTAAAAGAAATCACCTGTTTATTTCTCCGTCAACTCTCTCATAAAAATATTACAAACAGGATGCGTGGGGAGAAGTGGGCAGATAGCTGCCCAACCTATTCTATTTTATGAAAAATAATGGAGGATATTTAATAGAACGAGTACTGCATATAAGACTAAGCTTAGAAGAAAGACTAAGCGCCAAAACATTTTAAAATATCTGCCATACAGAATTTCCCCATAATAATAGGCTTGAAAAACTGCCACACAAATACCGAGTAATAAAACAGAGATGATCATATAAGGCACAATTGATTGTCCATAACTGTCTTTGGATAGTTCATTTAATCCTATAAATAAAAATGGAATCGAGATATCTGGTGCTTTGACTTTAAAACGTTCCGTTAAGGAAAACGTTGAAATAATAAAATTACACGCAAATAACACAATTACTGGAAAAACATACCAAAAAAGCATAATGACTGAAAACGACACCATTTACTAACAATTCCTTTCGTAACACGCTTTATTAACTATACTTTATTTTCTTTACACCTGTGTTTCATTTCGTTTAAATGTTCATGCCTAAATAATACTAATTTCTAAGGCCTTTATTCGCCAAAAACAGGTCAAGTCTATTATAATGGAGGAAAATAGATTTGAAAAAATGAGGTGGCACTTTGATCAATTATTTGAAAATAGAAAATAGACGTTTCACTCCATCGAGAACCGATACAGAGGATACAGTTTGGCTTGCTGTTGAAAAGCCTACTGAAGAAGAAATCGATCACTTAGTCACGACTTACAAGCTCCCTAAAGATTATATCACAGGTGTACTAGATGATGACGAAAATTCTCGTTTTGAAGGTCTTCATCAAAATGTACTGGAAGAACCTGCCCTGATGTTGATTCAGTATCCCCATGCAACAATTAGCCCCAGCGGGTATACTCAGTTAAATACCTTTCCGTTTGCAGTCATTTTAACGACTGATGGAAAAGTAATTACAGTGATCAACAATTCTGCTGATTTTATAAAAAAGGCTCTTTCTACAGAAGTTCCAACAATTGAATTACCAATTCAAGAGACACTTATTTTATATTTATCTTGGCAGATTTCAACTTGCTATAATCGTTTTTTAAAAGAGTTGATTAAAGAAACGAATAAATTAGAAGGCGAACTAAAAGTCTCTACAGAAAATAGCCAGCTTTATCAAATCATGGATATCCAAAAAAGTTTAGTCTATTTCGAATCGGCGATCAATTCCAATCTTGACGTGTTAAATATGCTTTATAGTGCCAGTCTTTTCAAAGATCCCAGAGCACATTTACCACGCCTCCATGATATTCTTGTCGAAACGAAACAAGCGGCCACAACAACGAAGATCCAATTAAAACTTGTAGATAAAATCAGTGACACTTTTTCAGCTATCGTTTCCAACAATCTAAATAATGTCATGAAGATTTTGACTTCTTTGACAATTGTCTTAACGATCCCAACGATCATCGGGGGAATTTTTGGAATGAATGTTAAACTCCCTTTTGCAAATCGTGAAGATGCCTTTTTTTGGATTTTTATCATAACTACAGCGACTTGCGTTTTCGTTATCCACAGGCTAAAGAAACGAAACCTTTTGTAAAATTTCTAGTTGCTGATTTTAACAAAAGGATGTAAACTGTAGGAAGTAAAGAATAAGGATGTGTATGATCAATGAACGATAAAAAGACAAGTACATTTTCTAAAGTCACAAAAATCGTTGTTTGGTTGATGCTGATTGCCATTGCTGGCTCAACAATTTTGACTGCTGTAATGAGTTTAGGATAATCAACTAAATAAACAATTAGGAGAAGAACATGATGTAAAGCATCGTCTGTTCTTCTCCATTTTTTACTGTATTCAAAAAGTTTTTTAACGACTTTTCCGCTCATTTCCAGCCATATTCAGTAATTCTTTAGCATGTTCTGTGGTTAGTTTAGTGATTTCACTGCCAGAAAGCATGCGGGCTATCTCTGCCACACGTTCATCTTGATTTAATCTACGGACTTTCGTTTCAGTCCGCTCACCAATAATTTCCTTTTCAATAAAATACTGGTAGTCCGCAACAGCTGCAACCTGCGGAAGATGGGTGATACATAAAACTTGTGAATTTTCAGAGATTTGATAGATTTTATCGGCAATTGCTTGGGCAACGCGTCCGCTCACACCTGTATCTACCTCGTCAAAAACGATGCTAGTGATTCCTTGAGATTTAGAAAAAATAGTTTTTAATGCCAACATCACACGAGAAAGCTCTCCACCTGAAGCTACTCTAACTAGAGGTTTTAATGGTTCACCTGGATTCGTCGTAATATAAAATTCAACTTGGTCCAACCCTTCTTCTGTGATTTGTTCTTCGGCCAATTCTGTAAAGCGAATATCAAAGACCGTTCTTTCCATATATAATTCTTTTAATTCTCGCAAAATATTTTTTTCTAATTTTTTGGCAATTTTTTTTCTGATCGTTCTCAACTTCAAGCCATTTTCAATCACCTGATTTCTCTTTTCAACCAGTAATGATTCCAATTCACCCGTACGACCTTCTAGAAAATCAGCATCCGCCAACTCACGCGTGATTTCTTGATAGTAATCAAGAATCGACTCGATTGATTCACCGTATTTTCTTTTCATCTGCCGAATCAGTTCTAATCTGGTTTCAACTTCATTCAAGCGGTTTTCATCCAGTTCTAAACTATCGATATGCCGCGACAAGTCGCCGCTTGCTTCTTGCAGCAGATAATAACTATTTTGAAATGCTTCTGAGATTGCTTTGTATTCTGGATCAAGTGTTTCAATCGACAATAGTTCATTCATTGCATAGCCAATTTTATCCAGACTACTTTCAGACTCTCCATTAACGGCTTCATAGCTTGTTGCTAATGCATCTGCGATTTTTTGGAAATTCCCTAACTTATTTCGTTCTTCGATCAATTTTTCTTCTTCACCTAAGACAAGTTCTGCGCTAGCAATCTCATCGCTTTGAAACTGTAGCATATCCATCCGCTGTGCAAATTCTTTTTCGTTTTTTTGACGATTTCTAACTTTTTTTTCGATCATACGGTATTCAGAATACAACTCTTCATATCGTTCTTTTATTTTAAGCAACTCTTTACCGCCAAAATCATCCAACATACCTAAATGTTTCTCACTTTGCATCAATTCTTGATGCTCATTTTGACCATGGATATCAACTAAAAATTCACCGACCTTACGTAAATTGGCGATATTGATGATCCGACCATTGACGCGGCAAACATTTTTACCAGAAGTTGAAATATCGCGTTGGATCACGATCGATTCTTCATCCATTTCGATGCCTAGCTCATGTAAAAGGTTATACAATTCTTGATTTTTAGGCATTGTAAACAAACCTTCTAATGTACATTTTGAAGCACCCTGACGGATATAATCGCTTGATCCTCTTCCCCCAGTCAACAAGCTCATGGCATCGATAATAATTGATTTACCTGCACCCGTTTCACCTGTTAAGACAGTCATTCCCATCTGGAATTCTAATTGTAAAGAGGATATGATCGCAAAATTCTTTACAGAAAGTTCTTGCAGCATTTCTATTCACCTCGATTTTATAGATATCGGAAAAATTCATTTTTTAAAAATTCAGCATCTTTTTCAGTGCGTGCAATGATCAAAACACCATCATCGTCATTGAGTGTGGCAAAAACAATTTCTTTATAATGCTTTTCTATTAAATTGGAAGCAGCCGCAGCATTCCCTGGTATAGTACGCAAAATAACCTGCTTTTCCATCTGGTCAACTGAAACAAATGCATCTTTTAATAATTTTTCTAATTTTACCGACGTATCTTCTTTTGTTTCAGCAGGAATACTGTAACGATAACCACCATCGATTGAAGGAACTTTGATCAGCTTCATTTCTTTAATATCACGAGAAATTGTTGCCTGAGTGACCTCTATTCCTTTTTCTTCTAGATATATAACAAAATCTTCTTGTTTCTGAATATTTTTATCAGCTAATAAACGAGTAATCAAACGATGCCGATCCTTTTTCCTCATAAATAATTGACCCCTTTTTCGTTTCATTTCCATTTTATCATAGCGTATTTTTATTCATTTTGAAAGTGTAAAAGCTAAGAATCCATGGGAATATGCAAGTCTTTAGCTACGATCTAGTTCATGTTATCTATTGAATACTTGTTTTTTCATCTAAAGAAATACTTAATCCTATTCAAAAAAAGTCATCTACTATTGACAAACCGAACAAGAAAGCGCTAACATTACAACTACATCAAAGAAAGGAAGAGAGTTTATATGAATAAAAAAAGAGTGTTTGTTACTGGTACAACAGGTACGATGGGCGGCGAAACAATGAAGCAGCTCTTAAATCGATCTGATCGATTTCAAGTGGTTACTTTAGCAAGAGATTCAGAAAAAAATCGAACATTTATGGAACAGTACAAGAATAATTCTAGCCTAGAAATCTACTGGGGGGATCTTGTAAATTATGACGATGTCCTTCAATGTGTCACTGGCTGTGACTTTGTGATTCATTGTGCTGCATTTGTCTCTCCTGCAGCTGATCGTTATCCTGCCGATGCAATGAAAATCAATTATGGCGGTACTCTAAATTTAATCAAAGCGATTTTAGCTCAACCCAACAAAGAGGAGATTAAGTTGGTCAATATCGGGACCGTGGCAGAAACTGGTGATCGAACAGCACCTATTCATTGGGGACGCATCGGGGACCCTCTAAAACCCAGTGTTCATGATTATTATGCTGTATCAAAAATCGCAGCTGAACGTGCAGTTATTGACTCTGGCATCAAACATTGGGTGTCTTTACGTCAGACTGGCATCATGTCGATCAAAGAATTCAGCTTAAATGAAGGGATCGCTTTTCATCAACCGTTAAATAATGTTCTTGAATGGGTGACCGATCAGGATTCTGGTGTGCTGTGCGCCAATGCTTGTGAGGAGTGGGTCGATAGTGATTTCTGGGGACATGTGTACAATATCGGCGGAGGTGAAGACTGTCGAAACACAAATTATGAATTAATGGCTGCTATGATGAAGGAAATCGGTGTTGAACAGTTTAAAGACGTGTGCGAGCCAAATTGGTACGCTACACATAATTTCCACGGTCAATGGTATTTAGATTCAGATAAATTAAATGATTTTCTTCATTTCCGTTCGCAAACAACAGAAGATTTTGTTCGTTATTATGGGAAAGTGATGCGTGAACAAGCGCCGGAAAATGCACCTGTTATGACGAGTCAACAGATTGCGGCTATGATCAAGCAAGGGAATGAGCAAGTTGCTTTAACTGATACTGGTACCTTACATTGGCTTATTCACAATCAAGATGAACAACTAAATCCTTTCTTCATTTCAAAAGAACAGTGGGCTAAGATTCCTGGCTGGGATCGCTTTATTCTTTATCGCCCAGATGGCGATGCGATTGTATTGGATCACGGCTATGACGAAGCAAAACCAGAAGCAGAATTAACCATCAACGACTTGCAGCAAGCGGCTCACTTTAGAGGTGGCACTTGTCTTTCAGAAACAATGACCACAGGCGATTGGACGACTCAATTGGCTTTCGTCTGTCATAAGGGGCATACATTTTCTGCCAGCCCTCGTCTGATTTTAGAAGGTGGACATTGGTGTGATGAATGTGAGCGAACAAGCTGGAATTATCATGAATTAGCTAAACATAGTCCATTTTTTGCTCAAGTCTGGAATCCTCTTCATGACAAATCAGAACAAGCACATGAGTATAAAAAACATGTCAAAGATACGGATATAACAGCAACTGTTTAAGCACAAACAAAACAAGCACTAGCGTACACGACGATTATTCAGTGTATACTGGTACTTGTTTTTTTCTATTTTTTTAATTGTTGGTGTGCAGTTGCTACAGTTTCATCTATGTCTACTGTAGCTTCAAGACTACCTTGACCTTCTACAGACGTCAAGTAAGCCAAAAATTCTATATTTCCTTCTCCGCCTGTAATAGGAGAAAAATCTAAGCCGCCAATTGAATAACCATGCTCTTGTGCAAATGTAAGAATCTCATTCAACACAAATTTATGGGTTTCTGGTTCTCGAACGATTCCTTTTTTACCAACCAATTCTTTTCCGGCTTCAAATTGCGGCTTGATCAAGGCGACAACTTTCCCACCAGGTTTTAAAATGTTGTGCAGTGGAGGTAAGATTAGTTTTAGTGAAATAAATGATACATCAATCGTAGCGATATCTGGAACACCTTCTTGAAAATCTTCTGGTGTACTGTAACGAAAATTCGTTCGTTCCATGACTACTACACGTTCATCCTGACGAATCTTCCAAGCTAACTGATTGTAACCCACATCTAACGCATAACTTAAACGCGCACCATTTTGCAAAGCGACATCCGTAAATCCGCCAGTTGAAGAACCGATGTCTAACATGGTTTTCCCAGCAACATCTAGACCAAATACGTCTAAAGCTTTTTCCAATTTCAAACCGCCACGCGACACATAAGGTAATGTTTGTCCTTTTACCTGAAGTGGCGTTTCAATCAAGATTTTCTCACCTGGTTTATCCAACCGTTCATTCTTGTCATTATAAACTAATCCAGCCATCACTGCTCGTTTGGCTTTTTCTCTTGTCTCAAATAATCCTTGAGTAAACGCTAAAATATCTACGCGCTCTTTTTTCATAAGGGCCTTCTTTCTATCATAATCGCAATTGTTCGACTAATTCTTGTAATAATTCCGAATGAAACTCACAGCTAGTTTGCTTTATTGTCTCTAGAACCGTACTGGCAAAAACCAATTGTTCCTCTAGCGCTTCTTTAGCACCCGTTAAACCCAGTAGGCTTGGATAGGTACTTTTGTGTAACGCTTCGTCACGTCCAACCTGTTTTCCTAACGCTTCTTCTGAACTAGTCGCATCCAATAAATCATCTTTGATCTGAAACGCTAACCCTAAATGTTGGGCAAATGTGCCTAATAAAAGAACGATCTCTTCTGGTTGCTCAGCTAAAATACCGCCTGCCAAAAGTGCAAATTCAATCAAAGCCCCTGTTTTCTTTTCATGGATATCCACTAATTCACTCAAAGAGAGCGATTGATTTTCACCTTGTAAATCTCCTGCTTGGCCTGCGACCATTCCCTGGGTACCAGCCGCCTTACTTAATAATTGAATCAGCAAGATCTTTTGATCTGACTCAATTTGGCTGATAGCTATTAATTGAAATGCAGCGGTCAGTAAACCATCGCCAGCTAGTATTGCCTGCGCTTCTCCAAATACTTTATGATTTGTTGGCTTACCGCGTCTTAAATCATCATCATCCATTGCAGGTAGATCATCATGAATCAAGGAATATGTGTGAATCATTTCTAAGGCTGCCGCTACTTGATAGTCATGTGTTTGCACTTCTTTGTTAAAAGCCTGAAGCACAGCTAATACTAGAAGTGGACGAAATCGCTTGCCTCCTGCACGAATCGAATACAACATTGCTTCTTTTAGTTGGTTATTTGTCGTGTAGTCATTGATAAAATTTTCCATTTCTTTTTCTATAAGCGGTAGACTCTGCTCACGAAAATCATTGAAATCTTCCATCAATTTTCCTCACTTTCTTCAAAAGCGACTTCTTCATCGTTTGCCGTCATAACTTTCGTCAATGTCTTTTCTGCTTTTTCCAAGGTATCTTGGCATTGTTTGCTTAAAACCATCCCTTCTTGAAAGGCTGATAGGGCTTCTTCTAGAGGAACATCACCACGTTCTAAACGCTGAACGATTTCTTCTAATTCAGCTAATGATTCTTCAAATGTTTTTTCGACTGCTTTTTCTTTGGCCATCTTTCTACTCCTCTTCAACTGGTGTTATTTTCTCAATCACCGTATCTACTAATCCATCGACATAATGGATTTGGATTTTTTCTTTTACTTGTAATTCATTGACCGACTTGATCACTTGTTGATCTTTGGTCGTATAACTGTAACCGCGGCCCATGATTTTTAACGGGCTTAACAAATCAAGTTGCTGAACAGCAGAAGTAAATTGTTTTTGTCTGTCTTTCATGTATTGATCCATTCGGTCATGAAGCGATTTAGCCAAAAAACTTAGTTGCTGCTGTCCTTCTCTAATTTGTCCAAGCGGTGTTTGTTGTCTAAATTGTGCAATGATTTCCTGTGCTGTTCGTTGCTTTTGATGGTAAATCGTTTCCATCGATTGAAACAGTCTTTGATTGATTCGATCTAATTTAATCGTTTGACCTTCATATAAACGCTCAGGCTGTTTAAATACATAGGAGTTTTTCAATCGTTGGTAACGCTCGTTTTTTTGTTGTAATTGATAAAGGAAGCTTTGCTCTAAACGCGTTTGTCGTTCCTTGATCCTTAGCAATTCTTCATTTAAAACAGGGACAGCCAACTCAGCTGCAGCCGTTGGCGTTGCGGCTCTGACGTCTGCTACCATATCGGCAATCGTCACATCCGTTTCATGTCCCACTGAAGAAATGATCGGTGTGTTTGCTTGATAAATGGCTCTAGCAACTTTTTCTTCGTTAAAAGGCCACAGATCCTCGATCGAGCCACCACCACGTCCAATGATCATTGTATCAAATGTCCCAAGTTCTTCAATGCGTTGAATATTACGAACAATATCATCAGCCGCTTGATCTCCTTGAACAAGTGTTGGAAATAAGACCAATTGAGCGATCGGATATCTTCGTTTGACTGTCGTAATAATATCTCGAATCACTGCGCCGCTTGGACTAGTAACCACTGCAATCCGCTTAGGATATCGAGGTAATAGCTTTTTAGGTCCTTCAAACAAACCTTCTTTGCCTAATTTTTCACGCAACTCAGCTAAAGCTTGATATAAAGCTCCCACACCATCGGGCTCCATATGCTCGACATAAATTTGATAAGAGCCCCCGCTTTCATATAGTGAAACCCGACCAACCAATAAGACTTTCATCCCTTCTTTTGGTTGAAACTTTAGTTTTTGAAAAGCAGATTTAAACATGATCGCAGAAATCTTAGCACCATCATCTTTTATACTAAAATATTGATGTGCATTTGGGCGCAGACGAAAATTGGAAATTTCGCCTGTTAAATAAACCCGTTCTAAATATGGATCAGCATCGAATTTACGTTTCAAATATTTGGTTAAAGCTGTGACTGTTAAATACTGCTGTTCCATCTTCTCACCTTACTTTTGTTTTTTAGCGGCTTCAACTGTTTGATACATCAACATCGTGATGGTCATCGGACCCACACCTTTTGGTACTGGTGTGATAAAGCTCGCAACTTCTGAAACTTCGTCGAATTTTACATCCCCGATCAGTTTGCCATTTTCATCTCGATTCATGCCAACATCGATCACGACTGCACCTGGTTTGACAAATTCTTTTGTCACAAAATGCCCCCGACCAATTGCAACAACTAAGATATCCGCCTCTTTTGCTACTGCTGGTAGATCAACGGTCCTTGAATGGGCAATCGTTACCGTCGCGTTTTTCATCATCATTAATTGAGCCATTGGCTTACCCACGATATTACTGCGACCAATCACAACTGCACGTTTTCCTTCTAGGTCAATATTATAGGCTTCAAACATCTTCATAATGCCATAAGGAGTACAAGGGATCATCGTCGGCTCACCAATGAATAAATGCCCCATATTCATTGGATGGAAACCATCGACATCTTTGTTAGGATCAACAGCTAACAAAACTTTTTCTTCATCAATATGCTTTGGTAGCGGCAACTGAACCAATATACCATGGTAATTTGGATCTTGATTGTACTGTTCGATTACAGAAAGTAGCTCTACTTCTGAAATAGTTTCCGGCAAACGTTCGATTTTCGAGCGAATACCGATTTTAGCAGCAGCCAAATCTTTGTTTTTCACATAGGTTTGACTTGCCTGATTTTCACCAACTAATAATACAACTAACCCAGGATGAATGCCTTTTTTTTCAAGGTCTTGCACTTCTTCTTTGATTTGTGCTTGCATTTTATCTGCTAATTCGCGGCCGTTGATTAACTCTCCCATAAGATCACTCCTCATTTTTTGATTATATTCTTTTATTTTAGCATAATTCTGCTAGTCTTAACACTCTATACTGTCTATCTCCTTGAATTGTATATCAATGAAACTTCTCTCCCTTTGCACGCCTTGTATTGTTCATCATCTACTCTGGCTAAGCCAGTCGTAATCCTTCAATTCTTAGAGTTTTAACTCTTAGTGGTTCTCTAGTAAGGTCACTTCTCTCCCTTTGCACGCCTTGTATTGTTCATCATCTACTCTGGCTAAGCCAGTCGTAATCCTTCAATTCTTAGAGTTTTAACTCTTAGTGATTCTCTAGTAAGGTCACTTCTCTCCCTTCGGTCGCCAAGTATTGTTCATCATCTACTCTGGCTAAGCCAGTCGTAATCCTTCAATTCTTAGAGTTTTAACTCTTAGTGATTCTCTAGTAAGGTCACTTCTCTCCCTTCGGTCGCCAAGTATTGTTCATCATCTACTCTGGCTAAGCCAGTCGTAGTGATTCACAACAAAAAAGATTCAAAGTATTTCTACTTTGAATCAATTTCTTTCATTACATTCGATAAGACACCATTAACAAATTTTCTTGAACGGTCGTCACTATATTTTTTCGCTAATTCAATTGCTTCGTCTAAAGCGACTGTGTTAGGAACATCTCCCACATAAAGCATTTCAAAAATTGCTATCCGTAAAATGATCAGATCCATTTTAGCAATACGGGTGATTGACCAATTGTTCCCTAAATGTTTTTTGATAACCTCGTCAAGTTCTGCCTTTCGATCACAAACGCCACCTACCAATAAATCTAAGTAAGTTGGAACAAATTCTTCTCCGTCTTCACTAATGATTTCTTGATTATCTAACTCTAATGCATAAGAAATTGCATCTTGTTTTGTTAAGTCAACATTAAAATCTAAAGGAAATAACGCTTGAAGCGCTTTTTCACGAATCTCTCGACGAGTAAAACTTGGCTTACTCATTTTCGCCCTCATCTTCTGGGAATAATTCATCAAAATCTGGTTCAGGAAGCTTTTCAGGAACAACAGCGACGACATGAATATTCACTTCTACTAAATCGATATCCGTCATGAATAATACTTGTTGTTTCACACGATCTTGCATCTCTAATGCTACTTTAGGGACAGAGATGCCATAATTTAAGTAACAATAAATATCGACTTTTAATCCTTCTTCTTCAGCTCTTAAATAAACGCCTTTACCGTGAGCGGCACGGCCTAAAAATTCTGTTACATTATTAGCAAATGTTCCTCGCATGCCATATACACCATCAATTTTAGATGCTGCAATACCAATAATGACTTCAATTACTTCCGGCGCAATCACGATTTCGCCTAAAGAATCTTTTGTATTGATCACTAGATTTTTTTCGTCAGTCATTTTAATCCTCCTTATAATAAAAGCGTAGCTAGATAAACACACAAACGTAGTTGACATTCAGTTATGACAAGAAACTTTTTAAATCATCAAAGCTTCTATCCATTTACCTATCTAATGTTTCCATTCTTCCATAGTTTATCATTAATTCACTCGTTTCGCTACCAAAAAAACTATGAGAAAATGAGTCAAAAACGGTTTGAGCTTAAAATAAAGGGTCACTCCAGAAATCTACTGGTTTTTTCTTATGAGTATGCTCATTTTTATAATATAATCAATTCTTTAGGGGAATGTGTCAGTACTCGATTCCCATCTTTAGTAATCAATAAATCGTCCTCGATTCTAACACCTCCAAGGCCAGGCAGATAAATTCCTGGTTCATCCGTAATTACATTTCCAGGAAAAAATTGTTGATCTGCTCTAAAGGAAACATTTGGTCCTTCGTGGATTTCTAAACCAATCCCGTGACCTGTACTATGACCAAATGCCTCACCGTAGCCATAAGAAACGATATGATCACGAGCAATCGCATCCAATTGAATACCTGTTAAGCCAGGTTTTGCCTCATCTAATACTTTTAATTGTGCTTCTAAAACAATTTGGTAGATGTCTTTTAATTTGCTATCTGGTTCCCCGATTGCAAAGGTTCTAGTCATATCTGAAACATAGCCTTCATAATAACAGCCAAAATCTAGTGTGATCAAATCCCCTTTTTCGATAACCTTTTGACTCGCAACGCCATGAGGCATTGCTGAACGAACACCGCTTGCAACGATTGTTTCAAAAGATACGCCCGAAGCACCTAAAGAACGCATATAAAAATCTAATTGGTTGGCAATTTCAATTTCCGTCATACCTGGTTTGATTACCGTCAAAATGTGCTTAAAGCCCATATCTGCAATGCTGCACGCCTTTTCAATAATCGCAATTTCTTCTTCATCTTTAACTTCACGAAGCTCTTCGATCAAGCCTGCTACTGGAATTAAATCACACGGTGTAATTTCTTCCAATAAGCTATATTCTGCAAAACTAACAAACGTTTCTTCAAATGCCAAATTAGCCAATTGTTCTTTTTCTGCGATAGCCACAACTTCATCATAAATCGGACCAGAATTTTGAATGATTTCAAACCCTTGTGCTTGCTCTGCTGCTTGTTCAGTATAACGAAAATCCGTTATAAAAAAAGCTTTGTCCAACGTGATAACGGCTAATCCAGTTGTTCCTGTGAAATTCGTTAAATAACGTAAATTATACGGACTTGTCACTAAAAACCCTGAAAGATCGTTTTTTTTCATCAATGTTCTTAATTTATTTACTCTTGCCATCATTTTTTTCATCCTTCTTTCCAAAATAGGTTCTTCCTTATTATAACAAATAATGATTTTGAAAAACACCGAAGACATACAACCTCTAAATTATTCTAAAGTTTCTCCAGTATAAGCGCTAATTTTATTCTTTTTTAATTTATTTCAGTTATAGTTTAAAGCGAAAGTGAGGTTACTGAATGAAGAAAAGATACTTTATCTATTTAACTCTGTTCGCTATCATCGGTATAATCGTTTATGCCTTTTTTATAGAACCAAAAAGGATTGTCGTACATAACTACACAATTGGAAATAATGACGGAAAAAAACCAGTCAAAATTGTTCAACTTTCAGACATTCATATTCAAGAAAAATATCCTGTTACCCAACTAGAAAAAATCGTAACAAAAGTAAATAATGAAAATCCAGATATCATTGTATTTACAGGTGATTTATTCGATAACTACGCTAAATACGGACCAGCCGAAGAAGTAATCGCCGCTTTGAGCCGCTTAAAAGCTCCTCTAGGGAAATACGCGGTTTGGGGCAATCATGATTATGGCGGTGGTGCGGCTCGCGTTTACCCCGATATTTTAGCAGCTGCAGATTTTCAGCTACTAGAAAATACGGGCTTAAATGTCTCATTGCCTAACGAAAAATCAGTTTATATCGGCGGTTTAGATGATTCCATGTTGGGAAATTCATCCATCAATGACACTTTAGTTGATCGTCAAAGTGAGTATACTATTCTACTAAGTCATGAGCCAGATAAAGCTGATGACGTTCTTGATCACAATGTTCAATTGATTTTATCGGGTCACAGCCACGGCGGTCAAATCAAGCTTCCTTTTATTACTATTAAGAATACGTTGGCAGAAAAGTATTTCACTGGCTTTTATGATTTAGCAAACAACACAACTCTCTATGTCAATACAGGGTTGGGAACGACAAAAATTCCAGCACGGTTTAGAGTGCCCCCTGAAATTGCCGTTTTCGATCTTTATATTTAGAATCAACAGGAAACGACTACCCCAAAATAATATTATTTTGGGGTAGTCGTTTCCTGTTAGTTTAGTACGTTAATCAAGTTCCTTTACTCGACCGCCAATTTTATCAGCGAATTTTTTTGCATAATTTTTAGTTTGAAAGATTCGAACACTTTTTTTATCTCTTGTACGTTGCCCGTCTCTACCAATATAGCCATGTAATACTTTTACAGCGTACATTACCATTCCCCCTTTATCATTTATGAACTGTACTAATTGATGTAACTTAACTATAGCCAACACAACTTAACCCAAACATAAAAATCCTCGAAGATTTTATGAACACTTATTAAGACATTACGAAAAACAATTATTTTTGCTTAAAAATATTTTTTCTCCTTGAAAAACAAAAAAGAGCGGAGATCGTTTATTCTCTCAGCTCTTCACAATAAATGATCAAAAAAACGACTGACTGTACTGCTAAACAATAATGTCTTTTGTTTTCTTATCCATATGTATTCTAGCTGTCCAAGTTTCGAAAGTAACCAAGACAGGTTCTGGATGATTCAATTCTTTTTGATAGGAGGATAATTTAGGTTCGATCATTTCCATTGATTCAATCTGCTCAATGGCAAACTTCCCTTTTAAAAGCAGACTCTCATGTTCAATTTCTTGATAGCAACAAACCGATCCGTTTTGATTACATTGAATATTTTTTACTGTTTCACCATGTCCATCTAAATAAAATTGTAACTTCAATAAGCCCTCTCTCCATAGCGGTTCAGAAACAGTAATAACCGTTGGAAAATCACGTTTATCAATTGTTGAAATCAAAAATACGGTACTTGAATTTAATAACCTGACAATTCGCTCATGTATTTCCATCGTTGAAGGCCCCCTGTTAATCAAGTTTCTATTAATTATAACAAGGTTATAGTGCTTTTGGAAAGCTATACCCTTTTTTAACAAAGGAAAAAACGAGAAGAACATTTGCCACAATTTCTTCTCGTTTCAACAAGCCTACTCGCTGATTTGATTCTTTTCTTTCAACCAATTGCTTTGGCGACTTTTACTTAAAATCCAGCGGCAAAGCGGACCGACAATCAATAATTGTAGCGGCAACGCCATAATTAAATTGCTAAAAAAGCCTCCAATATAATAGCCTAAGAAATTTTGTGTAAACCCAAATTGCATGACAACACCATACATTGACATAAAAAAGACCATTCCCAAAACCATACAACTAGAAACAGCAATGATCATATGAATTTTTTTTGATTTATTGATCGGTAGAGCAAAAGCAATTTTTTTAGCAGGTGTTGCAACAACTAAGACATCGAATAAAAAGGCAACGATAAAACCTGGAACAAGCCCTACCAATAGATTACTTAGTGAAAATTGTCCGTGTAGTAAAAGATTATAGGCACTCATAGAAAGCACCATTGAAAAACAGACAATCGTTGTAAAAAATATTCCTTCTTTTTTATTTTGCGGCATATAGACACTCCTCTTTGATTTTTGTAGCAGAGTTTATGCTATCATATATAAAAAAATCTCGTAAGTTAAATTTTTCTAATTTTAGAGAAAAATCCAAAAATATTTTTTAAAGAAGGAAAAAATAGAGAACGAATGAAATTTTTCAATCTATTAAAAATCAATATACTTGTTTTTTCCAGCTATTTTGGGATAAATTAAGGCTAAAATGATTGGAGAATAAAAATGATGTATGTAGGTTTTACTTTTAGCATTATTTTCAATTTTTTGGTGGTAAGTCTAAAAAAACGACTTATAGTTGGGAAAAGAAAAAAAGAACAACTGTTTTCCTACTTATACTATCGCTGATTTTAATTGTAATCTTGATGGTTTATGTCTTTATTTCAATGTTCAATGGTTCTGTTATATCTTTTTGATTATATAATCAGAATTTCCCAGATAAGTCTGAAACGTCTTTTGTATTAATATAAGAACACTTTGCTAATCAAATAAATTAACAAGGTGTTCTTATATTTAAAATTTATCACAAATCACATTTTTCTTCCTCTATCTTTTAGCTTACAACTAGAAAAATGATATTTCCCTTTTTATTTCCTGAGTGTGATTTTGGAAATCCGCTCCTTTTCACCCTCAACATCCAGTATTCTTATCAATAGTTTGTACTCTTAGATTGTGTCTCGATTAATCACCGCTAATAATCGCGCATACATTGGCCCACTTGAATTCCAACTGAACTCTGGAATATCCTTACCATTATTCGCCTTATAAATATCATTCAGCACTTTCTTTTCGTCTGGATGCCCTACTAATCGCACCTTTTTCCCATCAAAATAGTAAATCTGCGCTTTATTGTCAATCTTATAAAAACAGTTCATTGTTATCTCTCCTTTTTTTGTTTGTTCTGGTTTGGATTCGCTTGACTCTAAAAATAAATTTGCTTCATCGTATCTTCTATCCACAAGTCCTTGTAAAATTTTTCCGTTAGCATACACGTATTTTTGCATCTCACTTGCAGCTAATTGCCACTGTTGGCTATTTATATAAACTAACAGTTGTGAGTTTTGTAAAATGTATGCACCTAAGTTAAAATGAAAACTTACTAAAGCATCAAATTGATTTTGATTAAGTTGTGCTGTCACAAATCGAAAAATACCTGTAACATGACTTTTAACATCTTCATCTAAAAATGAATTAGCTTGATCTTCGGTTATTGTCATACCTGGAGTAACACCAGATGTATGCCCATAACCGATAGTCCAGATACCAACAGAATCTTGATATGCAGTTAACCGTAACCCTTCCCACTTAGCAATTAAATTACGTCCTTTAGACGATAATTGCATATTTTCATTAGCCAATACTTATTCACTCCTAACATAATTTAGTTGTAAGATCTTACAAAATTTATTGTAGTATATAATTGTCTATCTAGACTTTCGTTATTCTGTCATTATTCACCCAATAAAAAAGACTGAAACATAATCAATAAAGGCTATCTTATAAACGCTTCAAAAATTGTAATTGACTATTTTAGTAATCATTATTACTTTAAAATTATTGATTTTTACATCTGCTGTTTCGAGATAATTCTTACCAAAAAAATTGTATCTGTATTCTTATTATCAGTATTTTAAAACAAGGTTTCTTCTTTTGTTAATAATATCTTCTTGTACAACACTACAACTACAAGAATCTTCTTTCTATCATTCCTATTCCAAATAATGAGAGCACTCAATGAGTGCTCTCTTTATTTTATATACTTAAATTGTTTCTCGATTAATTACCGCAAGTAATCGTGCATACATCGGTCCACTCGAATTCCAATTAAATTCTGGAATATCTCTACCATTGTTCGCTCTATAAATATCATTCAAAACTTTTTTTTCATCTGGCGCACCTACACGTCTAACCTTTTGCCCGTCAAAATAATAAATTTGTGCCTTATTGTCAACCTTGTAAAAACATTGCATAGTTACCTCTCCTTTTTTTGTTTCATTCATATTCTCTTGTTCATAATTTGGTCGAATAACTCCCCAAACACCGTGCATATTGTGTCTAATTCTCGCTGCTGGACTACCTACAGTTAGACTTGGATTGAGCCAATTTTGGTCAATCGAAACAAAAGTACCATTAGAACTTCCATCTTCAATCGCAATAGCAGTATGCCCATACGTAGCGAACTCTCCTAATCCCCAGATTAAAATATCTCCTGTCTTAATCTGGTCCGCACTTGTTACTCTTACTCTTGAAAAACTATTTGGGAGATTTTGTGAAGTTAATTCAATCGCATTTCCGTATGGATGCCAACCGAAGTAACGTTTCATAATATGAACAGTTAAATCCATACATTGAGAGCCATAAGCTCCATCTTCATCAACTGATTTCCCTACTAGACTTTCTGTATAGCTTACAACTTCTAATACCCTAACCATGTTCTACCTCCTAACACTATTTATTTCGTAAGATCTTACAACACTAGTATATTAGAACATTTCACTCTAGACCTATCAATTCTCTATCAATAATCTCCCATAGAAAAAAGCCACCACATAAGTGCTGGCCATACAAATACAAAATACCAATATTAATGCTACCTTTAAGTTCAGGTAAAGACTTTCATTATACCTAATAACATTGGCAAACCAATACAATATATAACTAAAAACATACATAAACTCTAAAAATAAATAAGTAATAACAACATTAAAAAAACTGTAACCCTTCTAATACAAGGATTACAGCTACATTATTAATTATTATTGAGCTACTGGGTAAACAGACACTTGTTTTTTGTCACGGCCTTTACGTTCGAAACGTACTACACCGTCAACTTTAGCAAATAAAGTGTCGTCTCCGCCAATACCTACGTTTGCTCCTGGGTAAATTTTAGTTCCGCGTTGACGGTATAAAATTGATCCACCAGTAACAGTTTGTCCATCAGCACTTTTAGCACCTAGGCGTTTAGATTCTGAATCACGACCATTGGAAGTCGAACCTCCACCTTTTTTGTGGGCGAATAATTGTAAATTCATGTTTAATAACATCGTCTGCACCTCCTATTTTTCATTTATGGTTTTGACTTGAATAAAGTCAAGATTTTCTCGCTCGACTGCTTGTAGACCTAATAAAAGGTTTTCCAAGAGAATTTGGGCGATGTTGGTTTGTTCCTGATTGGCCTTTGAAATCACTTCAACATAAAGGTAACCACCTTCATCTTCGTTGGTTTCAACAATCGGTTCAAAGCCAGCTAGCGCATCGATCCCATTGACAGTACTGATCGTTAAAGCAGACACAGCTGCACAAACGATATCACTCCCATATGGACCTGATTCTGCATGCCCTGAGACTTCAAAAGAAACAATTTGACCTGAGTCATTTCGTTTAAAAGAACTTTTAATCATTGATAGGCCTTCTTTCCTATGCAACTTAAAAGAATTATGCGTTGATTGCGTTGATTACAACTTTTGTATATGGTTGACGGTGACCTTGTTTGCGGTGAGTGTGTTTTTTAGGTTTGTATTTGAAAGTCACGACTTTCTTTTGTTTGCCGTGTTTTTCTACAGTTCCTTCGACAGTTGCACCTGCGACAGTTGGAGCTCCTACTTTCGTAGATTCGCCACCCACTAAGATAACTTCGTCAAAAACAACTTTTTCGCCAGCTTCTACGTCTAATTTTTCAACGTAAATTGCTTGACCTACCTCAACTTTTACTTGTTTACCACCAGTTTTGATAATTGCGTACATGCTATACAGCACCTCCTTCTTCTAAACTTAGACTCGCCATCCCAAGTGACAACATAACTGTTCTACTTAAAAACTTGTTCTGTGCGGTTGTAGCTGTGGAGTCCACAATTACAACATTAATACTATATCAAATTAAGGACTGAGAGTCAATAAAAACTTAATGCTTTAGTCCTATAAATCACTTTTCAAAAAAATTAGTTGTTATTTCAAATTTATGATTGACTTTATTTTATATGTTCATTATAATAAACTCTGTTGCGTTAACATATTGCGCCAATAGCTCAGCTGGATAGAGCACTCGCCTTCTAAGCGAGCGGTCGGGAGTTCGAATCTCTCTTGGCGTATTATTTTAAACGTTTATATGAAAAACACCAACCATTTATTGGCTGGTGTTTTTTTATTGTTCTTATGATAGTTCTACTTTTCCCGTGTACAGTTGATGATAAATTCCTTTTTCTTCTAGTAAATCTTCATGACTGCCTCGTTCGATGATACGACCATGATCCATCACCATGATGGCATCCGAATTTTGGATTGTTGATAGACGATGAGCGATAACGAATACAGTTCTGCCCTTCATCAAACGATCCATTCCAGCTTGTACATGTTTTTCGGTTCTGGTATCAATACTAGAGGTTGCTTCATCTAAAATCATCACTGGTGGATTAGCAATGGCTGCTCGTGCGATTGCTAATAATTGACGCTGTCCTTGTGACAAGCCTTCTCCGTCACCTGTGATCACAGTATCGTACTTCTCAGGTAGATTATTGATAAAATCTTCTGCATTGGCAAGTTTGGCTGCATGGATCACCTCTTCATCAGATGCATTCAATTGACCATACCGAATATTTTCGCGAATCGTTCCAGTAAATAGATGGGTGTCCTGTAAAACAATTCCTAAAGATCGTCTTAAAGAACTCTTTTTGATTTTTTTTACGTTGATCCCATCATAGCGAATTTTACCTTCTTGAATATCATAAAAACGATTGATCAAATTCGTGATCGTGGTTTTACCAGCTCCGGTGGCGCCGACAAAGGCAACTTTTTGACCTGGTTCTGCGTACAGATTGATGTCTTTTAATACTCGATGTTGACTATTGTAGCCAAAGGACACATCTTCAAAACGAACATCTCCAGTTAATTCCGTATAGGTTACCGTGCCATCGTGATGCGGATGCCTCCATGCCCAAATACCAGTTCTTGTGTCGCTTTCAACAAATTTATCTCCATCACGATTCACATTAACTAACGTCACATACCCGTCATCTACTTCTGATTTTTCATCAATCAATGTAAAAATCCGATCTGCTCCAGCTAAAGCCATAATGACAAAATTGATTTGTTGGGACACTTGACTGATCGGCATATTCAATGAACGACTCAATTGTAGAAATGAGGCAATCATCCCAATCGTCAAACCAGAAACACCATATACCGAAAAGATTCCTCCAACGACTGCCAAAAGGACATATTGAATATTTAATAAATTCATCATGATCGGCATTAGGCTATTGGCATACTTATTGGCTTGTGTAGCACTTTGACGTAGTTCTTCATTGATTTCTTTAAATTGCTTGATTGTTTGAGGCTCATGATTAAAAATTTTCACGACTTTTTGCCCATGCATGATTTCCTCGATATAACCATTCACACTACCTAAATCCCGTTGCTGTTTGCCAAAATAACCACTGCTGCGCCCAGCTATCATTCGAATGGTCACAATCATTATAGAAACAGAGACGAGCACCACTAAAGTCAATGGCACACTGATGGTAAACATTGCAATAAACACACTGATAAAACTAACCACCGCTGCAATCAGATTAGGAATACTTTGAGAAATCATCTGCCGCAAAGTATCCGTATCATTTGTAAAATGACTCATGATATCCCCATCAGAATTCGAATCAAAATAGCGAATCGGTAATGTCTCAAGATGGGTAAACATTTCATCTCGAATCGTTTTTTGTGTGCCTTCGCTGATACGTACCATAATGAGATTAAACCCTAAATTTGAAATGATCCCAACACCATAAATTAGTGCCATCGTCGTAATTGCCTTCAATAATCCAGAAAAATTAGGATTACTTTGTCCAAGTAATGGTGTGATATAGTCATCAATCACAACTTGTAAAAATAACGAGCCTCGAACATTGGCGAAGGTACTCAGCAAAATGAGAATCATTACTAATACGAGACGAAACTTATATTTTTTAACCATATATGAAAACAGTCGCTTTAGCGTTCTCAAAGGATCTTGACTTTTGCGAATCCCTTTTGTTTGTTCATCACGCATTCTCTTCACCAAATCCTTTCTCCTGAGACTCATAGACTTCTTGATATATTTGATTAGTAGCAAGTAATTCGTCATGGGTTCCGATGGCATTGATCAAGCCTTTATCCATCACAATAATACGATCAGAATCTTGAACAGAAGAAACACGTTGTCCGATGATAAAGGTTGTCGTTCCAGGAATTTCTTGTCGCATTCCTTCCCGAATCAAACGATCTGTTTTTGTATCTACGGCACTTGTCGAATCATCTAAAATCAAAATTTTTGGTTTCTTCAACAACGCACGGGCAATACATAGACGTTGTTTTTGCCCACCAGATACATTATTCCCACCTTGGGAAAGCATCGTATCATATTTATCAGGAAATTCTTCAATAAAACTATCCGCTTGTGCAATCTTACAAACTCTGATCAAGTCTTCATCTGTCGCATCTTCATTTCCCCAACGTAGGTTTTCTTTGATTGTTCCTGTAAACAATACATTGTTTTGTAAAACCATACTGACTTGATCCCGCAAAGATTTCAAATCATACTCTCGCACATCATATCCGCCAACTTCGACCGATCCTTGCGTCACATCATATAATCTTGGAATCAACTGGACTAATGTTGATTTAGAACTACCTGTTCCACCAACGATCCCGATCACTTCACCTGATTTGATTTCCATATTTGCATGCATCAATGCTAATTTGTCAAGATCATTCGCATAGCTAAAACAAACATCATTAAAGCGGACAGAACCATTAGGAATTTCATAAAGCGGATCTGCATTGTTTTTTAAATCACTTTCTTCTGATAAAACTTCAGTGATCCGTTCAGCAGATGTCCGTGCAATCAGTACGATGACAAAAACCATTGATAACATATTTAAACTCATTAAAATCTGCATCGTATACGTAAACATACTGACCAGTTCCCCAGTAGTCAACGTACCCCCTACTACAAATTTTGCCCCTAACCATGAAATCAACAACATACATGTGTAGACTGCAAACTGTAAAATCGGATTGTTGAAGGCAACAATGCTTTGTGCTTTCGAGAATGTTTTGTAAATATCTTTAGAAACCGTTTTGAATTTCTCATCTTCATGCTTTTCTCTTACATAAGATTTAACAACACGAATTCCTTGTAAGTTCTCTTGAACAACGTTATTTAATTTGTCATAAATACGAAAAACTTTATTAAAATTTGGGTGAGCAAAATAAATAACTGCCGCTAAACCAATCATCAAAAATGGCACGACGCCTAAATAAATCAAGGACAGATCCTTATTGATACTATAAGCCATGGCTAATGAAAAAATCATGATCAATGGACTCCGGACTAAAAGCCGAATAATCATTTGATACGCATTTTGAACGTTGGTCACATCTGTTGTCATCCGTGTGATCAGGCTAGAGGTTGAAAAACGATCAATATTTGAAAAAGAAAACCCTTGGATGCGAACAAATAATTGGTCTCGCAAATTTTTCGCAAAGCCAGCTGATGCAACTGCGGCATATCGACCGGACATCGCACCAAAAAATAACGCAATGATGGCACAAACAAATAAAATCGCGCCATACATCAAAATGGCTTTGGTATCGCCTTTTTCGATGCCGTTATCGATCATCATTGCCATAACCAATGGGATAATGATATCTAAAATTACTTCTCCAGTTACATAAAGCGGCGTAATGATACTTTCTTTTTTATAGACACCGATATTGGCGATCAGTTTTTTTATCATGTAATCCGTTCACCTTCCTTATTTATTTTTTTGCTGTTTTCTGATAATTTTTCCAATAATTTGAAAAAGATTGCTAGTTCTTCTTCTGGAATTCCCTGCATGAGCAACTCATCAAATTTATGTAGCTTCACGATATTTTCTTTGACTTTATGTTCGCCTAATCCCGTTAGAATAATCGTTTTGTAGCGGTTGTCTTCTTTACAACTGCTTCGCTCGATAAATAAGCGTTTCTCCATTGTTTGTAGAACGCCTGTTGCAGTGGAACGTCGAATGTCAAATTCTTGTTCGATGTCTTTTTGATAGACTGGGATTTGTTGACTATTACGGCGGTGAATGAAGTTTAGAATGCGCATTTGGATACTTGAAGAGGCTTCGCCGTCTTCTTCTTTTAGAATTTCTGCTGACTTTCGATTGAGTTCGTTGGCTAAAATTCTGATTTTTAGACCGATTTTTTTGTTCATTATTTTCCTCCTCGCTACATAGTTCGGTTCCTAACTATATTACGATAAGAGTTACATATCGGTCAAGTTAAATTCGAAACATCAAATGTAATTCTCAAAGCTATTGGTTAAAATACACTTATATCATTCAAATTAAAATAACATTAACTGGTATGAGTTCGGTTCACTTCCGAAATCATACCAGTTAATTAGTCTATAATTCATATACCTTTTTTTGCGAAACACTTCATTTTTTTCTTAATAACTATCACCATAAAGTATAGATTTACTATTCTAATTTATACGTTTCCATATATAAACTGTCATATATGGTTGTAAATTACTAATTGGTCTACTTGACTCGTCTCCGGCATCATATGGATCAGTTGCTATAAATTTTCCTTTTTCGACATTTCCACTTTGCCAAGGAGAATAAGAGATATTTCCACCTTTCCATGAAGTCCATTTAATTACTCTATTCGGTATATTCCATATAGCTAGCTGATGCGTTTTTTCTCCACCAATTTTTCCACTTGTAAAGTCTGTATCTGCCTCGTCTACACCGATAAGTACCCTACCTTTAATTCTTTCCCAGGAACCTCCCATGATAGTACTTGGATTACTTGCATCTGTACTTTGAAAAATGCTACCAATTGGATAAAAAATATCTAGCAAATTTTTTCCATTAATCTGAATACTATTTTTAAAGTTTTTAACTCCAGTGATTTCCTCATCACCAGTCTTTTTAACAACTGTTTCATCAAAATTATCAATCGCACTTACATGAGTCTTCGGATAAAGTAGATTCCCTTTTTCTTCTAATTGTACAATATCTGCCATTATACTGATCCCACCTTACTAAACGTTATTGTTGGTAATGTATCTAATTTTTTCTTGTCGGCTGCACTCATCAATCCACTTGCGATTTGAGTTGCCACAGCTGTTGTTGTAGCATTTGTCCCAGCTGATCCTGTAGCTCCAGTTGCACCTTGTGGACCTGTGTCTCCTTTTTCACCTTTGATTGTTGTCATTCCTTCAACCGCACTGACATGGGTTTTAGGATAAACAACGAATCCATCACTTTTTAATTCAACGATATCCGTCATACTTTTCCCACCTTCTCTATTGTTATTCCTGTTCCCTCAACACCTAAATCTTTAGCTGTTAAGGTGATGTCGCCTGTTTTTCCATTGATTGATCTAACACCAATTCCTGCTGTTGCGATTTGATCTAAACCAAGAACTGCACTAACATGGGTTTCAGGAAAAACTTGACGTTGTACACCTGATTCCTCGGTTTCCATAACTTTTTTGATTTCTACTTCATGTGCCATTAGACTGAGCCTACCTTTCTTAGTAAGAAAGTATGTTGTTTTTCACTGTCGATTTCAGCTATCACTAAGGCTGAAGCTTCTTTTTTATGAGTAACGCTTCCTACTTTCGTCACCTTATGATTCAAGCTAAATTTATCATCTCGAATCGTTCTAAGAATTCCGGTTTCACCACTTTTTAAAGTAAAATGTGCTTGTTTTAAGTCTTCGATCAAATGCAAAAGATTCCCCGCAGCATTTTCATCTAAAATTCCTTTGATCGTAGCAAACCATTGGTCAAATTCTGTTCTTTGACCTTGTGACCATTGATCATAGCGCTGCTGGTTTGTTGTGATCCACACTTGGAATTCAGCAATAATCCGCTGTAGTTCTTCTTGTGCTACCACATACCAGTCATCATAGACCTCCTGACATGTTTTCACCCATTCAGTAAAATAGCGTAAAATTTCTTCAAATGTCCAAATGTAGTTACTATCTTTGACCCCATCATCATAAATGCTTTTTTTGACTTGATACGTAAAATCACTGGTAGAAAATTGTTGGTGCCAGCTTAAGTCTTTTTGCAGTTCTCTAAAGCTAAAGTAAGCCGTATTTTCTCCAATATTTTGCATATCGTAATTGGTTAAGGTGTATTCTAATGTTCCTTTTTTTGCGTCGATGATTTTAGTGACTTTTTGTTCCGATAAACCGAGACCTGCATGATGTCCTTGTTTGACGCAGAAAAAAGGGGTTAAATTTGAAATGTCTTTTGGTTTTCCATGTTCTGTTATAGTTACAGCCAAGACTTGGCTTCCTTCGTCAAATTGACGAATCATGATCGAAGGAATATTATCGTTTGGTTGTGTTGTTGATAAAAAAATTGGATAGACGATTGACATTTACTCACTCCTTTCTAAAAATTGTTTATTTGGGCGGGATGACAATTGAGCTGATTTCACTTGCTCCGACCCATGATCGCTCATATTTGCCGACTACTTGTCCTAATCCGATATTTTGTTCATAGGTTTGGAAACCTCCATTGGCTAAACCACGGATGACGCCTGTATGACCATATGTGCTGTCGACAGTAAAGCCGCCAATATTGCCGCCACGCTTCCAGTTGATGATCGCCCCTACGACTAACTGTTGATAAGACGGGTTATAAATAACTTTCCAACCGACTGCGGCCCAATTATATCCACTACCAATTTCAGCCGCTGCTTCTGTATTTCCGATTACATGGCTTAAGGGATAGCCTGTATTAGCGCCTAAACCACAGCCTCCTAGAAATCCAGAATACTCTGCTGAGACAGCATAACATTGTCCATTACCTAAAGGCTGTTTGTACAATGTATCTAAATGAGCCAAGCCTGCTGCTCCAGTAGCAGCTCCAGGTTTTAAATTTCTTAATTTGTCATACCAATACTGAGCTTGCTGAGCTCTGGCTGGTTGATTTGGATATTTAGGATGCTCATAAAATGCAATAAAATATTCCGCTGCCAGTCTAACATCTGATAATTTGGTAAAGTCCCTAAATGATATAGTTGATAAGTCTGGGCGTTCATAATTTGGAAACCACTGTTGATTATTTTCCATTTCCCATTGAATGCGACGGCATTGAGTATCAAGCGTTCGATGGTCCAACCCATGTTCGTTACACCAATTAACAAGCTTAGATTTAGGTGTCCATTGGGTTAACCCATAACCGCCGCCACCACTTAACTCGTCAATATCAGGCATGATTCCCGATTCTGATTGGATATTTCCAAGCATTCCAGCGATAGATTGCTTTGTCCAGCCTTTATTTTTAAAAAATTGCCAAATTCCCCAGGCATTTTTTTCTTGATCTGTTGTCAGCTCTGGTGGGATGCCACCGCCTCCACCAGACCCGCCGCTGCCGTTTCCTGTAATTTCTTTTCCATTAAGAAATAGTTTACCGTTTATATTTAATTCACCTTTGAGAGCAACTTTTCCAAAAATCTCTAGCTTAGGATTATCTGCTGTGCTGTCGGGTGGAATACTAATCACATTGGCATGATTTTTAGCATCGGTTGATTGTGTCGCTATATTGATCGAATAGCCTGATTTTTGGATAATGGTATAACCATCTAATTTGCCTTCTGTAAATGCTGGAGCAATTGCTCCGAGCTCTTTTCCTGTTTTTGAATTAAGAAAGCGAATTTTACCATCAAGAATATGCACTTTAAATCCATTACTATCTGATTCAAATTGGGAGCCGTAAATATTTACGCCTTTAATATCAATGGCTCTCAAAGTCCCCGTGTTAATATAATCAGCATTAAATTTCCCATCGATTGTCCAAGCAGTTTGAGGTTTATTGGTAAATTTGTCTTTAACAAAACCTATGCCGTCAGAATTCATTATCAAAAAATGTTTACTATTTTCTAGCGAATTGCCATTCATAAAAACTTGCTGATATGGTTCACGACTTTGGGATTTACCTGTTTCAATCCCATTCATCAATTTTATCGAGCCGCCTTTAGCTCCACGAATAATATCATCTTGCCATTTCGAAATTTCTTCTGAGTCATAAAAAGTCATCTTCTTCTCTTCTAAAGAATCAACATTCCCCTTTAAATCAGATGTGGCTTTTGAAATGCTTTTCGTGATGTTATCCCCTAAGCCTGCTTCGACTTTTCCAGTTAAACGATCGATCTTCACTTTAAAAATCCGTGTTTGATAATGATAATTCCGATCGTGTCGATGAATCGTTACGGTATTGCCAATTGTATCGCCGCCTAAAATCTCAGTTTTAAACTGGACAAGTGGTCGAGAATACTCCACCAGAGACTGATAGGTTTGCTGTAGTAATTTTTCTGGACTTTCTTCATCGTCAAACGTGATGACTTTTTCTCGTCTGCGCATGCCGCCATTTTTTAAGGGAATACCATATAGTTTGGTCATTTCAGGAAATTCTAACCAGTTTTGGCCCTTGGGTTTATTCAAAGGATTGCCATTGCTTTTTTTCCACTCTACATTCGTGAATTCGATCCGTTTGCCCTTGCCATCTCCCACATCTTCACCACGTCCGCGGCCAATCAAGCTTGTATATACTTGATTACGGTCTTGTTCTTTCACAATGCTTAATGCCTTGTCACCGTAAGTAAAACGTTGTTTGCTTTTTACACCGATTTCACGATAAACTTCTATCCATTTATCTGTAATCCCAATGCCATCTATCTTATATTTAAAAAGAATTTCACAGCCTTGTGTTTGAATATTTTTTAATGCATCCCGTACAGATAGGAAACTGAAATCGTCTGTTATTGCAGGTAAATTCGCGTCTAATTTGTCTACGCGCCATTCTGTTTCTACTAATAATTTTTGAATTGTACTCTTGACTGATTCATTTGTTACTTGAATATTTTTAACAACATATGAATCAAGCTCGTCAGGTGCAAAGCTAATTCCCACAAAGGATAACAAATTTTCCTCTTCACTATCTAAAATAATTCTGTATAAACTATAGGAAGATGCTTCTTCTTTCACAGCCATATAAGCTGCTTGTTTTAATTCGTCATCATATAGAGTAGATACATTTAGAGTATCATTCATCAATTCCTCTTTGTTTGCGGTAATTTCCTTTTCCTGGATGACTTCTATCAACTCATTTTCTTTCACGATTCGTAACAAGTGCTGGCGCTCATCAAAGAAATAAACACTTTTATTCATAACTGAACCTCCCTATAGGAAATAGTCATTTTACCATTGTTGCACTGAACAGTTTGACCTTCTTTAATACTAAAATTTTCAAAATCACTTTCTAAATCTAGTAAAAAGGTTTGATCTAGTTCATTGACAAAGACTTTTCCCTTTAAGAAATCAAAAACAACTTGGTCGCCCGCACTTAAATTATAGCTTGTGATTTTGATTGTTTTTGCTCCATTTGTAATCACTAAAGAACCAAACGCTGCAATAGTCACAGCAATTTTTTCTGGTGCTGTGTGATAGGGTAAATAGGTCGTAATCGCTCCGTCTGTTTTTAACAGAACGGAATATTTTTTTGGATCTGTACAAAGAATTTCAAAACTTGCAATAATATTATTTGTATCTCCCCGAACATCATCTGTCGTCCTATATTGTCCATGATAATGGTAGTCCAATTCGTCTTTGAAGCGAATCTCAACATCTGACTTTTTATAAAGTAAATGCATCAATTGCCGGTATTTCTTCTGTATATCTTTCGCATCATTTCCGATCAATTGATAGCTTACTTTGATTGTTCGAGCTGGTAATTTTTGATTCAGTTTGATGCTCCCTACTTGTGTTTCTTGTGTTTCAATATCCAGTGATAGCATTTCTCTACCTGTTACAGCTAACGTACGGTAGCCGTCGATCATTTTTTCTAGATACACACCGTCATACATCATGGCTGAAGAAGGAAGGATCAAATCATCTTTATGGACTTTTTTCGTTGTGTCTTCAAAATAATACATGTTTTCCCTCCTTCTAAAATGCTAAGTTAATAGCAGAATCTTGTCCCATTGCTTCTGAAATATCTGAAACAAAGGCTTTGAATTGTTGATTGCCGAGTTTGATGTTGAATGTTGCTGGTTGTTTGGTTTGAACTTGCATTTGTTTACTGCTGGATTGGACGGACACATCTTGTACTGTTGCCAAATGCTGATCTAAACTGTCTAGGCTTGGTAGCATGATTTGTGAAGCTAGTTTGTCCATTGGTTGATCTACTACATGAGCATTTCTTTCGATCCCAATGGCAAGACCTGCTGGCAGCATTGCGCCGATTTCATCTCGCATCCAGCGAGATGGAGAATGGATTTTGAACAGACCTTTGAAGGTATCTCCAATGCTTTTTCCAATGTCCATAACGGCATCTAACGCTGCTTTAGCCATACCACTGATCCCATCAATCAGGCCTTGGATTAAGTTTGTGCCGGCTTCTTTTAAATCTGGAACCGCTTTGATCACTGTTTCAAGAAGTTTCAACACAATTTTAGCACCAGCTGCAATGATTTTCGGGATACTTTCTCCGATGCCTTTTACTAGAGCTAAAATAAGTTCAACTGCGGCAGCTAAGATTTGTGGCAAATTCGCTAACAATCCTTCGCACAGTTTTCCAACAATTTCTACTGCTGCATCTAATAGTTTCGGTAAATTTTCAGATAGGGTTCTAACTAAGGTCGTAATAGCTTGCAATGCCACTGGAACTAATGCAGGTAAAACAGAGGCTACCCCTTCAGCTAGCTTGGTTAAAATTTCGATCCCTTTGTCAATGATCAACGGTAAATTATTTGTGATATTTGCAGTGAAGGCCTCAATTATATTGGTTACTGTATCAATGATTTGGTCCTTATTCGCCAGTATTCCGTCAACTAACGCAATCAATAAATCTAAACCTGTCATCAACAACTGTGGTGCTGCTGATAGTAAACTTGTGGCTAAAGATTCGATCAACATTAAAGCTGCTGGAATCAAGGTTGGTAAGCTTTCAATCACACCTTGAACGAGTGCGTTAATCAGATCGACTGCACTTTGCATGATTACAGGAAGATTGACAGCGATCGCTTCTGCAAGACCTGCAATCAATTGTGTTCCTGAAGCCATTAAATCGGGTAATTTGGAAATGATTCCACTGATAAAACCTTGGATCACTTCGGGGCCTTTTTCAATTGCGGTAGTAATCATTCCTCCCAGCTGATCTCCGAATTGGCTGTTCACTAATCCTAGACCGACAAGAGCAACACCCAAAATCGCTGCTGGCCCCAATGCTTGTAAAGCAACCCCGAAAACAGATGTTAATCCTTGAATCATTGTCGTCATAGCGGTTGTCCCTACTCCGGCAGATTTTTGGATTCCTTGACCGATGCCGCCAAAGGCTTTTGTGACCAAGGGAACTTCTCCAGCAATTTTTTTAGAACCTAATGAAATCGATTCAAAAAAACCTGCTACATTCAATGCACCTGAACCCATTTTATCCATTGCTTTTCCTACGCCTACTTCTAAAGACAGCATGCCATATGCCATCTGTGGCGCTAAGCTTGTCACTGTTTTGGCTAGATTTTGTGTAAAGCCAGTTACTTTAGAATCTAATGAGATAAACGGGTCTAACATTTTTGTAGGTAATTCTTTAAAGGGTGATTGCATCTTACTAAAACTAGTTGAAACAATCCCACTTAGTCCCTGTGATTTTTTACCTAGTGCATTGAACGCCTCTGCAGCTTTTCCTAGTTGACTTGTTGCCTGTGAACCAAAGCTTGTAAACATTGATTCAACAGAGGGTAAACCAAATTTCTCTAAAGCACTATCTAATTCTTCTAGGGAGCCTTTTATTTCATTAAAAGTATCCTTTGCTGTGCCCGGGTTTGAAAAAGAAGAAAATAATTGATTGATTTGTGTTTCTAATTGAGCAGTGCTTTCAGTTATTTGAGTTAATGCTCCGTTTAAGCCTCCATCTACAGCAGATAAGATGGCCTTTACATTAATTTTATAGTCCATTTTTCCCCTCCTTTCCTATGAATTAAAATTCGCGATCCAATTTTGAAGTTTTTCTTTATCTGGAGACGTTCTTTGTTGTCTGCCTAGTAGTTTCTTTTCTGCTTTGCGATAATCGAAAAATTTATCAAAGGTCCTAAAAATTGGTTTGCCTTTTCGCGTTTGTCCAGCCATCACTGTAGCCCATGCTTGCATATGGATCTCATATTGCCGATCCAGTTGCTTCAATTGATATGCTCTCATTCGCAACTCATAATCAGGAATCGTCAAGCGGTCGATTTCAGTAAAATCTTCGATTTTCAAAAAACGTAAACAGTTTAAACGAACCTGCTCATAGACTTCATCAAATTCGATCGATTTTACGCTTGTGTTTCTTCCAACATCTTGCTGGTCATCATCCCGGTATATTCCGACTTTTTTAGCTCATCGATCACTTCTTCAAACAGATTCTTCGTACCGTTTTGTTCAACGTACTCTTCTAAACATTTGACTGTCATTCGCGGTTTCTCGGTCATATTTGCAATCAACAATACTTCAAAAAGAGTATCTACATCTGATAAAAGCAAATTTGAAACGATGGCGCCAACGCCTAATTTCAACTGCATTCCACCACGTTCTACTGAATAACGCTTATTGATTTCTTTTAAAAATCCGTACCCAAATTTACAGCTGACTATTTTTTCGTTCATTGTAAGTTCCATATTTATTCCTCCTGATTTCCAAAGAGGTTAGTCAGACTAACCTCTTAAAATGTGTACTTGCGTATCAATCATTACGGCGTTGTTTCCACTTTAACAGTGTCTTTGAATTCATAGTCGCCACCTTCAGAAGTATCAAGCTCCAATGCTGCAAAACCATTCTTACCTGCGCCTTCGATTGCCCATTCCAAAGAGTATTCCACTTTATTTTCAGCTGAATCTGTTTCTTCAAACGAAGTAAAATAGCCTTCAAAATATTTCGCTTTGAATTTCCCTTCGTTGTTGCCAGTGCCAATCTCCTTGGTGTTGATACGCCAAATTTGAACACGTTTATTTTCATCCATTGCTGTTTCTAATTTATCGATTTGTGTTGAACCGATTTTATATAGTGTTGTTGCCGTTACGGTTGTTTCGGTTGCTCCTGGTGTCACTACGCTACCATCTTTCGTAACAGTTGATTCACTTTCTTTTGATTTTGAATAGCCATTTTCTGTGCTGTATGCTAAGCCCCAGGCACGTTCATTTCCTTCGTCTTCGGCTAAACGAAAACGCCAAACTACATCTACTCCGCTTAATGCTGTCATCTGTTTATTTCCTCCTTAGTGTGTTGTTGCTGCTTCAATTTTTTTAATTGAGATGCAAGCTGATTTTTTCGTCGTTGTTCTGCTTTCACCCTTTTTTGCAGCTTTCCGATCACTTTCAATTGTTTTTTGATTACCTGATTCTGCTGCTCAAAAGTAAAATATTGATTTTCTGACACAAAACGATCATTTGATTTCAACTTGACATCTCCTCTCATTTAAAGTCACGGGCGACTTAAGTATCAAATCGTTACAGCCGTTCGTACTTGATGAACCTAGTATACAAAGATATAACGATGCGAAACTCCCAGGGTTCTGTTAAAATCATCCCAAGATTCTGTTACTTTCCTTTCACAGTTTGGCTTTTTACAACGTGTTTTTTACAGACTTAACCTATTACTATGGTAAAATAGAGAAACGTTCTTTCTGATAGATAGCTGAAGCATTTGTATGAATGATATGTGAAAAAGTGCCTTAAAAAAACAGAACTTTAATGATCAAAACGAAGCATCAACGGAGCACATGGTCCTTTGTCTATCTTGAGTGAACGTCTAAATTAAAGGAGAAAAGCGATGGTAAAAAAATAAGCGAAAATGAACAACTCTATTTAAGAGAATTCACACCCGCTGATTTTGATGATTTATGTTTGATTTTACAAGATAAAGAAACGATGTACACCTATGAATCAGCATTTTCAGAAGAAAAAGTCAACGCATGGCTGAACTGGAATTTAACAAGCTATCAAGAAAACGGCTTTGGTCTGTGGGCGATCATCGATCAAAAAAAGCAACACTTTATTGGTCAATGTGGGATTGTCTATTCTGATGTTGAAGCTGAATCATTATTAGAAATTGGCTACTTAGTCAATAAACGCTATTGGAATCAGGGATATGCAACGTCTGCTAGCCAATTGTGTATAAGCTATGCGAAAAATGAATTAAAAGCGGAAAAAATCTGTTCCATCATTCGAGATACGAACCTTTCTTCTCGCATGGTTGCTGAGAAAAATGGTATGACCATCGTCAAAGAATTTGATAAAGACTATTCTGGTCTGCCCGTTCGTCATTTTGTATATAGTATTGATTTAACTAATTAATCATGGAGGGATCACATGCCTTATCTAAGTGTTTCTGGCGCAACTATTTATTTTGACTCTAAAGGATCAGGACCACATCTGTTGCTGATTCATGCTGGAATTGCGGATTCACGAATGTGGGATTATGAATTTCATTCATTATCTCAGCAGTTTCAAGTCACTCGATTTGATTTACCTGGCTTTGGTCAGAGTTCATTTACAGGAGGCGCTTTTTCTTATACAATGATCATTAATGAACTCCTAGATCATTTGAAAATTAAGCAAACGTACATTTTTGCCGCTTCATTTGGTGGAAGAATAGCCTTAGATTTTGTCACTGAAAATCCTGAACGGTGTTTGTGTTTGGCTTTAGAGTCTTCCGCCATTGACGAATGGAATTTTTCAGAAGCCTTGCAGCAATATGATGAAAAGGAAGAGCAGTTATTGACAGCGAAGTCCTTTGATCAAGTAGCAGAGCTTAATTATCGAACGTGGATTCTAAGAGATCGTCGACCTGAAGCAATTGCTCCTCAAATAAAAGAGCGTATTCGTGAAATGCAAATGACGGCTCTTACTAAACCGGAACCAGCTCGACCAATCAAAGAAATGTCACCAACTCAACCCTTGTCTGCTCGATTAGATCAGCTCAAGTTACCAGTATTGATTATGATTGGCGATTTGGATGTTGCTGATTTTCAAGATATTTCTACCTTTTTATATCAAAAAATCAGTCATGCTAAAAAAGTAGGGATTCCCAATGTCGCTCATTTAGCAAATTTAGAAGCGCCAGAATTGGTTGCATCACTTGTGATCGACTTTTTTCTAAGCGAAGCAGTTCCTAATCATTGATCAAAGAAAGTAGGGAATATCTTGTTATTTTTAGATCATAGTCCTGACCTTAGCCCCATCGATTTAGAAATCTATAAATATGTTGCAGCTCATATTGACGAAGTGGTGTATATGCGGATTCGTGAGCTCGCCCAAGAAACCCATAGTAGTACTGCTAGTATTTTGCGTTTTTGCCGAAAATTTGGTTGTGAAGGATTCTCTGAATTTAAAATCAAATTGAACTTATATCGCAAATCTTTGGCAGAACCTGTGACAACCCATGCTGTAGATGAAACCTCTTTTACTCATTTTATCCAACGGTCTACTGAGGCTTTTTTTCAAGAACGAATTCAAGCCGCGGCTAAATTGTTGTCTGAAAAAGATCTTGTTTTATTTATTGGAACAGGCTCTTCAAATATCATTGCTGAATATGGTGCCTTGTATTTTTCTTCTATTTTCAGTATGGCGTTTCATATTGAAGATCCGATCAACCATCCTGTGAATTTTTTCAATAAAAGTATGGCGAAAAATGTGTGTGTGATTGCTCTTTCAGTTAGTGGTGAAAATGAAGCCATCATTAATTATTTGAATCATTTTATTACAAATGATAGTACGATCATTTCGATCACGAATAGTGAAAAATCTCCGATTGCTGCGCTTTCCGATGTAAATATTCCTTATTATATTTCTACGGAAAGAATTGGGGATAGTGATATTACGTCTCAGGTGCCAGCTCTTTATACGGTGGAGTATCTAGCAAAGGAAGTCCAAAAACAAAAACAAGACAACTCATAAAAACGAGTTGCCTTGTTTTTTCTCTTATTTAAAGAAAGCTGGTAAATAGTGTTTATGTGCTTCTAACAATTCATCCATCACTTCTTTAGCGACATTTCCACTTGTGATTAAGGGATTCATCGTAAAGGCTTGTAATAATGTCCCGTAATCACCTGTAACAGCCGCTTCGATCGTTAATTCTTCCATTGATTTCATTACTTGTAGTAACCCACGTTCTTGGGGTTTAAAGCTGCCAAAGTTATAAGGAACGGGGCCTTTTCCAGTAATTGTACACGTTACTTCTACGGCACTTTCAGCAGGTAAGTCTGTGATCGTACCGTTGTTTCTAGTGCTGACAGTCATTGTTGTACGTTTGTCATTGTGGATCGAGTTGATGATTTCACACGCTGCATCACTGTAGCGTGCGCCACCACGTTCTGCTAATTGTTTTGGTTTGTAGTCTAAATTAGGATCTTTGTATAATTCAAACAATTCATGCTCGATTTCTTTGACCTTTTCAGCACGTGTGCCATTGTTTTTGAAGTCTTCTAATTCTTCAGCTAACATTTTATCTGTATAATAATAATAATTGTGGTACGGACATGGAACCATGTGTAGGTTCTCAACTTGTTCCCAAATCAAGTTATTGTCTTTGATATTGGCTACGATTGATTTAGCATCCTCTTGACCATACATTACTTTAATTAATTCATCTGTACGATCTTTTCCGTTTTTATCTGTAATTGTATGCCAATGTAAATGATTGATTCCAGCAAATTGGAAGAATAAATCATGGTTATTTTCACCTAATAATTCGGCTTCTTCAAAGACTGCATTGACTGGAATATTACATAAACCGACAACTTTATCCCAATTTCCGTAACGTAAAACCGCTTCTGTCACCATACCGGCTGGGTTCGTAAAGTTGATCAACCAAGCATTTGGGCAAAGCTCTTTCATATCTTCTACGATATCTAAAATCACTGGAACAGTTCTCAACGCTTTGAAAATACCGCCAGCACCATTTGTTTCTTGACCGATCAAGCCGTGGCTTAATGGAATGCGTTCGTCTAAAATACGTGCATCTAAAAGCCCTACGCGTAATTGAGTTGTAACGAAATCAGCATCTTTCAGTGCTTCACGACGATCTAATGTCAAGTGAACTTCACAGTTAATACCAGCGGCTTTGACCATCCGTTTTGCCATTGCTCCAACGATTTCTAGTTTTTCTTTTCCTGCTTCAATATCAACTAGCCATAACTCACGTACAGGTAATTCATCGTAACGTTTAATAAATCCTTCCACTAATTCTGGTGTATAACTTGATCCTCCACCGATCGTAACGATTTTAATTCCTTTTGACATCTCGTTCAGCTCCTTAAGCGTTTTATCTGATTCTAGTATAGCCTTTTGCTGATTGAGAATATATAGGAAAGAAGAAAGTGGTTACAGAACAAAAGAAGAAGTCACTTGTAACATTGATGTATCAAGACGTTACAAAAAAAGGATTGAACACTATTTTCATGTCCAATACTTTACCTCTCTCAATCAATCATTAAACTCATCAAATGCACATCTAATAATTCGCCCTCATCCGTTTTTGCACCACGAGCCATGATCGCTTCTGTTTGAAAGCCAATTTTTTCATAAACATGGACTGCACGTTGATTGCGATGTTGAACAGTCAATTCTAGCCGGCGGATAACCTTACTTTCTTTTGCCCATTCGATCAGCTCTTCCATCATCAAGCTACCTAACCCAAACCCCCAATAATCCTTTAAAATACTGATACCGATTTCCCCAATATGTTCCATTCGCTTTTTCGATGATGCTTTAACAGAAGCTGTACCAATGACCTTCCCATCCGCTAAAGCAAGCATTAACACGTTATTCACAGATTCATATAGGTTTGCTAAGTTCTCACTCATCTCAGCTGATGTCATGCCCATTCCTTTTTCATCCATTACAAGAAAAGGAGTCTCACTGCCGATGATTTTTAATGCCTGTAAAATCTCTGTGGCATCATCTGGAATGGCTTCTCGAATCGTAAACTCAACTTCTGTCATACATGGTCCTCCATTTTTTTGTGAATGCGTTCTAAAAATCGTTCTGCTTGCGTGCCAATTGCTTGAAAGGAAACGATTCTTTTTTCCATATCTTCAGAATCTTTCGTTATCGTGATGTCTAAATAATCTGTCGGTAAAAATTCTCCTAATAGTTTACCCCATTCGACAACAGATAAGCCATCACCTTCAAAATATTCATCTAAGCCAAGATCATCTGCACCATGTTCAATACGATAAACATCCATATGATACAGTGGCAAGCGCCCTTGCTGATATTCACGAATGATTGTATAAGTAGGACTTTTGATCATTTGATCGATACCTAAGCCTACTGCGATTCCTTTGGTCATGGTTGTTTTTCCTGCACCTAAATCTCCGGAAAGTATGATCGTATCTCCTGGGGCAGCGACCGAACCGATAATTTTCGCAATTCCTTCTGTTTCTTTTGGATTGTTGAGCATAATATCCATTTTTTCACCTACTTATTTCAACAATTGATATTTCTATGTAGTGTAGTATACCGAATTTTCACAAAAAAAACTAGAGAACTGAGACAAAACGCTGAGCGTCTAGTTTCAGTTCTCTAATAGCTTACTCGTTCATTAATGTTTGTGCAGCAGTGATAATTGATAATTTGTAGATATCTTCTTCATTTGCACCACGAGATAAATCAGAAACTGGTTTGTTTAATCCTTGTAAAATTGGACCAATCGCTTCAAAGTTACCTAAGCGTTGCGCAATCTTGTAGCCAATATTTCCTGATTGTAACTCTGGGAAAACAAAGACTGTTGCTTGTCCCGCTACAGATGAATTTGGTGCTTTTAATTGTGCAACAGACGCAACATATGACGCATCAAATTGTAATTCACCATCGATCTCAAGTTCTGGGGCTAAGCTTTTCGCAATTTTAGTTGCTTCAACTACTTTATCAACTTCTGGTGCTTTTGCTGAACCTTTAGTAGAAAAACTCATCATTGCTACTTTTGGTTCGATATCGAATAATTCAGCAGTTTTTGCACTATCAACAGCGATCTCAGCTAATTCTTGGGCTGTTGGATTTACATTAATCGCGCAATCAGCAAAAATATATTTCTCTTGATCACGGCCACGAACCATGATCATTGCACCACTTGTACGGCTAACGCCTGGTTTTGTTTTGATGATTTGTAGGGCTGGACGAACAGTGTCTCCAGTTGAGTGGATTGCACCACTGACCATACCATCAGCAAATCCCATGTAAGTTAGCATTGTTCCAAAATAGTTGACGTCTTTTAAAATCTTACGTGCGTCTTCTTCTGTAACTTTTCCATTACGACGTTCAACAAACGCTGTAACCATTTCTTCCCATCCATCATAATTATCTGGATCGATAATCGTAAAGTTAGATGTTTTGATTCCACGAGCATGTGCTGCTTCCACAATCGCTTCTTGTTTACCGATCAAAATTGGTTCCATTAATTCTTCTGCTTTCAAACGAGCTGCAGCTCCTAAAATACGAGGATCTGTTGCTTCTGGGAAAACAATTTTGATGTTACGGCGAATGACTTTAAATTTTAAGCTATCGAATAATTCCACGATATACCCTCCAACTGATTATTTATACAAACTAATCATACACCATTCTCCAAGAAAATAACAGTTATTTATAGCTGTATTAGTGTAAAAAATGCTGATTCTGATATTATTTTCACAAACTAGCTCTACTGCACTATAACAGATTGTTCTGTTTTAAGACACTGTATCAGGCAACTGCCAATTGATTGGTGTCTCCCCTAATTGCTCCAAAGCCTGATTTGCTTTTGAAAATGGTCTTGAACCGAAGAAGCCGCGATGGGCTGCCAAAGGGCTTGGATGGGGTGATTTGATAATAATATGTTTATTGGTATCGATCATTTTAATTTTTTCTTGTGCTGGTTTGCCCCATAGAATAAATACGATCGGTTTATCACGTTCATTCAACTTTTTGATGATGGCATCTGTTAAATTTTCCCAGCCTTGTCCTCGATGAGAATAAGCTTGACCATTACGAACAGTTAAAACTGTGTTCAATAAAAGGACACCTTGTTTCGCCCAACTCTCTAAAAAGCCATGTGAGACTGGCGAATACCCTAAATCCGCTTGTAGTTCTTTATAAATGTTCATTAAAGAAGGTGGTATCCTCACACCAGGCTGTACAGAAAAACTTAAACCATGTGCTTGATTTGGTCCATGATACGGATCCTGACCTAATATTACTACTTTTACCTCTTCATAAGGTGTTAATTCCAGTGCGGAATAAATGTGGTACATATCTGGATAAATGGTTTGCTGGTTATACTCTTGTTTCAGGAAATCACGTAAATTCAAATAATATTCTTTTGTAAATTCTTCTTCTAAAACCTCTTGCCAACTATTATGGATAATAGCTTTCATATGTTGTCCTCCTTGTATTGGTTTTATTTACTCATTAAAACTACTATTCTGACAGATTTCTTTTACACATTAAGCATATCTGATTTTTTGAGTAGTGACAAGAAAATTTTTTCTGCACTGAAATTGCAAAAACATGGTAAACTATAGGTAAGTTAAATAAACGAGGGGTAGAAAATTTTATGATTAAATTGATTGCTTCAGACATGGATGGAACATTACTCGATTCAAAAATGGGGATTTCAAAGGACAATGCTTCTGCAATCAGAGAAGCAGAACGACAAGGCATTGAATTTATGGTTGCGACAGGACGTGCCTATACCGAAGCAAAACCTGCTCTAGATGAAGCTGGGATCGAATGTGCGATGATCACGTTGAATGGTGCAAAAGTATTTGACAAGGCTGGTAATTCACTTTTTACCGCAGGAATCGAAAAGCAAACTGCAACAGATATCTTAGATATTTTAGAAGCGCACGATATCTATTTTGAAGTCTCTACAAACAAGGGGATTTATTCTGAACAACAAGAAAAAAGAATTGAAAATTTTGCTTCACATATTGCAACGACTATGCCCCATTTGACCTATAAAGTAGCTATTGCTATGGCTGCAGCGCATTTATCTTTATTAGATATCACTTATATAGAGGATATGCGCACTTTAATTAGAGAAGACGACATCGAAGTCTTAAAAATCATTGGTTTCAGTATGGATGGACCAAAAGTATTAGGCCCGGCAAGTGCTCAAATCAGACAATTGAATGATTTAGCAGTCACTTCCTCTGCTCAAAATAATATTGAGGTCAATCACAAAAATGCTCAAAAAGGAATCGCAGTCGCTCATGTTGCAAAAGATCGTGGAATTTCCGAAAAAGAAGTGATGACCATTGGCGATAATTTTAATGATGTTAGTATGTTGCAATGGGCGGGTGTTAGTTTCGCAATGGGCAATGCTGAATTAGAAGTCAAAGATCATGCAAAATATATCACGTCTACCAACTTAGAAAACGGGGTCGGCGAAGCGATATTACGTGCAATTAGAGAAAATTTATAATGTATTAAACGGCTAAACAACAAGGAAAAGAGGTGAGAGATGGTGTCTGAATTTTTTATTCAAGAACAACAATTGAGCAAGGTTACAAGAACCATTGTGAAAGACGAAGACGGCAAGTCCATTTTCTTACTTGTTGGCCGTTGGGGAACACGTGGTGATGCGTTGTCCTTATATACGATGAGTGGTGAATTAGTCGCTAGCATCAGACAGACCTCCTTTGCGTTTGGTTCACGTTTTGACTTGTATAAAGGATTTGAAAAAGTCGGTGTTTTACGGAAGATTTTAAATTTGAATGCTGACTTTTATTATATCCAACATATGCATTGGACCGTTTTAGGGGATATTAAAAATCATCGGTATTCTATTTACCAAGTGAATCATAAAGTGATGGAAATGGGTAAGGCTACTCTTTTCTCTGGTAATTACTTTACCCTGGATGTTGCAGATGACGAAGATGCGCCATTATGTATTTGTATTGCAGCAGTCTTAGATTATTGGCTATATAATAAAAAGAAAGATCAGAATCACAAACCAATCATTGGTTGGGGTACTTGTTGATATACATAAAAAATCAGCGGATTTTATTCGCTGATTTTTTTCTGCATATGATCGTACAAGTGTCCGCTGATCATCATCTCAGCCACATCTTTAAACCCTTTGCGGCTATACAATTTTTTAGCATTAGGATTTCCCTTGTCTACACTTAAACCAATGATTTCTTTACCATCTCGCTTCGCCATTTTTGGCAAAGCATCTAACAGTTTAGAACCGATTCCAGTCCCACGATACTTTTCATCAACGGAGATCGAATCTAAATACCACTCTCCCGGTAATGTTTCAGGATCGATAAATATTCTGATTTCTTCATCCAAATTGTATTTACGCAAGACTTTTTTTAACGGTTCGTCAATTATTGGTTCGTCTTCATTTGGATAACCAAAAGCAATTCCAGCTACATGCCCATTGTCTTCATAAACCAATCCTCGCTGATAGCCATAACGATAAGTTGGATCGGCTACTGCTTCGGCTAGAACGGCTAAAAGTGTTTTCTCTGGGATAATTTCTAATAAAGGTAATTCCATATCTTTTAAAATAACTAAGATCAACGGAGCAATAGCCTCTCCGTCTTCTTTTGTTGCAAAACGAATCATTGTTATTCCTCACTTTCTATAATGAAGTGTACCATTTATTATTTGTTAATGCATTACATTCACTTTTTTTTTAATTTGTTTTAACAAACAATGAGAAAAACAGTAAATCTGCAGCAAAAAAGACACTCGAATGAGTGTCTTTGATTTTATTGAATTGTAACTTTGACATTATTTCTGCGACCCCAAGTTAAACATTGGTCAACAGATGGGAAATGTACATCAATAATATTCCCTTTGATTGCTCCACCGGTATCACCAGCAACCGCAAAGCCATAGCCTTCTACTTCAACAAATGAGCCTAGTGGAATCACACTTGGGTCAACGGCAATCACATTACTTTGTGAACGAAGATCGATCCCAGTCGCTGTGATATATCCTGAACCAGCTTCTCTAAAAGAATAAGCTGTTGATTGCATGTAGAGTACTCGCCCGTTAGCATTGCCTTGTCCAGTATCCCCGCCAGCGCTTGGTACTTCTTCCGGCTGAGATGGTGGTGTGACAACAGGTTGTTCTTCGCTAGAAGAGCTACTTGAATCACTGCTTAATGATGAACTGTTGCTTGTACTTGACGATGAAACAGTCGTTTTAGCTTTACTTTGAGCGGCTTCTGCCTGCTTACGCGCTTCAGCTGCATTCTTTTCATCTGTGATTCGTTTTTCTTCTGTCTGTTTTTGATCAGCGATTTGTTGTAACGCTGCTTGATTATCAGATAATTGCTGTTTTAATGTCACAACTTGTTCATCCATTGCTGAAGCTTCATCCTGTAATTTCGTTTCGTTGGTTTGTAATTCTTCTTGTTTATTTTTTACAGTTTCTTGAAGTTCAGACAATTTTTCTTTATCTTTAGATAGACTATCGATTTTTTCTTGTTCTGCATTTTGTAAGATTGTCATCGCATATGCTTTATTAAAGAAATCTGATACACTTTCAGCATCTAATAATACTTGCCATGTACGCTGTTCCCCACTTAGCTGGATATCTTTCATACGATTTCCAACGACTTCTTTACGGCGTGCAATGCTTTGTTCTGTCACTGTGATTTCAGCTTCAGAGTTCTTGATTGTTTCTTCAGCTTTTGAAATATCTGCTTTAAGTTTTTCAATTTCAGCGTATTTTTCATTAACATCATTCAAAGCTGTATTGATATCTTTGCTAAGTGATTCTCCTGTTTGTGCGGCTTGTGTTTCTTTATCCTTCAGCTCGTCTAATGACTCTGCTGCGGCACCAACTGGAAGAGCAACATTTACTAGCATGATAGCAGCTAAAAATGGTATCAATTTTTTTACTTTCACTGAATCCAACACCTTTCCTAACTAAATCCAACTCCACCTATTATACTAATCTATCAGGCTTATTTTATTTCAATAGCGTTACAATTTGTTACATTTCAGCGAAAACATCCCTTTTGCTGTAACATTGTTTGTTTTTATCTAATGTGTTTTACTGAAAAGAATGCTTACATACCAATGCTTTAAAGCGTTATAAAACACTCTTTCCGACTGTTATAGTCACACCAAATTATTTAACATTCTTTTTGTTTTTTTTGATGATTTCTTGGACTTCAGAAGAGTTTTTCACCTTTTTCAGCTTCAAATTGGGATAATTTCGAACCCAACGCTTTTGATTAAAGCTCATATGTGTGACTAATTTTTTGATTGCAGGCGTTTCTTTGAACTCTTCCAACCAAGTGATTCTTTCTGTCATTTTAGCTTGTTTCCGTTCATTGATTTCTTCTGATACGGACTCTTTAAATTCAGAAAGATTCGTTGCAAGCTCCTCTCTTTTTTCAGCCAAAACTGCTGTTAATTCTTGCTTACGTTCTTCCACAGCTGTATTGAGTTGAGACGTAACTTTTTTGAATGACTGCATATTAACTAAGGTATAAACTAAATCGCTAAGCAACAAAAATAGTAAAATGATCGGTAGTACTAGTCCAAATTTTTCAGATAAAAATGTCTCAAGGAGCATGACTTTGGGATGGATGACACGAACGATCAATACACAGCCGATTCCCCAAAATAGCGATACCGGCAAGGCAACTCGGCCATTGATATTTAAGGGAACATCTTTGTAGTCCCACCATGAAGCGTGGAATAATTTTTCCAAGCCATAACTCGTGATATACTCTAAGATAGTGACTAGAATCGTCGATAATAAATATAAAACAACAATATTTTGTTTGAGCGGCTCTAAAAAATACAGGACACCTAAAATACCAAAGCCATAAATTGGGCAATAAGGTCCGATTAAGAACCCTCGATAGACAAACTTTCCAGCTTTTAATGAGCAGTAAACAGTTTCCCAGAGCCAACCGACAAACGAGTAGATAAAAAACAATAAAACAATTTTGATAAATTCATTCATATATTTTCTCCTTCAAACAGCATTTACTAGCTATTGTAACAAATAATTATGGTTTTATGCTAGCAACTTTATTCTCAAGAAATATTGATATACAATAGAAGGGAAAATAAATCATGTTCATCTTTTAGAAATTCTGTAATACGCTTTTCATTTTAGGAGGAAATTCATGTTCAATTTACTTAGATACGCGAAGAAGTACCGCAAGCAAATCATACTTGGACCTTTTTTTAAGTTTTTAGAAGCTTGTTTTGAGTTAGTCTTACCATTATTTATGGCCCGTTTAGTTGACCAAGGAATTCGTAATAATGATCGTGCCTACGTAATCCAAATGGCCGGTTGGATGCTTTTGATGTCGATCATCGGACTAATTTGCGTAATGATTTGTCAATATTATTCCTCAATTGCTTCACAAGGGTTTGGAACTGAACTAAGAAATCAACTGATGAAAAAGATCAATCAACTTTCACATGCTGAATTGAATAGCTTCGGAACGGATACCTTGATTACAAGAATGACGAATGATATCAATCAATTACAGTTAGCCTTAGCAATGTTGATTCGCCTTGTCATTCGGGCCCCCTTTTTAAGTATCGGTTCAGTGATTATGGCCTTTTACATCAACGTGCAAATGGGCTTTATTTTTCTACTGATGCTGCCAATTTTTTGTCTTATTCTTTATTTTATTATAAAAACAACTGTACCTTTATATAAGAAGGTGCAAGAAAAACTGGATTCGCTCAATCGTCAGATCAGTCAAAATTTGAGTGGTGTCCGCGTTATTCGTGCCTTTGCTAGAAAACAAACGGAAGAAAAACGAGTCAACAACGTAACAGATGACCTTTCTGCTATTTATATTCGTGTCTCAAATATTTCCGCTTTATTAACTCCCGCTACAACCTTAGTCATGAATCTTGGGATCTTAGCGTTACTTTATCTTGGCGGGATCAAAGTCGAGATTGGCGGGCTGCAACAAGGTGAGGTGTTAGCTTTAATCAATTATATGAATCAAATGCTGCTGGCTTTGATCGTTGTGTCAAATTTAGTGATTATTTTTACTCGAGCTTCAGCATCTGCCTCAAGAGTGAGTGAAGTGCTCGCTGTTGTTCCTAGTATTCAATCAGAAAAGTTCGATCCAGCCTTTAAAGAACAAGCCAAAGGCATCGTATTCGATCATGTCTCCTTCCGCTATCAGCCAACTGCCGGACTAGCATTGACAGATATTTCCTTGGAAATCCCAGCAAATTCTGTTCTAGGGATCACTGGTCCCACAGGTGGCGGTAAGAGTACGCTGACTCAATTGATTCCACGTTTTTATGATACAAGTGAAGGGAATCTATTTGTCAATGGAATCAATGTACGTGACTGGTCTCTAGATAAGCTACGCAAAAAAATCGCAATTGCACCTCAAACAGCTATTTTATTTACAGGAACGATTCGAGAAAATCTTCAATGGGGTAAAGAAAAGGCAAGTGATGACGAATGTTGGCAAGCACTCGAGACTGCTCAATGTAAAGAATTCGTTGAAAATTTAAGTGACGGTTTAGATACGCAAGTTTATGAAGGCGGCAAAAATTTTTCCGGTGGTCAAAAGCAACGTTTAACTATTGCTCGTGCCTTGATTCATAAACCAGCCGTGTTGATTCTAGATGATTCTTTAAGCGCCTTGGATTATCAAACCGATTTAAATTTACGAACAGCACTAAAACAAGATTTAAAAGAAACAACTCTTATCCTGATTTCACAACGTATCAGCTCGATTCAACAAGCTGATCAGATTCTCGTTTTAGCTAGTGGAAAACAGGTTGGCTTAGGGACTCACGAGGAACTATTACACCATTCTACAGCTTATCAAGAAATCGTCGCATCACAAGAGGAGGAAACTGAAAAATGAAGACAAAAAAAAGAACCTCAAATTCATTGAATCGTTTCATGCCTTACTTGTTACGTTATCCAAAAGAAATGACCGCAGCGGTCATTTTAGGCATCCTCAGCGGTTTAACAACCGTTTTAATGACCTATTATATGGGAAAATCTGTGGATACAATGATTGCCAAAGGGCACGTCAACTTTATGCTTTTGTTCCATTTTCTTAGTTCGTTAGCAGGTATTTTGATGATCACTGTTATTAGTCAATGGCTGATCCAACGTTTAGGTAATCGTGTTTCTTACCTGTCTGTTGCTGAACTTCGAAAGGATGCGTTTGCTCATTTAAATCGATTGCCTTTAAATTATTATGATCAGACTTCTCATGGAAATATCGTCAGCCGTTTTACAAATGATATGGATAATATTTCGGTGGCCTGTTCAGCTGTCTTTAACCAGCTTTTTTCTGGACTATCTGTTGTAGTCATCGCCTTCTTCTTTATGCTCAAGTTAAGCCCATTACTTACTGTTGTTGTTTTAATTGCAACACCAATCATATTTCTCGTCAATTGGTTAGTGGCAACCTCTTCTCAGAAAAACTTTTCTGCTCAACAAAAAATTGTTGGAGAGATTTCTGGTTTCGTTACTGAAATGGTTGGCAATCAAAAAATCGTCAAAGCCTTTCAGCAAGAAAACGTTTCTCAACAACGTTTTGAAGCATTAAATCAACAATTATATGTTCGCGGTCAAAAAGCGCAATTCTCCTCTTCTTTAACCAATCCTTTATCGCGTTTTATTGATCATTTAGCTTATTTATCGATTGGTCTTGTGGGTGGTTTGTTGTTGTTAAGCGGCAATCAAACAATCACGATCGGTGTTATTTCGAGTTTCACTATTTATTCTAGTCAATTTTCTAAACCGTTTATTGAATTGTCAGGAATCACAACGCAAATCCAAACGGCTTTAGCTGGACTAGATCGAACGTTTGAAATCATCAATCAGTCTGAGGAAAAAACAGATGGACCACATAGTTTTGTCTTAAATGATGCGAAGGGAAAAGTGATCTTCGATCATGTAGATTTCTCTTATACGCCTTCAAAACCACTGATCCAAGATTTTAACCTAACGGCATTTCCTGGTGAAACCATTGCTATTGTTGGAAAAACAGGTGCTGGTAAATCAACCTTAGTCAATTTATTAATGCGTTTTTATGAAGTTGATAGCGGTCAGATCTCAATCGATGGTCATCCGATCACGCAGATTACAAGAGACAGTTTACGAAAAAGTTTTGGGATGGTTTTACAAGATACTTGGTTATTTGATAGCACAATCCGTGATAATCTGACGTATGGAAATCCAGAAGCAACTGATGCACAAATCAATGCTGCTATGAACAAAGCCTATATTTTTGATTTTGTTACTCGTTTGCCTGAGGGTTTAGACACCTTGATTGGTGCTAGTGGCATCAAAATTTCTGAAGGTCAAAGACAATTGATGACCATTGCAAGAACGATGATCAGTGATCCACCAATGCTGATTTTAGATGAAGCAACTAGTTCGGTCGATACGTTGACTGAAAAAAATATTCAAGATGCCTTCTTACAGATGATGAATGGTCGAACAAGTTTTGTGATTGCGCACCGACTTTCAACCATTAAAAATGCGGACAAAATTTTAGTAATGGAACAAGGATCTGTTGTTGAAATCGGCAGTCATGATGAATTGATTGATAAAAAAGATGGGTATTATCACGCATTATATGAAGCTCAATTTAAAAATCAACTGTAAAATAAAGAACAAAAAAGCCTCAAACTTCCTTGGGATGTAGGACAGTTTGAGGTTCTTTTTATTTTAAATTAATTAAAGATTTATTTAAAATTTGCTTATAAGGAATTTTATTGCCTAAATAGTAAGTAGCAACTACTTGGATTGGTAAAAAGACGATGTTCTTCACAATCCTAGGTATCCACCAAGCCAGATTAGAGAGATCTACGCCATACATTAGACCAAGCCATAGTGGTGTTAGAAACATATGAATGATCAACGTGACTAATGAAGTCGCTAAAAACACTCGTTTCCAGGTTAACTCCTTCTTATAATAAAAGAAACCATAAATCGCGCCGGAAATAAACGCATTCAAGGTAAACCCTGGAAAATAAGGTCCTTTAGGAAACAGCAACATGCCGACTGTATCAGCAACAGCACTACCGATCCCTGTCCAAAACGGACCAAAAAGAATGCCCATCAATGATTCTGGGATAAAGGTAAAACTAATACGTAAAAATTGGGTTTCAAACGAAATAAATCGTGTGAAAACCACCATTAATGCGATCAATAGACTCATCAACGTAATGATTCGGGTCTCAATCTTTGTCTTATTCATTTCTAGCATCTCCTCTAAGAGCTGCTACACAAAATATGCAGCGAATGCGAAAACAAAACCGCGAATATAGAAAAGGGAAGCGAACTGCTTATCTCTTTTGAAAATTAGGAAAGTAGCATTGAAACGCTTTTTGTTTCACTGATACTTTGTCTATTTTCCTAAAGAGATGGTTCGTGCAACTAGATCATTGAAAAGCGGAATGAAGCGTTTAGCCTTTTAGAAAGTTAGGAATATGAACATGGAACGTCTTTTGTTCCATGTTCATATTGTCTACTTTCCTCAAAGGCTGCTTCATGCAGCTAGATCATTGAAAAGTGAAGCGAACTGCTGATCTCTTTTGAAAATTATCTACTTTTCAAAAAGCTAGTTCGTATAGTAAAAATCACTATTCTCCTATATTCTTCGTCCGAAAGGCAACATCCCATCCTCTCGGCACTTAACGCTTTATTTCCTACTCTGTTTTATTAGGCCTAAGCCTAAGAGCAATATAGCATATTCCATTATTCACTGCAATCAATTTTGACTAAAAAGATAAGGGCTTATTATCTGTCTCATGCACTACATTTCTAAAATCTGCGAAGCCTGCTTGTAAGCCTCTTAATAAAATTTCAGCAGTACCGATATTGGTTGCTAAAGGAATTTCATAAACGTCACTCAAACGAATCAAAGCGGTCACATCTGGCTCATGAGGTTGTGCCGCCAGTGGGTCTCGTAAAAAAATCACCATATCTAGTTTATCTTCTGAAATCATGGCTCCAATCTGCTGATCGCCACCTAAAGGACCTGATTTAAAACGGTGAACAGGTAATCCAGTTGCTTCCGCAATTTTCAATCCTGTCGTTCCCGTGGCAAATAGTTCATGCTCTTTTAATATTGGTTGATAGGCTAAAGATAGTTTGACCATTAATTCTTTTTTTCGATCATGTGCGATCAATGCAATTTTCATGATTACGCCCTCTTTTCATTTCTTTTCCTTATTATAACAAAGACAACCCTCACAAAGTAAAAGAACGATTGATTATTTGTCACTTTGACGAAAAAACGTTTTTTTCTTGTGCAACCTTCCGTTGAGATTATATAGCGCTTTCATTTATACTGAAGGTACAAAAAAAAGAAAAGAGTGACGACAATGGTAGAAATGGCGCTAAAACATATCTATAAAAAATACGACAATGCAGAAAATTATTCTGTAACTGATTTTAATTTAGAAATTGCTGATCGTGAATTCATTGTATTTGTTGGCCCATCAGGTTGCGGAAAATCTACAACTTTAAGAATGATTGCTGGTTTAGAAGATATTACGGAAGGCGAACTTTCCATCGGTGATAAAATAATGAATGATGTCGCACCGAAAGACCGAGATATTGCCATGGTTTTCCAGAATTATGCTTTATATCCACATATGACTGTTTTTGATAATATGGCCTTTGGCTTAAAACTGCGTAAATATGATAAAGCAGAAATCAAAAAACGGGTAGAAAATGCAGGTGAAATCTTAGGTTTGACTGATTATCTGCAACGCAAACCAGCAGCACTATCTGGTGGACAACGCCAACGTGTCGCTTTAGGTCGAGCAATTGTTCGTGATGCAAAAGTTTTCTTGATGGATGAACCTTTATCAAACTTGGATGCAAAATTACGGGTTGCTATGCGTGCTGAAATCGCTAAATTGCATCGTCGTTTGGAAACAACTACAGTTTATGTGACACATGACCAAACCGAAGCGATGACAATGGCTGATCGCATCGTTATCATGAAAGACGGGTTTATTCAACAAATCGGGTCACCAAAAGAGGTCTATAACACACCAAATAACGTTTTTGTAGCAGGCTTTATCGGTTCACCTGCGATGAATTTTTTTAATGTTACCTTAAATAATGGTGTTATTCGTGATGGTCATGGATTAGAACTAAAGATTCCAGAAGGAAAAAATAAATTATTAGGTGAAAAAGGTTACGAAGGAAAATCGATTATTTTTGGTATTAGACCAGAAGATATCCATAGTGAGCAAGTAGCTTTAGATACAATGAATGACGCTGTCGTTCGTTCTGAGGTCGTTGTATCAGAATTACTAGGTGCTGAAACAATGTTGTACACCCGATTAGGTGATACAGAATTCATCTCAAAAGTTGATGCGCGTGATTTCCATCAGCCAGAAGAACTGGTCGATTTAGCATTCAATATTAATAAAGCCCATTTCTTCGATCCAGAAACTGAGCAAGTAATCAAACTACCTTAAACTATAAAAGTGACTAAGACAAAACTCTTTGCGATTTATTGATGTCACCGTGAAGCCAAATAAACGGTGGGAGCAGAAGCAATCACTACGCTTCGCTTCGATCACATCAAATTCTAAGTGCTAAAGCACTAAGATTTGAAGGCTTCGGAAATAAGCTGAAATTCACAAAAATTTGAAAAGCACCAATTAGGAATCATTCAACATCGTAATTAAACATTCCGTGTTTCTTGTCATTTTTGTGAATTCCTTCTTATTGCTGTAAAATACAACGAAGTATGAGTTGATGTTGCACAGTACCTACGTGATTCTCGGGATTAAACACTCCTGTCCCAACCTCTTTGGTCCAATTGCTAAAGCCTAAACGACTTTTGTAACAACCTCTTATATCTGTGGTTCAGTCTTTTGGGGAAGAATGGCCACTTTTGCTCGTTCCAATTTTTTAGCCTGACTAAATACTGGAATATCAAACGGTTTACTTAAAGCATTCGCTACAAAATAAGCAATGTTGTAATCAATCAAACTATGAATCAATCCACCAAGTCCCATCAACAAAAAAATCGAATACATGTACCCTTGTGAATAGTAAGTTTCCGGCAGATTACCCACTGTATAAAAAACACTTACTACAGCTAATTCTGCAGCAGAATGTATAAAGCCTATCATTAAATTAAACAATTGAAAACGTCCATTGAACAAAACCAATTTATGCTTAGATAAAACAATCGTTGGATGGTTCTTTAAATAAAAAGCACCTATCACAGCAAATAGTAAATGAGAAAGTGCCCTTAACGCAATAATCGGCGTTGCTGAAAGAAAGAACCCAAATCCAGTTCCTAAACTAACTGCTACTGCTACTCCTGGTGAAAAGAACATTGCTAAAAATAGCGGTACATGACTAGCCAATGTAAAGGATGCTGGTCCGATCGTGATCCTGGGCATGACCATAGGAATAATAATGCCCATTGCCACTAATAAAGAGGCAATTGTTAAATGTCTTACTGAGTTCTTTTTCATATTCCCTCCTATGTGTCTTGACATATCTGATAATATTCATTTTAAAGTAAAAACAACTAGGTGTCAAGACACATAGGTAATGCTTTTGACTAAAAAGTAGTTGCTCGTATAGAAACCTAAATAAACTCATTGCGGACAGTATATAGCCGTATCAATGAGTTTATTTATTATGTTACAGATTATTTCGACTTAAAACAGACCAATGATCTTTCCATCGGGGTTAATATCGATTTTTTCATAAGCTGGTTTCTTTGGTAACCCAGGCATTGTCATTACTGACCCCGTATAAGCTACAATAAACCCTGCTCCAGCCGATATCTTGATATTACTGACTGTTATCGCAAAATCGGTGGGTCTTCCTAATTTGGTTTGGTCATCTGAAAATGAATACTGAGTTTTAGCCATACAAATTGGCAAATGACCGAACCCGAGTTTTTCCAGTTTAGCAATTTCTCTTTCCGCAATAGGCTCATAGCGAACAGCGTTTCCTCCATAAATTTTCTCTACGATGGCACTGATTTTTTCTTTGATTGGCAATTCGTCTGGATAGGCAAATGAAAAATGATTTTCCTGATCGGCTAGTCGAACTACTTCTTTCGCTAGCTCTTCACCACCGGCACCACCTTGAGCCCAAACATCTGAAAGAACTACATTCACATTGCGTTTTTGGCATTCTTCTTTCACAAGTTCAAGTTCTGCATCTGTATCTGTAGGAAACTTATTGATGGCTACTACTGTTGGTAACCCAAACACAGTCGTTGTATTTTCGATATGTTTTAAAAGGTTTGGCAATCCGTCTGTTAAGGCTGCTATATTTTCAGCGCCAAGTTGATCTTTAGGTACACCACCATGCATTTTTAATGCACGAACAGTCGCTACAACAACAACCGCCGAAGGTCGAATACCAGATTTCCGACATTTGATATCGATAAATTTTTCAGCGCCTAGATCAGCACCAAAACCACCTTCTGTCACAACATAATCGGCTAGTTTTCTAGCCGTGTTCGTTGCAATCACGCTATTGCAGCCATGTGCGATATTGGCAAATGGTCCACCATGGATCAATGCTGGATTGTTTTCTAATGTTTGAACGAGGTTGGGCTTGATCGCATCTTTCAATAAAGCTGTCATAGCGCCTTGTGCATTCAGTTCTCTGGCCGTAACAGGTTGATTATCATAGGTGTAACCGATAATGATATTAGCTAGATTTTCTTTCAAATCTTCAATATCATTAGATAAACATAAAACGGCCATGATTTCTGAAGCAACTGTGATTTCAAAACCATCTTCTCTAGGAACACCGTTGACCCGAGCCCCTAAACCATCAACAATATTTCTTAATTGACGATCGTTCATATCCACCGCTCTTTTCCAAGTGATACGACGATTATCAATTCCTAGCTCATTCCCTTGAAAAATATGATTGTCAATAATTGCTGCTAACAGGTTATTTGCTGCTCCAATCGCATGAAAATCCCCTGTAAAATGAAGGTTGATATCTTCCATTGGAACAACTTGCGCATAGCCGCCGCCAGCTGCTCCTCCTTTTATTCCAAAAACAGGTCCCAAAGAAGGTTCCCTTAACGCGATAATCGCCTCTTTTCCGATTCGATTCAATGCGTCACCTAGACCGACAACTGTGGTTGTCTTGCCTTCCCCAGCAGGCGTGGGTGTGATTGCTGTAACCAGGATCACTTTGCCTTCTTTGTTGCCTTTGATTTTTTCAACTTCTATTTTAGCTTTGTATTTTCCATACGATTCAAATTGTTCTTCATCCAAACCAAGTTGTTCTGCTACTTTTGTGATAGGCAACATCGTAGTAGCTTGTGCAATTTCAATATCTGTTTTGACCATTCTTTCCTCTCCATTCCATCAATTCTTTCAGTTGTTCTTTAACCACGACATTGCTGTATCTGTATAAACTTTTGCTCCTTCAACCAACACAGACTCATCAAAAACAATAGTTGGATTATGGAGATTGATATTTTCTTCAGATGCCACCAAAAGAACGGTTGTTGTTGGAATCAATTGACTGATTTCGCCAAAATCTTCACTACCCATCAATGGTGTTGACATCGGAATAGCGACAATACGTTCTGCTCCAAATGTTTCTATCAGTGAATTTTTAGTAAATGCCGTTAATTCAGGATCATTCACATTGGTTGTGCAACCATTCGTGAAAACCACCTCAGCTTCGGCACGAAATGCTTTTGCGATATTTTCAGCGATTGCAACCATTCGTTCTTTGACCTGTCCACGGACCTCTTCTTTTAAGGTTCGTAAGGTTCCTTTCATCACTGTCGTTTCTGGAATAATATTAGAAGCACCTGGTGTTCCCCCAATAAATTCGCCGATGGTCAGCACAAACCGTTCCTCTGAACCAATTTCTCTCGCTGATAATTCTTGTAGCGCTGTATAAATATGGACAGCTACATTGATTGGATCGATTGATGTTTCAGGTTGGGATCCATGTCCCCCACGACCTTTGATATTGATTTCAAACCAATCCGCACTAGCCATAAAAGTCCCTTCTGGTGTTGGCATGATCTGACCTGCTTTAAACCCTTCAAATGGGAAAACATGGATCATCATGCCAGCATCTACTGTAGGATTTTCTAGTGCCTGATGTTTGATACAGTCTTTTGAACCTGAAAGTATTTCTTCCCCAGGTTGAAATAATAACTTCACTTGTCCGTCTAATTCATTTTCAAATTCTTTTAATAATTTTGCAGCACCAAGCAACATCGTTGTGTGCATATCATGACCGCAGGCATGCATATAGCCATTTTCGGATTTAAATGGTAGATCAGTCAGCTCGCGAATCGGCAGTGCATCCATATCACCTCTTAGTAAAAATGTTTTACCACTTTTTTTACCCGCCACAACGGTGACACCAGACTCTCCGCATGCTTTAGGTTCATAGCCGTATTCTGTGAGTCTCTCTTTTACAAAAGCCACAGTATTCGGTAAGTCCATCCCTATTTCTGGATTCTGATGTAAATGTCTTCTGATTTGAATTAGTTCGTCTTCTAAACTATCGGCAACTTTTTTTTGTGTTTCTGTCAGCATTATTTTTTCTCCTTTTCTTTTTAAATGAAATGACTTTCAATAAATTTGTAAAAACCAATCATGTACCCAAAGCGAACGGAAAAATTGCTTCTCTTATTATAGTACCAAATATTTCAGAATATTTGGTATATTTCTATTATTTTTTAGGGATTGTGTGGATTCCAAGACCTTGAAGCGTTTCATAAGCCTCGCCTATTCCTTCATTATACGTTGGATGTGGATGAACAATCGACATTACTTCCTCAATCGTCAACCAGTTAACAATTGCTGTCGTAAATTCACTGACCATATCTGTTGCCCGATCACACATCAGCTGCGCACCAATAATTTTGCCATTTTGTGCATTTGCAATGACTTTGATGAATCCTAATGAATTCCCTGCAATCATTGTTTTTCCGTTTCCCGCCATGTTGTATTTGCCAACATCCACAGAGATTCCTTGCCTGTTTGCCTCTTCTTCTGTCATTCCGACAGCAGCGATTTCAGGTGTAGTGTAAACACAAGAAGGAATTACCTCTAAATCATATTCCACTGCTTTTTGATTCATCGCCAAAACAGCATTCACGCCTTGTGCAGAAGCTACATAAGCCAATTGAGTGCCACGGCTTGCTACATCTCCGATGGCATAAATGCCTTTAATAGACGTTTCAAAAGCATCATTGACCCAAATACTTTGATTTTCAATTTCTACGTTCAAATCAGCTGAAAATACCTCTTCAAAGCTTGCTTTTCGACCAGTAGCAATCAAAACTGCATCACTTGTAACAGTTTTTTCTTTTCCTTTAGACGTATAGGTACAGGTCAACTGTTCCTCCTTAGAAATACCGGACACGATCGATTTGGTTGCTACTTTGATTCCTTGTTTTTTTAAAACCATTGCTAATTTTTTGGAAATTTCACTATCAAAATTTGGTAATAATGTATTAGCAGTTTCAATAATCGTTACATCACAACCTAACGCATTAAAAATCGAGGCAAACTCAACGCCAATCACTCCACCGCCGATAATGGTCATTTTTTTATAGGTATTTGGCTGTTTTAAAAGTTCGTTACTTGTTAATACACCTGGTAAATTGCTACCTGGAATCGGTGGAATCACTGGTTTTGAACCTGTTGCGATCATGATTTTTTCGGTCTCGTATCTTGATCCGTCAACGTCAATTACACCCACTTGGATGATTTGTGCTGATCCGAAAATCAATTCGATTTTATTTGCTTTGACCAAACCTTCGATTCCTTGAACGAGAGTCTCAACTACTTTATTTTTCTTTGCGTAAATTTCTTCCATGTTCATTTGGCTATCATCAATATAGATACCATATTCACTCGCGTTTTTTATTTCACGAACTGTTTCAGCTGAATGTAATAATGCTTTCGTCGGAATACAGCCTCGATTTAAACATGTTCCTCCTACTCGATCACGTTCAACAAGAGCTACTTTCATCCCCAGCTGAGCCGCTTTGATCGCTGCAACATATCCACCAGGCCCCGCCCCGATTATGATTAGATCATACCGCATACCATTCCTCCTTACTCTTTTGGTAAAAAGCATAGCGGGCTTATTTAATCTCGACTGAAAAATAGGAAAAATGAACTGCAATGCTCTTTATCACATTTTATTTTTCTTATTTCCTGAGAGACTAGCCTGCATAGCTAGATAACTCAAGGTAACAACGTTCCGCTTTGTACTTTTCAATAGCAGCTCATTTTATTCATTGTTTTCCAAAGCAAAGTCATAACGAACAATGGGATGTCTAGCAGCTCTTACTTCATCTACACGATGGATTTGAGCATGTAAAGGATATTCATGAAAAGCTTCCGGATTTTTATGAGCATCTTCATAAAGTTTACGATAAACGGCAATTGCATCATCCATCCGTTCTTTCGACTCTGTTTCTGGCGGTTCCACCATCAGAGCTTCCGGTACAGTTAAGGGGAAATACATCGTTGGCGGATACATATGATGATCTAAAATCCCTTTCGCTATATCTAGTGCTGTTACACCTGTTTCTTTTTTCAATTTATCTAAGCTAATTACAAATTCATGCATACAAGACTCGCCATATGGCACTTCAAAGATATCTTTTAATTCATGAAGCATGTAATTAGCATTTAATACTGCACTCTTGGAGGCAGACGAAATTCCTTCTGATCCTAAAAATAAAATATAGGTCAACGCTCGCAAGAAGACTGAAAATTGACCATAGAAGCCTTTTACTAATCCAATTGAATTCACAGGTCTCGTAAAGCCTATTTCCGCTCCTTCCTTGACTGGATAATAGTCCGGTAAAAATGGTTTTAATAATGATTTGCACCCAACAGCGCCAGATCCTGGGCCACCGCCACCATGTGGTGTTGAAAAGGTTTTGTGTAGATTTAAATGAATAATGTCAAAGCCCATATCACCTGGACGTGCAACACCCATAATGGCATTTAAATTTGCACCATCATAATAGTTCAATCCACCCGCATCATGAACGATTTTCGTGATTTCTAAAATATTTTTATCAAAGATCCCAGCTGTATTTGGGTTGGTCAACATCAAACCCGCGGTATCTTCCCCAACCGCAGCTCTCAGCGCTTCAATATCCACACAACCATAGTTATCTGATGGAATATTCACTGTGATCATCCCTGTCATTGCTACACTTGCAGGATTTGTTCCATGAGCAGAATCAGGGACAATAATTTTGTTTCGTTGTGGTTGACCATGCTTTTTGTGATACGCTTTGATCATCAATAAGCTAGTAAACTCACCATGTGCACCCGCTGCTGGTTGAAATGTTATTGCATTCATCCCCGTGATTTCTTTCAGCAACATTTCCGTCATGGTAAAAACTTCTAACGAACCTTGAACTGTATGCTCTGGCTGCAAAGGATGAATACTTGCAAAAGCGGGATAGGTAGCCATTTCATCATTGATTTTAGGATTGTATTTCATTGTGCAAGAACCTAAAGGATAAAAGCCATTATTGATACCAAATGTTGCATCTGCTAGTTCTGTATAATGTCGACTGATCTCAGGTTGAGGCAGTGAGGGCAAATGGAGTTCTTTTTGGCGCTTCATTTCTTCTGGAAGAGCCGTGGTTGGTACATCACATGGTGAAATCATTTCGTTATAATACCCTTCTACACTACGTTCAAAAATTAATTTCATTGTCCACACGCCTCCTTCACCAATGCAACGACTTCATCTATTTGTTCTTTCGTATTCATTTCTGTTACACACCATAGTAAACCTTGCTCTGTCGGATAGCCGCCTAAGATGTCATGTTCTTCTAATTTAGCTAGAACCACTTCATTTGCTACTGGAAAAGTTGTCACAAATTCGTGGAAAAAGGGACTATCATTCGTTCGTTTTACCCCTTTGATTTGCGTTAGTCCATCCAAAAGGTAATGAGCTTTGCTGTAACATTGCTCAGCTACTTCCTGAATACCCCGAGCGCCCATTGTACTCATATAAACAGCATTAGTTAAGGCGCACAGTGCCTGATTTGAACAAATATTAGAAGCTGCTTTCTCTCTACGAATATGTTGTTCACGAGCTTGCAGTGTTAAAACAAATGCTCGATCACCTGCTTCATCCACTGTTTCCCCTGCAATACGCCCAGGTAATTTACGAATCATTTTTTCTTTTGTCGCAATGAACCCAATATAAGGTCCACCAAAAGCTAATGGTATCCCAAATGGCTGTGAATCGCCAACCGCAATATCTGCCTCAACTTCACCAGCTGTCTTTAGTACCGTACTAGCAACTGGATTGACGCTCATAATAAATTTAGCTTTTGCTTCGTGAACCATTTCAGCGATTGCCTCGACAGGTTCAATTCCTCCATTATAGTTAGGTTGTTGGACAATAAAACAAGCGCTTGTATCATCTAATTTTTCTTTTAAAACAGATAAATCTGTCAATCCATCTTTCTCTGGAATCATCACAAATTCGATTTCTCTAGAACTAAAATAAGTCAACGCTGTTTGAATCGTCATTGGATTTGTCGTTTCTGAAATCAAAACCTTTAAGCGTTTTTTTTCTAAACACATATTGATCGCTTCAGCAGCAGCCGTTGCACCATCGTAAACAGAAGCATTCGTTGCATCCATTCCGGTAATTTCACAAATCATTGTTTGATATTCAAAAATCGACTGTAACAATCCTTGACTGATCTCTGGTTGATATGGCGTGTAAGACGTCATGAATTCTTCCTTTGCTGAAATTTGCTTTACAATAGCAGGAATATAGTGATTATAGGCACCCGCACCCCGAAAAATGCTGGAGAAGACTTTATTTTTCTTGCCCATCTTTTCTAAAATACGTCGTACTTCAAATTCTGATTTTCCCGCTGGAATAGCTAGATTTTTTATAATCATTTCTTTCGGGATATCCTGATATAGGTCACTCATATTTTTTAAACCGATCGTTCTCAGCATTTCTTGTTGTTGTTGTGGCGTTGAACCAAGATAGTTACCCATTCATTATGCCTCCTCAGCTTCTTCACAGAATTTTTTATATTCCTCAGCACTTAGCAAGTCTTCGATTTCGTCTACCCCTTCCACTTCAATTAACCATGACTCTAACGGTGCTGAATTGATCAACTCAGGACTGTCCAAAAGCTCTTCATTGACTGCTGTCACTGTAGCTGTGATTGGAGAATACGCTTCTGAAACAGCCTTGACAGATTCAATATCTGCAAACGATTCACCCTTGGTAACATCGTCACCCTCATCTGGTAAATCAATAAAAACGATATCACCTAATTGATCTTGTGCATAATCAGACAGACCGATTTTTACTTTATCTCCATCAAAAAGTACCCACTCATGTGATTTTGAAAACTTCAATTCCATAGCTTTTGTCATAATAAACGACTCCTTCTTTTTCAATTATTTTTTTACAAATGGTAGTGTGACAACTTCTGCTTTAATTTTTTTGCCTCTAACCTCAACTTCTATGGGAGAACCAATTTCTACACTATTTTTCTCAACTAAAGCCATTGCACAGGCTTTACTAATGAATGGACACATGGTGCCTGAGGTGGTCTGCCCGATTTTCTTATCATTAAAATACACATCAGCTCCTTCACGAACAATTCCTCGATCCGTTAACTGCAGACCGATTCGAGTAATTTTAGGTTCCCCTTTGTCAATGAGCGCTTTTTTGCCGATAAAATCTTCTTTTTTCATCTTGACGGCAAAATTTAAATCCGTTTCAAGAGGAGTAATTTCTTCTGTCATTTCATGACCATAAAGCGGCATCCCAGCCTCTAACCGTAACGTATCACGAGCTCCTAAGCCGCAGGGAATGATGTCATATTCTTGACCCGTTTCCAGTAATAAATTCCATAATTTGATTCCGTCTTCTGGTTTACAGTACAATTCATACCCAAATTCTCCGGTGTAACCGGTTCGTGATAATAGACACGTCACACCGCCTACATCCGCATTTTCAGTAAAGCTATAATATTTTTTAGGAATCTCTTCTTCTTTCGTTCGTTTTTCAATCATCTCTTTGGCAAATGCGCCTTGCAATGCAATTTGAACAAATTGATCCGATTGATCCGAAAATGCCACTTCACCAAATAAGTGTTCTTTCATCCATGCAACATCTTTTGCTCTATTCGCTGCATTGACTACTAATAAATATTTTTCATCGCTACATTTATAAACGAGTAGATCATCGATCACACCGCCGTTTTCATTACACATCAAGGTATATCTAACACGACCTACTTCTAAGTTACTAAAATCATTGGTTAACAAATAGTGCAAATTCGCTAAAGCATCTTTTCCTTCATAAACGACCTCTCCCATATGGGAAACATCGAATAATCCTACTTGATTTCGAACAGCTAAATGTTCTTTGATCACACCGCTGTCTTTGTACTGAACAGGTAGTGTGTAGCCAGCAAATGAAACCATTTTTCCACCGGCTTCAAGATGTGCGTCATATAAAGGTGTTTTTAAATCCATCTTTTCTACTCCTTTGCTTCTGTGTATTTTTAGTACTTAACCAATGACACCTCCAAGCTATCTAAACTATATAAAAAAACAGAGGAACAGGCATCTTAAAAAAATGCTAGTTCCTCTGTAAAAAACCTGAGAGATTCGTCTTCCTCTTGAAGAGTTGCTCCTTCGGTGCTTTCGCTTTCCAGAGTGATGTCCAATTACGGTCCTTTTACCTGAGATCTTCATGATCAATGATTTGCGTCATTGATTATTTATTCCTTCGGTGCTATGACTAGTCTCTCCCGTAATTCTCTTCCATCAACTTTATTTTAGGTCTATTTTTCGTTCTTTTTAGGCATTGAATAATATTGTTGTTCCCTCTTTAATTCAAAATACTGAGGTACAGAATTATCTAATCTACCGGCTTTTAATGACAAGGTTTGGATCATACGATTTTCATACAAATGAATATACAGTTGCTTTTCCTTACTATCGTAGGCACTGGTATATTGGGTGTACTGCACATCCGTCTGTGAACTGACTTTCACAACTCCTTTAGGAATATCAAAGCTATCTAAAATATGGAAAATTTGTTCTATTACCTGTTCATCATCTACTTTTTCAGAAAAGTGTTTTAGATAGACTGCACGAATAAAACGAGATTGTGGAGTAAAATCGCCTGGGATTCCGAGCAAACCAGATCCTTTACCATTTGAAAACACATAAAGATTATCCATCTGAATAGCTGGTGCGATCATGTCACTAAGTCCTACGTAATTTTGAAGATTGGTTAAATGCCAGTCAAATTTTGGGCTGTTCGTAAAAACTCCCACAGGATTATCATATATTTCATAGCCGCCTTCAATCGATGGTTCTACAACGATCGATGCACCAGATTCATCTTGGAAAATGTAGTGCTGCGGAATGCCAACCTGATTGTCAACAATTGCAATCGCTGTCTCTTGATTGACTCGCTCTTTTATTGCCGCAACTGATGCATAATTTGTTAAGGCATAGGTCACAAATTCAGCGCCAGCCAATGGCAATTTTCCCATCTTGCGAATTTCATCCGATTCAACATAGCGATTATCATTGCCGAAATAAAAAGAGCCACCCATTAATCCTTTTTCATTCACTCCGTCTACTAATAATGGATTACCAGCTAGAGCTATACCCATTGCAGCAAAATGTGTCCTATAATGATCCAATGATGTACTTAAATCATAATTTTTAGGGATAATCGCACCGTCGTAATCCAACAATACATTAAATTCTTGTGTCCGTCCCCAATAGCTGTTCCCTAATTTAGATTTCACTGTGATTCCCGTACACATCTTCTCACACCCTTTTACTTTTTTCAAAATTCTGAATTAGGATTTCTGATTTTTTTGAATCAATAACGTGATCCCTCCAGAAACAACGAATGAAACGCCAATAAATAAAAATGAACTGAAGAAGCCGCCATTAGAAAATTGAATCAATGCCCCAATAATAGTCGGCGCCACAAACCCACCTGAAACACCAATCGCATTGATCGTCGCATATTTAGCAGAAACTTCATCTGAAGGGAATATTTTCACTGGGATGCTCATTAGCGTCGCAAAAGCTAAACTAGCAAAAGCCACCGCACAAGCTAATGAAATCATGCTCATGAAGAATGATCCGACAACTGAAACTAGAAGAGCAAAAAGTCCGCCACCTATCGTTGCGACAAAAATCACCTTTTTTTCTTTTCCAATAAAATATTTATTGACCATAACCCCGCCTAACATCGCTGCCACCATTGTGAAAAAGCCAATAACTGCCGTTACATAAGCCGTTTGAGTTAGAGCCAGTCCGTGCGCTTCGACTAGATAAGTCGCCATCCAGCCATTTAGTCCATAAATTGCAGCATTGATGAAAAACGCTGCAAATATCAAAATCCAAACATTTTTATCCTGTAATACTTCTCTGAATGAAATCGTACGCTTATTTTTTAAATGCTCTTTTACTCCACCAAATTCTTTAGGAATCACAACATACATCAATACTGCAATCAAAAGAACCACCGCCCCTAAAATATAATAAGTCCTATGCCAACCAACTTGAAGTAAAAGTGGCGCAATCAGTAAGGGACCAACAATTGCCGCAAAACCTGATGAAGCGATCATAGTCGATTGTGCCGGCCCACGTTTTTCTATTGGCAATTCTTGTGAAATGAACGTGCTGACAGAAGACGGATAACCCGAATGAGCAACCGCACCTGTCATGAAACGAACTAAAATCAAATACAATAAAGAAAAGCCAAACCCGAATAAAAATAGAAAAATTCCTACTAAAAAAACGGAGATGATCATCATTTTTCTCGTACCAATCTTACTTGATAAATACCCAAAAGGAATTTGAAAAACTGTATACCCTAGAAAAAAGGCGCTCAACACCAAACCCTTTTGCTGCGGATCAAATCCTAAATCATTTGCAATCGTCACCAGTGACATACCAATTGTTGTTTTATCGATATAAATACATGTGTATCCTAAAAAAATAGCTGCCAGCATCCAATGAATATTTCTCGTCTTCTTATTTTCCATATTTTCACTCCTAACGAAAGAAAGCGCTTTCTATTTATGATTATCCTTGATATTCAGAAAAAGTCAATAACTGAAAGCAATTATTTTACATAAAGTTAAAATAAATTATTTCGATAGACTTCTATACGTCTACTATCAAAAAGAGAGTGAGAAAAGTTATCAACTTTTCTCACTCCCTTTTTGCTTAGTACAGAGTTAACGATTTTTTTCCAATGTATTACTTAGACGTCCAAATTCTTCTAGTGACAATGTTTCACCACGACGTGATGGGTCAATTTCCGCTTCGGATAAGCTTTGGGTTAACCATGCTTTTGTCTCATCATCTTTACCATAGTAATGAATCAGGTTATTCCATAGTGTTTTACGACGTAACTGGAAAGACGCTTTTGTTAATTTGAAGAATTCTTTTTCATTTGTTACCTCAACGGCTGGTTTGTCACGTTTAGTTAATTTGATGATGGCAGAATCAACATTTGGTTGCGGGATAAAGACCGTTTTCGGTACAATAAACGCGATACTTGCTTCCATAAAGTACTGGACTGCGATTGATAGCGAGCCATAAGCTTTTGTTCCGGGTTTTGCTGAGATTCGATCTGCGACTTCTTTTTGCATCATAACGATCATTTCTTGGACATCTAAATCAGATTCTAAAAAGTGCATCATGATCGGTGTTGTAATGTAATAAGGTAAATTGGCAACAACTTTGATTGGACGCTCTTCTTTAAAAACTTCTTTGGTTGTACCGACTAAATCGGCTCTTAGTACATCATTATGGACAACTGTGACATTTTGATACGGACTCATTGTCTCTTCTAAAACAGGAATCAGGCGATCATCGATTTCAAAAGCTAAGACTTGGGCTGCGTTTTTGGCTAGCTGTTCTGTTAAAGCCCCAATACCAGGACCTACTTCTACTACATTAGTATGGGTATCGATTCCTGCTGTTTCAACGATTTTGCGTAAAATATTTGGTTCGGTCAAAAAATTTTGTCCTAAACTTTTTTTGAATGAAAAGCCATGTTTCTTCAAAATTTCTTTGGTTCTTGAAGGAGTGGCGATTTCTTTGTACTCTGTCAAATTGATTCCTCCGATTTTTCACTAGGTAAGTCGTTTATATTATGCATTGCCTCTATCAATTCTTTTTCTGTGATACGAAACATTTTCAAGCGTTTGGTCAATTGCTTGCTATTGGTATAACCAATGCGCAATTCATCTCCTAATTTTTCACGACGTTCTTTTGCACGAGCTCCCGCTATTAAACCATATTCAATCAAGGTTTGTCTAGCTATTTCTTGGTAATCATCTGATTCAATAACAGGCGTCACTACTTTTTCTAGTGCTTCTAAAATCGCTTCATCACTGGCATGTTCCACACCTAAGCTATTCCCTCTTTTTTTAGGGGCAGCAAGTTGTCGTGAGAGAAACGCATGCTGGGCATCGGGAACAACTTCCATGATCGTTTTACGAATTTTTTCACCTGAAAAATCTGGATCAGTGAAAATGATCACGCCGCGTGTTTCTTGTGCATGCTCGATTTGTTCTAGAATATCCTCATTGATTGCTGAGCCAATCGTTTCGATCGTATCAGCATCCACAACTTCTTGGATACGTCTGGTATCGTCTTTTCCTTCAACGACAATAATTTCTTCAATTCTCAATTTGTCTGTCATTTATCTAACCTAAATAAGCGATGAGCATTCGTAGTTGTTTGCTTCGCAATTTCTTCAAATGGGACTTCTCGTAATTCTGCGATTTTCTCTACTACATAACGGGTATAGCCTGGTTCGTTACGTTTGCCTCGGTAGGGAACAGGTGCTAAATACGGTGCATCAGTCTCGACTAATAAACGATCTAACGGCACTGCCTTGGCTACTTCTTGCACTTCTAAAGCTTTCTTGAACGTAACAACGCCACTTAGAGAAATATGCATGCCCATCTCTAAAAATTTTGCCATCCACTCAGGGTCACCACTAAAGCTATGCATGATTCCGCCAATATCACGAATATCTTCTTCTTTTAAAATCTTGTATGTGTCTTCCATCGCATCCCGTGTATGAATACTGATTGGTAAATTCATTTCTTTGGCGATTGCGATTTGACGTCGAAACACACGATCTTGAACCTCTTTTGGATCTTCCATCCAATAATAATCTAAACCGATTTCGCCAAGTGCGACTACTTTAGGCGTGGTTAATAATTGCTGAATTTTTTTCTCGATTTCAGGTGTATAGCTCCCTGCTTCTGTTGGGTGCCATCCGATAATACTTTGGATTTCTTTATATTGTTGGCTAAGCTCCAGAGATTTTTCGATCGTTGGTGTATCAAAACCAACCACCGCCATCTCCGTTACACCTAATTCTTTCGCACGTTGAATTGTTTCTGGAATATCTTCATTAAATTGTTCTGCATTTAAATGGGTATGAGAATCAAAAATCAAGTAAACCCCTCCTCTGTCTTCTATACTTTATCACATTTTAACCAAAATCTGAATGGACAGCACTGATAAATTATCAGCTTCTTATAATTGCTTTATTCAACAAAATAGCTTATACTATTCGGTCACGGCAATTTATGTCAGGAGGAACCCCTATGTCAAACGAGCGTACACAAGAAACCCAGCATCTGCACCAAGTTTACGAGGAATTGACCCAAGCAAAAGATGTCTATCAAACCGCTATTGATGATGTTAATATGACAGGACAATCAGTATTAGACCAATTTAGCGGTGATACTAAACTAAATTTCGACAGTTATTCTGATAACTTAGAGACATTTGCCGTAATGGAAATGAAAAATAGAGAAATCGATCAATTAAATTTGCAGCAGGCAACTGCGGCTAAACAATTAGAAAAAGTCGAACGCCTACTTCAAGTCCCTTATTTTGGAAAAATCGATGTGACTTTTTTAGATGATGGTGCGGATCGTGACGTTTTTTATATCGGCATGAATGATTTTACCAATTTGGATGGAGAATCACGAATTTACGACTGGCGTTCACCGATTGCTTCTCTTTTTTACAATAATGTTTTAGGCGACAGCAATTATCATGTCAGCAACAATGAAATTCCTGTTACCTTAAATTTGAAAAGACAATTGATCCTTGAAGAAGATCGTTTGATCAACTTTTTTGATACCAGCCTTGCGATTCAGGATGATATTTTACTTCATACACTTGAGGCTGATTCTTCTCAATATATGAAAGATATCACGACGACGATTCAACAAGAGCAAAATGAGATCATCCGTGATGAAAGTCATCCCTTGCTTTTAGTCAATGGCATCGCCGGCAGTGGGAAAACGTCTGCAATCATGCAACGGATTGCTTATTTACTTTATAATCATCGGACTAAAATCACTGCCGATGATATTTTACTGCTTTCTCCTAATTCAACTTTTATTGACTATATTTCTCAAGTATTGCCAAATTTAGGGGAGCGGAATCCCATGAATTTGACGTTGCTGCAATTTCTTAAATTTACCTTTCGGGAAAAAGCACCCATTGAAAGTGAAGCAGCTTATTTTAAACGAATCACTGCTGAACAAGTCGCTACCCAACAAAGAGTGATTCAGTCACAGAAATTTGTGGACTTCATTCAATATTTTCAAGATGCATCTCTCATTCAACAATCGCTATTCCAACCAATTTTATTCAAACGAAAAACACTATTTTCTGCTGAATTGATTTTTGGTTTATATCAAGAAACCCCAACGAATTTATCGATCAGAGATCGACTTTCTGCAACAAAGGAAAAGCTTTCAAGTTTGTGGAATCGTTATTTGATCAAGCAAGCGAAATCGAAACAAATGATCGATCAGATGCAAGACTTAACTGAAACAGAACAATTACGCTATTTTGACATGACTTTTACAGAAGAAGATGAGGAACAATTAGCAGAATTTGCCCTTCAACGATTGCAACAAAAATACCGCAAAGTAGTGACTGCGATTGCTGATTTTACTTGGTTTGATCAATGGTTACTTTTTGAAGCATTGTATCAACAGTATCAGCAAGAGACGTATGAACGAGTAACGACCGCCTATACGGCAGATGAAGTCGTAATTTTGTTATTGCTCAAAGATACATTTATTGAAGATTTATCGAATCGACAAATGGCGTTTATTTTGGTAGATGAAGTACAAGATTATACTGAAGCTCAAATTCTTTTATTGCTTAAATTATTCCCGCAAGCGAACTTTACTTTAGCTGGAGATGAAAATCAGGCGATTTTTAATACATCGATCAGCTTTATGGCATTGAAAGAGTTGTTATCCGCTTCCAGTCGTTCTGTTACTTCGTATCAATTATTGAATAGCTATCGCTCAAGCAAAGAAATTACACAGCTATTCCAAACGTTAGTGACAAATCATGAGAAACTCAAGATTGTTTCTATCCGAAAAGATGGCGAAAAACCGACCTTTATTTCATGTAAAGATGAAGCGAGTTATCTAAATACTCTTATTTCTATTTTGGATTCATTGGCACAGAAAGAAGATACTGTAGTGATTACCAAAACAGCGTCCGAAGCAGCATTATTGAAACAGCAGCTTCTACAAAAAAATAGTGCTTTTGATGCCCAAATTCTTTCGATTGATATGGCAAAAGGGCTTGAATTTGATAATGTGATCATCCACGATCCTTCTACCGTGCGTTATGGGACAACTGAAAGAGAGAAGAAAATTCTTTATACAGCAATTTCTCGGGGGATGAAACAGGTATTTCTACCTTATATCGGGGAGATTTCTGAGTTGCTTGCCTCTAAGTAATATTAAAAACGAATCCATGCTACTTAATGAATTCTTAAAAACATCAGGCTAAAACAACCGACTTTAGCCCGATGTTTTTTTATCTATTCAGCAGTAAACTTAATTCCAGTCTAATTTTCAATTTGATAGGAGTGAGTGCTTTTGAAAAATTTCTTCGAAGATTCTGACTTTCTGAAATCAACGATTCAAAAAAATGTTACGATCCAGAGGAAGCCTCAAGTTAATACAGTTTGGCATTGGCTTTTATTGATTCTGTTCGGTTTATTGGCTTATGGAACGATGACACAGCAATTTCTGCTGATTGCTCTTTTTATTGTGATTGCAGCAATTGTAAAGGGACCCTTGATGATTTTATGGGGAGCTATTTATGCCACCTTGGTTGCATTTTTTCCACCACTAGGAATTGTGTTATCCATTGTATTTTTTTTGATCAATCTTGAAACGATTGCTAAAAGTTGGCGTATTTCATTGACGAGTGCCTATTTTTATTTGGTCCCGCTGATTGGCAGTATTTTTCGCTTTGCCATAAAAAATGAGTCGAGCTACGCTGTTCTAACTTTTGTAGCTCTTGGTATCTTAGGCCTACATTTTTTATTAAACTGGTTATATAAATACAATAGCTTGAGCCGAACTTTGGCTTGGTCGATCATCAGTGTTCCTTATGCGATTTTGATCATGCTTTTACCCGCTCGTTTCCACAAATTTAAATCAAATAAAAAATTAAGATTTTAGTTGATGATAGGCGTAAACAGCCAAAATAGACAGCACTTTTACTTAGGAAGTGCTGTTTATTTTGGCCGTTTAACTCAACCCAATAGCACGGAACCATTTTTGTAATCTCTCCTCTGTCAACTCATTTCGTAATTGAATACATCTGTTCATCTAATAACGTTACTTCCTTTAAAAGCATGCTACTTCACTCCTATTTTAATAATTTTGTTTTGTAGGAATCACACCTCTTACTCCGCCTTTAGGATTCTCTAGATCGCCAACATATCTAGGAATTAGATGGATATGACAATGCATAATACTTTGACCAGCATATACACCACAGTTGGTCCCAATATTATAACCTACGGGTTGATAGTTTTTTTCTAGTAGTTGTTTCCCTGCTTGAATCAGTTCCTCGACTGCTTGTTTTTCCACTTGTGATAAATCGAAATAGTCACTTCTATGATTTTTAGGTATGATCAACAAATGTCCTTCATTCACAGGAAATTTATCATAAAATGCTCCAGCTAATTCATTTTCTAAAACAAAATCCGATATCTCGCAAAAAATACACATCGTACTCCTCCTTTGAACTGAAACTCTAGTTACTCAAGTAAATTTTCTGTGCCCTGATCGTTTACACAATGACCGTTCTATCGTAATAGAAAAAGCGATAGCTTTGTACAAATCAAATCACTGATTTGATTGTAGAAGCTACCGCTTATTTATGATCTTTTAAATGGTTCCCGCTTCTAGCGCTTTGTCTAGTGCTTCATTTAATTTTTTCATTTGTTTGTCGTTGAAAATTTCTTTCGCCTCTTCACGTGCTTCACTAGCTTTTGCTTCGGTGACGGCACTTGGATTGGCTTCGATTTGTTCGATCATTGCATCTAATTGAGCATCGATCAGCTCTTGCATATCTGGATCATCTTTTAAATCACTGTAATCATATATATCATCTTCTAACTCGAAATCCGAATCGTCCGAAATAGTTCCAGTGATCTCTGCTAAAATTTCTTCCAACTCATCTTGGCTGATGATTTCTTTTTTACTTGGTATTTTGATTTTTGCACTATTTTTTTGTGGTTGTACTGAGATTGCCATGACCATAGTCATGGACGCTGCATCTTCATCAGTTGCTGCAATAGCAATTTCTGTATCAAAGGCTTTTGTTTTTTGATTGATACTGACCTTTATATCCATTTTGTCCATGTCTTTTTTCAGTGATTTGATGGCATCTTTCATTTCTTTCGCATCATCTGATTTTTTGTAGTCTTTGTCTTCTTTGGCAACTTCATCGATTTTTTCCATCATTCTAATAATTTCTTTTTTAGTAAAGGTATGTGTGATAACATCCTTATCTTTTTTAAACGAATCTTTATCGAAGCTTTCAATTAATTTTTTCATTTCGCTTCCCATTTTGGACTCTTCCATATTTACAAAAGTTTTATCCTTCAATGGCTTCGTTTTCTTGTCTAATTCACCTGATGAAAGTGTATCACCAGCTTCAGCAATATCAATATATTTTCCTTTTAGTTTATTCAAATCGCTTTTACTAAGCTCAAAGGGATAACCAAATGAATTGGCTAAATCCAACAATCCAGAGACAAAACTAGTAGACATATAGTAGTTCTCTTTATTTCCGACGAATTGGAATGGTAATTTTTCACCAAACAAATTTGCTGTAATTTCCATTTCCACCGTATCTTTTTTCTCATCGACCGCATAGCTTCCATCAATACTCATATCTTTCAGTTGACTAGCAAACATTTTGACATAGGCGCCGCCTTCATCCCCATCATACGTTAAATCCTTGATCTTCATTTCAAAACTTGCTGCATTATACTCTTGTCCTTTAGAGCTAAACATGGCATTAGTAAATTCTTTTCTAGGATCTGATCCACATGCTGCTAATAACAAAATCACTACACTTGTGATGATCCCCAACAGATACTTTTTCACTTTCATCCAACATTCTCCTTATTTCCAATTCAATTATTTTGTTCTATCATAATGATACAATAAAATAAGTTTATTTGATATAATTTTTAGCGATATTATTTTTTTACTTATATTTATATAAAATCATCCTTGCCTTTTTGTAAATAATTAAAAAAAAAGAAACAGCTAATTCTATGTAAGATAACTCTTAGCATAGAGGCTGTTACTCTTCTTTATATGTTCTACTGTTTTAATTAGGCAATGCTTGCCCCGTTCGGCATATCTTTCGGTGCGTCAACGATCTGTAGTTTACCTTCTGGTGATTCAGCGGAAAGAATCATTCCCTGACTGATCTGACCACGCATTTTTCTTGGTTTTAAGTTCGCTACAATCACGACTTTTCTACCGATCAATGCACTTGGGTCTGGATAAAATTCAGCAATTCCAGAAAGGATTTGACGATCTTGTTCATCACCTGCATCTAAGCGGAATTGTAATAATTTATCTGCACCTTTGACTTTTTTACAATCAATGACTTCAGCAACTTTTAATTCTACCTTGTCGAAATCCTCATACTTGATTTCTTTTTCTTTCGTTGAAATAAGCTCTGTTTCTTCTGGATTCCATTTGATTTCTTCTGTCGTTGTTTGGGCGTTTTGCGCCATTTTCTTTTGAATGTAGAGAACTTCCGTGTCAATCTCTAAACGAGGGAAAATTGGGGTCCCTTTTGCAACAACTTTAATATCTGTTGGAAACTCACCAAAATGGATGACTTCCATATTCATTGTTTCCGAATCTAACCCTAATTGTTCAAAGATTTTTTTGGGTGTTTCAGTCATCACTGGTTGTAAAAGGATCGCTACAATCCGTAAACTTTCAGCTAAATGGACCATCACACTATCTAATTCATTTTTCTTTTCTTCATCTTTTGCTAGAACCCATGGTTGTGTTTCATCAATATATTTATTGGCACGTGAAATCAATGTCCAAACCTCAGCAATTGCCGTATTGAATTCCATTTTTTCCATTGATTCATGATATTTTCCGATTACATTTGCCGCAGTTGTAGATAATTCACTATCAAAAGGCGTTACTTTTGAGGCATAGGTCGGAACCTGTCCTTCACAATATTTATTGATCATTGCAATCGTACGATTTAAAAGGTTACCTAAGTCGTTCGCCAAATCGTAGTTTAAACGAGAAACAAAATCTTCTGGTGTGAAGACGCCATCACTTCCAAATGGAATCGCACGCAATAAATAATAACGTAATGCGTCTAAGCCGTAACGGTCGACCAAAATCTCAGGATAAACAACATTTCCTTTAGATTTAGACATTTTTCCATCTTTCATCAATAACCAACCATGTCCAAAAATTTTCTTTGGTAGTGGTAATTCTAACGCCATCAACATGATTGGCCAATAAATCGTATGAAAACGAACGATTTCTTTGCCGACCATGTGAACATTTGCCGGCCAATATTTTTTAAACAAGCTGTCATCTTCTGAGCCGTAGCCTAATGCGGTAATGTAATTTGATAATGCATCGATCCATACATAAACAACATGTTTTGGATCATTCGATAGAGGAATTCCCCAAGAAAATGTTGTACGTGAGACAGCCAGATCTTCTAAACCTGGTTTGATGAAATTGTTGATCATTTCATTTTTACGTGATTCTGGTTGGATAAATTCTGGATGTTCATTGTAATATGCTAACAAGCGGTCCGCGTATTTGCTCATACGAAAGAAATACGATTCTTCTTTTACCAATTCAACATCGTGCCCACTAGGTGCTTTACCACCGATCACTTTGCCTTCATCATCACGATACACTTCAGCTAGTTGTGTTTCAGTAAAGTATTCCTCATCTGACACAGAATACCAGCCTTCATATTCACCAAGGTAAATATCACCTTGTGCTAATAAGCGATCAAAAATTTGCTGAACAGCTTTTTTATGGTAATCATCTGTTGTACGGATAAACTTATCATAGCTGATATCAAGCGTTTTCCATAACTTTTGAACATCTGCTGCCATTTTATCGACATATTCTTTTGGTGTAACGCCTAATTCCGAGGCTTTATTTTCAATTTTTTGTCCGTGCTCATCCACACCTGTTAAGTAAAATACATCAAAGCCCATCAAACGTTTGTAACGGGCCATCGCATCACAGGCAATCGTTGTATAAGAATTGCCGATATGTAGTTGTCCGCTTGGATAATAAATCGGGGTGGTGATATAAAATGTTTCTTTTTCTGACATGTAGAAACATCCTCCTTCTAGCATTCTCTTGAAATTACTCCTAAATAGTATACCACACTTGGCTTTATTGAACTAGAAATCCTGTTATTTTCTCTAGATAAAAAAGTTCCACCTATTTTGCAAAAAGCAATAGATAGAACTTTTTTGTCTTTTTTATCTATCTTCTAATAACACCATCTTGTACTGCAGTTGCAGCAACTTCACGTATAATGACATCCACTAATTCTTGATTAAACGGTGAAGGAATAATGTACTCACTTGTAAGCTCTGATTCAGGAATGATTTCTGCAATTGCTTTTGCTGCCGCTAGTTTCATGTTTTCAGTGATTTTCGTGGCTCCCGCGACAAATGCCCCTTTGAACAAGCCTGGAAAAGCTAAGACATTATTGATTTGATTTGGATGATCTGAACGACCGGTTCCAACAACTGCCGCACCTGCATCGATCGCATCTTGATAATCGATTTCTGATTCCGGATTCGCCATTGGGAATACGATAGCACTTGGATTCATTGAAGCGACCATTTCTTTTGAGACTAATTTAGGCGCAGAAACACCGATAAACACATCAGCTCCAACCATCGCTTCTCCTAAAGAACCGCTAAAATTTTCAGGATTCGTGATTTCAATAATTTCTTTTTCTAAGAAATTCAGCGGTCTGTCCAGCGTTTTAGATAATGCACCATCTATATTAAATGCGATGATCTTCTTCACGCCAAAATGATGCAACATTTTTATAATTGCGCTACCAGCTGCGCCTGTTCCTGATACAACTACTTTTATTTCATCGACTTTTTTACCAACGATTTTTAGCGCATTGATCAATGCCGCAATCGTAACGATGGCCGTACCATGCTGATCATCATGAAACACAGGAATATCCAACTCTTCCATTAATGTCCGCTCGATTTCTACACAGCGTGGAGCGGAGATATCCTCTAGATTGATACCGCCAAATGTTGGAGCCATAGCTTTGATGATATTGATGATTTCTTTTGGGTCTTTCGTATCTAGACAAATTGGGATCGCATCGATTCCAGCAAATTCTTTAAATAATAAGGCTTTCCCTTCCATAACTGGCAATGCAGCTTTAGGACCAATATCACCTAGACCCAGAACTGCGGTACCATCCGTTACGACTGCAACAGTATTCCCTTTCCACGTATAATCGTAGACTTTATTTGGATTTTCATGGATTCTTCTACATGGTTCAGCGACTCCTGGTGTGTAAGCTAAAGATAGGGCCTCTTTTGTTTTTACTGTTACTTTTGAATGAATGTCGATTTTCCCACGCCATTGTTCGTGTGCTTTTAATGCTTCTTCATAAATATCTGCCATAATTTCCCCATTCCTTTCCAAATTAACGCTATTTATTGTCCTAACATCTGTTCTGGTATGACCCAACGTTCATATTCTTCTTCTGTCACTAATCCAGAAGATAGAGCGGCCTGTTTTAGCGTTGTATTTTCTTCGAAAGCCTTTTTCGCGATCTTCGCGCCATTATCATAACCGATATGAGGATTTAAAGCTGTTACAAGCATCAGCGAGCGTTCCACATATAAAGCCATTTTTTCCTGATCTGCTTTAATTCCAATCAAGCAATTTTGATCAAATGAACGCAATCCATCGGCCAACAATTCTATACTTTGGAGCAGATTATATGCTATTACTGGCATGTAGACATTTAATTCAAAGTTGCCTTGGGAAGCACCGATCCCAATTGTTGTATCATTTCCCATGACTTGGATTCCAATCATGGTCAATGCTTCACATTGCGTTGGATTGATTTTCCCAGGCATGATAGAGCTACCTGGTTCATTTGCAGGAATCGTGATTTCACCTAAGCCACTCCTTGGTCCACTTGCCATCCAACGAATATCATTAGCCATTTTCATCGCATTAGCAGCGAGCGCCTTTAATGCTCCTGAAGTAAAAACAACAGCATCCTTGCTTGCTAATGCATGAAATTTATTAGGATTTTCTATAAATTGATTATCTGTCTCTTCATTCAAAAAGTTAAAAAATAGTTGGATATATTCTTTTGACGCATTTAATCCAGTTCCTACCGCTGTGCCTCCTAACGCCAATTGTTTCAGTTCATGCAACGTCAACTCTAGCATCTGATAGCTATGTTCCAGACCAGAACGCCAACCACTGATTTCTTGTGCAAAAGTCACTGGTGTTGCATCTTGTAAATGAGTTCTTCCTATTTTTATGATTTTTTCATTTTCAGTTTCTAGTTTTTTCAGCGTTTGAATCATCTGCTCCATGACCGGGAATAGCTGCTGCTCAATCAACCGAACAGCGGCTACATGAATCGCTGTGGGGAAAACGTCATTTGAACTTTGAGACATATTGACATGATCATTGGGGTGCACGGTCATGCCAGTTTTAGCCGCTAAATAAGCAATGACTTCATTAACGTTCATATTGGTTTGAGTCCCACTGCCGGTCTGCCATAAAGAGAGCGGAAACTGTTCATCTACCTCACCTTTGATGATCGTATCTGCTGCGTGTTGAATTGCTTGACTGATCTCCGTATTTAACTTCCCAGCTGCTTCATTGGCTTTAGCCGCATTCTTTTTTACCAGTGCTAGGGCTTGAATAAGCGCAATCGGCATTTTTTCGATACCAATATTAAAATTTTGACGGCTGCGTTCGGTTTGCGCTCCCCAAAGAGCATTTTTTGGGACTTGAATTTCTCCCATAGAATCCCTTTCAATACGATAGGACATGCTTTTGATCCTCTCCTTTTTTCATTATTTACTATCACTATACTGTAAACGAATCACGATTTACAGTAAAATTCCTTTATTCTAAAAAAAGACAGCAAAAAATCAGCAACCTTTTCGATCACTGATTTTGACGTTTAATGTTTAATTTTACCTTCATTACTATGTTTATAACCATAAGCAAAATAAATAACAAAGCCTAAAACCAAGGCTATTGCGAAAGCTTTCCAAGTTGCCGCCTGTAATTGCAGCATTAACCCAATACTAACGATGACTAATAAAATAGGAACAAGCGGGACAAAAGGAATTTTAAATTCCCCTGGTTTAGGATCACCGGCTACTTTTCTTAAACGAATAATGCCAATCGCCATAACGATCAAGTACATCAAAGTCACAATATTCGTCAACTCGGCTAATAATTCCATTGGGACTAGCCCTGCGAAAATCATGGTGCAAACCCCAGCTACATAAGTCGCATTTTTCGGTGTGCGGTTTTTTTCATCGATCTTACTCATAAATTTTGGCAATAAACCATCTTTACTGATGGCATAAATAATTCTAGCTAAACTGTACATCATGGAAATTGTCACAGTCAAAAGTGTTAAAATCGCCCCAACGGAAATGACACCTGCTACGCCATCGCGCTGTACAAAACGCATCGCAAATGCGACAGGGTCTTTCACACCAAGAGCATCAAACGGTACGATTCCAGTTAAAACTAATGTCACGATCACATATAAAACAGTGGCTATAATGATCGAACCGATGATGCCTTTTGGAATATCTTTTTGAGGATTTTTTACCTCTTCTGCCGTCATGCTTACTGCATCAAATCCTAAAAAGGCAAAGAAAACCACAGCTGCACCACTTACCACACCTGAAAATCCAAACGGCATAAACGGCTGCCAATTATCAGGTTTCACATAAAAAATGCCGACGATTAAAAAGAGAGTAATAATGCCAAATTTAACAAATACCATCACATTATTTAACCGTAAAGCTGTTTTGGCTTCTAATGACACCCAAAAAGTAACTGCTAAAAGCACCAGCATCGCGATCAAATCAACATAAGTACCATTCGCTGGATTGTAGGCACTACTCAATGCCTTTGGAAAATCTACACCAAGGCTATTTAAAAAGCCATGAACATAACCTGACCAGCCTGAAGCTACAGAAGAAACAGCTAGAAAGAATTCACAAATCACTAACCAGCCTGTCATCCAAGCAACAAGTTCGCCAAACACAACATACATATAAGCGTATGGACCGCCGATTGCCGGAATCCTTGAGGCAAATTCCGCGTAACATAACCCGGCTAAGATAATTGCTCCTGCCGCAACTAAAAATGAAAGCGACAACGCAGGTCCTGCGTATTGTTCAGCCGCAACTCCTGTCACGACAAAAATTCCTGTTCCAACAATGGCACCAATCCCAAGCATGATCAGATCCATTGTTTTTAAATCCTTTTTCATTGCGCTTGGCTCACTTGAGACAGCCGTTAGCTCTTTTTTCCGAAACATCGACATTGCTTTTCCTCCAATAAATCTATCCATTTTCTACTCTTAATCATTGCCAAAATGTCCTCATAAAAATAAGCGTAAATAAGACATTTACGCTTTCATATACCCTAAAAGAATACCACCTAAAATAACGAATAGGCAACCAATAATGACATATCTCATTTCTTTTTTAGACTTGCGCTCACCAAGTAAGTAGATTCCGCCTAAAGTTGAAATAATAATGCCCATTTGGGACAGAGAAAAACTAATTGCCAAACCAATTTGACGCATCGTCAACAACATACAAATATTTCCTAGCCCCCACAACAGACCACAAGTCATATTCGTCCAGACATAACGATCCAGCTTAACCTTCTTAAATGCAAAGAAACTCGCACCGATTACCATACCAATACTTTGAGGCAAAATGATTCCCATCGGATCAAGGCCAGCTGCGTTGATCATGATCGTATACGCACCATAACCAATTGTTGAAACAATTAATGCTCGTAACCCTTTGTTAAAATCAAATAGCTTATTCGTTGTTTCTACACCGCTGTCATCATCTTGTCGAGCCGTTAAATACGCCCCTAACACCAATAACCCAAGTGCAATAAATCCTAAAATAAAATCCCGACTACCTTTCCATTCATGAAAAAAAACCGCACCTGCAATCGTATTGACGATCAGCTGCATTCCTGTTGAAACAGGCAATCCTACAGACACACCTAAATATTTCATACCATGAAACTGCTGATTTTTGCCCGACACTCCAAAATAAACCGGATAAAATACCAATCACGATCATCTGAATAGTGATCACTGGCTGAACAACAAAAAAAACAACTATTGAAAAAATCAACGCACCTATGGTCATGCCTAAAGTCTGCTGATTCGCACTACCACCGATTTTACCACTGACAAGACCAATACTGCCCCAGGCAAACATTGGGATCAATGCTACTACTATTTCCATAATCTACTCCTATCAAAAGTATGATGTGTTCAGTCTAACAATAAAAGCGTTTACTATACAACTATAAGATAGGAAAATTTTGATAGATTTTTTCTCATTTAAAGATTTTAACATTCTTTTATTCGTTATTAGCACCTTACTTAGTATGTTAATGCTTATCTTCGCTCGTTAAAATAACTTAAAAATGGAAACAACAAGTAAATCGTTGTTCCTTCTCCTTCGACTGATTCCATCGTCAATTGATGACCTAGCTTATCAGCAAGACTTTTCGCCAAATATAGTCCTAAACCTGTTGAATGCTGTTCACTTGTCCGGCCATTTTCACCTGTAAAGCCTTTGTCAAAAACCCGACGCTGGTCTTCTTTAGGAATTCCGATTCCTGAATCTTTTAAGGCTAACCAAGCACCTTCTTTGGTCTGTGAAAAAGTAACTGTAATCTCACCGCCAGCCGGTGTATACTTAATGGCATTACTCACTAATTGTTTGAAGATAAATGCGACCCACTTCGCATCAGTCAAAACTATTTGATCATCCCCTTCGATCGAAAAACGCAAATTCTTTTGAATAAAATAATTGCCTTGCGTGCGAATCACAGATTGGACGATTTCTTTTAGCGAATACTCCTGAATTAAATAATCTCTAGAAAAACTGTCTAAACGAGCATAATAAAGTACTTGTTCCACATATTCATCGATTTTGCTCAGCTCATTTTCAACTAAGTAATATTTTTTCTCTGGAATATCATCTTCGATCGATTGCAAAATCAAATTGACTGCTGCTAAAGGAACTTTAATTTCATGAACCCATGAATCGATATAATCTTTTTGTTCCTGTTGATTATTGATTGCTTGTTGCATACCTTGCTGATGCTCCACTAACAAGCCATTGATATAATCCTGCACTAATTTTTCTTCTGATTTTGACGCTTCTCCTAGGTATTGTTGTAAAGAGGGCGGATGCTCCGTAATATCTAATGAGCGCCACCACCGTTTTTTTAAGGAATAATCGATCGTTAAAAACAAGAGTAAAAATAGTCCTTGTAATAACACGAGATACCCAATGATCGATGGATTCACAACCATATCAGGCGATAACCATAAAATAAAACAGGTCACTCCAATAAAAAATAGCCAGCCAATCAACAGAAGCCAATGATCTTTTAAATACTTATAAATCGTCATTTTCTTCTCCTATCTATGGAACAATATAGCCTTGCCCAACTTTTGTTTCGATATAGCCTTCAAGCCCTGCCTGTTCAATTTTTTTTCTTAACCGATTGATGTTGACGGTCAAGGTATTATCATCTACAAAACGTTCATCTTCCCACAACGCACGCAATAATTTTTCTCTCGTTAAAATTTTCCCATGTTTTTTGATCAAAATATACAATAGACGGTATTCATTTTTACTTAAATCGATCACTTCACCATTGATTTCCATACTGCCGTTATCCACATTCAATGTAATTCCGTTGTGGGACATGATTTCACTACCGACCTCAGAATAATTATACGAACGACGCAGTAAAGCATTGATTTTAGCAATCAACACATCGATTTGAAATGGTTTTGTGACAAAATCATCTGCGCCCATGTTCATCGCCATGATCATATCCATGTTCGTATTGCGACTTGAAATAAAGATAATTGGAATTTTCGAAATTTCTCGGATTTTCTGACACCAATAGTACCCATCAAACACAGGTAAATTGATATCTAATAAAACCAATTGTGGTTCTTCACGCTGAAAATCTTCTAAAACATTATTAAAATCCGTTGTTCCAAAGGTATCAAACTGCCATTTCTGCAACTCTTCACTGATCAGTTCGCGAATCGTTGCTTCATCTTCTATAATCATGATTTTTGCCATTCTTTTACCCTCCAGTTATTTCCTTCTATTGTACCTTATCAGAAAATTTGCGTCATTCATATAGGACTTTTAGCCGAAATTTTAATAAAAAAAAGAAACAAAAGTTTTTCTATCTCCCCTCGCTAAGTTTAATCACGTAAATTCTATAGCCTCTTTTAAAAAATGGAAATTAATTCCAAGCAAACCCATTCTTAACAATGCGCATTCTATTTTTGGAACAATGTTACAACTTAGTTTTATATTTCTAAATAAAAAAATAGCCTATGATTAATCTTTTCAAGTAAATAAGATTTAACTATAGACTATTTTTTCATCGTTCAATATGGTTGTGTCTAAGAAACTACCGTCACATTAATTTCTGTTCTCTCATAAGAGATTTCGTCGATTACTGTCACAGATGACGTCCCAGGTTCCACTCCTATTATTTCTTTTGTTCGGTTTGTTTCGTCTAGATTGTTCTTACCAAATGCGATTCGGTCATTTCTTTTTTCGTAGAACACTTCTTTCTTTAAGCGATATTCTTCTGGTAGTCCACTTGTGGCTTGTGCTTCGATTTGATAGCTTTCGCCAACCTTTATCTTGACTTCTTTTTCTTTGACGATTGGCGCTGTCTTTTTATATGGCACTAATTCCAGCTCATAAGTGTCGCCCTTTCCCCATCTCATACAATAATAAAGGTAGGTTAACGTTTTATTCGATGGATTGCTCGTTTCCCACGTTGCGTAGAATCGGCCATTTCTTTCATCAGACTGGCGTATTCCTCTTCCGCTAACCCAATTAGTCGGATTTTCTAGGTCTTCACTCTTTTCAAACGCAACTAATCGTTTGTTCGTTACTATCACATAGGGATTATTTAAATCAACTTTACTGAAAAAATGATCTTCATCTGAATCATAATCAATTTTTCCCGTATATTTTTTACCTACGGTCAATTCATCTGCTTCTGCTTTAGTGTTCCCAAAATCATCTTTATTCGCTCATAATCTTTTTCATTTTCATGAAAAATAATCATTTATTTCTTCTACAAATTGTATTGTTGGCTACTATATCTATAATTTGTTATCAGAAATTTATATTTACCTATTCCAAAACAGTTATACCACTATCGGATAAGACTTTACCAATAAACAAGAAAATACCAACTAAAAGCAGAACCGTCATATTCACACCAAAAAAGATCGATAACTTTTCAATTCCTTGGATTTTTTCTTTTGTTCTAAGAGTCATGTATAAAATAAAATTACTGCCATATGTAAAAACTGTCAGTACCATTACAAGTTCTATCAACACTGCTTCTCTCCTCACAGCTTTTTTGTTTGTACTCCATTCATTTTACGCTAGCATTGGCTTTTTTCAAAGGGAAGAATCATTGAATTTTTGGCAGAAACTATTTCAGTCAAAAATTTCTATGTTAGAATAGATAAAAATGTAAATGGTTAGGAGAATAAGTATGAATGAATTGATTCAAGAAATAAATGCGTTTCGAGATGAACGGAATTGGCGTCCTTATAATACCCCAAAAAGTTTAGCCATTTCAATTTCTTTAGAAGCCTCAGAACTATTGGAAAACTTCCAATGGTGTTCCAGTGAACAAGCAGTCTCAGCCACTTTTGAAAATATCCAAGAGGAGCTAGCAGATGTCCTCATCTATTCACTCATGTTGGCTTCAGACTTAGACCTAGATGTTCCACAAATCATTCGTGAAAAGATGAAAAAAAACGCAGTGAAATATCCTGTAGAACCAAAATAATGGTATTGTTTTGATAGCAGTAGCCATCTCATCCATCCACTTCAAGGAAGCTAGTATTCTATTCTCTTTATTAAAAACAAGAATGGACAGTTATTTCCTTTTTAATGAAAGAGATAATTTACACATGAAAAGTACTAGAAAATACTCATTCATGTAATTTTTTTCCAACCCTTTATTGACCCTAAAACGGTTTTCCTATAAAATGGAAGTTAGATAGAAACGAATAGGATAAAAAAAAGCACTTCATGATTTAGCTACCAACTAAATCATGAAGCCCTGAACAGTCAGTGAACACCTGACCAATCAAGTTGCTTAAGCCAATATTTATACATTGACATCTTCCATTTTACTCAATTTTGACAGAAATTTCTAGAGGTTTGTACTAGTTTTTTCTGGCATGGAGATGTTTATGTTTATTTATTGAACTTACAATGGCGTTGGATGTGTATCCAGCGCCATTTTTTTATTTATCCGTTTCTATCTGGTAGGAACGCTTGCTTACTTTTTTTCATAACATATCAATGTCAACCAACCATTGACAAGATTAAAGGCTGATCCCAACCAGCCTTACCCATTCTCCTGGATGATTAAACGAGTAAGCAGCGTTTCTTTTAAGCTAATAGTCAATTACTACTCCCAAGTATTCTTTAAGAAAATGCAATGTACAAACCAACGCACCCTTTTTCAATACTTCCTTTTATAAAAACATCGTTATTTGTATTTTCTTAATTGATGACTATTAGCAATGGAGATAAGCATTTTGCTTATCTCCATTTTTTTGATTGAGCTTTTTTTAAACGCTCAGCCAAAATAAAGTTTGTCTAAAAAATCCAAATCCCACGTATTTGTCAGATCTATAAAATAAGAATGTTGCCAACGTTGTGTCTCCGCTGCTGTTTTATTCAACCCCTTTATCCAGTCTGGATAAAGGCGTAAGGCCATTTTACCTCGTTTTTTCTTATTAGTTAAACTATTTTTATCTGCTAAAATTGATTTTGGAAAGACAAATTGTCCTATTTTATCTTGATCAAATATAGTGATGATTAATTTATCTGGTGCTGACTCGTAGTCGTAAGGTTGATTTTTACGGTTCTCGTCTTTTTCCCAAAATGCAACAAAATAGCCTAACTTTTTAGGTGTTTTTTTGGCTCTTCTACTTCTAAAGGATTGATTTCCTACTTCAAAGGTTGCGCCTTCGTAGGCTTTATTTTGTTCTTCTATTTTAAATTCTGATAAGTGATCTATTCCCATTTCTTTAATAATTTTTGCTACATAATCAATTGATTTTATGCTATTACACCCCCTTTTATTCACTATGTCAACGAGTTAGACTGAATTATTGTATCATGCCATTTTCTTAAAAAGAAAGCACTTTTCATCGTTTTTCCTACGTTTAGAAATACTTACAAAAAAATACAACCAACGCTAACCGTTTGCTGCACTTTTTCAAAATTGTTCTAGTGATTTTAGCTGTTACCAATAAGTTCCTATGTAACAATGATAGACCGATCAGAAAATTCTTTGCGAAATTGACCAGGTTTCGTATTCCGGCATATCAAAAATGTATTTTTCCCTATGTGTTTTTTTATAGTCTTGTTCAATTAAGCGAATTGTATCGATGGCAGTATCATTTTCTAGTGCATAATCATTAAAGATAAAAAAAATAACCAATGTGCATTTTTCATCTATCGCCATCAATTTAGGTAGGGTTACAGCCAATGTCTCAGCATTTATTTTGGCTACTAATTGATTGGCTTGCGTTGCCAATTTTTGATAATAATCAATGAATTCTTGGTCGATATTGATTGTTTGGTCCACTGTTGCCACATACTCTTTTAACTGAATGTTCCATAAAAATCCTTCTCCCACGATGTTTCCTCCTGTCATACAGCTACTATACTACATCTCACATCTCAAAACTCAGCTACATACTTGCTCTATTTTTATTCATTATCTCTTATTTAAGATAGCACAGGACACCTATTTTTTTCCATTAAAACGGCTATTTTATTTACACAATAATCTTTCGATTCATTTAACGACCATTCTTAAGCAGTTCAACTATTTGTTTTATGACAATAGACCTGAATCCATCGATTGATTGCTTGCAATTGTGATGATTCGATGTGTTGTCTTTTTATAAAATAAAAGTTTCTTCGATATTCTTGGCTTAGAGAATGCCAGGTTATTTTCTTCGTCAGGGATTTTTTGGATATGATGGATTGACCTATGCCTTGCTCTAAACATCGAATGATCATTTCATTATTTTTGATGACCATCTTTTGAGGATTCAGATTCTGCTCTAAAAAATAACGTTCTGTATAATGAAAAACACCAGAAGTTTCCTCTCGAACAAGCCAAAGCTTTTGAGAAAAATCACCAGCGTGAACTAACTCATCGGATAAAATCTCTTGGCGAATAATTGAATCTGTGACTAAAGGTTTTTCAATAAAGCCAAAGTGTGCTTGATGTTTTTCGATTTTGTCTAAGACCTGTTCAGAGTTATCCATTTCTAAAATAAATGAAACCTCTGGAAATTGTCTTATCAACTGCACTATCATTTCTGGCAGATAATACACGGCGAATGTATTCGAAGCAACAACCCGACATGTTTCTCTAGGAATTGCTTTGATTCGCAGTGCTTGTAGTGCATCTTCCCAATCATCTGATAAATTAAGCAAATGATGATATAAAATATCTGCTTGCTTGGTTGTGATGATTTCTTGGCGCCCATTTCGAATAAATAGTTGAATAGCTAATTCTTCTTCTAATTGTTTAATTTGATTAGACACTGCTGGTTGGGAGATAAACAGCTGTTCTGCCGCTTTTGAAAAATTTTTTGTTTCGTAAACACTACGAAAGGTTTTCAGTAATTTAAACATAGTAATCCTTTCCATTCATTTTCGTTATAGATATTATTTTAACTATTTATTTCTCAAATGCAAATTATTTCGTTATACTAGATTCAAAGAGATACAAAGAAAGAAGAGGAATGATTTAGTGAAAAATAATAATGGAAAAAATTCTTATGCAACAACGATCATGCTCATTTTACCAGGACTAATAACTGCGTTTGTCGTAGCTGTTATCAGCAAAGTAGTGGCTATTTGGCTACCAACTTTGGGCGCTGCTACGATTGCTATTTTACTGGGTATTTTATTAGGCAATACTTTTTTGAAAAATCCAGTTCTTGAAAAAGGAACCAAAATTGCTGAAGGAAAGTTGTTAGAATTTTCCGTGGTCTTGTTAGGGGCAACCGTTACCTTTCAGACCATTTCTCAAATCGGGCTAAAAGGCGGACTTTTTATCCTTTTACAAATGAGTTTGACAATTATTGCGACGTATATTCTTGGAAAAAAAATGTTATTTTCAGATAATATGTCCTTATTGATGGCTGGTGGAAATGCTGTCTGTGGCTCCTCTGCGATTGCATCGATCGCCCCTTCGATCCATGCAAAGGAAGAAGAGAAAGGGCAAATCATCACTTTAGTCAATTTGCTAGGCACGATCCTGATGCTGCTACTCCCCCTTATTGGGTCTATTATTTATGGGAGTGACATTTTAACAAAAAGTGCTTTGATTGGCGGTACTTTACAGTCCGTTGGGCAAGTAGTAGCAAGTGCCAGTATGATCAATGGACAAGTAGTGGAACTCGCTATGTTATTTAAGATCATGCGCATCATGTTGTTGGTAGTAGTTGTTTACCTTTTTGGTCGCTTCAAACAACAACGAACGCCTAGTTTAGAGAATGTCGGATCACCATCTAAGAAAAAGAGCTCAGCTTTACCATGGTACGTAATAGGATTTCTTTTATTTTGTATTGTAAATAGTCTGATTCATTTACCGAAAGAATTCAGTGAAATAGCCCATTTCTTTAGTGGTTGGTTTGAAATCACTGCTTTAGCAGCAATTGGTTTACGCTTAGACTTTCAAAAGTTTTTCAAAGAAGGAAAACGTTTTTTGATTTACGGATTATCCGTTGGTTTTATTCAAGTACTTTTAGCAATCGTCTTGATTTCATTATTAAGTATTTAAAAAGAGGTTACTTCAGCCTTACACTGGAGTAACCTCTTTTCTGTTTATTTAATTGATTCTTTGCTCTCGTCCACATTGGTTTTAAATCCCACATAAGACTTATTGCCGCTTAAATTAAGTACAAACAATACAATCACCAATGATAAAATTGACACTGATAACAGTAAAGTTTGAATTGCATCCCCATGTATCACCATCAGTTGTCTTAAGATTGCCGTAATACAAATCAGAATCAAATACCTAATTGGAATATGATGACCTTCTTGAATATAACGAATCACCATCATAATAAACTCAAATAACATGAAAAATGCCACAACTTCCTGCATTACGATCGATAAGTTTTTTGGTGTCATTGGTTTGGCAATAAATGTACTGATGTCAATCAATTGACGAATCATAAAAATTAAAATAAGTACGGCAAGCACGCCTAAAACAATATCTAAAACAAGATTGACATATTTTTTCATTATTCCGAAACGCTGATCTTCTTTCATTTTTGTCCTCCTTTCATTTTAATAGCGAGATAGCCTATAACGCTCGATGCCATGCATCTGTCTAACCTAAGACTTTCACTATTTTTCCTCATAAGAATAATATATCATTTTTTTTACACGATGTAAAAATCTAAAACTAAAAAAATGTATACAAAACGAACCACTTAAATCCATTATTGTGAACATCAATCTAAAAAATCAGAGTGAAAAATACAGCTAAAGCCCCAAGATTCTTAATGATACATATGTTATTTTTAAATCAGAAGGTTTAGGGGGAATTATTTTATGAACAAAAAATTAGATGCCTTTCATTTAAAGGTAATTGCAATTGTTGCTATGTTGCTGAATCATATTGGTAGCGGGTTTAAGCTTTATGAGTATTCCGATCAGTTATTCTTTTTTACTGAATTCATTGGGAAGTTGACGTTTCCTATCATGGCCTATTTATTAGTGGAAGGCTTTCATTACACGCGAAATATCAAAAAATATGCAACGCGTTTAGCTTTCTTCTGGATTATTTCTATCTATCCATTTCATATGTTATTCTATCCTGATCATCCTTTTAGTGCGACCGAGTTAGTCAATAATATTTTCTTTACGCTTCTAATGGGGCTGATTTTGATTACTTTATATGATAAAACAGAAAATACAGCTGAACATACCCTTTTAGTCATTGGCTTTTCTTTTGCCACAGTAATGTCTGATTGGAATTTGATTGGCGTGTTGATCATTTTTGGTTTTTATCGGATTCAAAATCCTAACTTTAAAAAAATTATTCCGCCCGTTTATGCGGCTGGGTTCTTGTTTTTATTGCTATTGATTGCCTATCTTATTTCCCCTAGTTCAGTCCCTTGGTATGAACTGGTATCCGTTTTGGGCATTTTAGGAACAATTCCGTTGCTTTTACATTATAATGGTCAACGTGGCTACTCGCCAAATTGGGTTAAATGGGGCTTTTATCTATTTTACCCACTGCACATGGTTATACTGATCATAATTCGCGGAATGTTGTAAGAAATTTTAGCTCCTGATCATAAAAAAAGCAAAAAAATCATCGAGATTTTTTGCTTTTTTTATTTCTATTTTATTATATCAAACCTAAAGCAATCACGATTGCTGGAAGTATATTGTTTAAAAAATGAATGGATATACTTACCTCCAAGCGTTGTGTTTTATAGTACGATAGTGAAAGAATCAGCCCCATCAAACCATAAATCAAAAAACTAATCAAGTTTGTTGGTCCATGAATCAAGCCAAATAAAACGGAGCTGATTGCAATACTAACAATTGGAAATTTTTCTAACCAATAGCCAATGATGCCACCTCTAAAAACAATTTCCTCCATAATTGGTGCTGAAATCCCAAGCAACAATATAATCAATAATGGATTTTCACCTGTAAATATGGTTTGAATCACCGCATCATTAGCCGTTGACTTAGCTCCTTGATTATTCAATAATAACGTTCCGCCGATAGCGATAACTCTTGCTAAGATAATCCCAACAATTATGATCCCAATATTTTTCTTCGTTAGAAAATCAAATTTGAAACTCAAAAAGCCTAGCTTTTTTGCGACATAAATCAATAGCCAGATATTTCCAATTGCCAATAAAATCAATAAAATCGTTGCAAATAGCGGCATGTTCACTTCGCCCATTTCCATTGAAAATCCCTTTGCTATTGTATAGGCAGTCATACTAACTTGGCTCAATAAGAACAATCCAATAACAATAAAAAACTTTTTAATATACTCCATCCAATACTCCCCTTCTTATACAGTAAAATTCTGTATGTATTCATGATAGCAAAGTATGGTGGATGAGTAAATTAAATTTTATACCAACTTTATATACAACGCGATAATTGACGCCATAGATTCTTTGACGAGTTTTATAGATATGTAATCATTTCTTGAAATCGAGGCTCCTAAAACCCGCTTTTTTAATCGAGCAGGTAGCTGTGGATCAATCGTTTTGATACAGCTTTACAAGCGTTTCTTAAAGCAGAGCCTGCCCCCCGATACAGGTAGTACTTCTTGCTCGCTTTTCAATAAGACAATGCTTTGGACTGCTACTTTTCGAGCAGATCTAACATGTTCCTGTGCTAATGTTATTACCTGTTGAAATTGTTTTTGATCAACAATTTTTATCAATTACAGTTAGAAACTCACTTACTGAAACCAAAAATAGCTGTAAAGCGACTTTCCAAGCTGTTATATTCAATTTAGTCTAACCTTAAAATGAGTTCAAAAAAATACCCACTCGAATGAGTGGGTACAAACGCTGATAAATCAACGAAGATTCAATTATTTAGCTAAAGCACCTTTAGCTTGGTCAGCTAATGCTGTAAAAGCTGCTGCATCGTTCACTGCTAATTCAGCTAACATTTTGCGGTTGATGTCAATCTCTGCCAATTTCAAACCGTGCATTAATTTAGAATAGCTCAAGCCATTCATACGAGCTGCTGCATTGATACGCGCAATCCATAATTTACGGAAATCACGTTTCTTTTGACGACGATCTCTGTATGCATAACTATAAGATTTCATTACTTGTTCTTTTGCTGTTTTAAATAAAGTATGTTTTGATCCGTAATAGCCTTTCGCTAACTTAAGGATCTTTTTACGACGTTTACGGCTTACTACGCCACCTTTAACACGTGCCATGGTTAATTCCTCCTAATATATCTGTTGTCTCTATGAGTTATTTTTAATTGCTAAGTTGTGACAAGAATCTTTTCAGCTCTCTCAAATCAAGCAAGCTTTTTTATTTCATTCTTGCTAATTGTTGGCGAATACGTTTGAAATCGCCTGCTGAAACCATTCCTGCTTTACGCAATTGACGACGTTGTTTTTTTGTTTTACCGTGGAAACGGTGACTTGTAAACGCACGGAATCTTTTTAACCCGCCGTTACCAGTACGTTTGAAACGTTTTGCTGATCCGCGGTGTGTTTTTTGTTTTGGCATGACTAATTTTCCTCCTACAATTTCATACTAATTATCAGCTTGTTAGCTTAATTTTCATTCTTCGGTGCCAGCGTTAGGAACATGCTGCGTCCGTCCATTTTCGCTTTTTGTTCCACTGTAGCAATATCTGCAGTTTCTTCAGCCAAGCGATCAAGAACTTTCTGACCAATTTCTTTGTGGGTAATGGCACGGCCTTTGAAACGGATCGAAGCTTTCACTTTATCCCCTTTTTCTAAGAATTTACGTGCATTACGAAGTTTTGTATTAAAGTCATTTAAATCAATTGTTGGACTTAAACGAACTTCTTTTACGTTGATCACTTTTTGTTTCTTACGAGCTTCACGCTCTTTCTTTTGCGTTTCGAAACGGAATTTACCGTAATCCATAATTCGCGCAACAGGCGGTTTTGCAGTAGGTGCTACTAGCACTAAATCTAAATTCGCAGTTTCAGCAATTTGCAATGCTTCTACCTTTGTTTTTACACCTAATTGTTCGCCATCTTGTCCGATCAAACGTAACTCGCGTGCACGAATGCCGTCGTTCACCATCATATCCTTTGCTATGGTCATTCACCTCCAAGTTTTTTAAGAGAAAATCAGCGCCGAAACTTTTTTCCTATGTGTTCATTATCGTCATAAAATACAATAAAAAACAGGCTCTGTATACAGATCCCGCAATTGTTCGGACTTGTATCGATCGATACAAGGAATCCTATCTAGCCCAGTGACATTGTCAACTAAGGCGAGAAGCGGGTGCTTCTGCTTTCTTTTCTCAACTTTAACAGTATACGATAATAATTCGCTATTGTCAATAGTTTTTCTAAGAGAGAAACATCTTTCTATTGCGTTCTGTGATCTATTGGCTTGTTTAGTTTTGGAGTAATTCTTCAATTTTTAGTAACACACCATTTTCATCATTCGATGAAATAATCTCCTTAGCTATTGCTTTGACCTCTGGCTGTCCATTGCCCATCGCATAGCTGTATCCTGCATGTTTCAGCATTTCTAAATCATTGCCACTATCACCAAAAGCTGCAACTTCTTCTGTTTTGACCCCCCATAGTTCTTGTAGCTTAATCAAACCATGTGCTTTATGGATACCAGGTACAATCAAATCAACGTCTCCGTGTCCACTAGAAACTGGAATAACTTTATCGCCTAAAGCAACATGCAACTGATGCAATACTGTTTCTACCTGATCCACTGGAAAACTCAAGGCAAATTTAAACAAAGTGTCGTCTTTCACTTCACGTAAGTCAGGCACTTTTTTTAAACGATGGTAATATTTTTGACCGTGTGCTACAAATTCGTCAGGTTCGTTAAGACTAACATAAGCACTATTTTTCCCACAAAGAATGATATGGCCCTCTTCAAAATTTACTAAAATTTGCAATACTTTTTGGATCGTTTTCGGGTCAATTTCACCATTGAAAATCTCGTTGCCTTCGCTGACAATATACGCACCATTTTCAGCCACAAAAGAGATTTCAGTTGCGATTTCTGGAAAAAAGGACTTCAATTGATAATATTGATTCCCACTAGCCACAACAAACCGAATACCTTGTTCCTTCATTTTGTTGTACAACTGCTTGAATTTCTCACGATCATAGTCTTGTTGACTAGTCAAAAACGTTCCATCCATATCTACTGCAATCATTTTTACTGTCATGATTCTACTTCCTCTCAATCTAATAAGCCAAAATGTTTTAAACCAAATCGAATGCCATCTTCTACATGGGACTTTGTAATAGAATCAGCTTGCTCTTTTACATTTGTCGCTGCATTTCCCATCGCAATCGCAGTCTGTACAGCTTCAAACATGCCTAAATCATTATTTCCATCACCAAAGGCATACGTTGGTAACTCGTTTAAGTTCAAGCGTTTGATGACTTGCTGAATCCCAGATTTTTTTGATTGACCACTTAGAACAACCGCTAATGAATAAGGACTATCCCTAAAGAAAGTTAGTTCTCTCGCAAAGGTCTGCCGATATAGAGAATCTTTCTCAGGTTCTTCTGAAAAAAGATAGACCATATAAATTTCATTTTTTTCGTGGAAATCTAATGAAATTCGTGGAAGTGGTGCATGATCTAATTGATATAATTTTTCCATGCTTTTCGTTGAATAACACGCAGCGTACTCATCTTCTGTATAACAGGCTAACGAATGATTTAAAGATTTAGAAAACGTCATCAATTCATTGATTTGTTTTATTGGGATCGCATGTTTTGAGACAACCTGATTTTCGACAACATTATACTGCCCATTCAAACTCACATAAGAATCAATTCCTGTTTCTGCTGTAATCTGCTTGATTTCCTTTGGAGAACGCCCACTTGCGATCATAGGTAGAATATTTTTCTTTTTTAACTGCAAAATTGCTTGCTTATTTTCTTTAGGAATTGTTGCATCAGAACCTAATAACGTACCATCCAAATCAAAAAAAACAAGTGCTTGGTATTCTGTCATTTTTATCCCCTTTCTCGATTTTTTCATCTTATTTATATTGTACTATACTTTTGACAACACCAAACAAAAAAACTTCATCCTATTTACCTAAGTACGTTCATACTTGATGCAATAGAATGAAGATGATTTTTTATTAACTAATAATTAGTGAACTATCTCTATTCGCTAGAAATTTCCTAGAAAAAGATAAATGATCGAATAAACGCTATATCTATCTTATATACCCTAGGCTATCCCTGTAGTCCCTACAGTTCTTTATCTCCAGTGACTATTGCACAACTTCTTGTAAGCCTCGAATCAAGACTTGAACACTAGCGGCTGTTTCTGGATCATTTTTACTTTTTTTCGTATTAATATCTTGAAAAAATATTTGACTTAGTTCTTTATTATCTGAATGTTCAGAACATTTTCCGCATGCAGAAACTTTGATCAGCCGTTTGTTATACCAAGATGCTTTATATTCTAACTTCGAGACAAATAATGCCCACGAAACATCTGTAACTCCTCGATGCAACTTATTATTTCTATAAAAATCGGCTTGCTGAATATCTTCGATACAAATCAAATCATACTTTCTAACAATTTCTGTCGTGATTTTATTCAGAAAATCGATGCGCTGATTCATTAATTTTTCCCGCATTTTTACTATTTTTAATTTTTGTTTCTGATAGTTTTTCTGTTGGGAGAGTTCTGTTCCTTTAGATTTCGCAATTTCCTTACGCCGCATCAACTTTCTTTCTTCTCTCGTGATCCGTTGTTCAAACTCTTTTGTGTATTTATCATTATCAATGCGTCTGCCATTTGATAATACCGCAAATTCTGAAACACCTAAAGTTATCCCGATAGCCGAATGTGTTTTTTCAACAGTTGGAATTTCTTCTTCACACAAGATTGAAACGAAATATTTATTGCTGGGAGTTAAAGAAATCGTTGCTGACTTTATTTTCCCTATTACCGGCCGATGCATTTTCATTTTTATCAACGATTTTAATTTAGGTACCTTCAAATATTTTCCATCAATAATTTTCACTGTACCATTTTGATTATTTGTTGTATAAGAGTTAACAGCATTCTTTTTTTGTTTTAACTTGGGAAAGCCTACTGATTTTTCTCGATGAAATTTTTTAAATGCTCGATCTAAGTATACCTGCGCATTTGATAAGGCCAAACTGTCCACTTCCCTTAAACAAGGATGCTCTTTTTTGTATTGAGCAGGTGTCGGTAGTTTAACGTTTAGATCAGGGTTTTCTTTCAATTGTTTATACAGTTGAATTCTTTCCTGTAATAAAAGATTATGCACAAGTCTGACACAAGAAAATGTTTTTTTGATAAACTCTTCTTGTAATGAAGTAGGGTAAAGTCTATATTTATACGCCTTTAATACCTTCATTTATTTCCCACCTTAACAAGAAGCGGTGAAATATCCCGAAAACACACTATTTCAACTGTTCACTTCTTATCTTCATTCCCTTTTTAAAAATGCTAGCTAAGAAAAATGTTTCTTTTTCTTAGCTAGTATTTAGTTGACCAACTGCTACTCCTGAGTTGCTTTGGCTTTTTTCTCTTCGATTTTTTTACGATAAACATCGACTTCATCTTCAGAACAGTACACATAATGTTCTGGCGTGATTTCTCTTAGTTTACGTTCTTTATTATCTTCTGGTTGTGGTTTATAAACGATACGTTTACGTGTCCGTTCATAGTCTGGATCAGGCAAGGGAATCGCTGATAATAAACTTTCAGTATACGGATGTACACCAAAGTTATACACATCATCACTTGACCCCATTTCCAGTAATCTACCACTATGCATAACACCGATTCGGTCACTGATATGTTTAACCATGGATAAATCATGAGCAATAAACAGATAAGTCAGTCCAGCATCTTTTTGTAAGTCTTGTAATAAATTGACAACTTGAGCTTGAATCGATACATCCAAAGCTGAAATCGGCTCATCACAGATAATAAAACGAGGATCAACAGCCAAAGCTCTTGCAATCCCGATACGTTGACGCTGACCACCTGAAAACTCATGTGGATAACGTGTTCCGTGACTCGGATCAAGTCCAACGACTTTTAGTAATTCGTTGACCTTAGATTCACGCTCAGCGGCATCTTTTGCTAAATGATTAATGTCGATTCCTTCTGCAATGATATCATTGACCTTCATTCTTGGATTCAATGAAGCGTATGGATCTTGGAAGATCATTTGAACTTCACGACGGAATGCCTGCATCCCAGATTTTGAACGAATTTTACTGATATCGTCACCATTGAAAATGATTTCGCCACCAGTTGGATCATATAAACGAATTACACTACGACCAGTTGTAGATTTACCACTACCAGATTCTCCAACTAATCCAAATGTTTCACCTTCATAGATATGGAAACTGATATCGTCAACAGCTCTAACTTCGTCAGGACGTCCAACGTTAAAATATTGTTTTAGCCCTTTAACATCTAAAAGTACTTTTCTTTTTTCACTCATTATTTAACGCCTCCTGCAGTCGTATTATGGCGTTCAGCATAAATCGCCCAACGTCTTACAATTTCAGCTGGAGGGGTGATTTTTGGTGCTTGCGGTGCTAATAACCACGTTGCAGCTTTATGAGTTGGTGATACTTCAAAATACGGTGGTGCTTCTTCTGCGTCGATCTTCATGGCAAACTCGTTACGCGGATAGAACGCATCTCCTTTTGGTGGGTCTAACAAATCGGGAGGAGAACCAGGAATCGCATATAACTTATCTTCCGTCCCTTCCATTGTCGGCATTGAGCCTAGTAAGCCCCAAGTGTATGGATGTTGCGGATTATAGAAAATCTCTTCTGATGTTCCTACTTCAACTAAACGTCCACCATACATAACAGCTACACGATCCGCAACGTTTGCTACGACACCTAAATCATGGGTGATAAAGATGATCGATGTGCTGATTTTTTGTTGTAAGTCTTTTAATAATTCTAAAATTTGTGCTTGGATCGTAACATCTAAAGCAGTTGTCGGCTCATCTGCAATCAAAACTTCTGGATAACAAATCAGTGCAATCGCGATAACGATACGTTGACGTTGTCCACCTGAAAATTGGTGTGGGTAATTTTTCAAACGTTTTTCAGCGTTTGGAATCCCTACTAATTTCAATAGTTCTAATGCTTGATCAAGTCCTTCTTTTTTCGATACTTTATTGTGCTTGATCAACGATTCTGCTACTTGCTTGCCAATCGGCATTGTTGGATCCAATGACGTCATTGGGTCTTGGAAAATCATGGCAATTTCTTTCCCACGAATGGTTTGCATTTGTTTTTCCGTTTTGTGTACGATATCTTCACCTTTAAACAGAATTTCTCCATTGTCGATGTTTGCATTGCTGCTCAACAAACGCATGATACTTCTAGTAGTGACTGATTTACCACTACCAGATTCTCCTACGATTGCAAGAGTTTCCCCTTTAAACAGTTCAAAGCTCACGCCACGAATAGCATTTACTTTACCAGCAAATGTATCAAAAGAAATCTGTAAGTCTTTTACTTCTAATACTTTTTCCATAGTCATTCACTCTACTCTTTCATCTTAGGATCGAAGGCATCACGTAGTCCGTCAGCTAACAAGTTGAAACAAATCATTACGACTGACAAAGTTACGGCAGGAATCCACATCAAATATGGAAGGAAACGGAACGTTTTATACCCTTCATTTAATAATGTTCCAAGAGAAGCGGTCGGCGGTCTTAATCCTAAACCGATGAAACTTAGAAACGCTTCGAAGAAAATTGCCGATGGGATACTGAACATCATTTGAACGATGATCACACTAGAGATATTCGGCAATATATGTTTGATGGCGATCTTCAAACGAGATTCACCTAATGTTTGAGCAGCTAAAACGAACTCTTGATCTTTTAGTTTCAATGTCTGAGCCCGAACAATTCTGGCCATTGAAATCCAGTTGGTAATCACCATTGCTAAAACAATTGATAAAATACCTGGATCAAAAACAGTCAGCATCAAGATCATGACAACAAGGTTAGGAATTCCAGAAAGAACTTCAAGTACACGTTGCATCACTGTATCCACACGTCCACCTAATAGACCTGAAATCAAACCATATGTTACACCGATCGTAATATCAAGTAATGCTGCGATAAACGCAATCAATAATGAGATACGTGTGCCCATAAATAAACGACTTAATACATCACGGCCTAAACCATCTGTTCCTAGGTAGAAATTCACATTGTCTGGAACATTTGCTTGCGCATATTTGTCGACCATTTTACCAGCAACATTCGCTGTACCGTTAAAGCCATTGATACTATCTAAAAATGGAATACGCGGCGGTAAATTGATATAAGCGACATTTTGCTGAGTTGGATCATGTGGTGAGACCCAAATCGTGATAATTGAGATAAAGATGATGATTCCTAAGAAAACTAAAGAAATCACGGCTGCTTTATTCTTTTTCAAACGACGCCAAGAATCTTGTAAAAAGCTTAGCGACGGCGTTGCAATTCTTTCACGTTCCTTTGTTGTTGATGTATCCAAAGGCTGGAAGTCATTTGCAGGGATTTTTTTAATTTTTTCTGGGACATTGTTTAAGTCAACTGTTTCCATTAACCTTTGGCACCTCCTGAAACACGAATTCTTGGATCGATCAATCCATAAAGTAAATCAACGATCAAGATTACGAATACTAACAAAGCAGAATATAGAATCGTCACTGCCATAATTGTCGGATAATCGTTTGTCATGATTGATTTTACGAACTGCTCCCCAATACCTGGGATCGCAAAAATATTTTCAACTACTAAAGATCCCGTCATCAAACCAACAGCTAATGGTCCAAGTAAGGTGATCAATGGAATCAAACTATTTCTAAGTCCATGTCTCACAGCAACTTGCCAGCGGCTCAAGCCTTTAGCTCGTGCTAACTCTACATAGTCACTATGTAAAACTTCAACCATTTCCGTTCGTATAAACCTGGCGGAATCGGCCATGGGACTCATTGCCAACGCAATCGTCGGTAAAATTGTATAAGCAAATCCATTCCACATTGCAATTGGTAAAACTTTTAATTTCATCGCGAAGATATATTGCAATAATACCGCAAAAACGAAGTTAGGAATCGAACGTCCTAAAATAGCCATTAACGTAGCTAATGTATCTACCCATGTATTTTGACGCATCGCTGCAATGATTCCTAGTAAAATACCTACTAGTGTACCAAAGACGATTGCTTGCGCCCCTAATTGTACTGATGGTCCGATACGGCCTACCAAAAGTTTGGCTACTGGTTGATTTTTAAATTGGAATGAGATTCCAAAATCACCCACTAAAAGATTTTTTAGATAAATTCCGTATTGAACGATCACTGGCTTATCTAAACCTGACTGCTTATTCAACATAGCAATTGTTTCTGGACTAAGTTTTTCTTGGTTGGTATAAGGAGTACCTGGTAATAATTGCATTAAGAAAAACGTAATCGTTGCGATCAGCCACAATGTGATGATCATGAAGAAGACCCGTTTAAGAAAATATTTTCCAAAACTGTTCAAGAATGACACCTCCGAGATTATTTTGACTTCATCAGTTTTTTTCGATAAAGTAAGGATAGAAAATTAAGTAAGGATGAGCACATGAAAAAAATGAAATGGCCCTTGATTACCTCAGCGGTCTCAAGCATCGGTATTTTTACTTACCTACTGATAAAACAGTCACTGACTATCCGTTCTATATCTGATACCTTCTTCATCGTTTCATTATTCTTTTTAATTATCGGGTTCGCCTTATGGATCATGTCCTCAGGATTTTTCGATAATTTCCAACGTTTTATGAAAATGCATTTTCGTTTTAGGAAGAAAAATGAACCGAAAGAATTTATCCCATTTTCAGAGATAGGTAAAGCACATCAGCTTTACTGGCTTGAAACAGGAGGTATTTTACTGATTGTCTCTATTGTTTCTTTATTATTTTACTTTTTATGAGCAAAGATAGCAAGAGGACCGTTGCCTTTTTATTCAAAGAGGGCAAAGGTCCTTTTACTATAGAAAACTATTTCAGACTATTCTGAAATGTAAGTCCATTTGTAATCGTATTGCGCGCCTGCTGGATGGAAACCAACATCTTTTACTTTTTCAGCGCGTAAGTGAGCTTCTGCTTTTTGATAAAGCGGAATCACACCCATGTCACCCATAATAATTTTCTCTGCATCAACTAAATTGTCCCAACGTTTTTCAGGATCATTAGCATTGGTTGTTGAAGCAGCTTTTAATGCTTTATCATATTCAGTATTGCTATAGTGACCACGGTTATAAGGAACTCCTGTTTGGAATAAATCTAAGAAGCTACTTGGATCGACATAGTCTGCTCCCCAGCCACCGATAACAGCTTTGAAATCCCCTTTGTTAGAACGATCTAAACGAACAGAGAATGGAACTGGGCTTACAGTTACTTTTGTTCCATCTAATGTTTCTTGAATTGCACCTTGAATATATTCTACTGTTTTCTTAGAAGAGTCTGCATCTGAAGATAAGATATCAATATCTAACGTTTTAATACCCAGCTCTTTCTTAGCTTTTTCCCAATGCTCTTTTGCTTTTTCTTTATCGTAAGAAATCTTGTCTTCAGCAGCTTCTGTGAAGTCTTCTTTGCCATCTGGCGATTTAGACATATCTGCTGGAACTAGGCCTTTAGGTTCTACTGAACCGTCTCCTAAGATTTGTTCAACTAATGATTTACGGTCGATTGAATAAGAAATGGCTTTTCTTAGGTTTTCATTTCTATATGGTGAATCTTCATCAATTTGATTTAATTCCATATATTGTGTAGAAGCTTCTTTTTGAATCACAAGTTGTGGATCATTCGCTGCTTGCTGCGCTAATTCACCAGTCAATTGAACGTCATCTGCTTGTCCATCTTGGAATAAGTTATATGAAGTCGGTGCTTCTTTTACAACATTGACTTGTACTTCATCTAATTTAACTGTGTCAGCATCCCAATAATCTTTGTTTTTCTTGTATGACCATTTTGTATCGGTACCTGGTCCATCGAACCCATCTAATACAAACGGTCCGTTATAAACTGAATTTTCGCTTGTTGTAGCGTATTCTTTACCATATTTTTCAACAACATCTTTTCTTTGTGGGAAGAATGATGGGAATGCTAATAGATAATCAAAGTATGGCGTTGCTTTTTCTAGAGTGATTTCTAATTCATAATCACCTGTTGCTTTGATTCCTAATTCAGCTTTGTCTTTTTTACCTGCTGCAATATCTGCACCATTTTTTACAGACTCGTAAAGGTAGGCATATTCTGAAGCTGTCGCAGGATCAACCGTGCGTTGCCATCCATAAACATAATCTTCTGCTTTTACGGGTTTGCCATCTGACCATTTAGATTTTTCATTTAATTTGATTTTGTACGTAATACCATCTTCACTGACTTCAGCTTTTTCGCTAGCCCCTGCAGGTTCTGGTTTATTATCTAAATTCAAACGATAGATTCCTTCATATACATTGTTTAAAGCAGTAAAGCTGATAACGTCTGTCGCTACTGATAAATCAGCACTTGGCATTTCTTGTAATTCATTGACACGGAAAATCTGTTCTCCGCTAGGCTTTCCATCAGCTGTTTTAGAGCTACCTGAATCGTCTGTCTTTGCACCACCGTTACCACACGCTGCTAGTGTTAAACTAAATAAAGTGATGAATCCAAAAGCAAATGACTTCTTTAACTTCATTCTTTTTTCCTCCCTAAAAGACCCTGAGTATTTTCTGAAAAATCAGAATTTAATAATTATTTATTGTACTGAGGTATAGTTTACAATTTTTAAATTAAAAAATCAAGAATAATCTTATTTTTTTTTAATACTCACATCATTAAATTATATCTTCATTAAAAGTTATTTCTTAGAAATGGTAAAAAGTTGAACTGTTCGCTTAGCCCTGAAGGGAAAATAGGAAAATATAAGGATGAGATTTTTGCTGCAAGCAAGTTCTCTCTTTTTCCAAAAGGCTAGCCCATAAAGCCAGATTAGATAAAAAGCGATTGTTTTCTTCTAAATAAGTATGTTAGATTAGTATATGGAAGAAACAATATGTTGTCATGACGTTATCGCTCGTCATCTTATGTTTCATCACAACAATAAGGAGTGATTTGATGCATCATTCATCATTTTTCAAAGAGTTAACAACCTTTCATAAACCACAAAAAGCACCTTTTCGCTTGATTGGTGCAGGAGTTTGTATGGCGGTACCATTATTTATTGGTTATTTTTCAAATAATTTATTGATTGGCAGTTTTGGTTCTCTAGGTATCTTTACCTTTCTTTATTATCAAACTCTTCCATTAAGAGAATTGCTGATTCGCTTAAGTTCGATTGGCGCTTTTTTACTTTTCGGAAATCTGGTTGGGATGTTAAGTACTCATATTCCTTGGATCATACCGATCGTTATTGCATTGGTTGCCTTTTGTGCTCGTATTATTTTCAGATTATACAGAATCGCTAAGCCGGGGGCTTTTTTTATTGTCATGGTAACTGCAATGGGGAGTGGAACTAAAATCCCTCTAGAAAGTGTTCCCACCATGATGAGCTATGTTTTGTTGGGCGTTATAACATCCCTTGTTGTGGCAGTCGTTTTATTTTTTATTGAAAGGGAATCTGTGGAACCACAAAAGAAAATCTCTTTACAAGAGCGACTTTATACAGATCCTTCCGCATTACTCGATGCTTTGCATTATGCCGCAATTCTATTTTTAGCGACCTATATCAGTCAATCATTGCATTTGACTAATGCTTATTGGATGATTGTTTCTTGTGCCGCTGTTTTACAAGGGGATAATCTACGTGCTGTTATGCATCGCAATATTCAACGGATCTTAGGTACGATGATCGGCTTATTGATTGCCGCTTTTTTATTGAGCATCTCTTTTACTTCTTTAGAAACTATTTTGCTGATTTGCTTTTTCTTTTTGACTGTGGAATATTTTATTAAACGAAATTATGCAATTGCAAATTTTTTTACAACGCCAATGTCCTTACTATTGGCCAATCTCGCCCGTCATCAATATTTAATCAGTCTCTTGAATTACCGCTTGATCGGTATTGTTTTAGGTAGTCTTTTGGGCCTTTTAGGTGCGTTTGTATTGACGACTAGTTTGAAATTTTACAATCGTGCTTACCAATTAAACGAAAATTTAGATAAGGAAACAGAATAAATCACCACCGCTATTACAATTTTTTGGAGGTTTTATTTATGAAAATCAAAAAGCCGATTACACCCGTGTTACCCAAACTCACTAAAACAGATTTTATTTCTATCGATGATGAGGTCATTATTGAAGGTCTCTCCTTAAAAGACCAAGATCTTAGTTATCAGGATATCCGCAATTTAGTCTTTCGAGAATCTCGCTTTGAAAAAGTAACGATGAACCGCAATCACTTAGAACGTTTTGAGTGTAGTAATGTGATTTTTGATCATTGTGACCTTTCGAATACAGAATGGATTGGTGCTAGTTTTCACCAGGTTCATTTTCGTCAATGTAAATTAACTGGAACAAATTTTGCTGAGAGTTACCTAAGAGATTGCCTTTTTGAAGACTGCCTTGCCGATTACACCTCGTTCAGTGCTACAAATCAAAAAGTCGTTGAATTTAAAAAAACTAGCTTGAATAATACAGAATTTGTTGAAGTGATGTATAATAACCTGCTACTTGATCAGTGTTCTGTCACAGGTAGCAACTGGTTCCATACAAAATTAGCTGCTCTTGATTTAACAACATGTACTTTTGAAAGAATTGCCTTTTCACAAGAATTACTTAAAGGGCTAAAGGTGACTCAAGAACAAGCAATCACTATTGCTGCAGGCTTAGGGTTGATTATTGAATAATAAAAACGACAAAATCGAGTAGGATTTTGTCGTTTTTTGCTCTTTTTTAAGCTTTCTTGGGGTTAGAAACTAATCATTCAGACCTACAACACTGGCATTGGCAACAGCCATTTGGTATTCTTTCATATTAAATAAGACTAAGTCATAAGCTTAATTCTTATACTCGATTTTGTCTAGGAGGTATCGTTCCTAAAGAATCGTTGATTGCTTCAACAAATCCCACAGATTTCAGCTAACTCCGTTGTCCGATCTTTATACCTAGTTTATTGTTGTGTTCTTTTTAAATAAACCGCACCTAATAAAATAATAACTGGATTTCTAATTAAAATTATTTAGGATTTTTTTTATTTACTTATTAATTTTTTTCTTAAGAAGAATCCAATGATTTTATTTCATGTGCTTTTTTGGTAAACTAGGATAGGTCAAGAATGATTCTCCGCTTTTAGAAAAGTAAATGAATGAACGATGCTCGTCAGATAACAGCATCGATCGTAAAAAACTCATAAAGCAATACTTGGATTGTTTATCGACTTTAATTTATTGTGAACTTATATGGAAGCCGACTTGATTACTATTTTGGGGATTTTGCTGGTAGGAAGCGTTTGTGGTACTCTTAATAAGTTGAGCATGAATTACGGTGTGCAATGCATGATTCTTATGAGGAACCTTAGATGTCTACGCATCTGATATTTAACTAAAAGGACTGTTTATTAAAATGAATAAAAAAAAAATTGGTCATGGCCAAGCTTCTGGAAAAATTATATTGATGGGGGAACATTCTGTGGTTTACGGTGAACCTGCAATTGCTTTTCCATTTCAGGAGACCTATATCTCAACAAAAGTTGAACCTGACTCTACTATGATCTTAGAGTGTCATTACTTTTCAGGAGAGCTTTCGCAAGTTCCTTCACAATTAAAAAGTGTATCAGAGGTCATCGATCAAACACTGATTGCTCTTCACCATGAAGAGGCAACCTTAAAAATTACCATTACTAGTACGATTCCTGCTGAACGAGGCATGGGTTCAAGTGCGGCTGTTGCCGTTTCAATCGTTCGAGCTTTGTTTGATTATTTTGATATTCCTTGTACGTCTGAATCTCTGCTTCCATTAGTAAATCGTGCAGAAAAAATAGCTCACGGTAATCCTAGCGGTATAGACGCGGCAGCAACAACTGGTGATGAACCTTTATTTTTTATAAAAAGTCATCCATTAGAATCATTCCCCATGAATGTTTCCAATGCTTTTTTGATCGTTGCAGATACAGGTATCAAGGGCCAAACAAGAGCTGCGGTCAGAGATGTGGCGCACCTTTTTGAATTAGATAAAAAACGAATTTCACAACATATTACAACATTAGGCCACTTGACTAAAAGCGCAAAACACGCTATTTTAGCAGATGAAGTTGATACGTTAGGCAATGTCATGAACCAAGCTCAGGAACATCTTAGCGCACTGACTGTCAGCAATGAACAGTTGGACCACTTGGTCAGCACTGCTCGTGCAAACGGGGCCTTAGGGGCAAAACTAACAGGTGGCGGCCGCGGTGGTTGTATGATCGCTTTAGCTGGTTCAAAAAAACAAGCAGAAAATATAGCAGTAGCGTTAGAATCAGCTGGTGCTGTAGCTACTTGGATTCAATCATTAGGAGTGAAAAATTAATGTACACTGGGAAAGCACGAGCCTATACAAATATTGCTTTGATCAAATATTGGGGAAAAAAAGATGAACACTTGATAATACCGATGAACAGCAGTCTTTCTTTAACGTTAGATGCTTTTTATACAGAAACTAGTGTACAATTCGATGAAAATTTGACCGAAGATCTTTTTGTCTTAGATGGACAAAAACAAGACACGAAACAAACTGCAAAGATTTCTAAATTTTTAGACCTTGTTCGAAAAGAGCAAAATCTAGCCTTATTTGCTAAAGTAGATAGTCAAAACTATGTCCCGACTGCAGCTGGTCTTGCTTCTTCTGCTAGTGGTTTAGCAGCTTTAGCTGGTGCTTGCAATGAAGCGTTAGACTTGCAATTAACTGAAATTGAATTATCCCGTTTAGCTAGACGCGGTTCAGGATCAGCTTGCCGGAGTATTTTTGGTGGATTTGCTGAATGGCAAAAAGGCGACTCTGATCAAACCTCCTTTGCCCAAGGGATCCCATCTGATCACTGGGAAGATGAATTAGCGATGTTATTTGTTTTAGTGGATGATGGTGTGAAAGATGTTTCTAGTCGTGACGGTATGAAACGAACCGTTGAAAGCTCGAGTTTTTATTCAGGTTGGTTGGAAACAGTCGAAGCCGATTTAGCGACAGCCAAACAAGCCATCGCAGAAAAAGATTTTAATAAGTTAGGGGAAGTCACTGAAGCAAATGGCTTACGTATGCATGGAACGACTTTAGCTGCTGTACCGCCATTTACATACTGGTCACCTGAAAGTCTCAAGGTCATGCAATTAGTCCGGAGCGCACGCCAACAAGGGTTGCCGTGTTACTTCACAATGGATGCTGGACCAAACGTCAAAATCTTAGTTGAGAAGAAAAATCTGAGTACTTTAAAAAATCATTTAGCTACTCATTTTTCTAAAAAACAATTGATTGAAGCTTACGCAGGACCTAAGATTGCCCTGATTCCTTTAGAAAGGTCGGAAAAGTTATGATAGAAGTTTCTACACCAGGTAAATTGTTTATTGCTGGTGAATATGCCGTTGTTGAACCAGGACATCCGGCAATCATTGTTGCAGTAGACCAATTTGTGACAGTCACTGTCGAAACAGCAAAAGATGTCGGCAGTATCCAATCTGCCCAATATAGCACACTACCTGTGCGTTGGACTAGAAGAAATAACGAACTTGTCCTTGATATTCGAGAAAATCCGTTTCATTATGTTCTTGCTGCAATTCGCTTAACTGAAAAATATGCGCATGAACAACAAAAAGAGCTTTCTTTTTATCACTTAAAAGTCACCAGTGAGTTAGATAGTTCAAACGGACGAAAATACGGATTAGGTTCCAGCGGTGCCGTTACTGTAGCAACAGTGAAAGCTTTAGCCCTCTTCTATGACTTGCAATTAAAAGAAGAAGAGATTTTTAAACTTTCGGCTCTAGCTCATTTAGCTGTTCAAGGAAACGGCTCCTGCGGCGATATTGCGGCAAGCTGTTATGGTGGTTGGATCGCTTTTTCAACCTTTGATCACCGTTGGGTCAATGAACAATCTCAGACACAAACATTAACGACCTTGCTTCAGGCAACTTGGCCAAAATTAATGATCAAACCTTTGGTCGTTCCTAAGAAACTACGCTTATTGATCGGTTGGACTGGCAGCCCTGCTTCAACGTCAGATTTGGTGGATCAAGTCCATCAATCAAAAGATGTAAAAGAGAACGCTTATCAGGAATTTCTTGATGAAAGTAAAACCTGTGTTGAGACAATGATAGCAGGCTTCGATCAAGAAAATATTTCCTTGATCCAAACCCAAATACGAAAAAACCGTAAATTACTCCAACAATTGACCTCCATCACTGGTGTTACGATTGAAACGCCTGCGCTAAAAAAACTATGTAACTTAGCACAAACATACGGTGGCGCAGCAAAATCGTCTGGTGCAGGTGGTGGTGATTGCGGAATCGTCCTATTCAAACAAAAATCAGGAATTCTACCTTTAATGAGCTCTTGGGAAAAAGAAGGAATCACGCCTTTACCATTACACGTCTATTTTTACGGAAAGCAGGAAAAAAATGAACCGAAAAGATGAACACATCTCTTTAGCTAAAGCCTTTCATAAAGAAAAGACCAATGACTTTGATCAAATCCGTTTTGTGCATCATTCATTTTCTGAAATTGCAATGGATGAAGTCGATATTTCAACTTCTTTTCTTGATTTTTCCTTTAAGCAACCTTTTTACATCAATGCTATGACCGGCGGTAGTAAACGAGCGAAAGAAATCAATCAGGAATTAGGTATCATCGCTAGAGAAACTGGAATAATGACTGCAACAGGATCAGTTAATGCCGCTTTGAAGAATCCTGATTTAGCAGATACTTACCAAATCATGCGTAAGGAAAATCCTGATGGTGTGATTTGGGCGAATATTGGCGCAGGCCTCTCTTTAGAAGATGCGAAAAGGGCAGTCGACTTGTTTCAAGCGGATGGGCTGCAAATTCATGTGAATACTCCTCAAGAACTCGTAATGCCTGAAGGAGATCGTGATTTCCATGGCTGGTTGGATACTATTGAAGATATCGTTGCTCACTTGTCTGTTCCAGTCCTCGTTAAAGAAGTTGGGTTCGGTATGAGCAGTGAAACAATCGAACAATTAATCTGCCGAGGTGTTAAATTGGTAGATATCAGTGGACAGGGCGGCACTAGTTTTACCCAAATCGAAAATGCTCGTCGAAAAAAAAGAGAATTAGGTTTCTTAACGGACTGGGGGCAATCAACGGTTCTCTCCTTATTAGAATCTACGGACTGGCAAAAAGAACTAACTATTTTAGCTTCTGGCGGTATCCGTCAATCTATGGATATTATCAAAGCCCTGAGTTTAGGTGCTGCAAGTGTTGGCGTTGCTGGCACTATTTTAAACCATTTGATGACAAATAGCGTTGATGAAACAATCGAACTGATCCAACAATGGGAAGATGAACTTAAAATGATGTATACCTTACTTGGTAAAAAGACAACTGCTGATCTTGCAACAACTGATATTATTTTTTCTGGCGAAATCATTCACTGGTGTGAAAGTCGTGGCATTGCTTATCAGCCTTTTGCTAAGAGAAGTAAATAAACAAAGAAGATTGAGCTTAAAAAGCCCAATCTTCTTTTTAATTTATCCTTCATACGCTCGTCTCAACGTAGTTATGTCGATTCGTTTCATTTTATACAACTCTTACATGACTCGATAAGCTCTTTCAGGATCTGAGTTATCGAATAACATATCCATATCTTTCGTAACCGTTTGCCAACATACACCATACTCATCTTCCATCCACCCACACGGCCATTCTTTTTCTCTTGATGTCACAGCTTTCCATAAACGATCGATTTCAGCTTGATCTTTACAATAGACATAAAATGAAGTAGCCATTGAAAAGGTAAAAGCATGTGTTTCACCACTATCCATCACTCGAAAGGATTGTCCATGCATTGTGAATAAAGCTTGAGCAACAGTACCATCTGGATTTTTTTGGACATACTCTACTTCTCCCTCACCAAAAATCTCGATCCACTGATGCATAGCTGCCTCTGCCTTTCCAAACTGCTCTCCCGAAAACAAAAAGCTTGGTGTAGTCGACTGCGTCCTTCACGTCAAAACCAGTTGCCAAAAAACGCCATATTGATCTTCCAACCAGCCATACTTTTCACTGAATGGATAGGGCCCAAATTCCATCAATACCTTACCATTGAAACTTAACGTTTCCCATAATTTATCAATTTGTTCTTCCGTTTCACACTCTACAAAAAGAGAGATTGAGGGGGTAAATGAAAAATCTAATCCACCATTTAGCAAAATAACTTCTTGTCCTGCAAGTGTTAGCTCTATAGTCAAAAGCATGAACATAAAATTCAGCCACTTCTTCTACTTTCCCATCAAACCACAAACATGGAGAAAATTTTGGCATTTCGGATCATCCTTTCTTGATAAACCTAATTGTTCATTTTCTTCAATTGGATTTGTTCTACTTTTATTATATAGAAGCGGCTATATTTTTGATAATGAATAAGAAAAACTTTCATTTTTTTGATTACTCTTTTGAGATTCTTTCGTTAAATAATTTTCTGAAATTGACTTGATTTTTCACTCTCACATACTCTTGCTTCTCATAAAATTTATGGGCTGCGGTTCTTTCTACACCCGAGTTTAACCTTATCCCTTTAACACCTTGTTCCTTTGCCCATTGCTCTGCATAATCAAGCAGGGCTTTTCCTAGCCCTTGACTATGGAAATCCTCAGCTACCACAAGTGCTAAAACATTCATTAATCTAGGCGCATATGTGCTAACATATTCACTTAATTGAATATAGCCCACAACCTTTTCATCTAACTCTTTCACAAATAATTTATTTACTGGAGAAGATAATAAATAGCACAACTGTTTTTTTGCATCGGCCAAGGGATATTCGTGATTTAATGGACCAGTATTTAGCTGATTGATTGCTTCTACATCTTCTAACGTTGCTTCTCTAATCGTCATCTTACATCGCTCCCATTTCTTTTGACTTTATTATACCTCTAAATAAAAAAAGAAGAGCAACTTTTACGTCGCTCTTCTTACTATATTCGACTAGCCATTATAAGCATCGATAATGATTTGTTTTAATTCACTGATCAATGGTTCTTTTGGATTTGCTGTTGTACATTGATCTTCGTAAGCTAATTCAGCCATGTGATCAACAGTTGAATCAAGAATTTCTTGTGTCACACCTTGTGCTTTCAAGTTCATATCGATTCCAACAGATACGCCTAAATCGTATACAGCTGTTGCTAATGCATCCACTAATTCGGCTGTATTTTTCCCTTTAAGACCTAAGAATTTCGCGATATCAGCGTAATCTGTGTCAGCACGGAAGTAGTCATATTTAGGGAACATTGCATGTTTTGAAGGATCTTTGGCATTGTAACGGATAATATGCGGTAATAAAATCGCATTTGTACGTCCGTGAGGAATCCCATATTCTCCACCAATTTTATGAGCTACAGAGTGACAAATTCCTAAGAATGCATTGGCAAATGCCATACCAGCCATTGTTGATGCATTATGCATTTTTTCACGGCTTTCTGCATCTGGACGTTTCACTGAGTTTTCCAAGTGTTCAAAGACTAATTTGATTGCTTGCAAACTTAATCCACGAGTGTAATCAGAAGCCATTACTGAAACGTAAGACTCGATTGCATGTGTTAAAACGTCCATCCCAGTATCAGCTGTTACAGAAGCTGGAACTGACATGACAAATTGTGGATCGATGATCGCAACATCTGGCGTTAATGCGTAATCAGCTAATGGATATTTTACGTGAGTATCACTATCTGTAATAACAGCAAATGGTGTGACTTCTGAACCTGTACCTGATGTTGTTGGGATACATACAAATTGTGTTTTAACTGCTTTTTCAATTTTGTACGTACGTTTACGGATATCTAAGAATTTTTGTTTAGCGCCAAAGAATTCTGTATCTGGGTGCTCATAGAACATCCACATGCCTTTGGCTGCATCCATTGCAGATCCGCCACCTAAAGCGATGATCGTATCTGGTTCAAAATCAACCATAACTTTTGTTCCAGCATACACTGTATTTGTAGATGGATTTGGTTCTACTGCTGAAAAGACTTCAATTTGAACGTCGTTTTTACGTTTTTGTAATTCTTTACGAACTGTATCTGCATAACCAAATTGAACCATTCCTGGATCACAAACGATCATTACACGTTCAACATTCTCCATTTTTTGTAGGTATTGTAATGAATTTTTTTCAAAGAAAATTTTTGGTGGTAATTTAAACCATTGCATATTATTTCTCCGTTTCGCTACAGTTTTGACGTTGATCAAGTTAACAGCAGATACGTTTTTAGAGACTGAGTTTTTACCATACGAACCACAACCTAATGTTAATGAAGGAATCATTTCGTTATAGATATTACCGATTCCTCCTTCAGCTGATGGAGAGTTCACTAAGATACGGCACGCTTTCATACGTAATCCAAATTTAACTTGTAGATCTTCATCTTCTGTATGGATCACAGCAGTATGACCTAACCCGCCTAGTTCAAGCATTGCTTCACATAAATCAAAAGCATGCTCTGAATTTTGAGCTTTCATCATCGCTAAAACTGGCGATAGTTTTTCACGTGACAATGGATATTCAGCTCCAGCACCTTCGATTTCAGCAACTAAGATTTTAGTGCCTTTTGGTACTTTGATGCCAGCAAGTTCTGCGATATGTTCAGCAGAGTACCCAACGATCGCAGGATTTACTGCATATTTTCCTTCGTTCATAACGGCATCTTCTAATTTTTGTAATTCGTTTGGTTTGACGAAGTACACTTGATGTGCTTCAAATTCAGCTTTTACAGCTGCATAAACTTCTTTATCTACAATTACAGCTTGTTCAGAAGCACAAATCATTCCGTTGTCAAATGATTTAGAAACGATCAAATCGTTGACTGCGCGTTTGATTTTCGCTGTTTTTTCAATATATGAAGGAACATTACCTGGTCCAACACCTAATGCTGGTTTACCAGTTGAATAAGCTGATTTCACCATGCCGGCACCACCAGTAGCTAAAACGATTGCGATTCCAGGATGATTCATCAAACCTGAAGTAGCTTCTAATGAAGGTTGTTCGATCCATTGTACACAGTTTTCAGGAGCACCCGCTTTGATTGCAGCATCCCGAACGATACGAGCAGCTTCTGCAGAACATTTTTGCGCACTTGGGTGGAAAGCAAATACGATTGGGTTACGTGTTTTGATGGAAATCAATGCTTTAAAAATCGTTGTTGATGTTGGATTTGTTGTCGGTGTAACACCACAAACCACACCTACTGGTTCAGCAATTTCAATTAAACCTGTTTGGTCATCTTTGTTGATGACCCCAACAGTTTTATCATGTTTGATGCTGTTCCAAATATATTCTGAAGCGTACATATTTTTGATTGCTTTATCTTCATAAATTCCACGGCCAGTTTCTTCTACAGCCATTTTTGCTAAAGGCATATGTTGGTCTAACGCTGCCATTGCCATTTGGTGCACAATGTGGTCGACTTTTTCTTGATCGAAGTCTTCCATTTCTTTTAAAGCAACATTTGCTTTTTTTGCTAACTCATCAATCATTGCTGGTACATCAACAGTTTTCGTCTCTTCTTGCTTCATTGTTTTAGCCATTGTGATCCTCCTAGAAAAATAAGTAATTTATTTTTGTTTGTTAACCATTTCACATACATATCATACAACATTATTTTTTTCTTGTAAATAGTTTATTGTGATTTTTTTCACATTTAAACCTATTTTTATTCAACTTATTATCGTAAGCGTTTTTTATCGTACTAAAAGAAAAAACGAATTTATTCTATACTAGAATAAATCCGTTAAATCATGCCAATCTTTGATCGTTAAGTTGCTTGTTTGTGCAATCAATTGTTGATAATCAAAGAACTCGTTTGGTTCAATATGTAAAATGTCTTCGCGACAAGCCTTGATAGACGATGGAGCTTTCTTTTTCCAACGATAAGAAACGAGGTAATTCATCAATTCTATTTCATTGACTGATGAATAACCAAGTTGCTGAAACGATCGGCAAGTGATTTTTAATTCTTTTTTTAATAAGAACTTTTGATGCCACGACAACGTTTCGATGGTTCTCCCTCCTCTTTGTAAAAAATGATCTATGCTATTCTTTATATGTGTTTTAGAAAGAAAAAATTCCAGCAAGCTGGAATTTATTCTTTCGTTTCGTTGTTTTCAGAAGTTGTCTCAACCGTTGTCTCTTCAACGATTGTTTCTTCTGGCGTTTCAACTACAGTAACATCACTATCATTCGCTACTACTGTACCTGGTTTAACTGTTTTAATTGCTGCACGATCAAATTCAAGGATAATTCCTTCACAATCAATCAGTACAGTCTTTTTGTCATTGTCGATTTCAGAGATTACACCATGTAATCCCCCAATCGTTACAACGTCATCGCCCACTTTCATTGCATCTAAAAGTGTTTGACGTTCATTTTGTTGTTTCTTTTGCGAACGAGTCATAAAAAACATCATTCCTGCTAAAAGAATTAATGGTAAAATAAACGAAAGTCCTCCGCCCATTTTGTATTCACCTCTCTATCGTATAATCACTAGTTTACTGTAACAAAATTTCTTGTTCAACACTAGTCTTTTGATCATTTTTTTAGAAACTTTTTGCATTCTCTTTATTAAAGCCATATTCTTCAAAAAAGGCTTCACGAAATTCCAATAGATTATCATCCATAATTGCTTGACGAACTTGTTTCATCAAATTCAATAGGAAATACAAGTTATGGTACGAAGTCAAACGAATACCAAATGTCTCATCAGCCTTAATCAAGTGACGAATATATGCACGTGTGTAGTTTTTACATGTGTAACAATCACATTTCTCATCTAACGGACGGAAATCTCTAGCGTATTGAGCATTTTTAACAACCAAACGACCTTTAGAGGTCATACAAGTTCCATTTCTAGCAATTCTGGTTGGCAGTACACAGTCAAACATATCGATTCCACGAATCACACCATCAATTAATGAATCAGCAGTTCCAACACCCATCAAGTATCTTGGCTTGTTGTCAGGTATCAAAGGTGTCGTAAAGTCTAATACGCGGTTCATTTCAGCTTTAGGCTCCCCAACAGATAAACCACCAATGGAATAACCTGGAAAGTCCATACTAATTAAATCTTTAGCACTTTGACGACGTAAATCTTCAAATCCTGCCCCTTGGATAATTCCAAACAAGCCTTGACGATCTGGATTAGCATGAGCTTTCAACCCTCGTTCTGCCCAACGTGATGTACGCTCAATTGATTTCTTCACATAATCATAGCTTTCATCAAACGGTGGACATTCATCAAAACTCATCATAATATCAGATCCTAAGTTATTTTGAATATTAATTGCTTTTTCTGGTGAAAGGAATAACTTAGATCCATTCAAATGATGTCTAAAATGAACACCTTCCTCTGTGATTTTACGCATATCACTTAATGAGAATACTTGGAAACCACCCGAATCTGTTAAAATCGGTTGATTCCAATTCATAAATTTATGTAAACCACCTGCTTCTGCAATCAAATCATCTCCAGGACGAAGCCATAAATGATACGTATTGCTCAAGATCACTCCTGCTCCCATTTCCTTTAAGTCTTCTGGTGACATTGTTTTTACTGTCGCTAACGTTCCTACAGGCATAAACATCGGTGTGGGGAAAGTCCCATGTGGTGTGACTATCTCTCCTAAACGAGCACCTGTATGCTTTTCTTTCTTTATTAAACGATAACGAATGGCTGGTTCTGTCATTCATTTCCCTACTTTCTTTTACAAATTTACACTTCAATCATCATACTTTTTTTTATTCGTATTTGCAAGGTTTTACAGGCTTTCTTTAGTATATCCTTAGACAATAAAAACTAGAGGCAAGTATACAATCGTTTGTCTCTAGTTTCGTTGAGTTTTTAATTCATTTATTTGTTCTTCATTGCTGTTTCTAATGCCATCATCGCATTTTTTACAACGTCTGGTGTGATTTTTTCTTTCATATAATGAATGGTTTCATGCGACTCGCAAGCGCGTTCTGCAACTTGCTCGTAATCGAATTCAGATAAAACCATATTCATCGCTTTTAAAGAAACAGGTAACTTCAAGCTTTGATAAAATGGAATTAATCGTTCGATCTCATCCCATTTATTTTCGATTACCAATTGAACAAACACACCATAGGCTACTTTATTTCCATGTAGTTGTTGATGGCTTTCTGGTAAAATCGTCAACGCATCATGAATCGAGTGCGCTCCTGCCGTCCGTCCATAATCATCCCCAAAGCCGCCAACCATTCCGCCAAGTAAAATATTCGTTTCTACAACATTTAAGAAGGCTTGATTGATTTCTTTTTGTGCCATGGCCTTCAACGCTTCTTGACTATCACGAAGCAACACATCACGACATTTTTTAGCAGCGAATGCGGACACTTGAATTTCAATTGGTTGGGTTGCTAACTGTGAGATCATTGCATCTGCTTCATACCATTTTGCAACCGTATCGCCGATCCCTGCAATCATCAACTCGCTTGGAGAGGTCAAGATCACCTTTGGTTCAATCAAAACTAAAGCATTACTGATAGGAAATACATCGTAACGGTCCATCGAACCATCTGTATTATAGATGACACTTAGGGGGGTATAAGCCGCACAAGTAGCCGCTAATGTAGGTAAAATTAAAATCGGCGTTTGGCACTGATTCGCAATCGCTTTACCTAAGTCTGCAATTTTCCCACCACCTACAGCTATGATCCCATCTAACTCTTTTTGCTCAAAAATCGCTTTTAGCTCTGCTGTTTTTTCATCCGTACATTCTCCACCATACTCAACAAAACATGTATCTATATGCATGAAAGTAGGAAAGTATGGTTTAGCTGCTTCCCACGAGTCTTTCCCATGTAAAATCATGACACACTTAATGTTTCTTCTATTTAAGTGCTCTTCCAAACTATCCCACGCACCCACTCGGCATTCATATTCTTGAGGTGCCCCTCTTACTATTAATGATTGATTCATCGTTCTCGACCTTTCATTTTTTCTTATTTTTATGCAAAAGTGAAAAATTATGACTTCTTTGGTAAAATTCACTTTTCCTTTCCCTTAATCTATGATATGATAAAACACATCCAAAAACAATAAATTTTTATACATATATATGCTATTTTTAGAATATTTATTGAAACAGAAAGTTATCGAGTGTTTATGCTTATGAACAATCTACTATAAAGGAGACGAACAAATGAAACTATGTAAAAGAACCTTAGCACTTATCATACCAATACTATTGGTATTACTCACTTTTTTGCCTACCAGTGTAGCCTTAGCTGAAGAAAAAGATCCAGTCTATGATGCTATCATGAAACGTGGCGAACTAATCGTTGGCTTATCAGCCGATTATGCCCCTTATGAATTCCATGCAGATGTTGATGGCAAAGACCAGGTCGTGGGTTTTGACATCTCTATCGCGCAAAAAATTGCTGATGATTTAGGTGTAAAATTAAAAATTGAAGAATTGGGTTTTGATGCATTATTAGGTGCATTGAAAACTGGTAAAATCGACTTGATTATTTCAGGGATGGCCCCAACACCTGAACGGCTGCAGGAAGTCAATTTTTCGACACCTTATATGACCGTTCAACAAAAAGTTGTTGTTCGAGCAGACGATAAAAATCGCTTTCAGTCAACAAAAGATTTTGATGGTGTCAAAGTTGGTGTTCAAAAACAGACAACCCAAGAAGAATTAGCGAAAACAGAACTAGTTGGATCGATTCCAACCTCTTTACAAAAAGTTCCAGACATTATCATGAACTTAAAAAATAAAAAAGTTGAAGCAGCAGTGTTAGAAGGTCCAGTTGCTGAAGCCTATGTCGATCGTGACAAAGAATTGACATTTGCAGATGTCACCTTTGAACAAGGGCAAAAGGACGCCGCCGTTGCTATTCCAAAAAATGCTCCTATCTTAGAACAAAAGGTCAACGCTTCGATTCAAACCATCAATGACAATAACTTGTTAGAAGGTTATAAAAAAGAAGCCGGGAAATTAATGTTTACTGACGATCAAAGTTTTCTTGGGAAGTATGGTAAATTCTATATCAGCGGTGCTGGCTATACGATTTTCTTAGCTTTTATGGGTGTCTTGTTTGGTGCAATTCTCGGTGGCTTACTCGCTTTGATGAAATTATCCAAATCAAAAATCTTACGTGGCATCGCAATTTGTTATATAGAATATGTTCGAGGTACTCCGTTATTAGTACAAATCTTCATCGTTTATTTTGGTACAGGTGTTTTAGGGCTTGATCTATCAAAAATTGCAGCTGGATGTATCGCTCTTGCCTTAAACAGTGGCGCTTATGTTGCAGAAATCGTTCGAGCTGGGATCAACGCTGTTAATAATGGACAATTAGAAGCGGCCCGTTCTTTAGGAATGAACCAACCTCAAGCAATGCGCTATATCATTTTACCGCAAGCAATCAAAAATATTTTACCTGCATTAGGAAATGAATTTGTAACAGTCATCAAAGAATCTTCAGTTGTATCAGTTATTGGTGTTTCTGAATTGATTTTCCAAGCCGGTAATGTTCAAGGCGCAAGTTTTAAACCATTCTTACCGTATCTAGTTGTTTCATTGATCTATTTTGTTTTAACCTTTACGATTTCCCGCCTATTAGGTGTTGCTGAAAGGAGAATGAGTACTAGTGATTAATATTAAAAACCTACACAAAACATTCGGAAAGAATGAAGTCTTAAAAGGCATCGACTTAGATGTCAAGGCTGGCGAAGTCGTTGTAATCATCGGACCTTCAGGTAGCGGAAAAAGTACCTTTTTACGTTGTTTGAACTTATTAGAACAACCAACAGATGGAACGATTGAATTTGAAGGAAAAAATTTATTAGACAAAGATACCGATATCGACGCCCTTCGTCAAAAAATGGGTATGGTATTTCAAAACTTCAATCTATTTCCTCATAAAACAGTTTTAGATAACTTAACGATTAGTCCAATTAAAGTGAAAAAAGAAACTGCTGAAGCCGCTAAAGAAAAAGCTCAGGCTCTATTAGAACAAGTAGGGCTAAAAGATAAAAGCAGCAGCTATCCCTCCAGTTTATCTGGCGGTCAACAACAACGAGTAGCCATTGCAAGAGCACTAGCAATGAATCCTGATGTTATGTTGTTCGATGAGCCTACCTCTGCGCTGGACCCAGAAATGGTTGGTGAAGTGCTGGCAGTAATGAAAGCTTTGGCCGTCGAAGGAATGACTATGGTTGTTGTGACACATGAAATGGGCTTTGCTCGTGAAGTTGCTGATCGTGTTATTTTCATGGATGCTGGAATTATCCAAGAAGAAGGGACGCCAGAAGAAATTTTTGGACAACCAAAAAATCCACGTACGCAAGATTTTCTTAGAAAAGTACTATAACATTGCAAGAGGGCAAAGCAAATTCATCTAAATTTGCTTTGTCCTCTTTCACAAAGTAAGATAGAATAGATTAAAGCAAGTAACTATTGGAGGAAAGAATTATGGACATTTCAACTATTTCAAAAAAGCACCAGCATCCTGCTGAAAATATATTGATGGATATTGCCACTTTAGCTAAACAAGTCCCCAACCTACTTGATTTATCGATTGGTGATCCGGATTTAATTACCGATGAACGAATTATTGATGCGGCTTTTGCTGATGTCAAAAATGGTCATACAAAATACACTGCATCCGGCGGTAGTCAAGAATTTATCGATACTGTAGCTGACTTTTATCGAAAGCAATATGGTTTGGCCTTCAAACCTGCTCAAATCCGAGCAACAGTTGGTGCGTTGCATGGTATGTATTTAACGTTACAGGTGATTTTAGACCCTGATGATGAAGTGATCATCCATGAGCCTTATTTTTCTCCCTACAAAGATCAAGTACTTTTAGCTGGCGGCAACCCAATATTTATCCCAACCTATGAAGAAGATGGTTTTCAGATTGATATCGACATTTTAAAAGCCGCAATCACAGATAAAACAAAAGCAATTATTATCAATTCGCCTAATAATCCTACTGGAGCCGTATTTTCTCCAGAAACATTTAAGGCTATCGCAGATTTAGCCATCGAGAAAGAGTTTTATATTCTATCTGATGAAGTCTATGAAGCATTTTGTTTCTACGATAATTTTGTCCCAATGGCTACCTTCGCACCTGAGAATACCATTACTTTTAGCAGTTTTTCAAAAACTTTTGCTATGACTGGATGGCGAATTGGCTATATGATCGCACCTAAATATATCAATGATGCAGCAAAACTAATCAATGAAAGTATTACCTATTCTGCACCAAGTCCGTCTCAACAGGCAGGGATTTATGCTTTAAATCACTCTGATAGTTTAGTACCAAACGTCGTTTCTGTCTTTAAAGAACGTTTAGAATATCTTGAACAACGTATTGCAACAATCCCATTTCTGTCTTTACATCCTGTCAAAGGCAGCATATACGCTTTTATCAATATCTCTAAAACAGGAATGACTTCCGTTCCTTTTGTGGAGAAAGTTTTGAAAGAGACGAACGTATTGATGATTCCGGGAAAGGCATTTGGTGAGACAACTGGAGATAATTATGTACGTTTAGCCGCAACTCAAGATATCACAATTTTAGAAGATGCATTTGACCGAATTGAGAAGATGCATTTTTAACCTAAAAATAGTTTTGCTTTTCCCTAACCAATCGGAAAAAGCAAAACTATTTTTATTTAGGAATAAAAAGTACTACAACTCTTCATTATCCGCTAAAACGTTATACAAAATGGCCAGTGTTGCGACAATACACACAGTGATTTGAATCCACAGATTATCCGAAAAATTTTCCGATATTTTAAGCGTAGCAATTGCGAGAAAAAAACAAATTGCTAAAATTCCTGCTAATTTTATCCGCTTGAATTCTTGCTGAATTCGATAGATTGTTTCAATAGGAACACTTTTTTGTTGAGCAATTTCTCGTAGTTTCCGTTTCCCAATCAGCTGCCATAAAACATCCCGATATAACTGCTTTGCCTCACTATCTCTACTAAAAACTGAGTAGCTCTCTTTATTTCTATTTTTTTCTTGTTTTAACTTTAGTTTGATCAGACGCGGATGCAACAAGCGATCGTTTTTATTGATCCACAAAAGTACTTCTCGCCACTCAGCCAAAGTTAAGTCTGGCGAGGTCAATACAATTAAATCAAGCTCCAACTCATCTAGTTCATTAAAAAATTCTAGTAGTTTTTGATAATCTCTCGAGATAGCTTCTAAAAACGCAATCACTACACAATCACCTGGCTCTGTATAGTCCAATAAGCGTTGATAGTCACTTTCAGGATCTTGAAGTACTTCATAGCTCTGGCTTTTATCCGAGAAAATTTCTTCTACTTCATAATTTTCTAAAAAATCAAACTGTTGATTCAATTTATTGCCACGAGCATAGCCTATATTCATCGTTATCTACTTCCTCGTTTCATCAATTATTCTCTTATCTGTAGCACGCTTATCCCTTCTAGTTATTTCTTTTTTTGATGCAAAAGGTTGCTCGTTTGCTTTGGAATAAGTTTTTTTTCTAGTAATTTGATTAAGCTTATTTGTTATTTCTGCATTTTTTTGAATAACAATTATGAATAATACACTATGAACAAATGTAATAATCCCTAATACTATCAACAGTAAATACATTATATGTTATTCCTATCTATATAGATTTAGGGTTTTCATCATTCTATAGTAATGGAGGACCCTATGAACCAAACTTCTTAAATCCCTCAATATCCTTAGATAGACTATTCTTTTATTCTACTTTAATTGCACCTAATTTATTTTCCTTATACTCCCAATGATAGAAAGTAGGTTTTTCTGTTACCGGCTCGATATATGTCGTCAACCAAAATTCTGGGTTCGCCGATGCATCAATCTTAATTGGATTTAATGTACTATTGCTAGGCAAATGCGCTTCGTTTTTAGTTGTTAGTACGTAGCCAAGGAGTCTATAATTCATCGGAACCTTTGGGACAAAAGAATAAATCCGCTGACTGAATTGATAACGAATAATATAAGTATCAAAATTTGCCTTATTATCTATAGTAGAACTCATTGTTAATGGAAATTCCTCTCCATTTTGCCCTAACGTAGTTTGACTTTCTAATACCCCAAATCCTGTTTTAGGTATCACTACCTGATCATTCTGATTAGTTACAACTTGTCGACTATGAACAGTTAGTTTACGGCTTCTATAAATTAACCGTCCTTCTTGGAATTCATTGGTAACAACCCATTCAAGAGGTGAGATTTGATTTCCTCCACTCCCTACTAATTTAATAAAATCATATAGATCAACATTTTTTGTTGTGATACTTTCCTTTTTGTTGATTGTTATCTTCTGATCTAACCATATGTCTCCCGATTGAAGCGGCTCCCCTGTCTCACTATACGCTTTTAAGGAAATTCGTTGAGGGACTTCTGCAATCCTACAAACTTTCGTTACCTCGTTTACCAGTGTAGCACTTTGAGCTTTTTCATGCAGAATTATCTGAATTTCTCCTTTTTGATCAAGTGGAGCATTAATTGTAAAGCGTAAATCATTTATAAATTTAGTGAGTGTCGATAAATCATTATTTCCTTTAGTCATAAATGAAAATGATTTGTATTCAGTTGTTTCACTATTTTCGTGAGCCTTCCAATTAGTAGGAAGTATCAGAGAAGTGAAATCTTTAATTATTGTATTCTTAGGGGTACGGACTTCTACTTCTTCTATTGAATTATTTAAAGAACTATCTATACTCAGTTCAATAAGCCTTGATTCATTCTTTGTACGTTCAACTTTAAAATCAATATTTTGAGGTATCTCTTTGATTTTTTGACTGCTCACTTGAGAAATATTGTTAGAACGATCTACAGCCAAAACATGAAGATATTTTCCTGAATCTTTATTTTCCGTAATTGTAAACGTACTTCTTGTCTCATAATCAAGAGAATCATCGTTCGGCGCAACATAATGATCAAATTTACTTGCATCTATCCGACCATATGAATCTTTATAACTCTCAACCTGTTTTGCTAAATTTGATGTTGGTAAATTGGTTACTTCGTAAAAATAGCCAGCAATGTTACTTTTAATTACTTCTTTTACCACATCTGATTTTTTGATACCGTTACTTTTAGTACTTGCTTCTACGTACCATTGATATTCCTTACCAATATCAACAGCGTCTGCCTTTATACTTAAATTATTGCTACCGTTATCACAACGGACACTAACTTGGGGAGTATTAGGAGCCTTATCATCTTTGACCGTTTGATCAGTAGCAACATTTTCTAATGATACTTGTGCTAAATTATATAATGTGTTTGCTATTATTTTTCTTTCATCCAGACTCGACTGTCCGTTAGAATGTCCTGTTTGAATCATCCCGACATTGTTGTTAGTCTTTAAATACCAACCTCCACGCCACTTCCCGTCTACTAAAATTGGATTTGGCCATGCACCTGAGGGATTAATAAATTCCAGCCATACTGTTCCCACAGTGGTATCTTGTAAATCAATATTATGAGCATACGGAATATCTAAAACAATATCATTTTTCATTTCAAATGGATATTTCATCAAGTAACCATTATTGATTAATTTAACTTCTGCAGAACCTGTGACAGAATTTGCCTGACGGTTGCCTAACCCTACTGCATCTTTAAAATACTTATAAAACACAGCTCTTTTTGGGTTATTGTTGATGGTATCATGACCAAATAATACTCCTCTTCCTGTATTAAGATACTCATTTGTTATTTTAGCAGCATTTTCAGTAATATCCTTATTGTTATTTGAATCCCATGATCCAAACATCAAAACATCATATTTGTACTCCCCAGCACTACTTTTTAAATAGTTATTTGGATTCGCATTGTAATCACTCATCGATACCGAGGTAACTTGAATCAGATTACTCCCATCTGCTGCCGTTAATTTTAAACCATCCATCCAACTTTTTAGTGTATTCGATTTAGGTTCATCAGGATAGATATTTAGAACTTTGATAGATTTCCCATAATTTAAAGAGCGACTCTCCCAGATTTCACCGTCTTCTGATTGAAACAATTGATAACCCGATTGACTTAGATCGTCTACTTTATCCCACTCTAAATCCGCATAGCTTTTTTTATCTTGAGAACTCCACTTGTTTTCAGCCGTCAATCGAAAGTCTCCATTATTAACAATAGTAGAGGCTTGCATTTTCTCCTTGTTTGTAAACAGATAGCTACCAATGGCAACAAATGTTATTAATAGAAATAACAACCAACTACTTTTTTTTAATAATCGCTTTCTTAGTCTTCTCTTTTTCATTTTATCTCCTTCTTTTCAAGACTCATCAAATCAATGGTTTCTTTGTTGAAAACACTCATTTCATGAGTGTTGAATAATTGAAAAAGGCATACATGGAACAATTATTCCATGCGCCTAGCTTATTTTGCTTTTCCAGCTAATTGATTATCTATTATTTGTAAATTCCCATTATTCGGTGTAGTTCCTTGCCACCAAGCATCACGATAAGCAAATTTTGCACAATTAATTGCCTCTACTTTTACTAACAAATTGAAAGAGGCATTCTGATACTCCTGACCTAACTCTTTTTTTAATGTAACTTTTGTAAACAAATTCTCTGCAACTTTAGACGGATCAGATTCCAAGACATTTAAATAATAATAATATCCATCTTCTCCCAACTTCCATTGTGTCGTATTCAGGTCCAAAAGCACTTCCTCACCAATTTTTGAAGGTAACAAGCGATTACTTTCACCACTTTCTAAACGAATTTCCGGAAGAATCATCACTCGAATAAATTGATCGACAGAGCCTGTATTTTTTATAGTTACTTTCTTTTCAACGGAAGTATTTGGTGAAATCGTTGTTGGTTCTTTAAAAACCTCTTCTATTTTAGTTTGAAAATTTCCAATCTGAAAAAAATTTACTTTCTCTTCCCTTTCTGTCATTGCAGCATATGCTACTACACTTCCAATAACTAAACACATGATTAACGCAGGGATTATCCAGAAAAAACGAATAAACTTTTTCTTGTCTTTCATCTTTAATTCCTCCTAACGAACTTTTTCACGATACATTGTTCCTACATATGAATTAGAAGTGAGTTCCCAATCAGCTAGTAAGGATTTTGTAATATCATGAGCATCCATAACTGGAATTAATTGATATAACGAACTTTTATATTTGTTTGGTAACATTTTATCTACTGTCACACTTTGAATCAGCTGCTTCGTTTGTTCATTAGGCTGTAATACCTCTGAGTAATAAAAATAACCTTCTGAATAATACCAATAGTGACGTACCCCAGTTGCGGGTTTGTTGTTTACATCATAGATAACCGTACTATTAAATTGAATCGTTAAATAATTAAGCCCTTCAGTTAATCGATTCCCGTTATACACATATGCTGTATTTGAATTGTTCTTATCCGCTTTATAAATCTCGGATGCTATATAATATTTTCCCGAAGCTAGCTTGTATGTACTCCCCTTTGTCCATGTAGCGACATCTTCCATCTTTATATCTGAGCCACTTGATTTAGAGACAGTTTTTAGACTGCCATTCCCTGTCCCATCAGTCATATCCTGTTCAAATTGACCTAAAAACTCATATAAAGAGATGCGAACAATGGCTGGTATTTGTCCATTATTTTTTACTGATAATTTCATTTCCGTCGTTGTTCCAGGTATCCATTGCAGATTTGGGGTAAAGACTTCATCGATTGTTGCAGAAAGCTTTTTTGTATTGGTCATACTTGGGTTGATTTTTTCATCACTATAGGTAATCCAAGAGTATGTACTTCCCACTACCAGTAATAAGCTTAAAAACACAGAAAATATGGCTAAGAAAGGTTTATTTTGATTAATTGTTTTCAATAATCTTCTTCCTTTTCTCATTGGTCTCCCCCTCCTCTACACAATATTGTTTTGTTCGTCTTTACGCTTTTTCCATAATAAAATTGCGATCAACATCAGCAACAATCCAGCTAAGGTTTTATAAAGTAAATTTTTTATTTCTTCACCAGTCATCGGAAACATGCCTTTGGGCTTCGCCTTTGCTGGGGAGTCTTTGCTACTACTAGTATCTGATGACTCGGGCTGGTTTTTTGTTGCAACAAATGTCCAGTGATATAGTAATTGACTATCTTCTTTATAGTCTGCAAGAGTTAAATCTTTGTCTACTTCAAATACTGCCGTCAAAATTTGATCCTTACCATATTCACAAGTCCCTATTATCAAAGGCTGAACGGTCCAATCAAATTCCCCATTTCCTAACAATGGCCCTTGATACAACTGTTTCCCATCAAGTGATAAGGTCAATGTGATCTGTTTATCAAAATCAATTACACCTTTTGTAGACTTTGGGGTTGCTAAAATACCTAGTTCAAATGGTTCCTCTATATCCATACTACGAATCGTAATTGTTTTTTCATAACTTTCTCCAGGTAAGACATTTGGCAAATCAACATAGTACTCTCCTTCTGAAGAAGCAGATACTCCAGTTTCATCGCCAATGACCACTCCTGGAGGAAGGGTTTGACGGGCAACAGCTAGTAGTGTTCCACTGGTAAAAGTGATATACAGACTTAACAAACTACATAACACCAGAAATAATCGATGTTTTCGCTTTAATTGTTGCTGCATCATTTTTCCCCCTTCCCATTTTTTACGCTTTATTCATAATTAGCTTACTGCTTGACCATCTAGATAAGTCGTGATTTTTTTTGTTTCTGAACCGTCAGCTCCATTTAAATTCCAACCAGTACTATCGACCAAAGCTTCCTTAGTTGCTTGAATGGCTTCCATTTTTATGATTAAGTCGTATGTTGCATTTGTAAACTCTTTTCCTATAGAATTTGTAAACACTAATTTTTTCAATAAGTGCGGTGTTGTTGCTCCAGAATTGACTGGGCTTGTAAAGTAAAAATAGCCATCTTCTTTATTATATGCCCATTTATCATTCTTCAGATCCGCAATCGTCGCCATATCTGTGCCATACTCAATGTTTATCCCACTAACGTTTAACGCAGCCTTATCTGTCTGAACACCTTTTTTCTCTGAATCAGCTACTGGTACTTGATCAGCTGCTGTTGCGACAGAAACTGGTGGAATCGCTGTAAGTCCTAAAGTTGCGACTGTATAGTCATAATCTACATCGTATTTTTTGCCAGCACTTCCTAATAGAGCAGCTTTTGCTGCTGTTGCTTCTGTAGACGCTCCATCTAAAGTAGAGGCTGCCCAGTTTGATACTGCATATTTGTAGCCACCACTGTAAACTGAATATTTCGCTTTAGATAAAGCAAAATCCCAGTTTTCTACTGATGTTCCAGCAGTATTTCCTCCAGCCACGGACACATTAGTTTCCATTGCTTGATATTTACCTGGTGCATATTCATAGAATGCTGAATATGTAAATGTTGTGACATCTGCGTTTGTCACAGGGTTTGTTGTGACAGAACCTTTTGCATAAACTTTTACACCTTCTGGTATAGCTGCTCCTCCAGCATCTTTGACCTTACTTGTTACATCTGTATAATCATTTGCTTGTTTGACATACTTATCTCCGTCATATTCAACAGGAATATCATCTTCTAACGGTTTTGGTGTAGCACTAGCCTTCCAACCTGTATCTCGGTTTGTTACAGCACCTTTTTCCGCTAAATGTTTCAAAACTTCTTCATAAGATACACGAACAAACACTGGTACGTTCCCTGTATTCTTGATAGCTACTTCTTTGGTAGCCTCTGTTCCTGGGATAATATCCTTAGGTTTCCAGTTCTCCTCCACAGTAACACTGTCATCTTTGATTGCAGCCGCATCAACACGGTTAATTTTTTGGTCTTGAGAATTGATCCAAGCAAAGGTACCTGCAAGGAATGCTACTAAAGCTAATCCCGTGGCTGCTGCCAACTTTTTCTTTTTGTTCTTTTTCATTTTAAATAATCCTCCTATAAATTATAATGTATATTTTCACTTGCTTTTTTAAGTAAAGCAAAGTGTTAATATCCCTTTTCATACATTGGGCGTCTTCTTTTCCTGCCAACCGACTCTTCATTTGCTGTAAACAGATAAGATTTCAATACTAAAAAGAATCCATATAAAGAAAGAATACAAACTAAACAAGCCCAAAATTCTTCTCGAGCAAATTCTATGATACTTCCCACCTTCGGCACTGCAAATACTACTTTTCCTAATACTCTGTCTGCCGATATTGGCGGGTCGTTGCTCTTATTGGCATCTCCTTTAGTAACAAGATAATCTCCTTTTTCTCCGTTCAATTCATTTTTGTATTCCACCATTCGGTGAGTTAGATAGCGTGAGCCATCTCCCACAGCAAAAGTTACAATATCATTTTTTTTGACTTTTTTCCCATCTGTCAATTTAACAATAACGATATCTCCAGCATAAAAACCACCTTTGGGACCATTTTCTTGTGGAACCATCGAATTAGTCAAAACTGTATAAAACCGATACCCAAAAATCGAGGCTGTCGATTTCGAACTAAATGAAAACATCACTGCCATCGAAATGATTCCAATCGTAAGACCATAAAATACCAAATTGCTCAAAAAAGAAAATATTAGGATACCTGAACTTTTTTTAGATGGTTGCTCACGCTCTTTAAGATACTCAGCTGTTACTCCGCGTTCTTGGTCAGGCCTACGAGGTCGATGCCTTCGAGGAGACTCTTGATATTCAGATCGTCTAGGCTTTTTGGAAAAATCATTACGAGAGCTTTGCGCTGTTGGCCGCCCCCTTTTCTTTCCAATACGTTGCCTATGGCTTTCGTCTTCTATATAGATCCTTTCAGGCTCTACATAAGTGCGTGAACGTTTTTTAGGAATACTCTGCCTAACCTCTTCATCTATAGAACGGCGATTTTTTCGGACAGGAGTCCTTCTTGGCATATACAATCTCCTTTCATTTCAAAAGATAATCAGTCATATAAAATTTCACTCATCATGACTTTCATAAAAACAAATAATAAGATACAACCATAAAAAACAAAAAACATGACAATACATTATTATTTTAATCCACATGTAAACTATATCTCTTGTTATTTTTCATGTCAATCTATTTCTATTTTTTTCAGTCATTATTTTTTACTAAAAGAGGAAACTGATTTCTCTAAAATTGGAAACAGCACAAAAATTTATAAAAAACAGCGATAAACCTCGTTAAAATAGAGTTTATTCAAAAAAAAGGAATTTTCTAAAAAAATTACATTAATTCTAAGTTTTTTAATTTCAAAAAAATAAATAAATACACCTAAAAGAAAAGATGAAACAAAATTTATTTACATGTTATTTAATTAGATAAAAAAAAGGGGACTTCCATCCTTTAAAAATAACAATAAACAAGTTATTTATTCATTTTTTAACATTTTATCAAAAAAAGTGCGAACCCAAAACAAACTACTTGTTTTGAATTCGCACTTTAGATTTAAATAATTATCAAGCAAAGAGTGTTTAAAAAAAGAGGCTTCTTCCTTTCCATAACTGAACATTCTACTTTGTGCTACGTTTCAAATAAACTACGTGTTGCTTCTCTGATTTTTTGTGCTACATACGGATTATTCATCGTATAAAGATGAATCCCTTCTGTTCCTTGTGAAACTAAATCAACAATTTGATTGATCGCATAAGCGATCCCTGCATCACGAATAGCTTCCGGATTATGCTCATAACGCTCCATCATCTTTAAAAATTTAGTTGGCAACGTCACATTAGACATCTTTATCATACGCTCAATTTGTCTTTTATTGACAACAGGCATAATGCCCGCTTGAATCGGTACTTCAATAGCCGCAATATCACACTTTTCTTTGAATGTATAAAAATAGTTATTATCAAAAAACAATTGACTGATCAATTGATTGACTCCAGAATCAACTTTTCGTTTTAAGTTTCTGATATCTTCAACTGAATTTACGGCATCGCTATGGGTTTCAGGATAGCAAGCACCGATAATATTAAAATCACCTTGTTCTTGGATAAATGCGACTAAATCATTCGCATAAGAAAAGTCTTTCTTTGGTTCTTTATCTGGTAAAATATCTCCTCTTAAAGCTAGAATATTTTCTACCTTTTTTTGTTTAAGCTCCTCTAAAATAACTTTGATCTCATCTTTTGAAAAATTTACAGCAGGTAAATGTGCTACGCTAGGTAAAAATTGTTCATCTTGGATTTTCTGTGCAATATCTGCTGTACTTAAGTTAGCATCGGTTCCCCCAGCACCTAAAGTTACACTGATAAAATCAGGCTGTTGGCCTTTCAAACGATCTAAGGTATGATAAATCGTGTCAACTGGTGCTGTTCGTCTAGGTGGAAAAATTTCATAGGAGAAAACGGTCTTTTCTTTGAACAAGGTATCAGTCCTCATTTACACCCCTCCACGTACCTTTTTAGCTGCCAATACTAAGTTTTTCAAACTTGCTTGTGTTTCTGATACACCGCGGGTTTTTAAGCCACAGTCTGGATTGATCCAAATTTTTTCGATTGGTAATTTATTTAAGATATTCTGGATCGTTGTTTCGATTTCTTCTACTGAAGGAACACGTGGCGAGTGAATATCATAAACTCCTGGTCCCACTTGCGTTTGAAAATCGATTGCTTTTAAAGCATCTAAAATATCTAAATTTGAACGGGAAGCTTCAAAGGAAATGACATCCGCATCCATATGATCGATATCTTGAATAATATCGGCAAATTCGCTATAACACATATGTGTATGAATTTGTGTTGTCGGCTGTACTTTACTATGAACAAGTCGGAATGCTGGAATCGCCCAATCTAGATATTCAGTATGCCAATCTGATTGACGTAATGGTAGCTTTTCACGTAAAGCAGCTTCATCGATTTGAATAATTTCAATTCCATTCGCTTCTAAGTCTAAAACTTCTTCTTGAATTGCTAAAGCCAATTGTAATGTCGCTTCTTTTAAACTAATATCTTCTCGCGGAAATGACCAGTTCAAGATTGTTACTGGACCTGTTAGCATCCCTTTCATTGGCTTATGGGTCAAGGTTTGCGCATATTTTGAATACGCAACAGTAATTGGTTTCGAGCGCGAAACATCTCCCCAAATGATCGGTGGTTTGACACAACGAGTACCATACGATTGAACCCAAGCTTTTTCAGTAAATAAGTACCCCTCTAAACTTTCACCAAAATACTCAACCATATCATTCCGTTCAAATTCTCCATGAACTAAAACATCTAAGCCGATCGTTTCTTGAAAAGCGATACATTCATCGATTTTTTTCCGATTAAACGCTATATACTCAGCTTCTGTGATTTCTCCTTTTTTGAATTTTGCCCGGTTTTGTTTGACTTCTCTTGTTTGTGGAAAAGAACCAATCGTAGTGGTTGGTAAAGTAGGTAGTTCTAGTTTCTCTTTTTGAATAATTGCTCGTTCCGACAATTTTGGTAAACGAACATAATCATTCTTTGTCAATGCTTCGATTTGTTTTGCTACTCGTTTGTTTTTGACAAAACGTTCCTGAGTAAATAATACACTGTTCGCCTTTAACAGATCTTGATTTATTTTTTTATCTTCAAGGATTTTTTTTAAATCATTTAACTCGGTTAATTTTTCTACAGCGAAAGAAAAATAAGCTGTCACGTCTTTTTCTAACACGTTCTCATTCGCTAAGGTAAATGGAACATGAAGTAATGAACAGGAAGTATTTAATACAATATCACCGAACGGTTGAATCATCTCTAGTAATTCTAATGTCTTTTGATAATTATTTTTCCAAATATTTTTTCCATTTACAATGCCTGCAAATAAAGTTTTTTCTTTTGAAAACCCATGTTCTTCGAGTAAATCTATTGTTTTTCGCCCCTCAACAAAATCTAATCCAATCCCGTCAAATGGTAGTTCAATTAATTCTTGATACCCATTTCGAACGTCTCCGAAATAAGTTTGAACTAAGATTTTTAATTGACCTTTTTTTGCTAAAAGCTTTTCATACAATTCTCTAAATTGCTGAATATCTGTTGGCGTTAAATCTAAAACCAAGGCCGGCTCATCGATTTGAAACCATTCACAACCAAGTTTTGTTAGTTGATCAAAGATTTGTGTATAGGCTATGATTGCCTCTTCATAAAAATCTTTTGCCTGTTTGGAACCATGATAGGTTGCTAATTTCAATAGGGTAAATGGTCCTACTATTGTTGGGCGAGTCTGAATGCCAGCCTCTTTTGCTTCAGAGAAAGTTGTGAATAGTTGATTGCCGACTAGCTTTAGTTCTGTATCATCATCGATTTCAGGAACCATATAATGATAGTTGGTATTAAACCATTTTTTCATAGCTAAAGCAGTAACGTCACCAGACTCACCTTGATAACCTCGCGCTAAGGCAAAGTAGGTCTCTAATGGCGGCAATCCCAATTCTTGATATTTCTTAGGCACGAGATTCAGCAAAACTGCTGTATCTAATATTGTATCAAAAAATGAAAAATCACCGCTCGGAATAAAATCAATTCCTTGATCTACCAACAACTGCCAGTGTTTAAGGCGCAATTCTTTTCCTGTTTTTTCTAATTCTTCTGCTGTGATTTCTTTTCTAAAATACTTCTCTGTTGCAAATTTTAATTCCCTTAACTCTCCTACCCGCGGGAACCCAATAATTGATGTTTTCATACTTTTCCTCCTTCAATAAGGTATTTCAACTACTTTACCACGAGAAAGAAATATAGAATAACACTTATTTACTATTGATAAATATAGTTTATAACTATATTTTATAGAAGAAACAGAGCTATGACTCATAGAGTCATAGCTCTGTTTCTTCAAATTCAACTATTTAAACTATTTTTCTTGTTGCGCCAAAAAGTCTTTTGCTTCTTTATTAACAGCTTTCAAATCCAGGCCTTGCTTCGTTGCAGCAAACATGCAACCACAATAACATTGACGATAAACATCATACTCTTTACATAATTCAATCGAACGTTTATAGCCATTGTTTTTCTTGAAATCACTAGGTAAATAATTAGTGGCATAAAATTTTTGAATATCGATTCCGATTTCGTTGATCAATTGACTATTTTTCTTTGGTGATAACGTCAGTGCACTACCAAAATAATCATAGCCTAATTCTTGTGCTTTCTCCGCTACAATATCTAAACGCATTTGAAAACAGGCTGAACAACGTTTTCCACCCTCAGGCTCTTCAGTCAGTTCTTTTTCCTGCACCATTTGGATAAATTTATTTGGCTCATAAGGAGCAGCTAAAAATTTGACTTTACTGCCAGTTTGTTTATTAAAGTCCTTTACAAAAGTTTGTTGAACAATTTCTCGACGTTGATATTCTGCTCTTGGATGAATATTGGAATTCGCAAAGAAAATCGTAACATCTGCATATTGCGTCAGGTATTCAAGAGAGTATGTGCTACAAGGAGCACAACAGCTGTGAAGTAATATTGTCGGTCGTAGAGCAGACTTTTCCCATTCTAAGATAACTTTTTGTAAAACGCGATCATAATTTATTTTTTGATTGGGAGACATTTTCTCCGTTATTTCTGTTAAATTTATCAATGAATAGCCTCCATACTTAATAAGCCTTCTCTTTTATTTTACTGTTTAAATGGCAGTTTATCCAGTCCATTTTTAATAATTTGAATAGAGTGTGTTAATAAACCAGATTCTTTTTCTGATAGCGAACAGTCAACAAACGATTCTACACCATTTTTCCCGATCACAACAGGCTGCCCATAATAGGCATCTAGTTTATGACTATAGGCTGAAACAGGCACGATTGATTTTGAATCGTTCAAAATCATCCGAATCAGACGAGCAGCACAAGTTGCGATACCATAGCTTGTATAACCTTTGCCAAAAAAGGCCTTCCATCCTCCTGCTCTAACATCTTCATCCAAGCTTTCTAAATCAAGTTCAGTATTCCAAGACAAAAGTGGTTGATCTCCAACCGTTACGGTCGACCAAGCAATAAATTGGGAATCCCCATGTTCGCCATAAACATATCCGCCAATATTGCGTCCATCAATTGCTAAATTTCGACTTACTGCTTGTTTCATGCGAGCTGTATCCAACATTGTCCCTGTCCCAAAAACTTTAGATGTTTCAAATCCTGTCAGTTTTTGCATATACGCCGCAATCACATCACATGGATTAGTAATCGTTAAAATAATGCCAGTAAAACCAGACTGCTTGATTTTAGGTGCCGTTTCTTCCACGATTTTACTAGTAATCTCAAGTTCCTTAAACCGATCACCCTCCTCACCAAGTGCACTGATTTGTCCCGCACAGAAAACGATAATTGCTGCATCTTTTAACGCTTGATAGTCTTGAATGAGGATTTTTGTTTTACCTGTTAAAAAAACTTGTGCATCTTCCAAATCATATTGCTCAGAAACCGCCAACTGTTCATTTTTATCGATCAAAACTAGTTCGTCAACCAAACTTTCCATTACTAAGGTATAAGCAAGAGTTGCCCCAACATGTCCTAAACCAATGATTCCTACCTTACGCATTCAAACACTTCCTTTTACAATTAATCCTAGCTGAATCGAAACCTTTGGTCAACCTTCTTTTCAAGAATTTGTTTAACTAGTTTATTCTAGCATTCTCACTAAAAATAGTTCTTTTCACCTTGCTTTCAATAACATAAAAAAGTAAGCAAAATCTAGAAGTAGTTCTGCTTACTTTTTTATTCGCTTTATTTTACGGCTCTTGTTACTTTAAAATAATCAATATGAGCATGTTCATAATCTAGTACTTCAAAAGTAAAATCATCAATCACAATTTGATCGCCAACTATAATTTGATTGTTTTTTTTCTCTACGATAAAGCCAGCTAATGTAGACATGTCAGACGCTTCGAACGTTGGGAGCTTCACTTTAAAGTAACGCTCAAAATCATCAAGTGTGATTTTTCCAGAAACAATATAGCTATTATCAGATTTTTTAGCGACCAAGGCATTTTCTAAATCCGTTTCATCTCTGATATCGCCAACTAGTTCTTCTAAAATGTCCTCGATCGTTACCATCCCTGTCGTTCCACCATATTCATCTTTTAAAATGGCGATATGCTTTCCTTCTTTACGCATCATCGTTAAAAGACTCTTAATTGGCGTTGTCGCCAAAGCAACAATCGGTTCTTCAACTAATTCACTGACTTTTCTTTGATTATCGGTAAACGACTCCTTGATCAGGGCTGGTAACGTTACATAACCAAGAACATTATCTTTGGATTCTTCGATCACTGGATAGCGCGTATGCCCACGTTCTAGTGAATGTTGGATTGCTTGTTCGACCGTTTCATCTGCTTCAAACACTTCCATCGATGTTCGGTCGACTTGGATTTCTTTCGCTAAAGTATCATCAAATTCAAAAACATTTTCCATATAATGATATTCTTCTTTGGTTAGTTCACCTTTTTTATAGGAATCAACTGCTACATATAACAATTCTTCCTGAGTCAATGTTTCTTCACCTTCTGAGACCAAACGGATCCCTAACAGTTTCCCCAATCTAGCTGCCGAATGATTCAATAACCAGATAAAGGGATACATCACTTTATAAAAATAATGCAATGGTTTAACAATTCCTAAGACGACTTTCTCTGTTTGTGCAATACTGTAGCTTTTTGGTAATAATTCACCTACAACGACATCGACATACGTCACGATAGCAAACCCTAAAATAACTGATATTGTTCGGCTAAGGGCTGTACTGATCGGCAAGTTGCCAATAAGTGGATGCAACAATGCCGCGACTGATCCTTCACCGACCCACCCAATAATCAACCCTGTCAATGTGATCCCTAATTGACTAGCCGATAAATAAGCATCCAAGTGATGTGTTACATGAATTGCTAGTTCGGCGTTCTTGACGTTCTCTTTTTTTAATTGTTCCAACCTGGACATTCGGATTTTGACCAAAGCAAATTCACTTGCTACAAAAAATGCTGTGATCGCAATCATTAAAAATAGTATGAAAAAATTTATTGCAAGCATATTTACACCTCGTTTTTCTTCTTCTCTCTTATTATACTTGTCCTCTTTAATTAGCGCGAATAGGAGCTATTGAGGAGAAACAAAAAACTCTAAGACCTTCGGCGGCAGTCTTAGAGATTTTAATTTTTTATAATAACACTTTTCTTTCCCTTAATCGCGTTTTCCGCGCATCTCCAATAATCAACGGAACGGATTCGTATTTTACTTCACTATATTCTAGACCAAACCAGTTTTCTGGAGAAGTTGTTCTTTTTTTGATGGCTAATTTCAGTTGCATGATTTGACGATCCCACTTCTTCAATTCTGTTACTTTTGATAATTCTTCTCGAATAATAATAAATTGGAAATCACCAACTTCACGACCTGGTGTCAATGAATATTTTTGTGGTTGTTTTGGCAAGCGACCTTCCTTCATTAAATCATAAACGATTTGACGGATATAGACATTCACTTCTTGCGCTACATGGAAACCAAGATATAGTTGGACTTGAACAATAAAATCTGTGTCCATCATATCAACAGAATACTCTTTCGTAAAAGGTTCATCTGTTACTTCAACATTAACAAACCAATATACATTCGCTCGTTTCGGCTGTTTATCTAAGATTGAATAAATGATCTGGCGTCCAATTTCGTCACCAATCGTATCTGGAGTCATAAACACAACATTGGTTTGCGATTTTGGAACGGACGTGTCCTCTTTTAGCATCCGCAATTGTTCGACATACTGCTTCAGTGGAACGGTATCAGAGGTTTTCTCTTTGATGATATTGCCCCATTCCCAAATCGTCATCACAGCTAAAATCAATAAAGCGATCCCTACAGCAACATAACCCCCGTGGAAGAATTTCGCAATACTTGAGACAAAAAAGATCGACTCGATGCTACCAAAGAACAATGTAACAAGATAAGCAACCCAACGTGGCGCTCCTTTTTGAAGTAAATAAAACATTAATAAAATCGTGGTCATCAACATCGTTACAGTGATGGACAGACCATAAGCAGCCTCCATGTGGGTAGAGGTTCTAAAGGTGATAACGATCAGTGAACAAACGATCCACAACATCATGTTGACTGCTGGAATATACATTTGACCGATATTGGCACCTGGATAAATAATTTTCAATCTTGGCAATAATTTTAATTTGATTGCCTCAGACACTAATGTAAATGAACCGGAAATCAACGCCTGCGAAGCAATTACAGCGGCAACTGTCGCAAACACAACGCCGATAAGCATGATGCTATTTGGCATCATTTGGAAAAATGGATTTAAATTTTCAATCGCTAAAATAGATGGATCATTTTTGGCACTTAAGATCCAAGCAGCTTGACCTAAATAATTAAGAATCAAACAAACTTTGATATATGGCCAACTAGCTCGAATATTATGTTTTCCAACGTGACCTAAATCAGAATACAGTGCTTCGGCCCCAGTTGTAGCTAGAAAAACATTGCCCAAAACGAAGATCCCTAATTTGTTTTCAGGACTAAGCAACAGTTGAATCGCATAATAAGGATTCAATGCACGAAGCACCGTCCAGTCTTGTCCAAAATTGATTAGTCCCATCACACCTAAGAATGTAAACCAAGCAAGCATGATCGGTCCAAACGCTTTACCAACTGCGTCTGTCCCAAAACGTTGGACAGAAAATAAGATAAGAATAATCACTAAAGTAATCATCACGATAATGTTTTGATCACTACCAAAGCGATCAAAGAACACTGGTATTCCCCGCAAACCTTCGATTGCTGTGGTCACTGTTACAGCAGGCGTTAAGACCCCATCTGCAAGCAGTGCGGCTCCTCCGATCATAGCTGGAATGATCAGATATTTTCCTTTTTTACGTACTAGTGTATATAAAGAAAATATTCCTCCTTCACCATGGTTATCCGCATTCAACGCAATCACAACATATTTAATCGTTGTTAAAATCGTTAATGTCCAAAAAATCAATGATACCGCACCAATAATGAAATTTTCGGAAACATTTTGAAGACCTCCATTGTCACCTACGATCGCTTTCATTACATACAGCGGACTTGTTCCGATATCTCCATAAACGACACCCATTGCTACTAACAGACCAGCAGCGGTCAATTTCTGATGATGCGAAACTTTAGACTTCTCTACCACAAGATTCTCCTCCAATTTAAACGCTGAGCAGGCTTGCCTGCAAAGCTAGATAATGCGAAAGTTCAATAGGATACCACACTTTTTTATAAAAAAATGAGATGCTACTGTCACTTTTGAATATAACAAGAGACCTAAGTGAAACGACACTTGGCCCTTACACTTAGGTCTCGCAATTTCATTCTTAGACCAGTGTTTTCACACTTGCTGTTGATCTAAAAACATAGATAGACTATGCTGCTACTCCCCTAAGATTTTTATTTGGATGTCCAAACAAAAATATCGGTTACGATTTATGATTTAATTGAAAAATAGTAGAAAAAAATCAAAATAACTGATTTCGATAACAACTATAATACTCCTTTACTATTTTAGCAAGTCTTTTATGTAAATAAATTCAATAGTATTTTCAAAGACTTCTTTCAATTGAGTTAACTTAACTAAAAAGAACACTTGAAATGCTGATTTTCATTAAGAAAATCAACCTTCAAGTGTTCCTTCAATAATTAATTTATTCTTCGTCGTCTTCAGTTGAGTAGTGGAATTTAATCATTTCATTCACAAAAATCGGAATGATCGATAAGCCCATTACTAACAACCAATGGTTGATCCCAATTGGAACTAACCCAAACAAATCCTGTGTAAATGGTAACAATGCGATAACCGTTGTGATAATCACTGCTAACACGGCCATTTCGAAAAGTGATTTGTTTGTTGATAACTTGACTCTAAAAATCGATTCTGTACTTCTTACATTAAAAACATGTAAGATCGATGAATAAGCTAAAATCAAGAAGGCAACTGTTTGTCCGATTTCATGACTTGCTTCAAAGAAGTAGGAAACAGAATCAACATTTGCTCCTAAATAAAAACCAAACAGTGTGATAACTGTAAAGACAAAGGCATTGATTCCGATTTTTTGCCACAAACCACGTGCAAAAATCCCTTCATTTCTAGGAATCGGTGCTTCATCCATGATCCCTTTTTCAACAGGTTCTTTCCCTAAAGCAAAGCCTGGAAGACCATCTGCTACGACATTTACAAATAATAATTGAACAGCTGTGAATGGTGCTCCCCAGCCAAGTAACATCGCAATCAGTACAATAAAAATCTCCGAAATATTACAACTTAATAAAAAGTTTACCGCCTTACGAATATTACGATAAACTGCTCGCCCTTGAGCAACAGCATCTACAATCGTAGCAAAATTATCATCCGTCAAAATCATATCTGCTGCGCCTTGAGCTACATCTGTTCCTGTGATTCCCATAGCACACCCGACATCACTCGCTTTTAAGGCTGGTGCATCATTGACACCATCACCTGTCATTGCAACAACAGCACCTGTCCGCTGCCAAGATTTTACGATGCGAATCTTATCTTCTGGCGTTACTCTAGCATAAACAGAAAGTGATTTCACGCGAGAGTCTAATTCTTCATCGGACATTTTTTGCAGTTCTGAGCCAGTAAGTGCTTCACTTTTATCCGTTAAAATGCCTAATTCTTTTGCAATTGCTCCAGCCGTCACCACATGATCTCCTGTGATCATCACTGTTTTGATCCCAGCTTTTTTGGCTCTGGCAATAGCACCTTTACTCTCTGGTCTTGGCGGATCGATCATACCAATCAATCCTAATAGACGTAGATTCTTCTCTAAAGCCTCTGAAGTGATCTCCGTGGGTTCCTCATCATAGATTGCATAACCAACTGCTATTACGCGTAATGCACGTTTTCCAAAACGGTCATTGACCACAGCCGCCTGTTCAACATCTCCAAAACGAAAGCGAGTCAATAAGACATCGAAGGCTCCTTTTGTTACAGAAATGTATTTTTTCCCCATCTTATGAACTGTCGTCATCATCTTACGTTCTGAGTCAAAAGGAATTTCACCGATTCTTGGATATTTTTCTTCCAATTCAGCCTTTGTATGATAGTTTTCCTCAACAGCACGGACAATCGCTGCCTCAGTAGGATTTCCCTGAATGACTAAATCGTCTCCATCTTTATCTACGATCACATCAGTACACAAAGAGGCCATTTTCAAGACTTCCATTGCTTCATCGGTCATTGCATCTTCTGTATCGGTCACTTCATCGCCGCGTGACCAAACGCGTCTTACACGCATTTTATTTTGCGTCAGCGTACCCGTCTTATCAGAACAGATCACATTTGCTGTACCTAATGTTTCAACCGCTGGCAAACGACGAATAATGGCATGTTTTTTCGCCATTTTCTGCACACCATATGCAAGTGTTAATGTTACGATCACCATCAGTGTTTCAGGCACTGCTGCAACTGCTAAGGACACAGCTGTCATAAACATTTCCAATACAGGTTCCCCTTGTAGTTCACCTATGATAAATACCAATGCCGCAGCTCCTAAAGCAATAAAACTGATACGCTTCCCTAATTGATTTAAACGTTTTTGCAAAGGTGTTTGTTGGGTCACATCGTCGTTCAATAAGCCTGCGATTTTTCCCATCTCTGTTTGCATTCCTGTAGACGTAACGATTGCTCGCCCACGACCATTTGCCACAGTACAGCCTTTAAAGACCATATTTATTTGATCACCGATCGGTGCATCTTGTTTCCCTATGTATTCCGAATCTTTCTCAATAGGTTCACTTTCTCCAGTAAGTGCTGATTCTTCTACTCTAAGTTGTGATGCCTGGATCAAACGAGCATCTGCTGTAATCATGGAGCCTGATTCTAATACAAGTATGTCACCCACGACTACATCCTCTGCATCGATCGTTTCTACTTTGCCGTCACGTAAAACAGAGCTACTTTGTTTGTTCATATCCTGCAGTGCGGCCAACGATTTTTCAGCATTGCCCTCTTGAACGATTGCTAATACTGCATTGATGATCACAATGGCGATAATCAAGATTCCTTCAAAATAATCCCCATGGTCTGTTGCAATGGCTGTGTAAAATGAGATAGCTGCCGCAACCAATAAAATGATTGTTGTAAAATCAGATAAACTATGAAGAAATTTCTTTACTATCGACTCTTTCTTGGCTTCATGGAACTTATTGGCACCATGCTCAGCAAGCCGTCTCTTGACTTCTTGTTCCGTTAATCCTTGCTCTTTATTCGTATTCACTTCTTTGATAATTGTTTCGATAGGTTGTTTGTATGCTTCCATCCTATCCCCCCATTCTTATTTTTTCCTTCTATTAATATAGTATCTATACTCACTATACCATGTTTTTTTTTCAAACTTCAATAAATATGGCTAAATTTTCATTTTTTTAGCTTACTTTTTTTAAAAGTAGATCATTCGTCCAATAAAATTTTATTCTGTAATCAAAAGTCGTTTTATTTGAAAACGCTTACTAATTATGCTATTCTGTTTATAGAAGGAAGGAGGTACCATCAGTTGTATTGAAGAATTTCTCGAAGCATGACAAAATTAAACACAAAATTGTTAACAGAACACCATTCACCTTTCAACAAAAATATATGTAAAGTATAAAAATCATAAAGACATCTTTACAAATAGTGAATATGTGCAAAAATTTGTAGAAACAAGCCAAATACAATAAAAAAACACATATAAAGATAGTTTGATTAAAAAAATTTAAAAAAAGAAATGTAGAAAATGTAATGAAAACAACATTTGGTTTATGAACAAGAAATTCGACTAATTACTTTACATGTATAACGAAAAGTAAAACATTTATGATTCAATACGCTGATTCCTTCCAGAAACAAAAGCCAAGCTAATCGAGAAGCTTGGCTTTTTTCTTTGCAAGATATTTGTAAGTGAAAGTAAGATATGGTATATTGACTATGCGCTTTTTATTTACTACATAAATTAGACCATTGGAGGGATTTGCATTGCCAAAAAAGAAGAACTCATCTTTTGAGAGTTCCATTCACGTCTACAGAGCCATGAAACGCATGACCCAACAGGAACTTGCTGACAAGGTGGGAGTATCTAGACAAACAATTATTCAGTTAGAAAGAAATAGGTACAATCCTTCCCTTTTACTGGCTCACGACATAGCAGACGTTTTCGAAGTGCCTATTGAACAGATCTTCACGTTCAAGAAATTAACAGAAGACGAGCAAACGAACGAAGAAACCGACTAACGGAAGGAAAGGATAAATTATGACTGAATCACTTAAATCTTTTTTTGATGACTTGCCTGTAAATCATTGGTCTAGCTTTTTAATTATTGGACTTTCATTGATATTTATTATTTACTCAGTCTACTTTTTCTTTAGCAAAGAAGGAAAAGATGAACGAGGAAAGAAAATCATTTCAACGGCAAGTTTTATTTCATTTATCGTTACTATGATCACAATTTTCATTTTAGGTAACTTTTTCTATGATGTTGCTTCTAGCAGTGTGAACGCATATTCTTGGTTATTAAATTTTATGTTAGTAATTATCTCTGGATCTAACGTAATTAGTATACTAATTTTAAGAAAATTAAATTAAAAAGAATGGGATAAAAACTTATCCCATTCTTTTTTTATTTTATCATTCCTACTAGAAACAAATAAGACGTGTCCAACCATTAACAGTATTCGCAACAATCGTTTCTGAACGATCAGTATCCTCGGCATTTTTACTTCTTTCAAATGAAGCTCCTACAACTTCATCTACTTTCTTCAAATCTTTTGCTGCTTCCATTTTTTCAATTGATAATTTTCTCATGATATAATTTCTCCCCCTTGCGTTAATAACTAAATTATAAAGCGTTCTCGCCGATAAGTAAAGTTCTTTTTTCAGTTTGTGTCACTTAATAAATAACAAGGAGAGAACATTTACTGGATCGTAAGCTCTCAATAGTTGGTATCCCACCCCTGCTATACCACAAAAAAGGCTCACAGGAACGTTCGCAGGATCAGACTTTAGTGTAATAACATCTCCTAATAATAACTGAATATCATCCAAACGATTGTCTGCACTTCCATAGTTTCCATGACACAAGCAATCATCTAACCGCTCTTTATTTTCTACACTTCTGGACATTTTATCTGGAAAATCTAGGCCCAACTCTTGGCAAACCTCATTAATTCCTACGCTCCCTCGACACCAAGAATCATTTTGGATTTCGTCACTTTCAAGCATTGCTTCAAATCGTTCCTGGTACCAGCCAAGTTTTTCTTCAACCCACGTTTCTTGAAGGATGTGATGTGCTTTAACTAGGCCATAACAAACACCTGCATATCCATGAGCAAAGCTGTTATCTGCCATTTCATGACAGCTTAATACTTGTGTGTAGTCCCAAAGCCGCTCATAGGCCTCTTCACTTTGAAACTCCTGATAAACTGCTGCTAAAATAGCTAGTAAGCTAGCTTTGCCATACAGCCATTCATTTGATTGTTTTTCTGTTTGTATGTCCTCTATTTTTAAAGCTTTTAAACTCTTTTCCAGATAGGTCCGATGTTTTGAATCATCAAGTAACTTTGTCACATAAAAAGCTACTGTTAAACGCATTCCTTCGTCAAAAAAAGCACTCTCATAGCTATTTTTATCCACCGATGTTTGAAAAATCTCTTTTTCCAATAATTCGATTACTTTTTGGTAGCTACTCTTTGGAGCAAAATGATTCAGGTAGATGAAAAATAGATAGATTCCTGCGCTTCCTTCGTAAAGATTCGTACTAGGGTATACAATCCCTATCTCTTTATCAGATTCAGGCAAAACCGACATCCAGTCAATTTCACCATTTGTTTGATCTAATACCAGTTGGTCAATGATCGTATCCCCAATATCTGCGGCTTTTTGTAGGAATGGCTGTTTGATTGAGTGATTTCTCTTGGATATTGTTATTGGTTGTTCCTGATATTCTAAAGTCCCTAAGCTTTCCTTTAGTAATAGATAGGAAAAATTACTTGTTTTCTCTGTTATCTGTTCCATGTGTTCAATAGTGTCTTGTAGCGGTGTCTTTCTTAATAATTTAGGCAACTCTTGATTGTTAGTATAGACATTCGTTAAAGAGGTATTGGCCGTAAATAAAGGAACATCATGATCCAACATCGCTTGAACTTCAAAAGGAATCAAAGCTTCCGGAATGATTTTACTCGCCCATAAATTCTCAATAATCTTTTCTCGTTCAATATAGTTTGACATACTCTCAGTATGCAATGTAAAATTCAATAAATCTCCATAATTTTGTGTATCTCTGTAAATCAATCGAATCGTCTGATTTGCAAATAACGCTTTGACTTTTGCAATAAAGGCTGCCTTATTTTTTAATAATAGGCGATTGGTTGCTTGAAACGCGGTTTGGATCACATCACGATAATGTTTATAATCAACTTCTTTTCCTGCTAAACAAGGAATATTTTGAGCCCCATCCATATATCCTTCTTCTAGTTGAAATGCGATATCACTGGAACGAGTATTTCGCAGTCTTCTAACTTTTTCAGGTAATTTTTGCTTTGTCCCAGATAATGCATCCATTTCTAGTACACGTTTCCATTGTTTTTTTTGCGGCAATAATCCTGAAACGATCACAGAGTGTTTTTCTATTCTAGTTTGTCGTGATACTTTTTGTGTTTGTTTAAACATTTCAGGACGAATTAGTGTTTCTACATCGATCAAGACAGGATACGATCCGCTGGCAATCAAATTTTCCATATGTAAGTCAGTTGCGCCTAACCAATAGACAACAGCTAACAGTTGTCCGTACCTTTGATAAAAGTCCACCACATCCCTTTCATTTTGACATTCTTGATAAGCAATTTTTTCTTCAATCGTAAAGTTTGATGCGATAATTCGTTTGATTTTATAGAACGATAACGTTTTATCTAAGTCTTCTAGATACTTTAGTAGATCATTGAACCCTTCGCCTATTTTCAAATTTTTAAATTTGAAAATCAGCGACTGCTCCTGCACTTGAAACTGGATTACTGATTTCCCACGATCATGACTATCTCCTTGCCCTAGCTTTATTTGAGTAAGTATTAGCGGAGTCGAAATAGCAAAGGTTTCCGCCAATTGTTCTGTTGAATCATTTAGCGAAGCAAAGAATTCTTCAATCATTTCACAAGCAAAGGTCAATCTAACTGCAAGAATTCTAGCAAGAGTTGGATATTCACCATAAAAAAGATAGGTTCTTTGTTTATCACCAAGGAATTCTTCGATATATTTAGTAAATTCTTCCTCTTTTGTTGCCGCTTGTAATTGATATTCTTCAATCATTTGATGAATATCCCAAACCAATGTTTTTTGTGCAAGGAAAAAAAGTTCTTTTGACAATTGATCAATGAGTTCTTTGATTACTCTTTCTGATAACTGAATCAAAGAAAATTTATCTCTCAGATATCTAATATGTTCTTCATAATAATGTAGATGAAAACGTAATGCTGCGGATAAACTCATTTCTTTTATCGTAATCTCAGACTTAAATAGCTGTCTATGTAATTGAAACCAGTCACTTTTTTCGACAGTCGGAAGTAATGACTGTGCCCGCTTTTCAGTGAAAGGGAGCAATCCAACACTATACGTTTGTTCATCTAAGTGATAGCTTTTAAGCATTTTATCATAGTCAGCTAGTTTCATTAAACTTTTACGCGCTTGCCATTGCGCTAAGTATTCTTGTCCATCGTCTCCTAAATCCAACGCTTTCCAACTTTGGATTCTTTCGGACATTGTTGTAGCATAACTATATGTCAACTCCTCAATCATCATTACCTCTCCTTTATTTTCTCTGTTCTTCTTTATAATAATAAATAAATAGCCAAAATACTATGGTTATTTTGTGACTATCTGTCCGAACCTTCTAACACTACTCACTAAAAACAAATTCCCACGCCTACCGAAAGCGTTATCAAAAAATAGTGAAAAGCTTATCTAATTTACCAAAACTATACATAACATGTCTGCTTCCCTCTATTACGATCAACCTTGAAAATTATTCAACAAAAATAACAAAAGATTGTGAATTTTTAGTTATTTCAGCCTTTTGATAGAAATAAACAGCTATTTTGTAAGCATTTGTTTTGTGAATTTTTTACTTTTCGTATATTATAGTTATTAAGAGGTATGTACCAATATTTTTGAAAGGATATGAAAAAATATGTTAAAATTATATACCACCAATAGTTGTACGTCATGTAGAAAAGCACGTAGATGGCTAATTGACCATGATATTCCATTTGAGGAAAAGAATTTTGGCACTACTCCTATTACATTAGACGAACTAAAAAATATATTGATCCTTACCGAAGAAGGCACGGAAGATATTATCTCCATCCGATCCAAGGTCTTCCAAAAACTAGATACAGATATTAATGAGCTTCCTTTACATGTATTACTAGAGTTGGTAAAAGATAATCCTGGACTATTACGTCGTCCAATCATGATCGATGAAAAAAGATTACAAATCGGCTTTAATGAAGATGAAATTCGCTGTTTCTTACCTAGAGCTGTTCGCAAAAGAGAATTATCACAAACTTTACTTTTAAGCGGCTTATGACTGTTACTACCTCGAAGTAAAAAATCAAAAAAACTCATTCTGTTTCTAGCTAGAACATGTGGAATAAATACCTTTGCACGTTTGCAGCGTATTTATTCTTCACTGGTGTTCAGTTAAAAGAGAATGAGTTTTTTAGCTTAGATTATTTTACGAACATCGCATCGCCAAAGCTAAAGAAGCGATAGCGTTCATCGATTGCATGCTGGTAAGCCGTAAGGGTCAGATCTTTGCCGGCAAAAGCACTAACAAGCATCACTAAGGTCGACTTCGGTAAATGAAAGTTAGTCGAAAAGGCTTGAACAATTTTAAATTCATAGCCGGGTGTGATAAAAATATCTGTCCAACCACTATCAGCTTTGATTTGTCCGTCAAATTTTGTTCCAATTGTTTCTAATGTTCGAATCGATGTTGTCCCAACCGCAACAATTCTACCGCCCATTTTACGAACTTCATTCAGTTGTTCTGCTGCTGCTTCAGTTAGACGATAAAATTCACTATGCATTTCATGTTCTGCAATATTTTCCACACTTACAGGGCGGAATGTGCCTAATCCCACGTGTAAGGTCAAATAAACGAGCTTCACGCCTTTTGATTGGATTTTAGCAAGTAATTCCTGCGTAAAGTGTAAACCCGCTGTAGGAGCTGCTGCAGAGCCATTTTCTTTAGCATACACCGTTTGATATCGTTCAGGATCTTCTAACCGTTCTTTGATATACGGAGGCAAGGGCATTTCTCCCAGTGACTCCAAGATTTCTAAGAAAATTCCTTCATAATTAAACGTGACGATCCGACCGCCATGTTCTAATTCTTCAACGACAGTTGCTGTTAAACGACCATCACCAAAACTGATTTTGGTCCCAACTTTTGCTCGTTTGGCTGGTTTGATCAATGTTTCCCACGTATCCCCTACAGTGTTAGTCAAAAGAAGGACTTCTAAATGACCACCCGTTTCTGGTTTTTCACCGTACAATCGAGCTGGAAGTACTCTTGTATCATTCATGACTAGTGCATCTCCAGCCTTTAATTCATCAATGATGTCATGAAAATGTTTATCTTCAATTTCTTTTGTCTCATGATTTAAGACTAAAAGACGTGAACTCGTTCGATCTTTTAAAGGGGTTTGCGCAATCAGTTCTTCAGGTAAATCAAAATCAAAATCTTCTGTACTTAACATAGTTGTCACTCTTTCTCCTTGATTTGTCTTGGTCATTCTACCATTTTTTATAGTATCTGGCTATGAAGAAAGCATTTCTCAAAAAGACAAATTACTTGAAACTGTCTTTTTCAAACGTTACACTTACTAAAAGTAAGTTTTTTAAAAAAAGGAGGAACCGCTATGTTTGCACCTATCCATCACGTTTCACTATTAACTAGATTTGCTGAGAGAAATCATTTTTTTTACACAACTATTCTTGGTTTACGTTTTGTAAAGAAAACAGTCAACCAAGAGAATCATAAAATGCTTCACTATTATTATGGTGATTATGCTGGAACGCCTGGATCAGTTATTACGTTTTTTATAGTTCCTGCACTTGGACGACGTTATGATAACGATTCTTTTTTAAGCACGATTGGTTTAAAAATCCCTAAAGGCAGCCTAGATTTTTGGGCCCAACGTTTAGCTGATGCACAAATCAAATTCGTTAAAGAAGATAACCTACTCCATTTTACAGATGAGGATCACGTAGATTTACGCTTGATTGAAGTGGAACAAGGTCCATTAGAACAGAATTTGCAGGTTAAAAATGCTATTCCAGGAGATAAGCAAATTCTTGGTCTCTCTTCTACTGAATTTCATAGTGCTGAACTTGACAAAACAGCAGACTTTTTCTATCGATTGTTAGGATGGAAAAATAATCAAGGACGTATCCAGCTAAATGAAACAGATTTTATTCAGCTCTTACCAACAGAAACAACTGAGAAAACACGGATGGGACGAGGAAGTATGGATCATATTGCTTTTTCAGTCAATGATGAACAAGCGCTAGATAAACTTCATAACAAAGCGCAAAACCAAGGCTGGAATATTGAAAAATCAGTACACCGCGGCTATTTTAAAAGCCTCTACATCAAAGAACCTGGTGGTATGCGTGTTGAGTTTGCTACTCTAAGTCCTGGTTTTACGATCGATGAGCCCTTAAATTCATTGGGAGAACACCTTGCTTTGCCGCCTTTTTTAGAAGAAAAACGATTAGAAATCGAAACAACTATTTATAAAGAACAATAGAGCTTTTTTATACTCAAAAATACAAGCAGGTGTGTAAGATAATAATAGACTGGTTTAGCTAGAATAGACCATTCTTATTATTTCTTTCCTCCTGCTTGTATCCTTTAAAGTATCAAAAACTACATTTTGCTGCACAGAACATTACCACTTCAACGATTCTACCAGCACTTGTACGTCTTTGATCCTTTTCATTTCGTAAAGCCCACATTGTTAGCTCGTGACCGATTGTCGGCTTCAATCTGTGTCACAAGCCCACAACACAACGCTTTACTTTTTCTGGATAGAAACAAAATAAAAAAATGGTGCTGGTAAACTCTACCAACACCATTGCATGTTCAACAAATAGGCATCACATGATCCATCTCAAAATCCATAAAGAAAGTTCTAGATATTTCTTCGAAAATTGAGTAAAATGGAATATGTCGATGTTACGCATTGACAAGGGCAACTTGATTGGTCAGCGTTCTCTGACTTTTCAGGGCTTCATGAATCAGCGCCAACTGATTTTTGAAGTGCCTTTTTATTATATTCGTTTCTATCCTATTACTCATTTTAAAGAAAAACAATTTCATAGTCAACAAAGTGTCAAAAATTTTTTTATTTATCTTGTTTTATTATTAAAATAAAGCTAATTTTCTTCACTTTTTGCTCGCTTACATAAAATGTTTGAACCAGAACTAATTAAAAAAAGCCGAAAATAAAATGAATAAACCATTTTTATTCTCGGCTTTTTTTCGTTTACATATTCGGTATATCTACGCACTCTTCGTAAGACCAAACAAAATCTTGATCCGTTTCTACCTGCATTTGATCTTCTATTTTATTGGGGGGCAATAATTTTTGTAAACTGATTTTTCCTTCTTCAATAAGAAAATGCCAATTCTTTCTATCTTTTGTTTGAATAATATCAGTAAAATCAATCATATTTTTTTCCAACCATTTTTTGCTATTCGTTTCATAATTTGTTTCATCATGGAAGAGTTCCTGTTTTAACAAAACATACTTTGCTGAAAAATCTAGCCCAGCAGCCATTCGATAAAGTTGATCCGCTTCTCCAAAGCACATCTGTTCACTATAGATATCTCCAAGTAAAACAAATGCATTAAAACACTCATTTAATTGAATCCCACCATTTTTAATACTTGTTTCAATAGTTAGCTTAAAAAAATAGACTGCTTGTTGGTGATCATTTTCTTTCAAAGCTAGCTGTCCTTGTTTAAACCATTTTCTTATTTTCCTTTTATTAAACATCTTTTCTCCTTAAAAACTTTTTTCCTAGGAAGTACGTTAGAACAAATTCTCCGTTGTTTCTTAACCACTTGTTCAGATTTAAGGAGAGCAAAACAAAACGTATTGCGTTTTGTCTAGCTCTCCTTAATTCACTAATTGTGGCACCCATTTTTCATAACGTTAAGCGACTAAAATTGTTACGTTTATTCAACTTTTTCTAAGATTTTAACATCTCCTGTTTTCGATTTCACATCAACTTTATATTTTCCGTTGTTTGCTACATCTGAAAAATCATTTCTCAATTCGCCAGTCCCTGTACTTGCTGTAATCTTGACTGACTGGCTAGGATCTTGCAGCCATTTGATAAATCCGGATTGACTAGAGACCTGCGCATTTACTTTACTTTCTTGGACAGCAATCGTTTGGCCGGAGCCATTTTTTAAATCTAATGTGCCTTGATTTTCCTCTGAAACGATTTTTCCGCTTTCATTAGACATCAAAAGATCCCCTTTTGTTCGTTTAACGATAACTTGACCATCTGTTGCAGTTGCTGTCAGTTTTTTTGTTTCCGAATCTTCTAGGATCATTCTACCTGAATGATTATTCAACACAACATTATCTGAGCGTAAAAATTTCAAGATGGAGAGTCCTTTATCGCCGTCGATTGTTAGATCACCCAGCATACCCGTAATGACTGTTTTACCAGACACACTTTTAACCTTTAAATTCATTGCGGATTCTTCTATGATCACATCACCGTACTCGCTACTGACATTGCCATCATCTGCAATAATATTTTTAGCGTAAACATCTCCAGAGAGTAAATCTAAGTCAAAATTCTTTGTTTGAATATCTAACAGGCGCAGATCTCCACGGCTTAATCCCAAATGAAAATCATCCAAGATTGTGCCTTTTGGAATAAAGAAAATCACTTCTGATCGTCCAGTGCGGGTAAAGGTATCAAAGATACTTTCTTCATCTAAAGTCAAATTTACTTTATTATCATATGAACCCGTTTCAATTTTTTTGATATCGCTTTCTTTAAAGCGACCTTTGACCATCAAACTAGGTTTTTCTGTACTAGATACTTCTACTGTTGTAATTTCGACATCCGCATCTGAATCAAAACTAAACGCAGCATGATTGCTTGATGTTAAACTGATTTCTTTATAGTATTGTCTCCCTATATACATCAATCGGTTCGTCATTGAACAAAATAACAGCAAGCCCATTCCAAAGGCTAAAAAGCCAATCGACAAACCATTGATCCATGATCGTTTTTCACTTTGCCAGCCTTTTATTACTTGCAAAATGATTGCTATCAACAGTAAACAGAAAATCGTTGGAATCCCCGCAAGATTCTGCTCTTCTATCAACTCTTTGATTGTGTACGTCAAGAAAAAAGCCAACAAGGCTAAAAGTAACAGAAGAAATAATGGTTTCAATACTTTAAAGACTGTTTCCATAAATTTCTGTATTCTTTTTTTCTGCGTTTGAATGAAAACATCTTGAATTTCTTCTCTTGGAACAACTGACGTTTTAGCATTGATTGCAGCATCTAAACTTAAATCTGCGTAGTAATCCGCTGCAATCTCTTCGGGTGGGGCAAGGCCTGCAACAACTTCTGCTTCAGTCTGACCTTCTTCTAAACAAATCGCTAACTGTTCCAATAGATCTTCTTTTAATTCGTTAAACTCTTCTATATCTTCTTCAGCAAAAGCTGCTTGTAGCTGATTTAAATATTCTTTCATTGTTTTCACTAATCGGCCCCCCTCAGTTTAGTGACTTGCTCAACGAACTCATCCCAATCATGTTCTAAAAGTTCTAAATACTCATTTCCTTTATCTGTCATTTGATAATATTTTCTAGAAGGACCATCAGGCGATTCTTTGGTATAAATGACACAGTATGATTCTTTGACTAATCGACGCAAAACTGGGTAAAGCGCCCCTTCAGTGATTGGTATAAATTGATTTACTCGTTGTGTTAATTCGTATCCGTATCGATCTTCTTTTTGAATAAAATGAAGTACACACATTTCTAAAGCACCTTTTTTAAATTGGCTGGAAGCCCTCATCGCTCAATCCCCTTATCACAGTTTTGATTGACAAATTACCCGCTGTTCGATAATGTCCACTGAAATAACAAAAGAGCAAACATGACTAAAATCCACTTTAGACCAAAGGGCTTTGAGCTTTGGTACAAGGCGTTGTTTCGTTCTTTGTCAGTGGTTATTGCGGTTGTAATTCTTTTTCTCTTGAATGATACCTTGACGTTCTGCCGGTGTCAAATTAGGATCGCTCAGTTGATTGCCCCACTCTCTATTTCTTTGCCCTCTCTCTTGCCCATTTGCAGAGGCGCCTGACACAGCATCAGCTGTTTCTCCATTTCCTTGCGCTTGAGGTGCTTGTTGTTCTTCTTGGATCACCGCTTGTTTTGCCGCTTCTTCTGCTTGTGCAGCCTCTTGGGCTGCGGCTTGATTGGCCGCTTGTTCTTCTTCTGCTTTTTTAGCTGCAGCTTTTTTATCCTCCTCTTCTTTTTGTTTTTTGATTTTGTTGGCTTCTTGTTCTTTGAGCTTTTTCTTGATCGAATTTTCAACATGTGCGATTTTTTTTGAAACCACTTCTGCTAATTGTTCTCGTTTTAAAGCAAAGCGCTCTCTGACGACTTCATCTTTAGAAAAAGCAGCATCTGCGGTATTTATTGTCTGGGTCATCCCGATACCGATCATTAAAAGAGCTATGCAAAATACTATCATTTTTTTCATTCTAAGTTCTCCTTAATCAACATATTTCTATACTATAGTTATCCTTGGAAAGCATCTAGTAATTCGCTAAATCGTTTCTCTTCCTCTAATATGAGCCAATATTTTTTTTCTTTCTTATCTGGCTCTAATTCCAATCGAATCGTTTTCGGTTCTTTTGCGGCTTTTAATTCCTTAAACGTTTTTTTAAGTGCTTCGAATTGGATTTGATTAAGGTCTTCGTCTTTTAATGTATCTAGTTCTTTTAAAATCCCGTTTAATTGCTTTTCATCGGAAATTTGGTCAATATCATCTAATTTTTCAAGCTGATCATAGCCTTTATTTTTTAACCATTGCACCAATTCTTCGTCTGTTTTTTGGTCAATCGTCTGATCAAAGTTTGTCTGATCCAAGCCTGTGACCGTTACTTGCGCTTCTTTTTTTTCTGACTTGCTCTCTTTTATATTTACTGAAAAGCTTGTTTCTTTGTCCAATTGCTCTTGGTAAATGCTCACCAATTCTTTGGCTTGTTCTTTTGATAGATCGAATAGCTCAGAAAAATCCTCGACCATATCTGTTTGACTTGGTGCATCTAATTTATAAAAATATTTTTCAGCATCATCTTTATCTTTCCTATAAATCACATTATTAATAAATGTTGTAGCGACATCTTTTGGATCAGCAGTCTTACTAGTGCATCCAGTAAAAACAACAACGATCAAAATTAGCATACTAATTATTCTCTTTTTTTTCATTCGTCTACTTGGCTCCTTTATGACAATAACTGTTGATTTTTTTGTACATCTCTTCTATTTTTGACTATATACTTGAAAATGGTATAAAACTTAACTCTGATTGACTGAACATCCCCTACTCCATAAGTCGGATCAGAATAAATCAAGCCTAGCCAACGATAATGATTTTTACGTGAAAATTTTTGAATCTTGAAGGTCATTTCAACATTTCCCGCTACATTAATAATACTCGAGCGTATCATTTTGACATGTTTGATTTTTTGGAAAGAGAGGTAGCCTTCGTCTTGATTGAGTAAGGCGCTTAAAAACGGCTCATTTTGATCAACACTGATCGTTACACTTTTTTCACCTAAATAATTGATTCGAACTGGGATCACTTGATTGCCCTTGACTATTTCCCCTTCGTAATCGACAGGAATATTCATCGGCATGCGTGGCCGCTCATATGCTACACTAACTGCGACGCTCAAACTAAAAATATTGTAAAACAGCCAGTAAATATTGATGGAAAGAACATCCCACCATTGTAAGTGGTTGAAATCCAAGTGCAGGATATAATAAATCAAGGCAAAATAGTTTGCACCTAATAATAAAATCTGTACTTTACAATTACGCCAATCAAAATATCCTTTTTCCCCTTGAATCCCCTTGACTGTTACGTGAAATTTCTTATTCTTTTTAGGGCTAAATAACGTTTCTTTCCAAACGGCCCAAGAAACTTGAGGAGCTGTCACTAGCTCGTAAATATTGCTTATGAAGGAATTGTATTTCTTTCTAGCAACAGATTTATACATCAAACTTCCAGATAAAAAAGCTGGCAGCCAAAAAATCACCAGCTGAGCTAATGTGGTTTTTAGGCTAGAAATGTTAAAAACTAAATAAAGAAAGGGGGAAAGTAAAAAAATCAATTTATAGAGCCCTGCATACCAAAACATCACGCCATCAAGATAAAACCACTTTTGCATAAATGATAGGTTTTTCAATGTATTCAATCTATATTTTTTGATAACTTGTACATTGCCACGTCCCCAACGATCTCGTTGTTTCACATAATCGGCTAACGTTTCTGGGGATAGTCCTGAGGCAAGGGCTTCATTAACAAATACACCCTCCCATCCATTGTTTTGTAGCAGCAATCCTGTAGCCATATCTTCTGTGATGACACCTGTTGTAAAACCTCCGATAGAATCTAGCGCAGCTCTTCTAAATAAAGCATTGCTGCCTACATAAAGTACCGCATTGAATCGATCTTTCCCTTCTTCTAAACTACGCATAAAAAAGTCTTGTTCATTATTGATTTCACCATCTAAATATAAATTATGCTGAAAAATATCTGAATTAAAAAAAGTCTGCGGCGTTTGAATAAAACCAACTAGCTCTTTTGAAAAATGTCCTAATGTCCGCTGTAAAAACTCGCGTTTAGGCACCATATCAGCATCTTGAGTCACGATGATTTCCCCACTTGTTTTTGTCAGCGCATAATTCAAATTCCCCGCTTTTGCATGTTCGTGAGTCGGACGAGCGATAAATTCAACACAATGTTTTTCTGCTAATTTTTTCACCATTGCTCGGTCCCCATCATCGCAAAAATAAATTTTCAATAATTCTTTAGGATAATCGATCGATAGACACCCAACCACCGTTCTTTCTAAAATTTCAATGTTTTCGTTATATGTAGCGATCAAAATATCAACTGTTGGCAATTCTTTTAATTCAGCTAATGATTTTTCAGCTCGCTTATAAGGTTTCCAAAATAAGATGACTAACGTAAAGGCTTGAATAAATCCCATAAATTCAGCCAAATATAATAAACTCCCAGCAATTATCTCAACTATACTTCCATTTGGGATCGTATAAAACAAACGCCAAACTAAATAAATAAATTGAATAATAACAAATCCTGATAAAACAAATTTTCTATAGTGTTCATTTTTCTTAGATACAAAATAAAACAAGAATAAATAACTCAAACTAAATACCATGTATCCTAATCCAACCTTCTCCATTACCTTCTCCTTTTCACTCCCTATTATTCATAAAACAGTAGTAGTTAGTCATCAATATACTAAGGTTTCCAGCTATTGTCAATAGAATAATAGCTGGATTTGAAAATCTTATTACACTTTCCCGCATAATTATCGTTAAAAATCCTCATTTTCTACCTACATTTGTTATTTTTTAATCCTAAAATGGCGAAAAAAACATCTGATTTGTCCAAATCGTTGTTTTGTAGCATACTAGTAGTAGATACATTTGTCAGGAAACACTGAAACTAGTTAAGAAACAAGACCAAGAAAAAAGAATTTGGGGTGAGAAAGTTGATCGAATTTCAACATGTTTCAAAAATTTACAAAGGTGGAAAAATCGCTGTAGATGACATCAATTTGTCTTTTGATAAAGGTGAATTTATCTGCTTTATCGGAACTAGTGGTAGCGGAAAAACAACTTCTATGCGGATGATCAATCGGATGACCGATCCATCAAAAGGAAAAATCATGATCAATGGAGAAGATATCCAAACGATCAATCCAGTGGAGTTACGTCGAAAAATCGGCTATGTTATTCAAAATATCGGTTTAATGCCACACATGACGATCCGAGAAAACATCGTACTTGTACCTAAGTTATTAAAAGTCGACTTAGAAGAACGGAATAAAATTGCAGAAAAAATGATCGATCTAGTTGAACTACCTAGAGAAATGCTTGATCGTTATCCAAATGAACTCTCTGGTGGGCAACAACAAAGAATCGGTGTTGTAAGAGCTCTTGCAGCCAACCAGGATATCATTTTAATGGATGAACCTTTTGGTGCTTTAGATCCGATCACAAGAGATTCTCTACAAGATTTAGTGAAAGACTTACAAGAACGTTTAGGAAAAACTATTGTTTTTGTTACTCATGACATGGATGAAGCGTTAAAATTAGCAAATAGAATCGCCATCATGAGTGAAGGAAAAGTTATTCAGTTTGATACACCTGATAATATTTTACGCCATCCAGTCAACGAATTTGTTGAAGAGTTGATTGGCGAAGACCGCTTGATTCAAGCCAAACCAGATATTACCACTGTTGGTGAAGTGATGCTGAATAACGCGATCACGATCACACCAGAAAAATCATTGTCAGAAGCAATCAAACTCATGAGAGAAAAACGTGTTGATACACTCTTAGTGGTGGATGGCGCAGGCGTGTTAAAAGGCTTTATCGATGTTGAAACCCTTGACCGCCGTAGAAATATTGCGACTAGCGTTAGTGATATCATGAATCCAAAAGTATTCTTTGTAAAAAAATCGTCACTATTACGCGATACCTTACAACGAATCTTAAAACGTGGTTTAAAATATGTTCCAGTGGTAGATGATAAACAAAAAGTAGTTGGCATTTTAACTAGAGCCTCACTAGTAGATATCGTTTACGATGTTATCTGGGGTGAAGAAGACACAGAAAATGTGACGACTGCTTCAAGAGAAACAGAACCAACTGATGTCAAACAGCCTCAAACGGAGGTGTAAAAAAATGGATCAGTTTTTATTAGAACGAGGAAATGAGCTTGTCACTAAAATCGGTGAACATATTTTTATTTCCGGGATAGCTCTTCTCTTGGGTATTTTATTTGCAGTACCTATTGGAATTTTATTGACACGAACTAAGAGAACAGCGGCCATTGTTATCGGCTTAACCAGTGCTTTACAAACTGTCCCTTCTTTAGCTTTACTTGCATTGATGATCCCAATTTTTGGTGTTGGAAAAATTCCAGCTATCATTGCTTTGTTTATTTACTCTTTATTACCTATTTTAAGAAATACGTATATTGGAATCAAAGAAGTCAGCTCTGATTATAAAGATGCTGCCAAAGGAATGGGCATGACCAATGTCCAATCAATCTTTATGGTCGAATTACCAATAGCGATGCCGACGATCATGGCAGGGATTCGCCTAGCTGCCGTTTATGTGATTGCATGGGCCACATTAGCTTCTTATATCGGTGCTGGTGGTCTTGGAGACTTCATTTTCAGCGGATTAAATAATTATCAACCCGATTTGATTTTTGCCGGAACGATTCCTGTTACTATTTTGGCTTTGGCCGCAGATCTATTACTAGGGCTATTAGAGAAAAAATTAACGCCTAAAGCATTAAGGGAGGCGGAATAATCATGAAACGAAAATTAAAATTATTGTTCATCACTTTTTGTAGTGCTTTACTATTATCGGGCTGCTCCTTACCTGGACTTGCTTCTAACGCCGATGACTCTACGATTTCTATTACTGGCGGAATCACATCAGAAGCACAGATATTAGCAAGCCTAGTCGCTGGTATGATCGAGCATTACACGGATGAAAAAACCACGATCATCAATAATTTAGCAACGACTACAATCAATCACCAAGCAATGATGAATGGTGACGCACAAATTTCAGCTGCCCGTTACACAGGGACTGATTTGACTACAACACTTAATCTAGAACCAATCAAAGAACCTAAAAAAGCTTTTGAGGTAGTCCAATCAGAGTTTCAAAAAAGATTCCAGCAAAAATGGTTTAATTCCTACGGATTTGCCAATACCTACGCTTTTATGGTTACACAAGAAACGGCCGAGAAATATAATTTAAAAACAATCAGTGATCTTAAAAAAGTTGGCGACCAGCTAACTGCTGGTGTTGATACATCTTGGATCGACCGTAAAGGGGACGGTTATAAAGGGTTTACTGAAACCTATGGCTTTGATTTTAAACGAGTGTTTCCAATGCAGATTGGTTTAGTTTACGACGCAGTGGCTGCGAATAAAATGGATGTTGTTTTAGGCTATTCAACAGATGGCCGAATCGGCAGTTATGATTTGGTTATTTTAGAAGATGATCTCCATTTCTTCCCGCCTTATGATGCCTGTGCAGTCGCAACAGATGAAATCTTGAAAAAACATCCTGAATTAAGTGATGTCCTTAGTAAATTATCAGGAAAAATTTCAACCGAAACGATGCAAAAGCTAAACTATCAAGCAGACAATGATCTAATGGAACCTGAAACCGTTGCGGATAATTTCTTAAAAGAACACCATTTCTTCGAGTCTGAAGGAGGTGGAAAATAATGCAGAATTTACAAGATATGAATTTACTGCAGCAGTTTTTCTATTACTTTGAGCAAAATGGCAGTTATGTTTTGAGTCAATTCGTTCGGCATTTCTTAATTTCTATCTACGGTGTATTATTTGCCGCTATCGTTGGTATACCTATCGGGATTTTCATTGCCCGTAGAAGAAAAATGGCTGGTTGGGTCGTCAGTATTGCAAACTTGATTCAGACGGTTCCTTCTCTCGCGATGCTTTCAATCTTGATGTTAGGTCTTGGTCTGGGTGTCAACACAGTTATCGTCACGGTCTTTCTCTATTCGCTTTTACCGATCATCAAAAATACCTATACTGGGATGATCCAAGTCGACCGAAATATATTAGATGTGGGCAAAGGAATGGGCATGACAAAATGGCAAAGGCTTTACATGGTAGAATTGCCGCTTTCTGTCTCTGTGATCATGGCAGGAATTAGAAATGCTCTTGTCGTAGCAATCGGGATCACCGCAATTGGTGCTTTTGTCGGTGCCGGTGGGTTAGGAGATATCATCATTCGCGGTACTAATGCAACTGATGGGACAGCGATCATTCTTGTTGGTGCCTTACCAACGGCCTTAATGGCGATCATTACAGACTGGGTGTTAGGCATGATCGAACGCCGCTTAGATCCAGCTAGTAAACATTCATAGAAAAGTGGAACAAAACGCTTATCTATTTTCTTCAAAGGCTGTTTTGTGCCGCTATATCTAGTAAAGCGGTATGAGCCTTTTTAGCTTTAACAAAAAAAGCAAGTAAGAATCTCTTCTAATTCTTACTTGCTTTTTTTATTTCTTCAAACGATAACTATATGTTGCAACGACAATATTCTCGCGCCAAGATAAGCGCAGGCGCAAACGTAAGCTCGTCTGATTATGCAAAATATTTTGCCAACGACGATTAGGGACGAATTGAGGAATCAGGACCGTCGTTGTATAATGCCGCTTAGCTGAATTTTTACTAACCAAATCGACATAACGAAGAATTGGATTTGTGATCGAACGATACGAAGAATGGACGACAGAAAAACGAATATCAGGAAATTGTTTTTTGAACTCCGTCTCGATTTCTTTTTCCTTTTCCACATTCTCATCAAGCGATACATGCATCGCAACGACATAATCACCGATTGAACGGGCATAATTTACCGCCCCCACATTGGCTTGCGTCGCATTTCCAACTAACACAATCACTGTGTTGCCGAAAAATTCTTGTTGTTCCACAGTTTCCTCTAAGCGCAGCTGTTCTGCTACGTTTTTGTAATGAGCATGAATACTATAAAAAATAAAAATCAGCACTGGCATAATAATAAAAAATGGCCAAATATCTCCCAAACGATACATGAATAAAATAACGATAATTCCATAAGAAATGAATGCTCCAATCATATTTGCAATTGATTTTGACAACCATTTTTTTGTCTCTTTACGCCATTTTACTACCATCCCAGTCTGAGATAAGGCAAACGGTATAAACACACCGATTGAATATAATGGAATCAATCGTTCTGTTGAGCCTTGAAAAATCAATAACAAAACCACTGAACCTGCAGCTAAAGTCAAGATACCATTTGAATACCCCAAACGATCCCCACGATCCATATACATATGCGGCATAAATTTATCTTTCGCTAAATTAAAGGCCAACACTGGAAACGCTGAAAAGCCAGTATTAGCTGCAACAGCTAAAATCAAAGCTGTTGCAAACTGCAAGAGATAATAAAGAATATTTTGACCAAATACTGCTTTACCGATTTGAGCTAAGACAGTCACTTCCGTCTGTGGAACAATCCCATACCAATAGTTGATAAACGTGATTCCTACAAAGAAAAAGCCTAAAATCCCAGCCATCAAAGTTAACGTACCAGCCGCATTTTTTGCTCGCGGCTTTTTAAAAAAAGGAACAGCATTACTAATTGCTTCAACCCCAGTCAATGATGAGGAGCCCGAAGAGAAGGCCCTCAAAATCAACGCAATTGTAATCCCAGGAACCACCGCCCCCGGCACCGCTGTTGCATGAATCGGCACTACACCTGTGATAATTTTAAATAGCCCAGTAGCAATCAATAAAGTAATAATCGCAATAAAGCTATAGACCGGCAGCATCAAAAAGCTAGCTGATTCCCTTAAGCCTCGTAAATTCATCAACATGATCAATAAAACAATGATGATGGAAATCACAACTTGGTGCCCGTATAGAGCTGGTACTGCTGAAATGATCGCCTCAGCGCCTGCCGACACCGAAACTGCTACAGTCAACATGTAGTCGACCAATAAAGAACCGCCTGCTATTAGTCCAGCATTTTCCCCTAAATTTTCACTGCTGACGACATAAGCTCCGCCACCCTGAGGATATGCATGAATGATTTGCCGATAAGATAGTGTTAATGAAATAAGTAAAATAATGACAAAAGCGGCAATGGGCAGTGAATACCAGATAGCCGCAGCAGATAACGTAACTAACACGACAACGATTTGTTCAGTACCATAAGCAATAGAGGATAATGCATCTGATGACAATAAAGCCAATGCGGCAAAACGACTCAACTTATGTTCATCATTTTCAGTCGATTTTAACGGCTTACCGATAAATAATCGCTTTAAATAATCCACTTGATCAACCTCTCCTTTTCCTATTTTTTTCCGAAACAATCACATATGCTACGCTTCTAAAGTAAGATTGTCAATTATTTCCCTGCTAAATAATTGAAATGTTTAGGCTCTTCTTTCCATCGTTTAAACAAATTCTTAGAGCACTGTTTTTTTCATTTTAACAAGCTTATCTTTTCAAGGAAACGATTCTGCCTTTGCGCTGTCGTCACAAGAAAAAAGACATGAACATCCAAAACGATTTTCATGTCTTGATTGCTATTCTACTGTTTGCCAAGTACGATATTCATCAAAATAATCTGCTTCTTTTTTTGCCTGTGCCACGATCCGTTGCGGATAATTCAACACCTGCAAAAGCTGAATGGCATTTCTCGTAGTTGATGGTCCTTGCCTTAGACGGTAATCAAATGATACACCTTGTTCTTTTGTCACCTGCTCTTGAAAATGGACATTATCACAAGATTCTTTTAAGATTTCTGTCAGTTCAATGTCATGGGTAGCAACAAAAGCCAACGACGGATAATCTGCTAACCAATGAACCATACTAGATGATGCGGCGATTCGTTCGATCGTATTCGTACCCTTTAGTATTTCATCAATAAAACATAAACACGGAACTCTTGTTTCAGCTAAATCAAGGACTCGTTTAACTGATTTGATTTCTGCAACAAAATAGCTATCGCCTTCAAAAATGTCATCTTCAACTGCCATTGATGTCAAAATATGTGCAAACGGCAATTGAAACTTGGTCGCTAACGCGGTGTGGATCGTCGCAGAAAGAATACAGCTGATCGCTACACTTTTAACATAGGTAGACTTGCCAGAAGCATTCGAACCAGTTACTAGGGTATTTTTTGTCCAGTTCACTTCATTTGGCACAGGAGAGGCTAATAATGGATGATAAACTTCTTCCCCCTTTACTTGAATGCCTTTTGAAAATACAGGTTGGCTTGTATCTGGCATGACTTTACGAAAATTCAAAACTGCTGCTGCAACTTCCAATTCTCCAAGTAAACGCCACATTTCTTTTGCTTGAGTTTCATAATTGGTTAATTTTTCCAGAACAAAGTTATATGAAATAAAGGGCAGCATGAAGATCATCGCAAAATAATCAAACATCATTTCAGCCTCACTGTTAGACTTTATTCGAAAGGAAATACCAAATTTAGTCATTGATGCCAACGGCTTAAGGTTGTTTGCCAACTCTTCTTGAAAAGGTGTTTTCACTTTAGCTAATTTCTTTGCACATACAACCGTTTGGACTAAATACCCCATACAGATCAGCTCACGTTGTAATTTTTCCTTTTTTATTTGGTAATAAATCACATTGAATAAAATCGAGCCTAACAATAGGACAATTGATACGGTATTCGGAAATAACAGTATTAAAGCGACGGCGGCAATCGGTAGACTCCCACAAAACAAGTAGAGTTTTGTATTTGGCAGCACTTGGTTTCTAGTTTCACTTAAATAGCTTTCAACATTATTCTTATCTTGTTTCCCTAAACAGGCAAACTGAAATTGAATCGCTTCTCTAATCTGAGGATTTTGCTCATAATACTCAATCAATGTTTCCAAACGGTCATGACTATCTTCTGAGAAGTTAAAATTGCGTAAACGCTGATACAGTGCTTCTGAGCCTACACTTGAATAGGTTGCATTGATTCTTTCAAACAGAGTAAATCCGTCTAGGTCATACCAAGTGATCTCATCGACTTCACTATCATACTTTCGATATTTTTTAGCTGTATACCACGCATCCCTCAAGCTTTCCTCTTTATCAAAAAAACGTGTATTAGGAAATGTTCCCCACTTACTTTTGACCATTGCTCGTAATTTTAAGCGATTATAAATTTCCATTACACTGATAATCAATATAATCAGCCCCACAAAACCAAGTACGATCCATTGAGCATTCATTCAATAACCTCCTTTTTAAGGCTAGTATATGTTTTTATCGATTCATATACAAGGACAAATGGATAGCAACTAAAAGAAGTTGAACCGGAAACTCTAAGAGTTATAGTTCAACTTCTTCTATTTACTTATAATTCGTGGTACTCTCGATTCATACTGGTATATTCATCCAAATGCCATTCTGTCTCTTGATTTGCTTCGTTTGGTTCTATTTTCGGATACTCCATTTTCATCGGTTTAATATACTGAGTTGAGCTCAGCATATGAGAAATCGTCTCATCCTGCATTTTTATAATATGTTTCAAACGAATCTTCTCTAATTTCAAATCCGTGATTTCTTCTTGCTGTACTTCTTTTTTTCCTAATAAACTCCGTAAAAATTGTTTATCTCTGACAATCACTAATGTTAAAACAACAATCACAACAACAAAAAAATAGAGAACGATTAATAAGTTACGATCCATCCTTTTTATTCCTCCTAACATTTCATCCCTATGTTACCATGTTAGAGAACAATATTTTCTCATTTTTTTAGCTAAAACAATCATTTTTATGTATATTTTTGAGAAAAACAACTATATAGCTATTATTTTTTTATCATTAAAGAGAAATTTAAAGTAAATAATTGTGATCAAATGTTACTTCAACTAAATAATCCCCAATATTTCGATATACTTGTTCTTGAATGCGAATCTTTAGTTCCTGGTCTGTTGCTTTAAAATGGTTTGGAACAACCAAATCAAATAAAATACGAGGCTGACTGCCATGATCTACTAAGCGTATATCGTGGGCTTTTAATTCACTATTGATCCCTTTGATGATTCTTTTCAGCTCTTGGTGAATAAACTGTTGTCTTTGATCATGTAAGTTCACAGGATCGATGTGACAAACAAGATCAACCCCCAACGCTTCTTTAAATTTCTTTTCGATATCATCCGTCTTTTCATGGGCTTGAGTCAGATTCCAGCGGTCATCGATTTCAATATGAACAGAGGCAAATGTTTTATTGGGTCCATATTGATGGATCAGTAAATCATGATACCCTACGATTTCTGGTACTAAGGATAGATATCGTTTCATTTCATCTATCGCTGCTTGATCAGGTCTAAGCCCCATCAACTCGTTGACAAACTCTCGAATCAATTGTAAACCACTAAAAATAATGTAACACGCTATCAATAGCCCTACAAAGCCATCAATTTTCAAGCCAGTCAAGCCCTCTACTGTCGCTGAAACGAGTACAGCCATCGTCGTAAATACGTCATTTAAACTATCTTTAGCCGTTGCAACTAATGTATTAGAATCAATTTTTTTGGCTACTCGTTGATAAAAAATACTTTGCCAAACTTTGATTAGAATCGACAATACTAACACAATCAGAATTACTGGTGTTACTTTGATACTTTGAGGATCTCGGATTCGTTCAATCGATGTCATAAAAAATTGAAACCCAACAAAGGTAATCAATAACGAAACTAACATACCGCTGATATATTCAAAACGTTCATGACCGTATGGATGTTCTTTATCTGCTGGTTTCCCTGAAATATAAAAACCGACGAGCGTTAGCACAGAAGAAACCGTATCCGACAAATTATTCATTGCATCAGCCATAATCGACACACTGCCAGAAATTAGTCCAATCAACAATTTTCCAACAAAAAGCAGCAAGTTAGATAGTAACCCTACGATCCCCGCAAAAATCCCAAAAGCTGTTCGAGTATCTGAATTTTTTGGTTGGCTTTTTTCAAAGCGCTCTATTAAAAATTTTATCATCGTGATCCCTACCTCATTTTTAGCATATCTTAAGACTATAAAATGATTTCAGCCATTTGTATAGTTAAATGCTGTTTTTTTTAGTGAGTTTTTATTGTTTAGAATCCCCCTAATTGATCAATTGGATGTCTTTGTTTTTTTATTAGGGACACCTTGAAAGATAACAAATAAGGAAAAAAACTTGAATCACTCCCATTATAGGCTTGATTCAAGCTTTCACCAGCATTTATTTCTTATTTTTAATGGAAAATATGACTTTCATGCGAAACGTTCTCTAACTTCTTCGTTTTTTCTTCAACATAAGGATATAAGAGAATGCCCAACACACAAAACACAATTGAAATTCCTAGTAAAATGAGAATCGCCTTCCAAGCATTCGGCCAATAAATACCTCCTGCTGATTCCCTTAATAGATTTACCGCATAGGTAAATGGTAAAAATGGATTAATAAACTGGAAGAATTTGCCAGAAACTTGAATTGGATAGTTTCCGCCACCTCCCGAGATTGAAAGCACCAGGATAATGATCGCAGCCCCTTTTCCGACATTGCCAAATAGTGCCACTAGTACATAGACCATCATCATAAACGCAAAGGCGATCAACAAAGCAAATAATACACTATATACTGGTTGTCTAACATCTACTCCTAACAAGAAATAATTTCCTAACGTCACAATCAACGCTTGCGCTAGTCCCATTACTAAAAAGGTTAACATCCTCGCAGAAAATTGTTCCCGTTTTGAATAGTTCCCGCGGTCTTTTTCATCTAAATAAAAATCAGTTGTTGCCACACTTGAAAATAACACGGCACCAACCCATAAACAAAGAGCTGTGTAAAATGGTGTACTAGCTGAGCCATTATTAGCAATTGGGTAAATTTTATTTTCTTTCACTTCAACTGGTTTAGCAAAGAAGTCACTTTCAGCGTTAGCATCCAGTTTAAGCAACTTTATCACTTGTCCAAGGTCAACATCCTTCTCCCCATTTCGGATCGCTTCTGCGGCTTTATGGAGACCTGTCTTGATATTTGGCCAGTCATTTTGAACTAAGTCATTTGCTTTGTTCAAGGCAGACTCTAAATCCGGCATTTTGTCATTGACTGTTTTTAAAGTACCAGTGATATTTTCTTTGATCCCTGGGTAATCATTTTGAATAAAATCAGCAGCTAAGCCAAGTTTTTCTTCGATGACAGGCAATTCATTGTTGTAAAGTTCTGCACCTTTGTTAATGCCATTTACGATCGTGTCCATATGACCATTCAGTAAAACATTGGCATCATGCACTTCTTGTTTGATTGCAGGTAATTCTGCTTGGTATTTTTCTAAGATGCTGATTGCATTAGAAACAGTTGCTTGTGTTGAATTTAATAATGTAGCAAAATCGATTTGCTTAGCTTTGTCGAGCAAGCCTTGAGCGCTGGAAATCGTAGTGATGAGCTTTGTTAAAATGTTATTTACATCTGTTGCAACTGCATCTACATTGATACTGCCAGCAATCCCAGCGATATTGTTGGCCATGTTTTCAATTTCTCCTAATACAGCTTTCAACTGATCCACTGAAATCCCATCAGCATCAATACTATCCACTCGATTTTTTAGCCCTGCAATCAACGTACTAAGATTATTTAAATTATCAATGATTGGTTGAAGTTCTTGATTACCAGAAGAATTTTGAATACTTGTCAGCATTTCAGCCAATTGATCAATTGCTGCTTGCTGCTTCCCTAAGCTGTCGCTAAATTGTTGCAACATTTGCTTCAGCGTTTCACGTTCTTCTGGTGTCAATTCATTATCAGTCAATAATTGCTCGATTTGACCAGCAATTGCGGATACATTTGATCCAATTGTTTGAACTGACTCTAGCGTTACTTTGATACTGCTTGTAATGCTTGGTAACGCCTCTTGTAATTTTACTGCTCCTTCACTGGTTGCAGTCGCTAATTGATCTGCTTGCTCTCCAAGTTTTTCAATATCTGGCAAAGCCGTTTGAACTTGTTGGATAATGGTCAAACCTTGTTTAGCTTCTTCGATTCCTTCCGTCATTGTTTGTTCAACTGAAGCAAAATCTTCGTCAATCATCGCTAATTGTTTCCCAGCATTTTGAATTTCTGGGATTTTCTCCTGTAAGGTCAAAATAACTTTAGCTTGTTCTTTGATTGTTGGCATCTTGTCGTTTAAATCAACTAGCTTTGTTCCTAAAGCATCAACTTGAGGCAAATACTCCGCAAATTCATTGGCTTTCGCTAGCTTTGTTTTCAACTCAGGCATTTTCCCATGAAGTGCAACAACTTCTTGCATATATTTATCGATTTGACCAATATTTTCATCTGTCGAAAGGATCATATCCTTCACTTTCGTTATACTAACCAGATTAGAATCTAAATTATAGCCAATATCATTAAATACATGAACCAAAGTACCACTTGCTGTTTTAGTGAACTCATCTGTGATTTGCGCTTGTAATGAGGTTGCACCTTTTTCAGCGATTTTTGGTGCGATCGCATTGATCTTTTCATTGATTGAATAGTCAATTTTAGGCTTTTTAATATCCCCTGTAGTAAAGCTTAATAGGTCTTTTGAGAAATCTTTTGGCAGATAGATACCGGCATAATACTTTCCTGATTTTACCCCTTTGTCTAATTCTTGTTTTGAATCAACAAAACGCCAACCTAATTGTTTATTTTTATGAAGATTTTTTAATACTTCTTTTCCAATATCGACTTCTTTATCCTTGAATGTCACAGCTTGGTCGTCACTGTAGACTGCAATCGGCAATTCTCCTGTATTTGCATAAGGATCCCACAAGGCTTTGATATTGAACCATGCATAAAGTGATGGAATAATCATCAGTGCAATAATCAAAAATGTAGCGATCGGGTTTTTAAAAATACGTTGCCAATCTAATTTAAATAACTTTAATGTGTTCTTTATATGTTTCATCCTGCTCACCCACTCTTTTTAATGACTGATTTACTTTAGCATAATTTTTTTATCAATAACAAATGAAAAAAACTATTTTTGTCCATTTCTACGACAGGTTTCTTGAATTGTCGTAGAGAATTCAAGTCTATTGTTATTTATGAACCATTCATATCCATTTTCTTCACGTTCAATGGGACATTTCTTATTTTATGACACCTAAAAAAGACAAACTCATCCAAATGAATCAGCTTGCCTTTATTTTTTTGCTATAGTTTTGCTGAGAACTCTGATACTACTTTTTTCACTTCATTTACTGAATCAGGCTCTAGATAAGAAAGTGCTCTGGGAACCACACCCATAAGATACATCTTATCGAGCTTATCCGTTGATTTTCTTTCCAGCAATTCTGCTAGTAAATGTTTCATGTCTTCTTGATGATCTGCTTTTGTACGATCTAAGATGAAGTCATAAAAATTTTTTTCTGCTGCTTTCATCGGCTATGCCCCTCCTATATTTTTATTTTATTATACGCTTAAATAACAATTAGTAGTAGCAATTCGCTTTTATTACAAAAAACAATAATTATACAAAAAAACAGCATAAACATGTTTGTCTTGCTGCTCTTGCTATTAGAAAAAGTTTAATAACTATTAAAGGGCCAAAGAAATGCTTCACCCCTCTTATACAAAGACAAGATTTTTATACCCTATACTTCTCAATCAAAAATTCATATGCAGCACGGCTAATAATTCCCATTGGTTGGTTGATTCCAGGGTTAAAATAAAAGTCCATAGTGACTAACTCTTCTAGTGTGGTTTCTTTGTCAATTGCTAAAGATAACGTGTTGATCGATTGCGTAATATCCTTTTCAGACATCAATTGTCCGCCAATCAAGTTATGCGTACCTTTTTCGAAAACCAGTTTGATATGCACCTCTTCCTGCAATTTAAGATAAGGCAACTGACTTGGTAATGTTAAAAAGATACTTTCAACTTCGATTCCTTCAAACTTTGCTTCTACTTCGGTTAACCCTGTAGTAGCAATATAGTTGTTGAAAATTTTAGTGGCCGTTGTCTTTTGCGTCATATTGTACTTCATCGGATGCCCTAAAACGTTCATAGCAGCAACGGTCGCACTTCGAACAACATTATTCACTAAAGGGATGAACGACTTACGATAGCTATTGCGGACAGGATAAGAAATCACATCTCCTAAAGCGAAAATATTTGGATCACTTGTCTGCATATGTTCATTGACTCGAATTGTTCCATTAGCATTTAAGTCTAAAAATTCTTTCACTAATGTCGTATCAGGACGAGCATTTACGGCCACAATAACATAATCGTTTCTGATTTCTTCATTCGTGGTTTGGGTGATAAAACTCTCTTCTTCTATATCTGAAAAACCAATAACACTTTCGTTTAAATGAAGTTTTACACCTGAATCAACGATTTTTTGTTCAATGAGTGATGACAGTTCCTTATCCAAATAACGGAAAAGAACAGATCCTGCACTTTCTATCAGGTGGATTTCTTTGCCTTTTTCTTTCAAAGCATCACACAATTCCACTCCGATATATCCGCCACCAATAATCGAGATTGATCTTGCCTGTTCCAATTTTCTCAATACTTCCACTGAACTGGAGTAACTTTTGAAAACGGTCACTTTATCTTTACTTGGTAGTGTCAGATTAGTTGAAAATTGGTTTGAACCTGTTGCGAGAATTAGCTTGTCATAACTTACTTTACAAGTTTTTTTAGCATCATCCTCATAGATAATAGTGCTTTTTTCCGGCTGTATCGTAGTAACCATTGTATTAAGTAAAACAACTATGCCTTTTTTACTCAATTCTTCTGCTGTAAGATATCTCACATTATCCAGCTCATCAACCATTTGATTCATTCTCAATATGATCCCGCTTGAAACGAAGCTAAGCTCACTTCTTTTTTCAATTAGAACAACCTCAGTTTGAGGATCTAATTTCTTTAACGTTAATGCCGCTTGAAGTCCACCGTGTGAGGCTCCGATAATTACTACTTTCACTAAGGTTCTTCTCCCTTCAATCAAATAAGTCATTTTTATAACTATATAAATATAATTTAAAAGTAACAATCTAGTTCATTATATATAAAAAAATGATTTTTTTAAATAATTATAGAGACTAATTTCTTTTTATAAGTTGCGTATTGCCATTTTCTCATGAATCAAGTATCCTTTAAGTGAGGTGTCTATTATGCTAAAACGAGATTTTTTAGAAAAGCCCTTCGATTATATGAATGATATCTTATTATTTTTATACAACAATCAAGGCAAGGCGACAAAAAATGAGCTAGTTAGTGAATTTCAAATTAGCTTACCGACTTTAAATGAATATTTGTCTTTCCTGCAAAGTTTTCTTGAAGAGAATCAAGTAAATGAGCAAGTTGAACTAACGTTAAAAGGTGAAAATATTACTTTAAAAAAGCAACCGACTTTTCCCTTGAAGAACGTTGTTGTACTTTTTCTCGAAAAGTCGATAAAATTTCAAATGGTGAACCAGTTATTCTCTAAAGGTGAACTGACTTGCGACTATTTTCAATTGAATTATGCGATAAGCTCTGCGACTTATTATCGAAAGATCACCGAATTAAACGATCTTTTAAAAGAATTTCGCCTACAAATCAAACGTGGAAAGTTGATCGGAGAAGAAAAACAGATTCGCTATTTCTTTTTTAGTTTCTTTTGGTTTCTATTTGAGGATAAAACCAGTTTAGAAAAAGAAACCGCTAATCAATATCTTGGCTTTGTAGATATATTAAGGGAGTCTCTCAATGTAGTCTTTGATCCTACTGAAGTCTTGCAAATAAAATTATGGATGAAAATATCCTTTAGACGACTGGCTACTGAATATAATCCTGTTATCAGCCCTAACTATGATTATCCTGATCGACCGCTCTTTGAAGAAATTAATTTGTCCTTACATACATATATGAAAAAGATCGACCGTCCATATACTATTTATGAAGCATACATGTTTTATGACTTCTTTTGTTCCATGCATAATTTTTCGCCTAATTCATCTTTTGCCTTTAGGTTGGCAGAAAAGCAGCGCAGAGAAAGCTCTTATTTAAACTATATGAATAAAGTAATATTAAAATATTTAAAACAGCAAGGCTATTTGTCCAATTACGCTTCATCTGCACGCTTACTGTATATTGAAAATTTATTGTTTCAGCTACATTCTCAGCTTTATTATTTTGATGGATTTATCTTGCCCTTTGATAGTTGGACCATCAAATCGATCGTCAATGCTCACCGTCATCCATTTTCTGGTAATGAAGTTTTTGAACTGATGGACATTGCGACCAAAAAATTTGATCAAGATGGTGAAAAAGGAAGCTATAAAAATAAATTCACTGAAATCCACTACACTATCATCCTAAATCATATTGCTGAATTAAATGAAGAAAAAATTGCGATCGGTGTCTATCATTCACTGAATCCTTTTATTGGTGAATTAGTTATTCAGCATTTGACCAATGTTTTAGGTCACAAATACCCAATCAAAGCTGAAGCTTTTAAAGAGGACAGTCATTATGACATACTTCTTTCTAACATATACAATGAAGTGATTTCTGAAAAACAAGAATTAGTTTATATATTCTCAGATATTGGTAATAGTTATGACATGACTGAAATCGAAAAACAGATTATTCAGTTAATCGATACAAGATAGTGCCAAACTTGTTGGTTACATCACTAATTGAAATTATAACAGAGAACGCTCTCTTTATGTTCTCTGTTTTCTTTGTATACATTAAATTTAGTGAGAATAACCATAATTATAGATTAACATAGATTCCGCTATAATTTGTTTTTATTTTTTAAAATATAATAAAAAATAATGATCAGTGAATCGATTTATAAAAAATAAAAAAACGATAAATTTATCGTTTTTTTATTTTATCCATCCAATATTATTAAACGGTGCAAACCGGAAGGATACAACACCCTCAATAGCTTGACCATCAACTAAACCAAATGCTCTACTATCACTGGAATTATTTCGATTATCCCCCAATACAAAATAATGACCTTTAGGGATTTTTTTCAGCTGTGACATTTGAGCTAGACTGTCTTCTGATATATTCACTTTGATTGTCCCATCTGGTAATTCATTTGCAGCAGATAATTCAGATGCTTTTGGTAAAGAGTCTGCTTGATGATTGATAAATAAATCATTACCCTCTGTCCATACTAAATCCCCAGGCATCCCTATGATTCGTTTCACATATTGAAACTCGCTTTTTACAGGTGGGCTAAATGTTATGACCTCATATCTTTTAGGCTCTTTTGTCCGACGAACAATCACTCGATCCCCATCTAATAAAGTAGGTTTCATTGAATCCCCATCAACCATGTGAGGGGAAGTATTCAGAATAAAGAAAAATACAAAAACTGCAAATAATACGATAGGTAGCATGAATTTGATGATTTCAGTGATATTCTCTTTTCTTTTTTTCTTTTTTCTTTTCTCAAATTCTTCTTTCGTTAATTTTTTCTTTTTGCGCTTTTTATTGGTTGAAGCAGCTTTTTGAATTCGTTCTTCTTTAGGTCTCGATTTAACTCTCGGCTCTTCTCTTATTATTTCAGCTCGTTCTCTAGGTTTTGGACGCTTCTTTTTAGTGCCAGCGTGTGGGCGCTTTCGATTCTTATTTTTTGACTTTCTATTTTTATTAAACTTACGGTTTAATTGTCTTTTTAGTCGTTCAAAACGTATTCTTAGTTCATCCATGATACACCTCAATCATACCAATTAATACTCTTAATTAAGGATAACAGAGTGTTGCTGTTTTTTCCATATATAAAACCCCGCTAATTAAGAGAAGTACTGCAATAGGTCTCCCTATGTAAAAAAATAAGTGGAGCAAAACTCTAAAAGTTTTGCTCCACCCCTAAACTCATAATCAATCGAATACTAATTCCTGTCCCTCAACAATAACACTACTACTAAGCTGATTTTTATTCATTAATGTTTGAATTGATAACCCTGAATCTTGAGCAATTTCCCATAATGTCTGACCAGCCTTTATCACATAAACTTCTTTAGGCACTTCGTTATTCTTATCTTCAGAAGCAACATCACTGCTTAAATTGCTTTCTTGTTGTGTTTGAGCTGCCTGTGGTATTGAAGCAGATGTAGGGGCTTCGCTATCATCTGTTGTTACAGGTGCAGATACTGTACCCCCACCACCAGCTGATGCGCCTAAAATCAATGAATCAGACATAAAGTAAACAACAGTACTAAACAATATTGCAGAAGAAATCAACAGTATGCGGTATTTTTTATTGATTTGTTTTTTCATATTGTTCTTCCCTTCATTCGTTTTCTAATGGTTTAGTTTCCAGTTTTATCTAAACGTGATAATTTGCTTAAACGTTCTTCCAATTCACGGTAAATCGTCATTACTTCATTTTTAGATTCTTCTACTTCATTTGAAATATTTTTCGCACGGTTTCCTATGTTCAACATTTCAAGTTCTGCTGAGTTGATCATGTGTTTTGATTCAACTTGCGCTTCACTAATAATACGATTTGCTTCCTTCTTAGCAGAAACCATTACTTCACCGATCTCTTGTTGTGATTTCAACGCTTCTTCTTGTAAGGATTGGTTTTTCAACAACAAGTCATTGATTTGTTGTTTTGCTTGTAATAATTCAGCTAGCTGATTCCCTGTTGCTTCTCCTGTAGTAGACAAGCTACGCATTGTTTCTAATTCAGCATTTAAGTTTTCTAGTTCTTCTTCTTTTTCTTTGTAGCTATCTCTTAATCCTGCTAATTCAGATTCGAAAACATTTTTTTGAATAGAATATTTATCATTTAGACCTTGGATGCGACCAAGACTTGCTTCTAGTTCACTCTTATCTTTAAGAACTGTTTCTAATTCTTTTTTCAATTCTTCAACACGACTGTTATCAACAGACACATCACTATTTGTTGATAAAGTGGTCTCTTTGTCTTTTAATTCTTGGTTTTCTTGTTGTAAGCGGTGCATTTGTTCTTGAAGATCAGCAAGTTTTTGTGTTAACTCTTGATTTTCTTTATTAGTAGTTTGAAGTTTTTCATTCAATGATTCTAATTCCATCTTCACCGTCTCCAATGCTTCTTGTTTTTCTCCGATTGTTCCTCGGGCAGCTAACTCTGTTTGTAATTGTTGGATTTCTTTTTCTTTTTCAGAAATTTGGATTTCTAAGGCTTTATCTTTTTCAACAAGTGCAGTTTCTAAGTAGGCAATTTGTTCTTGTCCACTAGTATTTTCTTTTTTCAGTACTTCGATTTCCGCTTTCAAACGATTGATTTCTTCAGCAGAATCGTCTGACTCAAGCCCATCTTCTAATTCAAAGATCTCAGTTTCTTTTTGGTTGAGCTGTGTTGCTAGTTCATCATTCTTTTCTTTCATCTGTTCAAGTTCATTTTGGTTACTCTCAACTTTGATCACTAATTGTTTATTTTGTTGAGATAAACGAAAGTTCTCTTCTTTGTTTTTCTCAAATTCAGATTCTTGTAATCTATATTCTTCGATCAATTCTCTTAAACGAGTGATCTCTTGTTCTTGTTCAGCTAATAAATTACTATTGTTCGTAGTTGTTACAGTAGCTGGTCGTTGTGGTTCTTCCGAATTAAAATCTACATCCTGCGTTAATTCTTCCTCGGAAACTTCGTTAATTTTCTTAATTAACCGTCTCTTTGCCATGTGTTTACACCCCGTCTTTTATTTCTATCTTCCATTATTTATCTAGTTTTACTTTTTCTAAGTTACTGTCTTTCGCCTCTCTTGTGAAAACGAACGACTGTTTAGAGAGTTTGTTGGTTTTATCTCGATATGTAAAGTTAAAATCGATCATTGTGATTTCTTTTACTGGCTGTAACTCTTTGATAAATGCCTCAATGTTTTTTTCAGCAGTCTGGAAATCATTAAAGCTTAAGGCCGTAGGAAAAACTGATACTGTCAACGTTCCCGTTTTTTGACTGATCATGATCGCGACATTCGCTTCTCCAAAAAAGGGCTGCCAATCTCTTATCAGTAGAAGTTCGTAGTTGTCTAGCGCTTGGGCATCTCGACTTTCTACAATTTTCTTCCAAGGAAATTCAGCTAACTTTAGCGTGTTTTCTTTATAGCTCTCAATTTCAGCACCAGAAGCTGTTCCTCTGGCGTCCTTGATCTCTTCTATCTTGAATTCTAACTCTTTATTATCTTTTCTTAAAGTATCTTGATTATACAGTATCCCAAAAAGGATTAAACAAAAAATAATTGCTGCAATCATCAAAAATAATAATGATCGATTATTCTCTTGATACTTATAAAAATTGATCTTGCGTTTCATTTTTGGACTATCAGAATCTAAGCTCTCCAGTTGGAATCGAACATACAACTGATAACTGAAAAAAAGAAACAGTATTACTACTAATACAAACATGAAAATCGTCATCAAATATAAACTCCTTTATCCCTTAATAAAAAAACACTAAATATATCTACTTTTTTGAAAGTTATTCACTTTCTACCCAATTATACATAGTTTATTGTAACATTACGTTGCGCTATTGCCAACTTTTTTTTATAAACGCAACTAAAAGTCAATAAAAACAGCAGGGTACGTGATAAATTTTAGTGTTTTTTTACTAATTCAGTGAACGAATGTTGTTTCTATAGGTCTAATTTTCAGTTTTATTCTATTGATAAGAGTGGTTTTATTATTAAGTGTTAAATAATTAATAATAACAAGATCTAAGTAATTAACACAGTGTTCCTGTTTCCATTTCGTATTACGTCGTCTCAAACAATTATCCTAATAGGAATACAACTGGATATGTCTTATGTTTTCCAGCCAAATGTCCGATACTTTTAACGATATGTACCAAGATTCTCTTCTTCTAGTTCTGCTTCCAAAATTCCTACGCTGACACCTAACGCACGATCGACCGCTTCCATGATATCTATTCCCAAATGACAAACCTTTTCTTTTAAACGGATCTTATCAATGGTGCGGATTTGTTCTAGTAAAATGACTGAATCTCGTTCGATTCCAGTTTCTTCAGAATTGATGCCGATATGTGTAGGTAATTTGGGTTTAGCCATTTTTGCTGTGATTGCGGCTACAATAATGGTTGGACTAAAATGATTTCCTAAATTATTTTGTATGACGAGTACTGGTCGCACTCCCCCTTGTTCTGATCCTACAACAGGGGATAAGTCTGCAAAATATATGTCACCCCTTTTGACCATTTGAAGCCTCCTATTCTATTTATACTCCCTTGGCATACGTTCAGAAAATGTACATGCCACTTCATAGTGGATTGTTTCTAGTTTGTCTGCCACCATTTGCAATGTGATATTTGCTCCATGGTCGTGTCCTATCAATGTGACAGTTGTCCCTACATTCGTTTTTCTCGGCAAGCGAATCATACATTGATCCATGCAGATTCTGCCAACAATTTCACATTTTTCACCATTAACTAATACTGAAAACCCTTGTAGATGACGGAGCCAGCCGTCTGCATACCCGATTGGGACAGTACCGATCCATTCATTTTTTGTAGTCGTATACGTATTTCCATAACCAATTCCTTCATTCACTGCTAGTTCTTTCACTTGAATCAACTTTGACACTAAACTCAAGGCTGGTTTTAATGGATAAATTTCGGGTAATGCATGTCCCGATGGATTCAGTCCATACATTGCTATACCAAATCGAATCATATTTCCCGCATTATTAGGATGCCAAAGTGCAGTTGCACTATTACTTACATGTACATATTGGGGTAACTCTGAAAGAACAGATAAAATTTCTTGGAAACGCTCTGATTGTTTTTTAAAGTAACTCGTATTTTTTTCATCTGCTGTAGAAAAGTGCGTGAACAAGCCTTCCCAAGCGATTACTTGCGTTGACTGAATTAATTCAACTGTTTGTTTTACAACAATTGGTGTAGTAAAACCAATACGCCCCATACCTGTATCGACTTTTATATGTATTTTTAATGGTGCTTGTGTTTTTATCTGATTCAATTGATCAATTGCTTGTACTAACCATTCTTGGGTTGCTACCGTGACGGATAGATCATATTTTAGCAACAGGTCTATGTAAGAAACATCTACAACACTTAAAATCAGTATTGGCTCTGTAATGCCAGCTTCTCTTAGTTCGATGGCCTCATCTAGGATTGCGACACAAAAGCCCGTAGCACCTCCTTCAATCGCTGCTTGAGCCGTTTGTACAGCTCCGTGTCCATATCCGTTTGCTTTGACTACAGCAAATAGCTCTGTACCTTGCGGCATTCGTTTGACTTCATTTGAAACATTTTCTTTGATCGCTTGTGTATCGATCACTAACTTTGTGGGACGATGCCATCCTACAGCCATATATGTCCTTCTTTCTTTTACGGTCGGATCAGAAACAGCCGAATCATTTGCTTATACAGTTCCTCGTGGGAATACAGCCCATGATCGTTGATCAATCGCTTTTATCTCGACCGGTATTCAAATTTAGTAGCTAATCAACCAACTTCCAAGATGATTTGAGCAACCGCAGAGGTTTCTGTGTGGGAAATAGATACAAATACATTTCCTTTATGAGGTGATTTTGTGACTTTCGGCGCTCCACTTTGTTCTTTTAAGATTTCAATATCGTGTAATCCGACACTTCCAATCCCTGTCCCCCAGGCTTTTGAGAAAGCTTCTTTACAAGCAAAACGGCCTGCTAAAAACTCGACCTGACGTTTGTGAGGTAATCTTTGAAAAAGTTCATATTCATTACTCGTCAGAACTCGCTGAACAAAAGAAGATTTATTTTCGATGATTTTTTCGATTCTTGAAAGCTCAACCATATCTATACCAATTCCTTTTATCATTCTTTCAAGCCCTCTTTTTTTATTTTATAAATTACTCTTATTCTATCAAATTTTAGCAATTTTTCCACATAATAATTGAAAAAATTAATAAAAAGCTTTATGTGTTGATAACACTCGGTTTTAAGGAGCGAAAAAAGGGGTAGAAATACAGTTTATCTCTTCTTTATTGCATCCTTTTACTAAAAAGGAAAAAGAGTGGAACAAAGTCTAAGCTTTGTTCCACTCTTTTAAAATCCAATAAGTCATACATTGGAAATAGTTATTTCTTATTTCCAACTGTTATTGATTTATTAATTTGAGTTATCTCTAATAACAAAGCTACGTTTTTTGTCGTTATGACGTTTGGCCGAACGATTATCTTTGCTCTTATTGTAGCCGCCGCCATTTCCACTGCTGCTACCACCTGTGCTTTTGTTATTTTTATTGCCACGATAGCCACCGCCACCATTTTTATTACGGTTACGGCTGTTACCGCCACCACCACGATTATTTTTGTTGAAGCCTTTTTTCGTAGATGGTAATGGACGTTCTGGTGTAATTTTTACTGGTACAGCATCTGATGGGTCTTTAGAAATAGTTTTTAGTAGTAATGCTGCTAAATCTTCAGCAGAATATTTTTCCAAAAGATTTTTAGCAGATGGCAAGTAATTTTCTAGACCATTTTCAGCTAATTTTTCTTCGACTGTTTCAATTGCTGCACCCAATTGTCCTTTAAATGCTTCTTGTTCATTTGGTGGACGTAGTGGGGTCATACGTTTTTTCGTTAATTCCTCAATGACATGTAGGTAACCCATTTCATTTGGTGTAACGAATGTCACTGACATTCCGCCTTTTCCGGCACGACCAGTACGGCCGATACGGTGAACATAGCTTTCTGGATCTTGCGGGATATCGTAGTTGTAAACGTGTGTGACACCAGAAATGTCTAATCCACGAGCTGCAACGTCTGTTGCTACTAAGATGTCCAAATTACCACTCTTAAATGAACGTAATACGCTCATACGTTTTTGTTGTGACAAGTCTCCATGAATACCTTCTGCTTTGTAGCCACGTGCTTCTAATCCACGTGCTAATTCATCTACACGACGTTTTGTACGACCAAAGACAATTGTTAGCTCTGGTGTTTGAACATCTAGTAAGCGTGTCATTACATCGAATTTTTCGAAGTCTTTTGAACGCACATAATATTGATCGATCAAATCAGCAGTCATTTCTTTTGCTTTGATTTTTACGTGTTCTGGTTCTTTCATGAATTTCACGCCGATATTTTTGATTGCTGGCGGCATTGTTGCTGAAAATAGTAATGTTTGACGTTTTGCTGGAATTTTAGAGATGATTTTTTCGATATCCTCTAAGAATCCCATGTTCAACATTTCATCTGCTTCATCCAAAACCAATGTTTCGATCGTATCTAACTTCAAGGTGCGACGATTGATATGATCCAATAAACGACCTGGTGTTCCGACAACCACATGTGGATTTTCTTTTAGTCCGCGAATTTGACGGCCAATATCTGCGCCACCATAGACTGCTTGAACACGGATTTTTTTGTCACGACCTAAACGGTACAATTCTTCTTGTGTTTGGATCGCTAATTCACGAGTTGGTGCAATAACGATTCCTTGTACAACACGGTTTGATGTATCGATTTTTTGCAACATCGGTAAGCCAAAAGCAGCTGTTTTACCAGTACCTGTTTGTGCTTGTCCGATAACGTCTTTTCCTTCTAATGCTAGAGGGATCGTTTCCTCTTGGATTGGTGTTGCTTCTTCAAATCCTGAGCGTTCGATTGCTGCCAATAAGTCTGTTTCTAAGCCTAGTTCTTTAAATTTCAAATGATATCCTCCTAATAATGTTTGTTGCAGAAGAAATTTTTTCTTCTAAAATTGGTGTTACAGGTGATTTGACTTTCACTAATTTTGAAAATGTTCACGGAGTCTGTAAACCTTCAACATAGGTCTAGTTTATTTTCTCATTAGTGTTACCGAAAAATCCACCTTATGAAGCTACAGGCACTAGAAAAGCCAAACGAGTTCGTTCAGCTTTTTTAATCTTTATATGATAGAAAAGTATCTTCAATAGGTACTTTCGTTTTATCTACTTCGATCTTTCGGCAATAGGTTATTTTAGCATATATTTATATTTTCAGCAAGTTTTATGAAAGCTTGCTAACTTTCTAGAAGGGAATTAACGACCTCACTTAAACCCATTCCGTTGCTGGCTTTTAAAACAACCGTATCTTTTGGTTCTAAAATTGATTTTAATGTGCTTGTTAATTGATCCTTTTCTTCTTTGTGGAAATAGTGGATTTTGTTTTCTTGATACTTTTTCACTAATTCTTCGTACAGGACCTTCATTTGCTCACCATAGAGGACAACTTCTGTTATTTCAGCCGGATTTAGATGTTCCTCCACAGATGCATGCATTGCAGCTGAGTCTGGCCCTAATTCAAGCATATCTCCTAGAACCGCTATTCGTTTTCCCTTTGTTGGCATTTGACTAAAGCTATCTAAGACCAAATTCATAGCAGTTGGATTCGCATTGTAAACATCACTTAGAATTTCGATTCCCGTCTTGCTTTTTAGCCACTGTGTTCGGTTTTTAGTTAACTGAAACTTGGCTAAGCCCGCTTGGATTTTTTCTTCTGATAGCTGAAACCATTGACCAATGCTAATCGCAATCAAAGCGTTCCCCACATTATACTTTCCAGGAACAGGAATGGTATATAAAATAGGTGAGCCATTGATTTTAAAAGAAGTATATTCTTTTTGCGCTTCAATGATCTCTGCTTGACAATCAGCTTTCCCAAACCCAAATGTTTTAATTGTTTGCGTTAATCCTTTTGTCAGAGGAGATAGCAGTGGTTCCTCTGCCGGAATAATCAATAATCCCTTAGCAGCCAGCCCAGACGTAATTTCCATTTTTGCTTTGGCAATCCCTTCTCTCGATCCAAGATTTTCAATGTGCGCCTCACCGATCATGGTAATCGCAGCTACATCAGGTTGAGCTAATCTTGATAAAAAATCGATCTCATCAGCATGATCCATCCCCATTTCTAAAATCAATTGCTCCGTTTTATCAGGCATCTGTAAAATAGTGTACGGCAAGCCGATATCATTATTATAATTTCCTTGGGTTTTATAAGTTTGAAATTGTTGCGCTAAGACCGCTTCTGTCATATCTTTCGTTGTTGTTTTGCCATTGCTTCCTGTGATGGCAACGACTGTCGGCGCCATTTTTTTTAAATAATAAATAGCTAAATCTTGCATTGCTCTTAGAGTATCTGCTACCTGTAAAACTGGCAATTGATCTGGGGCAGATTCTGAAGTACTCCAAAATGATGCACCTGCACCTTTATCTATAGCATTCTTTATAAATGAATGCCCATCATTTTCACCTTTTAGCGGAACAAAAAGATTGCCTTTGGTAATTAATCTGCTATCAAATTCCAGACCTGTCAAATCAAAATCGTTCCACTTCTTCCAGTCATTTGTGGCGTTGACTGCTTTTGCCGCTTCCCAGAAAGTTAATTGCATCGTTTTCTCTCCTTTTTAATCAGAAATGATTTGTCTAGTTCACTATAAAAGGGCTGAAACAAAACTCACTGCGTTTTGCTTCCTCCCTTTTTGTGGTTTATCTTTCGTAAAAACTTTGTCTTTGTTTGAAGCGATTTAATGCTAACTGAATTAATTCTTCGATCAAATCACTATACTTTAAGCCCATATTTTCCCATAGTAATGGGTACATACTAAATTCTGTGAAACCAGGCATCGTGTTCAGTTCATTTAAGAATAACTCATTTTTACTAGTCAAAAAGAAATCGCAGCGACTTAGTCCACTGCCGTCTAAAATAGTGTACGCTTTTTTTGCAAATTCTCGCGCTTTTTGATGAACTTCATCAGGCACTTCAGCTGGAATTTTCATCGTGATTTGATTATCGATATATTTTGAATTGTAATCATAGAATTCAACATCTTTGACGATTTCACCCGGTAATGTTGTCCGAACATCCTCATTACCTAAAATTGCCACTTCGATTTCGCGTGCTTCGATTCCTTGTTCTACAATTGCTCTTGAATCGTAACGATACGCTTCTTCCAATGCATTTTGCAACTCTTCACGATTTTCAGCTTTACTGATCCCCACACTTGAGCCCATGTTAGCAGGTTTAACAAATACCGGATAAATCAATGAACCCTCACATTGTTCAAAGACTTTTCTAGGATTTTCTTTCCAGTCACTTCTCAATACAGGTACAAATGGCACTTGCGGGATGCCAGCTGTTTGCAATAAATACTTGGTCATGATTTTATCCATCGCATTGGCACTTGCAAGCACACCAGCTCCAACATAAGGTAATCCTAATGTTTCTAGGAACCCTTGGATCGTCCCGTCTTCCCCATTAGGTCCATGTAATACAGGAAAAACAATCGTATCTTCTTCTTTGATTTCACAAGGCATGATTACGCGACCTGTGAACTCACCCCACTTATCTGTCTCACCATCTTCTGACCAAGTTAGCTTGAGGATCTCTTTACTTGTAGGTTTTTCTGATAAAAGAGGTCCTTTAACCCACTGCCCATCTTTACTAATAAAAACTAACTGAACTTGATAGTAATTATAATAAATCGCATTTAAAACGGAATAGGCAGACAATATCGAGACATCATGCTCCTCACTTCTTCCACCATATAACAAAGTTATCTTCAAATGCTTTTCCTCCTAATTTTTAAAGCTAAACGAAAGGTTTAGTTCCTAAGCCACTCACGCTGATCTCTTGTTTCTAATTGCTAGGAGAACTTATCGTCAAGCTAAATCATTTTCTTGTATTTATGGTTCTATCTAAAAAAAGATTTCAAAATTGCTCTTTCATATTTTAGCATAAAACCATTCCTCGGAATAGAAACAAATAGCGAATTCAATCAAAAAGTTTTTTGCTTGTCATACAAATAAAAGGCGCTCTTATTCCCATATAGAGCTAGAATGAAAATGAAACTGTTCTTACTTCTTCTGTTCAATCAGCTCAACAAGCGTCTTTTTGAATTTATCGCGATCGGCTTGTGTAAAAGCTTTTGGTCCTTTCGTATGTCCGCCACTTTTACGAACTTTCGCACTAAAATACCGTTGTTCCAGCAATCCATCAATATTTCCGCCTGTATACTCATACCCTAACTGATGTAACACGCGCACACCCTTTGGCAACACCAATGAAGCCAAGCCATAATCTTGCGTCACCAAAATATCACCTTGTCTAATCAATTGAACAATTTTATAATCTGCTGCATCTGCGCCTTTATCAACATAAACAAAAGAAACATTCTCAGGATATTCTTTCAGAGAGTAATGGTCAATACTTGTCACAATCACAACTGCGATCGAATAACTTAATGCTATTTCGATCGTAGTTTCTTTCACTGGTGAACCATCACCATCAATAAAAATTTTCATAGTCGCACCTTTCAATGATTATCGCTCATTTTAATTTAAATACCACGCAGGATGGCGTTTTAAAAAGAATGATACTTCCGAAAAAACCGCTTCTCTCACGATTTTATATAGCTCGGGATTTCTGATTTTCTTTTTAATTGCCCCAGTGTATCTTGGTCGTTTGACTTTGATTGAAAGAACCATATCAAAACGTTCAGAAAAATTATCTACTGTGAGGTATTTCAAACGATTCGTTTCTTCCAAAAATTGATTAATTCCATCCACCGTTCCTTGAATAAATCCATCCAGATGCGTACCGCCATCAGCTGGTAGGTGTCCATTAACAAAGCTATCTTTAATACTCGTAGAGCCATTTTTTGAAATAACTGCTTGAATTGTGACACCTTCACTGATCGTATTAATGATCAACGGCTGCCCGCTACGCGTGATGCTATCATCTTTTTGAAAAATATAGTCAACAAGTCCTTGCTTGTAATGAAAATAATTTTTTTGTTTTTTTCCATCAGTCAACGAAATCGTCAATCCGCTGTGTAGCATCGCCAATTCCTGACAACGATTCAGTAAAACAAAATAAGATAACGGTGCGTGACCAAATAAACTTGCATCAGGCGTGAATGCCAATTCGATTCTTTGCCCTTCATCTTCTGAAGGAATCAACGCTTTTTTATTCAACAGTCCATGTTGATAAATTTGGATCGTTCGTTTTCCTGATTTTTCTACACCAAAGCCCAATTGCTCCGATAGTGCATTAACAACAGAAAGAAAAAGATACGGTGGTGTATACTGTTCTTTTGGAATTTCATCTAGAAGTAAGCCTTTTTTACTGAAAAAAGAAAAAATAAATTGTTGATCTGATAGTTCGATTGAAAGCTCTGCCTGCTTTAGATCAACTGCTAATTGCAGTAAATGATCCAGCACTTGTAAGACCATACTTTCTAAGCCAGTGGGACCAATTCCACCAATGTACATACCTGGTCGTTTGCGAATACTATCTTTCAAAACATTATCGTCTAGTGCTTTCCAAATATTTTCATCGGTCATGTCGATCTCCTCCTGTAAACAGACTGTTCTATATAAATGCAACGAATAATAATAGCCACTGACCCTTAGCATACCAATTTATCTTAACTACGTAAATGGTTTCGCTAAATTCATTGTTTATCCTCATTATAATGAAAAAAAGACTAGAACGAAAGTAGTATAAACGCATTTACACTAATTCATTCTACTCTTTTTCTTATCTAATCAAATCAACAGTGGGTTGTTCCATTAAATGTTTTACCTGTTTCCGTGTCGTTAACGGTACGTCCCCTTGGATCGTATGGGCTAAGACTCCATTAGCCGTAGCAAATTCTACTGTTTCCACTAATGACCACGATTCACTATAACCCAATAAAATTCCTGCGGCATAACCATCTCCTGCACCGATTCGATCTAAATTGATAATTTGACGTGGAGCGGCTTGAACATAGTTTTCCGCATCAAATAGGAAGCCAGTCAAATATCGTCTGTCACCTTCACCTTGGCGAATGGTTCCAGCAAAATGTTCAATCTGATATTTTGCCATAAACTGGCGGACAACTCTTTCAAATTGTTCAGAGACATCCAATGTTTGATCTAACTCCATGCCCAGTAAATCTGTTAAATCACGTTGGCTACCAAAAACCACATCACAATAAGGTAGCATCTTTTCATATTGTTCTTGCATAAGCGAAACACCATGGGCTTCGTTCAAACTAGGACGAAAATTAAAATCAAAACAAACTTTTTTCCCTTTCTTATGCGCCTTTTCAGCTAATACAAGGGCTGCTTCTCGCGTTTTCTCCGTCAAACTTAACGAGATCCCACAAATATGAATTAAATCTATTTCCTCCAAAAAAGCGTCAAGATCATAATCAGAAGCACCACTGATCCCAAACGAACTATTTCGACGATTTTGATACGTCACCTGCGTTGGTCTTGGACCAAACCCCATTTCTGCAAAATAGGAACCAATATGATCCCCCAAACTGCCGATCCAGCAATCTTGAATACCTAATTGGCGAACACTGGCTTTGGCTGCTTCACCTAACCGATTATCTGGAAGGTTCGTCAGCAGGCTTGTCTGAGTGCCGAAATGAGCAAGATTGCTTAAAATATTGACTCCTGTACCTGTAAAATCTAACCGTAATTCCTTCGTTTGCTCCAACATCAAATATTCTGGTGGTGTCAAACGCATCATTATTTCACCAAAGGCCGCAATTCTCATCTCGATCCCTGCCTACTTCCTAGCTTTACAAGCTAAGACTTCGGAAAAAAGATAAAAATTGCCTGAGGCTCAGTTTTTCTATTTTTTCCGAAGTCCTGAACGAGCATGTTCAGCTTTTATTTTTTCAACGTATTTTTGATCATACCTAGTAACGATTTAACATCTTCTGGTCTTGTGTCTCCTGTTTCTGAGTCAATGATCGAGCTATAAACATGGGGAATGATTTTTTTCACGCCAGCATCTACTGCGATCTGTACGATTTCTTCAAAGTTTTCTAAATCGATTCCACCAGTTGGCTCTAGGTAAAAATCATATTTTGCGCAAGCTTCAGCTACAGCTTTGTATTCTTCGATGTGCGCTAAACCTTTCATCGGGAAAAATTTGATTGAGCTACCACCCATATCTTGCAATAAACGAATCGCGGTTTCGATCGTTACTTCACCAACTGGTGCTTGCGAACTTAATGGTCCTGTAGCAATATTGACGATCCCAACTTTACCTGTCGGCGACACCAAGCCGTTGACAACCGTTTCGTTTTGACCTAGTAAAGCACGTGAAGTGCCCACGCCTGTAAAGACTTGGTTAACATGTTGAGGTTGTAGTTCTTTGGACAGTCTTGAGACCATCTGGCTTTGATTCGGGTCCCCTGCACCTAGTCCAACAGATAAAGCATTATTCGTTTCATCAGCATATTTTTTCATCTCTTCGATTGCAGCTTCATCAGTCGCATAGTTTTTTGATAGTACCCCTAAAACAATATGCCCTTCTGCGGCTTCATAACAGTCTTTAGCATTCTCTACGGAATTCGCTAAAACATTTAAACAAATACGGTTTTCTAGATAGTTCGGTGTTAATGGCATAATGTTTCACTCCTAATTTAGTATGATAGTTTTTAATGCATGATCGTTGTTAAACGGGTTACGATTTTATTCATTTCTTCTTCATTTACTGAACGAATATCAAATTCAATAATTCCATTATTTGCTTGGTACTCACGCGTATAGACTGCTGGACTTTCAGCTCTTAATTCTTGAATGACTTCTTTCGCTGATTTTGCACCCTTGACTTTAATACTGGCACGATAAATATCTCGCCCTGCACCATCTTGGACAATTTTAGCTTCAATATTTTGGATTGCGTTCAAAGCTGTAATAAAAGGTGCTAAACGAGCTTGCATCAGGGCCCCTGATTCACTCCCATTGTTCACATAATCTTCCACTGCTTGTGTAAATCCTAAAATATTATCTTTACCAATCTTCATAGCACGCCCAATCCCTTTACCTTGCAGACGGATCCATTCAATGTATCGTTTTTTGCCAATCACTAAACCAGCGCTCGGGCCTTCAATTGCTTTGGCACCGCTATAGATTACCAAATCAGCACCTGCTTCGCTGTATTTAACTAAGTCTTCTTCCGCTGCGGCATCAACAATCAATGGTATGTTGTGAGCTTTTGCTACAATTGCAGCCTCTACCACACTTAACATACTCTTTTGAACTGTGTGGTGACTTTTGATATACAAAAGGGCTGCAGTCTGATCTGTGATCATCATTTCAATATGTTCCGGTGTACACATATTTGCGTAACCAGCTTCAATCACTTGTCCGCCACCTTGTTCCACCATAACTTCAACCGGTGTCCCATAATCTACATTATGGCCCTTTGGCAAAATAATTTCACGTTTTGCGATTTTATCAGTATAAGGATGATAGGCATGATAAACAGATCCTTCACCAATCAAAGCGGCAACACTTTGAGCGATTCCCGCTGATGCACAAGAAACGATTTGGGCATCTTCAACCTTTAATAATTGTGCTAGATACGCACCAGTTTGAATACTTAATTCGCTCATTTCAAAAAAATGTTCTCCACCAAATTTTTGTGCAGCTAAAACAGTTTCAGAAACTTTTGACACACCTAAAATCGTCATTCTACCCGATGCATTGATCACTTCTTTTAAATTGAATTTTTCATAATTAATTGTCATAAACTGTTCCTCCAATAATGGTTTTTACAGGTTTGATCAATTCTGTTGCTTCTCTTTTAAATCCATTCGAATCAGTTAAAGTCTTTTGACCTGTTTCAATCGTAAAAATCGTAATATCAGCATCATAGCCTTCTTTTAAGTGACCTTTCGTCTCAAAATGGAAATTTCCAGCTGGAACTGATGTAACTTTTTCAATAATCTCAGGCCAATCATAGCCTACCACGCGTAATTTTTCCATCGTAGTTGCCAAATCATGAACTGGACCTTTTTCTCGATTGCGGATATAAATATCTGTGCTGATCGAGGTTGCTTTCATGCCTTCTTTTAAAGCCGTTTCAGCAACCTCAAAATTGAAGCTGTCCGTTCCATGACCAATATCAAATACAATCCCTTTATCGTAAGCAGCCCAAGCAAAGTCTTTGATTTGACTAGTTGCTTGGTTTAAGATGCCATTTGGTTTGCCATTGAAACAATGAGTTAAAATATCGCCTTTTGACATATGGGCTAAAATTTCATCTAGCTTTGGCGGAGCTGAACCAATATGTATCATTAATGGTAATCCATTATTGGCTTTTTGAATTTTTTTCGCCATTTCTAACGGCCTGATCCCGTTGTCCCCAATCACCGTTTTACTCATACGAGCTTTGAACCCTACAACAAAATCTGGCATCTCAGTTAATGCCTTATGAACTAGTTCCTCTTTAACCTTACTCAGATCAGCCAATTCATCTTGTTCAACAATGCCCCATTTTGAGATATTCACTAGGGCATATACATTTGTTTTCGCTTTTTTCACTAAATCATAAAATTCATGGATATTCTCGGCCCCTGTAGTACCAGCATCTATGACGGTTGTTACACCTTTTTTAACACCAATTTCATCTGGAAAATCATAGTAAAGAGTCATTTTTTCAAAACAATGAACATGATCATCAATCCAGCCAGCGGATACATACGCATCACCGTTTAACTCAATCAATTCCTCACCCTTTTCATTGATTTCATCTGCAACTTTCACGATTTCCCCAGCGTTGATTGCTATTTCTATGGGCTGACCAGTAATGGTTTTCCCATTTTTAATGATCAAATCATAACTCATTTTATCCCCTACTTTTCTTTAAATCTAAATTTTGTCCAGGGCTTTACAAAATCCAACAACAACAATTCTTCTTCTGTGATTTGACCTACTTTATTTTTACGGTCATCTGAATGCGGTTGTAGAACAATTTGCAATTCATTTTTGTATTTCCCAAATGCATCATTTCCGATTACAATATCTCCGATTTGAAACTCTTTGGTATTATCATGAGCAGGATTAGCGTCATCGTTATATTTTTTACGAACTTCTGTTGAACGTACGACTTGATCTGTGATATCGCCGCGACGGAAGTGTTGCTCCTTTAATGTGATTATTTTTTCAACATCACTGGCTTCTTTGGTAAACTCAACTGTTAATTCCAATTGATAACGATTTAAACTGCCTAGTAACTCTAATTCTTCATCTGATGCGTAAGCATTCCCAATAATCACATCATCAATCAGACCTGTTGCAAATAAGTGTTTTGTTTGAATATCTACAGGTAAATGCCGATGCATCTCTAACGTAGGTAAGCCATCGTTGACATCCCAAGGGCCAATTTTACCTGCCTGGGAATTGATGAATGCTGCTGTGCGAATCCCATGTTTTTTAAAACGAACACTACAACGCTCAAAGAAATCATACGGTAATGCTGTTCCTTCCTGAGGATAAAAATTGTGACAACCATAAAGAAATGGAACATTTGCTTCATAGGTCAAAATAGTATCAAGATAAGCAACATCATTACTCATGTTCAATTCAATCGCTAAATCAAATGGATTAAACGTCAATCTAGCTTCTTTATTTCCATCAAATCCAACATCTAACCGAATCCCATCAGCACCCATCTCATAAAAGAATGTTAGATCATCGTATGAAATCTGTAGTTCATCAAAAATAGTTGGTGCAACATCTAAAATCGTCTCATAGCCTAAACTTTTTGCATAAGAAATCAACGACTTGAACTTTTCCTTAACAACTTCTTTCCCTTGCGTTACTTCCAACATACTCATGAAGATTCGCGAAAAGCCACATTCACTAGCCTTTTTCAAATAGGCTTTATCTTTTTCTATCTCACTGTGATCCGGATACACGGATACGCCTAATGCTCGTTTCATTCACTTTTCCCCCGCTCTAGATAGTCGAATTTATGTCTATACTTCCATAAAATGACTGAACTGCAAAAAATAGTGACCGATCCCACTAGGAATAATGGTTGTCCAATTAGAATGCCAACAATCAAATTATTTCCTCTTCACAATAACATGGTAATATTATAATGTAAACGATTTTCAAAAGAAAAAGTGCAATTTTGCCCTTTTTTTAACTAGGTAAATCTACTGGAAATAGTGCACCAAAGATCATCGCTCCTAAAATCGCACCACCAGCAATTGGTTTTTTCCAAACATAGAAAATTACAGCACCAATAATTGAGCCAATGCCTATTGGCGCAGACGCGCCACATGCACTAATAATAATCAATGGCCCTAAGAAACGACCAGAAGCATTCCCTGCCCCCATCATCACATCTGCACCAAACGTTGAATTTGACTGATTAATGGTAAATTTACGAATCATGATAATAATACCACCAATGATTAAGCCAAGTAGCATACCTGTTAATAATGAAAGACTAAAATTTTCAACTGGAGCTGTAATATCCATACTTAACAAAATCGCAGGAACACCAATTCCAACACCCGTTAAAATCGCACCACCAATATCCAATATTCCAACTAGTGACCCCTCCAAAATACGAGCAAACAAGAAACTAGCACCAAAGGCAGCGGCAGCACCATATGAACCGCCATCCATTCCTGCTTTCAACATCGCTACGATGGCTACTTCATTAAAGGCCCCTACACCATGTTCAATATACATATGCGTTCCAGCGAATACACCAGCTGACAATAACCCAACTAAAATAGGAAATGACCAATCAGCAAACCAAAAATTCTTTTTTTCCAACTCTACTATTTCATTCATCCTGCTTCCTCACTTTCCATTTACTTATTTACCGATACTAAAAACATCATGCATATTTTGTAACCAACCTGGAATCTGTAAACGGAAACTTTCGATCATTTGTAAATCGAAGCCACGGAAAAATGCACTAAATACAAATAATAAAATAACAGCTGCCATCATACTTTTCGTTACTTTATTCCAGCCGATTTCATCGACACCTTTTCCAATCAAAATTCCTAAAACAACTCCTGGTACTGCGTTGCCCATGATCATCGTCGCAAGACCGCCGAATATTGTTGCCCAAAGACCAGAACGCTTACCAGCATCGATTGCTGCTAGCCAGAATAAAACAGGCATGACAGTGTTGATCAAAAGATTTGCTGCTGGCACTAAAACAGCTACCGCTGTTACCTGTAGTGATTCTGGAATTGCTGATGCTGTCGTATTCAAGAAAGCAACCACTACCATTCCGACAATTGCACCGGAGATCCCCATTTTTTTAGGGTTATGCATTGTTTCAGCAACATTTTTATTTTTGACTAATAAAGCCGCAGCAGCCCAGTTTGGAATCACACGATGATCTACATCTTGTGTAAATGCACCCGCACCAACAGTTGAAGCCCACGCATTAAAGAAGAAGCCTAATCCAAAAGAAAAATGACTAGCTGCATCTCCTTCACAAGCGTTCATTTCCCCTAAAGTTCTAAAAGCACCTAAACCTTGCGTACTTGGTGCATGAAACATTCTCGCGGCTCCTGCTCCTGCTGCAAACCCGACTAATCCTCCAATCAATAACGATTTGAGTAAAACGACTACAACATCCATTTAATTTGCCTCCTTCTGTATTCTTTTTTTCTGCCCAAAAGGAATAGAAAGACCATTTGGATCAGCAACTTTTTTTTCTACAAATGAAATCGTCTCCATTTCAATCAAGGTAATCTCTACCTCAACATTCAGTAATACACGATAATCCGCTCGCTTTCGAGGTAAAAAGAAAAAGAAAAAACGTTCTGTATAGGTTTCTTGTTCTGCTTTGATAATTTGAATAGCTACAGGTTCGATCCGAACAATCACATCATCTTTTTCCTTCAATACACGATTATGGATTTGGTTCAATGCATTAGCAAAGGCTAGATTCTGTTCTTTGCCTGTACCTTCAACCTGAATAACTTGACGCTTTTTAGCCGTTACGTTTCCCATTGGTTTTCCTCCTCTTGTTTTAAAACTGAATCGTTTCTCTTCACGGTTTTAACAAATGAAAACAATGACTGCACTACTCCTTATTCAGTTCCCCCTCTTTTTCTGTGCGCTATGCTTTAATGATTAGCCATTCTTTTTTATATAGGCTTCAACAATTCGTTTCCCCAATTCTTCTTGATCCATAAAACCAAAACCTAAAACTGTTTTACCATCATTGATTGCCGTTACTCCTTCGTCGATTGAGCGCATTCCATGCCGCTCTTTATAGCCATACTTGGTCGCTGCTGTTAAAGCACCTGCACCACCACTACCACAAAATGAAATGCCTAAATCAGCATTTTCTAGTTGCATGACATCCCCTAAACGCATATCTGCTCCCATTCCTGGAACAACAATAGCTTTACCTCCAGCTGACTCTACCCCTTTTGCAACATTTTGCCCTTTACCTAAACGATCTGCGATTACTACTGTTATCATCTTAATTCCTCCTGATTTTTAAAAGTATAAGCTTGAAAAGCTAGATAATTTAATTTAGTTCTTTTGTTCACTGTCTATTCTCTATTCTTCATTTTGTCTAGCGGCTTCAAAATGAATCGATAATACATACATTTCATCTTGAGGTAAATTGCCAATTAGTTGAACCACTTTATCAGCCATCCTCAGCGCTTCTTTCGATACTTCTTCAAACATTGCTGGATCAACAACAGCCATTTTTTCACCTGCTTTAGACCTTTTAATCATTTCATTTATATGATTGATCAAAATCGTCCATTGTAATTCAGTTGGTTGAATCTTTTGCGCCCTCAATAACCCATTAATTTTTTCTAGTGCCGCTTCTAATTCGACTTTATTAGGACTTTCATCAATTATTATTTGTGCCTCGTCACTTATTTTCATACATACTACTCCTCTCTTATATAATTCAATAAAGCAGTAATTTCTGCTTGATTAACCATTAAATCGTTTTTGGCAAAAATCTGCTCGATTTCTCCCACTAAGACTTGCTGCGCCAACAACGTTTCTTTTACAATGTTTCCTTCGTTTTCATACTGACCATCGAATGTGATTCGATGGACCATCAACATGACATGTAATAAAAACGCTTCTTTGTACTCTTGCGTCAGTTTGTCAGCAAATGCTTTCAATAACTCTTCATAGATCACATATGTTCGAACCAGAATATCGCGACTTTCTGCTTCGATTCCTTGTTTTTCTTTCACCTGCTGACGAGGTATCAGCCGAGGAACTTTACCGCTTTTCGTGTGTATTAAAATTTTGTTGACCTCTTCTTGAATACTATGAAGATCTGCTTCTGTAGGTAGTGGGTTAACTTTAACAAACGGGCGATTCAAGATTTCGATTGGGAAAATACTCAGAACTAAGTCTGGATTCTTTTCTTCTATTACATCTACTGCATTCAAAACTGAAGCAAATCCTGCGATGTCAACATTAGAGACTTCTTCAAGAATTTTTTGTTCAATCAAACTAGTCACACCTAAGCCTGTGGAACATACATAAACGATTCTTACTACATTGACCTCATGCAGATTTTTTTCATATGCCACTAAAAAGTGCAGTGCAATATAGGCGATAAATGAATCATTGATTAATAAGGCAGAACCTACGATATCACTTTGACTGGCAAGCTGGATCGCTGAAAATAACTGTGGATACTTCGCTTTGATGTCATCAACAAACGGATTATATTCATTTATAAATAGATGTTTCTTAGTCAAACGCAGAGATAGATGGGCAAACAGATTCGTAAATAATTGGCGGTCTCGATAAAAAGGAAAATCAATCTCTTGTGATACATCTTTAATTAACTCTTCTGATAGTCCCACAATATCCTGCTGATTATTCGCAACAAATACATCACTATAAATATAAAAATACTCATCTGCTAAAAGCGGTAGGTCATAATGATCAAAAACTTGTTTCATCAATAAAAAGGGTAATTCCTGTTTTTGCTCCAATACTTTTTGATTGGTCAACATCTTATAGCCACCAACAGTATGATGGAGCTGCATTCTTGCCGCTGCGATGGCGACTCGTAATGTGATCGAAAGAATTTCAGCATAGTTGAATTGATCAAACAAAGATGGATCTAAAAGACGGGTCATTTCTTTCAAGGCAATTTGATAAATTTTTTGAAAAATCGTGTTGACTCCAACATGAACTTCTTGCATTTTCTTCTGCTGACCAGACTGGACAAAATAGCTCATGATTTGATAGATATCATATTCAGTTATTTCTTTTTGCGTGATATACTCCATCAACAAGCGAATTTTGCTTTCATTCCCTGTAATCAAAAATCCCTGACGACTCTGACGTTTTAACGCCAAGTTGTAGAGCTGAATTTGTTCTTCGACTCGATCTAAGTCACTGATGATCGTATTTCTACTGACTTGCAGCTCATCTGCCAACTCTAGTGAGGTCAAACACTTCGATGCTAATAATAGGCGAAAAATCAATTGATTGACTCGCAATTCCTGATCGGGATAGGTTTCGAATCGTTCAACTTCGATAATTTCATTTTTCAAGGTCAAACGTTCTGAATCTGGTATCTCCAACCATATGCCTTTATTACGGCGGGACTGCAGTAAAACATTTTGCTCTTTGAACCAAACACGTACATTATCTAAATCATATTTGATCGTCCGTACACTAACTTTGAATGTTTCAGCTAATTCCTTTGTCGTTACACTTTCTTCTAAATCCAAAAGCAGCAACAAGATTTTTATTTCCCGTTTTGATAAGTGCAGTGACATTTACTCACCAACTCTCTTTCCTTACACTTGAACTATAGCTTGATTTTTATAACACAACAACACAAAAAAGTTGCACTTACAAAAGTGCAACTTTCTTAGTATACTATTCTTCTTCGCTGATTTAAATTCTCTTATCCGTTATTTTATTTTTCGTTCTATCAGTTTTTTTGTTAGGAAACACAAGTTTTATTGTACTTTCTTCTTAGTGCAATTAAAGTTATCTATTATTAAATTTTTTTGCACCAACACAAGATTTTTTTATAACTAGATCTCGCATGAACGTAAGCAAGAGTTACAGGCATTAAACATCGCTAGTCGTTCTGTTTCTCTTCACAGCAAAAAAGAAGACCGAAGTCTTCTTTTCGCCACAGTACTTATAAAAATAAATAGATAAAATCTTCTCCACAAAAATATTTATCCGACACGCCTACATCCGGTAGGTATGATTAAACATATGTGCCTCTGTTGTTTTGTCAATCACTAGCCGTCAAAACGGAACAGCCGAAACTGTCTGATTGAGTCAACTCGTCGCATGAGGATTACTTTAACACAGACAGCTTTTAATTGCAATGGCTTTTTCACTTTTCATCTTCTGTCAACCAAGTAGTATACAATTGATCTACTAAACGAACTGTATCCAGAGTCATTTTTTTAGTCATTACAGGACTTTCTAACAACTGTTTTTGTAAGCATTCATTCACATGCTCCACTTCAAATACAAATTCACTGTCAAACTCGCCAACTAGTTTTTCTTGACTGCCATCTTCATAATAAATAGTCGCATGTTGGCCTTTCCAAAAGTAAGGGATTTCTATACGGCCTTTTTCACCGTAGATCGTCATAACACTCGGGATGTCTATTTTTACTGAAATGAAAATAGAGGCTAACACTTGATTTTGAAACCTTAATCCCACATTTACTTGATCATCCGTCAATCCTTTTTTTCTGGTCACACTGCCATTGTACTCTTCAATTGATTGATCCAATAAAAACTGCATATATTGAATAGGATAACTTCCCGATCCGTGAAGTGCTCCCCCGCCAGCATCTAATGAGTGAAACCAGCTGATATGCTCTACATTAGGATACGTCGTCACTGATTGAAGCCAACGGATGGCACCAATTTTATTATCTTTAATGTTTTTTTTCACTTGTAAACTGATTGGTAAAAAGACTGACTTTTGGGCTTCCATCAAAAAGCACCCATTTTGTTCTGCTAATGCAAACAGTTCCTCTGCCTGAACTATTGAAAGCGTAAAAGGTTTTTCAACCAAAACATGTTTATGATGACTCAAGGCCATTTTTGCTGCTTCGTAATGCCCTTTGTTATAGGTCGCAACATAAACGATTTCGATTTCATGATCCTGACATAATTCTTCATAGCTACCATACGCTTTGGGAATAGCCAACGCTTCCGCCATTTTCTCCGCTTTATCCAAACTTCTTGAAGCGATGGCAACAGCCTTTCCAGCTTTACTTTTTTTGATTCCTTCAACAAATCGGGGCACGATTTGTGCGGTACTTAAAATACCATAACGAATTTCCCTCATCCTGATCGACTCCTTTTGTTCCTACTATAGCTGTATATCTTGAAAAAGACAAAAGGATACTTTTATCACAATAGATCTCTACAGAAAAATAGTGACTAGGTCCTCTCTACGAGTGACAACCTAATCACTTAGATTCTTGATAAACAGTGTGAAAAGCCGATATTTTCAGTAAGTTCCTAAACGACTTTTCCCACAATCACTTACTCATGTTCCTTAAAAAAGCATATTCGCGAATTACTTGATCTGTTATCGTAATGCGTGCAATCCATTGTCTGCGAATATTTATGTATATCTTACCTATGTACTACTCCGGATTAACGAATCCCAATGCTTATTTTCAGTGCTTGGTTAACCTTTAGCATATCATCTTCCTGTAAGTGACATATCTTGTGAAGAATTCGCTCTTTATCTAACGTTCGGATTTGTTCAAGTAATACCAATGATGGCGTCATACGATCTTCATGTGGTATATCCACCTTAACCTGTGTTGGTTGCATTTTTTTATTCACGTTCCTAGTGATTGGCGCCACAATCAATGTTGGACTAAATAAGTTGCCCTTATTATTTTGAATAATCAAGACCGGTCTAATCCCCCCTTGTTCTGAACCAACAACTGGTGAAAGATTTGCATAAAAGATTTCTCCCCTTCTCATCATAATAGTTTATCACCCCTACCTAACAAAAAACTGTTTTTGTAAATTATATCATGCTTTTATAGTAATATTTTTCAATATTTTGTACCAACCCCTTAAAACTTTGATAAACTCTAGTAAAAAGAGGCCTTTATGAGAAAAAAGAAGGTTCATTTTAGGCAAAATCAAACCATTTATTCGACATTAACTTAACTGTTATAAAACATTATATTTTCATTTTTTAAAATATAATTTATAAAAAATACAACAAAAACAGGAACTTATGTCGTAAAACACCTACACGATAAACTTCGATAAAAACGAATTAATAAATTTTTATTATAAAAAAACATTTTCTTATTTCAATATTTCTATCAAAATTAATTTTTTAACAAAGAAATTACTTCAATCGACGTATTCATTTTTTTCTATAAAAGAAAATTTTTATTCTCATCAAATTATTACTTTGAGCTATAATTTTTCTTGCAAACCAAAAAAGAGCATGGATATAACTCGAAGATGAAGTGAGCCCCCTAAGTTAGACCAGAAAATCTAACTTAGGGGGCTTTTTATAGTGGCTAAATATGATTATGACTTTAAAAAATCAGTAGTTGAAGCGTATCAGAGGGGAGAAGGTGGGTATGTGGCTCTAGCTCGCCGATACGGTATTCCAGCTGATTCAACAGTAAGAAAATGGGTAAAGATTGTAGAAAAATTGGACTTTAATGCCTTAAACCGACGTAAAAATAAACAAACTTATTCTTCCCAATTCAAGCAAGATGTCATACACTATTACTTGACTAGCGGTGACTCTTACCTTAATGTCGCATTGAAATATGGATTGCCATCTGGAAATCTACTCCAACATTGGCACCAACTATTTCTGCGTGAAGGCATTGAAGGTCTCTTACCGAAACTGAAAGGAAGGCCTTCAATGACTAAGAAAAAGAAGAAACAAATACCAAAAAGGCCGTTAACGCGTGAACAAGAACTGGAACGAGAAAATGAACTGCTTCGTGCAGAACTGGCCTTCGTAAAAAAGCTCCGAGCTTTAGGGATGAATATCCCAGATCGACTCAAGAACGAGATGCACGAATCATCCACGAACTCCGAAAGGAGTTCCGATTAACGATTCTTCTTGAAGCGACAAAATTTCCTAAAGCGACATACATGTATTGGCAAAAGCGATTGAATCGTGGGAATCCAGATGCCAAGCTAGAGGAAACCATTCAAGAAATCTTCGAAGAAAACGATGGGAACTATTGGTATCGTCGGATTCAAATCGCCCTGAACGAACAGGGAGTAAAGGTAAATCAAAAGAAAATCCGTCGAATCATGCGTAAGCTTGGGCTGAAGAGCGTAAAGTTTACACGCAAATCACGTAAGTACAATTCCTACAAAGGGACTGTTGGACGAGTGGCAAAGAATCGGATTCACAGACGATTTGTTACCTCGGTTCCTCATCAAAAGATTACAACTGATACTTCTGAATTTAAGTATTATGAACAAGATACGAACGGAAAACCTGTCATCAAGAAGCTGTATTTAGACCCATTCCTAGATCTGTTTAACGGGGAAATTCTGTCCTATCGAATATCAGAAAAACCAAATGCAAAGGCCGTTCTTGATGCTCAAAAAGAAGCCATAGAACAAACCGCGGACTGCCCCTATCGTCGGGCTTACCAGATGAATGGTTATAGAAAGCCTTTAGCGGAGAAAAAAATATTCCAGAGCATGTCCCGAAAAGGGAATTGTCTTGACAATTCACCGATGGAAAGCTTCTTTGGTCTATTAAAGCAAGAAATTTATTATGGTGTGATTTATACAAGCTTTAAAAGGTTGAAGAGGGCAATTAAAGAGTGGATTAATTACTATAATCATCACCGAATCAAAACAAGGCTCGGCTGCAGTCCCGTTCAATATCGCAAACGGATGACCGCATAAAAACCCGACCAAATTTCTTCGGTCGGGTTATGGTCTAACTATTGGGTCTCACTTCAAGAGTTATATCCATGCTCTTTTTAATCCAATAAACAGTGATAAAAATCGGCCCCTTTAGAAATATACTGAAATTTTCAGAGCTAGGAGCATTCCCGTCAAGTGCTCCCTACTTTTGGATGCCCTTTTTTTACTGAAGTTGTTCTTGCTTCTCATCAGACTCTTTTTCAGGAGACTTAGGCGTATAATTTGAAGCTCCCTCTAAGTTACCTAAGCTAATATCTAAAGTTACCGTATAATCCAACGGTACATAAAGATTATACGCACTCATTCCAACCACGGTCCCTTTGGGTTCAGCTGAATCAACATATTTTACTGTGTACTGAATATTCGCTCCTTTTGATTGGAAGTCATCATAGAATTGCTTTTGAAGATCCCCTTCCAACGTACTTCCCCTGAGATCCTTTAAATATGGCTGCCCAGCAGAATAATATACTTTTAATTTCAACTCATCTTTACTCGTCAGTTGAGTACCCGCCTCAACACTTTGAGAAATCAATTGTCCATATGGTACATTGTTGGTAAAAACACTTTTGGCTTGAACTGTTAAACCTTCTACAGCTGTCGCTGCTTCTTCTTGCGTATACTCAGCAAAATTTGGAACAACATAACCTTTACCTAATGACACGTTCACAGTCATACTGTCTTTTTTAGCCACTTTTTGATCCTTAGCAATGCTTTGAGAAATAATACTTTCTGCTGGAACCTCCGCTGAACTTGCTTCCTCATAAGTTACTTTGATATCATTCGTTTTTGCCCAGCTTTCAACTTCACTCTTCATTTTTTTGGTGAAGTCAGGAACAGAAATATTTTTTTCAAAGGTTTCTTTGCCTTTAGAATAATACATATTTGCTTTATCTTTTCGTTTATAATTGTCCTTATTCACTTCTTTGTTCACAATTTCAAAGCGGATTGCTTTCCCTTTTTCTATCGAATCACTGTATTCATCGATTAAGGATACATTATCTGCTTGATTGTCTTTTATCCATTTTTCTGCTTCTGATTTTTTCATCGTCATAAAATCAGGCAATGCCACTTTTTCTTCTGGATCTGCGCCTAAGCTTGATTTGACAGTCAATTCAGCACCTTTTTTGAGTTTGCTTCCTTGTTTTGAATTTTGTGAAATGACTTTGTTTATGTCTATTTCTTTATTGTACGTTTGCTCGACAGTTAATTTCAGTTTGTTTTCGGTTGCCCAAGCTCGTGCTTCAGCCAAATCTTTTCCTGTAAAATCAGGTAGCTTAACGTGAGTCATTTGATAGTAAGCAAAATATACTAAACAAAGTACAAGCACACTTAGTATGCCACTTAATATCATTTTTTGTTTTCTTTTCTTATGATACGTTGGATCTATTTCTGTCCCATCATCTAACTGAGTGCTTCGTGATTGAATCGGAATTTCTTGCTCTGTTTCAATGTCCGTTTTTTTAGATTCAGTCCGATTGTTTGGTCCGATTTTAGTGGTTCTTTCGTTGACTAGCTCTTTTGACGGTTGTACCTCTGATTCCTGTTTTGGTAATTCTGCTTTATCACGAAGTTTTTTTTCTTTCGTATCTTCGTAATTCGATTTATTGAAGTTAGATAAAAAGTCACTCATTGACTATCAACTCACCTTGCTTAAGAAAATAAGTTTTGTCTGATTGCTTCGCTATCTCGTTTGAGTGCGTTACAACAATTACACATTTATTATGTGTTTCAGCTAAGTCTTTGAAAATATCAACGATTTCTTGTTCCATTCCTTCGTCTAAGTTTCCTGTCGGTTCATCTGCAAGGATGATATCCACATTCGTTGCCAGAGCTCTAGCAATTGCTACCCGCTGCTGTTCCCCACCTGATAATTGACCGATTAACCGATCCGCTTTGGTTTTATTGATGCCAATATAATCTAATAAATTATAGGCTACTTCACGATGGTCTTTGGGCATATCATTGTCTGTAATCGACATCGCAACTAAAACATTTTCCAAAGCAGTCAGATACGGGACCAAATTGTAACTTTGAAAAATAATACTGATATCATCTCTACGATACTTTTCCAACCCGATACTTTTGATATTTTGACCTTTATACATGACTTCACCAGATTTGGGTTCATCCAATGCACTGATCAACGAAAGAAAGGTTGTTTTTCCTGAACCAGATTGTCCTAAAATCGTGTAAAATTGTCCTTGTTCAAAATTAATGGACGTATCTTGTAAAATCATCCGCCGTTTGTCGCCATCTTGATAAAAATAGCTCACGTTTTTTGTTTGTAAAATTGTCATATTGGTTTCCTCCTACATCATGATTTTTTTTGGATTCAACCGTAAGACATATGTCAAAGGTAAAATCGCAGATAATAAAACTGTACTTAATCCTGCAATCAAGAAGGTCATGATATAGCTCATTGAAAATTTCACTTCATAAGCACTAGCGACATCTTCTGTAGTCAAGGTTGGCAAACTAGAACCGCCACCGATCATCATTGCGCCACCAGAACTTGCTGCATCACCTGTTTGTGAAAATGCATCGCTAGCAATCAAAGATTCTGAAACCATTTTCCCAAGAACATTTCCTGTAATTAGTGAGACACACATTGCAACTAGACTAATCAGCAACAATTCTATGACGATTTGCTGCATGACTTTCGCTCTTGTTTCCCCTAATGAAAGATAGATACCTAATTCATGTTTACGATCACGTAAAAAGAGAATGACCACTAAAGAAATAATCAATAATGTGGCACCAATCGCCAAAAGAACAACATAACCAGAAATTTGCGACATTTTTTTGAATGTCCCTCCAACTTGATCGTATTGATCGGTCGAAGCTGTTAACTTGTAGCCTTCTGGAATCAATGGCTTGGCTTCTTCTTTAAAAGCTTCGACATCTTCTGGTGTTTTAAGGACATAGACAGGTACGATTTGATTCATATCGTCCACTGTTGCTTCAGTTCCATCCGTATTTTTATACCGATCTGGTAGTAATTCTTTCCCTTTATCAAATTCAGCTTTATTGATATTGATCACAGCGTCATTTGGCATATAGAGCGTATTGAATTGTTCAGTTTCCATAAACTGCTCATTCATTCCTTGTTGCTCTTTTCCATCTGACTTTTTCTTTTCAACACTAATCGGATCAAACAGACCAATAATTTCAACAGGATGGTCTTGGCTCGCTAGTTCTTCTTGTGAACCATCCTGTTTGTAATCCACAACTAAACTATCTAAAACGACTTTGTCCCCAACATTAAACCCATTTTCTTCTGCCACCTTTTTTGACATGATAGCGACATCTTTCCCATTGTTGATTTCCTCTTGCTTAAAGGTCCGCCCTTCCACAAGTTTGACTTTCTTGTCTTTAAAATCTAACGGCTCTAGTAAGTTATTTCCCTTAAGATTTAATACTTTAGGCATTCCGCCAAAGTCAGCTGTATTTTTCATCTCATAAGTTTTGATTTTTTTGACGATTAAGCTGGATTTCACATTATAATCAAATTCCTTCACATAGGTAGACTCACCTAGTTTTTTCATATCCTCTACTTTTAAAGAGGTTGGCGATACTGTTTCCCCTTCATCCATCATTTTTTGATAGTCAAAATCAACACTTACAGTCGCACCTAGATCATGCTTGATTTTCTTTTCTACATTCGCAGTGGATTGCTGAATAGCAATCGATCCTGCTATAACGTTTCCTAATATAAAAATAACGGCAAATAAGATTACTGATTTTCCTTTTCTTCTTGTCACGCTGCATATTGCCCGATTCCAATAGTTCATACATTATTCCTTTCCACTTCAAAACGATCAAGAACCCTTAAGCCACAACATTAATGCGGCTTAGTTTTCTAAAACGTCTTTGATAAATGATAGTTTTCTACCATTCAACCCCCATAATTCATCCACATAGTCAGCGATCTCTTTCGATTCTGAACTGACAATGATGCACTTCTTTTCATTTTTTGCGTATATACGTAAATAACTCATAACCATCGCTAATGATAATTCGCTTAGTGACTTTGTAGGGTCATCCAGTAAAATAATCTGCGGATCATTCACAACTGCTTTGGCTAAATAGACACGCTGCTGATTAGAAACAGACAATTTTTGGATTGGTTGGTTAGCCAGTTTTTTATCTAGTCCAACTTTTTTCAATAGTTCGTAGAAATAACAATCGTCATAACTTTGTTTAGCAGAGGAAATCGCACATAACTTAAGAAATCTTAAAGCACTTACTTGCGATAATACATTGTATTGTTGAAAGATTGTTCCGATTTCCTTTTGACGATACTGATTTCGATCAATTAATCCAAGGTTTTGCTCCTTAAAAAGAATGCTACCAGAATCAACTGTGCTAATCCCTGCAAGTAACGCTAGTAATGTTGTTTTCCCTACTCCGCTTTTTCCTAGAATACCGTAAACCTTCCCCATTGAAAAATTGATTGTGACATCCTCTAGCACAGTCACTTGTTTTTTCTTATGCGTATATACTATATTTTTAAGAGAGAGAATCGTCATTCGTCTAGATTCCTTTCTAACAAAAATTCAATTGTCTCAAATTTGAAAAGCTTATAACTATAGACAGTGATGATCGTAATGAAATATAAGCTAATGATTCCAATCATAGAAATGAACGATACATGATTGAATTTCATAGGAATCGATGTGATTGTTTCATTTGTTCCATTAGAAACAACACTAAATAGCTGATCGACATTTCCCATCACTACTCTTTGATTCATTAATTGCCAATCTGCAATTGGTTGTACGATCCAGCTTGCTGTCAAAAAAGCGAAAGCAAAACTAACCATGGTCACAATTAATAATTCAATTATCCTACTTTTGATAAGTTGTGCCTTAGTTATCCCAATATTACGCAACACACAAATTTCAGCTTGCTTTTTTTTGAACATATGAATTGAAAATAATATCAAACCAAAGTTTCCAAAAATTAAAAAGCCTAATAAAACCGTCCCAGCTAGGGTTACTACTCCATTAACAGGACTTAAAAGCATGTTCATATTGCCTTCGTTGGTGACAACTTGATATTCACTAGGTAATCCCTTTGCTTTTACTTCTTTTAAAAAATTGTCAAAAGCAGCCCTAGTTGTTAATTCATAGGATACACTGTTATCTCCTAGAGAATCAAACTCGTTCATAGTACGTATCGTTTCCCAATTCGTAAAGATATCATTTCCGAGAATCTTCATCACCATAGATGCCTCATTTGATTGCGTTGTTTTTTTGGGTTGATAGATTCCCGCAACAATTAACTTTTTCCCCTCATTCTTTTCATTGACAGGGACTATGACCTGAATTGAATCACCAATTTTAAGCTTATTTAACTGCGCAAACTCATTACTGATCAAACACTCATCCATTTTTAGATTGGGACTTCCAGAACGAATTTCCATATTACTTTCAGCAAGCTCACTCATCAGATCTTTTGGATCAACACCAAACCATGTAGCAGCTGTTTGATAAGAGTAGAGCGTACTCTCGTCATCTTCTAATTTTTGAAATTGAGCAGGTATAGGCAGGGCGCTTGTGTTCAATTTTGGAAATGAAACAGGCAGACTGCCGACCATTTTTATTCCTTTTACATAGTCAGATGCTCCAAATTTGAGATATTGTTCTTTTGTTAGTTTTTTTTCATGCGTTGAATTACTTAAATCTGGTTCTAGAATCGTCACTAAGGTCATAAACTGTTTACTATAATTTTTAGTGAATAATTTAGCCGAAGTGTACATAGTGTTTGTGATCATGGTGACCAAAATCAAAAGAAATAAAATGATACCGACTAGTATATGACTCCAGATGTGTCTTCTAAGATTTAAGCAAGCATGTTTAAAGACGAACATGATCTAGCTCTCCTCCTTTCTTGGTACTACAATACCAAATCAATTGTTAACTGAATGTTAACTTTCAGCAATTTGCGGAAATGATAAATAAAATGTGGATCCTTGATTCTCTTTACTTTCGACATAGACAAAGCCTTGACATAAATCACAAACATGAGAAACCACTGATAAACCAATCCCGTAACCATCTTGTTTTAGTCCATTGATTCGATAATTATGATTAAAAATATTCGTATGCACTTGTGGTTCGATCCCTTTGCCATGGTCTTTTATTTCAACTATAATGCTGCCTTTTCGGTTATTGACAGAAACTTCAATAGGTTTGTTCTCACCATATTTGATGGCATTGTCTACTAAATTCGATACTGCCCGATAAATCCAACGGTTTTTGCCTAAGATCAAGGTCGATTCAATTTCATTAAAAGAAAACGTGAGATTGGGATAGCTTTTTCGATAGGTATCGCAAACTTCCGCACAAATTAATGAAACATCGACCTGTTCACTCATCGCCTCTTCAGTGCTGTTGGACAAGGTTAAGATATCATCGATACTGTCTGTCAAACGATCTAAAATCTGGAGATTCCCACTTTCATTTTGTTCTAATTCCAAATTAGCTCTTAAAATGGCGATTGCATTCTTCTGTTCATGAGTAAGGTAGCTACTGAGCCTTTTATAATCATCCAGGTTTCCATCAAATTTATCTCTAAGTTGTTTAAAGGCTGTAGCAACCGCTTTATCTTCAACTTTTTCTTCAGAAAATTTTTCTAAAAACTGTAAATCATGAATGATCGACACCATTTGTTTGGTATAGATTCGTCTCAAAACATACCATAAGCTCATGGTTAACACTAACAAAGCTGAGCATACAACTAAAATGATCATTGGCAAATATTTTAATAGACTATTCAAATAAATGTCATCTAACGCTTCGGTACTGACTAACTCCGAGGCTTTTAGTTCAACTGTTGCAGTCGCTGGTGAGATTGGTTCACTAGCATCATTCACGACATAAATAGCTGAACCAATCGACTGACCGATATTTTGTGCACGCCAATTACTTTTTACAGCAAAAAAACCGCCACCGATGATCAAGATGACAAAAAAAGCAAAGGTTAAAACGGTTAAACTGATTTTAAAATTTATTCGCATAATTGATATCCTTTCGCTCGAATCGTTTTAAGTAATTCTTTTCCGGAAGCTTGAGCAAGCTGTTTCTTTAATCGAGCCAAATGGACCCGCAAAACAGAAGAAAATGGATCGAAATTTTCATCATAAACATGTTCAGCTATTTTTTCCGTTGAAACAACTGCTGGATGCTGCTGAGCAATACATAACAAAATATCAAATTCTTTTGGTTTTAAAAACACTTCCGTATCGCCATAGCTGACAAACCGTTTTACTGGATCGATCATCAATTGATCGATCTTGATAAAAGGCGTTGTCCGTCCATGAAAACGTCGAATAACCGCGCGAATACGGGCCACTAATTCTAGCAATTCAAATGGTTTGACTAAATAATCATCCGCACCAAAATCAAGTCCTTTCGCACGCTCTTCGATTTCATCTCTAGCGGTAGTAATAATGATCGGCGTGTCAATGGTTGATTCTCTTAAAAAATTTAAGATCGATAAACCATCTCTATCCGGTAAATTCAAATCTAATAAAATAGCATCATACGCATTCACATAGGCTTTTTCTTCACCAACTAGACCGGAAAAAGCGAGATCAACTGAAAAATTTTCTCGTTCCAATCCTTTTTGTACAGACATTGCCAATTCACGATTATCTTCAATAATTAAAATTCTCATCTGATCGTTCCTCTCAAAATCACTGTCATTGTGAACAATAGTTATCTCACTAAGATACTATAACTATGCTTGATTTGTCCATGTTTCATTTTTTTAATACAAAAAAACAGCCCACATTGCTACTCACAAATAGGGCTGTTGTTCTTTTTATTCTTGACTATTTTTAAAGTTCACGTAAAATACTCGCTACTTTAGTAGTGATCAAATCAATCGCCACATGATTTTCGCCACCTTCTGGAACAATCACATCGGCATAGCGTTTCGTTGGCTCAATAAATTGATGATACATGGGTTTAACCACCGTTAAATATTGTTCAATAACAGAATCTAGCGTTCTGCCACGTTCTTCCATATCTCGCTTGATTCTACGAATGATACGGATATCATCATCTGTATCCACATAAAGCTTGATATCCATCAGCTCTCTTAGGTGGCTATCTTCCAAAATCAAGATACCTTCTAAAATGATAACTTCTTTTGGCTCTTGAATCAAAACATCAGAGCTTCTCGTATGAGCCACATAATCATACACTGGTTTTTCGATTGTCTGATAGTTTATCAGTTGTTGTAAATGAGCAATCAACAAGTCCGTATCAAAAGCGAACGGATGATCATAATTTGTCTTCAAGCGCTCTTCAAAACTCAGGTTGCTTTGATCTTTATAATAAGAATCTTGTTCCAGCATCATGATCGAATGATTTGGAAAGTGATTGAAAATCGCCCGACTAACACTGGTTTTTCCACTGCCGGAACCGCCAGTAACACCAATCACGATTGGTTGAGTATTTTTCATTCAAGGTAACCTCTCTCTTATAAGTCTAAAAGTCTTAATAACCTTTTTCTATTATAATAGAAACTCGAAAGAAAGCTACAATTTTTTCTATTTTTTTAAAATTATGAGTTTCGTTATGGTTTTAGGCAACTCTATAGCCTAATTCTCTGTAGAGATTGCAGACTCTCACGATTGATTGCTTTAATTCATTTCAAAGCAGTCTCAACCACATTCTGATCTATTGACTATTTTTTTTAAGAGATAAATACTCTTCACGAGCCTCTTTTGATGCTTGTTTCATCGTTGGGTAGGCTTTTTTTATATCATTTGCCGTAATGAAAAAGAAAATAATAGCTATAATCTCAAGCGGAAAAACGATCAACCCCATTAAGCCCAACGCTACATCACCAGTTCCCCCATTTGAAATTTCAGAAATCATTAAAATTCCCATTATAAGACCAATTAGATCTGCAACATACATTAATATTGGGGCAACATACTTTCTTTTAGAGACCAATTCTAACTTACTTGCGCCAATATGTGCAAAAATTATAAAAACAAAAATAATCGTCCCTATGGATCTTACATTTATGCCTAAAAAAGGCAATATAAACACAGCAATAATAATGATTGGTATTGAAAAATAATACCCATAAGTTTGATACGGCCTAACCTTATCTTTCATTTCTTGTTTTGCACCCTTTAAATTTTCTCTCACTGTTAATTTCCTCCTTAATTTTGAACCTATTTATTTAATCATATATTTTCAGATTCTGTCAACACACTCTGAAAAGACCTCTTTTCCTTTATTGCTCTAAACTGTCATTTTTGATAAACTATTCTTTCATTCATTCACTTCACCTAGAGAGGAAAAATCCAGATGATGATTAGAAAAATTCAAGAAATCCAGTCACTTCACTATGACTTATTGCAATCAGCTGATCCAGATCATCGTTTAGTCGCAGAGTATGTAAAACGCGGAGTATGTTTTGAGGTTATTTTAAATGAGCAGATTGTAGGTATCTTAGTCTTATTGCCGACACGCCCAGAAACTCTGGAAATCATTAATATCGCCGTCTCTGATCACTACCAGGGGCAAGGAATTGGTGAAACAATGATACATTTTGCACTAGATCATGCCAAACAAAATCACTATAAAACAGTAGAAATCGGAACTGGCAGCACTAGCTTAGGCCAATTGTATCTCTATCAAAAATGTGGATTTCGTATGAGTGGTATTGATCGCGATTTTTTTGTTCGTCACTACAAAGATGAAATTGTTGAAAACAAGCTAATTTTGAAAGATATGGTTCGTTTAAGCCAAGACGTATAAAACATACTAAGATTAGAGGGTAAACTCATCTGTCGATAAGTTTACCCTCTAACCCTAGTATGGAGTGGAAGGTAACTCCTTCTTATTTCTCAGTGCTACACAATTTTGCCTCTACCTCTTTTTTAATCTAATATATCAAAAATGTCATCTAACCGGCTGATTTCATAATTAGGTTGAATTGTTGCTGATGCTGCTTGTTTTGTTGGATTAAGCCAAAGCGTTTGAATTCCAGCTAACTGCCCGCCTTGAATGTCCGAGGCTAACGAATCCCCAATGATCATTGTTTTTTCCCTTTCAAAATTAGGAATTCGTTCGAACACATAATCAAAATATTCTTTCATCGGTTTTTGATAACCAACTTCTTCTGAAACAAAGATATCATTAAAAAATTTCGTCATTTGAGAATCATTTAAGCGTTGATACTGGGTTTTTGCCACCCCATTTGTGACAATATACAACTCGTAATCGAAATTAAGTTTTTCGATGACAGCTTTGCTATTCCCTAACAAGTCATGTCCTTGGCTTAAATGATAGCGATATTGCTCCCCCATCTTTTTGCCATCGACTTTTTTGTTCAATTGTTGAAACAATAAACTAAAACGGGTATCTGTCACAGTGGCTTTGTCTGTTTTTCCTTGCTCAAACTCTCGCCATAATCGGCTATTAATTTTCTTGTAAATCGCTTCTATCTCATCTGTCAACGTCAATTCTTCTTCTTGAAATAGCGCTTTTAACGCCTTTCTCTCCGTTAATTGAAAATCCAATAATGTATCATCAACATCAAATAGTAGTGTTGTAAATTTCATGCTTCACACTCGTTTCTTTTTTATGTATAGTGAAATAAGGCAACAATGCCTGTAATTCTTCTGGATTTAAAGAACGATACTCACCTGAGCTAAGCATTGGATCCAATACGACTGGTCCCATTGATAACCGTTTCAAGTAAATCACCTTTTTGCCCACAGCTAAAAACATTTTTTTCACTTGATGGAATTTTCCTTCTGTAATATCCAGATAAGCCTGACTTTGATGTTCTTCAGCGGACAAAATCTGAAGTTTAGCTGCTAGGCACTTTTTGCCATCCGAAAACACAATTCCTTGTGCAAATGCTACGCAATCTTCCTTCGTCAGTCGTTCATTAACGATCACTTCGTAGCGTTTTAGTACTTTTTTTTGTGGTTGCAAAAGCTGGTAACCCAGTTGACCATTATCTGTGAGCAGTAATAGTCCTTCTGTATCTCTGTCTAGTCTGCCAATAGGATATAACCCTGCTCTTTGATCTTTTTTCTCGATTAAATCGATAACCGTTTGGTGTTTGACATCCCTGACGGCGGTCACAACACCTTGAGGCTTATTCAGCATATAATAGACATGTGTTTTTTGCAGTATTTGCCGCTCCCCAACAAAAATTTCATGCAAAGCTGCATCTACATTTAAACTTTCATCCATAATGATATGTCCGTCAACTCTCACTTGCTTACTACGAATCAGGGCTTTGACTTTCCTTCGAGAACCAAAATTTTCCTGTTCCATTAATTTATCTAAACGCATGTACTTTCCTCATTTCACTTAATAGTTTAGTACAAAGTGCAACGAATGGAAAGAAAACACGACTAATTTTATTTTACAAGTAACAAAACAATCTTTAAGTAAAAATTAAAAGACACCCGCTATTCGCTCTCTTCCCTTGACTTAAATTTGAATTCGCGTTATGGTTGATGTAGAAAGTGAATAAGGTTTCTCAAAAACAGCGTAATGACCTGGGAGAGAATAAGATATCATATGGAATTTCCCCCTGGATAATTGTGCACAATTATTCGGGATTTTTTTGTCTTTGCTGTCCTCTTGATAGAAGTTGCTTGTTCGTCTCATAAATGAACCGAAGAGCTTTAGCTAAGTTCCAACTTTTATCCATTTACACGAAGCGTCAGTAAAACTCCTTTTTTACATTATTTTGCTTTTTGCAGATAACCAAATATAAATTCATTTTGATTTATCAAGCTATTGGGCTAGTTCTTTAGAACTCAATGAGCCCCATTACGCTTTAAATTTAAGGAGGATTTTGGTTATGTCAGTATCATTAGAAGTTAAAGAAAGAGCTGTCCGTCCACGTTCCCTAAGAAATCAACTACGTCACACTGGTCAAGTTCCCGCCGTTGTTTATGGATTTGAAATTGAAAGTACGCCTATTTCAGTTGATCAAAAAGAATTAACAAAAATTTTACGAGATAATGGCGCCAACGCTGTAATCACAATGACTATTGGTGGAAAAAAAATCAATACATTGATGTTTAAAGCACAATTAGATACATTCACCAGCCAAATGAAGCACGTCGAGTTTCTTGCTGTAAACATGAAAGAAACAACTGAAGTTGAAGCTGAAATCGTTCTTGTTGGTGAATCTGCTGGAGTCAAAGTTGGTGGAGAATTAAACCAAAACTTATATAATGTGCTTGTTTCCGCTACACCAGATAAATTACCAGAGCGTGTAGAAGTTGACATTACCAAACTTGCTATTGGCGATGCCATCACTGTGGCTGATCTACCCAAAAATAAAGATTACGATATTATTACTGATGGTGAAGAACAAATTGCAGCCGTTGTAGAAGCTAAAGCAGCTGAAGAAGAATCTACTGGCGAAGCAGCTGAGCCTACTGTGATTGGTGAAAAACCAGAATAAAGCATTGATTGAATAGAACTTAAAAGAGATAAAGTCTTTGAACCGACCCCAAAAAGTTAGACCAAAAATCTAATTTTTTGGAGGTCGGTATTTTTATGTCTAAATATAGCTTTGAACTTAAACTAAAAATTGTTCAAGAATATCTGGTAGGGAAAGGAGGAATACAAGCTTTAGCAAATAAGCATGGGGTTAAAGCGGCGGAACAAGTCCATAGGTGGATCAATGCTTATCAAGAATTTGGTGAAGAAGGTCTTTTACGAAAACGTCAAAATCAGAATTATTCTGTTCAATTCAAGCTAAATGCGATAGAGTTATATCAAACAAGTGAGCTCTCCTATCGTGAAGTTGCCAATATTCTTGAAATGAATAATCCAACTCTTATTGCCAACTGGATGCGAAAATTCCGAAAAGAAGGAATCGATGGGCTCTCAAAAGAGAAAGGGCGTCTATCTACCGTGCCAAAAAAAGAAGAACAGACAAAGAAGCATTTAATGAAAGAAACGCTAGAAGAACAGAATCGCATCAAAGAATTAGAAAAGCAGGTTCGTACTCTTCAAATTGAAAATGCCTTTTTAAAAGAACTGAGGAAGCTGCGAAAACAGGAAGCTCAACAACGACGAGTGAATCAATCGCGCGAATCATCGCAAGCCTCCGAGGACAGTTCAAATTAGTTGAGCTTCTTGAAGCATTGAATTTTTCTAAATCAACCTTTATGTATTGGCAAAAACGATTTGACCGAAAAAATCCAAATCAGGAAATTGAAACAGAGATGCTTCATATTCGTCAAAAGCATAAAGATTACGGCTGTTTACGAATGACGAACGAACTAAGGAGCCGAGGATTCCACGTGAATAAAAAGAAAGTTCAACGCTTAATTCGAAAGCTAAGGATTGAAGTCCGCTCTTATACACGGAAATCCCGTCGCTATAGCTCGTATCGTGGAAAAGTTGGAACGATTGCCAAGAACCGAATCCAACGTCGCTTTTACACGAGTGTTTGTCATCAAAAAATAACGACAGATACAACAGAATTAAAGTATTTTGATTGTGATCCCAAAGGAATCATTCGTCAAAAAAAGTTATACTTAGATCCTTTTATGGATATGTATAATAGTGAAATTCTTTCTTATCGTATCTCAGAAAAACCAAATGCACTGGCAATAATGGAAGGATTAGAAGAAGCAATCAGACTGACGAATGATTGTCCTTATCGTCGCACCTTTCACTCAGATCAAGGTTGGGCGTATCAAATGAAAGCTTACAGCTATAAACTGAAGAAACAGAACATTTTTCAAAGTATGTCTCGAAAAGGCAATTGTCTAGATAACTCAATCATGGAGAACTTCTTTAGTCTTTTAAAACAAGAAATTTATCACGGGAAAACCTATTCTGGTTTTGAAGAACTAAAAATGGCAATTGATAACTATATCTATTATTACAACAACGAACGACTGAAAAAGAAACTGAACTGGAAAAGTCCTGTACAGTTTCGAATAGCCGAAAGTAAAGCAGCTTAATAACGAATAAAAAACGGAGTAGATTTCTCTACTCCGAAAAAAGTCTAACTTTTTGGGGTCACTACATTGACTTTATCTCTTTTTTGCTCTTTTATTGAGCTTATTTACTTGCAGTTATTCTCAAACACAACAGAAGCGAGTTTTATACAAATAAGGTATACTATTAGTAGGTAAACAAAGGAGGTCAAATTGATGGTTGAAAGTTTTGATAGCGCACGTAATCGTTATGCTTCTTTAGGTGTAGTTGAGAGCTTGCCTGCAGCCTTGATCGACAGTATCTGGCTGATTATTGATTTGGATTTAAAAGGTGTGATTCCGCTGACGAATATGTTGTATTTTGATTTAATCGACAATGGTGGGAAAGTAACTGTTCATTTTTCACAAGAAATCAGTGATGTCCAAATGGCCATTGATTTACCATTCCCTTATTCTGATGCTTATCCATCTCAAGTCTTTGCTTTTGATGATGGCAATAAAGAAACAATTTTACTACCCGCGGAAATGTATGAATAAATAATTAGAAAAACCAGTTTCGATAGCCTATGATCGCTAATCGGAACTGGTTTTATTATTTTGCACTTAAGCCATGCGTTTGGCAATGAAAGAATAAATTGCGATACAAATCACTGCCCCAATCAACGCTGAGATGATGGGAAATCCACCGATAATTGGACCAAAGTTTCCTAATAACATAGTACCGACCCAGCTACCAATAAATCCAACAATGATATTCCCAATCACACCACCTGGAACATCTCTACCTAAAATTGCTCCAGCGATGGCACCTAGCACCCCGCCGACAATCAATGACCAAATAAAACTTAGCATAATGCTTCTCCTCCTCTAATCGAAATCAGTCATACCCTATTGCAATACCCGGGTATTATCATCTGATTTTTTATCGTTGTCACTATCATCTTTTTTCTTATTTTCAAATTTTTCTTCGTATTGTTCTTTTGACATAACATCGTCGACATTCATGTTAAATTCAATAACATCTAAGCCTGTCATATTTTTTACTTCTTCAGAAACTTTTTTCGTTGCGGCATCAAAGACTTGCGCAATATTTTTTCCATATTCTCCAATGACATCTAAATCAATCGCCACTTGTTTCGTTCCTACTTCGGCACTGATTCCTTTGGTTGGATTATTTCCGTTCGTAAATTTATCAGTCAAGTTGGTGATTGCATTTCCACTCAACCCTAAAATTCCAGGAATTTCTGATACGGCGATACCAGCAATTTTTTTCACGACTTGATCGTCAAATGTTAATTTTGTTTTGACGCCATTTGTGTTTTTTCCTTCAGTTGTGTTTACATTTGTTTTGTTATCCATTTTCTCTCAACCTTTCTGATTTTGATTCAATTTATTTTATCTTTCAAAAAAAGCTTGTATAGAAGCTAAAATTGAAGAGATAGAGCGTTTTTCATCTTGCATTTTCCCAATAAGATAACCGATCCCGATTAAAAGAACCAATAAAATTGTTTTCCAAAAGCCAATTGTCATCAAAAGAATAGCGATTAGAACAGCTAGACTCGTGTATAGAATTTGATTGCGGTAAGGTTCGAGTTTTTTTAGTTTTTTCACTGTTCCGCCTCCTTCAAACCACACGGGATTCTTTTTTACTAATCGGCAACAACGAAGCTCCTGTTTTTTTCTTTTTGAAAATTACCTTCGTCTTATTCGTTTCGATTCTTGCCATCTGTTGTAAAGCTTGTGGAATTTGTTCTTGGATTTTTTTGCCTTTGCTTAGCAATTCTTTTTGATTCTCATCTGCGACTATTACTTCTACATTCGCCAGTTGCTTTTTCGTTAGCCTAACTTTCACTTGTGCGTTATCGGCATTTACGATCCCATTTAATGCAGACTTAGCAATAGACTCCAACGTATGCAGTGGTAAATTGATTTGCCCCATGTCTTTTTTTATGTGCACTTCTTTTTTAGTGATTGGTTTAAAAATCACCATTAAAAACGCTAAGGCTAATACCGCTAAGAGGGTAAAAAGAACAACTTGGTAAAAATAAAAGAGCCACTCTCCTTCAAATAGCAAGTTCTCAAAAAAGGTACTCACAACGCCTAAGTTTTCCACTTGGGAATACAAACCCACGATACCAAAAATACCTGCTATTAATAATAAAGAAATAAGACCTTTAAGCACTCGCATAGAATTTCCCCTCCAACATTGTTTTTTCTTTTTCAAATAATTTTTCTTATTTCTATATTTTATGTTAAACGCATTATTCAACAATTACAAAAGATACGCATACTTCTTATCACTATTCTCATTTGATTGAAACTGTTTTTCCTGACTAAAGATTGCTACATCAGTATTTACCACAGCTATTTTCACAATAAAAAAAGTTGAATACCAAGATGAGAAAATTGGCATTCAACTGATTCGTATTCTTTTAAGTTATTCTACATAGGCCAAACGATATGAAACTGTTCGTCCAAATGGAAAGACTTGTAGTTCTTTTAATCGATCCGCTTTAAGGTAACCAATCGCACCTTGATATAGAGGCAATACAGCGGCGTCTTTTTCAATCAATGTTTCTTCTAATTCTTTCAACTTATCCCAACGTTTTTCTGGATCGTTGGCTAAAGTAATTCTGGCATCATTCAATCCTTTATCATATTCGGGATTGTCGTAACCCGCTGTATTCAAACCGCTCTTAGAATCATAGAATTCTAAGAAGTTGATCGGATCCGCATAATCTGGTGTCCATGTACCGAAAACTAGATCAAAATTACTAGCTGTTTGTAAGTCCAAACGATTTTGTAATGGAACTGATTTCAATGTAATTTTTAATCCAGGTAGATTTTGTTGTAATTGCCCTTGGACATACTCAATTGTCTTCTTTGCAAGCGCGGAATCAGCTGAAAGTAATTCTAATTCGATTTCTTCTTTCCCTAATTCTTTCTTAGCGGTTTCCCAGCTTTTTTGAGCAGATTTTAAATCAAACGGAAGAAAATCACCATTTTCTTTACGAAAATCTTCGCCGGTTTCAGGATTTTTTGCAAAATCCTTTGGTACAAAACCATTGATTGCCGTCGAACCATCTCCTAGAATATCTTTAGCGAAAGTCTCTTTATCGATTGCTTGCAGAATCGCTTTGCGAACATTTATATTGCCTGTTACTTCTCGTTTATGATTTGGACTTAAATAACCAACCATTGCTTTAGGCACAAAATTAGCTTGTGGTGAGTCTTTGTATTGTAGGGCATAGGTATCCGCTAATACAGTATAATCCAAATCTCCTGCATCAAAAAGATTCGTCCCTGTCCCAATTTCTTTCACCACTTGAACATCGATCGTCTCTAATTTAACATTTTCCTGATCCCAGTAATCCTTATTTTTCTCTAATTTCCAGTTTTCTGTATTACCGTCCCAACCTGAAATCACAAATGGGCCATTTCCAACAAAGTTGTCTGCTGACGTGCCATAAGCTTCGCCTTTTTCTTTGACAAATTTTTCATTTTTAGGCATAAATGGTGTGCCCACCAATACTTGTGCTAAATAGGGAATTGGGTATTCAAGTGTCATTTCTAAGGTTTGATCATCCAGTGCTTTGACCCCAAGTTCATCTAATTGGGCTTGTCCCTCACGAATTTTTCGACCATTTTTGAAAATATCCATTTGGTTACTGCTGCTTGAACCAAAGCTTGGATCTACAACATTTTTAAAGGACGCCACAAAATCCCCTGCTACAACTGGATCACCGTTGCTCCATTTTGTTTCTTTTAATTTAAACGTATAAACAAGTCCATCATCACTAACAGTTGGCTCGCTAGCGGCCACTGCCAGTTCTGGATCATGATTTTTATCCATCCGATAAAGTCCTTCTACAACTTGACCTATCATATCAGAACTGTAGACATCCGTATAATGCGCACTATCTAATGTTGATAATTCTCCACCAGAGGCCACTTTGATTACTTGTGTCTGAGTTGTTTTACCACCATCTGGTTTTTCGCCAGATGAACTTGTCCCTTTACCTCCACCGCAAGCAGTCAACAATAAACTCGCTGCTAATACAAAAACACCAAACTTTTTCTTCATTATCAAAATCCTCCTCTTTTTAAAAACTAGATACTTTATAATTTTTTAACCACATAGTGAAAAACAGCCATTTCTTGTTCTAAATGATCATAAGCAAAATCAGGATGCCACTGTACACCTAAAAAGACTATACTTGGATCGTTACTTTCCACACCTTCAATGATCCCATCTTCACTAAACGCTGTAACCTTTAGTTTTTCTGCTAATTCTTTTACCGCTTGAAAATGGAATGAGTTAACAGCCGTTTTTTTTCCATAAATTTCACGTAAAATACTCTTGTCTTCTGTGTGAATCTGATGTGTTGGAATTTCTCTAGATACCGGTACTTGCATATGAGCAATGTTCATATCACTAAAATGACTGATATTCTGATATAAACTACCGCCAAGCGCTACATTAACCAGTTGGAGACCACGACAAACGGCAAAAATCGGTTTCTTTTGTGCAATAGCTTCTTTAATCAAAGCTAACTCAAAGCGATCTCTGTCTTCAGATAATGACGCTTCTTCAACTTGGATTGGTTCGCCATATAATCCTGGTGAAACATTTTGTCCCCCAGCCAAAATCAACTTATCGATCTGTTTGATATAATCCTTAGCTAAGTCAGGAGAACCCACTGGCAGAACCAGCGGTAAACCTCCAGCATGTTGAACTGCTTTAATATAACCACAAGGAGTGTAACTAATTGGTAAATGGTACAACCGCGCTCCTGCATCTTCAATTTCATTCGCTGCAATTCCAATAATTGGCCGCCTCAATCGACACCACTCCTTTTTACTTTCCGATAATAATTGTACATAGTTTATCAGATATATATATGAAAGGATAGTACAAATAGAAAAGGTGCGATAGTTTTTGGCTATCACAATTTACTTACTTTTTAATAGGAAATAACTATTTCTATTTTACCTCAATTTTCCTTAATCGGTTACTTTTATGCTTAAAATAAGCTATTTTCTGAATTTTCTAAACAAAGAGTTGTTGACAAGTGGACAAACTGATGGTAAAGTAATAAAAAACAAAGAACAGAAGAGTACCTTTATTTTTTTATTGAAGAGAGTCTTTGCTTGGTGGAAAAAGACAAAAAGATAAAGCGAAACACATCTGGGAGTTAACTTTTTGAACAACTAAGTAGGAAAGTTCGGGAATGCCCGTTACAGCATTGGAAGTTTATGACTTCATGAGGTTATCGTTGTGAGGCGATAATAAAAAAAGGTGGAACCACGAATTTTGCGTCCTTTGGCTTTATTGCCAAAGGATTTTTTTTACGATTCATCACGTCACTTCGTTTCGATCTCATCAAGTTCTAAGTGCTAAAGCTCTAAGAATTAGAGGACTGCGTCTGGCTTTGTCAGAGTAAATGATGAATAGTACTTGGTGACCAACAAGAGAGCAGTTTCCTTACTAGTAAATCTCAAAACAGCTTACATCTGACATAAATAAATTGTAAAAAAATATCCATCAACCATTCTAACAAAACCAACACACACAAACAGAACAAGTAATCACTGATCATTTCCTGACAGAGACTTTTTTATTTTGCTGAGAGAAAAAGCTGGAAACCTTTGATGAACACATCTGTTTTAGTCAACTTCTGAATCAAGTAGGAATTTGCGGTCTTCTCCGTTATCAGAAAAAATCTTTAGTTAAACTAAAGATTTTATGAGGTTAGTACTGTGAGGTAGTAACAAATTGAGGTGGAACCACGATTATTTCGTCCTCTTGGCTGATTTTGCCAGGAGGGCTTTTTGTTTACTCTTAGAAAAAAAATTAAAAAACGGGAGGAAAAATTATGAACTACATTTTAGAAATCATGCCGGCTTTATTAGACGGTGCACTTATGACATTAAAAGTATTTATTTTTACACTACTGGGGTCGATTCCACTTGGGATCTTAGTTGCGTTTGGCTTACAGACAAATTTTAAACCCTTGAATTTTCTAATCAATATTTACATTTGGCTAATGCGGGGAACACCATTATTATTGCAACTTATCTTTGTTTTTTATGGTCTCCCATTGATTGGGATTGTCTTTGAACGATATGATGCTGCGTTGTTCGCTTTTATTTTAAATTATGCAGCTTATTTTGCAGAAATTTTTCGTGGTGGGATTCAATCGATTCCTGAAGGACAATATGAGGCTGCCAAGGTACTGCGTTTAACTAGCTTTCAAACAGTCACAAGAATTATCTTACCTCAAGTCATCAAAGTTGTATTGCCTTCCATCGGCAATGAAGTAATCAATTTAGTAAAAGATACCTCATTGATTTATGTCCTTGGTTTAGGAGACTTACTACGCGCTGGAAAAATTGCGATGAGCCGTGATGTAAGCCTGTTGCCTTTAGTTTTAGTGGGGATTATTTATTTGTTACTAACTGCAATCTTAACACTTGCATCGAAAAAACTTGAAAAACATTATCAGTATTATAAATAAGTAATCCCATTCGGGTTATCATTTCAGGAAAAAATAGAAATAGCATCTGACAAAAGATCAATTCATTTACTCTATTTTTTTGACAGGCCTGAACAAATATTTTCAGTATCTACTATTAGGAGGTAATAACATGCTACTTATTAAAAACTTAACCAAAAGTTTCGATGGTCGTCGAATCATTGACCAATTAAATTTAGAAATCAAAGATGGTGAAATTCTAACGATCGTTGGTCCTTCCGGAGGTGGAAAAACAACTCTACTACGCTGTTTAGCTGGTTTAGAGACAATTGATTCGGGTGAACTGACGATGGACGGTGTGCCTTTTAATCCTGTGGAAATGGATAATGCAGATCAAGTCGTCGGTATTGTCTTCCAAGATTTCCAATTATTCCCTCATCTTTCAGTTTTAGACAATATAACTTTAGCACCGATCCTTTCTTTGAAACAATCAAAAGAGGCTAGTGAATCTGAAGCAATCGATTTACTGACAAAATTTGGTCTCAGCGGAAAAGAACGCTTATATCCTTATCAATTATCTGGCGGTCAAAAACAACGAGTGGCTCTCGCACGTGCCCTAGCAATGAAACCTAAAGTGTTAGGTTATGACGAACCAACGAGTGCGCTTGATCCTGAACTTCGCCAACAAGTTGAAGAAGTCATCTTAACCCTCAAGGCACAAGAGATGACCCAAATCGTTGTAACTCATGATATGAATTTTGCTGAAAATATTGCTGATAACTTATTGACAGTCACACCTGTTCAATAGAAAGGACATTTATATGAAGAAAAAAAGCTATTTATTCTTTCTCATGACAATTTTATTTGCTGTCTTATCTGTAGCTGGTTGTGGTAGAAAAAAAACAGATACAGATCAATGGACGCGCATCAATGATGAAAAAAGAGTGATTGTCGGATTGGATGATTCTTTTGTGCCAATGGGTTTTCAAAACAAATCTGGCGAAATCATCGGCTTTGATATTGATCTAGCCCGTGCAGTTTTTGATTTATATGATATCACCGTTGATTTTCAGCCGATTGATTGGTCAATGAAAGAAAACGAATTACAGAATCAAACGATTGATTTGATTTGGAATGGTTACTCTAAAAGTGCTGAACGAGAAGAAAAAGTCCTTTTTAGTGATGAATACATGAAAAATGAACAAGTTGTTGTCGCTTTAAAGAAGAACAATATCAATCATTTTTCTGATATGAAAGGCAAAATTTTAGGTGCCCAAAATGGCTCTTCTGGTATCAATAGCTTTGAAGAGCAGCCGACTATTCTAAAAAATCTAGTTAAAGATCAGACCGCGATTTTGTACGATGGCTTCAACGAAGCTTTCATGGACTTAAAATCTGGACGAATCGATGGGTTATTGATCGATCGGGTTTATGCAAACTATTATCTTTCTCATGAAGATAATTTAGCCGACTATTCTATTGTCAGTGGTGATTTTGAAAGTGAGGCATTTGCTGTCGGTTTGAGAAAATCTGACAAAAACTTAGCTGAGAAAATCAATACCGGTTTTGAAAAGCTTCGAGAATCGGGAGAATTAGCTAGAATCTCAACGAAATGGTTTGGCGAAGATGTTACAAAATAGACTACTTTAAACAAACACCCCTCAAGAGAGCTTGGCTCCCTTGAGGGGTGTTTGTTCTTGTGTTCATCACGTCATTTTTCTAATCAAAACACATACTTATAAAAACATCAAACACTAGGATAGTTATTAATCGCTGCTTCCTACCCTAAAAATTTAGTTGTCACATCCACCAAACGTTTTGTTTGATCTTGAATCGCTGCTTTCACTTCATCTGCTTTCAACATATTTCCTTCGCCATCAATTGAAGCACTCGTTCCATAAGGATTACCGCCTGCTGCAAAAGTTGATGGATTAACGTATCCTGCTGGCACGATAATTGCGCCCCAATGTTGCATAACAGTATAGATTCCTTGAATTACTTGTTCTTGTCCACCATTTGGATTTTGTGCAGAAGAGAAAGCTGTTACAAATTTATTTGCTAATTTACCTTGCGCCCAAAGTCCACCTTGTAAATCAAAAAATTGTTTTAATTGGCTAGCCATTACACCAAAACGAGATGGTGAAGAGAAGATATAAGCATCTGCCCATAGTAAATCATCACTTGTCACTTCTGGGATATCGGTACTAGCGTCTACATTTTTACGCCATAATGGATTTGAGTCAATCGCTACATCTGGTGCCAATTCGTGGACTTTTCTCAAACGAACTTCAGCCCCATTTGCTTCTGCTGCTTCTTTTGCCCATTTTACCATTTGTGTTCCTGTTCCTGTTGAGCTGTAATAGGCGATCAATAATTTTGTTGTCATGATATTTTCCTCCAATAACTGTTGTTTTCTTGTCTACATTTATATACTAACAAAAAGTAAGTGAACTTACAAGTGTTTTTACTTACTAAAAATAAGTTTATTCAAAAATTGTCATTTTAAGCTTATTTTCTATAAAAAAAGGCCGTAATAAGTATCATACTTATCACGACTTTTCTTATCTATAGCTCTTTTCTTGCCCTTCTCCGTCCCAAACTGACATTCCTTCTGAAACAGAAACAACATTATAACCATAATTTTCGAGAAAAGAACAGGCATGCTCTGAGCGAATACCATGTTGACAAATAACATAATGCGGCTGCTCTCGATCAATTTCTGACATTGCTTCTGGTAAAGTAGATAATGGATAGTTCTTCGCTGTAAGAATGTGCCCTTTAGCAAATTCCTCTACTTCGCGAACATCGATGATCGAAACTGGCTCCTTGACCGTTAACTCGATTAGTTCCTTTAATTCCTTGATCGATACTCTTTTCATCTAGTTGTTATGCCTCCTGCAGGTTTTCATATCATTCGATTAACTTATCACCGAATTCGTCTCATTAGCAGTATACCACTGTTTGTTCATACAACAACCCTTGACTTGACATTTCTATGAGTTCGATTAAAAATATAAGATATTTGCTGCAATTTTTTTATACCACCAAAATGTCTGTTTTCCAGAATGATCGAATACTTCGTTTCCTTCATTCTTCATCACTCTCTTTTATAAAGAAAATAGAAACAAAACGTTGATCGTCTTGTTTCCGTTTTTCACGAATATTTATTTCTATGTGCTTTCCATCTGAGGAGCAGTATATAAATCAACAGCAACAATATCCCTATTGGGGTAAGTGTGTCAATAATACTACCATTATTTGGAAATTTTCTTAATGTTATGTGGGATTGCTTAGGTTTTGCTAAGTTGGTATTCGGTTTTCCGGTTGGTTCTTTTGGTGCCTGTTCATTTACTGTCTTGCCGCCGATTTGTCCATTAATCTCTACCTCAGCAGTGTCCGCGTATGCAGCTTTTTGATAAAAGCCAATACAGCCGAGTAAAAGAATAAATGTGATGATGTGATAATTAAATTGTTTCATTGCTTATCACAGCCTTTTGTGAAATTATGGCGTTACACCAATTGTTGTACCATCTTTTTGAATCGATGTGAATTTTAATGTTAGCGTATAGTTTTCTGCTGTAGCTTTTTCATTGGCATCGGCTGGTAAGTTGGCAACCGTCGTACCTGTATAATAAAACGTTGCAGCATTAGCATACGCTGAAGCAGCATCTGTATCAATATTTAAACGACCATCTTTATTTGCCAATGTCATCCAAGTAGATGTACTTGTTAAATCAACTAACGCATTGCCATTGACTAATTTAGTCGCTGCTGGTGTGGTAGCGAGACCATTTCCTTTGGCATTGATTGTCAAGGTATCAACATATGTTGGTGTACCGTCCATTTTATTCAAAGTCACAGCTACACCACGACCTGAATTGTTCACAATACTGTAATCAGCTGATTCAATATTTTTATGGGCACTTGCTGTTGTTGTATGGAATGCCGTTGCAGTATCCACAGTAACATTGATCCACTCATCAGACCCTTCTGGAATTGTTGCATCTGGATCTGTATTATCTAATTTACCGATTGTTCCGTTGATGATCACATCTGCAGAATTTTCTCCATCGACTGTTTGAGCTGAAGCAAATTGTGTTAGTCCTGATACACTTAGGCCTAACATCATTGTAGTAAGTAAAATATTTGTTTTTTTCATATCGTTTCTCCTTCTTATGTGTAAGATGATTTATTTTTAACAGAAAATCTGTCAAATAACTATGTTAGTTGTTGATCTGAATCGTAATTCCTGCCTGAACTTGCCCACGTTTTTTATTTGTTTTCGCATCGTAAATATCAAATGTGGCAGTTGCAGGATGCTTTCCTTTAGGAAGTTGTTGCTCTAGCTTTGCTCCATTTATTTCATAACCTGGCTGAATTGCACCAGAGGAATAAACTTGTTCATTGTTGCTGTCTAAACGAATCACTACATTGATAGGATAGCCATTTTCGACTGGATTTTGAATATAAAGACTCCCTTCACTATCACTAGTCTCAAATACGGCTTCCGATTTGATAACCATATTAAATTTGCTTGCATCAACTGCTTTTTGTTCAGCTGCTTTGAGCTCTTTGTCACTCATTTTTTTAGCGTCTTTTGTCTCGGGCAGATAGTCCCCAGAAACAACCTGAACAGGTTCGGTTTTAGTCGAATAATAATAGTATATACCACCTGCCGCTATTGCAAATAAGAGCAGCAATAGTAGAAGTAATAGTCGTTTCTTTTTCTTTTTTTCTTCATTTGTTTGCGTTGATTTGTTCATAGATTCCCTCTCATTCTTCATTCTTTTCAACTTTGAACGTCATTTTATAAGTAGGAAATAGTACTGATCCAGTTGGATTGAAATATTTTCCTGCTAGCGTAAGATTCTTTTGCTCATTCGTATTTAAAATCCCTAGAGACAATGGAACACTTGATAGTCCATTCGTCAGAAATAAAGGATTCGACTGATCATGATCAACAAGTAGCTGCAAGGCTAATGCATCTTGTCCTTGATTCCCTGAAAGATGATTCAGCAGTAGTAATTGATTAGCATCTGCATTTTCTTTCGTTAGATTTGTTAACGATATTTTTGTTGCTACATTCCCATTATTAATAATTGGATAATCAGCTGAGGTTAGCTGTCCTTCTTTGGCCGTTCCAATGTCTTGGTTCTTCGTTTGAAAGGCCATCTCAATAGGAACTTGCACATTGATGATCTCAGTCACTGTTTGAAATTCTGTCAAAGGTGACATGGCCAAAATAACTTCTTCTCCATAAACTCCTGCAACTTTCACCCGAACGTAATAAGTCGCTTCCCCATCAAGTCCTTTTAGTTTTGTACTAAAATTTTGATTCTTGTCTCCTGAAAGATCTGCAACTTGAGCATCAGTCTCATTTGCTGGAAAGGTCTTATTTTTACTGTATTCTACTGTAACTTGATTATACTTACTGCCAAAATAAGCTTGTTGATCAGGTATTGCGGCAGCTTCTCCATTTGAATAATCTGTCCATTTTCCTGTATCACTTGCTAGTTCACCGCTGATGATTGCTGTAGTAGTAGTGACATTAGCTGTTATGTTACTTAATTGAGGTTTGGTAGCAAACACTTCAGCCTCAGAAAATTCACTTTCTCCTGCTTGATTGGTGACGACCATTTGAGCCCAATAAAGTGTATTAGGATTTAAGCCATCTACTAAGACACTGTAGTAGGACTTAAGTGCTGTATTTGTTTGTCCATCAAACGAGTCCAATGTAACAATCTGTCTTGCATTTCTTAGATCATTTGTATCTTCTTCATCAGAAAATATAAAGAACTTCACCTCTGTCGCCGGGCTCCCATTATTCACTGAATTTCCCGATAACGAAACAGATGTGTCTTCTGGATCATGTGTAAATAATCCTAATTGATCTGGAACATCGATAAACTCACTAAAGACCATTTTCTGTGAATTTTTTAACGCAAGTAATTCAGGAGCAGTAAACGGATCACTTGAGCTTGATGCATTCGCAAAGTTCGCCCCTTGAACAGTTAGATCTGATGCTTCTTTCATTATTTCTTGCGTAGGTGTACTACTTGTTTTATTTGAAAACGTCTCTATCTTTTGTAAATAATTACTTGCAAAAGATAGATTAACGCCGTTAGAGACACCATTTAGTCCTAGTGTTCCTGGACTTGTTCCTGCAAATGAAACTCTTTTTGATTTGTTCATATTGATTACAAATTGACTAGATGACGCAGTCGAGAAAATCGTTCCACTAGCAACATCGACTGAAACATCTGCAGCAGCTCCAATCGTCATACCACCTTTTGCCGTATAAAGATTAATTGGTTCTGGTAGCTTAAAATCAACTTGAGACTGTTCTTGAAAATCAAATGTGACTGGTTGTGTTTGAGCTGATGCGAAAAATTGATTTCTTGAGCCACCAGTTGCAAGCGTGACTTTATCCAAATTGAATACAGCATTTTTCTCAACAATGTAACTTGGTGCTAATGTTCCATAGGTCATATTGCTATTTGTCTGTATATCAAGTCTTGCATTTTCCCTTACCACAATTTGAGATTTTCCTGCATAAGGATTGGCTAGATAAGTACTCGTTGACCAGATAAAAGCTAGGGTTTGATTAGAAGAATGTTTAATAGATGTATAACCATTTTGAATTTCTACGGAATTGACTTCTGCCCACTCTTGAGAATAGCCACCTGTTCCTCTTTGATCAATTGTATTTTGACCTCTCATAATCACCGAGCCGTTTACGTTATGTATCATTTGTCCATTATTTGAATAATAATCGACACCGTCAAAAATAAAGGTCATATTTATTGCGGAACCGCCTGATAAGAAACCATAGTATCCAACAGCTCCAGTGCCATCACTATTTCCAAATTGTGTATTTCGAATCTCTACTACTGCATCTTTCTGATTGATATACAACCCTCTATCAGAATAGCCTTCTTTATCGTATGTAATAATGTGGTTCGCACCATCGATGATCATATTGGTTCTGAGCTGATAGGCTCCTTTTCCAAGATCAATATCATTTGTTAAACGCAAATTTAACTTTTGGCTATCTTTTAAGTATTCCGTCAAAGTAGCTGCTGAGTCAACTAACCAAAAACCATCATCTGCTTGTGTCGGTGTCGCTCTTAATATGTTTTTATTATTTATTTCATCTCCATTTTCATCAGAAGAATATTTTATATCATTACTATCTGTTATTTTTTCATCTTCCTCTATTTCTTCTTCAGACGTTTCTTGCGTTACGGATGAATCAGTAGTTGATGCTTCTGTCGAATCCAAAACACCCTCTTCAGACGTTTCAGTTGTCGTTTGCATTTCTTCGTCTAATTGTTCTATTTCTATAGCATAGGACCAATCAATCGGAAAAAGCATTAAAATAATCATACTGATAAAAATTAAACGAAAAATTTTTTTCATGACCGTCCTCCCCTACTTTTTAATAGAACTTAAATAATAATCTTTATTACTTATATTATTGTATTGTAATTCTAGTGTAATTTCAATTTAATAACATATGTTTTTTAATTTCTTTTATTTAATATTTGTTTTTTAGTAACATTTCCTTTACTTTATATATATTTAACAGCTTTTTTCTATATTTTTTTGACGTTCACAAATATTAAGTTTTTTTAAAGTTCTTCAAATTTTATATTTTTTTCTACGTTTTTATGGCTTTTCCCTATTTAATAATCGTCATCATTCTTTCTAATTTGTCCATTAGAAAGTAAAAAAAGATAGAAAAATAGCGCTAAAACAACACGTGTTTTCTATTTTTCTACCTATATAAATATTTAATTAGACATCAGTATTTCCGAATAAGGTCCTGTCTTTTTCTTGATTTTTTGATGTTCAACAATTAAAAATGTGTCAAACATTTTTTGTAAAAAGAATCGATCATGAGATACGACAAGCATCGTCCCTTTAAACTCTTCTAATATTTCCTCTATCTCTTCTCTTGTTTCGATATCCAAGTGATTGGTTGGTTCATCTAGTAGTAAAAAGTTCACTTCATTTTGCATCAGTTTTGCTAATTCTAAGCGAATTTTTTCGCCACCACTTAAAAAATGCACTTGCTTCATCACATCATCACTAAAGAACGAATACTTCGCTAATATGCGACGACTTTCTTGTTCAGCAAGTGAGCAAGCTTGACTAAATGATTGTAAAACTGTTTGCTTAGGGTTTCCATACTCAATCACTTGAGGAAGATAGCCCACTTGAATATTCGTACCTTGCTTGATTTGTCCACCATCTAATGGCTCCACTTCTAAAGCAAGTTTTAGTAAGGTACTTTTACCAGCACCATTTTCGCCTATGACTGCTGAATGATCTTGCCAAAATAACGAGAACTCTACCTTATCAAACACGATTCGATCTGCATAAGCTTTACTCACTTCCTTGAATTGAAGCACCTCTTTACCTGAACGATGTGTTTCTTTAAATTTCTTTCCTAATTTTTTTCTCCCTTCTTCTCTGGGTTTCGGTACTTTTCGAATCTTTTCTAACCGTTTTTCAAGTTGTTTTGCTTTTTTGAAGAATTTTTCATTATCCCCTTCATGTCCCCACTGTCGAAAACGACGAATCGCTAATTTTATTTTTTGAATTTCCTTTTGTTGTTCCGCAAAATCTTTTCTTAATTTTTCTAATTGCTCTTCTTTTTGTCTTTTATAGGCTGAATAATTCCCTTTATATTCTTGTAAGCATCCATCTTCTAGTTCTACAATTTTGTCGATTGTATGATCTAAAAATAAACGGTCATGAGAAACAATTAAATAAGCTGTTTTTTCATGTCTTAAGTAGCCTTCAAGCCAAGTGATTCGTTTAGTATCTAAATGATTCGTTGGCTCATCTAATAAGATTAGATCATTTTCTTGGAGTAAAATTCTCGCTAAAGCGACAATCGTTTGCTCTCCACCGCTTAATTCGGATAGTTTTTTTGTTAACAAGTAATTGATCATCAAACCATTACTGATCATCTCTAATTTATTTTCCATTTCATAACCGCCAGCTTGCTGGAACTCTTCTTGCTTTTGTCCATAGTGAGCTAATGTTTTTTCTAAATTGCATTCTGATGCAGTCATTTGTTCTTCCAAACGTGTCAATTGTTTCTGAATGGCATTCAAAAATGTGAACGTTTCTAAAAGATAGTCTCTTACTCGTTGCTCACTGGCTTCTGGCATTTGTTCTAGATATCCAATACGTCCATTCTTTTTGCAACTGATAGTTCCCGATTCTACCCCTTCAAGCCCAGTAATTATTTTTAAAATCGTTGATTTTCCTGAGCCATTGGTTCCGATCAGTCCAATTTTTTCACCTTTGTTGATTTGTAAATTTAATTCTTCAAATAGCGGTATTGTTCCATAATTCTTAGTTATTTTTTGTAATTGTACTAACATCTCTTCCTCTTTCTGCCATTCAGACAGATCAACAGTAATAAAAAGTACCATTTATTTTAGCGTACACAAAAAAGCTGAACAACGTTCTTCGTTCAAACTTCATTATTTACTCTGGCTAAGCTATCCATATTCTTGTTGTCTCCTACAAGTGAAATATTTTAGCGTTTTTCTTGTTATTTTATGACTAGATATTTTAAGCAAATAAGTCTGAATGGTCTGTTTTATTTAATTTCCCAACCCTTTTTGGACACACTTGTCCCTTGAGTTAAAAAATTGGAAATAATCACATGACAAAAAGCTAAATACGCTATTATAAATGAAAAGCTTACTGTTATTTTTGGCATGCTGACCATTGTACTTATTCACCACCTTCGTCATTTCTTGCTTACCATTGTATCATGATGTTTTCATTTGTGCAAAATGAGTTTTTTATCCTAGTTGCTGGTAACATTCTAAGCGTTCCTCTAGTGTTCCTGTATGCAATTCAAATAAATGATTGTCAAAGTCGTAAAAATAAACAGATCTTGCTTCACCAACAACTCGTGAGCGTCCAGGTTTGATTTCTAATTTTATGGCCTTTATTCTTTCTAAATACCTGTCATATTCACTTTCTTCAATCTTAAAAGCAATATGATTGTAGGTTTTTGTAGGTAAAGATTCTCCTTGCATGATTGCAATCCAAAGCTCGTTATTAATCAAGAAAAATTTTTCTTGCGCCACTGAGAATGTATCCATTCCACTATTATAGACTTCCTTTGCATCAAATATTGTTTCAAAAAATAAACTAGCTTTTATCAAATCATGAACAATAAATGTCATATGACTAATCACGATCTTTCCTCCTATCTAGATGCGTATAGTAAACGAGCGCGAGACAAAACTAAAAGTCAGTTTTGTTTCGCGCTCAAAATTTGAATAGACGACAAGATAAAAGCAGCTTCTTCGGAAATAAATGCTTTTGTCTCAGTCTGTTTTACTTTTCTAGTTTGCGACAATATTCACCAATTTATCAGGTACAACAATTACTTTACGAACTGTTTTCCCTTCAACAAAACTTTGAATTTCTTCTGTCGCTAATGCTTGTGCTTCTAATTCATCTTTACTTAAACCTCGTGCTACATTTAATTTCGCCCGAACTTTCCCATTCACTTGGAAAACCACTTCGACTTCATCTTCTACTAATGCGGCTTCATCATAGGTCGGCCAAGGTGCGTTTGTTAAACTTTCCTCATTGCCAAGGATTGCCCATAGCTCTTCCCCAATATGTGGTGCGATCGGTGCTAGTAGTTGAACAAAGCCTTCAATATATTCATATGGTAAAACATCAACTTTATTTGCCTCATTAACAAAGACCATCAATTGTGAAATTGCGGTATTAAAGTGGAGATTCTCCATGTCTTCTGTCACTTTTTTCACAGTTTGATGATAAACCTTTGTTAGACAACCGTCATTTATCGTCGTGATTCGATCACGCATCTTGTTATTTTCATCAACGATCAAGCGCCAAACACGATCCAAGAATTTACGACTGCCTTCAAGTCCATTTTCACTCCACGCAATAGAGGCATCTAACGGTCCCATGAACATTTCATACATTCTAAGAGTATCTGCACCAAATTTTTCAACAACATCATCAGGATTTACGACATTTTTCAATGATTTACTCATTTTAGCTGGTGCTTCTTCCAGCTCTTCACCCGTTTCGATATTTACCCAAACACCATCTCGTTTTTCGACCATATTCGTAGGAACTAATGCTCCACGGCCATCTCGGAAGCTTTGACCTAGGATCATTCCTTGATTATATAGTTTTTGGTAAGGTTCTTTTGTAGGAACTACGCCGATATCATATAAAAATTTATGCCAAAAGCGTGCATATAGTAGATGCAATACTGCATGCTCTGCTCCACCGATATAAATATCCACAGGCAACCAGCGTTCTAATTTTTCATAGTTAGCAAGTTCATTTTTATTATGAGGATCAATATAGCGTAAATGGTACCATGAGCTTCCTGCCCATTGTGGCATGGTGTTGGTTTCACGTTTCCCTTTTTTACCAGTTTCAGGGTCGATCACATTGATCCATTCCGTAATATTCGCAAGTGGAGATTCACCAGTTCCACTTGGTTTGATATCATCTGTTTTAGGTAATTTCAATGGTAGTTCAGATTCTGGCACGGTTGTTGTCGTACCGTCTTCCCAATGAATCACAGGAATCGGCTCTCCCCAATAACGTTGACGAGAAAACAGCCAATCACGTAGGCGGTATGTGACTTCTTTTTTGCCACAGCCATTAGCTTCTAACCACTGATACATTTTTTCATTTGCTTCCTCTTTTGTTAGACCATCTAAGAAACCAGAATTGATATGAAGACCATCCCCAGTGTATGCTTCTTTGGTGATATCCCCACCTTCAATGACTTGGATCATTTCGATGTCAAACTTACTAGCAAAGGCATGGTCTCTTTCATCATGTGCTGGTACAGCCATAACAGCACCTGTTCCATAGCTTCCTAGAACGTAATCTGCAATCCAGATTGGGATTTCTTTGCCATTCACTGGATTGATTGCATAGGCACCTGTAAAAGCTCCAGTTTTTGTTTTAGATAAATCTGTACGATCTAAATCAGATTTTTTACTTACTTCTTCTTGATAAGCCGTAACTGCAGCTTTTTGCTCTGACGTTGTGATTTCATCAACAATTTTTAACTCGGGTGCAACAACTAAGTAACTAGCACCAAATAGGGTATCGGCACGAGTTGTAAAGACTGTTATCGTGTCATTGCTTCCTTTAATCTTAAAATCAACATTTGCTCCTTCAGAACGGCCAATCCAATTGCGTTGCATATCCTTAATACTTTCAGGCCAGTCCACTAAATCTAAATCATCTAGTAAGCGATCTGCATATGCAGTAATTTTAAGCATCCACTGACGCATTGGTTTTCTGACAACATCGTAACCACCGCGTTCACTTTTACCATCAATCACTTCTTCATTAGAAATCACTGTTCCTAGTTCTGGTACCCAGTTAACAGCTACTTCCGCTTCATAAGCTAAACCATGTTCATATAATTTCGTGAAAATCCATTGTGTCCATTTGTAATATTCTGGATCTGTTGTGTTAATTTCGCGATTCCAATCATAACTAAATCCTAGAGAGTTGATTTGGCGTTTAAAGGTTTCAATATTTTTTTTCGTAAACTCTGCTGGATCATTTCCTGTATCTAAGGCATATTGCTCTGCAGGTAATCCAAAGGCATCCCAGCCCATTGGGTGTAAAACACTATAGCCTTGGCTTCGTTTCATTCTAGATAAGATATCTGTTGCTGTATACCCTTCTGGATGCCCAACATGTAGCCCTTGTCCTGATGGGTATGGAAACATGTCTAAAGCATAAAATTTTTCTTTATTTGGATCATCATGAGTCGTGAAACTGTTATGTTTCGCCCAATATTTTTGCCATTTTTTCTCGATTTTCTTGTGATCGTAACTCACTTTTTTGTCCTCCTATTTCGGTAACTATTTATTGATGATTTCTGCCTATTTCTTAGGTTAATCTTTTCACTTTGTTAACGTGTTGGCTTGGTGATGATTTACTAGTTTGGTCGCCAAGTATTGCGCTTCATCAGCTCTGGCAAAGCTGACCAGATTTTTCTGCTTTTTTTATTCGTTCTTTTATGCTTTATTGCAGTATTGACTTGGTGGTGATTTACTAGTTTGGTAACTTCGCTCCCCTTGGTCGCCAAGTATTGCGCTTCATCAGCTCTGCAAGCAATCGCTGTGATTTGCAACAAAAACGCCCTACAGGAAAAATTCCTATAGGACGTGTGACTGACAACGTGGTACCACCTAATTTCACTTGTATAAAACAAGCCTCAACGTTTTAACGACCGTCGCCGATTTTACTTAATGAAGATTGAAGGATTGTTGGCATTTTTTTGATTTCCTAAATCAGAAAACGAAAACTCTACATTCCATCGCTTGTTCAGTAAAATAACTCAAAGGCGAGTTCGAAAGCTTCTGTGCGTATTTTCACCAGCCATACGCTCTCTAAAACATGGTTCTTTCTACTATTCCTTTTCACTGTTTATCTATCATGTGCTATCATACTACCAAACTTCTTAACGGATTTCAATCGTTTTATTTAACTTTCAATCTTTGACCAATATAAATTGTATCACCAGATAATCCGTTTAATTGTTTGATTTTTTGAATACTTGTTCCATATGTTTGAGACAGTCCCCATAAAGTATCACCATTTTTTACAGTGTGAGATCCGGCTGTTTGGTTGCTTCCTTGAGTATTGGATGAATTGGTTGAACCTGTTTGACCTTTTTTCACGATCAATTTTTGTCCTGGATAAATGATATCTCCATTTATATTATTCCATTGACGTAAATTGGCAATACTTGTCCCGTTTGCATTAGCGATCGCCCATAAAGAGTCCCCAGACTTCACCGTATAATGACCAGTAGCGGCTCCTGCATTGCTTGATCCACCAGTGTTACCAGTTGAACCACTATTGCCATTACTGGTACTGCCGCCGCCAGCATTAGAACCACCTTTTTTCACGATCAACTTTTGACCTGGATAAATGATATCTCCATTTATATTATTCCATTGACGTAGATTGGCGATACTTACGCCGTTTGCACTAGCAATTGCCCATAAGCTATCACCTGATTTTACAGTATAATATGCATTTGAAGAGCTTGTATTCCCTGAGCCGCCAGTACTACCTGTCGATCCGCCTGTCGTTCCTCCAGTACTACCACCATTACTACCAGAGCTTTTTTTCACGATCAATTTTTGTCCTGGGTGGATGATATCTCCGCTCAAGTTATTCCATTGACGCAAGTTCGCAATGCTTATCCCGTTTGCATTAGCAATCGCCCACAAAGAATCACCTGATTTTACTGTGTAATATGAATTAGTCCCTGTATTACTGGAACCTCCGGTATTGCCTGTTGAACCGCCAGTGTTACCACCAGTACTGCCGCCACCTGTGTTGCTAGAACCTTTTTTCACGATTAATTTTTGACCGACATAAATGACATCGCTGGATAAGTTATTCCAACTTTTAATAGTAGCGATCGATGTGCCATATTTCGCCGATAAGGCCCATAGGCTATCTCCAGCTTTTACTTTGTGCGTCACATTTTGACCGCTAGTATCGCCGCCAGTGTTGTTTGACCCACCGGTATTACCACCAGTATTACTCTCACCTGTGTTGCCACCGGTATCACCACCAGTATTCCCGCCACCTGATGAAGGCGTGTCATATTGAGTTAAGTTATAGGTTGTAATAATCGTATTAAGCTTTGTATTGTAACTTGGATCTGTTGCATAACGTCCAGTTAACCAAGCAGTGGCATCTCTGTAAGAATTCGTATTACTTTTCCAAGCTCCTGAATAATAATAAACACCAGACTGAAATGATGTATTTCTCAACACATAGGCATTGTCACTAAATGATTCTGAATAGGACGGATATTTTCTAAACGCAGCATCTACTTGAATCCACTGACCATTAATAACTTCCCACGTTTTCATTGTAACAGATTGCCCTTGATAACTTCCTTTGATTCCAAACAAGTTATGATTTGGTGCAGCAGATAACGTACTTCTACCCCAATCACTTTCAAGAATCGCTTGAGCCATCATCACTGACGCATATAAATCATTTGCGGCTGCAACAGAACGAGCGTGTCCTGCTATATCAGCAATAAAGGTACTTGGGCTGATACTTCTAGATTGTGCAGCAAACGCTGAACGCATCGTAAGTTCTGGTGCCTCAGTATCTTTTGTTTCAGTTATAGATGAATCCGTTGTTTCATTAGAGTCTGTTGTAACGTCAGTTGTCTCAGTACTGTCAGTTGTTTCTGATGTATTCAATTCTGATGATTCTTGTGTTTCAGATGTTTCTTCACTCGAAGCTTCTTCAGGTGCTGTGGTCTGATTTTCTTGCATCATCGAATCGTTCGTGTCAGTTACCGTTCTTTGTCCTTGAACGTCTTCTGTATGTGTATTTATCTCTGAGTAACTTACGTGCGCGCTTGAATTTTGATTTTCTGTGGCTTCTGCTATTTTTGGTGCAGCGATCGGTGCAGCAATTGAGGAAACTACAATCGCAGAGCTAAGCACAGTCGTTCCTTTTTTGAACTGATCGTAAGCTAGCTTGTTCTGTTCAGCTTTCCTCCGTTCTTTTCTAGATGTTTTATACTTCTCCATGCTATATCCTCCGAATTTTCTAAAAAAAGTATTCCTTGATTTATAGTATACCCTTTTTTCAAACAAAATAGAAATATTTTTTATTTTTTTCTTTGTCATTATACAAATAAAAGTGTAATTTTTTTCTTTCTTGTTTGCTATTTTTTCTTATTATTTTTTTAATTAGAACTCGGTCTCAAGTCTGATGTCTCTCTTTACCTTAGGCTGATTTTTTAACGAAGTACTTGTTATTGCTCTTAAAAAAAATTATAGTGAAGAAGAAGTAATCCGATCGTAAAATGAAATGGGGGAAAAAAATGAATAAAGAGCATTTTTTAATTGAGTTGAAAATCTACTTAAAACCTCTGACTAACCAACAGCAAGTTTTTATCTTAAACAAATATGAAACGATTTTTGAAGAACGATTAGCTGATGGTCAAACAGAAGAGGAAATAGCAAAAAGTCTTGGAAAACCAAGAGGGATTGCAGAAGAAATTTTACAAGAGTTTGATATTACTGTCCCTGAAAAAAGACTCGAACGAGATGGCTGGCAAGAGATTCAGCCAATTGTCAATGATAAGTACTATTATGAAGACATACCTGAGCATCCTTATGATGACTCCTACCATTCTTATGAACGTCCTCATCGTAGTGGTTTTATGCGTTTTTGTCAGGTTGCAGGCGTCCTTGCATTTAATTTTATGTTTATGTTTTGGATGATTTTTGCTATTGTTATGGTTTTTTTCGCCTGTTGGCTCGTTGCTGTTGTGTTCTTATTTTCACCAATTTTAGGAGGAATCTCGCTCGTTGCTGGATTTAATGATGGTACAATGTTCCAGTTATTCCTTAGCCTATTCCTTTCTGGTGCTGGTATTATCGGACTAGTGATTTTAGCACCACTAACAAAATTCTTTGGAAAATGTTTAAAACGTTACCTACAATGGAATATTCGCGTTTTAAGAGGAGAGATTTAATATGAAAAAGACGACTGTTTTTTTTCTGACCATTGGCGTTTTAGCTATGATCATCGGTGGGATTGGCAGTGCTGTTTACTACAGACGTGCTGAACATTCGATGACTGATACGAAAAGACAAAGTTATGAGATAAAAAACAAACAAAATACCAAAGAGATTCACCTTGATCTTTCTGGGAATGCAAATTTTTATATTCTAACTGAGAATTCAAATAAGGTGGTAATGAATTCTAGAAGTTCACTTCCGATTTCTTTGAACAGCTCTTTAGATGTTGAGGAAAAAAATGACCAGTTAACGATTTCCGCAAAAAGTGATAAGAAAAGACAGGAACTTGACGGAATGAAGTTAGATATTTTTAATAGAGGTTCAGCTGTTAGTTTAACGATACCAGATTCTGTTGAGCGTTTAATCATTGACGGTACTGCCCAAGGCTCGATCCATATTTCAGAAGTTACCGCAAAAAATTTAGCGATCACAATGGGGAACGCTGATATCGACCTTACTAGTATCGATACAGAAAAATTAGCGGTAGAGACAGCGAATGGCTATCTTAATGTTTATAATGACGTTCGAACTGGCGAAGCGATGTTTCAGACGAAAAACGGTGATATTCAGCTAAATGATTTCGCAGCCTCTAATTGGTCTGCTACTAGTACTTCTGGAGATATTTATGTAAATACAGCTAAAGGCATCGCTAAACTAGACACAACAAATGGCGATATCGAAGCAACTGATCTTAAAGGAGAAGCTGAAGTGACTAGTGTCAATGGTAGTTTTTCCCTGTATGGAACAGAAATTCCAAAGAAATTACGCGTTGAAACACAACAAGGAGACATTCAATTACATACAGAAGAAATTCTGTATGATGTCACGATCAAAACAAAAACCAAATTAGGAGACAGTACGATTTTCGGAAAAGAACGGACTTCTTTTAAACGTGGAAAAGGAACAAAATCATTTGAACTTCGAACAGACTCTGGAGACATTTCAGTTGAAGGTCCCTCCGATTATGAAGATGGCGAGGATGAATAATTTTCTATTCCTCTAATTTTTTAAGCCTATAGGAGAACTTTTTAAAGTTTTCCTATAGGCTTATTTTTTTTCGAGAATCTCAGCTGTCTTCTTAATTATTTGATGTTATAATAAACTTTATCTAATTTGGAAAGGAATTTTCATGAAAAATAAATTATACTATCAATTTGCTGGCAGCTGCTTTTTAGTTGTTTTTATGTTTTTAGGTTATGTAGTGCGCTTTTATCCTAGTTGGTTGAACGGTTTCGATCAAGCAATTACAACACTAGTACGGACACCTTATCCTTCTGCAAATCAATTTTTTATTTGGTATACAAGATTTGCTGATCCTTTAACGGTAGGCATTCTTTCTCTAGCCATTGCGTTTATACTATTTAGAGGGAAATATTATGCTGAGATGCTTTGGTTGTTGATTAATACTGGCCTAATCGCCGGTGTCGCAAACCCATTGATCAAATTATTATTCATGCGACCACGTCCAACTTTAAACCATTTAGTTACAGAGCATAGCTACAGTTTTCCAAGTGGTCATTCCACCGGAAGTGTTCTGCTGTACGGTACGATTATTTTATTATTACCGCAATTTATCAAACAAAAAAAGCTTTGTCTCTTGTTACAGATTCTCTTAGGTTTAGGGATCTTCCTGATCGGTATCAGCCGAATCTATGCAGGTGTTCACTTCCCTAGCGACGTTTTAGGTGGCTTTTGTTTTGGGCTTGCGTGGTTGTTGATGACGTATCCGATTTATTTAGAAAAACGTTTTGTTTGGCGCTTTAAAAGTAAACAACAATAGAAAGAAGAAAAATTATGGTTGAATTTATCTATACAGAAGATCCAAACAAACGCTATCATACATGGAATTACGCCTTACGTAAGCAGTTTGGTGGGAAGATTTTCAAAGTACCTTTAGATGGTGGATTTGACTGTCCTAATCGTGACGGAACGGTGGCTAAAGGAGGGTGTACATTTTGTAGCGTTTCTGGCTCAGGCGATATGATCGTAGCACCTTCTGAGCCTTTACCCATCCAATTTCAAAAAGAAGTACACATGATGCACAAAAAATGGCCTCAAGTGAACCAGTATATTGTCTATTTTCAAAATTTCACGAATACACATGCACCAGTAGAAGTGATTCGGCATCGTTTTGAACAAGTGGTGAACGAACGAGGTGTTGTAGGTATTTCAGTTGGAACACGTCCCGATTGTCTTCCAGATGATGTGGTTGAGTATTTGGCCGAATTGAATCAGCGTTATTATCTGTGGATAGAGTTAGGCTTACAGACAACTTATGAACATACAAGTAATACAATCAATCGGGCACATGATTATCAGACATACTTAAATGGTGTCGCGAAATTGCGAAAGCATAATATTCGAGTCTGTACTCATCTGATCAATGGTTTACCAGGTGAAAGTTTGGAGATGATGCGGGAAAATGTTCGGCGGACGATCCTTGATTCCGATATCCAAGGGATTAAACTACACCTACTACATTTAATGACCAATACTCGCATGTTGCGGGATTATCATGAAGGTCGCTTGCAATTAATGACTCGGAACGATTATGTCAATGTGATTTGCGACCAATTGGAAATGATTCCCCCAGAGATCGTGATCCATCGTTTAACTGGAGATGCACCGACAGATGCTTTAGTAGGGCCAATGTGGAGCCTTAAGAAGTGGGAAGTCTTAAATGCTATTGACAATGAGATGAAACGCCGATTATGTCAATGTGATTTGCGACCAATTGGAAATGATTCCCCCAGAGATCGTGATCCATCGTTTAACTGGAGATGCACCGACAGATGCTTTAGTAGGGCCAATGTGGAGCCTTAAGAAGTGGGAAGTCTTAAATGCTATTGACAATGAGATGAAACGCCGATTATGTCAATGTGATTTGCGACCAATTGGAAATGATTCCCCCAGAGATCGTGATCCATCGTTTAACTGGAGATGCACCGACAGATGCTTTAGTAGGGCCAATGTGGAGCCTTAAGAAGTGGGAAGTCTTAAATGCTATTGACAATGAGATGAAACGCCGAAATAGCGTGCAGGGAATCTATAATGTTCGAAACAGTCAGGAGGTTCACACTTAATGCTACAAACCGCGCTACATTTTAGTCACACTCTTTTAAGAGACGTTATTCATGAAGGGGATTGTGTGGTAGATGCCACGATGGGCAACGGTCATGATACAGCGTTCTTAGCAGAGTTAGTTGGACCTAGGGGATTAGTTTATGCCTTTGATGTACAAGAACAAGCTTTAGCCAATACGGAAAAAAAACTGATTGAGTTAGGATACCAAGCACGAGTAACTTTATTCCAACAGGGGCATGAAATGATCGATACACAGCTTTCAACAGAAACTTCTTTAAGAGCCGCGATCTTTAATCTCGGTTATCTTCCTAAAGGAGATAAACAGATTATCACAAAACCAGATACTACGGAACAAGCTTTAGACGCTTTGCTTCCTAGATTACTAGCTAAGGGACGAATTATTTTAGTTGTTTATTATGGTCATTTTGGTGGTCAAGCGGAACTGAAACTTGTACAAGAGTATTGTCAACAGTTACCGCAAGAAATGTATAATGTCTTGACTTATCAGTTTATTAATCAGAAGAACAACCCACCTATTTTATTTTGTATTGAGAAGAAGTAGGGAGTCAACGGCTGTATTTTTTACCTATATACTAAATGAAAAGAGCAATCCTTAAAAATACAGGGTTGTTCTTTTGTTTTATTCAAACATAAAATAGGTGTAGGTTGATCGATCGTTTAGCTTTTGAAGTAATAAACGCTTATTAAATGAACGGGCTAATGATGCGCAGTTTGGTACTCCAAGCATGGTGAAATACCAGAGACATTACTTGAATCACTATTAATAGCCATTTTGTGCCTCCTTCATTATCATATTGTCTTATTTGGTTCATCATATACTAGATAAACAACAACTATGAGAAAACAATTCCATGATGAGAATAGAGGGCAATCAGATTAATTCGCTAACGCACCTCATCTAATTCCCCGTCTTTTGACCCTTAGCCAATTTTTATGGATGAACAAAAAGAGTCTGGGATATAACTCTACGAGTTATATCTCAGACTCAAAGAATCCGTATAAACGGTGGGAGCAGAAGCAATCACTACGCTTCGCTTCGATCACATCAAATTCTAAGTGCTAAAGCACTAAGATTTGAAGGCTTCGGAAATAAGCCGAAATTCACAAAAATTTGAAGAGCAATTTTCGTGAATTCCTTCTTATTTCTCGGGATTAAACACTCCTGTCCCAACCTCTACTATTATTCAAATACAAACTGATTATGATAAAGTTCTGCATAAAACCCATCTTGTTTCAAGAGTTCATGATGGTTTCCTTCTTCGATTACTTCACCATTTCTTAAGACTACGATCCGGTCTGCATTTAGAATTGTTTTTAAGCGGTGAGCGATCACAAAGCTTGTTCTGCCTTTGATTGCTTCATCCATTGCTTTTTGAATTTTCGCTTCTGTTACAGTATCTACATTACTTGTTGCTTCATCTAGGATCAACAATGATGGATTTGTGATGATTGTACGGGCAATACTGATTAATTGTTTTTGCCCTGTACTGAAAATGTTGTTTTCTTCAGTAATTTCTGTATCATACCCATTTTCTTGTTCTAAGATAAACTCGTGAATATTGGCTTGTTTTGCGGCTTCAATAATTTCTTTTTCTGTCGCTTCTGGTTTACCAAACGCTATGTTTGCTCGAATCGTACCAGAAAATAACACAGAATCCTGCAACACAATTCCCACATGAGAACGTAGACTGCTTAATTCAATTTCACGGATATCTGTTCCATCAAATGTCACAGAGCCATTATTTACATCATAAAAACGATTCAATAAATTCATAATTGTCGTTTTCCCTGAGCCTGTCGGACCAACTAAAGCGACCATTTCGCCTTTTTTTACATCGATCGAAACATCTTTTAAGATTGGTACTTCAGAATCATAGCCAAAGTCAACATGCTGCAGTGTCACTGACTCTTTGATCCCATCGATTTCTTTTCCATCATTTGGATTGATTTCGTCTGGTTCATCAAACATTTCATTCAGACGACGAGCACCAGTGATCGCAAGTTGGATCATGCTGTAACCAGATGAAATTTGCATCAATGGTTGGTAATATTGTTGTGAATACTGAACAAAGGTAACAACTAAGCCTAACGCAACACTCTTCTCTAGATCGCCATTCAATGCTAGCCAACCGCCAAAGAAAATCACGATTGCTGTATTCACAAGAGACATTCCTTGCATCATTGGAAATAACAGACCTGAATACACTTGTCCTTTGAACGTTGCTTTACGCACCGTTTCATTCTGTTCAAGAAAACCGTCAATTGTTTCTTCTTGCAGGCCATTGGTGATGATCATGCGTTGACCGCTGATTTTTTCATCCATATAGCCATTCAGCTTTCCAACTTCATCTTGCTGGATGTCGACGTATTTACGTGCTTTACTAATAACAACGATTGCAATCACTAACGCAACAGGTGTTGAAGCAATTGTTGCCCAAGCTAATTGAACATTTTGTTGGAACATCATGATCAAGATGCCCACAAATAATGCAGCATTCGTCAACACTTGAAGCAATGCTTGATTCAGGCTATTTTGAATATTATCCAAGTCACTTGTAAAACGACTTAAAATCTCACCATCTTGATGAGAATCAAAGAAACGAATCGTCAATTTTTCTAGCTTATTGAATAAACCAATACGCATTCGATTCGTCGACTTCCCAACAACTTGTGTAAATAAAATACTATAGATAAAGTTCGCTGCACTTGTTAGTACGTAAAAGATCAATAGTTTCCAGACAATATCAATAAACTTACTTTTATCATCCGTTCCTTTCATCAATGCATTAACATAATTAGCCAACTCTTGGATGGCTTCTCCCACAAACTGTGGTGCTTTTACTTGGAGATAAGTTGCAATAATAATCGTCACAAAAATAAAGAAGAAGGAAAGTTTATAGCGTTTTAAATAATGAAAAAAGAATTTACTCGCTCTTATTAAATCAGTCATTATCTTCATCCTTTCCCTTTTGAGTTTCGTAGATTTCTTGGTAGGTCGGGTTCGTTTTTGCTAATTCGTCATGCGTCCCCGCGCCTACTAATTGTCCCTTATCCAAAACTAAAATACGGTCTGCGTGAACGACTGAAGAAATCTTCTGAGCAATCACGATTGTTGTTGTATCTTTCAAATCTTTATCCAACGCTTCTCTAACTAAACGCTCTGAACGAGCATCTAACGCACTTGTACTATCATCTAAAATCAAGATTTTAGGATCACCGATCACGCCTCTAGAAATAGATAAACGTTGTTTTTGTCCTCCAGAAAAGTTGTTGCTTCGCTCCGCTACTGGCGCTTCATATTGTAAGGCTAATTTTTCGATAAATTCTTTGGCCTGCGCAATTTCAGTTGCCCGACTCATATCCGATTCACTAGCATCTTTTTTCCCTTGACGCAAATTTTGCGAAATCGTTCCGGAAAAAAGAATCGCTTTTTGTAGAACAAATGAAACCATCTTACGTAAACTATGCTCATTGACCTCTTTTAAATCAACACCGCCGACCTTCACAGTTCCTTGTGATGGATCAAATAATCGAGGAATCAATTGTGCCAAGGTTGATTTACCTGCCCCAGTTGCCCCTACGATCCCGATCATTTCACCAGGCTTGATTGAAAACGAGAGGTCTTTCAGTGTATCGGTATCATCTCCTGGATAACGGAAACTAACGTGATCAAACACCACACTACCATCCAAGTCTTGTTCAGGAACCTCTTTGTAGCTAAGTGCTGGAACAGTGTCCATGACTTCTTTGATACGCTTGATCGAAACTGCCGCACGTGAAGTCATCATCATCATCATTCCGCCGATAATGATCGCCATCATAATTTGCATCAAATAACTCATAAATGATGCGATACTACCGACTAAAGTTGGATCATCTTTCACTAAGTTTCCCACAAGAAAAATTGAGCCTACGACTGCTAAATTTGCAGCTAGCATAAACGATGGAATCATCACTGAAAACAAAGTCCCTACAATTAGGTTATGTTTTGTCAGTTCATCACTGACCTTGCTGAAACGGTTCAACTCATTTTTTTCCTGCACGAATGATTTTACTACACGAATTCCTAGAAGGTTTTCTTTGGCTAAGCCATTCACTTTATCAATCAAGGTTTGGATGATCATAAAGTGTTTGCCCATCTGTGAAAAGGATAAAACTGTAATAATAAACACTGCAACCACTAATAATACGATCACCCACCATAATTGAGGTAAGGTCATCATCGCTAAAATGAAACTACCGATAAAAAGAATCGGAATCCTAAATAGCGACTGTAGTGCGATCATGATAACATTTTGAATTTGAGTTACATCATTGGTCAAACGGACAACCAAATTCCCTGCTGAAAATTCTTCAATATTTCCAAATGAAAAGGTTTGGATCTTACGAAAGGTTGCCTCACGAATGTCTGCACTCACACCTTGTGCTACTTTGGCAGAATAAATTGTATTAAAAACCCCTGCAATCAATCCAAGTCCGGCAATCCCAATCAAATACAAGCCTAGTTCTTTCATTTGACTCTTATCATCTTTAATAATTGCTTCTAATACTTTTTGTAATAATTTAGGCTGCCATAATGCCGACATGACCATGATAACAACCGTAAACAATGCTATGGTGACTTCCAGCTTGTACTTTTTGACATGCTTCATAATAATACTCATATAATCCCAACTTCCTTTGTAAAACTAGCCTAATTTGATTCATTGTGCAACTTTCAACGATCAATTAATGTTATGATGTGATAGAAGCAAGACACGATTGCCTTCAATAAAATTCACAAACTTAACGCTGTAAAATAAGGCTGCATAACAATTTACCATTTTTAGAACTGAAATTCAAGCAGTTCGCTTCTATTTTTGAAATAAAAGGATGAGAAAATTTGGAACCAAAATTATCAAAAGAAACGATCGTTCAAGCCGCATTTGAACTATTAAAAGAAACGCCTGAACTTGAAAAATTATCTATGCGCAAAGTGGCGAAAAAACTCGGTGTTCAGGCACCTGCTATTTACTGGCATATAGAAAATAAACAAGCTTTACTTCAACGTATGGCAGAAGAAATAGAGAATCATTTTATTTCACCTACACCTAAAGACAATTGGAAAGAAACGATTTATGCTTATATGGAAAATTATTATGAGCTCTATCAGCAATATCCTTGCGCTATTGAAATCGAAATTCAAACGATCCCTTCCTACTCCTCTCGTTTGAAAAATCTTGATGCAATTCTTGGCATCCTCAATGAAGCAGGTTTTTCCATTGAGCTAAGTTATATGACCATCACCTCTTTACAGCATTTATTGTTTGGTATGTTGATGGACTCTAATGAAGAAAAAAAGCTCTATAATAAAGTGATGGCTGGGGATGACTATTTGAAAACACAAATCATTCTAATGAAACAATCCGTTCAAGAGCATGAATTGGACAATATCAGCAAGAGTATTCAGTATCGGCAAAAAGAAAAGCAAAAAGATTTTTTCATGAAAACATTGCGTGTCTTTTTAAATGGGCTAGATTCTCTTATTTAAAAAATTGATAGAGAAAAAGCTTGAACAACTATACCTGTTCAAGCTTTTTCGACTTATTTTTCTAGCGGTAACCATTCTAAAACTCGTTGAATCCACATATCCCAAAAGTCCCAGCTATGACTACCTGGACCTGTTTCAAATGTATGATCAATCTTCTGAGCAGACAATGCTTTTGCCATAGTTTTATTTCCCTGTAAGAGAAAATCCTCTTCTCCACAGCACAGAAAAATAGCTGGAGCTTTTTTACCTTCTGCTACTAACTGCTCTAGTAAATACATCGGATCGTTGTTTGAGCCTTGAATATGCTCAAGCGGACCAAAAATACCTTCCCAAAAATTTTTTCCCCTAATCGCCAAAAGATCATCCACTCTTTCGGCCAAATTCACAGAACCAGATAAAGAAGCTACGGCTCCAAATTTCTCTGGTTTAGCCAGCCCAAGTTTCAAGGCACCATAACCACCCATTGAGAGTCCCACAGCGAATGTTTTCTCTCTTTTAGTTGTTAATTGTGGGAATAATTCATGGCAAATAGTAGGTAATTCTTCAGAAATAAATGTCCAGTAGTTCATTCCATAACGGGTATCTGTATACCACCCTAGATCTGTAGACGGCATAATCACAGCCAGCCCTAAGTTTGTTACATATCGTTCTATTGATGTACGGCGTTCCCAAACGCTATGGTTGCCGCCCATGCCATGAAGTAGATACATTACTGGGACGTCAGTAAGATTTCCTTTGGTTGTTGTACCAATCTTTTTTTCTGTTTTTTGCGGTAAAATTACATTCAGTGACACTTCCATTTCTAAAACATTTGAATAAATATTTGCTTGCAAAAAAGCCATCTAAGCATCCCTCTTTTTCTATTTTTTATTATTGTAGCATTAAATTCATTGTTTTTTGACTAAATGTACAAATAAAAAACTCGTTCTTCATAAAAGAACGAGCGGAGGAGGAGTTGAAAATGAAAAATGTTTTTGCCTAAGTTGTTTTCTCTTGGTATGTTTCTATAATACAAAATGAATATGAACTTTTCATGTCAAAAAAATGCATTATTTACGTCGTTTTTATAAAGAAAACTACACGTTTTATTCTTCTAGCTAGTTTTAGCTGTTGCTCTAAGTAAATTTAACCCCAGTCCAATATAAATACAGCCTGCAATTTTATTGGTCATTTTTTTAGTCCGCTCATTCTTCTTAAATAGACCGACAAAAAAAGAAGAACCATAGGCAATCCCTAAACTCCAAATTGTGCTCGTACAAACAAAGGTAATTCCTAATATAAAAAATGGCAATGAACCAGCTTGAGACTGTGTATCAACATATTGTGGAAGCAATGATAAGAAAAATAAGGCGACTTTCGGATTTAAAAGATTCGTAAGTAAGCCTTGCTTATATATTTGCCAATCATTAACGGTCAATTCAGCTCTTTCAGTTGTTAACGCCTCTTTTCTTAGAAAAGTCGTAATCCCTAAATAAATCAAATACGTCGCCCCTAACAATTTAATGCTATTAAAAACCAAGGTTGATGTAGCTAAAATGGCTGACAAGCCTAAGGCAGCTAAAAAAGTATGCGCTAAAATACCTGATGAAATCCCCAAAACGGAAATAACGCCTTGTCTTTTACTCCCTAATGTTGATTTGCTCAATATGAAAATCGTATCTGATCCAGGGATCAAATTTAAGACAATCGCAGAAACAATAAACGTGCCATAATTAATAATTCCCATTTCCGTCGCACTCCTTTTTCTTCAGTATAGCAAACTATTACTCTTAGAAAAAGAGTGTGAAATAAAACGAGCATCGCTTTATTTCACACTCCAAATTTGAAAATCGTTTTTCTGCCAAAAACCCTTGCCTAAAAATAGACATCTAAGGCATTAAGAAACTTTCTTTTTCACAACACCATTTAAGATAATCGCCGCAAGAATCAGACCGATTCCGACTAAATAAACATTATGCAGTCCTGAATACAGCATCCCGCGTAACGGCGTTAATAGATCTTGTGGAATCGTATTTGCTGTATGTGGATTAACTAGCTGATTCATCACATCAGGATCAACCTGTAGTGAACTTTTCGCTAATTCTGACGTTGTGACAGCATTGATGATCACACCAAATATAGAAACCATCAACGTCTGTCCAATCGTTCTGGCTAATGTGTTGAACGATGTTGCTACACCCATTTCCGATGGATCTACACTACTTTGTGCCGTAACCGTAGTAGTTGTGATCGTGATCCCAAAGCCGACACCTAAAACAGAGGAAATGGCAAAGAACCAAACAAAGGAAATTGAGGCTGGAACTAAGACTAAGAAAATACCACCCAACAAAGTAATACTCAAGCCGATCGTCAACACTTTTTTAGTCGAATGTTTCTCCATCAAGTTACTTGCGATAAAAGAACCAACCATCCATAAAATAGACATCGGCGCTAAGACAAGTCCACCGATTCCGGCGCTTTTTCCTAGGACCCCTTGCATCCACATTGGAATATAAACTTCTACGCCCATCAAAAAGCCACTGATCAAAGCAGCTACGATATTGACAATCACAAAAGTAGAATTTTTAAACAGCATTAAATCAATTACTGGATCTTTTGCTCTTTTTTCCACAAAAATAAAGCCAATAAAAAATAAAACAGATGCCCCTAAGCACAAGAATACTTTTAAGCTAAAGCCGCCATCACCAATTAATTGGAATCCTAATAATAGTGTTAATAAGACCAGCATCAGCTGAATACTGCCTAAAATATCCATTGGCACCTTAGTTTGTTCTCTTTTCGGCTCCACTAAAAAGTAAGCAATCAACCCCATCAAGACAAGCCCAATCGGTACATTGATGAAGAATATCCAATGCCAGCCAACTGTATCTACAATAAAGCCACCCGCAAGTGGGCCAAAAATACTAGCAATCCCCCAAGCAGCACTGTTCAATCCTAACATTTTTGCACGTTTATCAATTGAATAAATATCTGCTAAAATCGTTAACGCAACGGGCATGATGGCTCCTGCACCAATCCCTTGAATCGCCCGAGCAATAATCAATGTGATCATATTTTGAGCCAATCCACACAGAGAAGAACCAATAATAAAAATAATAATTCCAATCATAAAAATTGGTTTACGTCCGATTTTATCGGCTAATTTTCCGTAAATCGGTGTTAGCATGGCATTTGTTAATAGATAAATAGAAAATACCCAGTTCATGATTTCCATTCCATGTAGTGATCCTACAATCGTGGGCATGGCTGTTGAAACGATTGTTCCTTCGATTGCTGTCATAAACGTTGCAACGAAAACACTGATTGTTACAAGTTTGACGTTTGTTTTTCTTTCCATGTATCTCCGTCCTTTTGATAGTTTAGTTAAGTAAAGTTACGCATAAATTCATTTACAGAGTTTTGTTGGTAGTGTTGTGAGACTTTACATTGAATAGTAGAAATTTTAAGTTTATTGTAATTTATTTCATGATAAATTTTGTAAATGGCTGCTCTTTGTTTTTCATGATTGCAACGTTTGGTGATTCACTAGTTAGATTACTTTGGTCGCCAAGTACTGCTCATCATCTGCTCTGCTGCTTGGATAGTACTCTACAGTGTACTTGATGTTTTTGACGGTCTACTTTGGTTTGATGATGCTTGGTATTTCTTTTTTATAGGTTACTTCGCTCTCTTCGTTCGCCAAGTACTGCTCATCATCTGCTCTGCTGCTTGGATAGTACTCTACAGTGTACTTGATGTTTTTGGCGGTCTACTTTGGCTTGATGATGCTTGGCGTTTTTTTTTTATAGGTTACTTCGCTCTCTTCGTTCGCCAAGTACTGCTCATCATCTGCTCTGCTGCTTGGATAGTACTCTACAGTGTACTTGATGTTTTTGGCGGTCTACTTTGGCTTGATGATGCTTGGCGTTTCTTTTTTATAGGTTACTTCGCTCTCTTCGTTCGCCAAGTACTGCTCATCATCTGCTCTGCGCAGCAGTCGCAGTGATTCGCAGCAAAACGGCGCCACTAATATTTCATTAGTAGCGCCGCCTCGTTTACTCCATCAAGCTTTTCTTGATTGCTTCGACTTTATCTGTCTGCTCCCAAGGTAGTTCAATGTCTGTACGACCAAAATGACCATATGCTGCCGTCTGTTTGTAAATTGGACGACATAAGTCAAGCATTTCTATAATTCCTGCTGGACGCAGGTCAAAGTTTTCTCTAACCGCTGCAATCAATTTACTTTCAGATACTTCACTTGTTCCAAAAGTATTGATGGAAATTGAGACAGGTTGTGCTACGCCAATTGCATAAGCTAATTGGACTTCGACTTTTTCAGCTAAGCCCGCTGCAACGATGTTTTTTGCAATGTATCGTGCCGCATAACTTGCAGAGCGATCGACTTTTGTCGCATCTTTTCCAGAAAAGGCACCGCCACCATGACGGGCATAGCCACCATAAGTATCTACGATGATTTTACGCCCAGTTAAACCGGCATCTCCTTGCGGTCCGCCAATGACAAAACGGCCTGTTGGATTTATAAAATATTTTGTTTCTTCATCTAGTAATTCGGCTGGGATCACTTCATCAATGACGAGGGCTTTCACGTCTTTTTGAATTTGTTCCAGCGTTGCTTCTTCATCATGTTGTGTGCTGATCACGACTGTGTCGACACGTTGCGGTTTGCCATTTTCATCATATTCTACAGTCACTTGTGATTTTGCATCCGGACGTAGATAAGGAAGTTTTTCCTCTTTACGAAGTTGTGTCAAACGGCGAACAAGTTTATGACTTAAAGAAATCGGTAACGGCATTAGTTCTGGTGTTTCATCAACTGCAAACCCAAACATCAAGCCTTGGTCTCCAGCACCAATGTCATCTTTAGTGTCTTTTTCACCACGTGTTTCTAGTGCATCATCCACACCTTGTGCAATATCTGGTGATTGCTCATCGATTGCAACAAGAACTGCGACTGTATCCCCATCAAACCCATATTTAGCTCGTGTATAGCCAATATCTTTCAATGTTTGTCGCACAACTTTTTGGATATCGACATAAGCTGTAGTAGAAATCTCTCCAAAAACTAAAACCAAACCTGTTGTTACACTTGTTTCACAGGCCACACGGGCCAACGGATCCTGTTCTAAAATCGCATCCAGAATTGCGTCACTCACTTGATCGGCAACTTTGTCCGGATGTCCTTCAGAAACAGATTCTGATGTAAATAAATGTCTCTCTGTCATAATGTATTCCCCCTATTTATATTCGGTTACAAGGCATCTTTGTCAAAATGTAGCACCACTCGGTCATATCCAAAATGAATAGTTCATCGAAAAGCCTACTATTTTACAACAAATCCTTTCGGGAACTTGTAACGCTTACTAGTATAACAGATTTCCAAGGAAAAAACTTACTTTTTATACTTTCTAAGCAAAACATTTTTGTTTTATTATTGGATAGATAAGCAATTGATTTATAAAATAAAAACACCTAAGAATCCATAAAATCGTGGTGTTTTTTCAATATTTCATTAAAATTTCTGTAACTTATGTAACGGTAATACTCTCATTTCCACAGTCCCAATGATGTCTTTTTCATCCACTAGCTGATAATAACGACTATCCGTTGCATAGGGTCGATTATCGCCTAAAACTAAATACTTTCCTTTAGGTATCGTAGGCTTTCCTGTCAAATTCTTTAATGTAAAATCTTCGGTAAACATCATACCATCTTTTTCAAATTGATTTTTGTAGTCAGCAATAAAACGCTCGTCTTTTTCCACTTCGTTAATATACAACTGTCCATTTTTATAATATACATTTTCTCCAGGACGACCGATAATCCTTCGAATTGATTTATCTTTAGAGTTAGGAACTCGCATATAGACAAGATCAAAACGCTTGATATCCGTGAGTTTATTGATAACAACTACATCTTTATCTTCCAAAGTGTCACTCATAGAATAACCTTCAACTTTTGTAAGAGAAAAGGTAAATAGAGATAATAGATAGACCACGCCAGTTGTCAGAAGTATAGTTAACCCTATTTCAAAAAAAAGAAGCTTCATTTTTCTGCTCTTTTTCTTATTTAATTTCTTCTTACGCTTTTTAGTCGGTTTCTTTGAATTGGTGGGAACTTTTCTTTTGACTGCTTTTTTAACATTCGATGTTGTTTGGGTAATCTGTTTTTTGGGCTTTCGTTTCGTTCTATTTTTATGAGTTGCTTTTTTCATCAAATCACCAGGTTATTTTTTATTTACCAACGCTTTTTCATTGATTTTAAAGTAGCTGACAACTGCTTCTTGATTTTTCTTAACTGCTGCAACGTCTGCTTCGAACTCATTTAAGAGCGTCTCATCCTTGAAAAAACCATCTGTTTGAGAGGATAAGTTTATTCCTAATTCTTTCATTGACTTATAGTACTTATTCAACGCTTTTTGCCCTTGTTCGGTATTTCTGATCGTTGCTTTATAAATACCATAACTCGAAAGCTGCCCTGCTAATAATTTAATATTTTTTCCTGCTTTAACATCATTATCTGTCGTTTTTGCTGCTTGTAGCTCTTTTTCGATATTGTCTACTAGGTAATAGCCTTGAATGACAGCTTTAGAATCTTTTTGGCTTAAATGCATGGATTGATAATACAATGAATAACCTGCGCTTAACGTTGACAGTAAAAATAGAATACTAAGTACGATTCCAAACGTTCGCTGCTTTTTGCTTTTTTTCGTTAGTTCTCTGATTTTCCGTCTTTTTTGTTTCTTTTTTTTCTTTTTGACTTTTGTTCTTTTTACTTTGTTTAAAGCTTTTTTAGTTTGAATCATCAGATAAAAGGAGGTCCCTGCAAATAATAATCCTACACTGGCTATGGACAAAGAAACAATAAAAAACCAATCTAATATAGTCATTTGTTTACCTCCTTCATTTAAAAATGTCGCTAGTTTTTTAAACTAGTTATTACTTTTTGGATTTCTTTTTTCTAGCCTTTTTTTTCTTAGTTTGCTTCTTTTTATTCACTGCTCTGATTACGAAGAAGATGATGATTGCTAAGACTAGTACCCCACCAACAATTCCTGCAATCAACTGCCAGTTGAACGTTTGAACGTCTTCTAACCCGGCATCTTGATTATTGAATTTATCTGCTTCTTCATCTGTTACCTTAAATTTTTCGTCCCATTCCCACTTCTTATCACCAGACGTCACTAAAATTTTAGCACGATAGTCGCCAGGAACCATACGGTCACCTTCCATGCTTACAGGGAAATTGATCAATGAGTTAGGCGCCATTCTCATACCCGAACGCTTTGTTTCATATAAAACTTCATCGCTGCCGTCCTTCATGATTTGAACTTGTGTTGTCATATTTTCTAAATAAGCAGGTTGTACATTAGAAAAATTCACAAAAAATGTATTTCGAAAATTATTCAATTCTGCATAAACTTTATTTAGTTCTAAGTTTGGTTGAATTTCTTTGTCTGTTTCAGAAAGCAACATCCCAATGACATAAGCATATTTATTGATAACGCCCGTTTTCTTCGGTTTTGCCGCTTCTTCTTTTTCAATTTTTTGCAGTTGGATTCCGCCTGAAATCACTCCATCAAATGAAGCTTCTGGCATCGTAATTTCTATGTCGACATCCTTTTCGCCATTGGCTGGCAATTTAACTGTTTCAGGAGCTTTAACGATACTTTCAAAATCGTATTTTAATGAATTGTCTTTTTTAATCGTTGTCGGACCATATTCAATAACTCCGTTGGCGTTTGTCTTAGCACCGTTTAATTTCACTGAAATTTCTGCTTCTTCTGAAGCCAAGTTTTTCAGTTTGATTTTTACAGTTTGTTTTTGCCCAGGTGTCATCCTTAAATCAAAGTAGCCAGTGTCTTGACTCTTCTGATTGTCAGGTTTAATTGTTTCATATGTAAAACCAGTTGCGTTACCACCGCTGTTTTCTTCTGCATATGTCTTGATTGGCATAAGCATTGTTATCATAAATGTCACTACTAAAAATAATAGATGCTTTTTTTTCATCGCTATCCCTCTCTTTAAAAAGGCTGAGACAGAAATAATTATTTCTGTCTCGCCATTTATTTGAACATAACTACTTAAAGTATGCGATATAATTTAACCTACTTATTCAGTTTAAATTATAATACTTCAGCGATTGTCCAAGTGATTTCAGCTGTGTATTCATCAGCTAGTAAAACGTTTGTGTTTGGTACAGTTAATTTAACAGATTCAGCAGTTGTATCTGCTTTTCCGTCGCCATATTGACCAAATTCAATTGTGTAAGTTCCGATTCCTTTAGACGCTTCTTTGTTATCTAACACTACTACTGAATCACCAGCACCTGTTCCAGCTGCATTTGCTGCTAATTGGAATCCGGCAACAGTTGTTGCTGGCCATTGTGCTGCTGGGTCAGCAGATGTGATTGCTGCATTTGAGTAATCGATCGTAGCTGATTTCAAGAACGTTCCAGCATTACCATTGGCTTCAAATTGTTTAGATAATTGTGCGCTTACTTTGTATTTATGATTTGCAACACCACGTACGTCTGTAAATTGTACGAAGTTCCCACGAGTAACCTGTGGGGCATCCTCACCAGTGCCAGTTGTTACTGGAATTGCTGCAGCAAAGTATTCTGGATTTGAAGCGAAAGCTTTCACTTTATCTTCACCGAAGTTTAATTCAGTTACAGCATCGATACTGAATGAACCACGATCTGGGTTAACGATGATTGGTTCTTTAGGATCTACAATTGGTTTTTCTGGATCTTCTGGATCAACAACATCTTTAGGATCGTTGTCTTCAGTAAATTTGATTTTACCGTTTGATGGTAATGATTTTGCTTCAGCGTTAGCTGCAGCTGGTGCCGCTAAGCTTACTCCTACTAAAGTTAATAATGCTACTGAACATAATGTTTTTGTTTTCATGTGTGTTTCCTCCTAGTTTGTGTGTGTTAGTGTGTGTTGTTGTTTCTATTTATGGCAACTCGGCTAATATCCAAGTTAACACCGTAGTGTAAGGTACCGGATCAACGATCGTTGTGCCCGGAATCGATAGTGAAACAGCTTTATTCAAGTAGACAGGTTTATTATCAAATACTGGATCTAAAACTGCTTGACCAGTATGATCTAGTCTAGGTTCCAGTGTGTTTTTTTGGTTATCCTGATTTTCTTCAGATGCACCAAAGGAAATCGTCCAGGTCCCTGCACCTTGCCCAGCATTTGCTTGTGCTAAGTTATACGAAGCACCGACATTGTCTATATTAATGATCTCTTTTGAGAGTTGGGGCGCGCCGCTAGCATCTCGAGTAGAACTTACCCAGGATTTATCTAGTGATAACATTGCCCCGTTGATTTCGCTGTGTTCTGTATCTTTGTTGGTAAATTGCATTTCCTGACGCAATTGTAACGTCCAACCAGTCGGCTTTTGTCTCAAGTCAGTGACTTGAACAAAGTTTCCTCTAGGCTTGGTTGCACCAAAGAAATTTTGTGCATTTCCGTAGTACGTCTCATCTTTATCGGAAATTTTATTCTGGTAAAAATCTAGTTTTGGAACAAAGTCGATTCTCAAATCCCCTTTAAGTTGGGGTGTTTCTCCTGGGTCGACAATTTCACCCGGTTTTTCTGGATCAACGATGTCTTGCGGATATTCACCTGAAAATTCGATTTTGCCAGGTCCGCTCATTGCGTCTGTTTCTGCGAATGCAGTATCACTGATAAGCACTAATAAAGAAATCACAGCAATTGGCATAACGAGAAATTTAATTGTTTTTTTCAATCTTCTCATGTGTTATCCCGCCCTTCTTTCTCCTTCTTGCGTTTCCAGAAAAACAGAAGTAATCCGATAATAACCAAGGCTGCTCCGGTAAATACAAGACTTGTTTTTACCATTTCACCAGTGCTCGGATAACGTCCAACAGGTTTAGCAACTTGGGCTGAGCTTGTTAACGTGCTACTTGATGGTTGTGTGCTTGTTGGCGGCTCCGTTGAAGAACTATCTTCATAAAAACGAATCACACCATCTGTTTGCACTTCTCCTCCATTGTTATTAGCCGCAGCAGTCAAAGGATAACTGATTACTAACGTTAATAGCAAAGTAAAGGAGAAGACTAAAATATTGATTTTTTTTCTCATAGATTAAGAATCTCCTTTACTGTTATGGAGCATCGCCCAATTCCCAAAGAATTTCTCCTTGATAAGAACCAAGTGCTTTCACATCTTGGGCAGAAACCTCAAATTTGAATCCGTCACCAGACTCAGACCATGTATCACTAATGTTATAGGTCGCGCCTTCGATTGATCCGCCAGTAACAGCATCCTGCACCATGATATCTTGTGCACCGCCATTTAACGTGATTTCACGATTTTTGTAAACGTACTTCACTGCTCCATCTAGTGTATAGACAGGAGCATCTGGCGTTGTGCTTGTCATTGGAGTCGTCATTTTAGCTGTTAATGACCAGCCTTTTTTATTCGCCCGGCTATCTTTAACAATAAGATCAGCACCATGATGTTCAGCAGTATTTAGGCGGGTTTTCTTTCCTTGATATTTCACACTACCAAAATCAATTTCCGTTGGCGCAGACGCTAGTTCTAAGACACCAAAAACTGTGCCGCCAGGATTATCTACAGCAAGTGATTTCGCTGAATAGGTTTCATGTTTAGCGTTTGGATCATTTGGACCTTCGACAAAGGGAGTTTCTCTTGGAGAATCACCGATTGCTTCAGCTTCATTCGTAATGATCGTTCCGACAGCTTTGGCAGCAACTGTTGCTTTAAATGTCACCTTAGCTGTTGCTCCTGTTGCTAAATCTCCAACATTGACTGTTAATACACGGGAATCAGAATCATACGTATAATCAGCTGGACTTACAGCTGTAACATCATTAATTTTGATATCTGCTGTTGCTGGATCAAAGTCTAAACCAGCAGGAAGTGTATCCGTAATCACAACTTTTGCCCAATTTGTAGTAAATGTTGCTGCTTTATTATTCTTAGCAGTTAACGTATACGTCAACACGTCCCCAACTTGGGTTGTTTGTCCGCCAGAAGAAACAACTGTTTTTTCCATAAGTGGTTTATCTGGTAATGCATCTTCGACTGTATACTTTGTTGCCGCTTTAAACGTGGCATCGCGGTATTTCATTTCAGTAGCCGGATTGATATTTCCATTATCACTGTTGGTCGATGGTGCTGCTGGATCTAAAACTTCTGTGATCTTGCCAGCATTGTCTTCTAGGAAGATTTGGACAGTCTCACCAGTATTTAAGTAACGAGGTAAGTTATAGGCCCACGTACCATCTTCATTCACTGTTCCGACTGCTGATTGACGTGTACCGTTGATATCAACATAGATTTTAGCTTTTGGTTCAGCATCTTTACCGATTAGTTGTTTCATCCCATTTGTCACTTTATCCCCTGTAACAACTGCTGGTTCAGGTGGCGTGACATCAATTACTGTTGTAGGTGTCTTTTCCCCTGTTCTATAAGGGGTCAGGACATTATTAACAAAGGATGCACGATATGGTGTTCCAAACATATTTTGCTCGGCAAGTTGAAATCCTGGTATCGTATGATCTGCCTTTTTCCAATGTACATAGTTATCATCGGTACTAGTTCCAGTAAAAGTGTTGCCTAAAGTATCTATATAGTCGACATAGGCTTTACGAATACTATCTGCATAAACTGGCTTTGTTTTTGCATTACCATCCTCATCAAACGGGTCACTACCACCAACTGCTGTATATCCTATTAAAATACGTGATTGTTGGTCGAAATCCGCATCAGTTACGGGTGTCCAAGTTAGTTCAGGTATACTATTCATTCCTGAGATACGTTTATAATTTGGACGAAGATATTGACTTTGAAGATCCGGATCGGAGCTTGTCACTCCTCCATTTGCAGATGAATTTGTTACAGTGAAGTCTGTCACATTCGAATAATCATAGGTTGGCGCACCATCAATGTCTACTTGATTATTCCAAATAGATATATCAGAATTTTTTATAGTGAAACTGTTGGTTCCTCTATTCGACGTTGTATCTCCCAAAAAGGCATTGGTTGTCGTTGTACTATTAAACGAATTACGAATGTCAAATGACTCTGGACTATCAAATATGAACTGATTGCCTCCATTTGTTGAGTTATATGCAAGAACTCCACCATTATTATTCCCAACAATGAACACATTTGATTTAGGCTTAAATTCATATTTAGTGTTTTTAGGGTTTGCTTGTGAACCAGCATTTGTAGCATTCACTGCACCAGATTGAACAGTAGCTCGACTGCCAGCACGAGAAAGTAAATTGACTGTTGAACCTTCTTCCGCTATAAAGCTTGCATCGTCCACATTAAAATAGGCAGCTGATCCTGGCATGTTCGCATTATAAGTTGCATTTTTCCCGACTCTTAGCTCATCGAAAAAGTTATACACTGCAGGATAATTGGTGCCATTAGCAGTATAATTTAAATACACAAAACTGCCTTCTCCAATATCAAATTTCCTGGTCCCTGTTGAATCAGTGTCCCCATTTTTACCAGTATTATCCATGAACCAAACAACTGAATAATCATACTCAGCGTTTGTGCCTTTATAAAAGGTACTAGGCTCAAATGTCATTCCACCGGTATAGAAATTTTCAGCACCTGTTACGATGACATTGTATCCATACATGCTAATTTCAGCACGAGGAGCACTGATTAAGCGGCCACCCACACGTTGGTTATCACTTTTTTTACTAGTGTCATAAGGAGTATAAACATTCCCAATTCTGTAACGCCATAATCTTCTATTTGAGCCGGTTGAACCGCCAGTTCCCCATTGTCCTTTACCATTAACAAATGACCACGCAGTTCCAAGATTCCCCTCTAGCGCTCCATACCCAGTATTATTCGCAATTTGAATATCATGCATGTGGAATACTGGCACGTCAGAAAAGGCTTTGCCAAAACTTGCCAAAGAATTTAGATCATCAACATTGATGGAACCATTTCGCATCTCAAGGAGATGCCCTTGACCATCTATTTCAATTGATTCTGCTCTAGAGATAGCAATAGCAGAGCCATAATAAATATCTGCATCAAGGATGATCTTTGAGACTTGATTATTCTCAAAAGCTGCTCTAAACTCAGCCCAAGTTCCTACATGGACCGCATTGGTATCAGGTCGGAAATTGTATTGAGTATTCCATGCTTGATTTTGCTGAGCATTCAAATCAGCATATTGCGTTTGATACTGCTCATTTGTCATGCTTCCAGTGATTTTATTCTCAATTTTGGTCTGAGCTGGTTGATAATTAGTTCCATCCATGTAAGCTTCCATTTGAGGAACAGTGATCGTTTCTTGATTATGCAAATCTTCTTCGGTTTTTAATAGAGTGGAAGAATCCACGTTTCCTATCAAAGGTTCCTCAGCTGCTTCAATTTTGTTAGAGTTATTAAATAAAATAACCGCTAAAATACTGAACAGAAAAATAACTAGTCCAATAAAATAAGACTTTTTTCCGATTTTCATATCTTCTCAACTCCTCCCTTAACAATTTTTTACACATCTGTCTTAAAAAGATGCACAATCTATTTCTATTTTCCTTGCCAATTGTTTCGTTTTTTGATACATTCACAATGCAGGGGGAAATTAGTGCTGAATTTTTGTTTACAAATCCTTTGAGAATGGCAGTTCTCTAAGCGGATGTTGGCAAACATGCACTGATTTTCTCTATTTTGTTTATGCTCAACAATCGGCTTGAAAAAGAGAAAACATTTTTACTTGTTTTTTTGTCACCGTCATTGTCTTTCGTCTCCTAATAGATCAACCGCCATGACTATTTGTTTTATTATAATTAACGTGATTGCTTATAGCGTCAGCTTATATCCTTTTGAACGAACTGTTTTGATATAATTAGGATGTGCTGCATCTTTTTCAATTTTTTGTCTTAGATGGAAAATCAGATTTGAGACTCGATATTGTTTGTCGTTTCCGTCATTTTCCCAAACGTTTTTATAGATTTCTTCATAGGAAACAGCTACACCTTTTTGTGTTTGTAAAAATTCGATTGTTTTAAATTCCAATTTAGTCAAACTAATCTCTTCGCCATTCATTAAGACGCTAAAATTACATGGGCGTAATTGAAGTTCTGTATTCCCTTCTGATTTACTTATCTGCTCCGAATCATTTAGAGACATCCTACTATATCGATTAAAGGTATTTATCATCAGTAATTTCGATTCTTCTGTGTCGGTCTCAGGATCGATGATTCCATCCGCACCTAGTTGCAAGTACACAATATGATTCATTTTATTCTCTCGCTTTGAAATCACCCAAATAAAAATATCAGTCTTTTTCTTTAATGATAAAATTAACTCGCAAATCAACCCAATATTTTGTATATGGTATTCATTAATCACTATGCCATTATAATTTTCGTTTGTTTCAATAACTTCATTTTTATTAATCGGATGTACATGTAATTGAGCACTATTTAGTGAGTCTATGTATTTTTGCTCATTTGTATCATCATCAAGCAAAACAAATCCTATATTATACATGTGGTGTCCCCTTTATATTTTAGTTAATCAAACAGCTCATCCCTAAAAAAGCTGTTTTTCATCTCCTATACATCTCTATTAAGATATAATATAGATATTTATTTAATATATATATCAAACTAAAATAAGTTTAATTCATTTCATTTACTAAGTCTACATAATTCCAATGTTTTATTTATCACGTTTTTAATAAATAATACAAATATTTGAGAATTATGTGAATTTCATATCGTTTTTTATTAAGTAATCTAGTATTTGCATTAGATGTCAATTGAAGGAAAAAATATTTTATAACACTTTTTTAATGTATGATACACTAATAAAAAAGGAGAATTGCTATGGACAGAAGTACACAAATTAATAGCTTGTTTGTTCTATTTAATGAAGAAAAGAAATTTATTAAAGATGGTTATTATCGATTACGCAAGCTAAATGAAAACGAGATAGAATTAGCTTATCTCATTGCTGGTTCTTGTGGTGAAACGATTGTTCATCCTCAGATTACCGTCTTTTTAGAAGACTATCAGGTAGTTGCAACAAAATTAATCGATATGCACACTTGTCCACCTTTATTCTTAAATAGAAATACTGATAATGCTCAAACCTTAGATAAAGCATTGGACGCTTTGATTGATAAATTTGTTTGTGCAATTAAAAAAAATACCAAGGCAACATGAATCATTGCCTTGGTATTTTGAGAATTTTGAATAAATAAAATGAAAATTACAATATGAATAAAATCGAATAGAGTTGTTACTTATTTCAACTAATGTTTTTAACATACATTATTGACTCATCGTATCTTTGTTACATCTTGCTGATAGCGTATTTACATTTTATGAACACTATGTGCACTTTGAATTCCACCACAAGCTTCTTTACACGCTTGATTGATCAATCTAAACGAGCTTTCTGTACTATGTAAGCCACGCTTATATTTGATTTCATCAATTACTTCACATTTATCATTTAATGCTTCTAGCCAAAAGTAGATACCTTCTTTATAGGTATCTAAGCCTTCCAATAAAATTTTGGTTGCTTCTTTTTCACCATAAAAACCTAAATTTTTTCTAAAGTTAGCTTCTTCCACAAGGAACCGATTAACATTGCTCCGGCAAAATACATACGTATCTTTTCCTCTTCTGTTAATGGCTTGATTACAGCTGTTCTCTTGTACTTCCTTAGAAATGGCATTAAAAATCTCATTGTAGACTTCAACTCGTTGCATTACTGACAAAATCATATCTGTATAACTAAACATAATGCTCTCTCCTCCCATAACTAAGCAGCTAAAACCGCTGACTTACTTCCATTATAGTATCTCTCAATCTTTTATATCAAGTAATATGCTAATAAAATCGAATTTTTTTGTCATTTTTTTCATTCGTATGTCTATTTTTTTTCTACTTTAAAATAAAAAAAGTCCCCACTCCCTAGTGTTCACAGGGAATTAGAGCTATTTTTTCTCGTTATAATTATCATAAAATTTTTGTACCAAAAATATTTAATTAACTTTACAAAAATAAATAAAACGTAATTCTATTTTTATGGAATAGAAATAGTTAGGTTAGCTTTAATTCTATTATACACATTATTAAGTACCTCTAACACAATAATGCTCAACATAACTAGAGCAGAGACTTGAAAAAATATTTTAGCTGTTGACATTGGAGCATGCTCCAATGTTAATATGATTTTGGAGGGATCAAGATGACAAAAAAATGGACTATTAAAGAAATTGCTCAAAAAACGCATTTGAGTGAAGATACAATTCGTTATTATGAAAAAGAACAACTAATCGATCCTCAAAGAGGTGTAAATAACTATCGACTATATGACCAAAAAGACTTGGCACGATTAAAATACATCTCTGTCATGAAATATGCTCATTTTTCTTTAAAAGAGATGAAAGAATTACTGAATTTATTTGATCATCCTGTTTCACTAGATTGTAATAATCGTAGTCGAGAATTCTTAGCAAATAAAGTTCGTACTCTAGAAACAACGATTCAACATTATCAAATGATTATTCATTCAATACAATCTCTCCCCATTCCAGAAACGTATGAAGAATGCAAAACGAACTATGATCAAATGAAAAGAGAAATAGCAGAATTTGCAGATACGATTTTCTTTGATTTACACAACTAAACTATGGAGGTAATACTAATGAATATATTGATTATCTATGCTTACCCTAATACCACTGGCTACACTCATGCTATTTTAAATACGATTCAACAAGGAATTGAGCAACAAAATACCGTTAAAACGATTGATCTTTATAAGGAAAATTTTGATCCTGTATTAGTTTTTAATAAGTCAAAAAGAAGAAGAGACATGCAATTTGATAAAGAAACAGCCGTATATCGGGAACAGATTTCCTGGGCAGATCATATTGTCTTTATTTTTCCAATTTGGTGGGGCGGTATGCCCGCTATTTTAAAAGGTTTTATTGATAAAGTCTTTAGTAAAGGGTTTGCTTATAGTTACAAAGGTCTTTTCCCAATTGGTCTCTTAACTGGCAAATCTGCTTGGATCATAACAACTGAAGATGCGCCTAAAGTGTATAAAACGCTATTCCAACAAGATTATGGTACCGTACTAAAAAAACAAGTCCTACGTATGTCCGGCATCAAAAAGGTCAAGCATTTTTCATTCTCTTCTTTAAAAAATTCAAATGAAAAACAACGTCAAGTTTTTTTAAACAAGCTGTTCACACGAAGTTCCAAACTAACCGCTTAATTTTTATACTATACAACGCAAACTAAGGTCCTCTAATAGCTCTTACAGCTATCAGAGGACCTTACTTGACTTTTTTAAATACAGTTCTTCTGTAGATGTAGAATTGGATAAGGTCTGCCTGCATTGTCTATCTCACTTCTAGCGTATTCTTCAAATCCCATTTTTTGATAAAATATTCTCGCAGACTGATTTTGTTCATTAACATCTATTAATCGAAGCTGATTTTTTTTAATTAATGTTGCTACGATTTTTTTGCCGTAGCCTTTTCCAATATCGTTTGGCTCTAAAAATAGCATTTCTAGTTTATCTCCATCCATACCAGAAAAACCGATTATTCTTTCCTCTATTAGCCAAATATTCATCTCTAGATGAGGAAAATAAGTTGGTAACTCCGCTTTTATCGTTTGAAAATCGTTTACTTGTAAAAAATCATGCGTTTTCTTAACAGCTCTTTCCCAAACTTCTACAAGCTTCTGATAATCATTTTCTGTTACTCGCCGATTATTCATATAATTATTTGGACTCCTTATGTTTACTTCATTTTACCATACCAACTTTTTGCTTTTTGATCAATTTTTTTGATAAAAGCATCTTTCCCAGCAACATATGATTCAATATCATAAGGAAATTTTTGAGCTAGTTCTAGCTTCAATTGGCTATATGCCAAAACTTCCTCTGAATGACTATTCATAAAATCTCTAAACAGTAAATGTCGCTGAATTTCTGGATGCTCTTCTTGAAAAACGTGGAGATGGTGACTTCTATTATCTCCGCCTTTGCTAAAAAAACGCCGACCAAGAATACCATTTTCCTCTAGACATTCATAATCAATTTTTATCATCTCTTGATTATAGCTGTCAATCACTTGAATATCTTTTACCACCATTAGCATATCGATCACAGATTTTGCCTTACTATTTTTGATAGCTGTACTACCAATGTGATGAATTGCTAGTATTTGTTTGTTGAATACCTTTTCTAGTCGGTCTTGTTCTTGTTCAAATTGTTCTGACCATCTTTTTTGTGGGGCTATGACTTCTATCTTTCTTGTCATCTATCACACACTCATTTCTTTTCTTTCAATTCATTGATTTGACTAAAAAAAGCCTTTCTTAAAAGACTTTTTTTAGTACTTTTATTCTACTGCTTTATAGACATTTTTCAAGGTTAATGGGGCTGCAAAAGTATGATAACTCAGCCCTTTGACTTGTGGATTTTGCAAAACGGATTGTTGATTTTGACTGATAATAATCATTCCAGCGGTTGTCTCAATTCCTTCTTTTTCAGCGGCAATCAACGTTTCCCAACGTTTCTCTAAATCAGTCGCATATTTTTGTGATGCATCATCTAATAAGGCATCATATTTAGGATTAGAGTAATTACGATCATTTCCTGTACGTAACATGTTCAGGGTAGAAATTGGATCTTGATAATCAGGAGTCCAATAGATCAGGAACATATCGTAATCACTTTCTCGGCTAAGATTCAATGCCGTTTCAGTCGGTAATGCTGAAACATTGATCGTTAAACCAGAGAATAGTTTTTCGAGACTCCCTTGAAGGCTCTCTCCCATTTTTTTATAAGAACCATCATCTGTGACTATCAAATCTAATGTAATCTTGTCCCCTAATTCTTTTTTAGCAAGCGCCCAATATTTTAAGGCTTCTTCTTGATTATACTTCATCAAATCGCCAGCTTCTTCTCTGAAATCGACACCTGTTTTAGGATTGCTGACAAAGCCTTCTGTAATTGCTCCATATAACGGCTTAGACCCATCCGCAATAATATTATTTACTAAGTTTTCTTTATCGATTCCAAGGGCTAAGGCTTTTCTTAGATTTTCATTTTTTAACGGTGTATCTTTGTCTTTACGCTTTTGATTTAAGCGAATATAGTTCATCGTAGCGGCCGGATATGAATGATAGTCTGGATTACTTTGATTTTGCTTTGCTAGTTCACCTGTAACGGTTGCGACATCCAATTGACCATCTTCAAAAAGATTCAGTGCAGTCGATGCCTCTTTGACGACTTCATAATGGATTTTGTCAGACTTTACATTTGATTGATCCCAGTATTTTTCATTTTTATTGAGATCCCAGCTTAAATCGGTTTGTTTCCAATTTGCTACAGTAAATGGTCCATTGTAAACAACATTTTCGCTTGTCGTTCCATAGTCAGTACCCATTTTTTCGACAAATTTTTGATTTTGCGGGAAAAACGTTGGAAAAGCCAAAACTGAGGTGAAATATGGTTTCGCTTCTTTCAATTTGACTTCCAACGTATGCTCATCTAATGCTTTGACACCAAGTTCATCGACTGGTTTTTTCCCTTCGGAAATATCTTCAGCATTTAAAATAGTATCTACGACCAAGAAGCTATACACAAATCCATTGCTAGGATCGATCATTTTTTTCCAAGCATATTCAAAATCCTTTGCAGTAACAGGATCATCATTGCTCCATTTAGCCTCTTCTCTTAGCTTGATTGTGTATGTTTTACCATCTTCAGAGATTTCTGGCATTTCTTTTGCTGTAGCCGGAATCAATTGGTCCTTGTCGTCTAGTGCGTATAGACCTTCAAAAGCTGCGGTTTGGACGATTGCATCTGGAAAATCTAACATAACCGACGTGTCTAAAGTCGTTAATTCTGAAGGTGACATTAAATTTAACGGTTTTGTGGCTTCTGCAACTTCTTTTTGTTTTCCACCAGAACATCCCGAAATAATGGTCATCAGTGCGGTTAATCCAATGATCGATTTAATTGTTTTTTTCATACATTTCTCCCTTATATTTAGTTTCTATTCGCTCAACTAACATCCAAACAACAACTGCTGCCTCATCTCCATTGTTATAGTTGATGTGTCCTTCACCTGCTTCGATCAATTGCGCATCGCCAGGTGTGCCAATCAAATCTTGGCCGTCTTCTAAAATCGTATGTGCTTTACCAGAGACAACGTAAGAATATTCATCTTGGTCATGTCTAGCAAATCCTTCTAAAGGACGTTTTTCTCCTGGTTGTAAGACAATAACGCCCATCTGAACATTTTTATTTGGTTGATTCTCTGCATCGAAAAAAATCGTCATTTCTTGCGGTAGTGATGGCTTAATAATCATTTTATACTATACTCCTTCTTATTTTTTTATAAGTGATTTTATCTATTATTGCCTTAACATGCTAATAAGTCAATAACCTTTCGGAAAATTCTGACATTTTATGTTTAAGGAAATAAAAAAGTAGAAATGATTCAACAAAATGAATGATTTCTACTTTTTAGTTAGTTCCAATAACCGTGATGAACAGCTGCTGCTGCTTGCTCGACTTCTGGAAATGGACCGATGATTTGAATATTCTTTTGTCCATGGCTTAGGATTTCCTTCGAAGGTAAATCGAATGTTGGGTTTTGATCATTATCTCCAGTTAATTCTAGTAATCGCTTTTCAGTCATTGCGTAAACGATCGTTCCTATATTTCCCCAGTAGATTGTTCCCGTACACATTGCACATGGTTCAGCTGTAGTATATAGTATACACTCCCACAAGAATTCTTTGCTATATTTTTGTGAAGCTTTTGCTGCCAAAGTAGTTTCCGCATGGCCTGTACAGATATTTTCAGTAATTTCGACATTTTCCTGCTCTAAAAGAATATTTCCTGCTTTATCAGCTAGCAAAGCCCCAAACGGAGTGTTGCCATGCTCACGGGCCTTTCTAGAAATTTCGATACACCGATTCAGCCGTTCAATATGTTGCTTCTTATTCATAATCAACCTCTACTTCTATCGCATTTATTCTAAAATAAAACGATGGTTCAACGTTTCTTTTGTTGTTTTATTGATCCCAATTGCTTGTTTTAAATAAGTCGTGATATCACCGTATTGTTTTTCAACAGTCTTATAAAAATTATCTAAATAACGACTATCAACATTTAAAGCAACATGTAATGCTTCTAAATTAGACTCTTCTAGCTGTGCTGTTTTAGCTTGCTCTAAAATCATGGCATTTTCTTTTTTTCTTAAATTATTTGTTACTAAATAATCTGTGTAAATCGCTTCTTTTGGTACATCTAATGTTTCTAAAATCAACAATGCTGCAATTCCAGTACGGTCTTTCCCAGCAAAACAGTGAAATAAAATACTTTCTTTTTGCGGCAAAGCTAAAATTTCTTCAAAAAATTTATTGTAGCCTTTTTGAGCAGTCGTATTCAACGCAATATCTGCATATAATTTTTCCATGTAAGAGGCAGACTTTTCTGGAGAACCAATTTTAACGAAATCACTGATAGAAGCTCCTTCATCTTGAATATCTTCTAAAATATCAATATGGATATATTCTGTTTTTGGGACAGATATATCTGGTCTTTCTTCTACTTCTGCTTCACTTCTTAAATCAATGATTTTGCCTAAATGATAGGTTGTTTCTAAACGTTTTTGGTCATCATTGGTTAAATTAGACAACTCTCCAGAGCGTAGAAACACCCCTTTTTTGATTTGTTTTCCTTCTTTATTTTTTATACCACCGATGTCACGAAAATTTGTAATAGTTACCATATTTTTTAGCCCTTTTCCTTCTTTTTGTTCTTATTATACACAAAATTCGATCAAAAATGTTTCTTTGATCGAATTTTGTATAAATCAAACCTGAATTAAGTGTAAAAAATCATTTCATTCCAAGCATTTATTTTTGTCCAGCTTCCACATAACTTAAATCATTGACTTTATCTAATGTGTATTTGCCATCTTTATACTTTACAGTACAAACACTTGCGTTTTTTAATCCACCCTCTGGAATTTTATAGTCATCAAACAGAGTAGCCAATAATGCAGAGATACTTAATCCATGTGATGCGATCAGAACATTCCCAGACCCTTCATTTTTCATTTCTTTTTCAACGATGTCCTCTAACCCTGCTTGAAGTCGAGTAGTAATTGTCTTATAGTCTTCTGCTGGCCAGTTGACTTTAGCTTCTTCGACATTTTTAGCATCTAATTTGGCGACACTATTGGCAAACGATTCGGGCGTCATATTCTTTAAAAATTCTTCTAATGTGACTCCTTGATCATCGGCAATATCTTGCCACATTGTGTGGTTTAAGTCACCTTCATATGTTCCAAAATTAAATTCTCTTAGACGTTCATCTGTAATAACTTTTAAATCAGATGATTTTTTGTTTTCTTTTACGATCAAATTAGCTGTCTGAATTGCTCGACCGCTATCACTACTGTAAGCATTTTGGAAATCAATATCTTTTAAGCCAACCCCTGCAGCTGTTACGACATCTTCACCTGCTTTAGTTAAAACTGCATCTGACCAACCTTGAACCCGATCAGTCGTATTTAGCATGGTTTTACCATGACGGACAATATACAGAGTCAATTCTTCTGGTCTTTTTTTAGCGGTTGATGATTCTTCTTTCTTTTCGTTGCCACAACCGGCAACGACTAACAACCCTAACATTAAAATTCCAAACAATTTTAGTGCTTTTTTCATTTGATTGCCTCCTCATTATGCGTTTGTCAAATCTTCCCCATTTGTCGCAATGACTTTTTTATACCAGTCAAATGATTTTTTCTTCGAACGTTTCAAGGTGCCATTTCCTTCGTTATCGCGATCGACATAAATGAATCCATAGCGTTTTTTCATTTCGCCAGTTCCAGCTGAAACAAGATCGATACAGCCCCATGTCGTATAGCCTAAAAGATCTACGCCATCAAGTTCTACTGCATCTTTCATCGCTTGGATGTGTGCCGCTAGATATTCGATTCGGTAATCATCGATCACATTGCCGTTTTCATCTGGTTCATCCACTGCACCTAAGCCGTTTTCAACGATAAATAATGGTTTTTGGTAACGATCATATAAGTCATTCATTGTCACACGCAATCCTAGTGGATCGATTTGCCAACCCCATTCACTTGCTTCTAAATATGGATTTTTCACTGAGGCAAAGATATTTCCAGCTGTTTTTTCATTGATCGCTGGATCCGTTGATTGAACACGTGATGAGTAATAAGAAAATGAAATAAAGTCTACTGTGTGTGCTTTCAGTAATTCTAAATCGCCTTCTTCAATTGGTAATTTGATGCCTTCACGTTCTAATTCTTTCAACGCATATGCTGGATATTCTCCGCGAGATTGAACGTCGATAAAGAAGAAATTCTCACGATCAGCTTTTTTCGCTGCCCAAACATCTTCTGGTTTACACGTATAAGCATAGTTTGTGCCAGCCGCTAACATACAGCCAACTTGGTTTTCTGGGTCAACTTCGTGAGCGATTTTTGTGGCAATCGCACTTGCTAATAGTTCGTGGTGTGCGGCTTGATATTTGACTTGTTCTTTGTTTTCGCCTTCTTCAAAATAAAGACCTGCGCCCATAAATGGTGCATGTAAAATCATATTGATTTCGTTGAAGGTTAACCAATATTTCACTAAGCCTTTATAACGATTGAAAATTGCGTGACAAAGATTTTCATAAAAACCAACCATTTCACGACTGCGCCACGCGCCATATTTTTCAACTAAATGCATTGGACAATCAAAATGCGTGATCGTTACAAGAGGCTCAATATTGTGCTTGCGGCATTCTTTGAACAAATCTTCATAGAACTTCAACCCTTCTTCATTGGGCTCTGTCTCGTCTCCTAGAGGGAAAATACGGCTCCAGGCAATTGATAAACGGTAAGTTTTAAACCCCATTTCGCCAAATAGTGCGATATCTTCTTTATAACGGTGGTACATGTCAATCGCAGTTTGTGCAGGGTAAAAATGGTCCTCCTCAAAAGCGAACATCTTTTTCTCGCCTGTGATCACTGGAAAACGGTCTGGTCCAACTGGTGCTAAATCCACGTTCGCTAACCCTCGGCCGCCTTCGTTATAGCCGCCTTCACATTGATTGGCTGCAGTTGCGCCACCCCATAAAAAATCTTTTCTAAATGCCATGTCAAAATTCCTTTCTATATAAGGCTTACGATAGCATCCGTTTGAGTCTACCGTAAGCACTATTCTCTTCTATTTATTTTTAAGTTAAACCAGTAATTAGTGTATCATCGGACGTTACTTCACGATCTTGCGTTTCTACAATATCTAGATAATCACCCGTATTTGTAACGATAATCGGTGTTTCAACACTATAACCTGCTTCTTTAATTGCTTCAATATCAAAGGTAACTAATAATTGTCCTTTTTTCACTTTGTCGCCTTGCGCTACTTTTGCTTCAAAACCATTTCCTTCTAGTTGAACGGTATCCATACCGATATGGATCAATAACTCCATTCCTTGATCAGAAATTAACCCTATCGCATGTAAGGTTGGGAACAAGGTCATAACAGTTCCGTCAAATGGTGCTCTTACAACTCCTTCAGTTGGTTCAATCAAAACACCTTTACCTAAAGCACCTTGTGCAAATGCTTGGTCACTAGCTTGGGTCAAAGGTAAAACACGACCTTTAACTGGACTTAATACTGCTTCTTTAATTGCTTTTTGAGCATTTTTATTTTCAGTTATTTCTTCCATAACTGTATCATCCTTCCAGAAGAAGAACGTTAAAGCAAAACCGATTGCCATTGCGATTAAAATGGCTACAAAAGAATGAATCATTCCACTCGCATCATCACCATTGATAAAGTTTAAAACACCAAAGATTCCTAAACCACCCATTGTATAAGAAGTAACACCATTAAACATTAAATACAAACCACCAACTGCCGCTCCAATCATTGAATAAATAAACGGAGTCTTTTTAGGTAATGTAATTCCATAAATTGCCGGTTCCGTTACTCCAAAGATACCTGAAATAATTGCTGGCGGGCATAAAGCTTTCACTTTTGTATCTTTTAGCTTGAAGAACATTGCCATAACTACTGCAGTTTGTGCAAAACTTGCTGCAAATGATCCTACTAATACTTGACTTGCACCTTCTTGAGTAATCTGCATAATTGCAAGCGGCACAACACTCCAGTGTAATCCAAAAATAACCAATACTTGCCAGAAGAAGCCAAGAATAACGCCATATAAAGCTGGTGAGAAGCCCATCAATGCTTGGAAGCCAGCACTTAGTAAATCTGTCAACATACTAATGATTGGACCGATTACTAAGAAACCAACTGGTAGTGCAATTAACAATACAAAAAATGGTACCAAGAATGTTTGGACAACTTCAGGAATCAGTTTCTTGAAGAGTTTTTGAATCTGAGCTGCAAATGCCACAATGAATATGATTGGTACGACACTACTAGTATAACCAGCACCAACCCAAGGAATGCCTAAAAATGTATTATAAGCTGGTAATCCTAATAAACTGTATGGTGCTGCTGCTCCTGCTCCAGCAGTTTCTTCAAATACAGCTTGTAATGCGCTGCCTTGTACTGTTGGGTAACAAAGTGCTGCCCCGATGACAATACCCACCATTGGGTTCAAATTGAATTTTCTAGCAGCTGTATAACCTAGAATAACTGGCATAAAATAGAATATCGCATCTCCGATACCGTTTAGCATCGTGTATGTTCCAGAAGTATCTGAATATAATTTCAAGAAAACAAGTAATGCATTTAATCCTTTTACCATCCCAGCTGCAGCTAGTGCTCCTAGAAAGGGTTGGAAACAACCGCTCAAGATATCAATCAAACGATTGAATAGATTTCCACCAGAAGATTCTTGTTCTGCATCAGCGGAAATTCCTGCAATACTTACAACATCTTCATAAACTGCGGGTACATGATTCCCAATTACAACTTGGTATTGGCCACCACTTTTCATAACAGTCACAACGCCATCCATATTTTTTAAAATTTCATCATTTGCTTTTGATTCATCTTTCAACTTAAATCGCAAGCGAGTAATACAGTGAGTCAAACTATTAATATTTTCTTTTCCGCCTACATTATCAACAATTTTCTGCGCTAAATCACGATATTTTCCCATTTTTTTGTTCCTCCAAAGTTTAGTTTGTTAGTTAACACATTTGAAGGTTTAGCCAACTTAATGTCACTATCCAAAGGGTTTTTCTTTATAACTATGCTATCCACCTTTCTTTTTATAAAAAATCTAAGCTAAGATTTAATAATCTTACTGACTATTTGTTTGTACCACTCGTGCAATGTGAATAATTAAATACATTTTTTCTTCTTTTGAAATTGTATAATGATAACTTTCGGTTAAAAAATCAGCAATCTTATTCACACAATTATAGGCATTACGATATTTTTTTTTGATTACTTCATATAATTCTCCGTCATCTTCATCCTGGAATTCTTTATGATTTAATAAACGATAAGCAAAAAATTTTAAATGAGTACTAAAGCGATAAAAATAAACAGAGTCTTTATTATAAGTAATTTTAAAATGATACTTAACAATATTCGTAATTTCCTGCATGATTTTTGTTAACTCGTAGACATTCCCAACTTCTTCATCCATTTCCGCATTCACTATATGCAGTGCTATAAATCCTGCTTCATCTTCTGGAAGTTGAACATCGAATTTTTGTTTAACCATTTCTAATGCTTTATTTCCAATGTCATATTCATCTGAAAAAAAACGTTTAATATCCCATAATAGGAAGTTTTTCACTTCAATCCCTTGACGTATTCGCTCTAAAGCAGTATGAAGATGATCGGTTAAAGAAATAAAGATTGTATCATTTAATTTTCTGCCGAGCTTTGTTTTAGCATACTTAATAATCTCATCTGACAATTGCATCACTTCTAAAGGCAAATCACCAAGTAATTCTTGAAACTTCAAAGAAGTATCCTTGTTTGCTAAACGAAATACTTGATCTATTTGACCTTCTGCAACAAAGTCTCCAATTTTTCTTTTAAAAGCAATACCACGCCCCATCACTATTTGTTCCTGCTCATTTACATCCAACGTAATCACAACATTATTATTCAAAATTTTTTGAATAATCATTTTTTCACTCCTTTATTCAGATTTACTCCTTCAATTGTAAAAAAAGAAAAACCCAACCTTTCCAAAAAAGAAGAATCTCCTCTTCATTGGAAAAATTAGGTTTAGCTTGTATTTAAACAATCACTATCCATTTATTCAGTTGTTGAGTACAAGCATAGAATACCTTATTATCAGTGGGATGTCAACGTTTTCATAATTATTTTATAAAAAAACATTCAGCATAAAGCTAAATGTTTTTTAACATGACCCGTACGGGAATCGAACCCGTGATACCGCCGTGAAAGGGCGGTGTCTTAACCGCTTGACCAACGGGCCATTTAAAAATTATGGGCCTAAATGGACTCGAACCATCGACCTCACGCTTATCAGGCGTGCGCTCTAACCAGCTGAGCTATAGGCCCTTAAAGAAAAAAGCGGGTGACGAGAATCGAACTCGCGACGGCAGCTTGGAAGGCTGTGGTTTTACCACTAAACTACACCCGCATGCTTCTTCTTTGAAATGGCGCAGGACAGAATCGAACTGCCGACACACGGAGCTTCAATCCGTTGCTCTACCAACTGAGCTACTGCGCCAAGAAACTAAAGTGATAACGGTCTGGACGGGACTCGAACCCGCGACCTCCTGCGTGACAGGCAGGCATTCTAACCAGCTGAACTACCAAACCATTCGTTATTGTGTTGCGTCACTAATAACTTTTTGCTTCTTTAAAAGCAATTGCGGGGGCAGGATTTGAACCTACGACCTTCGGGTTATGAGCCCGACGAGCTACCTGACTGCTCCACCCCGCGATAATTATAGTCTATCTTGACTATAGAAAGGTGATACTCTTGGTGATTTCTAGTAAGGTTTACTTCTCTCACTTTCTTCGCCAAGTATTGATAACCACAGTGCTTTAGCACTGATGTTTATCAACAAAGGAGGATAAGGGATTCGAACCCTTGCACGGTTTTACCCGCCTGACGGTTTTCAAGACCGTTCCCTTCAGCCGGACTTGGGTAATCCTCCGGAATAAATATAAAAAATGACCCGTACGGGAATCGAACCCGTGATACCGCCGTGAAAGGGCGGTGTCTTAACCGCTTGACCAACGGGCCGCTATGAAACGGAGAAGGAGGGATTTGAACCCTCGCGCCGGTTACCCGACCTACACCCTTAGCAGGGGCGCCTCTTCAGCCACTTGAGTACTTCCCCAAGAAAATAATTTAAAAATGGGCCTAAATGGACTCGAACCATCGACCTCACGCTTATCAGGCGTGCGCTCTAACCAGCTGAGCTATAGGCCCATAAAGCGGGTGACGAGAATCGAACTCGCGACGACAGCTTGGAAGGCTGTGGTTTTACCACTAAACTACACCCGCAAAAATTTAAAACGGTCTGGACGGGACTCGAACCCGCGACCTCCTGCGTGACAGGCAGGCATTCTAACCAGCTGAACTACCAAACCATTCGTTATTGTGTTGCGTCACTAATAACTTTTTGCTTCTTTAAAAGCAATTGCGGGGGCAGGATTTGAACCTACGACCTTCGGGTTATGAGCCCGACGAGCTACCTGACTGCTCCACCCCGCGATAATTATAGTCTATCTTGACTATAGAAAGGTGATACTCTTGGTGATTTCTAGTAAGGTTTACTTCTCTCACTTTCTTCGCCAAGTATTGATAACCACAGTGCTTTAGCACTGATGTTTATCAACAAAGGAGGATAAGGGATTCGAACCCTTGCACGGTTTTACCCGCCTGACGGTTTTCAAGACCGTTCCCTTCAGCCGGACTTGGGTAATCCTCCGGAATAAATATAAGTGTCACTACAATGGACCTTGTAGGACTCGAACCTACGACCGGACGGTTATGAGCCGTCTGCTCTAACCAACTGAGCTAAAGGTCCTTGGCTCTTAAAAAGGAATCGCGGCGAAGGGGATCGAACCCCCGACCTCCCGGGTATGAACCGGACGCTCTAGCCAGCTGAGCTACACCGCGAAAATAATAAATTGTTACTAATGGAGCCTAGCGGGATCGAACCGCTGACCTCCTGCGTGCAAAGCAGGCGCTCTCCCATCTGAGCTAAGGCCCCACAAAATGAATCGGGAAGACAGGATTCGAACCTGCGACCCCTTGGTCCCAAACCAAGTGCTCTACCAAGCTGAGCTACTTCCCGTATTTTAAAATGCACCCAAAGGGAGTCGAACCCCTAACCTCTTGATTCGTAGTCAAGCACTCTATCCAGTTGAGCTATGGGTGCTAAAACAAGGATCAAAGCCAGATGAATTCATCTACTTCGTACTTGCCAACATCTATTCTGTCAATTGTACAATTGACATTTATAGTGTTTCAAAGCAATGCCGAGGACCGGAATCGAACCGGTACGGTGATCACTCACCGCAGGATTTTAAGTCCTGTGCGTCTGCCAGTTCCGCCACCCCGGCGAAAGAACAAGCTAAGCGGAAAACGGGGTTCGAACCCGCGACCCCCACCTTGGCAAGGTGGTGCTCTACCACTGAGCTATTTCCGCAGTCTGGATGCCGGCTAAAGGATTTGAACCCTCGACCCTCTGATTACAAATCAGATGCTCTACCAACTGAGCTAAGCCGGCGTATAAGCGCCTAGTTAAAAACAAGACTAAAAATGCGGGTGAAGGGACTTGAACCCCCACGCCGTAAGGCGCTAGATCCTAAATCTAGTGCGTCTGCCAATTCCGCCACACCCGCAAAATATTCCTATGAGCCGTGCAGGGCTCGAACCTGCGACCCTCTGATTAAAAGTCAGATGCTCTACCAACTGAGCTAACGGCTCAAAAAATGGAGGTTGACGGGATCGAACCGCCGACCCCCTGCTTGTAAGGCAGGTGCTCTCCCAGCTGAGCTAAACCTCCAAGACAACACTTTAGCGTGGCGACGTCCTACTCTCACAAAGGGAAACCCTTCACTACAATCGGCGCTAAGAAGCTTAACTTCTGTGTTCGGCATGGGAACAGGTGTATCCTTCTCGCTATCGCCACCACACTGGGTGTTGTTGCTATTTAGTTGAGTGATTATTCACTCAAAACTGGATTGAAGTAATAGAATCAAACATTCCGAAAAACTTTTTTATTTCGTTTCTTTGGTTAAGTCCTCGACCGATTAGTATTGGTCCGCTCCGTACATCACTGCACTTCCACTTCCAACCTATCTACCTCATCATCTCTGAGGGGTCTTACTTTCTTAAAGAAATGGGAAATCTCATCTTGAGGTGGGCTTCACACTTAGATGCTTTCAGCGTTTATCCCTTCCCTACATAGCTACCCAGCAATGCCCTTGGCAGAACAACTGGTACACCAGCGGTAAGTCCATCCCGGTCCTCTCGTACTAAGGACAGCTCCTCTCAAATTTCCAACGCCCGCGACGGATAGGGACCGAACTGTCTCACGACGTTCTGAACCCAGCTCGCGTGCCGCTTTAATGGGCGAACAGCCCAACCCTTGGGACCGACTACAGCCCCAGGATGCGACGAGCCGACATCGAGGTGCCAAACCTCCCCGTCGATGTGGACTCTTGGGGGAGATAAGCCTGTTATCCCCAGGGTAGCTTTTATCCGTTGAGCGATGGCCCTTCCATGCGGAACCACCGGATCACTAAGCCCGACTTTCGTCCCTGCTCGACTTGTAAGTCTCGCAGTCAAGCTCCCTTCTGCCTTTACACTCTGCGAATGATTTCCAACCATTCTGAGGGAACCTTTGGGCGCCTCCGTTACTCTTTAGGAGGCGACCGCCCCAGTCAAACTGCCCACCTGACACTGTCTCCCACCACGATAAGTGGTGCGGGTTAGAGGGTTCATAACACAAGGGTAGTATCCCACCAGCGCCTCCACCGAAACTAGCGTTCCGGGTTCATCGGCTCCTACCTATCCTGTACATGTGGTACAAACACTCAATATCAAGCTACAGTAAAGCTCCATGGGGTCTTTCCGTCCTGTCGCGGGTAACCTGCATCTTCACAGGTACTAAAATTTCACCGAGTCTCTCGTTGAGACAGTGCCCAAATCGTTACGCCTTTCGTGCGGGTCGGAACTTACCCGACAAGGAATTTCGCTACCTTAGGACCGTTATAGTTACGGCCGCCGTTTACTGGGGCTTCAATTCTGAGCTTCGCCGAAGCTAACCCATCCTCTTAACCTTCCAGCACCGGGCAGGCGTCAGCCCCTATACTTCATCTTTCGATTTTGCAGAGACCTGTGTTTTTGATAAACAGTCGCTTGGGCCTATTCACTGCGGCTGACCGAAGTCAGCACCCCTTCTCCCGAAGTTACGGGGTCATTTTGCCGAGTTCCTTAACGAGAGTTCGCTCGCTCACCTTAGGATACTCTCCTCGACTACCTGTGTCGGTTTACGGTACGGGCAGTTGTTTTCTCACTAGAAGCTTTTCTTGACAGTGTGACATCAGGAACTTCGGTACTATTATTTCCCTCCCCATCACAGCTTGTCCGTACAGAGTAAAGCATTTGACTCTACTCAAGACTTACTGCTTGGACATGCACTTCCAGTCGCATGCATTCCTTAGCCTCCTGCGTCCCTCCATTGCTCAAACAAAAACAACTGGTACAGGAATATCAACCTGTTGTCCATCGCCTACGCCTTTCGGCCTCGGCTTAGGTCCCGACTAACCCTGGGCGGACGAGCCTTCCCCAGGAAACCTTAGTCATACGGTGGACGGGATTCTCACCCGTCTTTCGCTACTCATACCGGCATTCTCACTTCTAAGCGCTCCACTAGTCCTCACGATCTAGCTTCGACGCCCTTAGAACGCTCTCCTACCATCACACCAGAGGTGTGATCCACAGCTTCGGTAATATGTTTAGCCCCGGTACATTTTCGGCGCAGGGTCACTCGACTAGTGAGCTATTACGCACTCTTTAAATGGTGGCTGCTTCTGAGCCAACATCCTAGTTGTCTGTGCAACCCCACATCCTTTTCCACTTAACATATATTTTGGGACCTTAGCTGGTGGTCTGGGCTGTTTCCCTTTCGACTACGGATCTTATCACTCGCAGTCTGACTGCCGAATATGAATGAATGGCATTCGGAGTTTATCTGAATTCGGTAACCCGAGATGGGCCCCTAGTCCAAACAGTGCTCTACCTCCATCATTCTTAACTTCGACGCTAGCCCTAAAGCTATTTCGGAGAGAACCAGCTATCTCCAAGTTCGTTTGGAATTTCTCCGCTACCCACAGCTCATCCCCGCACTTTTCAACGTACGTGGGTTCGGTCCTCCAGTGCGTTTTACCACACCTTCAACCTGGCCATGGGTAGATCACATGGTTTCGGGTCTACGACTACATACTCATTCGCCCTATTCAGACTCGCTTTCGCTGCGGCTCCGGCTCTTCACCTTAACCTCGCATGCAATCGTAACTCGCCGGTTCATTCTACAAAAGGCACGCCATTACCCATTAACGGGCTTTGACTTGTTGTAGGCACACGGTTTCAGGATCTATTTCACTCCCCTTCCGGGGTGCTTTTCACCTTTCCCTCACGGTACTGGTTCACTATCGGTCATTAGGGAGTATTTAGCCTTGCGGGATGGTCCCCGCGGATTCCGACGGAATTTCTCGTGTTCCGCCGTACTCAGGATCCTCCTAGGTGTTGCCAACATTTCGTCTACGGGGCTATTACCCACTTTGGCGAACCTTTCCAGGTTCTTCGACTATCTTGACAGACTACCACAACGGAGTCCTACAACCCCAACAAGCAAGCTTGTTGGTTTGGGCTCTTCCCGTTTCGCTCGCCGCTACTCAGGGAATCGAATTTTCTTTCTCTTCCTGCAGGTACTAAGATGTTTCAGTTCTCTGCGTCTACCTCTAACCAGCTATGTATTCACTGGAAAGTAACATCCTATAAAAGATGTTGGGTTTCCCCATTCGGAAATCTCTGGATCATAGCTCACTTACAGCTCCCCAAAGCATATCGGTGTTAGTCCCGTCCTTCATCGGCTCCTAATGCCAAGGCATCCACCGTGCGCCCTTATTCACTTAACCTTATGACCTTACGGTCAATTGTTTGGTTCGTTTCTCTAGCGATAGAGGCGTCACCAATAAAATAAGCTTCGAACAGTTAATTAACTCTTCAACGCGGTGTTCTCGGTTTGTTTTGATTACTTTTTTACTTCAATATCCAGTTTTCAATGAACAATTCGTTTGAGAGAACTATATGAATAGAAAAAATCAATTGATATCTTCTATTTATAAGAGTAAACCTCTCAAAACTGAACAAAGTGTCGACGAATGTGTAAGTTTCCGTAATATTCCTTAGAAAGGAGGTGATCCAGCCGCACCTTCCGATACGGCTACCTTGTTACGACTTCACCCCAATCATCTATCCCACCTTAGGCGGCTGGCTCCACAAGGGTTACCTCACCGACTTCGGGTGTTACAAACTTTCGTGGTGTGACGGGCGGTGTGTACAAGGCCCGGGAACGTATTCACCGCGGCGTGCTGATCCGCGATTACTAGCGATTCCGGCTTCATGTAGGCGAGTTGCAGCCTACAATCCGAACTGAGAGAAGCTTTAAGAGATTTGCATGACCTCGCGGCCTAGCGACTCGTTGTACTTCCCATTGTAGCACGTGTGTAGCCCAGGTCATAAGGGGCATGATGATTTGACGTCATCCCCACCTTCCTCCGGTTTGTCACCGGCAGTCTCGCTAGAGTGCCCAACTGAATGATGGCAACTAACAATAAGGGTTGCGCTCGTTGCGGGACTTAACCCAACATCTCACGACACGAGCTGACGACAACCATGCACCACCTGTCACTTTGTCCCCGAAGGGAAAGCTCGATCTCTCGAGTGGTCAAAGGATGTCAAGACCTGGTAAGGTTCTTCGCGTTGCTTCGAATTAAACCACATGCTCCACCGCTTGTGCGGGCCCCCGTCAATTCCTTTGAGTTTCAACCTTGCGGTCGTACTCCCCAGGCGGAGTGCTTAATGCGTTAGCTGCAGCACTGAAGGGCGGAAACCCTCCAACACTTAGCACTCATCGTTTACGGCGTGGACTACCAGGGTATCTAATCCTGTTTGCTCCCCACGCTTTCGAGCCTCAGCGTCAGTTACAGACCAGAGAGTCGCCTTCGCCACTGGTGTTCCTCCATATATCTACGCATTTCACCGCTACACATGGAATTCCACTCTCCTCTTCTGCACTCAAGTCTCCCAGTTTCCAATGACCCTCCCCGGTTGAGCCGGGGGCTTTCACATCAGACTTAAGAAACCGCCTGCGCTCGCTTTACGCCCAATAAATCCGGACAACGCTTGCCACCTACGTATTACCGCGGCTGCTGGCACGTAGTTAGCCGTGGCTTTCTGGTTAGATACCGTCAAGGTAAGAGCAGTTACTCTCCTACTTGTTCTTCTCTAACAACAGAGTTTTACGATCCGAAAACCTTCTTCACTCACGCGGCGTTGCTCGGTCAGACTTTCGTCCATTGCCGAAGATTCCCTACTGCTGCCTCCCGTAGGAGTCTGGGCCGTGTCTCAGTCCCAGTGTGGCCGATCACCCTCTCAGGTCGGCTATGCATCATGGCCTTGGTGAGCCGTTACCTCACCAACTAGCTAATGCACCGCGGGTCCATCCATCAGTGACACCCGAAAGCGTCTTTCAAATCAACACCATGCGGTGTCGACTATTATGCGGTATTAGCACCTGTTTCCAAGTGTTATCCCCCTCTGATGGGTAGGTTACCCACGTGTTACTCACCCGTCCGCCACTCTTCTTTTCAAATGAGTGCAAGCACTCGGTAGAAAAGAAGCGTTCGACTTGCATGTATTAGGCACGCCGCCAGCGTTCGTCCTGAGCCAGGATCAAACTCTCATAATAAAAGTTGAACACGATCTTGCGATCGATAAGCTCATTTGGTTGCTAGCATATTGCTTGCTTGTTAAAAATTGTTGTTTGTTTTTACCGTTGTAAAAACAACCTACACATTTGGTTCGTCTTACTTTGTTCAGTTTTCAAAGGTCTACCGTGTTACCTCGCAGCAACTTTTATATCGTATCAAATCTTTGATTTGATGTCAACACTTTTCTTCAAAAGTTTCAAAGTTTTTTCTGCTTGATGTTATCGAATGTTTCGCCGACAACTTCATTAGTTTATCAGGTTTGTTGTTATTTGTCAACAACTTTTTCCTGATTTTTCAAGTTTTTTAAAACCTGAATTGTTATTTTATTTCTTTTTCATTGCCATTCATTTCTGAGACAACTTCATTAGTTTATCAGGTCAGTTATCATTTGTCAACAATAATTTTTCTGATTCCTAAAGTTTTTTTCACCCGTTAGGATGTTATGTTATTTCTATCGTTCGGCGTGTTTCATTGGTGCCTTGCGACAAGATATAATATACCAAGTTTCTGGGCTTAGGTCAACTAAAATTTCTATTTTTTTCAAAGTTTTTTTCGTTACCGATTATTCTATTACTTTTGTTCTTTATTGTTCGTTTTTTTGCAGATAGAATAGTGAAATCGATTGTTTTTCCTGCTATTTCTAAGAAAATAAAAAAGAGTAGATTTGAAGTGAGACCCAATAGTTAGACCATAACCCGACCGAAGAAATTTGGTCGGGTTTTTATGCGGTCATCCGTTTGCGATATTGAACGGGACTGCAGCCGAGCCTTGTTTTGATTCGGTGATGATTATAGTAATTAATCCACTCTTTAATTGCCCTCTTCAACCTTTTAAAGCTTGTATAAATCACACCATAATAAATTTCTTGCTTTAATAGACCAAAGAAGCTTTCCATCGGTGAATTGTCAAGACAATTCACTTTTCGGGACATGCTCTGGAATATTTTTTTCTCCGCTAAAGGCTTTCTATAACCATTCATCTGGTAAGCCCAGCCTTGGTCAGAATGGAAAGTCCGACGATAGGGGCAGTCCGCTGTTTGTTCTATGGCTTCTTTTTGAGCATCAAGAACGGCCTTTGCATTTGGTTTTTCTGATATTCGATAGGACAGAATTTCCCCGTTAAACAGATCTAGGAATGGGTCTAAATACAGCTTCTTGATGACAGGTTTTCCGTTCGTATCTTGTTCATAATACTTAAATTCAGAAGTATCAGTTGTAATCTTTTGATGAGGAACCGAGGTAACAAATCGTCTGTGAATCCGATTCTTTGCCACTCGTCCAACAGTCCCTTTGTAGGAATTGTACTTACGTGATTTGCGTGTAAACTTTACGCTCTTCAGCCCAAGCTTACGCATGATTCGACGGATTTTCTTTTGATTTACCTTTACTCCCTGTTCGTTCAGGGCGATTGGAATCCGACGATACCCATAGTTCCCATCGTTTTCTTCGAAGATTTCTTGAATGGTTTCCTCTAGCTTGGCATCTGGATTCCCACGATTCAATCGCTTTTGCCAATACATATATGTCGCTTTAGGAAATTTTGTCGCTTCAAGAAGAATCGTTAATCGGAACTCCTTTCGGAGTTCGTGGATGATTCGTGCATCTCGTTCTTGAGTCGATCTGGGATATTCATCCCTAAAGCTCGGAGCTTTTTTACGAAGGCCAGTTCTGCACGAAGCAGTTCATTTTCTCGTTCCAGTTCTTGTTCACGCGTTAACGGCCTTTTTGGTATTTGTTTCTTCTTTTTCTTAGTCATTGAAGGCCTTCCTTTCAGTTTCGGTAAGAGACCTTCAATGCCTTCACGCAGAAATAGTTGGTGCCAATGTTGGAGTAGATTTCCAGATGGCAATCCATATTTCAATGCGACATTAAGGTAAGAGTCACCGCTAGTCAAATAATAGTGTATGACATCTTGCTTGAATTTGGAAGAATAAGTTTGTTTATTTTTACGTCGGTTTAAGGCATTAAAGTCCAATTTTTCTACAATCTTTACCCATTTTCTTACTGTTGAATCAGCTGGAATACCGTATCGGCGAGCTAGAGCCACATACCCACCTTCTCCCCTCTGATACGCTTCAACTACTGATTTTTTAAAGTCATAATCATATTTAGCCACTATAAAAAGCCCCCTAAGTTAGATTTTCTGGTCTAACTTAGGGGGCTCACTTCAATTGTCGGTCAATAATCTACTCTTTTATTTTTTATCTCATCGTTGGAAATAACAAGACATCTCGTATTGATTGGGCATCAGTTAAAAGCATAACTAGACGATCGATACCGATACCTAGACCGCCAGTTGGTGGTAATCCATATTCTAAAGATTCAATAAAATCTTCATCCACGCCATGCGCTTCATCATTTCCTTGTTCACGTTCTTTTTCTTGCTCTTCAAAACGTTCACGTTGATCAATTGGGTCATTCAATTCAGTAAATGCATTTGCAAATTCTTTTCCTACTATAAATAGTTCAAACCGATCTGTAAATCGAGCATCTTCTGGATTTTTCTTCGCTAGGGGGGAAACTTCCACTGGATGACCATAAACAAATGTTGGTTGTTGCAAAGTTTCTTCAACAAATGTTTCAAAGAATTCGTTTAGAATATGTCCCACTGCCATACTATCTTTGATTTCTACATTATGTTCTTTTGCTAGTGAGCGTGCTTCTTCAACCGTCATTTCTTGCCAGAAATCTACGCCTGTTTGTTCCTTGATTGCATCTACCATATGCACTCTTCTGAACTCAGAGCCTAAATCGACTTCTTGCCCATCGTAAGTGATTGCAGTTGTTCCTAAGACTTTTTCTGCAGCATTACGGATGATTCCTTCTGTCAAATCCATCACATCTTGATAATCTGTATATGCAGTATAGGCTTCTAACATTGTGAATTCTGGATTGTGCGTTGTATCAGTTCCTTCATTTCGGAACACTCGGCCGATTTCATAGACTTTCTCCATACCACCGACGATTAAGCGTTTCAAATGTAGCTCCAAGGCAATTCGCAGGTATAACTCCATATCTAAAGCATTATGATGGGTAATAAACGGTCGTGCTGCCGCACCGCCAGCATCATTGTGCAAGACAGGTGTCTCAACTTCTACATAGCCATTACCATCAAGATAACGACGAATTTCGCTGATGATTTGACTACGTTTCATAAAGCGATCAAAGCTATCTTTATTACTGATCAAATCTAAATAGCGTTGACGATAGCGTTGCTCGATATTTGTCAGTCCATGGTATTTATCTGGTAAAGGGCGTAAAGCCTTAGTTAATAAGACAATCGTCTTCGCTTTAACCGTCACTTCCCCAGTATCTGTCTTCATGATTTGCCCTGTCACACCAAAGAAATCGCCTAGATCTGCTTGTTTAAATAGTTGATACGCTTCATCACCAACTTGATCTTTCCGTACATAAATTTGGATTTGACCATCACGATCTTGTAAATGCGCAAAACCCGCTTTACCTTTGCCTCGTTTAGTCATCATTCGTCCAGCTACACTTGTTGATAAATCCATTTCGTTTAATTCTTCTTTTGAATGTTGATCAAATTGTTCATGTAATTCTTTTGAATTATGTGTACGTTCAAAACGCTTCCCGAAAGGGTCGATCCCTTCTTCACGTAGATTTTCCATTTTTTCACGACGCACAAGCATTTGATCATTTAGATCTTCTACATGCGTTTGTTGTTCATCTGCCACTGTACTTCCTCCATTCTGAAATCACATACCCCTATAATGCCACATTAAAACAAAAAAAAGCAAGCCGAATTTTTGTTTCAGCCGGCTTTTTTTGTTAGATTGTTTCGATTGCTTCATTTTCTGCCTGTTTTTCTGTTTTTTCTAGGAAGGCTTCCATTAAATCGACCATCTCTTGTTGACTTTCCGCTTGATTGATTGCAACTTTTACTTTAGCCGCACGCGGGATTCCCTTTAAATAATAAGCAGCGTGTTGCCTGAATTCTCTAGTAGCAATTTTTTCACCTTTTAAATCGGTTAAACGTTGCAAGTGTACTTTAGCTGTTTCAATTTTTTCAAAGGGGGTTGGCTCTGGTAGTAGTTCTCCAGTTTCAAGATATTGCTTCGTACGTTGGATCATCCATGGATTCCCCAAGGCAGCTCTACCGATCATCACACCGTCAGCCCCCACATATTCTAGCATACGTTTGGCATCTTCAGGTGTACGTACATCCCCATTTCCCATAAAAGGAATCGTCAGATGTCGTTTGACTTCTTTTAAAATATCCCAATTTGCTTGACCTTCATACATTTGAACTCTTGTACGACCATGCATGGCAATGGCAGAGGCTCCTGCTTTTTCAGCAGCTAACGCATTTTCAACCGCAAATAAGTGATCTTCATCCCAACCAGTTCTCATTTTAACTGTGACTGGCAAATCTATAGCGGAGGAAACAGCGTCTACCATTTCGTAGACTTTGTTTGGGTCTAATAGCCATTTTGCCCCAGCTTCTGCTTTAATGACTTTATTTACAGGGCATCCCATATTGATATCAATGATCGCCGCTTTCGTATTTTCTTCTACAAATTTAGCTGCTTCGACTAAGTTCTCTTTGTCTCCACCGAAAATTTGTACGCTTAATGGATATTCTTCCTCATCTATATAAAGCATATCTAGCGTTTTTTTATTTCTTTGCTGTATTCCCTTATCACTAATCATTTCACAGACAACTAGTCCTGCACCAAACTCTTTGACTGTTACACGAAAAGCTGCATTACTAATACCCGCCATAGGTGCTACAACGACACGGTTAGGAATTTCGATATCTCCTATTTTCCACATATGGACCTCCTGTTATTTTTCACGAGTATTTTTGGTTGCTTCGTCTCTTAATTCTATCAAATCAGCTTCGCTATAGTGGTATTTATTGCCGCAAAATTGACAAACAGCTTCAGCTCCATGATCTTCCTCAATCATAGCATTGATTTCATCTAATCCTACTGCAATGATCGCCGTGCCAAATTTTTCTTTTGAGCAGTTACATTTAAATTGCACTGGCATTTTTTCTAAGATTTCGATTTCATCTTTTCCAAGCAACCGCTCTAGTATTCCTTCCGGCGATTCACCTTCGTCAATCAAACGGGAAATCATCGGAACTTCTTGTAGCCGTTTTTCAATAAAATCAATTGTTTTTTCATCCGCACCTGGCATTACTTGAATCATAAATCCACCTGCAGCCTTGACACTTTCATCGGTATCAACCAGAACACTTAAGCCGATTGCCGATGGGATTTGCTCAGAGACTGCCATGAAATAAGTAAAGTCCTCTCCTATTTCGCCAGAAACGATTGGTGTTTGCCCCGAAAAAGTTTCTTTCAGGCCTAAATCTTTGATTACTGTAAAAATCCCTTCAGTTCCAACTGCACCGCGAACATCGATTTTACCATTTTCATTTAACGTTAAACTAACATGCGGATTTTTAATGTAACCTTTTGTATTCCCATCCCCATCGCTATCAACAACTATCGCGCCAGCTGGTCCGTTTCCTTGAACTTTTACGGTTAATTTGTCTTCGCCTTTCAGAGTTGCGCCTAAAAGCAAAGCTCCGACCATCGTTCTGCCTAACGCTGCTGTCGAAGAACTCCATGTATCATGACGTTTTTGTGTTTCTGAGATTGTATTGGTTGCGCAAACTGCATAAGCGCGAATTGATCCTTCATAGCATAATGCTTTAACTAAGTAATCTTCCATTTTTATTTTCCTCTTCTCACTTGCTTCTTTTTCTAACTCATTATCAGATAATACTAGTGTTCGGCTATTTTTTCAACTAAATCATTTTAAGCTAAAGAAAAAAAAGTTGCGACCAACAATTGGAACTGATAAGTGCTACTTGCTTTTTTTAGAGTAATAGACCATAGGCAATGAAACGTATTTTTATTTATTAGCCGATTGGTTCAAAGGAAAATAAATTCTTAAACCAAAATACAGTAAGGTTGTACAAATCAATACTACATAAAAAGCTGTAACTGCTACTTATAAAATACAGCAATGCCATGGGTTGCGCACGCAACTATTAAAAATGTCTCCGTTACACTCACTGAACGAGTGTAACGGAGACTTTCATGTGCTTATTTGTAACGATCGTCAAAGTTGTTACGGTCATATTCAGAATCATTTTTGTGTTCTTCATCAGATTTTACTTCTGATTGAACTTTTTCTTCTGTTTTTTCACTGTCCGCTTTTACTTCTTCCGTTTCGTCATGTAACTCTTTTTTCGCTTCCTCAAAGTCTTGTTTTTCTTCGGCTTGTCTTTGTGCATCTTTTTCTTCTAATGCACGTTTGGCTTCCTCGAATGTTTGAGCCTTTTCACTAGGGAATTGGCTATCGATAACATCCTGTGGCATAACGCCTTCTTCAAACAATGATTTGATACTACGAGCATCTAATGTTTCATACTCTAATAGTTTTTCAGCAATTAGTTTATGTTGCGCACGGTGCGTTTCAATGATTTCACGCGCTTTATCGTGTGCTTCCATCAAGATACGACGTACTTCTTGATCGATTTCGAATGCTACCTGTTCTGAGTAAGCTTTTGTTTGACCATAGTCACGTCCAACAAAGACTTGGTGGTTTCCTTCATATTGAACAGGACCTAATTTGTCACTCATTCCATATTCAGTTACCATGCTGCGGGCAATCCCTGTTGCTTGTTCGAAGTCATTAGAAGCACCTGTTGATTGTACATCGAAAATAATTTCTTCTGCTGTACGTCCACCAAGTAATCCAACGATTTGTTCAAACATGTCTTCTTTGGTCATTAAGAATTGATCTTCTTTTGGTAAAGCGATCATATAACCGCCAGCGCGTCCACGAGGAATGATCGTTACTTTATGAACGATACGGGCACGGCTTAAGACTAAACCAACAATGGTATGTCCTGCTTCGTGGTAAGCAACCATTTCGCGTTCTTTTTTATTGATCACACGATCTCTCTTCGCAGGACCTGCAATTACGCGGTCTTCTGCTTCGTCCACATCGGATGCATCAATTTTCTTTTTATTACGACGAGCAGCAACTAGAGCCGCTTCGTTTAAGACGTTTTCTAAATCAGCACCAGCAAAACCTGGTGTTTGTTGTGCTACGACTTTCAAATCAACATCGTCAGCTAATGGTTTGTTACGAGCATGAACTTTAAGAATCGCTTCACGGCCTTTTACATCAGGACGACCAACTAAAATTTGACGGTCAAAACGGCCTGGACGTAATAATGCCGGATCCAATACATCTGAACGGTTTGTTGCAGCTACGACGATTACGCCTTCGTTGCCATCAAATCCATCCATTTCAACAAGCAATTGGTTTAGGGTTTGTTCACGTTCATCGTGTCCGCCGCCCATACCAGCACCACGTTGACGACCAACGGCATCGATTTCATCGATGAAGATGATTGCTGGTGCATTTTTCTTCGCTGTTTCAAATAAGTCACGGACACGGCTTGCACCGACACCGACGAACATTTCAACGAAGTCTGAACCTGAGATAGAGTAGAACGGTACACCTGCTTCACCGGCAACGGCTTTAGCAAGTAAGGTTTTACCAGTCCCCGGAGGTCCTTCTAATAGAACACCTGCTGGGATGCGGGCACCTAATTCAACGAAACGGCGAGGGTCTTTTAAGAATTCGACCACTTCAACTAATTCTTGTTTCTCTTCTTCCGCTCCTGCTACGTCAGAGAAGCGTACGCGGTTGGCTTTTTTGTCTGCTTCTTTGGCTTTTGATTTACCAAAGTTCATGACACGGCCGCCCCCACCGCCACCGCCGCCTTGTTGTCCCATCATCATGTAGAATAAGAAGATAAACAATACGATTGGTAAGAAACTAAATAAGATAGAAAGCCAAGCACCACTAGATGATTGTTCTTTCACTGTAAGTTTTACATTATTATCTTTCGCCATATCTTGGATTCCTGATAAGGTGATATCACTTGGTAAGACAATGGTAGTAAATGCTTTAGTTGAAACTTCTGTAGATCCCCATAAAGAAAGACCACCAGTATTTTTGATTTCTTGTTTTTCTTTGTACTGACCTGTGATCTTATACACACCATTGGTTGGTTGGATCGTCAGTTCTTTCACTTTACCTTCTTCTAATTGGGTACTGAAGGTTGAGTATTCGATATCTGGTGACTGAGGATTGTTATTTCCAAAAATGAAATAAACAACCATGACCATCGCCAAAATCAGCAATACATAATAAAGGCCATTTTTCATGCCGCTATTTTTTTTATTCATGCCTGTCCTCCTTTGATTACTGTTCGTAATTTAATTTTACGGTTTATTTTTATCAATCCTGACCTTTACATTGTAACATAACTAAATCTAAGAGAGATATTAATTTGATTCGTAGATTTCAGGTTTTAATACCCCTACATACGGAAGATTTCGATAGCGTTCAGCATAATCTAAGCCGTAACCTACAACAAACTCATTGGGTACGTCAAAACCAACGTAATCCGCAACGATATCGACCACACGGCCTTCCGGTTTATCTAACAATGTTACAATTTTTACGGATGCTGCTTTTCTATACTTAAAGAGATCAACTAGATAGGCTAACGTACGTCCGCTGTCAATGATATCTTCTACAATCAGAATATCACGACCTTCAACATTTGTATCTAAATCTTTAACGATTTTTACTTCACCAGAAGACACGGTTGTATTGCCATAGCTGGATACATCCATAAAGTCCATTTCTAAGTACGTATCAATTGTACGTGTGATGTCCGCCATAAAAGGAATTGCTCCCTTTAAAATACCGATCACTAATGGATTTTTATCCTTGTAGTCTTCTGTTAGTTGTTTTCCAAGTTCAATTGATTTTTCAAGAATTTGTTCTTTGCTAATCAAAACTCGTTCAATATCTTTCTCTAACATAGTGCTCTCCTTTTCCTGTGAGATCATTATTCATGATTTTTATATTATTTTGTTGCTTTGAATAAAAGCATTTTCTATTCCTTACTCTTTTATTTTATAAAGGAGCCTGTAGAGTATTTTATCAGTTTCTTTCGGAATACTCAAATAGGAATTTACAAAAAGAGGAACCCAAATAATCTGATCTTGCGCCGAAAGAATGATCCAAGCTTGATCTCTGAGCAAATTTGGAACTTTTTGATCAATAAATATCCGATTCACTCTTTTCGTTAAGTCAGGCGTCATCGATATTCTGTCACCATTTTTACGATGACGGATCGTTAATGGTAATCTCGTTTGCCCGCTTATGAGTAACGAATGCTCTGACCAATTTTTTATTGTTTCTGGCTGCTGTATTTTTTCTTCTGTCGTTTCCAATCCTAGCCATTCATTTTCAGAAAGAAAAACTTGCTCATTTTCACATAAAAAAAAGGGGCCTTCTTTATAATTCAGCTGATTTTTCTTTAGATGGACAACATTGTATTCTTTTACTATTTGCCAACCTTGTTCGATATCCATCATCAATTGGGGGGCTGGCTGATTGAGCAGTTTTAGTAGTTGTTGAAGCTGCGCTTGACTGATTAGCACACCTTGTGAAACAATTGTTCGTTGGAAAAAAAACATTAAGAAAAAAAGTTGAACACTTCTTTCTTCCCGCCTTAGTTCTGATAATTGACATGCCCAACCTTCTGCTGTTTTTTTTACCCAACGCTCATACTTTGGTTCAATAACAGACTGAATAAGCTCGTCAGCTAAAGTAAGTTGCTCACTAAAATCAGTGATATGCTGTAAGAAATTTGGATTTTCCTGTTTTAAAATAGGGATAACCTGATGCCTCATACGATTACGCAGATAGGTATCGCTTTGATTAGAACGATCTTCAAAATACACAATTCCTGATTGTTTAGCAAACTGTTCCAACTGTTCTTTGGAAAAAATTAAGAAAGGTCGAATCAATTCACCACCACCAAAGGGTCGTCTCGCTCTGATCCCAACTAAATTTGATAGTGCACTTCCTCTTACCAATTTCATCAAAATCGTTTCAGCTTGATCATCGCTATGGTGAGCAGTCAAAAGCGTAGAAATATTTTCTTGTTCCATAATTTCAGAAAAAAAAGTATAGCGAAAATTGCGGGCACGAGCCTCTGTATTTTTTGACTTGTCAACTTCTTCCCACACTTTACTATAGTATGAAATCCCTTTTTGTTGGCAGTACTCACTCAAGTATAATGCTTCTTCTACTGATTCTAATCGTAAGCGGTGATCGACATGGGCGACAATCAATTTTAAGCAGTCTTTTTGCGCCGCCTTTCGCATGAGTTCTAATAATACCATCGAATCAACTCCACCAGAAATTGCTAATAGTAATTTTTGGTTTGGTTGCCAGTACGCATTGTTTTTACAATGATCATAAAATTCTCGAAACATCTACTCACCTCTTCGTTCCTTAGTTTATAGACTTCCACAAAAACTGCACCAAACATAAAAGCCGAGCTTTCGCTCAGCTTCAATTATCTATTCGTTAATTACGACGTCCACCGCGTCCGCCACGTTTGCCTTCAGTATTCCGTTTCAGTGAAGTTAAACGATCATCACTATCTTTCAAAAATGAGCTCATCAATGAATCAAAATCTTGTTTTGAATTATTCATCGGTTGTGCTCTTGTAAATTGTTTTTTAGGTGCTGGACGTTGATTCCGATCACGATTGCCTTGATGCTCATTGTTATCACGACGTTGATATTCACGTTTTGGTTCTGCTGCTTGTTCTTGAGCTTTACGAATCGATAAGCCTACTTTACCGTCATCACCGACTGAGGTAACTTTTACAGTTACTTCATCTCCTACGGTCAACACATCATGGATATCTTTTACAAATCCATTTGATACTTCACTAATGTGAACCAACCCTGTTTTTCCTTCACCTAGATCGATGAAGGCACCAAAATTAGTGATACCAGACACTTTTCCTGGCAACTTCGCTCCTACTTCAATTGACATAAAAAAAATGTTCCTCCTATTATTTACCCTATTATATCTGCAGTTATTCGCCTGATTGTTTTTCAGTTGAATGAGACTGTGATTGACTCTCTTGTGATGATTCTTTTTGTTCATTGCTGGAGCTAGTCGTTCCGCCTAACTCTGGAATGTTATAGATTTGTTCGCCTTCTTTTGAAACATAAAAACGGCTACGAGCCAACTTCGCTACGTAATCATCATCTCTTAAAAGGGCCACGTCTTGTTCCAAACGATTTAACTTCTTATCAGCTTCTGCGGATTCAGCAACCGCTTCTGTGTGCTGCTTTTTGAAAGCACTCAATTGTTGATAATCCTTCATTAGCTGCATCCCTGAAACGATAAAAATCACAAACGCCACGAGAAAAACAACTGCCAAACGTCGGCGTCTGAAAATCAACTGCTTTTGCTGTTTTTGAAATTCAGCATACTGTTCTTTAGTATACTCATTATCTAATGCAGCAACTTTCTCCATGTCTTTTTTCTTTTTTCCCATGTTTTCCGCTCCACTCGTTTTTGGTTTGTCCAGTTTATTATACCAACATCTAAGAAGCTTGTCTAATCTAAATTCTCACTATTTTCGACTCTTTTCTCTGAAATAATCTGATACATCTTTTCTGCATCATCTTTTTTCGTTGAATCACGAAGCTCGAGTACTTCGATTTCTAAGATTTTATTGCCAAATTGGATTCGAACTTGATCCCCAATTTTTACATTACTCGATGATTTCGCCAAGATGCCATTGATTTGAATCCGCCCCTTATCAGCAACTTCTTTTGCTACAGGTCTTCTTTTAATAATACGTGAAACTTTTAAAAATTTATCTAAACGCATAATTATTTCCTCTTCATTCTTAATATTTTTGCTCCAAACGGTAATGTCAGCCATTCCCGTACAGTAAATAACTTTATTTTGATGATACTGTAAATAAATGTTCCTGCACCAATTAAAACGCCCACTAATGTAAAGATCAACGCCTGACCTCGGTGGTCGACCGTTCCAAGAAACAACGCAATCACACCTTGATAACAGATCAATACAATACCCATTGTCGCTAAACTGATCATTAGTTTTTTGAAAAAGCGATGTTCTATAACAAAACGGTTAATCTCGTTTTTAGAAAAAAGCATCAAGAAAATGAGCGTAGTAATCAATCCTGCAATCGTAGAAAGACTTGCACCTACTGTCCCCCATGAATATGTCAGTGGACTTGTGGAAATAAGTTTTACCAAAAGACCCGCACATGCAGCAACTATTGCTGTCACAAACTGATTACGGCTCTGTAAAATACTTTGATAGGCTTGAATCACTGCCATAAATGCAATGGACCAAACATAGATGCCTAAGACCCCATTGCCATGATAGTCCTTAAACAAAGCAAAATTCATGTATGGGAGCAGTAATACTAAACCTAATGAAGCAGCAGCTGCAACGGTCGTTGTCAAACGTAAAAAGACTTTAGCCGCTTGCAAAAAGCGTCCTTGCTCTTGACTAACAAAATATTTTGTTAGCGTTGGTAAAAAACTGGAGCTCAACGCCAATGCAACAACCAAGCCTAATTGAACGAGCGGCTGACCACGATCATACACACCTTTATCAATCTTTGCTGCAGAATCACTTATCCCAGAAATAACCAGTGTATTCTTTACAACAAATGAATCGACCAACTGAAAAAGAATTAAAAAGGCACTATACAAAGAAACAATACCGCCTTCTACTAGCAAACGTCTAAACAAGCTCCCTGAATTCCTTGACCATCTCCATTGAGTCAGATAAGCAGAACTGCCTATCCGAATCTTTCGATCATAATACCACAAAATTCCTGCAGCAACTACGCCGCCTAAAAGCGCACCAGCCATTGCAATGGTTCCAGTCTGATAAACTGACCAGCCAAACTTAGAAAATGAGTACGCCGCAACTAAAATCACACCAACTCGAACGAGCTGTTCTACCACTTGTGAAACGGCACTTGGAATCATCCTTAAATGTCCTTGGAAATTTCCACGATAAAATGACAATACTGGAACTAGCAAAAAGGTAAATGAGACAACTTGGATCAAAGAGGACAATTTCAAGTCTCCCATCATATACGCAATTTCATAGCTACCGAAAAAGAAGAAGGCCCAACATAAACCCGCCAAAATAAAAACAAAAGGAAAAAGTTGTTGCAATACTTTTTTCTGCTCACTGATTTCTGGTTGTTCTGCTACGATTTTAGAAATAAATTGCGGCAGTCCTGATAATGCTAAAGTCATTGCTATACCATAAATCGGATAAACTTGTTGATAGACGTAAAACCCTTCATCCCCAACTAAATTTTGAAACGGTACCCGATAAACTGCACTCAACACTTTGGCGATAAATGATGCTACCGTTAAAACAACCGCGCCTTGCATCATCGTCCGCATTTCCTTATGTGCCATAGTTGACCTCCAATCTAAAGGCTGAATGAGCTTATTTTGCTTCACTTAAAAATAGATGAATGTGAGTGTGAAGCTTTTTTATCACAATCAGATGTTCCCTTTTTTTCAAAGCACTAAACTATCCATCTTGTCTTTTTCTATGATTCTTCAACAGCTACAGTTTTATATTTTTCCTGTCTCAAAGCTGTAGTAAACAACGCCACTTCTTGCAGCCAAGCGGCTTCCTTCATATCTTTAGGCACTTTCAAGCGAATAGACATTTTTTCATTATCTACTGCAAGATCTGCTTTTAATTGTGTGTTGGACAAGGCTTCAAAAATTTGTTCTACATTATATGTTTTAGTGCCAATCTTACTTAGTGTAAAGATGATTTCTTGTTGTCGTTTACGGATCGTTTCTATTAATGCTCGATCCCCATCCATTTTAATTCGTCCTGTCGTCAATAAATGAGCAACTTCGTCTGGGTATTCGCCAAAGCGATCCAGTAGATCTGCTTCTAGTTCATCATACATATCCATATTTTCCAATTGACGGATCCGTTTGTAAATTTCAATTTTTTGACGTTCATCATCGATATAGCTTGTCGGTAAGTAGGCATCGATCCCCAAATCGATCTCAACTGATGTTTTTTGATCTTGGATATTTTTCCCTTGTTTGCGAGCAACTGCTTCTGAAAGCATTTGAGAGTACATATCAAACCCAACAGAATCAATAAAGCCATGTTGCTGTGCACCTAATAGATTCCCTGCACCACGTATTGATAAATCGCGCATCGCAATTTTAAACCCTGAACCTAACTCGGTGAAATCCTTGATCGCTTCTAAACGTTTTTCACTCACTTCATTTAAAATCTTTTGTTGTTCGTACATAAAATAGGCATACGCTACCCGATTACTTCGACCAACCCTACCTCGTAATTGATACAAGGTGGACAGCCCCATGTAATCAGCATTTTCTACAAATAAAGTATTGGCATTAGGAATGTCTACACCCGTTTCAATGATTGTCGTTGTCACTAATACATCATATTGCCGTTCAATAAAATCGAATAAGGTGTTCTCTAATTGCACTTCCGTCATCTGACCATGTGCATAAGCAATCCTCGCTTCTGGAACCAATGCTTGAATTTCTTCAACCTTTTGCTCGATCGTATCTACTCGATTGTATAGATAAAAAACTTGCCCATCACGAGCCATTTCTCTTTCGATGGCCTCTCTAATTGCTCCTGGATTATTTTCCATGACGTACGTTTGGATCGGATAACGATTTTCAGGCGGCGTCTCGATAACAGATAGATCACGTACGCCGAGCATCGACATATGCAGTGTTCTAGGTATCGGTGTTGCAGTCAGTGTTAAAACATCGACTTGCGCCCTTAATTGTTTCAATCGCTCTTTATGCTTCACACCAAAACGCTGTTCCTCATCGATCACCAGCAAGCCTAAATCACTAAAATTCACATCTTGAGAAAGCAGGCGGTGAGTTCCTACGACAATATCGACTTGACCATGTTTGATTTTTTCAATCGTTTCATTTTGTTGTTTTTTCGTTCTAAAGCGGCTCAATAAACCGACTTCTACCGGGAAACCTTCAAATCGATCCAACATTGTTTCGTAATGTTGCTGAGCTAAAATTGTTGTTGGAACCAAAAAGGCCACTTGTTTATTATTGTTGATTGCTTTAAATGCGGCCCGTAAAGCGACTTCTGTCTTACCGTAGCCAACATCGCCAACCAATAGACGATCCATTGGGCGCGTTTTTTCCATGTCGTGTTTGATTTCGGCCGTACTTCTCAGCTGATCATCTGTTTCGCTATAGGGAAAAGCATCTTCAAATTCTTTCTGATAAGCATCATCTGGTGGAAAAGCATAGCCTTTCTCAGACTCTCTTGACGCATAAAGTTGAATCAAATCGTCTGCAATATCTTCAATTTTAGATGTAACTTTGCGTTTTGTTTTACTCCATTCGCTACCACCCAATTTATTAACTTTTGGTGATTTCGCTTCAGAAGCTACAAACTTTTGAATCAGGTTCAACTGCGTAACAGGAATGAATAGTTTATCATCGTTTTGGTATAAAATCGTGATGTAGTCTTGATGGACACCATCCACTTCCAACGTCTGCATCCCAATATATTTTCCGATCCCATGATTGGCATGAACCACATAATCTCCTGTTTTCAGATCGCTATAGCTTTTCAAGCGTTCTGCATTCGAAACAGTTTGACGCCTTGCTCTTTTTTTCGTCGTTGTGTGGAAAATTTCTTTTTCAGTGATCGCAACAATTTTTTCTACTGGCAACTCAAACCCAGATTGCAGCGCCCCTTCAACGATTTGAATTTTACCTTCTATTAATTTATCAGCTGAGGCGGTCACACTTGAAATAGCAAAATCACGAAACAATTCTTCCACTTTTTGACTACGTTCTTTTGTCGGAACAAAAACAATAACCGTCTGATCCTGTTTTTGCCAACGGTCCATTTCCGTTTTTAGTAGGGGCATTTGACCAAAGAATTGCTGCATCGAACGATATTGAAAATTATGAACCGCTTGGAAACGCAGATTGCCCATACCCTTTTGAAATAGTGAAAAGAAAGTTGTTGAGAACGTCATTTTGCGTACTTGCTCGTGAAACTCTACACCAAAAGTCTGCTCAGGAAAAATACGCATTTCTTCTAGTTTAAGCACTTGCCATTCATTTTCTTCCCGAATAATTTCACGTTCTGCTTCTAAAATACGCGCATAGTCATCAATAAAAACCAAACTATCTTCTGTTAAATAATCAAGTAAGGTCGTTTTATTTTCATACAGTAGATCTGTATAGTAATGAGCCGTATCTGTGGGAATCCCTTGACTCCAAGAACTTGCCAACTGTCCAAAATAGTCTTCTAGAAACCCTTTTTCAGACGCATCTTTAGCAATTGCTACTCGTTTCTCCAATGCTTTCGTCAGCTCTTTTTCCCCATGGATCAAATCGTCTTTAGAAAAAACCAAGTCTGTCATTGGTGAAAGTGTGACAGATTCAATAGGCCCGACCGAACGTTGTGTATCTGCTTCAAAGTAACGGAGCGAATCGATCTCAATATCAAACAATTCCGCTCTTACTGGATATTCTGAATTCAATGGATAAACATCGACAATACTACCGCGAATACTAAAATCCCCTGGTTTTCCTACTAAGGATTGGCGCTCATAGCCCATCAAAACTAATTGCTGCGCTAATGTATCTAACTCGATTTCGCCACCAAGCTCCCAATGAAGCTGAGCCTTTTCCCAAGTTTGTTTACTTGGTAAATATTTCCTTAACCCGGCTACTGGAACAACGATAATCCCTGCTTGATCGGTCAAAAGAAAATTAAGTGCCGCCACTCTTTCAGCTCTGGCTTCTGGTGAAGAAAAGGCCATTTCAGCTGATAACACCTCATCAACAGGAAAGATATAGACTTCTTCATCTGACAAAATATTACGAAAATCTTCGACTAATTGGTTTCCATAGTAAAGATTTGGAACGGCAACAACGATTTTTTTATTCTTCTCTTTAAAGCCACTGGTCATGACTAATGTTTTTGCAGAGCCGGCTAACCCTGTAATCAACTGGCGGGTATTCCCTGTTAATTGCTTTTGCCAATCTCGGGCTAGTTCACTTGCACCAATTCGTTCAATGATGTTCACGTCAGACTCCTCCTAAAATTTAAAAGCTGAACAGGCTCTCCCAGTCTTGATTGAAAAATAGAAAAGTATGAGGGTGGCGTCTCTTGCCACAATCAGATTTTATCTTTTTTCTGAAAGACTAGCCTGCAAAGCTAGATAACTATAAAAGCTGAACAGGCTCTCCCAGTCTTGATTGAAAAATAGAAAAATATGAGGGTGGCGTCTTTTGCCACAATCAGATTTTATCTTTTTTCTGAAAGACTAGCCTGCAAAGCTAGATAACTATAAAAGCTGAACAGGCTCTTCCAGTCTTGATTGAAAAATAGAAAAATATGAGGGTGGCGTCTTTTGCCACAATCAGATTTTATCTTTTTTCTGAAAGACTAGCCTGCAAAGCTAGATAAAACTTCCTATTTCACTTATTTCCCATTAAATTGATTCATCGTGTCAACAAACGTATGGCCTTCACAAGCATAGATTGCCGCATCTGCTGCGCTTTTCACCGCTAGTAAAATCTCTTCATATTTGTCTTTAGGGAACCCTGTCAATACATGATGAACAACCGTATTGCTCCCAATTGGACGACCAATACCGATCTTGATTCTCGGAAATATGTTTGTACCTAGGTGTGCAATCAAACTTTTCATGCCATTGTGCCCACCTGCTCCGCCTTTCTCTCGTAAACGAATCTTCCCTGTTTCTAAATCTAAGTCGTCATAGATCACGATCAACTCATCATCTTCTACACCATAATAAGTCATTAAAGGACCCACAGAGCGGCCAGACTCATTCATGAATGTTAGTGGTTTGACTAGCATGATTTTCTCAGTTCCAATGAAAAATTCTGCAATATCTGCTTCAAACTGACTTTTATTGAAGGTCGCATTATAACGATGCGCAATTTCATCTACCGTAATAAAACCAATATTATGTTTTGTTTCTTGGTATTTACTTCCTGGGTTACCTAACCCAACGATCATCTTCATCTATAATTCTCCTTATAAAAACATTGCGGCAAACGGAATCTTCTCAGAAAAAAAATACAGAATCTTCTTTGCCTTCTTGTTTATTCATTGTCCAACACAAAATACCCAGGCAGGAAAATCCTCTGCCCAGTTTTTTTATAATTATACCATAAAACAATCGATTGCCGAATCTTTTAAGTTGTTAAAAAAGCCATAAAATTTAATTGTCTTTTCTCCCAATCAAACTAAATAGGTAAAAACAGAAATAGTGAAACACCGCACATGAAAGAGTTTTCTTATGAAACACCTTTAAAAACTGTATTATTTTTCTAAACAAAAAACGTGACAAACCTCACAAACGATGGTATTATCAGTGTGATAAAACAATTATCTGAAAGGAATGATACACATGACTGCAGCAGTTGGGAACAAAGACCACCAAAAGGTAATTTTAGTTGGAGATGGCGCTGTCGGATCTAGTTATGCTTTTGCCTTAGTCACTCAAAATATTGCTCAAGAAGTTGGTATTATTGATATAGATACAAAGAAAACTGAAGGAGATGCCGCTGATTTATCTCACGCATTAGCTTTTACTTCTCCTAAAAAGATTTATGCCGCTACTTATGACGATTGTCACGATGCTGACCTTGTTGTCTTAACAGCAGGTGCCGCACAAAAACCAGGTGAAACACGAATCGATTTAGTGCATAAAAATTTAAAGATCAACAAACAAATCGTCACTGCAATCGTTGATTCTGGATTTAGTGGCATCTTCTTAGTCGCTGCCAATCCAGTGGATATTTTAACTTATTCTACATGGAAATTCTCAGGATTTCCAAAAGAACGCGTTATCGGTTCAGGAACATCTCTAGATTCTGCTCGTTTCCGTCAAGCAATCGCTGAATTAGTTGATGTGGATGCCCGTAATGTCCATGCGTATATTTTGGGAGAACATGGTGATACTGAATTTCCAGTTTGGTCACATGCCAATGTAGCTGGGTTGCAAATTTACGAATGGGTCAAAAATAATCCAGACGTCGATGAAGAAGCGATGGTCAACTTATTCTTCAATGTACGAGATGCGGCTTATTCAATCATTGAGAAAAAAGGTGCAACCTTCTACGGAATCGCAGCTGCCTTAGCACGAATTACAAAAGCGATTCTAGATGATGAAGATTCTGTCTTCCCCCTATCTGTTTATTTAGATGGTGAATACGGACAAAATGATATTTATATTGGTGCACCAGCTGTGATCAACCGCCAAGGAGTCAAACAAGTGATCGAAATTCCGTTGACAGATTCAGAAAAAGATCGCATGAACGCTTCTGCTAACGCTTTGAAAGATGTAATCAAGTCAGCGTTTGAAAAATTTGAAGCTGAAAATAATTAGTAAAAGCTCTATCAGAAATCGAGATGATTTCTGATAGAGCTTTTTATTAGCCCTGATACAAAATTCCTTTTTCGGCTAACCCTTCTTTTATTCGGCTAAGTGCGTCTTCACTTTCACAACGTATCGTATGTAGATGGATACCACCGGTCAACTCGGATAATAGCGACGCACTACTTTTTTGATATGCTTTGATGAACGCTTTCACCTCTTTTTCTGTGCGGATATGCAAACCTCCTGTTAATTCACCATAAATCGGATGCTCTACCACAACATCAAGCAACTCACCACCTAAAAAGACAATTGTTCGTAATTCCTCTTCCGTTTGTTCGGGAGAGTGCTGACAGGCAATTTTCCGAATGATACCTTGTTTATTTTCTTCTTTTTCCAGCAGATATCCTCTAGCTGTTGCGATAATATCATGACCTGCAGCTCTTAAAAGGGCTACATCTCCAACCACAATTTGGCGGCTGACTTTGAACTCTTTTGCAAAACGACTGGCACTCACAGGCTTTTCTGCTGATTCTAATTCAAGTAAGATCGCTTCCCGTCTTTTTACACCATCCATTCAATTCCCTCCTGGCTCTTTTAATCCAGCTGTTTTTGCTGAAAATGTTTTGATGCGTCCATAATTCCTTGGTAAGTTTCTTTGATCACTTCTTTGTACGCATCATTTTGGATATACGTATTGATTTTTTCTAAAACTTCTTGTTCTCTTGAGGTATCTAATATCTGCTTGTCAGCAGTTTTTTTGATAGCAACAATTGCTTCTACTACATCCATACGTTCTTCTAATAATGCAACTATTTTTTTGTCTAGTGTATCAATTTTATCGCGTTGGATTGTTAAAGGAGGCTGATTCGGCTCATCCAGTTCAATTTCTTTGATGATTTTTGCAGGATTACCGCCAATTACACAATTATCTGGAAAAGATTTGGTTACGACAGCCCCTGCTGCTACAACCACATTATTACCTAGCGTTACACCTGGAGTGATGATAACACCACCGCCAAGCCAAACATTATCCCCAATCGTGATGGGTTTTCCAAATTCCAACCCACTATTTCTTTTGACTGGATGTAGAGGATGTGTGGCTGCATATAGTTGAGCGTTCGGTCCAAACATGCAATTGTCCCCAATCGTAATTGGACAAATATCTAAGAAAATACTATTAAAATTGGCATAAAAATTTTTACCAACATGAATATTAAACCCATAATCAAAACTAATTGATGGTTCAATGTAACTACCTGTTCCAGTTGTTCCAAAGGTTTCTTCCACTAATTGGCGGCGGATTTGGCTGTCTTCTTCTTTATTGATCAATTTCATCTGTTCTCTTGCAAATTTGCGAGCTGTTGCCAGTTCTGGATCACCAGCAAAATAAAGTTCGCCCTCGATCATTTTTTGTCGTTCTGATTTAATTTCTTCCATTTTAAAGCTCCTTATCCTATATTTTCAAAGACCTTCACTGCATCTTCTTTTAAAAAATAAGCATCCCTATTTAATTGAATCGGTGTTTGATTAATCACTAAAAGTGTAGCTGCGTCATTTGCATAATGAATCAAATCACAAAACGGATGCACTTGAAAGCTAGTCCCAACGATCACGATCAGATCAGCTTTTGCTATAGCTTCGATCGATACCGCTATTACTTTTTCATCTAATCCTTCTTCATATAGAACAATATTCGGTCGAATTTGGCCACCACATTGCTCATGCCTTGTAGAAGTTAGATAAGCTTTTGCTGAAACTGCTTGACCACATTTTCTACAATAACAATCATATAAGTTTCCATGAAAATCAACAAGCTGCTGCATTTTCGCTTTGGCATGGAGGCCGTCTATATTTTGGGAAACGACCCATGCATTCTTAGTTTTTTGTAGTTCTGCTATTTTCATATGGATGATATTTGGTTTGGCATTAGGATGATATAATGTTTGCACAAATGAATAAAATTTTTCTGGTTCCTCAATCATACAAGTCTGGCTTAACAGATATTCAGGTCGTTCGATTCCTTGATAAATGCCAGACAATGAGCGATAATCTGGGATGCCTGAGGCTGTTGACACACCCGCGCCTGTTAAGAAAATAATACGATTAGCTTGCTGGATCAGGTTTATCGCTTTCGTTTCATTAATTGTTTGCATTGTCTCATCTCCTAATAGTTTCATTATAACGTAAAGACGGAAGAGATAGAAAACATATTCGTAGAAATAAAAAAGAATTGCGTTCATATTTGCTAATTAGGACACGAATTTTGCACGTTAAAAACAGGTGAAAAGCTTTTAATTATGTCCGCTTTATCACTGTCTTTTCATGACAAACAAAAGAGAACGTGATAGAATACTTAATGTATAAAAGTGAGGTGAAACTTCGTGGTAGCATTTATTATTTATTGGGCAGCTATTTTAGTCTGCATTGCTTGGGGTGTTCTAAGTTTATGGTTTTCGATCTATTATCTTTCACGCAAAGAAAACGGAAATCTGTGGGCGTTTGCATTCTTTAACGTTCTTGCTGGTATTATTTTGGCTATTGTTTTAGTGATTTACAAAACGTGGGATTTCGATATTACAACTTATTCAAGCTTGATTTACACAATCTTAGCTTCATATGGTGTCTTAACTGTCTTACAAGCTATTTTAGGCCGCGAACCAAAAGAAGCAGCAAAAGCTTAATTATATTTTTTGACTGTCAAAAAGTACTGAAAAGGTATTCCTTTTCAGTGCTTTTTTCTTGTTCTTTGATTAATTAGGATGACCACGATCATTTTATCTTTCACACTCTGTTTTGAGCTACTAGAAACAAATGGACTATTACCCTAAAAAACATCTCGAGCCGTTCTACGGTCTTCTGTATTCTTTATGTCTAGTACAGCTACAATACAAACAACGCTGATTACCACAATTGTGTTTATCCAAGTTTTTTTATAATCAATTGACATGAAATCCATTATTTCCAAACAAATCTTAGGTAAACAAGCAATTGACTTTTCCAAGTAAATAACGTACACTTTATACTCGAATTGAATAATTAAATAGTACCTCAAATCGAGGTAGAGGTTGCGTTTTTTATTAAGCTTGTGGAGTGAGAGGACACGTCGAAACAAGTCTAGGAAAAATCGCCGAAATGCATAACAGCCTCCCTGTTATGTGTTGGGACGTAAGCGAACAACTTGCGGACTGTCTTAGTAGTGATGCTAAGTTGCGCTATGTTTTTGTTGAGAGTACCTGACGATATAGGCAACTATGCATTTTGCATAGTTGTTTTTTTGTGTGAAAGAAGAAGCTGTTTCAATGTATTCTTCAAAACTCTTTAAACTGAATTATAGTAAAACAAATTCAAGGATGTATAAGAAAGGAAGACAATTATGAACAAAAAATCATTTTCACTTGGCTTGTTATTTGCATTTATTTTAGTTATTTTCTGTGCTCCAGTCTTTAGTCAAGCAGAAGGAACAGAGGCTAACGGAGAATTCCGTGTTGGAATGGAGGCTGGTTACGCCCCGTTCAACTGGTCCCAAAAAACAGATGCACACGGTGCTGTACCAATTCAAGGAAATTCTTCTTATGCAGGGGGCTACGATGTACAAATCGCTAAAAAAATTGCTGCCGGCTTAGATAAAAAACTCGTGATCGTTCAAACAAAATGGGATGGTCTAGCCCCTGCTCTGCAATCTGGAAAAATCGATGCGATTATTGCTGGTATGAGCCCAACGGCTGAACGACGCAAAGAAATTGATTTTACTGATCCTTATTATGAATCACAATTAGTTGTAGTTGTTCAGAAGAAAAGCAAATTTGCAGATGCTAAAAACTTAAAGGATCTATCTGGTGCTAAAGTTACAGCACAGTTAAATACCTTCCATTATAGCGTGATCGATCAAATTCCAGGTGTGAATAAACAACAAGCAATGGATAACTTTTCAGCAATGAGAACGGCATTGGCTTCTGGTATGATCGATGGCTATGTGAGTGAACGGCCTGAAGGTGTGACCGCTACAAGTGTGAATAAAGAGTTGGAAATGCTCGAATTCTCTAAAGAAAATGGCTTCCAAACCAATGCTGAAGATGTTCAAATCGCAGTTGGTATGCGTAAAGCAGACCCAAACATTGCTAAAGTGAATCAAATTTTATCCGGTATTTCTTCAGAAGAACGCACAAAAATCATGGATCAAGCAGTGAAAGATCAACCCGCGGCTGAAACAAGTGATAGTGAAAAAACTGGCGTTCTAGCTGATTTTAAAAATATCTGGGATCAATACGGCGGTATGTTCTTACGCGGTGCAGGTTTAACCTTGTTTATCGCATTGATTGGTACCTTTGTCGGAACAGCTTTAGGTTTATTGATTGGAGTCGTTCGTACGATTCCAGAATCCGACAACAAAGTGAAACGGTTCTTCCAAAAATTAGGCAATGGTTTGCTTTCAATTTATATTGAGGTGTTCCGCGGAACACCTATGATGGTGCAGGCAATGGTCATCTTCTATGGTCTAGCTTTAGCTTTTGGCATTTCTTTAGACCGAACGGTTGCGGCATTATTCATTGTTTCCATCAATACAGGAGCTTACATGTCGGAAATCGTTCGTGGTGGGATTTTTGCTGTTGATTCTGGACAATTTGAAGCAGCACAAGCCATTGGAATGACACATGGGCAAACTATGCGTAAAGTCATTGTGCCGCAAGTTTTACGTAATATTTTACCCGCTACTGGGAATGAATTTGTAATCAATATCAAAGATACAGCCGTTTTGAGTGTTATCGGTGTTGCTGATCTATTTTTCCAAGGAAATTCTGCCTCTGGTGCAAACTTCCAGTTCTTCCAAACATTTACGATCGTAGGGATCATGTACTTGATCATGACCTATGCTATCACACGAGTTTTACGTGTAGTCGAGAAGAAAATGGACGGCCCTTCTGCTTATGTCAAAGTTGAAGAACTAGAAAACGTAAAAGAAAGCTAAAGAGCTTTCAAATTTAGGAGGAAATAATATGAGCGCAATTATTGAAGTCGAACATTTAAGAAAAAGCTTTGGTGATAACGAAGTGTTAAAAGATATCAATGTAAACGTCACGAAAGGAGAAGTTGTCACGATCATTGGCTCTTCTGGTTCAGGTAAATCAACCCTGTTACGTTGTATCAACTTACTCGAAAAACCAACTGGAGGCAAAATCATCTATAATGGTGAAAATGTCTTAGAGCGTGGGTACAATCTGCCAAAATACCGTACTCATTTAGGGATGGTGTTCCAATCATTTAACCTATTTAATAATATGAATGTTTTAGAAAATTGTACCTCAGGACAGCTTACTGTTTTAAAGCGTAATAAAGAAGAAGCAAAGAAAATTGCGTTAGAAAATCTTGAAAAAGTTGGTATGGAACGCTTTATTGATGCAAAACCAGCCCAACTTTCCGGTGGACAAAAACAGCGTGTCGCCATCGCTCGTGCCTTATCGATGAATCCTGATGTGATGTTATTCGATGAACCAACTTCAGCTCTTGATCCTGAAATGGTCGGAGAAGTACTGAAGACTATGAAGGATTTAGCCCATACAGGATTAACGATGATCATCGTCACTCATGAAATGGAATTTGCTAAAGAAGTTTCTGACCGTGTGATTTTTATGGATAAAGGTGTGATTGCAGAAGAAGGAACTTCTGACGATATCTTTGTTCATCCAAAAGAAGAACGGACGAAAGAGTTTTTACATCGAATTTTATCAAAACCTTAAAAAATAAATCAACACTCGCTTGAGCAGTCACTGTTCAAACGAGTGTTGATTTATTTATATTGTCTAATCGTTGGTGGTGTAAAGGTAGCGATAAATGCTTGAATCGCATCTAAATCTTCAGAAAAGAAAATCTTTGCTCGGTCTGCTTCCGTTAAAAATCCATCGCGAACCATTTTATCAAAAAATTCGGCTAATAAATCATAATAGCCCTCTACATTAAAAAAGACACAGGGATTTTGATGTTCACCAACCCTTCCCCAAGAAACAACTTCTGATATTTCTTCCAACGTTCCAGGTCCACCAGGCAAAGCTAAATAGCAATCTGCCAAATCGATCATTTTACGTTTACGCTCATGCATGTCAGTAACAATATGCATTTCAGTAATCGCTTGATGTGCTAATTCACGCTCCATTAGAAATTTTGGCATCACTCCGATTGCTTTGCCACCATTGTCAATAACTGTATCGGCAAGAATTCCCATCAAACCAATATTGCCTCCCCCATAGACAAGGTCATACTTATTATTGGTCATCCATTGGCCTAACACTTTTGTTTGTTCCTGATAAATTGCTTTATTTCCTACACTTGCCCCGCAATAAACGGCCATTCTCTTCAACTAATTCCCACCTATTCTAACTGACTAACAGATTGTCATTTGATTTGATTTTTATGCTTCTTCATTCTGTGATTGATAAGAAACATCATTAAATGTTTTTAGCGTGTAATTCTGTAAATCATTTTCTTTTTCTAAAATTGTAATACTCGTATTCGCTAAGGGACCACCTTCACGCCATTGTGATTTTTCTTTTCCGATCAAGGAATTGATCAACGTAATCAACAGCACACCATGTGCTACAATTAGTACTTTTCCATCTGGGTATTTTTTACTGATTTGTTCTATTGTTTCAGTAGATCGTTTTACTAAAGAGTCGATCGTTTCACCACCAAAAGCTGTGGGATCATACAGGTCTGGTCGTTGACGTAAGTTCTTTGTTTGCTCATCTGTATGATCGATTTCAATGCCTTCACGTTTACCAAATTTGATTTCTCTTAGGCTGTCATAATAATTCACGGTTAATCCATCTAAATAATTATTTTCTTTAAGAAGGTAATTCGCCGTATCCATCGCTCTTTTTTGAGTGCTGACAGCAACTGCATCAAATGATGTATCGCAAAGATAACGTCCCGCTTGGATTGCTTGTTCGATGCCGATCGGTAACAACGGCGAATCGATTTTTCCTCCTTGAAATCTCAAACTCAAATTCAGTTCTGTTTTTCCATGTCTCACAAAATAAAATGTGGTCATCTCTTTTCCCTCCATTTTTGACTGTGCCTTCCTCTTGATTATGATACTACAAATAGCCTATTTTTGCTTTGTTAAAAATAGCGACTATCTTCTTTTGAATAAATGACACTCATTTTTATTTTTTCTATTCTATATGCTAACATAGTAAGAAGAATGGAGGGATTTGTGTGGAGCTTCAACAGTATCAACAATGGATCAGTCATTTTTATAAAAAAAGAGGTTGGTATGCGCTCAACTCTTTTATCCGCGTCAGTTTTTTAGCTGAAGAGACAGGAGAAGTTGCGCGTGCGGTGCGTGCTTTAGAAATTGGGCGTGACCGTCCAGATGAAAAATCAAAAGCCCCAGAACATTTAGTTCAAGACTTGACTGAAGAACTCGGTGACGTGCTGGATAATATTTTTATCCTAGCTGATAAATACGATATTCGTTTCGAATATATTTTAAGCACCCATAAGCAAAAGTTAGAAGAACGCTTTAATGAGATCGACAATCAGAAAGAAGGCATAAAATGAACAAGCAGATCACCATTCGACCAGTGGAAGAGCTCGATTTCCAACAGCTACTTGAGATAGAAAATACGATTTGGACGAATGAAAATTCTCCTGTCCTGCATTATTATCATTCCGTTGACGAGTATAAGGAAAAAACAGCTGGACGCATTATTTTTGTTGTTGTTGAGGCTGACAAAGTTCATGGTTTTATAGACGTTCATCATCCCACGCCTTTGAACGCCCATCAAAAGCAATGGATGTTTGGGATCGGTGTTCATCCAGACAGCCAATCTTTTGGGATCGGTCGGCAATTATTGGATTATTTAAAGGAGGTCGCTACTAAAGAAGGGATTCATAAAATTTCTTTACGCGTTATGGGGTCTAATACTAAAGCCATTCAATTTTATCGACAAAATGGGTTTATACAAGAAGCTTTATTTAAAGATGAATTTTTTATCAATGGTCAGTTTTGTGATGATTATCAATTTGCTTATTTCACAAGCTAATCTCAGCAGGTTTTAATGTTTTCAGAAAAACCTGTATCTCTTTCTGAAATTCGCTTGCTGTGGTCTCTTTATTCTGTTATTTTAGTTAAGAATAACGTTTAAGGAGTGTTGATGTGTGACAAAAAAATTATCATGGCGTGACTACCTTTATGTAGGTTCTATGCTATTTGGCTTATTTTTTGGAGCTGGAAATTTGATTTTTCCTGTTCATATGGGGCAAGAAGCTGGAGCAAGTATTTTTTTAGCAAACTTAGGCTTTTTGATTACAGGGATCGGGTTACCCTTTTTAGGTGTGATTGCTATTGGTATTTCAAAAAGTAATGGGGTCTTTGATTTAGCAACTCGTGTTAATCGGCGCTATGCTGTTGCTTTTACAGTATTACTATACTTGACGATTGGTCCATTCTTCGCATTGCCTCGTCTAGCTACGACATCTTTTGAGATTGGTTTGGCCCCTTTTTTGCCAAGTGATCAGCATAAATTAGTTTTAGCACTATTTTCAGCCCTATTCTTTTTTATTGCTTGGGCATTTTCACGTAAACCATCTAAGCTACTAGGTTATGTAGGAAAGTTTTTGAATCCATTATTTTTATTTTTGTTAGCTATTTTAATTTTATTTGCTTTTATTACACCCTTGGGTTCGATCACTTCAGCGCCTATTGCAGAGTCATATGTTGCAAATCCATTTTTTAAAGGGTTTACTGAAGGCTATAATACACTAGATGCTCTTGCTTCTTTAGCTTTTGGGATCATTATTGTGTCGACGATTCGAGGTATGGGAGTAGAAAAACCAAATGACATTGCAAAGGATACCATAAAATCTGGTGCAATCAGTGTTGTTTTGATGGGGATTATTTATACATTATTGTCTTACATGGGTACAATGAGTGTGGGGAAATTCCCTCTCAGTGAAAATGGTGGAATTGCCTTAGCTCAGATTGCCAATCATTATTTGGGTAGCTTAGGAAGTGTTTTATTAGCCTTTATCGTCATTCTAGCGTGCTTAAAAACAGCCATTGGTTTAATTACTGCCTGTTCTGAAACATTCAGTGAGCTATTTCCAAAAGGGTCTTATGCTTTTTACATTGCCGCAGCTAGTATTTTACCTTGTTTATTTGCAAATGTTGGCTTGACGAATATTATTCAATTTTCTATTCCTGTATTGATGTTTCTTTATCCTTTGGCTATGACTTTAATGATTCTAGTGATTATCAGTCCGTTATTTGGTCATCGTAAAGAAGTCTATCGTACAACAACTTATGTCACTCTTGTGGCAGCTTTACTTGATGCTTTGAATAATGCTCCTGAATTTATTAAGAGCAATTCAGGCGTTACAACTATTTTGACTACTGCTGAGAACTACTTACCATTATTTACGATTGGTATGGGTTGGGTCGTTCCATCTGTTCTTGGTTTTATACTCGGCTTGGTTTGGATCAATCTGAAAAAAGACACTGATCTTAAATAAAAAAAAGAGGTTGGGACAGGAGTGTTTAATCCCGAGAAATAAGAAGGGATTCACGAAAATTGCTCTTCAAATTTTTGTGAATTTCAGCTTATTTCCGAAGGGATTGCTTCTGCTCGCACCGTTTATACGAATTCCTTGAGTCTGAGAGATAACTCGTAGAGTTATGATGTGACCCCCAAAAGTTGTACGTGGAAAATACAATTATTGGAGGTTATTTTTTATTTCGAGCGAAATCTTGCCTTTTTGTTAAGGATGTGTCACTAGCTGTCTACAGCTTATCGTCTTAGCTGACAAGTGCCTATATAATACAGTAGAATAGGGGCAAGGAAGTGATTAGCATGCTATATGAAGAATTGATGATGGATTCCGGAATGCTGACAAAGTTTAAACTTTTCAAACGAATCACACAAATCAATCAATCAGAGATCTCAATTACTCAATTATCTGATGAGCTATTGTTGAATTATCAACAGACATTTATTATCTTAAATGAAATCAATCATGATTTAGTTAAAGTGATTTCCAACCATCCATCCATTTTACAAAAAGCAGGAAAAATCGATAGTACCAAGTTACTCGTGACCATTGATGAATACCGTTATTTTCTCTTGAAAAAATCGGTGCCTTTTCAATTTATTCTTTATTTTTTAAACCAAGATTTTCCTAACATAGATGATTTTTGTCAACGCTATTACGTGAGTCGTTCGACAGTCTCTAGAAAGATGCTGCCTTTGAAAAAACACGTAAAGCAATTTAATCTGCGATTTACATATACTGAAGCAAATTTGACTGGGGATGAACGTGCTGTTCGAGTAGCACTTTTTGATGTATTGTGGCTTGGAACCCGTGGGACGGTTTGGCCATTTAAAAGTGTTGCCTTTGAAGATGCTGAAAGGCTTGTTGTTGCATTTTCTGAATATTTCCCCTTATCTAGAACTTACTTAGGTGCCAAAGAATTGACCTATTTTGCAGCGATTTTTCTCTGTCGAATGCGAAAGAAAATTTTTGTTTGTTATGACGACCGGTATGATTTTTTAATGATGGACAATCCGTACTATGATTTTGAGCGTCTCAACCAGGAACTTGGACCGATTCAAGCACTACCACCTAAGCACAGCAAGGGAGAAAGCAGTTTTATTTTTTTCTTAGCTCATTACGCTCCTTTTTATACTCTAGATGATGACCCTTCACTATTTCAAACATTGCATGATTTTTCGTCGCGGCCAAATCCTGTGTATGAATTAGTTCAAGAATTTCTTGCCTATGCTAAAATCAATATTTTCAAAAAGGAACCTGATGTTGTTGCTAAACCAATGATCATTGGAAATCTATTAAATATTACGTTTACCTTTTATGTGTTACGCCAACCATTTCCTAACCTTCAAAAGTTAGTAGAATTACCACGTAAAAAGAAAAAAGCTGATGAACTTCTTGAAACAAAGATTCAAGCTTTTTTTGATACAAAGGCGAAAGAAAAGGAATATAAGTTTATTTATACAATCAAAAAGCCCTTGGTCAATGCTATCAAAAGTGTCTTACTGCCGGCTTATGATAAGCCAAAGCATTCTGAACATTTAATGATTGGTGTTGCTTTTGAGCATAATTTCCTTTTAGTTAGAAGAATTTACCAATTTTTAAATGATCTAGGTTTTGTAGATTCTGCACCTTATCAGGAGGATTTGAATGAACAATATGATTTAGTGATCAGTTCTTCTTTATTGCCGAGGAAAAAGTATCCAGAATTACCCCTTTATTTTTGGGATTTATCTTATGACGAGGAAGAATTAGCTGATTTGTATCGAACAGTGCAACAGCTTTTTGAGAAGAAGAATATTATTCAAGAATAATTAAAGTAAGATTTCATGAACGAAGGTAAGACTTATTAAACCCGTTACTATGTACAATGTCCTGAAAATAGTTTTACTGATTCTCCCCCAAAAAAAGCCTGGCTAATAAGCTAGTTTATAGCACGGATACTCGTTAAAAGTTGAACATGAACTTGACTTGTAATTTTATTAATATTTAAAAAACGAAAGAGTCAAGAGTGAAGATTTGGCAGTCTTCGCTCTTGACTCTTTCACTTTGGCCAATTTAATTAGATGAAAGTTATTCATCATAAGTAGACTGATGGAAAAATTCCATATCTAATCCTTTTTCTTGTTCTTCTTCTGTTGTCTCTATTCTTGTTATTTTTGATGAAACAACTAGAATAAGTCTTGTTATGATGAATGCATACGCTGCGACGAAGCAGACACCTAAAATTTGAACGAGCAGTGCATTTAAGCCGCTAGCAGTTACTAATGAAGCACCTGTTCCGAAGATACCAATTAAAATAGTTCCAGTGAATCCACCAATGCCATGGACACCCCATACATCCAATGCATCATCCCAACCTTTTTTCTTACGAAAATCAACAGCAAGGTTACAAATAATTGCTGCGATGGCACCAATAGCAATTGCTTCTGTTGGTTTTACATATCCTGCGCAAGGGGTTATCGTTGCTAATCCTGCAACTGACCCAGTCAAAATATCCACAAAATCATAGTACCCCTTCTTAAATTTGGCAAATAAAATCCATACAGTTAAAGATGTAGCAAGTGCAACAAACGTTGAAACAAATGCATTCACTGCTTGAATATCTGCACGTAATGCACCACCAGAATTAAACCCAAACCAACCAAACCATAAAAGTCCAGTTCCGATTGCAGCAATCATCAAATTATTGTGTTGGCTTTTTTGTTGTTCCGTCAACTTTCTTTGTCCTAAGTACAAGATCGTTGCTAGAGAACCAAATCCGGCTGTCGTATGAATAACTGTACCGCCAGCAAAGTCTTTAAAGTTGAAATTACTTAAGAATCCACCACCCCAAACCCAATGGCAGACAGGGAAATAAATCAATAAATTCCAGCCAATCAACAGTAAAATATACCCTTTCATCGTCAAACGATCCGCAAAAGCCCCTGTCATAAGAGGGACGGTGATCACACAAAACATCAATTGAAAAGCAAAAAACATTAAAAAGGGAATCGTTGCCCCATGTAAAAGGTTCGCTAATGTGCCTACATTTTTCATCAAGAAGAAATCAGCTGGATTTCCGATAATACCATGAAAATCTGTACCAAATGCTAGCCCAAACCCTCCAAAAATCCACATTAACGTTGTGACTCCAACTGAAACAAATGATTGTCCCATAATGATTAATATATTATTTTTACGTGCCAAACCTCCATAGAAAAAAGCTAAACCTGGTGTCATTAAACACACCATTGCTGTACATAAAATCATAAATGCTGTATCGCCTGTATTAATTGAATTTGACATGAATTCCATTCCTTTCTTTGAATCTATTTCAATATAGTAATTCATTTTGCTACACTACTAGCAAATTATACTATTTGGCGCTCAAATTTGAGCATCAATCAAAGCTTGGACATAAGCAGATTTCGCATGCATCAATTGACTCGTTTCTATCACTTCTTCTAAATGTCCCTCTTTTAAAAAAATAAGTTTGTCACAAAAATAGGTAGCCAATTCTAAATTATGAGTAACGACTATATAATACAAGTTAAATTCTTTTTTTAAAGCAAGTAACAACTCAAGCATACGCTCCACATTAAATAAGTCTAACGAACTAAAGGCTTCATCCAAAATCAATACCTTTGCTTCCGTTAAGATGCTTCTCGCAATACAAACACGCTGAATCTGGCCACCACTTAAGTTTCTTGGTTTCTTGTCTAAGAGTTCTTCAGATAATCCCACTTTATTTAAAACAGTAATTATTTTTTCTTTTGTTTCTTGTGTTTTATTGTTTTTACTAACTGATTCTACTAATGCTTTTTCTACAGTAAAGTCCGGATTGATTGCAGAGGTGTACTCTTGAAATATCATGCTCACTGGGTTCTTTTGTTTGAGTGGCTCATTTAGTCTAAATATGATTTCCCCTGACCCTTTATCTGGTTTTTCAATACCAGCTATTAGTTTAGCTAATGTTGTTTTCCCACTACCACTTTCTCCTAAAATACCAATAATCTCTTCTGAAATACAAAGTGAAAATGGCTTTAGTCCACCGTCCATTTTTTCTCTTGGCATGAATAACCGCTCTTTGTAATACGTCTTTGATAATTGCTCAAGAACTAACCAATTTTCCATCTTTTAATCTCCAAAATGTCGAACCTATTTTATTTTTTATTCTACGCATTTTTACCAAATATGAGGTTGAATCAGTGTCCATTTTATCTATTTTTTTGTGTTCAATTTTTCTACCTGCTTCTAAAACAAGCGCCGTATCGCATAAGTAATCTACAATAGCAATATCATGTGTCGCCAAAAGTAGAGTCGTCTCATTTCGTTTTTTTAGCTGCAAGAAACTATCTAGAATTCTCTTTCTATTTATCGTGTCCAATGCACTCGTCGGCTCATCTGCAATAATCACTTTGGATTTCAAAATAAGTGCTAACCCAATTGCACAGCGCTGTAACGTTCCACCAGATAATTGAAAGGGGTATTTGTTTAAGATACTTTCTGGTAAGTCCATACTTTCCAATAACTCTTGAATCATATTTGTTCTTTCACTTACAGAAAATCGATTTTCTGTCAATGTTTCTTTCAATTGCACACCCATTTTTTCAATAGGATCAAATGCTTCTGAAGCATTTTGAGGGATGTATGTTAATTCGCGACTTAATACCGCCGAAGAATGAACATTGGTTTTCTCCTGAATAACGATTTTATTTTTAGTATCCGGAAAATAGGTAATTAATCCACTTGAATGAAGTGATTTTGGACAGATTCTCATAATCGTTTTAAGAAGTGTTGTTTTCCCACTTCCACTTGGTGCCAGAATACCTAAAAACTCATTTCTTTCTACTTGAAAAGTTAGGTTATCAAGGACTCTTTTATTTGTTTTGAGTTCATTTACGCTCAACTCTTCCACTACCAAAATTAGTGTATTTTCCATTACTTTCTCCCTCGTTACTCGCTATTCGCTTCGTTGATTCCTTCCGCAACTGCGTCTCCGATATAATTGAGCATCGCTATCACAAGAAATAGTGTGATCCCAGCAGGAATCATCTGCCAAGGCTCAACTACAGCGATTTCTCTGGATTCGTTTAACATTCTACCCCACTCAGCTGTTGGTGGCTGAATCCCAACCCCGAGAAAAGATAGCGCACTAATACTCATAATCACTGCACTAATATCTAATGTAGAGTAAACAATGATTGCCCGAATAATCGGGGGAAAAATGTGTTCTTTAAATACCCATCCTTTAGACTTTCCAGAACTTAGGGAGAAGACAACATAATTTTTTGTTTTATAATTAAGGACTTCTGTCCTGATCATTTTAACGTACCACGGAAATCGTACTATTGTCAGTGCTAAAATAATCGTCAGTAAACTAGGGCCTAAAATCCCAATAATACATAAAGACATCATTTCATTCGGTAAAGAAAGCATCAGGTCACAAAATCGCATCATTGAGGCATCGATCCAACCACCAAACATCCCAGAAATTCCACCAAAAATGAGCCCGATCAAAAGAATCAAGAAAACAATTAAAAAGGAGAGAAGTAACGTCACTCTACCGCCATATAATATCCTCGAAAAGATATCTCGACCTAACATGTCTGTTCCAAAAAAATGTTCACTACTTGGATGAGCCAATTTATTCATAATATCTTGTTTGTTTGGATCATACGGTGACAAGACATTCGCAAAAATAATACCTAAAATTAAAAGACTTAAAAAGAGAATAGAAACAAGAACTATTCTATCCTTGACTATTTTTTTCATTACATCCATCAGCTGCCTCGCTCTCTTAGTCTGGGATCAATCCTTTTGTTTAAGGAATCAATCAACAAACTACTGCTAATAAAGAACAATGACATAATCACAATATAGGCTTGCAAAACAGGTAAATCGCGGTTTCTGATTGCATTAATACAGAGAAGCCCCATACCAGGCCATGCAAAAACACTTTCTATAATGATGCTACCAGCAATCAGTTTGGGAATACTCACGCCAATCGAAACAACAGAAGAACGCAAAGAATTTTTCAATAAATGTTTCGTGATCGATTTTTTTGAAAATCCTCTTGTAAAATAATAGTCGACATATGGCAACTGTTTATTTTGCAATAAATCATTGCGAATCAACCGAATATACGAACTAGAGTAGGCCAAAGAAAGTGTCAATGCCGGCAAGAAAACTGATAATAGGCTTTCGGCCCCTCCCGTTGGTAACCAATTTAGCTTGATAGAGAACAAAAAGATCAGTAACAACCCTAGCCAAAATGATGGAATTGCATTTAAGACAAAGGTAATCAATCTTAAGACTTTTTCAGTCCAATGATTTTGATAATTAGCAGCCAAAATTCCCAGTACTAAACAGGTTACAATAATGATGATCAGTGTCACTAGAGTCAAAAATACTGTATATGGAAAAGCCTCACTGATCATACCAGCAATCGATTTACCAGTAGCATAGCTTTTACCTAAATCCCCTTTTAGAGCCTGTTGAACCCAATCAATATATCTTGCAAAAAAAGGTTGATCTAACCCCAATTCTGAACGCATCTGACGCACATTTTGTTCAGTTGGTGTGATTGCCTGGACTCTTAGTGCTACTTCAGCTGGATCATTGGATAGATACGTCAATAGGAAAAAAGGAATAAACGTTATTAAAAAAAGAAGAAGTAGGATTTTTCCACAATTTTTAATAATAGATTTAATCATTGTCACCCAACTTTCTATCCTTATTCAAAGAACATTTTTTCAAATGGTATTTCATATTGCGAATCATTAAACGTGATATTTTTAAGGTTAGCTTTACCAATTGCTTTCGTTTTCGAATACGAAATTGGGATATATATACATTGATCGTTGATGTAAGTCAAAATTTCGCTATAATCTGTTTGTCTCTGTTTTTCATCTGGCTCAATCATCACTTGTGTGATTTTATCATCCAACCATGCTTTTTTATCCAAGCCTAATTGTGCTTGATAATCTCCATGTGCCGGTATTCGCCAAGAAGAAAGATAAGATTGCGGATCGTAAGGCGTTCCCCACGACAACGAATACTGTAAATCGAACTCTCCATCTTTTTGACGATCAAGAAAATTCTGTTTTTCCTCAGAAATAATGGCTAAGTCCACTCCCACCTCTTTAAGATCCGCTTGAATCGATTGAGCGATTGTTCCTTCTTGTGCATTTTGTGAATTATAGGAAAAAGTTAGTGCTAAAGGTTTATCATCCTTCATCCGTATTCCATTTTCCCCTACTTTCCATCCTGCTTCATCTAGTAATTGATTTGCTTTTTCCACGTTGTGATTATAGCTTTTTAATTCAATATCACAATAAGGAGCCGTTTTTGGTAATAGCGTATCCGCTTTGTCTTCTGAATTGTTTAGTACACCTTTAATAATATTCTCTTTGTTGACTGCGTAAGTTAACGCTTGTCTAACCTTTAATGAACTCAGATTTTCTCGTTTACTATTTAATAGTATTGCACGAGAGGCTACTGGTTGGCTAGATACGGCTGTAAAAGCAGCCTTGTCAGCTTTCATTGCGTTATAGGCATCCATATTTAATTGGTCGCCATCTGCACCATAAATAAGATCAATTTCTCCTTTTTTTAGAGCAAGTAATAATGCTTGTGAATCTGGAATTACTTTCCAATCCACTTCTGAAACTTTTGGTTTTTCACCCCAATAATCTTCATTCACTACAAAGTGCGCATATTGATTGTCCTTGTGCGTTTCCAGTTTATACGGCCCAGTTCCCACATAGCTTGACACACCCGTTTTAGATCCCCCCTCAATAAAACTTTTAGGCGAGATAAAACGAAATGGCCTAGTCAACCCGAGTTCAATCAAGGTTGGGTAATAGGGATGTTTTAAGGTTAATTTGAAAGTCTCATCATCTACTACTTGTGTCGACTCGATTTCATTCACCATATCTAACCAAGCATGACGTTCCTTATTAGCCAAAACTGCATCAAAATTTTGCTTCACAGCATCTGCATTGAATGCCGTACCATCCGTAAATTTCACATTAGTTTGTAAAGAAAAGGTATATTCTTTACCATCATCAGAAATAGCCCAGCTTTTTGCTAACGCAGGTTTGACTTTTCCCTCTTCATTTTTGGTCAATCCTTCGAAAACCATATTTTGCGCAGCCATTTCTCCGTTATATAAATGCGGATTAATATCTCGTATATCTTTTGTACTACCATAATTTATTTGATTAGAAGATCGGCTCTCTTTTTTTGATGAATTACAGCCTGCTAAAATTAGTAGCATCATAGAGATAGTAAAAAAGAAGACTGGCATCCATTTTCTTTTCTTTGCCAACAACTCATCTCCTTTGCTATTTATTTTGTTGCTTCTATTAGGAATATAGGGGAAAACAAGAAATTAATTTTTTGAATATCACTTAGTAATTGATCATTCATATTCTCATGAATTGTAATAGATTGGAATCCACACTCTTTCAATACCTTCTTATCCCATATAGGACGGGTAATTTTTGATAAAGGCATTTCTTTAGCTAAGTCTTCCATCCAATCAATGTCTGTCCCTTCATAATAATCTTTAACAGCCATCTCTTGCGTCAATTCTCGATTTTTTTCATATTTCTCCCGAAGCGTTTCATCGTAAAGATATTTGTACCAATTTGAATCAAAATTTAGTAAGATTCCTCCTGGTTTTAATACTCGATACCATTCTTTATATGCTTCCTTTGGATTTTCTAGATTCCAAGTGACATTTCTTGTGACAATTGCATCGAAGTGTGCTGTATCAAATGTCAACTTATGGGCATCCATCAATGTCCATTCGATTTTTTCAACGAGATCACCCGCATTCAACTTTGCTTGAATCAACATTTCTTCTGTCATATCGATTGACGTCACTTCAAAGCCTTTTTCAGCAAGCAATATGGAGAGAAAACCAGGACCAGTACCTATATCAAGAATTTTTTTAACTGGGTTTTCGTTTGCATTAAAAGCACTAAGGATGACATTCTGCCATAATGCTTTTGGTTCTCCCAGTAATTCTTCATGATGCTGTTGTCCATAGGTTTCAGATCTCTTTGACCAGTAATCAATAATTTCATTTTTAAATGTCTTCTTAGCCATTTCCACACTAATTTCCCCTTTTTACTACATAACAGAACAATGCCTCGCCATTTCTTACTAAAAAGTTCGTAAAAAATCTTCATCTTGTCCATTAATTCTGGATGTAGTTGTCATTTTTACTAAGAATCAATTCAGGATAATGAAGCTGTTCTATTCGAAAATGATTGAGTGCTTGCATCAGGATATAGCGATTTTCTTCTCCACTTTTCCCCAGCGCTCGAAGCACAAAACCAGGTTTTTCTAAACTTGAAATGCCAAAATTGACAGTTGTTTCAATTTCATTTAATTTCTTTCTAATTGTTTCAATAACCTCTTTTGTACAAGAAGGACTGATAATTATCAACGTATTGTAATTCAAGCCGTCTTCAAAATAACCTAGTGCAGACATATCATTTTTCAATGGCTCTGATAGTAAATGGTCATTGTAGATTAATTCTTCATCCATATATATACTTGTTTTCATCTGTAATTCAGCGTATTGAAACGGTTGCTCATCAGCAGACCAGCCCGCTGTTACACCATCCATTAAAATTAGCGTTGCATTTTCTTTCATCTGAACGATTGTTTCTTGTTTGTAAATTGAATTTTTATAAGGAATTACTTCATCTGTTAAATATTCAAATGTGCTATTTTCTTCTAAAACCAGCTGTGTTTTTTGTGTTGTTTGTATTTTATTATCACATTTGTATACGTAAGTTGGTGCTTGAGTTGTCACGATAGCATGCGCTTCTTTGGCTACCGTAACATCCAGTTCATATTTCTCTCCCTCAAGGAAACCCCCACCCGTACTAATAAAGAAGTAATATGGTGTTTTCTCATTCGCTAATGGAATATTCGAGGACACGCGAGAATTGCCCTCATGATAAATTCTAGACGCAATGGTTCGGTTATTACGATTGGTAAATGCCATTTCAATAAGTCCGTCTGTATCTTGCCTCATATTATAATCCTTCTAGTAAAACATTTTTACGGATCCATTCATTTACGGCTGCTACCCCTTCTTGATCCTTTAAGTTAGTAAATAAAAAAGTATTATCTTCTCGAAAAACTTCGGTGTCTTTTTTCATGACATCTAAATCAGCACCAACATACGGAGCCAAATCGATTTTATTGATGATAAATAAATCACTCTTGATCATTCCTTGACCTGCTTTTCTAGGAATTTTTTCTCCTTGAGCCACATCAATAATATAAATAGAGGAATCGACTAATTCTGGACTAAACGTTGCGGCTAAATTATCCCCACCACTTTCCAAAAAAATTACATCTAAATCTTCAAATCGTTCTTCTAATTGTTCAATAGCTGCAAAATTCATTGATGCATCTTCACGAATTGCTGTATGTGGACATCCTCCAGTTTCTACACCGATAATACGATCTTCACTTAAAACAGAGTTATCACATAAGAATTTTGCATCTTCTTTTGTATAGATATCATTGGTTATTACTGCAACGTTCAAATCCTCATTCATTTGTCTAACTAAACGTTCAATAAGTAATGTTTTCCCTGATCCAACGGGTCCACCGACACCAATTATTACTGTTTTTTTCATCTGTTATTTCCTCCCTATGACATAAAAAGTCTGAATACTTGTGTTTCATGGTTAATTTGTGACAATTCGATTCCAGGTACATTGGCTCCTAAATAAGATGCGTCCAATTGCTTCATTTCTGCTACTATCTCTTCTAGAAGTGGGATTGTTCTTTGTAGAATTAATTGTCCGCTTTTTTGCCCTAGAGGGACTGCTCTGACAGCATTTTGAATCATCGTAGAATTTATACTATAGCCATAAAGTAAGATTGCTTCATCTGCGTCCAGTCCTTTATAATGAGCAAAAATAGCAAAAACAATCGCTGGATTTCCATAAACAGTAGCCTTTTTGATTTGTTGCTTATAATCATCTAGTAATGGAATATCATGTAAAGTTTGAACTAGGTCAATCATTTGCTTCGCAATCATTTTTGTCCCATTTCTTGTTTCAGCTGCTTGTGAGGAACATGTAATGATTTTATCGTATTCCCAAATTACTTCTATTTTTTCTTCTTCCAAAGCTTTAAAACAAAGATTTATAAGTAACCCTTCACCGTATTTAAATTGTGTTTTTAGATACGTATCTAACCAAATTTCAAAATCATCTGCATTCGTTATTTTATCTGTTCTCAAATAATTTTCCATACCAAAGGAATGATTGAATGTCCCAATAGGAAAAGTGGAATCGCAGACTTGTACAACATCTAAAAAATTTTCAAACCTTTTTTCATTAATGTTCATGCGACAAGTCCACATGTTTCAAAGCTTTTTTCAACTTGATTTTTTTAATCTCGTAGTCTATGTCCTTTTTATTTAAAAGATCAACTACAGTTGGATCTACTTCTAAAACAATTTTCCCGTCTTCTACAACAACAGGTTTATGTGTATTTCCAAGTAAGTGAGCAATTTCACCCATTTCATCCATCGTTGACGGTTTAATGATAATCATTTCTTCAGAGCGTACCGCAATGACTAAAATGTTATGGTCATCGACAAAAAAGATAGAACCATTACGCAACGCTTCACTTTCACTTGTTAATCGAATACCATAATCGTTGCCATGATCTGTGGTTACCCTTAAAATTCTTTTGTTTAAATCATCACTGTTTAATCTAACAGTTTCAACATGATATTTCGTAATATCATCGATTTCATCAAGATTTGAATCAATAGCTGTCAAAATCATATTCTTCCTCCTGTAATAACATATTGATAATTTAACAGAACAAAAGTGGCATTAGCTTCCTTAAAATTTCTTCTAAATGTATATAGATATCATTTTTTTAAAAGAATTTTTGATAGCTTGCCACTTTTGTCCCAGCATTTTTCTGTTTAGAATAGGTAATATCTTTGGCTTAACGCCACAGTGTCGACGGGATCACAAGTAATCAATTCGTCATCAATCTTCACATCAAATGTATGAGGGTCAACGGTAATCGTTTTTGGACTGAAATTATTTAATTTCATGTCTCGCTTGGTTAAGTTTCTTGTATTATGAACAGGTAAAACTACTTTTTCAAGTCCAATGTTTTCCTTGATTCCATGATCGTATGCAAACTGTGAAACGAATGTAATATTTGTGGCAGTCACAGCCTTGCCGCATGCCCCAAAGAGATCTCTCATTAGACGAGGTTGTGGTGTAGGTAGACTTGAACTTGCATCTCCCATCACACCATAACTAATCATGCCCATTTTTAAAACCATTTTGGGTTTTGCTCCAAACTTCGCTGGTTCCCAAATGACTAAATCAGCATATTTGCCTACTTCAACGGATCCGATATAATCTGATACACCGTTTGTGATGGCTGGATTTATTGTGTATTTCGCAATATATCGTTTGATCCGATTATTATCGTTAAATTCACTATCACCATCTAAAGGTCCACGTTGTTTTTTCATTTTATCTGCCAACTGCCAACAACGCATTGCAACTTCACCAACACGTCCCATAGCCATTGCATCAGAAGTCATAATACTTAGTGCACCCATATCATGTAAAACATCTTCTGCTGCAATCGTTTGTTTACGTACACGAGATTCTGCAAATGACACGTCTTCTGGTAATTTCGGATCCAAGTTATGACAAACCATGACCATATCAAATAGTTCACTGATTTCATTGATCGTATAAGGATTTGTTGGATTCGTTGATGAAGGCAACACATTATCGTGCCCCGCTACTACCATGATATCTGGTGCGTGTCCACCACCTGCACCTTCAGTATGGAATGTATGCACTGTTCGTCCTTGAAAAGCATCTAACGTATTTTGAACGAATCCCCCTTCATTAAGCGAATCAGTATGAACCGCAAATTGAACATCGTATTGATCAGCAGCTTTCAGTGAATTATCAATTCCAGCAGCAGTTGCGCCCCAATCTTCATGGTTTTTTATCGCCATGGCACCCGCTTCAATTTGTTCTGCAATCGTTTCAGGTACAGCACCCGCACCTTTTGCCATAACACCAATGTTGATCGGTAAGTTTTCGGCTGACTGAAGCATTCGTTCGATATGCCATTTACCAGGTGATGTAGTCGCTGAATTTGTTCCATCAGCTGGACCTGTTCCCCCACCGAATAATGTTGTAATGCCATTATCAAGTCCCGCTTGTGCTAAACCTGGTGAAATAAAATGAACATGAATATCCAATCCACCCGCTGTTACGATTAGACCCTCAGCAGAAATTGCTTCCGTACTAGCACCAACGACAAAGTCTATGTCATCCATATTATCTGGATTTCCGCCTTTACCAATGGCGATGATCTTACCATCGCGGATCCCTATATCCGCTTTAATAATTCCTGTATAGTCAATGATTGTTGCATTGGTGATAATTGTATCTACAACCAGTGGATTTGCTGCACGGGTTTCTGTAGCGCTTTGCCCCATGCCATCTCTCAAAACTTTTCCTCCACCAAACTTGCTTTCTTCACCGTGAATCGTATAATCCTTTTCAATTGCTGCAAATAAATCCGTATCTCCTAATCGAACACTATCCCCGACTATTGGGCCAAACATTTGCGCGTATTTACTTCTATCCATTTTAAAGCTCATATTTTTCCCTCTTTTCAGCTATTTTGTGCGGTCATCATCTAAAAAACCATTTATTTTATCATTGAAACCATAAATACGGCGTTTTCCACCTACGTCAATCAAATTCACTTTACGGGTTTCACCTGGTTCAAAGCGGATTGCAGTACCTGCAGGTATATCTAGACGTTTGCCTCTTGCTTTTTCACGATCAAATTTCAAGCCTTCTTCGTTTGCTTCATAGAAGTGAAAATGTGACCCCACCTGAACAGCTCGATCACCAACATTTTTCACCTCTAAAGTGATGGCATCATACCCTTCATTACATACAACTGGCTCTTTTGCTAACTTATATTCTCCTGGAATCATAACTTTTCCTCCTTCATCGAATCATTAAAATGAATTTATTGGATTGGATCATGAACGGTAACTAACTTTGTTCCATCTGGAAATGTTGCTTCTACTTGAATCATTGGAATCATTTCTGAAATACCTTCCATGACATCTTCTTTTGTTAAAAGATTTCTACCCTCGTTCATTAATTCAGAAACTGTTTTTCCTTCACGTGCGCCTTCTAAAATCAAATCCGTAATCAAAGCGACACTTTCTGGATGATTCAACTTTATTTTTTTGTCTTTTCTGCGTTGGGCAATCATTGCTGCCAAGCTGATCATCATTTTTTCTTGTTCTCTTGTTGTTAATTGCATAATAAATGCTCCCTTCTCATTTTATTTTGGCCATAAATCAAGTAGCATTAAGAATCCAGGAATCCAAGCAGTAATGATTCCTTCCCCTACCGATAGATAACCCACAAATTTCCCCAGATTTTTTCCGAGTGTATTTTCAAGAAATCCTGTAAACCAAAGAATTCCCCAGAGAAACCAAATTATTCCGTATAACGTATTTCCGCCATACCCATAAAAACATAATATTCCTGCTGGAATCGCGTTGATTGCTACAAATAAACTGAACCAGCCATAAAGCTTCTGATCTAAATCAAACATTGAATTAATTGCTGTATAGAGATACGTAAACGCAAATAATAAACCAGTCGCACTGGCATAAAACCACGATGAATCTTTATTCGCTACTATCCCGTAAGAAAGAGCTACCAGGTTTAAAAGTAAACTTAATCCACCTGTAAATAGATTCATCACCACGACTGATTTATCTTGTGTCCCTTGTAATCGGTAAAGACCATTGCTTATTAATACCATTCCTACATACAATAAAATAACACCAAGCATTTTTATCCTCCTATCTTCATTCAAATACGTTATTTATTAATTTATATACTATTTCTATACAATATACGTATAAAAGATTGTTTTATGGAAGCTTTGAAATGAGTAATCTATCAAAATAAGTAATTTTCCGATAAACCCCAACTAAATTTGCTGACTTAAAAATAACTTTATAACGATTTATTATATTCTACAAAAATTAAACTAGCTTGGTACACAAGCATTTAGCCCTAAAAAAAGGGAATTATTCTGCTCCATCGATCATTCATTCCCAATCGATTTTATGAATTATATCTTACTCCTGTATACTGAAATATACAAATATTTTTCACGTTTTTAAATTTTTTTAAGAATTAATATAAAATAAAAAAGTAGAGTTGCTACAACTTCTTGAGTTATAGCTACTCTACTTTTTTATAAAACGTTTGGTTATTTTACTCATAAAAAACTTATTCATTCATATTTTACTTCAACCAAATACAGCCCTTCTGGATGTGCAGTTGGTCCAGCTAAATTCCGATCTTTAGCGGCAATGATTTCAGGAATTCTTGTTTCATCCATTCGACCATTTCCCATTTTAAGAAGTGTTCCTACCAATATTCGGATCATCTTATACAAAAAACCATCTCCACGAAATGTAAAAACCAGTTCGTCTCCCGCTTCATTGATCTCAAGTCTTGCTTCATGAATCGTTCGAACTTTGTCCTCAATCTCGGTACCAGAAGCACAAAATGACGTAAAATCATGCGTTCCAACTAAATCAGTCAATGCTCTTCGAATCTTTTTAATATCCACTTCATAAGGAAAGTAGCTAGCGTAGAATCGTTTAAACGGACTTCTTGGTTTCCCGATATCTACCCGAAATTGATAGATCTTCTCAACAACATGATAACGAGCATGGAAATCATCTGGTACGATTTCTACACTTTTAACAGCGATATCTTCAGGTGTTTGAGTATCTAGAGCATAACGCATTTTTTCCAAATCTCTCGTCTGTGGATAATCAAAATGAATCACTTGTCCAGCGGCGTGAACCCCTGCATCTGTCCGACCAGAACCAAAAATCGTGATCGTTTTGCCGTTATTCATTTTTCTCAATGTCTTTTCAAGCTCTTCTTGGACAGTACGTCCATTTGGTTGAGCTTGAAAACCATTAAAATTTGTTCCGTCATACGCAATTATTGCTTTATAGCGTGGCATTTCTTTTCCACCTTTACTTCTAACTTCTCATAAAAATCAGCATTACAGTTAAGACTGCAAATACCAACATAACAGCTGTATCTGTTACCTGCCAATGAAGAATCCGATATTTTGTCCGGCCGTCCCCACCTTGGTAGCCACGTGCTTCCATCGCAGTTGCTAAATCTTCTGCTCGATTAAAACTACTCACAAATAACGGAATCAACAGCGGTACCACAGCTTTCATTTTTTGAATCAGGTTCCCTTCGCCAAAATCCACTCCACGAGCCCGTTGTGCATTCATGATCTTCTCTGTTTCATCCATCAAAGTTGGCACAAAACGCAACGCGATCGATAACATCAATGACACTTCATGCACAGGAAAACGAACTACCTTTAATGGACGCAATAAATATTCGATTGCATCTGAGAGGTCCAGAGGCGGTGTTGTCAATGTAAGTAATGTAGACATAAAGATAATCAACACAAACCGACAGAAAATAAATAATCCGTTGGTCACACCAAATTCAGTGATTGTAAAAATTCCCCACTTAAAGTAAACTTCTCCGCCTTGGGTAAACAACATCTGTAACGCAACCGTGAACAGAATCAACCAAATCAGCGGTTTGATTCCTCGAATAAAGAAACGGATATTCACTTTGGATAGAAAAATTGCAAATAATGTAAAAATAGCTAAAATACCGTATGTCTGCCAATTGTTCGCCAAAAAGATGATCCCAATAAAATAAAAGCTAGCAATCAATTTTGCGCGTGGGTCCATCCTATGAATAAAAGAATCTCCTGGAATATAGCGACCAAAAATCAATTTATTCATCATCCGTCTTCACCAGCCTTTTTCATGCCCTTTAATAAATCATCAGCCAGTGTTTCTGCCGTCAGAGGTAAGTCTTCAAAAGAGAGCCCTTTGGCAATTAATTTCTCTGCAAAAGTTGCAGCTGTTGGTACGCCTAATTGTTTTTCTTTCAACCAGTCGATATCTTGAAAGACCTCTTGAGGTGCACCTGCCTTCACGATTCTGCCTTTTTCTAATACTAAGACATGGTCTGCGTAGTTAGCTACATCATCCATTAAATGCGTCACTAAAACGATTGTCATGCCACGTTCTTCATGCAAACGCTGAAACATCTCCATCATTTCTTTACGTCCTTGCGGATCAAGTCCAGCTGTCGGTTCATCCAAAACGAGTACTTCTGGCTCCATCGCTAAAACACCAGCAATTGCCACACGTCGCATCTGACCACCAGAAAGTTCAAAAGGAGAACGGTCTAAAAAACTAGCGTCCAGTCCAACTAAATCAAGCATTTCAGCCGCTAATCTTGCAGCTTCTTCTCCTGCCACACCAAAATTCTTAGGCCCAAAAGCGATATCTTTCGCCACTGTTTCTTCGAATAATTGAGCTTCTGGAAACTGAAAAACAATACCGACTTTTTTACGTATCGGTTTTAAATTTTTATTATTTGTCTCAGGTACAATCGTTCGATCACCGATCGTCACAGTCCCTTTTGTCGGTTTTACCAAGGCATTTAAATGCTGTAGTAAGGTTGATTTTCCACTACCAGTATGCCCTACGATTGCAGTATAAGAACCGTCTTCTATTGTTAAATTTAAATCGAATAATGCTCGCTGTTCGAAGGGTGTGTTAGGTTGGTAGGTAAAATCTACTTGTTCAAAACGGATGTCCATAACCAATCCACCATCCTTTCTTCAGTCAAGTATTCGTTTGGTACATCGACTCCACGTTGCTTTAAAGCAATTTTTAATTTTTCTGGAAATGGTAGGTCTAAGCCCATCTGGATCAATTCAGTTCCAGCAGAGAAAATCTTCTCAGGTATCCCTTCGCTGACTAACTCTCCTTGTTTCATTACTAAAATTCGATTAGCATTAGCTGCTTCATCAATATCATGCGTAATTGAAATCACAGTCAAATTACTTTCTTCTTTGATTTTTTTGATCGTCGCTATCACTTCATCACGACCTTCAGGATCCAACATACTAGTCGCTTCATCTAGAATAATAATATCAGGACGTAAAGCAACTACACCTGCAATTGCTACACGTTGCTTTTGTCCTCCTGATAACCTAGCAGGTTCACGTGTCGCAAAAGAGGCCATGCGTACTTTTTCTAAAGCATCTTTGACTCTTAAAACCATTTCTTCACGAGGAATTCCTTGATTTTCTAAGCCAAAGGCAACATCATCTTCTACTGTTGAGCCGACAAATTGGTTATCTGGATTTTGAAAGACCATTCCGACCATTTTGCGAATATCCCAGACATTCGTTTCATTTAATTCTTTACCACCGACGTTAATTGTGCCAGAAGCAGGTAATAATAGCCCATTGATCGTTTTTGCCAATGTTGATTTTCCTGACCCATTGTGCCCAATAATCGCAATCCACTCACCTTGTTGGATGGAAAAAGATACATCTTTCAAAGCGGGAGAAGCATCTTCAGGTTGATAGTTAAAATCGATATTTTTTAATTCAATTATCGGTTGCATCGCGTACTCCCTCAATTATTTAGTCTTACTAACACTAACAAAAAATCAGTGTTTTTTCAATCATCTATTCTTTTCTTTGCACTATTTTCTATTATAACAAATTAAGGGCTAATATGTGAATTCATATCTGTCAAGACAGTATTTTTTTAACGATTATTTTTTGTGCAACTAAACAAACAAGGATAGAAAAACTAAAAATCAGTCTTTTCTATCCTTGTACGTCAACTCATTGACTATTTATTTAAATATTCAAAAGCATATTGCGCATACAATTCTGCGCCAATCTCCATCGCATCTTCATCAACATTAAAACGACCATGATGATGGGCCCATTGCGTGTCTTTTTCTGGATTTCCACAACCAACTAAGGCAAAACATCCTGGTGTATTTTCAGTGAAGTAACTAAAATCCTCTCCACCAGTAGTCGGTGGTTCTTGGATCAGTGCAGCTTCACCAAAGTTTTCGGCGATAATACTTTGAGCAAATAATGCATCTTCTTCATCATTGACCACTGGAATCGTTCCATGATCATAATCAATGACAGCTGTGCCTCCGTACATCGCCGCAGTTTGCTCTGCATAGCGTTTTAGTGCTTTTTCCACACGATCACGCGTCTCAATGCTAAAACAACGTACAGTCCCCTCTAAACGAGCATTTTCAGCAATTACATTAAAACGAGTCCCTACATCCATTTTTCCTACTGTTACGACAACAGGATCTAGCGGATTAGTTTCTCTGGAAACCACTGTCTGTACATTCATCACAAAAGAAGAAGCCATTACAGCAGCATCTATACAAGCATCCGGCATTGCGCCATGTCCACCGCGTCCTTTGAAATCAATTGAAAAAATATCCGCTGAAGCAAATGATGAGCCGACAACACAAGAGGCTGTTCCAGAAAGCATTTGTGACCAGATATGCATCCCAAAAACATCGTCCACACCTTCCACTGCTCCTTGAGCGACCATAGCTTTAGCTCCTTGGGCATTTTCCTCTGAAGGCTGAAAAATAAACCGAACTGTTCCTTTGATTTTTGGCTGCACTTCTTTTAATGCTTTCGCTGCAGTCAAAAGCATTGCCGTATGTGCATCGTGACCACAGGCATGCATTTTGCCATCTTCTAAGGATTTGTAAGAAATTCCTTCTGACAATTCTTGTACAGGTAAAGCATCCATATCTGCTCGCAAAGCCACTGTTTTTCCAGGTTGACCGCCAACTAGTTCTGCAATAATTCCTGTAGGTTCAGTCTTACGATAGGGAATTCCAATTTTATCTAACGTTTCAGCAACTTTTTCTGTTGTTCTAAATTCTTCAAACTGTAGTTCTGGATGTTGATGTAAATCTCTTCTAAAATCTATCATTTCCTTTTTATACTTTTGAACCAACTCTTTTAATTCTTTCAATTTATTCCCTCATTTCTATAGACTCAATAAAATACTCGAAAAGATACCTGCTAACACAACCGAAACAATCGTAACGGTTATAAATCCAGCGACTAACATCGGTGGCATCATATGACTTGTCAATGCTTCTTTTTCCTTTTCATCTTCGGTTAATGACTGAATGACTTCATTGGTAATAATATAATCTGCAGGAAAACCATATAAGGCTGTCAATGACACAGCAAATGCCATTTCTTTACTAACACCTAATAATTTTCCTACGATTGCTGAAAAGATATACATGCCGATCACCCCAATAATGATGATCCCGACCATGGGTAAGAATAATTCTTCTAGCATCTCTGGTGTCGCTTTTTTTAATCCATCAAAGATAAATAACATTAATCCTAAAATTGCAAAACCAAAACTATTCGCTTTTTTCAACGGTTGCTTTTCTAAAAAACCTAACGATGAGGCGACAACACCGAAAAATAAACATAATACAAACGGACTGATTGATAGAAAGGGCGCACACCACAGTGAGACATAATAAGCCAATGTAGCCACAATTGCTAAACGAAAGATTCGTGAATAATCCGTATGATATTTTTTGGGAATCCCTTTAAACAATTTGGGAAGATCTTCATCACTCTCTGAGCTCTCGCTTGTTTCTTGTTCATGCGTTGGAACCCATTCACCACTACGGTATTTTTCAAGCATTCGCTTGCCTTCTTTCTTCAACATGATGGACGTTAAAGGATACCCGGCAAAGCCTTGCATTACATAAATCAAAATAGCCAATACTGATAATGATGTCAAGCCGGCAGTTTGGGCTGCTTCTGACATAATCAAAGATGAAACAACGCCTCCTACTAGTGGAGGAACGGCTACTAAAACTGTTTTAAAATCAAAAACAACTGAACCTGCGGTTAATAATAAAACAACGATGCCTAAAATTCCTGAAAGTGTGATCACAATGGTTTTCCATTGGTTTACTAGCTCTTTAACAGATAATAAAGTTCCCATATTCGTAATCAGTAAATACATCAATAAAGTAGCGACGACTGGTGGTATTCCAGCGATTTCAACAATATTTTCTGGAAAAAAAGTCCAGTAACCAATAACAAATAATACTGCACAAACAAAAACAGATGAAATCCATGCTTTTGTTTTACTTGAAACAACATCTCCAATATACAAGATGCCCACCAATAACGTGAACGCGGTCATTTGTGCCATATTACTCCCCCTTTTGAAACTCCTAGTGTTTTGTCAGAAAATTCCGACTAATGAAAGTATACTAAACTTTGCATCGGGATGCAATAAAATAACAAAAATAAAAAATCTATCGTTTAAACAAAAAAAACCTGAGAAAAATTCTCAGGACAAAAAAATACACCTTATACTATGATGAGTGCTTCCCTGTCAAACCAAGTTCGACAGGGAAAGCGTTGAGCTAGACTAGGAGTCGCCTCCAACATCATAACACTCTAAAAGAATCATCTATAAAGTGACGGTATAGTTTGATTATTTAACAAATTCAATAATTACCATTGGTGCTGCATCTCCGCGTCTTGGTTCTGTCTTCAAGATACGAGTGTAACCACCTTGGCGTTCAGCATAACGAGGTGCAAGGTCATTGAATAACTTTTGTAAAGCTGATTCAACAACGATTTTTTCGTCTTCTTCACGAACGCTAGCAACTTCATTGCGTACAAAAGTAGCTGCTTGACGACGAGCATGAAGATCGCCACGTTTGCCTAAAGTAATCATTTTTTCTGTAGTTGAACGAATTTCTTTCGCACGAGACTCAGTCGTAACGATACGTTCATTGATAATTAAATCAGTAGTTAAGTCACGCAGCATTGCCTTACGTTGGCTTGATGTGCGTCCTAATTTACGATAACCCACGTTGGTTTTCCTCCTTCGTAAAAAGTATTAATCGTCTTTACGTAAGCCTAAACCTAAATCATGTAGTTTTAGTTTAACCTCTTCAAGAGATTTACGACCTAAATTACGTACTTTGATCATTTCTGGTTCAGATTTATTTGTAAGTTCCTGTACAGTATTAATACCTGCACGTTTTAAACAGTTATATGAACGAACAGACAAGTCTAGTTCTTCGATGGTCATTTCTAGCATTTTTTCTTTTTGTGTTTCTTCTTTTTCAACCATGATTTCAGCGTTTTTCGCTTCATCAGTAAGGTTAACAAAGATGTCTAAATGCTCCGTCATAATCTTAGCAGCTAAGCTAAGGGCTTCTTGAGGAATGATTGAACCATCAGTCCATATTTCCATTGTTAATTTGTCGAAGTCATCACGACGACCAACACGAGTGTTTTCTACTTGGTAGTTCACACGGCGAACTGGCGTATAGATGGAATCAACTGGGAGAACACCAATTGGCATATCTTCCTTTTTGTTTTCGTCTGCTTGAACATAGCCACGACCAGGTTTCACTGTTAAGCGAGCATGGAAAGTAGCTCCTTCAGAGACACTACAGATAATTAAATCTTTATTCAAGATCTCAACATCGCTGTCGACGATGATATCGCCAGCAGTTACTGTAGCAGGTCCTGTAATATCGATCTCAAGGGTTTTTTCTTCTTCTGCATAAAGCTTTAATGCTAAGCCTTTAATATTCAAAATAATTTGAGTTACGTCTTCTCTTACACCTTTAATGGTAGAGAATTCATGCAACACACCATCGATTTGAATATTGGTAATAGCAGCTCCTGGTAGAGAAGATAATAAAATACGACGTAGAGAATTGCCTAAAGTAGTCCCGTAACCTCTTTCCAGTGGTTCAACGACGAACTTGCCATAATCTCTATTCTCATCAATTTTTTCGATTCTTGGTTTTTCAAATTCAATCATTCTTATCTATACCCCTTTCAAAACGAAAAGTGTCTTGTTCAATGACGTTCTTAATTCAAACTCAGAATGAGTGGCACTCATTAAACACGACGGCGTTTTGGAGGGCGGCATCCATTATGAGGAACTGGAGTCACGTCACGAATTGCAGTCACTTCTAAACCTGTTGCTTGCAATGAACGAATCGCTGCTTCACGTCCAGAACCAGGTCCTTTAACTGTTACATCAACAGTTTTAAGTCCGTGTTCTTGTGCTGCTTTAGTTGCAGCTTCTGCGGCCATTTGAGCTGCAAACGGTGTTGATTTTTTGCTTCCTTTAAAACCTAATGAACCTGCAGATGACCATGCTAATGCATTACCATGACTGTCAGTGATCATTACAATTGTATTATTGAATGTAGAATGGATATGTGCAATCCCAGTTTCTATATTCTTTTTCACACGGCGTTTACGACTAACTTTTTTTGCTGCCATGAGGATCTAACCTCCTTCACTTAGGAATTATTTTTTCTTGCCTGCTACAGTACGAGCTGGGCCTTTACGAGTACGTGCATTATTTTTCGTGTTTTGTCCACGAGTTGGTAATCCACGACGGTGACGGATACCACGGTATGAACCGATTTCCATCAAACGTTTGATGTTTAAGTTCACTTCACGACGAAGATCACCTTCAATTTTCAACTTATCGATTTCCGCACGGATAGCATCTGTTTGTTCGTTTGTTAAGTCACGAACACGAATATCTTCAGATACGCCAACGTTTGCTAAAACTTTTTTAGCAGTAGTGTTACCAATACCAAAAATATAAGTAAGGGAAATCACTACACGTTTATCACGAGGGATGTCTACTCCTGCAATACGAGCCATTCTACGTTACACCTCCTATTATCCTTGACGTTGTTTATGTTTTGGATTTGCTGGGCAAATGACCATAACACGTCCTTTACGGCGAATTACTTTACAATGTTCACACATTGGTTTTACTGATGGTCTTACTTTCATGATAATACCTCCCTGAATTTTACGGAGTACAATTATTTAAAGCGATAAGTGATTCGACCACGAGTTAAATCATATGGAGATAACTCTACAGTCACTTTATCCCCAGGTAAAATTCGAATATAGTGCATACGGATCTTACCGGAAACAGTAGCAAGAACTTGGTGTCCATTTTCTAGTTCAACTTTAAACATTGCATTCGGCAAAGTTTCGACGACTGTACCTTCGACTTCAATCATATCTTCTTTAGCCACGCACAGTACCTCCTTGTACTTGTTTCGCATTTTCACACGATAAAATGGCGGAAACTTCAGCCCCCACCTAGAATTTTCAATTAAACTTCCACAAAAAGGTAGAAGTCGGACTGATACATTCTATCATAAATTTTTCTATTTGGCAAGAGAATCTGAATCAAACACAAATGGTAAGCTTGCGGCAATTCAAACAACTATTTTTTTTCAATGATTTCTTTCACTTCAGAAAAAACAGTATCGATCTCGCGATTCCCATCTATTGTATGCAATACGTTTTTAGCCTTGTAAAAGTCTAAAATTGGTGCACTACTTTTGATGTTGACAGCCAGACGGTTTTTGACCGTTTCGGGCTTATCATCTTCTCTTTGATAAAATTCATGTCCGCCGCAACGATCGCATGTTCCTTCTACGGTAGGAGGATTAAAGATTTTGTGATAGGTAGCTCCGCACGTTCGGCAGATAAACCGACCAGCTAAGCGTTCAACCAAAATTTCTTCTTCGACATGGATGTCGATGACAGCATCAATTTTTTTATTTAACTCTGTTAACATTTTATCTAAAGCTTCTGCTTGATCCAAAGTCCGTGGAAAACCATCTAATAAAAAACCTTTATCAGTATCTGGTTCTGCCAAACGTTCTTTGACGATTCCATTTGTTACATCGTCAGGAACCAAAGCACCTTTATCGATATAAGATTTCGCTTCTAAGCCAAGAGCAGTTTCGTTTTTCATCGCAGCACGGAACATATCTCCTGTAGAAATATGCGGAATACCATAAGTATCCACGATCTGTTCTGCTTGAGTACCTTTGCCTGCCCCAGGCAATCCCATTAAAATGAGGTTCATTTCATTTCCTCCTAATTTTAAAGGCTGGCTTTTGAAGCTAGCCCAATAAGAATGGTGCTGAGGATGATCCTCAACACACGACTCCTACTTATTGATAAAGCCAACATATTGACGTTTCAACATTAAACCTTCTAATTGTTTCGCTGTTTCTAAAGCAACACCAATCACAATCAGTAAGCTCGTTCCTCCTAGACCAATAGATTGCGGTAACTTCCAAATCATTTGTGCAATGATCGGCAGTAATGCCACTAAACCTAGGAATATAGAACCGACAACACTTAGTCTCATTAACATTCCAGAAATATATTCTTCTGTTCCTTTACCTGGTCGTACACTTGGAATATAGCTTCCTTGCTTTTGTAAGTTTTCCGCTAATTTCTCAGGGTTAACTTGAACAAACGCATAGAAGAAAGTGAAAGCGACGATCAGCACAGTATAAATAATCGCACCTGGAACGGTATTGTAACTAAAAATTTGTGTCATTACATCATACCAACCTTCACCAGCATAACTCTTAGAAAAGGCCTGTAAAACAGCATTCGGCGTTGCAATCAACGAGCTGGCAAAAATAACTGGGATAACACCGGCAGCATTTACTTTTAATGGTAAATAACTACTAGTTGGCGCTCCTGAAACACGTTTTGTATATTGGATCGGAATTTTTCGTTCTGCTTGCTGGAAAAAAGTTACCAAAGTAACAACAGCTAAAATTGCAATAATCAAGATTACAATAAAAATGACAGATTGCCAAATTCTAGAAGATTCGATGTTGATAAAGTAATCGTCAATGATTTCTTTGATTCCTTCAGGTAAACGAGAAATAATCCCCGCGAAGATAATCATTGAAACCCCATTACCGATCCCTTTTTCAGTAATCTGTTCTCCTAACCAAGTAACAAACATTGTTCCGCCAGTTAAAATGACAGAGATCATCACAAAAGTGCTGATATTCGGATTTTTTACGATCCCAACTGAACTTAATTGTTGAAATCCAGCAGTAATCCCAATAGATTGAGCAATACCCAAGACAATCGTTAGATATCTTGTTGCTTGATTCAATTTCTTACGTCCAACTTCACCTTGCTTAGACCATTCTACAAACTTTGGAACGATATCCATTTGTAATAATTGGATGATGATCGATGCTGTAATGTAAGGTGAAACCCCCATCGAGAAGATAGAGAAGTTTTGCATTGCACTACCACTGACCATATTCAACATATTTAAAAATGGTAAATTGCTTAAGTCTTGCAATCCTTTTGCATTTACGCCAGGTACAGTTATATGCGCACCTAAACGAAATACAAAAAGAATGAATACAGTAAACAAAATTTTTGATCTAATGTCTTTGACTTTAAAAGCGTCTTTTAACAGTTTAAACATTAGATCACCTCGATTGATCCACCAGCTGCAACAATTGCTTCTTCTGCTGCTTTAGAGAATTTAGCTGCTTTCACAGTTAATTTTTTAGTTGTTAATTCACCATTAGCAAGAACTTTGATTCCAGCTTTTTCGTTTTTCACGATTCCAGCTTCGATCAATCCAGCAGGTGTAACTTCAGTTCCATCTTCGAAACGATTTAAGACATCTAAGTTGATGACTGCATAATCTTTACGGTTGATGTTCGTGAAGCCGCGTTTTGGTAAACGACGGAATAATGGAGTTTGACCCCCTTCAAATCCAAGTCTTACACCACCGCCTGAACGAGCTTTTTGCCCTTTTTGTCCACGGCCGGCAGTTTTACCATTACCAGATGAAGTACCACGTCCAACACGGTTACGTACTTGGCGTGAACCTTCAGCAGGTTTCAATTCATGAAGTTTCATTGGTTTGGCACCTCCTTAACAATGTACTATTGTAAATTAAACTTCTTCAACGTCCACTAAATGTGACACAGTGTTGATCATACCTTTGATTGCTTCGTTCGCAGGTTTCACAACAGAGCTGTTTAGTTTACCTAAACCTAATGCTTTAACTGTATCTTTTTGGTTTTGAGGACGTCCGATAACGCTGCGTTTTAATGTAACTTTTAATTCAGCCATTATTTTGTCCTCCTTATCCTAAAATTTCTTCTACAGATTTACCGCGAAGTGCTGCCACTTCTTCGGCACGTTTTAATTGTTTTAACCCTTCAACTGTTGCGCGAACAACGTTGATTGGTGTGTTTGAACCTAATGATTTTGATGTAATATCTGCTACACCAGCTAATTCCAATACGGCACGAACTGGTCCACCAGCGGCTACCCCAGAACCTTCTACTGCAGGTTTCATAAGGATACGGCCACCACCGAATACCCCAATCACTTCGTGAGGGATACTAGAACCAACCATAGGTACTTCCACTAAGTTTTTCTTCGCGTCTTCGATTGCTTTACGGATTGCTTCTGGCACTTCTTGTGCTTTACCAGTCCCAAAGCCAACGTGACCGTTTTTATCTCCCACAACAACTAATGCTGCAAAGCGTAGACGACGTCCACCTTTAACAACTTTCGTTACACGGTTGATAGAAACCACGCGGTCTTCTAATTCCAAGTGTTTTGGATCAATATAAACCATGAATGGTGTTCCTCCTTCTCCTAAAATTCTAGTCCATTTTCACGCGCTGCTTCAGCTAAAGCTTGCACGCGGCCATGGTAAAGGTATCCACCACGGTCAAAGACTACTACTTTAACGCCTTTTTCAGCGGCACGTTCAGCGATTAATTTACCAACAGCTGCGGCTGTTTCTGTTTTGTTTCCACCTGAAATTTCTTTATCTAAGGCAGAGGCACTTGCTAGCGTTACACCCGCTACGTCATCAATGATTTGCGCGTAGATGTTTTTGTTAGAACGGAATACGTTCAAGCGTGGGCACTCAGCAGTACCAGAGATTTTGTTACGTACACGGCGATGTCTCTTTTGGCGTGTTTTGTTTTTATCTGGTTTTGTAATCACAATTGTCACCTCTTTATATTTGCTAGCTATTAAGCTGCGATAGACAACGGATCGTTATTTTTCAAACAAAGTTGAAAAATAACTCTCATGCTGCTATTATTTACCAGTTTTACCTTCTTTGCGGCGTACGAATTCGCCAACATAACGGATTCCTTTGCCTTTATAAGGTTCTGGAGGACGAGTACCACGAATATTTGCTGCTAATTCACCAACATGTTCTTTGTTAGCGCCTTTTACAACTACTTGTGTATTCGAAGGTACTTCTACAGTTACACCAGCTGGTGGTGTGATTTCTACTGGATGAGAATACCCAACGTTAAGAACTAATGTAGTCCCTTGCATTTGAGCACGGTACCCAACCCCGATAAGTTCAAGACCTTTTTCAAAGCCTGTACTTACTCCTACAACCATGTTATTGAAGTTCGCACGAGTTGTTCCGTGGATTGTTTTCATGTCTTTGCTATCATTTGGACGAGTGAATGTTACTTCATTTCCTTCGATATTCATTTTGATATCAGCAGAAAATTCACGTGTTAATTCACCTTTAGGTCCTTTTACAGTAATGTTGTTTCCTTCTTGCTTAACTTCGACGCCAGCAGGAAGTACAACGATTTTATTACCAATACGGCTCACTTAGAGACACCTCCTTGTGTGTTTTTTTAAATTACCATACGTAGGCGATTACTTCGCCGCCGATGTTTTTAGCTCTTGCTTCTTTATCAGTTACAACACCTTCAGAAGTAGAGATAATCGCGATTCCTAGACCATTCAATACTTTAGGTACTTCGTCAGATTTGACATAAGCACGTAAACCTGGTTTAGAGATACGTTTTAAGTTTGTGATAACACGTTCTTCGTTTTTACCGTATTTAAGGAAAACACGGATCACGCCTTGTTTGTCATCTTCGATATATTCTACATCGCGTACGAAACCTTCACGTTTCAAGATTTCAGCGATATCACGTTTGATTTTTGACGCAGGCACTTCCAAGCTTTCATGTTTAACCATGTTTGCATTACGAATGCGCGTTAGAAAATCTGCAATTGGATCTGTCATGACCATTGAACTATTTACCTCCTTTATGCGAGTTTACTTGTTTACCAGCTAGCTTTCTTCACGCCGGGAATTTGACCTTTATAGGCAAGTTCGCGGAAGCAAATACGGCAAAGATGAAATTTACGATAAACTGAATGTGGACGTCCGCAACGTTCACAACGAGTATACGCTTGTGTTGAATGTTTTGCAGGGCGTTTGTTTTTAGCAATCATTGATTTTTTAGCCACGTAGTTCGCCTCCTTTTATTATTTTTGGAATGGCATACCTAATTGTGTTAACAATTCACGAGATTCTTCATCTGTGTTTGCTGTTGTTACAATAACGATGTCCATACCGCGTACTTTATCTACTAAATCATAATCAACTTCTGGGAAGATTAATTGTTCTTTAACACCTAAAGTATAGTTACCACGTCCGTCAAAAGCTTTTTTGCTTACTCCGTGGAAGTCACGTACACGAGGTAGAGAAACAGATACTAATTTATCTAAAAATTCGTACATTCTTTCTCCGCGTAAAGTAACTTTCGCACCGATTGGCATGCCTTCACGTAAACGGAAACCAGCGATTGATTTCTTAGCTTTAGTGATTAGAGGTTTTTGACCTGTGATCAATGCTAATTCTTCAACTGCTTTATCTAAGTTTTTTGCGTTAGATACAGCGTCACCCACACCCATGTTAATAACGATCTTATCAACTTTTGGTGTTTGCATAACTGAATTATAATTAAATTTTTCCACTAATGCTGGAGTAATTTCTTTAATATATTTTTCTTTCAGGCGGTTCATTTAGTAAGCCCCTCCTTCCTTTTAATCTATTTATCTAAGACTTCACCGGTTTTTTTAGAAACACGGACTTTTTTACCATCGACTTCTTTGTAACCTACACGACCAGCTACACCTGTTCCGTCAATCACCATTACATTAGAAACATGAATAGGCGCTTCGACTTCTAGGATTCCGCCTTGCGGCGCTGCTTGATTTGGTTTTTGGTGTTTTTTCATGATGTTAACACCTTCAACGATGACTTTGTCTTTTTTAGGAAACGCTGCTAATACAACGCCTTCTTTATTTTTGTCTTTGCCAGTGATAATTTTCACTTTATCGCCTTTTTTAACAAACATTACTGTTTCGCACCTCCTTTGATACGTGTCCTGATTATAATACTTCTGGTGCTAGAGAAACGATCTTCATGAAGTTGTTTTCACGTAATTCACGTGCAACAGGACCGAAGATACGAGTTCCACGCGGGCTCTTATCATCACGAATAATTACAGCAGCATTTTCATCAAATTTAATGTATGAACCGTCTGTACGACGAGCTCCTGATTTAGTACGAACGATAACGGCTTTTACGACTTCACCTTTTTTGACAACCCCACCTGGCGTTGCATGTTTAACCGTAGCAACAATCACGTCACCAATATTAGCAGTTTTACGTCCAGAACCACCTAGTACTTTAATCGTTAAGATTTCACGAGCACCTGAGTTATCTGCGACTTTTAATCGGCTTTCTTGTTGGATCACGATGTGTATCCCCCTTTCAGATTTTATGTTTCAATCTATATAGGAAAATCTCGTTTTTATTAGATAATAACTGCTTCTTCGACTACCTCTAGTAAACGGAAACGTTTTGTAGCTGATAATGGACGAGTTTCCATGATTCTTACGATGTCTCCAACTTTTGCAGTGTTGTTTTCATCATGAGCTTTGTATTTCTTAGAATATTTCATACGTTTACCATAAATAGGATGGTTTTTCTTTGTTTCTACGACAACAGTGATAGTTTTATCCATCTTATCTGAAACAACACGACCTTGGTAAACTTTGCGTTGATTTCTTTCTTCAGTCATACGCGTTTGGCCTCCTTCCACTATTAGTTAGCTTGTTCACGCAATACTGTTTTGATGCGTGCAATCGATTGACGTACTTCTTGAATACGTGCAGTGTTTTCTAATTGACCTGTTGCTAGTTGGAATCTAAGATTAAATAATTCTTCTTTGAATTGCTTTTCTTTTTCAAGCATTTCGGCAGTGGTTAATTCTCTGATTTCTTTAACCTTCATTCGATTCACCACCCATTTCCTCACGTTTTACAATTTTGGTTTTCACCGGTAATTTGTGGGATGCAAGGCGAAGTGCTTCACGAGCTACTTCTTCAGGTACGCCTGCGATTTCAAACATGATTTTACCACGTTTAACTGGTGATACCCAGCCTTCAGGTGCCCCTTTACCTTTACCCATACGAACACCGATAGCTTTACTTGTATATGATTTATGAGGGAAAATTTTAATCCATACTTTCCCGCCACGTTTCATATAACGAGTCATAGCAATACGGGCAGCTTCGATTTGACGGTTAGTAATCCAGTGAGATTCAGTTGCTTGTAAACCCCATTCACCAAATGCTACTTCTTTTCCGCCTTTGGCTTCACCACGCATTTTACCTCTAAATTCACGACGGTGTTTTACACGTTTAGGTACTAACATGATTATTTCCCTCCTTTCTCAGTGTTTTTTTTCGTTGGAAGAATTTCTCCACGGTAAATCCACACTTTAACTCCTAATTTTCCGTAAGTTGTGTCTGCTTCTTCCCATGCGTAATCAATATCAGCACGCAAAGTGTGAAGTGGAACTGTACCTTCAGAGTAACCTTCTGAACGAGCGATATCAGCACCGTTTAAACGACCTGATACTTGTGTTTTGATTCCTTTAGCGCCTGAACGCATAGTGCGTTGGATCGCTTGTTTTTGAGCACGACGGAAAGCAACACGGTTTTCTAATTGACGTGCAATTCCTTCGCCTACTAATTTTGCATCTAAATCTGGTTTTTTGATTTCAATGATGTTGATATGAACTCTTTTACCAGTTAGTGAATTCAATGATTTTCTTAGGTTTTCGACTTCAGATCCGCCTTTACCGATAACCATACCTGGTTTAGCTGTGTGGATTGAAATATTCACACGATTTGCAGCGCGCTCGATCTCAATTGTAGACACAGCGGCATCAGCAAGTTTTGTCGCGATAAATTTACGGATTCTTAAATCTTCGTGTAAGAACTCAGCATACTCTTTTTCAGCATACCATTTTGCATCCCAGTCGCGGATGATGCCTACACGCATTCCAATTGGATGTACTTTTTGACCCACTGATTGTCCCTCCTCTTATCTTTTGACACCTATTTATTAAAATAAATAGGTTTCATCTTGAGGTCCGGTATCCATTAACTCTAAGTGCTAAAGCACTAAAAATAATGGTCCTCCTCTTAATCTTTTAAGGTTCGGCAGCCACTATTTCAAAATGCCAAAGCATTGAGAATAATGGTCCTCCTCTTATCAAGTGACATCTGTTTAAAACAGATTATTTTTCTGATACTACTACTGTAAGATGACTTGTACGTTTGTTAATTGGTGATGCTGAACCTTTTGCACGTGGACGGAAGCGTTTCATTGTTGGTCCTTCGTTGACAAATGCTTCAGATACTACTAAGTTTTCAACGTCTAAGTCAAAGTTATTTTCTGCGTTAGCAACTGCTGACATTAAAACTTTTTCAATGATTCCAGCAGATTTGTTTGGCATGAATTTCAAGATAGAAATTGCATCCGCAACGCTTTTACCTCTGATAAGATCGATTACTAAACGGGCTTTACGAGGTGAAGTGCGAACTGTTTTAGCAGTTGCCTTAGCTGATGTAATTTGTTCTGACATTTGCATTTCCTCCCCTCAAAATTAACGTCTAGTTTTCTTATCGTCGGCTCCGTGGCCACGATAAGTTCTAGTTGGTGCAAATTCACCTAATTTATGTCCTACCATATCTTCTTGGATATATACTGGAACGTGTTTACGTCCATCATATACGGCAATTGTAAATCCAACGAATGTTGGAAAAATTGTAGAACGGCGAGACCAAGTTTTAATTACTTTCTTCTTTTCGGCACCTTGTTGAGCTTCAACTTTTTTCATTAAATGCTCATCAGCGAAAGGTCCTTTTTTCAAACTACGACCCATGGTGAACCTCCTCTCAAAATGTACGACACATGGTCAAAAAAATTATTTAGTACGACGACGAACGATAAATTTGTCGGATTTAGCTCTTTTATTACGAGTTTTCAAGCCGATAGCTGGTTGACCCCAAGGTGATACAGGAGCTTTACGTCCAATCGGTTGTTTCCCTTCACCACCACCGTGTGGGTGATCGTTCGGGTTCATTACGCTACCACGAACTGTTGGGCGTTTACGCATCCAACGAGAGCGGCCTGCTTTACCAATGTTGATTAATTCGTGTTGTTCGTTACCAACAGAACCGATAGTTGCACGGCAAGTTGCTAAGATCATACGAACTTCACCAGAGTTCAAACGGATTAATACGTATTTGCCTTCTTTACCAAGTACTTGAGCACTTGTTCCAGCAGAACGGATCAATTGACCGCCTTTACCAGGTTTCATTTCAATGTTGTGGACAACAGTACCGACTGGAATGTTTTCCAATGGTAATGCGTTCCCTACTTTAATATCTGCATCTGTACCGGAAACAAGGCGCATGCCTACTTCCAATCCTTTTGGTGCTAGAATGTATGCTTTGATTCCATCTTCGTAATGTACTAACGCGATGTTAGCAGAACGGTTTGGATCATACTCGATAGTTTTGACAACCGCTACAACGTTATCTTTATTACGTTTGAAGTCGATCATACGGTATTGACGTTTGTGACCGCCACCTTGATGACGAACTGTAATACGACCGTTGTTGTTACGACCGGCATGGTTTTTTAATGGCGCCAACAACGATTTTTCAGGTGTTGATGTCGTGATTTCAGCAAAATCAGATGCTGTCATATTACGACGGCCATTTGTGGTAGGTTTATACTTTTTAATCGCCACGTCTTTTTCCCTCCCATTTAATAGTTAACATGGACTGCTTATTCAGCAGCATCGAAAATTTGAATTTCTTTTGAATCATCTGTTAATGTCACAACAGCTTTGCGACGTTTTTTTGTGTAGCCAGCGTGTTTGCCCATACGTTTAAATTTAGGGCGCACGTTAATGATGTTTACGTTTTTAACTTTAACATCAAATGCTGCTACAACAGCTTGTTTTACTAAAGTTTTATTTGCGCGAGTGTCCACTTCGAAAGTGTATTTCTTTTCGTCCATAGCTAGCATGGATTTTTCAGTGATCACTGGGCGTTTGATTACGTCTAGTAAGTTCATTATGCAAGCACCTCCTCAATTTGAGTAAGAGCAGTTTGTGTTGCCAATACTTTAGTATTAGAAACGATATCTAAAACACTTACGTTATCAGAAGTTACTACAGAAACGTTTGGTAGATTACGTGCAGACAATGCTGCAAAATCATTTCCTGTTTCTAAAACAACTAATACTTTCGCATCAATAGATAAGTTTGTTAGAACTTGTTTGAATTCTTTTGTTTTTGGTGCATCAAAGCCTAAAGCTTCAACGGCTACCAAGTTGTTTTCAGCAACTTTATCTGATAATACAGATTTCATTGCTAAACGACGAACTTTTTTAGGAAGTTTGTAGCTGTAAGAACGTGGTGTTGGTCCGAAGACTACGCCACCTCCACGCCATTGTGGTGAACGAATTGAACCTTGACGAGCACGACCAGTTCCTTTTTGACGCCATGGTTTACGGCCACCGCCACGAACTTCTCCGCGGTGTTTTACTGAGTGTGTACCTTGTCTTAATGAAGCACGTTGCATGATGATTGCATCGTAGACAACAGTTTCATTTGGTTCGATTCCGAAAATCTCTTCGTTTAAAGTGATTTCACCATTTTGAGTTCCATCTTGTTTAAATAATGCTACATTCGGCATTCCTTAGTTCCTCCTTTCCCTACGCTTATTTAGCTTTCACAGCTGATTTGATTGTGATTAATGATTTTTTCGCTCCAGGAATGTTCCCTTTGATCATGATTACATTTCTTTCAGCGTCCACTTTAACAATTTCAAGGTTTTGAATTGTTACGCGGTTACCACCCATACGGCCGGCAAGTTTTTTATTTTTAAATACACGGTTAGGTGCAACTGGACCCATTGACCCAGGACGACGGTGGTAACGAGATCCGTGACTCATTGGTCCGCGGCTTTGTCCGTGACGTTTGATAACGCCTTGGAATCCTTTACCTTTCGAAGTTCCTGTAACATCAATAATGTCTCCTGCTTGGAAAACATCTACCTTAATTTCTTTACCTACTTCATATTCTCCTAGCTCAACATTTTTGAATTCCTTAATGAAGCGCTTAGGAGCCGTGTTTGCTTTCGCAACATGACCTTTCGCAGGTTTGTTCGCTAATACTTCACGTTTGTCTTGGTAACCGATTTGGATAGCTTCGTATCCGTCAGTCTCAACAGTTTTTACTTGTAAAACTACGTTTGGCGTAGCTTCAACTACTGTTACTGGAATTAATTCACCAGACTCAGTAAAGATTTGTGTCATTCCCACTTTTTTTCCTAAGATTCCTTTGGTCATGAGTACACCTCCATCATCTTGATTTTATAGTTTGATTTCAATATTCACACCAGATGGTAAGTCAAGCTTCATTAAAGCATCAACTGTTTTTGGTGTTGGGTTCACAATGTCGATTAGACGTTTGTGCGTACGCATTTCGAATTGTTCGCGTGAATCTTTGTATTTATGAGTCGCACGAATAACTGTGTAAAGCGAGCGTTCTGTTGGTAATGGAATTGGTCCTGACACGTCAGCTCCAGTTCTTTTTGCTGTTTCCACAATTTTATCCGCTGATTGATCTAAAATACGGTGTTCATACGCTTTTAAACGGATACGAATTTTTTGTTTTGCCATCTTGTTCCCTCCTTCGCCTATTTTGAAAGTAGACATAGCTCCACGAAAATTTTTCCGTCACGCTCGTTCGTGGCAAAGCGTCCGGGCGTGTCGCAACCTCTCGTTTCTTAGCCGGTAGATCAAAAGCTTGATTTACCAATGCTTTTACACTTCTGTAAACAGCACCTTTGTAATTATATTATAGAAACATAGTAATAGCAAGGATTTTTTCAGAAAAAAGTCAGTTTTTTATTGCAAGGATTTTCTCACCTTTCATTTTCTTATGTGTTACCAATCAAATTATCTATTTGAGAACTATATAATAGAAGAAAAACTGACTTTGTATGCCAATGCAAGAATCGTTTTATGTGGGTCAAAAAAAATAGAGTAAAACATTTTCGTTTCACTCTATCTTTTTTTCATATTAAAGACTTCTTTACAATTGGCCAATCATTCGTTCAACATTCATATACTGAAAATCTTCTGGTTTGATGAATATGATTTTAGATGTGCATTTTTCCTGGTCAACAATTGCCTGTATTTTATCCTCATATCTTGCAACTTGAGGTGTTAAAAGTAATACATCATAATTTTTAAACGTAAGTTTCTCTTGAACACGACTTACAGGTGCATAATCGATTGCGTATTCTAACTTTTTTTCCCTGAGTGACTCTAGAATTTTTGAAACTAATAATGAAGCACTAATTCCAGATTCACAGATAATCAAAATTGTTTTTTCCATATCAACCCTCCTGTTAATCGATATTCCTTTCCCCAAACACTAAACTCACCTTATTGCAAGCTCGCTAAACCTATTGGAGAAAAAGCAACATAAGTCAAAATGACAATGACCACCAACACAACCGAAACAACTTTAGTATAGCGCCAAGGTTTGATGTCTACTTTCGTATCGAAGGACTCCAACACAAAATTTCCATCTGGTTTCCACTTAGAAATCGCCAACATGATCAAAATATCTAAGAAAAATAGCAGACTCAACACATACAAGAAATGAATATCTTTCAAAAAGACTTTTGATAATGCATATAACACAATATGAATCGCAATTGTTGACTTCGCTGCGATAGCTGTCGCTTTTTTCGAATAGAAAGCAAACAGGATAATGACCAATAACGGCATATTGTATAATCCGTTGAACTCTTGAACAAATTGATACAACCCTGCTGGAGCGAAAGAAATGAACGGTGCAACAACCACAGATATTACACCAACTATTATAGTAACGATTTTCCCAGCCCGAGCAATTTGCTTATCATCCGCTTGTTTATTAATCACAGGTTTGTAGAAATCTAACGAAAACAGAGTCGCTGTCGCATTCAAAGCCCCGGCAAAAGAAGACAGGATCGCCCCAAAAATCACAGCTGCAAATACACCAAACAACGCTTGAGGTAAAACCTCTGTCACGAGATATGGATATGCATTGTCGGGATTGCTCATCAGTGCATCCCCAAAAATATTACGTGCAACAATACCTGGAAATACTAAGAACAATGCGCCAAATACTTTGAAAAGCCCTACAATAAAGGTCCCCTTTTGCGCTTCTGCTAGATTCTTCCCAGATAACGCTTTTTGCACGATCATTTGATTCGTACACCAGAAATATAAATTATTGAACAACATTCCCGTGATCAACGTTGGCCAAGGGACAATCGCTGAATCAATTGCACCAACAGAGTTTAACAGCCACGGCGTATGGTCGACAATATAATCTACTCCACCAATAAAGTTTCCATCACCTAGTTTCATTACACCTAAAATTGGAATCAATAAACCACAAATCAACAACCCAACACCATATACGGTATCACTATTGGCACTTAATGATAATCCACCAATCAATAAATAGAGAATTCCGATCACGCCGATGATCAAGGCAACTAAAATAATTGCGACAATCGGACGAACACCTAACAATTCATCTATATGAAAAATTTTATTAAAAACGAGTGAACCTGAGTATAAAACAACCGGTAAAAATGAAATCATATACGTCACGATAAATAGAATCGAAATAATTCGTTTCGTTACTGTATCATAGCGAATTTCAATAAAATCTGAAACGGTATTGATACCATACTTAAAATATTTCGGTAAAAAGATGACGGCTAAGGCAACAATTGCAATCGCAGCCGTTACTTCCCACGCCATAACTTCCATACCAGCGTGATAACTTTGCCCGTTCTGACCAACGATTTGTTCAGTGGATAAATTCGTCATGATAATAGAACCTGCAATCGGCAAAGCGGTCAGGCTTCTCCCTCCCATAAAGAACCCTTCTGATCCAGAAGTATCTACACCTTTCGCACGACTGTACGCAAAAATCCAAACACAAGCCACGATTACGACAAAACTAATAAGAGAAAATAGATTCATAGAATTCCGCTCCTTTTTTTGTTTTTAAATACTCGTGATTTCGTGAATGTAGTCTCTCGCTTTCACTGCGTATTCAAAAGGATTAGCCTGCGCCGGATCTTGTTCGGCTTCAACAACAATCCACCCTTCGTAATCACTACTCTTGATAACTTCCCAAATCGGTGCAAAATCAATCATCCCGTCTCCTGGAACAGTAAATACTCCTGACTTAACTGCATTTAAAAAACTTTGCTCCGTTGTGCTGACTTGTCTTGCTATCTGCTCTCGTATATCTTTAAAATGAATGTGTTTGATACGCTCTTGATATTTTTGATAAATTTCAATTGGGTCTTCTCCAGAAAAGACCAAATGTCCGGTATCAAATAGCAAAGAAACTTTTTCAGGATCTGTCAAGTCCATCAAACGAGTGATTTCTTCTGTCGTTTGCACACCTGTCCCCATATGATGATGATAAACAATCGTCATTCCTTTCGCATTTGCCAACGCACCCAAGCGTTCCAAACCAGTTGCTAATGCTTGCCAATCTGACGCAGAAAATACCGGCTTTTCTTTGAAAATTGCTAGATCCATCTGACCCTGAATGCTATGTCCTTGTTCCGACACAACAATCACTTTGGCCCCCATAGCATGGAGAAAATTCATATGTTCAATAAACGCTTGCTCTGTCTCTTCATACGGTTTCGTTGTTAAAAAGGCACTAAACCAAGCACTTGCGACTGACAACCCTCGAATATCAAGATACGGTCGTAAGACATCTGGATCTTTCGGGTACTTATTCCCAATTTCAGTCCCTACATAGCCGGACAAAGCCATCTCACTAATACACTGCTCAAACGTATTTTCTTTCCCTAACTCTGGCATATCATCATTTGTCCAAGCAATCGGCGCAATGCCCAAACGGATTTTTGACTCATTCATTTTATTTTTCTCCCCTTTCAAAGGACTGCTATCTATAGATTTTCAATTGTGATCAATTCATTTGTTTCAAATGATTGTTTACACGCTAGTGCGATTTTAGTTGACTGCAGCCCATCATAAGCTGAAACTTGCGGTTGACGTTTTTCTTTGATACATGCAATAAACTCTTTCGCTTCATTAACGAAAGCTTCACGAAAGCGTTCTGGAAAATCTTGTGAGCAAGCTCGTACAACGCCTTTTTCATCCATGATCGTAACAAGATTTTTCTCTGGCGCCGCTGCTACTCTAAGCATCCCTTTCGTTCCAATCAGCTCAGTTTCTACATGATACCCATGATGACAATTACGACCTGCAACTAAGATCGCCATCGCTTGGTTTTCCAATTGCATCATGGCCGCTCCTGTTTCCAATTCTCCTACTTTATCCAATTCAGGATAAGCAGCATTTTTCCCTAACGCCCATACTTTGCTTACTTCTTTTTCTGTAAACCAACGGACTAAATCGATATCGTGAATTGACATATCCATGAAAATCCCTCCACTATCACTGGCGCCCGCAAATTTTACAAAGCTTTCCATACCTGAACTAGGATCGATACTATAACAGCGCATCAGAGTCAGTTCCCCTAATTCCCCATCTTCTACTAATTGTTTGGCATAGCGGTACGAATCGTCATAACGACGCATGAATCCCAACATAAATACTTGTTCCGGACGACTTTGAATTACCCGCTCTGTCGCTTCGATTTCAGCTAAATCCAAGCCAATCGGTTTTTCACTAAAAACGTGTTTACCATGTTCCATCGCCAATTGAATCTGCTCGCAGTGAAAGCCAGAAGGGGACACAATAAACACCGCATCAATCGTTGGACTTTTGACCATTTCTTCATAGTCTTGATAGGTTTCTTCTACCCCTAATACCCTGATTGCATAATCCAATTCTTCTTGCACAAAACTACAAGCAGCAATTAATTGACACCCTTGAACATTTTCAGCTAAATTTTTTGCGTGAACTTTCCCTAGACGGCCTAAGCCGACAATTCCAACCTTGATTTTTTCCACTCTTTACTTCCTCCTATAATTAAAAGTTAAATGTTGATTTATTTAATAAAGTTGCTTCATTTATATAATGCTGGACATTCAGGTAACTGAATCAATGTTCGCTCACCTGTATCTCTAGCCTTACCACAAGCGTCCATCGTAACGGCCGCCGCATAACCATCCCAAGCAGTCGGTCCAGTTAGATTGCCCGTTTGAATCGAACGAATCCATAATTCAAATTCATAGTCATACGCTTCAACAAAACGAGTTTGCCAATCTGGTGCGATCTTGGTATAATTTTTTCCTTTTGCCTTCACATGTGTGTATGCTGGATCTTCTAATCCAATTTCTCCCGTTTCACAGACAACATCACATTTGATATCATAACCAAACTGACAATTAACGAAAATCTCTAAATCGATATGGACACCAGAAACTGTTTCTAAAATCAACATCTGTGGATCATGCAGTTTTTCATGTGTGAAACTCGTTTGTTTAGGCAAAATCATTTGAGCTGAAACATAATCTTCTTGAAGCAACCAACGCAAAGCATCGAGTTCATGGATTCCTGTGTTAATGATCGCCATTGGCGTTAAATAGTTTTCATCTGCCGTTGGGTTTCTATGGGCGCAATGAAGCATCAAAGGCTCCCCGAATTTTTTGGTTTCGATGGCTTCTTTCAATTCAATATAACCTCGATCGTATCGTCTCATAAAGCCGACTTGAACTAGTTTCTTTCCTGCTTTTACTTCAGCATCAACGATTCGTTTACAACCTGCGCTATCTGTCGCTAAAGGTTTTTCACAGAAAACATATTTTCCATGTTTAATTGCTTCTAAAACATATTTTTCATGGGTTGGATCCCAAGAAGTTACCACAACAATAGCCACATCAGGTGAAGCAATCAATTCTTCTCCTGTTTCAAAAAAGACAGCATCAATCTGATTTGCTAAACGCTGAGCTTGTTCTACGTTTATATCTGATACCGCAGTCACGTACGCGCCTTGCACTTTTTCATTGATTCGTTTGATATGTTCGATGCCGATTGCACCTGTCCCAATGACGCCAACTTTTAAATCCATTGTTTTGCCTCCATTTTCTTTTTTACAAACCTGCTGGACAACTTCCTTAGCCACACTGTAACGTATGCGCTTTCAAAAAAATGCTTATTTGCATATGGACTATAACTCGTTAAGCCATAGCCTATAGAGCTAGAATTTGAACACACGGTAAGATCAGAAACAACTCCTTCTTATTTCGTGAAGTGAAACGCTCCCGATCCAACCTATTGTCATGCTAATACTCTTTGGCTTTTTCCAACATTTTTTGACTACGCTCATACGACTCTTGAACTGCCAGACTTTTTGAAACTTCTGCAACCCCAACGTGCCACCAACTGTCATACCCATCTGACATTGTTTTTGGTAAAACCTTCATTTCAATCAGAGTAGATTTTTCTTGTTTTTTAGCATCTTCTAGCGCTGCAATCAGTTCTTCTTTTGTATTAGCACGATAACTTTTGGCGCCATACCCTTCCGCAACTTTCGCATAATCTATATTCATGATTTGCTCACGATGATCTCTAAATTCACACTTATAGCTACTGCTACCATTACCCATTTGTAAATTATTGATACAGCCAAATCCAGAATTATCGAATAACAGAATATTGATCTTTTGCCCATATTGCAATGCCGTGATTAGTTCTGAATGAAGCATCAAGAAACTCCCGTCACCTACCATGGCATAGACTTCTTGTGTTGGACTGGCTAATTTCACGCCTAAAGCACCACTGATTTCATACCCCATACAAGAATAACCATATTCAAGATGATACGTATTCGGCACGAGTGGATTCCATAAACGCTGCATATCACCAGGTAAAGAGCCAGCTGATGCAATGACAATACTGTCTTTAGCTACGTTATTATTAACTGTAAGAAATGCACTAGTTTGAGCCAATTCAGTCTGTAGCGTATCCGAATATTCATTTAGAATTTCTTGCGTGAACTGGTCTTTAATCTCTGGAGAAAAGTTCTCCCTCGAAAAAGAAATATCACCTAGACGCTTCCTTTCAACAGCCCATTCTTCTTTCAGATCCTTGATAATTTCACCAAATGACGTTTGATAGTCTGCCAACATCGGGATCAGATTCTCTACTGTCTCTTTTGCATCGCCGATAAGCTGGAACGCATCAAACTTATAGGCCTGCATGCGATTGACATTGATATTCAAAAATTTCGTTTGGTCATAATTAAAAGCGGTTTTAGAAGACGTGGTGAAATCCGTATACCTTGTACCGATTCCAATAACCAAATCAGCTTGTCGAATTGCCTTATTAGCAGCCAAAGTTCCTAAAACACCCGTACCTCCTAAGTTATTTTTAAAGTCTGCTTCTACAGTTGATTTACCTGCAGGTGTTTCAACTAACGGAATCCCACATTGTGTAGACAAATGAATCAATGCTTCCCGTGCCTGGGAATACTTTGCTCCACCTCCAACGATAATGACTGGTTTCTTACTTGTCGTGATTCTTTCTACGGCACCATTTAGTTCACGCTCTGTAGGAACTTGCCGATCAACGTAATGCACCCTCTTTTTAAAAAATTCTTCATCGTAATCATACGCTTCTGCTTCAGTATCTTGAGCAATACAAATCGTTGCTGGACCACAGCTCGCTGGATTCGTCATGACTTCAAACGCTCGTAGCAGACTACTCATCAATTGTTCTGGTCGTTGAACACGATCCCAATATTTAGAGACCGCTTTAAAGGCATCATTCGTTGTGATTGCCGCACTGGTTTCGTGTTCTAATTGTTGTAAAACTGGATCAGGCTGACGTGTAGCAAACGTATCTGCCGGTAAGATCAGCACTGGAATGTTGTTGGCAAACGCAGTTGCCGCCGCTGTGAGCAAGTTGGCAGATCCTGGACCAGCTGAAGCTGTAACAGCAAAAATTTTCTGTCTTAATTTCTGCCGACTATAGGCTACTGCTGCATGTGTCATCCCTTGTTCATTTTTCCCTTGAATTACCTTCAAATGCCCTGGATTTTCTTCAAGTGCTTGACCGATTCCTAAGACATTCCCATGGCCAAAGACATTAAAAATACCTTCAACAAAAGGGCATTCTTCACCATCAACTTGAATATATTGTTGATTCAAAAATTTAATCAGTGCTTGTGCTGTGGTTAATCGAATTTTTTTAGCCATTACTTTCCCGCCTTACTTTAATCAAGATTGATCTGCAATTAATTGTTCGATTTCTTTGGCTGTTGGCATTGCTTCGGATGAACTATGTTTACTAACAACAATAGCCGCCGATGCACTTCCATATTTCAATGCGGTTTCAATGTCTTTCCCTGTATTTAATGCATATAAAAAGGCTGCTGCATAAGAATCACCTGCACCGAACGTTTTCAAGACTTTGGTCTTATACGAACCCGCTTGATAGGTTTCCCCCTTTTTGGTATAGGCATACGAACCTTTTACGCCATGCTTGATCACAATCAACTCAGGGCGATGCTGAAATAGATAGTCTGTGGTCGCTTGATTTGTTCCACCTTTTTTGCCTTCTAGTTCATCATATTCATCTCTTGTACCGATCACGATATCAGCATTTTCAGCAACGATTGAATAATAAACGGAAACGTCTTCTGGTGATTGCCATGTGTACGGACGATAATCTAGTTCAAACGCAACTTTCACCTGATTTTTTCTAGCATAAGCAATTGCTTTTAATACCGCCTCTCTGGAAGGACTTTGCGCAAGTGCCGTTCCAGATACCAACAAGAGATCTGTTTGTTTGATGTATTCTTCATCGATTTCTTCCGGCGCTAGGTACAAGTCTGCCACTTGATCTCGATACATCAAAATGCTGCATTCTTCTGGGCTTTTGATCTCCGTAAATGCCAATCCTGTTTTGTGTCCTTTTTGATCAGTGAACAGTTGGCTCGTATCGATTCCAGCTTCGCTCATGTATTCTTTAATGAAACGCCCATGCTGGTCATCTGAAATTTTCCCAATAAAACCAACTTTTACACCTAACTTTGCACTGCCAATTGCGATATTTGCTGGTGAACCACCTACATATTTTTTAAAGGTCATCGTTTCTTCCATCGGTCGATCATATTCCACTGCATTCAAATCAATACATGCTCGACCAAGGGCGATCATATCAAATGTTTTCGTCATCCTTGTCACTCCTTCTATTCTCTGTTTAAAATCCATTCGTGGTCAGGATCATTATGAAACTGCCACTTTCTAGTTGGACCTGCCATTACGTTCAAGTAATAAGAATCGTAACCATCCGGCACACTTACTGGGTGATAGCCTTTTGGAACAACGACGACATCACCATTTTCTATAGCCATCGTTTCATCCAGTAAGCGATCATCTGTATACACTCGCTGAAAAACAAACCCTTGTCTGGGATTCATTTCGTGATAATACGTTTCTTCTAATTTCGATTCTAGAGGTAAATTATCTTGATCGTGCTTATGAGGTGGATAACTAGACCAGTTACCACCATCAGTAAACACTTCAACAACTAACAAACGATCAGCAATTGGACTTGTATCTGGTAAAATATTATGCACCAAACGTTTATTCTGATATTTCCCTCTGCGTTCAATGGTATTATCTGAGGCTTTAATCAGAGTAGTTGTCTTTTTCTTATCAGATGGTGAGTAACATAGAATCACCGTGGCTTCGGTTATCGCTGTAATATCAAACATTTGCTCTATCGAGATATAGACACTATCCGTTGGGATTTTTTCAAAGACATTTTTTCGCGTGCCGATTGTCTTAAAGGTTTGTTCTCCATCCGTTACTGTAATTTTCCCTGTTAGGGCAACGATACACACTTCTTGCTTTCCTAATGATTCTTGAAATTTACTTCCACTCGTCATTTTTATGACTTTCAATTCAATGTACTGTAAAGCTGCATTATTTTTATTGATATGTTGAAGTAACGTGATGCCTTGCGCTAACTCTTGCGGGACAGGTTTATACTTTAAATGAACCATCCTTACACCTTCTTTCCCATTAAATATTTGTCTTAGGATACCGTGCTGTCACTACTTTTTTACGCGTGTAGAAATCTACACTGTCTTTGCCATTTGCATGAAGCGTCCCGTAAAACGAGGACTTCCAACCTGAAAACGGAAAGAATGCCATCGGCGCGGGTACGCCTAAATTAATCCCTAGCATGCCTGCATCAATATTTTCTCTAAAATAACGAATCGCAGAGGCATTATTAGTGAACAGACAAGCTCCATTTGCGAATTCAGATTGATTAGCTGTCGTAACGGCTTCTTGCAAGTTTTCTACTCTGATGATCGACAATACTGGAGCGAAAATTTCATCCCGCCAAATCGTCATATCCGTTGTCACACCATCAAAAATAGTTGGACCAACAAAATAACCATTGTCTGGAATATTCTCCCTACCATCTGCAATCAAACGGGCTCCTTCTTCGATTCCTTTTTCAATATAAGCTAGTGTTCTTTTTTGATTTTCTTCGCGAATAACTGGTCCTAAAAAGACACCGTCATCCAAGCCATTTCCGACTTTGATACCTGATGCTTTTTCTTGTAATTTATTGATAAACGCATCTGCTATTTCATTTTCAACCGTTACAACTGCACACGCCATACAGCGCTCACCAGCGGAACCAAAAGCGGCTGATACAATATTGGTCACAGCATCATCTAGGTCCGCATCTTTTAAGACAATGGAATGGTTTTTAGCACCGGTCAATGCTTGCACTCGTTTCAAGTGCTTACTCCCTTGAGTGTAAACATACTCACCAACTGGTTTTGAGCCAACAAAGGAAATCGCTTTCACTTCTGGATGTTCTAAAATCCCATTCACAACATCATGTGCGCCATATACAATATTAAATACGCCAGCTGGTAACCCGGCCTCTGTAAATAATTCAGCCAATCGTTCAGTTAGCAAAGGCGTTCTTTCCGACGGTTTTAAAACGAAACTATTTCCACAAGCGATTGCCATCGGAAACATCCAGCAAGGAACCATCATCGGAAAGTTAAAAGGCGAAATTCCCGCGACCACCCCAATTGGGTAACGATAGTTAGCAACTTCTACATCTGTTGCAATCGAAGATAATGAATCTCCCATCATTAACGTTGGAGCTCCTGCAGCAAATTCTACATTTTCAACGCCTCGTTGTACTTCACCTAAAGCCTCGTTGAGATTTTTCCCATTCTCAAGTGTGATTAGACGAGCTAATTCCGCTTTATGTTTGATTAAAAGTTGTTGATAGTTAAAGAGAATCCTTGCACGTCTCGGTACTGCCATCTCTTTCCATGTTTCAAAAGCTTCTCTAGCAATCGTGACCGCTTCTTCCAAATCTTCTTTTGTAGAAAGTGGTACTTCACACAACATTTCTTTCGTAGCCGGATTATAAACTGCTTCATACGTTTCTGTACGACTAGATACCCATTTGCCACCAATGTAATTTTTTAACTTTCGTACCTCTACCATCTATAACGTCCTCCTTGTTCTCTATTAAAAATCAACACGATGGTTATATCTTGATGTTCTTTGGTTAACTTTTGATTACATTGTACAATTCCAATTTCCGATAGTCAACCCATTTTTGGTGAAATATTTTCTTTTTTGATCATATCTTGCCAAACTCTTTATAAAAAAACAAAATTCATTGATTCAAAAAGTGCTAAATCCGCAAACAATTGGTTATATGTTGAACACATTAAGGTCATGTGTTATAGTGAATCTAATCACACGAAGTAGAAAGGTTACAGAATATGAAATTACAACGAATTCAGCAAATTGAAAATTACATACAACAACAAGGCAGTATTTCTCTCGACGAATTATGCCGTGTTTTCAACGTCTCTAAAAATACGATCCGTCGAGATATCAATGAATTGGAAAAAAGAGGAACTTTGAAGAAAGTCTATGGTGGTGTTGTTTATGTAGAGAATAGCTTAGTTTCTTTTGAAAATCGCACTATCCATAATCAAATAGAGAAAGAGCAAATTGGTAAAAGAGCTGCTACATTGATTAAAGAGGATGATTTAATCTATATCGATTCCGGAACAACTACTAGTCAAATTTTAAATCACATTGATCCAGACTTACCATTTACCTTATTAACAAACAATCTTGATATTATCAACCTTGCTGCGGCAATGAAAAATGTTCAACTTATTCTTATTGGTAATAGTTATAAAAGAAAAACGCGTTCTTTTGTAGGAATTGAAGATGAAGCTGTTGTGACAAGATATAATATAAGTAAAGCCTTTATGGCAGCAACTGGCGTCTCAATCACGAGTGGTTTGACTAATTCAGATTTAATGGAATATCGGATAAAAAAAATGATCGTCCAAAGAAGCAAAGATATTTACCTACTGGCAGATAGTTCAAAATTCGATCATTCTACTTTACTCACGTACGCTCCTTTAGAAAGCATTAAAGGAATTGTCACAACAAGAGAGATACCTGAAAAATACGTAGAGTTTTGCGACTTACATACAGTCGAACTTCTATATAGCAACTAAATAAAAAAAGGAGGACTCAACTTGCCACTACTAAAATTTGATTTGGTCGAAGGACGCAGCCAGGAAGAAATACAAACGATACTCGATATTGCCCATTCCGCAGTCTTAGCATCTTTTGATGTTCCAACAGGTGATAGATATCAGATTGTTACGCAGCACAAACCTTTTGAAATGGTACTAGAAGATACAGGGCTAGGTTTTAAAAGAGATCCTGCTAAAATGATTTCACTAACCGTTATTAGCAGAGAACGAACAACCGATCAAAAAGAAATATTTTATCAGCTACTTGCACAACAGTTGGACGAGTTATGTGGGATCGCACCTGAGAACTTACTTATTTCTTTCATCATCAATAATGATGCTGATTGGAGCTTTGGTTTCGGGGAAGCGCAGTTTATGACCGGAAAACTTTAAGGTAAAGCAATTGAGACAAAACACTTTAAGTTTTATTAACATCACCGTGAATCCGAGTAAACGGTGTGAAAAAGTCAGGCTCTTTGGCAATTACTGAAAACCGCACAATGCGCTTTATGGCATTGTGCGGTTTTCAGTAATTGCCCGATCCTAAACGGCTGTTGCTACAATCTTATTATACTTGTTTCTTAAATTTAATCATTTCGTGGATATCAACTGAAATTCATATCAGCAAAAAAAGGAACACATTTAACGAGTAAAATAAAATTCTAGAATCTAATATTATTTTCAAATTTGCTCTTCATTTTTAAGAATCTCAGTAAGTTTCCAAAAATTTCTTAAGTGAACACCTAATAAAATAACTGTGATCCCTATAATTAGCCCGAGTAAGACAAGTAAAACATAATTTTTTCCTTCGTTTCTATTTAGTAATACAGGTATTAAATAACTCAGTGGAAATAATGCAACTAGTGCAATCATTCCTTGAAACTTCACCACTTTTCTTGCCATTTCCGCACGAGACGGAGCATCACTAAAAATAGTATTTTCTTCTTCTATTTCAGATTTTAGCTTTCTAAAATAGTACCAGTTCCCATATTTATAAAAGTACTCCCACCCACAATCTTCAAATAATTGTAGATATTCTCCTAGGTCATTCTCTTGTTGTTTGAAATCTAGTTGGTATATATACTCTTCTGGTTCACATCTTTCAAAAGTGTATGTGCTAAAAGGTAATTTTAACTCTACCATTTTCCATCCATTCTTATGTTGTTCTTGTAAAAATTGTTCTTCTTCTAGATAATCTGCCAACCCAAAGTATTTCTTTATTTTTTTATTTTCCATTTATTGTCTCCCCAATACTATTTTTATAGAGTCGTTTAATTCGATTTATTTCATGTACTAATATTTCCTCTCCTAACTCTGTGATCAAATAGCTTTTCCGTCTATTTTCTTCTTTTGTCGCTTGAATTAATCCGTCCTTTTCCATTTTACTGAGACTGCCATACATCGTACCTGCACTAATGATAATTTCTTGGTTCGTCATTTCTTTAACGTATTGAATAATACTGTAGCCATGACGTTCTTCTCTAAGTGCAAATAAAATATAGAAACCTGTTTCTGTCATTGGTATGTATATTCTTTTTAGCTTATCTTCCATTTATTATTCAACTCCTCCATCTATATATCGAGGTGCGATACATCGTAACACTATATTATATCGAACCTCGATATATGTCAAGAACATTTTGAATTTTTTTGAGCAGGTTTCAAATTAATCTAGCAAAAATTCAAAACACAAAAAAAGCCGAAGGGAAATCCCTTCGACTTACGTCCGAGTACTCCGATTTTTCACGTCGGTTTTATTGCTTTATATTGAGCTGTAATTATTTAGTAATTTCAGAAACAACGCCTGAACCAACAGTACGTCCGCCTTCACGAATAGAGAAACGAGTTCCTTCTTCGATAGCGATTGGGTGGATTAATTCAACGTCCATTGCAACGTTATCACCAGGCATTACCATTTCGATACCTTCTGGTAATTCAACTACACCAGTTACGTCAGTTGTACGGAAGTAGAACTGAGGACGGTAGTTAGTGAAGAATGGAGTGTGACGTCCGCCTTCTTCTTTTGATAAAACATAAACTTCAGCTTTAAATTTTGTATGAGGAGTGATAGTAGCAGGTTTTGCTAATACTTGTCCACGTTCGATATCTTCACGGGCTACACCACGTAATAAAGCACCGATGTTATCGCCAGCTTCAGCGTAGTCTAACAATTTACGGAACATTTCAACACCAGTTACAGTTGTTTTCTTAGTATCTTCAGCGATACCAACGATTTCGATTTCATCACCAACGCGAACTTCTCCACGTTCAACACGGCCAGTAGCTACTGTACCACGTCCAGTGATTGAGAATACGTCTTCGACTGGCATCATGAATGGTTTGTCAGTGTCACGAGTTGGAGTTGGGATATACTCGTCAACTGCAGCCATTAATTCTAAGATTTTTTCTTCGTATGAAGCGTCGCCTTCTAAAGCTTTCAAAGCAGAACCAGCGATAACAGGAGTGTCGTCACCTGGGAAGTCATATTCAGATAATAAATCACGAACTTCCATTTCTACTAATTCTAATAGTTCTTCGTCATCTACCATATCCATTTTGTTTAAGAAAACAACGATGTATGGTACACCAACGTTACGTGATAACAAGATGTGCTCACGAGTTTGAGGCATAGGACCATCAGCAGCAGATACTACTAAGATAGCTCCATCCATTTGTGCAGCACCAGTGATCATGTTTTTAACGTAATCCGCGTGTCCTGGGCAATCCACGTGGGCATAGTGACGAGCATCAGTTTCATACTCGATGTGAGAAGTGTTGATTGTGATACCACGTTCTTTTTCTTCTGGAGCGTTATCGATATCAGCATAGTTTTGAGCTTCACCGTCACCGTGTTTAGATAACACAGTTGCGATTGCAGCAGTTAATGTAGTTTTACCATGGTCAACGTGTCCAATAGTACCAATGTTTACATGGGGTTTAGAACGGTCAAATTTTTCTTTAGCCATTTTAAATGTTCCTCCTAAAATATATGAATTTTATTTTTATTTGATAGATAGTTTTACAGCTACCTGATCATCTTTTATTATTCTAACTGAAATCAATAGAAAATCCTAGTCATAAATAAGCCTGTACTTATTTCTTAACTATTATGCGTTGTTTCCGCCATTTTTCTTGATGATTTCTTCTTGTACAGATTTTGGTACGTCTTCATAGTGGTCAAAGACCATCATAAATGTACCGCGACCTTGTGTTGCTGAACGTAATGTTGTAGCGTAACCAAACATTTCAGCTAGAGGCACCATCGCGTTAACGATTTGTGAGTTACCGTGTGCTTCCATACCTTCAACACGTCCACGACGACTTGTAACGTGTCCCATGATATCACCTAAGTAATCTTCTGGCACAGTGATCGTTACTTTCATCATTGGTTCTAAAATTACAGGCATTGCTTTTTTAGCAGCCGCACGTAGCGCCATAGAAGCAGCTACACGGAAGGCTGTTTCATTTGAATCGACATCATGGTATGAACCGTCGTAAAGTTTTGCTTTGATATCCACTAATGGATAACCAGCAAGAACACCGTTGTTCATTGATTCTGCCAAGCCTTTTTCAACCGCTGGAATGTATTCACGAGGAACCACACCACCGACGATAGCATTTTCAAATTCGAAGCCTTTACCTTCTTCGTTTGGTGTAAATTCAACCCAGACATGTCCGTATTGACCTTTACCACCAGACTGACGTACAAACTTACCTTCTGCCTGAGTTACAGGAGCACGGAAAGTTTCACGGTATGATACTTGTGGCGCACCAACGTTGGCTTCAACCTTGAACTCACGTTTCATACGGTCTACTAATACGTCTAAGTGCAATTCACCCATACCAGAGATAACTGTTTCACCAGTTTCAACGTTTGTTTCAACGCGGAATGATGGATCTTCTTCTGCAAGTTTTTGCAAAGCAATCCCCATTTTATCTTGGTCGGCTTTTGATTTAGGTTCAACAGCTACTTGGATAACCGGTTCTGGGAACTCGATTGATTCAAGAATAACTGGTGCATCCATCGCACATAAAGTATCACCAGTTGTTGTATCTTTCAATCCAACAGCTGCAGCGATATCGCCTGAGTAGACTTTATCGATTTCTTTACGTGTATTTGCATGCATTTGTAGAATACGACCGATACGTTCTTTTTTGTCTTTAGAAGCGTTCAATACATATGAACCACTTTCAAGGACACCAGAATAGACACGGAAGAAAGTTAGACGACCAACAAACGGGTCAGTCATTACTTTAAATGCTAGTGAAGCAAAAGGTGCTTCGTCATCAGCAGGACGAGTTGTTTCTTCGTCTGTCTTAACGTCGATCCCTTTGATTGCTTCAATATCAAGTGGTGATGGTAAGTAATCAAGTACTGCATCAAGCATTATTTGAACACCTTTATTTTTAAAGGCAGATCCACACATTACTGGGAAGAATTCAACGTTGATCGTTGCTTGGCGGATACCCGCTTTTAATTCTTCGATAGTAATTTCTTCACCGTCAAGATATTTCATCATTAGGTCTTCATCCGTTTCAGCAACAGCTTCAACTAATTTTTCACGCCATTCAACTGCTTGTTCCATATATTCTTCTGGAATTTCAGTTTCTTGAATGTCAGTACCTAAATCATTTGTATAGATTTCAGCTTTCATCGTAATTAAATCGATGATCCCTGTGAAGTTATCTTCTGAACCAATTGGTAATTGGATTGGATGAGCATTCGCTTGTAAACGATCATGTAATGAGTTTACAGAGTATAAGAAATCCGCACCGATTTTATCCATTTTATTACAGAAAACAATACGTGGAACTTTATAATCAGTTGCTTGACGCCAAACTGTTTCAGTTTGAGGTTCAACACCTGATTGTGAATCAAGAACGGTTACAGCACCATCTAATACACGTAATGAACGTTGAACTTCAATAGTGAAATCCACGTGTCCAGGAGTATCGATGATATTTACACGGTAACCTTTCCACTCAGCAGTTGTTGCAGCAGAAGTGATGGTAATCCCACGTTCTTGTTCTTGTTCCATCCAGTCCATTTGTGATGCACCTTCGTGCGTTTCACCAATTTTATGGATTTTACCAGTGTAGTAAAGGATACGCTCTGTTGTTGTTGTTTTACCCGCATCAACGTGAGCCATAATACCGATATTACGAGTGTTTTCTAACGAAAATTCTCTTGCCATTCTAGGGTGTTCTCCTCTCTTTATTTAAATCGATTGTAAAGTGACTGTCTGTCGTAGTGTTAACTTACATACAGAGAGGATTTTACCAACGATAATGTGCAAACGCACGGTTAGCGTCAGCCATTTTATGTGTGTCTTCGCGTTTCTTAACAGAAGCACCAGTATTATTGGCAGCATCCATGATTTCTTTCGCTAGACGTTGTTCCATTGTATGTTCACCGCGTAGGCGAGCATAGTTAACAACCCAACGCAAGCCTAAAGTTGTACGACGTTCTGGACGAACTTCAACTGGTACTTGATAGTTAGAACCCCCAACACGGCGAGCTTTTACTTCTAAGACAGGCATAACGTTTTTCATTGCTTGTTCGAAAACTTCCAATGGATCGTTACCTGTAGATTCTTTGATGATATCAAATGAATTATAGATAATATTAGCAGCAATCCCGCGTTTTCCATCAACCATTACACGGTTGATCAAGCGAGTTACTAATTTTGAGTTATAAATTGGATCTGGTAAAACATCGCGTTTTGTAACAGGACCTTTACGTGGCATCCGTAACTCCTCCTTCCGAAAATTCTTTATTGTATAATACCTTAGTGATTGTCAAATTATTTAGCTGCTTTAGGCATTTTAGTACCATATTTAGAGCGGCTTTGTTTACGATCTGTAACACCGGCTGTATCAAGCGCACCACGTACGATATGATAACGTACCCCTGGTAAATCTTTTACACGTCCACCGCGTAATAGTACCACGCTATGTTCTTGTAAGTTATGACCAATCCCTGGGATATAAGCTGTTACTTCGATTAAGTTAGACAAACGAACACGGGCATATTTACGTAAAGCCGAGTTAGGTTTTTTAGGTGTCATTGTTCCCACACGAGTACAAACCCCACGCTTTTGTGGTGAGTTTACGTTCGTTTGGGCTTTCTTAAAACTATTATATCCTTTGTTCAACGCTGGTGAATTAGATTTCTCCACCTTTGATTTACGAGGTTTACGTACTAATTGATTAATTGTAGGCATTCCTTGTTTCCTCCTTCCTCATTTCGCATCTAGTTCCACACATCCAGGTGGTTCTTTTTTTGCGATAAAAAATAATGCAATCTCTGCACTCATTATCAAATATGCTTCGATAGACAGTCAGCACGTCTCCAACGAGAGACCTGTAGATAAAGCACCTTTGATAGCATATCATCTCATGATTTATTTGTCAACCGGTTCTATAGACTTTTTTGTTTAAAAATGAAGGAAATAACTTTATAGATTCTTTTATAAAGAAGTTTACTATTAAATAAGTTTAGAATTAAAATTCAATCCAAATCTACTTGATCCGCTATCTTTTTTAATTGCAGGCATGTATTATATTTGGTGAGACTTGAAAAGGAGAGGATACGTGTAATGAATCTTAAACAAATGGCAGGAATCGAAGCAGCAAAATATGTAAAAGACGGTATGATCGTCGGTTTAGGGACAGGATCGACAGCAAAATTTATGGTGGATGAAATCGGACGACGTGTAAAAGAGGAAGGGTTATCTGTCACTGGCGTAACAACTTCTAAAGAGACAGAGCGCCAAGCTCTTGCCTTAGGGATTCCTTTAAAAGGGATCGATGAGGTTCCATTTGTCGATCTAACAATTGACGGAGCGGATGAAATTAGTGAAGATTTCCAAGGGATCAAAGGCGGCGGTGCGGCTTTATTGTTCGAAAAAATCGTTGCTACTTATTCAAAAAAATGTATTTGGATCGTGGATGAATCTAAGCTTGTAAAAAAACTGGGCAAATTCCCACTACCAATTGAAGTTGTTCCATACGGCAGCCAACAGTTAGTTCGTTTATTCAAAGAAAAAGACTTTGCCCCAGTTTTACGTAGAACAGCAACTGGAGAAACTTTAGTTACGGATGGTGGGCACTATATCATCGATCTTCATTTAGATGAAATCGCTGACCCAATTGCTTTAGGTTCTTATTTGGATCAGTTAGTCGGTGTAGTAGAACATGGCTTATTCCTTAACATCGTTTCAACGGTGATCATCGGCGGCGAGAATGGACCTAAAACTATACATGTACCAAAATAACTAATTATTTGAATACGATGGGAAAACAAAGAGCAACATTAAAAAAAGATAAAAAAACAACTTTCATTTCGTCTGCTTTTATGCTACATTTTTAGTATCTTATTTACTTTTTTACTAGAAAGGACGAACGATGAAAATAATTGGCTATGCCCGTACAACAATAATCGATGATGATTTAGACACACAAATCAAAGTATTGTCTGACTATGGCTGTGATGAGGTTTATCATGAGTCTTTTGATGTGACCCACGACCAACACCTCATTTCTGAGCTTGAGACAGTTCTTACTAGCTTAAGGGCTGGTGATACTTTAGTAATCTGCCGATTGAACCGTCTTGGTCGATCAACTCGTCAGCTAACCGAATTGACACAGACATTCAAAGGTTCCGGTATTCATTTAGTTAGTCTAGATGAAGAAATAGATACTCGTCATCCAATGGGAGAAATCTATTTCAAATTAATGAATGGACTCGCTGCCATGGAGTGTGACCTGATCCAAGAACGAACATTAGTTGGTTTGAATAACGCTCGGAAAAAAGGGAAAATCGGCGGCCGCCCTAAAATAGATGTACGAACTGTTCAAAAAATCCGTCATTTATATCATGAGAAAAAAGAAACGATCCAATTCATCTCTTCAAAATGCAATGTTTCTGTGGGAACTTGTTATAAGTATATCAATCTATCTGACACAGATGTTACTAAACTAGCTCAGGGGTAACGTTCTATTCAATGATAAACGCGAAATAGACTGCAGCTAAACTACTGTACCTATTTCGCGTTTATCAATTTTCTCCAAGGTGCCCACCTACCGAATCATTCGTTTCAGTATTTCCCACTAATTTACAATGGAAATCTATTTTAAAACGGTGTACAATAGAAAAGGAAATGAAAGTTTCAGAAACTACAACTCAAAGGAGAGCTATACATGCCAAAATTAGTATTTTCTCGTCATGGACTTAGTGAATGGAATGCATTAAATCAATTTACCGGTTGGGCTGACGTAGATTTAGCACCACAAGGTGTTGAAGAAGCAATCGAAGGCGGTCGCAAAATCAAAGAAGCTGGAATTGAATTTGATGTAGCCTATACTTCTGTATTGACTCGTGCCATCAAAACTTGTAACTTACTTTTAGAACATTCTGATCAATTATGGGTTCCTCAAATCAAATCTTGGCGTTTAAACGAACGTCATTATGGTAAATTACAAGGCTTGAACAAAAAAGAAACTGCTGAAAAATATGGAGATGACCAAGTACACATTTGGCGTCGTTCTTACGATACGCTTCCTCCATTGATGGACGCTAATGATGAAGGTTCTGCTGCAAACGATCGTCGTTATGCAATGTTGGACCAACGCGATGTTCCTGGCGGCGAAAACTTAAAAGTGACGCTGGAACGTGCTTTACCATTCTGGCAAGATCAAATCGCACCTGCTTTATTAGACAACAAAACAGTCTTAGTAGCAGCTCATGGTAACTCTTTACGTGCTTTAGCAAAACATATCGAAGGAATTTCAGATGAAGATATCATGGATCTTGAAATCCCGACTGGTCAACCACTTGTTTATGAATTAAACGATGACCTGACTGTAGCTAAAAAATACTACTTATAAGATAATTAACCCCCGCAAGTTTCTCCTTTTGATAGGCTGAAACTTGCAGGGGTTTTCTATTTCTCTAAACTTCTTGTTGATGCTTGAGCCTATCTTGTTATATCACAAAACATACTCTATCCGAAGAGCTCGCCCAACCATACCTTTCTTTAATAAATAGCTACGGCCACTTATACAAAATTAGATTCAGTCAAACATTCACGATAAATCGCTTCAACATCTGCTTCAGCTAAAGGTACATAGGCATCTGCCTTGATTGTGCTATGTGCCACCGCTTGTTTGGCCATCTCCGCAAATCGTTCATCATCAATACCAACTTCTGGCAAAGTCATCGGAATGCCACATGTTTTGAAGAAATCATAGGTTGCTTGAATTCCTTTTTTTGCAGCGATTATTGGCTCTTCTTCCTTGATTCCCCAAACATTATGAGCAAACTGAGCAAATTTAGTGACCGTTTGTTCAGAAAGTACATATTCCATCCAACGTGGCGTTAAAATAGCTAAACCAATTCCATGCGTAATATCATAAAAAGCACTTAATTCATGTTCCATAGCATGACACGACCAAACACCATGTTTTCCATTTCGAGTTAAACCGTTTAATGCTAAACTGCTTGCCCACATCAAGTTCGCACGCGCATCGTAATTATCTGGCGATTTTAGCGCAATCGGACAATTCTTGATAACGGCACGCATCAAGCCTTCTGAGACAAAATCTTGCACATCCGTTCCTGGCGTTACATTAAAATAACTTTCAAATAGATGACTCAAAATATCGGCAGAACCAGCTGCTGTTTGATAAGTTGGAACAGTAAACGTATTAGCAGGATCTAGGAAAGAGACCTTAGGAATCATCGATGGACCACCAACACCTAGTTTTTGGTTTGTCGCCAGATTCGAAATCACAGCCCCTGCATTCATTTCACTACCTGTCGCAGCTAAAGTTAAAATTGTGACGATTGGTAATGCTTCACCTTGATAGCCTTTCCTTCCTAAAATAATAGCCCAAGGATCTTCTTCACTGTAAAAACCTGCTGCAACTACTTTCGCACAATCAATCGTTGAACCTCCGCCTACAGCTAAAATTACATCTACCTGATGCTCACGACATAAGGATACACCGCGACGAACAGTCTCAATCCGAGGATTTGGTTCTACTCCACTAAGCTCTACCACTATATTTTGATTTTTTCCAAGCAAATCGATTACTTGATTATATAATCCATTTTTCTTGATACTACCGCCACCATAAACTAGCAGTACATTTTTACCGTAAACATTCAATGCTTCCGGCAGCTCATCCGCCAAGCGATCCTTGCCAAAGCGAATATCTGTTGGTACATAAAATTTAAAATTGTCCATTTTTCTTCCTCCATTCAAGTTAAGGGCCATGCATATACATATATAATAGACCAAAAAGCTTGAAACTGCGCTTACTTTGCTCGCCAAGTATTGCGCATCATCAGCTCTGCAAGCAATCGCTGTGATTTTGTCTTTTGAAACTTCTCTCGCTTCGCTCGCCAAGTATTGCGCATCATCAGCTCTGCAAGCAATCGCTGTGATTTTGTCTTTTGAAACTTCTCTCGCTTCGCTCGCCAAGTATTGCGCATCATCAGCTCTGCAAGCAATCGCTGTGATTTGCAATAAAAAGAGATTGAACGTTTTTCATTTCAATCTCTTTTCCTATTAACTGTTGATCGCTGTTTCTAAACCAACTTCGATCATATCATTGAATGTTGTTTGGCGTTCTTCTGCAGTTGTTTCTTCGCCGGTCACTAAGCTATCACTAACTGTCATGATGGCTAACGCTTGCACATCAAATTTAGCTGCTAAGTAATATAATGCTGCGGCTTCCATTTCAATTGCTAATACGCCTAATTTCCCTAGTTCAAAAACACCGTCCATGCTGTCTTTGTAAAAGACATCGTCAGACAAGACATTTCCTACATGTGTCACAAAGCCTTTTTCTTTGGCCGTGGTGTATGATTTTAATAATAAATCAAAATCAGCGATTTGTGGAAAGTCATATTTGGGAAAATCGTTACGGATCATTGAAGAAGGGGTCGCGGCTGCTTGAGCAATTACTAAATCACGCACTCTGACTTTTTCAGAAATCGAACCGCAAGTACCAACACGAATCAGCTTTTTCACGCCATAAGAATTGATCAATTCATGGGCATAGATCGTCGCTGAGGGCATACCCATTCCTGTGCCTTGCACAGAAACTCGTTCGCCTTTATACGTCCCAGTATAGCCTAACATTCCTCTGACTTGATTGTAACACACCGGATTTTCTAAAAATGTTTCAGCAATGTATTTTGCGCGTAATGGATCTCCAGGCAACAAAATTTTATCTGCGATCTCGCCTTGTTTCGCTTCGATATGAACACTCATCTTTTTTCTCCTTTAACTGTACATTTTTATAATTCAGCTAATGTCGCTTTGACTAGCTCTTTAAATTGGCCCTTCACACGCTCAGTTGTTTCGACTACTTCTGCATGATTTAGACTACTTTGCATACCAGCAGCTAAGTTTGTAATACAAGAAATTCCCAAAACTTTTAACCCACTATGCGCTGCAACGATTACTTCTGATACGGTTGACATTCCAACTGCATCAGCTCCCATCACACGGGACATACGAATTTCAGCAGGCGTTTCATAGGTAGGTCCAGAATAGCCCATGTAAACCCCTTCTTGTAATAGAACATCTTGTGCTTTAGCGACTTTTCTAGCTATTTCAGCATATTCTGGCGTGTACGCATGACTCATATCTGGGAAACGCGGCCCCATTTCGTCATCATTTTCCCCGATCAATGGGTTGTCTCCTGTGAAATTGATATGATCTGTAATCAACATCAAATTCCCAGGTGTGAAGCTTTCATTCACGCCACCTGCAGCATTTGTCACAATAATAGAATGGGCACCTATCGCTGCCATCATGCGGACTGGATAGGTAACAGTTTGCATCGAATGACCTTCATAATAGTGAAAACGCCCTTGCATTGCTAAGACTTTTCGCCCTGAAAGAGTCCCATAAACTAATTTTCCAGCATGCCCCACAACAGCAGATACTGCAAAATGAGGGATTTCAGCAAATGGAATAGCAATTGCATCTTCTATTTCATCTGCTAATTCGCCTAAACCTGAGCCTAAGATCAAACCAAATTCTACTTCTTTAATGCCTTTTTCTTTTAAAAAGCTCGTTGTCTCTTTTAACATTCCACTTAAGTTCGTCATCGTTTCTCTCCTATACAAGTTTAGTTAAAAAGCTATCGCCATTTTCTGTTTTTGGAACTGCAAAATTCTCAGCTACCGTCGCTGAAATATCCGCATAATGTCCTTGCGGCAAGCTACCTTGTCCATTCATTTTTTTACTATAAACCAACAATGGAACATATTCTCTTGTATGATCTGTCCCAGGGAAGGTTGGATCATTCCCATGGTCTGCGGTTATCATCAGTAGATCATCTTCTTCCATAGCCTCAATGATTTCAGGAAGTCTTAAATCAAATGCTTCAATTGCATGCGCATAACCGACTACATCCCGACGATGACCATATAGCGCATCAAAATCTACTAAATTCGTAAAGCTTAGTCCTTCAAATTCTTTTTTCATCACTTTAAGCAATTGGTCTACGCCATCCATATTACTCTTCGTACGAACAGATTCTGTGATGCCCTGACCGTTGAAAATATCGTTGATTTTCCCTACTGCAATTACGTCTTTCCCATTTTCTTTCAATGAATCAAGAACAGTATGCCCAAATGGATCTAGCGCATAATCATGGCGGTTACTTGTTCTAGTAAAATTGCCTGGTTCACCAAGATACGGACGTGCAATGATCCGACCGATCATGTATGGCTCATCTTTGGTGATATCACGAACATATTGACAAATCCGATATAATTCTTCCAAAGGAATGATTTCTTCATGAGCCGCTATTTGTAACACTGGATCAGCAGATGTATAAACAATCAGGTCTCCTGTTTCCATTTGATGTTGTCCATAATCATCGATCACGGCTGTACCGCTGTATGGTTTGTTGCAGACAATCTTACGTCCTGAAAATTCTTCGATTTGTTTTAGCAATTCTTCTGGAAAACCATCAGGAAATACGCGGAATGGTTTTTGAATATTCAAGCCCATGATTTCCCAGTGCCCTGTCATTGTGTCTTTCCCTACAGAAACTTCTTCTAATTTCGTTGCATAGCCTTTATGGTCAGATACGGCTTCAACATTATGAAGAGGAGCGATTGTTCCTAAACCAAGCTTTTCTAAGTTAGGAATCGTCAACCCAGCTTCTTTTGCGATATGCCCTAATGTATCACTACCTACATCACCAAACTTTTCGGCATCAGGTGCTTCCCCGATTCCGACTGAATCCATTACAATTAAATGCACGCGTTTAAACATAACCATCCTTCTTTCTTTGAGATTATTTTAGAAATTTATCCTGTAAAACTTGACTGATAATTATTTATAAAAAGGGCAAGACTTCAGAAAATGTCCCATAGCCCCGCCCTTTTTTATACTAAATTATTCTATTTTGATTTGATATAGTTTTGTCCATTTGCTTTTGGTCCAGAAGCTTTGCCTAAGAAGACAACTAGCACAATGATAGTCAATACATAAGGTGCTGCTTGTAAGTAAACCGCTGGTATCGATGAAATAACTGGTAAATTCGATCCAGCAATACTGATATTTTGCGCGAAACCAAAGAATAAGGCAGCGCCCATCGCACCAAGTGGATTCCATTTACCAAAAATCATCGCCGCCATTGAAATAAACCCTTGCCCAGCAATCGTCGTTACTGCAAAACGGCCAGCGATTGTTTGAGCAAAAACCGCTCCACCAATCCCCCCTAAAAATCCAGAGATCAACACTCCAGCATAGCGCATTACATAAACGTTGATCCCTAATGTATCTGCTGCTTGAGGGTTCTCACCAACTGAGCGAAGGCGTAAGCCAAAACGAGTTTTGAACAAGACGAACCAAGAGAGGATTGCGACTAAGATTGCCACAAAAGCTGGTAACGTTGTTTGTTTAAAGAATAAATCGCCTAAAATAGGGATATCCTTTAAAACAGGAAATGTAAAATACCCAAATGATTCTGTGATCGTATCTGTTTGACCCTTACCATAAATGACCTTGATCAAGAAAATCCCTAAAGCTGGTGCCATTAAGTTAACCACGGTCCCGCTAATAATATGATCAGCTCTTAGGTTGATTGTTGCTACCGCATGAAGCAGTGAGAACAACATCCCGACTAAGCCGCCGACTAAACAAGCAAGCCACGGTGTTGCTGCCCCATATGTTTCGGCAAAAGTTAAGTTAAAAACGACTGAACTGAAAGCACCCATCACCATGATTCCTTCAAGTCCTACGTTTACAATACCACTACGCTCAGAAAATGTCCCACCCAAAGCCGTAAAGACTAAAGGAGTAGAATAAACCAAGGTTTGTGTAATAATCGGCGCTAATGTAGCGATCAATGCAATTTCCATTAGATTTTCCCTCCTTCTTGACTTGTTGGGTCTGTTTTTCCATCTAACTCTTCAACGATTGCTACTTCTTTTTTGCTGCCTGAAGCTTTAGCTAGTAAGAAGCGGATCAAGTAACTGATTGCTACAAAGAAAATGATTGCAGCAATAACTACATCTACTAATTCGATTGGAACCCCTGCTCGAAGCGGCATTCCTTGTCCGCCAAGCTTCAGCACACTGAAGAGAATCGCAGATAGGAAAATCCCTACAGAGCTGCCCGCACCTAACAAGGAAATCGCCATCCCATCAAATCCGATACTCAATGAAGAGCCTTGTACGAAGAAATTACCAAATGTTCCTAAGCCAAGAACTACTCCGCCTAAACCGGCTAACGTTCCTGAAATGACCATGGACATGACGATCGTCCGTTTACTACTCATTCCAGCATATTCGGAAGCAAAAGGATTCAATCCAACTGAACGGATCTCATAGCCTAAAGTTGTTTTCTTCATCAGGAACCAAATCAAAACAAGGAAAATAAGTGCTAGAAAAATCCCAATATTTAAACGAGAGCCACTACTCAATTCTTTTAAGAAGCCCGTTCGTAAGCTTGCGTTTTCTCCAATAACTTTTGTCACACCTTTGTTACTCATAAAATCTTTTGACATCACATTATTTACAATATGTGTGCTTGTATAAAGAAAAACATAATTCAACATGATTGTAACGATGACTTCACTTGTCCCAAAGAAAGCCCGCAATAGTCCAGGAATCGCTGCAGCTAATGCTCCGGCTAAAGCGCCCGCAAGTACAGCTAAGGGTAAAACAACTAAACGTGGCGCATCTGCCATCGTTAAAGCTACCCAAATACTTGTTACCCAACCACACAGTGCTTGACCTGAAAGACCGATGTTAAAGAATCCAGCCGAATTTGCTACTGCAAATCCTAAGGCTGTGAAAATCAACGGCCCCGCTGTTACGAATATTTCTCCGATACTCTTCGGACTTTGAAAAGCAGTTTGCAGCATTGCTTGATACCCTGCAATCGGGTCCTGACCCGAAATAAGCATAATAATTGCTCCAAGAATAAAGCCCATCAATACGGATAAAACAGGAACTAAAATATTCCGTATTCGTTCTGTTTGATTATTCAACTGCCTCACCTGCCTCTTGCCTTAATTCTGCTCTAGCTTCTTCTAATGAATAGCCTGCCATTAATAAACCTAATTCATTTTCAGTTGTTTCTTTCGGATCAACGATCCCTACGATTTTACCTGCGTGAATAACGGCAATTCGATCAGATACATTCAAAATTTCATCTAATTCAAAGCTAACAACTAATACTGCTTTCTCTTTATCTCGTTGTTCGATCAGGCGCTTATGGATATACTCGATAGCACCAACATCTAACCCACGCGTTGGTTGTGACACGATCAATAAATCTGGATCACGATCGATTTCACGAGCGATAATCGCTTTTTGTTGATTCCCTCCAGATAAAGCCTTCGCTGGGACCAACTCATTTACTGTCCGTACATCATATTCTTCTATTAATCTGCGTGCGTATGAATTGATTTGATTATAGTTTAAAACGCCCGTGTTACTTAACGGCTTTTTATAGTAAGTTTGTAACGCAATATTTTCTGCCAAGCTCATATCTAAGATTAAGCCATACTTATGACGATCTTCTGGAACATGCCCAACGCCTGCTTCTGTAATTGCACGAGGGTGTTTATTTGTAATGGCTTCTCCTCTTAGTTCAACTGACCCGCTCTCTGCTTTACGTAAGCCAGTTAATGCTTGAATCAATTCGGTTTGACCGTTACCATCGATTCCTGCAATACCAACTACTTCACCAGCTCGTACATCCAAGCTAAGACCTTTCACAGCTTCTAACCCACGACTTTCTTTCACAACTAAATCTTTGATTGAAAGAACGACTTCCTTAGGCTCTGCAATTTTCTTTTCTGTCTTAAACGAAACAGAACGCCCAACCATCATATCTGCCAACTGTTGTGATGAAACATCTCGAACATTTACCGTGTCAATACTTTGACCACGGCGAATCACTGTACAACGATCTGCAACTTTTTTGATTTCATCTAATTTATGTGTAATCAAAATAATTGATTTACCTTCTTGAACAAGACCACGCATGATGTCGATCAACTCATCGATCTCCTGAGGTGTCAATACGGCGGTTGGCTCATCGAAAATCAGAACATCGGCGCCTCGATACAACGTTTTCAAAATTTCCACACGTTGTTGGGCACCCACAGAGATATCCCGAATATAAGCACCTGGATCTACTGACAATCCATACTGCTCAGAAACTCGTTTGATTTCTGCTGTTGCTTTTTTGCGGTCTAGTATACCAACTTTTGTCGGTTCACTTCCCAGAACGATATTTTCTGTCACTGTAAATGCATCTACTAGCATAAAGTGTTGGTGGACCATTCCGATTCCTAAGTGGTTTGCAGTAGTCGGTCCATTGATTGATACTTTTGACCCATTCATAAAGATTTCACCTGATGTTGGTTCTAACAAACCAGATAAAATATTCATCAAGGTGGATTTCCCAGCACCATTTTCTCCAAGCAACGCATGGATTTCTCCAGGGCGGACAGTTAAGTTGATATTGTCATTGGCCTTAAACGTCCCGAACTGCTTAGTGATATTGCGCATCTCAATTACATAGTTTTCTTGAGCCACATTTTTCACATCCTAACGATTTAATCACTTATATCATTTATTAACACGGTACTTCTAAAAAATAAAGTAGCTTTTAGGCTCTTAAAGAAAGAAAATGAGTGGTATCTCCCTTCATTTTCTTTCTTTAAAGGCTTAACAAACCCTTGATGGCGTTAGAACAAAAGTGTCCAGCAACTTTTGTTCTAACAATCATCTCATCAAGTATAATGATTACTCTTTTACATCTTTGGGAACTTCTGGAACAGTGATTTTTTCAGCGATGATTTCTTCTTTTACTTTTTCAACAGCAGCTTTTGTATCATCAGTTAAATAGCCATCTGTTAAATCAACACCGCCATCTTTCAATCCATATACTAAGTGCTCCCCACCAGGGAATTTATCTTCTAACGCACGATTAGAAATATCTTGTACAGCAGCACCAACACCTTTAAGTGTTGATGTTAAAGTGAAGTTATCTTCTTTACCGTCTTTTGTTTTGTATTTGCCTTCTTTATCTTGGTCACTATCTACACCGATTACCCAGACTTTGTCTTTTGAACCAGTTTCGTTTAAATCTTTTGCTTCTTGGAAGACACCTTGCCCTGTACCACCTGAAGCGTGGAAGATAATGTCTGCGCCTTTTTGATACATAGAAGCTGCTAATGCTTTCCCTTTAGCAGGATCGCCAAATGATGCTGCATATTCGATTTCAACTTTAATGTCTTTGCCTAACTCTTTAGCAGTATCGATCACACCTTGATGGAATCCAGCTTCAAAACGGTCGATAACCGCGCCTTCTTCACCACCAATAAAGCCAACCGTATTTGTTTTTGTCGTACGTGCTGCAGCGACACCTGCTAAGTAAGAAGCTTCTTGGTCTTTGAACGTTGCAGATACTACGTTATCTTTTCCTTCAATAACACTATCAACGATACCAAATTGAGTATCTGGATTTGCATCAGCTGCTGTACCGATTGAATCAGCTAGTAAGTAGCCAATACCAAAGACTGTTTTAAATCCGTTAGAAACAGCTGTATCAATATTTGTTACGTATTCTGAAGCATCGTTTGATTGAATGTAATCAAATCCGTCTGCTCCTTTTTTAAGATCATGTTCTTTACCCCAATCTTGTAAACCTTCCCACGCTGATTGGTTAAATGAACGGTCATCTACCCCGCCAATATCAGTAACGATAACAACGCTGTGATCTGCATCCCCGCCTGCTGATTTTCCATCTGTTGAATCTTTTTTACCTCCACCACATGCTGCTAATGCAACAGTCAATGCTAGTGCAGTCAAGCCAAAACCAAATAATTTTGCTTTTTTCATCTCTGTAAAGCCCCCTAAAATAGTTTTATATTTTCAACAGTCAGATGACTGAATGAACCAAAATAATAATGAAACACTTCTGTACTTTGCGTACCTTAAACTTTTCAATAGCACGATAAAGGTTGACAGGTTTAGCTTGTGTGTAGATAACTCTCAAAAAGTCAAAGAGAAGCGAATAAAATACCTTACAGATCTTTTTCCGTAAAAGCATACGGTAGAAGCTCAGCTACGGTCATTTCTTTGGTAACACCTTGTTCTCCTACCAAGGTAACTGGCATATCAGGCGCACAAAATTCAGCCATCACTTGTCGGCATGCGCCGCACGGAGAGATTGGCTCTGGTGTATTTCCCGCAATTACTAAATGGTGAAATTCTCGTTCACCTTCTGAAACAGCTTTGAATAGTGCTGTCCGTTCTGCACAATTGGTCAATCCATAAGAAGCATTTTCGATATTGACTCCTTGATAGGTTTTACCTTCTTTGGTAATCAGGCATGCACCCACTGGAAAATGAGAATACGGTACATATGCTTTTGTTAACGCATCATCTGCGATCGCTAACCATTCTTGTTTGGCTGTCATTAGCTTAATACCCTGCTCCAGTTGAGCCTTCCATGATTGCAACGCCTGCACTTGTTCCAATGCGTGTAGCACCTGCATCGATCATCGCTTTGGCTTGTGCTTCATTATGAATACCACCCGACGCTTTGACACCCATGTCTGGTCCTACTGTTTCACGCATTAATTTAACATCTGCAACTGTAGCGCCCCCTGTTGAAAAACCAGTTGATGTTTTAACAAAGTCGGCACCTACTTCTTTAGCAAGTTCACAGACTTTGATTTTTTCTTCATCTGTTAGTAAGGCTGTCTCAATGATTACCTTGACTAAGGCTTGCCCCTTCGCTGCATCAACAACGGCTTGAATATCCTTCAAGACTTTTTTGTATTGCTTAGATTTAAGAGCACCAACGTTAATGACCATATCGACCTCTGTCGCACCATTGTTGATCGCATCTGTTGCTTCATAGGCTTTTACTTCTGATGTATTAGCGCCTAAAGGAAAACCAATTACTGTACAAACAGCCACAGAAGTTCCCGCTAAGTGTTCTTTTGCTAACGCAACCCAGCATGGATTAATACAAACTGAGAAGAATTCATATTTTTTAGCTTCTTCAATAATTCGTAAAACGTCCTCTTCCTTTGCATCTGCTTTTAAAATAGTGTGGTCAATCATTTGATTTAATTCCATTATTTTTTTACACATCCTTTATGCTGTTATTATATCATGAATCAGCTCAGGTTCAGTGCCAGAACTGCCGATTTCGATATTTTTATATAAAAGTTCTTTTACGTGGTCGATTGAATCTGAATTTGAATAAATAGTCAGCAATGACTCACCAGAACTCACTGCCATCCCTACTTTTTTATGCAGTTTGATTCCTACTGCATGATCCACTTCATCTTCTTTCGTTGCACGCCCTGCCCCCAAGAGCATTGCAGCAATACCGATTTCATTTGCTACAAGCTTTTGAACAACACCAGATGTTTGAGCTGGTAATTCTATTTGATATTTAGCTGTCAACAAAAGCTCAGGAGCATCGATGATGGTGTCATCTCCACCTTGGTTGCGGATCATTTCTCGGAATTTTTCCAATGCTTTACCTGATTCCAACGCCTCTTTCAACATCTCACGAGCATCGTCTAATGTAGTTGCTTTTTTTGCTAGAACGACCATTTGACTGCCTAAAATATAGCACATTTCCAACAAGTCTTCTGGTCCTTTGCCTTGCAGTGTCTCGATTGCTTCAACAACTTCTAAACTATTGCCGATTGCTTCACCTAACGGTTGAGACATATCAGAAATCACCGCCATTGTCTGGCGATTCGCTAAATGTCCGATCCGAACCATTGTTTCTGCTAAGCGGCGGGCTTCATCGATATTTTTCATAAAAGCACCTTCACCAGTCGTTACATCCAATACGATTGCATCCGCACCCGCAGCGATTTTTTTACTCATGATCGAACTTGCAATCAGCGGGATCGAATTGACCGTCGCTGTAACATCGCGTAATGCATATAATTTTTTATCTGCTGGCGCTAAATCACCTGACTGACCAATTACTGCTACGTGACTTTCATTTACAAAACGAATAAATTCAGCATCAGGTATTTCTACATGAAACCCTGGTATCGCTTCTAACTTATCCAATGTTCCACCTGTATAACCAAGACCTCTCCCAGACATTTTGGCCACACTAGCACCAACACTGGCAACTAGCGGCGCTAAAATCAGCGTTGTGGTGTCACCTACACCACCGGTAGAATGCTTATCTACTTTGATTCCTTTAATTGATGAAAGATCAATCATTTCACCTGAGTTAGCCATCGCCAACGTCAGGGTCGTAATTTCTTCATCTGTCATATCTTTGTAAAAAATAGTCATTAAAAAGGCGCTCATCTGATAATCTGGAATATCCCCTTTGGTATAACCAGAAATAATGAATTGAATTTCTTCATCTGTTAAGACCTGTCCATCTCGTTTTTTTTCGATCAAATCTACCATTCTCATGCTTTTTTTGCCTCCGAATCAATCCTCAAGGATGTATTATACACTAAAATTGTTCAGGTTAAAACCTTTTAGTAAAACAGTTTACTAACGCTTTCATATTTTGAAAACGCTTATAACACGAACAATAAATCAAATCCCGCTAATTGTCAATCGATTTCGTGCTATTTCTTAAAATAAATGTTGTATCAAAAATTTTATTGGGTATTTTTTTCTTTGGATCATTGATGGACTCTACTAAAAATTGCGCCGCATAAAAACCAATATCAAAGCTTGGTTGATAGACAGTCGTTAAACCTGGCACCAAATATTCAGAGATCTCCAATCCATCAAAACCAATCACTGAAATATCTTCTGGAATTTTTTTTCCACACTCTTCGATTGCCTGATAAGCGCCCATAGCCATTTCATCATTGCCGCAAAAGATCGCTGTAATTTTTTGATTTTTCAAAACTTTTTTAGCTGCTGTATAACCACCACCTAAATTTAGGTCCCCGCTGCACATATATTCTTCCCGTATAGAAATACCGTTATCTTTCAATGCATGCTGATACGCAGTCACTCTTTCAGTTAACTGATAATAGCCGTCGTTTTCTTTCAACATCCCGATATGCCGATGCCCTTGTTCAATCAACGAACTGACAGCTTGATACGCACCTTCATATTCTTTTACGATCAAGCGGCCGCTTTCTCGTGGATTGATTCCTCGATCGACCAAAATAACTGGAACTTTCCGTTTACTTTTATTTCTCAAAATGTGATTAGCTGGTAAAATATTCGGTGTAGCAAAAATAATGCCATCTACCGAACGGTGCACAAGTTCAGTGACATATTGCGTCGCCTTTTCTTCATCATGTTTTGAATTACATAATAAAATCATGTAACCAAGAGAATTCAAATAGGTTTCTACCCCTTCGATCACCTTAGCAAAGAAAAAATCAGTTACATCTGGCACAACCATCCCGATTGTTTTTGAATGACGTGTGATAATGTTCGAAGCAAAATAATCTGGCTTATAATCGTATTCTTCCACCACAGCCAACACTTTATTTCTCGTTTTTTCACTAAAGCGGCTACCTTTATTGTTGATGATTTGAGACACTGTTGTAACTGATACACCTGCCATATCTGCAATTTCTTTAATGGTCAACTTCATACTCATTCTCCCTTTGTTGACACACCTACCAAGAATGTCAACGTTTTCATTTTACTTATCGAATAATTCTAGTTTAGCAGAACTTAATATAATAGAATAGCTTATCTTCTTTTACACACCTCAATCTTTGCTCTAAATAACTGCGAAGAGAGCGTTGCTTTGCTCCCCTCTCCGCTTTAACAATTATTTTCTAGTCAACTTTCACCAATTATTCGTCAACATCAATAAACCAGGAATCCAGCAGGTAACAATTCCTTCAAAAATCGCGAAATACAAGACTGGCTTTCCAATTTTCTTTTTCAAAACATATTCAATAAAGCCTGTCATCCATAAAATTCCCCAAGACAACCAAATCAAAGCAAAACGCCAATCGCCATCTACTGTAAACGAAATGTATGCCGCTGGAATCGTATTTATCGCAACAAATAAAGCAAATATTCCATAAATCCGCATATCTAAATCAAACACATAAATCAGACCGACCATCAAGTAAGTGAACGCAAATAAATAACCAGTCCCCGCGTCATAATAAGCACCTCGAGATAAATAAAGGGTATTGATAATAAAAGACAAACTTCCTGTCAGCAAATTTAATAGACCAGTCGATTTTTTATCTACTCCAACCAAGCCGCAATATCCATTACTAATCAAGGTAATCGCCACAAATAAGAGCCCTACTCCTAACAAAAAAATCCCTCCAACTAAATAATAAAAAAGAGTGTTTTTAAGAACCCCTTGTACTTTAAATCCTCTGAAAAATCTACTCGTCTTTATAGTATACCACGACTCTTATTGACAGAGTGTACAACGCGTGTTAAAGTCTTCAAAATACTGATTGAAGAAGACCACAAAATTTCAACAAAAAAGAGAGGATGATACTGTGAAACGTGAACGCGTCAAAAAACTACCAAAAATAGAGTTGCATTGTCATTTAGACGGCTCAATTCGCCCAGAAACTTTACGAAAAATAGCCCTTCAACATAACATTTATTTACCTTCTGAACAAGACCAATTGAAAAATCTGTTAGTTGCTCCTCAAGATTGCCAAAATTTGAGCGACTATTTAGAGCGTTTCGATCTAGTTTTGACCTGTCTGCAAACAGAATCTGCGCTAAAAGCTGCTGCATTTGACGTGATCAGTCAAGCCGCTGAAGAGAATATCTATTATATCGAAGTTCGGTTTGCTCCTTCCTTACATACAAAAAAAGGTCTCTCTTTACCTAAGGTCATAACCGCTGTATTAGCTGGTCTGGAGCAAGGTCAACAACAATTTGGGGTAAAAAGTAATGCATTATTATGCGGTATGCGCCATGAAGAGTTGTCTGATATCGCAAAAATCGTTCAATTGGCCGATACGTTCAAAACAGATGGCATCGTGGGATTTGATCTGGCAGGCAACGAATTAGATTTTCCGCCCTATACCTTCGAAGAGACATTAGGTCTTGTTGAGCAATTAAAGATTCCTTTAACATTACATGCTGGCGAATGTGGATGTGGTCAAAATGTCGCTGATGCTGTTTATTTAGGCGCTAAACGGATTGGACACGGGATTGCTGTAAAAGATTCTCCGAACTATTTTCCATTATTAAAAGAAAAAGATATTTTAATCGAAATGTGTCCCACAAGTAATTTTCAAACTAAAACTGTTACTACATTAGCGGATTACCCATTCCGTTTGTTTCTTGATGCAGGAATCAAGGTTTGTATCAATACGGATAATCGCACCGTTTCGAATACAACATTGACCGACGAATTTATGAAGCTTTATGAATGGTACGGTATCACATACGCGGACATGGAACAATTGAATCATAATGCGATCAATGGTGCTTTCATCTCTGATGAAGAAAAAAGAACTTTGCATGAACAATTGACGAACAATTATTAGCTAACCTAAATAGGCAGAAAGAACCGCTACTCGATTCTTCTGCCTATTTTTTTCTTAAGTTAATGAAATACCAATACTACGGTTTAACAATACCTGTTTGGTCAACACCAATGATTTGCCAATCATAAATTCTAGCTGTCTTCCCATTTTTTTCTGCCTTTTCTAAAACTAGCTTGACATATCTTGCTTCCACTAAGCCAATTGCATCTTTGCTATGATCTAAGGTATTCCCTCTTTTTTGCACAGCAGTTCTCCAATTGCTTCCGTCATCACTTACTGAAATATCATACTCCCTCGTATTCCATTCTGAACTTTCGCCACCTGCGCCAGCATGGAATAATTCAAATCCAGCAATTGTTTTTACTGTGCCTAAATCAGCAATCATCCAAGGTTTGTCACTGCTATTATCACACCATTTCGTTTTCAAGTTCCCGTCTAAAGCAAAGCGATAGCTTTCTCCTTCATTTGTATAACCAGAGCCTTGGTCCGCAGTAGTTGTTGGTAATACTGATAGATTCTCTATTTTAATCCCAGTATTTTGATCATAAACGTAAAGATACTTTTCCTTGATGATCTCAGTCTCACCTGAAGCATTAACTGCCGTTGCTCTTACAGAATACGTACCTGCTTTGGCAAAGGATAGTGTCATTTCTTGTCCAGAAGCAGTTTCTGGTGTTGCACCAACCACTTCCCAGTTCACGGTTTCTGTAGATTTAGAAACCGTTGCATCTAGAGTGATTGTTTCTCCTACAGAAACTAATGTGCTGCTAGCATTAATCGCTATCTCAGGTTTTTTTAGCGCTTCAAATGGATAAACAGCTGTGGTCCCTTTACTTTGCTGTTCTCGACCATAATGATCAACTGGAACTACACGATAATTTGCAGTATCTTCTATTCGTTCTTGATTTAATAATGTATAGGAGTTGTTTGCTGTTTCTCCTTCAAACTGCCATGTCCCAGCCACTTTTCGGTAAATGCGATAAGAGTTAGTGTTTTTCCCCTTCGTCTCCCAACGTATACGAATACTTTCTGTTAAATCATCAATAACTGTTTTTCCTGAAAAGGTAAGTTTGCTGACTGGACTGATTGATACTTTTTTTTCTTTTCCAATTCTTAATTGCCCCAAACGAATTGAAGCCGGACCTGTCTGATTATTCTTGATATCCAAGCCAATAGTCGTAATTGCTTTGCCGCTTGCTGCTTTTAAGGAATATGTCGTTTGTACCCAGCCATTTGCCAACATTTGTTGTTCACCTTGAATCGTCACTGGTTTTTCTTTTCCCTTAAGTTCTAAAACTAAAGATACGTTGTCTGCTCCTTTTGTCACGACAGCGGCTGTCTCAGAGGCGCTCACTTTCAATTGAGAAGCATATAATTGAATAAACGTTCGTTTGTCAGCGGTCATCGTTCCAGATAAATTGATCGACGAACCACCATTAAATGCATCTTTATAATCGATTGTTGCTTCAAGTTGATTGCCTGCTTCATTGTCAATAACCCAGCGATAGGTAGGCATAACGTCTTGAATACTACGATTATTAAAGCTTCCTTCTTTGACTTTTGTACCATCTAAATAAAAACCATCCCCATTTCCAACATTAAAATTTGTTAAAAACGGTACACTTGTAATGGGTGTTTTCTCCACGTAATATCTAGAAACGCCCTGCCACTCACTTTTAGCACTTTCTACCGAGCGAGGATCTCCTTGTGAATTTATCCAAAGTAATGTTTCGTTTTCCCAATAACGATCAACATCGTACTGACCGCCATCACGTAGTGTCCAATCTGGACAGTACAGTCCTAGTGAGAGAAGTGGTTGTCCATTTTCCCCTAAAATGCTACTTGGTTTTCGCCGGCTATTTATGCCGTTCGCTTGAACGTCGATGCCTGCAAATAAATCATATGGGTCACGCTTCAGCTGAACCGCCTTTGCTCTTGATGTTTCAAGATTCTGCCAGCGGAAATCAACAAACATTTTATCCGAAACACGTTTTTTCCCTTCTTGGAAGTATCCTTGATTTTGTTCATTTAGGGCACCTTGCCAATCAACAGCACCAGTTGGAATCATCGAGTCATACCAAATAACCTGCTGTTTTTTTGGTTTACGAGCTTGTAAATAGCTCATACATTCTTTCATAGCAGTCGCTGTTTGTGCATCAACATTGGTTTCTTGATTGATAAACCATCCATCAAAACCATAGGCTGCCGACATTTCTAACAACTTATCTGCCATTGGAAATTTTCCTGTGCGATCTTTTTGTACGAATTGCTCTACCCATTCACTTTTACCACCATAAGCTTCTGGCGGAAAGAAAACAGTTCCAACAATCGGCACGCCATTTCTATGGGCTACATCCGTGATATCACCGCTTGGTGGAACTATGATTCCTTCACCAGAAGAACCCGCCCAAGCAACTAATGTATCCACATACTGCCAATTTGTAAAATTGTAGACCGCTTTATCTGTACCACCTTGTGATGGCGTTCCTTTCGTATGCCGATTAACAATTGCGATTGACAGAACTTTGGCTTCTGTACTCTGATCTACATTCATTTTCTTTCCTTGCACACGAGTCGCTAAAGGAACTTTAGAACTATTAAATGGTGCGTCAGGATCGTTTTTAGCATCCCAGCTGAGTAACGTATCTGGAAATAAGGCTGTCGCTTCTGGTACTTGATCAAACAACGGGATAGCTATTTCCTTATTACTTCTTGATTCTAGCGATTCTGCATAAACCCTTGATACCGATGCACCGCCTAATAGAGTGAACACAACAGCTGCACTACAACACACATGTTTCAAAGTTTTTCTTTTCAATGAATGAACCCCCTTAATCATTTTCCCTAAATTCCAGCATTATTCATCCTCCTGAAAATGATAACGCTTTCCATCTTTTTTATAAATAGAGAAACTATAGCATTTGTATCAAAAAGTATAGGTTCTTTTTGTAGAAAAAAAAGACAGCTAGACTATTGAATATTATGACCAATAATCCAGCTATCGTTTTACTTAATCAAGATATAGACAATTCCCTGTGCATCAGCTTACGAATTCATCTGATTTAATTTCACATTTCTCTTTAGCTAAAAGCAAGCAACCCATTGTCCCGCTGTTATCTCCTAAATCACACCCTACGATATAGTCCTCTAACACAGGCAACGCTACATAACCGCCCAATTGCCTTTCTAACGATGCGCGGATTTTTGGAAACAGTTGCGTCTGTTTCATAACACCGCCGCCTAAAATAATTTTTTCTGGCGACAATGTTAGTGTATAATTCATCAACGCTTGTGCAATATAAAAGGCTTCAATTTCCCAAATATCATGCGTCGCTTCTAGTAACTGCCCTTTGATTCCGGTCCTCTTCTCCAATGCTGGACCTGCTGCTAATCCCTCTAAACAATTATCATGGTACGGACATGCACTTTCTACTGTATCACCTGGATAACGTTGAACAGAGATATGCCCCATCTCTGGATGACTAAATCCTTGCAGAACGGTTCCATTGACAACAGCACCTCCACCAACACCTGTGCCTACCGTCAAGTAGATACAGCTTTCAGTATCTTTCCCTGCACCTAAATGCATTTCGCCATACGCTGCTGCATTAACATCCGTCGTCCAAGCAACCGGAACCTGATAGCGCTCTTTTAAGGACCCTAAAAGATCGATATTTTGCCAGCCTGGTTTCGGTGTAGAGGTGATATATCCGTAAGTACTAGACTTACTATTAACATCAATAGGTCCAAACGAGCCTATCCCAAGTGCTATTAACGGATACGCGTCAAAAAATGCAAAAACTTCATCCAAGGTTACTTTCGGTGACCTCGTTGGTAAGTTGATTCGTTCAATAATGTTTAATTGCTCATCTGCGACTGCACAGACAAATTTTGTACCGCCAGCTTCGATTGATCCATAGTACGTCATCTAGCTTTCCTCCTGTCCTTAGCGATCAAAACCAATCGTTCGAATTTCGTAAGGCTTCAATTGTTTCACCACTTCTTCATGTTGCTTTTCTTCTAGCAAATTCAATAAGTGTGCCACCTCTTTCCCATTTTTTTCTATTTCAATCTGAGCTTGGTTCCCACTCATATTGAAGCCTCTGACAACAAGTGCATCATCATCCGCACTATTTTTCACTGCGGTTACTGCGAATGTCTCCCCTTTAATCATTAAGTAAGCATCCTTCGCGTTTAATAAACCTGCATGTCTTGACGTTTGTTTCACACTAAAGGGAATTTGCGCAGCATAAGCTCGTTGATACGTAGCATACCGTCTTTCCTTTTCGCTATGAAAGTCAATGCCATAGTGGAACGTATGTGTCCCTAAACATTGTGCTTCTGGTGTTGGGAAGTACCCCCAATCTCCCATTTCTCCGACTGCTCTTAAAAGAGTCAATGCAATCGTATTATTTTCCGGTAATACTTCATATTCATTCAAGCCAAAATTAGAAACCGTTATTCCAGATTCCTCATCATGGATATTAACAAACGCATGCTGATGTTGGGGATTGGTTGGATTTTCCCAGCTTTTGCTTACTTGATTTGGTCGAGTAACCACTTCATAAATACTATCAGCTTCATGGGTCTGTGTTTCGATTCCTGTAGGAAACAATATCCGCAGACGATGATCTTTCATTTGATTATCCAATGTCGTTTCAAATTTTAAGCGCGAAGAATCTTTTTCCATCGTTACTAGCGTTTCAATCGTTAATTCTTTCATCTTTGATGAACGGCCAGCTTTGCGATAACGGAAATCTACAACTGCCTTTTGCTCTTGTTCTAGTAAATCTTCTGCTGCTTCTGGGATTAACATTTGTTGAACGATTTTAATTTGCGCTATGAATAATTCATCTTTTACTACTGAAATTTCTGCGGGATGATGCTTAGACAAAATAGGCGTTGTTCCTTCTGGTTGTTTAAAGATATATTCATTCCCAATGTCTCCTGTATCTTCAATCAACAATAAGTTGTCATAGCTCTTTTCTGAAGACTTATCCAATACTTCAAGGGTTCCATCTTCATTGATTGTTACAGTTAGACAGCTATTTTCCAGAACATAATTCTTTGAATCTTTGATCATAGAATCTATTTCCACATCTAAGTTTTCCGTTGGCTGTAATGCAAATGTAGCCCATGAGAAAGGCGCCATATCACTTATTAACAGCTCTACTTCAACATATTTAGCCATATAAGGGACTCTAAAACGATCTTTTGGCAACTCATAACCAAAGCAAGTCTCTGGTTTTGAAACAGTCGCTGAAATTTGTTGTCCCTGTGTATTGATTACTGCAAATGCAGGAGTATCACTATCAACTAGCCCTTCCCATAGTTCATGAGGAATTTCCTCTTTAAATGGTTTTCTTTCAATCTCAATGCGTACTTTTATGCTCTCTGATTTTTGATAGCCAGAAGTATTAAACACAACAAATGGATGACTTTTTTCTGGAAAATCTTCTGTATTTACTGCGATAACTAATTGAGATAACGCTTCCTCTGCCAAATATTTCCCAACTTCATTGGCTTTTTCAAACCTTGGAATCATTTCACGATGAACTTCATCTACAGAACAGCCGCAAATACTATCATGAGGGTGATTTTGCAGCAATAGTTTCCATGCGTAATCTAATTGGTCATGAGGATAATTGCCAGTCAATTCGTAAGCCATTGCTGCCAAAGGTTCTGTTCTATTTTCTAATTGACGTTCCACAGCTGTATTCCATTGCTTCAGGTAAACTCTTGCCGAAGCTGTATTAGCTAAAGTAAACCAGCCGTCTGTCTCCTGGCTCGTCAACTCACCATAAACTGTACCAACTTTCTCCGATAAATCTTGCTGCATTTGTTTTAAATACGTATCAAAATTCGAGTGGATAAATTCATATTCTGGAAATAGTTCATTTGCTAAAGCTATTGCTTTTGTGATATCTTTTTGAACAGGTTGATGATCAACACCATTCATCATCAATAAATGATCCGTTGATGCAAATTTTTCAACTTCTGCTAATTTTTGCGTCCAAAAGGCTAACGCCGCTTCCTTTTCTGTAGGTATCTCATTGCCGTTGCTGTACCAATTTGCAAATAATAATCCTAAAACTGTACTGTCGTCCGGTCCTTGCCACCACATTTCTGAATATTGAGAAGTATAGTTTTCATCATCCAACACCTCGTTATTAAAGCCGACTGGTTTTACCCCTCTACCAAAAGCAGCAGCATCTAAGCCTGCTTGTTTCATCATTTGCGGTGTCTGACCCATATTGCCAAAAGTATCTGGGAAATACCCTAATCTGACAACGGCTCCCCATCTATCGCTTTCTTTTTTGCCAATCAACATATTTCGAACATTCGATTCAGAGCTGATCAGAAAGTCATCTTGTAAAATGTAAAACGGACCAATCCGCAGTTTCCCTTCTGTAATGGCTTTTTGAACTGCTGCTTTTTTTTCTGGTCTTACTTGTAAATAGTCATCTAAAATAATTGTTTGCCCGTCTAAATGAAAACTATCAAAAGCAGAATCCGTTTCGATCAACTCTAAGACATCATCCATTAATTCTACTAAACGCATGTGATGCTGCTCATAAGGCAGATACCATTCACGATCCCAATGAGAATGCGAGATAATATAAACTTTTTTCTTCATGATTTCACGCTCCATTTCATTCTTTTATCGCTCAACTCGTATATCAAAATAATCCATCACTAATTCACAAAACATCATATTTGCCCAAGAAAACCATTCACGTGTGTACTTAGAAGGATCATCCACATCAAATCCCTCATGCATCAAATGAGTACCCCCATCATTTGCAACTAAGGAATTTAAGATTCTTTCTTTCTCAGACTTGTCATTTGTGGTCATACCTTCCATTGCTAATGCAATCGGCCAAATATAATTTTCTGGAGTATGAGAGCTGCCGATCCCTTTTGCATATTCCCCTTCGTAAAAATAAGGGTTCTCCTTGCTTAAAATTGTTTTGCGCGTCATTTGATACGTTACATCTGTAATTTCTGTATATCCTAAATAAGGAGCTGAAAGTAGATTAGGGATATTGCTGTCATCCATAATACTCGTGTTACCAAGACCATCTACTTCATAAGCGTACACAGACTCCCCAAGCTGGTTGTGGGTTTTTCCATATCTTTGAATCCCAGCATCGATTTCTCTTTTCAAGATAGCAGCTTGTTTCACTATCTCTGTATCAGACAAGACTTCCGTAAAGATTTCTTCAATATATCCTAAGATAACGACCGCAAACATATTGGACGGCACTAAATAACCATAGCGACACGAATCATCACTAGGACGAAAACCTGACCAAGTCATCCCTGTCAGATGAACTTCAGTGCCGCGCCCTTTATTCGGCAATGTATCTTCTAATCGAGTTGTGTCACGTTCAAAGGTATAAGGGGAATGTTTATGTTCTTGCTCCGTTTTGAAAACGTTCAAAATATGCTTCACACCTTCAACGAAGTTTTCATCAAATTGCTTTGTGTATCCAGTATTTTTAAACAATAAGTAGGCTAATTGAACTGGATAACACAGTGAATCGATCTCATACTTTCGCTCCCAGATCCAAGGATTCATCTTAGTGTGATCCGTTTGATGCCCCGCACTATTCGGTATTTCATTAAAGGCATTCGCATAAGGATCAATCGTGATATAGAAAAATTGTCGTTGAACCAATCCACAAATCATCTCTGCAAGTTCTTCATCTTCTTTGGCAACCACTAAATAAGGGCGAACTTGGGCCGTTGAATCTCTCAGCCACATCGCAGGAATGTCTCCTGTCAGCAAAAAGGTTGTTCCATCGTCTTGCTTCTTAACTGTAGTAGTCAGAGTATTCGCAAACGCTGCATTAAAATTCTCAGCCCAACCTGCATGCTCTTTTCCACACAACTGAGTCATCTTATCCATAAAAACTTGTACAGAGTTCGGTATTTTGTTATAAATCATAATAGCCTCCTTGTCAGTTGATATATCATTTAACAACGAAAGTATATGCTAATGAAAGCGTTTTGTCCACTGTTTTTTCTACTATTTTTGAATTGAACTCTTTTTCTTTCTATGTTAAACTACCTTTAATGATATATCATTTAACGATTAGGAGAACAACTATGTCTAAACCACTATATAAAAAAATTATCGATGACTTATTACATGCTATTGAAACTGGTAATTTGCAGGAAAATGCACAACTTCCTACAGAAAAGGAATTATCTCAAACCTATAACGTCAGCCGTATTACCTCTAAACGTGCACTCACAGAGTTAGAGAATCAAGGCTTGATTTACCGTATACAGGGAAGAGGCAGCTATGTCCAAAAGCGTAAACCCATGAAGAAAAAAGTAGCTCGTATCTTATTTTTGATCCCCTTTGTAAATGACCTTTCACTTGGCAACTTCAATGAAGGTCTAGCACCTGTCACAAGTAAGCATCAATATGAAGTGATCATGTCTTCATCCGAATTTTTGATCAATAAAAAAGCAGCTGATATTATCGAAGACTTTGACGGAATGATCTATTATGCTCATAATACAGAAGACTTTCTAGACACACTGTTTGAGCTATCCATTCAGGAGTTTCCAGTTATTATCTTAGATAAAAAAATTCATGATCTATCTTATCCAACAGTACAATCGGATAATTTTTCAGGTGGTGTGATGGCAACAACTTATTTAGCAGAGCTAGGGCATCAACGAATTGCTTATATTTTTGGTGAAACTACCTTGCCGCAATCGGTACGTCAACGCTATTTAGGCTACATCCATGCAACAAAAGAACAACATTTATCGTTCCATACTGCGTTAACGGATAAACAATCTTTTTTAAATGCTGATGTCATTCACTATTTACACGAAAATGCCATTACAGGAGTGGTCTGCGAGAATGACTTAGTGGCAATTTCTTTAATGAATCTGGCAAAACGAGCGAATATTGATATACCTAATCAATTGTCAGTTGTCGGCTTCGACAACATTCAGGCAGCTTCATTGATCGACCCATCACTAACAACCATTGCACAAGATTTTAAAGGCATGGGGACACTTGCTGGAACAATGCTGATCGACTGGATTGAAAAACATAAAGTCCCGACTGACCAGCAAATCCCTGTAAAACAAATCATTCGACACTCAACAAAGGAGAATCAATAGATGAACCCAACATTGATCGATACTAGACACGGAACAGATAATCAGCACTCTTTTTCCAATGGCAATTGCCTGCCTTATACAGGTGTTCCTTGGGGCATGAATTATTTTGCCCCTCAAACGAATGGAGAGAATGGCAGCTGGTGGTTCAACCCCAGAGACCCCGTCTTTCAGGGATTTCGACTAACACATCAGCCGAGTCCCTGGATGGGGGATTTCAGTTACTTTGTGCTATTACCTTTTAACGGTCAATTGAAAGAACAGACACTCTTTCATGCCCAATCTTCTTACCGACCAAATAAGAGCGTTTTCAGACCTGACTATTTAGAAATTAAAGAACAACGATATCAATTGACTACACGCATAATCCCTAGTATGTACGGAGGTGTGTTGACTGTTCGCTATAGTCAGCCGAATGCAAATCTGTTACTTTCATTACCTGGAAAATATCAACTGACGGTAGAAGATGACCAGACAGTTTCCGGCTCTATAATAAACTACGCAGGTTGTGAGGATTCTCATTTTTCATTTTATTTTACGCTTCACTTTCAGCAACCATTAACTTTTGAAACTCCTATTAAAAAAAATGGAGAAGATGACTGTATTGCTTTTACTTTTGGCGATATTCAAGAACAAACCGTTCAATTTGGCACTTCTTTTATAAGCTGCGATCAAGCCAAGCTGAACTTATCTCGTGAAATTCATTGGAAACCTGAAGATTATCTCAAAAATTCTGAGGAACAATGGTCGCATTATTTAAGTAAAATCGATATCCAAGATAAAAATACCAAACGTCGCTCGACTTTTTATCATAATTTATATCGTGCTTTTTTATTCCCGCAAACCTTTTATGAAAAAGATGCTAACGAGAAAATTATTCATTATGATACGTTGGCTAAAGAAGTAAAACCAGGGTTTCTTTATACAAATAACGGCTTTTGGGATACTTATAAGACTGTTTATCCGCTCTATTCATTGATCGCTCAAGAAAAATATGCAGAAATGCTGGAAGGTTTTTTAAATAGTTATCGAGAAAGCGGCTATTTGCCTAAATGGCTTTCACCTGATGAACGTGGCTTGATGCCCGGAACCTTGATTGATGCGGTAGTAGCTGATGCCGCAGTGAAAGATATCCGTCCTGATCTGATGCCTGAATTTTTAGAGGCCATGATCAAAGGGGCAACAATTCAAAGCGAGAATTCAAACTACGGTAGACAAGGAACCAACGATTATTTAACCTATGGATATGTGCCTGCTAACTATCACGAGTCAGTAAATCATACCTTAGATTATTGTTACAGTGACTTTTGTATTCGCCAAGTTGCTAAAAGCTTGGCAGAGCATACGACTGCTGAACACTATGAAAAACAAGCCAAGAATTATTTATCTATTTTCGATCCTAACACTGGCTTTATGCGGGCGAAACACACAGACGGTAGGTTCAAAGAACCCTTCAACAGCCATCGTTGGGGCGAAGATTATGCTGAAGGTAGCGCTTGGCAGAGTAGTTTTGCTGTATATCATGATTTCAAGGGCTTGATTGCTGCTTTCGGCGGCCAAGACAAATTCCAAGAGAAATTGATCGATTTATGTAATCAAGCACCTGTCTTTTCTGCTGATGGATACGGGTTTGAAATTCATGAAATGAGTGAAATGGCTGCCACAGAGTTTGGTCAATTGGCCATTTCTAATCAGCCTAGCTTCCATTTTCCTTATTTATTTAGCTATATTGGAAAGCCAGAGTTTGCTCAGCCATTGCTAAAACAATTGATGACCCAAGAATTTAATGATAGTCCTACTGGTTTCCCAGGAGACGAAGATAATGGCAGCATGGCTAGTTGGTATATTTTTAGTTCATTAGGGTTTTATCCTGTTTGTCCTGGTTCAGGTGAATATGTGATCGGGATGCCTTTATTTGATAAAGCTATTCTTCATTTATCTACTGGTGAAACCTTGACTATTTCGACTAGTCCAAATCAAGAACAGCAACAATTTGTGGACCATATTCATTACAATGATTCTTTACACGAGGGATTAGTGTTCACTCATGCTAGCTTGATGAATGGAGGTACGATCGACTTTACTTTAGGGACCGTACCTAGACCGAGACAATACAAAGAAGAGCAACGTCCATTTAGCATTTAATTGCGTTTGATTTACGAAAAAAGCAAGCACAAGAGTTCTGTTCTTGTGCTTGCTTGATTATTCTTCACCCACCGAATCATAATGATGTTTATATTTTTCTCGAAATTCTTTAGGGGTTAGATCATTCATTTTTTTAAAAATTTGAGAGAAGTAAGTACTGTTGTTAAAACCGATTTTATCAGCGATTTCATTTACATTATCGTCCGTATAGAGTAACAGATTTTGTGCTTTTTTCATACGATATTGGTTCAAATATTGAGAGAAACTCTTCTTAGTTTCTTTTTTAAATAATTGCCCCAAGTACATTACATTAAGATGCAATGATTGAGCTACACATTTCAACGTTAATTCACTTGTATACTCAGAACGAATTTTATCAATCACTTTTTGCACATTTTCTGAATAGTCATATGCTATTTTTTCCCGTGTGATTTGAGTCACTGTAGTCGATAAAATATCGTGCAGTTCATCAGCATTCGATGAATGATTGATATCATCTAGAACTTGTTGATACTCGCCTTCATCCAAATGATTAAAGCGGCGATAGATATCCATAAACAGCATAAACGTAATATGGCGAACATCTTCTGGGCGGGCACCAATTTTTTGCGTTTTAGCAAAAATTTCAGCAATCGTGCTCTCGATCGTAGTGAAATCTCCAACCATCAACGTTTTATTAAAATTAATAATATCTGCTGAAAGATCGAAATCATCTGAAAAAACAGAATATAACACATTATTGCCACTTGCTTCATAAAATTTATAGCGTTGCAACGTCTGATTTGCTTTTTCATAGCTATCCGGTACATCTTCCCAATCACCAACCGTCTCGCCGACACTTATCAACCAACTATCGTCTTCATTTGCTTTTAAAGGATTTGCCGTTAGCAGTTGGTTCAATTGATACTTGCCACCTCTAAATATATGTACAATCAGACTTTTATCCCCTAAATTTCTAGTAAACAATAAAGATTGCAGCTGGTTTTCCAGCCAGTCAATAACGGTGATTTTTTTCTCACGATTAACCTCTATCAATAAAACAGTCCACTCTGATTTTTCTGCCGTATTGACCAATCGGTCCAACTCTTCATAACTGTCCTTGTCGATTTCACCATTCACCCATTGAGATAATAAAATTTCACTATACAAACCATTTCTAGTTTCTTGCTGACTACGGTCATCTAAACGTTTCTTTGCCTTTTTAACACTTTTTAAAAGCTCGACCTTATCAACAGGCTTCATCAAATAATTGATTGCCCCTAACTGCAGACCGCCTTTTAAAAAGTCGAATTTTTGATAGCCAGAGAGAATCATAAACTCAAACTCTCTAGCCTCTTTTTGGGCAGCTTCAATAAATTCTAACCCTGTCATTTCCGGCATTGTAATATCAGTGATCACCAGATCGATAGCCTCTGTCTCCATCATTGTTAATGCTTCTTTTGCATTTCGTGCCGTCCCTTTGATGGAAAAGCCTTCTGCTTCCCAAGAAATAATTTTTTTTAATCCATTTACGATCATATATTCATCATCAACCAGTAAAACATTGTAATTCATTCGATTGCTCCTTTACTTTATGACTACTTGTCGCAACATGATTTTGCTGTGAAATATGAGGACTTATTTGAAGTGATTATTTCTATGATTTCTTTTAAAATCAACTATTTTCAAGAAAGGGGATCATTGAAAGATAGCATAATTGCAATACCTTTTGTTTCATTCGGCGTAATCGTCATCAAAAATGAAGGGCCGAAATAAGCTCGCAAACGTTCATTTACATTCTGCAATCCAATCGAATCGTGCAGTTCGATTTGCTCACTCTTCAATTTGCTTTGAATCAACGCTAGCTTTTGCAAAGAGATTCCTTTACCATTATCACGAATCAAAACCTTCACTTGCCCATCAACTAAACGCGCTTTCACACTAATAGCATTGTCATTTCTAGAAAAATCGATGCCGTGAACAAAATAATTTTCAATCAAGGGCTGAACCGAGAATTTTGGTAAAACAAGATCCTTTAATGCCTCATCGATCTCAAAGTGATACGCAATTCGATCCGGATACCTCATTTGATACAAGTATACATACTTTTCACAAAAACTTAGCTCTTTTTCTAGGGTCGTGGTCTTAGCCTGATCGGTATTGTTCCGTAATAAAGTTGAGAATGCATATACAACGTCCGCTAACTCCTCGCTTCCTTCACTTAACGCATACATACGAATATACTCTAACGTGTTATATAGAAAATGGGGGCTGATTTGCGACTGTAATGCTCTCATATGCGCATCTTGTTGCTTGATTTCCAACTTATAAATATCTGAAATATATTGTTCTATATTATCCAACATCGTGTTGATACCTTTAGAAAGCTCTTTTAACTCAAACTGAGTCTCCTGTTCATTGATTCGGGTATTTAAATCTCCTTCAGAAACGAGTGCCATTGCCCCCATAATAATATCAACTTGCTGAGAATACTTAGTAAATGTGCGATAAAGTAAGTATAACAGTATTAAAATCAGCACTAAACCGCCTAGCATCAAAATACGTAGTTCAAAAAGAACATGTGTCAGAATCTTTTCCTTAGAAATCGTCACTAAAATTTCAAACTCACTTGCTGTTTGGATATGTTCCAAAATATTATTTTCCATTAATTTTTGAAGTGGTAAGACAGAGGTTTCTTTCATTTTTTGCTGAATCAATTGTTGATCTAACGTATTGTTTTTTTCCGTATACGTCAATAATGGATTTCCTGTACTTGAAAATACATATGCTGATAATCCATCAAATGTCGTTAAATGAGTTAAACTATCAAGAATATCTTTTTGAGAAAACTCAACATAAAAACTTCCTAGCACTTCTAATGTCACTGGGTTCGTGATCGGATAGGCTAAATAAAACTTATTATTTAGACGAGGTGTTCCATTAATTTTCTTACCGCTTTTATCTTGTGCGGTCGAAAGGTAGTAGTCATTATAATTATTCAATACAATGATGATCGATTCGATGTTATCATACATGGTATAAAAATTTTTAACTTGGCCAGGTAAAAATAAATAATTTCCAGTTTCTAATTGTTGATCGTATGAATAAGTCAAATAATCTGAAATCGGAGTATCCATATAACGATTTAAGCTATTGATTTTCTCTTGATTTTCTTTCAGCTCATTCAGCATGGTTTTTCCTTGTAAATTCTTATCATTGATCGAACGACTAATTGTATCAACAGCTTCCTGCGCAGTGACTTTCCCTCTTCCCATCGATTGCCAATAGGTATTCATCCCAATACTGAACATGCCGACTAAAATCAAGGAAACGAGGATCAATGCATAATTTTTGAGTAATCGGTTCAGTAGCGTTTTTTCATTAAAGAAAGAAGGTTTTCGTTTACGCATGGAGTTCCAATCGTTGATCGATCGTTTGTCGCCATGATTTTGTTGCCGTAAAGCTCCAAATTTGAATCATAGAAAACGTTCCAAATAAAATCAGTCCTTTGAACTTCCAGGTAATGAATAAAATCAAGCAAAGACCAAGTGCAATCTTCAAGAGATTGGTAAAATTAGATAACGTTGAAATAAAAGCTAGCTTCAACAAATTCTTTAATCCGATCTCATAATAACTATCTAATAACAAAGTGTACTGAAACGTCACAACTGCGTAAACCATTGCATAAACCAAAAGAAAATCAATCATCAAAAAGGCCAGTCCTTGGATTTGAACAGATAAAAACAAATTATAAGCCAAGGTCACTAACAGCAAAACAGCTCCATAAAAAAGGACATTCCCTCTGATAAAATTCCGCTTAAAACAATCCCAACCTTCTTTCAAGGTACTATCTTTATACTCAAATTCATGACTGACAAATAGTTCATTCACTGTTTTCAAAGCTGGTCCTATGCCTGCTACGAGTAAACCACAGCAACTAAATAGCCAAAAGAATAAATTCAATTTTATAATGACCCAAATTTTAATAAATAACGTTTCTAACGCTTTTCCAACCATCTAATTCTTCCTTTCTACTTCTTTACTATAATAAATAACTCTTCAAGATATTCCAAATATAAAAACTGCTGTCTCTAATATACTACGCAGTTTATGCTGAATTTTTTTTTTCAAAAAAGAACCAAGTAAAGACGATGAATCATCGAATCACTTGGTTCCAGCTATTATCCGAGTTTTATTTTTTCAAAAAGTCATCGTATTGGGTTTGCATTTCAGTCAAGACTTTGTCATAACCGGCATTAGCAAGTGCTTCTTTCAGTTTAGGAATTGTTTCTTCTGGATCAACAGTCCCTGTATTTAGGCCATCTAAATATTGGCTCATAACGTTAGCGATATTACTCATTTCAGTTTTCACATTTGATGTCACAAAGTTAAAGCCTAAAATTGGGGAAGTTTCAGCGTTCGCAATCGATTCATCGCGTTCTTTGATCATTTCATCTGTAATCGTATCTTGTGTATATAAGATTCTATTGTTTCCAGTATTCCAAGCTGGTAAATGCGTATTGGGTTTGTACCCCTCTAGCAATTTGATTTTATCTTCTTTACCGTCTATCTTTTCCCAAGCTTCGCCTTCAATGCCCCAGACCAAACCATTTAGCAGTTCTGGATCACTATTGATTTGTCCTAGTACTTCTACTGCTTTTTCTTTATTTTTAGAGGTATTTGAAACAACAAAATTGGCCATTCGAGCTTGGTCACTTGATTTCAATGGTACCGTAAAGGCTTTAGAAACTAACGCTTGTCCCGCAGCATTGCTCAAAATCGTATCACCGTAATCGTAAGGCCCTTGTGTTTCTTGACGAATGAACCATGTATTTCCTTCTAATGGAAACTCTGTATTACTTGTCGCTGCATCTGATGGAATATACCCCGCTTGATACCACTTATGCATTGTTTTCAGCACGTCCATAAAGTCTTTGTTTTCGTATTGGTTGACGATTTTTTTAGTATCACCATTCAAGTCGACAGCAAATGGATAGCCATTTCCGATTGGAAAATCAAAGTCTCCTTGTGCTTTAAACCCTTGACCGATCGCAAATGCTGCGATATTCGGTTCTTTTTCATGGAACGTTTTTAGGACACTTTCAGCATCTTTGTAAGAGTTGATATTGTCGATCGATAAATTGTATTTATCCAAATATTGTTTATTGAATGTCAATACTTGTTGCGAGTAAACATTCCCATTTACAGGGAATGCATATAACTTACCATCTACTAAATTTCCTTTGATATACGCTTCATCTAACTGATCGTATGCATCTTTGGCAAACTTAGGCGCTAATTCTGTTAAATCGGCATAGGCACCTTTTTGCGCATTCGGTACATAATTATCAGCAAACGCAATATCATAATTTTCACCCGAAGAGACAATCACACTCATTTTCTTCTCGTAATCACCCCAACCAATGTATTGGATATTTAGTTTAACGCCTGTTTTTTCTTCGATTCTCTTATTCGCCACTTCCATCAATGCATCATAATTGTCCGGTTTATCTCCAATTTGATACATCAATAACGTATTCTCATCCGTCTTTTTACTACTTCCATCCGTTTTTTCTTTACCGCTTCCGCCACAGGCTGTTAACGCCCCTAAAAGAACAACTGCTGTACTTAAACCGACTACTTTTTTCCACGTCTTCATTACTGTTCCTCCTCGTAATTTAAAATAGTAACAACATTCCACGTCTCTTCAGCTTGTAAATTTCAACGTCCGCTCATTTTATTCACTCTGTTTTAAAGCAAAAGCTAAATGAGCGAACTTTTTATTCCTTAACTCCGCCAATCGTTAACCCTTTGACAAAATACTTTTGGAAAAATGGATAACTGATCGCAATCGGCAATGTTGAAATAACGACAATCGCCATTCGCGCTGATTCTCCTGGTATCGCCGCCATCCCACCAGATAATTGACTACTGGCTCCAGCATTTTGGGTCAGATATTGAATATTATTTTGGATCTTCATCAATAAATATTGCAGTGGAACCAAGCTATCCTTTTGAATGTATAAAAGTGCGTTAAACCAGTCATTCCAATACCCTAAAGCGGCAAATAGACTGATTGTTGCAATCCCTGGAACGGCTAGTGGCAACACGATTTGAATAAAAATCCGCATCTCAGAAGCACCATCGATTCGAGCTGATTCAATGATCGAATCAGACACTGAACGTTTGAAAAAGGTCCGCATCACTATAATATTAAACGGACTGACCGCCATTGGCAAAATCAACGCCCAAATCGTATCTTTCAATTGAAGTAAATTCGTCATCACTAAGTAATTCGCCACCATCCCTGGAGAAAATAACATCGTAATCAAACAAAATATCGTAAAAAAACGACGAAACGGAAAATTAGATCTTGAAATCACATAAGCATACAATGACGTTGCAGTACTATTGATCAAGGTTCCAACGACTGTTACCAAAACAGTTACAAATAATGCTTGAAAGATTTTTTCTTGCATCTGATCAAATAAATAAGTATAGCCGAAAATACTAAATTCCTTAGGCCAAAAACTATACCCATGAGCGGCTAATGCTGTTTCATTACTAAGTGAAATTGCCACAACAAATAGAAACGGCAAAATACAAGATAGAGCGAAAACTGCGATCAACACATTAAAAAATAAATTGACAGGTCGATTAAACGACCGAATTGCTACTTTTGAAACTGGCTTTTTCCTCAATGTTTTCACCCTCCTTAGAATAATGCCGAATCATTGTCAAAGCGACGAACGATTCCGTTTGTAATCATCAATAAGACAAAACCGACTGTTGATTGATACAACCCAGCCGCTGCTGTCATTCCAATATCTCCTGTAGCAGTCAATCCGTTAAAGATATACGTATCCAAAACAGAGGTGACCTGATACAAGGAACCGGAATTTCTTGGAACATTATAGAACAAACCAAAATCAGCTCTAAAAATATTGCCCACAGCCAAAATCGTCATAATCGTCATCAACGGCAATAATTGAGGAATCGTGACATTCTTGATTTGCTGCCATTTGCTGGCACCATCGACCATTGCGGCCTCATAATAAGTAGGATCGATTCCCATAACCGAGGCAAAATAAATGATACTATTATACCCAATTCCTTTCCATGTTCCGATAAAAATCAAGATAAACGGCCAAAATTTCGGTTCGCTATACCAATTGATTGGCGTACCGCCCTGACCTACAATCCATTGATTGAAAATCCCTTTATCTGGACTTAAAAAGGCATACACAAAATACCCAATAATAACCCATGATAAGAAGTACGGCAAAAGAGACATTGTTTGATAGACTTTTACCAAACGCTTATTCCGCAGTTCACTCATCACGATTGCAAAAAATACAGAAATGACAAGGTTCAAAATAATAAAAGTCACGTTGTACAACACTGTATTTTTCGTAATCAAAAAGGCATCATTAGAAGAAAATAAAAACTTGAAATTCTCTAAGCCAACCCAAGGGCTCGCTTTTAAACTAGCAATAAATCCATCTGGTGAAATATGGAAATCCTTAAAAGCTACAACATTGGTCAAAACTGGAATGTAAAAGAAAAAAATCATCCAAACCATCGCTGGAATCGCCATTAAAATCAACGCTTTATATCGCCATATATTCGTAAAAAAAAGCGAGCTCTTTGACTTTTTCTTCATTTCCCCAACTCCTTTCATTAAATTGTCTACATTAATATTGTAGCGCTTTCAAAAAAGGATAAGAATAAACAAAATATAGGTATTGTTATAAAAAATATAGATTTCATCTAAATAAAACAAACTCAATCGCCATTTTCTTACGGCACAATAATCAAGAGAAAAATAGTCACGCTTATTAAACTAATCACACGTTTTCTATATTTTTAACATACCTTAATTACAAAGAGTTAGAACAAACCTTTCTAAAAAAGAAACGCACGTCTTTCTCCCACTAGATTATCTAGCAGAATCAGAGCGTGCGTTTTTTTCTCAGAATTGACTATTTATTTGCTTTCATTAATTCCAATGGTGAATCTATTTTACTTTCTACTTTTTTCCCTTCAAAATGATCATATGCTGCTTGTAATGCTAATTTCCCCATCTCAACAGGTTGTTGAGCAACGGTTGCGGCCATTGTTCCATCTTTTACTGCTTTTACGCCATCCTCATTACCATCAAATCCAATAACAAGTACATCCTTTTTGCCCGCTGCTTTCAATGCTTCCACCGCACCAAGCGCCATTTCATCATTTTGAGCAAACACAGCCGTGATATCAGAATTTGACTGCAACATATTTTCCATAACGCTCAATCCTTTAGCGCGATCAAAATCAGCGGACTGACTTTGTACCACGTTCAGCTCTTTTTCGGCAATAGTTTCAAAGCCTTTTCCACGCTCACGAGTAGCTGAAGCGCCAGGAGTCCCTTCAAGTTGAACCACTTTTGCGCCTTGACCAACTTTTTCCACGATAAAGCTTGCGGCCATTTCTCCACCTTTGACATTATCAGATGCAACTAACGTTAAAATATCCCCTCCATCCGAGCTTCTGTCTAGCGTAATCACTGGAATATTTGCTTCATTAGCAGCTTCCACTGCTGGCTGGATCGCTGAAGAATCAACGGGATTAACCAACAGGACATCGACGTTTTGTTGGATTAAATCATCAATATCATTACTTTGTTTTGAAGCGTCATTTTGCGCATCGGAAACAATCGTCTTTGTCTTATTTTCATTTGCTAGCGTAGTGATCCCGTCTTTAACTGAAACGAAAAATGGATTATTTAATGTAGAAATACTTACGCCCACTTTTAGCTCTCCAGCTTTTTTCTCTTCCACTTTGTTATCTTCTTTAGACTCATTATTCCCTAAAGTTGCTGCACCGCACCCTGATAAAAGTAAGCTTGCTGCCATCATTGAAATGAACAATTTTTTCATAGTCATCTTCTCCTTTATTTAGTTATTTATTTTGTTTTCGGTCTAGCAATACTGCGACAATGATCACTAATCCTTTGACGATTTGTTGATAGAAACTGGATACCCCTAATAAATTCAAGCCATTATTGATTGTCCCGATAATCAACACACCTATCAAGGTTCCAAATAAACGCCCTTTTCCACCTGATAAACTAGTCCCTCCTAACACAACTGCAGCAATTGCATCCATTTCATAAGATTGACCTGCCGTAGGTTGCGCCGAATTTAAACGAGAAGTGAGGATGATCCCTGAAATTGACGCCATCAATCCTGAAATCGTATAAATGATAATTTGAATTCGGTCTGTTTTCACTCCAGCTATTTCTGCGGCCTTTAAATTTCCACCGACCGCGTAGGTCTTTTTTCCAAACGCAGTTTTATGAAGCAACATATATAATAAGAAGAAAAATACCAACATAACAATGATCGGAAACGGTACGCCAAACAAATAGCCTTTGCCCATAAATTGAAAAATAAAACTTTTACCAATTCCTGTGATTGGATTACCATCGGTGTAAACCAGTGTTGCACCACGATAAATCGTCATTGTTGCTAAAGTCGCGATAAACGGTGCCATTTTCCCTTTCGTGATCAAAAGTCCATTGACCATTCCTAAAAAAGCGCCCAAAATCATACCAAACAGCATCGCTAAAATCGGAGAAATACCGTTAGCAATCAGTCCTGCCGTCAACGCTCCCGACAAAGCTAATGTCGAGCCCACTGACAAATCAATACCGCCCGTCAAAATAACAAAACTCATCCCAAATGCAATCAAGGCATTAATTGACACTTGGCGCAATAGGTTTAATAAATTATTGGGTGTAATAAAGCTAGGGTTTAACACCGTTACAACGATCACTAAAGCGACCAATGCAAGTAATGGGCCTAATGATCCTAAGGCAATCTTTTTCTTTTTTATATTTTCCATGCTCAATTCCCTCCCGTAGCTAAGTTCATAATTTTTTCTTGTGTTGCTTCGCTTTTTAAAACTTCTCCAGCGAGTTGTCCTTCTCTCACCACGATGATACGATCACTGACACTCATTACTTCTGGTAAATCACTGGAAATCATGAGGATCGCCACACCACGTTGTGCTAATTCATTCATCAATAAATAAATTTCGCGCTTTGCACCAACATCTACACCCCTAGTCGGCTCATCTAAAATCAGCACTTGGGGACCTATCCCGATCCATTTAGCTAATACCACTTTTTGCTGATTACCACCTGATAAACTACTGGCAGGGACATCCTTATTTTCTGCCTTCACTACGAGACGTTTGAGTAATAACGCCACAAATTCATCTATTGTTTTTTGCTCCAGCAACCCTCGCTTACTAAATTCATCCACTGAAGGAAGCACAATATTATCTTCCAAACTAAAATCAAGGATCAATCCCTCATCTTTGCGATTTTCTGTTAGAAAACCAATGCCTTTTTTGATTGCATCAGAGGGCTTACGAATAGTGATTTGCTCTCCATTTAATCGAATTTCGCCAGAGTCATAGCGATCAATCCCAAAGATTCCTCTCATAATTTCAGTTCTTCCCGACCCCATTAATCCTGAGAAACCAAGTATTTCTCCTTCTCTAACTGAAAATGAAACGTTTTCAAAAAGACCGGTAGACGTTAGATTTTTTACTTCAAATTTTATAGCACCGATCGGGGTTGTTTTTTCTGGATAAAAGTCTCCAATGTCACGCCCTACCATATCTCGTACGATTTGATTCACATTGACTTCAGAAATTTGATGGGTGCTGACTGATATCCCATCACGCATCACTGTAATCCGATCACACAAGGCAAAAATCTCTTCCATCCGATGAGAAATATAAACAATTGCTACCCCGTTGTTCTTTAATCCACGAATGATTGTAAATAAATTATCGATTTCCGTTTCTGACAATGCTGCTGTCGGTTCATCCATAATCAACACTTTTCCATTTGTCATCAGTGATTTAGCAATTTCCAACATTTGTTGTTGCCCTACAGATAACGTATCAACTTGCGCTTCCAAGTTTAATGAGATATGCAGTTCATTGAATATCTTCTTGGCTTCTGCTGCCATTTTCTTGTTATCCAATAATCCTAGCTTTGTTTTTAATTCTCGATTAAGATACATATTTTCCAATACTGTCATATTAGAAAACGTATTCATTTCTTGGTGAATAAAAGTTACGCCGAATTCTTCTGCTTCTTTGGCATTTTTAAAATAGTGTTCTGTTCCATCAATATAGATTTTTCCAGCATCGCGTTTATGCAAGCCTGTCAAAATATTCATTAATGTTGATTTGCCGGCACCATTTTCCCCCATCAACGCATGTATTTCTCCTGATATTAATTCGAAATCAACACCTTCTAACACTTTATTCGTTCCAAAACTTTTACTGATTCCTATCATTTTAATTTCCATGAGATTACCCCTCTCATTTTCTAAAAAATTACCGCTGACTGTAAAATCACATTTGCATAGGGTGTATCTTCTCCAGTTCGAATCACAGCTTTTACTTCTTTGCTAAGTTGTTTAAACTCATCATGAGAAACATACTCAATCTCTGGGAGCAACTCTTTTAGTTGTCCATGTAATTCAACATTGTTCTCCTTGATTTCGGTTGCTAGTACAGCTTTTTCTACCGCTACCTCTTCTAAAATCAATTCCAAAACAGAATAAAATGATGGCGTTCCCTGCTTTAAAGAAATATCGATTTGCTTGACATTTTCTGGAACAGGCAAGCCACAATCACCGATAATAATCCGATCCGTATGTCTAAGATCATCCACAATTTTAGCGATCTCAGAATTTAAAATCCCTCTTTTTTTCATAAACTAGCGACCACCTTTTCATACATCGGAATACCGTTTTGGGCACCTTTTGTTTGAATTGCAATGGCTGATGCCGCATTCCCAAGTTTCAGACTTTCTGCAATTGTTAGTCCTTCTAAAATTCCCTTTGCAAAATAACCATTGAAGGTATCCCCCGCGCCTGTTGTATCGATAACAGTTGCTACTTTTTGTGCAGGTACGATCACTTCTGCTTCACCATCAAAGAACGTTGCACCTTGATCGCCCAAGGTGATGATCAATTTATTCGGATAGTTTCGCAATACTTCTGCTCGTTCTTTATTTCCAAATAGCAATACTGCTTCATGCTCATTCGGGGTTAGATACGTCACTTTTTCTATATATTCTTCTGAGATTTCTTTGGCTGGCGCAGGATTGTATAATACCTGAATACGCTGAGTTGCACAAAAATCAATAATATACTCAATCGTTTCTACCGGAATTTCATTTTGTAAAATGACCATTTCCATTTGTTGAAGTTGTTGTTGGTACTGTTTCACAACATCAATGGATAGTCGATCATTGGCTCCTGGAATAATAATGATCCGATTGTCACCATCCATTACTTGGATATGTGCAGAGCCGCTCTCTGCAGTATCAACGGTTTGAATCATATCTGTGTTGATGCCATTTTCTTTTAAATTATCGATCAGTGCTTGACCAAAAACATCCTTCCCTACTGCTCCGATCATTGAAACGTCTAAACCTGAACGGCTTAAAGCGATTGCTTGATTTGCTCCTTTACCACCAAAAAAGGTCTGAAAACTCTCTCCTACCAACGTTTCTCCTTGATTTGGAATAATTTTAGTTGTTACAACAAAATCTGTTGATATGCTGCCAATTACTGCTACTTTTTTCATTATTTCATCTCCATTCACAATGTGTAACCGGTTACCTATAAGCATACATTAACACCATTCGGCGAAAATGTAAACCTTTTCAGCGTAAACTTTCTCCTTTTTGCAAGATGACCGGTAAGATTTTTTCTTGTTTTTCCCCTGCTGCTCCTGCTAAAAGCTGTATCATGAGTGATGCAGCCGTTTCCCCTATTTCATAAACTGGTTGCTTAATGGTTGTCAATTTAGGATACGTCATCTCTGAAAAAGGAATCCCATCATAACCCATTATTTGTAGGTCTTTAGGGATCGATAACCCTTTTTGTTGCGCTTTTTGCATAATTTTTAATGCTAGATAGTCATTCGAGGCAATCACCGTATCTACATTTTCGTACTCTTTAAAAAAGGTATCTGAAATTTTATCCACTTCATTGACGTTGAATGAGCTTGTTTCAAATACTTGGTAATGATCCGTCTGTCCTTTTAAAGCATCTTTTAGTCCTTTCAATCGCTTCTTCGCACTCTGAAAGGCTAAATCCCCAGTAATGATCAAAATATTTTCAAAGTTCGTCTTTAGAATTTCTTCCCCGATTATCTTGCCACCTAAATAATCATCCGGTAATACCTTATTAAAATCACCAGCGTACACTCTGTCGATGCCAACAACTGAAATATCCGTTAAAGGTTCAATTGGTAACGCTGTGATGATTCCACTTACATTATTTTGGATGAAGGTCGTGATGTATTGTTGTAGCTGTTCTTTTGAATCCGATGTGTTTGCTAGCAACATCATATAGCCATTTTTAATTAACGTTTCTTCAATGCCTTTTGCCAATAAAGGAAAATAGGGATTGGCAATATCGGGTAACAAAACTCCTATGATTTTTGATTTTTTTTGAAATAAAGAACGTGCTACTTCGTTTGGCACATAGTTTAACTCATTTATTGCTTCTGCAATTTTTTCCCCAGTTTCATTTCTTACATAGCCATTTTTATTGATATATCTGGAAACACTGGCAACAGATACACCAGCTTTTTTTGCTACATCTTTGATTGTTACCATTTAAGGCACCCCTGTCCTGTTTTCTCGTATCTTTATTTTAGAGGAAACGCTTGTAAAAAGATAGTTGGACCCTAAAAAAACAATGTCTGCTTCTCATGAGAGAGCAAACATTGCTTCATTCAACTATTTTAATGGATTATTATTTAAGTACAGATAATAAAAAGATTTTCCACTACCATTAAGTGGTGAGCGATCAGTAATCTGGTTATTAGATAAATCTAAAACAGACGCTTTCTTTAAATTCTGTAATGGCGAGATATCTGTTAATTGATTATGTGATAGGTTTAACGTGCTCGCTTGTTCTAACTTAGAAAAACCAGTAATATTTGTAAGTTTATTCCTTGATAAATCAATTTCGTTTACTATCGCTAACTGTGAGAAAACATCAACATTTTCTATCTGATTGTTTCTCAAATTTAAGGAGTAAAACTCTTTCAAGTTGGCTAAAGAACTAATATCTGAAATATTGTTATTCGAAAGATTCAAGGACCCAATTTTTTCCAAATTCGCTAACCCTGAAATATCTGTTAGCTCGTTATGACTTAACCAAAAAGTCAAATCCGATAAATCTTTCAAATCTTTCATCCAAGAGATATCTTTGAAACGGCTATCGCCAATAGAGATTGATTCTAGGTATTCCATCGTTTCAATCTGTGGCATTTGTTCAATCACCATTCGAAAAACCTCTAGCCTTTCCAACATCGGTAATTCATTTATAAAACGAAGATCATGAATATACGATTCAGAAAGTTCTAATCTTTTCAACTTCTTTAAATTCGCCAATCCTGTAGCATCAACTTGAAGAGTATTTTCCATATCAACAGGATTTCCTCCTACAACATCACCAAATAAATTTAGCTCTTCTAACTCTGGTATAAACTTGGTCCAAGAAAATTCAGTTACATCTGTATAAACAAACAGACGATTTAGGTTCCCTAAATATTCTATCCCGCTAAACGAATGAACAACTTCTAAATAGCTCGCACCAAAATAGTTTAAACTCAATAAGTCTTCTCTACTCACCGTATCATAAACCGAGAGGCCAAGTGAATTAGCCACTCCATTTCCCATTGACGGATCTTCGAAAATATTGGCTATTTTTGCTGGAAAAACGCCATTAAACTTCGCTGGTACATAAGCAATTCCCTGATCTTTGATTTTTTTTATCAGAGCTGCATCAATCCATTCTACTCGTGATAAGTCATCAATCGAATGGAAGAATCCTTTATATCGTTCCCAGATAAAGTCATTTACATTATCTTCATCAAATCCAATAATTTTTTGCAACTCGTCATAATCAGCATAATTAATATTCACTCGTTCATTGTAGACGGTTAACATTTGTTCTTTCCTAACAGTGCCATCTTCTGTTTCGACCTTGATCACAACTTTACCAGCTTTTAATGCTTTTACTTCTCCCGCTTGATCTACTGTTGCTATATTTTCATCTGAGCTTTTCCAAACAAGAGTCTTATTCGTCGCATTTTCCGGACGCACGCTAGCTTCAATTTTCGCTTTTTCTCCAACTTCTAGTTCATCAACGCTTGAGTCGAATACAATTTCCTTCACTGGAATTACTTCAGCTTTAAAGGTATCATTCATTCCAGCAAAACGCGTTTCATAAACATGGGTATAGGCTGTCCCAGCTTTTTCGATCCCTGTAATTTCAACTTTGTAAACATCATTTTTTTCAATCGTATAATTATTATTGGGTCTAAAAACGACTGTTACATAGCCACCTCTTGCATAGTAGCCAGGTTTTGGATTTTCAAGTGTTAATTCACCACCATCCGCATCATTGCTAATAACAGTACTTTTTCCTGTTGCTTGATTTGTTAATGTCACAGCTACTTTATCTGTCAGCTTATAGCCTTTTTCATTAAAATGTACTGACCAGCGCATATTTTTTTCATAGAGGTCTGGCATGTTTTCTTTATACGAATTAGCCATATAAGGATTATCCACATTGTATAATTCATAAGGGAAAATCCCAGAACTTGGCCACTGAACAATAGTATCATTTTCATACCTTGTACTGATTCCTTTATAATCATCTCTAATATACGTAGAGGTAAAATAATTCATTTCGCTCGCTTCAGTAGCAGACTGATTTGCTTTGGCATAACCAAATCCCATATCTACACCTGATAAACTCAACATACCTGTACGATGTCCTACTGTTTTATTCCCTTTACCCCAATCTACAACAAACGCATCCTGATGACTATTTAAAGACGCTTCTTTTTGGTTTGAATGGATATTAGACTGCCTTGATGCTTTATTCGCCGTCAACCAAAACTCTTCAGGCATATCCGCTGGTTTTTCATACGTATCCAAATAGTGCGTTTGTTTCTGGATAGCAGCCATGCCGATTGCTGCATGTTGTGTGTATTCGGTCGATTCTGCTGCAAACGGAATTGGTGATACGCCCGCAAGTGTACGGTAAAAGTTGACTTGCTCGGCCGCCTTTTCAACAACTTCTGTTTTAAATTCCCCTAAAGTATATGTGCCATTTGCCAGTACCGGCAGTGTTGAAAACTTATCCGTCTGCTTAACATCAGCAACCACATCTTGATAACTCTGTTGAACAGCTTTGATCTTCTCAACTTCCTCCGCTGGAACATAAACTACTTCGGTGGCTGCCTTCGTTGTACGCGCTTTTTTTCTTTTCTCTGGAATACCAGGCTGCAAACCTTCACCTACAACATCAGCTATCGTCGGCTCCTTCAATTCTTCCGCATACACATGCGAACCTACTCCTACAAGTAAGCCAATCGCTACTATTCCTACCCAAAATCTTTTTTTCATTTTTTCCTCCTAATGTTTTTTTCTAAAAATACAGTTCAACTGAATTTTTAGCTATCTTTATCATACCAAAAAAAAGAAATAACAGTAACTTGTTTTTATTTTAATATAAAATAAATATTATTTTAGATATAAAAAAAGTATCAAAGGCATAACTCTTCGAGTTACATCTCAGACACTTAAAATCCGAATAGATGAGGCTAGCAGGCAGAATCATCTCCTTCTTATTACTCAGAGTTAAACACTTCTACCTCCACTTCTGTGGCTTAGTTAATTAGTCATTCTTTCATACTTTTCAAGATATAATACCCTTTATCTTTCGTTACGATTTCTACATTCCCAAAAATGTCTTTCATTTTTTTCTCTGCACTGGGAGCGCCCTGCTTCTTCTGAATCACCACAGTTAACGTACCACCTATAACAAGCAGCGGGTGAGCTTCACTCAGAATTTCATGCACTACTTTTTTTCCCGCTCGGATTGGCGGATTACTGATGATTGCTGCATATTGTTTTTCATGAATATCCGCGTAAATATTTGAGGTATGGATATCGACATTTTCAACATGATTTTTCTTCGCGTTTTCTTGCGCTAAAGCGACTGCTCGCTGATTGACATCGATCATTTCTACCGTTCTACCACTGAATGAAGCCAACGTTAAACCAATTGGACCGTAACCGCAACCGACATCAAGTAACTTTCCTTCCGGTAATACTTCCCATTCGAAGGCATCGATCAACACACGAGAACCAAAGTCGACGGTGTTCCTAGAAAAAACTCCACTATCAGTTAAAAACTGAAACGTCTTCCCTCTTAATTCAAACGACCACTGCTCTAAATTATGAGCTAAATCTGGATTTTCTGTATAATAATGATTATTCATTTTCTTCTTCCTAACTATTTTCTCTTGTCACCAGTCTACCTTTTATTTCACGAACAATCAAGGCAGCTAATAGGTCATAACCGGTTTTAGAAAAATGAAGTCCGTCTGCTTGTAAAAATTCATCTGTGCCGGGGTAAACCACCATTGCTTTGTATAAATCAATAACAGGAATTTCATATTTAGCGCCGATTACTTTCACTCGTTCGACATATTCACAAATCCGATCATCAGCACGTGTTGGTTTTCTAGCGCAATCTACATAAGACGGTGTGAGTAAAATCACTTTTTCTTTGCCGATTTTATTAATCATTGTTTCGATGTTTTCTGCGTATTTTTCTAAAGGTACTAGATTGTCGCTATTCGTATCATTCGCGCCGAAAAAGATGGTTACGATATCTGCTTGTTCAGCTACAACTTCTTTGTCCAAACGGTTCATTGCAGCTTGCGTGGTATCTCCTGGCATGCCAGCATTTACGATCATCACCTCTTCATAATTTTGGGCTGCTAGATCTTCAGTGATCAGATTTTGCAAAATTGGCGTGATGGCTTCTTCGCCATATCCAGCTGTGATACTATCTCCAAATAAAACGATTTTTTTCATCAAGCATTTTCCTTTCTCAACTCGTTTTCTTTATTTATCATACCATTGAAAAGGCCGTTTTGCTGAGGCAAAGAATTATTTTAGGAATTGGTGTTAGGTCTAGCTAAATTGTGTTAAAATAGGAGCAGAAATAAATGTTGGCTTTGGTGGAGGAACCGATGGACGATAAAATGAATTATTACCCCATTTCACGGAAGGAATGGCAGGGCTTCTATCATAACGGCAAAGCGCCGCTGACAGAAGAAGAATTAGAAGATATCAAAGGCTTCAATGATCAAATTTCATTGCAGGATGTGCAGGACATTTATGTGCCACTGACTCATCTGATTCATTTATATATGAAAGAATTTGAGTCTTTAACTGTTAGCAAAGGGCTATTTTTGCATGAATATGTGCCTGTTCCGCCTTTTATCATCGGGATCGCTGGTAGTGTGGCTGTTGGGAAAAGTACCACCGCTCGCTTACTGCAGCTGATTTTATCCAGAACCTTTAAACGCCGCAATGTCCAACTGATTACGACGGACGGCTTTTTGTATCCGAATAAAGTATTGGAAGAAAAGGGCATTATGGATCGGAAAGGATTTCCAGAGAGCTATGACATGGAAAAGTTGATCGACTTTTTAAACCAAGTCAAAAATAGCCAAGAAGAAATCAAAGCACCGCTTTATTCTCATAGTGTCTATGATATTATTGAAGGCGAATATGAAGTGATCCAACAACCAGATATTCTGATCGTTGAAGGAATCAACACGCTGCAATTGCCTGCCAATCAGCAAATTTACGTCAGCGACTTCTTTGACTTCTCCGTCTTTGTGGATGCTGAACCGAAGTTGATTGAAAAATGGTACCTTGAACGTTTTGGTGCCTTACTCGATACAGCTTTTCTTGATCCAGATAATTACTATTATCAATATGCAATCGGCAATCGTGACGATGCCTTTGCGATGGCTAAAGAAGTTTGGAAAACGGTGAATTTGAAAAACTTAGAGGAATATATCTTGCCAACTCGAGGTAGAGCGGATATTATACTTCATAAGACTGAAAATCATATTATTGATGAGATTTTCATGCGTAAATACTAAAGATAGATATGTATCACTTAACTTGATTCTAAAAAGGTCAAAAAATTCTTTTTGACCTTTTATTAGATAAATCTAAATGGATAGGGGTAATAAATGTGACCAATGTTGCCGATTTGACAACTGTCGAAAAAATTATTGTTTTAGACTTTGGTAGTCAATATAACCAATTGATTACTCGACGTATTCGTGAATTTGGCGTGTTCTCAGAATTATTGAGCCACCGAATCACAGCGGATGAAATTCGCGAAATGGCACCAAAGGGAATTATTTTCTCTGGTGGCCCAAATAGTGTTTATGATGAAAATGCGTTTAGTATCGATCCTGAAATTTATGAATTAGGCATTCCAATTCTAGGGATTTGTTACGGTATGCAACTGATGATGCATAATTTAGGCGGAAAAGTTGAGCCTGCTGGTAACCGTGAATATGGTAAGTCAGAGCTATCACTTTTGATTCCTGATTCACCTATTTTTAAAGGAACACCTGAAAAACAAATCGCTTGGATGAGTCATGGTGACCTAGTCGCTGCTATCCCTGATAGCTTTGAAACGGTGGCAACTAGCGCAGATTGTCCGTTTGCAGCAGTTCAAAATACAGACCGCAACCTGTACGGTGTGCAATTCCATCCAGAAGTACGTCATTCTGAATATGGCAACGACTTATTACGTCACTTTACTTTTGATATTTGTCATTGCGAAGGCGACTGGACAATGGGTAACTTCATCGAAATGGAAATCAACAAAATCCGCGAACAAGTCGGCGATAAAAAAGTCCTTCTTGGCCTTTCAGGCGGCGTGGATTCAAGCGTTGTTGGTGTGCTGTTACAAAAAGCCATCGGCGATCAATTGACGTGTATCTTTGTAGATCATGGTTTATTGCGCAAAGGTGAAGCAGAACAAGTAATGGATAGTTTAGGTGGAAAATTTGGCTTAAACATTATTAAAGTAGATGCAAAAGAACGTTTCTTAGATAAATTAGCTGGCGTTTCTGATCCAGAGAAAAAACGTAAAATCATTGGAAATGAATTTGTTTATCTTTTCGATGATGAAGCGACAAAACTTGATGGAATCGACTTCCTAGCACAAGGTACCCTTTATACAGATATCGTAGAAAGTGGAACTGAAACAGCGCAAACAATCAAATCTCACCATAACGTGGGCGGATTGCCAGAAGATATGCAATTTGAATTGATCGAACCATTGAATACTTTGTTTAAAGATGAAGTTCGTGCATTAGGTATCGAATTAGGAATGCCAGAAGCGCTAGTTTGGCGCCAACCATTCCCTGGTCCTGGTTTAGGGATTCGTGTTCTTGGTGAAATTACTGAAGAAAAATTAGAAATCGTGCGTGATTCTGATGCGATTTTACGTGAAGAGATCGCCAATGCTGGTTTAGATCGTGATATTTGGCAGTACTTTACTGTATTACCTGGCATCCGTAGTGTGGGTGTGATGGGTGATGGCCGTACGTATGATTATACTGTGGGCATTCGTGCAGTGACTTCGATTGATGGAATGACAGCTGATTTTGCTAGAATTCCTTGGGATGTTTTGCAGAAGATTTCTGTGCGGATCGTGAATGAAGTGGATCATGTGAATCGGATTGTTTATGATATTACGAGTAAGCCACCTGCTACTGTTGAGTGGGAATAAAGAGCCAACATAATAAGGATGGGGAATGCCGATAAATCAACGTTTTTCAACTTATGAAATGCTTGATTTTCATTAAAAATGATATGGTTCCCTACCATTTTCCCTACCAAAAACCCCTGTCAGGATAACGCTTGACAGGGGTTTATTTTTTATGAGCCTACTTTTTATAGCATTCTCAAATTGTTTTCTTTATCTAGCTCTAATATTTTCAAAACATAAAATGTACCCTGCAAAATCTCCCCAGCGTTTTCTATCTTCTGATGAACCAAGTTTTTCTCTCCAACTAGTACCTAGTTCTAATTGTTCAGTTAGCTTATGGAATGCCTTTAGATTGATCATAAATGTATTATGATAGCTAGTTCTCAATTTGTCCTTCTCCTGTTTCTCTTCCCTTGAAAAATAATTCCAGTTAGTTCTCATATTAGAATAGACTAAAGCTGAATCTATGACTTCTTTCCATAGCTCATGTAAATATTCATCTTTGCATTCCAGTACATTAAGAACAGAGTTGTAAATTTCCAATGCTTCTTCAAAAGACATTGAATCATTTTTTTGTAGATAAGCAGTATAATCAAACACTCTATCATCCCCCTCTTATAATATATACCATATGATTGATTTGTATTTTTTTCAAGTTATTCTTTATACTTCCATTCAAATTACAGTTATGTGGAAAATACTCTTTAAACAAATGAGAAAACATTTGTAGTCTTTCAAATCTCTAAGTCAATCATTCCTCATTGAACTTGTTTAGTAGCTTATTTTTAATACAATTTATTTTCGTAAAAATGTAGTATAATTAAGAAACAGGAGGTTTTTTATGAGAAAATATAAAGTCGTAAATACAATTTTTTTAATAGCAATTATTGGTCTTTTGGCTGGAGTTATTTTTGATTACAATCAAAATAAAGTAATTCCAAACTTTTTTTTCTTGGATAAATTTGGACTAGAGTACGTAACAGCATATTGGGCTGGCATTGGAACAATTTTAGTTTTAGTTCCTACTCTATTGAATATTTTAATGGTGCGAATGGAACAAGTTTCAAATGAACACAACAATAAAATTTTAAAAGAAAAAGAAGAATTACTATTTATAAAACGAAATTTAGACAGATCAATAGCAAATTTAGATTCAAATAATTCTGAAAGACAATGTTTATCAGACATTAGAGATATCGAAGAAGCTATAGATAAACAAATACTGGAGCCAAGAATAAATACAGAAAATTCAGGTATGCTCTTAGCTGATGATTTAGTCATAATTTTAGCAGATTATCTCCACTCTCTTCTTAGAGATAAGAAAAAATGTGTTCGTGCTGATGCAAGATATTTGTTGAGATACCTCTACTCCACTACTCATATAATAGATTTCTGTGAATACAATGACCTTCATATAGGTGAATTTAAGGATGAATATTTATATTTAGAAGTATTAAATGAACGTAATCTATATACTTTAAGCAAGGCAACATTTGAAAACGTCACCTTTGATTCAACTAATTCTTCGTTTAAAGAAATAATCTCAAATTTTATTTTTAGAGGGATTTCTTCATTTAAAAATTGTATATTTAAAGGGGATAACACTTTCAAAATACATAATAATTTACACTTGTACTTTGATAATTGTATTTTCTATGGTTCTGTAGAATTTAACTCAAGAAATGGGAATAATGAATATAGTGATATCATAATAAATAAATGTACATTTAATAATTTTACTTCGTTAGGCTACTTAAATTTACGCTCAATAAAAATTAAAGACAGTGTTTTTTCAAGCGCTACTAAATTTTCAGATATGTCCGTTTCAGATGTTGAAATAGAGGGTAATAAATTCTTCAGATTCTTTGATATGCAACAATCAAATATTAAAAATATGTTCTATTTACTTAACTCATCTTTTGAAGATGATTGTTTTTTGACAGGTTCAAGACTTCCGAAATATGGTATAAAAATTTATGGTTTAAAATTTAGTAAAGAGTCAATTTACCCCTTAAGTTTTAGTGCGACAATAGTATATAAGGATGAGGAATATGATTTAGAACAAGGAATGTTAAAAAGTGTCGAAGAAGATGGCACTACAGTATACAGATTTGAGAAAGAAAAGATTTAGTAAAATACCTTCTAAGGGAATATTTTTTTATTCTTGCTTTCAAAATATAGTTCACCGATTCAATTTCTAAGAACCCCCTCACTAAAGTCTATCTAAACACTATATATAGTGTTCGGATAGACTTTTATTATTCGAAAGCACAATATAACCTATTCCCTAACTTTATTTTATTTTTAATTTATGATAGAATAAACGAGAACGTTAGTTTGTTTTTTTAGGTTAAAAAGATTGTTGATATGTATGTAGAAAAAATCGGAGGGAAATAAATGGAAAAATCAAAAGAGCAACTGAAAAAAATCTTGGAAAAAGTCGATTTAACAAAGACACAACGAGATAGGGCAATTGACCTCTACACCAATGTTTGTAAATCAATAGAAGAAAAATCTGGATTAGAAATTTCTTTTTACGCTCAAGGCTCATTTGCAACTAAAACAGCTATTCGACCTTATAAAAACGGCAGAGACCGTGCTTACGATGTTGATGTTATTTGTGAAGTCAATGTTACGAAAGAATCAATTAGCCCTAAAATTCTAAAAGAATACTTTAGAAATGCTTTGAAAGATAGTAGATATTCAAATACTTTTGAAGAGTCAGACAAATGTTTTACAATTGAATTTAAGGAACAGGATGGGGTAGATTTCTCTATTGATATAATCCCAAGTGTTCCTGAAGATTACAGGACAGTTCAACTATTAACTGGCATAACTGAGAATCCTCATTTGGTTAAAAGTTCTGTGGCTATCCCTAACACTCTTGAAGAAAACAATTACTGGATAACAAATAATCCTAAAGGATACGTAACATGGTTTGAAAATGAAATTCAACAATTCCATAGTAGATACTTATTAGAAAAACGCGATAATAGCTTTTCTGCTTCTATTGAAGAACTGCCTGATGATGAATTTAACAATAATTTATTGAATATCATCAAAATATTAAAGCGTACTAGAGATGTCTTCTACTATCGCCGAAACTCTGATAATAGACCTTCTTCAATTATTATTACAACAATTATTGGAAAGCTAGCAAAAAATTTAAGACCCACTTCTAGTGAGTTAGATTTACTAATACAAGTTATTACACAACTACAACAACTTAAAAACTATCCTACCAATAGTTTATCTAAAAGAATGAATGTTACTGGATATGCAATTTCAGATATTATTACTCGTGATATGGGACAGTGGGTATTAAATAATCCAGCAAACGGTAAAGATAATATTTTAAATTCTTGGAATGAAGATGAAACTAAAGCTAAGGATTTCTTTATTTGGATTGATAATTTACAAGATACATTTGCAACATTAATAGAAAAAAATAATGAAGAAAGAAGTGTCACTGAGATTTATAATGCATTTGCGATTGACTCACCTGTATCAGATACAGAGAAAAAACAATTTTCGGTAACTTCTAATTCATCCAAGCCATGGAGAATAAAATGATAGATTTTCCACATGTAAAAAATCTATTTAATTCTTTAGACGGAATTAGAATAGCATCTTTTACAAATCAAGAAAAATCAATTATTGTGTTATTCGATTTTGATGCTAAAGTTGCAATTAATGGAGCAAACTTTTTGATTGATTACAAAATCCACTTAGAAATTCCAAAAAATTATCCCATTGAGCTACCTATTGTCTTTGAAGCAGGAGAAAAGCGAGTTAATAATTTTCCACATGTTAATCCTGATACCAAGGGAACGTTTTGTTTGGGTACAGAATTGGATATAAGAAGAAAAATGAAACCTGACTATTCTTTAGATAAGTATATCTCGCTAATTGCTGAATTTTTAGGAACGTATGAGTATTATAATAAATATGGGGTTTTTCCACATGGAGATCGTGGACATGGAAATTTAGGGATTTTAGAAACATATAAAGAAGTTTTTAATGTGACTACAAATCAACAAGTTTCAAATCTTATGCAAGTGAATAAATTAAAAAATAAATTCCGAAATAAAAAATGCCCCTGTAATTCGGGTTTGAAGTTTAAAAATTGTCATTGGAGCACATTAAACGCTATTCTTTCTAATCCATTAGAGCATGCACAAATGAAAAAAGATTATATATTGCTAAAGGGAGGTTAGTTATGGAGATATTAGAAAAACAAAATGAAAGCAAATCGCTGAGAATACAAACTACAGCGAGATTGCTGTATAATAGAGCCGATACTATTGATATAATACAATGGATTATTGTTCTATCACTTCCTATACTTAAAATTTTTTTCTTGCAAAGTATATTTTTGAACTATTTGATGATGATTTGGTTCCTCGCTTCTTTCATATTAGACTACTATATCGATAAGTTTACTGATACTGCTGCGGAATTAAAAAAAAGTTTTGATTATTATGTATATGGATGGACTAATGATTTTCAAGAAAAATTGATTCATCTATCTAAAACATATGAAGCTAGGAACAAGGAATTTTTTAAAAGACAAACTAGCAATTCTGGAATTGATAAACCTAAAGGAGTAAAAAATTGGTACACAACTGTGGAAAAAAATCTGTCTCAAGAACAAGCAATTAAATCAGCCATGAGAGAAAATATTTATTTCGATAAAAGAATTAATAGTAGTGCTTATTTCTGCGTATTAATATTTGTAGGAGTATTATTTCTTGTACTGTCAACTTCTGAACTAACTTTTTATGAAGTATTATTTGGATTATTTGTCACCTTCGCATCATTTACAAAAAAGCTATACTCAACTTTTGTAAACATGAAAAAAGTGTCTAACATAAATTCCAATATTGAAAACTTGCTGTGTGATAAAGATACTGATTTAATTTACTTGCAATCTGAAATTGATAAAAAACGCTCAATCTCTAGAACGTCCAATAAACTAATTTATTTTTTCCAAACTAAAAAAATACATGAAGAAGTATCTGTTTTTAGATCAGATAAATAAAAGATGACCCTAAATGAGTCATCTTTTTATCTATATAAATTCTACATAGTACTCATTTATAAACTCTCCACTAGTCCCAAAATCATAATCCCTCCCAATAGCTTCATAATCAATATAATTCACCAACTGCTCAGGAATATCATAATACCCCAAATCTACCAAAGCATATCCCAACTTCTCATGATCGCTCACTCCTGTATCATCCAATTCAATAATAGTTACCTCAGCATCTCTATTTTCTGCAATCACTCGAACTACTTCATCTGGATAACCCATATACTCTTCCAAACTATCATACCTTTCTGCTAAAGATTGAGGAAAATCATACTCTCCTACAGAAAATGGCACATCATAATCAGTAATAAAATACTCTTCATACGAATAACCAAATTCATCCACAAACTCATTTCCCACACAAATCGTTTGATAGGCTTGAGCCAAGTCGTCCTCATCAAATGGAAAGTGTAAATACACACCCAACAAAAATCCTTCATTATAAGCTTTCAAATTAGTTAAATATATCCAATGATCGCTATCACCGCCAACTCTTTTTCCATCTTGCTCCATCATCATTTCTTCCGTTACTTTTACTAATTCCATCTTATTTCTTCCTCTCTTTGTCTTTTTGACCATCCATTTTGTTTCGAGCTGAGGCGCAGTTTGTTAGGATGCAATCCTGACGATTTTCTCTTCTCTTTTAGTTTTCAAAGTTTATGTATCAACTTTCAATGAATGGTTCATTTTGCTCTTTCGCTTTCGGCGCAATTGACACAGCAATTTTTTTGATTGACGGAAAGGACGAAGTATTCGAAGGCTCGCCTGATTCCTTGTAGGCAATCAAACAAAATTGCTAAATTGCATCGTCCGAACTCGAAAGGGCAGAATGGAACATGACAGAGAGACATACGGTTGGAAAAGTAAAACACGTAAAAAAAGAAGCTTGCGTATGCAAACTTCTATCAACTCATCGTCTTTAATTGTTTTTCTCAATATCTAAAATGCTATCAATGACATCTAAAATCTCGTCTTGCTGAGAAGATAAAGATAACTTATTCATGATTCTTGTTTTCTTATCTGCTGTTTCTATATTGAAAGAGAAGAATGTAGGATAATCAATTTCCAAGGCTGAAATTATCTTATCAAGCGTTTTTAATTGTAGATTGCTACTAACTCCTCGTTCCACTCGACCTAAGAAATTTGAATTGATATCTGCCTTTTGTGCTAGCATTTCTTGACTCATGCCTTTACTGATGCGAATCTCTCTGATTCTTTTTGACACTTCACTATCAAGCTGCATTGGATTCACCTCTAATGTTAAATTTGTCTTCCTCTTAACTAAGATTAAACTGTTTCTGCTCAAAATATCACATCTCAAAAGTACGATTAACTATTATTTACAGTTCTTAAAAGTACGTTAACGTGATATAATAGTACTTGTTCAGAAAAAATACAGTAAATATTAAAAGGAGAGTGAGTATTTTATGAAAAATACGAAGAATAAGAACATGGTTAACGCAACTGAACAAAAATACCGCGCTAAGATGGTAAAAGGAAAGAAAGGCTGGCTGATTAAGGGAATGCTATTTTCTACCTTATTATTTGGTGGAGCATTCTTAGTAGAGTCAGAAACTGTACAAGCTGCTGAGTGGCAAGTTAATTCAGTGGAAGCAATCAAAGCAACACTAAAAGAAAATCAATCATCCTATACATTTGTTGAAGGAGATACCTTCTATAATATTGCGCTCGCTGTGAACGTAAAATGGGAAACCCTAATGACCGCTAATGGATTTGAGTTAGGCTCTCAATACTCTGTACCTGTTGGAACAATGATTTCTTTTGACGGCTCCAAAATGACTGTCACTAATGCAGCAGGAGAAGTTATTAGCGAAACACAGCTTAACAACAATGATAAAATTGATACAACACAGCTATTTGCTGGACAAGCTACAACAAATCAACCTGCTAAAACCAATACAGGTACTAACAATAAACCGAATGCTTCTCTTCCAATAACTAAACCTTCAACGCCATCAAAAAATCCTACAGCAGATAAAGAAGAGGCTGAATCCCAACTGGAAGAAGCTGAAAAGGATAAGGAACAGGTTGAAAAAGAGAAAGAGGAAGTTGAAAAAGAACTGGCAGCTCTTAATGAAAGCAATAACGGTACTTTATTAGATTTACAAGCGAAACGTAATGACTTGCAACAAAAAGTAGACGAGGCACAAACAGCCTATGATCTTCAATTAGCTGCTGTAACAAATTCAGAAGCTAAAGTAGCTGAGGCTACAACAGCTCAAGCCGCTGCTCAAACAGCCCTAGAAAATGCCCAAACGACACTTGCAACTGCTCAAGCAAATGCAGATGCAGCTCAGAATCGTGTCAATGAAGTGCAAGCTCAAATGGATGCTCTAGCAGAACAAGCAACCACTGCAAATGATGCAGCAGCTCAAGCAAAACTAGCTGCCTTGCAATTAGAAATGGATGCTGCACAAGCGAATTTAACAGCCTATCAAAATGAATTAAATGTAGCCACTGATAACTTAGCAACTGCTCAAACGAACTACGATACAGCAACAACACAATTAACAACTGTAGAAGCTGAACTTGCCACAGCACGAGCAAATGTAGAAGCTGCTCAAGTGGCTTTAGTAACAGCTGAAACAGAATTAAATAGCTTGCCTGAAACGGTGACAGCTTCAACAGTAGAAGAAGCAAAAAAACTTCAAAAACAATTAGCTGATTTTGAAGCACGTCTCAAAGAATTAGATACACAAATTACGACATTAAAAGATAAAATTGAACAGCTGGATCAGCAAATTGCACAACTAGATCAACAAGCCGACCAAAGCAAAAAAGATTTTGAAGAGATTAAGGACTCCGCCGATAATGTTGTAGAAAATTTAGCAGATGAAACACCAGTAACCAATGCAAACGATACAGCGAATAACACAGAGAAGGAATTGCCAGAAATAAATAATGGTGGTACAACAACGCCATCTAATGAAGATAAATACGTGACGGTGAACGTTGATGAAGCTGGAAACAGACTAACTGACTTAACAGGCTATGTAAAAGTATCAGAATCAGAAGTGGTTAAAACAGTTGAAACCTTACCAAATGGGAATACAATAACCACATATACAACAACCGTTACTTACCATAAAACGATCAACACAGATAAATCCGTAACCTATCATATTGATGAGGTAGGAAATCCAATTGATGAAGCAGATTTGGTTAATTATGTTGAACTAAGTCGTGATAATAGCGTGACAGTTGAAACCTTGCCTAATGGTGACACTGTGACGACTCAAATTACGACAATTGTTTATCGTAAAGTGAACAATACAGATAAGCATGTGACGATTACGATTGATGAAGCTGGTAACGTTATTACTGATTTAACTGGCTACACAAAGATTTCCGAATCTGAAGCCGTTAAGACAGTAGAGACTTTACCTAATGGTGATACAGTGACAACCTATACAACGACGATCACTTATCACAAAAACGTAAATACTGATAAACATGTAAACATCAGTGTAGACGAATCTGGAAAAGTTCTCACAGACTTAACAGATTATGAAAAAGTATCAGAATCAACGCCAGTAAAATCAGTTGAAACGCTACCTAATGGAGATACTATAACAACTTACACTACTACTGTTACGTATAAGAAAAAAGCTACCCAAACTGATCCAATTATTGATAATATCTTATCATCAACCGATCAAAAAATTACTGATATAAAAAATCAAGTAAGTAAAGATGATACAGCCGTTTCACTTGAACAAGCTCGTGAATTAACGGATGCCGAATTGACAGCTAAAGTAGCAGAAGAATTTGCAAAAATGGTTCAAGCAGAACAAGCGAATTACAACTACAATCAAACGAATCTAACGACTGATGATAAAGTCGGTGATCGCACCTCTTCTCGTGCAGTCGAGGTAATGTACAATTTCGACCACGCTAGACCAGAAAATGATCTGGAAAATGGCACGTATAAATTATCTTATAACACAGGCGATACAGAGATGGCGAACACAACAGAAAATATTTCTCAGTCTACAATTTCAGCATCTAAAGTGAACGGCGATTCAAGCGAGTTAGCCAAGCTAATTGCACAAGCAATGTTCCAACAATACATTGAAGAAGAACGTGCTGCGTATCTAGCAGGAAATACATCGGCTGCCATGCACTATTCTAATATTGCTGCAAAAGGATATACTGACATGTCGGTTGGTGTATTTGTAGTGAAACAAGGCAATAACTATGTTGTTACAACTACTGTTATCACAGGTAATCACTCAACAGCAAGATAATACTCGTTTCTAGGTGGCAGTTATTTGTCACCTAGTTTCATTAAGAGAAGGAGGCTCATTAAATGGAGCTTATTAAAAGTATTTGGAAAACATCTGGTTCATTAAAGAAATCAGCTTATCTCAAAATTTTCACCTTAATAAATTCAACACTAATCATTATTTTTTTAAGTCTTGCTATTCTGGATAACATCCAAAGAATTTCAGCAGTGATGCCCTACCTCAGCCATTCAGAAGCTAGAGCAGATATTTATCACTATGTCTTCCAGATTATAGTTGCCCTTCTCGCTTTTGGCATTTATCTCTTTTTAAACATTCGATTCTATCCTTTTGTTCAACCTTGGGTAACATCACTTTTACTTAAAAAGCCGCAAATCAAGATGTCTATTAATCAAATGAAACAAGATTATCAAAAAGGACATAGTAAAGAACCTAACACTAGACGAGAAACAACTGTCACAACAGGTGTTGAAAAAGATATGTTTGGTAACGCAAAATGGGAGACTAACATTTCTGGCAATGTCAAAGTGGATAATTCAGGAGTTCCGATACCTAAAACAACGACGACCGTTTCGCAATCTACAACTACAGAATCAAGAAAAATGAATGGCGTTAAAGAAGCTTATCAAGAAGCAAGTGCAAAAGGCTTTGCTTACACATTACGCCTATTTTTTGGAATGTTACTTTGGTTGCTATCTTGGTATTTTTCGTTTATTCTAGGATGGTTTGTAATAGATTTATCAAAAACTAAATAAACATAGGAAAAGATAGCTTAAATTATATACAAAATAAGCATGCAAACAGTAAAATTTGCATGCTTATTTATTTTAGTAATATTTAAATATACTTCTTAATTTCCTACAATATGAATTACATAAATAATGGCGCAATCAATTCATATAACTTATTACCACTTTCCGCAGCTGTTAAAGCAAGCGGGACTGTTTTTAGTAAAGTTTGAACTGTACCAATTGCTGTCTTCAAAACTTCTTTCTTTGGTTTTTCTTCCACAGTTTCGGATTCAATAAGTTGGATTTGAGAAAATAATAGGTCTTTTAAAGTTTCATTATCTACTAATTCTTTTTCAAGATTAGTTTTTAACTCTGAAATCACATTGTCAACTTCTGCTTTATTGATTTGAATATTCTGAGTTGCATTTAAAGTACTATTATCATTAGATATATTCACCTGAGCTTGACCGCCGCTTATATTTATCATAAATTTACTCTCCTCATCATATCCCATATCTGTAGAAATATCAGATAGGTATAAATTTATTCCCTCTACAAAAGGCATTACAACACGATTTCCAAATTCTTTTACCATATCTTGATATTTTCTAGAAGATGTATATCCCCATCCCAATTCAAAAATATGAACTGAAGGATTGTCACTGATGAATTTCAAGATTTGATAAATCCAACTAATCTCTTGCTCTAGTGTATCACCAGTTGGCAAGACTGAGCGCCCATAACTTCCAGATACTTGTTCAACTTCTGCTTCTAAGTTTGGGTATTCTTCATAAATACTTTGAATATATTCATTAATTATAGGTGTATCGTCGATGTATTCAATAAACATTCTTACAATTGAACTAACTTCACTAACACGAGCATTTATGACTCTTGAGGCTAATTGTCTAAACTTTCTACTTACTTTTTTTAGTTCTTTCTTATCAATTTCCATTTTGCATCTCCCCACAGAACGGGCAATATCCGCCCTCCATTTTTAAGCTTGGTCTAATTTTAGCTTTCTTATGACAACAATCATATGTGTGAATTTCAAAATTATCTAGTTGCGATACTAATGGATCTATGGGGTCTTTTTTTAAATCTGAACCACGTTTAAATTTTATGTTTCCGCTGCTTTTAAATGTTTTACTTATTTCCTTACCAAAATCGTTGAGCATATCTGATACATGATTATTAGCCATTTTCATAGCTATATCAATTACTTCATCAGTAATTAAACTATCGGGATTTAAACCACAACTAGGACACCAAATTTGTAATTGCGACTCATCCTCGAAATCAGTAGGTGTCATTTTAAAGAATTCACTGCATAATGAGCATTGTAAAATGACAAATCCCTCTGAATCAGATGGAACAGAAATATTAAATGTTACATTATCCGACACGAAACCACATCCTTATTGTTAATTATTTAAAACTAAACAGATTATATTCATTTTATCATAAAACATTAACAAAAGAAGCTTGTATAGTCGGTTTCTATACTACATTACAATCACAATACAATTTTAATGTAGTTTTACATCAAAAGATCATCATCCCCAATTTTCAGCTCATCTTTACACTCATTATTTTCTCTCCAATATTTTTTATTACCTTGGTGAAGTTCTCCTAATTCAATACCATTATATATCAAATCTTCACCATGAAAATCTTCATAGTACTCCCCAACCGCAACACCCACCAAAAAGGATGAACCCTCTTCTCCCCAAAACTTTTCTTTTTCAAGTGCCATAATATGTTTGCGATGCTCTTCTTTTAGAAAAACTATCGGATTATTAATCATGTACTCAAGCTTACGATTATAACGTCGATCATACTCACTATCATTAACGTCTTCAAGAATTGAGTGGTAAGCATCTAGATCAAATAATTTCAAAAACAAATCTTTTTCTATTTGTGGTGATTTCAGAAAGTCATACTTATCATCAGTGTCAAAAACATTAAAATGTTTTTCTACTCTTTCTTCATTAATTGATTTAGCTATCTCTACAATTGGAATCTTGGTAAATTCAGGAACTTCATTTCTTTTGTTCTTAACCATTTCCATAAAAGTTGTTCTATCTACTCTTTCTTCTGGCTCCAAATAAGAATTTAAATATCTGTATAGTTCTTTATTTTCCTTAGAAGTATTTTTGGGAACAGTCACAACATTTCTTCTTTTTGGTAAGAATGTTGTTTTATCAAACCAATTATTCTCAATCCTTTTCATATTGTACTGAATAACTTTTTCTACATCGGATAAATAATATTTTGACCCTTTAGTCTGACCAACTTTTTTAACTTTTTCTTCTTCTTTCTTAAATTCATTGTATAACCTCACATATTTACGCCATGTTGTTTCACCTATTACATGATCACCAAAGCTAGAGTAGCCTACCACTTCATCAACCATATCTAAAATTTCTTGAAGATTTAGAAGTTTATTTCTTAAATCTGATTTAGCCATACTATCCACTCCTTCATTTCTCATTATACCAAATCTCAACAAAATTCAAAGTGTATCGAATTATTTATCGTTACTCAAAACACTGTCACAAAGCCTTTTTATATAGATTTATCGAAAAACAGATGCTATTATAAGTCTTGTAATTCGATACGCGTATACAAATTACAAAACAACTTGATCTTTGAAAACTGAATGCATTCATAATCAATAGATCAAAAAATAATAGCTTGTGCTAGCTAAGAAAAATAGCACCGATGAGAGAAATTGATCTCTCATCGCAAAGGAGTACTAATGGCACTAAAAGCACTGAATAAAATAAAAAGACCAGTTCAAATCGAACTAGAAGCAATTCAAAAAAGCTGGAAGTTAGAGGCTCTATCACAGGAACCTTATTATGCGCACACAGATGAACATCACGTGACACAGTTAGGAATCAAGACAACTGTTGTTATCACCTCTGATAATTTCGATTATGGCGAAAAAGGCTCTGAACTGAATCTTTTTGAAAAGCTTACAATCAAAACACCAGCAGAAATGAAACCTGCACAATTCAACAAACGTCAAGAAGTAAAAATTGTTTCTTTATCAAAAGCTACAACGTATGGAGACTATCAAAATCAGTTGTCCCTTGAAGGTATCTTAATGGATGCTAAAGAATATGAAACACGTCTAAAACAACAACAAAAATAAACCAGAGAATTACAGAGCTGATTCATTCAGCTCTGTATCAAGGAGGGTATCACATGAAAAAGAATTCCCCTGTTCCTCAGGCTTCCTCAAATGCAAAAGTCATGAGTGTCGCTCACCGCAATCTAAATTACGGTGTCAGTCTAATAATCATCTTGATTGCAGCCTTCACAATTAATCGTATTATTATGCATTACAGCCAATCTATTTTACATGATTGGGGCTATGACAAGCTGAAACTACTGCAAGTCCTGCTAATCGTTACTTTCATAGTCTCTATTGTTGCTCTGCTACTTATATTTTCTGTAAAGTTCAACATTAGAAAATATGGAATCAAGCGTTCTGTTTGGTTATTCAACATTTATCGATCTCTCGATAAACAACTAGTAGATGCAAAGCTATATTCAGAATATGCAAGTCGAGCTAATGGTCAAAAGTTAGCTAAAACACCTAAAATTCAGTTACAGTGGTTGGATAGTGAGCAACGCTTAATTGTGCAGCTAAAATCGTCTTTACAGCTATCTGAAAAATTGTTAAAACTCAATATTTCACCTGCTTTAAAGGACTTCGTTTTAGAAAACTGTTACTCAAGTGAAGATAATAATTGGATTATCTATGAATGTTATCAAGTAAATATTGATACACAAATTATTGCTCAGTCACTTGATGAATTTAAACATGTAATCTCAAACAATCGGTACACTGTCACTGTTGATAAAAACTTAGAATATGAGCTACATCATTCGATGTTGGTCGGACAAACTGGCAGTGGTAAATCATATAGTCTTTACAGCTATGTACTTCAAGGTCTTCTAAAAGATTGGAATATGTATATCGCTGACCCAAAAGCTTCATCGATAAGTATTATCGGTGAAATGATTGGTAATAGTGCCAGCTCTGTTGAAGAAATCTTGTCTCTGTTAGAAACATTTGATAAAGCCATGCAGCAACGGAAAATGGTACTGAGAGCAAGATTACATGAGGGTTTAGATTTATCTTACAGCGATTTTCACATGAAACCAAACGTCTTTATATTTGACGAGTACGCTTCATTCATCCAATCACTAAAAGTGGAGAAAAAAGATGTACGTGATAAAGCAATGAAAATCATTACAAACATTATCCTTGAAGGTCGTCAACTAGGCTGTTTCATCATTATTGCCCTTCAAAAAAGCGATGCTGACATCGTGAATACACTGATTCGTGATCAAATGATCTTCAAGTGCGTTTTAGGCGATTCAGAAGACCTGACTTATGTAACAGCTTTTGGACAAGGCGCACAGATTCCAACTTCAAAAATGACTGTCGGTAGAGGTATCTATACACTATCTGGAAAGGCTAACATACCTTCGTTATGCTCTATGCCTCGTTTATCGTTTGATATCTATGAGGCAATTAAGAGCTTAACAACGACTAAAAAAGTGAATGATGCTTGAGTTTCGCTCATTACCATGCAAGAACATTCACATCGCCTGTGCTGCGCAGCAGCTAAAGGCGGTGTGCCAAGTGTGGGCATTAGTAATGACCCACACTCAACAACTAACACTTATTGTTATCGATGAAACAATTAATTGGAAAAGAGGTGTCTAATGGCAGTAACCGTAAAAGTAGATGAAATGAGTCTAGTGTTCACTTCATCTGAGATTGATTCACTAGATGATTGGCAATCTCAAGCACAGCATCTTGTAACACTGATCGATACTATCTTAGAATTGAGCACTGTATTTGATAGACCGTCTATCAGTGAAAAAGGATTTGCAGGCTATACAACTGTGCTTAAATATGATAATGATAAAGCTTTTATGCTACAGGTGTGTTACAACGAAATGATGCCAAACATGGGAGTCTACGTACATTTTTCTGGACAAGCATTTAGTAAATACTTGTTCACTAGAGATGTCATTGCATCCAAAGTCATACAGGATTTCAAAAAACTGGAAGACTACTATGAAGGGGCTGCTCATATTTCAAGGATTGATATTGCCATTGATTTTCTTGATGAAGGTCTTTCTGTAGCGACTATCTATGATCGTCTAGTAAGTGAAGTTGACTATCTTGTAGACAAAAATGATCGCAAAAACAGCAGTAAAATTAGTGCTGTTGTCAACAATCAAATTGTTAATACCATCTACGTCGGATCAAAAAAGAAAAATACTCGCTTACTCATGAGAATTTATGATAAAAAGCTTGAACAGCTAGATAACGCACAACATGCAACTCATTATACAGAAGCAAAGCACTGTAACGATTGGGTGAGGTTTGAAGCAAGCTTTAGGCAAATGTACGCTCATCAAATTAGTGAAGAGCTTGTAAAAATTGAAACGAAAGAAGAACTGAGCGGCTTTCTTTTTAGCACCTTCTGTGAAAAATATCGTTTCTATAATGTATTCGATGAAACCTATACCACATTAACCAAAGTCATGCTGGCTTATTCAGATGGTCTCTCAGATATCCTTGACGGACGAAAACCACAGGAATCAAACTTAGAGGTTTCAATTAACTACCTCTGTACTGGTTCTGGTTTAATGCCTACGTTCTATAAAATCTATGATTTCTACGGACAAAAAGGAATTAACAACTTCATTGGCTACTTATTCGACTACTACAATAATGCCTACGAAGCCAATAGAGATGCTTATAACTACATCATGAAATATCGTGAAGAATATCAAGGAAGAAAGATATTTCCATGGCGTGATCTATCATTGAAAGGAGGTGAAAAAGATGGAAAATCGTGATCTATTAGCGTTCAAAGCTCGCAATCTAGAAATAAGCAATGAATATTATCAGAGCTTAGATGAATCTAAAAAATTCGAATCGTATCTAATGGCTGAGTTCATCAATGATAGTATCCTATTCGCAAACGATTCTACTTTAGTAGAAGACCTGTTTGATTTATGGGATGTGTATTTTTCCAAGATTCATCAGAATCCAAGCATTGGTAATCAACTCGAACTGGAAAAAGAAAGGTTTAACAATCTTCTAATCGACGATCCAGAAAATGTACTCATTAGCAGTTACTTCAAAGTCTATTTCTTTATCTCACTTGTCGAAAGGAACAAACTAAATACTCACTATTCAGCCGACGAAAGCAAAGAATAGTGAGCGTTACAAACATTATGCGGATAGCAGTAGTACTACCCACTGCTGCTATTATCGCATGTTTAAGCGATGAAAGAAAGTAGGTATCTTATGTATAAAAACAACATGGTCTCAAGAGTAGACCTCGAAAAATTAGGATTTAAAAAGCATCAAGCTACTACGATTATTCGACAGGCTAAACTTAAACTTGTAAACAGTGGTGTAGCCTATTATAATAATAAAAGAGTGGGAATTGTCCCACGAAAAATAGTTGAAGAAATTATCGGTGTTCCTCTTGAATCGGAGGAATAACGAATGGCAAAAACAAAGTACCCCTGTGTCTATCAAGATGCTAAAGGTCGTTTTTCATATGTAATTGAACTTGGTTTAGACAAAACCACTGGCAAACGGATTCAGAAAAAAGGAACCAAAGATCAATTAGGGAAACGTTTTGCAACTGCTAAAGAAGCGCATAAAGAAGTGACTAGAATCAAAAGTGAGTACATGAAAAGAAATGGCTATGCTAACTATGACTTGACCTATGATGAATTTATGGAACATTCCTATATTCCGCATTATAAATCATCTGTTCAGCGTAGTACATGGAGCTCTCGTGAATGTGGACTAAAGCAAATCACTGATTACTTTCATGATAAAAAGCTACGAGATATCTCTGTAGTAGATTGTGAAGGCTATCGAATTTGGTTACTAACCAAAAGTGGCTACTCCCAAGCGTATAGTTCGCTCATGTATGGCATGTTTCGCAAGTCATTAGATTACGCTGTTTTATTAGAGTTTCTCCCTGAGAATATCTCTAAGCGAACAAAAGCAATCCCTAAAGGAAAATCAATTGTAGCTTATTGGACAAAAGAAGAATTCGAAAAAGTATTATCCGTCATATACAAAGAGGATTTTTATGAGCATATGTGCTTCACGATGATTTGGTTGTACTACATGACAGGTATTCGAGTCAGTGAAGGCTTAGCATTAAATTGGTACGATGTTGACTTAAAACGTCAAAAATTACGTATTCATCATACATTAGATATGAAGAATCATAATGACTTCGCCAGAAAGCCTTATACTAAAACTGAGAGTGGTATGCGTGTTATTTCATTAGATGATGATACTGTTCATATCTTGGCAGAATGGAAAAAAATCCAAAAAAAGCATGGTGTAGAACAATTCATTTTAAGCTATACTGACTTGCCATTGTATCGTTCTACCGTACAACGTGTCATTGAACGCTATGCAAAATTGGCTAAAGTTCCTGCTATTCAAGGCAAAGGATTGAGACATTCTCATGTCAGCTACTTAATCAATGAATTTAATGCTGATATTCTAGTTGTTTCACGACGATTAGGTCATTCTAGCCCAGAGATCACACTCAAGCATTACGCTCACCTGTGGAGCAGAAATGATGAAGGTATCGCCGAACAAATGACTGGCAATATTCAATTTACTTTTGCTAAAGAATCAAAAGTTGCAATTTTTAATGGAAATCAGGCAGTAAAATTTTAACCCTACCATTTCCCTACCAAAACGATGTTTTCTGGTGGAAAACGTTGATATAACAGCGTTTTAAACTTAAAAATTACGTGGAGTGGGAGTGATATAAAAAGCTTTGAAAATCCTTATTTATAGGGATTCTCAAAGCTTTTTCTTTAAAGGAGGAATAAAAATGAAAACGAAAATGCCAGAAATTCTTTCTTTCATTTCAGAAGAAGCTGTTAGTAGAAAAATGACAAGTGAGGAGATTGCCGTTCACTTTGGTTATGATAAACATCACTTTAGTCGGAAATTTAAAGAAATAAATGGATTCAGTGTTGTTGAATTCCTCTCTAGTTTAAAAGTTGAAAAGGCGATCTTTGAACTTGATGAAGAAAAGCGAATACTTGACCTACAAGAACGTTCAGGTTTTGAAAGCAGCGGTAGTTTCACGAATACGTTTAAAAAATATACAGGTAGTTCTCCTAGAGCATATAAAACGGAAATGAGTGAACTTTTTGATGATATAAAACGTTTTGAAACGGATGATAAGGATCAGTCGATAGCGCATTTTGAAGAAAAGAGTCATTCTTTTTGCACAGTAACGATTGAAGTACCTGATGGATTTGAGATGGGAATTGTATTTATTGGACTTTTCCGGACACTTATACCGAATCACCTGCCTATATCTGGATTAGCGACTAAAAATTTAATCGGAAATAAATTGAAAAATATTCCAAGTGGAGACTTTTTTTTATTAGCTTGTGGGATAAGCCGTTCCAATAATGTTCTATCTTACTTTAACTTAGGCAATAGTTTGAGGGGGAAAGAAGATGAAAAGTTATCTTTTCCAAACTGTTCTGGCAATCATTACACGATTAAGCTGAGAGAACCGATACCAGAAGACCCACCAATATTAGTGAATGTGGGAAAGCTTTTGATTGCCCGTTTAAAGAACACAATCTAGAATAATATTATTTGACCGTGAAATGATAAGATAGTCGTATGTTGATGGAATGGAGGAAATGTTTATGAGTTTAAATGTAAAGAGTATCACTGTAGGTCTACCAGTAAGTAATTTGGAGGCGTCTGCATGTTGGTATGAAAAACTTCTTATGAGTGATGAGAAAATCAACCCTGTTGAAGGCGTTATTGAGTATCCAGTTGGTTCTATTTGGATTCAACTTTTCGAAGAAAAAATGAATGTTTCAGAGAATGTTTTACGTTTAGAAGTGGAAGATTTAGACACAGAATTTGAACGTTTAAAAACACTTGGCGTAATCGTTGACGAGGCGATAGAGGATGTACCAGGTATCATTCGATACGTTGATTTCTCTGATCCAGATGGCAATAAGTTATCGTTCTATTGGTTATACGATCAAGAATAGATTTAAACAGTGTCTATATAATGAATATCACGCTAAAACGACGGATAGATGATTCGTCGTTTTTAAATTCTAGAAATTTTGACTTTGATTTATCAAATTACATCTGCTAAAAAAGCCATGAATCCTTTACTGAAAAGGTTCCACGGCTTTTTTATTACTTTAGTACAATCTTTTTCAACAAGAAAAGAGACCTGAATCAGACTTCCCTTTCGGTCTCTTAATAGTCACTATAATTCATCACAATTAGTTGAATTGGCATTTTACTCCTTGTTCCTACCCATCTAGCAATTTTCTTTTATTTTTCGCTATAAAAGCAACCACAAATAATAATATTCCTGAAAGAACAAAAACAATATTCACACCTAAAGCATCTGCCACAGCTCCCATCATTAGTGATGATAAAGAAAAGGTTGCAGTATTCAATATACCTGTTGCAGCATACACGGATGTTAATTTATTCCTATCGACTTTCTGTTGTAGAATCGTAGCTTGAGGGATATTCTTAACTTGTAAGAATACACCTATCAGAATTGAATACACTAAAATAAGAAATGGATTTCCTCCCAAAGCAACGAGTAACGTAATGACTCCGCCCAAAGCTGAACTGATGACTATTATTTTAGATTTATTCTTATCAACCATTACATTTAAATAAAAAACAAGCATACTTCCTAGAGCAGCACCTAGAAAATAAGTGGCATTAATGTAGCCCCACCAGTTTTCTGAAACATGTAAAACATCTTTCACGAAGACTAATACAACGGCTGAAATCCACGCCGTATTTGCAATACTCTCAAGTATATCCATACTCACAATTGTAAATATAATGGGTTGTTTGCGTATTTCTTGCCACCCAGAAATCAGGTGTTTCCATCTATCTCCTTCAGCGTTATCAGTCGTAGAAACTTTTGGTAAATACCAAAAAGCGAAAGTAGCAATAGCAAATATACCAACATTGATCCAAATTAAGCCAGGTATAGAGAAGATTATCAATAAAGAAGAACCCACTGCCCAACCACCAATACTGACAATTTGGAGCATTGTACTAAAAATGCTATTAGCACGTATCAAATAAGACTTTGCAGCATAATGAGGTATGAGTGCCCTACTTATTGGTTCAGCACAACCATCTAAAAAAGAAATACTAAAAATAAATGTATACAAAAAGAACAGATTTTCATTATTTACTTTTAGGTTTAAATAAACTGCTAATCCTATTAATATAAACGTTTTAAATAATTGAGTTTTTCGTAAAATATCTGTCAGTGTAGCATAGTTAATTAAGACCGGCGTTAGCAATCCAGAAAATACTGTCCCAACAGTCATAATAACTGGTGCTAGGGAAGCTGCTAATGCAGAGTTCGTTAGCGTAAAAACTGAACTCACGACGGCAATTGTGTAAATAATATCGCCAATATTCGCAAACATTTGACCGATAACAAGCTTTTTAAACGCTCTATTTTTTTCCATTTTTCCTCACCTTTACTTATCAAGAAACAGAAATTTGTCTCTTTGATTTTTTTCTTTATTCTTTCAAAGTAAAGTAATTTTAAATGTTCATACGTAAATTCTCCTCATAATGGTACACTATCACTGATAGCACCATCTTATTTTTCAACTACATCTTTTTATGAGTCTCACATACAAGATCAAATAATTTTACACAATACCCCTTGCTGTTTCACTTCCCAGTTACAGACACTAACTGAATCTTTTCTTATAATGGCTTCTGAAATACATCCTTTACAATAATCTTCTTCTGAACATGTCGAACACTGTTTTGAATCTGGAAATTCTAATTTTGAGAACAACTTGAAACTTCTACTTAAAATTGTTTTAAGGGATTCTTGCTTTAAATTCCCTATGTTCAACTGCATCATGGCACAAGGAGTTACCATCATATCCGGTTTGATTTTTAATGTTTTATAACCTGCTCCGCAGTTACCTATCTCACTTTTCTCTTCTATTTCTTCTATTGTAAAAAATTCATCATCAAATTTCTTTTTCAGGTATTTTACCATGCTACGATACTCATTATAAGTATAACCATCAAGATTATTGTCTTTCGCCCTTCCTTGATTCGTAATTAAGCCTAACTTATACTCTGTCACTCCAAGCTCCTTAACTATGCTAGCTAATTTTTCGATTTCCTCAACAGGCTGTATTATTAGAGAAGTAGCCACGCTTGTGTTTATTCCCCTTTTTACACATTCCTTAATAAATTTTACTGCTTTATCATATGAATCTTTTTTCCCTCGTATTTGATTATGTATCTCTTTAAGCCCATCAATTGATACTTGAATTTGCGAAGTATCGCTTTCAGATAATAAATCTAAACAAGATTGAACGGTTTTAGTATAAATATAACCACTTGTTGTTATATGGATTGCTCTACCTTCTCGACGAATTATTTCGATTATTTGATCAACTTCACTATATGCAAATGGCTCGCCACCAGTTAACTGAATCACACTTACACCCATATCCAGTAATTCTTGAAGAGACTCCTTACATTTCAAACTATCCATCTCACTGCCAAATCCAGCATCCACAAAACAATGTTGACAACTTAACGGACACTTATGCGTTAATTCGAAGGTAACATGTTCTGGTGTATAGTATGTTCCACTGCCTCTTAAAACAATGTTATTCTTTATCTCATTTGATTCAACAATAACATTGTTGGACTTTAGGGTATTAATAAATTCGTTAACGAATTTATTAACTACAGCATGATTTTCATTATATACTTCACAAAGCTCTGCCACGATCATTTCTTGCTCATATTGTCCACTTAATCTAAGCAAAATATCCTCTGCGCTTTTGTTTACCCCAATATTCATATACGTACCATTAAGTAAATATGAAAAAGAAATTCCTGTGGGTTGATTCAAAAGATAGTTTCCTTCTTTTAACGATAAATACATACAATACACCTCCAATCCTATATTATTATAAAATGTTTTCCAACCTAATATCAGCTATAAAAACATGAATACATTCCTAATTTATTTTCTTAAAAAATATAAGAGATAGTCAAAAAATACAAGAGAACCCTCATATAAATTCCTGACTATCACTAGAAAAATAACATCACACTATTTTCTTCCTTGCGCACAATTTACTACAGTAGATCCTGACTCCATCATTGCAGTTTGGTTAGAATTTAGTAAAACGAATTCTGGTTTTTTCATATTTTCCACACCCTTTCTTAATTAATATAAATTAATTATATCATCAAGTTCATAAATGTAAACAATTTTATTGTTCAAAATATCACAATACAAAGAAAATATTCAAGAAAACGAACCTGAAAAATATATTTGAGCCTTTTTTATGTCTAATCTAATATGTGAAAATCATTCAGTAAGGATAACCCTTAAAAAATATTATAATTTAATATCAGAAGAGATAAACTTCTTGAAAAATATCGACAATGACATGACTTTCCTTATATAACTACTCAATCAGTTCAAATTGACATTTCAGAAGTCCTCTAAGAAATAATATCAACTGAACTTGCCAATTAAGTGGAACAGACTAAATAATAGCCCTCCCTTCAAATTCTTTTTTAACTGTAATTAAGTGTGCACTTGTGTCATAATTATTTTTATAGGGTAACTTCATAAAGCTCAAATTTGCAAAACCTTGACTACTTAATTCTCGACTATACATAAAAAATAGGCATCGGAATTGTTATTCCAGACACTCGTTCGCTTCATTGAACCCTATTCTAAAAAATCAGTTATATCAACGTTTCTCCCAATGTAAACACCTGTATACACCCAAATTTCTGCTAACGTACACGCTTATTGACAGACAAAATAAGCCCTTGTGTATTATCTTATAATCAAAGGAGACAGCAAAATGAACTTTAATAAGCAATTAAAAATTTATCGTGAAAGAGATGGGTATTCTCAAGAGGAACTTGCAGAAAAAATCTATGTTACACGGCAAACAATTTCTAAATGGGAGAACGATCATACTTATCCTGATATTCATAATTTGATTGCACTGAGCACTCTTTTTGATGTCACCTTAGATGAATTAGTCAAAGGAGATGTAGAAATTATGAAAAACACTCAAGATATTGAAGCAGAAAGAATGAATCGACTCTCTTGGGTTATGCTTTTATTTATTGTGCTAGCGGTTTTATCCATTGGACCGGCCCTATTACTTTGGGATTGGTATGGCTTAAGTATTCCTCTCGTTCTTTGGGCAATTTCTATGGTGGCTGCTCTAAAAATCGAGAAAATCAAAAAGGAAAAAGATGTGCAAACCTATAGTGAAATTGTGGCTTTTATGGATGGGAACGATCTTGAAACGGCGAGAGCCAAACGTGATAAAAAAAGGGATCGTTGGAATAAAGCAAAAATCGTTGTTGGCTTTTCATTAGTAGCTGGAATACTTGCTACAATTAGCTCATTTTTGTGGGTTTGGCTTTCGTAAATTTTTCAATACACTCATACTTATGGTCTTAGCCTAAAAAAAACAGTTGAACGTTGATCATCAACTTTCAACTGTTTTTTTTAACCACTTTTATGTTTATTGACCATTATCAGCATCTCATAAATTAAATATAATACAAATTCTCAGACGGATAAACTGCATCACTGGTAATATCTAAGCCTAGTTCTCTTAACGTTTGTTCATCATTCTTACTCAACATCACAGTAGAATGTGCTTGTACACCATTCAATTCAGATAATTTATCATATGCTAATTGTGCTGTCGGGTTCGTCACCGCACTGATTGCTAAAGCAATCAATATTTCATTGGCTTTCAAAGCCGTTATCTTACTGTGAAGCTCTTTTTGTTTCATGGTTTGAATCGTTTCAAGAATCACTGGCGATAATAATAAAATTTCATCTGAAATATTGGCTAACGTCTTAATCGAGTTCAAAATAGCTGATGAACACGAATCCATTAAGCTGCTGGTTCTCCCTGTTACAATTCGACCATCTTGTAACTCAAAGGCAATAACGGCAGGGGTATCATTACTTTGGGTTTGTTCTCTTAATTGCTCTGAATATTGTCTGGCAGGAAGTACTGCTTTGCGGTCTTCTTTTTTCAGTTCCACTTCTTCCATTATCAATTTAATGCGATTAACAATTTCCTCATCGATCAAGCCTTTTTTAAAGTCACATTCTGTGGCAAAACAGCGACGAATGATTTCTTGCTTAGAGGCTTCTTTCACCACATCATCATCGACGATCCCAAAGCCGACACGGTTAACGCCCATGTCTGTTGGTGATTGATAGACAGATTCTTCTCCCGTAATTTTTTCGATGATCCGTTTGATTACAGGGAATGTCTCAACATCACGATTATAATTAACCACAACTTCTTGGTATTTATCAAAGTGGAATGAATCAATCATATTCACATCTTTTAAATCAACGGTTGCTGCTTCATAGGCAATATTTAAAGGATGCTTTAATGGAACATTCCATACTGGGAAGGTTTCAAATTTTGAATAGCCAGCAGTCTTACCATTACGGCTTTCATGATATAGTTGGTTCAAACAAGTCGCTAATTTCCCGCTACCAGGTCCTGGTGCTGTAACCACCACGATTGGTTTTGTTGTCGGGATGTAGTCATTTTTACCAAACCCTTCTTCACTGACGATTTTTTCAAGATTTGATGGATAATCTTCGATTGCTGCATGTTTATAGACTTTGATATTTCTTCTTTCCAACTTGTTGATAAACATTTTTGTAGAAGGCTGTCCACTGTAGCGTGTAATGACCACACTATTGACCGCTAAGCCGTATTCTCGCAACTCATCGATTTGGCGTAAAATATCCATATCATAGGTGATTCCATAATCGCCACGAATTTTGTTACGTTCGATATCACCAGCATAAACACAAATCAAGATCTCTGCTTGCTCTTTTAATTTTTGCAAAAGTTTAATTTTGGCATCTGCGTCAAAGCCCGGTAAGACACGTTTTGCATGCATATCACCGATTAATTTACCGCCAAATTCTAAATATAATTTATCATAGTGGTCGACTCTTTCAAGAATATATTTTGATTGCTCTTCGATGTACTTTTGTGGATCAAAACCCAGTTTTTTCACGTGAGAACCCTCCGATATTTGTATACTGCCATCTATTATAAACTTATTTGCTACTGATTACGACAGAGAATCTTACTATTTTATCTTTAAACATATTTTATATAATTGATTACCAAAATTTCCACAGTGACTAGCAAAAAAACGATGCGTTAATACGTGAAGTATTGATGAATATAAATAACCTAACAGTACCATTTGATCTGCCAGATGACGTATTTATGATTAAACCACGTTATAACGGTAGGTTAGATGCTATCAGCGAGGTCATCAGGTACTCAATTTTTTTGAATAACTTGATTCTATACACAGCAATGCATTAGGATAAACCAGTTTTGAACAAAAAAAATCCGTCAATAATCGATGGCTACTGCATAAAAAAAATGCTTGAAGAGTCCCTTCTAAGAGGATCTCTTCAAGCATTTTTTAGTTATTGAGTAACTATTGGAGGTGTTCCTTCAGCATTCCCAACAATGGCATCGATTTGGATCAACGCATCTTTAGGCAACTCCGATACACCAACCACTCTTCGTGCAGGTACACCATCTGGGAAGAATCTTGCATAAACCACATCTACTGCGTCCATGTCTCCGATATTCTTAACATAGATGTTCACTTTGACCACATCCTCCAGCACATGATCAACACTTTCGATGATGGCCTTGATATTCTCTAAGCACTGACCAGTCTGCTCTTTTATCCCACCGATAATCCTCTCATTTGTTTTTGGATCAATCGGTAATTGTGCGGAAATATTATTATAATGTGAAAACGCAACTGTTTGTGTTGAGAATGGACATTTTGGCGCTTGTTCGGTATTATTTGCTTCGATGATCAGACCATGTCTGTCTTCAATCGCTTGGGGCGGTGTCCCATCTCCGTGCGAAACGACTGCTTCAATTTGAACTGCAGCCCCCATCGGCAGATCTTTTACTGCAACCACTGTCCGCGCTGGAACATAGGCCACTGTTCGCGCAATCGCTGAATCTGGAAAAAAGGTTGTATAGACTTTGTTTACAGCGTCCATCTTCGACAAATCTTTCAGGAAGATCGTAATTTTAACGATATCATCAAATGGAACATCGATACTTTCTAAAATTGCCTTGATATTTTTCAGACATTGACCAGTCTGTTTTTTAATACAACCTGCTACCACTCTACCTGTTTTAGGGTCGATTGGTAGTTGTGCAGATACATTATTATAATGTGAAAACGAAACTGTTTGCGTCGACACTGAACTGGTTGGCGCATTTGATGTATTGTTGGTCAGTTTGATCAAATCACCTGCTTGAGGTGCATTTGGGATCGTCCCTTCACCATTTGAAACTAAGGCTTCGATTTGTACTAGAGCGTCCATTGGTAAGTCATCTACCACTACTACTGTTCTTGAAGGCTGATAACTTGTGAAAATCGAAGCGTACACTTCATCAACTGCCTCGATATCTTTACTCTGTTTCACAAAAATAGTCATTCGAACAATATCACTCATTGCATGATCAATACTTTCTGCAATTGCCTTGATATTTTCAAAACACTGTTCAGCTTGCTCCTTAATGCCTCCTGCTACCAATTTGCCAGATACTGGATCGATCGGTAATTGTGCTGAAAAGTTATTGTAGTGAGAAAAAGCGACTGTTTGTGATGCTAGTGGATTCTGCGGTGCATTTTTCGTATTTCTTGCTAGTACTGCGTTATCATTGCTCATATTCCTATTCCTCTTTTCTTTTAGATACATTCCAATAAAAAATATTCCCCCTAAAAATGATAGCGCTTCCGTATTTGGTGGCCATAAAATAATCATTTTTCCCAAATAGTGCCCCAGAAAGCATGATAGTTTCTCATCGATAGGTTCATCATTTTTTACTCTTCTGCTTTTCATTATAAAAATCATAACAAATTGACAAAAATTATATCACTCATTTCAGTCTACAATAATAGCGCTAACATTTCAATAACCTATTTTGAAATTTGTAGCGTCCCAATTTTGACTTTTACAATGAAAAGTTGATTTTCGGTCTTAAACATGCAACAATTCTTCTATATAAGAGTCACTGCTATAAGCTGACTCATTTTCAAATGTTAGGAGAAATTTTGAAATGATAAAAAAAGAAGAAATGCCGCTTTGCGACGTGGCAACGACCGTTCAGTTGATTGGAAGTAAATGGAAAACATTAATCATCCGCGATCTAATAACAGGTCCAAAAAGAAATGCCGAATTAAAACGATCGTTAACAGGCATTTCCCAAAAAGTCCTGACAGAAAGTCTCAATTCAATGATTCTAGATGGTATTGTGGAGCGAATCGATTTCAAAAAAGTACCCCCTCATGTTGAATATCAATTAACCTCCTTGGGAGAAAGCTTATTACCTGTTATTGAATCCATGAGACAGTGGGGACAATTTTATAAGCAGCAGCTTAGATAGATAGTTACAAATTAGTGCCTACTTAACATTATCAAAAAAATTGTCTATACTTTATGAAAGATCACAACAATGATTATGGAGGCGTTTTAAATGAATACTGAATCTACACCGATCGAAGCAGTTCATACCGCTGTTGAACAGACTACACTAAATGGTGAATCCGTTTTAAGAGTCGTGAAGAAAGATAAAATTATGGAATTTGATGAAAATACGTATGCAAAACTAAGCGGCTCAACTTTTCATAATGGAACAATCGAAGTCAAAATGTTAAGTCGCTTATTGCCAGATGCACCAGATTTCGCGCGAGGATTTATCGGTATTGCCTTTCGAATCAATCAAGAGGATACAAAATTTGAATCCTTTTATGTAAGACCAACCAACGGTCGCGTCGATGATCCTGTCCGAAAAAATCGTGGGGTGCAATATTTTTCCTACCCCAAATATACCTTTGACTATTTCCGAAATCTTGCCATCACTGATTTTGAGGGGCCAGCTGATATTGGACTAGATGAATGGATCAGCTTAAAAGCAGTGATCAATGGAGCTAAAGGAGAATTTTATTTGAACGATAGTAAAGAACCTGCATTAGTAGTAGAAAATATGAAACATGGTGCTGATGCTAAAGGCGCAGTTGGTTTCTTCGTTGATATCGGTACCGAAGCCTTCTTCAAAGACTGGAAAATTACAGCAATCGATTAGATCAACATGTTTCAGATGCTCATAAGTTCCTTCGTAATTTGCGAATAAAAAAGAAAGAAACCGTAAATCCATTCGGCCTAACAAAGGATTTACGGTTTAAATAAAAAAGATTACTATCCTCTCGAATAAAGTGAGTTAGCCGTACTATCATAACTATCGGTCAAAACTCAACTAACGAGTCAGTGTTATCGACACTGGCTTTTTCCGTATAAAATACCTACTTTACAAGATTGATTGTAGTACGTCCAGTCTACTCATTACACAGCAATCTCCATTACTTTTTCTATTCTTCTATAGTCAACTCCTTAAAAACCCATTGACAGCGCTTTCCTTATAGTGTATATTTGCCTTGTTAAGTGGATAGTGATTATTAAGTTAAGCTAAACCTAAACAACGCCTTTTTAGGCTTTTGTTTGGGTTTTTTTCTATTTTCAATCTCTTTATTCAGGAAAACGGGAGGTCGGTTCCTTTGGAAATTCTAAAAATTTTAAATAACAATGTGGTCATCGTTCATAATGAAGATCATGAAGAAGTCATCCTTATGGGCAATGGCTTGGGGTTTCAGATGAAGGCCGGATCAGACGTTGATGAGGCTAAAATAGAAAAAGTTTTTAAACTTGAAAACCAAGCGGAGCCTGAGCAAATCGAACAACTTTTTGCAGAAATCCCTGAAGAAATCATTGAAATTTCTTATAGAATTATATCTCATGCTAAAGATGCTCTAAATAAAGAATTGAATGAATCCTCTTTTATAGCGATTGCCGATCACTTGCATTCCTCTATCCAACGGACTAAGAAAAATATTCAAGTCAAAAATTTTTTATTATGGGATATCAAACGCTTTTTCCCAGTTGAATTAGAAATAGCACGTGCTGCCATCCAAATGGTCAACCAGCAATTAGATGTGGATTTGACTGATGACGAAGCTGGTTTTCTAGCCTTGCATATCACGAATGCCCAACTCGACAGCAATCACGAAGATGCGATCAGTCTGACACAGTTGATTGAAGAAATGTTGACCGTCATAAAATATACCCTTCGAATCAATTTCGTTGAAAATGATCTTTACTTTCAACGTTTTATCACACATTTAAAATTTTTCACTGAACGAGTGTTGCAAGAAAATACTGCTGCACGTTCTGAAGAACAGGTGGAAAATGAGCTATTTATACTCGTTACCAAACAATATCCCGAAGCTTTTGAAGCAACAAAAAAAGTTGCGGAACTATTAATAAGTCGACGTAATTATACGATGTCAAAAGATGAACAGGTCTATATCACCATACATTTAGCCCGAATCATCGACAAAACGTGTTAGCTAGAGAGTAATTCTCTTCATCTAAATACTATCTCGAAAAGGAGCGTAGGAAACTTATCGCCTGTGGAAAGGACCTGGATCGTGACATTAAGTTGGCGAGACCTCTGAATAAAAAATAACTAAACATTTGGAGGAACAAAAATGGGTAAATATGAAGAACTAGCAAAAAATATTGTAAAAGAAGTCGGCGGCAAGGAAAACGTCAATTCTTTAACAAACTGTATCACACGCCTTCGTTTTAAATTGAAAGATGAAAGCAAAGCAAACACCGAAGTCTTAAAAAATATGGATGGTGTTGTGACCGTCATGCAAGCTGGAGGACAATATCAAGTTGTTATTGGTAATCACGTTCCTGATGTCAGAAAAGACGTTGATGCTGTTTTAGGCGTGTTAGAAGCTCCAACTGAGTCTGGGCCAAAAGGAAATCTATTTGATCAATTTGTTGATATGATTTCCTCTATTTTCCAACCGATTTTAGCGCCACTGTCTGCAGCCGGTATGTTAAAAGGGGTTAATGCCATTTTAATTTTCGCTTTAGGATCTGGCTTTGCGGAGTCATCAACATCAGCTGTTTTTAATGCGATGGGTGATGGATTATTCAAATTCTTGCCAATCTTTATTGGATACACAGCAATGAAAAAATTTGGCGGCTCCCCCTTCCTTGGGATGCTGATCGCATCAAGTTTAGTCTATCCTGGATTTTTAGAAGGTGCAGCTACTGCTCAGTTTGCTGAAGCAGGAGGGCTTAATTTCTTTGGTATTCCATTCTCTATTCCGCCTGCTGGTTATGGTTCTACGGTTATGCCGATTATTGCGGCGGTGGCTTTTGCTGCCTTTTTAGAAAAGCAATTAAGAAAAGTGATTCCTGACGTTATTAAGTTGTTTATTGTGCCATTTTTAACAGCGCTTGTAACGATTCCATTGACATTCTTAGTTATCGGACCAATCATGAATACTGTTTCTGATGCTTTAGGAAATGGCTTGCTTTCTATTCAAAGTTTCAGCCCCATTTTATTCGGTGCTATTCTTGGTTTCTCTTGGCAAATTCTTGTTATGTTCGGTCTACATTGGGCGCTTATTCCATTTGCTATTATTGCGTTATCTCAAGGTGACCCAACATCATTATTAACACCATCAGGTAGTGTAAGTTTTGCTCAAACTGGTGCGGTATTAGCGGTCATGTTGAAAACTAAAAATGCGAAATTAAAAGAATTATCAATTCCTGCTTTTATTTCAGGTATCTTCGGTGTAACTGAACCGGCTATTTACGGTATCACTTTACCTAGAAAAAAACCTTTCTGGGCATCTTGTATTGTTGGGGGAGTTACTGGTGCTATCGCTATGGCATTAGGGATGCAAGGCTATCAAATGGGTGGCTTAGGAATATTCCGCTATCCAAGTTCTATCTCACCAGATGGCGATGTTACGTTTGCGATTTACGCAATAATTTTGGATGTGTGTGCTCTTGCAGCTGGTTTTGCAGTAGCTTGGGCTTTAGGATTTAAAGATGATGAACCAACGATTCAATTATCAAAAGAAGAAGCCAAACTTGCCGCAACTGGGCAAAAAAAGAAATTAACAAAAGATACCGTTCTTGCTCCTGTAACCGGAAAAGTTCTTCCTTTAAGTGAAGCTAAAGATGCTGCATTTTCAGAAGGAATCATGGGTAAAGGTGTTGTAATTGAACCGACTATCGGTGAAATCGTAGCCCCATTTGACGGGACTGTCATGACGCTTTTTCCTACCAAGCATGCCATTGGCTTGATCTCTGATAACGGAACAGAGCTACTGATCCATATTGGCATCGACACCGTCCAATTAGAAGGTGAAGGATTTGAAGCCTTTGTTGAGCAAAATACCAAAGTCAAAAAAGGCGATAAGCTAGTTACGTTTGATATCGAAGCAATCGAAGCGGCAGGTTATAGTACACAGATACCGATCATCATTACAAATACACCTGATTACGCCGATGTCATTTCAACCTCTGATTCTTCCGTTAAACAAGGGGATGTCCTAATCACTGCGATTATTTCAAATTAGTTTTTACAGCTATATCAATTTAATTTATAAAGGAGTATAAGTGAATGAGTTTTCCAAAGAATTTTTTATGGGGCGGCGCAACGGCTGCTAATCAATGTGAAGGTGCCTGGGATCAAGATGGCAAAGGGGACTCTATTTGCGATCACAATCGAGCAGGTAGCCGTACGTCTAATACACATCGTACATTCGATTTAGAGATCGATACAGATCAATATTACTATCCAAGTCATACAGCAATCGATTCTTACCATCGTTATAAAGAAGATATCGCTTTATTTGCGGAAATGGGCTTTAAGGTTTATCGGATGTCGATTGCTTGGTCACGCATTTTTCCTAAAGGCGATGAAGAAACCCCAAATGAAGCTGGTTTACAGTTCTATGATGATGTGTTTGATGAATTAGCGAAATATGGTATTGAACCACTCGTGACGATTTCACACTTTGAATTGCCTTTTCACTTAGGAAAGAATTATGATGGCTTTTTAGATAAACGGACAATTGGTTTTTACGAAAATTATGCAACAACACTATTTGAACGCTATAAAGACAAAGTGAAGTACTGGCTAACATTCAATGAAATCAATTTTGGCACAATGGATCATGGTAAACGAATCAACGGGTTATTCAATCGTGACTATACTGAAACAGAACAGTATCAAGCCTTACACAATGTCTTTTTAGCATCTGCTAAAGCAGTTGCTGCTGGTCACAAAATCAATCCAGAATTTAAAATCGGATGTATGTTGGCTTACATCACTATGTATCCAAAAACCTGTCGACCTGAAGATGTGTTAAAAACACAACAAATCAATGAAAAATTTAACTTTTTCTGTGGAGATGTTCAGGTCAAAGGGAACTATCCTTACTTTATGAAACGGTACTTTGAAAAAAATAATATTCAGCTGGATATCACCGAAGAAGATAAAAAAGTATTACAAGCAGGAACTGTAGATTATTATACCTTTAGTTATTACATGACCACTTGTATTACAGATGATTTAGAGAAGCGTGACGATAAAACTGGCGGAAATCTTTTCGGCGGTGTATCAAATGAATATCTTGAAACTAGTGATTGGGGCTGGCAAATTGATCCTATTGGTCTACGTTATACGTTAAACCAAATCTATTCTCGCTATGAAATACCATTGATGGTTGTAGAAAATGGTCTTGGTGCCTTTGATGAAGTAGAAACAGATGGATCGATCAATGACGATTACCGGATCGACTACTTCAAGCGTCACATTATTGAAATGGACAAAGCGATTGATGATGGCGTTGACTTGATTGGCTATACACCTTGGGGCTGTATTGACTTGATTAGTGCTGGGACGGGGGAAATGAGTAAGCGTTATGGGTTTATTTATGTAGATCGTGATGATGAAGGGAATGGTTCTCTAGAAAGAAGTCGTAAGAAGTCATTCCATTGGTACAAGCAAGTAATCGAGTCGAATGGTGAAAATTTGGCTTGATAAAATAGATGAGTAGCTTAATCTATAAAAGAACTGTGTAAGTATATTTTTCTGAGGATCCAGCTCAGAAAAATACTTGCACAGTTCTTTTTATACAATCTTGTACCAAGCTCTAAAATCAAAAACTTTTAGAATCTAACACAGAGACTACATTTATTATCATCCAAGTTCTACAACCACAAAATTTATTTTATAGTTATCACGGTTTCTCTCCAAGCTCAAATAGAATTTCACCTTTATACTTTCCTAACGCAGTTACGTGACCAGCTGGAACTTCTAATTTAAGTCCATCCTCAGATGAACCCCAATCCTTACTGATATCATAGTCTCCAGCAGTTGATTTTTGAACAACTGATACTGCATCACTACTTAATATAGTTTCTGTTTCTCCATGCTTATATCGAACCGCATTTTTGAGAATTGTTTTCCCGTCGTCATTTAACAGTTCTTTCGTTAATTTCACGTTCAGTGACCAACCTGGTTTGTTTTCTCTAGTATCTGAAACGACCAGAGGAAGTCCAATTACAGTAGGTTTTTCTACACGCATCTTTTTAATAGAAGCAACCTCTAATCCGAAGTCAAATGCCGTTGGAGACGATAGATAGATTAAACGTCCTGTAAACTTATATTCCCAAAAAGCCGTAGAACTATCCACTTTTACTGAATCTGTTGGTACAGAAGATTCATCCAATGTGTAGCGCTGTTTTAGCTTCGTCAGTGTATCTTGCACTGTTTTTTCTTCAGTTAAATCAATCACGTCTCCGAGTTCTCGATCAATTATAATCTCTGGATCAATCGTACCTCCTGTAGCATTGACAAATTTAACTTTAAAATGAACAACTTCTGTTAAACGATAGCTGACCTCTTCTGATTCTTGGTTGAAAGAATCCATTCCTTTTACAAAAATCTCATAGCTAGCCCCTACTGGTAACAAAGATTTATCTATTGGAAAACTAAACTTCCCGGTTGTTTGATCCATTACTATATCCTTATCCGCAACTTCTTGATACGAAGCACCGGCTTCCCCATTTTTCACAATCTTATAGTGTAATTTTGCTGGGAAGAGTTTTGTCTTAATTGTTCCTTTTACGACTTGTGTTTCGCCTAGTGATGAAGCATCCTTATTCTCTAATGTTAACACTGGTTTTTCCGGCATCATAAATACTACGGATTGCTCATCTGATATGATACCGAATCTATCAACTACAACAAAATGAACAACATGATTCTCCCCAAATGGTAATTTTGAAGCAGGAAGTTTGATCTTTTTAGGTCCTTCGGTAACCTCAGTCAAGACCGTAGTCATCGTCCCTACTGGCTGGTCTGTCATTTGTTGCCACTCTGTTTCATCATCGACTTTATACTGAATTGTCAATGGATAAAATAGTCCTGTATGCGCGAAACTAGTAAAGTCAATTTCATAATCTGTTGCTGTTTGATCTAACAGGTTTTCTTTTGAGTCCTTTGATAGCGTAAATTTTGGCTTTGTTTGTTCATTAGCCAGCATCACATCTTCTACATTTGATAGAACCCCATATTTATTTTCTCCACGAATTGAAAATACATAGGTTCCATTTAAATCTGGCATGTCCTTTTCTGGTATCGTAAATTCAAAAGTTTGATTTGGAGAATTGATTACTGTCATTTCTTTATAATTTGAATCAGGATCTGTTGCCTTTTTATACGAAATTGTAGCAGGCTTGTATTTTTCATCCTTGCCTGTATAACGCCCCTTAACTTTGTAACCTCCTGGTAGAATACTTCCCATTGTTTCCTCTAATTCGATTTTTGGATCGTCATCTACATAAACCAATTTTAAGAATTCATGGTTTGATTCCGCAGGCTCAAGACCAGTACCTTCTTCTGCAATATCTTTTGCGTATACTTCTATTTCGTGGTCTTGTGGTTTTAGGTCCCCAGGATCCGTTAAATCAATAGAGAATTCAATCCCTTGTCCTAACATGTCTGCTGTTGTCCTTTGACGATACGGTCCTTTCACAGCACCACCATCTACAGAATAGAATAAATCGATTTCAGTGCTATCATTATCAAACCATTGTCCTTTAAGTGAATAGGTGTTTTGTCCTTTTAATCTAAAATCTTCCGTTTCATCTAACACGATCGATGGTGTGTCATCGATTTTTTGTAGCCCAACGTTAAACGCATAACTAATCGTATCTCCAGCTTCAAAGCTCTCGTTAACAGGAGACTTCATTGAGAAGGCGGGGGCTTTACTAGGTAACTGAGCCCAAACAGGTGGCTCTGGAACATTCGTTCCGGCTTTTCCATTGTCCTTTTCATTTCCTGATCCTGTAATTCCATTAAAAATATATCGCTCATCTAAAAAGCCGTTTCTTTCAGCCTCAGCTTGTTGTTCTTTAGAAATATTGGAGTTAGCAGTCCAAGTTGATGCAAGGTTCGTTGCGCCAATCCAATTGTTTACAGGATTTGGTACATTGAAAAAGTAGTTCAATCGATAGAGATTTCTTAGATGATTCTCATATTGCATATACAATCCACGATTACTTCCAATATAAAAAATAGGATTTGTTTCTCCAGCAGTCGTCGTATAACCAAGCCCAATAGGATAGTGACTATCTAGGGTAATATTCTTTAACGCAGGCTTGTTAGCAGCGGCTGGCGTAACATTTGTCATGTAAGTCTCCACCCTGATTGTTCCTTTATAAGGTTTTAACACATTCGTCGCCTCAAATCGATACCCTTTAAAAAATCCCTCTCCCATTTCCCAGTTGTATTTCAGCATGGTGCTAATTGTTTGATCTGCTTCTGTTTTCCGGTATAACTTAAAGTTGCCCAGGGTTAAGTTGGGATCATTCTTATAGATTGTTTTATGTTCCCCTGTATCCGTTATCCATGATAAAAGAATTGGTGCCGAAGAGATCGGCCCGAAATATTGGTCTCCATTCTCTAAAGCATTTACATCTCCTACTTCTTTCAGTTCCGGTACAGTCCCTATTCCACCCGTATCCAAGTATGTCGAATAATCATGTAAATAGACATTTGGAACTAAAGAGGACACGGTGGGATGATCACCCTGCATACTAGCCCCAACACCATCTAAAAATGGACGCTCTGCTTCATTTTCCTCTGACGTACCAAACTTATACCTTAATTCTAGCTTTTTCTCCCCATCTATAAATATGCCTGCTGGATCATTTTTCGTATATAGCTCCCATCCAGGCTCTTCATTAGGATTTGGGGGTCCAGGATTTAATTCTTTTGTTGTTTTACTTTTTGCGACCATTTCGGTCTTTTGCTCTTCTGTTTTAGCTTTTATTGTTGATTCAAACTTTGCATAAATTAACATAGTTACTGCTAGGAAACCAACAATTAATAGTGTTTTTTTTGTCTTCATTTGTGCACTCCTTTTGTAATCACTCACAATATTTCAAATATTATTCTCTCTATTTCTTAAATAAAAGGACAAATATTATCATAAAATAATGTTTAATAAATAGAATTACTCATATACTATGGTACATTATTTTTATCTTTTATGTTTCCAATTAACGGAATGGCGGAAGAAGACATTGAAAAATGTTAGCGTTCTCATTTAGACAAAACATACCTATCGCTTCGTAATCAGTCTTTTGGTGAGTGAACATAAATAGAGGATAGGGCACATATGAAATTTGCCCTATCCTCTATCTTTATTTCTATTTTTTATTTAGTTATTTTTTTGCGATTTAATGCGTAAGCTCCTAGCGTAAACACCATCATTGCTAAACCAGCAAGTACAGCTAACCTACTGTCATTACTACCGGCCTGAGGCAACTGTTCATTTGCTTTTGTAGCATTCCGTTTTGAAAGAGTCAAAAGAACATGATTATTATTTGGTTGTTTCTTTTCTTCCTTCACTGGTATTGGCTCCCCTTTTGCATGACCGCTTGGTTTGATTTCTTCTGTTACAGGCTTATCCTGACGAACCTCTATCTCTTTTTTAGGGAGAGCAGGTTCTAGAGGCGGTACTTCTGTTACTTCGACAATTTCTGGTTCAATTGGCTTGATTTCTTCTACCTTACTTGATTCGTTCTCAATGATTTCAGTTTGTTCACCTACATGAATTTCGGGTTGGTCTTCTTTTGCTTTATTTAATTCTTCTTCTTGGCTTTCGTTCGCCTTTTCTTCTTCAATAGGTTGAAGCTCGCCTACTTTATTTGACTCGTCCTCGACGATTTCAGTCTGTTCACCTACATGAATTTCGGGTTGTTCTTCTTTTGCTTTATTTAATTCTTCTTGGTTTTCTTTCGCCTTTTCTTCCTCGATTGGTTGAAGCTCGCTTAGTTCACTCGATTCGTCCTCGATGATCTCTGTTTGTTCACCTACATGAATTTCGGGTTGGTCTTCTTGCCCTTTGTTTAATTCTTCTTCTTTTGTTTCCTTCGATTGTTTTGGGTCAAGAGGCGTAATTTCTTCTAACTGACCTGATTCATCTTCGATAATTTCTTCCTGTTCAATTGGCTCTTTTACTCGTTGCTCTTCTTCACCAGTGGCATTACCATCTAAAAAGATATTTTTCACTTTATGAGTTGCTGTTTCATTTGTCGCTTTTTCATAATACAGTTGGTAATTGATCTGGCAATCGTTGGTAAAGTTAGGCTGCTTTTTCCCAGCCTCAGTTATCGTTGCTGTATACATGATTGAAAATGAAGCCAAACGGGCTTTTTCACGATAAAGACGGATCACAAAAGCATTATCTGCTCCAAATTCCACTGTACCGTATCGTTGATTTTCAAATTCTTCCAAGCTTAACGTTGACCGACCTAAGTAATTATCAATAGTAAAGATAAAACTATCTTTATTTAACACTTGACCGCCACCTGATGTATCGGTCAACACAATATCATTGCCTAATTCACTTTTATTCAAATTTGCATTTAAGAACCAACGGATTTGGCCGGATTTACCTAGTAAATCTCCTGTTTTGTAAAAGAATGGATTTTCCCCTTCCACGCCACCACCGGTATGTCCTTTGATTACAATATTTGGTACAGTGATTGTCGTGCCCAGGTTTGCTGGGATCTCTGTTACTGTATTTTCTGGAACATTTTTTACACGTACACCGAACGTAAACTCACCACGAACATGATCGAGCTGATTTACTTTCTCATTAAATGTGGCAATCACTTTCGCTTTATAAACACGGACTGTCCCTAATCCATTTAAATCAATTTCACGTGGTACGCTGTCGGAATCTGCAAGACCTTCCAGCTCTTTTGGTAATGTTAAAGTCAATGTATCTCCAGCTTTTAACTTTGTATCAGATTTTTCACTAAAGGTTACCCGAATAGAGGTAAGTTCACCATCTGACAATTCTGTTTTATCAAAGTGGATCGAATCAACAAATCCTCCACTACTTAATTCTGCCGCCAGTGACTGTTGGCTAAAACCAACTATTCCTAAAAAACCTACAAACAGTAAGACACACCATGACAATTTCTTTAACATCTTTTATACATCGTTCCTTCCTCGCTATCGATATAGACCAATTTTTTTATCACCTTATAAAAAGTTGCTTTTTGATATTAAACAATAAATGAAACAGTGTCAAAACATATACATTTTAGATTAAATTATAATGATTGTTATTTATAGAATTAGATTTTGTAGACAGTTACTCAATTGAACAAGCTCGTAAAGGAGATTTTGTGTCACCTGTTAAATAGCTACTAGTCACCTCCATTCATCGTTTCTTTTATACTACATAAAAACTTCTTTTTTTCGCTATATTTAGATAAACAATCCCTACTGATACACATTTTTCTAAATTTACTTATGTAAAACTCTATACTATTTATTTGATTATAATTTTAAACTACGTTAAACTTTTAGAAAGTTCACTCTAGCATAAATGATTCTATAGTATTCATTTTTAGATAAAGTTTGTATTTCATAAATAATAAGGAGCGATGGTTTATGTGCACAAGTATCACGATGTCTACCAAAGATCAACATGTTTTACTCGCAAGAACAATGGATTTTGCAGTTGTTCTAGAGGGCGAGCCAACTTTTATTCCGCGAAATAAATTTGTATTTGTTAATGATGAAAGCAATGATCATAAAAACGAGTATGCGTTCGTAGGAATGGCACGACAAGTCGATAAAGAACACTTTGTTTTCGCCGATGGCTTAAACGAAAAAGGCCTTTCCTGCGCAGCACTTTACTTTTCAGGTTACGCTGATTATAATAGTCAAGACACTGCTAAAAAGTATACTTTAGCGCCCCATGACGTTGTTCCCTTCTTACTCTCTACGTGTTCTACTATTGAAGAAGTAGTACGGACGATGGAAAATGCCCAAGTGGAAAACACAGCGTTAGATTTCTTAGGAATCGTTTTACCTCTTCACTGGGTCATCACTGATAAAACTGGCGAAAGTATCGTCATTGAATATACGGAACAAACGTTACATATTCATGAAAATACAATTGGTGTTATGACAAATAGCCCAGATTACAAGTGGCATACGACAAATCTAAGAAACTACATTGGGCTACAACCTGAACAAAAAACCGAAGTCCACTTAAAAGACATGGTAATGAAACCTTTTGGACAAGGAGCTGGCGCATTTGGCTTACCAGGTGATTTTACACCGCCATCACGATTTGTCAGAGCGGTCTTTTTGAAAGCTTGCCTACAAGATGTACAAACAGAATTAGACGGCGTTACTTCAATGTTTCATGTGCTTGCGAATGTTGATATTCCAAAAGGAGTTGTCAAAACAACCCAAGCCTATGACTATACGCAATACACTGCAGTCATGGTGAATAACTCGTTAAATTATTACTATAGAACTTACAATAATCAACGCATTCGTTGTATTCAATTAGGAAATGAAGATTTTGATGCCACAACAGGAAAAATTTGGTCTAATGGTGATACAGAAGATATTTTGTATCGAAATGTAAAAAAATAGCTTGATAGAAACAAAAAAAGTAGCCCCCTTCTTTATTAAGAGTGCTACTTTTTCGTGTTGATTATCATTTTCAAGCAACCAATGTATAATAACTTGGGCTACTGATTTTTGATAGTTTGTGCCAATTACTGTTTGCATTTGGATTGCCTCTATTTCGTTTACCTTCTCTAATAGTGCTATAGATTAGAAAAAATTTTTTATAGCTAAAGATTGATGCTTCATTTTATTGATTCCTCTTCCAAAGCTTCTCAACATTATCAGCTGTGACTTCGCCTGATTTAAATTGAGCGATATGGTCATCATACGTATCGATTTTATATCGAAGTAGATCACGCGTCTCTGTCATTTGTTTTAATTTCACATTAATTTCTTGTAGTTGATCTTTTAAGATTTGTTTTTGAGCTTGTTGAACATCCCCTCCAAGTTGAGAAAGTGTTGCAAATTCAATCAAAGATTCGATTGATACTCCTGCTTGACGTAAACTTTTTGCTAAGAAAATCCAATTAAGGTCTCTGTTCGTATAGATTCGATAACCATTTTTATCCCGTTCCACTGGTGGAATAACGCCGACACGTTCATAATAGCGCAGAGTATCTGTCGTTAAACCAAACATTTCAGCTGCTTCTTTACTGTTCATTTTGGTTTTCTCCTTTGATTTATTCTGTCAAACTCGAAAAATCATGATTGATGATTTCTATTAATTTTAAGGTATCGTCCTCAAACTCAAATTTCAAAATACAACAATTCCCTAATTTGTCCTTTTGATCGACTTCACTAGTATGCGCCCAGTTTCGCATAAATTGCCGACACGCTGCACCATGAGAGACTGCTAGGACAGTTTCACCTGCTTCTTTCATAATGGTCATTAAAGCTTCTGATACACGTTCTCTAAATTGAAACTCCTCTTCTCCACCATATCCAGCAAAGAAATCTCCATATGGTAATGGCGGATTCAGCGATTCACTTTCCGACTCAAATCGCCCAAAATGCCATTCTTTTAACCCTTTTACTCTTTTATAAGGCATGTCAGTGACTTGTTCTAACGTATCGCTTGCTCGTTCAGATGTGGAAGCATATGCGTGATCAAACGTGATCTCATGCTCCTTGAAATAGTTTCCAGCTATTTGCGCTTGTTTGATGCCTTTTTCTGTAAGTGGCGAATCACACCAACCTTGGATTTTTTTCTGTTGATTGAATACTGTTTCCCCATGTCTCATCAAATATAATGTTTTGGTCATATGCTTCCTCTCCATTTCTATTTGTTGTATTTATCATAAACCATGGAGTGAACTCTAAGGCAAGAAAAAAAGCCAAACAACTAAAGTTTAGCTTTTTTTCTCGTTTTGAGTAATCGCCCTTCATCATGCCAAGCACCATACATTTTTTTCGCCTTTGAATTTTCAATCAATTTAGTCAAACGTTATTCAAATAAATCCGGCTGATGTTTGTAATTTTGAATCGTATCAATGCAAATACGCCGACACAACTCGGGAAAGGTCAAGAAAATGTCGTAAACTTCCTGATCTTCTTTAAGTTTTTTGCTATGATTTCGTCTATTTTGAACACCGACTCTGTCATATTAGGTAGAACGCTTCTTTCTTAGTCAGTCATCAAGCCTAAGTTTTCATTCCGTCGGGCACATGCTTTGTGCAATTCCTTCCGTCCATTGGCTTTTTTTAGCTCTAGGAGATAACCGTTTTGCTGTTTCTCTCAAGCAAATGCCGTACTTCTTTTCGAGTTGTTATAAGCATTTATATACTTTCTAGAAATAGCTATTCAACTTCTTGAATCATTTTATCAGTGATTTCTGTATTCACTTCTCTAACTGTTCCTGACATATCATAAACTATCGCAATTTCTTTTAAAAATTCTTCATTCTTTTTCAATCCGGATGCATTCGAAACCACTGGTAAATAGTCTATAGTTATGGGTTCAACTGTTTCTTTTACCCTTTTCTCATATCCAGCTAAGCCATTCTCTATTGTTTTTTCCGGAATTTTCATATTTTTTCCTAATTGCAGTATCAAGTCACTTAGATTATCATTAGGCAGCTTTCCACCAGGCTGAGCAATCTTTACATAGACACTCTGTGACTTCAAATATACCTGTTTTTTTTCAACGGAGTAGGCGTAGTAAAAAGTGACTTCCGCTATGATTTGTAACTCCTTTTCTTGGTAAAATGGATAGCTCGTAATGAATCTTAGTTCTTTATTTCTAGCAAAGATGGAGTAAATATTCTCCCCCGGCTTAACAGTTTCTGAAGGAATGATTTGGTTAATAAGCTTTTCGGTTTCTTTGTAGTACGCAGGAATACTTACTTGATACTTTTCCTTTAAAAGATCGACAGCTTCCTTTTCTGTTTTTATTTTTGAAAAATCAGAATCTCCAAAAGATCTTTCTCTTTTATCTACCCAACTCAAAGATTGATCAACTTTAGAAAATCGCTCATAACGTTGTGATTCCGTACAGCCCGTAAGAGCAATAATAAGTCCCAAACTAAATAGTATCACTCCAGATATTTTTCTATTTTTACTCATTCTGGTACCACCACCCTAGTTGGTTCTAGCTTGGGAAAGGCCTCTTGGGAATATGTTAGTTCAACTGTATTTTTATCAACTAATTCATAGAGCACAGCAGTCTCTACACTATCTCCTTGTTTTACAGGCACTGATTGCGTTTCAGTTAACTCTTTTACATCTAAAAAAGCATTATCCTTTGCAAGTTGACCAACTGAAAGAACATTTTCCTTTTGTTTGGCTGTCACCAACTCTTTCCAAATAGAGGGTTCCATAGGATTTTCACTTAGATTTGTAAAGGTATAGCGAATAGCCAATAAATCATTTTTCCCCTCGCCTATTATTTTACGAACTGCTGTAATCTTCATTTTCAATTCTTCATTTTCGATATCGACTATGTCGCCTTCTTCTTTTTCCAATGCTTCTTGTGATTCCTTCGCTTTCTTCTCATCAAAGCCGACTTCTTTAAATGTTTCAACAGCCGCATCTATTTTTTCAACACGTTTTTTATATGAATTATCCTTAGCAGAATAAAAAGTCATTTGAACAAACCCATGGTCCGTCCATATATAATAAAAATGAGCCCAAACTGGTTTTTCTTTAAATTCTGTAAGTATTGTAAATTTACAGACTGGATAATCGCCCACTTTGTATTCTTTCATATATACATTTTCTACTTTTTTGTACTTATACCGTTCTTTTAATTTTTTTCTTGTTTCTTCGCCAAAACCTTTTTGACTTACTTCAGCTACCGGGGTACTGGTAATAAATAAGTAAGAATTGCTTTTTTTATCCTCAGCACTAAACGCTGTTTGAAGTCCATATTCACTATTCACTACCTTATCTTTTTCCCAGCCAGCAGGCAACTGCATTTCATACGAAGCTCCTTGGTCTTCAAAACTCTGCTTTTTTTTATCCAAGGTTCCTGTACATCCCATTAACAGAAACAGAATTGCTGGTAAAAAAATGGCTATTTTTTTCATTTGCTTCATTTACTTTTCTCCTTTTCTTGTACATGATACTTTTTCTGACAATAGTAAGCATATAGACTAAAAAATAACAAGCAAATAGCAAATAATATCGCCCCAAGTTTCATTCCTTTTGGATAATACGTCAACTGAATCGTATGTTCTCCTTTTGGTACCTTAATTGCAATTAACGCATCCTGAACTGCCTCAATTTTTACTGTTCTACCATCAATTTTTGCTTGCCAACCTTGGTCATATGGAATCGTAGTAAAAATGACCTGTTCTTTTTTTGTAGAAATAGCTGTTTGAACATGGTTCCCTTTTACCTTAAAAGAAACCTCTTTCTTCTTAATTTTTTCAATTGCTTGATCTAAACTCTTCGTTTTTAAAATTAAGACTGACGGTCTAATCATTGCAACTACTGATTTACCAGTAAAGGTTGCTGTTACTTTTACTTTCGCTGCTTTTTCATAATATCCAATATTATAATACGCACCTGTTTGAGCCAAGCTACTACTAACTTCATGACCGGGTACACTAACTTTTACATTCCCCATATCATTAGCTAATTCTCCAACATCTAATTTTAGATAGGCTTGAGTGGCTTCTGGTACACTGACTTCCCAAGTTATACTTTGCGCTTCATCCGTATTACTTTCTTCTGAAAAGTATGTCGCTTCCCCGACTTCACGAATATGCATATTATTTCTAGATACTTCATTTAAACCTGTATATTGAAATATTGGCTCTTTAATTTCTGAAAGATATTGAATCAAAGATGTTTGATTGTTATTATTCTTTTCTTCATAAATTCCTTTATCCGTTAACATTCCTAGAGGTAACGCTGCCTTATTTTCATAAAGTGAGTATTCACCCTGCGTAGCAATTTTTTTAAAGCCATATTTCTTAGGATCCTTCTTAGCTAAATTATATTTAACACCCAAAAGATCATCCATTAAAATAGTATTGTTTTGGTACATAATCGTCAGATTTGTTCCTGGTGAACGATAGCCTAACTGACTTAGATACTGTGATGAATGCCTATTACGAATAGATGAAAACATCGTAATACCTGAATAGTCATAATTAAAACTATCAGTCCTACTAATCGCATCCATATTCTCTAATCGATAAAACGAATCGTTAGCATTTTTGGATTTATTCACCAATGCTTCAATATCCTTGTATGACTTTGTGTACTGCTCTCTATATTTATAGCCCCATTCTTGATCAATACCTCGTATCATTTGATTTGTATTGAAAAATGCTTCGCCACATACAACAGCAAGTAAGAGTACCGAACAAACCTTAGCAAACTTATTATGTTTATTTTTTGCTATAAATAAGAAAAGATAAATTAATAAAAGGACAAACGTTAAAATTATAGATTCTTGAGTAATATACCAGTACCTTTTCTTATTTGAGATAATCATAGCCAATACAAAAATACCAATAAGAGCAAGCGCAATATTTCCCAGTATATTTAGGTCTTTTTTTTCAAATTTTTCTAAACCTCTCCCAGCTAAAACAAGGAGTAGTGCAGAATAAAGAAAGCTAAAGCGGAATAAAAACATATTGGGTGAATGTAGACCTTGCCAAAACAGGTTTAGAGGCTGAATATAGACACTTGCAATCAAAAATAGCACTAAGCTACCATATAATAGTTTATTTTTTAACGAAATCTTCTTACTAACAAAATAAAAAATAAAGAACAATAATGGAAATAAACCAACATAAATAAATGGTGCACTGCCATATTTGGACGTATCGTAGACTCCTGGCATGCTCTTGACAATGAAATCCCACATACCAAGATCCCGTGTAAATAACGTGTTAATAGTATCTGTCTTCTCACCATTCATTTTTAAATCGATTATCGAAGGCAGGATAATTAACATAGATGCGCCACCAGCGAGCAAAGAAGTAGTAAAATAGGGGATAATCGAGCATTTATATCGTTTCCAGTCTGTCAACACACTAACTAGAAAATATAAGAAGCTAAAAAAACCTACCATAAAGGCCATATAGTAATTTGTTACAAATAATAGGAAGTAAACGATAAATAAGAGAACTGGTCGCTTCTTCTCCATCACTCTTTGAATCCCTAATAAGACTAAGGGTAAATAGATCAAAGCGTCCATCCACATCAACATAACAGAATAGGCAATAGTGAATCCCATCAAGGCATAACATAGACTTAATGCAACTTTCGTCCATTGCGGCAACCGATACGTATTATGAGCATATACCCAAAACGTCACACCCATTGTCCCAATTTTTGTTAATAAAATCATATACATTGCGTCGGGCATATGTATATTATCAAAGAAAAAGACTAAAAAGCTAAACAGACTGTTTACGTAATAACTCATTAACGATACAAAATTTAATCCTAAAGAACCTGTCCATGTATAAAAAAAGGATTGTTTACCATGTAGGACATTATTGAACCCTGAATAAAAATTAATCAGTTGTCCAAAGCCATCGCTAGCCAGAACTGTTCGATCACTCGTCGGATAGATTCCTAATTTGTAATAGCCCACTGCCATAATGATCATAGGCATGAAAAAACTAAAGGCGATTGCCCAACCATTTCTTTTTATAAATAATTTCCACTGCTGCATTTTCTACATTCACATCCTGATCTATTTTAGTCGACTGACCCCAATCGATTGAATGGGTAATACCTAAATTGAACAACCCCTTCTATTTGCGGCAAATGAATCAACCCTAAATGTCGGCTATCTGTTGAATTTGCTTGATTATCTCCTAACACAAAGAATTGATCTTTTGGAATTACAGATAATCCTTCAAGCTTAGCTGCAGTTTCCCAAGTTATACGAACTTTTAATGTGCCGTCGGGTAAATCGGCTCCTGAAAGATTCAAATTATTCTGCGGAGTTGGATTTTCGTCTTGCATTTGATTATTCAAATAAAGCGTATTACGATCTAACCAAATACGATCTCCTGGCATTCCCATTACTCTTTTTACAAAAGACTCTTCTTTTTTTTCTCTAGGTTCAAATGTAATCAATGAAAAACGATTAGGTTTTTTCCCTTTAGCTATAAATAAACGGTCATTTGTTTGTAGCGTTGGCAGCATTGAATTTCCACTGACCATATGTGTTTTAATTCTAAACAAAAAAAAGAGCCCAATTATTATAAATAAGACAAATAGTATTTCTTTAAAAAAAGAACGTACTTTTTTTCTTCTTTTCTTGGTATTTATTTGGTTATTTGGTAGGTACTTAATTAAATATTTTTGCATATATGCTCTCATTTTTGACATCATTTACATCCTTTTGGTCACTTAAGATTAATATTGCTTGATTTGATGTATGGGAAATACCCTCATCTCTACAATACCGACAATTTCTTTTTTATCAATGTACCCGTATTGTCGACTATCCGTTGCATAGGGGCGATTATCACCTAAAACTATGTATTTGTTATCAGGAATTATCCCTGTCTTAAGAAACCAATCTGCTGTATATAAGCTCTTGCTCTCTTTTGCTCGTTTGATTTCTGCTTCTAAGTATCGCTCATAAATCTCCTGATCATTGATATACAATTTATCCTCCGTATATCTAATCTTTTCTCCTGGTAAACCAATTACTCGTCGAACTGATACCTCTTTACTCTGTGGATCTTTATAAAGAATCATTTTACTTCGCTTAATTTCAGCAAGTTTATTCACAAAAACCCACTCACCATTATTCAAGGTTGGTATCATCGAATACCCTTCAACTTTAACCATAGAAAAGGTAAAAAAAGACGCAATATACAAAACAATCCCTAATAAAACGAAACTAACACTAATCTCGACTACGGTTCGTTTTATGCCATTGCGCCAAGATTTTTTTTGTGGCGTTCTCTTTTTCTCAGTCATTCGTTTAGGCTTTTTTTGAGTCGGCTGCTCTCTTCTACCACGTTTTTTTTGTTTTTTTGTCAAACGTTTCTTTTTGCTATCTATTTTTTTATGAGGTGAAGAATGATCGGCCGACTTTTTTTCTTTAGCCTTATTTTTTAATTTTTTAGGAGCGGAGTGCCTCTTATTTACTTGTTGTACACTCACTTAAAAAACTCCTTTTTTACAGGTTATTTTTTTTGCTTCAATGCAGCTTCATTTACACTAAATTGTTTGAAAACTTTCTTTTGTGTTTGCTTAATACGTTTTAGATCCTCAATATAAGTTGCAACTTTCTCAGGTTCGCTTAATTGCTCTACACTGAGTGAATAGATATTCACTCCTAGATCCCTTAACTGCACATAGTATCTTTTCATCAGACGTTGGCCTTCTTGGGATAGACTTCCACTTGGAGAGGTAGTCCCATAGGTAGTTAACAATGAAGATAGTTCTCTCAGTTTTTCCCTTGTTTTACCGACATCTGCTCCATTTTGAATCCCCGTTAGGCTCTTCTCTATTTCCTCGTTAATAAAATGACTTTGAACAATAATGTTACTATCTTTTGATGATAGATTTGTCATTTGATAATAGCGCGCATAGATGCCTCCACTACAAAATAGAACCGCCATAATCAATAAACTAATACCACGTTTCAAATAAGAACCTTTTTTCTTCTTTATTTTACGACGTGTACGTACCCAACGTTTTTTTTTGCCCTTATTTTTAGGTTTCTTTTTCCCTAACGTTGTATATTCATTCATTAATTTAAAAACTAAAATGATAAAAAATACACCTATAATGAGACAAAGAAGGGATATCGATATCCCCCCTACAAATAGCCAATCTAACACGGTCATATTCTGTCTACTCCTTAAGTGTTATTTTTACTGCTTTTTTCTCTTCTTTTTCTTTTTTAAAGCTTTCTTCTTGTTAGAGATTCTTCTGACTACTAAATAAATAACAAGCAATACAATTAGGATTCCTCCAACAATTATTGCAATCAGTTTCCAATTAATTCCTCGTTCTTGAATAAGAGAGATATCTTGAGCATTGTATTTATCTGCTTCTTCTTGTGTGATTTTAAACTCTTCGTCCCATTCCCAGCTCTGATCACCAGACTTAACTAATATATGTCCTCTATAATTCCCTGGTATAAGCCTTTCACCGTTCAAATTCACAGGAAAGTTCATATACGTATTCGGAGCCATGCGGAAATTTTCTTTTTTTGTATCATATAAAATTTCATCTGAACCCTGCTTATAAATTTGGGCATCTACGGTCATACCTTCTACATATGCAGCCTCAATATTTGAAAAATTGATTATAAAAGCATTCCGGTAGTTCGTCAATCCAGCCGTAATTTTATTAAATGACAGCTCAGGTTTCAGAGTAACATCGGATTCACTTAACAACATTCCAATAACAAATGCATATTTATTTACTACACCTTCTGCTTTTTCATCTGCCTTTTTTTCTTCTTCTGTCTCAGCTTTTTGCAAATAAATCCCACCAGAAATATATCCTTCGTATGTCTCCGCTGGCATTTCGATTTCTAATGGTACTTTCACCGTTTCATCGGAAGCAATCGTCACTTTTTCTGGTACTTTAACAATATCCTTAATATTATGTTTTAATGATGGATCATTTTCTAGCTTTGACGGTCCATATTCAACGACGCCATTACTATTGGTTTTTGCAGGATTTACTGAAACATCAACAGTAAGCTCTTTACCAGAGAAATTATATATTTCAACTTCTACTGTTTGTTTTTGTCCTGGACTCATTCGCAAGTCAAAATAGCCTGCACGCCCAACCTGATTTTCTGGTTTAATTATCTTATAAGTGTACCCGATACCTGATGTCTCATTAGCTGATACTGTTTGTGGAAAAATAAGTAAACAACAGGTTATGTATAATAATAGAAAAAAAATGCCTCGTTTAAAATAATAATTCATCATGTTCTCCTTCTATTTCTAACTTTAAAGAATAAGTTACCAACCCACTAAATGTGGGTTGGTAAACCTCTATTTGTTATTCTAAGACTACTATAGAATAGTTTTGACTTATTTAGCGTTTTCCATATACCAAGTAACTACGCCTGAATATTTACCTTGGAATAACGTTTGGTCTTTTGGAATTGTTAACTTAACTGATTCTTCTGATGATTGTTCACCTTCAGCAGTTAATTTACCAAAGTGAATATATGCTTCACCTTGTCCTTTTAATGTAGGGGCGCCTGCTTCTCCTTTGTTATCAACAAAAGTTGCTTGAGTTCCTTCACCTACTACAATACCAGTTTTCGCTACAAGTGAATCTTCTGATAAAGCAATACCAGCGTCAACATTTGTTTTAATTCCAATGTTATTGTAAGTTATTGTTGCACCTTTAAGTTCTCTTTTTTCATTCTCAAACATTGTGTTCAATGGTGTTGTAATTTGTGCTTTTACTGTATAAGTATGGTCAGCAACGTCAGTACGGCCATCTTTAACAAGAACATTATTAGCCATAACACCTTTTGGTTCTGTATAGTTTTTAGCCCAGTACTCGCGCACACCACCGTCTGCAACAGCTTTACGTGCACCAAAGTCTAATGGTGTTACATCGCGGATACCAAAACGTGCAGCAACAGGTTCTCTAGTAATTTCACCTGAAATAATCTCAGTGTCAGAGTTACCATCAGAATCAGTTAGAGTCTCTCTAGATGTATCAGTATCTTTATCAGTATCATGAGAGAATTCGATGTTCATTTCGCCATCAAATTGTTTGTTGTCGCCATTTTCATCTGCTGCCTTTGTAATTCCTGGTGTTGCCATTGCTACTCCTACAGCTGCTAGTAATACTGCGCCGCATAATTTGTGTGTTAATTTCATTTGTGTTTCCTCCTAGTATTTTGTAATTTATTTATGGTAGCTCGGATATAATCCAAGTTAACACCGTTGAATAGGTTCCAGCCTTTATTTCTTCAGCCTCTGGAATAGCTAACTTTACAGCAGTATTACTGTAAATATTTTTATTTTGATCCATCACTGGTTTCCCTTGCTTATCTAATTTAGGAGTCAATGTGGCTTGTTGACCACTTGAATTTTCAGCGGAAGCACCGAAGACGATGCTCCAAGTTCCCCCACCCGCTCCAAAATTAGCTTTAGCCAAGTCGTAAGTCTCTCCAATGTTATTTAAATGAATGACTTCCTTTGAAACATTTGGCGCCTTTGAGCCATCAGCTTTAGAATTAGTCCAAGAATGGTCGAAAGATAAAACGGCTCCTTTTAGCCTATTATTTTCAGCACTTTTAAATTGATCTTCTTGACGTACTTGCAAGGTCCAGCCAGTTGGGTTCGGCCGATAATCAGATACTTGAATAAACTGGCCTCTAGCACTTGTGCCATCTTCAAACTGTTGCGCATTTACTGGAAAAACAACCTTCTTATTCTCGACTTTACTTTTACCAAAATTTAGTTGTGGTACAAAATCAATCCTTAAAAGGCCTTGCGTGCCATTGGATACTCCTGTATCAACGGTTACATCAGGATTTTCTGGATCTTTAATTCCGTCCCTTACATCCTCACGCCCAGAAAATTTTAGATCAACATCGCCATCAAACTTTTCATTATTTTCAGCCAAGACATTTAAAGGCGTAAGCGTACCAATCAAAAAAGAAAACAAGAATCCGGCTAAAATTATCTTTTTACTCTGCATTATTTTACCCGCCTCCTTTTTGATCTGCCTTTTTTTTGTGTTTCCACAAATAATTAGCAAAAATAATCAACAGTAAAGCAATGCCACTAATAGATAAGCTAGTTTTGATTAAATCACCTGTTGAAGGTAATCGACCTACTGGCTTTTTCACCTTGGGTGGATCTATCGTAGATGAGGTCGTTGTATCTGTTGTTTGCACCGTTTCATCTTTTTCAATAACGATTTCTCCATTGGTTTGGACATCTTCACCATGAGCTACAAACGGCATTCCTACAATTAAGAGCCCCATGATAATCAAAGAAAATAAAACTTTATTGTAAAATTTTGTTTTCAACTCTTTCATCCTCCTTTATTATCATGGTGTTTCACCAAGCTCAAACAGAATTTCGCCTTTATATTTTCCTAAGGCAGTGATACTACCTGCTGGAACTTCTAATTTAAGACCATCTTGAGATGAAGCCCAATCCTTACTGATATCGTATTTTCCAGAAGTTGGCTTTTGAACAACTGGTACTGCATCGCTACTTAAAATAGTTTCTGTTTCGTCATTTTTATAACGAACAGCATTTTTGAGGATTGTTTTACCATCTTCATTTAATAGCTCTTTCGTTAATTTCAAGTTTAGTGACCAACCAGGCTTGCTTTCTCTAGTATCTGAAACAACTAGAGGAAGTCCGATTACAGTAGGTTCTTCTACACGCATCTTTTTAATAGAAGCAAACTCCAGTCCAAAATCAAATGCTGTTGGAGACGATAGGTAGACTAAACGTCCTGTAAACTTATATTCCCAAGAAGCGGTAGAACTATCTACAGCTACCTCGCCCTTTGGTAACGAAGACTCATCAAATGTGTATTCTTCTTTAAGCTTCATCAATGTATCTTGCACTGCTTGTTCTAACGATAAATCGATCTTGTCATTTAGTTCTCGGTCAATTGTAATATCTGGATGAATCGTAGCTCCTACAGCATTAACAAACTTGACTTTAAAATGAACGACTTCGGTTAGACGATAACTTACTTCTTCTGTTTCTTGGTTATATTTATCCATTCCTTTTACGAAAATTTCGTAACTGGCACCAACTGGAAACAACCCTTTATCTAATGTAAAGCTAAATTTTCCACTCGTTTGATCAATGACCACATCGTTTTCTGAAAGTTCCTTGTAAACTGCACCAGCTTCTCCATTTTTTACGATCTTATATTGAAGTTTTGCTGGGAAGTATTCTGTTGTGATCGTTCCTTTTACTGTTTGAGTCTCACCTAGTGAAGGACCATTCTTGTTATCTAAGACTAACGCTGGTTTTCCTGGCTTAATAAACTCGACATTTTGAACATCCGCTTCCACACCAAAATTATCAACAATTGTAACCGTTAAAGTGTGTGCAGTTTCAAAAGGAAGTTTTTCTGCTGGGATTTCAAAAGTCGCATTAGCGGTTTCAATCATCGGTTTACTTGGATCAGTTGCACCGATCACTTTATCTAATTTAGTCCAGTTCGCCTCACCATCCACTTTATATTGAATAAATAGTGGGTAAGAGTCTCCTGTGTGTTTTAATTTCGCCAACTCTAATGTATAAGATGGTTTTGTATTATCCAAAATCTGAATAATATCGCTTGCTAACTCAAATGTCGGTTTTGCATGATTGACTGCCAAACGGATATCTTCAACGTTTGAAATCATATCGTATTTATTGATTGCCCGAATTGAAAAGCGATAATCGGCATTTGCAACTAATGGTATTTCAGAAGCTGGAATCGTATAAGAAAATCTACTGTCCGCTGAATTAGCATCAATCGTTGTCGCAAGCTTGTAGCTACTATCTGGTGCATCTGTTTTCTTAATGTAGATATCAGTAGGATTATAATGAAGTTCGCGATCAGGCTCTGCAGCAATCTTATTGATGACGCTTCCTGATACAGTAAAGTCCTGACCTACACCGCCATTTTTTTTATCTAATGTTAACTTTGGTTCTCCTGCTACATAGACAATTTTAGCAGTTTGAGTCGTTGATTTTTTTGGCGATTCCTCGCTGTTTTGGGCATACATAGTAATCGTATGCTCTTCTTTAGATAGGTTAGGAATCTCTAATTCAAACGGCATTTCATTTCCTAATTGAGCACTGGATGTGTAGCCAGCCGGCTCATATATTTGTTCCGGTCCACCATCGACTGAGTAGTAAAGCGTTGTATTCAAATTAGAGCCATCATACCAAACACCAGATACTTTAGCGGTCGGTTTTTGATCGGTTATATTGTATTCATCTTCATCCAAATAGAGAGTTGGAGCCTCAGAAACAATACTCATCCCGTATTGAAAACTATACCCTTCAATGTCTCCAGGTTTAAATGTTTTTGGCTGATTTTTAAAGAATACTGCTGGATAAATACTAATAGAATTTGCAGTAGTCTGTCGATATAGGTACGCCCCTGGTCCTCCTGCTTCTCCCTCACCTCCAGGTATTGCTTCAAAGCCAGTCCCATACCTATCAGAAAAGGCATACGGGTTCACCTTGGTGGCGCCATAAAAAGTCGTAGTATTCCCGCCAGTCCAATTATCTGGTCCATTCGGTAAACCCAGATAATAATTGATTCTCGTTGTACCCATAGCTAGAGTGGGCCACTCAGTATATGATCCAATCTGATCTCCTATCAATCTCAAAGGAGCATTGTTCTTAGTGCCTATTGCAGGAAGAAACTGTCCATTAAGTGTAAAATCATTTAAAACTTTTGTGTTAGGTGTGTCACTTGGTAAGAATCCATCAATTCTGTTAGGAGCCGTTTCTAGTTTACGATCATAATTCGGATTTTGAGTTCTCAAATATGGTAAATTTTGGATAAAGTAATCAACTTTGACCGAGCCATTTCTTTGTCCTGTCATGATCATTGTCGTCGCTAACTGAATATCATTTTCCACATCATAAGGATTAGGATTGTTCGTGCTGGAACCATTACTTTTAGGTACGTTTTTAGTTATTGTATAATAACGATACATATAAGCAGGCATACCATTTTTCATTATTTTTTTATAATAACGTCCATCTACACCAACAGGTGGACTATTCCAAGAAGTTGTAATCTCGTCTACATACATACCGGCAGTTGTCAGCGTCTGTTTACCATTACCCGTATCATAACTCCAGTTTAGGAGTCGACTTCTTGGATATGAATCTGAATTCGCTATAGCAGGTACGTAGGTCGATCCGGTTTTTAAATAGATATTTGGTGTCACTGGAAACACCTTATCTCCACGTAGGTTGACATCTTTCCCGACAACAGCTTGAGAAGGGATGTTAGCAACCACTGAATTTGGATCATAACCACCTATACCAAAATTAAATGTTTTTCCACCATCCAATGGTATGGATGCATGTTCAATGATCTGAATTCGTTCCCAGCCTTCCTGTTCTGGATTCGCAAGGAATTCTTCTGATTGATGATCTCTTGTTGTACTTCTCAGAGTTGTTGTTTTCGATACTTGCTCTGATTCATTTGCATCAATGTTTTCGGCTTTTATCTTACTACCACTCCAATAAACAATCCCAGATACCAATAACAGGGAAAATATTGAACCCGCTATTCCAACATTTCTTTTTTTCATTGTTTCTCCTCCTTTCTTTCCATAATTCATCTTTTTCTATTTCATAAAAAATGAATTACATTTTTTATTTCAACTTTATAAATTAATAAAGAAGAAAACAATATAATACTATCCCCATATTTATTTACATCATTTTTTAAAACCAACAAGCGTAATTATATATTATTTCTTTTTATGTTTCTTTCATCTTTTTCAGCACTTAGGGAAATAAGCGAAAGATAGTTCTTGCATTCACTATCAGAAAACGCGATTATTCCACCTTTCACTGCTTAAATTAGGCTCATTTCAAATCATAGTAAATCGGCTCTTAACTCAAATTCCCGAAAAATACATTTCATATTAATAGATAATAAAAGAAATTAATTTAATTAAAATGATGTTTTTTATAAATAAATAGTTAAAACTATAAATATAATGATATCTTATTCCACTAACCTGTTCTTTCAACATCATCACAAGAAGTGGAATTATTTGAAATTCATTCTTTTTGATTGTAAAAATTCTTCTATGTATGAACTGACCCTAATAAAGTGTCCGTTCAGGTATTTTCTCGGTTATAGTATGAAACAAATAAAAATACTTATTATTTTATTTCTATTGTGCTGCAAGAGCTATTCGTTAAATATTCAACATATAGCCTCTTGAGCGAACAGTCTTAATAAATTTAGGCTTTTTAATGTTTGTTTCAACTTTTCTTCTTAAGTGATAAACAACATTAGCCACACGGTAGCGTTTGTTTTCTAATGAGTCATCATTCCAGATTTGTTGATAAATCGTTTCGTAGTCGACCGCTGTATTTGGGGTCTTTAATAGTAGCTCCGCGATTTTATATTCAAGCTTAGTCAAGACAACTTCGTTTCCGCCGTCTATCACAACACTGATATTACTAGAGTTCAGTTGGAACATGCTTTTGTTTTCTGAAATCTCTTCAATTGATTGATTCGGTCGATTTTCCTGTCCGATTCTGCATAAGGCATTGTCGATAATCAAACCGATCTCTTTTATTTCTCTGTTCGCTTCAAATACTTGATCGGCACCTAATTGTAAATAAACTAATTTCCCTACCGAACTTTCTGTTACAGTAGAAACCCATATATAACACTGCGATTGTTTTCTAATCTTCAATATTAGGTCACAAATAGTACTTAAATCTGACGTTTCTTCCTCTCGAATAATGACTGCGTGTAATTCATCGACTGGCTTACTATCTTCTGTTAGTTCGATTATGTTATATTTTTGGCTTAAAAATTCATGGTTAATCACATTATCTGTTGATTCGTTTAGATAAAGTATCCCTATGTTATGCATTTAAAATATTCGCTCCTTTTCAATTTAGTTAACTATTCTCTATTTTTTTTATTTTTTATTTATCTATTTGTTATGATAAATCATTTCGTTTTATATTGTTTTCAATACAGGCAGAGGGTTAAGAAATAATTGAAATTTATTTAATTTTCTAATCATCTCTACAAGCTTCCTTAAAGACTTTATGCTATTATATCTATGTATTTAAGCAATGCTACATACAAGTAAGGAGTGTTTAGAATGGAATCTCTTTTTATGAAAAAAAATGAAACACTTCGCTTCGAATTATTAAAAGAACTTCTCTATGCCCCGAATGGTGTGTCCACTAAGGATATGATGAAAAAGTTTACTATTTCTAGCAAGACCTTTTATCGTTATAAACAAAAGCTCAATGACGATCTAAACCATGTGTTTCCATATCAACAAGTAAAAATAAGAAAAATAAAACTTCTTTATATGATTAATTTAGCTGATTCTTTAACGTTTAGCTATGTGATTGATTCCATGAGACTCTACTATATCAAGCATTCGCAACGGTTCTCGATTCTGGCTGCTCTGTTAAAAAGACACTATGTTTCCGTTGAGTCTTTAGCTCAAGATTTATCTTTAAGCCCGTCTCACGTTTATTCAAATTTAAAACAACTAAAAAACCTTTTATCTCCATTTCATTTGAAGATTTCTTTTGCACCCACACTTTATCAAACCAACATAATTGGGGAAGAGAAAAATATTCGTGTCTTAGGTTTTATTTTGTTTTGGATTATATTTAAAGGATTGGAATGGCCCTTTGAAAAAACACCGAGTGCTTATCAGACAATGCCCATAGTCGTTGATGATGAACGACTATCTTTTTCACAAAAAAATAGAATCCGATATTTTCAAAACGCAACATTTTGGCGTATGCTCTATAGAAAAGAGAGCCTGACCCTTTCTGGTGAATTTATGGACTATCTTCGCTTTTTTGAGCAAGAATCGCCTACTCTTTTATTTTCTGAGTTAGATCATGTCGATTTAGATTCCATCGATGTGAAAAGCGAAGCTTATTTCTTTGGTTTTTTATTGAGATTCCTTGTCGCTAATATTGATTCTGACGAAGAAAAAAAGAGAATTGCGCAACATTTTATCAACTCTGAACTACCCATTGCTTTGTTAACTACAAAAATTTTAAATAAGCTATTATTGGCTTATAATGTAAAGCTCACAAGCGATAATTATCTTAAAAATTATTATTTATTGATCATAAACTTATTATATATTCGCTATATCGGCATAGATTTTAGACGATTTTTGGTAAATGACTCTGTTGAATCTAAAGCAAAATGGTTTGCTCCAAATGAAGATTCTTATCGATCATTCGTAAAAGAAGCGATGGTTAGCGAACCTTTATTGAAAAAATATATGAAGCCTGGTTTTATCTCTTTAATGGCAAAATTTTTTCATTCCATTTTGAAAAGTGCTGAAAAAGAGGCTAAGCTATTGATTTTTATTCAACATTCGCCTAATAACTTTATTTATGATTTTATCAAGAATAACTTGTTGATTATTTTTGGCGATTCGACATTAGGTTTTACTTTTGATGCTGATAAGGCGGATATCATTATTTCTGATTCTTATGAATTGGAGCAAACAAATGTACGTAGCTTTCATTTTGAACATTCTCATGATCCCGAAACTTGGAAGGCTTTGATTCTATTTGTCAGCGGCAAAATTTATGCTCTTCATAATCCTCAATTGAAGCAATCGTAGCTTACTTGCTGTTCACCACTAGTGTTCTTTCATAGTAAAACATCAAAATTTTTTCTTCTATTTCTTCTAACAGTAGAGAAAAATCGAAACTGTTTGAAAAAGAAGAGATAAAAATCACTTTCGCTTTTGGCTCTATTTGCTGTAGCTGAACATCGGTCACAATAACGTCGGGAGAAGCACTTTGATTTTCTACAAATTCAACTCTGTCACTAAAAATGAGATTAATTTTTTGGCGTAAAATGGGTTCTACGAATACCTTAGAATTTTGTATCAAAATCTTAACTTTCGGAAAGTCCATTTGCAGGAATTTCGTTAAAATGGTATAGACTACTAAATAGACGTAATCTGTCAATGTTTCTCGATTGATAGATTTTTTGATTTCTTTAAAAAACAGACCATATTCCGTCTGATCGATCAACTCACACATAAGATTTTGAACGCCCAGTTGAATTTTTTGTTCCGCTGTATCCGCATGATAATAACTTTTTTCATCGTAAATATAATAAAAAATTCTAGGATCAATAAAGCTGGTCTCAAATAGTAAGTGCATCATATCTATTTCTTTTCTTATTTCCCAATAAATCGATGAACTCGTTGTCTCTCGAAAAAAAGTAGTGATTATTTTATCAGTTAATAGATTACTGTATTTTATAAAGCTAAAATTCGTTTCATTAAAAAATTTGGGGTATTCCTCAATTTCAAATGACTCTTCATGTGATAAGCGTTCTTTATACAGCAAAAATAATACAGCACTCGTTTCATCCCAAGATTGTTGCTCTGTTCTATTCTTATGTAAATGAAAATAGTCAAAAAACAAGTTTGTATAAAGCCCCTCTTGAAATTGTGCTGACAGCTTGGATAGGATACTTTTCTCTATACTTTTTTTATGACTAAAGCGGACATTACAAATGTAAATTAATAAACAAAATTTATTCTTTTTAACACTGTCTATTTTATCCCACTCTTTGATATTGCTACTTAAATAATCATCAATCTCCTCATAACTATCTGTATCAAACGTCCAACTATTTAAAGCATTCGAAAAAAAGAGAAAAAAGAAATTCCTAATTCTTAACTCATCGCCTTCTATCTCATTGGTTCGAGTTAAGCTCAGCTCACATCGACTCAATATTTTCTGCAGTCTTCTTCGATGACGAGAGAATGTCGCAGGACTTATAAATTCTATATCGCAAAAAGTAATCGCATCGATTCTGTCCATCAAAAAAAGATGTTTGATCATTTTATACAATATAGATTGTTTTAAATGTTTATTACTAATACTTACTATATCTAAATTATTTGCATGCACACCTTGTATCGTCTGATTGGTATAATAAACTTCAAATTGTTCTTTTGAAACATCTAGTTCCTGTTCAAACTGTTTAATAATCATTGAAACAGTCTTTTTTGAAAGCTTTGTCGCCTTCCCTATTTCTGCTAAACTCACTTCTTTTCTTTGATTATCTACATAGCTTAAAACATTTATGCGTCTATCATAAACATCATCCAAAAAAATACGCACATTTATTCACCTTCTTTTTATCGATTTGATTTCTTTTTCCAACTTTTCGACATCGTTATTATCATAACTGTTTCTCATTTTTCTTTTTTTCCTTTTCTTCCTCTCGTTAAGAAGTTTTTGAAATAACATTTACTAATAATATAATATTTTTCTTTTTTTGCTTACGTAGTTAAGTCTCTTTTTTCGACAAAAAAAAAGAATCACACATTCTGAAAATTAATATTTTTCTGTTATAAACTCATTGAAATTCAATATTAACGGTTTTCTTCAATGCTATCACATCTTTAGAAGATCACTATTTTTAAGAAAAATTTTATTCTTATTTTTTTAAAAAAAGTTATATTCCCTTTATAAACAAGAGACTTAATTATACTTTCTAGCTTGTCAATCTTGTTCTAAATTTACTAAATAAATAATTTCTAAAAGTATATTACATGAAAAAATCAACTTTCTCTCTATCATTTTGTCCTCCAAATATCTCTTTTATTCTCTTTTTCTTTTTCTTCTTCCTGTAGAAATTTAATTGAAAGAACTTTTTTTTCAAAAACTATATAATGTATTGTTGCAAATAAATACATATTAGCGTTCGCTGTAAAAATAAACTTCCATCGAACGATAAGGAGACTTATTTAATTGAAAGTTAAAATATCACACTTATTTTGTCTATTCGTTTTAACCATCCTTCTCAACATAGCGTTTTCCCCGCGGAGCATTTACGCTGAGTCAGCAGATTTATTGAAAATGACGATCATTCCTAGAGGAGATGCAAAAACGGAGCAAGGCAAAGAGCAACGTCGAAATGCCCACACCTCTTTTGAATCCACAGGTATTTTTTTACCAAAAGATGAAGAAATCATCATTTATGTGGAAGAAATACCCGAAAATTTAGAATTACATGTTGGGCAATGGGGAAATTATACCAACGTTACCGGACTTACTGACGGGAAGCTTCAGTTCAATTCCGGAAAAGTCAAGCTACAACAAGGAGAGAATCGCTTTACCAATTCTTTAACCGGTGGAATGGTTTATCTCGTTAATTCCTCCACCACGCAAACAGTCCAGATCAGCTTATCTAAAAACATCAATGTTCCTTATTTTATCCAAGGCAAAACTTCTGTTGAAGATTTTAAAGCTTCATTAGAGCAGTTTAGTGATGTCCCTTTTATGGAATTCGTGAACGAAGATACGATTGCTACCATCAGGATGGATCGGGCTAAAGATATTTTTCTAAAAGATGAGCAAGTCGATCGCTTCATGAATTATGTGTCCCAAGCGATTCGTCTTGAAAATGATGCAGCAGGTCTTGATTTCAATGGTCTTGGCATTACGAAAAAAGCACCACAGCGGATTCATATCGCTAATCCTTCAGATGGTATCGGAAAATTTTATTGTACAGATTTCCATTTGGGGATGCATAGTGCTACAACAGGAGATAGAGAGGTCTTTAATTCTGGAGAAAATATGACAAACTGGGGGTTGTTTCATGAAATTGGGCACTCTTATCAAAATCCATTTTATACTTGGGATAATATGAGTGAAGTGACGGTTAACATTTATTCGGACTATGTCCAATCTCACCTTACTGGTAATAATAGTCCTTACGATGCAATCATGAGTCCAAATAATAAACATAATAATTACAGAGCAAAAGTCGCTCGTTATTTTACCAATATCCAAAATGATTCTTCCTGGACTATGGAAGCAGAGATTGCCAAATGCCCAACGGATTTTTATTTTGCTGCGTTAGGGATGTACGTTACTTTACCTAGAACATTCGGCTACGATTTTTACCCTGAATTGAATAAGCTTTATCGCGCAACGCCTGCAGTTGATTTACCAAGTACTAACGAAGAGAAAAAGCAATTTTTCATTATTATGGCTTCAAAAATAGCTAATCGAGATTTGACTCCCTATTTTGATTTTTGGCATTTTGCGGTAACTGAAGAGACGAAACAAACATTGTCAGCTCTTCAGTTACCACCTCTAGAAAAAGAAATTTGGAAAGATATCTTGGCAACAGAACAAGAAGAACAAGATGGCACTTATCGTATTTCGGAGAGTACTTATACGTTACCTTATGCAGATTTAACTGATACAACAGCTTCGATCAGGATCCCTTTTGAAGAGATGAATCGTTTTTCTTTAGAATCATACTTTTCTAATCTTCGTTCAGAACCAATCACATCTCCTGTTCGCTATCTAAAAAGTGATATTGCTGATCCAACAAATTTTGGTATCCAAGACGGATATGCCTATTTTGAAAATGAACGGATGATCAAAAATAGATTTAGTGTTCCAACACAAATCATGCCAAACAATACTTACGTCATGGCTGGTCAAAATGGCTCTTATGCTGCCTTAGATTATGACCCTAGTACAAAAGAACTTGTGGCTATCGGAAACCAAAAACAAATTTTGCAAAATATACCCAATAATATCTACCCCAAAGTAACAGTTTATAGCGCAAAAATGAAAGAAAAAAAGCTCTACGCTGAAGGATATGGTCGTGATACAGGTGTCCATTTTGCAAGTAAAATCAATACCTTTAAAGTAGCTGAAAATGATATTGTAGAAATCTATCATCGAGAATCCTCTAAACGTGTGTCTCGCTACATCAACGGCAAAAAAGTTACTACAAATAAAGATACGTATTATTACATTATTACGCCTAATGGCTGGAAAGAGCTTGATTTCGCGCCTGTCATCCAGTGGAAACCGACTGACTTTCCCATCGCCAAAACATTGATTCCACAAGATTTTATTGCTAGTTATGACAACCCAGTCACTGGTGATCTGACCTTTTCTTTTGGAACAACACTTCCTACAGAAAGTGTTAAACAAGGTCAATCGTTATCCAGTTACCTTAATCAGACCGTATCACTCACTGCTCAAAACAGTTTATTTGGTTCTGTTGGTAACTATCTAGCTCCATTCAACTATCACTTTGAGGATACCATCGTTCTTCCTAGACACGGAGGCTACGGTACAATGTTGACCTTTGATAAAGACAAGAAAAAACTCATTGCGCAAGGGGCTGATCCTTATACCATGAACGGATCAGATCCTTCAACAACGCCTTTGATCACGATTAAAGTAACTTATGCGAACCAAGAAAAACCACCTACAATGATCGAAGTAAAGAATAATACTCGAGCCAATGCCTTTACCAAGATGATTAATGATCAAAATATCGCTTTGGAAACAGGGGATATGATAGAAATAACGCATGCCAGAATCAATAAAGAAGCGATTTCTTTAGATCTAGATAGCCAACAATATGTTACAAAGGCGTTGACTGCATTTGTTGAAGGCAAAAAATATGAGGCTTTCAGCGGACCCACACAATACTTTTTAGTAACAGATACAGGATTAAACTTATACGAAACACCTGAAGCATTAGTTGGTACAGTCACCGTCAACTACGTCGATGAGCAAAATGACCCTATCCATACACCAGATGTTTTAAGCGGAACAATCGGCACTGCTTATACAACATCCCCGAAACAAATTGAAGACTACACATTAAAAGAGACACCTGAAAATAACACTGGACGATTTACTGTTGAGGAACAATCCGTTACTTATATATACACCAAAGAAGGCAAATTATCGCTAGATTTTGTCTCGCCGATCCACTTCGGCACGCACCCTATTTCAAAGGATAACATGCTTGTTACTGCTGAAAAACCGCTTGATGCTACCCACTATGTTCAAATCACGGATACTAGAACAATCCCTGGTGATTGGGTTTTACAGGTCCAGCAAAGCCAGCAGTTCAAAACAGCTAATAATATCCTTTTAGACGGTGCTCTATTGTCTATTTCGGCTATTCATGCGGAAGAGAAAACGGATCAAACAAAAATTCCCTCTATTATAAATTCAAATTTCACTTTGACGTTTGATGAAAAAGGCATCGGCTCTGTTCAAAATGTTCTTACAGCCAAGGCTGGTGAAGGCGGCGGAAGATGGCGGTTTCACTTTAACGAGCCGACAACAAATGTTCCTAGTATAGACCTGTTGATTCCTGAAGCAACAACAAAAACTATTGATTCTTATTCTAGTCAGTTGCTTTGGACCTTATCAACTGTCCCATAAGTTGTTTTTAGCAAAAAAGCCGACACGCTTTTACAATTCGTAAAAACGTGTCGGCTTTTTTTGCTTATTCTTTTAAACATCAGATTTTTTTTACGCTTTTGCGAATCTAATCATTCTGATTTTTTCTACATATCTACATCATAGTAGTAGTTTACTTCATATTCATTCCCATTTTTTAATACTTCAAAATCTTCGCGATCTATTTTCATCAGATCCCATTCTGTGAAGCTAAAATCATATAGATGGTCTTTTACTTTAAATGTGTCGCCAACTTCGATATCGTAAACTACTTCTTCATATAATTTATATTCATTTGTAGCCTGATCTAATACCCAATGTTTTGTTGTTACTGGTAGGGTAAATTTAGTCGGCGTTTCTGAAAAAATCACTTCATGTTTTCCGTTTGTTTTAATTTGACTGACTTCATTTTTATTTAGTTTGCTTTCTTGACGTGAGCCAATAATTTTAAGATTTTTAGGTGTTCCTTTCGCTACATCACCTAGTAATCCGCCTTGTTCGTTTAAAAATACATTGTCAGGTTCTGAAACCCATGTATAGTTCTTCATATTGCTCATATTGCGGGCAACACTCGTAAAGTCTGTAACAACTATCGGTACATCATCTGTAATTTCAAATGTTGGTTTTCTGTATTCTTCACGCACAACTGCACCTGAGTATGCACGCAGCATTTGTTTATCTGCATGTAAGGCAGATAAGGAGCTGTTGATATCAGTAGAAATACCAGTTATTGAACTGCCAGCATCTTCAGCTTGGATATGTGCAATGATTGAACGGGCACCAGAAACTTTTCCTTCCCCTACAACCGTTGCACCTTTCCATGCATAGATATCACGGTAAGCGTAAATTCCTGTACCTTCACTACTTGTTCCTTTTAATACAGCATCATTGTAAGGTTTAATATCATTTTCACTATAAACACCATAATTAGTACCGAAACCTTCAACTGTTCCGCCATCCATTTGAATTTCATTATGAACAAAGACACCCGTTCCGGCAGCAGTTGCGGTTACGTGACCTTTCCCATATTTTGTAAATTTGAAGGCTTTCAAATGATCTCCAACGTTAATCCCAATCTCTTCTGTTGTATTGACGTTCAATTCACCGTTTCCACGGAATTCCAAGGTTCTTTTAGCTTGAATTGCGCCCATATTAACAGGTTTTGTATTATTCAACGTAATCGTAATGATTTTTGAACTATACAATGAAGAATTCTCGTTTAGCAAAAATTCCCCTTTTTTTGTTGTCAATACATTTGTTCCATCCGCTTTTGTAGTTACGGTTGCATCGTAACCTTTCAAATCAGTGTTGGCTGTTAACAGTTCCGCAGCAGATGCTTTTTGCCCTCCTGCTACTGCTAGTAAACCTACTGATAAACCAACGAATAAAAGTCCAGCAACATTTTTAAGTTTAACCATGTTTTTCATACCTCTTTCTTTTTTTATTTACTGTCTCCAGTTCTTTTATTCTATCACATAAAATAACGATTTATTTATCTTGTTTTTCGTTAAAATGATAATTTTTTGAAAAAACAATGGATTAAAAACGCTTATAAATAGCAAATAAACTCATTTCTGCCATTATTTTATTTTATTTATAAAATTAAATAAAATAACTAAAAATAAGTTAATTCGCTATTTGATTATTGGTACTCCTTTACAAATTTTCTGTAAGAATCGTTACACTCGATAATCCATGGTTAACCCGTAGATTTTCTCTAATACGCCAAACTCGTTATACTCTACTCCAAAACTTTTCCCAAACAAATGCTTTTTTTGGCCTTCATGAAAATCTTCATAAATGACAATATCTTTGCCTTTACGTTTCTCTTGATCTGCCGTCTCCTTTTTAAAATTCTTCAACAATTGCTCTAAATCGTCTAGTTCCAAAAGAGTTCCTAGCTTTTTCAGCGTATCATCTAAATTTTTACCATTATATTTTTCATTAGCTGTTGCGTTATACAACTCGATTCGTTGATTAGACAGTCTTACCTTTTTTTGGTCTTCTAAATAATCATATTTCGCTGTCACTGTTCCATAAGAGGAATATTGACCTTGCAGGTTCTTGAATTTTATTTGACTGCTGAAGCGTAATTCTCTTTTCGTTGCATTAATAGTAAATTCTTCTGGTTCTTCCACAACATCGTCTAGTAAAAAATCTGTTTTAATCAATTCACGGGCTTTATCAAAAGAGGGCAACAGCACTACATGAAATTTATTTTCCAAATCGTCTTGTGCTTGTTTCTCATCCATTACCGTGTAGTTATACTCTCCAAATGGTTTTGATCGATCTGACCACCATGTAAAGGCAGCTTCATTTTTAGGTAGTTGTTCGTTTGCTGTTGATTGTGTTTTTTGTGTACATCCTGCTAAGCTAAATCCAATCGTCACTAGGAACAACCAAATTGTCCATCGCTTCATAGACGCCCTCCTATCTTTCAATGGTTAAACTCATTGGCTCATCGCTGTTCACTTGCCCCTCATTCACCCGAATAGTGATTGTCCCTTCGGGTTGAAGCGTATAAACAACTGCACTTTCTATTGATTCGTTTGCTGGTAATCGTTGTTTATTTTGTTTTAATAAATAATCCAGCTCTGTATCATCTGCCTTGGGCTGCTCTGTAATAGCTAAATGTTCTCCCGCCTCGGTTACAGAGAACATTTGCTGCCATTCATCGACTGGAATCAAGTCTTCTGAGGTCTTATTCGTGATTACATATCGTAGAATCAACTGATTTCCTACAATCTTATTTCCTGTCAGTTGAATCGCAACACGCTGATTTTCTAACTTCTGATTATTTTTTGCGCCTTTTTGCTGGCTGCTGCTCGTAAGCGTTTGACTGCCGCGCAATTGTTTTAAGGTTTTCACCGATTCATAAATCACTTGTTTTTGTTTCTCAGCACTATTATCTCTTGGTCGATAAAATTGAAAATTCACAAGATGTGTTTTCGTAGTAACAAAATACATATCCAACCAAACTGCTTTCTTTTTATAGACACTAGGCATTAAATAGTGAATCGCAGGCAGACCATCAACGTCAAAGCTTTCAACTTCTCCTGCCTCTAATTTATAAAACGCAAGCAAGCTTTCTTTCGTCTCCTGTTTTAATTCTTGTTCATCAAGAGGTTTACTGGGTTGAGCACGAACAAACATCTCTGAACGACTGTTGCTATCTTCCGCACCAAATACCGCAGCTTCATTAAAGGTTTCTTTGTACTCTTTTTCGACTTTCCAGCCTTTCGGAAGCTTAAAACTGTATTCACTGTCATCTGCTGTGAAAGTCTCATTTGCTTTTTCCAATTGGCCTTTTTGACATCCTGTTAAGGTCAGGAACAGTAGGCCACTAAAGATCAGCGCTATTATTCGTTGTTTCATTTTACTGCCTCACTTTGTCGCTTTTTACGCCACCATAAACATCCGCTAAAAATCAAGATACAGCTACCAAATAAACTCGCTCCTAGTACAAATCCTTGAGGTAAAAAGATAAATTCAATATCATGTTTACCAGCTGGGAGTTTTACAGATAAAAAAGCATCCTTAAATGTAGTAATTTCAGCAGGTTCTCCATCAATCAAGACTTTCCAACCACGGTCATAAGGAATCGTGGTTAATAATACCTGCTCTTTATTCAGAGAAACCGATGCCTTTGCTGTTCGCCCTTGTGTTTGAATCTCTATACCTTTTTCTTGCATCTTTTCTGCAGCTGTTTTAAAGCGTTCCGTATTAAGAAAAACAGCATCTGGTCGATACAATTCTACTTTCTGTTTTCCTTCTGAAAAGGCGGCTGTCACTTCCACTGTTGTCGGTTCATCATAATAACCCAGATTGTAATACTGACCCGTATTGATCAATCCCGTTTTCCGACTAACTCCGTCCACTCTTAAATCGACATTGACACTGACTGCTTCGGCCATATCTTTTGCTACCAAACTTAAATAGCCTTGTGATTTTGCTGGAACGGTGACTAACCAGGTAACTTGTTTTGGCAACGCGGGTTCTTCCTCTGCAATCGTGAGCGTTTTGCCTTCTGTTACAATTGCATTTTCAGTTTCAATCAAAGCTGCTTCACCAAAGCTAAAAAGTTCGCCTTCCATGCCGGAAAGATGATTAAATAATTCTGTTTGGTTTTGAACGGCCGTCGGCTCATAAATTTTGTCATCTGTTAAAATTCCTAAAGGTAATGCATACTCGTTTTCATACAGCGTATACTCCCCTGCACTACTGACTTTTTTGTACCCAAATTTCATCAAGTCATCTTTAGCCAAGTTGTATTTCATACCAACAAGTGTATCTGCCAACAAGGTATTATTTACATATTCAATCGTCAAATTGGTCCCTAAAGAACGGAACCCCAGTGCATTTAAATATTGCGAAGAGTGGCGATTACGAATCGACGAAAACATTGACACGCCATGGGAACCAAAATTAAAGCTAGTATTCAATGACTCAACATCTAAATTTTCTAATCGGAAAAATGACTCTTCTTTTTGATTGGTTTGTTCAATTAATTGCTTTGTTTCCTCATAATTTTTTGTGTACAATATCCGCGAGGGATAGCCCCAATCGGATAAAATACCGACAACCATCGAACGAGCATTGTAGCCAGCCTCACCGATCATCAGGATCAGCAAAACGACTGGAATCCATTTTTTGACTTTATATTTTGACACCCATAATAACCAAATGCTTAAATAAATCAGCAACAGTCCTATTGTTAAGATCAATGACTCCATGGTGATTACATCGTAGCGTTTCTTATTAGAGAAAAAAACAAACAGCAGAAAAATCCCAATGATTCCCAGCACACCGTTCACCAAGCGATCACTGTCTTCTTTTTTAAAGCGTTCAAGTCCATACCCTGCAAGTAAAATCACTAAAAAGGAAACTAAGAAACTAAAACGGAATAAAAACATATTCGGTACATGTAATCCATGCCAAAATAGGTTCAGAGGATATACATAAACACTCGCAATCAATAATAAAAACAAACTACCATAGCCTATTTTTTCTTTCCAAGCCACTTCCTTACTCAAAAAGTAATAAACACAAAAAACCAACGGAATTAATCCAATATAAATAAAAGGCATACTTTCATATTTAGACGTATCGTAAACACCTACCATATTCTTAGCAATAAAGTCCCACGGTCCCGTATCTGGTGTAAAAAAAGTATACATCGGACTCAAGCTTTCACCATTCGTCCGCAAATCGATCACGGCTGGCAATACGGTGATCATTGACGCACCACCTGCCAATAAGGACGTACCTAGATAGGATAAAAATTGTCCTTTATACTCTGACCAATTGCATAACGTACGGATTATCGCATAGAGAAAAGTGAATACGCCGACCATAAATCCCATATAAAAATTTGAAATAAATAATAAAAGGTAACTGCTAAATAAAAGCACTGGTTTTTTCTGTTCAAACAGGCGATGAATCCCCCAAACAATCAAAGGCAAGTAAACAAATGTATCTAGCCACATAATAACGACAGAATAACCAACTGCATACGACATCAAGGCATAAGAAATACTTAATCCTACAGTTAACCAGCGATCAAGTTTGAAGGTATGTTGGGCAAAAAACCAAAATGAAAGTCCGCTAGCGCCAAACTTCAATAATGTTAGATAATAAATCGTATCAGGCATCGTTGCATTATCAAACAACCCCACAAGAGGAGTAAATAATCCATTCAGATAATAAGCTGCTAAGGCCCAATAATTTAGTCCTAGTGAGCCTGACCAAGTATAAAAAATGCTTTGTTTGCCTTGAAGGACATTTTTAAAACTAGCATGAAAATTGGCATATTGTGCAAATGAATCTGTGGCTAGGATACTTCGTTCACTCCCTGGATAGATGCCGATAGAATAATAAGCAACGATCATCAGTACGACAGGTATGCTAAAACTCAAAATCATCGCTGGATAGTGTTGTCTCATAAAAGCTCGAATAGTTTTCATTTGGTTTCTCTCTTTCTTTCAATCTTCTTAGTGCACAATGCCCATTTTTGAAAATGGATAATAGCGATAAAGAACAACACCTTCAATTTGCGCTTTGTCGATCAAACCAAAAACACGACTATCATCTGAATGAAGACGATTATCCCCTTGAACAAAATAACGATCTTTAGGAATCCGTTCATATTGATGAAGTTGGTTCATCACCGCTTCAGATACCATGATCTTGATTGTTCCATCTGGTACCTCAGTAGTTAAATCAACCTTCTCTTTCTTTTCATTTTCTTTTGGTAATAAAAATAATGCATTGCCCATCAGCTGAATCCGATCTCCAGGCATCCCGATAATTCTTTTTACATAAGACTCATTTTTGATATTTTTAGGTTCAAACGTAACAACAGCATAGCGACTAAGCGTACTATTAGGAGAAATCAAGATCCGATCATTCGTTTGAAAGGTTGGTTCCATTGATTGTCCATCTACTCGATGTGTTGAAAATCTCAAGAAAAAAAGGACAATAACTGTCAATAATACCAGTAGCCAAATTGTTTCTTTTTGTTTGAGAGACCGTAAAACTTTTCCGCCTATTTTTTCCAAAGTCTTCTTTAATGATTTCTTTTTGCGGCTGGAAGATACAGGCCGTTTCTTTCTAGGTCTATTTTCAGCATACGTTGGTTGCATGTTCTGCTTCTTTTTAACTCTTTGTTTTTTCCTCTTGGGTTGTTTTTGTTCATTCATTTCTGTTTCCTCAACTCTTATCAAAACTGACGCATCGCATGGATCGGGAAAATCCTTGCTTTGACTACTCCAGTGATATTTTTTTTCTTAACAAACCCGAAATAGCGACTATCTGTTGCGTATAAACGATTATCACCTAACACAAAGTAACTATCTTCTGGTACCCGATCCACTTTTAAAACTTCTTTTAAGGTGAAATCAGCTGTTTGGGGCTCTTCTGAAAATTCTGATAATGTCGTAGACAAAAATCGTTCTGGAATTTCTTCGCCATTAATAAACAAGCTACCTTGTTGATAATATAGTTTCTCACCAGGGAGACCGATTACTCGCCGAATCATTCCGTCCTCTTCTTTAGGGCTTTTAAATGAAACTAGACTAAATCGACGAATGTCACTTTTCTTTGAAACAAACAATCGATCTTGATCATTGATCGTCGGGGTCATTGAATAGCCCTCAACCTTTGGTAATTGAACGGTGAACCAAAGTACGAGACTAATCAACAACACAGAAATCAGTAGCGTTATAGAAAATTCTTTCAAAAAAAACATTTGCTTAGGTTTTCTTCGTTGCTGTTTTCTTCGTTTACTTTTTTGACCCCTCGGCTTTTTCTTCGATCGATCATTTTTTCTCGCGATTTGTTGTTTTTTCTGATTTCGGGTCTGTTCTGTGTTGGCTTTTCGAGGTTTTTTTTTCTTATTTAGAGCAACTTTTCGCTTGTTCTCATTAGACAATCCTTGTTTCTTTGCACCCACGTTCAGCACCTCTGATCGTCATCCTTATTTTTTCTTTTTTAGCGCTCCTTCATTGACACCAAAACGTTTAAAAACTTTATTTTGACTGTCATGCGCCTTCTCAAGATCTTTTAAATAAGAAGCAGCCGTTTCTTCTTTTTGCAAACTTTCTACGGTTTGACTATTTAAATTGACGCCTACTTCTCTTAAAAGCGTGTAGTGCCTATTCAATAGCGTTTGCCCATCTTCTTTCAAATTAGGGGAAGATTTACGTGCGCCATAGCTTGCCAGACGAGACGTGATTTCTTGAATATTTTTGATAGATTTTTGCGGATTTTCACCTGCTTGTATATTGCTTATTTGAATTTTCGCATCCTCTAGTAAATAATAGCTTTGCACCAATGCTTCGGAATCTTCTCCTTGCAAATGATTTTGTTGATAATTCCGCGAATAAAATCCGCCACCTAAGCTCACTCCTGCTAAAAGAAACAGAATTACGCTCCATGTACGCTGATTTTTCTGTTTTTTTGCTAATTGTTTCCGTTGTCGTAAAAATACTCGCCGCTTTTTTTTGTTCTTTGGAGGACGCTTCATTTTCATTTTTTTGTACTTCCGGCTCGTTCGAAAGAAATTGAACACAAAAATAAATGCGAACAGGAACAAAAGAAGCGCGCTGGAAAGCAGAACAACAAATGACCAGTCTAATATACTCATACTTCTTTTTTCCTTTCTGCTCTGTTAATTTCTTTGAGCCTTATTTTTTTTCTTTTTACGTTCCGCTCTTTTCTTTGCTTCTTGCTTTTTACGTACCATACGCACCATGAAAAAGATCACTAAAATAAGAACAAATGCACTTCCCACAGCGATTGCTACCAGCATCCAATTGATTCCTTCTTCTTGGACTAGTTCTACATCCTGCTTATTGTATTTATCTGCCTCTTCATCTGTGATCGTAAATGCTTGTTCCCAGTTCCATTTACGCTCACCTGCCGTAGCTACTATTTTCGCTCGATAGTCACCCGCAACCATTTTTTCCCCATTCATTGAAATTGGAAAATCAACTAGGCTATTAGGCGCGACACGCATATTCGCTTTTTTCGTATCATACAATACAGTATCTGCATCTTTTTTCATGATTTGTGCTTCTAGAGTCAACTCTTCGAGGTAAGCTGCTTCTACATTTGAAAAATTAATGAAAATACTGTTACGATAATTATTCATTCCAGCATACACATCATTTAGTTCTAAATTAGGCTCTACTACTTTATCTGTTTCAGCCAATACCATTCCGACCATAAATGCATATTCATTGATTACACCTTTTTGTTCTTTTCTAGCTTTCTCGTCCACCTTTTTTTTCAACTGGATACCGCCAGAAATAACACCGTCAAAACTTGCTTCTGGCATCGTTATCGCAAATTCTACAGGTATAGTACTTTTCCCTGGTATGGTTACAGTTTCAGGCGCTTTAACAATGTCAATAAAGTCATATTTTAGCGATTTATCATTATCGATTTTACTTGGACCATATTCGATGACGCCATTTCCGTTGGTTTTTGCTCCATTTAATGTAATAACTACCTCTACAGGTTCTTCTGATTCATTTGAAAGCTGGATTTGGACTGTTTGCTTTTGTCCTGGGTTCATCTTCAAATCAAAATAACCGACTTCTTTATTGATCTGATTTTCCGGTTGAACAACTTTATAGGTAAAGCCTAACGGACTTCCTCCTGCTCCTTGCTTTTCAGAGGTTTCCTCTGCATATGTTGGTGTTGCTGTAAAATAACTAATGCCTGCTATGTATAAAATAATAGTGAAAATGAGTGCGATTCTTTTTTTCATCCTATTGTTGTCCCTTCTTTCTAATTATAAAAGAAGGTTCCCGGCTCGGTGAACCGGCGAACCCTCCTGATTGATTCTTATTTATGTTTTAGATTGTTTCTGATAAAGTCCAAGTAACAACAGCATTGTAGTCACCAGCACCGACTGCAGAAGTTTTTGGAATGTTTAATGTTACTGATTCCGCTCCAGTCGTTTTGTCACCAAAGTTCAATTCAAATTGGCCATAACCAACACCATCAACACCAGTGTTTTCAATGAAATCAACTGTGTTAGATGAAGCAGAATCAATATTTCCACCAGCAGTGTTCACGCCATTTGGATTTAATTCAGGTGCACCTGTTTGAGTAATTGCTACGTTTTTATACGTAATGTTAGCACCTTTAAGTTCTACACCCTTTTCACCAGCTGTTTTGAAGTTTTGTGATAATGTTGCTGATAATTTATAAGGATGTGCTTCTTGTGTACGTAAATCTTGATATTTAACAAAGTTTTGTACGTCGAATGTTTCTGTTCCTTCCGCTGGATCTACAGTGTTAGCGTGGAACATTGAGGCATTATAGTCACGTTTGTTTGTTGCAGTTAAAACATCGTGAGATTCAAACTCAAGTGGTGTTACAGCGATGATCCCAAATACACCTGGGTTTGTTACGCTTGGTAAGTTAGTGATTGTTGTTCCATCCGTAACCCCTGGATCTGTTGGGATAACGCCTGATGTACCAGTATCAAATGTAAATTCGATATGACCAGTACCTGTTTTTGTGTTGTCTACCGCTTTTGTTGTATTCGGTAAAGCTAAAGCTACTCCTGCTGCTGCTACTAAAGCAGCGCCGCATAATTTGTGTGTTAATTTCATTTGTATTTCCTCCTAAGTTTTGTGTAATATTTATGGCAACTCGGCTAATATCCAAGTTAACACCGTTGAGTAAGTGACCGGATCTTTTTTTGTTGCTCCCGGTACAGATAATGTGAGTGCACTATTTTCATGCATTTGTTTGTTCTCATATGCTGCATCTAGCATGGGTTTATCAGTTTTATCCTTCTTTTTGGATAATGTAGTTGACATTCCTGCTGGATTGTCACTTGATGCTCCGAAAGAAATTGACCAAGTTCCAGCCCCCGTCCCAGATTTGGCTTCTGCTAGATTATATGTTGCACCAATGTTATCCAAACGTATAACTTCTTTAGATACGTTTGGTGCCATTGTTTGTTCCATTGTAGAATTGACCCAAGATTTGTCTAGCGATAAATAGGCACCATCTAATTGGCTATTCGCTGTCTGAGTATTTTGAAATTGGTTTTCCTGTCTCAACTGTAAGGTCCATCCTAAAGCAGCTCCACGATAATCAGAAATTTGTACAAAGTTTCCACGAGCAGCTGTATCATCATGAAACAGTTGTGCATTCACTGGATAAACAGTGTCTTTGTCTGATATTTTGTTGGCACTTGTAAAGTTTAATTGCGGGACAAAGTCAATCCTAAGGTTGCCAGAAGTGCTGGGGCTATCTCCAGGATCAACAAGTTGATCTGGTTTTTCAGGATCACGAATCCCTACCTCATCGTAATCACCTGTAAAAGTAATATGACCGTTGCTTTTGCTTTGAGCGTAAGTTTGTTTAGGACTAGGAAGAATGGCCATTGTACCTAGTAGAACTAGTAGCAAAGAGGCTGTGATCGTACGTTTCATTCTTCCACCTCCTTCTTTTTGCGTTTAAACAACAGTAGTAAACAAACGATCACTACAAGTGCGACACCGCTGATAGACAGACTTTTTTTTACAAGTTCTCCCGTTGAAGGAAAACGACCTTTCGGCTTAGTTGTTGCAATAGTTGACTCACTAACGTTTGTCGTTGAACTTGATGTTGGCGGCTCCGTAGTGGACTCACCTTCATAAAATCCAATTTCACCATTCGTCTGAACGGCTCCACCGCCTGCTGCTCCTTCTTGGGCTATAACTGCTTGAAATGGGGTTAGCAATAGTCCAAACCAAACAATGGAAGATACAAGCAAATAAGTTACTCTTTTTGTTTTCATTCTATCCCTCCATTGTTATCGTACAGCACTTAAAGTAAATTCAATTGTTGCCGTGTATTCACCAAGTTTTCTGTATTGGGTTGGGGCAAGTTCCATCTTAAAGCCATTCCCTTTTTTCTGCCATTCTTCTTCGCTTACGTCATAACTACCTCGTCCAGCTGATAAATCTGCTGAATCTGCTATAACATTTGGCTCATCTAATCGTAAAACAGATTCTGTCGAACCTTTTTTATAGACAATTGCTTCGGGTAGTTTATAAGAAGGATCATCTGCCGATTCCATCACTTTGGTCACTTTGGCAGTCAGTTCCCAGTCCGTTATGCTTGCTCGACTATCACTAACGACAAGGGCCTGATCATAGACTGGTTTCTCAGCTGAAAATTGACCATAACTACCAGTTTTTTTCAATCCAAAATCAATAGTGGTTGGCGCAGAAGATAGTGATAAGACACCAAATACTTTGCCGCCTGCTAATCCAACTTTTTCGGATTTAGCTGTTATTTGTTCGAACGTTGCATTTGGCTCATTCGGCCCTGCAACAAAAGGTGCTTCTCTTGGTGAATCACCTGTTACCGTTCCTTCATTGAATATTTCTTTATCGACAGCTGAGTCGCCTACCGTTACTTTAAAGGTAACCTTTACTGATTCTTGTGTTTTCAAATCACCAGCATTGAAGGATAGCACGCCATTTTCATAAGAATATTGAGAAGGTTGAGCTAAAACACCAGCAATCGTCACTTCCGCTTTCGTTGCATCAAAAACTAATTCAGCAGGTAAAACATCTGAAATGATAATATTTTTCCAATTCGTTGTATACGTTGCTTCTTTTGAGTTCATTGCTGTCAGTGTATATAAGACAGTATCACCAACTTGAGTATTATCCACTTTCACACCATTTCGGTATGTAGCGGCTTCTTTTTTCAATGTTGCTGTGGGGATCACATCTGCAACAACATATTTTGCAACACCCTTAAAGATTGCATCGTGATATGCTAAATCATTATAGGGATTGATATTTCCAGCAGCAACATTTGTCACTGGCGGCTTGATCAGTCCTATTTGATCATAAACTTTTTCGCTATTTGGATCTGTTGAATCGCTTGGAATCAATTGTGCAGCTGTATGTTGTCCTGCATGATCTTCCAAATAAACACTTAATTCTTTTGTTTTTTCTACATATTTTGGCAAATTGAATGACCAAGCCCCATCGGCACCGACGGTTGTACTTCCAAGTAATGTGCCTGTTTCCTTATCACCAGAATCATAGTAAACTCGAACGGAAGCGCCAACTTCTGCTCCTGTTCCTGAAAGAACTTTTGTTGCATTATCCAGTTTGTTATCTGTTAATTTTGTCGGTAGCGGTGGCGTTACATCTAGAACAGTTCGATCAGGTGCAATCAAATCATTTGCTTCACTGATATGTGCCTTTCCCGATGTTTTATCTCCTCGCCATGCTTCAAGAACTTTTAACTTTTGTCCTTTTTCTAGTAAATTGCCTTTAGGCTGTGTGTCTAATTTAACTAAACCGCCGCGAGCATCATCGCCATAAACAGAAGCTTTACTTGATCCAACAACATCTTCCACGATTGTTCCTGTAGTTTTGTACAACAATGTATCATTCACATCATACACACCGACAATTACGGAGACCTCTCCAGTAAATGCATTACGGTTATTATCATGTTTTCCTTCTGGAATACCCACATGTCCCCAAATATATTTATCTGCATCTGTCGGCACGCGCAATTCATCCACAATTGCATTTTGATTATTCCCATTCAAACGAGTATATTTCGGCATCCCGCCGTCTTGATTAAATCCTGCAATCACTTCTGAATCTGTTCCAGTACCAATTGTTCCAAAGTTAGCTCCAGCTAATGCAACATTAGCAAGTACAAATGAACGCATTGGATTTCCAGTCGCATCATTTACACCAGCTACCCAAACAGAAAGATCAGAATTCAAGCTTTTAAAAGTCGAGCCTGCGCTTGTGTCAAAAACTAAACCTCCACCTGGTCTTGTATTCACAAAGTCAAAATATTTCAATGACTCAAAATTCGCAGTTAAAACACCGGCATTAAAAATACCAGAAGTAGCAGTGCTTGTTTGTCCACGAGCAACAAAATACGTTCCTGAACTTGCTGTCATGGTCATATCGAGCCCTTTAGCATCGATTGCAGCACCATTTGCTGCTTGAATATCAACAGATGAATCTTCATCTTTTACTACAAATGAATCTGGGTTTGCACCACTATTCGTATACAAAATACCTTGATTTCCAGCGTTTCCACCAGGATCAATTGGCGTACCAGAGCCTTTATTTACTAGAGTAAAATCAGATCCTCCTGATACATTGATAGAATTTCCGCCTCCATACATACGAATCCCTGGAGCAGAACCGCTGTCTTTCGTCATTTTGATTTCTGACTGTCCTTCAATGTTAAATTGTGTGTTGCCTACAGCTCTAAAACGAACCATTGCAGCTCGAGCATAATTGTTGTCTCCAGTTTGATGTATATTTAGTAATGATTTGTTCTTAACATTAAAGGTTCCACCTAAGCTTTGCATATTTATGCCAGAGGTATTTTCTGTATAAATATCTAGAAGTGCCTCATTGATTACATTAACGTTTGAAGCATTTGCATCAATATTGATCAAACCAGTGTAATCAACATTTTGTTTTCCATTTCCTCTGATTTTCAATTCAGTCCCTGCACCTTCAACCGTCATATCTAATTGTCTAGTTGATTGGATCGGTTGACCATGGTTTCCAGTACCAGTCCCTTTCATACTAGAAAGTAATACTTTGGATTGTTTATCTACAATAAAAGTCGCTCCTGCATTAGACGCCGCGGTGATTTGATAGAAACGTTCAGAATTACTGTCAACTTTCGATTGGTTTGTAATGGAAAAATTCTTGGCTGCTACAGCACCAGTGCTAGAAGTTGAATCAAAGTATAGATCAACATTATCAAAAATCACGGTTGCTCCATTCATATTGGCAAGCACAGAGGCATTTCCTGCTGATGAGCTGATTTTATTTGTTAAAACAAGCGTCCCACTTCCAGAAGCTAAATAGTTTGTCCCAGTATATTCAAGATCTGAAATTGTTATTTTTCCAGTCGCTCCGATATTAAAATAGCGGGCACCAAAACCAATCACATGATTATTGCCATTAATGACTAGTTCTCTGTTGACTGCAGGCAATGCTGCTCCAGAGGTAAAATCTGCAGTAATATTTATGCGATCGATCGTTGTATCACTTAAAGCTGTAATTAAGGCTGCCCATGTTGGCACATCTGCCTCTTTTGTAGGTGTTGGTAATGCCGAAAAGGGAACAACATGATTTTTGACACTTGCATTTTGCGCGTTTAAATCAACAGGCTCTTCTGCATTTGCTAATTGATTACTTGCAGCGCTCGTTTCATTTGTTTGACTACTAGAGTCTGTGTCATTTGCTTTTATTACAGAAGTACTCCGAATAGAACCAAATAGAACAAGCCCAACCAAGATACTCATGAGGCTGATTAATAGAATTTTTTTATTCACTTTCAACATTTTCTCCTCCTTTCCTCAAAAATGAGTGTGTCCTAAATTCCGACACGTTTATTTCAATTCTTTCCACGCTTATCTCATTTGTCTAATTGATAAATGAACAAGCTTTGAAAGAAGAGAAAACAAGTTCATAATATTTTTACGGTTTATGCTGCGATCAATTCATCAACATATACCCTTTTGAGCGAATTGTTTTAATGTATCCATTCGCATGATCTTCATTTTCGATTTTCCTACGTAGATGATAAATGATGTTCGCCACTCGGTATTGTTTGTCTTCATCTCCACCATCCCAAACATTTTTATAAATCTCCTCATAGGTCAGAGCCTGCCCAACATGATTACTTAATAGTTCAATCGTTCGAAATTCAAGTTTCGTCAAATTTACTTCTTGGCTGCCGTTTAATAACACGCTAAAATTAGAGTGAACAAGTTCGATCTTCTTAGGTACATCGGATTCTTGAAGCGGAGTCTCTTCATAAACTTTAAGTCCTCTTTGTTTTTTTTCAGAGTAACGCTTCAAATGACCTTTAATTAATAAAACAAGCTCTTCTGAATCAATCGAAGTATCGATAATTGCATCTGCTCCCAATTTCAGGTAGACGATTCTTGTAGATTTATCTGTATTTTGAGATAAAACCCATACTAAAGCAGAAGTTTGTTCACGAATCTTTATTATAGATTCACAAATTAGACTCATTTGATTGTCTGATTCCTCTTCTTCAATGATAAGTGCATCTAACTCGCAAGTTTGCCTTTCCCATTTGTGTTTTTCTTTCAAGTAGTGAACATTGTATTCTGACTCTTTCAACGCCTTTATGTATGTAGTGTTCTCTATTTCGGGATTAGACGAAACAACGCCAATATTGTACATGTCCTTTCTCTCCTTCATATTCTATGTTTTATTCATTTTTCCTGATCACAACCAATATATTTGCAGTATTATAAAATAGTTTTTATACTATTTAAAATGGATATTTTATGCTCGTAAATATTTCTTGTTTTTCGATAAAACAAGAAAAAGTGATTTTTATGCTTTAATATCACTATTTAAATCTTTATTCTGACGGCTAATTTGACGGCGGATAAAAATAAAAAAAAGAAACGATCTCAAAAAAATGAAATTCAGCATATGAGAAAAACATTTTAAAAAAACAATATTATGTAACATCTGTTATGAAATAAAAAAAGGGCATCTTATATCTAGGTAGATTTTTAAAAAATGAAAAAGGTCATAGAGACCCTAACTTAGCGATTGCTGCTCTTTGTTCTTCTAAGAATGAGTTTGTATAGGTATCTAGCGTTAGCTTTATTGATGAATGTCCTAATAATGAACTAATTGCAGCGATATTGACGCCTAATTCTACACAACGAGTAGCAAAAGTATGGCGGAGCGCATGAAAAGACACATCATCTAACCCAATTATTTTCTTGATCTTTTCAAAACGATAACTTACCGTCCTAGGTTCAATCGGCTGACCTTGATTCGTCACAACATAATCCGAAACTGTTTGATTTTTCAATTGTTTCAAGGCATTTTTCACCTTTTCAGAAAGTGGTATAATTCGATTTGCATTGGTCGTTTTAGGTTTTGTTTCAATAATTTTCGTCTTTTGACCTGAAATAGTTGGGAGAGCAATTCGTTGTTTTGTTCGCTGAACTTTTAGTACTGAGGATTCAAAATCAATATCTTCCCACTTCAAAGCACAACTTTCGCCAACACGCATTCCTGTTTCTAAGGCTAATAGGATGGGTAATCCTTTGATCGACTTCATAGACTCAACTTCTACCGCCTTTTGTTGCACACGATTTAATGCACGAACTTTGGGTTTATCAATTTTAGGCAAGATGATCCGTTCACAGGGATTTAAGTAAATGTATCCTCGCTCTTTCGCCGCTTCTAGACAGCTTTTTACAATACGAAATACAATATGAATCGAACTTGCAGCTAATGATTCGGTTAACTTTTTAACTAGCTTATCCATATCAGCTGCTGTGATTTTTTTTAAGGTGTAGTGTTCTAAGCTAGGTAAGACATATAATTGAAGCTTGTTAGTGTAACTAGCATACGTACTTTCTTTTATTGTTGGTGCCATAATCTCCGTTAACCAAAGATTGGCCCACTCCCCAAATGTTCCATAAAATTCTTTATTTGCCCCAGTGTAACTGCTTGTTTTCTGTACTTTTTTATCAAATAATTGTTCTTTTACTGAACGATAAGAACGAGCATAAATATAGCCATAGTGAATCGTTCCATCTATTTTTCTTGCTTTAGGGTATCTCCCCTCCCATCGTCCATCTTTTCGTTTATAAATATTCTCTCCTTTGGCCAAAAAAATCAAATCCTTCCTATATTATTGACGGCGAATCTGACGGCGGTAAAAAATAACCGATTATTCGCTCAATTCTTTATTCTGCCCCATAAAAGTAAACTATTTCTTTAGAATTCTCATTTTTTTCATTTTTTCTACAAAAAATTGAAAGTTTATATCGTTTTTTTATCCATTTGACTATTGATTTATCATTTACAAACCAATAGAATAGATTTAGATAGAGAAAAAAATTGGAATTTATAACAAACACTTCTTGTTTTATCGAAAAACAAGAAGTGTTTTTTTGTGATAATACTACATTTATACCTTTTTCATTTTCCTTTTTTTATCAACTTTTTTATACGAAATGATTCAAAAAAAAATAATAATTATCTTTTTCCGTTTCAAAAAAATATTTTAACTGACTGACTATGTTAAACGCAATTTTTTCCTTAATTTTAACAACTAAAAAAAACCTTGCATTATTTGAGATAAAAACGAACAATACTAAGGTTTGATTATTATTTAATTCACTCATCTAAGCGATCTTTAATACGTTTTGCTCAATTTAACTATTTCTTGCTGGTGTATTTCCTGTAATTCAGCAGGTGCAATCACTTTAACACCATTACCAAACATCAGTAAAAATGGCAGAATTGTTTTTTGCTGGTTAGCATAGATCCTCACATCAACGTGACTATCTGTCACTTCTATTTCATTTTCAGTATAGTAATCATAAAGCTTTCCTAAATCTTTTTTTCTAAAACGTAAATGAATCAGCTCTTCGTTCACTTCAAGGCGTCTTTTATTCGGAGGCGTGATGCTTGTAAACGTGGCTTCTTGTATCCTTAAGCACCGGATTCTAGTCACTTTAAAATATCTAAACGCTTCGCGCTCCTCACAATACGAGTAGATATACCAGCTTCCATTCAACAACATCAGTTCATAAGGATGAATCACCCTTTCTGTCCACTCACCTTTATTATCTATATAATCAATCACTAGCTTTTTATTTTGCTGCAAGGCACGATTGATGGTATTGATTTTTTCTTTCGTTTGGACCTCAATTTCCGGACGATGCATCGTTGGTGAATCAAATGAAAAATGCGACCTCCAGTGATTGCCCTGATTCGAATCAGCTTGTAACAGCGTAATTTTTTCTTTGATCATATTCTGTTGATCAAAAGTGCCAAACAAGCCTTCTTTGACTTCTAACGCATTAAGAATATCCTGCTTTTCTGTTGTACTATAAGTATATGTTCGTAGTTTAAATGAGTTCATTAAAGCAAAACCACCATTACGACCTGGATGGGAAATAATCGGAAATCCTGCTAATTCAATGGTTTCAATATCTCTAAAAATCGTTCTTTTAGTTACCTTAAAGCGGTCTGCTAATTGAGCAGTCGAAATGAGGTCGTGATCTAAAAGTAAGACGATTATTGCGAGTATTCGTTCAATTTTTTTCATATGATTTTCTCCTGTAAATTTTTATCTACTGCTTAGCTATTAAAAAAGGGACAAAGCTAGCGTTAATTCCCCTAGATTTATCCCAATAATTATTATTTTGCTTTAGTTGGATCGCTTATTCTCGATATCTGATCGCTAACCCTTTTAGAAAGTTTCTTGCGTAACGGTCACCACATTCTTTATAATTCCGATGACCTTCTTTTCTAAGAATGGCACTTAATTCACTATCAGAAGCATAGACGCCCGCAAGTCTTAATACATCCAGCATGTCGTCACTTGTTAAAGTTAGGGCAATTTTGACTTTCTTCAACAATACATTGTTAACATTGCTTTGACTATTGATTAGGAAAGTTGGTTTAGGTGCTACCCCATTTTTAACAGGCGGTTTGCCTCTTTTGAAGGTAATCAAGCCATTTAGAAATGACTCTAATGTTCGATTACTACACACAGCATCTCGGGGAAGTTCCTCTTCTTCATTTTGTTTCGTTAATAATGTTCTCAGTTCATCCCTAGTGATGTCAAGATCACCTAGTTTGAAAATCTTGATCATATCCGTGTCTTTAATATCCAATGCATAGCGCAAGCGAATGAGTATATCGTTATTATTCATTTTTCTCCTCCAGAACCTATATCATCATTTCTTTAGTATAAAGCTTTCTTTGAAAGAATGCATCTATTTATTTTTTATTTGAGTGGTCATTTTCACTTATTATAGATAGTTTAGATTGATCCATAATCGATCACCTCATTTAATTAGAGACAAAAAACAGCTTGAAAATTGACTTTTCAAGCTGTTCCTTTTGTCTCTAATTACTTAACTGACACATTTTTATAGTAAGGTGCGCCAATGGCACGATACACTAATCCTTCTACACGATCATTCACTAAGAATGCCTCTGATGCTTGGTATAATGGTGTAACTGGTGAATTATCCATCAATACTTTTTGTGCATCTAATAATGTATCCCAACGTTTTTCATTTTCAGTGGCATAGGTTGTTGCTGATTCTTTTAATAATTTATCAAACTCTTCGTTGCTGAATTTACCATAGTTTTGTTCTCCGCCTGTTCTAAACAATTGTAAGAAGTCATATGGATCAGCATATGTTGCTGCCCAACCGGCTAAAACAACATCGAAATCCCCTTTGCTCATTTGATCTAAACGGTTTTTAAATGGTACACTTGAAATCGTTACTTTTAGACCACTTAGGTTTTCTGTCAATAAGCCTTGAACGTATTCAGATAATTTTTTCGCTGAATCTGTATCTGATGTCAATAGTGTAATCGCAGCTGAGTCAACGCCTAATTCTTTCTTAGCCTCTTCCCAAAGTTTTTTGCCGCCTTCGATATCTGTCTTCATTAAAGCGCCTGCTTCTTCAGCAAAATCTTTCCCGGTTTCTTGGTTGTTAATTCCTTTAGGCACAAATGCTTCAATAGCCATTGAACCATCTTTTAGAATATTTTTAGCGATTTGATCTGAGTTGATTAATTTAGTGATGGCATTTCGCGCATTTTTATTCGCGAATACTTTGTTTTCAGTATTGTATTGTAAGTAGGATGTTGATGGATAAATACGCGTAACCAATTCTGGGTTTTCTTTTTCTTGGTCGACATATTCCCCTTTGATTGGCGCAACATCTGTTTCACCTGCTTTAAACAAGTTAACATTCGTACCAATTTCTTTACTTACTTGAACATTGACTTCGTCTAATTTAACGTTGTCGGCATCTCTATACTTGTCATTTTTTACATAATTCCAAGTAATGCTTGTGCCATCCCAATCAGCAAGTGTAAATGCACCATTATAGATCATGTTGTCGCTATTTGTCCCATAATCTTTGCCTTTTTCTTCGACAAATTTTTCATTCAATGGATAAAATGTTGGTTTTGCTAAAAGAGAAGATAAATATGGAATCGGGTATTCTAAATTGATTTCTAATGTATAATCATCAACTGCTTTAACGCCTAGATCAGCAGCTGGTTTTTCGCCTTTAGAGATTGCTTGATAGTTTTCAAAGCCATCAAATAAATAGGCATATTCTGAACCAGTTTTTGGATCGACCGTCCGTTTCCATGAATAAACAAAGTCATTCGCTGTTACTGGATCGCCATTACTCCATTTTGCGTCCTCACGTAATTTGAATGTATAAGTTTTTCCATCATTGGTTGGAGACACAACTTCTGTAGCGATTGCGGGTGCCGAAGTACTGTCATCTGCAAATTCATACAACCCTTCCATCACTTGACTGATTGCAGAAAAACTAACAACGTCTGTCGCTTGTGAAATATCCATCGTAGGCAATTCAGCACTTTCAATTACTTTTAATACTTGTTTTGTCTCTCCAGTCGACTCTTCTTTCTTACTCCCTGAATTACATGCAGCAAGTGCGAAAACTAATGCACCTGCAGCAACCGTTGTGAATGCCCATTTTTTCATGTTCATTTTACGATTCCCCCTAATTTCTTTTCTATTATTAAAAGCTGTCGATCATGTCTGCTGTTAATTCATTCACGATAGCGACTGCTAATTGCTGTGCTGTTTGATAATCTTCATAAGCCACATAGCCATAATGGGTATGTGCATAACGGACAGGAACACCAATTACGATAGCTGGTACTCCTTTATTGGTTAAATTAATGATTGCACCATTTGTTCCGCCGCCTTTTCTAACGGAGCTTTGCATTGGCAAATCGTACTTGTCAGCTACCTCTTTGGCAAAACGCTGAAAGCGTGGATTTGTAATCATCGAGACATCAAAATTTCTGAGCATTGGACCACGTTTTAACCCAGATTGAATCATGTATTCTTCTGAAAATGTGTCATCTGCTGGACAGCCTTCAAAAACGATGGCCAGATCTGGTTTCACATTATTCATTGCAACAGTTGCGCCTCGCTCACCGACCTCTTCTTGAGCGGTCATGGTTCCAATCAAATTGAATGCGGATTCTTTTTTAGAGAGCTCGCTTAGGGTTTCTAGTAAACAAGCACAACCAATTCGGCAGTCAAACGCTTTTCCTAACATCACATCTGTCGCTTCCAGATATTCAAACGTTACATCCGGAATGACTGGATCTCCGATTGCAATATTCAACTTATCGACAACTTCTTGAGCACTTGTACAACCCACATCGATCACCATGTCATCAATTGTTTGAACTTCTTTTCGTTCAGCATCTGTCATAAAATGCGGTGGTTTGCTGGCAATAATTCCAGGAATTTCTTTGCCCTGTGCGGTCTTGATTCGTACGCGATGAGCAGGCACAGTATTAGGTACCCAACCACCTAAAGGTAAAAAGCGCAAGGTTCCATTTGGTTTGATTGCTTGAACGATGAAGCCAACTTCATCACTATGAGCATCGAAAACAATCGTTGGCTTATCTGCTTTTTGCTCACCAACTTTCATATAAACATTGCGAATATGGTCCTCTGTCACTTGTGCAAACGAGTCTGAAAATTCTTTGGCTATAGCGACAACATCATCTTCAAATCCCGAAACACCAGAAGCATTTGATAAGCGTTCAATTAAATGTAGTGACTCTTTCTTTATCATTTGTAGGACATCCTCCTTGAATAGTTCATTATAAAACAGTTTGAATAGATGAATATGGTAAGTCTAAATCTATCGCAACTGCCTGATTTGTCAGTGCTCCGTTTAGTGTATTTATACCTGAACGTAAAGCGGGGTTTTGTTCCGCAGCTTGTTCAAATCCGTGATTGGCTAGCTCTACTATATATTGTAAGGTCGCATTCGCTAAAGCAAACGTTGCTGTTTGAGGAACCGCGCCCGGCATGTTCGCCACAGCATAATGGATTACATCATGTTTAACATAGGTCGGATATTGATGCGTTGTTACTTCGTCGATCGTTTCAAAAATACCACCTTGATCGATTGCAATATCAATAATCACTGAATGTTCCGGCATTGAGACAACCATTTCTTCTGTGACCAAAACCGGTGCCTTACGACCAGGAATCAGGACTGCTCCGATTACAAGGTCCGCTTCTTTCACTGCTTCTTGGATATTGAAATGATTCGAAACTAGTGTCTTGATTGCGCCATTGAATTGATTATCGATTTCTTGTAATTTCTTGATATTTACATCTAAAATCGTAACGTCAGCACCAAGACCTAAAGCGATTTTCGCTGCATTACAACCAGAAATCCCACCACCGATGATTGTTACTTTGCCTTTTTTTACACCTGGCACACCACCGAGCAAGATCCCTTTTCCTGTAGGAACTTTTTCTAAAAATTGGGCACCAATCTGCGCTGCTAAACGGCCAGCTATTTCACTCATTGGCGCCAATAATGGTAATTCACCGTTAGATAATTGAACACTTTCATAAGCAAGCGTTTTCGTTTTACGCTTCATCAGCTCTTCCGCTAGTGGCTTATTCGCAGCTAAATGAAGGTAAGTGAATAAAGTCAAATCTTCTCTTAAGTATTCATACTCTTCTTTTAATGGTTCTTTTACTTTTAAAACTAATTCTTGTGCCCAAGCCTCTTTGGCCGAGCTTACAATTCTAGCACCAACTGCTTGATATTCTTCATCACGGATAGATGCACCTAAACCAGCATTGGTTTCAACAAATACTTCATGTCCGTTTCTAATCAAATCTAAAACCCCTGAAGCTGGTAATGCTACACGATTTTCGCCATTTTTTATTTCTTTTGGAATGCCAATTTTCATTGTTCAGGACCCTTTCTAACTCATTGCTTATCTTTTTATTCTATAAGCTACTTATCTAGATTATAGTTTAATGAAAGTTTATCTGCAATACATAGAAAAAAATTTTATTTCCTCTTACTTTTTTAATCTTTTCTTTATAAAAAATGTCTAAAATAAACCATGATTCGGTTTATTTTAGACATTTTTTATTAGCCAACCTCAACTTTGCCCTCTTCTTTGCTCCTTGTGTTATAAGCTCTATAGTTTTTTTAAACTACTTATTGGGCCTTAAGTACTAAGGAAAGCAATGATAAATCGGTTATTTCGCTTATTCTTTTTTTTGAAAGAAGGTCTCTCTTGTTTTTTGAATATACTCGCTAGGACTTATTGACTGATAAATAAAAAGCGAGGTAAAAAATCCACCTTGCTTTTTATTTTCTTTATAATTATCTTTTTTTATTGTATAGTAAAGACAAAGCTGAGGTTGAGATAAACATCGTTCAGGTGTGAGAGTTTGGACTACTGTCTATCTTATACCTCGTTTTTTTCGATTTTGTTATGCCAAGAAGTGGCTGTGGATTGTAACACTTTATTTAGTTGACTGATATTCTGACGTCCATCAGCATTCAGCCAGTCTTTTGCTACAGCTTCACCATTATTGATAAATGGTTCTACACCATTTGCCCAAGTTGCTCTTCCGCATAAAACACCGTTAAAAGTGGATTTTGCGTTAGCCGCAAATTGTAGCGTTTCTTGGAATAAGTTCGCGCTTACTCCAGCGCTGAGAAAAATAAAGGGTAATGCAGTTGCTTGACTTTGCTCTTTAAAGTGAGCCATTGCTGCTTCTTGTGTATAACAAGTTTTTAGCCCATAGCCTTCAACATAATTCATATTCACTGGCACTTCTACTTTTAAAACATCTACATTATAACGATCTTTTGAAAATTCCTTCATCATTTTATTGACCTTATGCGGTTTGATTTTTGCATACTCTATTGAATTTGGATCAAGCCCACCTGCGTCATAAGAAATCACTTCTAAGAAAAATGGTAACTCTTCTGCTAAACATTCTGAACCAATTCTTTCGATAAAAATGTGTTTTTCTTCGTTGATTGCCTTCTCCTCATCAACATCATAATAGAGTAAAAACTTACACGCATCTGCTCCCGCTTCTTTCAAGCGTTTTACTGACCATTCCTTTAAAATATCTGGTAACCGACCAGGCTTAGCAGTATCGTAACCTGTTTTTTCATAAGCTAATAATAGACCTGCTGTTTCCGCTCGTTCTTTTGCAGCAGGTAAGCCATATTCTGGATCTAAAAGAATAGAAGAAGCATATGGGGTCAATTCTTTTGAAACAAGTGTTTTGAACTGACTGATTTGTTCTGCGTTTGCAGTCTCTTGCTGATATTTCTCGATCATTTTCTTTAATGCACCTCGTTGATCAATTGCCAAAGCACTAATAATACCAAATTCGTTTGATACTCGTTGTAATGCTTCATATTTTTTCTGACTGATTTTCTTCATATATATCCTCTCATTCTGGATGGATTTCGTATAATACTTTTACTTGTTCCGATTCCTTTTTTCTCATTTCTTCAAATGGTATTGCTTGATCCTCTAAAGAATAGACACCTGTAATTAAAGGATTCACGTCGATTTCTTTTTTCTCCATGTAACGTAGACCTGCTGTCCACTCATAACCTGGAAATGGTGCTGAATACGACATCCAAGAACCTGTTATTTCTAATTCACCACGTAAGATCTTCTCAAAATCATTTGGGGTAAAGACCACTTCCTTTGTACTAGTTCCAACATAGCTAACTTTCCCCTTTTTTTGAACAAAGCGAACTGCTTGAACTTGAGTAATTGCACTACCTGCTGTTTCAATCACCACTTCCGGTAATTCATGGGTTTCAAAATATTCTTCTAGTGAACAATCATTAGGATTAACTAAATGATCTGCGCCGATTGTTTTAGCTATTGTTAATTTTTTTTCATTCAGATCAACAACTATTATATTGCCTACACCTTTTGCGCGTAAGGCCAACAGTGTTAATAAGCCTATCGTTCCAGCTCCTAAAACCATCACACTTACTCCAGCATGAAGTGTTACTCGCTCAATTCCATGAATTGCTACTGTTAATGGTTCTAATAATGCGGCTTCTTTTAAAGACAAACTAGCGGGTACTTTTATACAGTTTCTTGCTGGCACTGAAATATAATCAGCTATCGCTCCTTGTTCTCTAGACCCTATAAAGCTATAGTGCGTACACATTGCCGGCTCACCTTTTTGACAGGCTTCACATGTACCACAAGGAATAAGCGGTGCAACAGCCACTCGGTCCCCTTTAACAAAATCAGTCACCTCTGACCCTACTGCTTCAATAACACCTGAAAATTCATGTCCTAAAACTTGTGGAAATGCATGTACACCACCTTCAAAATACCTCGGTAAATCCGAACCACAAATACCGCAATAAGCAACCTTTATCAAGACTTTATCTGTTTTAAGTTGAGGCTTTTCTAATTCACGTAGAATCATCTGAGCCTGTCCAACAACTGCTAATGCTCTCAAATTACTCCACTCCTTCTCCATCTATTTCAATATAGAGCGTTTGTCTTTTGTATTTGATGAATGTATAAACAAAACAAGTGATATAAACAAAGAAAATGACAAAGAATCCAAACCCAGTTTCTAAGGTGATTCCTTTTGCTAACAGATAAGTAATCGGGCTACCTGCCTGATCTAAAGAAGAAACACGTTCTCCTTGAGCAACCAAACCAACGTTTTGTCCAAGCTGTGTTTGCAGATTGATCATTTGATTTGAAATCCAAATTGTGACATACATGATCACCGAACCAGAAATCAATGTTCTAAAGAGATTTCCTTTATGCACACCAACAGCTATTGCAATGAAAAAGCCCATTGTTGCTAAGTCTCCAAATGGTAATACTTGATTACCTGGTACGATCACAGCTATCAAGATCGTTAATGGTACAAAAAGCAGGCTTGCGGCAATAACTTGAGAATCACCTAACAATAAAGCTGGATCTAAACCGATTTTTAACTCACTACCTTTAAAATGTTTATCTAATAATTTGCGAGCCGCTTCTGAAATAGGAATAAGACCTTCCATAATCAGTTTTACGACCATCGGCATCAACACCATGACCGCTGCCATTTGTATTGCTAATTGTAATGAATCAGCCACTGAATATTTTGCTAATAGTCCAATGATAAAACCAAGAACGGCTCCGACGATCGTTGGTTGTCCAAGCACACCGAGTTTTTCTTCGATTTTCTCAGAAGTAATATTGATTTTGTTGACCCCAGGAATTTTTTCAATTAAATCATCGATCGGTGCTGCAAAAACGCCCATGTAAGCGGATGAACCATGAGGAATCGAGATTCCTTCTAATCCAAAATAATCATCCGTTACTTGACCAAACATATCTCCTAATTTGTAAGCGATCACCGCATGAACGACCACACCTAAAATGCCTAGATAAAAATTACCTGTCGCAACTTGAACGATTGCTCCTGTAAAAGCCATATGCCAAATATTCCAAATGTCAACGTTTACAACTTTTGTCATGTTGAAAACCAACATAATTATGTTGACTACAATTGCTATAGGGATCGCAATCAAACCTAAATCAGAGCCCCAAGCCATGGGTGATGTGCCTGGCCAACCTAAATCGACAACATTTAATCCCAAATTAAAATTTTTGGCCATCGCTTCAGCCGCGGCACCCAAATTATCTGTTAGCAATGAAATCACTAAACCGATTCCGACAAAGCCAATGCCAATCGTAATGCCTGAGCGCAGCGATTTACCGATTCCTTGACCCAATAACAACCCCAATATCATAATCACGATCGGAAGCATCACACTTGCGCCAAGATCGACAATATATTGAATAATCGCCATATTAGTACTCCTTTCTTATTGTTTTAATATGTCTAGTATTTTATTTTCTGTGCCTTCAATATTTATACCAGAAACAAACGCTACACCATGTACAACTGGGACACCATAATCTTTTCTAACCTTGGCTGTCGTTACGATTAGATCCACGCCTTCTTTTTTACTATCCAACTCACTCACACGACATTGAACAACTTCTACTGGGATGTTCTCTTTTTTAGCTAATTCTCTGATTTTGTTTGCCGCAACGGTTGATGTTGCGATTGCACCACCACAAGCAACAATGACTTTTTTCATAATAAATCCACCTTTCATTTATAAATACGCAGAAATAATTGTTTTCATTTTATTCGTATCTTCTGCTTGTGCTAATTTTTCAACAAATCCTTCTTTTTGGATTGATTCAATCAGTTTTTGCAGGATCGATAAGTGTTTTTTCCCTTCTTTGATCGCTAGCATGATAACAACTGATACGTCAATTACATCTTCTTCATCTCCACCCATTTCGTTAAATGGAATCGGACGTTCCAACGTAGCAAACACTAAACGATCTTCATTGACGTAAGTACCATCTGTATGTGGAATCGCCACCCCGATTTTTAATGGCAATCCTGTTGGAAATTCAGCCTCTCTTTCAATCAATGCTCCTAAAAAAGAGTGTTGAACGATTCCTTGTGTTTCTAATTCTGTACTTAGTTTTTCAAATAACTCTTGCTGGGTCCTAACAGACAACTGATGATATAACAATGGCTCCTGCACTTTGCTTCCCTCCTTTCTATTCATCGTCTGCACAATAAATTTCGACTCCTTTCTGACTGATTTTTTCATACGTTTCTGAAGATAAGTCTTCATCTGTAATAATAATATCTATCTCATCAAACATAGCAGTGCGATTAAACGCAATACTGCCAAATTTGCTGTGATCCGCTAAAATAATCGAAGTTTGACTGTGGTGGATCATTTCTTTAGAAATCATTGTTTCTCCCATATGATGATTCGTAATACCCACCTCATCATCAATACCGCCACAACCAAAAAACCCAATATCTACAAAAATATTTTGCAAGTTATTTGAAGCAAATGGTCCATATAGTGAGTCCTCATTTTTACGTAACATTCCTCCTGGTATCAAAAGGTTGATATCTTCACTATGTAACAGTAGGTTGATAATCGGAATTGTATTTGTGATGACTGTAATATTTTTAAAATTCATGATTTCTTTGGCTAATGCTAAAGTAGTCGTTCCATAGTCTAAATAAATTGTGTCGCCCTCTTCGATATGTTTCGCTGCTTGCTTTGCAATCGCTGTTTTTTCTTCTTGATACTCTCCTTTACGGCGTTCATAATCTGTTTCTTGGTTAGAGCTATCCAGAACGGCCCCACCATGGATTTTCTTGATTAAGCCTTCTTTTTCTAATTCATATAGATCTTTGCGAATGGTTTCTCTTGTCACACGTAATTCTTTACTTAACTTCAAAATTTTAACAGAATGATTCTTTTTTAAAATGTCTAAGATGTAGTCTTTTCTTTCTTGTGCATTCATCTTTTGGCCTCCTAAACTCTTTGTAATCGTTAACATAATAATAGCATCTGCAAATAAAAATGCAACACTTTTTTTGCTTTTATTTTGCTTTAACTTCACAAACTTTGCTTTATCTAACATAAAGCAAAAGTTTTGTTGATTATTTTTGCTTTTGATGCTATTATTTCAGTAAATTAAAGGAGATGATGATAATGATTCATTTGATTTGCCCAAATCCAGCGATCGATCGTACATTATTGATAGAGAATTTCACTGCTGATACGCCCAACCGACCCTACAAAGTCAAAGAATTTGCAGGTGGTAAGAGTTTTAACGTTGCTTATGCTTTGGACTTTGAAGAAGGAATGGTTCCTTATTGTATCCATACAATTTTAGGTGGGCGAAATGGGAACTATTTAAAAGAACTCGCCTCAACAAGAGACATCCAGTTAGAGACAATCGAGGTAGATCGCAATACACGATGTTGCTCTATTATTGTAGATACAACAGCCAATAAAATTTATCCTATTTACGAAAATAGCTTCGTGTTAGATGCGCTTTTATTGAATAAATTTACCCAACAACTACTGAAGGCTATCCAGCCTAAAGATACTGTTGTTTTTTCTGGTTCTCTGATGAAAGGAATGCCTGATGATTATATTGCCCAAATTCAAGAACAGTTAAAGGGTCAAGACGTTCGTTTTTTTATTGATACTAGTGGATCCGCTTTAGTTGAAGCATTTCACAAAAATCCTGATGTTATCAAAATCAATGATGAAGAATTAGTTGATTTAGTCCCGGATCATACTTTTACTGAATTAGAAGATTATGCTGATTTTCTGAAGTCAAAAACAGCAGCTGCTATTCCATATTTTATTATCACACTTGGCGCCAAAGGTGTTATTGCAAAGCTAAATCAAAAAATCTATCATCTTTCACTACCGCCTGTAAAAGCTAAAAATCCAATTGCCTGCGGAGATTTTTTTCTAGGTGGATTGGTGAAATATCTCACATTAGAGCAACTAGATGACCTTGATGTCTTAAAAAAAGCCATTAGCTATTCAACAGCAAATGTGTTAAATTGGTTTCCAGAAATGAAGCAAATTGATATTGATCGGTTTGAACAAGAAATTGTTATAAATAATTTGTAACAAACTAAATTAGACAATACCTCTTGACCTGATACGCGTTTCATACTTTATAGTTGAAACAAAGACAGGAGGAGTCACATTATGATGAATGGTATGCTTGAGTTGACAGATCATTTAGGACTTGATTACTACTTTGTTTCTTTAACAAGTTGGGATGACGTACTGGTTATTCGAAGTCTGAATAACTATTGCAAACCAATCGATAAAGCAGTAAAATTGGCTGAAATAGAAGGACTGACCTTTGGTAAAGAAGGCGAGCTTGATTTTGTCTGTTTTGATTATAAAAAAGAACATTATCACTTTCTTGATTATGGCAATCATCTGATGCCTTTTTTAAAGTACATCCTACGACCTTTAAGTGCTAATTACTAGTTTGGAAAGGAGTCGTTTATGGCAAATATTCGTGATATTGCCAAGCTATCTGGCTATTCTGTTGCGACAGTTTCACGTGTTTTAAATGAGCATCCGTATGTCTCTGAAGAAAAACGAGCAAAAATTTTAAAGATTATGCATGAACTTGACTATATCCCGAATAGCAAAGCGCGGGATTTAAGTAGTGGAAAGTCAAAACACATTGCTGTCATGATTCCGTATGCCAATCATCCTTATTCTGAGAAAATCGTCAGTGGCATTTTGAACGCCGCTTTTCGTGATGGCTATAAAGTAACACTTTTACCTACAAATTATGATCTTGAGGTGGAGAAGCGTTATTTAGATGATTTAGCCGCAAAAGCGTGGGATGGGATGATCATCACATCAAAAAAAAGCTCCTTTGAACAAATTGCAAGCTATCTTAAACATGCACCGATCGTTTGTTGTGAAGATACAGCTGATTTTCCAATTGCCTGTGTGTCAATCAAACGTGAAGAGTCTTATATTGATCTGTTCACCAACTTGAAAAAACAAGGTTACCGCACTATTGGCTTAACGGTTGGACGAACAGAAAAGGAAAGTGCCAGCACAGGTTTAATTTTACGCTCTTATAAAGAGGTTATCGGCAGCTTAAAAGAAACTATGCTTGTTAGAAACTGTCGTTCCTTTGAAGATGGGATCCAAGCTGGGATTCATTTTGCAAAGTTAAAAGATCTTGAAGTGATCGTTACAAATGGGGATGATGTAGCCGCTGGGATTTTACAACAGCTTTCTCAAGAAAAAGTAATAGTAATCGGTGAAGAAAACTTACTCTCTAGCCAATTATTAAATTTTTCTACGATTGACCACCATATTGATAAATGCGGAGAAGCAGCTTTTCAGCTATTACTAGAAGGAAAAATCAGAACGGTCTCTATTCCTTATACATTTATTAAACGACATAAAAAAAGCCCGAGACAAAACTAAAAATCAGTTTTCTTTCGGGTTATTTTTTTCGTTTCATTTACCTTTTATGATACATTAGCGCCTGTTCAATACAAAAAGCCAATTCATTGATTGGAAGTTCTTTATCAGGATCAAGAACAATCGCTCGATTTTTGGAGAATTCTAATCCTTCTCCAAACAAAGCACGGAATTCTTCCACCAAGGTTGTTTGACAATGAAAGAATAAAGCAATTTTTTCAGCACCAAAACGATCGATACGAATTGGGCTCCCAGATTTCGTTATTGTTGTTGCATATGAAGGTTGATTCCATTTTAAGCTTTCTTCAACCTCACCGACAGCGTTCAGACTTGCTGCTGTGCTGAAAATCAATTCTCTGATTTGTAATAACGGTTGACGGTAGCGTTCAGGATATCCTTCAAAAACATTTGCCACATTGCTATCTATTATTGTTTTCATTTCATCCCTCTTTTTTTGAATAACTTATCTTTTCTCTGTCTTGATAGGAATCCATAATTCACACTTGTATTCCTCAGCCGTCATATCCCCCAATGGATAAAACTCTATTCTTGGCATCTGAGTGTTCTCAATGCTCCCACCCATTTCCCAAGGCACACTTGTTTTGACTTTTAATTGCATCAACGCATTAGGCTTAACAGATTGTTTGTCATCCAGAGCAGTAACACCCGCTGAAATTGCACCAACACATTCAACTATTGCCCAGTCAGATTTAGGAATTTGGATAAGTTCTAGGCTACTCGCAGCTGTTCTTTTATCACTTTTCCTCGTTGCTATCAGGTAATTAAAGCGCTCTTGTTTTTCTTGATTACTGTCTGAAACACCAAGTAATCCTTGGATAGTTCCATCTGTCACAGACATCAACTGATTGATTTCTTCTTCTGTCAAACCTGACCAAAAACGAGAAATTCCAAAAAAATCCTCTTTCCCTTCCACTTTGGATATTTCTTTTGCATAACCTGCGACAGTCCATGCTTCTTTCGCTTCAATTCGATAATCCATCCTCACATCTCCATTCACTTGATGGCTATAGATTACCACGAAAAGGATGACAACTGTCTGTCATTATTTTTCAATTAAATAATGACATATCCGCTGAGGTATATACTTCCGATACATCATCATCTTCTTCTAATTTGTCGATCAAGACTTGCAATTGTGCTTGTTGATCAGCATCTAACTCAACTAAAGTCTGTGGAACCATTGTTAATTCTGCTTGTGCTAAGGTATAGCCTTCTTCTTCAAGCGTGTCCCGGACCATCGTAAAATCCTCCGGCGCTGTATAAATCTCAAATACCTCTTCAGAAGTTTCTAGATCCTCTGCTCCTGCTTCCAGTACATTTTCAAACATCGTATCTTCATCTACAGATAAATTTGCACGTTCAATTGCGATATACCCTTTCCGATCAAACATATAACTAACAGAACCCGTTTCACCTAGAGAGCCGCCATTTCTAGTAAAGGCAACCCGGACATTGGTTGCAGTTCGATTGCGATTGTCTGTCAATGCATAAACAAGAATCGCCACACCGGCAGGTCCATAACCTTCATAAGTGATTTCATCATAATGCTCATTTTCTCCGACATTGCTTGCCTTTTTGAGTGCACGATCAATATTATCATTTGGCATATTGGCCGCCTTCGCTTTATCCATTACCAATCTCAGTGCTGCATTCGTTGCTGGGTCAACACCGCCTGCTTTAGCCGCCATATAGATTTCTCTTGATAATTTTTGAAAAATTTTGCCTCGTTTAGCATCTTGGGCATTTTTCCTACCTTGAATATTTTTCCATTTACTGTGACCTGCCATTCATTGTTCCTCCTCATAGTAAAGCCTAGCATGTGAGCTATGCTTATTTACCTTCTATTTTACTATGCTTCTTAATAGTTGCAACCCTTACTCAGATTTTCGGCGAATCGATCAACAGCTTGCTCTGTTTTTTCAATATTACATTTATACAAAATGGAGGGGAAACAAAGCCCGTTCGCTTTTATTTCCCCTCCATTATCTCGTTCAGTCAATTAGCTCTAGACAAAGCTCCAAGCCCCGCAAAAAAAATGTTTCGCCTGTTTTCAATGGAACAGTCCGCTCTTCTTGCTCACCGTTTAGTAGCTGAATATTCACGCTTTTTGTATCAGGAAAAATCCGATAGGCAAACATTCCCAAGCTAGCTATCGTCCCTGTATCTCTTGCTATAGATTTCTTGATCTCCATCTTTTCCATGACTATCACTCCCCATTTTCAGTATAGAGCAATATCTTTTAAATTTGGTTAGCTTATTTATAAGAGTTTTTTCATTTTACTACAATAATGGTAAAACTTTTTCTGGTAGTTGCTGTTCATTTACTTCTTCCCAATCTAGTACACTTTGGCCTTTAGCCGTTATTTTCAAAAATTTTTCAGGAGTAAGTTGTTTGCCGAATGAAATATATTCTAGTTTTCGTATGTCACCATTTTTAGTGTAACAGGATTGTATATAAGCAAAGTTCTCTATTTTACTAACGGCATCTGGGAATTTATAGTCATACTTATTCGTTGTTTTAGTATAAAGAACTTCCGTTTTGACAAGAGGATTAAAACGATCTACGATTGCCGCAGCCGATGATGTATTATTGTATGTATAAATTCTAAGACCAATGATTATGACTGCCAAGACAAGGATTGTCGCAATGATTGATTTACAGAAACGTTTCATTATCTCTCGACACTCCTTTCATCGTCATTTTTATTCATTCTATTTATCATAATAGAATTTTTTTAGGTGATTTTCATCCAGCTTAAGGCTGATTTTTGAATTAAATTAAAAAAAGTGTTTGTGCTATACCATTGTAAGCTATAGCGCAAACACTTTTTTTCTCAATAATAGTAAAATTCAAGCATTAATCTTTATTTTTTCCGCATTTTTTTGATTCCAATCACTAGCAAACAAAGAACAACTGCTGTAAGTGCTCCTATAGAATCTAGCATCACATCTTGAAATAAAGGGGTACGACCACCTGTCAACATTTGGTGGTATTCATCTAAACCAGCATATCCTGTTGCTGTAAGCCATGCTACCACAGCTATTAAGAGTGGCTGTTTGATTTTCATATTCAGTCCGATAAACCAACTACCACCTAATAAAAAATAGGTACCAAAATGAGCCCCTTTACGGATAAAGAATTCCACAAATTTTGCATAGCCCCTCGCCTGAATACTCACTTCGCTTCCAGCATAGCCGAATGAAATGCCTTTTAACTGCTCTTTAAATGGTTGGTTGCCCAATAACTTATCTAGTAATCCAACTTGGGATTGTTGTTCATAGGTTTGAGAAGAGCTATAAAATAGAACCGCCATGATCAAAAATGCCATAAATATATAAAAATTACTATTTTTCAACTGTTTTTTCAATTTGTCACCTCGTCTGTTTTATTATAGTAGCCTTTTTGGTTAAAGTAAACAATCACTCAATCTTTTTTCTTATGATATACTAGAAGGTATAGATTAAAGAAAGAAGGAATCATTTATGACGTATTCGCTTGTTTGGGATTTAGATAGCATTTTTCCTGGCGGCAGCCACTCAGTACAATTGGAACAACGACTAACTAAGCTAAAAGAACAAAGTAAACACTATCATCAAAGTATCGAGAAATGGGCACCAGAAAATGATGCTGATTATCAGGAATTACAACAAATTTTAGCCTTGCAAGGAGAAATCTCAGATGGTTTCTCTCAATGCAGCAGCTTTATCAACGCGCTATCATCTGCTGATACAAAAGATAAAAAGGCTAAAATTTTATCTGGTGATCTCTTTTCTTTATTACCAGCCATTCAGCTTGCAGAAACTATTTTCACTAAAAAGTTGACCGAAATTTCTGAGGATAATTGGCAATCCCTTACTACTTTACCTGTCTTCAAATCAATCGCTTTTCGTTTAAATGAAATTCGTCGTGATGGTTTGCGATTATTGTCAGAGCAAGAAGAGAACATTATCAATACCTTGTCTTTAGATGGATTAAATGCTTGGAGCAGCCATTATGATACTATTGTTGCTAGTATTACCATCCCTTTTGAAGAAGCTGGACAAATCACTGAGCTTTCAGCTGGTCAAGCGTTCAATCGAATGATGAGTGACCCAAATCCAGAGGTTCGTGCAACACTATTCCACGAATGGGAAAAGGCTTGGAGTGAAAAAGCTCCTCTATTAGCGGATACCTTAAATCACTTAGATGGTTTTCGTTTAAGCGATTATAAATTACATGGCGTTACTGATTTCTTAGAAAAGCCACTAAATTATAATCGGATGCAAAAAGAAACACTTGACGTTATGTGGGCAACGATTCAAAAAAATAAACAACCTTTTATCGACTTTTTAACTCGCAAAGCACAACTATTTGGAAAAGAAAAAATGGATTGGCAGGATCAAGATGCACCGATTATTTTAGGCGATTTAAAGGAAAAATCTTATAGCTTTGATGAAGCTGCTGCTTTTATTTTAGAAAACTTTGAAAAGTTCAGTCCTAAGATGGCTACATTCGCTAAAGAGGCTTTTGAAAAAAGCTGGATCGAAGCTGAAGATCGTCCAGACAAACGTCCAGGAGGATATTGTACCGAACTTCCTGAAACAAAAGAATCCAGGATCTTTATGACTTTTGGTAATTCAATCAATGAAGTCGCAACCTTAGCTCATGAATTGGGTCATGCGTTCCATAGCAGCGTGATGTGGGATTTGCCGTCACTTGATCGGGAATATGCGATGAACGTTGCTGAAACAGCTAGTACCTTCGCAGAATTGATTGTGGCTGATGCTACCTTAAAAGAAGCTGAGACAGCAGAAGAAAAAATTAATTTATTGGATACTAAAATGCAAAATGCGATCGCAATGTTTATGAATATCCATTCTCGTTTTATATTCGAAAATAACTTTTATGAAGCTCGTCAAAAAGGATTGCTTAGTGAGGATGAAATAACTGAGTTGATGCTTGAAGCGCAACAAGAAAGCTACCAAAACAGCTTAGGAACTTACCACCCACATTTTTGGGCAAGTAAATTGCATTTCTTTATTGACGATGTACCGTTTTATAACTTCCCTTATACATTTGGTTATTTATTCAGTATGGGGATTTATGCATACGCAAATGAACAAGGTAGTGATTTTGAAGATCAATATATTGCCTTGCTTCGTGATACTGCGTCAATGACTTCAGAAGATTTAGCTAAAAAACATCTAGGAGTTGATTTAACCAAACCAGATTTTTGGCAAGCAGGGATCGACCAAGTAATTAAAGATGTGAATGAGTTTATGGACTTAACAGAAGAATATATTAAATAGTAATAAGAAGTTTCAACGTATTTTCCGTTGAAACTTCTTTTAATTTACATGTAAAAAAAGAATCAGACAGCTGTCTGATTCTTAAAATATTGGATTAAATTTGATTACATACGTACAGCAAAGCTTGGTGTAAATGAACCAACATTGCTATATTGAACACCTGTACTTGGATCACCTGCATGGATATAACCGCCGCCACCAGTAGCGATCGCTACGTGATAAGAAGCACCTGGGCTACCCCAGAAATATAAATCTCCAGCTTGAGCTTCTGCTACAGAGATACGTGTACCAGCACTTTCTTGTGCAGTAGTAACGCGTCCTAATTGACGTCCAGTAGCTGCGAATGCGTAATAAACTAATCCAGAGCAGTCAAAACTATCTGGTCCTTGCGCACCCCAAACATAAGGTTTACCAACTTGTGCTGCTGCAATAGAAATTGCAGAACCGCCAGTTGATGGTGGTGGTGTTACTTGACCACCGTCGCCGCCTCCTGGAGCTGGAGGTGTTACATCTTGACCGCCGCCGCCACCTGATGGAGGAGTCACTTGTTGGCTACCGCCTCCTGATGGAGGTGTTACGCTTCCAGTATCAGTAGAGCTAGTTTCTTCTGATGAAGCAGTTGTGCTTGATGATTGTTCTGTAGTCGCTGTTGTTTTAGCCGCTGCAGTTTCTTCAGCTGCTTTTTTAGCATTTTCAGTAGCTGCTTTTTCTTGTGCAGCAATACGAGCTTGTTCTGCTACAGCTGCTTCTTTTTCTTTCACTAAGCCAGCTTTTTGATCTTCAGCAGTTGCTCTTTCAGCAGCTAATGTTGTTTGTAATACATTCAAATCTGCTTCAGCTTTAACAAGTTCACCTTTTTGCGCTTCAAGTTCAACTTGATTATCTTGTAATTCTTGTAATTTTTCTTCGTTTTCAGCTTTTTTAGTTTCTACTGATTTTTTGTCTTCTTGTTGTTGTTTCACTAAATCATTGTTTGCATTAACAATCGTAGACATTGCAGTCACACGAGTGATCGCATCAGAAACTGATTTTGCATTCAATAATGCATCCATATAGCTTGTGCTATTTCCATTAACTTGTACGTCACGTGCTTGATTTTGAATCGCAACTTCACGTTTTTCGATACGTTTTGTTAATTGAGTGATTTCTTTTTCTAAGTTTGCAGATGTTTCTCTTAATGTACCTTGTTCAGCTAATAATTCTTCTGCTTTTTCGTTAATAGAAGCAACTTGACTTTGTACAGCAGCCACTTGGCTTTGCGCATCGGCTTCTTGAGATTTCAATCCTGAAATTGCTTGATCTTTTTGTTGAATTTTTGAGTCCACTTCATCTGCTAATGAAACCATTGGTGCTACAGCTGTAAGGGCTAATGAACAAATCATTAGTAATGGCAATACACTTTTCTTCACTATTCATTCCTCCGACTTTTTACTTATAATAAATTCATCTTTTGAGTAATTTTCATTCTTTTATTAACAACGAACTCATTGTATCATAATCACATGTCATACATATAAAAATAATGTTACAGGAGTATTTCATTTTTGAAAGGTAAGAATGACAGTTGAACATAGCCGTATTTAGCTATCTAGATAGGACTTATCAAGTTCAGCCCTCTTACCATACCCCACTCGATGGTATATTACAAATAATCCCTATCAGAAAAACCATGTACGTTTTTTCTGATAAAGAATTATTTTATCTTTTAATTATCCTGGAAAACGCCATACAACCGCTCTAAAGTTTGCTGCATATGGACTTGGTGTCCAACCTGTAGTAGTTGAAACATAACCCGAACCTGCTGGATTATTTGATTCAACGATCTGAACTGAACTGCCATTGACACCCACGACAAGGACTGTATGAACGCCATCTAACCATGCATCCGGACTAAGTGAGTTTTCATATTGCACAACATCACCGACTTGGACATCAGACCAAGAGACTTGAACTGCACCGGATTGCGTATAGCCACTGTGAGGGCCGCCTGGTGAGAATCTGATACCTGCTGCATTTAGCCAATTTTGGACAGCTACAATACATTCGCCACTTTGTCCCCAGCCAGTAGGATTAGTTTGGCCAACTGAATTTAAGGCAATTTGAGCGGCTCTTTTCTTCGCTTCTGAGACGCCGCCTGTACCAATACTGCTGCCGCCGCCAGTGTTCCCATTATTGCTAGGTTTTTCTGGTGTGGGTGCTGCTTGGGCTGTGTTGGTCGTGCCATTTTCTTCTACAACATTCGTTTGAGCAAGACCTGGATTAGCTGCTTGCGCTTCCGCTAACTTAACCGCAGCTTCGGCTTCCGCTTTTCTTTGTGCTTCTTGCTGTTTAGCTTGCTTTGCTTGTTCTTCTGCTAATTTCTTTTGAGCTGCGGCTTTTTGATCCACATACTCTGATTTCTTGCTTTCTTCTGTCGAGCGTTGTGCTTCTAGTTCATTTTTAGCAATTTCTTGTTCTAGTTTCAATGTATTCAGCGAAGCTTGTTGATCCGTCAATTCTTTTGTAGAAGTTTCTAAAACAGAGATTTGTGATTCAACTGTTTTTGTCTTATCTTCTACGTCTTTTTTATCAGAATTTTGTTGCTCTAATAGATCATTATTAGCATTGACCAGTGTTGTGATCCCTTGTACACGGCTGATCGCATCTGAAATCGATTCAGAATTAAGGATAACATCTAAATAGCTAGTACTTGAGCCACTGACTTGTACGTCACGAGCTTGATTACGCATTTGAACTTCTCTTTTTTGAATCCGAACATTCAAATCTGAAATTTCACCATATAAGGTTGTGATTTCATCTTTCAGCGTTTTTTCTTTCGCCGTTAATTCATCGATTTTTGTAGCAGTAGTCAGCATATCTGATTCGATTGTTGCTAATTTAGCTGCGGCTTCTGATTCTTTTGTTTTTAGTCCATTAATGATTACATCTTGTTGGTCGATCTTTGTATCATACTCATCTGCAATTGCTGCCATAGGCACAGCAGCAGAAGTAAGCGTGATTGAACAAACCATCAAAGCTGATAATATACTTTTTTTCACTCTTGAATTCCTCCGACATTTACTTTATATATTTTATGATTTCTGAGTATTTTTTCGGTCTTATAATTTTGCAACGTGCTAATTGTACCATAGCAGTATGACATACAGATAAAAAGGATATTACAAAATTGTTTCATGCCGCCAAATTAAATAACAAGAATAATTATATATCCTCACTTTTACAACTAAAGTAAAACATTAGCATGTTGGTATATTTGGATTCCGTACATTGAAAAAGAGACTATTCATTAGCGAATAGCCTCTTCAATGGATAAGAAAAAATAACGAATATCAACATATTGAATAGTAATGTTGGACCTAAAACTTTAGTGATAAATAACAATGGCGCGACATTTGATAATTTAAAAATAACTTGTAATCCTACCGCAATTAGTTCATATGTCGTCACAAAAATGATCATCCCAAAGAATGCCGTTGGTAGATTCGTATGCACTACTCGCTGAAATCGATACATCATCATGACTGTTGCTGTCAGCGCAACCGTGTAGATTCCAATGATGCCGATATAATAGCTATCACAAATCAATCCCAAAACCACCGATGTGATCAGCAAATAACGTTTAGACAAGTTAGGTACCGCCATCAAAAAGGCCAATAACATAAAATGCGCATTTGCAAAATAGACGTTATCCGTTATATTTGCTGCCGCTTGGGTCATTTGACCATCCACCAGCATCAATAAAAAGAAAACAACGGGAGCGTAGTATTTAACATTTTCTTTACGTATCATTAGTCCATCATTCCCCCGCTCCAGCTAATCGTTTGATGATTGTAACAACGGGTATACCATACATATCCGCATATGGTTTGACGTAAACTTCTCTATCCAAGCCATAGCTATCTGGTTTGACTTTTTGAACGACACCAACAGGCAGATTTGCTGGAGAATTTTGTCCTAAGCCGGATGTTTGTACAATATCGCCTTCTTTGATCTCCATATCTCCTACCAATTGGCTGACGATCAGGGTATTTTCTTTATCATTATAATCCTTTAATAACCCGTAAGAATCGCCTTTTTCAGAATTGATCTGAATTGGGAAATGATTTGAATTTTGGTTTTTAGACGTTAATAGTTCTACTTTAGAAGAGGTTGTATTCACTTCGATGACACGTCCAATCAACCCTTTTTGCGCTAAAACGGCCATATCGGGTTCAATGCCATCATTCGAACCACGATCAACAATCAATAAGTCTTGCCACATATCTGGCGAACGTGAGACAACCGTCGCTGTTACTTTCTCATAGTTCCCTAAGGTCTCATTTAGTGCTAGTTCTTTTTTCAATGTTTCATTTTCTTTTTTCAAGTTGTCGTTTTGAATCGATAGCTCGCCATATCCATCGATTCTTTCTTTTAAGCGTTCGTTTTCATCATAGGTGTTAAATAATGTACTAATCGATGATACGCTATTGCCGATCACCCTACCTGGAAACGAAATCACTTTGTCAATAAACCCTACGCTGTCATTGACTGCAGATTGCCCAAGATTGGTTTTTCCACTATTGGCTCTGTTAGCCGCAGTCAAACTAATGATGGTTACCACAATAATCACTACGATCAGCGTGATAATTATATTTTTATTTGGATTGAATTTTTTCACATCGACACCCCGACTAATCTTTAGACTGATAGCAATAATTTTACCACTAATTGGAAGCAAACAAAAGAGCTGTGGTACGTCTTTACATTTTTTTATTAAATATTATTGTTTTCACAAAAAAACAGAGCAGGCTAAACGCCATGCTCTGCTTTAATCGGCTCTAAATCAAAAGCAAACTTCTGTTGCTTATTTTTCTTTGTTTTCTTCAGTCAATAATGCTTTACGAGATACGTTGACACGGCCTTGTTTGTCGATTTCCATAACTTTTACAAGGACTTCGTCGCCAAGTTTCACAACATCTTCAACGTTATTTACACGTTCATTGGCCAATTGAGAAATATGAACGAGTCCATCTTTTCCTTTGATCAAGTTAACAAATGCGCCGAATTTTTCGATACGAACGACTTTACCAAGGTAAACTTGTCCAACTTCAACTTCTTTTGTCAACTCTTCAATGATCTTGATCGCTTTTTTGATCATATCTGCATCAGCAGAGGCAATACTTACATTACCTTCTTGGTCAATATCGATCTTCACGCCAGTTTCATCAATGATTCCGTTGATGGTTTCTCCACCTTTACCAATCACATCTTTGATTTTAGCTGGGGCGATTTGGATCATTTCGATCTTAGGTGCATATTTGCTTAACTCTGGACGAGGTTCAGCCAATGTTGATGTCAATTCTGCAAGAATTTCCATACGGGCTTTTTTCGCTTGAGTCAATGCTTCTGTCAAGATTTGTTCCGTGATTCCTTGGATTTTGATATCCATTTGTAAAGCAGTAATTCCATCTTTAGTCCCAGCAACTTTAAAGTCCATGTCGCCTAGGTGATCTTCTAGTCCTTGGATATCTGTTAAAATCGTATAGTTTTCACCATCACTGACAAGTCCCATCGCAATTCCGGCAACTGGTGCTTTAATTGGTACACCAGCATCCATCAATGCTAAAATTCCAGCACAGATACTTGCTTGTGAAGAAGAACCATTTGATTCTAAGACTTCTGATACTACACGGATCATGTAAGGGAAGTCCGCTTCACTTGGAATAATTTGCGCCATTGCACGTTCACCTAAGGCACCGTGACCGATTTCACGACGACCAGGAGAGCCAGCACGACCTGTTGAACCAACAGAGAATTGCGGGAAATTATAATGATGAATGAAACGTTTGCTGTCTTCTACACCTAAACCATCAATGATTTGGTGTTCCCCAAGCGGTGCTAACGTCACGACAGACAAGGCTTGAGTTTGTCCACGCGTGAATAATCCAGAACCATGAACGCGTGGTAAAATACCAACTTCTGACGCCAATGGACGGATTTCGTCTAATTTACGACCATCAGGACGGATTTTATCAATCGTGATCAATTCACGAACCACGTCTTTTTCTAGATCTTCTGCGATTTGTTTAACTTCTTTCGCCACTTGCGCTTCTTCTTCGTGACCAGCAAATTTTTCTGCATAGGCTTCTTTTAGTTGGTCTTTGATTGCATCGATGTTGACTTCACGAGCGAGTTTTTCTTCGGTCATAACTGCTTCTTTCATTGAAGCGTAGTAAGCCGCGAAGATTTCTTTTTTCAAATCAGCATCCACTTGTAATAACTTGATTTCCATTTTTTCTTTACCAACAGCGGCAACGATTTCTTCTTGGAAAGCAACTAATTCTTTGATGGCATCAAAACCGAAAAGTAACGCACCAAGCATATCTTCTTCGGATACTTCTTTGGCACCACTTTCCACCATGTTGATTGCTTTTTTCGTTCCAGCAACCGTTAATTCGATATCTGTATTTTCAGATTGTTCGACAGTTGGGTTTAATACGTATTCACCATCAACACGACCAACATCCACACCTGCGATCGGTCCGTCAAATGGAATATCTGAAATGGCTAAAGCTAGAGATGAACCAAACATTGCTGCCATTTCTGGTGTGCAGTCTTGTTCCACACTCATCACGGTATTTGTGATTTGCACTTCATTACGGAAGCCTTCAGCAAACATCGGACGAATTGGACGGTCGATTAAGCGAGCAGTTAACGTTGCACGTTCACTTGGACGACCTTCACGTTTGATAAATCCGCCTGGAATCTTCCCTACAGAGTACATTTTTTCTTCATAATTCACTGTTAATGGGAAGAAATCAAAATCTCTTGCATCTTTTGACGCAACCGCCGCGCTTAGTACAACAGTCTCTCCGTAGCGTACTAATACTGCACCATTTGCCTGTTTAGCCAATTGGCCGACTTCAACTTGTAAAGGGCGTCCGCCCCAAGTTGTTTTAAATACTTTTTTCTCTGTCATTTACTTGTTTCTCCTTTGATTCTTTGGAGAAGTTAGACTTGCTACTAAACAAATGAAAAGATTCAAACGAATTGAGTCCTTTTATTTGGTTAGTAGATTTATTCAAACTTTCCAAAGATGATTATTTTTTAGTATTTTAAGGATACTGAACCTTTGCTTTTAAATAAGCTAAAAAGCGAGGTTCTTAAAGAATCTCGCTTTTCCTTTTTTGATTAACGACGTAATCCTAAACGTTGGATCAATTCGCGGTAACGTTGGATGTCAGTTTTACGTAGGTAAGCTAACAAGTTACGACGGTGTCCAATTTTTTTCATTAGTCCACGGTAAGAATGGTGATCTTTTTTGTGAACGCGAGCGTGTTCATTCAAGTGATTGATATCAGCCGTTAATACAGCGATCTGTACTTCTGGTGAACCAGTATCTCCTTCATGACGAGCGTATTCGCTAATGATTTCGTTTTTCTTTTCTTTTGACATTGCCATGTTTTTCACCTCTTCTTTAATAGTCATCTTCTTACTGAGTAATGCGTTGGTGATTCGCACAACCAAGTAAAAGACGGTATGATTCCATACAGTTATACTTTACAGGAAAGTTGTCTAAAATGCAAGACCAAGCTCAATTTATCCATTGTTTTTTGAACAATTTATCCCCATTACGAATGGTTTTGTGATAAACTGTATAGGCGAATAAATACATTAATGGAAAGATTTAGTTTCTGACCGAGTCTTTTAAATATAAAGGAGGAATTATCCTATGATCACCATGAAGGATATTATCCGTGAAGGAAACCCAACACTTAGAGCAGTGGCTAAAGAAGTAGCTTTGCCGCTATCTGATGAAGATATCAAATTAGGTGAAGAAATGATGGAATTCTTGCATAATAGTCAAGATCCTGTCAAAGCAGAAGAATTAGGATTACGCGGTGGGGTTGGTTTAGCGGCACCACAATTAGACATTTCAAAACGAATCATTGCGGTCCACGTGCCAAATGGCGATTCGGAAAATCCAGAACCGACCTTAAGTGCAGTGATGTATAATCCGAAGATTTTGAGTCATTCCGTACAGGATGCTTGTCTTGGGGAAGGTGAAGGGTGTTTATCTGTTGACCGTGAAGTACCAGGTTATGTAGTGCGCCACAACAAAATCACGTTATCTTATGTAGATGCATCTGGCGTTAAACAAAAGATTCGGTTGAAAAATTATGAAGCGATCGTCGTTCAGCATGAAATCGATCATTTAAATGGTGTGATGTTTTATGATCATATCAATCAAGAAAATCCTTATGCGTTGAAAGATGGCGTCTTGGTGATCGAATAAGAAAACCGCTCAAGACAAACTGTACTAGTTTGTCTTGAGCGGTTTTTGCTAACTTAAATTGCCTTTAATTCTTTCAACGCTTTCCAAATACCGTCATTGTCATTGGTATCTGTCACGATTTTGGCTTCTTTTTGGATATGGGGCAAGGCATTGCCCATTGCAACACCGATCCCCGCTTCCCGCAGCATTTCACGATCGTTTTCACCATCTCCAAATGTGACGATATCTTCACGAGCGATGCCCACACGATCTGCCAAATTCAGCAGGGTCGCTGCTTTAGATCCATTATTAGGGACGATATCCACACTTTCAGAATGCCAACGAATAAAACGGAATTTAGAAAATTCATGGTCAAACAGCCCATCTGATGACGCATCATAAAAAGCTAATGCTTGATACACATCATTTTCTTTATAGAAATTCAAATCATATTCTGGTGCTTCAAAATCGATTGACCCCATCGCTTCAGCCATTTGTTTCCGGCGATGATGGTTATTTTTTTTCACATCATCCAAGCCAACATATGCCAAACCGATTTCTCTTTTTTCTACTTCTGAGGCAAAACGGTGCAATTCTTTTTCATCCAATAAATTTTGGTAGTATTGTTCATGATCTAAAAATGCGGCCGCTCCATTACAAAGAACATAATTGGAGAAATCTAAGTCTAAAATAATATCTTGTGCCATAAATCGACTGCGTCCTGTAGCAATCGTTACGAGATGTCCTTGTTGTCGTAACATCTTCAATGCTTCTCTGGTACTTTCTAGCGGTTGCCTATCTGTTCCCAATAATGTTCCATCAATATCAAATGCAAAAAGTTTTCTTCTCATGGCGTAATAACTCGCTCACTTTCTATGGTTTTGGCAAATATTTACTGCCTTCTCTGACAGCTAATGGGCTTAATTCGATCGTCTCGATCAATGTCTTGACCCACTCAGGATCAGTTTTACTATATTGACGCAAAGACCAGCCGATTGCTTTTTGAACAAAGAACTCATCTGTAGTTTTATCATAAATAATGGCTTTTTTCAATAACACAGTGTTTGTTTTTTCTTTATATAACAGTTGCAGATTAATGGCAATTCGTCTGTGCCAAAAATCTTCTTCACCAAAAAAGGCTTCAAATAACTGCGGTATTTCTTCTAGATGCTGGAACCCCCAAAGACCGAAAAACTTACGCCACGAATCCACACTATCCCACCAGGCTTTTTCGATCACGAAAGGTTTGAACCCTAAAACTTCTTCAAAAGAAAAACGTTTGACATTGGCGATTGCTAAATCGATTGCAACATATTGGTATTCCCGTTCAGGTTTATCATAATAAAATCGAACTAGGTCAACTAACTCCGTGTATGTCATTTTTTTACTCGCTTTTAAAAGCTCTTTTTCTAACAACGCTCGCTCAGGCGCAGCAATACCTGCAAATGGAAATAAATTTTTCATGTACGCTGCCATTTGCACCGCTTTGTCCGCTTTTTTTGGAAAAACTACTTCATTCATACGCTACTCCTTTTTTCTTCTTTCTCCTATCTTACTTCAAATCACTTTAGACAGCAAAAAAGCTGAAGCAAGAATAACTCCGCTTCAACTTCTGATTTCATTAATCTAAATAATTCGTATCTGCATTATTCAACCAGGCATAGCCTAAGCCCATCACTAAGCCGCCACCGATAAAGTTACCGATCAATGCAAAGAATAGGTTGTGTGCTACACTGCCGACTGTCATTGCTGCCAATGTCCCGTGAGACGCAAAGTAAGCTAAACTAAACGCAGGGAAATTAGCGATAACGTGCTCGTAGCCTAAAAATGCAAAGATAAAGATGATAAAAATAATTGCAGCAACTTTACCAGCATCATCTTTCATACGCATACTTACTAACACTGCTGTATTTACCACAATATTAGCAAAAATAGCTTCAACTAAAATCTGTACTGTTGTTTTATCTAATTTACCAGCAATCGATGTGAAGAAAAAGCTATCCGCTGGTAAATCTTGGAAGGGAACCGTCAACGAAATCAAGTAGCCAAACAGAACGCCACCGACTAAATTAAAGAAAATACAGGTAAATAAAATCTTTGTTGCAAAAGAGAAGTTGATTTTTTTACGATAAACCCCAACGGTCATATACAGCATATTCGATGTGCCAAGTTCTGCATTCATATAAAGAATCATCACAAGTGACCAACTGAACATAAAAGCATAAAGGATCTTACCTAAGCCGTGTACCATTCCTTCCCCTTTGATGGCAATCCCGAACGCAACTGCTGTCCCTAAAGTTAAAAACATACAAGCTAATATAGCACGAAAAGCGTAACGCATAAAACTACTTTGGAATAAGTTCATCTTTTTATTGATTGATTTGTCGATCTGCTCAAATAATGGCGATACAGGTTTCATTTTGTTTCTCCTTTTCAATTTGTTTTCATATTTATATTTTCAAAAACATTCTTTATCATTTTAAAGACATCTACGTGCTTTGTCTAGTACTTTTCAACAATCCTTTCTAAAAATAACAGGACTTTTAACTTGTTCTCAATAATTTTTTGGCCTATCTTTTTAAAACTCTACTATTTTAGTTCACTATCAACAATCTCTATCTAAAGATTATACAAAACGAAAAGCATTTTTTAATTAGCATTATGATATAATAAAATGATAACAACTTTATAAAAGGAGGTACATGTGATATGGCAACTTTATCTAGATTTTTCTGGGGAATTTTTGGCGGCGGTTCTTCCGGTGGTGGCGGCTTTTCTGGCGGCTGGTAGTTTATTAGTATAACGCAATAAAAAGCTTGAGTTATCCCTTTTTTTGCGTTATACTAATCTTTGTGTAAAATAATGCAGCAGAAAAATAATAGGCTCGTCAACAGTCCATTGCCTTGATTGCTTAGGCTTTCAGGTTCAACTGCGTAACCCACGGCTGCAAAGGGCGAAGGTTGAAGAATGAACTGAACGAATATGAATTTTTCAGAAGATTATTTTACTCCAAAAAACTTATTTTATTGGAGGAATTTTTAATGTCACGTTATACAGGACCATCATGGAAAATCTCTCGTCGTCTAGGTATCTCTCTATCAGGAACTGGTAAAGAACTAGCACGTCGCCCATACAAACCAGGACAACACGGACCAAACAGCCGTGGTAAAGTTTCTGAATATGGTATGCAATTAACTGAAAAACAAAAATTACGTCATATGTACGGTATGAACGAACGTCAATTCGTTAACTTGTTTATTAAAGCAAGCAAGATCAAAGAAGGTAAACACGGTGTTAACTTCATGATCTTACTAGAACAACGTTTAGATAACGTCGTTTACCGTTTAGGCCTTGCTACTACTCGTCGTCAAGCACGTCAATTAGTAAACCACGGTCACGTTACTGTAGATGGCAAACGCGTAGATATCCCTTCTTACCACGTTGAAGTGGGTCAAGTGATTTCTGTTCGTGAAAAATCTCAAAACGTAGTAACAATCAAAGAAGCGGTTGAAGCTACTGTTGGTCGTCCAGCATTCGTAAGCTTTGACGCTGAAAAATTAGAAGGTAGCTTCACTCGTTTACCAGAGCGTGATGAATTATACCCTGATATCGACGAAGCTCTTGTCGTTGAATACTACAACCAAAAACTTTAAGATTCGATTATTTATCGTCGATCTTTTGGAAAAACCTTGTACAGCAAAAGCTGTACAAGGTTTTTTGCATAAAAAATAGAACAAAGCCCAACTTTCAGCTTTGTTCTATCGTTTTATTATTTTTGTTTCTCTAATACGCCATCTTTCATCACAAATACTTCATCACAAAAATCGATTAAGCGTTGATCGTGGGTCACCATGATCGTCGCTTTATTTTTTTCTTTCGTTTCTCTTGCTAAGATTTTTACAACCTCAAATGCTCGGTCAGAATCTAAACTTGCTGTGGGCTCGTCTGCTAAGATAATCGATGGATCATTATACAACGCCCGGGCAATTGCCACTCGTTGACGTTCACCACCAGAAATTTCGTCTGGGTATTTTTTCTTCAACTTCTCAATACCAAGCTCTGTTAATAACTTGTTGACTTTATCCACATCGGTTTTTTCTTTTTTTACCTTATCCACCAAACGTAATTGCTTTTCCACAGTTAAAAATGGTACTAAATTTGATGCCTGTAAAATAAAACCAATCTCTGAAAAACGAATCTTAGAACGTGTTTTTTCATTTTCCTCACTGAACGCTTCATTGTTTATCTTAACTTCGCCATTCGTCGGTGTTTGCAACCCACCCGCCAGCGTTAAAAAGGTACTTTTTCCCGAACCACTTGGTCCGATCACTGCAACAAATTGACCTTTTTCCACAGAAAAATCTGTGGATTTCAATGCTTCAATTGTAGTATCTCCATCTAAAAACTGTTTATCCACAGATAAAAATTCGATTGCTTTCATTTCAATTTGCTCCTTTCTAGCCAATTGCCTTTAATGGATCGATTTTAACAATCGTTCGAACTGAAAATAGCGCACCTAAAACGGCAATGACCAACATTATTCCACCGATTGCCAAGAAGAATGACCAGTTTGTCTGAAATGGAACTGCCGTTGGTAAGACTAGTGCTGTTCCTACAGTGCCCAGTAATCCTAATGCTATTCCCAAAACAGCCAATATAAAGGTCTGAACGATTACCGATACGGCAATATAAAAACCAGAAATTCCTTGCGCTTTCATGATTCCAAATATATTTGCTTTTTGCATAGTTAAAACATAGATAAAAATTCCTATAACAATTGCTGCGATTACGATCAAAAAGCCGATCATAAACCCGAAGGTCAGCACTTGAGCATTATATCCCGGTAATTTATTAATGAACTCTTTGATGCTGTAACGAGTCAAACCATCCTCATTTAGCTGAACATTTTTTACGGCGCCATCCTTTGCTCGAAAAACGATTGCATTTACTCGAGCGTTCTCCGATGTATCCGTTTTTTCAAAGCGAATTTGTTGAAATGCGGCTGTAGAAACATATAATACTGGTGCTACATTAAATTTAGCATTATCTGTAAACCCAACTACTTTGAGCTGTTTGTCATTCCCTGCTAATTTTAATGTATCCCCAAGCTTGACGCCCTCTTCTTCTTTCAAACTGTTATCCACAACTGTTTCATTCTCATTGGCAAAGGCTTTTCCTTCAATGATATTCGGCATCAAGAATTCATCTTTATTGATCCCAAAAAAGCTGGCGTTGATTTTTTCAGCACCTTTTTTGTCTAATTGAATTACTGCAGCGGTTTGTCCGAGTGTCGCTTTTTCTTTGGCATCGACATCTTTCAATGATTTGATTGGAATCATTGACATGTTGATATTGGTATTTGATTCATCCGACAACACAATGCCATCTGCCTGCCATTTATCCACAGCAGTACGATTATCTGATGCTAACCCATAGGCTAATCCTGTTAAAAAGAAGACTAAATAGGCAATCAAAAACATCACACTGATGATCAGACCATATCGTAATTTTGAACGTACAATTTCATTCCATGCTAAAAACATACTTCCACCTCCACCTTATCAATCGATAAGTTCTAATGAAATTATAGCAAACTTTTACAACGACAACAAAATATCTGCTTGAAGTATTTCTCAAAAAAGCCATGATTTTGTCTCGTTTTCTTCTTATTTATCGAAATTGTTCTGATATACTAAAAGAAACAATACATAAAAAGGAGTTTATTATGAAAAAAAAGTATCCTACACTTTATACACTATTGCAGTTTGCACTAATTTTTTTATTTGGCCTTTTTTTGAGAAAATTTGTGCTAACTCCTGTAGAAGTCCTTGGTACATCCATGGAACCGACCTATCATGAATCAGATCGCTTGTGGCAAACCTCGTTAATCCAACCAAAACGATTTGACATAGCAACTTTCCCTAGTCCACGAAACGGGAAACGGATCGTTAAGCGTGTCGTGGGCTTACCAGGGGATACGCTTCGAATGGAGAATGATCAGTTGTATATCAATGATCAAAAGTTTACTGAACCTTATTTAGATGAATTTAAAGAAGCTTTGACAGATGGAATGCCTTTGACAGCTGATTTTACTTTAGCAACTAGTGCAGCCGGTCCAGAAACTGTTGTTCCTGAAGGAAAGTATTTTGTGTTAGGGGATAATCGAAGAGTGGCGGATGATAGTCGTTATTTTGGTTTTGTAGATGAAGAAGATATTGTCGGAGTTGTTTATTTTCGGTATTATCCGTTGAATCAGCTTGGTATACAATAAACTTCACCTCGGCCTATCATAGTGACATTTTATAGAGCCTGTATAATGAAATAAAACATTGTACAGCTTTTTGTCATGCTTTACTTTTTTGAGTGAACCAAAATGGAACAATAAGCAGGTACCTTCCTGATTACTGTTCCACTTTTTCTCTTGTCTTTTGTAATAAGGCTCTCTTTATTCAGCTTGCTGTAAGTTGATCGCCAATTGATATAACGGTAATAATTCTTCATATGTCTTCAACATATACTCACGTGCTTTTTCTGGATCATTCAGCAGATCATCTGTTTTTCTAATGATCCGGCCAATCTGAAACTCACCTTTTTTGACATCACGAAACCGAGTCAACTGTTTCTCTAAATCCGCTTCCTTCAAGCGCTCAATTTCAGGTTGAGTATGATCGATCGACAGATAGAAATCATCGTCTAATTGCTCAAATAATGATGGATTCTCTAAAAAAGCTTGTGCAATTTCTTTTTCATTTTTTGGATTATCAATTAGTGATAGCCACATAAACAGATACTCTGGCCAGATACCTAGTTGAAAATGTGCTTCCATTTTGTAGCCGCGTTTTTTCTGGCTTAAAGCCGACCAGGTATTTTCTGGTGGGTAGACAGTTCTACGGCGATGTTGCGCGATATGAACGAAAAATTCTGTTTCTAATTTCTCTCCTAATTCTTCCGCAAAATAATCATCTAATTCTTGAAATTTTGGTTGGATCGTTGAACGAATACCCGCCATTCGTGGATCTAATCCTTCTATTGTAAAAACATCAAAATCTTTTTCAGTAAACATTAACATGTATTCATTTCTCCTCTGAGTTGTTCTATAGTTTAGCGCTGTAAGTTCTGCCAGTCTGCCAAAGTAATTCCAAGCATGGCATCTGTCACAACTTTCCCTTTCCAGATACGAGCATTCGGAATCCTACCTTCTACTTTCATGCCAATTTTTTCCATCACACGACCTGATTTAGCATTATCGATATCATGGACAGCAAAAATCCGCATCAATCGTAACTCTTCAAAACCTAAACGCAAGATTTCGTTCGCGGCTTCTGGCATATAGCCTTTGCCCCAATAGTCTCGATTTAATGCATAGCCAAGTTCTGCAATATTGTGCTGCTCTTCCACACGCAAATCGATCGTTCCGATCAATTGACCCGTTTCCTTTAATTCGACACCATATTTTCCTAGAGGCGCTGACATAAAATAATTAGAAATACTTTCTTGCGTATCCTTCAATGACTGATGGATCGGAAAAACATAAGTAACAGTTGCTTCATCTGATGCATATTCGTACATATCAGCAGCATCATTTAGTGTGACAGGGCGCAGCTTTAAGCGCTCTGTTTCTAAATATTGATTTTGTGCAAAAATTAAATTTCGATTGATGAGGATTTCCATAATTACACCTGCTTTTCATACTACTTTACAGAAATAACCACTCAGAGGCAAGAGGAAAAATGAAAAACGTTACACTTCTTTTCTTACAGCTGCTTGGATAAAGGCTTTAACTTCGGTCCGCTTCCCTTCACTAAGCAACTGGACGATTTTACTCCCGACAATCACACCGGCACAGCTTTTTCTAAAACGGTCAACATGTTCCTTAGAAGACACTCCAAATCCAGCTAAAACAGGTTTATCGCTACTATTTTGGATATAAGTTAAATGTTCATCTAGCGTTTCTTGATAGTTTCGATCAATGCCTGTTACGCCGTTAACAGCTACTGCATAAATAAATCCTTCCCCAGCTGCCACTAATTCTGGAATTCGTTCTTTAGGAGTGGTCAAAGCAATCAGCGGAATCAAAGCAACATCACTCTCTTTTAATAATGGTTCGACTAATTCTCGATGTTCATAAGGTAAATCTGGAATAATCAATCCTAAAACATTGGTTTCCGCCAAATCTGGAATAAACCTTTCTAAGCCATAGCTAAAGATCGGATTGAAATACGTCATGATTACTAAAGGCGTTGGGGTTTTGATTTGTTTTAGCTGATGAATGATCTTGCTTAACGTGACATTGTTTTTCAATGCTCTGAGACCAGCTTCCTGGATGATCGGACCGTCTGCAACAGGGTCCGAAAAAGGAATACCTAGCTCAATCGCACTGGCTCCAGCATCTGTGAGCAACTGGATTTCATCTGCTAATCGATCTAGTCCTTGCGCACCTGCCATAATATAAGGAACGAAAATGGTCTCATCCGCTTGCTGTCTTGCTTTCAATTGTTTCGTTAGTGATTTCATTGCGAGTCCTCCTGTTCAAATAACGCTTTGATTTGTTGCACATCTTTATCCCCACGACCTGAAAGACAGACGATGACTTGCTTATCTGGTCCCAACTCTTGTGCAACCTTGATAGCATGACTAATAGCATGAGCACTTTCTAACGCTGGGATAATGCCTTCTGTTTGGCATAAAATCTTAAAAGCGGATAATGCTTCTTGATCCGTCACTGATTCGTAGCTTGCTCTTTGTGTTTCGTTTAGATGGCAATGCTCTGGTCCAAGCCCAGGGTAATCTAAACCTGCTGAAATCGAAAAGGCTTCTAAAATTTGGCCATCCTCATCCTGAAGCAGCTTCATCATTGCTCCATGAAGCACACCTGTTTTCCCTTTATTAATTGAAGCGGCATGAGCTTCTGTATCCAATCCTAAGCCTGCTGCCTCAACACCGATCAACGCGACCTCATCATCGATAAATGGATAAAAAATGCCCATCGCATTACTCCCCCCACCAACACAAGCGATAACTGCATCCGGTAATTTATTTTCCACTTCTAAAAATTGACGTCTGGCCTCGATTCCAATAATGCTCTGATAATCGCGGACGATTTCAGGAAATGGATGCGGACCTAAAACAGACCCCATTACATAATGCGTATCTTCAACATTCGCAACCCAAAAACGCAGTGCTTCGTTGACGGCATCTTTCAATGTTTTGCTTCCAGAAGTCACGCTTTCAACTTTTGCCCCTAACAATTCCATCCGAAATACGTTTAATGACTGACGAGCGACATCCACAGCTCCCATGAAAATCGTACATTCCATTCCAAATAACGCTGCGACTGTAGCCGTTGCTACACCATGTTGCCCTGCTCCAGTTTCGGCGACGACTTTTTTCTTGCCCATTTTTTTGGCTAATAATATTTGTCCGATCGTGTTATTGATTTTGTGTGCACCAGTATGATTCAAATCTTCTCTTTTGAGATAAATCTTTGCACCACCCGCATAATCTGTTAAACGTTCAGCAAAATATAACGGATTTTCTCGTCCTACATATTGTTTTAAATAGTAATTTAGTTCTGTTTGAAATTCCTCATCTATTTTGGAAGCCTCATAAACTTCTTCTAATTCTTTCACAGCATACATCAAAGTTTCCGGAACAAATTGCCCACCGAAATCCCCATAAAATCCTTGGTTTGGTTGATTATACATAATTTTCCTCCTTGTAATAAAAGCTGAATGAGCCGCTTAGTATCGACGAAAAATAGGAAAACATGAAGGTGGTGTTCTTTACCACATTCAGGTTTTATCTTTTTTCCGAGATACTGGATCATGAAGCTAGATAATATAAAAGCTGAATGGGCTCGTTTAGCCTTGACTGAAAAATAGGAAAATATGTTTGTGACGTTCCTTGTCACAGGCAGATTTTATCTTTTTTCCGAAAGGCTAGCCCGTAAAGCTAGATAACTTTCTTTAAAAAAGCCACAATTTTTGCGGGGTCTTTTACACCATTTGTTTCTACTCCGCTAGACACGTCCACTGCATATGGATTAAATCTTTTTTTCGCTTGTAGGACATTTTCAGCAGTTAGCCCCCCTGCGATAAACACTTTTTTATTTTTGATGATGCTCGTATCTAATTGTTGCCAATCGAAGACTTCACCGTTTCCCCCGACGAATTTCTGGGGTGGTGCATCAAAAAGTAGAAACTCTGTCTCTGGTTCTTGACTCAATGCTGCTTGTACAGCATGATTAACTGGTATTGCCCGAATCACTGGGACTGACACTTTTTCTGTCATTAATGCCCCATGAATCTGCACCATGTCTAAATTCGCCTGCTGTATAATTGTTTCCACTTCTTCATAGCTAGGTGAAACAAAAACACCGATTTTTTTGACTTTTCTTGGTACGTTTACCGTGATTTCTTTTGCTTTTTCAGGAGTGATTCGCCGCTTACTTTCGGCAAAAACAAAGCCTAGATAATCTGCACCAGAAGTGACTGCTAGATCCACGTGTTCTTTGGTTTTTAATCCGCAAATTTTCGCTTTCATCGCAAGACCTGCAATTCTTTGACTTTTTCTTTTGGATCATCTTCTTTCATCAAGCCTTCACCTACTAGAACTGCTTGATAATTTTCTTTTATACGTTCGACTTGTTCACCAGTTGAAAAGCCTGATTCACTGATATAAATCGCATCTGTTCCTTGTTTTCCTCCTAATAGTTGACTAACATCTATGGATACCTCAAATGATTTCAAATTGCGATTATTTACACCAATCAATTGTGCCGACAATTTTTCAGCAATTTTCAATTCTGATTCATCATGAACTTCTACCAGAATTTCTAAACCTAACCCTGTCGCTTTTGTATATAGTTCTTCTAGCTTTTGTTTGGATAATGCCGCAACAATCAGTAACACGATCGTCGCTCCAGCATTTCTTGCCCGAATGAGTTGTTTTTCATCAATGATGAAATCCTTACATAGCACTGGAATCTTCACTTGCGAAGCAACTTGGCGCAAGTCTTCAATCGATCCTTTGAAAAATTGTTCATCAGTCAATACTGAAATGGCTGTAACTCCTGCTTGTTCATAGGCTTTTGCCTGTTCACTTACATCGACTGATAAATTGATTGCGCCTTTAGACGGTGACGCACGTTTGACTTCCCCAATAAGATGCATTTTTTCTGGTCTTGCTTTGACTTGTTGATAGAATGAATCTGTTTTCCGCAGTGGTTTAACTGTTTCTAAAGACATCTGTTTTACTTCTTCTCGTTTTGCCTTGATAATTTTTTCTAGAAATGCCATTTTACGCAACCTCCTTTTGTACTTGGATCAACTGTTCTAATTTAGCCATAGCCGCGCCACTTGCTACACATTCTTTCGCTAAGCTGATGCCAGCTTGAATCGTTGTCACCTTGCCATTACTGAAAAATCCTAAGCCTGCATTCAATAGCACTGTATCCAAATAAGGACTGGCTTGATTCTTTAAAATAGATAATAATATTTCTGTATTTTGTTTGGCATTACCACCCCGAATCGACTCTAGAGGAAGTCGAGCGAAGCCAAATTCTTCTGGTTCGATTGTATGCATCGTGATTTGTTTATCTTGTAATAAGGCAAAATGGGTCGTTCCAGCTAGGGATGCTTCGTCTAAGCCACCTGCTCCGTTGACGACTACTGCACGGCTTCGCCCCAATTCACTCAACGTTTTTGCCGTTTCTGCTAATAAATCTCGGCGATATGTCCCCATTAATTGTGAGTCTAGTGAGACAGGATTTGTTAATGGCCCAATCAAATTTAAAACGGTTGGGGTGCCTAATTCTTTACGGACTTTCATGACATATTTCATTTTCGGATGCAGATGAGGAGCAAATAGAAAGGCCAATCCTACTTCCTCCAATAGGAGACTTGTTCTCTCTGGTGAAAGATTGATATTTACACCTAAGCATTCAAAAATATCCGCACTGCCTGATTTACTGGATATACTTCGGTTGCCGTGTTTAGCGACTGTTACTCCGCCTGAAGCGAGTACAAAAGCCGCTGTTGTACTAATATTGAAACTACCCGATCGGTCGCCACCAGTCCCACAGTTATCCATTACATTGTCTTTTTGACAATCGATCAGCACGGCTTTTCGCCGAATCGTATCAGCAATTCCTGCCATTTCTTCAGCCGTTTCTCCTTTGCATTTTAGAGCGGTTAAAAAAGCTGCAAGTTGACTATCCGTTAATTGACCTTCAAACATTTTTTCAGCTATTCGCTCTGCTTCTATACGATTCAAGTGTTGATTATTATAGACTTTCTCAAATAATTCATTCATATCACTTTACCTCCGTTTGTTGGATAAAATTTTTGATGATTACGGCTCCACTTGGTGTTCCAATCGATTCTGGATGAAACTGAAGGCCAAAAATTGGATATTCCCGATGCTCGATTGCCATGATTTCCTGATCATCAGCAGCAGTTGCGGTAATCCGGAAATCTTCTGGTAATGTTTCTTGCTCAATGATCAGCGAGTGATAACGCATAACAAGATTTCCGGAGTCAACTCCTTTAAATAGCTGATTATTTTGATGAATCTTAATCAGTGATTGCTTGCCATGCCGGATCTCTTTAGCCCTGCTGACCTTTGCCCCGAATACTTCACCAATCGTTTGGTGGCCTAAACAAATGCCTAGTATAGGTTTCTTTTGATAAAATTGTTTGATTACTTCTTTTACCTGACCGGTTTCTTTTGGTGTTCCAGGACCGGGTGATATAACGATTGCTGATGCTTGTTTAGCTAAGGAAAAAATAGTCTCTGAATCATTTCGAACAATTTTTATTTCACGTTCAACGCCGAGTAATTGAGCAAGATTATATGTAAATGAATCATAATTATCGATCAATAAGATCATTTTCCCACCTCCAAAAGTGCTTTTGCTTTTTGTAACGTTTCTTCGTATTCTTTCGTAGGGTCAGAATCATAAACGACGCCTGCACCTGCTTGGACATACGCTTTATTTTTGTGAATCACCATTGTCCGAATCGCAATAGCGAAGTCTGCTTGATCATCTTTTGATAAATACCCCACCGCACCCGCGTAGATAGTTCGTTTGACTGGTTCGATTTCATAAATACGTTTCATTGCCTGGATTTTTGGTGCGCCGCTCACTGTTCCAGCAGGCAGAGTGGCTTTTAACGCATCCATTGCTGTCAATCCTGTTTTTAGCTTTCCAGTTACGACTGAAACTAAATGCATGACATACCGATACTTCTCAACAATCATATAAACCGGCACTTCAATCGAGCCGATTTCGCTGACTTTCCCCACATCATTGCGGCCAAGATCGATCAACATTAAATGCTCTGCACGCTCCTTTTCATCTGTGAGCAATTCTTTTTCTAAAAGTAAATCTGCTTCCATTGTTTGGCCTCGTTTACGAGTTCCTGCAATGGGATTTGTTGTGACGATTTGATTTTTCACACTTACTAAGCTTTCTGGTGAAGAACCGATCACATAGGTTTCACCAAAATCTAGAAAATACAGATAGGTTGACGGATTAGTGACACGTAACCGGCGATAATAATCAAATGGCTCTTCTTCAAAATCAGCTGTTAAACGTTGTGAGGGGACCATTTGAAATAGATCGCCTTGCTTGATATACTCTTTTACTTTGACAACGACTTCTTCAAAGCTCGCTTTAGTAAAGTTACTTTGGTAATCCATGTTTTTTAAGTGGATTTCTTTTTGTTCTTCTTTACTTGGTGTTTGGAGTTCTTTTATTTTTTGGTTGAGTGCTTCTTCTAGTAATCGTGCGCTTCGATTTGAATAAGTATCTGCCTCAACTAACATGATTTTTTCGCCAACATGATCAAAAATTAAGTAAGAGTCAAATAAGTAGAAATGAATATCTGGTACATTCAGCTCGTCAAATGGCATTTTTCCTAAGTCTTCATAACAGGCGATCACATCATACCCAACATACCCGATCGCGCCACCTTGAAAGGGAAGCTCATTTAGATAGGTTTCTTTTTTCAAAATATATGTTTCGATTTCTTTTAATGGATCTTCTACGGTCCTCGTTTGCCCATCGATCGTTAATTGATGGCCGTAGCATGTAATGGTAGAAACAGCATCCCAAGCAATGATCGAGTAACGTCCTTTGCTTTTATCCCGGGGAATGCTTTCTAATAGGCATTTATTACTTCCTTGGATTCTTAAAAATGCAGATATTGCAGTTAGATAGTCTGCTTGGATCTCTTTGATCAATTGCATATGCTTTCCTCTTTTCTTTTTTGATGATTGGGAATGTTGCTTGTCTTTTAGTTTATTTTGGATAGTTTAACTATTTTGATGATTCTCTCTTAATGAGACTTCGCTCACTTTGCGCGCCTTGTACTGTTCATCATCTACTCTGGCGAAGCCACTTTTAATCCTTCCATTTTTAGTGTTTTAGCTGTTAAACTTATTGAGATCACTTCACTTTGGGTGTTTCTCTCGTAATGAGACTTCGCTCACTTTGCACGCCTTGTACTGTTCATCATCTACTCTGGCGAAGCCACTTTTAATCCTTCCATTTTTAGTGTTTTAGCTGTTAAACTTATTGAGATCACTTCACTTTGGGTGATTCTTTCATAATGAGACTTCGCTCACTTCGTTCGCCTTGTACTGTTCATCATCTACTCTGGCGAAGCCACTTTTAATCCTTCCATTTTTAGTGTTTTAGCTGTTAAACTTATTGAGATCACTTCACTTTGGGTGATTCTTTCATAATGAGACTTCGCTCACTTCGTTCGCCAAGTACTGTTCATCATCTACTCTGGCGAAGCCAGTCGTAGTGATTCACAGCAAAAAGCCCTCACAAAAACAGATAGTAATCTGCTTTTGTGAGGGCGAATAATAGTATCCACGGTACCACCTCATTGAAAAGTTTATTTCTTTTTATAACCTTCAATAACTTAACGTTACACGTTTCAACGTGAATGTCTTGTCATCATTAGGATCATGTTTCGCTATTGATCATTTGAGATCAGAGCGTTTAGTGATTCCTAGTAAGGTTACTTCTCTCTTTGTACAACACCTTGTATTGTTCATCATCCGTTCTGGTAAGGCCAATCACTGTCCTTCAATTCTTAGAGCTTTAGCTCTTAGAAATTGATGCAATCAAAACGTAGTGTAGATGAACAACAAAAGCCCCCAAACCATACAAATAGCTGTAGTTTGAGGGCGAAACATTCACGGTGCCACCTCAAGTTTGAAAGAAATTCTTTCCTCTTGTCAGTCGTCAATCAACGACCTTACTCTATAACGGGAGTTCCCGAAAATGCCTACTGTAATTCAACATTTCGCTCGAAAGTCCATTCACAACCCATTCCTTACTGATTCGCAGTCCCATCAGCTCTCTGAAAAGTTCCAGTGTTGTTACTCCTCTTTCTCAAAGCTTTGCTATTGAGGATAATCATATTAGAAAACTCTAATTTTGTCAACTATTTTTTATATAGAATTTTAACCATCTATTCAAAAAGTTGGTTTATTAGCGTTTTCTTTAATAATTTCGACAATTGTTTTGGCAGCCAATTCCATTGCTTCTAGCGTGATAAACTCATATTGTCCATGAAAATTTTCGCCACCAGTAAATAAATTAGGGGTTGGGATGCCCTTAAATGAAATTTTTGAGCCATCTGTTCCACCTCGAAAAGGTTGAATATCTGGCTTGATGCCAAGATTTGCCATTGCTTTAGTAGCAAGTTCTACGGGTGTCATATCCTTTTCAATGATTTCTCCCATATTATAATATTGATCCAAAAAATCAATTGTAATTCGTTTTTTGTCGAGTGAATCATTTAATTCATGGACGATCTTAGCAAGTTGTTGCTTTCTTTTTTGGAAAAGTTCCTTGTTATGATCGCGAATGATATACGTCAATTCAGCTTGATCTAAACTTCCAATAAATTTTGTTAGTAAATAAAAACCTTCATAACCACGTGTTCTCTCAGGAACTTCCGCTTGTGGTAATTGTGCATCGATGCTTTCACCCAATTTGATGGCATTGACCATTGTCCCATAGGCTGTTCCTGGGTGAACACTGGTCCCTTCGATCGTGATTACAGCTTGCGCTGCATTGAACGTTTCGTATTCAAAGCAGCCTACTCTGCCACTATCTACTGTATAGGCAAATTGGGCAGGGAAATTCGCTGCATCAAAACGATCTGTACCACGACCAATTTCTTCATCAGGCCCAAAAGCAAGCAACACTTTCCCATGTGGTATTTCAGGATGTGCCAGTAGATACTCAACTGCCTCTAAAATTTCGACGATTCCCGCTTTATCATCTGCTCCTAATAAGGTCGTTCCATCTGTTGTAATCAACATTTGACCGACATAATCCTTTAGATTAGGAAACTCTTCTGTCTTCATGATGATTCCAGCTTTTTCATTCAGCACAACATCTTGCCCATCATAATCAGAAAAAATAGTGGGGCAAATGTTCTCCGCATTATAGTCCGCTGTATCTAAATGAGCAATAAAACCAATCGTAGGAATTTCTTTATCTGTCGTCGCAGGTAAAACCGCCGTCAGAAAGCCATTTTTTTCATTATAAGAGATTTCAGAAAGTCCGATATCTGTTAAATCTTTTTCAATGATTTGCGCAAAATCAACTTGTCCTTGTGTTGTAGGAATGGTCTGACTTGTTGCATCAGACCGTGTATTTACTTTCGCATAACGAACAAACCGTTCTAGTAGTTGACTCATTTCGTTAGTCCTCCAAGTAAGCTGTTCTCAGGTTGAAATAATCACCATATAAATGGTAACTGATTCCTTTGATAGCTGGATTGATCAAATAATTAGATGCACTTTGATAAAGCGGTACTTGAGCCGCATCTTGATCTAGTAAAATATCTTCTGCTTCTTTGTAATCATCAAACTGTTTATTCGGCGTATTCGCATTGATTGTTCGTGCATCGGTAATGAACTTGTCATAGGTATCATTTTTGTATGAACCATAATTATACGCAGAGCTGCCTGCATATAAGTTAAAATAAGAATCTAAATCACTACTGCCAGCAATCCAGCCAGATAATGAAAGTTCATATTCTTTGTCTTTACGCGTTTGTAAGACATTATTTTTTGGCTGTGCATTGATCGTGATTTCTAGCCCTTTTAAGTTCTCTTGTAGTTGACTTTGAATGTATTCAGAGATTTTTTTTCCATTGTCATCATCTGACACCAAGAGTGATAATTTCACTTTATCGCCTAGCTCCGCTTGCGCTTTTTCCCATTCTGCTTGTGCTTTTTTCACATCATATGTTAGATGATCTCCGCTGAATTTTCTGAAATCCTCAGAGGTTTCAGGATTTTTGTATAAGTTACTTGGGATCAGACCATTCAATGGTTTTGAGCCATCATTTAAAACACTTTTTGTCAAAGCATCCTTATCGATTGCTTGTGCGATTGCTTTTCGTAAATGGATATTAGCTGGTGCTGTGCCTGCTTTTTTATTGAAATCTAAATAGTGATTTGCTACATCTGAATGTGTGACATATCCTGCGTCATCACTGTATTGCTGCACATATTGACCGCTGATACGAACCAAGTCTAATTCATTTGATTGGTATAAATTGATTCCTGTATTTTCTTCTTTGATCGTATTAACTTTAACTTCTTCTAGCTTGACTGTATCTGCATCGTAATACTCTGGGTTCTTTTTCAATGTCCAGGTATCAGACGAAGCATCCCAATCTGTTAAAATAAACGGCCCGCTATAAATTAAATGATCACTATCTGTAGCATACTCTTTCCCTTGCTTCTCAACATATGCTTGATTTTGTGGGGCTAACCAGCCGATTGAAGCAACTACTAAAAAGGATGGTTGGGCTTGTTCTAATGTCACCTCAAACTCTTGATCACTTGGTGCAGCAAGACCTATTTCGTCTATTGGTTTTTCACCATTTCGGATTGCTTTGCTATTTTTCACATTATCCAATAAATAAGCATTTGGACCAATCGTTGCTGGTGTCACTAATTTTTTCCATGAATAAAGAAAATCTTGTGCAGTGATTGGTTCACCATTACTCCATTTGATATCGTCTTTCAGCGTAAATTTATACGTTAAACCATCTTCACTAACCGCTACTTTTTCTGCTAAACCTGGAATTGGAGTACTATCATCATCAAAACGATACAGTCCTTCAAACAAATGTTGCACGATCGTAAACGTATTTTTATCCATAGTTTGTGTTGTATCTAGCGTTGAAAGTGGTGTAGGTGAACTGATTTCGATTTTTTGATTTTTAGCAATTGTCCCTGCTTCGCTTTTAGTTGTTTCTTTTTGGTCGTTGCCCCCGCATGCTGTGAGTAATAATCCCGTTAATACTGCACTTACAACTAGTAATTTTTTCTTCATTTTGTTTCCCCCTTCAGAATCTGTATACATCAACTACTCCTACCTTTTTGTGAATGTTGAAAATCAAATGGCCTCTCTCTTGAAGTCATGCTCTACAAATTATCATAGTCATAACACTTGGTGATTCCTAGTTTGGAAGCTTCTCTCCCTTTGCACGCCTTGTATTGTTCATCATCTACTCTGGCTGAGCCAGTCGTAGTGATTACTAGTTAGGTTACTTCTCTCCCTCTGGTCGCCAAGTATTGTTCATCATCTACTCTGGCTGAGCCAGTCGTAGTGATTCACAACAAAAAACTCTCATCCTATAAAAAGGACGAGAGTTTTAAACTTTCGCGGTACCACCTTCGATTGACTTTATAAAAAGTCCACTCTATCAACACAAGCATGCTGAGGCGCTATAACAGGCGCACCTGAATTGATCTTAACTTGTTCGATCAATTTGTTCAAAGGCCATTTTCTTTCCCATATTCACTGTCTCTTCCCACCAAACGAGACTCTCTTTGAGCTATCTGAAAAATACTTTCCTCATCTTCACATTTAATTTTAATAGATAATGTATTATAAGGATTGTAGCATACCAAGGGAAGAAGCGTCAATATAGGTTGAGAAATTTCCAAAAAAATACCTGGCTATCCCTTCAATACCAACATTTCTAACATGCTAGATGATTCAGGGGAACCAGATACTTTATTCATTTTATTTTAGTGCTTTTTGTACATCTTCAATCATTAGATGAGTAGATTCTAATCCACCACCACTTAGGTACCAAACATCTGGTTGTAATGTAATCACTTTGCCATTTTTACCAGCATTTGTTTGTTTAACCAATTCATTATTTTCTACATTATCATTGGTATCATCGCCACCGATTGCTTTGGTACGGTCAACGACAAACAAGATATCCGGATTTTTTTCTAGAACATATTCATATGAAACACTTTGTCCATGGGTAGAAGCTTCAATGGCATCATCTGCTTGTTTAAAGCCAAAAGTATCATGAACAATGCCAAAACGAGAACCCGTTCCATAAGCTGAAAGCTGACCTTCATTTACTAAAACAACTAAAGCTTTATCATTGCTTGCTTCTGCTTTTTCTTTAACATCTGCAATTTCTTTTTCTAAATCAGTGATTTTTGTCTTCGCTTCGTCTTTTTTATCAAAAATTTCAGCTAACGTTTCGATGTTTTTCTTTGTAGAATTCCATGTGTCTTTTGCATCTACTGATAAATAAATCGTTGGGGCAATTTTGCTCAATTTATCTTGGAAATCTTGCTGACGACCAGAGATGATGATCATATCTGGTTTAAGTTCATTGATTTTTTCCAAATCTGGCTCTTTGATTCCGCCAGCTGATTCGACTTTTTTATAATCTGATAGATAATCAGGTAAGTTTTTCGTTGGCGCTCCAACTACAGTATCCCCTACACCCAAAGCATCCATTGTATCTAATGAACCGTTATCGAAAACAACGACTTTTTTAGGATTTTTAGGAACTTCGATAGAACCATTTGAATCGTTGACTGTAATTGTTGTCGCTTCTGCACTTGATTCTTTTGAGCCAGATTCATCTGTTTTTTTATCATTGTTGCCACATGCACCCAAAGTAAGTAGTGCAACCATTGAGACTGTTGCTAACGCTAAAAATTTCTTTTTCATTTTGTTTCCTCCAGTTTGATTAGTGTATTTAAATTTTGCTATCTTATTCAGCTTTTCTAGTTAAAATACATACAGAATCTTTTTCCTTCAATTTCACAAATCCGGATATTCATATCGTAAAGTTTATTCAATACCTCAGATTGGATAATGTCATCGGTACTACCGTGTGTGAATAAGCGGCCGTCTTTCATGGCAACGATCTCATCTGCATAGCTCGCTGCAAAATTGATATCATGCAACACGATGATCACTGTTTTGCCAAACTCATCCACCAAACGGCGCAAGGTCTGCATCATTTGGACCGCAAAGTTCATATCCAAATTATTCAACGGCTCATCTAGTAAAATATAATCTGTATCCTGCGCCAAAACCATGGCAATATATACTCGTTGCAATTGTCCGCCAGACAATGTATCGATCAATTCATCTGCCAAATCCAGCAATCCAAGATTTTCCATCGCTTCTTCGACTTTTTCATGATCTTCTTTTTTTAAACGACCTTTACTATAGGGGAAGCGGCCAAAATTAACTAATTCTCTGACCGTGATTTTTAAATTGATTCCATTTGTTTGTTTTAAAATCGATAGTTTCTTTGATAGTTCGCTTTGTTTCCAAGTCTTTACTTCGTTATGGTCTAAATAAATCTCACCAGTATCTTTAGGAATCAAGCGACTCATCATTGAAAGCAGCGTACTTTTACCCGCTCCATTTGGCCCAATAAAAGCGGTCAATTTTTGCTCTGTAATTGGCAACTGAACTTCTGAAACAACAATCTTTTCACCATATCTTTTTGATACATTTTTGATTTCGATCATCTGCGCTGCTTCCTTTCACTAATAATTTTCCCAACAAAATAAACACCACCGCCAAACTCGATCACAATACTTAAAGTCGTGTTTAATTGGAAGACTTGTTCGACCATAAATTGTCCAAAAACCAACAAAATTATCGACAGCAAACTACCACCTAAAAATAACTCACGATGCCTAAAAGTACCCATCAACTGATAGCTCATATTTGCAACGATAAACCCTAAGAACGTTACAGGTCCTACTAAAGCTGTAGATAAGCCGATCAGTCCACTAATCACAGTCAATAACACAAATTGAAATCTAGGAACATTGATCCCTAAACTAGTTGCTTGCTCATTTCCTAAATGTAAAACGTCCAAAGCATGACTTTTCACCCACAAAAAACCAACTAAAAAGGTGATCAAAATACCAGCAATCAACAAATGCTGACTATTCACATTCCCAAAACTGGCAAATAATTTTCCTTGCAGCAAATCATACTCATTCGGATCCATTACCACTTGTAAGAACGTACTGATACTATTGAAAAAAGTACCTAAAATAATGCCGATCATCAGTAATAAGAATAAATCGTTCCCGCCCTTTTTTAATAAAAAGCGCGATAACAAAATACTTGCACCTACCATTAGCAAAACATTTAATAGGAACGTAGCGATTGTTTCATTCCCTAAAAGTTGTTGTCCGCCTAAAAAGAAAAATAATAAGGTCTGAATAAAAATATACAAAGAATCTAGTCCTAAGATATTCGGGGTCAAAAAATGGTTTTGAGTCATCGTTTGAAAACTGATTGTCGAAAATGTTGCAGCAACTCCAACAAAGACAAAAGCCAGTAACTTTTTCCCTCTAAGTTCTAACGCGAAATCCCAATTACCATATGTCTTGTAGGATAGGTACAACGCACACACGGCAATCACCGCAACTAGTAATAAAAGGATTTTCACTGTTGATGATTGGAAGAATTTTTTCATGCTGTTTTCCTCCTCATCAATAATGCAATAAAGATAAAGCTGCCTAATACACCGACAACTACGCTGACAGGTACTTCATAAGGCGCAATCACCACTCTGGCTAAAACATCGCATGCTAGCAAAAAGATACTCCCACCAACAGCTGTGATCCCAAGTGTATTTTTCATATGATCGCCATAGCGCATGGAGACCAAATTAGGAACAATTACGCCTAAAAACGGAATATTCCCAACCATGATCAGCACAACGGCACTGGACAACGCAACAATTCCTAAACCAAACAATTGAATCTGTTGATAATTTAAGCCCAGATTCGTCGCCATGTCTTCGCCCATCCCAACTACGGTAAAGCGGTAAGCAAAAAGATAGGTGATGATCAATAGAGGAATCGTTAGATAAAGTAGTTCGTAATTGCCTTTCATCACTGTAGAAAAATTCCCCTGCAGCCAAGAAGACATATTTTGAACTAATTGAAATTGATACGCAAAAAATGTCGCCACTGAACCGATAATATTACCAAACATCACACCGATCAATGGAATCATGACTTGATTTTTTACAGGTAAAAAGCGTGTTAAATAAATAAAAGCTAACGTTCCACCAAAAGCAAACAGAAATGCGACAAACGAACGAAACAATAATGGTGCTGTAGGGAAAAAAATCATTACGACTAAAATTCCTAATCTTGCACTATCCATCGTACCTGCTGTGCTTGGCGAAACAAATTTATTCTGTGTTAAATGTTGCATGATCAATCCAGAGATACTGATTGTACTTCCAGCGATCACCAAACTGATTGTCCGAGGTATCCTCGTTGTGAACAATACTAATTGTTGCTGTGAATCCCATTGAAACAACTGTGTCAGGGAAATATCTTTCACTCCGACAAAAATCGATGCTACAATCAAAAGGAGTAAGAGAACAAATAGGCCTATTTTTTTCATATACTTGCTCCGTTTTTCTACTTGCTAGAATGACATGATCCTGACTAGAGCTATCACAGAACGAGTCTGATCAGCTTTTCTAATTGAGAATGATTTTCATTCTTACTTATTAGTCTATGCGAAAATCGTAAGAAAAGCAATACTTTTTTAGCTTTTCTCTATGCTCGATTGTTGTTTAAATTCCGTTCTTATAAGCGGTTTCTCTTAATTCTGTGCTATAATCTGAGGTAAGACTATTGAATGGAAGCAGGTTAGATAATGAATGGCACAAGATGACTTACAGAAACATTTAGATAATGCGATGTATGGCACCCCGCTACTAAAACCAGAGGAACAACGCAAGTATATGGGTACTTTTCGTGAAAGATGTTACTTGACTATGACAATCGAACAGATGAAAGATACAGCCAATAGAACAAATTTCTTAAAAGAGTTAACTCAACATCCTGATGCAACGGTTCTTTTAAATGGTGCAATGGACATTACTTTGCAGTCTGCTTATATTAAACTGATCAATGAACGACACCTAAAATTCACAGTGGTCAATGATTTCGTTGAAAATACGCCAGATGCTTTAGGTTTAGTTTTGACCGCAAAAGAAGCAGTAAACGTGGAAACCATCGACATTGAACAAAAATTTCCTAAACAATCTACTAAGAGTGAACAACTGGATGAACCTAAGAAGGGGTTTTGGCATAAGTTATTTCATTAGATAGTGGATGTATTTCAAACAACGTATGAATGTGAAGTGAAACATCAGTGGGAAGCGAAGACTGGATTAAAAATTGAGGAAATAAAACATGCGATTGCAATCAAGGAATTCGAATACTAGAAAAACAAGAGGTACGATCAACAGACAGATCGCACCTCTTGTTTTCTATCGCTCAACTAATTGATAATACACCTTGGATGTGCGCCAATAAATAACGAAATAACCTAATGAAAAAATCAACACACAAACGACCGTTATACCTGTTAACAAATGATTATTCGTCAAGCCAAACAATACCATCAATTTTTTAATAATAGGGAAAGCAAAGCTTAAATGGATCACCGCTACGATAATCGGCAAAAAGAAGACTAATAAGATCTGCTGGTGGATCGTTTTCTTCACTTCTTTATGACTCAAGCCAACTTTTTGCATGATCGTAAAGCGCTCACGATCATCGCTGCCTTCTGACACTTGTTTATAGTAAATAATCAATGTTGTTGCAACCAAGAAACTTATTCCAAAAATAATCCCCATAAAGAAGAAACCTCCATATAAAGAACGCATTTCTTCTCGATCCTTATCGATCGATGTTACTTGCAGTGAACGCTGAAAATCTTCATCGCCACGAAGTGCGGCAAGTTCTTGAAAGTTTGCTTGCAGCGCACTTGCTACTTCCATTCGTTGATTCAACGAACCAGGCAATGCAAAACTTACGATCGAGACTGGCGTGGGAACAAATTTAAAGACGGAAGCTTCGAAATCCGAGGCAACCTTGGCAAAAAAAGCTGTAGTAGCTGCTTCATCAGGGATCACCAGAATCAATGAGCCTAAAACAGCATCTTCTTCTTTGGGTGCAAATTCAAATTGTTCAAGAGTCCCTTTTACTTGGAAAGCCTGCTCACCTATTTTAATCCTTTTTTCTTCATATTTCCCAGTCACAGGATAAACATAAGCCTCACCTTCGGATAAACTTAAGTTTTCGTTTTCTAGACGGTTATATTCACTCAATGCCAAAAAACGGATTCCCACAAGATCGCTGTAATTTGAAAAAGCTTCTTTTATTTGTGTAAATGAATCTGAACCTTTTTTTAATGTGAGTAAATTCCCTGAAAGCGTGACGTACTTAAGATCTGTAACGTTCGAACTCTGACCTTTGACCACGTCTTCAATCCTTTGTTTCGTTTCTTCCATTGGCAGAGCAGCTTCAACAGAATTTTCAAACGGATTTCTACTTTTAATGATATCCTCTTGTCCAACATATAAACAGACAGTCGACGAGACAGTAATCAACGCCATTGTACACAAAATTGAAATCGTAGCTAAACCTGTACCATTTTGCTTCATTCGAAAAATCATACTAGAAATTGAGATAAAGTTATTCGGTTGATAATAAAACCGCTTGTTTTTCTTTAATAGCTTTAATAACGTAATACTTCCTGCAATAAAAATACTGTACGTTCCAATGATCACCAAAATGACCGCAATAAAAAATTGTGTCAACGCCTCGACAGGTGAAACGATCGATAGAGAAATCCAATAACCGATGCTCAAACAAACAACTCCCACGAGACTAAATACCCATTTTGACTTAGGTTCTTTCTCTCCCGACTTTGCTTGTCCCAACAATTCAATTGGTTTCGTTTTGCTAACTTCCCAGACATCGTATAAAAAGGTTCCTATAAAAATTCCTAAAAACAAAACAATCACTTGCCAAAGTGAGGTAAATGAAAATGCATAAACAAAATCAGCACCAAATCCTGTTAATCGTTTCAAAATCAAAAACACCAGCTTAGAAAATATGGTGCCAATCAGCAGCCCAACAGATAACGTAACAAATAAGGTCATGATATTTTCAATGAACATCATCACAGTCAAATTCTTTTTATCCATACCCAAAATATTATACAACCCTAGCTCTTTTTTTCGGCGCTTCATCAAGAAGCTATGGGTATAAAAAGTAAACACAACTGTAAAAATCATGATGATCTTACTTCCCAAATCAAACATTATTTTGAGTGAAGCAGCCCCTTGTAGATGATCCAGTCCTTGATTATTACTCATCACCTGCATCACCATATTTAACACGACCGTAAAAATGGTGGCCAGACAAAACGGTAAGTAAACAGCACTGTTTTTCTTGATATTGCTATAGGCTAAACGCAGATATAACATGTTTTAGCCCCCTTTCGTTAATAAAGTCGTCATTGTTTTTGAAATATCATTCAACAGTTCATCATGGCTTCTTTGTCCCCGATGCAGCTGATGAAAAACTTGACCATCTTTAATAAACAACACTCGATCAGCATGACTTGCAGCGATTGCACTATGTGTGACCATCACAATCGTTTGGTTTTGCTGATTGACTTCTTGAAATAATTGCAATAAATTTCCAGAGCTTTTTGAATCCAAAGCGCCTGTAGGCTCGTCTGCCAAAACTAGCTGAGGTTTCGTAATCAATGCTCGTGCTGCAGCAACTCGCTGCTTTTGTCCTCCTGAAATCTCATAAGGATATTTTTCTAATAATGGTTCGATCCCTAATTTTTTGGCTAACGGTTTGATTCGTTCTTCCATTTCCTTTACAGCAACTTTCGATAAAACCAACGGCAAAAATATATTGTCTTTTACTGAAAAATTATCAAGTAAATTAAAATCCTGAAAAACAAAGCCTAAATTTTCACGGCGAAACGCTGCTAGTCTCCCTTCTGGAATTTCAGTGATATTCGTACCATTCAGTAGTACTGTGCCATTTGTCGGTATATCTAGGGTTGCTAAAATGTTCAGTAGTGTACTTTTACCAGAGCCTGATTCACCCATGATCGCAATATATTCCCCTTCATCGACTTGAAAAGAAACATCTTTTAACGCAGTGACTTGATTGCCGCTAAATCTGGTCTGATAGATTTTTTGAATATGATTTACTTCCAACATTGCCATTAGACTCTCTCCCACCTATAATTTATCTACATATTCACTATAAATAAAAAAGCAGCCAAAGAACACTTACACTTTGCCTGCTAACCTTACATTAAGGTAAGGAGCACCCTCAATAACCCAATCACTCAACGTCGAAAAGTTGCTGTACAAGGTTTAAACGGACCTTCGTTCCGATCCCTACCTCCGATGTGAGGTAGATTTGATGCCCCAATTTATTTAAAATTTCATTACTCATAAATAATCCTAATCCTGATGCTTTTTGATACGTTCTGCCGTTAAATCCAGTATAGCCCCGTTCAAACACACGGCTAATATCCTCCTCTAATATACCGATACCAGAATCTTCAATGATCAATTCTAACTGAGACTCCGCAGTCATATATACCCTGATTCCGCCTTGACTTGTATACTTGATAGCATTAAACATGATTTGTTCCAAGACAAATTGCAGCCACTTTTTATCGCTGATGATTTTTTGCTCTGTTGGTTCTAATGACAATGAAAGGTTTTTGTGAATAAAAAAAACAGCATATTTTTTCACAGTGTCTTTGATGAGCTGATCTAAATCAATTTCTTCAAACACAAAATCAGTTTCTGTATGGTTCATTCGTAAATACTGTAACATCATATCCAAATACTGGTCTACTTTAAATAATTCTTGTTTTAAAATAACCTGATCAAGTTCATTTTCCTGCATTTTTAAATTCAATACAGCAATGGGCGTTTTGATTTGATGGCTCCATAGACTATAATAATCCATCAATTGCTGATTCGCTGCTTCAAGTGCGCTCACTTCTGTCCGGTATTCTTTTTCCATTGCACGTACTAATTGTTCATATTCTTTTTCTATTAACGAATCGGTCCTTTTTTTCTGATGTACATAGAGCTTGGGTGCCTGAATACCTTCTTGCAACTTTTGATGTTTTCTGTAATAAAAGCTAAATTGAACAGCCACTACGCTCAGAATCAATACGCCTGAAAATAGAATGGCATCAGAGTAAATAGAAAATGGCAATTCATAAAGGAAGAAGGTCAACGCAAATAATCCAATGATTCCAGCATAAGTTAGAAGCGCTAATCGCTTATCAAATACGTATTGAAAAAATAATTTCATACGGCTTACTCTCCTTCACCTAACCGATAGCCTTTGCCTTTTTCTGTGTATATATGCGTATCCAAGCCAATATCTGCCACTTTTTTTCGCAAACGCGTCATATTCACAGACAAGGTATTCACATCGATAAATTCTTCACTTTCCCATAATTTTTCCATGATTTTTTCCTTTGGTACGACTCTTTCAGTTTGTTGAAAAAGCAATCCCAAAATCTTGGACTCATTAATCGTTAAAGCAACAGTCTGCTCGTCAAAACGAACTTCAAATGTATCTAAATCTAAGCTAAATCCTTGATAATTCAAACAATGAGAGGTCGGCTGCATTTCACTGCGACGTAAAATTGCTTGGATTTTTGCCACTAATACTTGTAAATCAAATGGTTTCGCAATAAAATCATCTGCCCCCATGTTCATCGCCATCAAGATATTCATATTGTCATTGGCAGATGATAAAAAGACAATTGGCACGTCTGTCTGTTTCCGTAACTCACTACACCAGTAAAATCCATTATACAAAGGCAATGAAATATCCATTAATACTAAATCCGGTTGATACCGCAGCGCATCTTCTACCACATTTTGAAAATCATCAGCTGCCTGCACGTCAAATGCCCATCTTCTTAAAAAAGTAGAAACGGTCTCTGTGATTTGTAGATCATCTTCTACTATATAAATTTTCTTCATTTTATCCTCCATTCTACCACCTATTTTTTGAGTTCCTACTTTTATTGTGGGAACTCACGATGCATTTGTCAATTTATTTTTTTAAGTAAAATAAGCAAGGTCGAGACAAAACTGAACATCCGTTTTATCTCGACCTCGCTTGGTTTACTTATTTCTCAAATACTTCTGGATACAGCATTTTCAGTACATCCATCGTTAAATGGCGACCTTTACCCGAATGTGGATAAGCATGCATATGCATTGCTGGGTTGAAGTTTGCTTCTATGATGCCATATGTTCGGCTATGCTTCGTTCCCTTGATCGATTTATCCGGCACGATCAAGTCGATGCCACAGATTTTGGCGCCTAAGGCTTGGACTGCTTCAATGGCAATTTGCTTGTAACTTTCATCAAAATCATCTGTCACATCGATGGAATCGCCACCCGTGCTGACATTAGAGTTTTCTCTTAGATACACAATTTGATCTTTTTCTGGAACAGATGTTGTTAATAAATTTTGTTCTTTTAACATCAAACGCTCAACGTCACCTAACTGAATCAATTCTAATGGTGAACGGTGATGGGTTCCTCTCAATGGGTCGAGATTTTTTTCGGCTACCAATGCTTCCACAGAGCGGATACCATCTCCCACCACATTGGCTGGTACGCGCAACATAATCGCCCGCACTTGATCATCTAAAACAAAGAATCGATATTCCGTCCCTGGCAAGAACTCTTCAATTAAGACAGCTGAATCTTCTTTAAACGCTAACTGCAAGGCTTCAGTATAATCAGCTAATGAAGCACCCTCTTTGAAAATGGTGATTCCTATACCATAATTTGTCGTTTTTGGTTTGATCACAAATGCTTTTTCCGAATATTTTACATAGGCCTGTTCAGCCATTTCCAGCGTATCAAATTCATCGCCAGCAGGAACTGTAAAGCCAGCTTCTGCTAAAACTTTTTTCGTCACTGTCTTATTCTCCATGATCAATGGGACAACATAATTATCTTTACTGGTCATATTAGCATTTTTGACATATTCGATATGCTCATTATGTTTGAGTTTCAAAAATTGTTCTGGTTCATCAAGGATTTCAACCTCGACACCCTTTTGAATGATATCAAATAAAAATAGTTGCGTAGATAGCTCCATGTTTCTAAAGCCAGCCAATTGATACGGGCGTTCAAATGCCATCCCTTGAAATTCTTTCCCGAAAATAATCCCCAATTCATTATTGGAGTTACTTTCAATGATCGTCCACATCTTTCCGGCAATCGTTAAATCAGGTGTTCGCAACTGTGCTCGATGAACTTCTAATGATTTTTTAGCTCTAAATAATCCTAAAGACTCGATCATTTCATCCATTTCAGCAAAAATCCGATCCCCTTCTGCCAATAATTTCACTTGGGCAAACGGATGACCTAAAGCGACTTGCTCATTCAAGAAATCTCCTGTCGCTACCCAATCATTGGGCGCTTCCTTTTCATCAGTCCACAACAAATACAACATAAACAGATGGATAAATTCTAGAGATTCTTCATCAACACCTAGTGGGGCAAACGGATTTAAATCTAAGTTTCGTAATTCAATGTAACGAACACCCGTTTTAGGTAGATCAGCCATTTGCTTGCCGCCGCGTAATCGAACCGCTGAATAAAATTCTTTTTCTTCTGATAATATGCCATTTTCAACCATCCGATGAATATCTTTGATGTAATGTTGTAAAGATTCATAAGATACTTTGACATTTTCATTATTTTTGTAACCAAATGCACTGTTACGTAAACTTCTAACCGGCTCTTTCGGTCGTTCTTCACGTTCAGTAAAGTAACCCGGCTCACTCACAGGAGAAGCGCCAAATAGATACGTGATCAGCCAACGGTAACGTAAATAGTTACGTGAGACTTTCATATATAAAATATTTTTGAATTCTTCGATCGTTTTATACTCTGTTTGCGCTGAAAAAAGCTGCTGAACTAATTCGATATCGTATTCAAAATTAAAATGAATTCCGCTGACCATTTGCTTGCGTTTCCCATATTCTCTTGCTAAATAACGACGATACAAAATCCCATCATACTGCTCGAGTTTGGCGATTTTTATCTCTTCATCTTTTAGTGGTAATTTTGGCGGCATACTTAGGGGCCAAAGCATCTCATGTTTATTCATCGAACGAAACGCTACATCATGAATTGCTGCGAGATAACGCATCATTTCATGGATTGAATTTGCCACAGGTGTGATCAATTCCATTTGCGTTTCACTAAAATCGGTTTGAATATATGGATGATATGTTCGATTCCCTAAAACCGTTGGGTGGTCTGTCATTGCTAATTGACCATCAAATGTCGTACGTTGACTTTCTTTTTCTAATCCAAAGCGCGCTGCCATGATATAGGGGCGTGCATTTTTTTGCTGTAACAACTCTTTAAATTTCATACTGTCGCCTTTCTTCCCTGTTATTATGCTATTACTCATCATTATATAGAAAAAGAGAAGCAAAAAAAATATTTTAGCTTAAATTTTGTCAAAAAGGAAATAAATTTACTACTTTGGACAAAGATAAGCCTTATTTATTTTGTATCCTCTACTATCTATTCTTTTAAGATCCGTGACTTCCATGTATACTAAAAAGAAAAAATAATTTTAATCAGAGAGGTATCTAATGACGAATCAAGCCTTAATCATCATCGATCTTCAAATCGGACTAGAAAGTTTTGGCACTGGCTTATTTCAGCGTGATAAGGTTTTAGTTGGCGTGAACCAACGAATCAGCGAGTACCGAAAACAGCAGTTACCAATTATCTTTATCCAACACGAGGATGAAGACTTGGTGATCAATAGTCAAAGTTGGCAGTTATTCGACCAACTAGACGCTAGAGCCGAAGACTTCTATATTGGTAAAACCCATGCAAATTCCTTTTTCCACACACCATTAAAAGAACTATTGGATCAACTGAGTATCACCCAACTTGAATTTTGCGGTGCTCAAACAGAATATTGTGTGGACACAACAATCCGTATGGCACATGGTTTAGGCTATACATGTTTCATGAAGCGTGGTCTAAGCACTACCCTGGATAATGATTTATTAGATGCTAAAACAATTATTAGGCATCATGAACAGTTATGGGACCAACGTTTTCTAACGTTTATTTGATTCAATACCCCTTGTTTTCTATCTCTCTCTAATAGTACCATATTCTGGAAACAAAAAATTAAAATTATCTCATGATATCTTCTAGTCATTCGTGATAGTATAACTAGGGGATATTTGTTGCGTTTTATTAATTTCGTTCTTATTTTCTATTCAAAGAGGAAATATCCCGTATTCTATGGAAATGGAGGAAGGTTTTACATGAAATTTACGAAAAGACAAATCCAAGATACATTATACGTAACAATTGGTTCTTTTATTTTAGCAGTATCGATCAATTCAATTTTACTACCAAATAAAATCGTGGCTGGTGGTGCCAATGGAATTAGTGTAGTAATCAATTATCTGTTTGGGATCAATCCAGCGTTAGTTTTGTATGCAATTAACTTGCCCTTATTACTGCTTTGCTTTTTGCTCCTTGGAAAGGAAGTTGGGATCAAAACAATTTATGGTAGTTTGATCTATCCTTTTTTTGTGGGAATTACAACGCATTTACCTGTGCTTACTCATAATATTTTTCTTGCAACAATCTTTGGTGGTCTTTTAACCGGGATTGGGTTAGGACTAGAATTTAGAGGAAACGCGTCAACTGGCGGAACGGCGATTATCTCTCAAATCGTTAATAAATATTTTAAAATTTCCCTAGGCGTGTCGATTTTGTTTGTGGACGGTATCGTGATTTTATCTGCCCTATTTGTTTTCAATACTGATACAGTTCTCTTCTCTCTGATTTGCTTATACCTTATTGGACGTGTGGTGGATATGGTCCAAGTCGGTTTTGTTCGTTCTAAGAATGTTCTGATCATTTCACCAAAATATGCAGAAATCAAAGAAAAAATCTTAGTTGATATGGATAAAGGGTTAACGATGATACCGATTGAAGGCGGTTATCAAAAAAATCCAAGTATGTTGATGATGACTGTCATCAGTGAAAAAGACTTTGCTAAAATCAAAGAAAATATCATGGCAATCGATGAAGAAGCCTTTATTGTTTCGATGAATGCGAGTGAGGTCTTTGGTCGAGGGTTTAGCTTGAAGAAAATCGCAGAGGATTACGGGATTGAAACGAATAATTTGTGATAGAGCGGTAAAATAAAGCCCTTAGCTCTCATGAAAAATGCTTTGTGTAGCTAGATCAAGAGAATCGGAATGAAACAGTTTGCCACTTAGCAATCCAAAGGACCAATTTTTCCATTCCATTATGTACGAAATTCATTTTTCATGTTATAATTAACTTGCAGAAAAAAAGCATGTGGTACACTAAACCCCTGAAGAGTGTGAGTCTTCAGGGGTTTTTCGTGGGCTAATGCCGCCATATTTTGTTTTACTTCTTTTTAGTATTTAGCCAATACTCAAATACAGAGCTCAATATTCCTACAAGAAGCGGGCAAAAAAATGCTAAAAGCATGGGTACACCTCCTTTCAGTCGCAGGACTGGCGGATAGGCGACATATTAAAATACGCTTTTTTGCTCTTACTGCATTATTCTCATTTTAGGTGGAGATATTGCTAGTCAATCAGATTTTTATACTATAAAAAAATAAGTATACTAAGATCATTGTGTTTGTCTAATGATCTTAGTGTGTTTATTTAATCGTTGATTACTACTTTATTAGCTCTCTTGATTCTCACAATTCAAGCTTATCACCTCACCATTATCGATCAAATACTCCACGCGTGTCTCACCCCAAAAACAAAGTAAATCAAAAATTTCTCCCCATTATTCACTACATTCACTTAAATTATATTATACTTTTGGTGAAATTTAGTTGTCGGCAGTTCAGCAATTTGAATGGACAGCGAACATAGTGCCAACGTTATTTTAACGAATAAAAAAACTTTTGGCTGGCTACTTTGTAGTCACTCAAAAGTTTTTTCTATTTCTTTAATCTTCGACTTTTAGTAATCCTTTGAACAAACCAATCGCAAAATCATTGGCATCAAACCTTTCCAAATCATCAATACCTTCCCCAAGTCCGACTAATTTCACTGGTAAATGCAACTCATTACGAATCGCCAGGACGATTCCACCTTTGGCTGTACCATCTAATTTTGTTAGTACTAAGCCTGTGACATCCGTTGTTTCTTTAAATTGTTTTGCTTGTGACATTGCGTTTTGCCCAGTTGTGGCATCTACTACAAGCAGGACTTCATGAGGTGCATCTGGTAGTTCTCGCTGAATTATACGTTTGATTTTTTCAAGTTCATTCATCAAATTGACTTTATTTTGCAAACGTCCTGCTGTATCAACAAGTAAGATATCTGCATTCTCCGCTTTGGCACGTTCTACTGCATCAAAAACAACTGCTGCTGGATCACCGCCAGCATTGCCTCGAACAACTTCTACCCCAGCACGTTCACCCCAGACGACTAATTGATCGATAGCCCCTGCTCGAAAGGTATCAGCTGCTGCCAATAGGACTTTTTTACCATCTTGTTTGTATTCGTGGGCAAGTTTACCGATACTAGTCGTTTTACCAACACCATTTACACCGACAAATAACATCACAGTCAATCCGTTTTCTTGGATATTCAACGCATTATTTTCTTCAATGCCTTCAGCTTCGTAGAGATCAACCATTTTTTCAATGATCGTATTTTGCACAGCAGCAGGTTTCTTCACATTACGCAATTTTACTTCTTGACGGAGCGATTCTGTAATTTTTATTGCTGTATCAAAACCAACATCAGCACCGATCAACGTTTCTTCTAATTCTTCAAAAAAGTCTTCATCAACTGAACGGAAGTTGGCAAATAATTCATTTAAACGTTCACCAAAGGTTTTGCGAGTTTTCTCCAGCCCTTTTTCATATTTCTCTTGTACGATGATTTCTTCTGCTTGTTCCTCCATAATTTCAGGATCAACACGTTCTTCTGCATGTATCACAGGGGTCACCGTGGTCAAAGGATCACTTTCCGTTTCTAAATTGGTTTTTGGTTCTTCTTCATTTTCAAAAGAATCCTCTTGTGTTTGTTCTGTCATTTCTTGTTCGACTGGTTGCGTTTCTGAAACTTTATCTTCTACCTCAGCTTCTGTCTGCGTTTCATCTATTTCGATTTCAGCTGGCTGCGTTTCTTTTTCGTTCATGAAAGCTTTTTTTATTTTATCGAAAAATCCCATTTAATTCCCTCCTTTCAATGGTTCTAAAACAAATTTTTCAACGGCTTGTGCGACACCGTCATTGTCGTTTGTGTCTGTGATCACGTCTGCCAAATCTTTCACTCGAGAAACAGCATTTTCCATCGCGATCCCCAGACCTGCATATTCGATCATTGGTAAATCATTTTCTTCATCACCGAGCGTCATGATTTCTTCTTGTTTAATACCTAAATCTCTTGCTAATAGAGAAATACCGTAAGCTTTTGTGATTCCTTTTGGCATAAATTCAAGTAAATTACTTCTCGTTTTGATGATTTCATACCGATCGTAAAATGGACGCGGTATTTTTTTGATTTGCTCATCTAAATACGTTTGATCTACTGCAATAACAGCTTTATTATAGATTCTGTCAGCGGTCAATTGCGCTAATTCGTAAGACTCATATGTCAGTAATTTATTTAACTGGCTATACAACGATTCATGATCCTTTGTCGTTGGCAACTGCAATACAAGCCCATCAGATAAAATATCCAATGGTACGTTCAATGATTTAGCCAACTCAAACAAATCATGGATATTTTCTACAGGCATAGACGCTTTTTCGATGATTTCACCTGTATCATTTTTTTGAACCAAACCACCATTGAAGGTGATACTGTAGTCCCCATTGTCACGCAAATTCAAATCGTCCAAATAAATACCGATTGCCGCTAATGGTCGACCTGTACAAATAACGATTTTAACACCTGCAGCTTTTGCTTGCGCTAAGGCTTCTTTGTTTCTTGCAGATATTTCCTTATTACTATTTAATAACGTGCCATCTAAATCGATAGCGATCAATTTAATCAACCTGTCTTGTCCTCCAATCCTATACAACTAGCTTTCAGCGACGATTGCGCCGCCTTCTTTGACTTCTTCCAAACGAACAGAAACGATTTTCGAAACACCTGATTCCTGCATCGTTACTCCATACAACACATCTGCGGCTTCCATAGTCCCTTTACGGTGTGTCACCACAATAAATTGTGTATTATCTTCAAACTCACTCAAATAATGACCAAAACGAGAAACGTTCGCATCATCTAAAGCGGCTTCGACTTCATCCAAGACGCAAAAAGGTACTGGTCTAACACGGATGATCGAGAACAATAAGGCAATCGCCGTTAATGCTCGCTCACCTCCAGAAAGTAAGCTTAGATTTTGTAATTTTTTACCTGGAGGTTGTGCTTCGATTTCGACCCCAGTATTCAATAAATCTTCTGGATTCGTTAAAATCAATTCTGCCCGACCGCCGCCAAACATATTTGGAAATACGACGTTAAACTGTGCTCTAATTGCTTCAAAAACCTCACTAAACCGCGCTTTAACTTCTTCATCCATTTCGCCCATCGTTTCAAATAATTGCTCTTTGGCATCTAATAAGTCATCACGCTGCGTCACTAAAAACTCATGTCGTTCATTGACTTGTTCATACTGTTCGATTGCGTTAAGATTGACGGGGCCTAAACGTTCGATATCACGTTTCAAGCGTTTCACTTCGATTTTTGCCTGTTCTTTGTCGATTGTCAATTCGTAGTCCTCACTTGCACGCTCAAAGGTCAAACTGTACTCTTCTTGCAAATATTGTAACGAATTGTCTAATTTGATTTCTGAACGGTTTTTTTCGACTTCGATTTTTGTTTGCTCTGTTAATAAATGTTGCTGCTGTTTATTTTCTTCTGCTAAGCCGACATCGATTTGGTCGACTTGTGCTTGTAATTGCTGACGAGCAGTTTTCGCTTCTTGAATACTCGTTTGGAGTTGCTCTTTTTTCTCAGCTAATTGTTCTAATTGAACCGCTAAACTTTCTTCCGTCACTTGATGATTGGTTGAATTGTCATTCAATTGTTGTAGTTGTTGTCGTAATGCAGTCTCTCTAGCTAAAAATTCGTCTAGTTGGATTTGCTTTTCTGCCGCTTGTTCGGTTAGGTGCGCTAGTTGTTCTGTTACAACGGCTTGATCGGCTTGCACTTGATTGAACCGTTCAAACGCCTCTGCCCGTAATGTTTCCATTTGGCTGGCTTCTTGATCGACTTGTTTCATTTCCTGATCCAAACGATTTTTCGTTTGATTTAGCTCTTGCTGTTGCTCTGTTAATTCGGCTTTTCTTGTTTGATACTCAGTTAAAAATTGATGTAATTCTCGCGCTTCAAATTCAAACAAGCGTTGTTCCTTCGTTAAACGAGTGATCGTTTCTTCTTGATTGGCTAATTTATTTTGCAGCTCTTGTTGCTTCAAGCGGCTCGTTTCACCTGTTGAACGCAATTGCTCAAGTTTTTCATTTAATTCTTTGACTTCCTCTGTCAGCTGTTGTACTTCTTTTTCGGTAACCGTCAATTGTTTTTCGACCCGCTCCATTTGTTCAGTCAATGTTTGGAGTTCTTGGGTTTGTGAAAATAAGCTGCCTTGGTTGCCTCGCTTGTTGGCACCACCCGTCATCGAACCACCTGAGTTCATGACATCACCCTCTAAAGAAACAACACGATATTGATAATTCACAGCTTTTGCTAGTTGATTGGCGCTCTCTAAACTTTCCGCTAACAAGGTTACACCTAAGAGGTTTTGGATCACATTGCTGACTTCATATGAAAAATGAACTAATTCGCTAGCGACTCCTAAATATCCAGAAATAGTACTGACACGATCGCGCACCGCACTACTCACGTTTCGGGGCTTGATCGTCGTCAATGGCAAGAACGTTGCCCGACCGCTATGTTGTTGTTTTAGGAACGTAATACCTGCTCGACCATCTTTTTCGGTCTCCACGACTACATGTTGTGCAGCTCCGCCTAAAGCTGTCTCAATCGCTACTGTATACTCTTTGGGAACATCGATTAATTCCGCAACTGCACCGACGATTCCAGTCAATTGTTCTTTGTGTTTTAAGACTGAACGAACACCTTGATAAAAGCCAGAGTAGTTTTCTTGGATTTCTTGTAAGCTTTTTTGACGTGCTTTTGCTTGTTGAACTTGGTTCATCGCTTGGTACATTTGCTTTTGTTTGGTCGCTAATTGTCCTTGTTTTTGATCTAGTTGCTGTTTGAATTGGGTATATTGTTTTCTTTGCTCTATTAAAGATTGTTCTGATTCAAAGACATTTGCTTCTAGTTGTTCTTTTTCGATTAAGGCATCCGTCATTTGTTTTTCTAGTGCTTCATGCTTTTGAATAGACTGTTGATTTTTAGCTGTTTCTTGTTGATATTGTCGCTCTAAGTACTTTAAGTCATTGCTCGTATTGGCTTGTTCTTGCATGACCTCAACGTATTGGCTACGTAGTTCTTCTAATAATTCTTTAGAAGATTTACTATATTTTTCAACTTCTAGTTCTGAGGATTTGATTGCTTCAACTAATGATTCACGTTGCGCTTTTTTCTCAGTGACCTTTGCTTGTAAGTCTTGCACTTCTTCACGATATCGAGTGATTTTCTCAGCATTCTCTGTTAATGATTGCTGATATTCACTAGTTGTTTGCATCGTGTGTTTTGAACGTTCAACTAAGACGTTTTTTTGTCCTTCAGTTTGTTTTAACGCTTCGGTGATTTGTAATAATTGCTGCTGTTGTGTCTCGATCTGCTCATCTAATTTATTGCGTTTACCGCGTAGTTGGAATAGCTCATCTTCTGAATCACGTATTTTCTTGCTTGCCACCTGCAATTTTTCTTCGATTGCTACAAGTTCGGTCGCTTTTATCTCCCAGACTTCTTTGGCTGTTTCGATTTCTGTGACGGTCAAGCTAACATCGATTTCAGTCAAGCTCTCTTTAAGCTTCAAAAACTCCTTGGCTGCTTCGCTTTGTGCAGCTAGAGGAGTCAGTTGATCTTCTAATTCATAGATGATATCTTGCACACGACTTAAATTATCTTCTGTTTCAAACAGTTTTTGTTCTGCTTTTTTCTTTCGTTGTTTGTATTTCAACACACCTGCTGCTTCTTCAAAAATCCCGCGACGGTCTTCTGGTTTACTATTAAAAATCGCTTCGACTTTCCCTTGAGAAATGATCGAAAACGATTCTTTACCCAAACCAGAATCCATAAATAAATCGTGGATATCTTTCAAGCGACAAGCTTGTTTATTGATATAAAAATCACTTTCACCTGTTCGACGATAGCGACGTGTCACGCTGATTTCAGTAAAATCTAACGGTAAAAAATGATCACTATTATCTAAGACAACCGTTACTTCGGCAATATTCAACGCTTTACGACCTTCAGAGCCCGCAAAAATAATATCCGGCATCTTGCCTCCGCGAAGGCTTTTAGCTGACTGCTCACCTAAAACCCAGCGAATCGCTTCGGTGATATTACTTTTTCCACTGCCATTTGGTCCGACAACAGCCGTCACGCCATTTTCAAACTCTATTACGGTTCGATCCGCAAAGGATTTAAATCCCGCGATCTCAATTCGTTTTAAATACACGAATAAAACGGCTCCTTCCAAGCTTACTCAGGATTCTTTTTCAGCGCTCGTTCAGCGGCATCCTGTTCTGCTAATTTCTTTGATTTCCCCTGACCTGTTCCAATCATTTTTTCGTTAACAAAGACTTCTACAAAAAAGATCCGATCATGAGCGGGGCCTTCTTCATTGACTAAACGATAGTCAATATGGACGTCTCCTTGTCGTTGTAATACTTCTTGTAAATGTGTTTTGTGATCCATCTCATGTGAAAAAGCACCGGCATCGATTTTTGGAAAAATGACTTCTGCAATGAATTTTTTGACTGCATCCACTTTTTGATCTAAGAATAAAGCACCTAAAAATGCTTCGAATAAATCACACAGTAACGCTGGTCTAGTACGTCCGCCTGAATTTTCTTCTCCTTTTCCTAGGAGAATATATTGGTCAAAATGACATTCTTTCGCAAATTTGGATAAACTATCTTCTCGAACGATCGCCGCCCGCATCTTCGTCAGCTTGCCTTCCGGCATTTCTGGGAATTGTTTATACAGATATTGAGAAACCAATAATTCTAAAACGGCATCTCCTAAAAATTCTAATCGTTCATTGTCAGATAGCTTTAAGTATCGATGCTCATTCACATAGGATGAATGGGTAAAAGCTTGTTCTAATAGGTTGACATCATGGAATACAATGCCGTAACGTTCTTTTAATTCGGTAGTTAACTGATTGTCCATTTGCTACATTCCTTTAAGTTTATTTACAACCTTCTCCATTATACTTTTTTTTACGGGATTTTTAAATGGTTAGGGCGGAATTGACTTAAAATGACTGCCTGTTTCAACGTATTTGCAAGTTTTACTAATGATTTCGGCTTGTAGAATGAGACTTTTTATAATAAACTCTAAAGATTCGAGCATTCGTTCTGATTCAAAAGACAAAAAGCGTTCAAGATCGTTTAAAATCTCGATACGCTTTTCGTTTAATCTGTTTCAGTAAAAAATCGTTTAATCTCAATTGCAGCTGCTTCTGATGAATCTGAGGCATGGATAATATTTTGATAACTATTCGCACCATAATCTCCACGAATCGTCCCAGGTTCCGCTTCTAAGCAATTCGTTGCGCCAATCATTTTTCGAACAGTTTTAATGACACTTGTTCCTTCTAAAACGAGGTAAACGACTTCTGATGAGGTCATATAGGCCAACATGTCTTCAAAAAAATCAAATTTCTTCACATGCGCATAATGTTCTTCCGCTAATTCTCGAGACATTTTTGCTATTTTTAATCGACGAATGTTTAATTGCTTCTTTTCAAATCGCTGAATGATTTCTCCAACTAATTTACGAGTAACTCCGTCTGGCTTGATGATGATTAATGTTTGCTCCATTTGATTTCTCTCCTTAATCCCCACTTTTTTGTAAGCGCTTAAAAAGAAGGTTACCATGCTTACCATAGTCTGTCTAGTGTATAAGTGACAAAAAAAAGTTGGGCATTGTCCTTTTTGATAGACTACTTAAAAAAGAGAGACTGGGACAGCTCGCCACGAGCTACCTTAGTCTCAGTCTCCTCTTTCTAATACTATTCTTTATTTAGGTTTATCTGCTGTTAGTTCCACTTTAGACCAATCCATCTCTTTATTACTTAATAGATAATTTTTCACACGATTGTTTACTGGTTGGATAACATAATAATTTGTCGTTGGAATCGCAAAAGCCTCCTCTTTGGCATACTCTTGCCACGCGTAAAAAGCTTTTTTACGTTCTTTATCGTCGAATGTTTTTTCTGATTCAAGCGCTTTTAATAACTTATCATTTTCTTCTGAAGCAAAACGAGTATAGTTGAATTCGGAGTTTCGACCATACAAGCCTGTTGGTGCTGGATCTAAACCTGTTACCCAAGCTGCGTTGTAAACATCGATTTCTGGATCATCTTCTTGTAATTTTTTGTAAAATGCTTGACTGTCCATCAATCGACCACCAGATAATTCAACTTTCAAGCCAATTTTTTCCCACTCTTGAATCATGTAGTCTGCTAATGCTTGAGAGATTTCTTCATTCTTACGGCAAGCAAAGTTAATGACTAACTTGTCCCCATTTGGATCTTCACGGATACCATCATCATCCGTATCTTTGTAGCCTGCATCTTCTAACAATTTCTTCGCTTTTTTATGATCATACGAGTAACCTTTTTGGTCAGGATTATGGACACTCTTGAAAAATGGAATGATCAATGAATTACTCGTGCTTCTCAAACCATGATAAAATTTATCGGCAATTGCTTCTGTATTAATGGCATAGCCCATTGCTTGACGTAAGTTTTTGTTTGCCATTTTTGACTTTTCATCATAGGCTACTCCCTCTTGTTCAGCATTCCATTTCCCCATTTTAAACCCTAGATACGTATAAGAATTATCCACATCACCTAATATTTGGTATCCTTCTAAATCCTTATACGTATCATAACTATCCGCAGGCATATCCACAAAAGTATCATATTCCTTTGCCTTCATACTCTCTACAACACTTGCGGTTGGGACAATTGTTTTAACAATTTTAGCTAGTTTTGGCTTGCCGCCATAATAATGTTCATTTGCTACGAACGTTGCTGACTCTCCATTGACAAACTTATCTAACTTAAACGCACCCAAAGTTACAGGATTTTTCCGAACCGGATCACTGGTTTCCATATCCTTAACAGCAATTCCTTCAAAAAGACGTTTAGGTGTCGCCGTACCCCAAATGACGCCACCAGCCAACTTGATTGCAGGATTCATTTCAATATAGGATATTTCTACTGAACGATCATCGATTGCTTTGATACCAGAAATCGTTTCTGCTTTTCCTTCATGGTATTCTTTCATTCCGACAATTGATTCAAATTTACTACCATAGCGGACACCAGGATAGTCTTTATGCCCTATGATTTCGTATGGGAAAATAACATCCTCTGTTGTGACTGCTTTGCCATCGCTCCATTTTAAATCCTCACGCAACTTGATGATAGCTTTTTTACCATCTACGTCAATTTCAAGATCCGCAGGACCACCATCAATCAATTTGCCCTCATCATCATATTTAATTAGTGACTCATAAGCACCTGACATGATTTTTGTATCCAATGCATTTGAAGAAAAGTTAGCATCAAATACTCCTGGAAATTGTGTATCTGCTGCAATTGCTACTTTTAGCGTTCCTCCATCAATTGCTTTCTCTTCATTTTTTACTGCTCGTGCAAATTTTGTTGCATCCTCATTAGACGATGTACTCTCTTCCTTTTTGCCGCCTCCACAGGCTGCTAGTCCTAATGTTACAGACATTAACAACATCACACCACTGACCATTTTCTTTTTCATAAAATATCCTCCTCATTTTTTTGTTTACCCTAATCGTTGTTTTGCATCTGCCGTACGTTTGAAAGCTTGTCCGACATAATTTATACTTAGCATCAGCACTAAAATCAGTAGTGACGCAGGTAACCAAACCCATTGTTTATTGACTAACACATCGCCGCTACTGGCAAAGCTGATCAATGTCCCTAAGCTTGGCACATTGGCAGGCAGTCCAAAACCTAAGAACGTTAAGGTCGTTTCAATACCGATATTACCAGCAAAATTCATTGTCAAATTGGTGATGATCAATGAGCTTAGATTAGGCATAATTTCTCGAAACATGATTTTAATATTACTCGTCCCCATTGTTTTGGACGCATTTACATAATCTCGACGTCCTTCTGATAATGTTTTGCTTCTGAATAATCTTGCTTTTGCTACCCAGTAAAATAGACTCATGATCAAAATAAATGACCAAACATTATACTTAGGAATAATCGTGACAAAAACAATAATAATCATCATCATTGGCAAGATCATCGTAAAATCAACGATGCGCATAATAAAATTATCTACTTTTCCGCCATAATAACCCGCTAATATCCCTATACCAACACCAATAACGGAAGTAATGATCGTAATCGCAAATCCAATAACAATGGAGTTTCTCGCACCTATAATTAGTTGCCCAAAAACATCTCTACCACCTTCATCCGCACCTAAAAAGAACTTGCCTCCTGGCGGAGAATATTTTTCAAATATGTCGATTGTCATGACGTTGTTTTGGTCAATAATCAACGCACCTATAAAGGTAACAGCTATGATCAGCAATAAAATCACTAGTGAAAGCAGAGCTAGCTTATCTTTTTTAAACTCCCTAGCAATCATCTTTAACCCCATTGGTGGTGTACTGATTTCGGTATATTCCTGTGATTCGCCAATTTCTTCCATCGACTCGTTGTTCATCATAATGTAATCACCTCTCCATTCACTGTACTCTGATCCTAGGGTCTATAGCGCTCATGATAATATCGGAAATAAGTGTCCCAAATAAGGTTGCTAGTCCATAAATTAAAATAAGAGCGGTCACTACACTATAATCTCTTTGTGTGATTGAAGTGATAAATAAATTTCCCATTCCTGGAAAACCAAAAATACGTTCAATCACAACTGACCCACCCAGTAAACCAGTAATTTCATAGCCAGCCATCGAAGCAATCGGCAAAGATGCGTTCCTAAAAATATGTCGTGTAAAAATCTTTTTCGTTGGCACTCCTTTTGCTCGCGCTGTCCTTACAAAATCACTCGATTTTAAGTCAATCACTTCACTTCTTAAGTATTGAATCGTAACCGCCGTTGCCAATAATGCAGATGTAATCGCCGGTAAAATCAAGTGGTATGCACGACTCCATAAGTAAGCAATCGTTCCCGGTTCAACATCAGGTGATACGGAACCTAGTGTTGGAAACCAACCTAGTCGATAACCGAAAAAGAAAAGAATAATTAAAGCAAAAACAAAACTAGGGACGGCAAAACTAAAAAAGTTATACACCACGACCGCTTTATCAAATTTAGAATTTTGATATCTTCCTGATAATACACCTAAAGGCAACGCAATCGCATAGGTCAAAATAACTGTCAACAGCGATAGCCAAATCGTATTCATCGCCCGTTCACTAATTAAATTTGCTACTGGAATTTTATATTGATAGCTGGCACCAAAATCACCTTGCAGAGCATTGACTAACCAACGAAAATATTGTGTATACCAAGGATCATATAATCCAGCTTTCTCCCGCAACATTTCAATTTGGGCAGGATCTGTTCCCGGTTGAATCAACCCTGAAAAAGGGTCTCCTGGCATCATTTTGGCTAAAATAAAAATCAATACGCTCAAAATCAGCACTTGAGGAATCATCAACAGGATTCGTCGCAAAATCGTTTTCCACATTCGCTTGCACCTCCGTCTTTTAATGCCACTTGATGTGTCTCACTGATTTTATGTAAATCATAGACACGACCATTTTGATCATAATACTCTTCTTGATACGCATGATACTCTTGTTCAATTCGGCGCCGCTCCGCTTTATGTTCTTCTCGATGAGCCACATCGATTTTAGGAATAGCTGACAGTAATCGTTTTGTATATATATGCTGAGGGTTCGTGTAAATATCTTTTCGGGAACCGATTTCTACAAAACGACCTTTGTACATAATCGCGATATTATCACACATATGTTTGACAACTCCGAGGTCATGGGAGATAAACAAATAACTCAATCCATACTCTTCCTGAATATTTTTCATAAAATTCAATACTTGTGCTTGGACAGATAGGTCTAAAGCTGACACGGGTTCATCCGCAATGATCAATTTAGGATTCGTTGCGACTGCTCGAGCAACACCTAAACGTTGACGCTGACCTCCAGAAAACTCATGCGGATATTTGTACAACGCATCTTCCGGCATTCCTACGATATCTAAAAGCCCCTGAACCTTATTCTTCTCCTCTTGAATACTTAAACGTTCAAAATTGCGAATTGGTTCTGCGATAATATCCAATACTCTTTTTTTAGGATTTAAACTAGACATAGAATCTTGAAAAATCATCTGCACGTCTTTGTTATAGTGCAACGCTTTTCGATTGTGCGCTTTTGTCACGTCCTTGTCTTGATAGGAAATGCTACCGCTCGTTACTTTCTCTAAGCCAATGATTGCTTTTCCAGTAGTGGATTTACCAGAACCTGATTCACCGACTAAACCATATGTTTTGCCTTTTTCAATGATAAAATCAACTCCATCAACGGCTAATACATGATCAGTCACTCTGTTAAAGAAACCACTACGGATCGGATAATGAACTTTCAAGTCTTTGATTTGAATAATTTCTGCCATTATACTTCCTCCTGATCGTCTCTAAAATGGAAATGCTGATAACAGGTACAGCGGACAAAATGGCCCTCTGACACTTCATGCAAAGTTGGTTCTGCTTCATGAGCATCCTCTGGAATCCAAGGAATTCTTGGCGCAAAACGACACCCTTCTCTTGGTAATTTACTCAATGAAGGGACTACGCCTTCGATCACATGTAATTGACTATCATCTGAATTTTCTTGCGGAATTGATTGTAGTAAAGAACGTGTGTATGGATGTTTAGGATTGCTGAATAATTCTTCAGCTGTCGCAACCTCAACAAATTGTCCCGCATACATCACCGCTACCTTATCTGCCATTTCTGCTACCACACCTAAATCATGAGTAATCAAAATAATTCCTGAACCCGTTTCTTCTTGTAGATCCTTAAGTAAATCCAAAATTTGTGCTTGAATCGTTACATCTAGTGCCGTTGTGGGTTCATCGGCAATGATGATAGCAGGTTTACAGGCAATTGCTATCGCGATAATGACACGTTGACGCATTCCTCCAGACAACTCATGAGGATACTGTCTGCCCACTCGTTCTGGATTTGGAATGCCAACTTGCTGCAACAACTCCATTACCCTTACTTGCATTTGTTCTGCATTCATATCAGTATGATAGGTTAAGCTTTCCTTGATTTGATCATCAATCCGCATTAAAGGATTGAGTGCTGACAATGGATCTTGAAAAATCATACCAATGTCATTCCCACGTATTTTGTTGTATAGCTCTTCGTTAAACGTAGTTAAGTTTAGCTCTTTATAGAATATTTCCCCAGTTACACGACTATAGTTTGCATCATGTAATCCCATAATCGTTGTTGCTAATGTGCTTTTGCCACAACCCGATTCACCAACGATTGCGAAAATTTCATTATTTTCTAGCTCAAATGACACATCATCTACTGCATCATAATACTCATCTTTGATTCTAAATCCAGTGTGAAGATGTTGAATATCCAATAATTGACTGCCATCACTCACATTAATCCACCCCTTATTATCGACTTTACAGTTCGTCATACTAAAAACTATTTATCATAGAATAAAATTGCTAATCCATTACATAAAAAACGCTTCAACAACCTTATTGTAATCTTTTTTATGCAATTGTATATAAGATTTACAAAAAATGCAACATTTTGGTAAAAGTATATTTATTTCGAAACACACAAAAAAAGTCTGAGACATAACTCTACGAGTTATATCGGCTCTATACTTTCTGATGTTGGTGAGAAATCACCGGCATCTTTTTAATGCAAAATAATAGAAAAGACACCCTGATATCCTTTAGAATTAAGTCGTCTAAAACCATTCAAAAAGGAGGAAATCAAGATGTCCTACACCAATCTTATCAAAGAAACCTTAGATATTCTAGACTTAAACATTACTTTTAATGAAAATGGCTTAAAAAAAGAACGAATCAAAGGTAGAATCTGTCAGGTCTTCTCAGGTACGCTCGATTATGCTGCTCATGTTTGTCCTCATTGTGAATCGAAAGAGAATGCCGCCATTATACGTTGGGGCTTTACAACTTGTCTGATTTTACTGAATGATGTTTCGGAGTATCAAACGTATTTACGCTTGAAGAAACGCCGTTTCTTCTGTTACTCCTGTAATCGATCGTTCGTTGCTAAAACGAGTCTTGTTGAAAAACATTGTTCGATTTCAACTAAAGTGAAGCTATCCATTGCCGATAGACTCAGAAAAACCACTTCTATGAGTGAGATTGCGCGTCAAAAGAAGGTCTCTGTCTCTTCTGTTTATCGTGTCCTAAAACGATTTTATGAACCTAAAAAAATCAACCGACTCACTTTACCTGAAGTCCTTTGTTTTGATGAATTTAAATCAGTTAAGCAAGTCACCGCTTCTATGAGTTTTATCATGATGGATGGTCAAACAAAGCAGTTAATTGATGTCGTTGAAAATCGTCAGCTCCCTTTTCTAGAGCGGTATTTTTCACATTTTCCTTTGGCTGTTCGTAAAACGGTTAAGTATATTGTTTGCGATATGTATGCTCCTTATTTTTCTCTCGTTAAAAAGTTATTTCCGACGGCTCAGATTATTCTTGATCGCTTTCATATTGTCCAACTCATCAGCCGAACCTTTTTAAAGCACCGTATTCAGAGAATGAATACATTTCTTCATCAGGGAAATACAGAAGCAAAAAAATATCGACACTTGAAGAAATACTGGAAACTTCTTCAAAAAAATCAGTCGAAGCTTGATTTTGAAAAACGCCTTTGGCGTTCTTCCTTCCGCACCTATTTAACTGAAACAGAAGTCGTGGATCGTTTACTTGCGTATGATGACGAATTGAAAAGTGGCTACACCTGTTATCAGGACTTTCTTTATGCCGTACAGACAAGAGATTTTGCTCGGTTTTGTGCACTATTAGACGAAGATTTTTGTCGTCTTCCTACCTATTATCAAACGACTATTGGTACTTTTAAGAAGTACAAAAATGAAATTAAAAATGCGCTAGAATTGCCTTATTCTAATGGACCATTGGAATGTTTAAACAACCCTATTAAAGTGTTGAAGAGAAATGCTTATGGGTTTCGTAATTTTTACAATTTTAAGTTGAGAATTTCTTTATGTTTTGGCACTATTCTTTTTCAAGAAAATAGAAAAACCTAGAGGAAATTTCCTCTAGGAATCATATTAATCGATTTAATTCTTTAGATTTTCTTCACCAACATTAGTTGACAAAGAGCCGTTATATCTCAGACTCAAAGAATCCGAATAAACGGCGGGAGCAAAAGCAACTCCTTCGGAAATAAGTTGAAATCCACAAAAATTTGAAGAGCAATTTTCGTAAAATCCCTCTTATTTCTCGGAGTTAAACACTTCTGTCCCAGCCTCTTTTGTGATAATGTGAAAAAAGTCGAGTTTTTGAAAATAACCTACTCAACCTTTGGCACAACCTCATTTTGCATTTTTTAAATTATAAGTGATTCATAATATAATCTACAGCAGCACCAACTGTTTCAATTTGTTCTGCATCTTCATCAGAAATTTCTGTACCAAACTCGTCTTCAAGTTCTAAAACAAATTCCATTACACTAATCGAATCTGCATTCAAGTCATCTTTAATGTTTAATTGATCTGTCACTTTCTCAGCTTCAATATCAAAGTGGTTTGAGATAATCTTCGCTACTTTTTCAAGTACTTCTTCACGACTCAACTGTATTCACCTCCACTGCTTTTGAAAAGCGTTCCTCACGATTGAGTTAAACGCTATGATACATTGTACTCACAAATAATCGATTTGTCCATCTTTTTTTGCAAAAACATTACAATACGGTTGCAAACAGGTTGCGAAAATGGTTATTCTTTTGTTTCATAATAGCTGACAAGCTGGGGTACAACTTCGGTTTTTAACATTGTCTGAATTTGACGAATAGTATAGCGAACAGCTTCTGGTCCTGTTGATCCGTGTGTTTTGATAACAGGCGCTTTCAACCCAAATAAAACGGCTCCACCGTGCTTAGAATAGTCCATCTCATCTTTCATACCACGTAAGGCATTTTTTAAAAGTAAGGCGCCCATTTTGCCTTTAAATCCTTCTGCAAGAATCGAGGACTTTAAGAGTCCCATCATATTTAGCGCTGTTCCTTCGATCGATTTTAGCACGGCATTGCCTGTAAAGCCGTCGGTCACAACAACATCAGCAGCGCCACTTAATAAATCACGCGCTTCTACGTTTCCAATAAAATTGATACTGTCTTCTTCTGATAGCAACTCAAATGCTTTTTTCGTTAATTCGCTCCCCTTCGTTTCTTCAGAACCATTGTTCAAAAGAGCAACACGAGGTGTCGCGATATTTCTCACTTTTTCAGCATAAAAAGAACCTAACACAGCATACTGAACAAGATGTTCCGGTTTATTATCAGCATTCGCACCTAAATCCAACATGTCAAAGCCGCCATCTGGTTGACCGATAACTGGCAAAGTAGACATCAAACCAGGACGCTCAACATTCTTGATTCGTCCCACGATAAACAAACCTGCTGCTAATAATGCTCCAGTATTCCCAGCAGAAAAAATCGCGTCCGCCTCACCATTCTTAACCGCTTGAGCAGCTAGAACCATCGAAGCGGTTTTCTTACGACGAATCGCCTTAACCGGCTCATCGTCACTATTGATTTTCTCATCTGTATGAATAATCGTAATATTCGTTTCATCGGTTACATACTTTTTAATTTCATCTTCTTTTCCATAAAGTAAAAACTCAATCTCAGGAAAATCCTGCTTGGCTAGCATCACACCTTCAATAATCGCCTGCGGTGCATGATCGCCACCCATTGCATCAACTGCAATCTTCATAAAATAGTCCCTCCTAGGTAAATTACAATAAATAGTATAACATATCGAAAAGCGGAACGAAGCGTTTAGCTCTCATGAAAATTAGGACTCTGACTAGGAAACGCTCTTTTGTTTCATAGACAGATTATCTATTTTCCTTGAGAGTTGCTTCGTGCAGCTGGATCATCGAAAAGCGGAACGAAGCGTTTAGCTCTCATGAAAATTAGGACTCTGACTAGGAAACGCTCTTTTGTTTCATAGACAGATTATCTATTTTCCTTGAGAGTTGCTTTGTGTAGCTGGATCACGAAAAGCAGAACGAAGCGTTTAACTCTCATTTCAACTCCTCACACCGTCTCAATACGATTAGTCAAAAAACTGTTGCTCATCATCATTGGGTTTAATTTTATCCGCAACACCACGATACTCTGGTAAAACCCACCACTGCTCTTTTTTCCAAATAATACTAGCTTCTTGACGAGCTACTTCAAGTATATTGAAATCTGTTACAATATCACCCACAGCAAATTGCGGAACACCAGATTGCCTAGCACCAAATACCTCACCAGGCCCACGCAATTCCAGATCTTTTTCACTTAGTACAAAACCATTATTCGTTTCCGTCATGATTTTCATCCGCTCTACACCCATTTCATTTTTGGGATTAGCGACTAAAATACAATAAGAGGCTTCTGATCCTCGCCCAACACGACCACGTAGTTGATGCAGCTGAGCTAAACCAAAACGATCAGCATCCATGATCAGCATAACAGTGGCATTGGGGACATTGACACCTACTTCGATTACTGTAGTCGAAACTAAAAGCTGCAAGTTATTCTCTTTAAATTCCTGCATGATTTCTTCTTTTTCCTGATTTTTCATTTTGCCATGAAGTAACCCGACCTGATAAGTAGGATTAAAGAAAGCAGACATATGCTCAAAAATCTCCGTAGCATTTTTAACATCTAAGGCTTCAGATTCTTCGATCAACGGACAGATCACATAGGCTTGATGTCCACGAGCCAGCTCTTTTCCCATCCATTCTAGAACTGTATCTAATTGCGGTGGCCGAATCCAGCGTGTTTCTATCGGAATCCGACCAGCTGGCATTTCATCAATGATCGAGACATCCATCTCACCAAACGCTGTAATGGCTAACGTTCTTGGGATAGGTGTAGCTGTCATAAATAAGACATCTGGCTTCAACCCTTTTTCTCTTAAAATTCGCCGTTGGTTCACACCAAACCGATGCTGCTCATCTGTAATAACCAAGCCCAATTTATGAAAAATAACATCTTCTTGGATCAAAGCATGTGTTCCGATAATAATATCGATTTCTCCTGTCGCTAATTGTTGAAGCAGTTCTCGGCGCTCTTTTGTTTTAGTTGATCCCGTTAAGAGTGCTGTCCTAACTTCCAGAGGATCATAAAGTTGCTGGAGACTTTCCATATGCTGTTGTGCTAAAATCTCTGTTGGTACCATTAAAGCGCCTTGAAAGCCAGCTGTCATCGTGGCATAAAGAGCAATTGCTGCCACAACTGTTTTACCGCTCCCAACATCCCCTTGTAACAAACGCTGCATATGGTTTTGGCTCATCAAGTCTCGGCAGATTTCATTCGTCACTTTCTTTTGAGCCGCTGTCAGTTCAAATGGAAGCTTTTGTGTAAATAATTTTAGGCGCTCCACATCATATTGGATGCTCAACCCATTTTTTTCTGCTTTTTCTTGTCTTTTCAAACCTTGCATTTTTAATTGAAACAAGAAAAATTCTTCAAAAACAACACGCCGCTTAGCTTGATGACCGTCTTCTGGACCGCTAGGAAAATGCATCGCAAACATCGCTTCTTTTCTCGGCATCAAACGATACTTCTCCAACAAGTCTTGCGGCAAAATTTCGGGAATAAGTTCTCCATATTTTTCAAAGCCCGTTCGAATCAGCTGAATCAAGCTGCTTTGTCGAACTTTTTTATTCACATGATAAATCGGAGCAAAATCCTCACCATCATTTTTGGCTGCTAAAATTTTCATACCATTCAACGATTTTCGTTTAGCGTCCCATTTCCCATAAACTGCGATTTCTTCAGACATCACGATTTTGTCTTTTAAATACGGTTGATTAAAGAAGGACACATTGATCACCGCGTGGTCTTGCATCATCCGAAACATCATGCGACTTTTTTTATAGCCGTAACGACTCACGACTGGTTCAGATACAACTAAACCTTTTAGCGTAACTTTTTCTTGATCTTGGATTTCATTTAATTCCTTTTCTTGGATATCATCATAGCGAAAAGGATAGTAGGACAACAGCTCTTCGATTGTACCAATGCCTAACTCTTTTAAATTCTCAGCACGTTTTGGACCCACGCCGGTCAAGACACCGATATCATCCGCTAAGTTCACCACTCTTCCTCCTCTCATTAAATAGATACGTGTTTTACTCTTCATTTGTTTATTTTCTAAAGAAAAAGGGTGTGGGACAAAAGTAAAAATTACTTTTGTATCACACCCTAAATACGAATAAACGGTGAAGCAGAAGCAATCACTACGCTTCGCTTCGATTACATCAAATTCTAAGTGCTAAAGCACTAAGCTTTGAAAGCTTCGGAAATAAGCTGAAATTGCTGTAAAACACAACAAGGAATGAGTTGATGTTGCACAGTACCTACTTGGTCACTAAAATTTGAAAAACACTAATTAGGCATCATTCAACATCGAAATTGACCATTTTGTGTTTCTTGTCATTTTCGTGAATTCCTTCTTATTTCTCGGGATTAAACGCTTCTGTCCCAGCCTCTTCAATAAATCATTTGTTATTCCGCTGAAAATAGGTATGGATACACTGGTTGTCCACCTTCATGAATCTCGGTTTCTAGATCTTCATATTCAGCAGTCAAGGCTTCTACAAATTTTTCAGCTTCTTTCATTGTGCCACCTTCACCGACAATGATTGTTACGATTTCTGTATCTTCATCGATCATGCGTTTTAGTGTATCCAATGATGCTTTGAACATATCTGGTTCAGATACTACGATTTTGCCGTCAATCATTCCTAGATAGTCATCTTTTTTGATTTCAACATTATCAATCGTTGTGTCACGTACAGCCGTTGTTACCTGCCCACTCACAACACTTTCGATCATTTCTGTCATCATCGTTTTGTTTTCTTCAAGGCTTTGTTGATCATTGTAAGCAAGCATTGCTGTCATTCCTTGAGAAATTGTTTTGGTTGGAACAACCGCTACTGGAATATCTGCCACTTCGGCTGCTTGATCCGCGGCCATGAAGATATTTTTGTTGTTAGGTAAGATAATTACTTGATCAGCATTGACTTCTTTCACAGCTTTCAAAATATCTTCTGTACTAGGGTTCATCGTTTGACCGCCGCTGATGATATAACTTGCACCAAGACTACGGAACAATTCTTGAACTCCTTGGCCTGCTGCAATTGCAATCACAGCGTACGGAACACGCGCTTTTTTAGTAACAGCTGCTTTGGCATCATGTTCAACTAACGTCTCATGCTGTAAACGCATATTATCCACTTTGATTTTCACTAATGAGCCAAATTTTTGACCATAGTTCATTACCTCACCGGGATGTTCTGTATGCACGTGAACTTTGATGATTTCATCGTCATTTACGACAAGTAAAGAATCACCTAATTCATTTAAGTAGTTTCTAAATGTTTCATAATCGAAGTCACTATCAACAGTTGGACCTTCTCCGATTTGAACCATGATTTCTGTACAATAACCAAACTTGATATCTTCGGTTGCTACGTGTCCACTCACTCCACGGTGATGTTCAGCATTGACCATCTCATCCATTTCACCAGGACTTGGCTCATAAACTTCGGTTGCTAAAAATTCACCTGACAAAGCTTCTAAAAAACCTTCGTAAATAAATAACAACCCTTGACCACCACTATCGACTACACCGACCTCTTTTAATACAGGTAAAAGATCTGGTGTTTTCGCTAAAGCGCGTTTTGCACCTTTCACAACGGCTTCCATTACTTCGATACAGTCATCGGTTTCTTTGGCTTTACGCTCTCCAGAACGAGCAGCTTCACGGGAAACAGTCAAAATTGTACCTTCTACAGGTTTCATTACTGCTTTATAAGCTGTTTCTACACCATGTGTAAATGCTGCGGCTAAATCTTTTGCATTCAACGTCACAACATCTGGAATTTGTTTAGAAAAACCACGGAATAATTGTGATAAGATAACACCAGAATTTCCTCTAGCGCCCATCAACAATCCCTTTGAAAGAATGGTTGTTAATTCTCCAACTTTTTCAGAACGAGAATCTGCTACAGCTTTCGCTCCACTCGTCATAGATAAGTTCATATTTGTTCCTGTATCGCCATCTGGCACAGGGAAAACGTTCAATGAGTTGACATACTCTGCATTTACATGCAGACGACTCGCACCAGCCTGAACCATCTCTTGGAACTGACTTGCACTGATTTCTGTTACATTCACCTAAAAAATCCTCCTTTGAGATTCCTGCAAATAAATGATCATTCATCTATTTAACAGCTGGCTACCTAGTCAGGCAACACACGAACACCTTGCACAAATACATTGACGGAATTTGCCGTTACGCCAAGCAATGTTTCAAGGTTATATTTTACTTTTTCTTGTACATTTCGAGAAACTTCTGAAATTTTTGTTCCATAACTTACGATTGTATATACGTCGACCGCAACGCCATTTTCTTCTTGACGTACGACAACACCTTTAGAATAATTTTCTTTACGCAAAATGCCATTTAAATTATCTTTGATTTGGTTTTTACTAGCCATACCGACGATTCCATAGATATCTGTCGCAGCACCGCCAACAACCGTGGCGATAACCTCATTGGTAATCTCAATGGTGCCTGCTGGTGTTTTGATTTTTACAGCCATTGATGAAAGCCTCCTTAAAGAGCACAATTGCCCTATTTTCTTCTATAATATTTTAACATAGCCATACCTTAATGAAAAGGAACTTAGCCAGATTATTATAGAGCGTCTCATCGAATTTACCAATAATTGTATAATTTACATCGTTTGACGGAAAATGTCAAACAGATTTGAAATTCTTCTTGCAAAAAAGAACTTTCTATGATAAATTAATTTAGTATGAGCTGAAAACTATCGCTCCGAGATCAAAGCAAAGGAGGAAACTAAAAATGGCAAAAGTATGTTACTTTACTGGTCGTAAGACAAGCAGCGGCAATAACCGCTCACATGCATTGAACGCTACTAAACGTACTGTTAAACCTAACTTGCAAAAAGTTCGTGTATTAATAGACGGTAAACCTAAAAAAGTTTGGGTGTCAACTCGTGCTTTGAAATCTGGTAAAATCGAGCGTGTTTAATAGAACGTCATCAAAAAGCTGAACGGCATGCCGCTCAGCTTTTTTTCTTGCTTATTTGTCTGTACTTTGAATCACAGCGACCATTCCTGAAGCAAAAGAGAACGTTGCCGTTGTTCCAACAAACTCATTACTTGCATAAGAAGTTGGGACAACTACATCTACATGATCCAAGGTATACTTGCTATCAAGTAACGTCAGTTGTTCAACTGGCGTTAAACAACAATAAGCAAGATAGTTCATCTCAGCTTCTTTTTCTACTCTGTACTTCCCTGGCATATAATAAGAAATGCTATTTTGTTGATCTTTTAATTTAATTTGTTGAACAAATGCTTGAAAACGAGGTTCCAACGGCAGCCATAGATTGGCTAAAAAATGATCCAAACGCCCGCCTGTTGCACCAATAATGGTTATCTCAGCCTCTGGAAACTTTTTAAGCGTCAGTGCCAAAGCAAGTTGTGTATCCGTATCATCTTTTTCTGCTTGTGCTTTTTTTACTTCTTTTGCGTGTTTTTGAATCAACTGTTGCTCTTCAATCGTTAATGAATCAAAATCCCCTACGGCTATATCTAATGACCAATCTTGCTCCACAATATATAAACTTCCGCGGTCAATTCCTACAAAATAATCAAAATCTTTAGCGTTTAATTGCGGCCACTTATCTGGTGAACCGCCAGCCACAAGAAGAATATTCATTAGTCCAACACAGCTCTCAACGAGTCGATCTGATTTTTTGGACTTTCTGCATTATAGATATAGGAACCAGCTACAAATACATTTGCACCAGCTTCTTTACAACGCTTCGCTGTCTCTGGAACAATGCCACCGTCTACTTCGATATCGTACGTATAGCCTTTGGACTCTTTCCACTCTTTTAACTGGGCAATTTTATCCAACGAACTTTCGATAAATGATTGTCCGCCAAATCCTGGATTAACGGTCATGATCAAAACTTGATCGACTAAATCTAAGACATACTCAATCGCTGATAACGGTGTACCGGGATTAATCACCACACCGGCTTTTACACCAGATGCTTTGATCATTTGCACAGCACGATGGATATGCGGTGTAGACTCTTCATGAACGGTGATAATGTCCGCACCAGCTTTAGCAAATGCTTCGATATAGTTTTCTGGCTGAACGATCATTAAATGAACATCTAGTGGCAGCTTAGTCACCGGTCTAATTGCTGAAACCACATTCGGTCCTAATGTAATATTAGGGACAAATTGACCATCCATCACATCTACGTGGATATAATCCGCTCCTAGTTTTTCGACTAATTTAATATCTCTTTCTAAATTGGCAAAATCGGCACTTAAAATCGATGGGGCTAGTTTCATTAAAGACACTCCTTTATTTTTTCTTATAAATTGGTCTGCGATTTTCTATTTCTAGTAAAAACTGCAGATAATTATCATAACGTGTTTGAGCAATTGTTCCAGCCTCGACGCGCTGTTTCACTTCGCAACCAGGTTCTTTGCGATGCATACACTCACGAAACTTACACGCTGAGGATGCTTCTACAAATTCTGGAAATTGTTTTGGCAGCTCTGTTGTTTCCATCTCTAAAAAGTCGATTGAACTAAACCCTGGTGTATCTGCGACTAATCCCTCATACAGGGGTAGTAGCTCTACGTGACGCGTAGTATGTTTTCCTCGTCCTAGTGATTCAGAAATTTTATCAGTCGCTAATTGTAATTCCGGAGAAATCTTGTTTAGTAAGGTCGATTTTCCTGCACCAGACTGACCCATAAAAACAGTTAACTGTTCGGGGAAGTACTGTTCTAAAGCACGCACCGCTGCATCGTCATCTGCTTTTGTTGCAGCAATTACAGGATACCCGATTTCTTCATAGACTTTTTTTACCTGAGTCACACTAACGGCTTCTGTTCCAGTCAATAAATCGATCTTCGTCAAATAAATGATCGGAGCAATTTCTTTCTCTTCCAATGTAACTAAAAAACGATCCAGTAAATTGTAGGAAAAGTTCGGTTCCACCATGCTCATGACGACCACGCCTTGATCGACATTTGCAACCGGTGGACGAACTAGTTCATTGTGTCTAGGGAAAACTTCAAGTAAATAACCGTCCGTCGGATTATCACTTTCAAACATCACTTCATCCCCAACCAATGGGGTGATTTTTCGATTACGGAAATTGCCGCGGGCTCTCGTTTGAAATGTTGCACCCTCTGCATAGATGTAGTAAAACCCACTTAATGCTTTTCTGATTTGACCTTTCAGAAATGCCACCTCCTCGTTCTATTGGTTTCATTTTACCATAGGTTGGGAGAAAGCTAAACGGAAGATAGCGCAAACCCTTTTTTGGTACAAAAAAAGTGATGAATACTCGATTTCACAGCTTCATCACTTTTTCATTTATTAATTATTTTCTCCATTTGTTGGAGCTGTTGCGTTTGAGAAGTTTACAGTAACTGGTTCCCCTTTAGCAAGCATACTTCCTGCACTTGGAGAAGTGCTTGAGGCGGTACCTTTAGATACGTCACCAGAACCTGCAGCGTAAGTAAAGCCACTACTTTCTAATTTAGCCTTTGCTTCTGCTTGAGTTAACCCTGTAACGTCTGGAACGGCTACTTCTTTAGGGCCTGAACTAACTCGTAAGATGACCTTGCCAGTTTTAGTATCAAATGTCGCCCCTTCTTTAGGTTCCTGAGAAATAACGGTTCCCTTACTGACTGTATCGCTTGCTTCATCCACTTGTTCATATTTAATCCCTAGTGCAACTAAGTCAGTTACGACATTTTCATATGAACGTCCTACATAATTACCTAAAGAGATTTTAGTTGAGTCAGAACTAGTCTCTGTTGTTTTCTCAGGCCCAGAGCTGACTGTTAATGTAATTTTCCCTTTTTTAGGATTAAATGGATTGCCTGCTGCGGGATTTTGACCAATAACTAGGTCCTTCCCTACTGTATCACTCGGTTTATTCACGCGCGTAATTTGATCTTCTTTAATGCCGTAACTTAGTAATTCGTTTACTGCATCATCGTAGCTATATCCTAAGCTTGCATAGTCAGCAAGATACACATCTTCTGGCCCTTCACTTACAACCAAACTGATTTCATCTGTTTTTGGATCTACTTCTTCACCAGATTCTGGCGTTTGACTGATGACTTTATCTTCATCCACCTTAGGATCGGTCTCTTTGGTAATCTTGATTTGGCTTTCTTTAAAGCCTAAGTCACCTAACTCCTCGATTGCATCTTTATAGCTTTTCCCTGTCACTTTAGGTAGTTTGATTTTTTTATTTCCAGAACTAATATATAACTCGATTTCACGATTTTTCTTTACAGTAGAACCTATTTCAGGATTGGTCTTCACTACTTTTCCTTCTTCGATCGTGTCGCTTTGTACTTGTTTGGTCTCCGTTTTCACTTCCAAACCGGCATCTTCCAGCATTTTACGTGCTTGCGCTTCTGTTTGGTCCTCCACATTAGGAATCTTGACTTCACTGCTGCCGCGACCTGCAAAGTAGAAAATCCCACCAATAATTAAAGCGAGTGCTAATAAACTCAAAAAAATAATCAGCGGCTTCTTTTTCTTCTTTTTCTTCTTAGCTTCTGCTTCTTGTTGTTCGATCTCCTCATGCTCATTTCGTTCTTCCGTTGGCGTTTCCATTGAATTAAAAGACGATGGCATGGTCATATCATCTGTGATCGGTGTTAAGATTTTGGTTTCACCCATTAGTCCTGTCGGCTGCCATTTAGGTTCATTTAAACGATTTGCAGCTAAAACTGTATATAAATCCCGTGACATTTCCTCCGCTGTTTTATAACGGTCCGCTGGATCCTTCGTAGTTGCATGTAGCACCACATTTTCTAATGATTGAGGAATATTCGGATCAAAGTTTTTCACAGAAGGCATTTCTTCTTGGAAATGCTTCAATGCAATCGTTACTGCTGATTCTCCATCAAATGGTACATTGCCTGTCAACATTTCGTATAAAATGATTCCCACGGCATAAACATCTGACTGATTGGTTGCCATACTGCCACGTGCTTGTTCTGGCGAGAGATAATGAACTGAACCTAACATTGTATTGGTTTGTGTGATTGATGTCTCAGTTAGCGCAATAGCGATCCCAAAATCAGTGATTTTGACAACACCGCTTTCGTCCATCAGGATGTTTTGCGGCTTTAAGTCTCTATGAATGATTCTATGTTCATGCGCAAGTGACACTGCTGATAAAATTTGTTCCATGATATCAACTGTTTTTGCATATGGAATTGGGTATTGTGTTTGAATAAATCGTTTTAGATCCATCCCTTTCACATACTCCATTACTAAGTATTGTAACCCGTCTTCTTCCCCTACATCATAGACACTGACGATATTCGGATGAACCAATTCAGTTGCGGCTAACGCTTCTCTTTGAAAGCGGCGAATTGCTGCTTGATCATTTTGAAAGTCAAAGCGCAGCACTTTAACAGCAACATCACGATCCAAAATCAAATCATGCGCTAAAAAAACATTTGCCATGCCGCCGCTGCCGATATTGCCAATAATATGATATCGACCATTTAATTTTCTGCCGATTTCAATCATTGGTTTTCCTCCTTCTGTTCGTCAAAATGTATTACTAAAACAGTGATGTTATCGGCACCACCAGCTTCATTGGCAGCTGAGATCAGTGTTGTAACTTTTTCATTTAAGGTTTTTTCTGAAAGTAACGTAGCCAAAATATCCTCTTCTGAGACCATGTTTGTTAATCCATCTGAACATAATAAAATATAGTCATCAGGTACCCAAAGATGATTTGCTACATCGACTTCAACCATTCTTGGCATACCTAGCGAACGTGTCAATACATTTTTCCGTGGATGATTCGCAGCCATTTCTCGCGTAATTTCGCCAGATTTTACTAATTCATTAACTAAAGAGTGATCTTCCGTCAATTGACGCAGTTGATTATTGCGTACTAAATAAGCTCGGCTATCGCCAATATTCGCTAAGACGAAGGCCTGATCCAACAATACCGCACTAACGATCGTTGTTCCCATGCCTAAATATTCAGGTTGAGACTGACCTTTGTCATAAATCATTTCATTTTCATCTTGAATTTCTTTGATCAACCATTGGGCTGCCTTTTCCGACGTGTCGATTTGACTTTCACGCCAACGTTCACCTAAATTATTGACTGCCATCTGACTGGCAACGTCTCCTGCTTGGTGCCCACCCATTCCATCGGCTAAAATAGCTAAAGAAACACCTGACTGGTTCTCAAATAGACCAGCATAATCTTGATTTGTATTGCGTTTTCGACCGACATCTGTTTGAAAATTGATTTCCACTATGCTTCACCTCGTTTAACAAACTTTTTGCATACAGCAAATAAAAAATCCATCCGTTCCTAACTGATGTGGGTATAACGTAAGCATTTGATCCTGTACAGACGGTTGGACCGCCTCACTGACACACACATCGATTTTTTTAAATTCTGGATGCTTTTCTAAAAATGTTGCAATAACTTCTTGATTTTCTTCTTCGGCAATTGTACATGTGCTATAGACCATTATACCCGATTGTTTCAAGGTTTGTGCAACACTTTCTAGAATTTCTAATTGAATTTCTGGTAATTGCTCAAAATCTTGCGCTGATTTATTGTATTTTATATCGGGTTTTCGACGCATCAAACCCAGGCCTGAGCAAGGTGCATCTACTAAGATTCGATCGAAGTATTCGGCAGGAAATTCTTCTCCTACTTTACGTGCATCTAATTTTTCAGTGTCGACAACATCTTTTACATGCAGGCGTGCCGCATTTTGTTTGATCAATTTTATTTTATGATCGTGGATATCTAAAGATTTCACACGTCCACCTTGTGCTGCATCAAGAAATGTTGCGATATGAGTAGTTTTGCCACCAGGAGCTGCACAGGCATCTAATACAACATGATTTTTTTCGATTTGCATCGCTGGTGCAACGAGCATAGAACTTTCATCTTGAATAGTTAATTTTCCTGCATCAAATAAATAATTCCCGGCCATAAACCCCTTATCTGCCACTACACCATAAGGCGAAACGTTACTCGCTCTTGCTTCGATATGGTCTTCATGTAACACGTCTAACGCATCAGAAATACTGATTTCACGTGTGTCTACACGACCGCTAACGTGACTTTTTTCAAAAAGTGACAACCCTAATTTTCTTGTCTCTTCCATCCCCATTTGACAGATCAGCTTTTCAGTCAACCATTTTGGCATGCTGATTTCTACTGAAAGACGTTCCACCGGATCTTTGATGTTGTCTAAACTAGGTGCACCTTCACGTTGATAAGCCCGCAGTACGCCGTTGACAAATTTACCGATGCCGACATTTCCACGGTGCTTCCCTATTTCCACGGCTTCATTAATGATTGCATGATCAGGGATTTTATCTAAAAAGACTAATTGATAAATCGATAAGCTAAGTAAATTTTTTACCCAGCTGTCCACTTTTTTAGGATTGGTGATAAATGGTGTTAGATAGTATTCCAATAGCAACTTACGGCTGATTGTTCCGTAAACAAGTTCTGTAAATAAGCGACTATCTTTTTCTCCTAATGCGGATTTATTGATCATTTCATTTAATAAGAGATTGGAGTATGCTCCACCGTTATCTACACGTTCGATCGTTCTCAACGCGACATAACGAACAGAACTCTTCACTCTTGCTGGTATTTTTTTTCCCATATTGATTAACCCACCCTATCTGCTTGTGTAACTGTTTTGCCAACCCCGTTTAAGAAGTCTTGAATCAATAATTTCCCTTTGCCGGACGGCTGAATCACGTTCACAGAAAGAACGGTTCCGTTCCCACAAGCAATCCATAATTCTTTTTTGCTACGCTTAATGATCGTTCCCGCTTCGGCTGTTGTTGTTTCACTCAAAGGTGTAACATCCCATAACTTCCAAGTCGTTTCGTTATAGGTGGTGAACGCAGTTGGCCACGGACGCATACCACGGACCTGATTGTCCACCTGTTCCGCAGTTTTATGCCAATCGATTTTTTCCTGTTCTCTAGTAATATTGGGAGAAAAGGTGACTTGCGTTTCATCTTGAGGCATCGGTGTGATGTCATTGGCTAAAATTTTAGGCACTGTCTCTAGCAACAATTCTTTGCCGACAATACTTAACTTGTCGAACATTGAACCGACATCATCTGTTTTAGTGATCGGAATTGCTTTTTGAGAAAGAATATCGCCAGCATCCATTTTTTTCACCATTTCCATGATCGTCACACCTGTTTCTTTTTCTCCCTCGATTATCGAATAATGAACGGGAGCACCACCACGGTATTTTGGCAGTAATGAAGCGTGGACGTTAACCGCACCGAATTTTGGGACATTTAAGATTTTCTCAGGTAAAAATTGGCCAAAAGCCGCTGTCACAATCAAGTCCGGTGCAAGCTCGATGATTTTGTCCATTTCTGGTGAGCCTGAAATTTTTTCAGGTTGTAAAACAAGCAACTCATGTTTCATCGCAGCTTCTTTGACAGGTGTTGGTGTGATTATTTTTTTTCGCCCAACTGGACGATCTGGTTGCGTCACGACTGCTTGAATTTCATAGCCATGTTCGATCAGCCCTTCTAAAATAGGTACTGAAAAAGCGGGTGTTCCCATAAAAATTAGTTTAGTCATCTAAATGTTCCTCCATATATGCCTCTAAATCTTCTGGTTTGATTGGTTCAATGATTTTATCGATAAATAGCTCACCATTGAGATGATCGATTTCGTGTTGGAACGCTCTAGCAAGATAGCCATAAGCGGTAACTTCGATCTCGTCCCCTTCACGATCAAAATAACGTACAGTCACTTCATCTGCTCTTTCGACCGTTCCATAAGTTTCTGGAATACTTAAGCAACCTTCTACATCAATATCTGAGCCTTTACGTTCGATGATTTCAGGATTGATCAGTTCAAACAGGCCTGTTTCGTCATCTATTTCAATTACAGCGAGCTGAAAATTTTTACCAATTTGCGGGGCAGCTAAGCCGATCCCATCGTGGGCAACCATTGTTTCATACATATCTTCTAAAAGAGAGATGGTTTCATCGGTGATCATGGTTACAGGCTTTGCTTTTTGTTTCAGACGTTCATTAGGGTGTATCACTATAGGATAGCGCATTCGGTTTCCTTTCTTTGGACCAATCATCATCAGTTTCTTCTCTCACTGTGATTTCTTGGTATGTTTCAAGTCAAATAAAATTCATTGGTTCAGCATCGATCGATAATTTCAATCCCTGTGCCGTGGCCCTTTGAGTGTCGGTCAGTATTTTTTTTAAGATAGTTTGTAAGTTAGGTTCGTTTTTATATTTGATGATCACTTGATAGAAGTACCGATTGTTCACCCTCATGATCGCATTTGGCGTAGGTCCTAGTAAAATACTTTGGTCGGATAACCCTTCTTTTAGTTCTTTGACGATTTCAAACATTTGCTTAGCGGCTTGATTTTCCTCTGGATGGCTGGCCGTAATTTGAACCGTAAAGTAAAATGGCGGATAGTCCCCTCGATGGCGGACGTACATTTCCTTTTGATAAAAGTCTTCATAATCCTGAGCTTTTGCTAACTGAATTGCATAATGTTCTGGATTAAAAGACTGAATGATGACCTCACCAGGTTTTTCTGCTCGACCTGCTCGGCCGCTAACTTGGGTCAACAATTGAAATGTTCGTTCACTCGAACGAAAATCAGGCAGATTAAGTGCTGTATCTGCATTCAACACACCTACTAGTGTCACATTAGGGAAATCTAACCCTTTAGCAATCATTTGTGTACCAAGTAAAATATCTGCTTCATGATGACCAAAGGCCGTCAGAATTTTCTCATGGGCCCCTTTTCGTCTAGTTGTATCTACGTCCATCCGCAACACACGGCTTTCTGGGAACAAGGCTTTGAGTTCTTCTTCGACTTTTTGGGTTCCAGTTCCATAATAACGGATCTTATCTCCACCACAATTAGGACAGTGATAAGGAATTCGTTCTTCGTGGCCACAATAATGGCATTTCATCGTTTTAGTATCCATATGCAGCGTTAGGGAAATATCACAGTTTGGACAAGGTAACACATAGCCACAATCCCGACACATCACAAAAGAGGAATAACCGCGACGATTTAACATCAAAACACTTTGTTCTTTCTTCGCTAGACGATCTCGTATTTTTTCTTGCAGCGCCAGTGAAAATGAAGAGGTATTTTTATTTTGAATTTCTTCACGCATATCGACTACATCAATTGTCGGTAACGTCGCTGTCTGATTAGCTCGTTTAGATAGGACTAATCGTTCGTACACCTTTTTTTGCGCTCGCGCTCTAGTTTCCAATGAAGGCGTCGCACTCCCTAAAACCACAGGACAATGATGGTAGGCTCCTCGCCAAATAGCGAGGTCACGTGCATGATAGCGTGGTGTTTCCTCTTGCTTGTAACTCGCTTCATGCTCTTCATCGATGATCACAACACCTAGATTTTCCAATGGTGCAAAAATAGCAGAACGAACCCCAACCACAACTTGTGCTTCACCACGTTCGATTTTTCGCCACTCATCATATTTTTCCCCTTGCGATAAAGCACTGTGCATTACTGCAACTTGCTCACCAAAACGACTCTTAAAGCGATGGACCATCTGCGGTGTTAGTGAAATCTCCGGCACAAGCATCATAGCGGTTTTTCCTTGATTCAAGACTTCTGCGATTACTTGAAGATAAACTTCTGTTTTTCCGCTTCCCGTGATTCCCTCTAGTAAATAGGTTTGGCTCAACTTTTGATCAACGGATTCTAAAATGTTATCCACAGCGATTTGTTGTTCATTATTCAAAGCTAAAGCCGTCGTCTTTTCAAAGGTCTGATCTGCAAATGGATCACGATACGCTTCTGCCTCAACAAACGTCAACCACTGTCTATTCGCCCCATCATTTAAAACAGCCGTACTAAAGCCTAGCTCTTTCATTTCTTTTACGGTAGTCATTTTTTCTAAGCCAAGTTGTTGTAGATAGTGAATCAATTGTTCTTTTTTCTGAGACCCTTTTCTAAGCTCCATCCGCGCTTCTTCCAATTGCTGGAAGTCTTTTAGCGCTTGTATATAGCGAATCGTTTTGACTCTATTTCGTGTATTGACTTCATAACGAATATCGACTTTTTGTTGTTTTCTCAACTGCATCAACTGAGGCAAAATATTGCGAGCCAACGCGTCGTCCCAAGCGATTTCGTCTAATCCATAAAATAACTCATCTTGAACGGTTGCTTCTAGTTCATCTGTTAAATATATGTACTTGCTATAATCTGCACGCATCACACTTGGCAGCATCGTTTGCAAACAAGTGATCTTAAAGGCAAACGTTTTTTCTTTCATATAATCAGCTAGTTCCAGCAATTCTGTGTTTAAAACTGGTTTTAAATCTAAAACAGAAAGAATCTCTTTCCATTCAAATTTTTGAGCAGCAATCACATCATCAGTTACTTCATCAATCTCCAAGACAAAGCCTTGCAGATGCCGATTCCCATTTCCAAAAGGGACTTCTACCCGCATGCCAACTGCTAATTGTTGTTCTAAGTTAAAAGGAATCAAATAAGTAAACGGTTGGTCTGTCTGCATTGTAGGTACATCAACAATTACTTGTGCCGCTTTTCTCATAAACATTCCTCCATTCTGTAAAAATTTTCTTTTGATGCCAAACGGATTCATCCAGCTTTTCTTTGCTTATTGTACTAAAGAATCAGGTATTTGTCTTGTTCCTCTGATTTCTGTTGTAAAAAATTAAGCTGTACGTCTCGTGTTTCTTTTCATAGCACATAAAAACTGAGATGAAAGCTCTTAATGGTTTCATCCCAGTTTTTTATTTTATAGTCCTTTTTCGTCGCGGATACGATTTTCAAGTTCTTTTTGTTCTTGTTCATGTCTCATTTTTTTCTCTTCTTTTGCCATACGCATTCTTTCACGCTTTTCTTCTGGTCTAGGATCATTGATGACTGTCGCTGCATCGATTTCTTCCAATGCTTGACCCACGCTTTTTACAGATTCAAAGCTTTCAAGAGTTGGTTGCGCGCCTTCATCTAATTCGTGTGCGCGTTTGCTTGCTAGTATAACAAGTGAATATTTTGATGGTACTTCTTTTAATAATGAGTCAATAGATGGTTTTAGCATCATAAGGCTACATCTCCTTCAACATTTTAATATAGTTGCCAATTACTCGATCAACGCGAAAATGTTCACTCGCGATAATTTCCTTGATTCTCTTCACAGCTAAGGGAACTTCATCATTCACAACCGCATAATCATATAATGCCATCATTTCGATCTCTTCGCGAGCCACACGCATCCGTTCTTCGATCACTTCATGATCATCTGTACCGCGCCCTACGATTCGTGATTTTAACTCAGCTAGATCTGGTGGGGTTAGAAAAATGAAGACGCCATCTGGCACCTGCTCTTTGACTTGTTCCGCACCTTGAACTTCGATTTCTAAAAAGACATCTTTTCCCTTATCAAGCGTTTGGTTAACGTAAGAAAGCGGCGTTCCGTAGTAATTCCCTACGTACTGTGCATATTCTAACATTTCACCAGCTTCGATCATTGCTTCAAATTCTTCTTTTGTGCGAAAGTAGTAATCGACTCCTTCTACTTCGCCTTCCCGCATCTTACGGGTAGTCATAGAAATTGAGTACTGAAAATCATTCTCTTCACTATCAAAAATTGCTTTTCGTACTGTTCCTTTACCAACTCCAGAAGGACCTGATAGTACAATTAATAATCCACGCTCTGACATGATGACTTCCTTTCGTTGAAAGCTGAATGAACCTGATTAGTTCTGACTGAAAAATAGGGAAAGTAGATTGTGCTGCTCTTTGGCGCTAGGCAACTTTCATCTTTTTACCAAAGAACTGGTTCATGAAGCTAGATAATTTAAAAGCTGAACAGACTGACTCGTCTGAACAACCATAAGTGATTACAGTATTAGTTCTATAATGCACTTTTTTTCTGTAACTTTCAAGACTTTATCATTAATATCTTTGAAAATAAGATACTTTTTAGTCAGATACTCAGAAACCTGTTTATTTCACTAAAAGTCAATGAAGTATTTGTTCACTTATACTAGTCCTCTAAAATAGCTAGCTTTTTTCCTGAACAATCAAAATTGTCACTTCTATTTACAAAAACATTCTCGAAAAACGTATACAGCACGCCTATTTTTCAAGTAGAATAAAGTGATTGCTTATTTTCAAACAAGGTCAACTACCTGTTTATTTTAAAAAAGTACTAAAAATGAAGGGACTCAAACTTATGATAAAAGGTCACATACTGTCTAAATTAATTAGTAGCCTTCTACTAATTGCATGTCTTTCTCTCGGGAGTTTTATTCAAAAAAGTTATGCAGAAGAAAATTTGATGGACTTTGCAGAAACATCTGGTTTCCCTGTCAAAGAAGCCTATCGCCCTAAAGCATCTATCGTGATTGATGCTGATTCTGGGCAAATTTTGTGGGCAGATCAGCCCGATTTGTCTTGGAGTCCTGCGAGTATCGCTAAAGTTATGACCATGTACTTAGCCTTTGAAGCGATCGAACAAGGGAAATTCACGCTAGATACAACTGTCCAAGCAACTGAAAATGATGTTCGTATTTCACAAATCTACGCATTGAGTAACAATAAAATTAGCTTAGGAATCGATTATCCCGTAAGTGACTTATTCACTATGGTCGCTGTTCCGTCGTCAAACGTCGCTACTTTGATGTTAGCAAATCTGGTTTCTGATCATGATGGTGCTGCTTTTATTCGTAAAATGAATGATAAAGCAGCTGAATTAGGCATGACCAACACCACTTATTTTAATTGTAGCGGAGCACAAATCGCAGCCTTTGACGGACTATATGAAGCTACTGGCATCGATCCTAACGGAGAAAACAAGTCCACAGCGAGAGACCTAGCTATTCTGACTTACAACTTGGTCAAAAAATATCCAGAAGCACTGCAATTTACCAACCAACCAGTCGTTACTACCATGGCAAATACACCGCAAGAAGAAACGTTTGAAACCTACAACTACTCATTACCTGGGGCAAAATATGGTTATGAAGGCGTTGATGGGTTAAAAACAGGTTCTAGCCCAACAGGAGCCTTCAATTACATTGCTACAGCTAAAAAAGACAATATACGACTAATCGAAGTTATTTTAGGTGTAGGGGATTGGTCGGATCAAGAAGGTGAATATGAACGACATTTAGCAGGAAACGCCATTTTAGATCACGCCTTTACTACCTATGAGTATCAAAAATTACTCTCCAAAGGGTCAAACAAAATCAATCAAAAAGAAATCAATATAGAACGAGATTTTTATGGATTTGTAAAAAAGGGCACCGAGCCAAGCTTTACATTAGAAGACGGACAACTTTCTTTGGCTAGCGAATACGGTCAAGTTTCACCAAAAATCCCTGTTAAAAGTGTCAACTACCAAGAGTCTGAAGCCACAAAAACAGAGACTCAACCTGCTAAATCAGACAAAAAGAGTAATACTCCAGTTCGCCTAAAAAAGGGACAAAAACACTTAACCAGCAGCCTTCTTGCTGGATTTGGTTTGTTGTTACTGATCTTTTCAAGCGTCTTTAGAAAACGAGTCGCTGGCGTTAAACGAGGTAGCCGTAAAATCGCCACACCAATGACTTGGCTATTCTTTACGCTAGGTATTCTTTTACTGCTTTTAGCAGGTAGCCTATTTCTTCTATAAAAAACAATTGGACTAAAAACCGCACAATGCATAAAGCGCAATGTGCGGTTTTTATTCACTAGCCTAAAAGCCCATATTCGATAATGTATTCACAACACCCATAATTTCATCATGGCGTTTGATTTTTTTATCTACCGGACCATCTACTTCTTCTACATCCACACGCACAACAAAACGACGATTCAACGTCACAAAAGCCTCTTCGTTCACGCGGATATTTAGTTCATCCTTGGTAAATGATACGCAAGCATCTTCCCAGACCTCAAATGGTTCTCTGTCAGAAATGACTTCTCTTTTCACTACAGATTTCCCACTCAATTCATGGAACGTTACATCATAATAGTTTGACATTCTTATTCACCTCTTTGCTTTCTTCTGTTCAATTATAACGTTAAAAAATAGAATCACAAACTATTTTTCATTATTCAACATTTTGGATTTGCTCACGAATTTTTTCAAGAATGGTTTTCAATTGGACAACAATGTTTTTAATCTCAATAGAACTTGATTTAGAACCCACCGTGTTGACTTCACGATTCATCTCTTGGATCAGAAAATCTAACTCACGACCAACAGGTTCAGCTTGACACAATAATTCCTGTAGCTTAATCACATGAATCGCCAAACGGTCTAATTCTTCGTGGATGTCGCCTTTTTCCAGTAAAATTGCCAGTTCTGTCAATAATCGTGTTTCATCTACTTGACTGCCCAACCAATCATTTAGTTTTGTTTCAAATTTCTCACGATACTCTTTCTCATAAACCGTTACAAAGTCTGTTAATTCATGAACTAGATTGATAAAATCTTGACAATATATGGTCAAAACTTGTTGGATTTTTTGGCCTTCTTGTAGACGACTGGCATCAATTCGTTCTACTGCTTTTTTGACAGTTTCTAAAACCAACAAGCCAAATGTTTCATCCACTTCTTGTTTTTCTGTAACCTCAACATAATCAGAGTTATTCAATAACTGATTGGTTGTTTGGGCTGGATCAAAGACCGTCTCAGGATAATGGGCTGTCAGCTCTTGTTGGACTTCACCCAACAATTGATGAATCAAATCCCAATGAACTAATACCTCTTTATTCCCACTACCGGTTTGCTTAATATTGATGTACGCTTCAATTCGTCCTCGCTGTAACGTTTCTTTCATCAATTGACGAATAGCCATCTCGTAAGGGTTGATCTCTTTTGGTATCCGCAATTGAATATCTAAAAACCGTTGATTGACACTCTTGATTTCTACATCAATTTGGTACGTGTCATTTAAGAATGTTTCTTTTCCAAAACCAGTCATACTTTTCATTGACAGGGTGTCCTCTCTACATGGATTTTATCGCTTTAGCTAACACTTCAAATTCTTCGTTGGTCAAAGTAATGCCTTTGCCCATTTTTTCATGATCTGCCGACCAGTCTCTTAAGTCAAATTTCGGTGGTCGTCCATTCCAACTTACTAAATTAAATTCTTTCCGCCAACCTTGTGTATTTTCTGATAAGATGGCAATTTCTTCTACGATTTCATATGAAAACTCTTGTTTCATTCTTCATCCGCTCCTTTTAGTATAAATTCTTTCATTAAGATTTGTAACACTTGAGCTGGTAATTTATCAAGCAAAAAGATAACACGCTGTGTTTTTTCTTTTTCATCTGCATTCAGTAAATTATTCATTAATGATAACTGTTGTTTATCAGAAAGTAAAAAGTAATCTTCATAGTACCGCAGCAACCATTCTTGAACCGAGATCATTCCTCTAGATTCTATAAAATCGGTCTTCATTTGACCAGTTTTTTGTAGCATCTCTGCTAGCTCTTGGATTGTATATAACTTCGATGCAGAGATTTCTTGACTCTTGGCTAATAATTCTACCAAAACCAGTCCAAGATTTTCGGTATACACCCTGTCTTTATAAACTTTACGCAATTTCTTGCAGATTTTATTTTGTTGTTCTAAAGAAGTCCATAGTTTTATTTGATAGGTCTCTTTGATAAAAGTGAAAAAATCTTGCTGAAAGTTCTCTAAACGAGCGATTGTTTCATCCACTGTGTACCAGTAGCCAAAATAATTTCTCCGGATTGCCTTGATCGTTTCTAGATAACCTAATTGGATATTTTGGGTTGAACGAACCCCATCAAATAAAAGGACTGCTCCCATCGACCACGGTGTTTGCAAGGTCAGACAACTGGTTGTTGCAGGTATTTTTACAGGCTTTGTGATTCCTGGACCTTTCACATCCACGATAATGCATTCTGTTGCACCCTTGCGCAACGCAATATCTACTGGTATATTATTGCGATAACCACCGTCTATATAATAGTTATCAGCGATTTTCGTTGCAGCCATAGCTGGAAAAAATGACGCCGAAGCTAACAGCCATCTTTGCCATTGATCACTGTGACAGTCATTAAAATGAATATTCTTTTCTTGCATAGTTGGCAACTCTGTCGTAACCAAGTAAAAATCTGCGGTGACTTGCTGTATCCGCTCTTTTGAAAAAGTATCATGAATCAACTTTTGCAAAGGTTTTGTCGAGACTCCTTTGGATTGAATCGCGCTCAAAGTAAACAAGCCGATTTGACTCATCATACCACCTAACGTATCACTTGTTACGTCAGGTGTAGGAAAAGAGAGAATTTGATTCGTTTCAATTTTTTCCCACATATTTTTAGCCGCTTCAAAATCATCTTGCAAGATCAGAGCACCATTAAGCGCACCTACTGAGGTCCCAGTAATGATTTTAATAGGAATTTCTAGCTCTTTCAATGCTTGCCAAACGCCAATTTGATACGCACCTCTTGCGCCGCCGCCACCTAAAATCAAGCTCGTATGATACTGCAACTCTTTGACAACTACTCGATTTGATTCTACTACATAACCATAGTTTAAAAACACTTCTTGCAAATGAAGGGTTAGCGACTGCGGAAACAAAAAGGTGATTTTTGGTTGAAAGGTTTGTTTGAATAAGCGCTCTATAGCTAAAAAAATTGCTGTCCAGCTGTTTTTCAGATTTTCTTGCATCAATAAATTTGTGACTCTCCCCGCTTCCACGGTCATAAATAAATAAGGGGTTTTCCCTTTGTAAATGACATATCCAGCCCCAGAATTCTCTCGTACCTTTTTACTAAATACTTGTCTCGCCAAAGTGTGTGTCTCATAAAAAGGCAGTAGCTGAATACTTCTTGTTACTCGTTCAGCAAAATTCGGCCATTCTGAAGCAACCATTTGCTCACTTCTCATTACAAACACCTCCATCAGTTAAAGTATACCAAAATAATCCAAAAATTACTTTTTATTAAAAAAAGCCAAAAAGCATACTTTTTTACTCTTGTTTCACGTAAAATGAAATAGACCTATTTTTATAGGAGAATATAGAAGTTGGTAAAAAAAGGAGAATATTATGGGGATAATCGGAATTGATTTAGGGACATCAAATAGTTTAGTGTCTTTTTGGGATGGCACGACCGTTCAACTGATTAAGAATCAATTTGGACAAACACTCACACCGTCAGTCGTCGGCGTGGATGATAACGGTGATATTTTGATTGGAGCGATTGCTAAAGAACGGCTGATCAGTCATCCACAATTAACGGCAGCTACCTTTAAACGATTTATGGGAACGGATAAAACATATGATTTAGGCGGACATTCCTTTACACCTATCGAATTGTCTTCTTTCATTTTGCGCAGTTTGAAAGAAGATGCTGAAACAGTTTTACAGCAACCATGTAATGATGTTGTGATCAGTGTACCAGCTTATTTTAATAATGCGCAACGTGAAGCAACTATAGAAGCGGCGAAGTTAGCAGGCTTGACTGTGCAAAATCTGATTAGCGAACCTACAGCAGCTGCTATAGCTTATGGTTTCCACAAAGAAGCCGATCAATCGATCTTAGTCGTTGATTTAGGTGGTGGAACCTTTGACGTGTCTTTATTGGAGATGTTCGACGGTATCATGCAAGTAGAAGCTATTTCTGGAGATAACCACTTAGGCGGAGAAGACTTCACTCAGGTGATCGTCAGAGACTGCATAAGCGAGCTTAAATTAACCGGTACTGTTTTACCTGCAATAACACAATCTGTGTTATACCAAAAAGCAGAGCTATTGAAGCATACATTAACAACACAATTATTAGACTCATTTGATTTTGAATGGGAAGATACTACCTACTCTTACCAGCTATCGCAAGAACATTACAAAGAACTTTGTGAGCCGTTACTTGCTAAAATGCGTCAACCGATCAGTCGTGTTTTAAATGATGGCCGAATCAGTATTCAGGAGGTCGATCAAGTCATTTTGATCGGTGGAGCTACAAAAAATCCGATTGTTCGCAACTATTTTGCCCGTTTGTTAAAAACGATCCCTTACACGCAAATCAATCCGGATGAAGCAGTGGGTCGTGGAGCAGGACTTCAAGCTGCTTTAAAACAAGACCGCTCGATGGTCAGTGAAATGATCTTAACAGACGTTTGCGGGCATACCCTAGGTGTCGACTCTGTTAATCAAACTAGTACAGGCTATATCGATGGTGTCTTTTCCCCGATTATTGAACGAAATACCACGATCCCTGTCAGTAAAATGAAAACTTTTTATACACTGAGAGATAACCAAGATCATGTTCATTTCGCAATTTACCAAGGAGAAAATCCAATGGCAAAAGATAATTTAAAAATCGGTGAATTGGATATTAAGATTCCTCCTGCACCAGAAAATAGTCCCATTGATTGTCGGTTCACCTATGATTCTAATGGCCTTTTGGAAGTACTCGTCACCGATCAAAGTGGTCGTTCTAAACAATTGATCATTGAAAGCTCTCCTGGAAAACTAACACAAAAACAAATGCAGGAAAGTTTAGCAAAATTAAACGCACTAAAAGTTCATCCACGAGATCGCGCTGAAAATCGTTTATTACTAGCACGTTTAGAACGTCTCTATGCAGAAACAACAGGAGCCATGAGAGAACAAGTTCAATTACTACTCTTTCATTTCAGAGATGTCCTAGAAAAACAAGAAGAAATTTTAACGAAACGAACTGCGGCCGAAATCACCCAACAACTAGATGAGCTAGAAAAAGGATTATGGTTATGAGTCCCTAAAAAATTTTAATGCTTGCTACGATCAATTGAACTAAATTCAGAAAGTCTAACTACTATTATTCTAAAAAAATTCCTATTTTCTGACAATCAACAGCAAAATCTGTTAGAATACACTGACTACCTTTCAGAAAATATGAATACTGTTATAGAAAATAAATTGAATCCCCTATTTCTTAAAATTGACAAAAGAGTCTCTATATCTCGTGAAACAACCTCAAATAAAATTTATTGTTTCTGATTAAGATAATGACCAAGAAGAAAAATTGATACGTACATTTGATGAACAAGGTAGATTAGCGCACGTTTTTAGACCTAACTGGGAAGAAGTTGTCGAGGAAATGATTCATTATTCTAATCGAGAAGCTTTCAAAAATATCCCGATTTTACTAGAAGAACCTGATTAATGACAAAGGATGTTTATATGAAGAAAAGAAACGTTTTATTGAAAATTTGCTCACTTATATTAGTTATAGGTTATTTTTCAGGCATTTTTACGGCTGCTGACGCTTATGCCCAAGAAGATATTTTAACGATCACTCAAAATGCCGGCTATCAAACAAACGAAGTATACAAACCTCAGGCCTCAATCGTGATTGAAGCTCAAACTGGGCAAGTCCTTTGGGAAGATAATCCCGACTTAAAATGGAATCCAGCCAGTATCGCCAAGTTAATGTCCGTTTATCTTGTTTTTGAAGCGATGAAACAAGGTAAATTTACGTTGGATACCACAGTTAAAGCGACAGATAGCGACCAAGCAATTTCTCAAATTTACGAGTTAAGTAACAATTCGATCGTTGCAGGTGTCGATTATCCTGTTCGTGATTTGCTTTATGCAACTCTTGTTCAGTCATCTAATGTGGCAACTGTGATGCTAGCTAATTTAGTCACAGCAAACGATGAAGCAAAGTTTATCCATATGATGAATGATAAAGCCAAAGAACTCGGTATGACAAATTCAACATTTTATAATTGCAGCGGTGCTGAAACAGGTTCTTTCAACGGTTACTACAAACCAGAAGGAATCGATCCTAACGCTGATAACATAACAACTGCTCGAGATTTGGCGATCTTATCTTATCACTTATTAAAAAATTATCCAGATACAGTCATGTATACTAGTCCAACCCAAATCACCATTATGGAAAATACACCCTACGCTGAGATTTTGGAAAATCATAACTATTCTTTACCTGGCTTAGCGTATGGCTATGAAGGGGCTGATGGGTTAAAAACAGGATCCAGTCCTACTGGTGGTTTCAACTATGCAGCAACTGCTAAACGTGAAAATACGCGTTTGATCGAAATTGTATTAGGTGTTGGAAATTGGGAAGATCAAGAAGGTGAACTTCAACGCCACGCATTTGGTAATGCCCTTTTCGACAAGGCTTTTGCCACCTATGAGTATAAACAATTGCTTTCTAAAGGAAATCAGACCATCAATAAAGAAGAAGTAATCTTAGATCAAGATTTTTATGGTGTTATTCAAAAAAATACCGAACCAGTTTTTACACTATCTGCTAATACATTAACAATGAATAATGGCCTTGCTCAAGTCTCCCCTACGATCAAAGCGCCAAGTGCTGAATTTAAATACGCTAAAAAGCTAAAAGCATTACAAAACTCGCCTCTCCTTAAAAATACAAAGAAGAAGAATAGTTTTTCAACCTTTTTCCTTAACGGCTTGTTGATTATTCTAGGTCTCTTGTTTGCGGTCTTATCAAAGCTGTTTAAAAAAGAAGCAACAGATGCAAACAAGGCGAAAAAATTCAATCTGTTATTAACCATAGGGATTTTATTTATTCTTGCCGGAATTGGTCTCAGTATTTATACAGTGATTTTTGGACCTTTAATTTGATTATATTTTTAATGATATTGATAACGAAAAACAGTGAAGAATCGCTTCTTCACTGTTTTTATTTGCTTTGCCAACATGACTTGGCAAATCTATACTTTATAAGATTCACACAAATTTGGGTAAGAAATTGGGTCAGAATATTAAAAATTAGTATTTAGATAGTAGGGAATTATTTATTTTTCTTTAGTTGTTTGATTTCTTTTTCGATTTGGCTAATTTGTTTACCTAAAGTTTTTTGTTCATTTTTATCACGTGAAACTTTTTTCTTATTGATCAATTCTTGTTTTTCTTGGATCAAGGCATTGATTTTAGCTGTATTATCTTCTACTGATGTAGATGGTGTTGTCGCCTCTTCTGTTGAACCGCCTGTTGTGCTACCATTTTTCAACGCTTGAATTTCGCGTTCGATTTCACCAATACGGATACCCAAGGCTTTTTGCTCTTTCGGATCACGACTAACTTTTTTCTTGTTGATTGCTTCCTGTTTTTCTTGGATCAAGGCATTGATTTTTGAAGTTGTATCTTCGCCTGACGTTGGTGGTGGTGTTGTATTTCCAGTTGAACCGCCTGTTGATCCGCCTATTTTTAATGCTTGGATTTCACGTTCGATTTCACCGATACGGATGCCTAAAGCTTTTTGTTCTTGCCAATCACGACTAACTTTTTTCTTATTGATCGCTTCTTGTTTTTCTTGAATCAACTCATTGATTTTTTCAGTATTATCTACAAATTGAGTTGAGTTTGCCTGTACTTGAGTCGCACTTGCTAAAAATCCTGTTCCTCCGATTGATAAAGCTAAACCAGCAACTACTGCACCTTTTACAAATTTGTTCATTCTAAATTCCTCCAATTTATTTTTTTGTTCGAATACTACTGTTTATATGATAATAGTCCCGATACACAGATTATACCCACTGTTTCAAAAAAAGTAAACTATTATTTTATAAATAGTAGTGTTGATTATTTCCACTTTGATCGAAAAAGTTTAAAAAGACTGTTATATCAAGGATTTATGCTCTTTTTTTTAAATAAAAAAGGTTAAAAAAATACCCTTTTTACATGAGATCAAGTAAAAAGGATATTTTTTTCATCATTAGAGGAAATAATCGTTACATTGAGCCTTTAAATACATCTGCATTTTTCACAAAATAATCGACTCCTGAATAGATCGTAAACAGCAGACAAATATACAACATGATTTGATCAACAGGAAAACCAATTGCTGTAAACGGAATATTATTGATAAACAATAAGATGATTGCCACCATCTGCGTTGCCGTTTTTACTTTTCCTGGCCAAGCAGCAGCCATTACTTCGCCGCCTTCAACTAATAACAAGCGTAATCCAGTTACAGCTAGTTCTCTACATACAATAATCGCAACGACCCAAGTTGGTGCTTTTTGTTGTCCTACTAAAATGATAAAAGCAGTCATCACCAACATTTTATCTGCCAATGGATCAGCGAATTTACCGAAATTTGTTACTAAACCACGTGCACGAGCAATTTTTCCGTCCAACCAGTCGGTAATACTTGCTACTGCAAAAATGATCGCTCCAACTAATTGCGTAACTGCTAGAGATGTACCCGCTATGGTAAGTGTACCCCAATCCATCGGTATGCTAACGACAGCGATAAAAATTGGAATCATGAATATTCTAATAACTGTTAATTTATTTGGTAAGTTCAATGCCTGTTGCCCCTCTCTTCTATTTACCTATTTTACGTTATCTTATAGAAGGTGTCACGAAAAATGATATTTTTTTTATTCAAAAATGGAATACTCACGTAAGTTCTCAAAAAATAAGCGATGAACAGTGTTTCGTTGTCCTTCGCTTATTTCTTGTGTCCTTAATTGCGGATCTTTATTGTGCTGGTTGTGAGTGCTCAGATTGTTGTGTTTGTGCATAAGCTAATGACATATTGATATTTCTCGGTCCAATTCCTGTACCATTCGGATTGAATTCCGCTTTTTGACCATCTAATTTAAATTCCATGTACTCAGATGCACCTAGACTAACAACAATCTGCGTTGTACCTGCTGGAATTTCAACAGATTTAGGTTGCCCTGGCTGAATCGTCTCTTGATAAAAATAGCCATTATCATTATTAGCAGCTGTCGCAATATAAACACCAACCCAACAAGGCCCAGTTACAGCACTAAATTCAAGCTTAGCAGGCTCTGAAACATTGATTGCATTCATATTCACTGTCACACCTGATTCACTAACAAAATTCACTTCAGTTGGTGCTTTAGGCTCTGATGAAGAACTTGATGTTGACGATTCTGTCGTGCTTGTACTTGAAGCCAACGATTGACTTGATTCAGAACTAGGCGTCGAATCTGATTCTCTGATTATCTCAGAGGCTGGCGTTTGAATGATTGGATTTGCTTGACGATCTTGCCATGTAATATAAAAAACAACAATTGCAATGGCTAATCCAATCAAAGAAAAAATAACCGCAGGTAAACTTTGCATGAAACGTTTGCCCTGACTGTTTTCATCATACATTTGCGTTCGTGATTCATCTAATGTTTGGTATTGGATCGCTGTTTCTATATCTTCTGGTTCCTCGATCCCATCATAAATTTCCACTAATTCATTGCCATCTAGTCCTACTGCACTTGCGTATTGACGAATAAACGCACGCACATAAAAAGTTCCCGGCATAGAATCAAAGTCATTCTCTTCGATAGCGATCAAATAACGCTTTTGTGTCTTAGTAATTTGCTGCAATTCGTCTAATGACATGTTTTGCTGCAGTCGTGCATCTCTTAATTTTTTTCCTATATTTACGCTGGCCACTCGTCCATCTTCTCCAGTCTCTCTAATTTATCAATTTTGCCTATTTAAAGCAGGCTTTCATTCAGTAATCCGTTCTCGCATCTGTCTCTGTAAGAGTTAGATAGTCTATCTTTGTATCGATTCCTATCTCACAGTGCTCTGTAAAATCTTTGGGTAAATCCTTAGATTAAGCTATTCAAAGAGCTGATAGATTTACTTTACTCTACTTATCTAAGCATACCATAAAAAATTACTGATGAGGGTAACATTTTTGAAAGTTTTCAACTAAATTTCGGACTTTTTTTGTTTCTGCTATTCAGAGTTCAAGCAAGCCTTATCATCTTGGCTACATCACATACAACATACTTCAAAGGCTTGCTCTCTCACTAGTTCGATCCTTATTTTTTAGGATACATATAAAAGCGACTCAATCCTTCTTGATTGATGAATACTTTTGCTACGTTTTTCACGTCCGCTAATTGAACACTCTCGATTACTTCTGGTGTATCAAACAACGTTGTTTCCCCAAAAAGTGATTGTGAAAATTGATTGGCGATATATTCTAGTGAATTTAAAGATTGGAAGTATTTGCCAATCATTTTTTTCTTCAATAAAGATAAGTTGGCTTCTGTCAATTCAGGGTTTCCATCTACCGTTAGAAGAATTTCTTCAATCCGTTGTGCCAATAGTTCCGGCTGATCACTGTCACCGCCAAAATCTGCAAAATGAAAACTGCGATCTAAATTAAATTCATAACCAAAACTATCATCCAATAACCCTTCATTATACAAATTCAAATAATTTTGAGAGGTGTTACCGAATAATAATTGCAATAAAAGATTGGCAGTCGTTTTATATTTAAGTAATTCTTTCCCATCTGTTGGCACTTCATCCAGACCCTTCAAGCCCACGATCACTTTAGAACGGCTGATTGGCATCTCGATTGAACTTTCTTTAATGATATCTGCTGCTGTTTCTTTTGGAAAATGGCGTTTGATCGGCATTGCTTTCGTAAATGTTTTGGCCGATTGATTATTTCGGATAAACGTCATCATTTCTTCTGGTTTCATTTTTCCAACAACAAATAATGTCATATTGCTCGGATGATAAAATGTGTTGTAGCAGGTATACAGATCTTCTGCGGTAATTTCCCCAATACTTTCAACTGTCCCAGCAATATCAATGTGTAGCGGATGCTTTGGATAAAGGTTGCCCAACGTGCCAAAAAATAAGCGCCAGTTTGAATCATCCAAATACATTTGAATCTCTTGTCCAATGATTCCTTTTTCTTTCTCAACTGTTTCTTTTGTAAAATACGGATCTTGAACAAAATCTAATAAGGTTTCTAAATTTTGTTCCACTTGATCTGTTGTTGAAAAAAGATAGCTTGTTTTTGTAAAACTTGTAAATGCATTAGCAGAAGCACCTTGACGTCCGAATTGTTGAAAAACATCGCCGTCTTCTTTTTCAAACATTTTATGTTCTAGGAAATGAGCGATTCCATCAGGCACCTTAATAAAATCTTTTTCACCGATTGGTACAAATTCATTATCGATCGAACCGTAGTTTGTAGTGAACAAGCCATAGGTCTTGTTATAGTCTTCTTTCGGCAATAAATAAACAGTCAATCCATTTTCTAGGACTTCTGTATAGAGAACTTCGTTGATTTGTGGATATTCTTTTTTATTCATCGATTTTTTCTCCTTCCAAAAAGAAAATGGCTTGTAATTGGACCAATTTAGCTACTCGTTGAACATCTGCCACTGTGACAGCCTCCATCCGACGAAGCCACTCATCATCTTTTAAACGTAGGTGGGGAATCAAATCATTCAAGTATTCATTTTCTAAAACTGCTCCCGCATTATCTAAAGAAAGTAAATATTGATTTTTTAACATTGCTTTGGTTTGTTTGATTTCTAAATCTGTGACTTTTCCTTGACGGATATTTTCTAATTCCGTTGCAATCAAATGCAGCACTTGATTACGATTACTTCCGTCAATTCCTGTCTGAACACTTAGGAAGCCGCGGAATGTATCAATACTACTAGACGCATAATACGCTAGATTTTCTTTCTCCCGGACGTTCATAAATAATTTAGAATGCGGAAATCCACCGAAAACTCCATTAAATATTTGCAAGGCAAAATAATTCTCATCACCATAATAAACATCAGTATGATAGCCTAAATTCAACTTAGATTGCGCTAATGGCTCTTGTTCAGAACGTTCTTCAATGACATTTCTTGAGGGTTGTGCATAAAAAATATCAGCGATTCCTGATGCGCGGTCTTCAAAGGGCAATTTACTGAATAGCGCAGTAACTGCTGCTGCTTCGACATCTCCAAGGACAAAAATATCCACTTGGTCTTCACGTAACATTTGTTGATGATATGCAGCAATACTAGTTGACGTTTCCTTTTCCAAATCGGTACTATTGCCGAAACTTGGGATTTTTTGATCTTCTGACTGACTAAAATATAGGTTTTGTAATGCCAAAGAAGAATAGACTTGCTTATCTTCAGAAATGCTTTCATAGTAGGCTTTTAAATTTTCTTTTTCACGCTGGAATGTTTCTTCCTCAAATTTCCCATCAATGATATTGGGATAAAATAAGATTTCTTTGACAAAATCAACTGCATCCGCCAAAACATGACTATGCTCCAAGTACTTATCATTGACCAAATTGATTGAGAGATTCAACCAATGCAAATTGCCTTTTTTGTTAACATTGATGCCAAAGCTAGCACCATATAATTCTGCTAATTTCTCACTTAGTTTCACTTGATCTGGGTAATTTAAACTATTTGTTTCAAGTAAGCTAGATAGCAGCGTCCGCTTCGTTATTGTTTCTTTATTCAAACGCGTATTAAAACGAACTAAAATACGCACCGTTTTATATTTTTCTGTTGGTACAACATGTAAATTGACCCCTTGTGCTAATGTGATCGGCATCTTGTCAGCTCCTCTTTGCTTTTCATCATAATAAAGCCCAGTCTGAAATACAATCATCTGGACGTTTTTAAATGTTTTTTTAAGATTTTCTACATCCATTTAATTATAGCACAGCTCATCAGTCTTTCCTTGCTGGAAGAGTCTTTCATTTCAATTTTTTTCATTTTTTCTGTATACTAAATTTGAGAAAGGGAGGTTAAACTTATGATCAAAGAATTTAAAGAATTTATTATGCGTGGCAATGTCCTTGATTTAGCTGTTGGGGTTGTTATTGGTTCTGCTTTTACTGCGATTGTGACACAAATCGTCAATGGATTGATTACGCCGCTCGTTAGCTTAGTTTTCGTGCTGACCACTGGAGAAAAAAGTGCAGATGACGCGTTAGGCGCACTTGTTTTTAACATTAAAGGCGTGGCATTCAACATTGGGGATGTGATCAGTGCTCTTATTACCTTTTTAATTACAGCCTTTGTTTTATTCCTAATCGTAAAAGCTGTCAATAAGATGAAAAAGAAACCACAACCTGAGGAAGAAGAAGTTGCGGGTCCTACAACAGATGATTTATTAGAACAAATCCGTGATTTGTTAGCAGCACAAAATACTGCGACAACACTGAATGCTACGAAAGATCATGCTGAGAATCATAAAGAATAATTAGCAATAATAACTATTTAGTCACCTGAAAACTTTTCCAACAAATGGCTCTCCATTTGTTGGAAAAGTTTTTTTGATTGATGAACAATTCTTAAAAAAACAACATTTTACCAGTGATTGCGCTATACTAAAGACAGTCTGTACCATATCAGGGAGGAAATAGGATGAGAAGAAAATGGACTGTAGCTAGTGCTTACATATTAATTTTTGGGTTTCTTGCCGGGATAATCGATCCTCGCCTAGGAACGCTTGTTTTCAATTGTGCTTTGGGGCTTGCGCTTATCGTTGGTGGTTGGCAACTTAAAATAAAGCAAAGTTGGATCGCTCGAATTATTTTTGCATTAGGTGTGCTTTGGTTTTTATACTTATTTTTATATTATGTAACCGGGTTTAACAATCCTCAATTTTGATTTTCATAACAAAACCAGACGAGATTAGACAGCACACTCATTGCTGAATATGTTTATTCTCTAATCTCGTCTGGTTTATCAAGTGAACTCTTTGATGTAGTTTCCTCTTCTTCTCTTTTTTTGATTGGAGGAACTAGCTTTAAATGATTCTCTTTTACTGGTGGCTCAGCGGGCATTTTTTTTGTCCATTGTTCTACTAGTTTTTGTGTTTCTAGCATTATTTCTTGAATATTTGCTAACCTTTGGCTGACTTTTTCTTCTACTTCTAGTTGCTTTTGTTTACTTTGTGCAACAGCTTCCTGTCCTAGCTTACGTATTTGTTCTTTTTGCTGTTCTTTTTCATCCATCAGACCACCTCTATTCTATCAAAATTTCTATAGTAAAATAGTATCACAGCTTTCGTTCTTTTACTAATCGTTGATCATTAGTTGCTGAAATTTCAATGGTATCCTTCACATCTTCTTCAGAAATCGAAGAATCGAACAGTGAGAATAACTAACTCTAACTTTTGATTTTCTGAATCCTTAAGCTTTCTAGTTTAATCATTCTTGATGCTCAGTTCTACTCCTAAAAAGTTGGTAAACACCAAAATGCCTACCAACTTTCCATTTAGTTTCTTCTCATCTGAACATGAGGAATATCATCTTCTAAATAAACTTCTGAAACAGCTTCGAATCCAAAAGCACCATAAAATTTAGTAAGATGTGCTTGAGCACCAATCACGATTGGGCGATTTGGATAGTTCTCCTCGACTACTTTTAATGTCTCTTTTAAAAGCTTATTCCCTAATTTTTGGTTACGGTACTTAGGATTGATCAACACTCTACCAAACGTTACCGTATCGCCTTGATCGATGATTCGAGTATAGCCAACAATATCTGTTCCCTCCTGCAGCCAAGTATGCCAAGCAACTTCATCTGCATCATCGACTTCTTGATAAGGACAATTCTGTTCCACTACGAATACAGCAATTCGCAGTTTTACGATTTCAAGAAACTCTTTCGTCGTCAGCTCTGTCAATTTTTTAATATGATAGTCCATTTTATCGCCCTCCTCAATAAAACAAATGCGAATAAAAATTTTCGCTTACTTCATTTTCAGCGTGCCAGGACCAGAACGATACATGATTTTCACACTTTCACTATCCATTGTCGGATAGATCAAATCGACCAGCACGATATCACCTGTTGTCACAGAGTCTTTCCCTAATTGAACTAGCGTTCCGTCTGATGTTTGTTTGGAATCAAGAGTATGAATAAACTCTTCTTCTTGTAAGTAGTCAATATATTTATGTATATCTTTTTCACTGATGCTACCAGCTTTATACGTCAAGGTTGTTGATCGAACTTTATTTTTTATTTCACTACTCGTACCAACAATTTTTTTCTCGCCAATGACGGAATAAATCGACGGAACCTTATCCTCATTGATTTCAATTTCTGCAGCTGTACTAGACGCACAACTGACAAGCAATACACTGAATATAACCAATAACCCAACTGACACTATTTTTTTCATTTTATTCTCCTTTTTCTCCATTTAAAGCTTTTATTATAGCACAAATGAAAGCATCTACTCCTACAATTTTGCCACGTCTTAGCAGTTTATACAGATCAAATAAATAATTGGACACCATTCCAAAGATTCAGTAGCAAGACTAAAAGAATGACTACTTGATATACCTGAGTTACTCGTTCAGAAGAAATTTTCCCGCTGATTAAAGCTCCTACAAAGCCACCAACAATAGCGGCTGGAATCACATACACCAAAATAGACAGATCAAAACGCCCAAAGCCAGTAGTTTGTGCAATCGTCACTAATTTTGCTGCTTGTGAAAAGAAAATCGTAATGATCGAGTAAACTGTTGCCTCTTTGATCGGAATCCCAAAACACAGCATCAATAAGGCCACGTTGATTGGTCCACCACCAATTCCCAACAATGTGGAAATGAAGCCCAAAAATAGTCCAACCACCACATACCAAACAGGATGAGATAAATCAATGGAGCGTTCATTCCCAACTTTTGTATAAAAATACGCAAATAATAATGTGACAATCGTTAATACAATCTGGAGCAACTGTACATATTTTTCATCTGAAAATAGTCTTAATAATAATTCAAATACAGTATTCCCTAAAACTCCACCGATCACCGAACCTAAAGACACAAAGACTGCGATCGGTACTCGTAATTTTAACCCATTCCTCATCTGCCTCAACGTTGAAACGATCGACATGGTAAACACAGCCACACTAGAATAAAATGAGATCGCCGCTAATGGATGAAAATGTAGTGTATCCAGTACCGGTTTAATGATCACTCCGCCGCCCATTCCTGAAATTGCACCAACTGTATTTGCTAAAATAATCACAATAAAATAAATGATTCCTATATACACAGTTTTCATCTCCTCAAAATAACCGCTTTTGCTCTATACTTTTCTTCTTCTGGCAAAATCGACAAACTTGAATTTATCTAATCTATGTCTGGACTCTGTGTATTCAAAACAACGCGTATCTTCCAAACTTACCACACTACGGACCACTACTACATGTGTATCATCCTGAATAGTCATCAATTTCTGGTCCGCATCTGTTACCGCCTCAACGGTGATCTCTTTTTGAGCATAGCTAATCGCCAGACCTAAATCGTTTTCAAAATAATCGTAAATAGAGTCGGCTGCTCGTTCTTTTGGCAATTCATGAATGATTTCTTTTAACAAATAGTCGATATCGATAATAACTACCTCTCCATCGATTTCTCTTTGGCGAACTAAGCGCCAAACTGCTGCATCTTTTTTCCAGCCAGTCAATCGTGCCAAGGATTCACTGACACGTTCTTCTTCAAGCTCCACAACTCTCGTTATACTATGTATTTGTTGGGCGCTTTGCAGTTCTTTATAGCTGATGACACCAGAAATTGGTAAATCAAATTTTCTAACATTCAGAACAATTGATCCTTTACCTTGTTTCTTCTGGATGTATCCAGCATTGATCAATAAATTCAGTGCTTTACGTATCGTTTCTCTTGATACTGAATATTGCTCAACCAATTGGTTTTCACTTGGCAACAGTGTTCCTGGTTGATAATCCCCTTCTAAAATACCTTTTTCAAGTTCCAAAAATATATCATGAAATTTATTCATGTCCATCCCTCCACCTTAGGATACTCAAAGAAAATGATAGCACATTCTCCCCTAAAAAAATAGCATTCTCAATAAGTAAAACCATAACCCAAAAGAATTCTTTTCAGTGATTACACTTGTATTTACAAGCAATCCATACTATAATGAAACCGAAAACACAACATGTCTATACAAGTTTCAAAATAACTATTAGTCAGGAGCCGTTATCATGAAATTCCTATCTCTCACCATTACTAAAAATACCCTACATATCCAAGAAAAAGAGCAACAAAACCTAATCGCAGAGCAGACATTCACCTTCTCAGACTTTGAGTTTCCGAAAACCGTTGACGCTTTAGCCAACCAAATAAAAGAGCAATTCTCTGCTGCTAACGGTGCTATTTTTAACGATATTCCTACTGATTTTTACACTGAAAACACCAAAGTAACACCTTTGAACGTCAATGTAGAAAATCTAATTAAGCAGTTTTCAGAAATTCTAAACTTACCGATTCTAACCTCGTTTGAAGCAAACGCAACCTCTGATTTAATAGCAGCTTTTAAGAAAAAAGCTGAATATTTAACATGGAATCTAGACTATTTTGGCTACACTCCAGGTAAGGAAGAGTATTCCACTGAATCCTTGTTAACAATTGGAAATGGCTTTATGGGCTTACGTGGTACGATACCTGAAATGACACTGACAAAAGACCATTACCCAGCTACTTACATTGCTGGACTCTACAATGAAGAGCAATCAGAAGTCGCAGGCCAAATTGTGGAAAATGAAGATTTCGTTAACACACCAAACAACCAATATATCAACATCCAAGTAGCAGGAACAGATAAGTGGCTATCGCTTGAACAGTCCACTTTGCATTACTTGCACAGAAATCTCGACTTAAAGTCAGGGCTATTTACTTCTCATGTGATTATTGAAGACAGCAAGCAGCACCAAATAAAAATAACAGCGCAAAAAATAGTCAACATGGCGCAAATGAATAATTACTGCATTAAGTATTCGATCACACCCTTGAACTTTTCTAAATCAATAACCGTAAAAACAGCAACAGACGGCTCCGTTTACAACTTTAACGTGGAACGTTATCGCAATTTAACCGCTAAGCATTTCCACGTAACTCAGCTGATTGCAGATAAAAATAAAACAATGATTGAAGTCCAAACCAACCAATCAAACATCACTATTCAACAAAACACGACGATTACAGGTGATTTTTTTGAAGCAAATGTTGTCAAAAATTCGATTAGTGAAGAACTTATTGAACAAAAAATAACGTTTAATGCTAAACAAAATAACACCTATACTATGGAAAAACAGGTTCAAGTCAAAACCTCTATTGCCGAAAAAAATTGGGCAAGTCCATCTGTTCCAGCGATTTCCTTTGAAACAGAATTTTCTGAAAGTAAAAAAGCTTGGGCTGCCCTTTGGAAAAAAGCGGATATTCAAGTGACAGGTGATTTAATGTCACAAAAATTACTAAGAATCCATACCTATCATTTGTTTGTCTCTGCTTCACCTTTTAATAACAATGAATTAGATGTTTCAGTCACAGCTCGTGGCTTACATGGTGAAGCTTATCGCGGTCATATTTTCTGGGATGAAATTTTCATCTTACCGTTTTATATTATTCATTTTCCTGAAACAGCCAAACAGCTATTGATGTATCGTTATAATCGTTTGGGTAAAGCAAAAGAAAATGCGAAAGAAAATCACTACGAAGGTGCAATGTATCCTTGGCAATCTGGCTTAGACGGCAGCGAAGATACACAAAAGCTTCACTTAAATCCCTTAAATGGGGAATGGGGAGAAGATCACAGTATTTTGCAACGGCATGTTTCATTAGCGATTGCATATAATATCTGGATGTACTGGAATAACTCTAACGATGACCAATTTATCAAAGAATATGGTGCTGAAATGCTTTTAGAAATCGCCAATTTTTGGCGCAGTGCAGCAACCTTTGATCCAATTAGCAATCGCTATTCTATAGATAAAGTCATGGGGCCAGATGAATTCCATGAAGGCTATCCTAACTGTTCAGAGAGTGGTTTGAAAAATAATGCTTACACCAATCTAATGGTCGTTTGGCTATTTGAAGAACTAGAAAATATCCTCTCACTTTTAAATACGCAAGAACGAGATATATTATTTAATAAAACAGGAATCACGAAAGAAAATCTTGAGCAAATGAACGATATGCGTAAGCGCCTGTCGATCGAAATCAACGAAGATGGAATCATTGCTCAATATGAAGGGTATTTTAACTTAAAAGAAATTGATTGGGCGCAAGCAAAAGCCAAATACGGAAACATTTATCGAATGGACCGTATCTTAAAAGCGGAAGGCCGCTCACCTGATGAGTACAAAGTGTCTAAGCAAGCTGATACGTTGATGCTCTTTTATAATTTAAATAAAGAAAAGATCGATGAAATTTTCGAAGAACTCGGCTATACGCTACCTACAGATTATCTTGAAAAAAATCTTTTATATTACTTAAATAGAACCTCTCATGGTTCTACCCTTTCAAGAATCGTCCATGCCCAACTTGCTGAAGAAGTTGCTTTTCATGACTTGTCTTGGGAGCTATACCAAGAAGCACTTTACTCTGACTATCGTGACATCCAGGGCGGAACAACTGCTGAAGGTATTCACACCGGCGTAATGGCTGCGACGATTTATGTCACACTGACCACGTATGCTGGGATCGATATCAAGAAGAAAAACCTAATGATTCAGCCCAATTTACCAAAAAACTGGACGGATATGACCTTTACTGTGGAGCACAAGGGTATCCATTATCAACTGACTATTTCAAACCATTCTGTTCAAATTTATGCATCACAAGATACAATGATCATTATCAAAAACCAGCCTTACCATATTCAAGCAGACACAAAAACAACGATCCCTTACTAATCACAAGATAGGAGAATTCCCATGAAAAAAGGGTTTATTTTTGACTTAGACGGCGTCATTACAGATACGGCAAAATTTCATTATATTGCTTGGAAAGACTTAGCAATGGATTTAGGTATTACAATTGATGAAACATTCAACGAAACGTTAAAAGGCATTAGCCGTATGGATTCGTTGGATAAAATTTTAGCTTACGGACAGCGGGACGATGAGTTCAGCATAGAAGAAAAAGAAGTTCTAGCTCAAAAGAAAAATGACGCATATGTTCAGCTTTTAGCAGATCTTTCAGAAAAAGACTTATTACCTGGCGTTCATGATTTTCTCGTCCAAGCGAAAGCAGAAGCAATTCCTTGTGCAATTGCTTCTGCTTCTAAAAACGCTCCAATGATTCTAGAAAAATTAGGCGTACTCGATTTCTTCGGACATATCGTTGATCCAGAAACGCTAAAAAAAGGAAAACCTGATCCTGAAATTTTCGTAAAAGCAGCAGAAAGTATCCATGTTGAACCACAGGATGCAATTGGTTTTGAAGATGCTCAAGCAGGAATTGACGGAATCAAAGCAGCTGGAATGTATGCTGTAGGAATTTCCACAACCGAAACCTTAAACGATGCTGACTTACACGTTGCATCGATGACTGAGTTAAGGATAGAACAATTGATCAATCAATAATAAAAAAGGAAGAAGGACGGAAGGGAGCATGACCGTTTTTCTTCTTTTCATTTATATCTTTTTGTATAGAAATTGGTGACTGGGCTATTGCATTAATGCGGGCCCCTTTTTAAGCAATAGTTTTCAAGAAAATGGAACGCTAACTCTTACTTGAACCAGGTTGTACTTTTACCGCCACATTGTCTATACTATGAGTAATTTCAAAGATAAAACCTTTTAAATTGGGAGGCTAATTATGAAAACAAGTCAGGGCGATGTGTTTAGAAGAAGAGAAAATTTGCTCGAACGGTTAAAAGAAGCAGAGTACTTAACCATTAACGAGTTGGCAGATTTTTTTAACGTTTCTACAGTCACAATCAGACGTGATTTATTGTTTTTAGAAAAGAAAAAGATGATCGAGCGGTTTTACGGCGGCGTTCGATTACTCCCTCATCTTCCCTTGCAGACCGTTACAGTGCAGGAGGAACGAGCCTTTCCAGTAGAGGCTTTTATTAAGCAAATCACCCCTTTTCTAGTAGAGGACCGGCAACTTTTTGTCGGAGCAGGTCGCTTCTCGACAGAATTGATTTATGCTCTGTCTTTTTTTAAGCTCATGATTTTGACGAATGATGCTGCTGCGATTTCGATCGACCATCCTAAGAAAAAAGCCTTGATTTCGATCAGTGGCGGGGAACTGGAAAAAAACACACAGGCTTTAGTTGGGGATTTTGCTATCCATTCTTTTAATAAAGTCGTCGCTGACCTTTGTATCATTGAAGCTGCTGGTTTTAATACCCATGAAGTAACGACTAAAACCTTGAGTGAATCCTTTGTTTATCGAACCATGATCCAGCATACAAAAGGAGCTAAACTCGTTTATGCCTCCTCGACTCATTTAGAATCTGTGAGCTCTTTTATGATCGATCGAACCTTTTTATTTGATACATTATATACCGATTCTGCTATTTCTACTTCAATTTTGGCACACTATCAACATCAGTCAATCCCCACAGAAGTCTTAACTGAATAAAAAAGGTATACTGAAAAGTGTTCGCTTTTTCGCAATTGCCTATCCAGAACTGTTCATAAAAATACTTTCATGAACAGTTCTTTAAATTGCATTGAATTTGCCGAAACAATCGCTTATTCTAAAACCAAGAAAACGCTTTATAAAAAAACAGATTGGAGAATCATATGACGAATACATTTCCAAAACATTTCCTATGGGGCGCATCCATTTCCGCCCATCAAACTGAAGGCGCTTATCAAAGCGACGGCAAAGGCTTAAGTGTTCAAGACACACGCCAAAGAGATAATCATGACATTACGGACTTCACGGTAGCAGTGGATCACTATCACCACTACAAAGAAGATATTCGTTTACTCGCTGAAATGGGGATCAAAGTCTTCCGATTTTCGATCGCTTGGACCAGAATTTTTCCAAATGGACGAGGTGAAATCAATCAAAAGGGGCTACAACACTATAACGATGTAATTGATGAGTTATTAAAATATGGGATTCAGCCTTACATCACCTTGAATCATTTTGACTTACCACAAGCTTTAGAAGACGAAGGCGGCTGGAGTGCTCGCACCACTGTAGAGGCCTTCAAGCATTATGCAGAAACTGTTTTTGAAGCCTACGGGGACCGAGCCAAACATTGGCTGACCATCAACGAACCGAACATCATGCTTCTAGTAGATAAAAAAATTCTTGGTAAGGAGATTCCACTGCAAGAAAAGTACCAACAGTTCCATCATTTGATGATTGCCGAGAAATATGCGTTTAAACGCTGCCACGAACTGATCGAAGGCGGAAAAATCGGACCTGTTCCCAACATTTCACTTGTTTATCCTGCAACTAGTAAACCATTAGATAATCAAGCAGCGCTTTATTTTAATAGTGTCCGCAACTGGGCTTATCTAGATTTCTCTTGTTTTGGCCGTTATAATACTGTCTTTAAAGATTATTTGAACCGCAATAATGTGACAATCACAATTGCCCCCGAAGACAAAGAACTGATGGAAAATCATTTCCCTGATTTTGTTGCGATGAACTTTTACACAACGGTCACTGTAGAAAAACCAACTAAAAAAGACGGTATGGCAAACGGAATCAGCGATCAACAAAGTGAAGATATCATGGAATGGGGTTTTTACAAAGGCTTCACCAATCCTTATTTGAAGAAAAATGAATTCAACTGGACGATCGATCCCGATGGTTTAAAAACAACGTTGCAAACACTGTATGATCGTTATCATTTACCGATCATTATTACCGAAAATGGTTTAGGCGCAAAAGATGAGCTTACAGCTGATGGCAAAATCCACGACACATACCGCATCAACTATTTAAAACAGCACATCGACCAATGCTTACAGGCAATTGAAGCCGGTGTTGATTTGATTGGCTACAGCCCATGGTCAGCAATCGATTTAGTCAGTGTCCATGAAGGGATCAGCAAGCGTTATGGTTTTATTTACGTAGACCGCACAGAACAGGATGAAAAAGATCTTGCTAGATATCGAAAAGACAGTTTTTATTGGTATCAAGAGCTGATTAAAACAAATCAGCTGCCCTCTTAAAGAAAGGAGAAGAAAATGAATAAAGTATTTACATTCTTAGAAACAAAATTGATGCCGCCTTTGAATAAAGTAGCAAACTTGCGCTTTATTCGGGCAATCATGCAAGCAGGGATTATTACGGTGCCGTTTACGATTGTGGGATCGATTTTTCTGATCATCAATAATCTACCGCAAATCATTCCCCCACTTGCGCCTTTTTTTGAACATACGATTTTGAAATTTGCACCGATCTACAGTGTAGCAACGACTATGTCGATTGGTTCGATCGCGATCTTTTACTGTTTGGCAACAGCCTACTATTTGACCGATATTTATCGAAAAGAAGAAAGTGAAGGGCTTAGCAGCTTCGTGGGTGCTGTTTTAGGTTTGTTTGCCTTTTTGATGACCATTATCCAAACGGATATCGTTGATGGTGGTGCGCAGTTGATCCAATCTGAAAGTGAAACAGCCATTGTTTATAATGGCGTTGCATTAGGTGGTTGGGTCACTCGCTTTAGTGGGGTAGGTATTTTTATTGGCATCATCACAGCAGTGATTGCTACACAGATTTATCGTTTATGCGTGAAAAAAAATATTACGATTCGCATGCCAGAAGGAGTTCCTGATGGTGTAAGTAAAGCATTTGCTTCGTTGATTCCTGCTATTTTTATTGCTTTTGTCATGCTATTTATCAATACGATTTTAGCAGTGTTCCATACTGATTTACATGGATTACTGTCAAAACCGTTTGAATTTGTAAAGGATCTGACCGGTTCTTGGTTGGGAATCATCGTAATCATGCTGTTGATCCACCTGCTTTGGGCTGTTGGGGTTCATGGGACTGCAGTGATCAAGAATAGTTTTATCAATCCAATTTTATTAGTAGCATTAACAGAAAATATTGACGGGGGATCAAATATTTTTGCTGGTGATTTTGTCAATATGTATATCTTTATCGGCGGTGCTGGAAGTACGCTTGGCTTAGTTTTATTGATGATTTTTGTGGCAAAATCTGATCAATTGAAGGTGCTTGGTAAAGCCGCTGTACTCCCTGGTTTGTTTAATATCAATGAACCAGTGATTTTCGGAGCGCCAATCGTGTATAATCCTTATTTGATCATTCCGTTTATTGTGACACCTTTGATCAATGTCACGATTGCTTATTTTGCTTCTTCTCTTGGATTGGTGAATAAAGTAATTACTGGGATTCCTTGGATTTCGCCTGTAGGGATCGGGGCATTTCTGGGAACGGGCGGTGATTTCCGCGCGGTGTTGATTGCGTTGATTAATTTAGCGGTTTCGATCGTTTGTTATTATCCATTTTTCAAGATGTATGATGGAAAATTGTATAGTGAACAGATGGCCGCTGTGAAACAAGATTAATCTTTTTTATAAAAAAGTTACCAGACCATGCTGTATGTGAAAACACAGCATGGTCTGGCAACTTTTATCACTTGTCTTAACGGCGTTTTGTTTCAAACAATGGGCTAACTGGTTTATTTTCATGGATACGTTTAATCGCATCTCCAATTAGTTCACCTACACTGATTTCATCGATTTTATCCGTTTTACGATCATCAGAAAGATAGATGGAATCCGTCACAACTAAACGTTTGATTGCAGAGTCTTGAATACGTTGTAAAGCTGGTCCTGATAAAACTGGATGTGTACATGAAGCATAGACTTCTTTGGCTCCGGCTTCTTGTAAGGCGTTCGCTGCAAGCGAGATTGTTCCAGCTGTATCGATCATGTCATCGATCAGCACACATATTTTACCTTCTACGTGGCCAATAATATTCATCACTTCAGCAACGTTTGCTTTCGGACGGCGTTTATCGATGATTGCGATCGGTGCTTTCAAGTATTCCGCAAGTTTACGTGCACGTGTCACACCACCATGGTCAGGAGACACAACCACAACATCATCCCCTTGAATCCCATGTTCCATAAAGTAATCTGCAATCAATGGCGCACCCATTAAATGATCCACTGGGATATCGAAGAATCCTTGAATTTGAACTGCATGTAAATCCAATGTCAACATTCTAGTTGCTCCTGCTTTTTCAAGCATATTTGCTACAAGTTTCGCTGTGATCGGTTCACGAGCACGCGCTTTACGATCTTGGCGTGCATACCCATAATAAGGCATCACAACATTGATTGTTTTTGCACTAGCACGTTTTAAGGCATCGATCATGATCAACAATTCCATCAAATTATCATTAACAGGACTGCTTGTTGATTGGATGATGTAAACGTGAGAACCACGAATACTTTCTTCAATATTTACTTGAATTTCACCATCACTGAATTGCGTGACAGAAGATTTTCCTAATTCTACACCGACAGCTGCTGCGATTTTTTCCGCTAAAGGACGGTTTGAGTTAAGAGAAAAGATTTTCAATCTAGGATCAAAATAATGTTTTGACATGAGGACCTCCACTTTCTTTTGCTGAACAATAGTTTCCTTATAAATAGTAGTCACTTTTTCAAAATAAATCAAGTCATTTTGGGGGATTCCTCTAAATTAATACGATTTTCTAATAAAAGTCGGTGACTGTTCGTGTAAAAAAACAAAAATAGTTGAAAGAGGAGGCGTTTGTTCTTTTTTTTGAAAATCAGCATATTTTATAATGACAATAGACAATATATATATTACTATTTAGATGGCAGAAAAAATGAAAGCGCATTACTTTCGTTGCAGCTAGTTACGTCATTGGACTAAAACTTTCTAGCTTCGCAGACTAGCACTACGCTTACTTTCATCCTGTTAAGCATTAATTATTTTGAGGGGGAATTTTGTGAAAAAGTCAGTTTTGAAAAAAGTACAACTGGGTTTACAGATATTGATGGTTTCAACATTACTTGTAGGTACTAGTACTACCACCGCTTTAGCGATTGAAAACACTCTGAGTAGTGACACACAGGAAACTTCAACACGCACTTCCGAAAGTTCCACTGCTTCAAGTACAGTAAAAAATGAACAAGATGTCGTTCAAAAACCTTTAGATGAAACGGACGATCTACCACAAAAATTGACGATTTTAGGAACCTCTGATGTTCACGGTCAGCTATGGAACTGGTCTTACGAAGATGACAAACAAACACCAGTCGGTCTTTCTCAAGTCAGTTCTATTGTAAATAGTGTTCGCTCAGAAAATCCAAATGGAACCATCTTGATCGATAATGGGGATATGAATCAAGGAACGATTCTGACAGATGATCTATACAATAAAGCACCTTTGATTGCTCAGCCAAACCCCATGATCAAAGCCATGAATTATATGAACTATGATGCAATGGTTTTAGGGAACCATGAATTCAATTTTGGCTTGGATCTAATTAAAAAGCTTGAGAATGAAGCGAAATTTCCGATCTTATCAGCAAACACTTATGTAAACGAGTCAAACAATCGCTTTGTTGGCGGTACAATGAAAAAAAATATTGACCTAAACGGAGACGGACAAACCGATTTGACTGTCGGCATCATCGGTCTCACAACACCGCAAATTCCATTATGGGATGGCGCCAAAGTAGACAGCCTTTATTTTAATCCTTTGCAAGAAGAAGCAGCCAAAGCTGTTGCTGAATTAAAAGATGAGACAGATATCATTGTTGCGTCGATCCATGCTGGCCGTCAAAATGCTGATCCTGCTGCGAGTGCCGATCAAGTCATCAGTAACGTTCCAGGCATCGATGCGTATATTCTAGGTCATGATCACCGCTCTTTTGCAGAAAAAATCCAAGGTCCTAATGGGCTCGTTCCAGTAGCTGGACCTAAAGATACCGGAACAGAAATGATCAAAATCGATCTTGATATTGAAAAAAATGGGGACCAGTGGCAAGTTAAAAACAGTGATGCTGCTATTGTAAGCACCAAAACGGTCCCAGCAGATGAAGCATTAAAAGCTGAAACGAAAGAATACCATGACAAAACAAGAGAATTCATTTCAGAAAAAATCGGAACAGCCACTGGCCATTTTTTACCAGCTGAAGAAATAAAAGGAATCCCAGAAGCACAACTACGTCCCACTGCGATGATCTCTTTGATCAATAATGTGCAACGACAAGCAACAGGCGCTCAACTAGCCGCTTCTGCCCTCTTTAAAGCAGATAGTAGATTAAATGCTGGCGATATTTCTTATTCCAATATTTTTGATATTTACAAATATCCTAATACACTTGTCAGTGTCGCTATTACTGGCGAAAACCTACTGACATACATGGAAAACCAGGCGGATTACTACAATACACCCGGACCTGATGACCTAACGATCAGCTTTAACGAAAAAATTCGTGTATACAATTATGATATTTTTTCAGGAATTTCTTATAAGATCGATATTTCTAAACCACATGGGCAACGCATAATCAATCCAACCATCGACGGGAAACCAGTTGATCTTACGGCAAACTATACGATAGCTATGAACAATTATCGCTACGAAGGGTTATTAGCACAAGGTATTGTCACAGGGGAACCAATCAAGTCTACTGATCCTGAAACATTACGTGGCTTGATTGCTGATTATATTCGTGAAAAGCAAACCCTTGACCCCACAGTTGAAATCGAAAATAACTGGGAAGTGATCGGTTATCATTTTAACAAAAACTGGCGAGATTTAGCGGTCAGATTAGTCAACGACGGTACATTACAGACCGAACCTGCTGCCGATGGTCGGACGCCTAACGTTAAGCCTATCACAAAAGAAGACGTGAAAAATGCAGGATATCAACCCGAATCAGAAACCTTCACAATCATGCATACTAATGATATACATGGACGTTTGGAAGGAAATGGCAAAGATGTCTTAGGGATGGCACGTTTGAAAACCTATAAAAATAGGATGAATCCAGACCTCTTGATCGATGCGGGGGATGCCTTTCAAGGACTGCCAATGTCTAATTTCTCTAAAGGTAAAGATATGGTCAAAGTGATGAATGAAGTTGGTTACGATGCAATGGCCGTTGGGAATCATGAATTTGATTTTAGCTTGGAAACTGCATTGGACTATAAAGATGAATTAAACTTCCCAATCCTTTCCAACAATACATTTAAAGATGGAGAGCTCGTTTTTGAACCCTCTACAGTCGTTGAAAAAAGTGGCGAAAAATATGCGATCATCGGCGTAACAACACCAGAAACAGCGACTAAAACCCATCCAAATAATGTACAAGGTGTGACTTTTTCCGATCCAATCACTGAAACAAAAAAAGCAATCAATGAAATCAACAATTCAGGAGAAGTAATGACTGCCTATGTCGTAACAGGTCATTTAGGCATCGATGAAACCACCCCGCATGAATGGCGTGGTGATACTTTAGCTGAGGCATTAAGCAAAGAATTTCCTGATTTGAATATTACAGTTTTGGATGGTCATTCGCATACAGCCGTTGATGGCGGGAAGAAATTTGGCAATGTCATATACACACAAACCGGAAATTATCTAAACAACGTCGGTTTAGTTGACGTTGATTTGGCAGATTTTACTAAAAAAACCGCTTCATTAACTCCCGCACAATCATTAGCAGATTTAGAAGAAAATCCTGCTGTTAAAGCGTTAGTCGATCAAGCTAGAGCGAATTTTGAAGCCTGGGGCTCAGAAGTTGTGATTGAAAATAACCCTTACCAATTCAATGGCGAACGCGATAATGTACGCACGAGAGAAACCAATCTAGGAAATTTGATTGGCGATGCAATGTTCGCATATGGCCAACACGGCTTCAATAATCAAACCGATTTCGCGGTCACAAATGGCGGCGGTATTCGAGCAAATATCGAACCAGGTAAAGTGACCTTGGGTGATGTTATTGCCGTTATGCCATTTGGCAATAGTATCTCCCAAATCAATGTTACTGGTGCTGAAGTCAAGGAAATGTTTGAACTTTCTCTTCGCTCAATGGCGCAAAAAGACGAAAATGGCACAATCCTTTTAGATGATTCCAACCAGCCAAAACTTGGTGCAAATGGTGGTTTCCTCCATGTTTCAAGTACAATTCGTGTACACTACGATTCAACGAAAAAGGGCTCTTTACTGCCAGCAGACGAAGGAAACGGAACAGATAAAACCCTCGTCGGCGAACGAGTTCTGCAAATAGAAGTGCAGGACCGCACAACTGGAAAATTTGCCCCGATCGATGAAAAGGCAACCTATCATATGGCAACGAATGATTTCTTAGCAGCTGGCGGCGATGGCTACGATATGTTAGGCGGCGAACGAGAAGAAGGCCCTTCTTTAGATACCGTCTTAATCGATCATCTAAAACAAGGAACCACCCTGCGCCTTTATGATGCGGCAACAACTATTGATCTTGCACAATATAAAGAAGCCTTTCCCGGCGAACGGATCATTTCCATTTCAGAAGCCGAGTTCAATAAACAAAACAAACCTGAACCTGTACCAAATCCAGATCCAAAAGACCCAACGAAACCTGATGAGATAAAAGTAGCCAAACCCGTTGGAAAAACAGCAAATTATCCAAAAATGGGTGAAACGATTGTCGCATATGGTAGTTTAGGGTTACTAATTGTTGGTCTTTCTGGTTACAGTTTCTATGAATATAACCGGAAACGGAAAATAGGATAAAAAAAAGATGACTGCTGAACAAAAATGCAGTCATCTTTTCTTTATTTCTCGTTATTCATATAAGGCATATTTTTCCCATAACCTTCTTTATTCACTTGCCTAGCACGAGCAATCGCCAAGTCAAATTCTGCTACATCATCGGTAATCGTTGATCCTGCTGCAATAACTGAATTCGCCGCAACGTTCACAGGAGCAATCAGGTTTGTTGCTGAACCAATAAATGCATGATCGCCAATAGTTGTCCGGTGCTTGTCTTTCCCATCATAATTAACGAAAACCACACCACAGCCAACATTGATATCTTTACCCAAGTCTGCATCACCAACATAAGTCAAATGACCGACTTTCGTATCTTCTGCCACTGTCGCATTTTTGATCTCCACAAAGTTCCCCACATGAACACGTTCGCCGATCTCAGCGTGTGGGCGGATATGAGCAAAGGGTCCAACATCCGCATCTTTGCGAATAATACTTTCTTCAACAACTGATTGTGTGATTTTTACATTATCTTCGATGACACTATCAACGATTTCTGAATGTGCGCCGATCATACAATCTTCACCAATCACTGTCTTCCCTTTTAAATGAACACCAGCTTCAATCACGGTATCTGAACCAATCACAACGCCTTCATCAATATAGGTTGAATCAGAATCAACAAATGATACACCATTTCTCATATGCATCGTGTTTAAACGACGATGCATAATTTTATTAGCCTCAGCCAAAGCCACACGATCATTGATTCCCATCGCTTCTTCAAAGTCAGCCATTTGATATGCGGCAACTGTCTTGCCTTCTTTTTTAAGGATCTCAATAATATCCGTTAGATAATATTCCCCTTGTGCATTGTTGGTATTAATTTTAGATAAGGCATTGAATAGTGCTTCATTATCAAAACAAAATGTTCCAGTATTGATTTCTTGCACACGCGCCTCTTGCTCAGAAGCATCTTTTTGCTCCACGATTTTTTCAACAATCCCTACATGATCACGAATGATACGACCATATCCAGTTGGATCGTCTGCATGAGCGGTCAAAATCGTCGCACTGGCATTTTTTCCTTGATGATAGTCAAAAAGATTCGATAAAGTTTCAGCAGTTAGTAATGGTGTATCTCCTGTAATCACAAGAGTAGTGCCTTGTTTTCCTGCTAAATGTGCTTCTGCTTGCAACACCGCATGCCCTGTTCCTAATTGTTCAGCTTGTAAAGCATATTGGCTACGTTCACCTAAATGGCTTTTGATTGCCTCGGCACCATGACCGACGATCGTCACAACTTCACTTGGATTCGTCTTTTCTACTTGATCCATGATGTGTTCCACCATTGGTTTTCCAGCGACAGGATGCAGCACTTTATATAGTTTTGACTTCATGCGTGTTCCTTTACCAGCAGCCAGGATGATGACATATCTGTTTTCCAATTGCTTCACTCCTAAGATTTGTTTTATTTTTAATCGTTTAGTTTAATTTAAAATAGCGGCATGTTTTAGTTTAGCCTACTCTTTATGGTTTTTCAACTGAACCAATTGCTTTTTTGCTATACCAATTTATAATTTCAGACCTTTGCGTTATAATGAAAGAAAATTAGGGGGTGATAATATGATACTTAAACAAACACACGTATCTCAATCAAAAGCCCATTCAAGTTTGACATAATAAAGTGCTTTGGTTGTTGAAGGATTGCCTTTACGCAAAGTACTTTATCACTTGAATGATAGAGAGGAAATCCATTATGATGAAACAAATACAACCCTATCAATTTAATTTTATTCGCAAACAAGCCAATATTTTACTGCAAGCCCATTTATCTGTAAATGATAAAAATACAATCAAAACACTACAAGCGATCGTTCTTGAGAAAATCAATGAACAGTTTGGTGCGGATAAAGATCAGTTACAGCCATTGCTAGAAGACTTTTTCGAAGCTGCGACTTCTAAACCTAGACTGGAACACTATTTGGAAGGGTTAAAAGAAGCAGTCATTCCGTTTGCTCCGCCTTCAAAACAACAACTGACAAAGCTCTTTAAAAAGACGAAGAAATTGAAAATCCCAGAGTGGGAAACAATGGACTTGCGTGATTATACCTTTTATAGCTGGAATGATAGTGGGAAACAGCAAAAATTCATTATCGCTTCCATCGATGGACAGCTAGTTGGTGTTTCTGGAACGATTTCTCCTACGACGCAAAAAGGCATCTGCCCGATTTGTCATGAAACGTCAGAAGTTTCGATGTTTTTGTCTAAGGTGAAAGAATCTGGTGATGGGATGTATACGAAGCGTGGGAATTATATTTGCTACGATAGTGAGAAATGTAACCATAATATCGAGCGTAGAGAAGAGTTGGAAGCGTTCGTTCAGAATGTGAAGTTTATGAAATAGTTCATAAACAAGCTGAATCATTGTTCTTCTTAAAAAGAGTCTTTATCAACGAACGTTGGCAAAGACCCTTTTTATCTATCTTGTCTCACTCGCTAACAGTATGAATAAAAAAACACAAAGATCAATAAATATTACTATATCTATTGCGAATATCTATGTAAATTTGATATAGTTATAGGTAACTGAATAATTAGAAAACAAGTAGCACTCCTAATACTATCAAATGGAGTGTGATACATGAAAAATAATTGTAAACTCACTTTGGTTTTGGTAAATAAATTACGTGAGGGTCAGAATGAAACAAAGTACACTTATATGTACTTTTTTGCTTAACTATATCAGCGGATTTCCAGCATGGATTTCTGTGATTTTATTTGTTTTGGTATTATTTATGGATATTCCTGCATTAATTATCAGAGAACATCATAAAACTAAAAGAACTAAAATCAGATGTAAAAGCAAAAAAAAGACCAACAAGAAGTTTTCGAAGGCATCTTGTGGTCAGTTAAAGAAATAAGTATGTAATGCAATACTTTTTTTGATACTAAATCAGGAATGCCAACTTGTTTTTGCAAGCCTAATTATTTAGGTTACGTATCAAAATTAGTAGCAAAAGAAGTCTGACGCCAATCAGGCTTTTTTTGTTTCATAATATCTACAAATCAATCTTACCACATGTTTTTATTCATCTCAACTACTTTTGTTTCAGTTTAGCGCATAAAAAGAAGCTTAGACAGTTATTTTTAGCCACGTAAGCATTCGTCCATGAATGAATGTCAAACAACGCAAATAAATCTTAAAAAATCCCATACTTTTATCATATTTGTCCATTTTTTTGGACTCTTTTGATAATTCAAATTCTTTCACAAGTATTCTATTGACTATCCCAACCCCTTTAAGTTAGAATAAATTTACAACATAAAATAAAAAAAGGCGCCCTGTCAGAAGACGGTAATCTTCAAAACAGAGCCCTGTATTATCAGCACAAACTAATAATACAAGTTGCCTCGCCAATAATTTCTTATTGACTACCCTTATTGTACTAAAAGTAAGAACGGATTGCCATTCTTTTTTACGTACTCGATCCTGGTAGTGAATGGTTATTTAACGAACGCTTCATGGTATTAGTAGCTGACTAATATCATTTTTTTGTGTTTAAAATCAGGTAATTAGAGCGAAAAACAAAATAAAAAGGCACTCTGTACAAGGGCGGTAACCCAAATACAGAGCCTCATATTATCAGCACAAACTAATAATATAAGTTGCCGAAGTCAATATTTTCATATCGACTCTTTCATTTTACTCAATTTTTGTAAGAAATACTAGTGTTTTTTACAATTCTTGTGTCGATTGAAGCAGTTGGTGGGTATTTGTTGCACTTTTGTACGGTATTAGTTGGTAGCTAATGCCGTCTTTTTTCGCTCTTTTTATACATCGTAAGCACCTTTCTCTCCTTTCAAATACGACTCCTTTCGTATTTGCATTCTACCAACTGGTGCTTACGATCGGGTATCTTGGGAGTGATTGCTACCAGACATTTTTCATTCAATCAAAAAAGGCAGCTGAGTCAATGCGTACAAAATAGGACAGAACACAGAACCAGTAAATAATTTTCAACCCGATTGAAGGATAAAATGTCCCGTTCTACTCTTAAGATAGCCGTACCCTTAATACTTGATTTAGCGGAAAATCAAGTATTGAGTAAAAAATGCGCAAACGACCAGAACTTGCGGATTTCAAGCTGCTGCTTATCGTATTGTCACAACCAACCATTTTTTGCTATCACATGATAAGTAGCTGCTTGTTTTTATCCATTTGACTATTTTCACCGAATCAACCGAACTTCTTCTAATTTATGGACTAATTCTTTCACTTTATTTCTCGCAATCATACATTGTTCCTCTCCATCAAAAAAGGCCAGCTTATTCACTCTGTCCACAGACTGAATGTTACCAACATTGAGAACATACGAGCGATGACAACGATAAAAACGAGAATCCATCGCTTCGATTTCTTGAAGCTTAGCATAAAATTCCGTGTATCGATTTTTTGTGATCAAGCGGATCTTGTGGGTGATTTCCGTTGTCTCAAAAAATAAAATATCCGCAAAAGGAACTTGAAAATCGGAATGTTGATTTTTAAACACAAATGCATCAGAAGCAACCAACTCTTTTTTATTGGTAAATGCAATCTCCAGACATTCTTCGACACGTTTAGAAAATTCAGTTTCATCAAACCCCTTGTCAATAAAATCCAAAGCAGTCAATTTATATTTGAAGGTAATGGGTAGAAATTCAGAATGAGTAGAAACAAAAATCAATTGTCCAAAAGGGTCCAGCAGTCTGATTTCTTTGGCTAGCTCCAGTCCTGCCTGTTGCTCTCGTTTGATTTCAATATCTAAAAAATAAATATTCGCACCGTTTTGACTATTCGCAATTTCAGCCAGTAATTCTTTGGGTTTCGATGTCGCAATAAGCTTGGTACACATCCAAAGGTTTTGCTTTACGATTCGCTCGATCATTCGTTTTAAGTACTGCTGCTGAAACAAATCATCCTCTAGTATAAAAACATTCATCCTGTTGCTCCTTTCTTCTGAATCACTACTGTGTGCGTAAGATGATTTGCTTGAAACTCTGTCTCTAACGACGCATTAGGATAATTGCCTAAAATATCTTTTACGATCGCTAAGCCTAAACCACGTTGCTCTCCTTTGGTGGAATAGCCTTTAGTAAACATCTTTCGCTTGTCGATCACGGTGTCTCGTGTGGAATTGTTAATAATAATAACTTGCTTATTTGTTTCTTGAATCAAGCAAATCGTCACTTGTTTTTGATCTGAAATACTAGCTGCTTCAATCGCATTATCTAAAAAGATTGAAAGAATCCGAATAAAATCTAATGTATTAAAGTAGGATTCTTCTACCTCATTCAAAATTTCTATATTTACAACAATCTCTTTTTGAAGGGCTGCCAACAGTTTTGCCGAAAGGATTCCCTTTACAGCTGGGATTTTGATTTTCCTAAGCTGTATCAGATCATATTTTTGGTTTTGTAATGATTGTTTCACTTCACTTAAAACATCCGTGTAAATTTCTTTCACCTGTGCCATATCATTTTCTTCGATCCCAGTTTTCAAGCTAGCAATAATGTTCACATAATCGTGGCGAATACTACGGATTTCTCCATATAAAGCTTCAATTTGGGCGGTATATTCCGTTAGATCGTTCAGTTGCATTTCCTTTAGTTTCTCCAGCTGTTCTTTTTGGAGTAGTTGCGTTTTCATATTCAAATAAAACAACAAAATAAGAATAATCACAAAAAAAGCAAAGGTTTTCATCACATTCAATCGGTCTATATTCTGGCTTCTTAGTTCGAAAAAATAACCAATAAACTGAATGGTGCATAAAAGGAACAGTAAGGCATTAATATTGACCAGAATTTTTTTATTGATCTGTTCATAATTTTCTACTAGAAAATCAAAATTGGTTTTGAACAGATGAAGCATCAAGGTATTCATAAAGAATGGTGCCAATTGTAACAATAATGTAATCGGAATATTCGTCGAAAAAAACTTGTCGATTAGTAATTGCACGATATTTCCAATCACGGATAAAATTGTCACGCTGTAAATGGCGTAAAAGGCAGCTAGATGCTTTTTATTCTTTAAATGATGCCGTATTCCTATCACGTAGAAGTATAGGATAATAATTAAATAGAAAAAATAATTCATAAAGGACAACGTAAGAAAGGCCACTAAAAAGAGTCCTACAATTTCCTTCCAGAATAGTGTTGATTTACTGATTTGCTGATAAATCAGCATAAGTGCTACAAGTTGAATCAAAAGTAATACTAGAAGCGTAATACTCGGAATCATTTCGACGTCTCTTTAGACTTGTTCAGCTTTGGATGTGTTGGTTCATAGAAAAAATAAGGACAAACGTAGGAAGTATTGAGCAAATATTTTCGAATTAATTTTTGGATTTTCACATTTTTAATCATTTTTATTTCCTCTTTTCATTAGTTGATAGAAACAGGGATGGATCGTCATTGTTTCAATACCTATGCCTAACAGCATTAGCGTACGTAAATCGGCTACGGGTGTTACATAAGCAAATACTAGTAGGAGGCATGTAACGAATAATGATTTTTGCTTTAATTTTCTGCGTAATACAGCATCCGTTATCGTTCGCTTCTCTGTCCCAGCAGGCGCATAGGTCCAAATAGTCGCACATATCCCCATCGCAAGAATGATAAACAACGGTGTGTTCACCGTAACTTGCAATGACTGTACAAGATTAGGAAGCAATATAAAGATAAAAATCGAACTAAGAGTACATTCTTTTGAAGACTGGGCATGCCATCCTCCTGCAAACAGTCGAATCAAAAAATAAGACAAGTGAACAATCAATGTTGTTTGAATAGTCAGAAAAATATAGGAAAAAAGATAAATAGTGATGACTTTCTCTAGATTAATCAGTAACATTTCTAGATTATATACTGCATAGGCAAATTCCTCTGTTGATAAAAAATGATCACAATTGAGTTTCTTTCTAAGAATAAATAATGAAATCGAATGATACATAATTTTCCCTCCTTATGACAATTTAATTATACAAAAGAAAGGAAATGTTTTAGTCATTATATACCCTAAACGGTTCGTTTTCCACCTCAAAATGTTTTCGCCTTGTAGAAAATAATGAAAAATTAGCTTCTCACTTATTGTTTTAGCTTGAAGATGATCAATAATTTACGCCAAATAGACGAAGGAACAGTCGTTATTTGTTGTTCCTTCGTCTGTTGCAGCATTTAGTCTCCTAATATTCTAACCAAGATAGACGCAAATTCTGGTAGACACGTCTTGAAATATTACATGTTTCCTGAGGGCTTTCAAAGAAGATGATTGCTCGTTTCTTTTTATCGATTCCTTTGATTGCTTTAGGATTGACTAAGGTCGTTCGATGACAACGAATGAGCGCAGGATATTCTACTTCTAGTTTATCTAATGAGCTATAGATATAGTGACTATTTTTTAAGGTAACGATTTTCAATTTATGCGAATTTTCTGTCGTCTGAATATAGAGAAGTTCACTGAATGGAACCAAAATCGTTTCTTTCTGATTATCAATTAATACACCTTGAACCATTGAAGCTGCTCCTTTCTGTGTTATTCAAAACGCAATGCTTCCAAAGGGACTTTCTTACTAGCTGACCTAGCTGGAAAATAGGCTGCCAATACACCAATCAAAACACTAAAAGCCAATAACATGACGATAATTGCTACATCAAACGTAAAGAACTGAAACTTGATCGACTTAACAGCGTGTTCGATCACTGCATTTAAAGCATAAGAAATTCCTAGTGCAGAAACTAAGCCCAAGACACCACCTGCCAATCCAATCAATCCACCTTCAACAAGAAATAAACGCTGAATGTTCGTAGGTGTCGCACCTAAAGCTTTCATAATACCGATTTCTTTAGTTCGTTCCGTCACACTGATATACAATACAACACAAATCAATAACGTAGAGACAACTAATGAAATCGACGATAGGACGACCAAAATACTTCTGGCAATGTTCAAGTAATTTTTCATTGATGTTAATGTATTATCTTCAGAAGAATAGTTCATTTTCGTTAGTTGTTTCATTAGTCCATCGATACTGTTTAAATTTTTTGGAACGATGGTAAAGTAATTCGTCAGATTTTTGGTGGATTTGTCCTTTTGCATCAGTTGCTGTGCACTTTTATAGGATAGCTCAACTCTTGCTTGATGCTGTTCTTCATCTTTGAAAATACCTATGATCGTAAATTCACTACTTACTACAGGATAGACGGCTGTTGTATCCGCTGTAATCAACTGCGTTTTTACTGTCACTTTTTTATTTAAAGCTTCTGTTGACTGTGTGAATAATTGCTTCGCTATCTCTTCTGACAAAGCGATTTCACCTGGATTTAAAGGAACTTCCCCCAAATCAATATAATTCTCAGAAATAGTTGATTTTTTTGGTGCAATATTGATTGCTTCAGCCTGTAGCTGCTTTTCTCCATACTCTAATTGTGTACGGAAACGGTTCGTTTCATAAACAAGAGCCACATCATCCACTCTCGCTAACTTCTTTTTATCTGAAACAGGCGATAGTTGCTTATCTTCTTTGGAAACAACAAGTGTATTTTCACTCACTCGGTCTGAGGCAATCGTATTCATTTGCTTTGTTAAACCTGCTACTAAAAACGTGATCATCAAAATACCAAAGATTCCTACAGAAGCGCCTAAAGCTGTAATAAATGTTCTTGCTTTCCTTTTTTTCATATTGCTAAACGCCAATTTAAGGGTCGATAACAACGAAAAATTACGAACAGTGTTCACCACTGCTTTTGAATGAGCAACTATCGTTGTTTGCTGTTGGATTTCTTCAATTTTGCCGTCTTTCAAATAGATGATTTGATCAGCAAGTGAGGTATATTTTTTTGAATGCGTGATGACGACCACTGTTTTGCCAGCCTCTTCACTAATTTCTTTTAAAACAGCCATTACTTCATCTGAATTTTTACTATCTAAAGCCCCTGTTGGTTCATCTGCAAGAATGACGTTTGGATCATTGGCTAAAGCTCGGGCAATAGCAATCCGTTGCTTTTGCCCGCCACTTAATTCGCCTGGTCGGTGTCGGCTATACTCTGTCATATGAACTTTTTCTAAAAGAGTTTGCGCTTTTGCCCGCCTTTTTTTCTTCTCTACACCTGCAAGCATTAAGCTGATTTCTACATTTTCCAGAGCAGTCAAATGGTCTAAAAGATTGAAGGATTGAAAAATAAACCCCACATTTTTTTTCCTAAACTCAGCCCATTCCTTTTCTGAATAATCAGTGACTTCTATAGCATCATAATAAATTTGACCACTGCTTGCCTGATCGATCCCACCAATAATATTCAACAAAGTGGATTTCCCACTTCCGGATTTCCCTGAAATATACGTTAAACCCGAGGAGATATCAAAAGAAAGTTCTTTTAAAACGGTTATCGTTTCATCTTTTAGTTGATAGCTTTTCGTTACATTTTCAATACGAATCATTTTCTCACCTCTATGGATTATTTAAAACGGAAACAATTGATGCTTTTGCTGCTTTTCTAGCAGGTATGAAGGAAACAATCATGCCCAATAGCACACTAAAGACAAGCATGATGATGATTGTGCCACCATTAAACTCAAGTAATGAGGTAGCAAAGTCTAGTTTGTTTTTTAGTAAGTAATTCGCAATTGTCCCAATCACTAAACTCAACAGAACACCGGTAAATCCACCTAATAAGCTGATCATCGCACCTTCTGTTACAAACAAACGTCGCACATCACTTCTGGCTGCACCAATGGATTTTAAAATACCGATTTCTTTTCTACGTTCGATCACACTAACATAAATCACAATTGCAATCATGATCGCTGCAACGACTAAGGAAATACCTGCTACTAAGCCTAAGAAGACAAAGAGAATGGTGATATACTGTTTGCCTGTTTCGGTATCTTCTTCAGGTGTAACGGAGATGTAGCCCTCTTTTTTTAGTGATTTATTGACTTTTTCACTAGCTGCAACAGTATCGAAGAGTAAAATCATTCCCGTTGACTGCTTTGCTGTTAAGTCAAAATCATTCGTTAAAGATTCCGCTAAAGAATGGGAAACATAGGCTAGATTTAGCAGTTCTACGATTTTCTTTCGCGTCACTCCTGAAATGGTTACCTTTCTTTGCGACGTTGGCATCATCTCACTTTTTGACATTAATTGTGTCACTAGCTCGATTTCTTGTCCTATTGCTTTTTCTGCACTGCCAAAAAACTGATCTGCTGTGTCTTCGGGGATAGCTATTTCTGTGTCTTTGATCGGCATTTGCCCACTCTCTAAAATACTTTCATTGTACAAAGAGATATTTTTCTTATCTAAAGCTGTATACAGACTCATGTTTTGGACCTTTTCTCCACTTTTCAAACTCGCTGAAAAAACATAATCAGTTACTGCTTCTTTCACTCCCGGTTGTTTCGCAAGCTCTGCCCTGATTTCCTCTGAGAGTAATCCGTATCCAGCTTTATTCACCATTAACAATTGGTTGGTTTGATAGATACAAAATTCATTTTCAATATACTTGTTCATTCCTAGACTAAAGAACGAAATCAGTAAGACCGACATGATTCCAATTGAGGCACCCATAGCCGTTAGGAATGTCCGGCTCTTTTTACTGTTGATATTGCGAAAGGCTAGCTTCACAACAGCGGCTAGCGACAATCTTTTTTGCCTTAATTTATTTTTAGCTGATTGGACTGAGCTATTGGTCGCTATCTGTGTTTCATTGATAATCTTCCCATCCGCCAATTCAATGATTTGATCTGCCAGTTCCATATAGTCTTGTGAATGCGTCACGATGATGACCAGCTTTCCTTGTTCAGAAATTTCTTTGAAGAGGGCCATAATGTTATCTGCGTTTTCTGAATCCAATGCACCCGTCGGTTCATCTGCCAAGAGGATTTCTGGATCATTAGCCAAGGAACGAGCAATTGCTACACGTTGTTTTTGTCCACCGCTTAATTGATTTGGAAAATAGTCCCTTTTTTCCCACATATCTACCTTTTTCAATAATGCTTCTGCTTTTGCATTCTGTTCCTTTTCATTAGACTTCCCTAACATTAAACTCAATTTAACATTTTCTAAAATCGATAAGTGGTCGATCAGGTTATACTGCTGAAATACAATCCCCATCTTACTTTGGCGGATCGCAGCCCATTTTTTTTCACTCAAGGTTGCTGTATCTGCTCCAAAAAGGCAGTAGCTGCCTTGATCGATCTGATCCAACCCACCAATAATATTCAGCAGAGTAGATTTGCCACTGCCTGATTCCCCCATTAGGTAAACCAGCCCAGGTTTTGTTATCGTTAGTTGGATATCCTTTAATACTGGAACCGTTTCTTTTTTTAATTTATAGCTTTTGAAAACGGACTTAAGTTCAATCATTACACATTTCACTTCTTTCTATTATTTAGTTCTCTCTCCGTACTTTTACAATCATTCTTAGTAAATAAAAAATCATGGCGAACCCAAGAATACCTTGGAAAATAGTTAACCCTGTGGAAAAGACATTATTGCTTTCAAGTTTTATTTTTGAAATACCTAAAATCATACTGATAATCATTACCGACATAATGACGAGATTCATGATTCCATAAAATTTTATAAGTCCAGCTTTACTTTCTTCATATTTATTAAACAGAACATCTTTTTTCTTGCCTAAAGCTAATTTAATCGACTTGTCATAAAGATTGGGAATATTTAAAAGAGTCGAGAGTATCCAATAGCCATCTAGTTTCGTCACAGGCAAAAGATTGGACAGCATCATGATCAAGTTCCAGCAAATGAATGTATTTAACAACGCATTTGCTCCGCCCATACGGATAGATACCATCACAGATAACGCTGTAATGATAAATTGAACCATTACTCCTGCTAACAATGTAGCCAATGTTTTTCTTTTTTCATTAAATTCTCTGACCCCACTCACATCACAAAATAGCGCTGGTGAACCACAAATAAATAAAAAACCAATTTCTTTCACTTTTCCACCGTGATACTTGCAGACCAAGCCGTGCCCTAGCTCATGACAGAACACTGTTAAAATTGTTCCTGTATAAAGGATCAGAATATTTTTCACTGTTATGTCATAAGAAATATTAGTGAGAATCATTTGGGAATGCAGTCCCCACTCCACAATCCCTCCTAGACAAATAGCACCCAAGATTAAAAGGAACAGTCGGTTAAAGAGCTTATTTTTGAGTAAATGGTCTACGACCCACTGAAATTGATTATCAGGATTGAATACCTTGATTCTGTAATAGAGCCAATTCTTTTTTTCTACTTTTTTCTCCCCTAATACACCTAGCTCTTCCAACGAGTGAATAAAGCGTTCTATTTCCTCGATAGGAACCCCATATTGTTCGGAGATCGCTTCTAGTGAACGTCCTTCCTTTAATTCTGTTAGAACTTTTCCTTCTGAAATACCTAATCGAAAATATTGATCTTCTTTTAGGACAACATAATGATCTTCTTTTTCTGTTATCTGTAAATCAGTCATTTTCATTTTTTCGTCCTCCAATTTTTATTGATACTATGACTTTATCGAATATGTTAAAGGAAGAGAATCGTGTTTCATAAACGGTAATTTTTCCGCCGTGAATGGTTCATTCAAGACAGTTCGCGACAAAAAGCGAACTGTTTGAAGGGAGAGAAGTATTTATTTGAAGAAGCACTGTATAGTTAGTGGTGTAGCAAGGATAACACGTACAAACTTGAAAAGATCCGTTGTAAATTGAAAGGAGGATCGTCACATGGGGAGCAATGAATTACTACATTTGTATTCAATTATCTATGAAACAGAGTATACAAATATAACGAAAGCGCTAAAAGAAGTCGCAGAAGAAGATGTGTCTACATCATACGTATGCATGAAAAATGAGCGCTCGTTTCATCACTTGGCCGTAAAAAATTCTTTAAGCCTCTATTTTGTTTACATTCCAACTGTTGAAACATTTATGCGGTTTAGTAAAGAGTTTTTATCCCGTGATAGATACCTACCTTTACACTTTATCGTGATCTGTTCCAGTCTATCAAAAGAGCTCATGCTGTTGAGTTACAAGTACAAAATAAGAACATTGGCTTTTATTGATTCCGCAAAATCGAAGCAGACTTGTAAACAGGAAATCAAAGAGTGTATTGATTATGTCAAAGTTATCCAACAACAAGTAGATAAAAAGGAGGGACTAAGATGATGACTTTAGCGCAAGTGGAAAAATTTGAAACAGTAGCAGCTCCAGGGATCGTGGCAAATATTATTGATTTCTGTCACGGACTCGTTGACGGAATCAGAGGTTAATTTGAACCATTAAAGATTAAAAAAAAGGAGGAACTAAAATGATGATTTTAACTCAAGTTGAGAAGTACGAAGCAGTCGCAGCTCCGGGGATCGTGGCAAATATTATTGACTTCTGTCATGGACTTGTTGACGGAATTAGAGGTTAATACGACTATTTTTATTAAAAAAAGGAGGGGTTTTCAATGGTCTTAAAGCAAATCGAAAAGTATGAAGAAGTAGCCGCGCCGGGATTTTGGTATAACGTAGGCTATACAATTGGTTCAATTGTAGGAGCTTTCTTTTAAGAAATAGTAGCAATTATTTGAATAAATTTTTATAGAAAGGAGCAAATTATGATGACTTTATCTCGTATCGAAAAATATGAAGAAGTAGCTGCACCAGGTTTTTGGTATAATGTTGGCTATACAGTTGGTTCAATTGTAGGAGCTGTCTTCTAAGAATAAAAAGACACTTTCCGTTGATTGGAAAGTGTCTCAGACTGTAGACGATGTCCTGAAATGGGATGATGTCTACAGTTTTTTCGTTTGTCCTTTTGATACATCGTTCTTATGATGATTTATTATAAGAGAGCACTGAAAACGCTCAACATTAGGATATTTTTCACCTAGGCTATTTATTTTAAACCCATATTTTTGATAAAAGCCTACTGCTTCGTTGTCTGTCTCAGCGATTATCATTGATGGTTTATATACTCTTTTGATAAAATCAATCATTTCACTAGCATTTCTATTCCTCTGATAAGGTTTTCCAACAGCTATATGAGTAATGGTTAATGAGTTTCCGTCGGATATATTAATGCCTATACAACCAACTGCCACATTATTACACCGCTTCACATACAAGTGTTTATTAGAAGCTCCTAAGTAATCTTCCAATGTTTTTTCACTATTCTTTTCTGACGTTGCAAGTGTGAGCAATTTTAGTATTTCTGTGTCCATACTATTGATTTTATCGATCATTTATTTACCTCCTGTTGACAGCGTTTTTGAGAATCAGTGATAATTTTTTTCTACCAAGTCAAACTTTTCTATTTGTTCTGTTGTTGCAGGTATGTAACTAAAGTCGTCTTTTTCTATTAAATAGGGACTATAAAACATTTTCCCTGTTGATTCTTGTAAAAATAATGAGACGAGACCACCATAAGCGAATAAATCATCCCAATGAGGGACAATTTTATATATATTCCCTTTTTTATACAGATAGTCACCCATTTTATGATTTTGTCGCATTTTTCTACACCCCTTCTATTGATACTTTTGGGAATTAATTATTAATGTACACATTACTACTCTAATTCATTCAATCTTAGTTTATATAGATCTACATACATCCAAAATAAAATAAACGAAAATATTATTGAAGCTACAGCCAAAACAATTAACATTACTTGTATGCCAAAATTTTGTTCTATTGATAAAAAATAATATGGAGCCATTATTTTTTGTATTTCTATATTATTTATGAAAATTACAAGTATCACAAAGATCATACAGACAGTAGTAAACAATTTCCCAATTTTAAAAAAAAGGATTTCTTTGCTAAATACTTTTTTGATTGTATCATTATGTTCTGTTTTATCTGCTATTCTTTTTGAAAAGATATTAAAGTGACCTTTAATAAGGATACAATAAATGATATCAAAAAATAGAATAAGTACTGTAACAATAGAAAACAATCCAAAATAAGGATTTAAGTATAAACAAATACCAGATAAAATAGTAAATAACCACCACTTGTTTTTTAGCTTGTTCATCATAATCTATCACTCTCTTTCCTATTGTTTTTGGGAGTATCTTCAGTATTCCATTGATAGCTATCAACAAGATAGTGTTTAAGTTCTGCGAATGTTACTCCATTAAATGATTTGTTAGGCAACTTCCCCCATACCAACGATTTATTAATAATTGAATTTTCTTCTATTTTACTTAATTTAAAATCTGGACAAACCGTTAGCCATTCTGTAATTTTCATTTCATTATTCATCACTTAGTTATCTTTCTGATTTTTATTCGTACAAAAGCTACTACTGAACATTTTGAATCTCACGTATGCTGCTATTCATCTGTTTCGAGAAGCCGATCTATCTTCAACTTTAAGAATTCTTACCGTTCGCTTTTAGAGAAATCTTCCTGGAAGATTCACAGCTGTAGCCAAAGAATATTCATCCATAATACGAACGAGCCTTTTTGAAAAATACTGATTACTTTGCTAATACTTATTCTTTTCTTCCCACTCTTTGAATGAACTATAATACTTGAAAACAACAGTCGGAATTATTTCTTGATCTTTTGATACCAGATAACTAGTCTCGTTGTATTCAATAAATTTATTTTCTCTTGTTTTCCAAGCAATTATATCTTTTCCATTAAATCTTAGAACCCAAACGATATTATTTTTACCTGTATATGGAAAATAATTATCTTCTATCAATTTAGTAAAGAGTTCTAGAAAAGTTGTCATATCGCTTATTTCATATAATTTTGCGTGACTCTCCATGTCATCACCCATACAAATACTTTGTCTATCTATATTAATTTCCATATTAGTTTCTTCCTTTATTTTTAATAACTGATTCTTTTCGGAAAAACTGATCTTTTCCTGAAGAATTGATCGCTGTTTATACAGCTCTTCTGTAACTTCTTCGTATTCCTTTTGAATACCTAATCTGTAAGCTTCGTAACCCGGAGAATCATTCCAAGATCCCATCCCACCAAATACCTGTGACTTTGCCAATATCCGTTTTGCTTTCTCTTGATTAGATATATCTAAATCAAAAACATTTAGGGTGGAATTGAACATTCTACAAAAATTTTCTTCGTCCAATTGTTCAGATAATCTATTTATATTTTGTAAAGCTCTCTTAGTATTGATTAGATCATCTTCAGTAACACCAATATCATTCTTTTTTTTAAAAAAATTAACTAGCGATTTGATCACTCTAGCACTTTCCTTTCCTTTTTAGAAATGCCTTCAGTATTCCGCAAATAGCTATTTATAAAAAAAATTCTTCAACTTATCCAACCAATTTATTTGCACTATCTTATTCTCTAGACAGTCTTCACGTCTTTCTGACCACTCTTCAACTGATGAATAATAAATAAACGTAACCTCTGGAATCCTTTTTCTATTCTTACTTATCGAACAATAAGTCTTATTGTATTCATAAAATTTATTTTCCTTTGTTTTCCAAGCAATCCTATCTTTCCCATCAAATCTTAGAATCCAAACGACGTCATTTCCTTGAATATGAGGAAAATAATTTTTTGCTATTAACTCTTCAAAGAGTTCTAGAAATGTGATATGTTCGTTTACTTCATTTTTAGTTTCGTGACTTGTAACATCATCCCCCATACATACACTTTGTCTATCAATTATAATTTCCATATTGACTCCTTCTGTTATTAATCCTTTTTGAGATAATCAATCTTCATTAAGCTCTTCACGTATGCGAAGAAACTTGTTCAATTTCTTTTCCTGTTTTTCCTTTCCATCTCTAACAATCTAAGCTATTGGTTTTAAGCTCAAACACTCTTCATGATAAAATCCTTTATCGACATAGTAGATATAATCACCATCATTTAGTTTCTTTCCACAAGATTTAGTCATTTTTCATCTACCATTCCTTTTTGGATCTAATGCATACAGCTATTCGATTGTTTTTGGTATTCTAACTATATTTACCCTCTTATTGCTTTTTACTCTTTTTTTCTTTGTGGTATGTGGCCATTGCGTGATTAAAGTTGGCAATCATTACGGAAATAATACCTACTCCAATTAAAACATAAATTATTGTGAAAATTTTACCAACTGCTGTATGGGGAGATAAATCGCCAAACCCCACCGTGGCAAGTGTAATTACAGAAAAGTATAAGGCATCTAAAAAGCTCATGCTTTCTACACCATGGTAGAAAAAAGTGCCTATCGATAAAATAAAGAGAACGGCTAACATAATAGCTTTTTGTTCTTCTTGAAGGAATAGAATTTTTAAGATTCTCCATAAACTACGAAATAATAAAATAAAAGCAATCACAGTAACCACTTTCCTTTCTTTCTGATAGAAGACAAATTATATGAAAATTTAAAATAGTATTTATTTTCATAGTTAGCCTCTAACTATTCTTTTTGGTAATATAGCTCTTATCACTTTATTAATCATTCTTCACATTTACTTCTTACTTTTTTAGGGTTGATTTAAGGTTTAAACGGTATTCTAGATACAGATAAACAAAGGAGGTCATTATTGCTTTTGAAACAATTAGATATCTCAAATTTATTTATTTATTCTACAAAGAAAGTAAGAAACTTGTTCCAAATTTTTGAGTGAAAGAGACTCATTTGTCTCTTTCGCTACTCTTAAATTATGTGGGTGAACGTGGTGTTTAACTCCCAGAGGCTAAACGTTTGTTGGTACTCTATCATCGAGGTGTAGGTTCGAATCCTACCGTCCACGTCGTGCTTCGGCACTTGAAATATAATAGATACTTTAGAAAGGAATGGTTTTATGAAAAAAACATTTGTTGTACTTGCTGCTATCGCTATTCCTATTGTTGTGAAACAATATCGTAAACATTCTCGTGTGTATCAGTCTAGCCTGAAAAGTTAGTTACTTTGTTTACAAATTTTCTTTTCTAGTAATTGGTAATTTCTAAATTAATAATGAAAATGATGATTTTTATTCCTATTTTTCATTATTATAAGATACTGTTTACTTATATCAAATAACCCTAACAAAACATTTTCTTCTTTTTTAACTCTTTTTCCTACCTTCTCCCTAAGGTAGGTCTTTTTTGTCTATCAGGAGTTAACCATCCTTTTTGAGAATTTCTATAGCATATTCAAATCCCTCAATATATTTTTGGGCTTCTATAAAATTGTCTTGTTCTTTGCTAGGTGCCAACTCAATTAAACTTTTGCGTTCTTTTACTAGTCTCTCTATCACTGGATCAACGCTTGGTAATTCTGTTTGGACAGTAATTCCAATAGTTGATTCTGTATCGTCTATAAGTTGCTGTAATGCTTCTTCTAAATCCTCAGATTCAAAGTAGTCTGACATATACATACCATGTAAGATCATACCCACTTGACTGGTTGTTAATTCCATCATTTATCCTCCTACTGATCCTTTTTAGGAAACTTTTTTTGTTTAATTCGATTATATTTCCTTCTTTTTAAAAATAAAATCAATACTACTAATAGTATTGATACACCTAATAGTACTAAACTTATGCTTACTTCAGTCAATATCGCTGAAAAAAGCTCGTTCGTATTGTCTCTATATAAAATTTTATAGCGTTCATACATGCTAGGACGCCCATATCTTCCAAAAAAGATAAAAGAGACAAAAACTAAGACAACGGCACTTATACAATAAAATATCATTAGAATACTTTGATAAATGGGCGTTGCTGACTTACCTTTATGCTTTAATTTCCTTCTATTCCTGAGTCACCTATCTTATCTTTTTTGAGAAGTTAGTTCACTCAAATTTAGTCAAACTGAGACAAGCTTCCTAAATCACCTCTATAATTGTTATTCACCCCAGCTGATTTAGCTATATCACTCAATTCACTTATAATTTGATTTTGTTCTGGATTAAATTTCCATTTTTCAGTGAGTGTTTTAAAATAGATAAAGTTAGTTAGTCTAGCAATTAACGCTTCCTCATTTATAGACACATCCAGTTTTTTATATACTTTTAATAAAACCTCTTTTAATTCCGCATAATTATTTTCTTGATTGTCTTTAAAACTGTTATACAAATCCGTTATTAGTTGTTTTGTCTCTTTGTTATTAGTCATACTAATCCTCTTTTCTATCCTTTTGGGGATACATCTTATGTTTTTTGTATAATAAAATAAGATTAATTACTAAAACATATATCAACATAAATATTAAACTATGAAGTACGATAATCAGCATTGGAAATATTGTCAAATCTCCCCACATTGAATCGTAGCTGCCTCTTAAACTTTTTGGCAAAACGTCTACTATGAAACTTCCAATTACCCATAAAAGTACACTAAGAACTCCTGTTAAATTCATGATACATTGTTTCGATAATTTTATCCTTTTTTCAAATTTTTTATATAGTAAATAATGTACAAGGACAACCACTAAGAAAATTATTCCATATCTCTCCTACTGATCCTTTTGGGGAAGATTAATATATTTAAATTACGATTGTAAATTAATCAAATTTTTTAATTGCTTCTGGGGTCGGTAATACAATATCAGAACCGTTAAATCCGGTAAATTCATCATAAAAATTCTTATTGATATCTAAGTATTTAAACAACCTCTTACTTGCAATTTCCACATTTTTCCAATCATCATAAGAATACGTGGGACATTGGCGTCCTAAAATTTTGTTTGTATCTCGTGAAATTAATTGTACTTTAATTACTGCGGTTTTTTTCCATTTTCAATGCTAAGAGATACTTTAATTTTCTTACTCTTATTGTGATATCTATTATCACCATTAAATATAATTGAAACTGCTGGTACAAATAAACGTTTAGTCATGAACTTACTCCATTTACTTTGTGTCAATGAAAAGTAAACATTTTTTTCAAGATCATCTCTTGAGTTAATAACAATGGTTAAAAAGCTACAGAAATTGAGTGGTAATTTTAAAATCAGAAATTTGATCTATGGAAAAACTACTTCTCTTCTAAGCCTGTTAAAAACTGAAGAAGTTCATATTTTTTTTGTTCTGGTAAACTCATAATAACAGTTATTAATTTCTGATCTGTAGGACTTAATTTAGGATTGAAAAAATCTGACAATGATACACCTAATGCCTCACAAATATGTGTTAGTGTCTTTAAGGAGAGCTTTGTTGTATCATTCTCTATTGCAGAAATAAAAGATGGGGAAATATTAATTTTTTCAGCTAATGTTCTTGCAGTCATGTGGTTTGCTTTCCTTAATTCTTGAATTCTTATTCCAATATTCATCTATTCAATCACCTCAAAAATTCACTATAGGGTTAATTTTAATTGTATTTAAATTCACCTAAGACTTTATTTAACAATGTGACTATGATACTATAATAAAGTTGTCAAATGCAACTAAAAATTTAAAAGGGTGTGATTTATCTACATGTTATTTAGTATAAAAAAAGAAGAGTGGATTGGAAATGGGAAAAATGATTTGTTTGCTGGTCTAGTTTCGTCTATAGCCGTACTTCCAGAGGTTGTAGGTTTTGCTATTATTGCAGGAGTAAATCCAATGACAGCACTATTTGCTTCAGCAACAACTATTTTAATTATATCCTTTACAGGTGGAAGACCAGCCATGGTTTCAGCCGCCGCAGGATCTATGGCACTCGTTATGGCTGCGCTAATTAAAAGCCATGGTCTTGAATATATGATAGCAGCAACTATTTTAACAGGTATTATGCAATTAGTTCTAGGATATCTTGGTATTCAAAGATTAATGAAATTTATTCCAAAAACTGTGATGTTTGGCTTCGTAAATGCCTTAGCCATTTTAATTTTTCTAGCTCAAGTACAACAATTACCTGGGCAATCAATATGGACGTACTCCATGGTAATTATCACAATCATGCTAATGTACGGACTTCCAAAAGTTACAAAAGCTGTTCCACCTGCATTAATTGTTATTATAGTAATGACTGTTGTTGCATTGGCTTACCCAGGATATCTACAAAAAATTGGAGATATGGGAAATATGTCGACAATTGTACCAACATTATCATTTCCAGGGGTTCCTTTCACTGTTAAAACATTCTCTATCATTTTTCCAACAGCAGTTGCTTTAACAATGGTAGGTCTGATAGAATCATTATTGACTATTCCTGTAGTTGATAAAATGACCGGAAGCAAAGGAGATAACAAAAGGGAAGTGAAGTCACAAGGTCTTGCAAATATAGTGACGGGGTTATTTGGTGGTCCAGCAGGCTGTGCAATGATTGGTCAAGCTGTGGTCAATGTGAAATCTGGTGGACGAAAAAGACTTTCTACTTTTGTTGCGGGAATGGCTATATTAATCCTAATTTTTGGTCTAAAAGATATCATGATACAGATACCTACTGCAGCTCTTATTGGTATTATGATTACTGTTTCATTTGAAACATTTGAATGGGAAAGTTTATCTCTCATCCGCTCTTTCCAAGTAACAGAGAGTCTAGTAATGCTTGTGACGATAGGTGTTGTTGTTTATACACATAATTTGGCGATTGGTATCTTTGTAGGTGTTCTATTAAGCGCAGTCATTTTTATGGCAAAGCTATCGACGATTTCAATTGTTCAAAAAGATGATTTGTTTGCAGTAAAAGGACCTTTATTTTTTGCTTCCACACATTCGTTTCTCCATTATTTTGAAACTGTTAATTATGACAACGAACAGCTAACAATAGATTTTTCTTATTCTCATATCTTAGATCATTCTGGAGTTGAAGCATTAAAGTCTTTTGTAATTGATATGAAAAATCAAAAAAGAAAAATTTCAATTATTGGTTTAGATATTCATAATCCTGAATTATCCAAAGAAATTGAGTCACTTCTTTTTGAATAAAAAAGTAGCCCGTCCAACTGTATTAATTGTTGGACAGGCTATTTAAGTAATTTATTTTAAAAAAATTGTACTAAGAGAATAATTTCTCTGAAAATGATCCTTTTCGAGATTTTTTTCTTATTAACAAAAATCGGCTACTTTTTCGAACCATTTTTTTGGTGACACAATGATATTTTTTTATTTTGTAACTGGTATACCTTCTTGTCCAACATGTTGAGAAGCCGCTTGATTTATTAAATTCTCTGCTGGTTGTAACTTAACCACTTCTAATTCATCCAATTTCCTCTGAAAGCCCTCTATATTTTCAGAGGTTAAAGAATGTACCATTTGATCAGGTACATAGGTAACTGAGAAGGATCTGTTAACCAGACCTTCAAAACGCATAAGAAGCTGATCGTATTTTTTTTCCAAAGAGTAAACAAAAGCATTATTCCCTGAAACTTCATTTTGAAAATTTTGATATTGAGCTGAATATAATCCCTGATTAAAATTATATAGCTTAATAATAGAAATGTGGGGTTCTTCAACTACTGAATCCATCAAATTTCCTTTCAAAGATTCCTCCGTGATAGGTAAATATTGTACTCTCGTCTGAATCCCATCCTTAGTTTTAATATGAGTCATCTTCAACAGTACTATAGTATCTAGATTACCTGTATTTGTATTCTCATTTGACTGGTCAACAGTTTCACCGTTACTATACCCAATATACCAGCCATCTAAAGAACTCATAGTAATATTTTGATGCTTAATTTTACTACTCGACTTGTCTAAACTATTTTCAATAGTGGGTGTTTCTTTTATTCTAAATACTTTCCATTTTACATTGAAACTAAACAACATAATTGTAATAGCAACCAGCACAACCAAAAAAAGCAAAAGGATTAACGAGTTTTTTTTATTGATCATATTACCTCCTATATATTTTCTTTTTATTTCATTTGATCTATGAAGTCTTGATCAATACTTGGCCATACAAAACCTTCTATCTTACAACACTTGGATTCCTTTTCAAACGCTTCAGAATCTGTATAACTTTCTTTTAAGTTTATTAGTCCTTTTTCTGTCACATCACCATAAAAAGTTAATCCTGGAATATTTTTCTTTTGAAAATCTTTAAACTCCATTTATTCCACTTCTTTCTGATCCTTTTTGGTAGTACTAATCTAATCAATAATTAATACGAAAAATTCTGTTTCCAACAAATATCATCAGGTAAACAAAAAGAATCGTAATTACAAGTGAGATTAATAAGAATAATGAACCAGAATAAAAATCTTTTCTTAAAAAATATTTGCTTATCGGAATAATAAAAATAAAAAATCCTACTCCTAACACAACACTTATAATATTTACAAGTAATATATTTGTTTGAGGACTCTTTTGGTTTTCAATGTCTGTAGCTAGTATATTTCCTTTGTTTTCTGCATTAGTACGCCTATCACATTAGTATTTTGACGATCATATTCACTATTTTTTATATTTGAATTTTGTGCAAATTTTCGTTGTTGCTCTCTATCACCCATATATCTGTCCCAACTCATCGTTTTTGAGAACCACTAATTTGTCTTCTAATTCAATAATCTTACTAGTTATTTCCTGTACTTCTTCACATTGAGAAACAGGGACAACTTCTTTTTTTAAGAAAAAAGTAGTTTTTACTCTAGGTTGTAGAAAGTCCCGTTTACGTTTAAGTTTCAATAATTCGTGTTCAACTTTTTTTATTAGCTTCTGTTCTTCACTTCTTTGCTTAAAAATCATTTTTCTACCCCTTTTCAATCTTTTTTAGGTTAGTTACAGCACTAACTTTATTGATACAGTAATTGCCGTTTCTGATTTTGCCTTTTGAAGTAAATCGATATCCTCTTCAGCTAATCGATCAAGCCAATATTTTTTTGCTGATTGAGGATCACTTGTAAAAAAAAAAGCTCTTTATCTTTCCATTTTTTGGAAATAGACAATTCTTAATGTCTCTGTTGTCTTATCCAACAAGCGAAACTCTATTTTCATACAATCCTCCTTAAGCTTAAGTATCGATCGTTTTTAGCACTCTGTTTTTATCTGCTTATAATGAAATAAATTAAAGTTGGTAGCATTAAAGAGAGTAGAAGAAGAATACTCGAAATAAACAGTATCTTCCAGTAATAGTACGCATTACTCTTTTTTCCAGTAGCTTCTATTTTAAAATTTCTATAGCTAATGAAAGGTAAGATCACAACAAAAACTAAGAATAGAAATTTTATTATATTATTTACCACAACTTATAAACCACCTTTACTGATCGTTTTTTATAACTGTTTGAGTATATTATAGCTGTCACTTTTGGAAATATACCGTTTGTTCATTAACTCTAATTTTCCCAAATATTTATTTCTTCCAAAGGATAACTTGTCAAATCACTTTCTTCTGACGGAGTTTCTTCTAGTGCAATCATCAATGTTCCGTCATATTTATAATATAAATAGTAGGATACGTCTCTATAAGTACCGTCAACCGTTGGTTTACTCACTCTAATTTTTGTTTTAAGTTTAATATCAACAAGTTCATTTTTTCTAGAATCAAGAACTCTATATGTTTGTTCATTATCATCAGCAACAATTTCATATTCCAATTCATTACCGAAAAGGTCATGAAGCTTATCTTCAGTAAAACCTTGTCTTGGTTGGTTCTCTACACCAGTAGAGTTTCCTTCATACCAAGATTTTCCATTAAGCAACGTCTTTGTAATTTTAGGGTATTTAGCTTCCTCATAATTTGTGGTTACTTGTGAACTTTGAGTAGTTTCTATTGATTCTTTTTTTATCGAACTTGATACTGAGGTTTCTTCTTTTTTATGAGTGCTATAATTAGTGACCGAATGCTTAGTTGAATCTACAGACCCGGTTGATTCATTATTAGCACAGCTCGCTAATAGTGTAACTGAAACTAAAACAAAACAAATAGTTTTTTTCATCTTTCTTCACACTTCTTTCTGATCATTTTAGACACAACTTATTACACATAAAAAAACATTTGTAAATACATCATACAATGTATAAATAAATATCAATGCAAACAAAAGCAAGATTCCTATGATACGATTCTTCTGTTTTTTGGTAGCTATTTTAAAATTGAATTGAGTAGCTATCATACATGGAATAATAAATATCAATATCCCAATATTTACGGTCGTTGAAAGATTATCGTTATTTGGAAAGCTTTCATTCGGTATTGTTATAGTTGGCCAACCTCTATACTTAATAATATCCAGTATTTTTTGAATGACAAATAGTATTACAAAAATAATTGCTACTTGGTTAAGTGTCTTCCCTCCTTCTTTCCATAACTTTTCTTTTTTATTTTTGTGTTGCCCCATTACAATCTCCTTTTCGTATCGTTTTCGGGAACTAATCTTCAATCCATTTTATATGTGGTGTTTAAAATCACTGCACCAATTATCGTCAATAAAATACACTGATACGGATTTTTAAAAGCAATCGTTGCACCTACAATAAGTATTGCAAATCCACATATTTTTAACCTTGTTCTATTTTTCATTTTTGTTCCTCCTTTATTTTTCATGCATGCTGCTACCGATCCTTTTTGGGAATATCAGATATATAATTATATATATCTGTCTTGTCAAGTCCCGCCATACGAGCAAAATTATCAATTTCATACCTTATATTTTTCGCCTTACAAGATTCATCTCCTAATTTCCCTGTTCCTTCACCAGCAATATATTGTTCTGTTGCAGTTAAATCTCCCCACTTTTTTTGCCCTTTCTCATCGCCGATATTGTATACTTGTTGCATTTTTTCTTTAATCGTTATATTTAATTGTTCAATATACATACCACTTATTCCATTTTTATTTAATTCAGCTAATCTTTTTTTGAATCTTCTATTCTTATTTTTCTTCGGTCATTACGTCCATATATTAAATAATCGTAATAATATTGTTCAGTTTCTTGCTCTGCTTTCTTATCTTCAGCTTTTCTATATACTATGCTACCTACCGTACCTAACACAAATAATGAGAGAAAAACTGTAACTACTACTGTCCGACTGGTGACTTTCATTTCACTTCTCCTTAATTATTGATCCTTTTTGGGAACTAATCTTCATTGGTTCTAGCAAAAGAAATTTCCCTGTATAATCTCATTGCAGCATTCTTTTTTAATTCTGCTTGCAGCTGCTCTTCAGTTTCATAAATCATCATTGTTGTGTAATGCTTTTCCAGTTCATTCATTAATTCTACTAGTGCCAAATTTCTATTGTATGAGCCTTTCTGATTTTTGATCTCATTGAAGTCTGATTCAATCTCACTTAACATTCTTTTCATCATTCTTCCTCCTTCATTTTTCTTTTTTATAGTAAATAACTGTACCAAAGTCAAATTTGATTCCACGATTCTTTTGAGCCTTATCTAGGTACGTTGGCTTTGGAATATCTTTTATAGAAACACCTGTCCGCTCTAAATAATCTCGTACAAGTTTCAAAAATTGAACATGAGCCTTTTTTTCAGAAGTAGCAATCTTTTCATTTACAATGTTAGAGTCCTGCAAAACAATTATTTTCCATACTTCATTATTTGCTTCTTGTTCCGTCATGCCAGTTAGATACTCCATACCTTCCCTACTTATGATCTGCGTTCCTTTTCCGTTGCCTATCTTAGTAAAAGTTCCCTCAAGGAACTTTTCAGGATAATTATTATATTGCTGTAAAACATACGTACGTTCTTTATTCCATCTTTCACTTGCTTCAGGAAACGTCATAATACCTAACTCTTTCAAATTCAACTGATCACTCCTAATCTAAAAACCTTATATAATGTATAAATATATTATACATTATATAAGGTTTAGAGTAAAGCGTTTTTTACAATTAATCAAGAAATATTTTCATTTTCTGTGGATCTAATGCATGCAGCTATTGATCCTTTTTAGGAACTAAGTTAAGTTCACTATTTTTTGAAGTGTGCTCGAAAAAATCAGATAGTCTTTCTTATCATATATCTTTATTTTATAGTGGTCTTTTGAATTCTTATCTGTAGTACTAATGCAATAGTAAGGTTCCGACTTATTAGTCAAAGAACGATAAGTATTAGGGTCTTCATATCCATTAAATTTGAATAATGTATTATTTATCTTCATTTCTTTAATAGTCATTCCAAAACACTTAATTGTAATGATCCCTTCTTTGAGTATGATTTGACTGGATAGTTGCCACCAAACAAGAATCGTTAAAAAAATGGCAAACAGAATATATAGAACAATTGCCTCGAAATTCAAAAGTTCATTTTTGTAAGCAAAGAAAAATCCTCCTACTAAAATTACTAAAGCAAAAATTGCTTTCACATACCTATAAAATCCATACTTGAATATTTTTATCATGTTTTCCCCCTTCAGTTATTGATCCTTTTTGGGATAGTGTCTCTAGTTCATTTCAAAAATAATCTGCACATAGAAAACACGGTTCATATCCACGTAATAGCGAATAGTCTTGACCTTCTTTAAATTTTCACTATCTATTTCTTCTTGTAACACTGCTCTGTAGAAGGGTAGCTTATGACTAATTTTTTGAATAGCCGCAGGCATTTTCACCAATATTGTTTTAGTGTTTTTTTCTTCAAAGAACTGTCTTTCAAATGTTTGTAATTCATAGTCTTCTGACTGGAAAAACAAGTCTTGAAAACTAGATTCTAAATTGTCAATTGCCTTATCAGTTACATCACCATAAAAATTTAATCCTGGTATATTTTTTTGTTGAATGCTTGAAAAATTCATTTATCTTGCTCCATTTCAATTATTTATTGATCCTTTTTGATATATAGTTCGAAATTTTCTGTTTGGCCATAGTCCTGGCATCTGAGATTGTTCGTCATTATATCTAATTCACCTGGAAGATCTCACGCTGCAGCTGGACAAAACAACCTATTTTTCCGAACGATCGTTTTTGAAAAAACGTATCCAGTTCATTTAGAACTCTTCTGGCTATTTATCTCTATACCTTTGTTGATATAGCTCTCAACTTTTTTAACATCTTCGTTTATTCCCGAGGTAGTAAAATGAAATACTTCAGTGTTTGTGTAAATTACTAGTTTAGCGCTTGATCGTGAGCTTCCTCTTGAGCTTCCTCTTGAACCTACACCATAACTCAATTCTGCCTTAACTCTACGTATTTTATTCATCTGAATTATAATTTCGTCACTACCAACCAAAATCCTTACACCCTTTGTGCATTTAGTTATTACAACTTCTTTCAAGAATAACTTTTCATAAATTATCTCAGACAAATATATTGCTCCTACAAAATAAATTGTTCCAAATAGAATTAGTAACACTTCACCATCAAGATTAATGCTAGTGTTACTAATTATCTCTATTCCAAAAAGAAATACAAAGATAAATGTAAGAACTAACAAAATTCTTACTGACATTTTTTTAAATTTTGAATTAGAATAGTTAAACTTTCCTTTCATTAAAACTTTTGCTTTTTTGTCCACCCTTTCTATCTACCTTTCTATCGTTTTTGGCGTATAGTTCGCCATTTTGAGTTTGGCCATTGTCCTGACCTCTGCAATCGTTCGTCAATACCTTCAAATACCTGGAGAGATCTCACGCTGTAGCCGGACAAAATAGCCTGTTTTTTCGAACGATTAATTTTTGGAATGGTCCATCAGCAAAATTCTAAAATTATCTCCAATAATTTTTTAATTCGATTGCGGTAAGTTTCGTTATACCTCATATCTGATAGTAGTTTAACTTCCTTAACTGTATACCGTTCGTTATCAAATAATTGATAAAATTTATTATCTTTCCCAATATAAACAGGTTCGTTAAAGTTTAAAAAATTAGATTTATTTTTGAACTGATCACCTGTAATATCAATAATTAATGAGCCGTCTTCTCCTAATAACCAAGCATGTGATTGCCCCTGACTAAAAGCATTAGTCACCAATTGGGTATGTATTCCATTTAATAGTAAGAACTGACCCAATAGTTCGCTAGTATCTGCACAACAACCGTTAGGAAATCTATTAAACGGTGTTTCAAAGAGCTGACCAGTGTTTTTTGCTTCTTCGATAGCGTTTCTAAACCTGCTTGAAAGATCGTATATTAGCTTTCCTTCTATATTAGACATCGGGTTATTCCTCCTAATTATCCTTTTTGGTATTCCGTTTAGTCCTTTGTCTCAATGTTTCTTGAATTTATTAAATAAGCTGTATGTAAATCTTGTGAGTATTGAACGTAACCACCTGAATGAAAAGATTCTTCCATTCCGTATTCTTCTGCTTCTAAATAAGCCAGTGCTTTCTCCTTAGTTTTGAATTTGCTAAATGTTGCATTCATACCATCATTATATATCTCAGTGACTTGCCACATAATTTATCCTCCTTCAGTTTATTGATCCTTTTTCAAATTGACAATGCTGCTTCATTCCTTTAACATTAAAAATAAGGGAACAAGCCTTTATACCGAAAACGAGCGTTTTCGATAATTTGCATAATTAATGATTCAATGATAATGAAATACTGGTATTACTGGAAGCTGTCCTAGTTTTGGGGCAACTTTTTTATTTTACCAAAAACGGCGTTTTAGGTAATCACTAGATTGCTTGTTCAAGACAATACCTCAGTTTAAAAGTTGAAATGAGCTTAGAATCTCTCTACCATTAACGTAGTTTTACCGGATATAGATTTAGATATAAGTTTTGGTGATATTTTGTCCTTTTCACTGACTACAAGTCTTCAGTATTGAACTCTGTGTATCCTTCGTAGTAATAACTAACATCAATACCTTTCATGTATGTTTCACGATCATTTACTGAATAAGTTAGTGCTTGCTTAATTAAATGAGAAATTTCCAAATCCTTTACAGGACTACGCTCCATTGCAGAAAGATAATCTTCTTTGTTAATCAGATTCCAATCGATTACTTTTTTTATTTCTTGTTTAAGAATCAAGTCTAGCCATATTCTTGTACTACGACCATTTCCCTCACGAAACGGGTGTGCAATGTTCATCTCCACATATTTTGCTACAATTTCATCAATAGTAGATTGTGGCATTTGATCAATATGATTTAAAGAAACGTTCAAATACATCACCGGCGCAAATCGAAAATTCCCTTTAGCAATATTTACCGTCCTCATTTCACCAGCGAAATCATAAATATCTGAAAAAAGGTATCGATGAATAGCTGCTAGCCCTTTGAACGTTCCTACTTCTAGTTTGTTAATATCACCACTATCGTATAATTTCTTTGCATTCGATTTACTGATCTTTTCTTCTACTCTTGCTAATTCAACTTGGTTTGTAATGCCTAATTTATTTTCTAACATATTTCCTCTCCTAGCCCATTCTTAATTTTCAAACCAATGATCAAATTTTTGATCATTTAGTTACTGTCGCTTCTTTAATTGAACTATCTACGGAAATGATCAAAGTCTCTACCGTATTCTATCTATAAAAAATCGGCAAATTTCCAAAAAAATGACGTGTTTCTTCTATTATATAGTAAATAATTACACCCTATAAATCTAAACTCATTACGGCAGTATCTTTATCTTCTTGTGTGATCCCAATATAGCGTAATGTCTCACGCTGCGATGAATGATTTAATAATTCTTGAATGATCTCAATATGGGTTCCATTCTTGTAAAGAAAATAACCAAACGTCTTTCTCATCGAGTGGCTGCCAATATTTTTCATCCCCATACTTTTAGCTGCTTTACTCAAAACATCCCAAAGAGCTTGCCGGCTTAATGGCTGATCATTTCCTTTTCGGCTTGGAAATAAAAAATGATCAAATTCATGATTTGCTACCTGAGTTGGAAAAGAGTCATTCGCATACTCTAAAATCTGTTTTCTCAATTTATTCGAAATAATAATGGAATTGTGTTTTCCGGTCTTTTGCTCTTTCATTTCTAATCGTTCTTTCGCGATCACCCGACCACGAGAAATAATTAGCACGTCTGATAATTTTAATCGACGTAAATCTGAAATGCGATAAGCGGTATTTATTCCAATAGAAAATAGTAACATATTTCTTGGCCCCATTTTTCCAGAAGACAAAATGGCCTTCATTGCATCGATTTGCTTTTTTTCTCTGATTGGTTGGACAATTTTCATGTAAAAATCCCTCATTTTATTAATATGACTTAATCTTATTATACTACATATTTAGTCTTATTCAAACAATCTATAAATCTAAAGGGCTACTCATATAATGAATAACCCTTAGAGCCATCTATCTTTGGCCCATTTCTTTGAATACGACACAACATACTTGTGTCACATTCATAAAAATCATCTATTTTGGCTAAATTATTTTAATTTGCAATAGTTACTATAACACGTTATAGTAACTATTGAGAAAGGAGTTTTTTTATGACGAACATAAAAACGATTGAAGAAGAAATTGAAAAAATTCTCATTAAAGATAAGCGCTCCTGGGTACGATTATTTGAATTGATCAGAGAAGTTGAATTAGGTGCTTTATGGAAACCAGAACATTTATCCTTTACTCGTTGGATCAGACACTTGGCGTATGAATCTGGTGTAACCGAGTCTTTAATATGGAAACGGAAAAAAGCTGGCGAAATTTATTCCGATTATCAAACCAGGGCAAAAAAGAAAGGATTATCTGTCCCAAGAATCGAAGACGTCGAAGTTAGCCCAGATAATTTTGAACTAGTAGAAAAGATCAGTCAGGGAAATAAAGATATTAAAGACGATTTAATGGATAAAGTATTGCATCGAGAGTTAAAACGATCTGATTTAGTAAGTGCTTGGAAATCAGTCAAAACAATTAGACAGAATGATCCCGGCAGCATAATCAAAAAGAACAGCCACTCTGAAGTTAGCTGCTCTGAAAAAGAAAAAGAGATAGCGCTATGTAGTGACCCCAAAAAGTTAGACTTTTTTCGGAGTAGAGAAATCTACTCCGTTTTTTATTCGTTATTAAGCTGCTTTACTTTCGGCTATTCGAAACTGTACAGGACTTTTCCAGTTCAGTTTCTTTTTCATTCGTTCGTTGTTGTAATAATAGATATAGTTATCAATTGCCATTTTTAGTTCTTCAAAACCAGAATAGGTTTTCCCGTGATAAATTTCTTGTTTTAAAAGACTAAAGAAGTTCTCCATGATTGAGTTATCTAGACAATTGCCTTTTCGAGACATACTTTGAAAAATGTTCTGTTTCTTCAGTTTATAGCTGTAAGCTTTCATTTGATACGCCCAACCTTGATCTGAGTGAAAGGTGCGACGATAAGGACAATCATTCGTCAGTCTGATTGCTTCTTCTAATCCTTCCATTATTGCCAGTGCATTTGGTTTTTCTGAGATACGATAAGAAAGAATTTCACTATTATACATATCCATAAAAGGATCTAAGTATAACTTTTTTTGACGAATGATTCCTTTGGGATCACAATCAAAATACTTTAATTCTGTTGTATCTGTCGTTATTTTTTGATGACAAACACTCGTGTAAAAGCGACGTTGGATTCGGTTCTTGGCAATCGTTCCAACTTTTCCACGATACGAGCTATAGCGACGGGATTTCCGTGTATAAGAGCGGACTTCAATCCTTAGCTTTCGAATTAAGCGTTGAACTTTCTTTTTATTCACGTGGAATCCTCGGCTCCTTAGTTCGTTCGTCATTCGTAAACAGCCGTAATCTTTATGCTTTTGACGAATATGAAGCATCTCTGTTTCAATTTCCTGATTTGGATTTTTTCGGTCAAATCGTTTTTGCCAATACATAAAGGTTGATTTAGAAAAATTCAATGCTTCAAGAAGCTCAACTAATTTGAACTGTCCTCGGAGGCTTGCGATGATTCGCGCGATTGATTCACTCGTCGTTGTTGAGCTTCCTGTTTTCGCAGCTTCCTCAGTTCTTTTAAAAAGGCATTTTCAATTTGAAGAGTACGAACCTGCTTTTCTAATTCTTTGATGCGATTCTGTTCTTCTAGCGTTTCTTTCATTAAATGCTTCTTTGTCTGTTCTTCTTTTTTTGGCACGGTAGATAGACGCCCTTTCTCTTTTGAGAGCCCATCGATTCCTTCTTTTCGGAATTTTCGCATCCAGTTGGCAATAAGAGTTGGATTATTCATTTCAAGAATATTGGCAACTTCACGATAGGAGAGCTCACTTGTTTGATATAACTCTATCGCATTTAGCTTGAATTGAACAGAATAATTCTGATTTTGACGTTTTCGTAAAAGACCTTCTTCACCAAATTCTTGATAAGCATTGATCCACCTATGGACTTGTTCCGCCGCTTTAACCCCATGCTTATTTGCTAAAGCTTGTATTCCTCCTTTCCCTACCAGATATTCTTGAACAATTTTTAGTTTAAGTTCAAAGCTATATTTAGACATAAAAATACCGACCTCCAAAAAATTAGATTTTTGGTCTAACTTTTTGGGGTCGGTTCATTATCTGTTTCAGACATCGCTATCTCCTTAACTTATAGTTCTTGGCTAGATCACTTTCCTGATGTTAATATGAACAATTTTACCGCTCACTCTCGAAAAAAAGTTTATAAGTTGTTCCCTAATTTTTCGTTTTACTCATCTTTAAGTGATCGATTACATACTATAGACTTTTTAGTTATTCAAAATTATACTAGCAAACCACATCAATTGAATTTGCACTCTATTGAAGTCATTCTAACTGAAGAAGATCTTCACCGGTCTTTCAGTAGTAGACAATACCAGCAACATATGAATTATTTATGGATTGTGATTCCTTCTAATATAAAAGGAGAAATTGGTTCAAAGGTTTCTGAAGACTACGGAATACTTGAGTTAGAAAATCAGAGAGTCTCTACTATCTTAAAAAAACCCATTTATTCATCTGCAGTGAATAAGTTTGATATCTTTCAAGGTACTTTAATCAAGTTACTCTAAAAATTTTATTTCATTTTTTGGGAATCTTTTTGTTTTAACCTTTTTTAGCATGAAATTCTGTTTGCTCTACACTTTTTGTATTAATGAGAAATCCGTGATTTTTTAATGTATAATAGAAGAAAAGTCTGGAGAATTTTTCCTTTAGACTCTTTATAATACTTCATCTAATTCTTTGGTTTTTAATAATTAAGGCTCTCTAGTAGAGTTTTTTATTAGTTCATACATAGTGAAAATAACAAACATTGTTAAAACTATCAAAGTCAACCTGTTAGATTCATAGGAAATAAAAAAAGAAATTTGAATTATTACTGGTTAGCATAGTTACTTTCTCTTAACCAAGAGTGTATTCAATTATGCTATATTCCAAATAATATGGATACCAATTGCTATCCATACTAAAATTGAGAGGTATGTTACTCTTGAAAAACTATTACAATTAAGAAAACATATAGTATCATTCAGAGAGTCGCCGGATTTTTTCCTAGCCCATACGCTTCAAAATAAATCATCCCATCATAATACCTGCTAATAAGTAGTGTATTATGATGGGATGGGGTTAATCCTATGAAGTGCAACATCCGCTCATTTTTCAGTCTCAATATAACATAAAAATCCGCAATACATAGCTTCTTTTAAAACTGATATAGTAAAATACCAATTAATTTTATAAATAAGCTGAATACTATGATTTTTTTGTTCCCCAATTATTAACTTTCCAGCTCCTTCTTCATTCGATAAATGGTCATACGGTTTGCACCAGTCATATTTTAAATAGGCGTGATTAGAAACCCTCTCAAAAATTAAATCTTTGATCTGAATATGAACTAGTCATCTAATTCAACTGAATCAAAAAGAACATTAAAAAAATAACCTAATCCAATAGTTAATAAAACATGTCCCAAACCAGCAATACCAGAAATAGCAGCACCTAGTGACTTACCTAAAACAGTCAGAGTTCCATTTATAATCATGACTAATAAAGTTATACCTAAGCCACTGTTATAAATTGCAAAAAATTTTTTATAGTTTTTATGCCTCGTTAATTGAAAATTTTTTTCTAATAGCAGGACAATCAAGAAAAAAAACATGCCCAATACTAAAATGTGAGTATGTAGGGTACTTAACTGTGTCTCCTTAGAATAGTTAAAAAGCTTAGTAAATTCCCTATAATAGACACCCGAGATCAAACCGAAAATCATATAAAACATGCTTACACGTACTAATTTTTTCATTATATCTCCTTATTATTTTTTTATAATAAATTATACCATACTTTAAAAATTAAGTAATTATTTTTTAGGAATAAGAAGAGTCAAGGATAATCTATCTACAATTTATAAATGTCCTACCTATATGAAAAATGAGTGTTTATGGAACGAATAAAACTTTTATAAATTGTAGATATTTTTGTCTATTTTCAATCATGTCAATTTTTGTAGACTATACCATCTGTTTTTAATACATTTCTTGTTTTATTTATTAATTTTTTATTTAGCTATTTATCTTTAACTAATATTATTATATACTATGTATATAATAATATATATATAAGGAACGGATGGGATTTCTATTAAAAAAATTAATATTGTGTTAGCAATTTTTGTATTGTCTTTTCAATTTATTCCTTCAGGAATTGTTTTAGCCGAAAGTACTGTCCAAGAACAGTCTATTCAAGATAACGATAGAATAGAGTTACCTAATGATACGGTAACTCTCAATGTTGGTAATATTTTCTCTCCTGAAAATTATGCTACAGCTTTCAGAGGTGACCAAGAAATACCTTATGGAGATGGTGAATTTACTGCTATTTTTAATGATGTAGATACCTCTAAAGCAGGGACTTATACGATTACTTATAGACTTGAAAATGTCATGGCTGGAACATTTATTGATAAAACTATGACTGTTATCGTTCAAGATAACGATAGAATAGAGTTACCTAATGATACGGTAACTCTCAATGTTGGTGATATTTTCTCTCCTGAAAATTATGCTACAGCTTTCAGAGGTGACCAAGAAATACCTTATGGAGATGGTGAATTTACTGCTATTTTTAATGATGTAGATACCTCTAAAGCAGGGACTTATACGATTACTTACAGACTTGAAAATGTCATGGCTGGAACATTTATTGATAAAACTATGACTGTTATCGTTCAAGATAACGATAGAATAGAGTTACCTAATGATACGGTAACTCTCAATGTTGGTGATATTTTCTCTCCTGAAAATTATGCTACAGCTTTCAGAGGTGACCAAGAAATACCTTATGGAGATGGTGAATTTACTGCTATTTTTAATGATGTAGATACCTCTAAAGCAGGGACTTATACGATTACTTATAGACTTGAAAATGTCATGGCTGGAACATTTATTGATAAAACTATGACTGTTATCGTTCAAGATAACGATAGAATAGAGTTACCTAATGATACGGTAACTCTCAATGTTGGTGATATTTTCTCTCCTGAAAATTATGCTACAGCTTTCAGAGGTGACCAAGAAATACCTTATGGAGATGGTGAATTTACTGCTATTTTTAATGATGTAGATACCTCTAAAGCAGGGACTTATACGATTACTTATAGACTTGAAAATGTCATGGCTGGAACATTTATTGATAAAACTATGACTGTTATCGTTCAAGATAGCATACTTGGTGCTGATGTAACCATTCACTACCAAGATACAGAGGGAAATACAATTGCTCCTGATGTTGTGAAATCTGGTAATATTGGAGACCCTTATTCTTTTGAACAATTAACCATAGATGGCTATACATTTAAAGAGGTTAATGGGAATCCAAACGGAACATTTACTGATACAGCTCAAACTGTGACTTATGTTTATACGAAAAACACGATTAATCAGCCTTTAGAACCGACTAAACCTTCTGAATCATATACAAAACCAGTAGTTAAAGCAAAGACAATTAATTCAGCTTCTACAACAGCCACCTTGCCACAAACAGGTGAAACAAACTCACCTTTATTAACAGACGTTGGTGCAATGATACTGCTTGCAAGTGGAGCATATATATTAACTTTTAAACGTAAAAAAAGTAACTAATCAAGTTATTTAAATAGTAAGTTCACATAATCTCAATTACCCCAAGTACCCCATGTATCAACCGATACATGGGTTCTCTTTATGAATTAAAACTGTTCTACCTAAACAGCCAATGGTATCCCTCACTTTATCTCCAAGAACTGTTGTAAAATTCGAAAATAAGGAAATTCACTCTTTGATATTTTTGTCCTCATTTTTTGTTCTTTTGTCGAATTTAAACTCTCTGTTGTAGTTGTCCTTTTTCACCTAAAACCAATGTTTTTGGTATACGTATTTTTACATTAATTCTTTACTAAAAAAAATTGTACAGTAACTATTGAATTTTTTGTCTATCCTCTTTTCTTCAATTGGTGTCTTCATCCCATTCAGGCAACTGTTTAATAAACTGTGCATGAAAATCATACAACTGTTCAAATTCAGTATTTAAATGACCATATATTCCAAGTAATATTATTAACTGTTCTTTAAACATCTGATTACTATTTAATACGTTTAAGTCAACATCAACATCTATAGACTTTATCGTAGCAATAGTTTGCTGCAATTCCTTTAAATCGTCTTCAATCTCTTCAAGTACGTCTTCTTTTAATTTTTTTATTGGGAAATCTGAAGTATATTCTTTTTTGTTTTTCTTGTCTATTTCTTCATAAAATTTTACTAAAGTCTTCCAATCAGCATTTTCCACTATTTTAAAACCCTCCCTAAAGCTTTTCTGGTTTTATCGGCATTGACACTTCCGTCTAAATTCAAAACTTTTTCTAACTTACCGCTGCTATTAAAAACTTCTAGATGATCTTTGTGCATCCCGTCTAAATAAATTTGATCCCCTTTTTTTAATCCATATTTTTTTAGTTGCTTGTCATCTACTTTATAAACTTGCTGCCCATCAACTATTTTTCCATTTTTTGAAACATTATCTTTTATATTAGATCCAAATTCCGTTTCAAAAAACTCTTTCATATTCGCAACAGCATTGTTATCTGGTTTGTAAGAATAGCCATCACCTAAACTACCCCAAGCACTTGTAAACACACCAGTTCCATGACCAGATATTGCTAATCCACTTGCATTAATTGCAGGAACAGCAACTACTCCTGCACCACCTGAAAAGACAGTGAACGCTGCTGAACCACCAAAGGCCCATATTCCTCCGCCGATAAACTCTGCTCCACCTTGTACTAAAGAAGTTAAGTCTGCTACAAATTGCCCTACAGCATAATTTTTTGTTCCTGAAAATTCTGCGCCAAATTTTCTTTCCCCAAACCATTCATTTAATAAAGATTTACCATTATTATTAGCCAACTGATCAATAAATCCAGACCCGAAGCCTTTAATCATATCTATGTTTTGCGTCCTAATAGATTCTTGCAATGTACTCGTTAATTCTGCATCAAATTTTCCATCAACATACACACCCAAGACATTCCCATATTCATCAAATTTTGTTATAATCTCTTGATTTGCAAGAGTATATGCTTTTACTTTAGCATCAATTTTTTTCTGGCGATCTCCCCAACGAGTCGCAATTGGCTTTGCCCAATTCATGTCTAATTTCTTGATATCAAACGTCCCTGAAGCAGCATTCCATGCTTTACAGTCCTTCACTTGGGCAAGACCTTTGTCTAATTCCTGTTGTGACGAGTTGTATTCATCAAAGTAGCTTGCTGACTGCGCACTGTATGCACGAAACTTTTCTAGCTTCTCTTGTCTCTTTTGCATGGCTTCGTAGGCATTCATCGATCGTTTTTCCAAATCTGGTCTAGGTGTTTTCGCATCACGTATTAGTTCGTCAATCGTATGCAATAACGCCCTGTAGTCGTCAATTTCTGCTAAGATTTTATCCTCATCCATATCCATACCACTAACCGTTGATTGATACTCACTTAGAAATTTCTTGTGGGCATTAGCTAATGCTTCACCTGTCATAATAATAGACTGGCAAATTGGCGTGTAGGCAACCATAAAGTAACTCTTTGCAGAATCATAGGCTTTACTGGATAAAGGGGCAGATAGAAACGAACTTACGCTTTGTTGTAAAGAAGCGGCCGCTTGTTGGGCTTGTGTACTAACTTGTGCAGCCTGTGAGCTTCTCGTTTGTGCTTCTGATACACTAAATTTTAGTCCCACTAAGATTCTCCTTTCCTTCCGATTTTAAGAAAGTTCGTTGATCGAAACGGACAGAATCCTCTTGCTCTAACAAGTTCTTACGATCTTGTGCCAATTGTTCTTGTTCTTCTTCAAATTCCTGTAATGCTTTGCGTGACAAATGAAATCCCTCGTCTTGTCGCTCTTCAAAAAAGGGTCTTTCTTCTGGATCTACTTCATTCAACGAATGTTCATATAGTTTGTGTTCTTGTTGTTGCACCCTATAAAAGCGTTCTTGTAATTGTTCAATGAATCCTTGCTCTTTTTTATTCTCTCGTTGTGCTTCTTGAAGTTCCTCCAATTGATTATTGAAACGATATTTTTTATCGTCAAAGAGTTGTTGTGCTGTTAATTTCATTATCTCAGCCCTCCAAAAGAAAGAGTCGGTAACTGAGCAATTTTTTGATCAATCTGTTCAAACTCTTTGGCGACAGAATGAATGTTGTCCCCTGCTTGTACAACACTGTTAGAGATCCCTTTTAGACTGGATTGAAAGGTTGAAAAACTCTGTATTGCTGCACTATTTCCTGCAACGTTGGTTTGTCCTGAACTAACAGAGACAGAAATTCTATTTAATGCGCTTGCAGATTGGCTGAATGAAGCTGACACGCCCCCTGCTACACTGGTTGTGCTATTAATAGACAATTATAGCCCTCCTTTTGTAAAATACAGTTTGCTATCATTAGTTTAAATGATTACAACTAAAAAGGGAAGACACTTTGACATTATAGAATAAAAATAAGCATCTAGAAAAGAACTCTAATTATTTGTAAAATATCTATTCCCAATAACGAATGTTTTTGGGAAACGTACATTTTAGAGAAACTGACACACTTTTATTGTGTCAGCTCTATTATTGTTTAAATTATGATTGTAACTTTTGATAGTCTAACATCCTGATTTTTATTGATCGATTTTATGTGATCGATACTTTTAAGTTTTGATAGTTTAGCTTTTAAAAAAATGAGTAAGACAATCTCACTCATACTTTTTATTAATCTGAAAATTAGTATATCTTTCTTCTATGACCCACTTCTAATGCAAGAACAATTAATTCATTTTCTTCTATTTTACAAATCACTCGATAGTCACCAATTCTGTATCGCCACTTTCCGTTGTGATTTCCAACAAGTGATTTTCCAAATTTTTTTGGGTTATTAGTATTATCTATATTTTTAGATAACCATTTCAGTATCATTCTTGCAGTAAACTTATCCAGCTTTGCTAATTGTCTGTCAAATTTTGGTGTAGTTTCTACTTTATAGTTTGGCAATTAATCTACCTCATACTTTTTCAAGAGATTTGCTAAAGGATTACTTTCTCTAGTTTTTAAGTATTCTTCATAAGCAAGATCTCCAATATGTGCATCATAGCTATCTTCTAAACTTTCTAAAGTAGACGTTCTTAACAAATCTGATAAACTTTTGCCTTCAAATTTTGCCATTTCATCAAAAAATTTCTTTTCCTCATCGGAAACACGAACAGTAATAGTTGCCATATTTAGACACCTCTTTCTTCATTAGTATACTTAAAGTATATCATGAACATAAACGCGGGTAAACACATTTGTGTTCACTGTTTAATAAAGCTAAAAATATTCTGTCCCAAAAACAACTGTTTTTGGTATAGCCAGTAATAAAAAGAAAAGCTCTTTAGAAAGAACCTTTCTTTTTAAGCATCAAATTAGTAAATCATTAGTTCTTCTTTTGTTAACGTCTGAATTTCAAACAGCATTGGGTTGATTCTTTGTCTCATTTCTTCATACTCTACATAGTAATCTTTTGATTGCACTTTAGTCACTTTCACTTGAGTAAATATTCCTTTCAACAGGAGTACATGCTTTGTTTCTAAATTCAAAATACAAACTGATCCTCGAGGATTTGCTTTTAAACAAGAGGCAATTAAATCTTCATCATCCATACAAAATAGCACTAAATAGTTATTCAGCTTTTAACAGGTTTTCCAAAAAGCTTGAACCTCTGGAAATCTCATCGCATTTGTTGTAATGAAACTTTTCCAGTACTTTAAAGAGCAAAAACTCGCTTATCAAAAACATAGACGGATTTTAGGGCAACGAAACAGTTACTCTAGAGATGATCACATGAAAAACGGTCAATTGAAAGCAGGCTATAATCTTCAAATCGCCACAAATAGCCAGTACATTTTAGGTTACGACCTTTTCTCAAATCCAACAGATACACGGACATTGCGCTCTTTTTTGACCACTTTAAAAGAGCGTTTCTTTGAACTGCCAAACTATATTGTCGCAGATGCTGGCTACGGATGTGAAGAAAACTATCAAGCGGTTTTAGAGGATCACGAGCGAACACCACTCATTACTTATGCTATGTATCATAAAGAACAAAAGAAAAAGTTTAAACAAAATCCGTTTCTTCCCGCAAACTGGTTGTACCAAGAATTAGAGGATGCGTTTCTTTGTCTAAACGGACGGAAAATGAGTTTTAGAAATTATTCTATTCGTGCAGATAAATATGGATTTAAACGGTATTTAAAACGGTATGAATGTGAAGACTGCTCGAATTGTCCTCTTCGAAGCCAATGTATAAAAGCGAAGAGTGACAAGAATCGTGAGATTCAATAGAACATGAACTGGGAATACTTTAAAGCAACGATTCAACAGCTGCTTTCGGACATTTGAAAGCTTGTTTAGGCTTCACTCGTTTCTCTGTTCGAGGAAAACAGCAGACACACAATAAAATTGGTTTCACGTTAATGGCAGGAAATTTAAGGAAATATAGGCTAAGTAAGCCAGAAAAGAAGAAGGACTCTCCCAATAATCTAAAAATAGAAGACTGAGAATCATTTTTTACGATTTTCGGTCTTATATTATAAGGTTCATGGGACTTACGTCCAAGCTCTTTAGAGAATTAATATGTCATTGTGTTGAAGATTCATCCAATTTAGTTGCTTTTGTAAAACTTGTAATCTTATTTAGATACAACAACCATTGATTTAATTGTTTTACGGTCTTGCATGTCTTGATAGGCTTGATTAATGTTATCTAAGTTATACATTTGTGTGAAAACACGACCAGGATTGATATTGCCATCTAAAACTTCTTTTAAAAGAAATTGTTTGTTATACGTCGTTACAGACGCAGAACCACCAGCTATTGAAATATTTTGTGCGAATGTTGAACCCAGTGGTCGATTATTGTAATGTGGTACTCCTACATAACCAATTCTACCCCCATTGCGAAGAACTCCAATGGCTTGTTCAATAGCAGATTCTGTTCCCACGCATTCAAGAGCAGCATCTGCACCACCACCAAGAATCTCACGGACTTTGTTAATTCCTTCTTTACCACGTTCGGCTATGACAGAAGTAGCTCCTGAATCGAGTGCCATGTTCTGGCGATCTTTGTGTCGGCTCATAAGAACAATTTGAGAAGCACCACGCATTTTCGCAGCAATCACAGCACACTGACCTACCGCACCATCACCGATAACAACAACTTTATCACCTTTTTTAACATTAGCACAACGCGCTGCATGATATCCTGTCGGCATCACATCTGCTAAAGTTAATAGCGACTTAATCATACCTTCTGTATAATCTGATGGTTGACCAGGAATTTTGATCAAAGCCCAATTTGCATAATGGAATCGTATATATTCCGATTGGAAACCATTAGACCAGTTAGTAAAACCTTGATGACGATCACATGTACCGTCAAACCCTGCGCGGCAAGCCTCACATTCACCACAGCCGTGAGTAAATGGCACAATAACAAAATCTCCAGGTTTTACAGAAGTGATGGCAGAACCAATCTCTTCAACTATCCCAAGAGCTTCGTGTCCATCGTTGATTGAGTGTGCTTCTTTGTTGTCACCATGAGAATATGACCATAAATCAGAGCCACAAACACACGCACGGACAACTTTGATAATAACATCATCTTCAGCTTGTAAATGTGGTTTGTCCACTTCTTGAACTGTTACTAGACCAGCTTTTTCAAAAATTGTAGATTTCATATTAATAGTACCTTGAACTACCGAATACACATAAACGCTAAATTATTCGGAATTCTTTTCCTTTCAACTTTAATATATTAACTAATATTTTTACTTAATTCAAATACATAGTAACCATTCCTCTTGAACTTGTATAGCCTATACTAACTGCAATTGCTTGAAGGTAGTTTTCATAAGAAACATCACATTGGATAGCAATTACTTTATAATCTAAATCTCCTAAATCTGACCTTCATTTTTTTATTTCTATCAACTAAAGTACAGCTAGTTCCTTCTTTAGTTAATAATTAGACCGCTTTCCTCGCAATTCCGTCTTTAACTTCAATTACAATGAAAACTCTATTTTTTTTAAATCATTAAAATTCCTCCTTGTTTTTTACATATATTAAGCGCAACAGTCAAATTAATATATATACAATTTTTCAGTACTCAATTTGAATTAGTTATTGACAAATTTCTTCGCCAACTTTATATTAAGTTTACACTTAATAGTCAACTATCAGTCAAGTTTTTTAAAATTTAGGAGGATAAGAATGTACCTAACAATTAATGATATTTCAAAAAAAACTGGTTTGACACCGTACACTCTACGATATTACGCAAAAGAAGGACTATTCGATTTTGTAGAACGTAGTTCTAATAAAATAGGTACAAGAATGTTTAAGCCAGCTGATTTAGAATTCATCCATATTATTCAATGCTTAAAAAGTACTGGAATGTCTATTAAAGATATAAAATCCTTTGTAGATTGGACTATGGAAGGTGATTCTACAATTAACGAGCGACTGACAATGTTTAAGGAGAGACAGAAAAAAATCGAAAAACAAATTAATGAGTTACAAGATGTTCTAAATGTAGTCAAATACAAATGTTGGTATTATGAAACAGCCAGCGATTTAGGGACTTGTTCTATTTACGACTCAATTGAATCTAGTCAAATCCCTGAGAATATGATTGAAATAAAAAATAGGTTAAATGACCTTCATAATGTTTAAAAAAATATTAAAAAATTTATTATTTTCATCATTTGTAGAGATAAAATTCACTCAAATTATCATACAAATTTCTTAAAAATAACAAGATTAGTAATATGAATCGAATAAATATACTTCTTACTTAGTTGTTCTAGGTTGGAAGTTTGTTTTATTGGTGCAAAATAACGTTTAAAAACTGCGTAATTTATCTTTTAATGTGACAATCCTTGTTTTTGATTCAAATTAGAAAATACATGTCTCGAAAACGAATATTTTTGGGGATCACCCAATTAAGAAAATCTTACTCAACGTGCTTCAGTCAGAGTTGCATTTTTTTATACTTGAACAAATAAAAAAGAAGTTGAGTTATATCAACTTCCTTTAAATTTACTAATTAGATCAATTCGACAATCATCAGATAAAAGAATGTCGCTAGAAAATATAAAATATACGAACCCGTGACCATCCTGCTAAGATTAACATTTTTCCACTTACCAGAATGTGATTTTTGAAAAGTAATTAGCAACATTAATATCGTAATCAAAAGTACACAGATACCTCTGAAATCGAAAAACATGTTCCATAGTTGTGAGTGTGTTGATATTTTAGTTCTGGGTAAAAAATAGTAAATAACAATAGCTAAATTAATGCCAAAGATATAACCTTTACTAGTTTTAGCCATACTGTTCTCCTCATTTCTAATAAACTAATCGCCATTGTTCCTCTGCAGAGTTTACATTTTGAGAGACTGTTCTAATGAAGCGCCCAGAATACTGATCATACAAATCGTATTGAGCTGTATAAGAAACATTTCTATGATAAATATGATATGTCCTGCTAGCCCCTAATGCACCAATAGTTTGTGTATACCAATAATACCATCCAGAAGTTACTCTGTAATTAGTTTGTCTATGATTTTTTGCAATATATCCACCTCTAGGCATAGCTTGAAGTGCGTTCTCATTTTCTTCAACTTGAACCACTGTTCCACTTTCAACTAATGTCTCTACTTCTTCTGCTTTTGCTGACGTTGGAAACGCAAGCACTGTCAACGAAATACCCAACAAAACACTAAACAATAATTTCTTTTTCATAATGTAACCCAATTTCTATTATTTGATAATTGAATTATACAATGAAAACGTATTCTTGTAAACATTTATTTTAAAAAGAATGAAATACTTGTTAGGATTGATTGTGATATACATTTAACAACTCTAAACTTTCCGAAGACTATTTTTTTGCACAGGTGTTCTTTTACACTTATTCTTTATTAAAAGAGACCTATCCTAAAGCAACTACATGAGCTCACTTTTGCCTATACTCAGAATTTACACGCTGTTCAATCGTTCTAACGAAGATAAGTAAATATCTTTGTCCTTTTCAAATCCAAAAAAAGTCTATTATTTTTTACATAAAACTCCAGTTTTTCCACTACTCCAAGCATTATCAAGTATCAAATCGCCTTCGTTAGAATATGTCTTTATAAAATAATCAACAAGTGATTCAGGCTTTTGCGTTGGGTGTATTGCTAATTTTTGTTTGTCAGTAGCAAACGTTAAAACGCTACGTGGGTATCGTTCTGTAGAACCACCACCAGAAATGCCTACTTTGGTTTTACCGTAGTTACTACCATCATTTTGGTGCTTAGTATAGCTATTTACTGGCTTATGTCCTGTTGTTTTTTTGAGGATTGTAAGTAGGTAGCTTTTTATAAAAAACAAGAACATTTTCATGTGCCTTCATTGGCATTTTTTTGCGTTTAAATATCCAGTAGCAGTTGTTTTTTCCCAAATCCATTCATACCTCAACATATCTAAATTACTGTTAGCAAGGATTTTATCAAAAGGTGTTTGAGCTGTAAGAACGATTGCCCCATTGTCCTTTATGATTCGTTTATACTCTTTCCAAAGAGGTTCAAGAGGAATTAAACTGTCCCAATGGTTATTTGTGGTTGCATAGGATAAATCACAAAAAATCATATCTATAGTATGATCTGGAATCGTTCTCATGTCTAATAAACAATTTTCATTAAAAACTTGATCCCACAGTTCAGTAACACTTTCTACTGTTTTCATTGCTTCACTTGCTACTTTAGTTAAAAAATGACCATACTGATTATTTTCAGATAATTTTTGAATTACTCGATCTGTAGTTCCTAAATTGAGAATCACACGTTGTTTGACTTTGGTTCCTTCTCTATAATTCTCCGCTAAACTCCAATATAGAGTATTGTTTACTTTCCTTCTTTTCAAAAACATTTTGACACTACATTTCCAATTTAAAGGATAGATTTTTTATAAAATAAATCTATCCCAAAAATGGTCGTCTATGATTAGCTTACTTTTTATTCTATAATTAAAGAAACATTTCAAAATCCAAATACCCCTTAATATTTTCAATTAGTTCAATGTTTTCGTTACCTAATTTTTCATAAAAAAAGTGCCTATCTGCGAAACACACAGATAGGCACTTTCAGGCTTCTTCTCTTCTAATTTTCTGATTAGATTTAATCTAAATAGGTCGTTGCCATTTCTTTATAAATAGCCACCATTTCCAAATAGTTATCCACATCCACATATTCATCTACTTGATGAGGTGTTTCATTACCTGGACCAAAAATGATCACAGGAAATACTTTCTTCCCTTTTGTAAATTCAGCTGCATCGGTTGTACCTGAAATACCAACCATTGGAATATCGACGTTGACTTGTTTTTTCGCTACTTGTTGAGCGATTTTCGCGATATCAGAATCTTTTTCACTTTTCACTGAAATTTTATTCGCTTCAATACTCAAGGTTAAATGATACGTCTCTTTTTGGTTCAGCTCATCGATCAGTTCGTTCATTTTTTTGATGACCAGCTCATTATCATAACCAGGGATCGTTCTGATATTCCCTTGAAGACTCGCTTCACTTGGAATACTGTTGATTTGTTCCCCGCCGGAAATCATCGTTACATTATAGATAAAATCGCCTAAGACTTCATCTGTATGGATTTCACTGCGAAATAATTGATTGGCTCTAGAATAAAAGTCGTTCAAATGATCGATTGCATTTACACCGAGTTGGGGCATTGAGCTGTGAGCATTTTTTCCAAGAGACGCTACTTTGAAATTGATCGAGCCCTTATGAGCATAAACGATCCCAGCATAACCTGACGGCTCACCGATCACCATTGAGGTCACATCATCAACATAGCCTTCTTTGGTTAATTGTTCTGCCCCTAATTCACCGACTTCTTCACCCACTGTAGCGATTAAACGCAAACGTCCATTAAATTCTGCTTTTTCTTCTTTCAATTCGATCATAGCAATTGCCATCGCAGCTAACCCGCTCTTCATATCACAAGTGCCACGACCGTACATTTTACCATCACGAATTTCAGGTTTGAACGGATCAGAGGTCCAGTCAGAAACATTTCCTGCTGAAACCACATCCATATGCCCTGAAAAGGCTAAGACTTTTTCGCTATTTTTATTGCCGATCTCAACAATTAGATTGTCACGGTCTTTGTCGTATTCTAAAAAGCTTGAGTCGATGCCATGTTTTTTGAATAGTTTGCTTAAATACTCAGCGACTTTTTTTTCGTTGCCATTGACTGATTTGATTGCGACGAGGTCTTTTAAGATTTGGATTTTTTCTTGTTTTTCCATTGTGTTAGCCTTCTTTCATTTGATTTATTCAGTTTCTCATTGTGTGTGAGAAAAACTGGATAAATTTGCTTACGAATTAACTATACACCTGTTTAGGGGATTCGTTAAATAAAACTGGCTACTTTAATAAAAATGTACCGTTTTCTTAACAAAAAACCAGCCATCATTTCTGATAGCTGGTTCCAATTCTATTCATCAAAATAATTCCCTGGCACAACATTGATCGTTTTCGTCCGTGTATCAACGTCTTCCACATAAAGTAACGAAGTATAATCTTCGATCGCACGTTGACCTTTAAATTTAGACTCTGCAAACACAGTGATCCCAACAAGCTCTGCCTCAAATTCTTCGATCAGGCTCTTCATTCCGTTAACGGTTCCGCCACCTTTCATGAAGTCATCCACGACTAACACTCTTGAACCACGTTTTAAGCTGCGTTTTGATAATTCCATTTTTTCGATTCGTTCAGATGATCCAGAAACATAATTTACACTGACGGTTGAACCTTCAGTGATTTTTGAATCACGGCGAACAATTACAAAGGGAACATTTAAGTAATAAGACACAGCTTGAGCGATCGGTACACCTTTAGTGGCTACCGTCATAACGGCATCGATTTGTTCATCTAAATATTTAGAAGCAATAATTAGGCCCACTTGACGTAGTAGTTTCGGCTGTCCCAGTAAATCAGAAAGATAGACATATCCTCCTGGCAGCAGACGATCTTGTTCTGATAAACGTTCACATAGAGACTTCACCAGTTCTTTTGATTCCTCATATGGAATTTCTGGAATAAACCGAACGCCGCCAGCAGCTCCTGGAATCGTTTCAAGAATTCCTGTTCCTCGCTGTTTGAATGTCTTTTTGATGATGGCTAAATCCTCACTAATCGATGATTTAGCTGATTTATAGCGCTGTGCAAAATAGGTCAAAGAAACCAATGTATGGGGATGATCCAATAAGTATTGTGTCATATCGATCAATCGTTCACTTCTTCGAATTTTAGAATCTGTCACTTCTTCTCCTCTTTCCTTTAAGGCTTATTATTCACAAGAATAATCACTGTTCCTTATTTTTTATAGGTTCGTTATTCATTAATTTTCAACAACTAAAATAAATGATACTTCCTCATTATCTATCGTTCCTATTATAGGGTGTTTTGTAAAAAAAATCGAGCATTTTTTAACAAAATTGGAAAATAGTTCGCAATTTAAGAAACAAAAAAGAAGATAAAAGAAAAAACTTTCGTTTTTCCTCTTATCTTCAGCTAAATTATACCTGTTTATCTCTGATTTATCTTTTTATTCCGTTGCATCGTCACCACTACTTTACGAACCACACTTACAAGAATGAATAATCCAATAAAAATCAAAGTGATGCTAGCACTTGGTGGTGTTTCTAAATAATACGAACCTGTTAATCCTGTTAGCATGCCGATCAACCCCATGATGACACTAATAATAATAACTGTATTGAATCCTTTTCCAATTCGCATTCCGATTGCAGCTGGTAAAACCATGATCGCTGAGATCAATAACGCTCCAGCAATCGGGATCATCACTGCGATTGCCACACCTGTGATCACATTAAACAACATTGACATCCAATGAATTGGTAATCCATCTACATGGGCAGTATCTTCATCGAAAGTCAAAACGTACATCGGGCGTTTGAATAATAGGAATAAAACGACTAAGATCACAAAGAGAACAGCTAAAATGACTACTTGCTGCCAAGTGATCGTTACGATCGAGCCAAATAAATAGGACTGAATACTAGCTGCTGAATTCCCTCCGCTAAGATTCATCAACACCAGTGCTAAAGCGAGTCCGCCTGACATCAAAATCGCAATCGAGATTTCCGAGTACGTACTATAAATCATTCGTAGGTATTCCAAAATAATAGCAGCTATGATCACGACAACAAGCGTCATGATATCTGGATTCCAATTTAAGAAAAATCCTAGAGCAACTCCAGCGAGTGATACATGAGAAAGAGTATCTGCCATCAACGATTGTCTTCTGATAACAAGAAATACACCTAGCATCGGTGCAATCACCGAAATAAAGGTTGCGGCCAAGAAGGCTTTTCTCATGAACTCATATGAAAGCATCTCCATTGTGAATCCTCCTTCCGAACTAAACGAATTTGTCGATCAGCATACGATTTGATATCTTCATGATCATGAGTGATCATCAAAATCGCTTTGCCATGATCATGAGCATTATGCCTTAACAAGCGATAAAATTCTTTTCTAGACGTTTCATCCATTCCCGTTGTTGGTTCATCTAAAATAAATAAATCAGGGTCTGTCGCAAAAATACGTGCTAAACTGATACGTTGTTTCTGTCCACCAGAAAGTTCACCGATCCGTTTATGGCGCATGTCCCACATACCAACTGCTTTCAAGGCTTTTTCCACATGCTGATGGTCTCGTTTAGTTAATGGCTTAAACCAGCGATTACGCGGAAAACGGCCTGAGCGAACTAACTCGATCACGGTACTTGGAAACCCTGCATTAAATGACGCTACTTGCTGAGGAATATAACCAATACTAAGTTTTTGTCCTTCTGAATTCTCCTTGGCAATCGTAATGACGCCTTTCGTTGGTTTTAATAGTCCCAAGGTACTTTTGATTAATGTTGATTTTGCTGCGCCATTTTCACCGGTTAGAATCACAAATTCACCTGGATCAACATAATACGACACATCTTCTAAAACAGGCTCATCATCGTAATAGAATGTGAGGTCTTTGACTTCAAGATAATGCATGTCCATTCTCCTTTTTGATCTAAAAAAATCTGGGACAAAAACGAGGATCGCTTTTGCCCTTGATTTTTATTTTTATTTCACACTTTTCTTCAAGGCTTCAAGATTGGTTTTCATCACTGAAATATAATCTTCCCCTTGATCTTGTTCTTTTTGGGTAACACTTTCCAGCGTATTCAGCACTGCTAATTCAACGCCTGTTTCGCGTGCCAGGGTTTCAGCAACTTTTGATGAAGCTGTTGTTTCAAAGTAGATCACTGATACATTATGCTCTTCGATATATTTTTTTAATTCTGCTAAACGGCTTGGTGAAGGTTCTTGATCTGGTGAAATTCCAGCAATCGATTCTTGTGTCAATCCGTATTGTTTCGCTAAATAGCCAAATGCAGCATGTTGGGTGACGAAGGTTTTGTTTTTAGCTTTCGCGAAAGCCTCTTTGTACTCTGTGTCTAATTCTTGCAGTTTTTCTAAATAAGCGGTTGTATTTTTTTCAAACGTTTCTTTTTGCTCTGGATATTTCTCCACTAAAACATCACGAATTGCTTCCACTTCTTTTTTAGCTAAAACAGGATCTAACCAAACGTGAGGATCTAATTCATGGCTATGGTCATGTCCATCATGGTCATCTTCTTCATCCTCATGAGCAGCGCCTTCCATTAAATCGATTGAACCTGCCGCTTCTACCACAGCAACTTTTTTCTCATCAACATTTTCCAAAACATCTTTGACCCACGTTTCTAATTCATGACTATTATACACAAATACATCAGCATCTGTTATCTTGGCGATGTCCTTGGCACTAGGTTCATAATCATGCGGTTCTGTTCCTGCTGGAATCAACAATTGAACCTCTCCAGCATCACCTACCACATTTTTAGCAAAGTCGTACATTGGATAAAACGTAGTCACAACGTTGATTGTACCATTTTTTTTAGCTTTATCTGTTTCTTTTGTTTGTCCGCAAGCAGTTAGTGTAAAAATCACTGTCATTAATAGTAATCCAACACTATATTTCCAGTTTTTTATCCTCATCTTTTTGTCCTCATTTCGATTTACCTTGATCAAATCGTAATATTTACGATTTGTTAGCAAGAACTAATTTAACAGATGAAAAAGAGAACGTCAAGAGAAAACAGCAAAAATATTTTAGTGCAGAGAGCTTTGCTGACTTTGAAATATGTTACTGATGAAAAATAGCTACATTTTAAACGTCTTATAAGTAATGAAAAACCACTCAATTGAGTGGTTTTTCATTACTATTCATGTTTCTACTATGTTCTGCTTCGATTATTTTAACGTCCGCACGATATATACTTCATCGCAAAAACCTTTTAAACCATTGTAAATCCGTTGTGCGCGCGTTTTCTTTTCACATAATGCAAATACAGTTGGACCACTACCGCTCATTAACGCTGCATCTGCCCCATATTTCATCATCCGATCTTTGATTTGCTGGATCACAGGATGCCGTTTGATCGTCACACTTTCCAAAGCATTACCGATTTTTTCTGTCATCAATAGATAATCATCCGTTTCAATCGCTTGCTTCAACCCATGAATATCGGGGTGCTGAATGTTATTAAAGGACAAACTACTAAAAATAGAACTTGTCGAAACACTCATTCTAGGTTTTACTAGGACAACCCAACACTGTGGCATCGATGGTAAAAACTTTATTTTTTCACCACGCCCTGTGACAAAAGCTGTTCCTCCATGAATACAGTAAGGAACATCCGAACCAATTTTACTACCCAATTCTGCAAGCTCTTCTAAAGACAGTCCAAGGTTCCATAAACGATTCAGACCTCGCAATGCAGCAGCACAATCACTGCTACCACCAGCTAATCCCGCTGCAACAGGTATTCTTTTTTCTATATAAATCCTAACTCCTTGAGTAAGGCCAAACGTGTTCTTCAGCAATTCTGCTGCTTGGTACACGTGATTTCTTCTATCTACTGGTAAAAAAGAGCTATCTGTTTCGATTAGTATTTCGTCTTTCGGCAATAATTCAAAAGTCAGCCGATCGGCTAAATCCACACTAGCCATGATCATCTCTAATTCATGATAGCCATCTTTTCTTTTATAGAGCGCATCCAACCCCAAGTTGATTTTTGCGGGCGCTTTTTCTATGATTTCCATTCTTTTCACCTATCTAATCCAATACCTAACCATCTTCACAATCTTTTAAATTCTAACATATGTTGTCAGAGAAGTATATATTCGGATAAAAATTGCTTTATAGTTCAAGTTATGACTAAAAAATTATGAACCCACTCAACACTGTGGACTCATGGCTTTCATACTTTTTGACGGATTAAATAGTTTTATTAACGAGTCCATAATCAAGTGCTTCTTCTGCAGTCATCTAATACTCTCTAGCAGTATCATTTTTAACTTGCTTAGTGTCTTTACCAGTTTCTTTCGTAATCAAATTGAATAGTTAGAGGTTTTTTTGCTATAGATGTGCAATTATAGTATAAAAAATAGAGCTAAAGCGTTCTCGCTTTAGCTCTATTTTTAAAATCAGTCATGTTTAGACTGCTTCACTGACAAATTCAATCTCTACTGTGCGTGTCAACACATCAGAATAACTATAAGAAACTCGTTCAAATGAGTTTTCATCTGGATCTAAATCTACAACGAAGACAGATGGATACGTTTCTGTCAAAATACCATTACGTTCTGTTTGGCGCTTTCTGCCGGTCTGAGCAACTAATGTGATTTTGCTGCCGATACGACATTCTAGATCTTTTTTAATTGACGCTAAAGTTGTTGGCATTGCATTCACCTCAAGAGCCAGTATATCACATATTAATAAAAATAACAAGTTTACCATAGCAGAAAATGAAATGCAACTATTTATAATTGATAAATGGATAATTATTTGATGTGAATAATTTTAAAAATTCTCATTTAATCATAAATAATTCCTTTCAATTTCTTTTTAGCTCGATCATAGGCACTTCTAACCGTAATTTCTCGGCTATCCGTATCTTTGGCGATCTCTTTCAATTCTTTACCATTCATATATTCTTGAAACGTCACTCGTTCAAATGAAGACAGTACTGTCGGCAACTGCTCCAGCTTCTCTCGGATGATCATTTGCTCTAGCACGTCAGCATCTTCTGTCTCAATATAGTCAAAAAAAGATTCTCCCTGATTCTCTATCTTCTGATCTAATGAGATGGACTGGACGTCGATTGTCCGCTTAACTGCACATTGCCTTCTAACCAAACTACGAATATGATTCTCAAAATTTGACTTAAAAAATTGCCCAATAGAAACGTTATGTACCTCATCATATTTTTCTAAAGAACGATAAAAAATGATCCGGCCTTCTTGAAGCCAGTCTTCACGATCAAAGTCTCTCAGATAATACTTTTTTTGAAACTTGTACACGATTGGGTGATATTTCCGATACAAACAATCAAATGACACAGTGTCCCCTTTTAGGATTTCTTCATATTTGTTCATTGACAACATTCTCCTTCCAAGCATTCTACCAAAATGCTTGGAAAAATCGTACCACTATTCTCAATAGAAATATAAACAAATTGACATTTAATTTTTCTTTTTAGACAATTCGTCTAGTTTTTCAGACAACTTTGATAATTGATCAATATTCCAAGGGGAATTTCGTCGAAAGTCTTGAAAATGGATATCTTTTGTATGAACAGTAATCGTATGTTCTGTTTTTTGAACATTTTTATACAGCTCGTTAGCCGACGCGCGTAAAGCTCCTTTTGAAAAAACCAACCACTGTTCTGCTAAGTCACTAGTTGCAACCGTCACTTGAGTCAAACGATCATTTTTATCTCCTGCAATTCGCTCAATATAGCTATCAGCTGTTTCATCCTCTTTCGTGAAAACTACTGTTAAATGATATTTTTTATATGTTTGCTGAATTCCGGGAACTAATTGTGCATCAAAAACAACAATTACTTCTAGATCCTCATATTTTGCATAATTAGATAAACGCTGCAACAAAACTTCTCTGGCGTCTTCAAGTTTATTTTGGTTCTTCAATTGAACAAGTTCCGGCCAAGAGCCGATCATATTATAACCATCAACGATCAGTAACTGTTTCTTCATTTTGTTTTGCCACCTTCTTTATATAAGAAATCGAGAAAAAAGTAACTTTTTTCTCGCCATTCAACTAATTATTTTATAGGATTTCGCCCACGATAAGCCTCATACATCAGCAGACCAGCTGCAACACCTGCATTTAAGCTTTGAACGTGTCCTGTCATTGGTATTGTCAATAACTCATCTACTTCTTTATGAAGACCTTGGCTCATCCCGCGTCCTTCATTTCCAATAATCAATGCAATCGCACCTTGGGTATTCCACTGACGATAATCTGTCCCTTTCATATCCGTTCCGAAAATCCAAAAATTATTTTCTTTCAAGGTCGCAATACTTTGCGTTAAATTGGTCACACGAGCAACAGGAATGTACTCTACCGCGCCAGTCGACGCTTTTGTTACAACTGGTGTGATTCCAACTGCACGGTGCTTGGGAATGATGATTCCATCCACTCCTGTAGCGTCTGCTGTTCTTAAGATCGAACCAAAGTTATGAGGATCTTCTAAGCTGTCTAAAATCAAGAAAAAAGGGGCTTCTGTCTTGTCTTTTGTCCGATCAAGTAATTCATCTAGCGTTAGATATTCATAGGCTGTAATCGCTAATACGATCCCCTGATGAACCCCATGATTAGTCATTGTGTCTAACTTTTGTTTTGGAACCCATTTAACAGGGACTGCATTTTCTTTGGCTAATTGTTTTAAGTGTTCGACCTTTTCACTTTTGCTATCTTCTTGCAAAAATAATTTATTGCCACGTCCTTGTTGAATAGCCTCGATCGTCGCATGATTGCCAAAAACAAAGTTATCTTCGATTTCTTCTTGTGAAACTTCTCGTTCTCTTTTGATTGGTTCTTTTTTAAACGGTTGATTTCTTTGTGGCTTCTCGCCTTTAAAAGGATGTTTTTTGTCATTTTTCATTTTTTTCACCTACTTTTTTTATACACCAATCGATCAATTCTTCCAAGCGTTCTGTTTGTTTCGTTAAGTGTAAATACCCCATCAAGGACTCAAAACCTGTTGCAATTCGATAAGTAGTAATATCTGCATTTTTTGCAGAGGTATGGCTTTTAGCGTTACGTCCACGTTTGTACATTAGTTCTTCATCTTCAGTAAGTCGTTTCTCTTCAATCAAAGCTTGAATTAGAAATGCCTGCGCTTTTGCTGAAACATAATGTGTAGCCATACGATGCAGCGTATTGGGCTTTGTTTGACCTTGTTCCACTAAGTAATCGCGTATATAGATTTCATAGATTGCATCTCCCACGTAAGCTAAAGCCAAACCATTTAATTGTGTATAATCTCTCATTCACTTCTTCTCCATCTAGTTCCTTGAGCTGTGTCTTCCAAGGTTATTCCTTTATCTTTCAATAAATCACGAATTTCATCACTACGGGCAAAATCACGATTTTTACGTGCCTGATTGCGTTCTAGGAGTAATTGATCAATGTCATCATCCAACAATTCGTCTGATAAGAAGAAAATACCGAAAATACTTACCCACTGTGTAAATTGCTCCAACGCCTTTTCTGTAACGCCCATTGAAACCTTTGCTTGCTCGCTGTATTGATTCAACCACTTAGCTAATTCATACACGACAGTAATGCCATTAGCCGTGTTAAAATCATCATCCATTTCTGTCGTGAAACGTGTCTCAAATTCGATTAGTTCTTGTAATTTTTGGTGATCCTCGTCAAGCTCTGCTAATGCATCAGACTTTCTAAAAGACAAGTTTTCAAATGCATTTTTCAATTTTTGTAAATTGACTCCCGCTTCTTTCATCGTTGTTTCACTATAACGAATCGGACGACGATATTGGGTGGTTGTCATGAAGAACCGTAATACTTGCGGATCAACTTGTTTCACTAGTTCATGGACCGTTACAAAGTTTCCTAATGATTTACTCATCTTTTCATCGTCTTCACCAATCGTGACAAAGCCATTATGCATCCAATAATTCGCAAATGTTTGTCCCGTTTTCGCTTCACTTTGCGCAATTTCATTTTCATGATGAGGAAATTCTAAATCTTGTCCGCCACCATGGATATCAATTGTATCACCTAAATGTTTGGTTGCCATAACAGAACACTCGATATGCCAACCCGGACGCCCAGCTCCCCAAGGAGAGTCCCAAGAAATTTCGTCTGCTTTTGCGCTTTTCCATAAGGCAAAATCTAAGGGATCTTCTTTCAGTGCTTTTTCTACACCGGTACGCTGACTCGCGCCGATTTCTAATTCGTCGATCGATTGGTGACTCAGTTTGCCATACCCTTCAAATTTACGTGTTCGATAATATACGTCTCCTTGTGATTCGTAGGCATAGTCTTTATCGATTAGTGCTTGAATAAAGGTCAGGATATCCGGCATATGATCCATTACGCGAGGATGACTGGTCGCTGGCATTACATTTAGCACATTCGTGTCTTCTTCAAATGCATGGATAAAGCGTTCAGCCACTTCTGGTGCCGTGATACCTAAGTCTTTCGCTGCTCGAATGATCTTGTCATCAACATCTGTAAAATTTGATACATAGTTTACTTCATAGCCGCGATATTCTAAGTAACGTCTGATTGTATCAAATGCCATCGAGCTGCGGGCATTGCCGATGTGGATATAATTATACACAGTCGGTCCGCAGACATACATGCGAACTTTCCCTGCTTCTATCGGTTGAAAAACTTCTTTTTCTCTCGTTAATGTATTATAAATTTGAATCATACGCTTCCTCCAATTTCTCTCCTTTGATTCTGACCACTTTTGCTGGAATCCCTACAGCGGTCGCATCGTCTGGGATATCTGTTAAAACAACTGCTGCTGCACCGATTTTAGCTCGTTTGCCGATTGTGACCGGCCCTAGAATTTGTGCATGTGCATGGATCATTGCCCCTTTTTTAACTGTTGGGTGGCGTTTTCCTGTATCTTTACCTGTTCCACCTAATGTTACTCCATGAAATAAAACGACATCTTCCTCAATTTCCGCCGTTTGCCCGATCACAATCCCCATTCCGTGGTCGATAAAAACTCCTGAAGCGATTTTGGCTCCTGGATGGATCTCGATCCCGGTTAGAAAACGCCAAAATTGTGCATGAATTTTGGCTAGCAAAAACAAGCGATGGCGATAAAGAAAATGTGAAAAGCGATGCCAAAACAATGCATGTACACCAGGGTATGTAAGTAATGCTTCTGCTGTCGAACGCGCGGCTGGATCATTGGTTTTGACCGCTTTTACAGCTTTTTGTAACCACCCCATAGTTATTCTCCTTTCGTTTTAAACTTAAAAGTAGAGCATAGCTGAATAATAAAATAAAAAAGCGTCTTTTAAACGAAATAACTTCGTTTAAAAGACGCTTACGCGTGGTTCCACTTTTCTTCACAGGTTTCCCTGCCTCAAAACAGATAACGGTTGTTGGCCGTTTTCAGCTACGTATCGCTGAAACTATTCAAAGATGCATTTCAAAAAGTGCTGACAACTGTTTTCACCACCCACAGTCTCTCTAAAGACACACGCTTTTTTACTTCTTCTTCTCTACATATTTCTATTATAAAACGTTATTTAAATGATTTAAAGCTTTTTCTTTTCCTAAAAGTTCGATTGTATCGCCTAATTCAGGACCATGCATCTGTCCTGAAACAGCTACACGAATCGGCATGAATAGATTTTTACCTTTCACACCGGTTTCTTTTTGAACAGCCTTGATTCCTGCTTTGATACTTGGTACATCAACAACGTCCATTGCTTCTAACTGAGCTTTGAAAGCGGCTAAAACAGTTGGAACCGTTTCTCCAGCTAAGACTTCTTTTGCTGCCTCATCTAAGACTGGATGTTCATTGAAGAACAATTCAGAGACATCGACGATCTCCGCTGCATAGCTCATTTGTGGTTGGTATAAGCTAACGACTTTTTTCAACCATTCTAGCTTTTCTGTACTTGGTTGAGCTTCGATTTTACCTTCCGCTATTAAATAAGGAAGACACATATCGGTTAGAACATCTAAATCTAATTGTTTCATGTATTGGTTATTGACCCATTCAAGCTTCTTCCCATCAAAAGCTGCTGGGGATTTGCTTAGACGTTCTGGATCAAAAATTTTGATCAATTCTTCTTGGGAGAAGATCTCATCTTCTCCCACTGGTGACCAGCCTAGTAAAGCAGTAAAATTGAACATTGCTTCTGGTAAATAACCTAGTTCACGATATTGTTCGATGAATTGTAAGATCGATTCATCGCGTTTGCTTAATTTTTTACCTGTTTCAGCATTAATGATCAACGTCATATGACCAAACGCAGGTGCTTTCCAACCAAATGCTTCATAAATCATCAATTGTTTTGGCGTATTGGCAATGTGATCATCCCCACGTAAAACATGAGTGATTTTCATCATATGATCATCTACTGCTACCGCAAAGTTATAAGTCGGCATACCGTCACGTTTTTGAATAACGAAATCACCACCGATATTATCTGATTCAAAAACAATTTCACCTTTGACCATATCTTCAAATGTATAAGAAGTATTTCTTGGTACGCGGAAACGAATAACTGATTTAAGTCCTTGCGCTTCTTTTTCAGCTTGTTCAGATGGTGTCAATTCTGCACATTTTCCTGAATAATGAGGCATTTCACTACGAGAACGTTGTGCTTCTCTTTCAGCTTCCAATTCTTCTTCTGTACAATAACATTTGTATGCACGATTGCTTACTAGTAATTGATCGATTAGAGGTTGATAAATCTCGCCACGTTCTGATTGACGATATGGACCGTACTCCCCTGGTTTTTCCGGAGATTCATCCCAGTCCATCCCTAGCCATGCTAAGTTTTCCAATTGGCTTTTTTCACCGTCTTCGATGTTTCTTTTTTGATCTGTGTCTTCGATACGGATAATAAATTCGCCATCATTGTGACGAGCAAATAAGTAATTAAATAAAGCTGTTCTTGCATTTCCAATATGCAAGTGTCCAGTTGGACTTGGTGCATAACGTACACGTACCTTTGTCATTGTGCATTCCTCTTTCTATTTATCGAGTAAAGCGACCGCGATCGCTCCCATACCTTCTTCTTGACCAATAAAACCCATTTGCTCCATCGTTGTTGCTTTCAAATTGATTTGGTTTGTGTCAATTTGACAGGCCTTGGCGATGTTTTTTTTCATTTGTTCTAAATAGGGTTTCATCTTTGGTTGTTCAGCTAAAATTGTACAATCAATATTGCCAATAGTAAAGCCATCCGCCAATATTTTTTGATTTGCCTCTGATAGTAATGTTATTGAGTCAGCATCTTTAAATGCAGGATCTGTATCGGGAAACAAGTGTCCAATATCGCCATGTCCAGCCGCTCCTAGTAAAGCATCTGTGATGGCATGTAGTAAAACATCCGCATCTGAGTGCCCCAGCAACCCTTTTTCAAACGGTAATTCTACACCGCCAATAATCAATTTACGTCCTTCAACTAATTGATGAACATCAAATCCTTGTCCAATTCGTATCATCTTTTTCACCTAGCTTCTTTTTCGTTTCACGATAGCTTCACCGATCAGCATATCTTCTGGCGTGGTCAATTTGATATTTTCATAACTACCCAATACCATTGAGACTGACAAATTGCTATATTTTTCAATAAGAGAAGCATCATCTGTCCCTAAATAACCTTGTCGCTGCGCACATTCATGAACTGCTAGCAAATCGGCTCCATAAAATGCTTGTGGGGTCTGAATTTGCCACAATGTTTCACGTGGAACGGTTTCTTGAACGATTCCTTCAACAACACGTTTGATCGTATCTTTCACTGGAACTCCTAAAATTGCAGCTCTCGTTTCTTGCACCTTTCGATGTAATGCTTTCAATTGAGCCAGGTTAACAAATGGTCTTGCACCATCGTGAACCATTACAATATTTTCAAGATCAAATAAGGCACTCAATCCATTGAAAACGCTATATTGACGTTCGCTGCCACCAGATACCAGCGTTATAGGACACCTTTTTTTTTTTATTTCTTTCTTGATCATCGCAGCTAACAAATCTTGTTCATCTGCTTGGGTGACTAAGATAATATGCTGACAGGCAGGGTCATTTAAAAACGTCTTCAACGAATAAGAAATGACTGGTTTACCGATTAAGTGTAGTAAAATTTTGTTACGGCTAGCACCCATTCTTTTTCCTTGCCCCGCTGCCAATAAAATAACTTCATAATCTAGTGCTGTGTTTCGATTGTCAGCTCTTCTCATTAGCTTTATGTTCTTCTTTACTATCGTCGATGCCGCGTCCTGAATGAGCAGGTTTCGCAAAAATCATCCGTCCAGCAGCCGTCTGTAACGCACTAGTAACAATTACTTGAATATGCTGACTCATATAATGCTGTCCGTCCTCGACCACAACCATCGTACCATCATCCAAGTAAGCCACACCTTGCTGACGCTCTGTTCCAGCTTTTACAACCATGACATTCATCGTCTCACCTGGAATCACAACAGGTTTTACTGCATTAGCCAGGGCATTGATATTCAACACAGGTACATTTTGAAATTCAGATACTTTATTTAAATTATAATCATTCGTTACAACCACACCATCCAACAGTTTGGCTAATTTAATCAATTTGCTGTCTACTTCTGCAATGTCTTCGAAATCACCTTCATACATTTCTACAGAAATTCCGTCCTCTTTTTGTAGGGCATTTAAAATATCTAAGCCACGGCGACCACGAACACGTTTTAAGCTGTCACCAGAATCCGCGATATATTGCAACTCATACAAGACAAAATTAGGAATCAAAATAACGCCTTCTAAAAATCCAGTTTTGGCAATATCATAAATTCTACCGTCAATGATCACACTAGTGTCTAAAATTTTGTACTTATGAAAATGATCTTCCACTTTACGATCTAAAACTTCTCCACCGCTTTCAGCTGGAATTTTCTTTTGCTTAGGCGTAAAAATTCTACGCCATTCATCAATTCGAGTCGTCCCCATACGAAAGCCAAGGTACCCAAAGATAATCATAACTAAAATCGGTAAAACACTGTTTACAAACTGAATATTCAAGTTGTACATTGGAATCGAAATAATCGCACCTATGATCAACCCTATGATTACTCCTACACTTCCAAATAATAGATAGGTCAAACTCATTTCATTTAATGCTGCTTCTACTCTTTTTACACCTGAAACAATATACTTTGCTAACCCTAACGATAAAATAAAGAAAATAAGTGCACCAATCAAACTGTTAGTGAAGTTATTGTTCAGCCATGTATTATCTGCCTGTTTCGCCATATCCCAAGCCATCGGTAATAGTGAAATACCTAAGCTTGCACCAACGACGATCATCAGCAAAGTGATGACACGTTTTTGCATAGATTCATCCTCCAATATAATATACTTAATTTTACAGAATGAAAGGAGAAATCGTTGGTTAGTCATTGTAACGATTCTCACGTTCAGTCTATTTGAATACTTTTCTTAGTGTTTCTCCGATCGTCGCCACGCCAACAATCTCGATTCCCTCTGGAGGTGTCCAACCACCTAAATTATTTTTCGGTAAATAAATCTTGATAAAGCCTAACTTTTGCGCTTCACGCACTCGCTGTTCAATACTATTCACACGACGAATTTCGCCAGTCAATCCAATCTCACCAATAAAACATTCCGTGGGTTTTGTTCCATTTTCTTTATAACTGGAAGCAATGCTGACTGCCACCGCTAAGTCGATTGCCGGTTCATTGATTTTGACACCGCCTGCCGCTTTTAAGTAGGCATCTTGGTTTTGCAGCAATAACCCTGCACGTTTTTCTAAAACAGCCATAATTAGGGAAACTCGATTAAAATCTAAACCCGTTGTGGTCCGTTTCGCATTGCCAAACATCGTTGGTGTGATCAGCGCCTGGACCTCGACTAAAATCGGACGGGTGCCTTCCATGGCTACGACGATTGCTGAACCAGTGGCATCAGCCAAGCGTTCCTCTAAAAATACTTGAGAAGGATTTGCTACTTCCTCTAGTCCATGCTCCCGCATTTCAAAAATACCGATCTCATTCGTGGAACCAAAACGATTTTTTACTGCTCTTAATATTCTGAACGTATGATGCTTATCTCCTTCAAAATACAAAACCGTATCCACCATATGCTCTAACATTCTAGGTCCTGCAATTGACCCTTCTTTGGTCACATGACCCACGATAAAAATGGCGATCCCATTCGTTTTTGCGATTTTCAATAACTCAGCTGTCGTCTCTCGCACCTGACTGACGCTACCGGCAACACTGGTTACATCGGGTTGTGTCATCGTTTGAATCGAATCAATGATGACATAATCAGGCTCCAGTTTTTCGATTGCTCGGGCTATTTCATTCATATCTGTTTCTGCATATAAGTAAAATTCTGTATCGATCGAGCTTAAACGCTCCGCACGCATTTTGATTTGTTCTGCACTTTCTTCACCAGAAACATAAAGAACTTTACCACCGATTTCAGCTAGTTGCTGAGATACTTGTAGAAGTAATGTTGATTTACCGATCCCAGGATCCCCGCCAATCAACACTAGCGACCCAGGAACCACGCCGCCGCCTAAGACTCGATTCAACTCTACCAACTTCGTCTTAACTCTAGGTTCTTTTTTGGGAACCACTTCAGCTAAACGTTGGGGCTGTGTTTTTTTACCCGTTAGGCTCACTCTCGCACGACGATCGGTCGTATCTTGAATAATTTCTTCTGTCATCGTGTTCCACTGACCACAGTTCGGACAACGGCCTAAATATTTAGGGGAGATGTATCCGCACGTTTGACACTCAAATTGAACTTTTGCTTTCTTTGCCATATGCTATCTCCTCATTTTGATGTATTCTTTATTTTACCATAATATAAGCAGCTTAGACTAAGACTTCCCTCTATTAAGATACGCAATTTCCAAGCGATTCCATTTTAGTTTTTGCCAGATGAACCAAAACCACCTGTACGTTCATTTTCTACGTCATCTACATCCGCTAAAAGAAACGGTTTGAAAATCCCTTGTCCGATTCGTTCCCCTTTTTCGATGGTCATCTCTTCATACCCGAAATTTAGAAATTGAAACATGATATGTCCTTCATTGCCTTCGTTATTATAATAATCGCGATCGATCACACCTACGCCATTCGCTAACATTAAAAAGCGTTTCAAGGGGTTCGATGAACGGCTCACGAGTTCTAAGTATTCATTTTCAGCCATATATGCTTTGATCCCTGTCTTTACTAAAACAGGTTTAGGTGCGATGCCTTGGGCTTGTAATTGCCAAACGCTTGGTACTACTACTGTTTCTGCTGCTTCAAAATCATATCCTGCAGCACCTTTGGTCGCACGCTGCGGAATCGAGATTCCTTTGTCTGTATAATCTGTTATAATTTCAAATCCTCGTTGTTTCATTAAAAAGCTCCTCTACTTGTAAACTATTTCTATTTTAACATATTCCCATGGTCCCCAGTTTACTTTTATACTTTCTTTAATATTCTCCTGTGCTTTTTTAGTGTTTTCACATCATTTAGGCTGATTTTGTTGATAATCCTGTTTAATATTCGATTTTATCATCGTATATAAGATGAAAGAAAAAAAGAGAATCAATCCAACGATACTTATGATGTGAATATGCTCCACTAACTGGAGCGCGCCAGGATTTTGGGTTCGATGTGCTGTAATCTGCAACACAGTTTTGACAGGTAAGTGCGCTTGCTTAGCCAACAGCCACAAAATGCTCATCAACAACAATTGATGACTAACACTGCCTTTCGTTTGAGTACTATATTTTGTAATGATTCGCTGATCCTGCGGCAAAATCTCTTCTTGATAGTAGCTTCGGTTCAAGAAATTACCAGTAGCGCTGATAAGGCAACTTAAAAGAAAGACGCCAATAGGAAAAAGCGGACGAAACAACAGTAGAAATAAAGAAAAGATAAAGCCTCCAACATGGACAGTCTTCGGATCGAGTGTAGCGAACAAACGATACAACAATTTAATAACGAAGGCCGAAGCAACGATCCCTAAAATATACGGAACATACAAATTGACTGTAAGTCGACTTGCACCTAAACGTAGTGAAACATAAAACGTGCCAAAAAGCAGGAGAAAATTCATACACATCCCATTGCCAAATGTTAGTAAATTAAGCCACAATGGTAACTTCCAAGTCTTTCTTCGACGATTCAAATACCAAGCAGAGATTAAAAACAAAACCGAAAATCCAATAATTCCCGCATCCAACAATTGAGGATCAAACAATAAACGTGCTGAACGAATAAATAGCAAGAGTGCGAAGAAAACTAGAAATAAAAAGAACTCTTTGATCGCTATTACCTGTTGATCGACTTCATTAAAATCAATTTCATAATCTGGATAATGGGTCACTGTATGATACGCCGCAATATACAATAACGTGTACTCTCCTAAAATTAAAGGAATTCTCAATTCCTTTGTCAGTGTTAGTGAGGAAATCACTCCAGCTAAAATCAGTATAATGAATAGATATTTCCTAGCAGTCAATACAGAATATCCTTGTCTTTTTTCATGATAATTGACAGTTGTATTGGCAGCTGGCAGCCACGAGGCGCTTAACCCTAGTAAAACTGCTGAAAAAAGATACGCCGGAAAGTAAAATTGCCCCATCACACCAAGCAAGCACCCGGCACCTCCGATCAATATAGAAATGATCAACACATTAAAGCTTGTCAATGCCAGTTTGAAACTCTTCAACAGGAAAATACCTGTCATACGAAAAGTATAAAACAAGACAAACGGTAAAATCCGCTCCATTGTCTTGCCATCGCTTAAACTTAGAAATAAAAAGTAAGGGATAAAAGTAATTGTATTCGATAAAGTAAACGGCGCAACTTGTAAAGCATTGCGGGCCAGTTCTTTTAATTTAGCCATTAATTATTCTCCTTTGATACAGTTTGTTATGTAGGTAGTCTACCACGTTAACAGAAAAAGTGAAATGAATCACTGACTAAAAAAAACTCGATGAAAAGAATTCAGTCGATCACCGAATTCTCAACACCGAGACAATTACTTAACTATTCCTCAACAAACATCAATTCCGTCTGTTGCACTAATTTTTTGTGCATTCATCTACACTGGTTCATCCACTAACTTCGTTTGATTTTTTTCAAAGACTTTAAAGAATGGGTAATAAACGAAGATACTCAAAACGACCAAGAAAACATAGAATACAATATTACGCCAATCCATCGTAGCTAGATACGCTTGAGCGAAAAATGGTGTAAATGAAGGATCCACGATAAAACCTAGAGAGATCATGCCTATTTTCTGCGCAAAATACGTTAGAAACAACGAAATGACAGGCATCAGTAAGAATGGAATCCCTAAAATCGGATTAAACACAATCGGTAAGCCGAAAATAACAGGCTCATTGATAGAACAAATTCCTGGTACAAAGGACAATTTCCCAATCGTACGATATTGCGGTACTTTGCTGAACATCATTAAAATCACTAAACCTAACGTATTACCAGCACCACCCAAAACAGAAATTCGGAACATCTGCAAGTTCATCAAATGACTCATCACTTCTCCATTTGCAGCTTGCTCCGCATTTAATCCTGTTTGAGCGACTCCTAATGTAAATACAATGGGAAAAATAATCGATGATCCATTGATGCCAAATAACCAAAGGACATTTCCTAAGGTCACGATCAATAACAGCCCGCCTAAACTTCCAGCTATATTCACAGCAGGAGTCAACACGGACATGACTGCGTCAGGAAATGTTTGATCGAGCAATCCTAGAAAAACCAGATTCATACCATAAAAAAGCACAATGTTTGTCAACAAGGGAATCAAGGTATTGATAAATGTCACGACCATTGGCGGTACTGTGTCTGGCAGTGAAATCTTAATATTCTTCACTTCAAAAAAACGACTGACTTCGACTACTAAAAGACCTAAAATAATTGCCACAAACAATCCATTCGTCCCTAAATAATTTAGAGAAATCGTCCCTTCTTTCACAGGCGTGCAAACCAATAAATATGTCACCATACTGACCATGCCGTTCATCGCAGCATTTAATTTGTATTCATTTGATAACGAATAAGCGATCCCAAAAACACTGATCAAGCCAATGATACCCATCGTAAGATTGTATGGCGCTGTGATCACATCGTAATTGGCAACTGCGAATTCTTTCCAATTCGCTAAAAATTTCATAAAAAGTCCAGCATGAGTCGGATCATACTGATCCATATTGATCGGCGGATTGGCAAAAATTAAGAAAAAGGAACCAATCACAATAAACGGTAAGCCAAACATCATTCCGGTAGAAACTGCTTTAAGATGTCGCTGATTGCCAATTTTAGTTGCAAACGGACTTAAAATATCATTTAATCGATTGACCATAGATCCTTTAGTACTCACTGAATTTTTCATCAAAAAGTCCTCCTTAGACTTGCCAAGAATTAAATTCAAAAGCCGATTCAACGACTTCATTCGGGTCATAGCGTTCAATGATTTTGGCGTACTCCTCTTTATAATCATTGGTCACTTCAGCTTGGGGAATGACGATGCTTGCTTCATTTAAAAAGTGCTTGGAATCACGTCCCATTTCTTTTCCTCGAGTAGTATGTTTATCCAAAGCAATATCAGGGATTTCAGGAACGTACCCCATCGCAAAGCTTTTTATCACGATATTTTTTAATAAATCAGAAGAACGATCTTTTTCAGAGTGACATAAATAGCGAATCGCATGGAAAAAGAACATCGCTCGATCAGATTCATTATATTGGAATTCTTTACGCATTTGATTTAAGTTATTAATCATGATTGCAGCATTTTCATTACCCATGCCAATGTCTTCAACTGAAATTGCCAGCAACCTACGCCATAATTTTTCTTCAAATTGAGGGGAAGTAATGTACATTTCATAAGCGAAGTCGCAGGCTGCGCGTTCATTTCCACGACGAATCGACTTTTGTAAAGCAGAGACAACTTCATCTCCGTTTAGATTGTTTCTAGTTTTAACTCTTGCCCACGGATCATGGATATATTCTTGTTCTGTCATGTTATAATACTCCTAACTAAAATGAATTTAAGGGTGATTCAAGTGAATATTGATAGTCTTGCAGAAAAATACCAATTAAATAAAACGGAAAGCCAAATTTTAGCGTACATGAATGATCATCGTGTTGAATTAAAAAACTTAGGTATTCGAGAAATTGCGAAAAAAAGTTTTGTTTCTACTGCAACGATCATCAATATGGCGAAAAAAATGAATTTCACTGGCTATAGCGAACTCGTTTTTTACATCAGTGAATTTAATCTCAACCAAGAACGACTAGAAAAACACGATGTAGTTGCAGCATACGGAGAATCTTTTTTAGGACTTCTAAAAAAATATCAAGAGAAGAATATTATGATCTTAGGTTCTGGGTTTTCACAAAATTTAGCAAATTACTTTGCTGAATACTTCAATCTTTATGGCTTTAGAGCAACTTCGAATAGTCACTTAGAGTTTTTAAGGAAAAGTCATAAAGATGACGTACTTTTGATCTTCATCAGCAATTCCGGCAACACTGGTAGGATGTTTGAACTAGCAGAAATTGCTCAAACCAATGAACTTGAAAGTATTTGTTTTGTAGGCAGTGATCAGTCAGCTATCAGTAAAACTTCTACACTGTCTATTAGCACGAATACTTATTCACCAAGCTCTCATCAAGACTATTATCCGCAATTATTCTTTGGTACTGTATTGATTCAATTTGAATTATTAATGAGTTATACCCTTCAAAACTTACGATAGAAGAACGATTCGGCCGATGTCTCTTCACGCCATATTATAGTAGAAATAATCCACAATAAGAAGCGCTTTCAAGCGGATGTGAACATGTTTACCAATTTATAAACATGTTTGCGATGCTCTTCAGAATGAAAACTCCGTGAAAAATTTTACGAAACTTCCTTTTTAATCTTTTTTTAATCTAGCCTTTCTGTTATAATGGTTTTCACATTTACTAATACTAAATTGAGTAAATGAATGATCATATCGAAGGAGAGATAGATGTATGAAAACTGTTTACAATTTTTCAGCTGGTCCCGCCGTTTTACCTAAAAGTGTATTGGAAAAAGCACAATCCGAATTGGTGAATTACGAGAACAGCGGCATGTCCGTGATGGAGCTGAGTCACCGGTCCTCCCTTTTTGAATCGATCATTGAAAATGCTGAAACACTACTCAGAGAATTGATGACGATTCCTGATAACTATAAAGTCCTCTTCTTACAAGGGGGCGCTAGTATGCAATTTACGATGGTTCCTTTGAATTTAGCACAAAATAAAAAAGCCTTATACGTCAATACTGGTTCTTGGGCAAAAAAAGCCATCAGCGAAGCGAAAAAAATCGATAACGTTGATGTTCAGGTCATTGCATCAAGTGAAGATAAAAATTTCAGTTATATTCCCGATATCCATAAACAAGATATTCCGCAAGATGCTGCTTATCTCCATATTACGACCAACAATACGATCGAAGGCACCACGATTTTTAATTTGCCGGATGCAGGTGATGTGCCGATCGTCGCTGATATGTCTTCCAATATTTTATCAATTGACTATAACGTCGCTGACTTTGGGTTGATCTACGCTGGTGCGCAAAAAAATATTGGACCAGCCGGACTTACAGTTGTGATTGTTCGTGATGATTTGATTGGTCAAGCAGATGTTCTCAGCGCTATGTTGGATTATGAGATCCATGCAAAAAATGGCTCAATGTACAATACGCCGCCGACTTACAGCATTTACATGGCTAAACTTGTCTTTGAATGGATCAAAGAACAAGGTGGCGTTCGTCAAATGGAACAACAAAATAAGGAAAAAGCAGCCATTTTATATGATGCAATCGATGCCTCCAACTTATTTTCTTCACCTGTAAATCCGAAAGACCGTTCAATCAACAACATTCCTTTTATTACTGGAAGTGATGAGCTAGATAAAAAATTTAATCAAGAAGCCTTAACAGCAGGATTTGAAAACTTGAAAGGGCATCGTTCTGTCGGCGGTATGCGTGCTAGTTTGTACAATGCCTTCCCTAAAGCTGGTGTTTCAGCTTTAGTCGACTTAATGAAAAAATTTGAAGCAGAATACGGAGGAACGAACTAGATGTATGATATTAAAACATTCAATGCGATCGCCCCAGTTGGTTTAGCACGCTTTAACGAAGAAAATTTTACGATCAATAAAACAGAAGCCCCAGCCGGTATCATCTTACGTAGTGAAAAACTCCATGATTATGCCTTTCCTGCGTCAGTCTTAGCCGTCGCACGTGCCGGAGCTGGAACCAATAATGTGCCAGTCAAACAGTGTACTGAAGAGGGAATCGTGGTCTTTAATACCCCAGGTGCCAACGCAAATGCTGTAAAAGAGCTAGTGATCGCTTGCTTACTTCTATCCGTACGTCCCATTTTAAAAGGTTCCAACTGGGTCCAAACATTGACTGGAGCTGACACAGAAGAACAAGCGGAAGCACAGAAAAAACAGTTTGCTGGAACGGAATTAGAAGGCAAAAAACTCGGTGTGATCGGTTTAGGTGCAATTGGTGCAATGGTTGCTAATGATGCTTATCGTTTGGGCATGGAAGTAACAGGTTTCGATCCTTTTGTATCCGTTGATACTGCTTGGAGTATTTCACGTCGTGTCAAACGAGCGCAAAGTATGGAAGAGGTATTAAAAACCTGTGATTTTATCACTGTTCATGTGCCTTTATCTGAAAATACCCATCATTTGATTGGCAAAGAACAACTGAAACAAATGAAAAAAAATGCTGTTTTACTTAACTTTGCTCGTGGTGAATTAGTGGAAACGCAAGCTGTGATCGAAGCCCTTGCTCAAGGAGAAATCAGTAATTTTGTCACAGATTTTGCAGATGAACGCTTATTGCACAACGACAAAATCTTGGTTTTACCTCATTTAGGTGCTTCAACGGAAGAAGCTGAGGTCAACTGCGCCAAGATGGCTGCTCGTACACTGAAAAAATTCTTAGAAACAGGGAATATCAAACGCTCTGTCAATTTCCCAACGGTCGAAATGGCCTTCAATTCGCCATTCCGTTTCACGATCATCCACAGAAACGTTCCCAATATGTTAGGACAAATCTCAACAGGCATTGCTAATTTAGAAATCAATATTGATACGATGATCAACCGTAGTCGTGATGACTATGCCTATACAATTGTTGATATTGCCGAAACGGATGAAGAAAAAATCAATGCTGCTGCAGAAAAAATTCAAGCAGCTGAAAATATTATTCGTGTCAGAACCATCAAAAATACTGAGGCGGTGAGTTACTAATGGTTATGATCCATCCCTTTAAAGGTATTCGACCAGCGGCAGCGTTTAGCGAAAAAATCCCTACCTTGCCTTATGATGTTCTAAATTCAGCAGAAGCTCGAGAATTAGGTGCCGATAATCCATATTCTTACCTGCACATCGACAAAGCAGAAATCGATTTACCTGAAACTCTTTCTCCTTACGATGAGCAAGTTTATGCCAAAGCTGCTAGTAATTTACAAGCCTTTTTACAAAAAGAATGGTTGGTCCAAGATGAGCAACCGCTTTTATATCTTTACGAATTAACAATGAATGGCCGCGCTCAAACTGGTCTTGTGACGTGTACTTCGATCACGGATTACACAGAAGGTAAGATCAAAAAACATGAATTTACTCGTCCAGAAAAAGAAGTCGACCGCATCCGTCATATTGAAGCTTGTGATGCCAATACTAGCCCGATTTTTCTAACTTATCGCCAAAACAAACAGATTCAAACAGTGACAGACGACTGGAAAACAACTCATGCTCCCGTTTATGATTTTACAAGTTTCCATGACGTTACACATCGTGTTTGGCTTGTAGACCAACCGGAAGTGATCGAACAACTAGTGACACGTTTCGCTCAAGATGTGCCGGCTTTATACATTGCAGATGGACATCATCGGACCGAATCTGCGGTAAAAGTTGGACAAAAGAAAAAAGAAGCACATCCTGAAGCAACTGATACAGCTGAATTTAACTACTTCTTATCTGTTATTTTTCCAAAAGAAGAGTTAGAAATTTTAGATTATAACCGGGTCTTGAATGTCCCGATCGAAGCAGATTTCCTTGATCGTTTAGCAGAGGCATTCACAGTCACAAAAACAGACAATGGAAAACCTACTCAAGCAAAAGCATTTGGGATGTATTTAAAAGGACAGTGGTTTACTTTAACCGCTAAAGAAGGAATTTTATCTGATGATCCTGTTGCTGGTTTAGATGTTTCTTTACTTCAAAATCATGTATTTGCAGAAATTTTTGATATCCAAGATGTCCGCACAGATAAACGGATCGATTTTGTCGGCGGCATTCGTGGCATGGAGGAATTAGAACAATTAGTAGATAGCGGACAATGGTCGGTTGCTTTTGCCGTTTACCCAACAACGATGGATGATCTACTAAATGTTGCAGATGCAGGAAAAATCATGCCGCCAAAATCAACTTGGTTTGAACCTAAATTGTTAAGTGGATTATTTGTCCATGACTTAGAGACAAATTGAACGGAAAGCTGTAAAATAGAAGAATAAAATCTAAGCTTGGACAAAAGCAGAATTTTTTGTCCAAGCTTTCTTGCAAATAAACGGAAATGGCTAGATAATAGCCTTAAGTAAAATAACCTGGAAATGTTAGGATATAAGTGAGGTCAACCATGCGAAAACAATTAAAAGAAGCAAAACGAATCGTCGTCAAAGTTGGGACAAGTACATTGATCTACCCCAATGGCAATATCAATTTAAGCGCCATCGATCAATTAGCTTTTACCTTATCCGATTTGCGTAACCAAGACAAAGAGATCATCTTAGTCTCGTCTGGCGCAATCGGTGTTGGCTTAAATAAATTAAACATGGACAAACGACCCCCGACCATTCCAGAGCAACAGGCGGTGGCGGCAGTTGGGCAAGCGGAGTTGATGAATATTTACAATCAGCGCTTTTTGACTTATAGCCAGCAAATTGCCCAACTACTATTGACTCGAGATGTGATCGAATATCCTGAAAGCCGTAAAAACGTAACGAATACAATAGAACAATTACTGCAGATGGGCATCATCCCAGTTATCAATGAAAATGATACGGTTGCGATCGATGAATTAGACCATCTGACGAAATTTGGTGACAATGATCAACTATCCGCAATTGTTACCCAACTCATTCAAGCAGATGCCTTGATCATGTTATCGGATATTGATGGTTTCTTTTCTGATAATCCCAATACCAACAAAGATGCCACCCTCTTCTCTGAAATCAACGCTATCAATGACGAGCTTTTACAAGTTGCAGGAGGCAAAGGTAGTCGTTTTGGTACTGGTGGTATGTATAGCAAATTAAAAGCGGCAGAACGCGTATTAGAGCATAATGGCGCGATGATTTTAGCAAACGGACAACAACCTAAAATTATTTTTGATATTTTAGCGGGCGAAATGATCGGCACGTTATTCATTTCATTCTAAAAAAGGGGGAACATTTTATGACTGATTTAATCCAACTAGGGAAACAAGCGAAAGAAACAGCCTACCAATTAGCTTTGATGGATACAAAAACGAAAAATGATTTGTTGTTGCATATGGCCGATGCCATAGAAAATAATACCGAGAAAATCTTAGCTGAAAATCAAAAAGATCTAGCTACAGCCAAAGAAAATGGCATTACTGACACAATGCTAGATCGTTTACGTTTAACTGATGAGCGAATCAAAGACATGGCTGACGGTGTTCGCCAAGTCGCAACATTAGATGATCCAATTGGTGAAGTCGACAAGATGTGGAAAAATGAAGATGGTTTGATGATCGGCAAGCAACGTGTCCCACTTGGGGTGATCGGGATCATCTATGAATCTCGCCCGAATGTGACTACAGATGCAGCAAGTCTTTGTTTTAAAACTGGAAACGCCGTGATTTTACGTGGTGGAAAGGAAGCCTTTTATTCCAATCAAGTCTTAGTATCGGTTTTACAACAGGCACTGGAACAAAAAGGAGCTTCTCCTTTTGCAATCCAGTTTATTGCTGATACCTCTCGTGAAACTGCTCAACAGTTAATGAAACTCAATGACTATCTAGATGTTCTAATCCCTCGCGGCGGTGCAAATTTGATTAAGACGGTCTTAACGACAGCGACTGTGCCAGTGATCGAAACAGGAACGGGCAATTGTCATGTCTATATCGATAAAGAAGCACAGCTAGAAATGGCTACAACGATCATTGTCAATGCAAAATGCCAACGCCCTTCTGTCTGTAACTCAGCAGAAACACTGTTGATCCATCAAGACGTAGCAGCAGATTTCTTACCTGTTATCGAAAAAGCTTTGAATGAATATAATGTAGAATTGCGTGCAGATGAACGGGCAATCACTATTTTTGAACAATCGATCCTAGCAACGGAAGAAGATTGGGAAACGGAATTCAACGATTTTATTCTCGCTGTTAAAGTCGTAGATTCTTTAGAAGAAGCGATCCAACATATCAACCGTTATAACACAAAACATTCTGAAAGTATCGTTAGTGACAATTATTTTGCGACACAACAATTTTTACAACAAGTTGATGCTGCTGCAGTTTATGCTAATGCCTCCACACGATTTACGGATGGATTTGTTTTTGGATTTGGTGCCGAAATTGGGATCAGCACACAAAAATTACATGCACGTGGTCCGATGGGCTTAGCAGAACTAACTTCTACAAAATATATTGTTTATGGAGATGGGCAATATCGGAAATAACTTCAACACAAAATGCTCCAGAGGTAAAGTTGTTTAGATCACTTTATCTCTGGAGTCTTTCTTTATTTTATAAACAGATTTTACTGCTCTTCTTTCCATAAAAAGGATAAGCTTGCAGAGTAATGTACTGAAGCTAAATTTCAGTTTGCCAGATTAAACAAGTTGCTTGAAATGCCCTAACCTTGAAGTAGCTGATTTTCCTACATCATTTATTCAGATTTTACATGATTTTTATAGAACAAAGTATTTTAGTACACCGAATAAGTTGTTCCCATTCAGTCCATTTCTTAAATCCTATTTACCTAAGGTGTAACTCCTACTTGCCATAATATAGACGTTCTATAGCTTCCTTTTTGAATCACTTCATTAGAAAAAACTTCTATTTGTAAACCTGTTTGATCCGTTATCCACTTTTCACTAACGTTGTATCCGCCAGATCCTGTTTCTATCGGTTGGGCTTCTCCTTTTCTTAAGTAGAATTTCTCTGTATCACTCACTTTATAGGTAAGCGCTCTTGGAAGGTCTTCACTTGGGCTGTCGACACTTCTCAATGAATCTTCTAGCGTAGCTGTTAGTGTCCAAGGTGTTTTAGTTACTCGATTATCACCCACAATCAGCGGAACATCATATTTCGGTTGTTCGGCCTTGATATGCGGACGAATCAAATAATTATCGCCAAAGTTCATTTTTGAAGGGAAGGATTCTATATACAGCATTCCTTTAAATTCATACGAAATAGTTTTTGCTGTTTTTTCTATTGTTACCTTCTCCAGTCCAGTAACAAATTCATAATGCTTCTCTTTCAGGTCTGCAATAGTCTTTTTGATTGCCTCGTTTTCTGTTAATATTACTTCACTTTCAATAACACCTTTGATCGTAATCGGATCACTAATCGGTTTTTGCTCTTCATTAACAAATATAACTTGGACTCTTCCTAATGTTTCTTTAAATACATACTCAACACTACTATCTTCCATTCCTATAGTTACAGCCTCATTGTCTGGACGTTTGAGGAGTTCATAATGATTGGCTTCAAGCGTTGCAAGCTTTTGTCTGACCGTTGGATTTTCTCCGACATTAATCGACGTATCGATGGGTAGATTTAAAACAAACGGATCATCAACTGGTTCACCCTCTTCATTAACGAAGTTAACGGTAAGATTCCGCTTGATTCTTGTAAAGATATAGGACACCTGGGTTCCATCTTTTGTAATAAGCACACCATTTTCATTAGTCGGACGGATCAGCTCGGGCTCATATTTCCCTGATGCTTTGATGATGTCAAGTGTACGTTTAACATCCGCGTTTTGTGTTAAATCAGCTGACTCACCAGTTAAATAGTTTTTGACTACCGGCTCTACTCCTGCTAATTGTATTGGTAAATTAGCGTCATCAAGGAAATTGACAGTCACAGAAGAAGGAAAAGGCCCAACATCTGTATACGTCATGTTACTAGTTTTCATTTCCTCAGGATTGTAGACTATTCCCAGATTTTGTATACGGATGCTTTGGGACAAATCACCTTCGTCTTTTACCTTTACACTAAAAGTAGCTACCGCATCGTTGTGACTAGGATTTTCTTCGTTTGATACGAGTACGGCAGATTCACTGTCAGGACTGTTAACAGTCAGCCCACTTGTTGTCAATATTGGACTTGTGCCGTTTATATCCGCAACCGGCACGCCATTAACAGCTGTTGTATTTGGAACATACTCTACATATGGTGAAAGTGTCTCTTTCACTTTAGTCTGTAATGACATGATGTTCCCAGTATTCCTAACACTAAATTTATACTGAATCGTCTCACGATAATTCGCAGTTAGCGGAGCTTGTGCAACTATAGACAATTCAGTATTATATTTTGGAAAGTTCAGTGAAGCAAAGTCTGTAACTAATGTTACTGATCCTCCCATATTTGGTAAATTAGTGCCCTTCTTATCCGTATAAACAACCGTTCCTTCTTCAAAACTAACAATTGCTCCCAAATTATTCTGATCACTGACCAGTAATCTTCCATCTGACATAAATGCAACAGCTGGTGAGTGATCCAACTTAGGAATAGGAAGAACATCCACTATTTCTCCAGTTGCTATTTTTATTTTTAGCATGCGTACTTTTCTATTCGTCGTAGCATCGTTTGAAACAACAGCATACAAAAATCCATTGTCATCTGCCACAGCATCTCCCATAGCATAAAAATCAGATATCGGGAGACTAGTTGAATTGGTCATAGGAGTCTTTGATACCAATGTACGAGCATCGACATCATAAATATAAATATTTAGCTTTCCTTCACTCGATGCTATATCAGAGGTGGTAATGTATTTACCATCTGAAGTGAAGGCACCAGCTCTAGCAGAGCCAGCTAAGCCAGTTGCGTTCCATTCTCGCTGGACGACACCGTTCCAGTCAATATACTGCATAGTAGTTCCGGTATTCGATTTAACATAAAAACCGTCATCTCTTACACCTAAAGCGTTCATATAAGCAAAGCTAACACCTGATCCATTAATTTTTACTATCCTAGTATACCCTTTAGTTACGACATCGTTCTCGTCAAGAGAATACCAAAAAAGATAGTTACTATCCGTATTGTTATTAACTGTTCCATAGACATACTCAGGTCCTTTAGGGATCGTTTCAGCCTGTGCCTCTATAGACAGTGAGAATAGACAGATTACTACTAGAAAGCTGATGATTGCTCCAACGATTGCGTTATTTTTAAAGTTTCTCATAAAAAGTTCTCCTTCCAATTTTACTTCCTATCATAGTGAAAGATTGATACCAAAAGATACCTTCCATCTTTACTTACTTCATACGAATAGTATCTATCTTAATTTCTTCTAGTTAATAAGAATGCATCTTCAACATAACTTCAACCAATTTTAAGTATCAGGTACTTCCGCCTCAACTTCTTAATATAGAAAAATAATAGTTAAATTTATATTGTAATTACCTTTTAACAATTCATCTTATTCTCAGAATGGAACGTACCAAACTTTCTGTTACAAAATTACCACTTCTTACTCCTCCTTACACTATTCTAGTATAAACAAACAAAAAATTCCATAACACAAAAATAGTCTTTTTTTTATGTTTATTTCTTAACTTAAAGAATAAAATTAAATTTAAATGAGTAAATAATATCATTTTATGCTAGCTTCCAGCCATAATTTAAACGTCAAATCAAAGAAAAAATCCTTCTATCATGAACAGGTTAAAATAGTGATACACACAAGATAAAACTACCAATAAATAGCGAATTTATCGATTATCATTGCATTCTATACAAAAATTATAATAGGAGTATTAGCAATCTGATTCGTTAAAGGGTGACTTATTTGATTCAGATTATTCGAATGACTAGCACATCTTCTTTATCAAAACAGAGTCAAATTTCTAGGAAAAAAACTAATTCTTAAAATAACAATTCTTTATTTTAATTCTCTTATTTACGACGAAATAGCTACAGATTTTCCTAAGTAATTATCTTCTTATCAATTATCATTTTCATTCATAAATACCGTGACTTCACGCAACAAAAATCCATTCTACGTTGATTAATCACAGATTGAATTTTTGTATCCGTATAAAAAAAGGGAACTTGATTCTAATAAACGAGCTCTTCAATATTCTTTTTTTATCTTTCTAACTTTATTCTTTTTAATAATTTAAAATAAAAAAATTATTCCACGACAAAATTTACTTTACCATCCAATATACAACACACAACCTTTTGATCGTACTGTTTGAATTGTTTCCGATGTGCCTATCACTTATACAAATTACTGATTCGATAAAATTTATGATCTTCACTGCTCTTTCAGTTATGAATAATAGTGATTGAGCAATTGCTACCCTTGCTCAGTCAGCCTTGGATCAGCATAATGAATCCCAAATTCAGATAATTTTGCTAAAAATATTTAGTTCGAAAATAAAAGAGGATAGACAGAAAATAAATTATACGATAGCATATAAATTAATTATGCAAAAATAGATAACCACAAGGAGGGAGCTCATGGTTCACATGCGTGACGGTCACACCCACACAGAATTTTGTCCACATGGAAAAGTCGAAGATACAGAATTGCTAATTAAACGTGCAATCAGCCTCGGATTTAAAGAATACAGTATTACAGAACATGCCCCATTACCTAAAGGGATTGAAAAAAAAGCAGCTGGTGATCTTGACGTGTGGACAACTGCGTCCATGGCTTTAAATGATGTGGATAACTATTTTAAAAGGATGAATGAACTGCGGAAAAAGTATGCCTCTGACATCATTATCCACATTGGATTTGAATTGGATTATTTTTCAGATTTTGTAGGTTGGACTCGAGATTTTTTAGCGGAATATGGTCCTCAAACTGATGATGGCATTTTATCTGTCCATTTCCTCGAAGGACAAGATGGATTGCGTGGGATCGACTATTCTTTTGAAGAATATAAGAGTGGGGTAATTGACTATTTAGGCAGCTTTCAAAAAGCCCAAAATCTTTACTACCAATGCGTTTTAGACTCTCTAGAAGCTGATCTAGGTCCTTTTAAACCTAAACGTCTAGGTCACATTTCTTTGTGTCAAAAATTCGAACGTTTTTTTGATGAAGAAACAAGCTATTCATCAGAAAATAAAATACTTGTCCACACCCTATTGAGCCGTATTCAACAAGAAAAATACAGCTTAGATTTAAACACAGCAGGATTTTATAAACAAGGTTATCAACAGAGTTATCCACAGGTGTGGATAACTCAAAAAGCGATTGAATCAGGGATTCCATTGGTTTATGGATCAGACACTCACGCACTAAACGATGTTGGTCAAGGATATGACAAAATTCAGCATTGGCTTTAAAAAAACTAAGACTCACTGATATTTTCTTCCATGAGTCTTAGTTTTTCGGTTAATTCAACACTTCCATGTTGCATGTTGCCACAGGCTTATAGACATTTAGTTGACCCGCTCCTCTTGTCGTCTCATTAATATTTATATGAATTATTTATTCATGAAAATTATTGTTAGAATAGCTAATTAAACTATTTTAACAATAATTTTCCACTTAAACCCTTCGATTTTCATTAATTTTTTCTTTCTGGCGATCAATTTTTCTATGGATATGCTAAACTATATATATTCTATTTATTACGTTGTGAGGTTGATTATGAAGAAAAAAATACAGACATTTATCAAAGAAAACTGGCCATATATGACCGCCAGCTTTTTCATTCCCTTTTTTGTGATGGTCATTATTTATTTAAGTCTCGGAATTTATCCTGGAAGTAGCCGTAGTGTGATGGCCAGCGATTCCTTTTCACAATTTTCCAATTTCCATGCTAGTTTCAATAATATGCTGCATGGCAAACAAAGTATTTTTTATACTTGGAATGCATCCTTAGGACTAAATTATCTCTCATTGATTTCCTATTATCTTGGTGGGCTATTTACGCCACTAGTCATTTTCTTTAAAAATCAGAATATTCCTGATGCCTTGTATTTGATTACTTTGCTGAAAATCGGTTCAGCTGGCTTAGCGTTTTGGTTCTTTGCTAAAAATACTTATAAGATACCAAGATGGGGCCATGTGATGCTTAGTGTGCCATATGCTTTGATGTCATTTGCTACGGCGCACTCAGAAATTATTATGTGGTTAGATGCGTTTACTTATCTACCGTTGGTTATTTTAGGAATTCACCGCTTGATGGATGAACGAAAACCAACACTATTATTTGTAAGTTATCTACTATTGTTTATCTCAAATTTTTACATGGGCTTTATGATCGGTATCTTCTCTTTCCTATATTTTATCGCCCGAATGTTGACAAACTGGAAGAGTTATAAAAAACGTATCCTACCTTATGGAATCACCTCACTTTTAGCAGGTGGCGCTTCGATGATCTTAGTATTACCAGCGGTCCTTGATTTACGAGCAAATGGTGAAACCTTGTCACAAGTCACTCAATTTAAAACCGAAGCAACTGCTTTTTGGGATATTGTCATGAAAAATATGATCGGTGTTTATGACACGACGAAGTACGGCTCGATTCCCTTTATCTATGTGGGGCTACTTCCTTTGATATTCTGTGTTTTCTACTTTATCACAAAAGAAATTCCTAGGAAAAACAAGCTATTATTTGGTAGTCTGTTTATCATTTTAATTGCTAGCTTTTATATCACACCACTAAATTTATTTTGGCACGGGATGCATGCACCGAATATGTTCTTGTTCCGTTATAGTTTCCTCTTTTCTTTCTTAGTGGTGCTACTAGCGGGATATGGCTTTGAGAAATTCAAAACTGATGATTTAGGGGTACTAGCGGGCTCTACGATCATGCTGATTGCGATTTTTGCACTAGCTGAAGGGACAAAAAGTACGACAAGTTATGACTATATTCCGATTTCAGCATTTGTCATCACAGCTTTATTTTTACTCCTGTATCTTGCCGGAATTGTTTTTTATCAATTAAAAAAAATACCGATGCATTATCTGATTGTCTTACTGTTATTGCTTGTTTCAACAGAGGCGTTTATCAATACCAATTCAATGCTAAAAGGGATTTTAGAAGATTGGAACTATGCTTCACGCAGTCTTTACTCAGAACCATATCCATCAATCAAACAGTTGGTCGATAAGACAAAAAAAGAGAATGATTCTTTTTACCGCTTAGAAAATTTAAACCCTGTTTCTTCTAATGATAGTATCAACTATGGCTACAGCGGAGTCAGCTTGTTTTCTTCCATCAGAAATCGACATTCTTCTGCTTATTTAAACGATCTAGGATTTCGGTCTAGAGGAACTGGTTTGAATATTCGCTACCCAAATAACACGTTACTGATGGATTCACTCGTTGGAATTAAATACAATATTTCGGAAAGTGATCCCTTGAAATTCGGCTTTTTCCCAATAGATAAAGCTGGGAAATTCTCATTATACGAAAACAGCAATGCGTTGCCTTTAGGCTTTTTAGCTGATAATGATATCTACAAAGTCAAACAACCTACTAATGATAATTTAACTAGTCAAACGGCACTGTTCAATGCCTTATCTAATCAAAAACAAACGTACTTTAAGTTTTATCAACCAACGATCATTAATAAAAATAATGTCAAAATCGAACAAAATGCAGGGAATGTAACGTATAAAGAAGTGCAAAACAACATTGCCAAAGATATTACCTGGACTGTTGATGTACCAGCTTATACACAAGCTTACCTAAGCCTGTTTCCAACCGATTTTGGCCAATTGGAAAGTTCGACTGCTACAATGTCTGTGAATGGGACGAGTCAAAAATCTCAGATCAATATTACAGGACAATATTACAATATCGGTTACTATGACAAACCTACCACGGTTACGTTTACGGTTAGTTTCTACGGTACAACAGCTGTTAGTTTTATGGAACCTAAGGTGGTTGGTTTAGATACAAAAGCCTTTGAACGTTCTATTCAGGCAATTCAAGATAAAGGCGCTGATTTAACAGCTAAAGGACGGAAAGCTGTTGGAACTGTGAACGCAGAGAAAGATCAAGTCCTTTTAACAACGATTCCTTATGACAAAGGATGGAAAGCCTATGTCGATGGAAAAAAAGTACCCGTTGAACCATTTAAAAAAGCCTTTGTTAGTATTCCCGTAACGCAGGGTGAACATACAATTGAATTTGTTTATCTGCCAGAAGGATTTATGCTTGGTGTGGTTTTGTTTATTGTTTGTATTGGTGGCTTTGTGGTCTATGTACGATTCACAAACAAGCCAAAACTGGCGTTAGTAAAATCGAATAAGCGTAAGCGTCGAAAACGTTAAATCGATGATTTGTGAGCTTGGGACTGGCGTCCCAAGCTCTTTTTTTGTAATGCTCATCATAAATCTCTACAAAAAAAGAAAAATAAATTTCGATGAAACCTTTTTGATAAAATTAGAGTCTAAACAGTTATAAATAGGAGGGGGAAGTCCATGAAAAAAAAGGAACAAATAAGTTTGGTTAAAAAAGCAAAAACAGGCGATGCACAATCGTTTATAAAACTTTGTGAAGCCTATCAAATCGTACTATACAATTCAGCTTATAAATTACTTTTAAATAATGAAGATGTTGCAGACTGTCTGCAAGAAACTGAAATTCGCGCGTGGCAAAAAATTACGAATATCAAAAATGACGCAGCGTTTAATTCTTGGATTTTTAGAATTATGATCAATATTGCTAAGGACATTTTAAAAAAAAGAGTTGAAACAGTTAAATTTGAGGAAAGTTATATGAATACTAAAGAGAGCAACTATGAAAGATCTCACTTAGAAGAAGAATTTAACCAGTTACCAGATAGGTATAGAATCCCGATCATTTTACATTATTACGCAGGTTTTAACATTAACGAGATTGCTGAACAACTGAATCTATCTAAAAATACTGTTAAAACAAGGCTTGCACGTGGCAGAATAAAATTAAAAATATTATTGGAGGAGAAGTGAATGGATAAAAAGAAGAATGATATCATCCGACAAGAAACGGAAATTCCAAAAGAAGTAATGGATAAATTAGTTCAAAATCGCGAGAATATTTTAAATAATCCTATAAAGCAGGAAAAAAAGAAATTCAACATTAAATTCAAAAAACAACTCATTATCACTTTGGCAATAGTTGCGTCTCTTATTCTAATTGCCCTGATCAATCCACAAACGAATACAGCAATCAAAAATGCTTTAGGCATTAGTACTGATTCCGGTGTTGTAACTGTGGAAGAACACGGTATCCAAACAGAACTTAATTTAACCAGTACCTATAATAATCGAGAAATCACCGTAACAAAATTCGTTTCAACTAAGAAAAGATTTGCTTTTGACTATCAATTTAAATTAGACGATGAAAAATTAAAGGAGTTACTGGAAAAGCAACAGTCCCCTGATCGAAAATTTACCAAATTCGCTACAAATTTTCAAGATTTTGACATTGGCCTCTTTGTTGATGGCCAGACTGACGATATCCGTGGGGGTGGAATGTATAACTCTACTTTTCATGTAGAAGGAGATACTTTTTACGGTTCTGTTACTGCAACGCTTAATCAAGAAGACATACCTAGCAACGCTAAATTAACGCTTCATATTTATAAACTTATGTGGCAGGATGCTGAGGAGCTGGATCAAGCCTTTACCGAAGCTTCTAAAACCAATAGTCCCTTCGGCGTTGATAATGCTTTAACATACGAAGGCGATTGGCGTTTTGATATTGCTTATAAACCCTTGACTCAAACGGCTGAGACTCAGTTTAGTAACCTAAGTAATATCACAAATCCAACCGCTAGCAGTGATGCCTTGCAAACAACAGTCAAATTTATTACGCCTCTTAAAAATGACGTTTATCCAGCAGCTCTGCTTTACAAAGATGGTGTAAGAACGGAAAATCAAATTCTTACACAATTATTTAATTACGAAACGGGTGAAATGGCGTTAACTTTAAGTATAAGTGCACTAGATACGTCCTCTGTGTATACGGTTCAAGTAAACGAAATTGATGACTTCACTGGTGAACCGATTGAAGAAATTGGTCATTTTGACATTCAAAATAAAAAAGTACCCTACCCTCATTCTGAAACTAAATAAATCGAAAAAAGCGAATCCTCTAAATTAAAAAATATAGAATAAAACCAATCGCGGTTTTATTCTATACTTTAATATACCATCAATCACACTTCTCAATTGCTTCTAAAAACCATTGTCTAAATAGCTGCTCGTCAAGATCGACACAGACTCGACAGTTGTCCTCTTTTCCCAAATAGCCATCTAAATCTACCAAAGTAGCCCCCGCTGTCAACATGCCTTGTGTTTCAACCGCAACATAAGCTTGCTTAACGTCAAACATTTCAGGCGCTAACAAATACGCAATCGCGCAGCCATCATACATCTTCAAACCAGTATCTAAGCTGCCGCCACGATATTTTCTAAACAAGTGATCGATCATATCCCCAGTTTTATTCATTTTCTGAATCTGTTCTCGCTCTTTGGGCAGAACTAGTGCCTTCTCCCCAACATCTAATCCAACCATGGTTAACGAAATTTTACTTTCAAAAACAATCTTTGCCGCTTCAGGATCAGCAGCAATATTGAATTCTGATAACACGCCTTGGTTGCCTCGACCTAGTGCTCCTCCCATAATCACCAATTCTTCAATTTTTTCCGCACACTCTGGATATAACCTAAGCAGCAGTGCAATATTTGTCAATGGACCAATCCCAACGATCGTTGTTTTTACTTTAGAGTCCATCAATACTTTATACATCTCGATCACTGCATGATTTTTTGTCAATAATTCATACTTAGATTCTGGAAAATCATACCCATCCATTCCTGAATTTCCGTGAACATCACTGGCATTGATTGCTTCACGAAGTAATGGCCGATCTGAACCAATCGCTACAGGAATCGTCTTATCCCAAAATGCCAATAGTTTCAGCAGATTTTTTGTTACCTTATCCACGCTAACATTGCCAGCAACGGTAGTAAATAATCGAATATCCAACCTCTCATCAAATAGCGCAGCAGCAATTGCAGCAGCATCATCAATTCCTGGATCTGTGTCAATGATGATTCTTCTTGTATTTTTCATGTTACTTTATCCTTCCTTTTAAACTCTAGCTATGCTGAAATTTCTCCCAAACCAGCTTATTAAACTAGAGCTACCCTTTTTATATAAAAAGACTGTAAACAGCAAAAAACTGATTCTTTGGCTTCTTCTATTTTTAATAGTCTAATTGTTTCAAATGTAGTAAAAATGAATCTGTTGTTAAACGCTTAATCGTGTATAACCGTTCAATTTGTTTACGGATTTTTTTGTCTTCTTTTGTAGCCGGATCAAAAACATCCAGCAATTTGTTCGCTCCATACTCTACTAAAGTACCGACTCCACCACTACCAATGGCAAACCCCATCATTTCAGTATCATTTAGCTGTCCTTTTTTGATTTCTGCGATGTTTTGACTAAAATCCCCTACAACGATAATTTCATCTGTCTGTTTAGCTAATTCTACAGCTAATTCAGCTTTAGTGCTGACACTCACCCGTTCAATCGTCATCTCAAAAACCTCCAGTATACCTTTTCTAATTATTATACGCTATCTACATTTTTTTACTAGAGGAACTTGAGACTTAAAAAGCTGAGAACAAAACCTACTCTGGCGTTGTTCTCAGCTTTTCTATTTTATAGTTATGATCCGACCATTACCTCTTCTACCAAAGAAACTACTTTTCCTTTGCTTCGTTCAATCAACAAAGCCAACTGGATAATGGCAAATAACACATTGCTTTGTTTGGAGTAAGCAAAATATCTAGATTCCCACGTTGTCACATATTGCTCTTTCTCTTTTCTGGTGTCTTTGAAGCCGTACATTTGATCCCCATACTTATAAAAAATGTTAATCAATCGCTCATTTAAAAACGAGTATTTTGTTTCCCCAACATTTGATAACGGAGCTGCACCTAGATCCACAGAATCATAGCCGCGTTTTTGATACTCTGCAATAAAATGCGTCAATAAATAATCGGTCACAGGCTTTGGCGCCGCTTCAACATAACGTAACAAATCATAAGACATTTTACGATGCTGAACGATTGGCTTTGCCGTGATAAAGCCGATCACTTCATGGCCCTCATTTCGCAATACACCAAGATCACTTAAATCTAAATATGCTCTGTCAAAACGACCGCCGACAAAATTACGTTCCCGCTGTGACCCTAACCAGTCATCTGACACACGAGCTAGTTCTTGAAACACCTCATCTGAAACAGGTTCACGATACATTGTAAATGTATACCCTAAATTAGTTAAATGCTGTAATTCCATACTATTTGTTGCCAAAGAAAGTGGTGTTGACTCGATACTTGCAAAATCAACGATTCCTTCCTCTCCAACTTTCATAAATTCAAAGCCTAAATCATGTAAAAGCATTGTATATTTTTCGCTTACTCGATAAAAAGCGGCTTGATAGCCAAGCAAATCAGCTGCATCCATAAACGCTAGTGTCGCTTGTGCCCATTTTTCCTGATTGCCGATCGGATCTGCCAGTACAAAACATTTGTTGGCCTTGACTTGATAAGCAAATAAGACTTCATCTTCACCGTTTTCTTGATAATAATAATAGGAATAATTTTTTAAATGTAACGGATGACTGCCTTGTGTCCCTCCATATTTAGTGATCAACGTTGTTAAACGCTCGCCTTGATAAGAATTCCCTAACCGCTTTGAAGTCTCAGCTAAGTATTGATATAGCGTGATCAAGCCGATCATTGAGACCCCTAACCCTAGTAGTCCTGAAAACCACACATCATCCGATGGAAATAATAAGAACATATGTGGCAATGGTCCTGCTTTATCCGGATGAGAACTATAATAGCCCGCAACCGCATAAATGATAAACAAAAAGCTAAACAAAACCCCATCAACGGCAAGAGCCCCCCAAGAATAAACAAATTTTTCTCGATAAAACTCTTTCCTTGCTAAAAAAACGGCTGAAAGAATCACGAGATAAACCAGAATCAACTGCCAAGAGGCTGTCCGAGAAATTGTATTGATAATACCAAAAATCAATAATCCAATCGTTGGCCAGTACGCTTTTTTCACTTTCATTGAAATCCCTCTCGCTAAACCTAAAAGTAAAAAACCGATCAACATATTAAACGTTTGGTCTAAAAAGTCAAAGGAAAATGGCAATAAAAATTTAAACAATCGACTAACGTTGGATAAGTTCGTGATCGTAGACAATAAAACCATCATGATTCCCGCAAAATACAGAGCCGCTACTAAAATAAAATGGGCTACTTTCTGTGAAAAAATCTGTGGTAAATTGTCAAAAAAACGATTGATCTTAATGCCTGTTTGATGGATAAATAAAATAATTCCAGTAATAAACGGGAGGACATAATAGAATAAACGATAATAAATCAACCAAACAACTGCAGTTGATTGCCCCACCCCTAATTGTGAAAGACCTAAAATCATCAACACATCAAACGTACCCATCCCCCCTGGAACCATGGTCAACATGCCAATCAACGTGGCAATCACAAACATTGGGTAAACAGAAAGTAACGAGACATCCACTTGCATCAACGCACCCACACTTAAAAAGACAAACATCGCACCTAGCCATTGCCCAAAGGAAGCCCCGAACAAAAGAAAAATCCCTTTCGGAAAAAAATCTTTAAACAACGTATACTTCTTTAACTGCGCAAATAGCAACAATGCTGGTGCGATCAAACTTCCAGCAAGTAGCCAAACCCAATACTCCCTGAATAGACTATCTGGTCGAATAAAAAAAATATCGATAAATGCTACAAAGGCTAAGATAGATAGACCAGAAATCATAAACAACGCTACTTTAGAAACGGTCGCAACAACTTTTTTACGTGGCGCTTCCTTGCCATAAAAATTGGCCCGCAACGTCGCACCAACGACACCGCCAAAACCGGCAAGATTATTGATCGTATTTGTGACCCAGGCAGAGACAAACCATTCCCAACGATTCATTTTCGGCTTCCCTTGTTCTTCTAGGACTTTCACCACTACTAAATCATATAAAAGCATTGGTAAAACCCCAAGTAAGCCCGCTAAAATCATTCCGATAATTCGAAAACGACTTTGCTGCCCCATTGTCTGAAAAACATCCTGCCAAGTCATTCCCTGCACGATATGTGTCACTTGATTGGCTACGAAAATCAAGACTGAGCCAAGAAATATCAGCTTTAATAATAAGCTGTGTTCTTTCATCCAATGAAATAATTGATTCAATCGATTTTTCATCTGCTCACCACCTTTATATAATTTAAGAGTTTTCTTTTATATGTTATCTTATAACCGATTGTTTTTCCAGTTTCACTCTTGAAATCCTTGATTTATACACAAAAACAGTTGTTAAGCTTCACTATCCAAGCTTAACAACTGTTTCAAACGGGTGATCCTATTTGTTCTTATACTCTTGCCCAATCTTATCGGCCACAATAATTGCTGCTTTCACTTGATCCACAGTAATCGGAAATGGCATTGAATGAATCGATTCTTCTGGAATACATGATTTTTCAGCAACTTCTGTTAGCTCAGCATCTGAGATTTCCTTCACCCCTAAATCGGCTAAGCAAACTGGTAACCCGATCGACAAAGCAAAATCCAATACTTCATATAATTCCGCTTTTGGTGCATTTTCTAAAATCAACTGACAAATCGTGCTGAACGCTACTTTTTCGCCATGTGTTGCGCCATGTGCATCATGTAAAACAGTCAAGCCATCATGAATCGCATGGATTGCTGCAAGTCCTGCACTTTCAAACCCTAAACCTGAAAGTAAGATATTTGCTTCAATAATATTTTCTAAGGCAGGTGTTACCACATTATTATCTGAAGCTTCCTTTGCCTTCAAACCATCCTCTAAAATCGTTTCATAACATAATTTCGCTAATGCCAAGGCTGTATTGGTTCCTTTAGCTGGGGGACAGACCCCTTCACGTGCACCACAAGGCAATCCTGCATTTACATTAGAATAAGAATTATGTGTTGCTCTTGCTTCAAAATAAGTGGATAAGGCATCTCCCATACCAGAAACTAGAAAACGTGTTGGTGCATTCGCAATCACTACTGTATCTATCAAAACGACACTTGGACTTTGAACAAAATAAGCATAGTCATCGAATTGACCTTCTTCGGTATAAAGAACAGCTGAGTGACTCGTTGGCGCGTCCGTTGCTACAATTGTTGGAACAATGATCAAGTTATGCCCTTGTGCTACACATTTCGCCGTATCAATGGCTTTACCACCACCAAGACCGATTATACAATCACAGGCATTCTCCTCAGCTACTTTTTGCAAACGAGCAACTTCTACCCTTGAAGCTTCTCCATGAAAATTACTTTCAACAAAGGAAATAGCAAATGTTTCTGCCGTTTTATCCAGTTTATCTTTTACACGATTTACATCATCTGCATGAGCGATCAGTAAAGCTTTTTTCCCAAAAGTTGTGACAAAGTAACCTAAATTCAATAACTCATCTTCACCTTGAACGTATTTTGCTGGACTAATAAACGCTTTTCTCATGTGTATAAACTCCTATCCTTTAACTTATTTTATTTTTAAAGGGGCTAGCTGCTCCTTTATCGCTTCGATCGGTGTGTTTACTTGTAACAACGCTGCCGCTGTATATGCGCTTTCTACTAATGCTGTATCAAATAATAACACTTCTTTTTCTGTCATATCGATAGCCATTTCTAAATTCATTTTTGCGCTGCCTAAATCGTAAAATGCAAATAGAGTTGGCGCAGGATTCTTTTCAAATGCATCCATGATTTTTTCAAATGATGTTCCAACCTCACCTTGATCTAATCCTGCTGCGACAGTGATTGGCACATCTTTTGCCACTTCTTGGATCAAACGATCGACTCCTTCGCCGATTTCTTTGACATGTGACACAATTACTACACCATTATTCATCAATCACACCTGCTTCCATTAAAGATTGAAAGAAATACATACTGGACATCGCTCCTGGATCGATATGGCCGATGGATCGCTCCCCTACATATGAAGCGCGACCTTTTGTCGCCACAATATCCTTTGTTGCTTCTACAGCGGATTCCAATGTTGCTTCGGTTAATTTGTTCTCCTTGATTGCTGCAAGTGCTGGTGCCCATTCGTCTAGCATCGTCTTTTCACCGGGCTGACTATTTCCTCTTTTTTCAATACCAGCTAAACCAGCTTCTAAAATCGGCAACACATCGGATGTTGTTGCCGCAGCTTTTGCCATTTCCATCATTGCAGTTCCGTATAGCGGACCAGAAGCACCGCCAACTTTACTGATCAACGCCATCGCAGTCAATTTAAAAACATCTTGAACACTTGCAGTTTCTTTATTCTGCAAGCTCTCACTTACCGCTTCCATCCCACGAGCCATATTATTTCCATGATCGCCATCTCCGATCGGTGTATCTAGTTCACTTAAATAATCTTTATTTTGATCGATTTTCTCTTTAAATAATTGTAGTGCTTTTTTTGAGTTATCTATTGTAAACATGGTCATTCCTCCTATTTTTCAAACTAATAATACAGCGAACCGTCTAATAAGCTTTAACAAAATAACGCTAAATCATTACCATGCTACTGTATTAACCTCTTCATTCAGAGCTTCTACCCAATCAGCTTCTATTTTTAATAACGTGATAGAAATCCCTGCCATTTCCAATGAGGTCATATAATTCCCAACCTTTGAAAAAGAAATTTTGATTCCTTCATTGTCTAATAAGCGCATCGCATCATTATAAAAAATGTATTGTTCCATCAATGGTGTTCCGCCTAAGCCGTTCACTAAAATGGCGAACTTTTCCCCTTTTTTCCATTGGAAAGCTGCAGCTAATTTTGAAATCAATTCTTCCACCATCGCCTTAGAAGGTTTGATTTTTTCTCGTTTATAACCAGGCTCACCGTGAATTCCAACCCCAAATTCAATCTCATCATCGCCTAAAACAAAACCAGGTTTTCCAACTTCAGGTACTGTTGCACCAGTTAAAGCAACACCAATCGTTTTAATATTCTTGACAACACGTTCTCCTAAGTCGACTAACTCATCTACAGATGCGCCTTTGCGTGCTGCCGCACCTAGAATTTTATGAACCAAAATAGTTCCAGCTACCCCACGTTTTCCTTGAGTATACGTACTATCTTCAACTGCGATATCATCATCCACGACAACTGTGCCTACTTTGATATCTTCCATTTCTGCTAAATCTTTAGCCATATCAAAATTCATGATATCGCCCGAATAGTTTTTGACGATCATTACAACACCTTCACCCTGATCAATCGCTTTGATTCCCTCAAGAATCTGGTCTGGTGTTGGGGATGTGAAAACTTGACCGCAAACCGCGGCTTGCAGCATACCTGATCCGACAAATCCGGCATGAGCTGGTTCATGTCCACTGCCACCACCGCTGATCAAGGCAACTTGCTTACCAATTTCTTTTTGCTTCAATACAAATGTTTCTGGAATTTGCTCGATCATTTCATGATGCGCTCGGATAAAGCCTTGGACCATTTCTGGCACGACATTTTGTGCTTGGTTAATAATTTTTTTCATGGTATTCCCTCCTATTATGCCTATGCTTTAGTGACACCAATTTCGTCTTAATTAGCCTCTCGAGAAAAAGATGATCATATATTGTGGCCAACAATCACTACCTTCATATTTTCCTGTTTTTCTGTCGGAGTTAGACGAGCCTGCTGCGCTTCTACTTATTGTATACGTTTACAATACTCGCATATGCAAAATGTTGCAACGGACAAACTACAAAATGTGTCCGCTTTCATTTTATTCTACCTAAAGATTGTAGTTTTCAAATAGAATACAGCGTATAATGAAAACAGATATTATTGAAAAGGGGCAGAGGCTCAATGAAACAGTTAATTAATTCCAGCGGACAGATTCGTCAGCAAGTATTAGCTGGACTTACCTATACATATAACGACACATTAACTTGGCACAAACAAACTGGCATCGTTACTAAAAAAACAATCTCTAAAAATAAAGTCGTTTTGATTAGCGGAGGTGGTTGTGGACATGAGCCTGCTCACGTTGGCTACATCGGTGAGAATATGTTGGATTGTGCGGTAATGGGGACTATTTTCGAGCCGCCTGCCAGCTCTGAAATTCTTCAAGCTATCGAAGAAACCTACAATGGGCAAGGTACTTTACTGATCATCAAAAATTTTGAAAAGGATTTAGCACGTTTTCTAGAAGCTGAACGTCTAGCTAAAGCAAAAGGGCTAACAATCGCTCATGTAATAGTAGATGATGATTGTTCCATCGAAAGTGGTACATTAAAAAAAAGACGTCGCGGTGTAGCTGGAACTGTTTTGGTTCATAAGATTTTGGGCGCTGCTGCATCGCAAGGAAAATCTCTAGATGAACTCCAATCCTTAGGGGAAAAGCTGATACCGCTGATCAAAACATTAGGTGTTGCTTTTTCACCCGCCTCTCCTATTGGAGTCATTCCTCAACAATATGAGTTAGCAGAAGATGAAATGTATTTTGGTATCGGGATTCACGGAGAGCCTGGTTACCGTATCGAAACGATGCAATCATCTGAACGAATCGCTATTGAGTTGGTCAATAAATTAAAACAACAATACGCAAAAAAAGACCTGACCCAAGTAGCTGTATTAGTGAACGGACTAGGCAACACTCCCTTACTAGAACTTGGTGTTTTTATGAATGATGTTCAACAATTAATGGACATTGAAGACATTCAGGTAGTCTATAAACGAATGGGCAATTTCTTAACTGCATATAATACAAATGGTCTTTCTTTAACTTTATTAGCAATCAAAGACGATAAATGGCTAGATTATTTACGTATTCCGACTGACGCCTTTGGTTGGAGATAAACAGACAATGAACAACGGCATAATTCCACTTACATGCTGTTATTCATTGTCTTTCTTCAAAGCCTATTAAAAAAGCAGTTTTCATTTGTTTCGCAAAACGATGTGAATCAATCTTACAACCTTCAATAATCCATTTAGTCGCTAATGACACAAATGCATTCGCATAAAATTCTTCCAAAAATAAACGATCTACTTCCTCTAGCCCTTCATCTGTTTCCTTTTTGACGACTAAAACTTGGCGAATCAAGGCTTTTAAATGTTGCGTATAATACTCTTGAAAGGAGTTTTGTCCTTCAAAAGTCAGAATCCTGCGATAAAAAACCTGATTTTCCTCAAAGTAAACAAATAAATTCTCTACAATAAACTGCCAACCTTCGTAAGCTAAATTATCTTCGATTTTCTCGATTGCCTCTTGTCGGAAAATCCAGTCCGCCAAATCATATTTATCTTGAAAATGATCATAAAACGTCTGGCGACGCATATTACTTTCCTTCATGATTTTTGCGATCGTCACTTTTTCAAAACCGATATCCGCAACAAGTTGTTTAAAGACCTTCGCAATTTTCTTTTTTGTGATCAATGATCCTGTCATCTATCTGCACCTTTAGTTTCTTTAGTCCTTTTATTGTACCAGTTAATTTGCATTTAGAAAATCAATCATCCTATCCTCAAATAAAAAAAGCTAAAACTAGAGTTTCATGCCTAGCTTTAGCTTTAAATAATATTTACAAATTTTGTCTTTCTAACGTTCTTAAAGAAATATAGCCAAATACAACAATGGAAATAATTGTCAGGAATAATTGGAAAATATAGCTTCCTGTTGCACTAAAATCAAATGAGTACGCAATCGTATTTAAAATCCCAGTCACTAAACTACTTAGAATATTAAATCCGATAAACAGTAGAAATGAAAGATTTTTGCCTTTCATGATGATACAAGAAGTGGCAATCACCATCAACATATTTAAATAGCCAAGTAAACCTGAAAAAATAAATTTCCCAAAGCTCAAGTCTGTATAGTAAAAGACAGAATTAAACCCATCTACAAAACTATCCCAGCCATCCAGTTGAGTTAGCTTAATCAAAAATAAAATCGCAGGAATCAGTGTGATCATCAACATCAATACAAGCGTACAGATAAAAATGGCACCCACTTTAGCAAAGAATAATTTTCGGCGATTAACACCTGATGCTACCATCATCGCCATCACATTATTCTTATAATCCATCGAAATCATATGAAATGGGTAAACATAAGCAAAAATAATATTACCAAACACTACGATCACACTAACAAATGCCATTGTCCCTACCATTGACGCCGCTGAACTTGACTCATAATATGTATCTGAGAAGCTCGATGCCATACTCAATGAAAAGAGTGTTAAAACAATATTTAAAACGCCAATAACTCCAGCAGTAATCAAAAAGCTTTTATCTCGTAAAAATTTAAATACCTCCATTTTAAAAATCAGTTTTCCAGTCATTATCGCCCCTCCTAATTCAATTTCTCATCTAAAATTTTCACTTTAGATAATTCGGAAATTTCAATCGATTCTGCCGTCAAGTGTTGCTTCACAAGAATCCAGCGCTCATCAGAGATATCCAACTTCACGCCGCCTTCTTCATCCACTTGATAGTAATAATTCACTTCATCTAAAATTTCTTTCAAACGGTCATTATTTGTTGTATCGATACGACGAATTTGTTTTTCTTTTTCAGCATTAAGATCAATGGTTTCTGAAATTCGACCACGATCGATCACATAGACGATATCGCATAATGCTTCTAAATCATTTTGGACATGACTGGAAATCACCAAAGTTAACCCTTGTTCCGTCAAGTGTTTCAAGTATTGTTTAAACCATTTAACGGTATCGATATCTAAACCACGAAACGGTTCATCTAAAATCAAGACTTCCGGCGTATGCATCAAGGCAATCAATAAAATCAATTTTTTCTGCATACCGTAAGAATAGCTTTTTACTTTTTGATCCAACACAGCGAACAAATCTAATTCTCTGGCTAAATCTCTGGCTTTCTCTTCGTCAAAATTACCTCGTAATCCAGAAAAATATTGGATATTGAACCAACCTGAACGATTTGAATAAACTGACATCCCATCTAATACGATTCCCACATTTAACAACACTTCATTATGTTGTTTCACAGTAATACCGTCGATTGAAATATCTCCTTGGTAATTGGCGATGATGTTGGTCATACACTTGAATAATGTTGTTTTACCCGCACCATTGTGACCAACTAAACCATAGGATGTGCCTTTTTCAAAGTCCAATGAACGAATGTTCAAAACTTCTGCACGACCATAGCGCATAACTAAATCCCTTACTTTAATTTCCATAGTAAACTCCTTTATTTTTTTATGTTGTCTTTTTTACTAATATAATCACCTTAAATATAATAAAAGACTAACAATAATAGTTTATCATGTTTTTTATTCCTTATGGAAACTAATTATAGGTGAAAACGTTTTACTATTATCATAAAAATGAATTTATACTTATATTTACATAAAAACAATCCGACTTTCTTTAATTTATTAAGAAAAAACTGAGAACGACTAAAAAGGAGTCATCCTCAGTTCATGGTTTATCACTTATTGTCCTTCATTTTGACGCGCCAAGTACGTTTCCAGATATTCACTAAAAAGTTTGTAGCCTTCCATTTTTTGCTCAACATCTTTTGGACAATAGATCCACTTGCCCATAACTTTTCGTTTCTTAGATAAGACCTCGATCTCTTCTAGAAATTCATTCAAATCCTCAATCAGCTGTTGGCTGCTTAACTCATTTCCTAATAGGATATCTTTCTTCTCTCGTTCATATACAGACGCCCATAAATAAGGTAAAACTTCGATTTTTCGGATATTCGCATAAAAATCAGCTTTTGGTAGCATGCCTTTATGTCCCATTCCTCGTCCCTGTTGGAAAAATGAATGGATATCCCACTCTAATTTTTTCAAGCGACGTAAAGACGACCCTTGCGCCTCTTGAGAAGGATTGCTATTGTGATAGCCTTCTTCCAATGTCCATGGACTTTTCGTTTCTGTTGCTTGGGGATGCTTTTCTGACACACGATCAAGCATTTCTTCAATCGCCAAGGTAACCGTCGGTCGCTCTTCTACCACATCTTCAACAGGTTTCACTGGTCTATTCGCTTGTAAGAAAGTCTCTTTTGATGGAAAACTTCTATTTGTTTGTGCAATAGGTTTTGGCGATGTCACCACAGGTTTTACTGGCGGTGCTGGTGGTCCAATCATTGTCTTGTCTGAACTTGGTACAGAAGCCTCTTGAACGGCTACAATGGGTTCTTTTTTAGCTACTGGTACCTCTACCGCTTGTGCTGTTCGGCGCATTTTTTGTTCTAATTCAGCAATTTTTTGATGCGCTTTGATCAATTGGACATCGACTTTCCCAACTGTTTGAGTTAATTTTTTAATTTCTGTCGCATTTGATTTTAATTGCTCCTGATCTTTTTGGTGTTGTTCAGCTAATTTTTTCGCTGAATCACTTTTTGTCAGTTTTACTGTAGGAACTTTTTTCTTTTCTGTTTTTACTGTTGTCAATTCTGTCTCTACTGTTTGTAGTTTCTTTGTTAGCTGATCAATCACTTGGTTTAGTTTTATTGTTTCGGATGCTGTTTCTTGTAATTGACCATGATCTTGTTCTATCCTTGCTAAAGCCTCAGCATCTGGCTTGACCTCTAAAACGCTTGACTCCACCGTGTTCAATTTATCATTGATTTGTTGTAGCTGCTGCGCAATAGTGGTGACTTTTTCGCCTGTTTTTTCTACTTTATCTACTAATTTAATCTGCTCATCACTGGCTTTTTTAGCGATAGAAAAATTTAGCCTAGGGCCTTTTTCTTGTTTGTTTTTTTCAATGATTTGGTTTAGTTCTGTGACTTTCTGATCTGAACTGTTTATTCTTTGTGTTAACAATTCAATTGTTTGTATTGCTTCTTCTAAGCGTGTTTCTACCGTTGGACCAGCTTCTTCTCCTGGACCAAAGGTAATCTTAAATTTCGGTGGTGTCTTAGATTTTGGTATTAATCTCAGCTTTTCAGTGACAGCCGCTCTAAATGTCGAAAATTCTTCTGCTAATTGTCCAATTTTTTCATCGACTATTTTTAATTGTTTCGCATTGGCTGTTTCCAAAGCTTCTTTGGCTGCGACTTTGCTTTGCACTACTTTGACCACTGGTGGTGTTCTCTTATCTTTAACCGTCTGGATTTCTTTGTAAATATCATTCAAATTCTCACTAAATTGATTCATCATCTCGGTTAAAAGTAAGACTTCACTATTCGTTTCCTGCAATCCTTTGACCATTTCAATCGGCACTTCTTCCGAAAAAGCAGAGCGATGCTTTAAAGGTAACTCTGGCACTTCTAAACTACTGATCCACGTACGTAAATCACTGATTTGCAGTTTGCTGAGTGGATGTGCTAATGCAAGTAATAACGTAACATAGACAGCCTTTTGCGTCACTCTTACATAGAGATTTTTTGCAACACAATCTTCAAACTCGTGATTAAACTGTTCTGGTAAATCTTCTAATAATGCTTCAAATTGCTCTGGTTGTTCGTAATCTGTCGATACTTCAAATTTTCTTAGTAGGTAAACAGAATACTGACTCAGTACATCATCTGCATAAAGCTCTTCCCCTAAACGATTGTCTTCTATTTCTTTTCGTAAAAAAACCTTCTTATTTCCTGTTGTATTTTTTGTAAGATTCAACTTTTCCATATGTACTAACCGGCCCCTTTTTTACTTGTAACTTGCCTTTTTATTTAAAAATACCCTTTTCATAATCAAAGAGGCTGGAGTCTATGTTTCACTTTGACAATCAAAACCATCCACTTTACATAAAAGCAGATCAGATTGAATAGGTCATTTATTGGCAAAATGATTCCCACAGCACCAGTTTATTCGGATTTGAATACCATCAGTAACGCAGAAACTACTAATGTGTCAATCCCCTCTACATCCTTTTTATAATTCTATGTTTATTACGTTCTTTTTTAAACAATCATTTCTAATTTTACCCTAAAAACAACCGAATTTGTTTTCATAAAATGTCTTAATATTCGAAATAAATGAGAATAACACAATGATTTTCTATTTATATATATTTTTTAAAATAAAAAAATAAGACAAAACTTAAAAATAGTTTTATCTCACCTTTTTTAATTAAAAATATTTTAACAATATTACTTTTTATATTGTTTTTCAATTCGCCGATCTGGAATGATCCACATAATCAAAATGCCAATATTTACAATCAATACAAAATAAGGATGGATCAGCCAACCTAAGAGTAACCCTAAGACATTTAGAAAAATTGTTATATAGGATTTATTATAGCGTTGGAACAATTCACCTAATGGCGAGTCACTCCCATTTATTCGTATTAGCTCTCTCGTTAATACCAAATAGGAAATATTCGCTAAAAGAACCATCAGTCCGTATGTTATTTGCGGCACTAGACTATCGATAAAATCCCCTGCCCAAGCAGTAGCAAATGGAACTAGTGTTAAAGTAAAAATAAAAAAATTGTTTGCCCAAAGAACGCGTCCATCGATTTTTTTTACAAGCTGAAACATATGATGATGGTTATTCCAATAGATTGCCAGCATCACGAAGCTGACAATGTAGATAAATAACTTTTTTTCTATTCCGACTAAACCAGCTAAGGTATCCGTTGTCGGTTGATGTAATTCTAACACTAAGATCGTCATCACGATCGCGATAACGGCATCCGTAAACGCTTCTAGTCTTGATTTTGACATGTCCTTCATCTCCCCATTTTCATTTTACGTCCTTTTTAAGTAAATGCAATAATTCTGCCCGCCTAAAGATGGAGAGAAAATCAGCCTAAAGGTGGATTTCTTGAGCAAAAATTCTTGCTATACTTTATTCATAGACAACGAGAGAAAAAAATGGAGGTTTTAACAATGAGACAACAATCAATGGTCATGAATATATTAATAGTAATTGGGTTATTTTTCGTAGGGAGTATTATTTTAAGCATCGTACTTGGCCTTTTAGGCGGTCTACTATGGCTTGCGATTAAGATTATGATTCCTGTCGCAATTGCAGTTTGGTTAGTTCGTATGATTTCAGGTCCGTCAAATCATCGTAGGTACTATTAAACGTCATCAACAACTCAGCTTTTTAGGTTTATGATAAATAAATAAAACCGATTTAGTTCCCAGTGGAACTAAATCGGTTTTTCTATTTATTTACTAATATCGCCACGGAAAGCTTGTTCAAAACTATCGAAGTAGTTCAGTGTACCTTTTGTCTGAATCTCCCATTTGTCGTCTTTTTTCTTCATGATTACTTTAAATCCATCGCTATAATCATCAATGCTGACCGGCTTTGTATTTTTGAAGATTTCAGGAAGTTTATCAAGCTCAGCTTTTTGAGCCGCTTTACTTCTTTCATCGTAGTCTTGATCTATATGCGCATCGTAGTACTCTTTATTCACAGCCTCCATATCATCCTTCATTTCATTGAATGATAAGCCTTCCATGTTTACTGTTACTTCAGCTGCATCAGGGAAGTACGAAGCAACTTCGTATTCAACAGTAGCAACTTTGGCATTGTCTTCTCTAAAGACTTTAGCTAACGCTAAGCCTTCTTCGTCTGTTACTTTATAATCGTAGAATTTTTTCTTGATTGCTTTGTTGAAGTTTTCATCAAAGGTTTTGACTGCTGCATCACGATCATTGGCAACAAGTTCGTTATAGTCCTTGTTTTCAGTTGCTAAAAAGACTTCATCAACAAAAGCTGTTGCAGCTTTCTTAGCATCTTCACTATGATCTTTGTATTCAGAGGCATCAACATCAAGAATAATTGGTTTTGATTCTTTCTCGATTTCATAAATTCTAGGTTCAAAATGTAGTTTGTATTTTGCTTCTTTTTCTACAGGAAATACAATATAACCTGTCTTGCTTTTCTTACCAGAAATTTTTTCATAAGCAAGAAGTGGTGTTTTACTTTCATCTAGATAAAGACTCAATGCTTCGATCTTGCTATCGTCTTCGTCATAAAGCATAATATCCGTTGCGCTCATGTCTAAACTTTTATCTGTTTCATTTTTGATCGTTACTTTTAACGCAAGAAAACCTTCCCCATCTTCTGCTTCCTCTTCTTTTGGCACGACATATTCGCCTTCATCGATTGAAATAGAAGCAATTTTAGATTTTGATGCTTTCTTTTCTGTTTTACTGTCGTCTCCATCTTTTTTAGCAGACCCAGTTCCCCCACACGCCGCTAATGAAATGATAGCAACCGCTGACAAAAATACTAATCCTAACTTTTTCATGCATTCTCCCTCTAACATTTATTTTACATCTATTTCATTTTACTATAGTAAGAAGGTCATTTTATCTCAAAAATCTTAGAATTAGTCTAATTTTTTGAGAATTTAACTTGATTTTGTGAATCTCGTCTTATTTGGTTTCGATTGAGTACATCTTATCTCGGTAAGACAACATTTGTTGATTTTTGATTTTTTCAATTGCTTGAACAGCATAAGAAACACCTTTATGATAATCTTTATGAACTTGTTTAGAAACTGTTATCAGATTGCTTTCATGATCGCTACCGCCTTGTGCTACGAAGATTAAATGATGGATTTCCATTTGCTGATTGCTTGCTGGAATTCTGACATCCATTCGATTCGTAATGGCTAAATCTGCCCCCGTTACTCTACAGTAAAACTGATCTCTACTAGCAATTCTATACGGTAAAGTTGAGATCCCCCGCTTGAAAAAGGTTGCTTTCCCATAACTACGGCTGCAGCGATCAGAACAAAATGATCTTCTGCGACCTTCTAACGGTTGATTGCACCATTTACACAAATGAGTATCTTCTCTAAAATCAATCGTTTCATATCCTAAAGCTTCACCAAATGCTTTTTCATATTCATAAAGACTTAACCAACGCCTTGTATAGGTATCGGATTTTTCTTCTAAACGTAATTGACTGCCTTTGGCTTTATAAATATATTTATCAGGAATATCTTCAATCATTTCTTGGATTTCTTTTTTTCTTTCGGTAGAGAAGACAGAAAATTTATTTGTTGGTAATTCGCCTACACTAAATTGCCCAACCATTTTACATTTAAAGCAAATATAAAACTGCGGCATGTCTGACGATTCTTCTGAACAAAGTAAATCTACTTTTCTAGAACATTTTGGACAATAAGCTTTTGGTTGTTTGAAACGATGATAGTTCATAGTGTCATTCCCTTATATTTTTTTCTATTATAACGTATTTTATACTACAAAAAAGTAGGGGACAATCCTTACCAGATCATCTCCTACTTTTTACTCCTATTCAGTTAAATACTACCGATCAACCTAATTCATCTGTTTTTTTAATGATTTTTTTGATTTCATGAATGGCTTTCTTTTGTTCCAAGTAGCTTTTCACTTTGCTTTCATCACTATCGATTTTACCTAAAGTTGCGTCTAATTTATCAATTTCAGCATTGATTTGATAAACCAATGAATCTTGATCATCGATCCAGTTTTCAGCATTTTCTACTGCTTTATCAAGAGCTTTTTGCTCTTCTTTTTCGATCTTATTTTCTTTACGGATAATTGATTTTATTTCATGTAACGCTTTTTCTTGTTCATAAAAATGTTTGATTTTGCTATCTGTATCTTCCATTTTTCCAAGAGTCACGTCTAACTTATCCATTTCTTTACCGATTTTTTCTACTAATTTTACTTCTTTTTCTGCATAATTTGTCATTATTTGTTCCTCCTCGTCTTATCTAAATGCGTAAACAATTTGCGTGATACCAAAAAGCATAAAATAAAATCCAACTAGAAAACTTAATGTTAATGCTGAAGATAAAGGATTCATTAATAACATGATCCCTAAAATAATCCCCAAAACATCAACGACTAATGTAAACCAGAAGTAGCCAGTACTAACTGATTTCGCTAAGTCCAAAGCGAAAAGTCCAAAAACAGAGTCTAAGATAAACCAAACCGCAAAAATAAAGGGTAATGCTGCAACACCGATATTTAAGTTAAATAGGAAATATATCCCTATAATAATATCGATGATACCTAAAATAATTGGCGCATAGGCTTTATATCCTGTTAATTCCTTCATTCTATTTCGTACTAATATTTCAAAAATCCCTTTCACAATTGCAAATACTGCAAAAACCATCACAATTGCAATTAAGTTTCCTGCTGGGTCTTGGAAAGATAGTAATGCTGTTAAAACAAATAGAATCCCTAAAATCAAAGAACCCCAGTCAATACCCTTCTTGCTTGTTTCATTCATAGTGTCTCGCTCCTTTTTAATTCTTTTTACAGTTTTATGGTACTCCTAAAAAAAGGTTGGGTCAAAACAAAAGGTCTGAAAAATAACAAAAATATATGTTTTCATAAATTTTTATTAAATTAATTTCTTATATTAAACGTAAGAAAAAATTTAGTTTATAATACGCTATATTGTTTTACAACATAGCGTATTAATGAGGTTGGGACAGGAGTGTTTATTTCCGAAGCCTTCAAATTCTAAGTGCTTTAGCACTTAGAATTTGATGTGATCGAAGCGAAGCGTAGTGATTGCTTCTGCTCCCACCGTTTATACGGATTCTTTGAGTCTGAGAGATAACTCGTAGAGTTATGTCCCAGACTCTATTCAAAAGGAGGAGATCGTTTGGATACTACTCAGATGTTAAAAGGATTACTCGAAGGATGTATTTTAAAAATCATTCAAAAAAAAACAGTCTATGGCTATGAAATGATTACTTTATTATCTGAATATGGTTTAAATATGGTCAGTGAAGGCAGCATCTATCCTATCTTGCTTAAACTCCAAAAAAAACAGCTGATCATCGGAGAAATGCGCCCTTCTTCTGAAGGACCTAAGCGAAAGTATTATTCTCTAACAGCTACTGGGGCAGACTATCTAAAACAATTTGAACAACAGTGGTCATTGATCTCAACTGGTGTGCAAACTATTATGCAAAAAGAAAATGAGGGCTAAAAATGAAAAAAACCGATTTAATCAAACAAAACAATGAACTAAGAAAACAACTAACTCCAGAAAATAAAAAATACTATGAAGATATCCTTGTTTATATCCGAGTTAATTTAAATAAAGAGGAACAGCAAACAGAAGAAATCCTCTTAGAAATTTTGCAAGATATCTTAGACGCACAAAAAAAAGGCACATCTGCTCAAGTATTTTTTGGGAAAAATCCAAAAGAAATCAGTGATGCAATCCTTACTGAACTACCTAGTGACTCCGAGAAATATTGGAGCAAACTTTTCTTTATTTTCTTCTTGATTCTTTTACAGTACAATCTCTTTGACCTACTATTACAGCCTGTTGTTGCTATTAATTGGTTCAATACGCTTTTTCCTGTAATTCTGTTAATGGTCACCGCTATCTTAGGTCTTTTTTCGATTAAATATTCCACTTTTGCAAGTGATAAAAAAAAATGCTATTTATTCGCTTTTCTTGCTTTGCTGTTTTGGATGGGTAGTATTCTACTACCTATTATCGATAGACAGATGAATGGGCTCGTTGGCTATTTATTATTTTCACATCAGACGTTTGCAGCATTTCTGTTCATCCTTTCAATCAGTCTATTGGTGCTACAATTCCGCTTCAAAATGAACAATGCTGCCGGAATTTATATCACAACCTTTTTCGCTGTATTAGAAGGGGCTGTGTTGATCAATTTGATCAATCCAGTTATAGCTTCATCTGGCTTACAAATCGTGCTTTGGGTAGTCATTATTCTTGCTAATGTTCTTGGGATTCTAAGAGAAAAAATAAAAAGTTAACTCACTTCCACAAGTGAGTTAACTTTTTATTTTATGGCTTAGTTTTTTTCTTTCCTAATGATTGAAACGCCCGTTTGATTACATCAAAAAAACCTAAAGATTGTACCATATGATCTGGTGCGACATAATCTTGCATTTCTCTAAGCATTTTTTTAGGCTGTTTTGAAGAAAACGTATAAGTGCCATTTTTTTTCGTTTGGATAGCATATCGTGGGATCCATTTGCCTTTAAACATAACCGATGCGATCACATAATCCACTTCTTCCCATGGAATTTGAATAAATTTACGGCTATCACGAGAATTGTAAAATTCAAAACCTTTGTCGCCGATCATAATTTTTCCATAGTCCGTGAGGCCAGTAAATGCAGTAGCATCCGTTATGAAATCTACTTGTGTATTCAGTGATTGAACCATTTTATCCGCTCCATTTCTTTAGTGCTTTATGCGATTTAGCATACGTTTATTCTGATGATCATGCTGTGTAAAAGAGTTTAGGGCAAAACTAGTCAACCGTTTTGCCCTAAATGTATGTCTCATTAAACACTTGATTTAATTATAGTAATCCGATAACGTGACCAGCGACACCGACTACAAATAGACCAAGAATGATAATGATTGGTGATACTTTTTTCTTCAATAACCACATACAAAAGAATGTAAGCAATAATGCTGCTAATCCTGGAATCAATTGATCTAGGTTATCTTGTAAAGTTGTCACTTTCATTGCTGAGAGTGCTTTACCTGAACCGACTTCTTCAAAGGCCTTTTGTAATCCTTCTCCATTGATTGGAAGCTTATCCCACTCAACATATGCACCTTTATCTAGCTTAACTGTAGAAACAGTTGGAATAAATTTGATTGATACCCACCGCTGTACTAAGGCTGCCAGTACGAACATCCCCAGAATCGAAGCTCCTTTGGTGACATCTTGCAACAATCCACCTGAAAGGTCTTCTGTGATTTTAGAACCTGCTTTATAGCCAAATTCTTGCGTATACCACATGAAAGCCCAACGAATAAGATTCCATGCGACGAAGAAAATGATTGGCCCAAGAATATTTCCACCAATTGCAAGTGAAGCGCCTAACGCACCTAGCATCGGACGAATCGTAAACCAAAAGACTGGATCACCAACACCTGCTAAAGGGCCCATCATCCCAACTTTCACCCCTTGAATTGCTACATCATCAACAGGGGCGCCATTGGCACGTTCTTCTTCCAATGCTAATGTTACACCTAGGATCGGTGACGCAATGTATGGGTGTGTGTTAAAGAACTCTAAGTGACGTTTTAATGCCGCAGAACGATCTTCTTTTGTTTTATATAATTTCTTGATCGCTGGGATCATTGAGAATGCCCACCCACCATTTTGCATACGTTCATAGTTCCAAGAGCCTTGAATGAATGTAGAGCGCCATGCAACGGCTAAACGATCTTTTTTGGATAATTCAATTTTTTCTGCCATGTCTCTTCTCTCCTCCTTCAGTTTAATAGTCGTTTAAGATATCGCCAAGCGGATCACCAGTATTGCTTCCGCCACCGCTACCATTTGATGAACCACCCATTTTAGAAAGGTTCAAATAGATCAATGCTAACGCAACACCTAAAGCACCAAGTGCAATCAATGTTAATTGAGAAATTGCCGCTACCACAAAACCAATGATAAAGAATGGCCATACTTCTTTGGTTGCCATCATATTGATTACCAATGCGTAACCTACAGCCACGACCATACCGCCACCAATAGCCATACCTTCAGTCAACCAGGCCGGCATTGATTCTAATGCTGATTGAACCGTTTCTGCCGGAATGAATAAAAGGGCTGCTGCTGGAATCGCAATACGAATCCCTTGCATACATACTGCTAAAATGTGCAACATTTCAATTTTTCTGATATCGCCTTTTTCAGCTGCTGCATCCATCATATGCACGATCGGCACAGCAAGTGTACGAACGATCATTGTTAAGAAAAGACCTGCTACTGCAAGTGGTACAGCAATCGCGATTGCTGATGGAACACCTTTAACACCTTGTCCGCCTAATACTAAAATAATTGCTGATGCAACAGATGCTAAGGCCGCATCCGGTGCTACTGCGGCTCCGATGTTCGCCCAACCAAGTGCGATCATTTGTAATGTTCCGCCAAGAACGATCCCAGCTTCTAAGTTACCCGTTACTAAACCGATCAAGGTACATGCCACTAACGGTTGGTGAAATTGGAATTCATCAAGAATTCCTTCCATACCAGCTAGAAAGGCAACTAAAATTACTAAAATAATTGTTATAATAGACATGATAAGCCTCCTATTTTCATTTGAATTTTTGGATTATTTTGAGTGTGCTTGTGCTAACTCATGTTTTGCTTTTTTAAGGATTTCATCCATATTCGCGCTAGAATCATTTGGAACTTTACGGACATCAAATTTAACACCCATATTTTCAAGTTTTTCAAACGCTTCGACATCTTCTTGTCCCATCGATAATACTTTACTTACGACTACTTTTCCGACTGAATGTGCCATAGAACCAACATTTACTTCTTTGATGTCTACGCCTGCTTCAACCACTTTTACTACATCTTCTGGATTTTCAAATAGCAGTAATGCTTTGGTATTCCCGAAACGTGGATCTTTTGAAATTTCAATCATTTTACTGATTGGGATAACGTTCGCTTTCACTCCTGGAGGAGCCGCTTGTTCGATCAGTTTTTTACGAAGATCATCTTTCGATACGGCATCTGAAACTACGATGATTCGATTTGGTAAAACTGACTTTGTCCAGGCTGTCGCGACTTGACCATGTAATAAACGTGAATCAACACGAGTTAAAACAAATTTGATTTTGCCATCACCGACAACTGTTCCTTCAGGTAAAGAACCTTTAGGCTGAGCATCTTCCACAACAGCTTTTGGTGCTTCAGCGGGTTCTAGCTCTTCTGGTTTGATTCTTACGCCTTCTTTAGCAGTTTCCAAAATGTGCGTTGCAATTTCTTGCGCTGAGTTCATAGAAAAACGTGACGAATATGCTTCGATCAACATTGGTAAGTTTAAACCACTAACGATTGCCCATTTGTCTTTATGTTCTTCAAAAAGGCTATTCGCTTGGTTAAACGGTGTTCCTCCCCAAAGATCGACTAAAAATAATACTTCGTCTTCTTCATCAAACGTTGCGATTGCTGCTTTTAATTTGGCTTTTAAATCGTCTGGGCCTTCGCTAGGCATCAATACAACTGCTTGTACTTTTTCCTGTTCACCAAAAATCATGGAACCGGATTGTAAAATGCCTTGAGCAAACTCCCCATGGCTAGCAATAATAATTCCTACCATAATTTGATACCTCCTATATTTTTTTCAACTACTACATCACGTCGATCATCAACAGATAAAAACACTACTAGAAATATATAAAAGAAAAAATGCGTTACTCTGCTTGTGTTTTCAATTCCTTATGATCGATAGCGCGGATGCTTCTTAATGATTACCCATTTCTCAAACTACTTTGACAACCACTTTCACTAATTGGATCACTCCTCCCAATTCTATGCATAAGCTACGACAATTAGCATTGAGTCAGTGCAGCACATCATTTATATAGAAATCCAAAAAAAGAATTACACTAACTGTTCTTTTTTCAGCAATTCCATCAAATCTACTTGGTTATCCGCAACTACTTTTCGGATCTCCAACTGAATCCCCTGATCATCTAAGTACTTGAATGCTGCAATGTCTTCTTTGTTAACAGCCACGGCATTTGTGATCATTCGTTTGCCACTGGTAAAACTCATACCACCAATATTGACTGAATCAAAAACGACATTGCCCTCTACTACACGTTTGACATCTTCTGGGTTAGTAAATAGCAACATTACTTTTAAGCTGTCAAAACGTTCATCGGCAAAAGCTGCGATCATTTTTTCAACGGTAATGACATTTACCTTCACACCAGGCGGCGCTGCTTGTACAAGTAACGCTTTTCGCAGTGTATCATGTGCAACTGCGTCACTAATGACTAAAATTCGGTTTACATTAGTACTTTTGGTCCAAACCGTTGCAACTTGTCCATGTATCAGTCGATCATCGATTCGAACTAAGCGAATATCCATCATTTCTGGTTCTCCTTCAACTCATTAGTCTGCTCAGTCAATTCTTAATACTTTATTAATAAAATACTACGCCCGGTCATTTATTGCCAAAATAACGACCAACAAAATCAGCTAAAAATGGTTGCAGGACATATAGAATTCACCTACATCTTATTTAAAGCAATTTCCATGCCAAAACTAGTGTATTGTTAGAATCGATGAAAAACTAAGGGATTATTTAAGAAAATACACAAAGAAGATACACTAAAATAGTGTATCTTCTTTGTGTATCGCATCTAGTGTATTCTCTGTATTCTGTGCTTGGTTCAGCTGTGTATTTTTGATTAATTGAATGACATAGTAAACTTCTTCCAACGGCATATCTATCTTAAATGTTTGTTTTAAATAGAATGCAGCTTTCATTACAACCTCATAGCTAGGTTCTGACGTAATCTGTTTCAACTCTTCTTCAGTAAGGGTCAAGGTATCGTGTTGCAGTACTCTTTCAAGCATACCTGCTAAATGCATGACCAAATTCACATAGAAGGAATAGTCTAGCTTTAAATCCAGCTTTGTTCGGATGATATCTGTAAATTCCCATAAAGGATCGATCACTTTTTTAGGATTGATAAACGTGAAACTTTCTTCCATATAATCAATACAGATTTTTTTAGCCGCCAATTCATCCATTTCTTGTGCTTCTATATCAATATCGCTATCCAATAATAGCTTACTGATCACAGATTCAGCTTCCCCAGAGAAGAAGGTTTCCATTGGAATGAAGGGGACTGCAATTTTAGGATCAGTGATCCCTGTTGCTGCAATCACACGATATTCTTCTTGAATGGTGATTAATTGCTCTTTCATATCAATAATAGAAAGAGGTAATACTTCTAGTTCTAAGTTTAATTGAGGTGGAACAGAAGCTTCGATCATTTCTTTCATCCGTTTTGCCGTACCTTCTCCAGAAGCACAGATTGCGACAATCACGCGCTTTTTCCACGGAGCTAAGGAATCGATTTCTCTTTCCTGCTGGATGCCTGCATAACCTTGAAAGTTCTTTAGAGAATCGTATAATGAATCTAACTGTGTATCGATCAATGTTGTTTTTCTCGCAGTTTCTAATACGATTGGGGTTGTGACCATATCAACTGTTCGTACATCAATACCTGTCTGCCGGGTTATTTCATCTGAAAATGTAGCCAAAGAACCCATGTCGACTAAAAGAATCACACCACTATCTTCATTGACCTCCTTCACCACATTGACAATTTGACGCAAAGCTTCTTTTGGCTGCATTTCTAAAGGCATGTCGACTGCTCTTAAATTATCAACATTCAATAGCTGTGATACGACTTGTACCATACTTGTAGCTGTACTTTTTCCGTGCGCTGCGACCACGATTCCAATACGTCCAGCATCTTTATTTTCTCTAAGGGAAATCAATAAGACCGCTAGATAATACGTTTCAAATTCTGGAATCTTCATTTGATAATTGATTTCAATGATTCGTTTGATTTCTTGCGCTGTTTCAAACTCTACAGGATAATCCAACACCATGTTTCGAATATTTTCGTTTAATTGATGCTGCCGTTCCTCACCATTTTGAATTCGTTTTAAAAACGAGCTGATATGTAAACTCATCGCATAAATAAAATTCGATTGGAAATTATAATTTAATTTTTGTTTGGCAAAATTGTAAATTTCTTTGGTAACATCAATGATTCGCTGATCTACGATCTCAGCTAATTTATTTTCTGTATCAAAAGTAAATCCATGGTCTTTATAAAAGGATTTTAGATGAACATTGATATCTGTCGTGATGAAATTATTGATTACTTCTTGCTCTAATCCATCTGCTTTTAATAAAGCAGCTTTATCTCCGATGATCTCATATAAATTATACGGCAATTCATAAGCATCTGACTGGATCGTTACTAAAGGCTCGTTTGGAGACACGATCATTTGCGGCTCCAAATATTTGGATAATTCAGCTAATGCATCGCGATTACTTGCCAATTGCATCATGCCTTCTTTGATACTATCCGTCAACTCATCGATTGTAATCGTCAATTCATCTTGGTCAATATGATTTAAAAAGCCTCTAGCCGTTACTAACTGAACATTTGACTTCAACTGGCCAACATTTCCATAAGAAACACTACCAATCAACGCCTTCACCACATCTTCTGATAGTGATATCTTTCTATGAATGCGTGAAGCTTCCATTGAAATCATCACTCTCAGCAAATCAATTTTTTCTTTTGCTGGTCGATCAATAAAATTAGGCAACTGAATGATAATCGGAATTCTACGGACAAAGGTATTTAATAAAGAAGAGGTTGGGTTTTCAGTTGTAGCACAGATGATTCGCACATCTGCTCGTCGATTCTTAACCGTTTCTCCTAATCTTGAATAGGTACCATGGTCCATAAAGTAAAAGACCATTTCTTGTCCTTCTGGCGGTAAGCGATGCACTTCATCAAGAAATAGAATACTGCCATCAGCTTGATGAATGATCCCTTCTTTGGCTTTTGTGGCACCTGTAAAGGCGCCTTCAGCATAACCAAATAGATGAGACATCAATAATTCAGGATTATGAGCATAATCGGCACAATTAAACACAATCAGCTTTTTATTCGCATCGATTACCTGATTCATCAAAGCAAATTGGAACATCGCATGAGCAAAATAAGTTTTACCTGATCCGGTTGGTCCTGTAATCAAACAGTTCAACCCTTTTGGTGGATACAAAATCGCAGCCTTAGCTTGCTCAACAGGCGTTCTCATACTCCCAGTAGAACCAATCATTCCTTTAAATATATCTTCTCCAGCAAATTTCTTATTTGGTTTATGTACAGGATCAGTGACCGTAGCAGACGCTTCAACTAAACTATGTTCCCGGTAACTTTTAACTGGTTTGGATAATGGTTGATATTTAAAGATGCCTTTATCAACATATTTGACCGGGCGTCCATCCGTTTTTTCTAATAATCCTTCTCGAACAAGTTGATTTAAATCCTTGCTGGCATTGGTTCTTTGGATATCTAGAGCTTCTGAAACATCACCTGTTGTCACTCCACCACCTAAAGAAACATCGTTAGGCGTTAAACTTTCAGTCTGTTCTTTTACATAAAGATAGATTCGTTCGATACGCTTCATCACCACTTCTCCTTTCCGTTTAAATGTGAATCAGCTCGTGAAAATAGATAATAAAAGTGTCGTAGGCTTGTTCAGTCTTGATTGGAAAATAGCAAATTATGACTAAGGTGTTTTCTGCCTCATTCCTAATTTATCTTTTTTCTGAAAGACTAGCCTGTGGAGCCACATAATAACAAATGCTAAATCGATTAAACGATACACTAATTTTACGTGTATCATACAGTGTATCGTTTTAAAAGTACACTGATAACCTTTTTATTAAAATGTTTCACATGAAACACTATTATTTTTAAGCTGCTTCTTTTTGGGAAAACTATAAGGTATTTCTGAAAAAGTCTGAAATTCCTTGAAAAATGTGGGTTTCCTCGCTATAATGCAGAGAGGTTTAACTATTCTATATGAAGTGAGGAAAACAATTGATTACTGTAAATGATGTAAGTTTGCTATTTTCAGACCGCAAACTTTTTGATGATGTAAATATTAAATTCACACCTGGTAACTGTTATGGCTTGATTGGTGCAAATGGTGCTGGTAAATCAACATTCTTAAAGATTTTATCTGGTGATATTCAGCCAACAACTGGAAATGTTGCTTTAGGTCCTGATGAACGTTTGGCTATCTTGAAACAAAACCACTTTGACTTTGAAGACAACACTGTTCTAGAAACGGTTATCATGGGTCACAAACGTTTGTACGAAGTAATGAAAGAAAAAGATGCTGTCTATATGAAAGAAGATTTCACGGATGAAGATGGAATCAAAGCAGCTGAACTTGAAGGTGAATTTGCGGAGTTAAACGGTTGGGAAGCTGAACCAGAGGCAGCTGTTTTACTACAAGGATTAAATATTCCTGAAAGTCTACATGACCAAAAAATGAGCGAATTAACAGCCGGCCAAAAGGTCAAAGTCTTGCTTGCACAATCTCTATTCGGTAAACCTGATGTTTTACTATTAGATGAGCCGACCAATGGTTTGGATACTCGTTCGATCAATTGGTTAGAAGAATTTTTGATCAACTTTGAAAATACTGTTATTGTCGTTTCCCATGACCGTCACTTTTTAAACAAAGTATGTACACACATGGCCGATCTTGATTTTGGAAAGATCAAATTATATGTTGGTAACTATGATTTTTGGTTGGAATCAAGCCAATTAGCGGCAAAATTACAATCAAATGCTAACGCGAAAAAAGAAGAGCAAATCAAAGAGCTGCAAGACTTTATCGCTCGTTTCAGTGCCAATGCATCAAAATCAAAACAAGCAACTTCTCGTAAAAAAATGTTGGATAAAATTACATTAGATGATATTCAACCGTCTTCACGCCGTTATCCATTCGTTGGCTTTACACCTGAAAGAGAAATCGGAAATGATTTGCTTCATGTGGAAAACGTTTCGGTAACGATCGATGGCAAGAAAATTTTAGATAATATCTCATTCTCTTTAAATAACGTTGATAAAGTGGCCTTCATTGCTGACAATGATATCGTTACAACCACCTTATTCAAAGTGATCATGGGCGAAATCACGCCTGATACAGGTAGCGTACGCTGGGGTGTTACTACGACTCAAGCTTATTTACCAAAAGATAACAGTAAAGACTTCGATACCAATTTAACGATTTTAGATTGGTTACGTCAATTTGCAAGCAAAGAAGAAGATGACAATACCTTCTTGCGTGGATTCTTAGGAAGAATGTTATTCTCTGGTGAAGACGTACTGAAATCAGTCAACGTCCTATCTGGGGGCGAAAAAGTACGTGTGATGCTCTCTAAATTAATGTTGTCTAAATCAAATGTACTTGTTTTAGATGATCCGACAAATCACTTGGATTTAGAATCGATTACAGCTTTAAATGATGGACTGATGGCTTTCACTGGCGCGATTTTATTTGCCTCACATGACCATCAATTTATTCAAACATTAGCAAACCGCATCATCGCTGTTTCTGATAAAGGTGTAGTTGATCGTGCGGATACAACTTATGATGAATTCTTAGAAAATAAAGACGTTCAAAAACAATTGGATGAATTGTTTTCTGGCGAGTATTAATTCTGAATTAACAAATATAAGCATTTATTTTAAATAAAAAAGGTCTGGATTAATGAACCGACCTCAAAAAGTTAGACTTTTTGAGGTCATTACATATTCCATGACCTTTTTTTAAATCTATATTCCAGATAATTTTAGTTGCAAGTATCTTAACTACCTAAATAGACTTTATTTGAACTTTCGCTCTTGGCTATTCCTAAATAACAAATATTGATATCCAGCAAAAATTACTACACAACAAATTGAAAGCATCATTCCCAACTTGAATCCCTGTGGTAAGTACACAAATTCTATTTGATGTTTTCCTGAAGGAACCATGATGCTCAAAACGCCATCATTGATTGTACGGATAGCTACTTCTTTGCCATCAATTTTAGCCTTCCAGCCTTTATCAGCCGCAATTGTTGTAAAAAGAACTTGTTCATCTTCAGTAACCACTTCAGCAGAAGCTTTTCGTCCAGACACCCTAAATTCTACACCGTTCTCCTGTGCTTTTTTAGCAGCTTCAGCAAATTTTTCTGTGTTTAAGCTTAACACTTTCGGTTCAAATAATTCTAAAATATCCACATATTCAAAGGCTACTTTTGCAGTAATCTCTTGTTTATTTTGATAGTTTCCTAAAGAATAATACTGTCCCGTTTTGACCATTGATGTGTTTGATTGTTGTTTATCTGCATTTATTTCTACTCTCGTTTGACTAAGATTCTCATAGCTTGCAGGTAATAAATCTAAATAGACTTGTGATGCCTCATCTATTTCAATTTTCCATTCAATCTTAATAGGTTTCCCTTTTTCTTTTGCGTTTAAAACAAGTATCTCTTTTCCATATTTTGTTTCTGTCGTTAACTCTGCATTCTCTATCTTAACGATTTTTGGAGAAATCGTCCTATAGAATTTTCCATCCAATCCTGAAAGAACTGATAATAGTTGTTCTGGATTCGAGGAAACGTCTTTTTGGTATACTCTTCCGTCTGTTAATACTCCCATAGGTAATACATTTTGGTTTTCATATAAATAGTTCTTGCCCTCTTCTCCAATTTTTTCAAAACCCGCCTTTGATATTGGCTTGTTTGCGATATTGTATTTTATACCCATCAACGCATCTGTAATTAACGTGTTATTTTGATAATAAATCTGCAAGTTTGTACCCGCTGAACGAAATCCTATTGTATTCATGTAATAGGATGAGTGGCGATTTCTAATTGACGAAAACATACCAATACCGCTATATCCGTAGCGAAAACTTTCATTATTAGACATTGCTGTCACGTTTTCTAATCGGTAGAAATTATTACTTTCTTTTTCCGCTTGTTTGACTAAGCTTTGAATAGTTGAATAATCTTCATTATATAAAGAACGGTTTGTATATCCCCAATCATCATCAATTCCCTTAACTAAATAAGCCGTATTGATACTCAGCTCCACTAGAAATATGCTTATGAAAACACCAATTAAAAGAATCTTTTTACTTTTCATTTTATGATGCCAAAAGAACAATGATAAATAAGTAGCTAAAAATAACACCGTCAAGATAAAAGAAGTATAACTCAAGTAATCATATCCATCATTTTTTGCTGTGACAATACGGACAATCAAGAAAAATATAAGTAACCCTATAAAAATATTAACAATCCGCTCAAAGTCTTCTTTTTTATAGTTGGACCAACCAAATCCTGCCAATAATAAAATTGTAAAAGAAAATAAAAAGCTAAAACGAAATAAAAACATATTTGGTGCATGAAACCCATGCCAAAATAAGTTTAATCCTTCTATATAAAAACTAAGGACCAATACTAGTAAAAGACTTCCATAACAAATTTTACTTAAACGTGGTATTTTTTTTGTTGAGAAAAAGAATACACAAAATATGATTGGCAATAGTCCTACATAAATGAACGGAATTGAGCCATAGCGAGTGGAGTCATAAACACCAATCATGTTTTTTATCACTAAGTCCCATGGTCCTGTTGCAGCAGTTTTTAGCTTGCCGATATCCGTTAATGCCTCTCCGTTCATTTTCAAATCAATCATTGCCGGTAAAAGTAATACCATCGATGCACCACCAGCAAGTATGGCTGTAAGCAAATAACTGAAAAATTTCTTTGCATATCGCTTTTTATCTGTCAACAACCGTACTACAAAGTACATAAATGAATAGATACCTACCATGAAACCAATATAATAATTGGACATAAATAAGAAAAAATAACCGAAAAATAATAGTGCTGGACGATGGTAGTCCATTAATCGATTGATTCCTAAAGCTATCAGTGGCAAATAAAGAATACCATCTAGCCACATAATGACTTCAGAATTAGCAATAGTAAATCCCATTAATGCATAGCTTATACTAAGCATCATATCTCCCCATTTAGGAATGCAAAAAGTTCGAGAAGAAAAAAACCAAAAAGATACGCCGATACATCCAATTTTCAATAAAGTTAAAAAATAAATAAAGTCCGGCATATTTTGATTATCAAAAAAATAAACAAGCGGTGTAAAAATTCCACCTAGATAGTAACTGATAAAAGATAGATAATTTAACCCCAGAGAACCTGACCACGAGTATACAATACTTTTATCACTCTTCATCATTGTATTAAAACTTGCAAAAAAATTTGAATATTGACCAAAAGCATCACTTGCTAGGATACTCAATTTGCTGCCTGGATAAATCCCAATTGAAAAGTAGACACTTCCTAAAATTAAAATGGGCATAATAAAACTGGCAAGTGCATATTTATTAAAACTTATGCCCAGTGAAGCTTTAGCTCTTAACTGTTTCATGATACTTTGCCCACCTCCTTTAACTAATATATTTTTAGTCAACTTACCTGAGCAACTCAGCGAATAGTAACAGTAAAATTTTACCCATTCAATCTGATTACATAGAAATAAAAGACGAGTCCGATTATCACAAAATTAAAGAACTTATACCGATTTTTTACACTCCATTGAATTCTTTAACTATTTATTTTATAAGCACTTTACTCGTTGTCTCTTGATTGAGTATCGCTTAGTTTTTACTTATGAACGACTTTCAGAAAAATTATTTCTTACCTATATGCATACTTAATTAGAAACTGACTAGCTTATGTAACGGTAAAATTCTCATCTCAACCGTCCCAATGATATCTTTTTCATCTACTAAACCATAGTAACGAGAATCAGTAGAGTAGGGGCGGTTATCTCCTAAGATTAAGTATTTTCCTTTCGGGATATAGTCATACTTTACATTTGGTAATTGTTGTAATTGAAAATCATCTGTTACTAACTCTTCATTTTGTTTGGCGTGATCCAACTGATTCTGTAAAAAACGTTCAAAAATTTCTTGTTGATTGATGTATAGTTGATCATTTTTATACTGAATATGTTCATTGGGAAGACCTATCACTCGTCGAATAGATGTCTCTTTACTATTTGGTATTCTAAAATAGATAAGTTTGAATCGCCGGATCGTGCCTAAACGATTCACAAAAACACGATCACCGTTATTCAAGACAGGCGTCATGCCATAGCCTTCTACTTTCGGTAAGGTAAAAATCGTGAATGAGCAGATCGTGAAAAGAAACGATACAACAACCATTGTTAAAAGGATTTCCTTCCAAAATTCTTTCATTGATTTTGGCGCGTTTTTTTTAGTAGAAATACGCTTCTTTTTGAGTTTTACCTTTTTTTCTTTAGCTGGCTTTTCCCAATCAACCTTTGATTGGGTGACATTCTTTTTTTGTGGCTTTTTCTTCAATGTTTCTTTGTTTGACATCTTCATCATCCACTTACTTTTTTTGCTGTAATGCCTGCTCATTGACTTTAAAGTAGTCTATAATTTTCTTTTGTGTTACTTGTGTCTTTTGAATTACTTGAATATATTCTTCACGTGTCTGTGGATTTTCGATCATTTCGCTGCTTTGATTGTTTAAATTTAAGCCAAGTTCTTTCACTTGATTATAGTATCTCGACAACAATCGCTGCCCTTCCGTTGTTAATCTTCCATCGGCTCCTCGCATTCCAAAGCTAGACAATTTTGCTGCTAATTCACGCAAATTATTTTCAGCTTTCTCAGAATTATTATTTTCACTTAGCCTATTAATTTGATTGATCGTTTCATTAAGTAAATAATAGCCCTGAACGATTCCATCTGAATCTCGTTCACCTAAATTAGTTGCTTGATAATATCGAGAATAGAAGGCCGTAGCACATAAACAAAGAGCCAGAACAAGACAAGCAATAACATTACGACGTTGTTTTTTTCGCTTTACAGTTGTTTTTTTTATCTTCCGTCTAATTTTTTTTCGTTTTCGTGCATTTTTTGTTTTCACATGCGATAACTCTCCTAAGTGTTGTCGAGTTTGAAACAGACGAAATAACCAAAATAAAGAAAACAATGCAAAGAGGATAGCACTTGATAGTGTTGCAATAAATACCCAGTCTAGTAATAACATCTTTCTATCCTCCTATGAACACTTAACGTTTCTTACTCTTAGGTGCTTTTTTTTTGTTTTTGATTTTCTTCTTGTTTTTCTTTTTATTAAGTGTCCGAACAATGAAATAGATGATCACAATCAACATCAATACACCAAAAATAATCAGTATGATTAGTTGCCAATTTATTCGGTTTTCTTGCAATAAGCTGACATCTTCCTGATTAAACTTATCTGCTTCTTCATTAGTGATCGTAAACTTCTGTTCCCATTCCCACTTTTCACCAGTTTTCGCTGTAACCAAAATATGTGCTCGATAATCCCCTGGTACCATTTTCTCACCATTCATCGATACAGGAAATTTTATTTTAGAATTAGGTGCCATACGCATTTTTGTTTGTTTTGTATCATACAAAACTTCATCTGACTTTGCGCCCATTACTTGAACGTCTACCGTCATATCATCTAAGTAGGCAGACTGTATATTAGAAAAATCAATCATGATCGCATTACGATAATTTTTTAAATCTGCATAAACTTTGTTTAATTTCAAGTCTGGTTTGACTTCATTATCCGTTTCAGTCAGTAACATGCCAACTAAATAGGCATATTTATTTTTAATCATGCCTTCTTGCTTTTCAGATTCCTGATCTCGTTCAATCATATAAATACCACCTGAAATAACACCGTCATATGTAACTTCAGGCATTGTGATATCAATGGGATAATCAATTGTTTGTTTTGGTGGAATCACTACTGATTCTTTTCCTTTCACAATATCTGCAAAATCATATTTTAAAGAGGAATCTTTTTCTAAGTTAGATGGTCCATTTTCTAATACACCATTGCTGTTTGTTTTTGTACTGTTTAGACCTACATCTACGGTAATCTCTTTATCAGAGCTATTGCTTAATTGGATTATAACCGTTTGTTTTTGACCCGGTGTCATTCTTAAGTCGAAGTAACTTACTTCTTTATGTTGATTTTCTGGGTAGATTACTTTGTAGCTAAAACCACTGCTAGCATCTTGTTTGTTACTTTCATTTGCAAAAGCAGCATTTGGCCTACTTATCAGAGTAATCGCTATGTATAAAATAATAGTAATATACGTTAAATATTTTCTCTTCATTCTCTTCACGTTCCTTCTTTCAAAGTGAACAGGATCACCATCTTACTCTTTGATGACCCTGTTCAAACTTACTTTTGAGCTAATTTTTTTAGCGTGCGTCAGCAATTGTCCATGTAATGGTTGATGTATATTCACTAGCTGTTGATAATTTGTTATTTGCAGCTGGGATAGAGAGTTTTACAGATTTATCTGCATTTCCGTCTGCCATTTTACCAAAGACTAAATCAAAACGACCAAAGCCTTTATCATCAGCATCTTGATTTACAAATTCAGTAGGAGTCGTTCCATCTGTTGCTAATACTTGCGTTTTTGCTGCAGCTGTAGGATTAATTTGGCCTGCATCACCTGTCGTTGTTAAGCGAATATTATCGTAGGTAAGTGTCGCTGCTTTTAATTCCTTTCCAGCTGTATTTTTGAACGTCGTTGCTTTTGCAGTTAATTTATATTTATTTGGAAGATCATCTGCACGTTCATCTTTAAAAGTAACAAAGTTAGGCATTTCTATAGTATTATCTGCATTATCTTTCTCAGTTGTTTTAAATGTGCTCGCATAGTATTCCCAACCGTTAGCTGTTGGTGTTGTCACTTCGTTTGTACCGAAATCTAAAGGTGCGATTGTTATTACTTTCAAAGGCCCGTTATCTGGATTTACCGGTGGTTGTGTGATTTCAGGTCCATCTGTTTCAGGTGGTGTTGGAATATCAGTTCCAGTACCATCTTGTTTGAATTTAATCTTACCTGTTGAAGAGCTTACTTTTGCATCTCCTCCATCGGCTTTTGCTACTGATGGTAAAGCTAGTCCTACTCCGATTACTGTTAATAATGCTGCTCCGCATAATTTGTGTGTCAATTTCATTCTTGTTTCCTCCTAGGATTTGTTTTAAATTTATGGCAACTCGGATAATACCCAAGTTAACACCGTTTCATATTGTACTGGGTCTTTTTTTGTTTTCCCAGGTACGGTTAAAGATACTGCCTCGTTTTGATAGACTGGCTGATTCTTAAAATCAGGATCAAGGATTGGCTGTCCATTTTGATTAATTCTCGGACTGAGTGTGTCTTTGCGTCCTTGTTGATTATCAATGGTTGCGCCAAAGATAATAGACCACGTCCCTTCACCTGTACCAGCTTTTGCTTGTGCTAAGTCGTAAGTTTCGCCAATATTATTAATGCGAATAACTTCTTTTGACACAATCGGTGCAAAGATACTATCATTGATCGAATTTGTCCACGATTGATCAAATGAAATGACCGCACCATTTAATTCTTTATTTTTGGTTGTCTCATTTTTCAACTGTGTTTCTTGCCGTACTTGTAAGCTCCATCCACTTTTATTTTCACGATAATCGGATATTTGAACAAAATTCCCTCTTGCTCCTGTTCCGTCAAGAAATAGTTGTGCATTTGCAAAATAGGTTTGGTCTTTGTCTGAGATTTCATTGTTCCAAAAGTTTAAATGAGGAACAAAATCAAACCTCAGCGGTCCATCAGTTGTTGGCGTTGAGCCTGGATCAGCAGCTTTATCAGGATGTTCTGGATCAACAATTTCTTTCGGGTACTCACCCGTGAACTTCACTGTTCCACTACCTGAGTGACTAGTTGTTTCAGCAGATACACTTAATGGTTTAACACTTGTTACCGCTATAGCTACAACAATAAGGATAAAAATGCGCTTTTTTTTCATTTTATTTTAACGCTCCCTTCTTGCTGTGTTTTTTTCTTTTTTCTTTCGTAAAAAGAGAATTAAAACCAAGATAACTAGAATCAAACCGCTAATGCTTAAACTAGTTTTAACTAGTTCACCTGTTGATGGGTATCTGCCTTTTGGTTTTGTGACAGCTTCCGATGTAGCCGATGTTGCTGTTGTATTTGTTGTATCGGTCCCACTATCGGAGCTACTAGATTCATAAAACCCTACTCCAGCCTTCGTTTGTATCTGTCCTATTTCTTCAGCATAAACAGTTGAAAAAGTAGCTAAGCATAAACTTAAGCAGAAAATAGAGACAAATAAGAAACGTTTTTTCGCAATTTTCTTCATTTATTTCTTCCTCCATCGCTTAATATGCTTCTTCTACTCGCCAAATCAATGTAGTTTCGTATTCTCCAGTCAACTTCACTGCTCCAGAAGGGACATCTAGTCGAAGGCCTTGTTTATCTGGCCCCCAAGTTCTTGTTGAAATATCATATTGTCCAGAAGCATCATGTTTTGCTTGAAGTACATCCTGTGCATCAGTCGATAGTACCTTCTTATCAGAAGCTGTTTGATAACTTAAAACACCACTTAATACATGTGTCGGACTATCTGGCATACTTAGTTCGCCTTCAAGTTTTACAGATAGTTTCCAGTTATCTAGATTCTTTCTATTATCCCAAATTACTAAAGGTTGATCGTAAGATGGGTTATTATCTTTTGTTCCTTTCCAACTGACTTCATGGCTACCAAAATTAATTTCAGTTGGACCAGAATAAATCGATAATGTGCCTTGGAATGTATACGTGATTGTAGATTCTTCCGTCCCAATTGGTACCGCAGTTTCATTCGTTGGACGTCCAGAAGTTTCAAGCAAATAACGATCTGCAAGAACCGAGGTAATTGCATCTGTCACCTGTTTTTCTTTCGTTAAATCTATCGTGGAACCTACACTTCCTTTTAAAGTAACATTTTCGTGTAAGCTTACACCTGATTCATCAACAAACTGGACTTTGACGTTTTGTTCTGACAGTTTGACTGTAACCTGAATCACTTTTGTGATATCTGTTGCTAATCCAGAATCGGCTGCTTTGACCGTAAGAACGACTGGATATGTCCCGCTCGTCTTGCTTGGAGACAAGCCAGCTAAGTCAGTGACTTGAACATTGTCTGTTAACTCCGTATAGACACCGTCTACTATTTTATGGGCAGACACGTTGCTCTGTGATAAAATTTGTGCTTTTAGCTGTGCTTCTGTCATGTCCTTGATTGTGTTTGTCTCAACCGTGATATCTTGTGCATCAATACCATTTGTTGTTTCATGCACGATTAGCTTAGACGTGACAACTGTTTCGTTTTTCGCATCATCCATTATAATGACTTTAACCTCATGTTCACCGACAGTACCCACAAGCGTATCAATTTCACCAAGTGTTTCTGCAGTATATTTATAGGTGAAATTTTGTGGCACTGGATTACTATCTGTGGGATTTTGAACGAATACACTTGGATCTGGTCTGGCATCACCTTTTCCAAGATGATACTCTTTAGGCTCTCCCTTTGGCGGTGTAACGTCTAAAACAACTTGAGTTGCAGTATCTGTTTTACCATCTAAAAAGGAGTAAGCTGTAATGGTTGTTCCTGCTGAAAAATGTTTTCCCTCTGGCAAAGTATAGGAATAATTCCCAGAAGCATCTGCCTGAACAGTAAAATTATCTGTATATAAGGGGTCTTGTCCTGAACTTGTTACTGGACTTTTCACACTATTCTTAGCTGGATCGATCAATACTCCCACACTATCAACAATTGGTTTATCTGATAACCTGACATATGCTCCTGGATTAGTAGTTCCAGTGATTGTTGTTGAATCTGTTGAAGTGATATCATCTGTCGCTTTGCTCAAAATACTTACACTAACATCAGGAATGTACTCATACAAAACACGTTGAACGTTTTTAGTTGTAAATCCAGTCGTTGGATTTTTAAAACTCGTTTCATTTGCTGTTGTTAGAGAAGAGGCCTTTGTGATGGTTGGGTTAATGTCACTATAATTGATCAACATGCCATACATTGGCGTCCAACTTCTATTAGGTAACCCGTCCAGGATTCCTAGATTCCATATATTAACTTTTTGAATATCGACATCTAGTTTTCCAAGGGTCCCTCCGATACGAACCAAGCCTGAATCACCTGAGTTCAGTACAGATGTTCGTTGTAAGTTAACTCTTAGAGCATCCGCAAACTGAAAGGTTGATCCTTGAGTCGCAAAGCGAATTAGACTCTGAGCTGGATTGGTACTGTCACTTAAAATGTTAAAAGTTCCTTTTTTATTTACTTTGAACGTCGCATCACCGCTAGCATAGATAATATCCGTTTCAGAGTTGCCCATATTTGTTGCTTCTATATTCAAAGCACCTTCTTCATCAACAATCAAAGAAGATCCGCCGCCCATGGAAATAATACTTCTAGCATCACCAGTCCCACCAGAAGAACGTCCATCTGATTTAATATTTAGAACGGCTTTTTTACCGATCGTTAATTTGGAGTTAGCTGAATAAAGATCCAATGAACCCCAATCTGTTTTTCCTTTTGGAGAATTTAGATTTAAAGTCGCTCCTTCATTCAACGTAACATTACCATTTGCGACATATAAATTTTGTCCGTACGCTTCTCCCCAGTCATTTGACGGTCCCGTTGTAACCGTCATTGTTGAATTCTTATCCAAGACTAATGATCCACCATTCATCAACCATATATTTCCAGAATTGATCGTGTTGCTTTTAAAATTGGCATTTTCCATTAAAGTCAAATTGGATATTTCTAAATTTGCTTGACCCAATGCGTTAATTTGCCAATTTGTTCGAAATGGGGAAGTATAGTATTGTGTCATATTATTCTCAACAGTACCTGACATATATACTTGTGCGTATGGGGAATGGAGTAATTCTGAACCTGTATCCTTGAGGTTATGGAATGTTAGCTTAGATAGTCTCTGATTATCTGCACTTAAATCTACATAACTAGTAAATCCATAATAGTTACCATGATAAGCGTTTAAATTTTGCCAAGTAATATCCCAACCATTTGTTCCAGTCACTGTATTGTTATAAAAACCAATCATCAATGACCTGAAATCGATGGTATTATTATTCCCCTCTATAACTAATTTTCTAGCGATTCCTGTTCTAGTCAGGTACCTAAAATTAGCAGTAGCATTGGCATTCGATGTTGCACCAGCACTGATAGAATTTAATGTACCGCTGATACTAGGATCATCAGGCGTTTCAAACGACTTAGTAATACTTATCGCTTTGACACTAGTATCATCTATAGCGCGAATCAGCTGCTCCCAACTTTGTACTTCTCTTATTTCATTACCCGTAAATTGCGTTAAATCAACTTCTCCAGTCGCTATGTTTCCCTCTGTAGTTTGTGCATCTTCTGCTTTGATTAATGACTGTTTACCTAAAAATCCGAATAGAACAATCATTCCTAAGAAGACAATTCCTAAGAAAAAAGACTTTTTTCCGATTTTCATTTTTTCTTCAACTCCTCTCCCTTCAAATTTATTTGTACGTCTGTCTTTGAAACGTACAATGTATTTTCATTTTCCTTACTAAGAATATTATTTTTTGATACCTTAAATTATGAGAAAATTAGATATCCCCTTTTAAACATTGCTTCAATGTTTAAAACAGCAAAACGTATGATTGAAAATGTTAATTTTCTCTCATTTGCTAAATATTATTCTTAGCTCAAAAAAATGAAAAGCATTATGGCCAATCTTCCGTCACCGTCATTTTTCTTGTGGAGATAATCATTCACTCAACAATTTCAACCGCCATGACAGACAGCTTTTTTAACATTATCATATATCTAGCATGTAGCCTTTTGACCGAATTGTTTTAATATAGGTATGTGAGTCGTTATGTTCATCTAACTTTTGGCGCAAATGGAATATCAAGTTACTTATACGATATTTTCTGTAATTTTCATTACTTGTTGTTTTCCATACTTCGCTTAGGATATCTTCATATGTAACTGTCGTCTTACTATGTCTGTAAAGTATTTCTAGTGTTTTAAATTCCTGTTTTGTCAAATAAATCTCTTCTCCATTGCCCAAAAGTACACTAAGATTCTGGGGAATTAATTTAAAGGATGCCCCATTTTTTTTCTTTTTTGAGAAACTTTTACTTAGAAGATTTTGTTCTCTCATTTCATCTTTCACAGTGCATAAGCTGTTTGAAAGAATCAACGCAACTTCATCCAAATTGTTAGAACTATCAAATATCATATTAGCTCCCAATTCAAGAAATAGTGTACGTTCACTATTTTCTTTTACTTCAGAAAGAATCCATAAAAACTTAGTCGTTTTCTTGCGTATCTCTATCAACATTCTAAATATTGTTGTACTGCTCAAGATATCATTTTTTTTTATTAAAATAGCATCTAATTCATTTAAATGATTCATAATGTCCTCTTTTTCAAAAGATATTAATGAAAGTTCATGGTCTTTAAAACTTTTTATTAGTTGACCTTCCTCTTCTTTGGGCAAAGATACATAGCCGATTTTGTACATTTTTTAACTCTTCCTTTCTGATATCAATCAACAAATTATCTTCTACAACACATTTTTTAATTTGTGCATAAGTAAACAGTTAAAATACTGTTATTAATGGTTCAAACCCTCTATAATAAAAAATGATGAACGATGTGCAAACTATCTGATTCTCTCTTTTTATTCGCAGCTTTCTTAATTCTTTCGTTTCTTATTTCTACGACAAATAAGAAATAAAGTCGGATTATTGTTCTATACAGTAATTACCTCTTTTTTTGACCATTTCTTTGACGGAATTATTTAGGCAACACTTGCTATTGAGCTTTTAAAAATAAATGATCTATTGTTGCGATAGCGTTTATCCTATTTTCTAGCAATGAATCAGCATATGTATCCAGAGTCAACTTAATTGAATGATGTCCTAATATTTGGCTTAAGCTTGCTATGTCCACACCCTGTTCCAAGCAACGCGTTGCAAAGGTATGTCTCAAAGAATGGAAACGAATGTCTGGAAGTTCTAGTTTATTAACTATTTTTTTAAATCGATAATTTATTGTTCGTGGCTCTGTTAATCCACCATTACAACAAATCACATATGAGCCTGAAGTATATTTTCGTTTTTCTAGTAAGTAGTTTCTGAGGTTTTCCGCCATAGGAATTATTCGGGCTGAATGATCCGATTTTGGAGAACCCGCTATTACTTTGGTTTTTGTTAGTGTTGTACTTTCATTGGTTATTCGAGTGATCGTTCTTCTTACTTGAATCAAATTTTTATCAAAATCAATATCTTCCCATTTTAGTCCACTAATTTCTCCAATTCTCATACCTGAATACAATGCTAAAAAAACAGGGGAGCATTTCTTTTCTGCTAAAGCCAACATTTCAATTTTCCTCTGATCTTCTAATGTAAGTGCATTTATTTTTTTGGTTGTAGTTTTGGGAAGAATGATGTTGTCACATGGATTTTGGAGTAAATAGCTTTGTTTTACAGCTGAGTTTAAGGTCTTTTTTAAAATATTGAATATATTTTTGATAGTACCAGAAGCAAAATTTTGCTTAGCAAGATGATAGACAAACTCTTGAATTGTGTCTTGTGTGAGTTTTTGAACTTTTTTATCACCTAATTTCGGTATAATATGACGTTTGATCAGTCTAGTATAATTTGAGTACGTTGTAGGTTTAACAGTATATCTCATCGTTGTCATCATCCAATTTCCAATGAATTCTTCAAATGTTTCATTATAACTAGCAACAGAACAATTTGAGGTAAGATATCTAGCTTTGATAAATGTTAGTTTTTCTTTTACCTCTGAATACTGTTTGCCATAGATAGAACCGTAAATTATTTTTTTTTCTGGCGTTCGTTGTTTAATATACCTTCCCTCCCAACGACCATCTTTTCTTTTATAAATATTTTCACCTTTTCTTACCATAGTAAATTGATCCTTTCTTGACGATTTTTTTGACGGCTTATCAAAGTGGAATGCAAGTTTTTTTCAAAAAGAATTTCAAAAAAATTGTTTTTTCTCATTTTTTTTAATCTTTTTTGAAATATTCGATAAAAACGATTATTGACTTTAAGAGATTTCTCAGTTAACATAAATACAAATTTAATTTAATAGATAAATTTAAGTTATTTTTCACAAATTAATCATCTTTCTTGTTTCCTATTTGTCGTAGAAATAAGAAATGAAAGTAGGGCCTAATTTTTAACTATATTTCGTTAATTACATATGTATAAGAGCATACTTATTTTTGTGCACACTAAATAGATTGAATATTCTGTCTATTTAAAATTGACTATTCAAGATATTTTTGATTAATTCAATACCAATATTCGCTATATGTTTCTTTTTTTATTTCTTTATACTGAGTAAAAAGTAACATTCTGTATAGCTACTTTTTACTCTAGAATAGTCACCTTTCGTTTTTTAATTAAAAGGCTGTTCTGCTATACTTATTTTTGTAACAAACAATGCTTCTTCTTGAATTTCGATTGTCAAAGTATAAGGCGAAGTAGCCAGCATTGTTTCAACCAGATAAATACCTAACCCAGTTCCACTTGTTGAGCTAAACGTTGCGAAGGGTTCACCTATTAATTGCAAGTCAATGGTATAATGATTTGGTATTTTATTTTTAATCGTTAGGCTATTTTCAGTGACTTCTATAAATATGGTACTATTTTCTAACGTGTAATTAATCGCATTACTGATTAAATTAGAAAAAACTTTTTCAATAATTTTTCTGTCTAGTTTTATAAAAAAATCATGATTAAACGTACGGCAGATCGTTAGTTTTTTATCCTTTAGCAGTACATCATAGTGATGGATGACCTCATTGATGATTTCTATTGACGACTGTTCTGACTGTTGATTAAGGTTACTTTTTTGACTGATGAATAATATTTCTCTAATTAATTGATCTAAACTATTGATTTGGTTATTGATCTCCATCAAAATATCTCGAGTATTTTCTGCTTGATTCAGATTTTCTAATTGATTAACCAATAATTTAGTCGCCATAAGAGGGGTTTTCATTTCATGCGTCATCCCTTTTAAAAGAGCAGAGTTGTTCGATTCTAGTTTTTTTACAAGTTGAACTTCTTTTTCTAACTTATTTTGGGCAAACTTTAGTTCTGAATAAAGCTCTTTTACTTGTAATTCGATTTCTGCATATTCTTCTAATCTCAAATTTAAATTGAGATCAACTATTTCATCATTTGATACATTCTTCTTGGTTAGATCAAATAAAACATCCAATTTTTTTCTTTCACGTTTAAATAAAGAAACATAGATAGTTATAACGACAGCTATGCTAAAAGCTGCTAAAAATAAGACATATGGAACAGACTCCAATATTATATCGCTGATATCTGGAGGCGTTAATTGAATTGGATAACTTATATAAACGTTTAGATCATTTACCTTGAACTGCGTAACAATCCCTCTCATAGGCACTAACAACATATTGAAATCGTAGTTAAATGGTTCTGAATCATTTTGCGGATAAATAATTTTCCCATTTGAGTTTGTGATGATTACCCGATAGCCATTAACGACGAAAGGCCTTAGATAGCTATAATCCTTATTATTTTCAATGATTTCACGTATTTTTACAGTTGTTCTATCGAATATATCTTGTTGCTCTTTTTCTATTTCTTTCCCTAGATTCAATGTGATGACACCAATTACTATAAAAAATACGATAAAAGACATGATTACTGAAAACAAAACGATAACTACTTTCGTTGGCCACTGGATTGGTTTATTCTTTTTCAATTCGGTAGCCAACTCCTTTGAGAGTATCTATCAGATCTTTTCCCAATTTATTGCGAAGATTTTTAATATGAACATCAATCGTTCTGGAATCAACATAGTAATCATATCCCCAAATTGCCGTTAAAAACTCATCTCTAGAAAATACTTTTCCTTGGTTTAGTAGCATAGCTTGCAGAATCTCAAATTCCTTTGCAGTCAATGTGATTCTTTCTCCATTTTTCTCTACAATATAGTTATCTATTTCAATCATAATATTTTTATAACGTATTTTTTTAGCCGATTTTGGGCCATTTGATTCGATACGTCTCAATATAGCCTCAATTTTTAATAGTAATATATTTACAGAAAATGGCTTTACAACATAATCATAAATTTTTCGATTATAAAGATTGATTTGCGTAAATTCATCATTCAATGCACTGATGACAATTATAGGGATTTGATGATGCTCTAATCTGTCTAAAAATTCTTCCCCACTCATTTTAGGTAACATCAAATCGAGTAAAATTAAATCATACTTTTTTGATTCAAAAGAAACCAAAGCCGTTTCTGCATCTGGAAAAGCGGACACATCATAGTTTTCTTTTTTTAAACTCAAACATAACCCATTCCTGATTTCATCTGTATCCTCTATTAGAAGAATTGATTTTTTCATAATATTCACCTCTATTAAAGGATAGCAAATTATTTAATTTAATTTAAATAATTGCCCTTCCTTGATCGTCAGAACTACATCAGATTGTTGTTCTATTATGGGATCATGTGTCACAACAATAATACATTTTTCCTTTTCTTTTAATTGTTTAAATAGATTCATCACTTCTTTAGCATTGCCTCTATCTAAATTTCCTGTTGGTTCATCGGCAATAATCAAGTCCGAATCTAAAGCAACAGCTCTAGCAATTGATACTCTTTGTTGCTGACCACCTGATAATTGAGCACTTTTCTTGGTTTGATTCTCTCCTTTAATATCTAACTGATTTAGAATTGATTGGATAAAAGGATGAACACTTCTATCTTTTATTTGATGGATCGCTAAACCCAACTTGATATTATCAATTGCTGATAAATATGAGACTAAGTTAAAGGATTGAAAAATATAACTGATCGACTTTCTATATTTTACGTAATTACTTACTTCATTCTGATTGTAAAAAACCTGTCCTTCTTGAAGAAATTCCAATCCTGATATTAAAGAAAGAAACGTTGATTTTCCAACACCAGATACTCCAACAATTGAATATATTTTCCCTTTTTCAAATGAATAATTGATATTTTTCAATATCGTTTGATCATTATAACGATAAGATAAATTTTTGACCTCAAGCATATTGTGCCTCCTTATTCTGTACTTGATAAAATCGATTTTGGACTTTTCTTGAGAATTCTCATTGTTGGAATCGTTGTTGAAAATAGAACGATTACTAGTAACCCCATGAAAATAAAGCCTGCTATCTTAATATTTTGTACTTTATCTTGCTCTTGAATTTGAATTTCTGTATCTAATTTTACACTTGTATCTTCGACATAATTTGGTCCCCGCTGAACCATTGGCTCTTGTTTACTATCTGAAATTGTTTGTTGCATTTCTTGGTTGATCGTTTCAGCTGCAATTGGATTCACGACAAAATTCGATATACCGAATCCAATCATAAAGCTAATGACTAAAACTGTTGTGACTTCTAAAAACATTTGTAGTAGTATGTTAAACTTTGTTTCACCTAGAGCTAAAAGTAGTCCTATTTCATACTTTCTTTCGCGTAACGACAGTAACATGATCAATGAAACAATTACTGCAGCTACTATAAAGATCACCAGTTGTAAAATAGAGAAAATATTCATGATTTTATCTATCATGTTACTTATTGTTTTATATTGCTCGTAGGTGCTATTAAATTTAATCGATGAAAAATCACCATCACCCGATTTAATTTCTGAAATAAATTTATCCGTATCCATAGGATTTTTTAGTTCAACTTTCACCTTTTCGTAATTCATGATCGGCGAACTGATTCCCTCATCTTTAAATTGAATCTTTTTAACATCATCCAATACTTTTCTTGTAGAATAAAACGTTTCTTTTTCTTTACTTAGATAAACCGAATCATTTTCTTCCGTTAATGTATAAATTCCTGAAATTTTTGTGTCCATTTCTTTTTTTGTTTTGTCTTCTTGGAAGCCGGAACTCAAATCTAAATTCAATGAGTCGCCAACTTTAAGTTTATGTTCTTTGGCATACTTTTCCGATATCATTATAGGATTTTCTAAATCAGACTCATCGGGTAATTTACCCTCAACTACTTTTATCCTAGTTTTTGCTAAATCTGGGTTAGTACTATCTAAAATCGATAGTTCATTAGTTGGTGTTACGTACCCTTCTGGCACTTGATCTGGGACAGTCGTTGATTCGGTACTTGAAAATTGTGTGCTTACTACAGTATTACTATAGACTGAAAAGTCTTTAACATATGACGACTCACTAATTTTTTTTACGAATTGCTCATCGATATTTTGCTTATCACTACTTGATTCCCCACCATACATTTCTTTCATTAATGCGTCCAAATCAAGCTCAACTGATATAATTGGATTCACTTGATTTTTTGTTTCATTCAATATTTTTTTTAATGAGTGTTGAATAGAAGATCCAGAAACTAAAAAGACTGAAACAATAATAAATAATATACCTAGAATAATAGTTCTCTTTTTTAAATTGATAATACTTTGAAAAATTCTTTTAAAAATACTCAAAAACTTACCTCCTTGCTGAATTGATTTTTAGTTTACTTTATCAGAATGAAGTGTATATATTTTGCATGTAAATTTAATGTAAATTTTCACAATTTTATTTTAAAAAAATAAAATGAAATAAAAGAATCGATAATCGACTTCTCATTTCATTTTAGTGCATTCAACTATGCTTTATTTTGTTCGTATCCATATAATTTCAACTTACCTGAAAGGTACTCACCTAAGTATATTTCATTAATTCCTTTATATTCCTCATTTTGAACCTGTTCAGCCAACCATTCAATATCTTTATTAATTAATTCCAGCACATCATAGTTTGCTTGACCATCTACAATAATTGGATACCGAATGCTTTCATCTCCGAATTCTATCATTGTTAACTGGCCATTTTGCTCTAAGACAGCTCTTTTGACATTCTCAACTTCGTAAATAGCATTCGCTCTTAACTTAAACATCAATTCATTTGCTGAAATCCCACACCTGAGACACTCATTCACATCAACTTTTCCATCTTTGATCAAAGTGATTGGCCTACCATCTACAATATATTTTACATATCGATTATGTTCTTTTGCAAACTTAACAGTCAATACAAGCAACGTCCAAATAATCAATACTAAAACGAACTGTAGTACACTTATTGAGTCGTTATAAATTACCCCGCCTATAATTCCACCTAGGACATAATTTTGAACCTGATCCATTGCTGAGGAAGGTGCTAGGTTGCCTTTTCCCATTAAATTAATCTGAATGATTAAACAAATAATTCCCAAGCCAAGTTTGATAATAATTGGACTATAGAGTTGCATAATATCTTCCTTTCTACTTTAACTTATTTCGTAATTATAATATCTGAATTCATCAAGTGCGCTTCTTCCAGGACATAAGAATTTTGATCCGTACTTAATATTGTCTTGTAGTATTTATCTTCGATTTTTACAAGTGTTCCATCCACTAACTGAGTTGAGCTTACAAGAATCTCTTTTTTGTCTACCCCTTTTTCTTTTGATATCTGCTTCACAAAATTGACCATTTGAGACGATTGTGAATTTTTGCTTTGATTTTGTGTATAGTCAGAATACTGAACACCTAGTAAAAACAATAGTAGCAAAAAAGTGATTATACTCAAATCTCGATATTTCGTTTGAATACGATGACGCATATACAAACTAAACGCAATAATCATTACAATCAATACACCAAAAATAAAAAAATATTTGATATAATCATTGAGATTTGATTGTGATTCCAAGTAGTCTATACCATAGAAATTCAATAAAAATACCTCCCATAGAAATTTAGTCTTTAAAATATATAGTAATATAATATGCTTTATTGGTTCAAAATAAAAGCATCCTTACTTATAAAAAAAACACCCCGTCACAAAGAATGTACTGGGTGTTTTATTTTTATCTCTTTTTACCTCTTGAAAAAACTGCAATACAACCATTCCCAGTATGACTAGTGATCGTAGGGCCTAGTGGATGCAAACGAATCTCTTTAACCTGGATTTTCTCCTCGATCAAAACTTTGACTTTCTCTGCACTTTCTAAATCACCAGCATAAGCAATAAATACGGTTTGTTTCAACGGTTCAACCATCCCTTTGACTGTTTCATCTGCTAGTTTCTTCAATGCTTTGCTACGTCCACGGACTTTTCCGATATTTTGCAGCTTACCTTGGTCATCTACCACAATGATCGGCTTAACGTTCATCAAACCACCGATTGCCGCTGCTGCTTTAGAAATCCTACCTCCACGCTCTAGATGCTTTAAATCGTCCACTGTGACCCAAGAATGAACGGTCATTGTATTGTCAGATAACCATAGTAGGATTTCGTCTAAAGAATGACCAGTTGCTTTTAACTCGATTACTTCGCTGACTAACAAGCCTTCTCCAAGGCTAGCAGCTTTCGTATCAACAACATAAATTACAGCATCCGGGTATTCTTCTTTCAAGATATCAACAGCTTGCATGGCACTTTGGTATGATCCGCTTAATCCAGAAGAAAAAGCCAAATACAATATGGGAACCTGCTTTTCTACAAACGGTCTAAAAAATTCGATATAACGACCTACATTTACTTGAGAAGTTGTTGGCATGCCACCAGTTTTTATTTCTTGTAAAAACCAGTCATAGTCGAACGTTTCTCCCAAATCATCCACTAATTCCTTACCATTCAACTGAATCGTCATACTGATAAACTCAACATCATTGGCGCCTAAATATGTATATGGTAAATCACAGCATGAATCTGTCATTAATTTGAATGTCATTTTTAAATCCTCCCTAATTCCTTCTCTATTTTAACACATAATCAATGGATACTCATGTGTTATTAAATGCGTAAGCAATCAAAAAAGACTTCTATTTGGAGAAAAATGAAAAAAAAGAGAGACAATTCTTACCTTGTCCCTCTCTCGTTTTAAAATTTAAATTTGTGCCCAAACACTTTCCAAAACATTCGTTTGATTACGATCTGGCCCTACTGAGAATGTTGAAATACGCACGCCAACTAATTCAGAGATACGATGCACATAATTTCTTGCATTCGCTGGTAGATCAGCTAATGTTTTGCAACCAGTAATGTCTTCTGACCAACCTGGTAATTCTTCATAGACTGGCTTACAGCGGCTTAACTCTTTCAAGCTTGCTGGATAATGATAAATCAGTTCACCATCTAATTCATACGCTGTACAGATTTTCACTGTGTCTAAACCACTTAATACATCGATTGAGTTCAATGACAGATTTGTGATTCCTGAAACCCGTTTAGAATGACGCATCACAACCGTATCAAACCAACCCACGCGACGTGGGCGACCAGTAGTTGTACCGTATTCTTTCCCAACTTTACGAATGGTTTCTCCTGTTTCATCAAACAATTCTGTAGGGAATGGACCATCACCAACACGAGATGTATACGCCTTACAAACACCCACGACTTTATTGATCTTAGAAGGACCAACACCGCTTCCGATCGTAACGCCTCCAGCAACTGGATTTGATGAGGTTACAAATGGATATGTTCCTTGGTCGATATCTAGCATAACGCCTTGTGCGCCTTCAAATAATACGCGTTTACCTGCATCTAATGCATCATTCAAAATAACAGAAGTGTCCGTTACGTATTGTTTGATTTGTTGACCATATTCATAGTATTCTTCAAAAATATCTTCAAAAGCAATTGGTTCGCTGTCGAACATTTTAACGAATTGACGATTTTTTTCTTCTAGATTTATTTTTAAACGTTCTTCAAAAATTTCTTTATCTAATAAATCTGCGACACGGATTCCCACACGAGCTGCTTTATCCATGTATGCAGGACCGATCCCTTTGATTGTAGTACCAATTTTATTTTCACCTTTGGCATCCTCTTGTAATTGATCCAATTGGATGTGATAAGGTAAAATCACGTGAGCACGGTCAGAAATACGTAAATTATCTGTCGTGACATTATTATCTTTTAAATAAGCCAGTTCTTTTACAAGAGATTTCGGGTTGACTACAACACCATTTCCGATCACACTGATCTTGTCTTTGTAAAAGATACCTGAAGGAATCAAGTGTAGTTTATAAGTAACACCGTCAAACTTAATGGTATGACCTGCATTATCTCCGCCTTGATAACGTGCGATGACCTCAGCATTCTCACTTAAAAAATCCGTGATCTTTCCTTTTCCTTCATCGCCCCACTGCGTTCCGACTACTACAACTGATGACATTCGAACACCTCGTTCTAAATTATTTTGTCCTGATTCATTGTACCAATAAAACACAACGCTTTCAAGGAAAAATCGAATGTTATTTTTTTGGAAATAAGAAAATAGAGTAAAACACGAACATTATTCAGAAAATGATTTTACAGTAGATAAAAAAACGAAAATTTATTTATTCTCTTGTAAAGAATTTGCATTTTGTTATAATCATCCATAATATATTATGAATTCACTAGGAGGTCTATTCGGGATATGAAACATTATTTTTATTTAGAGATTGACGAATCTTTATCTTTAGTTCAGCCAACGTTATCTATGGCACATGAACTTTTCGAAGTGATTGATTCAGATCGGAAACACTTACGAAAATTCCTTGATTTTGTTGATACTACAACATCTTTTGAACAACAAGAGCAATATATCAAGATGAAATTAGAAGGCTATATCAATGAAACCGATCGTTTATTTCTAATTGCTTTTGACCAGAATATAATTGGCTGTATTGATTTACATTTTATTGATACCAATAATAAAAAAGCTGAACTTGGCTACTGGCTTCATTCGTCTCAAACCAATAAGGGGATTATGTCAAAAGTAGTGAAAAAAGTTTGTGCGATCGCTTTTGAAGATATGGGATTAAACAAATTAAGTATCCGAGCTGATACTGAAAATAAAGCCAGTAATGCAGTTGCAGTAAAAAATGGCTTCTCTTTCGTTGGAACAGATAAATCAGATATTATTATGTATGATAAGTTTAGAGATTTAAATAAATATTCTCTTTTAAAAACAGATTTTAGCTGAAATAATAGCCCGAGTAAGTCGTCGGTTGACACTTACTCGGGCTATTATTTCACAATTAAAACTCTTCTCTAGGCGATAACGAAGCGAACTTATTGAACTCTTTAATGAATAACAGTTCCACAGTTCCACGGGCACCACTACGGTTTTTCTCGATGATAACCTCAATCACGTTGTCGATTTCCGGCTCTTCACGAGCACCATCCTCGCCTTCCTCACCACGATCATAGTAATCATCACGATAAAGAAAAGCTACGATATCCGCATCTTGCTCTATAGATCCAGACTCACGGATATCACTCAAAACAGGACGTTTATCCTGACGTTGCTCCACTCCACGAGATAATTGAGACAAGGCAATAACAGGAACTTTTAATTCCTTCGCCAATTTTTTTAATTGACGAGAGATTTCAGATACTTCTTGTTGACGACTTTCACGACCGGTTCCCTCAATCAATTGTAGGTAATCGATCAAAATCAAGCCTAAATTACCGCGTTCTTGCGCTAATTTACGACATTTTGCTCGAATTTCTGTAATTTTAATACCAGGCGTATCATCAATATAGATTTGCGCTCTAGATAAACTACCCATTGCAATAATTAGGTTTTGCCATTCTTCTTCTGATAACTGACCCGTACGTAAATGGCCGGCTTCAATCGAACCTTCTGCACAAAGCATCCGATTCACTAATGATTCGGCCCCCATTTCCAAACTAAAAATAGCAACCGATCGATCCGTTTTAGTTCCGATATTTTGCGCTATATTTAAAGCGAAGGCTGTTTTCCCTACTGCTGGCCGGGCAGCTAAAATAATCAATTCTTCTGCTTGTAATCCAGCAGTCATTTTATCTAAAGCAGGATATCCTGTAGGTAATCCCGTGATTTCTTCATCATTTTGATACAGTTGATCAATATTGGCAATCGATGTATTCAAAACATCTGCGATCGACAAAAAGCCGCTGCGATTTCTTTTTTCTGAAACTTCTAAAATGCTACGCTCTGCATCATCTAGTATTGTTTCAACATCTTCACCTTGTTCAAAACCTTTGGTAACAATCTCTGTAGCGGTTTGGATCAAATTGCGAAGCAATGATTTTTGTTCAACAATTTTCGCATAGTAAACGATGTTCGCAGCCGTCGGTACAGCCAACGCCAAATCTGATAGATAACTCAGGCCACCGACATCTTCTAATAAATTTTCTTGCTCCAAGCGATCTTTGATCGTGATCACATCAATTGCTTCATTTCGATCATTCAAGGTAAGCATAGTCTGAAAAATCAATTGATGATTACGGCGATAAAAGTCTTTGGGTTCTATGTATTCTAAAGCATCGATAATGACCTCAGCATCTAAAAAAACCGACCCTAAAACGGCCTGCTCTGCCTCCATACTTTGCGGCGGTACTCGATCTTGCCATACTTCATTCATTTTTTTCTCTCCTATAGCTAAAATTACGCTTTTCAGTCTTTCTATTTTAACAAGAAACAGCCAAAAAGTACAATGACAATCTGGCGTCATTTCTTATTATTATGATAAACAAAAAACAGAGGAAAACCCCTGTTTTTTACTCTTTATTCTTCAACAACGTGAACTTTGATCGTCGCAGTCACTTCGTGATGTAATTTCACTGGAACTTTTGTAAAACCTAAGGCACGAATTGGTTGTGACAGCTCGATCTTGCGTTTATCTAATTTAACGCTATATTGCTTGTTTAAGGCCTCGGCAATTTGTTTTGAAGGAATAGACCCAAAGAGACGTCCATCTTCCCCAGCCTTCGCTTTAAGCTCTACAACAGTCTCTTCTTTTTCTAAAAACTCTTGCATTTTTTTAGCTTCTGCCAATACTTCTGCATCATGCTTGTCTTGTGCTTTTTTTTGACCAGCAAGAGCACTGATGTTGCCTTTATTTGCCTCTTTAGCAAATCCATTTTTAATTAGGAAGTTTTGGGCATACCCAGCAGGTACTTCCTTCACTTCACCTTTTTTTCCTTTGCCTTTGACATCTTGTAAAAAAATAACTTTCATACTATTATTCCTCCTTATTTAAAAACTGAGAGAGCTTTTTCTGTGAAGCTAGATACCATTAAAAACATGACTAGCTTATGGAGCTGGATCATACATTATATCTATATTTTGATGAATCACTTTCAGCAGTTGCTCTTTTACCTCAGCTACTGTTTCATTAGATAATTGTACCGCAGCATTAGTAAAATGACCACCTCCACCAAGATTTTCCATAATTAGTTGGACGTTTATTGACCCATTACTTCGTGCACTGATCCCAATTTGTTTATCTGTTCGTTTAGTTATGACAAATGCTGCGTTGATTCCGACCATTGATAACAATGTATCTGCAGTTTTAGCTGCCGTGACACTATCGTATTCTTTGTCTTCACTACCTGTAACGATAACTGTATCTGGAGTAACATATTCACTTTTAGCAATCAAGCTGTTCATTTCCAAGTAACTTGTTAAATCTGAACTCAGTAGATATTGTACTAAAGATGAATCGGCACCACAAGTTCTCAAATAGCTAGCCACGTCAAATGTACGTGCTGTAGTCCGAACACTGAAACTCTTGGTATCGACAACGATACCAGCTAGTAGCAACGTAGCTTCGAGTTTGTCTAAACGTTTTTGTGCGTTACTTTGATACTCGATCAATTCCGTCACTAGCTCTGATGCAGATGATGCAGATGATTCGATATACGTAAGCAATGGTTTCACTGGGAATTCATCGCCACGCCGATGGTGATCAATGATCACAACTTTATCAAATTGTTCGTATAACTCTTGTGAGATCGAAAGCGAGGGCTTGTGGTAATCAACCATGATCAACAGACTACTGTCTGTTTTTCTTTTCATTGCTTCTTTTGGTGTAATGATTTGCTTAGCCTGTTCGGGATACTTCTCCAACTCGGTCATCACTCGTTCAACATCGGGAATACTTTCCCTTTTATCTAAGACAACCCATGCTTCTTTATTGTGAAATCTAGCTAATCGAGCCATCCCAAAGGCCGAACCAATTGCATCCATATCTGGAAAACGATGCCCCATGATATAAACATCTGATGATTCAGATAAAATCCCACGAATCGCGGTGCTCATTGCACGAGAACGAACGCGCGTTCTCTTAGCTACAGATGCTGATCGTCCACCATAAAAGATTGGTTTAGCATTATCTTTCGCCTCTTTCACAACAACTTGATCTCCACCTCTGACTAAAGCTGTATCTAAATTCGTTTGAGCTGTATTTCCTGTTTGACTTAGCGTTTCACCACCATAGGAGATTCCCATACTTAGTGTGATCGCTATTTCTCTTGTGCTAGATTCTTTTCTGATATTATCTAAAATTTGAAATTTTGATTCCATCATCTTTTTTACATCTTCTAACTGTGCAATAAAAAAATACCGTTCAGCATTTAGTCGTTTATAAAAAACATGATATTCATCCATCCAATCAGAAACCATTGTAGTAATAAAACTATTTAAGTACGATATCTCTTTTTCGTCCATATTATCGGTAATATCATCATAATTATCAACTGAAACAATCCCAATAGCTGTCTGCATTTCTATTTTCTCATGGTACAAGTTACTCTCTTCTGTAATATCTTTAAAAGTAATTGTATTTTGACTTGTGTCAATATTAAAGCGATAAACATGCTCACCAACTTTAAATATGTCCTTGCCTTTTTCAGCTAGTGATACATATGTCTGGATTAATTCTGGACTAATAAGTGTTTGTCCATCTTTCCGAAAAATAGCTTCTGCAAAAGGATTTAACCACTTCGCTTCTTTGGTAGTAGAATCATAATTTATGATCCCTACAGATACTTCGTTGAAAGCATAATCCAACGACTTTTCTGCAATCGAACTGGCTTCTCTAATTTTTTCTGTATTCGATATTTCAATTTTTTTGACCAAATAGAAAATTCGATTGATCAGTATAAAGTTGAGTATCAATAATCCAGCTAAAATTAAATATTTATTAGATATGAAGAACAATAGCATTACTTCTAATAAAAAGAGAACGAATACAACCCCTAAAATCCGCTTCACTCTATTTTCTTTCATTATAATGACTCCCCCATTATTCTGCAGATAAGGTTATTTTAGCATAAAAAAGGAATTTCTGCGAACCTCAAAATGTTCCACGTGAAACATTTCGAGGCAAATTATGTACGACTCTAATAAAGAATAATAAAAAAAATAATAAAAAAAGGATCAAAGAACTAGTTCTTTGATCCTTCATAATTCTATATTATTGCTCTTCACCAACAAATGGTAATAGGCCCATGATACGTGCGCGTTTGATTGCAATTGTTAATTTGCGTTGGTTCTTAGCACCTGTACCTGTTACACGACGTGGCAAAATTTTTCCACGTTCAGAAATGAATTTTTTTAGTAACTCAATATCTTTATAGTCAATATACTCAATATGGTTTGCTGCAATATAATCAACTTTACGGCGTTTACGTCCGCCTCTTCTTTGTTGTGCCATTCTTATTCCCTCCTATCAAATTCGTTTAGAATGGTAAATCATCATCTGAAATGTCAATAGTCGAACCTGAACCACTGAATGGGTCAGAATCTCTATCAAAATCAGGCATACCGTTATTACTAGACTGAGAGGATGATTGATTAAAATTGTTTTGTCCTGAAAAATTATTATTCTGTGGTTGTTGGAAACTTCCGCCACCAGCATTGTAACTTGGTGTCGAATCTGATCCTTCTGTTGTTTGTCTTTGTTCTGATGCAGAACGAGACTCTAACAACTGGAAATTCTCACATACAACTTCAGTCACGTAAACACGTTGACCTTGTTGATTCTCGTAATTTCTAGTTTGAATGCGACCAGTTACGCCTAATAATGTACCTTTACGCGCATAGTTTGCCATTGTTTCAGCAGGTTTACGCCAAATCACACAGTTAATAAAATCTGCTTCACGATTTCCATTTGCATTCGTAAAGTTCCGGTTTACCGCTAGAGTAAATGTCGCAACTGCCGAACCACTAGATGTATATCGTAAATCGGGATCTTTTGTTAGTCTTCCAACTAATACAACGTTGTTAATCATTTAAACATCTCCTTTCGTCAATCCAAATGTTTCACGTGAAACAATTGGTTATGCTTCTTCCTTGATAATCATGTGACGGATAATATCGTCATTGATTTTAGCAAGACGATCAAATTCATTGATTGCTCCTGCAGTTGATGGAGAAGATACTTTAACGATATGATAGATGCCTTCACGGAATCCGTTCATTTCATATGCTAAGCGGCGTTTTTCCCAATCTTTTGATTCGATAACTTCTGCTCCGTTATCTTTCAAGATTGTATCGAAACGTTCTACTAAAGCAGTTTTTGCTTCTTCATCAATGTTCGGACGAATGATGTACATAACTTCATAATTCGTAACTTGACTCATTGATTTTCACCTCCCTATGGACTTTAGGCTCTTAGTTTGCTAAGAGCAAGGAGAGTTATCTAAAATATATAGACTACTCACAAGGCTTCATTATACAGCTAAAAGCTGATAAAATCAAGTGTTCTTAGCAATTTTTGATCATTTTTTTAGCAATCTTTTTTTCTCTCAGGTCTTACTTTAAATATACGTACAAATTCGCTTTTTTCATTTTTTTTTGCTATTGATTTAGGTTATTTATTTTTCATGATATACTATCCTTGTTTGAAATTACACAAATACTTTAATGTAGTTTGAAAGGATGCTGTTACCTTGAATCAATTGTTAGAATACCAACCGCTAAACTTATACACAAACTATCTTGAGGCGGCACTTAATGCTCCTGAAACTGCCATTGTTCACGATGAACCATTGCCAGCTTTTCCTGAACTTGGAACAAATTACACCTACCAATTAAGTCACGAGGCGATTTTGAACCGTTCCTATCAATTAGCCAGTTTAGGAGTCCAAGCAGAAGATAAAATCATTATTTTTAAAAGCTCAAAATTTGATACGTATTTGTTAGCCGTTGCTGCTTCATATTTAGGTGCTGTTCCAGTAATGATTTCTTATCATTTTCCAACTGAAACGATTGAAGTTTTTGTAGATCGTTTGGAAAATCCGTTTATCCTATTTGATGATGAAACCGCAGAAAAAATAGCAAAAGTAAAAAATAGTACACCAGACAAACAGATTTCAGTTACTAGACTTTTGCAGGCTCCTGCGAACAAAGTTTCTCAAGTGGAATTACCTAAAGATACGATTGCATATATGACACATACTTCTGGGACAACTGGCATTCCTAAACTAATTTGTCATTCTGCTAATTCGATGGGGTGGCGTACAAAATGGCAAAAAACAATTTTCACAAAAATCGCTGAGAAAAAAATGGTTGGATTCCATATTTCACCCGTTCACTCTCGTTTTAATATTGGCATCTCTTCTTTGATGGCAATGGGTTTCCCACTGATGCCATTATCGATATCAAATAGTGATTCTGTTGCGGAAATGCTCTTAAAACATGAACCGATTGCTCTTGAGACTCACCCAAATAATTTCGTTCAGTGGACTTCTTTGGCAAAAAGACAACCCGAAGCTTTCGCAAGTGTTCGTTATTACCATTCTACTTTTGATGCAATCAACAATGCCACGATGACTAGCTTCTTAAAAGCTTCAAAAAAAAATGAGCCAATTTTTCTTCAAGTTTATGGACAAAGTGAATGTGGTCCAATGATTTTGAAGGCTCATACCTTAGAATCCCTAAAAATATCTGATGCTCGTGATATGGGGGTTGGCTTAGAAGGGTTGACCAAAGCTCGAATCGCAGATAAAGAAGGCAATGTTTTACCGGCTTTGACAGATGGTCATATCCAATTTTTATCTAAAGGACGTGCATTAACATACTATAAAGAAGATAATCGTTTTCAAGCAACGGTTTTCGGTCCTTGGTGGGACAGTGGTGATTATGGTTTTATGGATGAAAATAGCCATTTATTCTTGAAAGACCGTCAAGTAGATTTGATTGAAAAAGTCGATAGTAATTTAGCAATTGAAGATCATTTGTTGGATGCACTAGATTTTCTTCAAGAAGTGATTATCGTCAGAGCAAAAAATAATTCTCCTCAACCAATCTTGGCTGTTGATCCAAAACAAGGGATGGACTGGGATGCTTGGTGGGAACAAGTCACTGATTTACCTCATTTAAACAAACCAATTATTATGGATTGGGACGAAATTCCTCGTACAGCTACGATGAAAGTCCAACGATTACAAATTGAAAAAGCTCTGAAGGAAGAATAACTCTCATAACTAAAAAGAATCACAGACAAATGTTTCCTTTTGCCTGTGATTCTTTTTAGTTAGTAGATATTGTTTCGTAGAGTCCATATTTCGCTAACGCTTCTTTAGATAAAGTAACACCGATCCCTAGCCCATCAGGTACAGCAATCTCGCCGTTTTCAATCACAAAAGGGTTCGTAATGATATCCTCATAATAATAACGATCTGAAGCTGAAATGTCTCCTGGAAATGTAAAGACTTTTTGTGAGGCAAACTGTAAGTTTAACGCTCTTCCAACACCCGATTCAAACATTCCACCTAACCATACCTGAAGATTTTTTTCTTTACAGAAACCGACTATTTTCAATGCTTCCGTTATGCCGCCTACTCTGGGAATTTTTAAATTGATGCTTCGACAGCTTCCAAGAGCATACGCTAATTCGCAATCTTTAAGGGTTCGAATATTTTCATCTAAACAGATATCTGTTTTTATTTCTTTTTGCAATTGTGCGTGGTCTAAAAAATCATTTGCAGCAAAAGGTTGTTCAATCATTGCTAAGTCGTAATCATCAAATTGCTTCAAATGCGACATGTCATTAATGGTATACGCTGAATTAGCATCTACCATCAATGTTAAGTCAGGAAATCTATGACGAATTGCTTCGATTGGTTTTAAATCATAACCCGGACGGATTTTCAATTTGATTCTTTGATAACCAAGTGCCACATACTGAGTAATTTGAGTGACCAATTTGGTTAGATCAGTTTGAATTCCCACACTGACACCAACTGGGATTTGGGTTCGAGTATCCTCAAAATATGTTTTTAGGCTCTTTCCTTCCCGTTTGGCGTATAAGTCCCAGATAGCCGTCTCAAGACTGGATTTAGCCATATAATTGCCTTTTACTTCATCAAAAAGCAGTGCTATTTCTTTAGGATGTCGAATATCTACATCTTTCAACAAAGGAATCAGATAGTTTTCAATCATGATTCGTGCAGTCTCGATTGTCTCTTCTATGTAATCTGGTTGCTCAAAAGGAACAAGTTCTCCTATCCCTTGATTCCCCTGATCATCCGTCACCACCAAAATATCAAACGCTTTTTCTGTTAACTGACCATAACTTGTTTCAAAGGGAATCCGTAAAGGTAATCGAACACGATAACGATCAATGCGATGAATTTCCATCAGTATCTCCTCCTTATTCTAAAAATGTAGTGTTTATGTCAGACAAATTTAGCTAAAAAAGAATAAATAATTTTTTCAAATGTGGAGGGCTTCTCTAAATGAACACAGTGGCCTACATCATCTACGATTTCAATTGTTAGATTTGGTTGCTTTTCTTTCATCTCTATAGCGATTTGTTGAAACTTTGGATCAAGCGCTCCTACAATCAGCAATATCGGCACATGTATGTTGTGTAACTCTTGCCAAAGTGAAGGCTGAACCCCTGTCCCCATAAACCATAAACTGCACGCAAGCCCAAAACTTTGCTGCGCTAATCGCTCTTGCCGAATCGCTTTTTGAACGTGAAGCGTTAGTCTTTTTTGACTATCAAAAAGAGGCAGTTTCTCCCATTTATTAACAAAGTCGTCGATAGGATGACTCATGATAAAACTAGCTAAATATTCATCTGATTGTTTGCGTCTCAAGCGAGCTGTCGCACTTTCTAACCCAGGAGAACCGCTTTCTAAGATCAATTGCTGCACTTTTTGAGGATATAGATAAGTAAATACTAAAGCTGCTCTAGCCCCCATTGAATAGCCCAATAAGACAAAGTATTCGATGCCTAGTTGTTTAATCAATAAAGCAATATCTTGACATAAACAGTCTATTTGATAGCGGTATGGATGGACATAACAATCCGTTTTTCCATGCCCAATCAAATCAATCACTAGAATGTTGAAATCGGTCATTTCTTGAAAAACTGAAACAAATGTCTGACTGCTGCCGGTAAACCCATGGAAGCAAACCAATGTTGAGCGGTCTGCTTGATAGCCAGAAAGCCATTCATAATAGTAATTTACGCCGTTTACATTACTTTTCATAATCTATCCCAAAGATTTCTCTCAAACTTTTTACAACTTTCTCGTACAACAACACGTTGTCTTGACGATCACCAACTACTTCAATAAGCTGAAATTTTGGCTGTTTCTTCGTCTTTTCTAATAAGCAATCCAGTTGCTCCAAACTTACAGCTTTCACATATTCCGCATCATATAATTGCGCCACTAAAGAAAAATCTAAATCAATCGGGGTACCGAAAATGGGCTCAAAATCATCTGTCTCCAACTGACGTTGTGACAGAAAAGAAAAAATACCACCGCCATTATTATTCAATAAAACAATCGTTAAGGGTAATTTGTATCGTTTTGCGAGTAACAGACCATTCATATCATGATACATAGCCAAATCACCAATCAATAATATATTCTGGCGATCAGGATTTATCGCACACATTCCTAACGCAGTTGACACAATACCATCGATCCCATTTATACCTCGATTACCGAACAACTGATAGACATTATTTTCAGCGCTAGCAAATCGATCTAAAAAGCGGATAGCATTGCTATTCGAAACAAACAATTGCCCATCTTCCGCCATTTTTTCATGGACAAGAACACTAGCTGATGTTTCATTTAATGTGTTCATTTCACTAAATTCTTTTAATAATTGTTCTGTCGCTTTTTGCCAATTGATCCATTGATTTCGCCAAGAAACAGATGTCTGTACTTTGATTTTATTTAGGAGCATTTGAACAAAAGTTTGTTCTTCTACTTGAATTGCCGTCTGAACTTGCTTTAGTTGATCTTGCCACTCACCTGTTTCATCAATAAAATAAATCATTGTTTCATCTTCATTCAGTGATTGTAACCAAAGCATCGTATTTTTTGAAATAGGAAGCATACCAAAGCGAACAACAACTTCTGGTCGGTGGTTCATGTCTACTTCTTGGATAAATAAATCCGCACAGCTCATGATCAGCGGACTAGTCTTACTATTAGATGTAATATTGGCTAATGGATCACTAATGATCGGCCAGTTCAATGTTTCTGCTAATTCAATAAATAATCCAGCTTCTTCTGGCGTATGACTGCCACCCACCACTAAAACCCCTTTTTTTCCCTGCCAGGCATTGGCACACATCATTAATTGTGATTCGGACAATTGTTTTTTTCCTACAATGACTTCTGTTGTTTTTTCAGCAAGCATTGGATGCGTCAAATCAGGTAATAGTGGCTCTCTTAATGGAAAATTCAAATGAATAGGCCCTTTTGGTGTTTGGCAAGCTGTATCTGTCGCCCGCATTCCTTGCCAATAGGAATAGTCCAACATTGTTTTGCTTCCTTCTGGAATTGCCATTTCTATGAATAGTTTTACATGACCTTGAAATAAATGAAATTGATCCATGGCTTGTGGTGCACCAACTTGTCTTAATTCATGCGGTCGATCGGTTGTAAGAACGAGCAATGGAATATGACTAGCGTAAGCTTCACAAACCGCTGGATAATAATTTGCTGCTGCTGTTCCTGATGTACATAATAAAACAACAGGTTTGCCACTCGTTTTGCTTAATCCTAAGGCAAAAAAAGCAGCCGAGCGTTCATCTACCTCGATAAAGGTCTCAATCTTTTCCTGACGGTGTAACAATAAGGCTAATGGAGTAGAACGAGAACCTGGGCTGATTACAGCTTGTACTACGCCATTACTGATCATTCCTTCAACAAAAGCGTGTAAATAGTTGGTCATTTCACTTTGACTTGTCATACTCATCCCCACCTATTCCTCTTAACATCGGTTGAAACTTGATTTTTGTTTCGATTCTTTCTTGTTCTGCTTGTGAATCTTTAACAATGCCACACCCCGCATACAAGTAGCCAATATTGCCAGACAATACAGCAGAACGAATTCCCACGGCAAATTCTCCTATATCCTCTTTAATAGCGACCCATCCGATTGGCGCGCCATATAACCCTCGATCTAGCTGTTCATGTTCTTTGAGCCATTCCATAGCCAATTCTTTAGGTTCCCCACCTAATGCAGGCGTTGGATGTAACTGCTTGATTCCTTGCAAGAAGCGATATTCTTTTTGTCTTTTCCCTACAATCGGTAAGTATAAATGCTGAATATCTCGATTTTTTAATAACTGTGGTTTTTGTGTCTGAATCAAAGTTCCAGTCATCGCTTCCAATTCTTTGACAATTCTATCCACGACTATCCTATGCTCCTGCTTATTCTTCCTATCATTCAATAAATAATTACCCAAAGATTCGTCCTCAGTTTGCGTTGTTCCACGTGAAACAGACCCTGCTATACTAGCTGTTGAAAAGGTCGTTTTAGACGCTTTTAGTAAGCGTTCTGGTGTAGCTCCGATAAATATATGATCCTTTGATTCCAAAACAAAAAAATAAGTATTTGTCTGTTGGCGCTGCAGATTTTTTAAAATAACATCTGCTTGAAAAGGACTGTTACTTTTTACCTTCATCCGTCGTGCTAAAACAACCTTCTCTAATGGTCCTGCTTCTTTGAGCTTCTTCACCGTTTCGTCAACAACCGTCAACCATTGAGCTACAGCGACTTCCTCTGTTTTAATTTGTGTACTGTCTTGATTTTTTACTAGTGTAGTCGTCATTATTTCAACAAATTCTGAAGTCAGCTCTAGCCATTTTTTGTGCAATATTTCTTTATTTTCAGCGCTGAAGTTCATTGTAAGATAGACTTTTCCAGCTGTTTCTGTTAGTAAAAAAACGGGTAAATAAAATAAACCTTGCGCCAAACTGCCCCAATCATTTTGCTTCGTTTGCTTATCGTCAAAGGCAAAACCACCAAATAAAATAGCCCCCGTTCCTGTAATAGAACAGTTTTGATAAATTTTTTCTTTTTCTTCTAAAATAAAACGATCTACTTGTTCAAATGAAGCAAGATCATGCACTAATTCTTTTTCTTTGCCAAATCCGACTAGCGTAAAGTTTTTTTCCGGCGTTTGCCAATAAAATCGTTCACCTTTAAATACATTTTGTCCCTTCATAAAAGAAGTACGCAAAGAATCTGTCTTTTCATTTATTTCTTTGACCCAGCTAAATTGACGATAACCTTTTTCATAGGCTTGTTCTAATTCTTTAGGAATGCTCATTTGCTTAAAAAAGCCTCCCTTTCTCTTGTTGTTAAGCGATGTTTTGCTAATTTACCGCTAGCTGTTTTTGGTAGTGAATGGCATAAATAGAGCTGTTTAGGTAGTTTGTATTTTGCTAAATAGTGTTTAGCAAATTCATTGATTTTTTCTAAAGTGACTGTCGATTCTCCCACAATATAAGCGACTGGAACAGCGCCCCATTTTACATCGGCTTCACCAACGACGGCAACTTCTTTTACCCCAGGAAACTCTTGAATTACATGTTCGATTTCTGTGGGGTAAATATTTTCACCACCTGAAATAATCAACTCACTCAAGCGACTGACTAAGTATAAATAGCCTTCTTCGTCCAAATACCCCATATCACCTGTTTTAAACCAATCATCTGTCGTCCATTTGACAGCTTGCCATTGTGTACCATTTAGATAATTATGAACGACATTTTTCCCTTTTAATAAGATTTCTCCCACTTGATTCTTCTGCAGTGGTTTCTCTTGGTCATCAACGATTTTGATTTGCATCCCTAAGAGTGGCTTGCCTGCAGAACCAATCTTCGCTGTGGCATCTTCAAAACTCAAAGCAACCACTTGGGAACAGGTTTCAGTCATACCATAGGATTGGATCACCGGAATCCCATAGCTTTCACATTTTTCTAGTGCTTTAGGTGAAATTGGTCCGCCACCAAGCAGCATTGCCTTAAAATTTGAGCTATAGCCTTGTTTAGGATAATTTTCCAGTAACTCTTGCAGCATAATCGCCACCACAGAAATCACGGTCCCCCGACCATCGGCTAGATCATTTGTTACTATTTTTGCATCAAATTTACTATATAAACGGAAACTACAACCCAGCACTAATTGGCGCATAATGATCGACAACCCGCTAATGTGAAATAAAGGAACTGGACAAAGCCAGCAATCTTCACTTGTAATGTTCATATTTTTTTGTGTTGCCAAAGCACTAGCCAAATGATTACTAAAACATTGCACGACGCCTTTAGGATTTCCTGTCGTACCTGAAGTGTACATGATCGAAGCCGTAGCATTAAGTTGACAGATAGAGTCTATTTCTGCTTCTACAGCTGCTCCCGTCCCATCTGGCTCTATCATTTCAATTAGCGTTAATTGATCCAATTCAATTAAAAATGGCAAGCTTTCAGTAGAAACCACCACCAGCTTCACCTTTGCATCGGTCAATTGGTAGTGGAGTTCCTGCAAGCTTAAATGTGTATTTAATAAAACTAGCTCTTTACCTAATTCCCACAAAGCTAATATTGAAAAATACATTTCTTTTGAATTACGGCTAAATAGCGCAACTCGTTTTTCTTTATTTGGTATCTTTAGCGAAAACGCTGCTGTCCATCGTTTGACTTCTTGAGCGACCTCAGCAAAAGACCATGCTTCATCCTGCCAGTAAAAAGCAGGATGATCCGGTCTTTCATTCACTTGTTTTTGCAGCCAACTACTCATGTTCTTCACCCTTTTATTTTATGGAAATTTAGGGAATTGGTCGAAATCAGGATCACGTTTTTCTTTAAATGAATCGCGTCCTTCTTTGGCTTCATCCATTGTGTAATAAAGTAAGGTTGCATCTCCTGCTAATTGCTGAATTCCAGCCAATCCATCTGTATCAGCATTTAAAGATGCCTTGATCATACGTAAAGCAAGCGGACTTTTCTTCAACATTTCTTCTGCCCACTCCATTGTAACTTCTTCAACATCTGCTAAAGGTACAACGGTATTGATCCAGCCCATATCCAACGCTTCTTCTGCTGAATACTGTTTGCATAGGAACCACACTTCTTTAGCTTTTTTATGACCAACCACACGAGCTAAATAGCCAGAACCATAGCCGCCATCGAAACTTCCTACGTTCGGTCCAGTTTGACCGAATTTTGCATTGTCTGCTGCAATCGTTAAATCACAAACAAGCTGAAGAACATTTCCGCCACCGATCGAATAGCCTTTGACCATCGCAATAACAGGTTTTGGAATTACACGAATCAACCGTTGTAAATCTAATACATTTAAGCGAGGAACACTATCTTCACCCACATAACCACCATGTCCACGGACTTTTTGGTCACCACCGGAACAAAACGCTTTATCTCCTGCACCCGTTAAAATAATCACGCCGACATCTTGTTTATCACGGCTAATGTTGAATGCATCAATCATTTCCATAACTGTTTTCGGCGTAAAGGCATTGTGTACTTGAGGGCGATTAATCGTAATTTTCGCCACTTTTCCTTCTTGTTCAAATAAAATTTCATCGTATTCTTTGATTGTTGTCCAGTTTCTCATGAGGAAACCTCCTTATAATTTTAAAGCGGAACAAATCGATTAATCCTGTAGAAAATTAGGAAATTGGCATTGAAACGTTCTTTGTTTCACTGACAATTTATCTATTTTCCTAAGGATTGATTTGTGCAGCTAGATAATTTTAAAAGCGTAGTGGGCTCGTCCAGTCGAGGCTAGCCTGCGTAGCTAGCTAACATAAAAGCGGAACAAGCCGCTTAGCTCTGACAGAAAAAAATTGTTTTCAATGTTTCTATTATACACAATTATGTAGTTTTTAGAATGATAGACGGTTTAAAGTGTGATGAAAGAGGAGGTGGAGGACCTCTATTTTTTATAGCTAATTATTACGACATCTTTTCTTGAAGTTTATGTCAGAAAAAAATGTCATCAATGATTTATATTTTTATGATGATACGCTTAAATGAAGTGTAATACTTCATCAAAAATAAACGATTGATTTTTTTGCAAATTTAGCTATAGTTTATTTATAAATAAAAAAACTATTTGATACAAACAGCTGAACATTGCTTGTATCAAATAGTTTTTTTAAGAATAACCATCTTAATCACAGCATAGCGATTAAGCGATAAACGGTCGTACTGTTTTTTCCTTTGAATATAATTTATCAATTGGAATAATAATAGTCAACGATTTTACAGAAAAGTTCAACTATCTTTTTAAACTCTTCATGCTCATTATAACAACTACTTCGTTTTAGACACCTTTTTCACAACTCCATTAGCTCTTTTTTTCTATTAGCTTTCATTGCACTGCTTTGTATATATTTTTCATTTAGTAACAGAATACAAATAAAATCATATATTTTCATATTTGAAATTCTTTGTTTTCTATCTAGTTTTGCAATTCCGGCATTACCGGCAAATTCTGTAACTTTTTGAGTAGGATTAATTTGTTTTTTCTTTGTTATATTCAAAAGTAAAAGTCGGCTATGTGCCGCAGAATCTCTAAAGTTTTTAGTATACTTTAATAATTCATATACCTCATGAAATATATTACGATTGGATTTATCAACTTCATAATAAAATTCGACAAATCTAATCAGCTCCCCAAAAGACATTAACTCAATCAACACCCAAAAAGGTGGATTGCATTTTCTTTTTACATATAAATCATAATGGTAGCTTTCACTATTTCTATTCCTAGACATTATCTTTTTTTCTACAGAAATATATGTACTTACATCAAAATAAGGATTTTCTGAAAGTATCTTATTTTTGCAGTATTCATCATACTCCCGATGGAGATTCGTTCCACCTACTATTGATAAAAATAGCCACCATGTATTTAGGTGAATTAATTCAAACATAATCCCATAAAAAATCTCAACTAACGGATTTTTTATGGGATTAATTCTAACTCTTTCTATTCTTTATCAATGTGCTAACATCTCTTGTGCAATCTCAAATCCAGTCATGCTTACAGGATAATAAGTCGGCCAATTATCCATTTCTTCCAATAATTTTTGTTGACTTTCATTACCAAAATAGATATGGAAATGTGCTGCTTTGGAAGGCGCGATGCCATGATCGGAAAATTGAACATACTTATATGGCGTATCCTCCGTTGCTTCAAACAAAAAGCGAACCCCACGATTTCCAGCTTTGTAAGTTAAGATTTCTTTTCCTACGTATTTATATTTCGATGTGTATTTTTTATTCCCCACTATAAATGTCATAGCGTCCTTACTGATATCAATACGATCAACATCCGTTTGATACCCTTTTTGATAGTAATCTTTGTATTCTTCTGCCGTCATTTTTTTTGTTAATTTCTCTTTATAATCAAATACTTGGTCAAACGTGCCATCTTCTAAATAAGGAAATACGGATTGCCACTCACCTGCATAATCAGAAAGAGCACGATCTTTAACATCCTTATCATCAAAGTACCCATTTGAAACAGTCTTATTTACGGCAGTTTCAGTTACTTCTTTTTTAGGTGTCACTTCCGTTGATTTTATCAGCGCTTCTAAATTCTCTTCCATCACACTGATGTACGTTTTTCCCGCTTTCATGTCATCGTTGGTAAGTCCTTCTAACGGATTTAACACAAGTAATTCAACACCGGCTTCACTCGCTAAGGTTTTCGCTACTCGGTCATTCGCATTTTCTTCAAAATAGATATAGTTGATTCCTGTTTCTTCAACTAGCTCTTTCAATTCCGCAATCCGTGAAGGTTTTGGTTCTTGATCTGGAGAAATCCCTGCGATCGGTACTTGTTTTAGGTTGTAATCTAAGGCTAAATAAGAAAAAGCTGTATGTTGCGTAATAAAATTCTTTTGTTTGGCATTCACCAACTTTGCTTCATACAACTTATTAAGCTCTTTTAACTCTTCAATGTAATCAGCTGCATTTTTAGTAAATGTCGTTTTTTGCTCTGGAAATTGGTCGATCAACCCATCTCTGATTGTTTCCACTTCTTTAATTGCACGAAAGGGACTCAACCATAAATGAGGATCATAGTCATGAGAATGCCCTTCATGATTTTCCTCTGCTGAATGGTCATGCTCTTCACTTCCGGGTAAAAGAACCATTCCTTCACTTGCTTTGATACTGGTCACATTCTTGAGTGATTTTTCCATCTTAGGCACCCAGGTTTCCATATATTCACTATTGTAAACAAACGCATCCGCATCTTGTAAGTTAGCGATTTCCTTTGCAGAAGGTTCATAATCATGTGCTTCAGTTCCTGCTGGCACCATCAATGTAACCTCGCCAGCATCACCGACAATATTTCTTGTAAATTCATACATTGGATAAAAAGAAGTGACGATCGTTAGCTTTTTTTTATCTTTATTGACTTCTTTTTCGTTTGTGGGTCTTGTACATGCCGTTAGAATAATCGTTAGTAAAAATATTGCTGTAATAATAATCTTTGACTTCTTTTTCATTTTTAAGCTCCCTCAATTTTGATAGTTTCGTTCCTCTGCATATTGCCAATCTGAATGATTTTTTTGTAAAAATTTTAATTACTCAGTCTTTCATCTGAGAACTCCTTTCCGATTTCTCACGGATAAATCGTAACGGTTACGTTTTGATCACATGAGAATATAACAATTTTTTTTATTGTTGTCAAGAAACATTTAAAAAACAGAGAAAAAACATTTAAGTTTTTTCTCTGCTTTTCAATTTTATACAGATGATGGCAAACGAAATGGTTAACTTTATATCAGCTGACTTTTTAAAGATTATTCCATATAAGTACTATTTGTAGGTACTACTTGTGCACCAAATGGCATCAACGCTAGCTTAGCTAGTTTAAAAGACTGCATTCCAAAAGGAATCCCAATAATTGTTACACATAAAATAATTCCACTGATACAATGCCCTACAGCTAACCAGAAGCCACTGAGAACCAACCAAAGAATATTCACTAAAAATGAGGTCGTACTTGTGCTATACACGACTCTTTTACCAAATGGCCAAAAACTCAATCCTGCAAGTTTGAAACACTGTAACCCGATCGGAATCCCAATAATGGTAACGCACCATAAAAGCCCAGCTAACAGCCAAGTCAACCCACCAAAAAAACCGCCAAAAATAAACCAAATAATATTGCCTAAACAACCCATTCTTAGTTCCTACTTTCTTCTTAATTCATTATGAAAATAAATTATACTACAAAATCAAGAAATAAACCCTTGCTTGAAGCATAAAACTAGTTTAAAGATTATACTTACATACTCTAATGAACTCACGACCTGTGCTATACTTTAACTACTTACCTTCAAAACAAGCGAGAGGATGGATTTCCATGCATTTACTAGACTATCTAAAAATCGAAACAACTGAATTATCAAAAGAAAAAGTTGTCTTAACAATGAAAATAGAAGATTATCATAAACAACCTTATGGCGTTTTGCATGGAGGAATGAATGGTATTTTGATTGAAACAGCTTGTAGTTTAGGTGCCAATGAACAGCTGGATCAGGATTCATATGCCGCTGGTATCGATCTTCAAATCAACCATCTAAAAAGTGTTGTCGATGGAACGTTGACTGTAGTTGCTACAGCCGATCGTATTGGACAAGCCCTCCAAGTTTGGGAAGGTAAAATCTTTAATGCTTCTGGGGAATTGACTGCTGTTGGGCGTTGTACATTGATGAGTCGAAAAATAAAGAAGTAATGACAACGAGGTTGGAATAAAAGCTTGTCTCTTTTTAACCACCGTTTATGCGATTTTCAAAGGTTTGTGACATGATAATGCTAAGCGTTATCATGTCACAGACCTTCTTTGTTATCTTTTAAAAAATCGTTCTTGCTAATCCAATCAGCATTCCCATCACTGGCACTAATACCCAAATCCATGAATTCCGATCATTTTTATTATCCTCTTTCATCGTTGCTAAACGTAATCTCAAGTTTTCGTTTTCTACTTTTAATGCTTCGATTTTTTCATTTTGGTTTGTCATATTTATCCGCTCCTAATTAGTTGATAAACTTATTATGACGGATTCCACAATAGAAAAATAGAAGCTTTTGTCAGGGATCAACATGACAAATGTCACCCTTTTTTTAACATAAAATTTAGCATTAAACTAGATTATTTCCCCTGTTATGACTTTCAAATTCATCAATAAAGAGGAAAGTACTTCTAATTTTTGTTGATCTACATCTGCATATTTTTGATTTAACATATTTTCCCTTTCTTTTTTGACAAGCGAATACATCAGATATAATTCTTCTGAAGTTAAATTTGATAAATAGATATGATTCGGTTCAGAATAAGCAAAAGCTTCGATCTCAAACGTTTCTGGATTTCTTTTTAAGCTAGTTCTGATCTGAAAACCATTTGAAAAAGTAATCATTTCAACGTATAAATATTCTGAAAAAGTAATCGGTCTGCGCTCATAAACACTCGTTTTTTCTCCGAATATTTCAAGTATATTATCAATGAAGTTAGATAATGCCGTTCCAATATTTAATTGTTTTGAAAAAGTCTTAGATAATAATAATTTTTCTTGTGTCATATTCTTACCTCTCACTTCTTATTACTCTCCATTATAATCATAATTTTTTTCAAAACAAAGCAAAAAGATATTGTATTTTTTTTGAATTTATTTAGTATACAAAAAGAACGTTTCAGCATCTTGCGCTGAAACGTTCTTTTTGTATTTATTCTTCTGTTGTTGTGTCTGCATCTGGTGTTTCTGTTTCAATAACTATTGTTTCAACACTTTCAATTTCTTCAACGATTTCATCTGGTTCCGGCTCAACAACCGCCATCGTCACCACTTTTGCATCTTCTTCCATTCTCATCAAACGAACCCCTAATGTAGCACGCCCTGTTTGAGAGACTGAATCGACATTGAAACGAATAATGACCCCTTTATTGGTGATCACTAGAATATCTTCATCTCCATGAACAGTCGTAAGTCCTGCTAGTGGTCCATTTTTCGCTGTAATGTTGGCGGTCTTGATTCCTTTACCGCCACGGCCCTTCACAGGGTACTCAGAGGCTTTTGTACGCTTACCGTAACCATTTTCCGTCAACACTAGAACTTCCGTGTTAGCGTCGAGTAGAGAGGCTCCTACGACGTAATCATCTTCTCTTAGACGAATACCACGCACACCTGATGCTGTACGACCCATGTCACGAACGGCAGTTTCAGCAAAGGTCACAGAATAACCATTATGTGTTCCGATGATCATGTTTTGCTCCCCATTCGTTAAGACAACATTAACTAGTTCATCCTCTTCTTTTAGGCCGATTGCAATCAAACCATTACTTCTAATGTTAGAGAATGCTTTAACGGCGGTACGTTTAACGGTACCTTTACGAGTCGTGAAGAAGAGATAATGACCCTCTTCAGCTTGTCCTTCAACAGCAATGATCGCTTGGATCTTCTCACTAGAATCGATACCTAGCATGTTGATCACAGGAATACCTTTGGCTGTTCTGCCGTATTCTGGAATTTCATAGCCTTTGGCACGGTAAACTTTACCGTTATTCGTAAAGAATAATAACGTATCATGGGTTGAACAAGAAACAAGATTTTTCACGAAATCGTCATCATGAACACCCATTCCTTGAACACCACGACCACCACGGCGTTGTGCTCTAAATTCACTATTAGCCATTCGTTTGATGTAGCCATTGTTCGTCAAAGTAATCACGACTTCGGCTTCTTCGATCAAGTCTTCGTCCTCTAAACTTAGGACTTCACCGACTAATAGTTCTGTGCGGCGAGCATCGCCGTATTTATCATGAATTTCACCTAGCTCTGTTTTGATGATCTCAATAACACGTTCTGGACGAGCTAAAATATCATTCAAATCAGCAATAAATTTCAATAATTCTTGGTATTCATTTTCAATCTTATCACGTTCTAAACCTGTTAAACGGCGTAAACGCATATCTAGAATCGCTTGTGCTTGACGATCTGAAAATTCAAAACGTTCAATCAAAGAAGCTTTTGCTTCATCATCTGCTTTTGAGTTTCGAATAATTGCGATGATCTCATCAATGTGATCTAACGCAATTCGTAACCCTTCTAAGATATGAGCACGCGCTTCAGCTTTTTTCTTATCAAATTCTGTACGACGTGTAATAACTTCTTTTTGATGCTCTATATAATTTTCAAGAATTTCTTTCAAGCTCAAAATCTTAGGAATCCCTTTTTCGATTGCCAACATATTAAAACCAAAAGAGGTTTGCAATGCCGTCATTTTATAAAGGTTATTCAAGATAACAGAGGCACTGACATCACGACGAACATCAATGACAATCCGCATACCTTCACGAGAAGATTCATCACGTAAATCAGTGATTCCTTCGATTCGTTTTTCACGGTGCAATTCTGAAATTCGTTCGATCAAGCGTGCTTTATTGACCATATATGGCAACTCAGAAACTAAGATACGTTCTTTACCGTTTGGCATATCAACGATCTCAACTTTGGCACGAATCGTGATCGATCCTCGACCTGTTTCATAGGCACGGCGAATACCTGATTTACCCATAACTAAACCACCTGTAGGGAAATCTGGTCCAGGTAATACTTCCATCAATTCATTCGTTGTTGCATCGGGATTTTCCATCAATAAACTTGCAGCTTCGATTACTTCAGCTAAATTATGGGGCGGAATATTGGTTGCCATCCCAACAGCGATCCCTGTCGTACCATTCACTAACAGGTTAGGGAAACGTGCTGGCAGTACATCTGGTTCTTGTTCTGAGTCATCATAGTTTCCATGAAAATCTACGGTATTTTTATTGATATCACGTAACATTTCCAATGCGATCTTACTCATTCTCGCTTCGGTATAACGCATCGCAGCAGCACCGTCGCCATCGACAGAACCGAAGTTTCCATGTCCATCAACTAGCATACTGCGATAGCTAAATGGTTGAGCCATTCGTACCATTGCTTCATAAATGGATGAATCTCCATGGGGATGGTACTTACCCATAACGTCCCCAACGATACGAGCAGATTTTTTATGTGGTTTATCAGGTGTCACACCTAATTCATTCATCCCGTATAAAATACGACGATGAACTGGTTTTAACCCATCACGAACATCCGGCAACGCACGCGCCACAATAACGCTCATTGCATAATCAATGAAGGATTCTTTCATTTCACTGGTCAGATTGACGTCTTGAATGTTCTCTTTGATTTCTTCACTCATGAATTTATCTCCTTCTTCATTAAATATCTAGATTTTTCACGTAATGGGCATTTTCTTCAATAAATGCTCGGCGTGGTTCAACACGGTCCCCCATCAACATTTCAAAAATTTGATCGGCTTCGATCGCATCATCAACACTGACACGTGACATCAAACGTTTTTCAGGATCCATGGTTGTTTCCCACAATTGATGATCATCCATCTCTCCAAGACCTTTATAACGTTGAACGCTCGGTTTTGGACTAGCTGGTAGGCTCTCTAAAACTTGAGCTAGTTCTTCCTCAGCATTTTTTCCTGGTTGAACGTAGGTGATATTTTTCCCTTGTTTGACCCCATATAACGGTGGTTGAGCGATATATACATATCCCGCTTCAACAACCGGACGCATGAAACGATAGAACAGTGTCAACAACAGCGTACGGATATGTGCGCCATCGACATCGGCATCGGTCATGATTACTAATTTGTGATATCGTGCTTTAGATACATCAAAATCAGCACCAAACCCTGTCCCCATCGCTGTAAATAGTGAACGAATCTCTTCATTCGCTAAAATTTTATCCATGCTGGCTTTTTCAACGTTCAAGATTTTCCCACGAATTGGTAGAATTGCTTGAAATTCGCGGCTGCGACCTTGTTTTGCTGATCCACCGGCTGAATCTCCTTCGACGATGAAGATTTCGCATTTTTCAGGATCTTTACTTGAACAATCGGCTAGTTTACCGGGTAAATTACTGATTTCAAGAGCGCCTTTACGACGAGTCACTTCACGGGCTCTTTTAGCCGCCATACGAGCTTTAGACGCAAGTAGACCTTTTTCAACGATTTGTTTACCCACAGTTGGGTTTTCCATCAAGAATTTATTGAAATACTCAGAGAATAAACGATCTGTAACAGTCCGAACTTCTGAATTTCCTAATTTTGTTTTCGTTTGTCCTTCAAATTGAGGTTCTGGATGTTTGATCGAAATAACAGCTGTCAATCCTTCACGAACATCTTCCCCAGTTAGATTTTCGTCATTTTCTTTCATGATCTTTTGTTTACGAGCGTAATCATTGATGACACGCGTTAATGACGTTTTGAAACCTGATTCATGGGTTCCGCCTTCATAGGTATGAATGTTGTTGGCGAAACTTAGTAAATTAGTATGGTAACCATCTGTGTATTGCATAGAGACTTCAACAATGATGTCTTGTTGTTCTCCTTCAATGAAAACAGGTTCTGGGAACAATACATCTTTATTCGCATTCAAATGCTCTACGTAACTCTTGATCCCGCCTTCGTAGTGATACTCTTTCAAGACAGGTTTTTCTTCACGTTTATCTTCAATAGAGATTTTTAACCCTTTATTCAAGAATGCTAGCTCTCTAACACGCGTCGCTAATTTATCAAAGTTGAATACAATTGTTTCTGTAAAAATTTCTGGATCTGGAATAAAATGGACAGTCGTCCCATGACGATCTGTATCACCAATTACTTTCAAATCATCTTTGACAGCACCTTGATGGAACTCTTGGAAATAAATTTTACCTTCTTTGTAGACTTTTACGTCTAATGTTGTTGATAGAGCATTAACAACAGAGGAACCTACCCCGTGAAGTCCGCCGGAAACTTTATAGCCGCCACCGCCGAATTTTCCTCCAGCATGGAGAACCGTAAAGACTGTTTCTACCGCTGGACGACCTGTTTTAGCTTGAATACCGACAGGGATCCCACGTCCATCATCGACAACTGTAATACTATTGTCTTCTTCAATAATTACTTGGATACTTGATGCAAAGCCAGCCAAAGCTTCATCGATCGAATTATCAACGATCTCCCAAACTAAGTGATGTAACCCTTCTGAACTTGTCGATCCTATGTACATACCAGGACGTTTACGAACCGCTTCAAGACCTTCTAATACCTGGATCTGACTGGCATCATATTCTTGGGCACGTTCTTTCATGTTTTTTTCTTCTTCTGTCATATAGATGCTTCCCTCTCTATCTCTCCCTGATGAACATAAAATATATCTGGTTCAACAGTTAATTTATTGTTTAAATGATCCAAACTCGTGGTTGTTAAAAAAGTTTGAACCTTTCCTTCAATCGTTTCTAGCAGGTGCAATTGTCGTTCATTATCTAACTCACTCATGACATCATCCAATAACAAGACAGGATATTCTCCTGTTTCTGAATACATTAAATCAATTTCCGCAAGCTTTACGCTAAGAGCCGTGGTTCGTTGTTGTCCTTGTGAACCATACGTTTGGACATTTTGTCCATTTACATTAAAAATCAGGTCATCTCGATGAGGCCCTAAAAATGTATTTGCCTTAAACAATTCTCGTTTTCGGCTGTCAAGAAGGCTCTGTAATAGTTGCTTTTGGATCTCTTCTAGTGAAAAATTTTCTTTGTCTAATGGGATACTTGAAAAATAGTCGATTGCTAATTCTTCTTTTTCATGGCTGATTTTCTTATGAAGTAGATTAGCCCAATGTTCTAGTTTTTGGATAAATTCTAGACGAGCAAATAAAACTTTACCGCCAAATTCCGCCAATTGCTCCGTTAAAATATCTAAATAAACAAGATCTGATTGTTTTTTTTCAGCTAATTGTTTTAAATATTGGTTGCGTTGTTTTAAGACAGACTGATATTGAACCAAGTCATACAAATAAATTGGATTGACTTGACCTAATTCCATATCGATAAACTTACGCCGCAATTGTGGCGATCCTTTGACTAAAGATAAATCCTCCGGCGCAAATAAAATGACGTTTAGCTGACCGATATATGAACTTAAGCGCTTTTGTTCAATATGATTGACTTTTGTCTTACGACCTTTATTAGAAATAAGGATCTCTAAAGGAACAGTTCCTGTCTTCTTTTGGATAACACCGCTGATTCTTGCAGAATCAGAATCCCAGTGAACCAACTCTTTTTCGTTGCTTGTTCTATGACTGCGGGTCATCGCTAAAACATAAATACTTTCCAGCAGATTTGTCTTGCCTTGCGCATTTTCTCCTAGAAAAATATTTAGTGTTTTAGGGAAATCTAACGTCAGCCCATCATAATTGCGATAATGCTGTACCTCGATTTCATTCAGTCTCATCGATTGGTTCGCCTTTTTTTACCATAAAAAAAGTACCTTCTTCAGGTATCTCAAGCATCATACCAGCATATAATTTACGACCACGGCGATTCTCTAATTCTCCATCTACGAAAACAGTATTCTCAGCTAAGTACCACTTGGCAGCACCGCCGCTACTGATAACATCGACTTCTTTTAAGACTTGACCAAGTGTCATATAATCCGTTTCTAAAACAATCGTCTTTTTCAAACTGCATCCCTCTTTTTTGTTTTCACTTTTACTCTCATATTATACTCTTTTTTAAGCCAAAAAACAAATTTATCCGTCTAATTTTGTTTCTAAGCAATTTTGAATACAATCGACAAAAAATATTCTAACGATTAAAAAAGGCTTAAAATGCATTTTAAGAAGAAATTTGTAAGTTGAGGTTCTTGAAATTTTTTTTACTAGTTTTATTTTGATACTATCAATAATTGACTTATACAGTTCGTCGATATATAATTCACTTGTATAGTTGAACTGTATAATTAAATTGTAAAAAAGGTGTGCATCTATGAACCGTAATAAGATATTACCACTAACAGAAACAACGTTTTACATTATGATTTCACTAATCAACCCATCGCATGGATACGCGATTATGCAAAAAGTAGAAGAATTAAGCGGAGGTCGAGTACAAATCGCAGCTGGTACTATGTATGGAGCCACAGAAAATTTATTGAAACAGAGGTTGATTCGTGAGGTACCTGGCGATGACAAGCGCCGACGCGTTTATATTTTGACCGATATAGGAAAAGATGTTTTAAAGCTAGAAGTAAAACGCTTGAAACAATTAGTCGTGCTTGCTGATGATTTATTATAGGAGCCAATGAAAAAAAGAAGAATCTTTATACGTTTGAAAAGACAATACCTAAGAATTTGAACTATCGGATTGATTATCAAACATTTGAAAAGAAATCTGACTATCTTACTTATTTAACTTTTTTTGAAGATAGTGGTTGGTATCGCGTCAATGGTAATTGTTGGAATGATTCTTATGGAAACCTTCTTTTAAATAATACAGATGCTGCCAATGTTATTTTTTCTATTCGCTGCAATAACTATAAAAAAATGTGTGTAAAAAATGGAAATTCCATTTTTTACACACATTTTTTCCATATATGGTTAATAGTTTTCGTTTTTTAATTTGTACGAACAGGAGTAATCAATTGAATGAAGTCTAAATCCGTTTCTGTCGGTTCCAAAGTAAAGGGACGAATCGCTGAAATAAATTTAACTGTAATACTCATATCCCCGAATGCACGCAATGCATCTTTCATATAATCTGGATTGAAAGAAATCTCCAACGGATCGCCCGTTACTTTTTCATAATTTAATGGTTCTTCCACTTTACCGATTTCAGGAGAGTTTCCATAAAGAATCACCGAATCAGAAGCAATGGCTAAACGAACAATATTATTACGGCCTTCATGTGACAATAATGAGGCACGATCGATAGCGGATAATAATTCAGGAACATAAAAATCAATTTCGGTATTAAAGCTTGTTGGAATCAAACGATTTGTATCAGGATAATTTCCCTCTAGTAAACGAGAATAGAAATACATATTTTGCGTCTTGAACAATACTTGGTTTTCCATAATACTGATTTCGACCATTTCTTCTTCATTTGTGAATGAACGAGAAAGCTCAGTTAAACTTTTCCCAGGAATCACGATATTGAAATTTTCTGCTGCTTGTTCGATTGGAATGATTCGTTGACTTAAACGATGTGAATCTGTCGCTACTGCCAATAATTTTTGATTGTCCAAAATAAAATGAACTCCGGTCAAAATCGGACGACTCTCGTGCAGAGAAACCGCAAAGCCTGTTTCATTGATAATTTTTGTCAACAGGTGAACCGGCAATTGGATTTGATTTTTAGCATCGATCACAGGCAGGTGTGGATAATTATCTGCATCTAATCCGTTTACTGTAAAATCAGCTTTTCCGGAAGTGATGGCGACTTGATTATTATCCAAGACTTCTAAAGTAAACATATCCTCTGGTAATTTACGAATGATTTCGCCAAAGAAACGTGCTTGTAAAACAATACTCCCAGTTGATTCAATCGTCATTTGGGCTTTTTCGTCTTCTTTACTTAGAAAACTTTCAATAGAGATATCTGCATTGCTACCTGTAAGGGTTAATCCTTCATCTGTTAAAACAATTTTAACACCGGTTAAAATAGGGATCGTCGTTTTAGAAGAGATAGCTCTTTGAACTGTTTGTAATTCTTGTAAAAATATATTTCTCTTTACAGTTAATTTCATAATGATTGAACTCCTTTTTTAATTGATTTTAAAAGCATAAATTTTGCGAAGTTAGTTTTGTATTTATATATAAATAAATAATAAAAGTAGTAGGTCCTGTTAATTCTGTGGAAAAGTCAGGAAATGAAATACAAGATAAGTTTTCCACCTGTGTATAACTTGTGGAAAACTTTTTACTTATTCGCTTTTTTATCCACAGGCTACGAATTAAGTAAGTTTTTGATTTCGCCAACTTCTTTTTGAATCGTTGGATCTTTTTCCATTAATTGCTGGATTTTTTCATGGGCATGGATGACAGTTGTATGATCTTTTCCACCAAACTCGGCACCGATCTTTGGTAGAGAATTCTCTGTCATCTCTCGAGAAAGATACATGGAGATTTGTCGAGGCACAACAATCGATTTGACCCGTTTCTTGCCTTTTAAATCTTTTAATTGAATATGGTAATACTTTGCCACTTCTTCTTGAATTTGTAAAATCGATAGATGGTTTTGACTCCCCACCGATTTTAAAGATTTCAATGCATCTGCTGCTAAACTCGTCGTGATATCTTCGCCATTGATCGTTGCATATGCTTGAACACGGACTAGTGCACCTTCGAGTTCACGAATATTGGAATCAATTTGGCCAGCAATGTAACTTAACGTATCGTCTGGGATCTCTAGTCGTTCTGCATCTGCTTTTTTCCGCAAGATAGCAATTCGAGTCTCTAAATCAGGTGGTGTGATATCGACAGATAGTCCCCATGCAAAACGAGAAACTAACCGTTCAGGTAGTTTTGGAATATCATTGGGCGGCCGATCACTAGTTAGTACGATTTGCTTGTTCTCATTATACAAATCATTAAAGGTATGGAAAAATTCTTCCAAGGTTGCTTCTTTTTCAGCTAAAAATTGAATATCATCGACTAAAAGTAAATCAACATTTCGATATTCTTTTCTAAATTGCTCTGAATTTTTTGTTTGAATCGAATTGATGAATTCATTTGTGAATGTTTCACTACTAACATACTTCACTTTGGCATCAGGGCGATTTTGCAGCATTTGATGACCAATTGCGTGCATCAAATGGGTTTTACCCAGTCCAACACCACCATAAAAGAATAAGGGATTATAAATAGAACCTGGGTCTTCTGCCACAACTAAAGCCGCAGCATGCGCCATTTGGTTGCCTTTTCCGATAACAAATGTATCGAAAGAGTACTTTGGATTTAATAAGGCTTTTTTCCCATGTTCAGCAATTTTGTCTTGTGTCACTGGGCTTTTTTTCTCTTCTTGAACGGTCATCGTCTCTTGTTCGCCAGTGACAACAAAATGAGGCATCACTTCAGCGCCAGTTAATTTAAAGCCAGTCTCGACGATTTTTGCGGCTAAATTCTTTTCCCAATAGTCTTTATGAACGGCAGAAGGAACCTCTAACCATAACTGGTTATTTTCCAACTTTAACGGTTTAGTCGTTTTTATCCAAGCATCGAAACTTGGCGCAGACAAAACAGATTGGTAAGTATCTTCCAGATCTCTCCAGAAACTTTCCATATCGGGCAT